>JQNH01000001.1:0-2832500 GCA_000745135.1 Rhizobiales bacterium YIM 77505 | reverse complement strand
TGCTGAAATCAGGGCGGCCAGCTTCGGGTCCACGTCGGGTGTGATCTCGCGACAGGCGCGCTGAAGTCTTTCAAGCTTGGCAAGGTCCCCTGCTACGGCCTCTCGCAGCTGCTTTATCTTGTATCGACCGGCCGGGCTGGTCTCGGCGCTGCCGGCGAGGAGGTCGTCGAGCGAGGTCTCGTCCGAAGCCGCGAGCTCCCGCAAGAAACGGGTTGTGACGACGTGCCCTTTGTCGAGCGCGGCGAGGAAGCTGCGGTGCTCGTCTATCAGCTTCGCTAACGTGCGGTCGAAGGCGTGCGCCGACGATTCGAACCGCTTGAGAAGGCCGGAGCGCAGAAGACCAACCGTTGCTGCTGCCCGAGCCTCCTCCTCGTCGTCCTTGCCATTTCCGATCAGATAGAGGTCGGGCGTGTAGCGCGCAAAGCTGATCGCCTTCGAGCCCTGGTCGGGATCAAGCAGAACCTCGATTTGGTCGAACAGGGCCGAGAGGGAGCCTGACACCTTGTAGCGGACAGTGATCGCCTGGGGCGCCGGGAAGACGATCGTGGCCGTGCGGCCATCGGGCAGCGTGATGGTGTCACCGCCATAATGCTTCTTTACGAACTGCCGCGTGCGCTTGACGGTCGTCGCATCGATAATCGGGTAGAGGACGTCAGGCGAGAGAGCGGCAGGGTCCTCGCGAGCGGCCCGGTCGAATCGTTCCTTGATCGATAGGATGCCCCGATCCGCCAGGAATGCGTCCTGGCGCACGAAGAAGCGAAGCAGGTGATAGAGGTCCCAAAGGGAGTTATTGACGGGTGTGGCGGTGAGCAGGAGGACATCGCGCCGCTGGCCCCAGAGAAGCTTTCGGAGCACGGCCGCGCGCGTCGGAGCGTCAGGGTTGCGGTAGTTGTGCGCCTCGTCGACCACGACGAGCTGGTACTCCTTGAGTGGCCGTTGCAGCTTGTCCTGAAACTGCTCCGGCTCAGCCATGGCGATCTGCCGATCGATCGCGAGTTCCTCATAAGAAAGGCACTCGACATCGCCCAAGAAGTGAGCGGAGCGGAACTTCGCCCAGGTCGTGTCGCGCAGCTGCGCCGGGCATATGAGCAGGCACCGCTGCCGCCGCTTGAGGTAGAGATCCATGATCTCGCCGGCGATGAAGGTCTTTCCGAGGCCCACCTCGTCAGCGACAATCGCCCCGCCGATCTCCTCGATGAGCCGAAGCGCGCGCGCCGCCCCGTGCTTCTGGAAACTGGTGAGCGGCAGACCCTCATCTTTCTTGGCCAGCTCCTCGATCTCGCCGCCATAGAGCTGGAACAGCACGCGCAGGAAGATCTCAAAGGGCGTCCATTCCGCAAAGACTTGGCCGAGGAGCTCGGTGAGGTCGAACGGGACTGCTTCCTCCCAGAGCTCGTCGAACCAGGCCTGCGCCTGCGCAACGACGGGGTCGTCGTAGCGGCCGAGGTTGAGTTCGAGATTACGGGTGACCCCAGCGCGGGTCAGATTCGACGACCCAGCGATGACGCCAGCACCGCCGTAATTGCTCCTATCTGCCGGCGCGAAGATGTAGGCTTTCGCGTGCAGGACCGCACGCTCGTATCGCCGCGTTTCCATTCGGCCGGAGGCAAGGGTGTCGATCAGGCGGCGCAGCGCCGCGCGGCTCGAACGCAGAAAAGGGAGCCGGTCGCGCTCCTCGCGCAAGCCGGCTTCCAAATGGGCGATCCCCTCGCGGATGAGCCGGCGCTCGAACTGAGCCTGAGTCTCGTCAAGTCTGCGGCGCGGCGGTTGCGAGTCGAGCGGTGGCTCGGCCCCGAGCATCAGCCGAATCTTCTCCAGCCCATTGAGGTGGTCGACGATCTCGGAGAACCCGGCCGGGCTGAAGAACGCCGACGCAATGTCGAGGCGGCCAGGAGGCGCAGATTCCTGCAAGCCTCCATTTGACCCCGTGCCCGAGAGGATGGCTGCGAGAGCCGCCGCCAGCGTGTTGCCGTTCCTATTGTCGATGAACTCCGGCCCGATCATCCTTGCTGCCCCAGCACGAAACGCGCGCCCTCCGCGCGCAGCATGGCGTATGGCGTCATATGCTTCACGCCAAGGCCGATGCATGCGTCGGGTATCTTAATCTTCCTGGTCGACGTTGAGGCGACCTCGTGTGTGACGACCGTATGGGCGCCGGCGAGCGCCTGTCCTACCAAGTAGTAGTCTGCCAATTGGAGGAAGGTGCTGACCGCAGCCTGCTCGTAGTTCTGGCTACTGGCCCATGCACTTACGGCGCCGAGCCTTGGAAGCACGGCGGCATCGGGCCTCAGAAAGAAACCCGCGCCGCGCTGCGCTGCCCAGGTCGATAGCTCGTCGTCTCCGGCGGCAATCTCGTCGCCCACCTTCTCGATGCTGAATACTTTGCCATCGCGATTACCGACGATCAGCCACTCCCAAAAGGCGGGGCAGAAGTCGAAACCGTAGTGAAGATTCTTGGCCTGAATGAAAACGTTCGCGTCCAGGAGATACGCCATCAAGCGACCCCCAGATTGTGCGCGAGCTCCTGAAAGGTCGAATGCTTGGTAAAGCCGAGCAGGCGGAACGCATCGCGATGGAGCGTCTGGCCCTCCAGGGTGCTGACCACAAGCGCGCGGGCGAAGCGCTTGCCGACCCGGGCGCTGAGCGTGCGATAGAAATCACCGCCACCGTCCCCGCTGCCGCGCAGCTGCTCCAAGCGATGAAGCTCCTCGTGGTAGGCGGCCCAGAACGCGTCTCGGCTCAAGCCTCCCGCATCATGCATCCGGCGCAGAATGACCAGCGTGCTTACCTTGAAGGTGCGGGCAAGGCGCGCGAGCGCATCGCCGAGCGGCTCGCCTTGCCGATAAGTGTCGCGGAAGGCGGCGAGCGGAACGAGCAGCTCGGCGGCGACACGGTTGCACCAGCTTTCGACCGTCTGGACGGGCGCCGAGACCGGTTCGACGTTCGAGAGCGCGCTTTGCCCCAGCCACAGGTGGGCGAGCTCGTGGGCCAGCGTGAACATTTGGGCGGACTTCGTGTCCGCGCCGTTGATGAAGACCAAGGGGGCGAGGCCGTCGGCGAGCGCGAAGCCCCGGAACTCGTCGGGGTCGAGCTTGCGGTGGGTGTTGGAGCCCACGACCCCGTTGATCATCACGAGCACGCCGATCGCGTCGGCGCGCTCGACGAAGCGGCGCAGCGCCTCGGTCCATGTGGGGCAGTCGCGCCGCTCCGCGATATCGAATCCGAGCGCGTCGCGCATCGCCGCGGCCGTCTCGATGACGTCGCTGTTGGTGGTCGCGGAGCCAACGAAAGTGAGCCGCTCGCCCCGGCTCGAACGCACAAAATCGCGATACCATTCCTGACGCTGCTGACAGAGATAGATCGTGTCGAGCAGGTCCGGGCTCGGCCGTTCGATCGCGCGGCCGGCATGGGTCCGGAAATCCGGGATCGGCACAGGCTCGACCGGCGGCTCGGGCAGGAAGAGATAGCCGATCGGCGTATGCGTGGCCTTCGCGAACTCCTCGAGCTGCCTCAGCGTCGGCTGCGCCTCGGTCCCTTCCTCCTCCCACGCGGCGAGCTTGGGGAAGCGGCCGGCGAGATCGTTGATTGTGAGCCGCGCACGTTCGCGCGCCCAGCGCAACATCGCCGGCCGGACATCGACGCGTAAGGCCGCGGCCCGCGCCATTAAGCGCTCCACTTGCCGAAGTGCTTCAGCACGGCCTTGAGACGCGGCTCGTAATCCCAGCCTTCGTGGAAGGTCTCGAAGATGTGGGTGAGCTGCGCTTCGGTTAGGCCGTAGAGACGCGCGACGACCGCATCGAGCTCATGGATCATGTCCTGCTTCTCGGCGGGATCGAGCGGGCCGTGCGCGACGCCGACGGCCTTGGCCCAATCGGCGAAGCGCTCGTCCGGCGCGGCGAGACGGCCGGCGAGCGCGACGACGCGGGACCAGCGCTTGTCGGTGCACGGCGGGCGAGGAATGGGCAACGGGTTGAAGATAAAGTAGTTCAGGTTCACTTCGACAAATCGGCGAGCGTACCAATCGAGCGGTATTGTCGAAAGGCAGCCGAGAAGAAAGGCCTGATCCTTCTCATCGCCCCGTGGCCAAAGGAGATAGGGACCTTTGTTGGTGATGAACACCTTGGGTGGCACGAGGGCGGCACGCACCGTGCGAGAATCGGTTGCGCGCGTCACGTCCCGGAAGGCGATCCGCGGCTTGAAGCAGGGGAGCGTGTCCCGCTTCTGGCGATAGGAAAGAGGAAACTCGCCGTGCGCCCCGTCGCGGGCGCTGTTCCCGGCGCGCATCCGCTTGGCGTAAAGCCAGTCCTGCGCCGGCTTCGGATCGGCCCAGGCGTAATAGGTCTCAGAACCGCGATCCGGCTCCCAAATGTCGAAGGACTCGCCCTTGAAGACGGGCCAGAACCCCTTTGGCCTTTCCTCGACAAAGGTCATCAGGTTTCGTTGGTTTGTCGCGTCCAACTCACGATCCGGCCGCGCGCGCCAGCTCTTGCCGTCGTTCAGGTCGAGCCGCGGCGCCTTGCGAAGCTGCGCGAAGACCTCGATGGACTGCTCGGTCGGAAGGAGCGGCAGGGAGGCGGTATCGTTCCAGGCCAGCACCTCACCGGCGGCGAAGCGAGCGCCCGTCGATCCATGCCCGGCCAGGAACGCCTCCAGATCGGCGAAGGGACCGCGCAGGGCGATGGACGAGCCTTCCGGCTTGCCCCGCTTAACGGCGGCAAGGCCAATCGTGTACTGCGGATGAACCTCGTCGAAGACCCACTTCTTGTTGTTAAGCACCATCGTGAGATCGACAGACGCGGCCTCGGCGAACATCGATTTCCGGAACAGCTCCGAGCCTTTGGCGGCAAAAGCGCTGCGCGGCAGGACCACGCCGATGCGGCCCCCGGCAGCGACCGCGAGGTTCCAGAATCGCCAGGCGAACGCCTTGTAGAAGTCAGGGTCGCCCGTCCCCATCCCGGGGTAGGCCCCCGAGGTCAGGGCCTTGCGGATGCGGGTGGCCTCTTCGACCTCGCGCGCCAGCTCGGCTTCGAGGTCCGGCCGCACCTTGCGCAAGCGCTCGCGCTCTCGTTCGAGCTCCACCTGCCGCAATCCTCGCAGGCCGGGGAAGTGCCGCGCCCAGAAGGCATGGTCCTCGATGGTCGCCTCCTGCCACGGCGGATTGCCCAAGAGCACGTCGAAGCCGGAGCGCTTGCGCAGAAAAACCTCCGGGAAAGCGACGGGGAAATGGAAGGCCGAGAGGCCGGCGAGCACTTTCGCGGCCTTGTGGCGCGCGGGATGCGCCTGAACCTTCGTGCGCTCCTTCTCCCAGGTCTCGAACTGGTACTGAACGGTCGGGTCGATCCGCTGCGCCGTGATGATGTCGCAAAGAGCCTTGGTGTCGCCGACGAGCACGCGCGCCTCGGCCATCGCGTCACGCGCTTTGGACACGTCAGCGAGCGTCGCGTCGGCGAGATTCGCAAGCCGCTTCAACGGCCGCGCCGCTTGGCCGAGGAGGTTGTCGGCATCGACCGGGAACAGGCTCGTGCCGGCTTCCTCGAACGGCTTACGGATCTCGTCGATCGAGCCGATGCCGATGAGCGCATTGCCGACGACGAGGTTGTGATCGAGCACGGAGAGCGGCAGGCCCGGCACGAAGGTGTGAATCCAGATCGACAGCCGCGTCAGCTCGACCGAGAGCGGGTTGAGGTCGACCCCGTAGATGCAGCGCCGGGCGATCAGGCGCCGCAGTAGCTGGCCGTCCTCGAAGGCCATCTGGTCGGCAAGCTCACCGAGCTGCCCCTTGGCAGCCTCTTTCAGCGCGGCAAGCTCCGCCCGCACCCCGGCGGCGCCCCGCGCCTGCGGGTCGGCGAGATAATCGCTGAACGCCTTCTCGATGCGGTCCACCGCGGCCACGAGGAAGTGGCCGGACCCCATGGCAATGTCGGCCACCCGGAAGTCGAAGAACGCCTCGGCCGCGTCCGCATCCGTCATCACGCGCAGCCGCGCGAGGTGGTCCTCGAGCGCGGGGACGAGCGCCTTGTCGAGTAGGTGCTCGACCGCGAAGCTCTTGGTGAAATAGCTGCCCGAAGACTTCCGCGCGCCGGACTTGTCGTGGAGGTAGACCTCGCCTTTCGGGACGACCACCGCGACCTTGTTCTTGGCCGGGACATAGGAGCCCTTGGGGTCCAATCCGAGATCCTGCTCGGCGACGGACAGCTCGGATTCGAGCAGGCCCTCGTAGATGGTGCCGAACTCGCGCACGCCGAGGGACCGGAAGTCCACCGGCTCTAGGTCGAGCAGCAGAAGGTCGCGCAAGGCAGGCTGGAACAGCTCGTTCGGCAGCCGGATGCGGGCGAGCTCCGCCCCCGCGGCGGACACAGCCGGGTCGCTGGTGAACAGGCCGCCATTGTAGGGCGGCACGGAAAGCTCCGTGTCGCCTTTCTCGATTGCCGTCCAGATTCGGGTGACCTCGTCCCAGTGGCTCGTGCCGGGCGTGATCGGTCGCTGCGCCCGGAAGTGATCCGCCAGCTCCTGCGCTTTGCGCTTCAGGGAGCGGTTCCGGTACGGCTCGCTCATGCGAAAGGGGAGGAGGTCGCGATCTTCGGCGTAAGCGACGAACAGCAGGCGGAAGAGGACGGTCAGCGCCATCCGATAGGTGAGCGCGAGTTCGTCCGCCGTCGGGTTCTTCAGGCCGCGCGCCTGGACCACGCCTCGCGCGAGCAGGGGGACCACGCTGTCGTAAATGCGCTCCCGCAGGCGATCGGCGATCGAAGCGGCGAAGCGCTTCGAATCCTCGAGGAGCTTCGCGACGGCGCCATCCGGCTTGAGCGAATCGGCGGAAAACAGGAGCGGAAGGTAGCCGAGATGCTGATCGGCCAAGACTGAGGTCTGTAGCTCGACATAGGTCTCGGTGCGGCCTCGTCTCCCGACGCCCACGCCGACCTTGGTCGGGTAGAGCCGCAGCCGGTCGCTCTGCGCCACAAGCACCCAGTCGAGGTTTTCGGCGTCGGCCTTCGCGAGGGCGTAGGAGACGGGGGACAGCGAGTTGAAACGCTGCGTCCCGGCCTCTGGCACTTCCGACTGGTCCAGCAGCACGGCAAGGGCGAGCCGGCGCTCTCCCCCGCGCAGAAGCAGCGTGAGGTTATCGAGCCGCTCCATCGTGTAGCCAAGCCGCTTGAGGAGCTCGCGCCCCTCCGCTCCGACCACCCCCCGCGCGCGAGCCACGTAGTCCCGCCAGACTGGCTGCTGGGGCACGTCGTTCGTCAGCTCATGGAGCGCGAAGAGACCCTCGTTGCGAATGCCCGGTACCGGCGTGTCGAGTGACGGCAGGGCCTGCGCGAGAAAGATCAAGGCGGCGTGTCGGTCGGGCTGCCGCAAAGCAGTGGCGCAAAGACGTTCGATCGCGCCCCGGTCCTTGTCGCCATGGATGGGCAGCGTCTCGCCCGTCGGGCCGCAGAGCCAGGCCCGATCCTGGTAAAATGCAACGACCAGCACAGGTGTCGCGCGGCCCCCGCGCCTCGCATTCCACGCCGCTTGCAGCATCCCAGCCGTTGGGCGGGATGCGGCTCGATAAACGGCGACTTCGAGCGCCAAATCGCCGGGACCGATGAAAAGCGCTTCAGGCGTCAGTCCAGGAGCGGCTTGCGACAAGGGACGCTGCGCAAACTCCTCAAGAAACATGCCCTCTTACCTCCGATCGCTCTATAAACCGGCGTTCTCTTGGCCGCTTATGGCTCGCGCCCGTCCTGATTCAACCGCGGGCACATTACCGCATGGAGGTCGGGATTCCTCTGGGTCATAGGTGCCAGATTCGACATGGCTCGTCCGATGTGTCGCATGTGCATCGCCCGACTTGCCGCCCCAGGGTTCCGACCCACCCTCCGGATCGGCCCCAGTCGAGGGGAGAAAAAGGGACCGCCATGCTGTCTCCGCATTCGCGCTTTGCCGACGTAGCACGGCTCAGGTCCGCTCTCTCCAGTTGCTCCTGATCTTGTGTCGAGCGTCAGTCCGCTCCGTCGAGCACACGGAGCAAGACGCATGGCCCGCAAGCCCCACCCCGCCGACGACTTCAACGCCGGCATCGTCGCCAACGCGACCTCTTGGTCCGCCTTCATGCAGGCTGGCGGACGGATCACCCGCCGCTTCCAGACCCGCGATGAGGCACGCCGGGCGGCGCAGGTGATGGCCGACGGCTTCCGCCGGCCCGCCCTCGTCTACGCCATCGACGCGCAAGGGCGCACCGCGGTCGCCGACACCATCCATCCCAGCATCAACCAGCCGACGGAGACCCCCGTGACCAAGACCAGCGTGCCTGCCACCTTCGCCAAGCGCTTCAACGCCCAGCGCGCCGCCCGCAAGGCGCTCGGTGCAGACGCCCAGGAGGGCACGCATTTCCGCACCCACAAGGTCGAGGGTGGCTTCACTTGGGAAGCGATCGCGCCCGAGCCGGCCAAGACTGCCGCGCCCATCGCCACGCCAGCGACAGGGCCTGGGCGTCGCAGGCCGCAGCCGAAGGACACGGCGGGCACATCGAAGAGCAAACAGGCCGCGATCGAGGAGGCCGCGCGTCGGGGCGAGTTGCCGACCCCACCCGACTTCTCGGCCGCGACGCATGTCCGGTTCCGGACCAAACTGGCCAAGCTGGTCGCGATGGCCGAGGCCGGTGATGCCACGGGCCTGAAGGCGGTGACCATCAACCCGGTCTCGACCAGCCCGCGTGCCATGGCCCGCTACCGCGACCTCGCGGTGATCGCGATCGAAGCGCGCGTAAACCCCTCGGCCTGATCCAATCCGGATACCGCCTGGAGAGACGCCGCGCCCCGGCGCGGCGTCAGCGCTCTGGCGCCTGTCGGGCATGACCAGCGTGAGGCCCGGAGCAGGAGCCTTGGCCTCCGTTTCTCGCATTCGCCCGTGCGTCAAAGACGATCGGCTCGTCATCACAGGCGCTGATTTCGACCCACATCGCCTGGATGCGCTTCTCCAACGTGCGGTCGTCCGGTGCTGACCCATAAACCCGCAAGAACCACTCTCGCATCAGGCGGGCGAGCTCTCGCCGGCTCTTGGGCTTTCCGTGCTCGTGGATCTGAAGCGCCACCGCGCCCGCAAACCGATCCCAATCGTACTTCGGGGTGGCGCCCGGCCCCGGCTTGTGAGGCTTGGGGCCGGCAGGCGGATCGCTCCGGGGGATCAACACGTCCCACAGCTGGCCGACGCGCACGAGCTCGGCGCTGAGAACGCCGAGATCTTCAGCACGCACCGGAATGCCGTCGAGAGGGCTGGCGATCATCTCCCAGTCGCTTGTGCGCGATCGGCGGAAGCGGCGGATGGTGACGGCATCAGCTCGGGCGCCGCACTCGCGCACGAGCCCGAACACATCTTCCCCGGCAACCAGGCTGAAGCCAGAAGCCTTCAGCCCCGCCGAGGTCTCGACCAAGGGTAGGATGATCGCGATGTCGATCATGCGGTCGACGGACCAGCTCACGATCTCTTCCGCCGAGATCTTCCAGCAGGAGGCGACCTCCGGCAGGGGCACAAAGGGGCGGGGTGGCAGGGCCATCACACCGCCTCCGCCGACCAGCTCGGACAAGGCTCCGCACGCGAGGTGCGAACCGCATTCGTGCGAACCTGCGCACTGCGAACCTCAAGGTGCGAACCGGTCTGGGGGAAGGCTCGTGCTGCAACGGCGCGGGATGTTCTACGTAGTGTCGCTGCAGCGTCCCGGGGCTTCGCCAAAATTTATGAAAGAATGACATTACATTTATGCTAGCCACCATGTACATGGAAACGAGGTGCCGGGGTGGCGCCTTGGGAGGGCAGCATGCAATCAGCTCAAGCTCCGGCGACGATAGGCCAAGACATTTCGCAATTCCGCGCCGAAGCCGGCGTTACACAAAGCCAGCTCGCCGCGAAGGCTGGCGTCGATCAAAGCCGGATCTCTCGGATCGAGAAAGGTGAGGCCAGCGGGTCGGCAGAACTAAGTCGGGTCATCGAGGCTCTGGAAGCGCTCGGCTCCAAGGGCGCGAGCGAATACCGGCGCTTTCTAGATAAGAGCTGGGAGCACGTTGAGCGCCCTGAGTTCACGAACCCTCAGCGCCACATCCTCGAGTTGGCAGAAGAGCAGCTCAAGCAGATTGCCGCCTTCCTTGATCAGGAAGAACGTCCTTGGCCGCTTAAGCGCCAGCTGGAGAGACAGCGCGCGGCGATCCATGCTTCAGCCGTGTATCTGGGCAAGACGACCCACCAGATCGCCTTCATCGGCGAGGTCGGCGTCGGCAAATCGACCGCGATCAGCTTTCTGTATGGTCTCTTGGACCCGAGCTCTTCCACGGCTGACCTACGAGACCGTGTGGTGCTCGAAACCGGTGGCGGTCACACGACCTTGTGCGAAGTCAACATCAGGCGAGGGCCTGGATACGGGATTGTCGTGCAGGCGCAATCCGATGAGGAGATGCGTAATCTCGTCTCCGACTTCTGCGCGGCGACTTGGCTGCGCCGGGTGGCGGCGGACGGTCAGAGGAACGACAGCGTCAACGTCAGCGAGGAAGTTCAGCGGGCCTTGCGGAACATGTCTGGGCTGACCGTCAAGCGCGAGCGCGATGCGCAGGGGCGAACCACGTCGCGCGATCAGGCCGCCGAACTCGCGGCGCAGTGCGCGACCGAGGAGGAGTTCCGCGCGCGCGTGATCGAACGAATGGACCTTGAGCGCCGCACCCGCCGCGAAATTTGGATCGAGGACGCGGGAGCAAAGACGGCGATGCAGCAGCTTCGTAAGCTGTTCCGCGACATCAACAACGGGCGGGTCGGCGACGTGCCGATGCCCGCTTCCATCGACCTGCTGATCCCGGGCTTCGGTTCCGAACTGGCGGGCATTACCCTCTCGGTGGTCGACACCAAGGGCTTGGATGAGATCGTGGTTCGCGCCGACTTGGACGCGCGCTTGAAGGATGCCCGGACTCACGTCGTGCTGTGCTCCACCTTCAACCAGGCCCCAAGTACATCCGTTCAGCTCCTGCTCGATCACCTCCGGAACGCCCACGGCGTCCGCGTCGATGCGGGCAAGGTCTCCGTCCTGGCTCTGCCGCGCGACGACGAAGCCTTGGCGGTCAAGACGGACGACGGCGAGCCGCCGATCGATGATGAGGACGGTTATCAGCTGAAGCGCGATCAAATCCTTCGTACGCTCGCAAGCGGCGATGGCGCGCTTAATGGCGTGCCAATCTTTTTCTTCAATGCAAAGAAGGACGACGCCGCGAAGGTCCGCCAGCAGCTGATCGAGCAAATCGTTCAATTGAGAAAGTCGTACGAGGACCGGCTGCTCGACGAGTGCGCTGCCGCCGATGAGGTTGTCCGCAATCACGAGACTCAAGCCTTCACGGCGGCGGTGCAGGCGGTCGCCGATCGCCTTTCTCACTTTCTAGGCGCTCACGCTCCGCTGCCGCCGCGGGTTCGGCAGCCCGCGCAGGAGCTGATCGAGACGATGGCGGGCATTCGCTACGCTTCAACGGTTTGGGCGATGACCCGCCGGAAGGGCGAGTACTACAATTTCAGCGTCAGCCATCAGGTCGGCGCAGGCGGTGCAAAGGACGCCCTCCTTCGCTCGAAAACATGGTTCGAGAAGCTACAAGGCGTGCTCGACACGCTCAAGCAGGATGGCGATCTGACGCTTGCGCAGAAGACTATCCAACAAGTCGAAACCAGCGCCGCCGGTTGGCGTCGCGCGTTTGCCGAAGCGGCGCGCACAGCGACCGTGGAGGTCTATCGGGGGCCGCTGGAGGCGGATGCGGCGCTCTGGTCGAAGTGCGCAGCGCAGTGGGGAGCGGGGCCGGGATTCAAGGTCCGCGTTGAGCGGCTCATTCGTGAATGGTTCGATGCGCAGACTGAGCTTCACCAGAAGCTTGAAGGCGTGATGGAGAGGCTTTGGGAAGAAACTGTTGTGAGGCCGCTCGAAAGGCTCTCCGACGAAACTGCGGGCGAGCTTCCCGAGTACAATCAATCGTCGAACGTCGTCCCCTTCACCCGGCCGGTGTCAGCATGAGCATCGGCAGATCAATCCAGGCGAGCTCTACGAGCCCGCCCAACGCCCAAGCGCTTGCGCCCCCGAACAGGGACTGCACGTGTCGGTGCATCGCCTCGTGATCGGGTTCGAGATCAGGACTGATCGCCATGCCGGGCCTCGCGGCTGGAGCGCCGAAGGCCTGCTAATCACCACGCAAGTTCCCTTCCTGAGCACGGCGGAAAGGGGCGCAAAGGGGCAGAAAGGACCGTCTCGTTCAGGCGCTCGTCTTGACGCTCGCCGCAGCGACCAGGGCACGACGCTTAACAGCGTCGACGAGCCGTTCGAGGGCGTCTCGGTCCAGCCCCGGGCTGACAAGCTGCTCCGCCGTTGATCGAGCTTGCTGCTCCACACGGCTGGCAAGATCTCGCATCCGCCTCCTCACAAGTGGCAGGCCAAGACCCGCATCGGCGGCAAAGGCGGCCCAGGCCCTCGCGTCCAACTCCTCGAGCGTCGCTCTTCTGCCGATCTTCATCGCGAGCTTCGCCGAGAGCTCTGGATAAGCAATCGTCGAGAGCAGATCGTAGAGCGGGGCGAGGCGCGGCCCAGGGACGTCATAGAGCAGGGAGAAGTTCTTGCCGTGAGCGTCGGCGTTGCCGACGATCAGGTTGAAAATCGCCGCATCAAGGAGCTTGAGCACATCCACAGCAGGGCGCGCCGCCACACGGCGCAAGAGGCCGAAGCATTCTCGGAAGCCAGGACCGCCCTCGGCCGCATACTTCGTTTCCGGCGGCACACCGAGCGCCTGGCAGAAGTCCTCCTGATGGATTCGGCGGACCGAGCCGCCGTCCACCACGCGGTCGTAGCGCTGAACGAGCAGGAAGGGGCGGTTCTGAACGGAGCGCGCTTCGACGGGAGCGACTTCGAGCCCGACCGCTCTCGCCAAGCCCATGATGAAGGCTTCGTTCTCGGTTGTTGCCGGAAAGCGGGCGATCGGCGGCTTTAGGATATGGGTCGTGGGCTGTCCCGGCGCCGGCAGCGCGATGGCGCCATCCACGAGAACGACCGGCAGCTTCGCCTGCGCGCCGGCGAGCGACAGGCGAAGCCCCTCCTCGCCGGCAAGGAGCGGGCGGGCGGGTAGAGCGGTCAGGATCTGAGCGAGGCGCTCATCATCGAGAGCCCTCGGCGTGAACGGGCCGCTTTCATCGCGCAGCTTCTCGTCGGGCGGGAGCAGCTGAAGCGCCCCCGCCACATCGCCGCCCAGGCGGTCAAGGAGCGCGAAGTCGTTGGCGCGCGAGACCCCGAGCACCTGTGCGACAGCCTCGCGCTGGCTCTCCTCGGGCAGAAGGCCGCTGAAGAAGGGGCGGCACTCGCGTCGCGAAAAGGGTTCGCGACGCTTCGGCAAGCTCACGGAGAGGGGAGGCGCATCCGGGCGGTCGAGCCACGCTTCGCTATACGTGAAGCCAAGCTCTCCGTGCCGGTCCTGCGTGAGCTGGCCGACGTGCTCGCCGCCCCACCATACGTTGAGAACCCGGGTCATGTTGGCTGACCGCTCGGCGGCTTGATATCGAAGGTGCAGCCGAGCGCTTCCAGGACCTGGAGCGTCTTGCCAATCTGGGCCGTCGGCTTGCCGGCTTCGAGCTCGACGATGAAGCGCAAGCCGACCCCGGCCGCACCGGCAAGCTCGTCCTGCCGCAGCCCTTGCGCCTTCCGGGCGGTGCGGACAAGAGCGCCGATGTCGGCGGGTGTAAGCGTGCGCTTCAGCATGACTTTCCCGAACGGGAAAATAAGGCCCCGCAAAGGGGCTGTCCAGCCCGATCTTTACCGATCGGGAAATATAGCTAACCAATCATCTTTGTCGGGCTAAATTGCACCGATCGGGAAAATCTTAAGCTGCGTCAGCTGCGTCGGTTCCGACCACCTTGAGCGGCGTGCGGAGCATCTCGCCCACCTGATCAAGCCCGACCCGCAGCGGGTCGTCGAACAGATGCGCGTATCGGTGCGTGGTCTGGACCTGGGTATGGCCGAGCAGCTTGCCAATCATCGGCAGGCTCATGCCGCCCGAGACCAGTAGGGAGGCGAAGGTATGCCGCAGATCGTGGATGCGCACATCTTCGAGCTTCGCCTTGACCCGCACGTCGTCCCAAAAGCGCTTGATCTCCTGCAAGGGCTTGTCCGGAGCGTCGCCCGGGAAGACCCATGGGCAGGTCTTCGGCACCCGCAGCCGAATCGTGCGCAGGAGCTGGACCGCCGCACCGGAGATCGGCGTGCGATGCAGCCGCCGCTGCTTCGTGGTGGCGGCCGGCTTCGTCCAGATGCCGTCCTCGAGGTTGAACTGTTCCCAGCGCGCGTTGAGCACCTCGCCGCGGCGGGCGCCGGTGAACATGAGGAGCCGGATCACGTCAGCGGCACGCCGGTTCGGATGGTCGGCGATGACCCGGCTCAAGCGCTCGATCTCGTCGCGCGAGAGATAGCGCTCCCTTGGATACTCCGGCACGCGGGCGAATCCTTGGGCGGGGTTGTCGGGCCGCATGCGCCAGCGGACGGCGAGGTTGAACATCTTGCGCACGACCTCGCCGACCCGGTTCGCGCGGATCGCGGTAGGTTTCGGACCGCACTGCTTCTTGCGGGCGCGCTTGGCCTTCGATCGGCCCTTGGCATGGTGCGAGCGCGGCCGGCCCTTGGCGACCTCGGCGAGGAGGCGGTCCACGTCTTCGTGCGTGATGTCCTCCACCTTGCGCGAACCCCAGACCGGCTCGACGAAGCTGCGGAGCATCGAGGCCTGATCGGAGGCGTTGCGGGCCGAGAGCTTGGAGGCGTGCTCGGCGAGGTAGCGCTGGATCAGGTCTCGCACAAGCGGCGCCGAGCGGGTCTCGGCGCGTTCACCTAAAGGGTCGCGGCCCTGATCGATCTCGCGCTTGAGGCGCTTGGCTTCCTCGCGCGCGGCCGTCACCGACCAGTCAGGCCAAGCGCCGATGGTGAGGCGGCGCTCGCGGCCGTCAATGCGGTAGGTGAGCACGAAAGAACGTGCACCCGCAGAGGTGACGCGTACGCCGAAGCCGGTGACAGCTTGATCGTAGACGATGATGTTCTTCGGACCGGGCTCTAACGCTTTGATGGCCCGCTCGGTCAGGTGCGCCTTCATGCCATGCCTCTCGCGTCGACGCACTCAGCAACGGTCGACGCCGGCCAGCAATCTGCTCCGACCCCTCCCATGGGGGCACGGCGGAAAGCGGTGGAAAGGGGCAGAACCCAAGTGGCAAGAGGGATCAATCAACCCCGGCCACTGCGGAAATGGGCCTCACTCTGAAAGCCCGTGGACAGGAGGTTTGTACTTGTTATCCTTGCTGAGGGCAGAACGCACCACATCAAATGCCGACATTTGGCTGGGTCCACGAGGACGCCTGGGAACGAATCTTGTCTGCGACGGAGCCGGCGCCAGAGCCGGGCGGTCCGAGGCTTCCCACGTTCCCGTGCCCTTTCTGCTCCATGGTCCTGCACAGCGCCACGGCATTCCAGGCGCACCTCTCGGACGCCCATCATGTCGCCAGACCGATGCTGCTGATTGAGGGTCGGGAGCCCTCCTCAACCCATTTGATTCGCCGACGCTTCCGTGCGCAGCAGGTCGCAATCACGAACGCAACATCGGCTGAAATCTCGGTCGATCGCGGCCCGTTCACCTCAGTGACTCCGAAGCAGCTCGCGGCGACGATTGCCGGGCTCGTCGACGGTTGTGTGCGTGTGCACCTCCAGAACGCTTCCCAGCGTGGCGCGACGCCCGTCCAGGGCGCTTATGAACTCGACATACGCGTCATCAGCCCTGCGGCGCTTGAAGCGGTTGAGCAGGCGTTCAAAGAGCATCTGAACAGCGACAACCCTTCGCTTCGGTCCATCGACGAGTTCATGGGTGATCGGCGATGCCAAGGCTTGCAGAGCGACTACGCTAAAGGATTTGCCGAGTATGTGGATGGGCTGCTGATCAAGGAGCGCCCGTCAGACCAGGGCATCACGTCGCCGCTTGCAAGATATCGGGAGCTCTTCGGCTCGGCGCTGCTCAAGCTCTCACCTTATCAACGGCCCCTGCCCAGACTGCTATGTGCTTTGATGCGGTTCGCTCTGAACGACTTTTCGGGCGCCGGTACCATGACGGGTCACATAGCGCTCGATGCGGCAACGATGGCGATGAGAGGACCAGACCACCTCGGCAACGCCCCCATTGCGATCTCCGGCGCCCGACGACCCGTTTGCCCTATCGATCACGGCACTTCGCGCATCCTTGCTCTGTGCGAGCGTCTCTTCGCCGAACGGCGGTGGAGTCCAGTGCTTGGGGATGAGTGCCGGCAAGTGGCGAGCGCCGGGACGCTTGACTTGATGGATCAGCAGAAAGCTTTGGCGCTGTGGGCCGTGGTTGCATGGCGCCTTGGTGCGAGGCGCGCCGCGGTTGAGCCCCTCGAAAGCATCTCCGCGATATATCCCTTCTCGACCTGGGCGTCAGAATGTCTCGAAGCGGTGACAGCGTGAACGATTCCGATCCCATGGTGCCGAATGCCCCGGCTGTTGATGCGACGGAGCCGGGTGGCGCTGCGCCTGACACTCCGGCAGTGGAACCGAAGGCCGAAGGTCCACGCGGGAAAGCTGGCAAGGCGAAGCGGTCCGAGCAGCCGCTCGTCGACCCGACACTGGCAACCTACTTCGGCGAGAAACCGGTGCCTCCGGGAGTTTTCGTGAAATCTGTCAAGACCGCCAAGGTTGGGCGGTTTGCCGATGAGGATCTCGCAGAAGCGTCGAGACTAGCCGAGCAGAATGACCCGAACGGAGCGCGTCTCCTGTCGCTGGCGACGCAGCCGGGCCTTCCGAAGGTCATCGACCGGTGGGTGTGGCAAGCAACCATTGCGTTCCTCAAGAGCAAGGTTCCGGGAGCGTTCGAGCCCTTTGACCCGGACGCGGACGCCACGTTCCGTCGCGTTCACCGCGATCTCGCACCCGGGCTCGTGAGCGGCGACCAGCAGCTGCGTCAACGATCCGAAACCCTGCTGCTGCTGACACTGGCGTGGCTGGGCACCCAGCGGTCGCTCGACATGGTCGGGGCGCTCGACATCTTGCGAGACACGTTCCCGGGTTCGGAAGCCTCGCTTCGGGAGGCGGTTCGCAAAGGGCTGGTCACCGGCAAGCTCAGCGATGTGAAGCGCGCTGCCGCAATCGCAACGCTGCTCGGACGCGGTCTGAGGGACGCGAGGGCGACGCTCGACATGGAGCGACAGCGTCGGGCCGCTCTAGAGAGTCGTCTGGCGGAAGCTCAGGCCCGGATCGCTGAGGTGTCAGGTGAGCGGGACGCGCTCGCACGAGAACGCGATGCCCTCGCTGCCGAGCGCGACGCACTGATACGGCAGTTGGAGGAAAGCCGGCAGCACTTTGGGCACGACATGGTGAACGTGAAGGCGCAGCAGAGCCTACTACTTACGGAGCGAATTGCCCCCTTGCTCGACAATGCCGTGGACGCTCTGGAGATCCAGCCGCCGGCGCCGGATGTCGCCCTCAGACGCCTGAAATCGGCAATCAAATCCATTCAGGAGGCCGCGCAATGAAAGGCACGACCTTCGGGGTCGATTTCGGCACGACCAACAGTCTCGCCTCAGTAATCGTCGGCGGGCGCGCGCTGTCCTTGATCGACGTCCGTAGCCAGCGGCCTCACCCGTCGGTGATTTGGTATCGCGGCAGCGAGACGGTCGTGGGACGGGAAGCGAAACAGCACCTCGATATCGGCGACGGCGGCGCGCCTCCGGGTTTCGTGCGCTCGCCAAAGATGAGCCTTCGACGGAACGGGCCGATTTTCGTCGATGGCAGGCCAGTCGAGCCCGTCGATGCGGTCGCCGAGGTGCTTAGGCACATCAAACGAGATGCCGCAATGCCGCGCGACAAGGGAAGCGGACACGACATCCAGCGGGCTGTACTGACCATTCCCGTCGACTTCGGCGGCGCCGAGCGGCGTGCTCTTCGCGAGGCGGCGAGGGCAGCGGGCATCTCGGTCGTGCAGTTCGTGCATGAGCCCGTGGCGGCGCTCTACGGTTACCTGCGCTCGCTACCTGATCTCAACCGGGAGCTTGCGCGCCTGGAAGGGAGGTCCGTGCTGGTATTCGACTGGGGTGGTGGCACGCTCGACCTGACTCTCTGCCGCATCCAGGGCGGATGCATTATGCAGGTCATAAGTGCGGGCGATAACGAGGTCGGGGGCGACGAGTTCGATAACAAGCTGCGCAACCTGATCCGCACCAAGCACGCCACCCTGCATAAGCTCGACGACATCACCGCGTTGGAGCAGCCCGGTATGGCCGCGAAGCTCCTCAACGAGTGCGAGCGCATAAAGATCGAACTCTCCGATCCAAAAATCGACCGCGACGACATCATCATCCGAAATTATTTGAGGACGGACGGAGCGCCCAAGGACCTGCGAGCCGCGGTCACGCAAGGCGAGCTGGAAGAGACCAGCCGCAGCGTGGTCACACGCGGACTCGCGCTGATCGACACAGTGCTCGAACGTGCGCGCCTTACCTATCAGGACATCGAGCTCTGTCTGGCAACGGGCGGCATGGTGAACATGCCTGCGATTCGAAATGGTCTGACCGAGCGTTTCCCGGGGCGTGTGCCCCGACTTGCGAACGGCGACCGGATCATCGCCGAGGGTGCCGCGTGGATCGCTCACGACGGCCTGCGGCTAACTCTCTCCAAGCCTCTTGAAATCCTTGTTGCAGATGGGTCTGGGCGGGGCGCGTATCATCCCTTGGTTAGCGCTGGGCTCAGGCTCCCGGTCGAAAACGAGGTAATCAACGCCGCAAACACCCGTCTCTACTGCGTCGATCCGCGAGAGGGCGTTGCGGTAGTCGAGTTTGCGAAGCCGGCGCGCATCGGTGTGGCGAGTCCAGATGACCCGCGCCGCACGCTCGCGGTGGTGAGCGTGCCCGTCGACCGTGCCGCCCGTCCCCTGCTGGAGCGACTCGAATGCGAGCTACAGATCGATCACAACTATGTCGCCACGGTGATCCTGCGCTCGACGGGCTTCGGCGCCGAGGTTAGGGCCGAGTTCCACGACCTCGACTTTGGATTGGCTCTTCCGACTTCAGCCTCTGGCAAGGTCGGGGACGACGCCGATGGTGTTAGCCATGTGCCAAAGCGCGGCGCGGCCCTAGCGATTGCCACCGCTACAAGCACAGTGACCCAGCGCAGCAACATAGCAACAAACCCCGCTGGAGGCCTAAGCGACGAAGAGCTTTGGAGGCTGGTGCCGGGCGACATTGTCGTGACTTGGCGGCCGTCGCATTTCGACAATCGAACCACTGCCGCCAGTCCAATGCAGAATGACGAGCGGGCGTTCTATACGCCGTGTTCCCGTTGCAAGCGGTTGCTGTCCAGGATCAGGGCGGAAGGGCCTGTCGAAGAGTGCCGTGGGCGCCCTTGCGGCAAAGGTATGCCGCCTCGTGCAACCGAAACCAGAGTTTCGGTTTGATCTGGCTTTCGGTTGCCTGTCGTGTCCGCATGGTGTCCGTCGCCTTACCGGTGCTCGGTGACGGTCCAACGTCGCCCGCTGCGGTCGAATGCGGCCGAATGCATAAGCGGGATAAAGGCTTACGGCCTAAGGCACTGAGAACACAAAGTCGCTTGTTCTCGCTTAGTCCCGCCTCATAACCTGAAGGTCACAGGTTCAAATCCTGTCCCCGCAACCAAATCAGCCCGCTAAGTCAATGACTTAGCGGGCTTCGCTTTTTGGGCTCCCGCCGCCGAACGCCCGAGTGAACAATGCGTCAACAAGACGCCCGGCGGCGATCGTCGCCGGATGGCGCAAGCATGCCCGGTCCTTGGAAGGCAAGTTGCCCCTGGTTTGGCGACTTAGCCGTTGGCACACGCACGAAAATCGGAAACAAACAACTTGCAAGCGCAGGCTGAGGGAGCGGTAGCTCTGGGCCAAAGGTCCGGCCATTCGGACAGGCGAGCAAGGATGTGCGGGGGCGCCATGGGAACGTGCTATCACTGCGGAGGTGAGATCGAGTTTCGTTATGTCGGGGGCACCCTACGTCCGATCCATGTTTACGGCGGCTGGTGTAATGGCGGACTAGGAGGCAGCACTGATCGGGCATCCTCTCGCTTCGAAAAGGTTGAGAGTTACCTTGATCCCAACGCGCATTGTCCCGTGTGCGGAGCTTCGGTGTTCTTCTATCGAAGCCCGCATAACGGCCGGGTGTTCTTCGATAACGTGGGGTGGCCCTGGCCGAAGCATCCCTGCACTGACAAATACAAGGGAAGAGACGACCAAATCAGGCGACCTGCTAAGAGCGTCTACAAGTTTCATTTTAAGAGCCGAGATGGAAAGGCTCTTGATGTGTATCTCGCTGAACGATTCATCGAGAAAGGCGAAGCTCTGGTTGTTGTTTTGCAAAGCGCCGCACGTAGATCGGTATTATCTATAGCCATCGAACGCGCGACTATGCGTAGCCAGGCGGTTGAGATCGCGGATTTGAAAGAGGCGCCCTCGTTTGTCTTGCCTCGCGAGAAGGGATCAGGACGCCAGAGGGAGGTGAGCTTCATGTGCGCAAGGCTTCAAGCTGTTATCGTTCTGAGCGCAAACGAAGTTTGATACGCGCTGGTCACGCCGCCGCGGTCGCGATCCCATCGAGCCGCACGCGCACGGTGGTCGCGCCGTTGCCTGCCGCCTCGATCGCGGTTCCGACCGGATAGCGACCCGTGCCCGGCGCGTTCACTTGCTTCGCGGTATCATCCCACGACACCTTCGCGCCGGCGGCGATCACGGCGCTCGCCGGCTTCGGCAGCTCGAACGCGCCCTCCGTCGCGATCGTGGCCGTCTCGCCGGTGGCCGCCGTCTTGCTGGCGATCCCGAACAAGGCGCCGGTCACCACGCCATCGCCCGAGGTGACGCCGCCGGCGGGGCGGCGACGGTAATGATGCGGCCTTCCTGAATGGCGTTCTTCATCGCCAGACAGCTCAAGACCCTGCGCGGCCTCATATCCTGCGAGACAGTCGCAAAGCCCGGGCGGACGAACCCGATTGCCTCAGATACGATCCACCCACCTCACCTTGAGACTGAACACCTAGGTTCTGAACTCATAAAGGTTGAAGCGGATTGTGTGGGGTGATTCAAGGCTCCTGGACGGGAGGCTTGGTCATGGCGCGATACGATCTGTCGGAAACGGAGTGGCGGTTGATCGAGCCGCTTCTGCCGAACAAGCCGCGCGGGGTGGCGCGGGTCGATGACCGGCGGGTGCTCAACGGCATTTTCTATGTGCTGCGCACCGGCTCGCCGTGGCGCGACCTGCCGGAGCGCTACGGGCCGTACACGACTGTCTACAACCGCTTCAACAGGTGGGCCAAGCAGGGCGTCTGGCTCAAGGTGTTCGAGGCGCTCGCGGCCAAGTCGCCAGGGTCTCTGCACCTGATCGACTCCTCCATCGTGCGCGCCCATCAGCACGCGGCCGGCGGTAAAAAGGGGGCGCGGATCACGCCATCGGCCGTTCTCGTGGAGGACTGACGACCAAGATCCACGCCGTCGTCGACGAGCAAGGGCTGCCCCTCCGCCTCGTCGTCTCGCCAGGGCAGGCCTCCGACAAGACCCTCGCTCCAGTCCTGCTGGCCGACCTGCCTCCCGCCAAGGCGCTCGTCGCCGACCGGGGCTACGACGCTCAGGCGATCCTCGACCTGGTGCGCCAGGCCGGCGGCGAGGCCCACATCCCGACCTGCCGCGACCGCAAGGTCCAACGCTCCGTCGCCCCGGCGCTCTACCGCCAGCGCAACCTCGTCGAGCGCTTCTTCTGTAAGCTCAAACACTTCCGCCGGATCGCCACACGCTTCGACAAGCTCGCCCGCAACTTCCTCTCAGCCGTCGCCCTCGCCTCAGCCCGTCTGTGGACCCGAGCTAATGAGTCCACTACCTAGGCGGTCTGAGCGTCGAGCCGTTCCGCCACGAGCGTGCGCAGCGCCCGCAGATCCTTGACGAAGAGGCGGATTCCCTCGGCGAGCTTTTCTGTCGCCATGGCGTCCTCGTTGAGGTGGAAGCGAAAGGCCTTCTCGTCGAGAGCAAGGCGCGGGGGCGCATCCGTGCACGTCTCCGGCGCAAGCCGGCGGGGCAGGGGGCCCTCCGCCGCCGCCAGCTCATCAAGAAGGGCCGGTGAGATGGTCAGCCGGTCGCAGCCGGCGAGCGCCTCGATTTCTCCCACGTTTCGGAAGGAGGCCCCCATTACGATCGTCGTGAGGCCGTGCGCCTTGTAATAGGCATAGATGCGCCGGACCGACTGCACGCCCGGATCCGTCTCGCCCGTGTAAGGACCACCCCCGTTCTTGAGGTGCCAGTCCAGAATCCGCCCGACGAAGGGCGAGATCAGGAAGGCTCCCGCATCCGCCGCCGCCGCCGCCTGGATGAGCGAGAAAAGCAATGTGAGATTGCAGTCGATCCCTTCGCGCTGGAGGATTTCCGCGGCTCGGATGCCCTCCCAGGTGGAAGCGATCTTGATGAGGATTCGCTCGCGTCCGATCCCAAGCGCCTCATAGGCGCGGATGATCGCCCGGGCTTTGTCCACCGTCCCAGCCGTATCGAAGGAGAGATCGGCGTCGACCTCGGTCGAGACTCGTCCGGGCACGAGCCGCGCAAGCTCGCTCCCGAAGGCGACCGCCAGGCGGTCGCAGACGGCCGCGACGATCGCTTCGCGCGAGCCGCCCTGAGAGCGCCCCCAGCGGAGCGCCTCCTCGAGGCGATCGGCATAGGCCGGCATGCTGACCGCCTTGAGCAGGAGCGTCGGGTTCGTGGTGCAGTCCTGGGGTTTCAGCCGCCGTACTGCGTCGATGTCGCCTGTATCGGCGACGATCACGGTCATCTTGCGCAAATGGTCGAGCTTGGAGGCCATCGGTGGTGCTTTTTTCCGGTTCTGCTTCTTGCCCATAGGACGCCGAAGGCGCCTCGTGAAGCGGGCTTGTTCCGTTCCGAGAGGTTCTCTCGCGCTCTCTGTGACCTCCAGCCGATCGCGGCATGAGCCGCTTCGATTCCGCGCTCGTCTGTGCCAAAGAGGATGCGAGTCTGGTTTCTGATTTCGAGGAGGAGCGCCATGCGCAGGATCGGGCACTTCATTGGCGGTCGGGAGGTCGAGGGCCAGTCCGGACGCTTTGGCGACGTGTTCCAGCCCATGACGGGCGAGGTGATCGCCCAGGTCGCCCTGGCGACCAAGGCCGAGATACGCCAGGCCGTCGAAAACGCGAAGGCGGCCCAACCCGCCTGGGCGGCCACCAACCCGCAGCGGCGGGCGCGCGTCCTTATGCGCTTCATCGATCTGGTGAGCCGGGAGATGGATTCGCTTGCGGATCTCCTCGCCCGCGAGCACGGCAAGACGGTGGCCGATGCGAAGGGGGACATCCAGAGGGGCATTGAAGTCGCCGAGTTCGCGGTCGGCATCCCGCACCTGATGAAGGGCGAGTACACGGAAGGCGCCGGCCCCGGCATCGACATCTACTCCATGCGCCAGCCCCTCGGGGTCGTCGCGGGCATCACGCCGTTCAACTTCCCCGCCATGATCCCCATGTGGAAGTTCGCCCCCGCCATCGCCTGCGGCAACGCCTTCATCCTGAAACCCTCCGAGCGCGATCCGGGTGTTCCCATGCGCTTGGCCGAGCTGATGATGGAGGCCGGGCTGCCGGCCGGCATCCTCAACGTCGTCAACGGCGACAAGGAGGCGGTGGACGCCATCCTGGATGATCCGGATATCAGGGCGGTCGGCTTCGTCGGCTCGTCCACGATCGCGGAATACGTCTATTCCCGCGCCGCGGCCACGGGCAAGCGCGCCCAGTGCTTCGGGGGCGCCAAGAACCACATGATCATCATGCCCGATGCCGACATGGACCAGGCGGTCGACGCCCTCATCGGCGCCGGCTATGGCTCCGCGGGCGAGCGCTGCATGGCCGTGTCGGTGGCGGTGCCCGTGGGCAAGGCCACGGCCGAAATCCTGGTCGACAAGCTCATCCCTCGCGTCGAGAGCCTCAAGATCGGCCCCTCCACTGACCCCTCGGCGGATTTCGGGCCGCTCGTGACGCGCCAGCACCTGGAGAAAGTGCGCGCCTATGTCGACCTCGGCATCCAGGAGGGCGCCAAGCTCGTCGTCGATGGCCGCAACTTCAAGATGCAGGGCTACGAGAATGGCTTCTACATGGGCGGCTGCCTCTTCGACGAGGTGAAGCCCCACATGCGCATCTACAAGGAAGAAATCTTCGGGCCGGTTCTGTCCGTGGTCCGGGCCAAGGACTACGAGGAGGCGTTGCGGCTGCCCTCCGAGCACGAATATGGCAACGGTGTCGCCATCTTCACCCGCGACGGCGATGCGGCGCGCGACTTTGCCGCGAAGGTCAATGTGGGCATGGTCGGGATCAACGTGCCCATCCCTGTGCCGATCGCCTACTACACCTTCGGCGGCTGGAAGCGCTCCGGCTTCGGCGACCTGAACCAGCACGGTCCGGACGCGATCCGCTTCTATACGAAGACGAAGACGGTCACCTCGCGCTGGCCAAGCGGCGTCAAAGAGGGCGCTGAATTCGTCATTCCGACGATGCAATGATCCTGGATCGCGTTTCTTATCTTTCGAAACGCAGTTCTGCTCCAGTGCGCACTTCTCAGCTGAAGGCCTGCTCGGCCTTCAGCCCCGGGAGAAGGCTGTCACACACGCGTGTCTCAGCAGGATCTTGCTCCTGCGAACAGTGATCGCAGAAGCACTTCGGCTGCGTCGCCGGAACCTCGACAGCGTTCCGCAGTTTTGCTATCATAGTTGATAGCGCGGATACCGAGGAGCAACGATGGGACAGGTCCTCATTCGCAATGTCGACGATGGTACGATCGAGAGCTTCAAGATGAAGGCGAAGATCAAGGGAATCTCGCTTGAGCAGGAGCTCCGCAATCTTCTCGAGGCGAACAAGCCGTTCACGCCTGAGGAGCGAGTTGCCGTCTCACGCCATTTCCGGTCTCAGTGTAAGGGGATCCATTCGTCGCTGACACTCGACGAAATCCGGGAAGGGCTCGAGTGAGCAACTCCGTGGTGGTTGACGCAAGCATTGCGGTTAAGTGGTTCGTCCCGGAAGAGGAATCAGGACGAGCGGATGAACTCGTCGCGAACCGAATACGGCTTCTGGCTCCGAAGCTCATCGTCGGCGAGGTGGCAAACGCGTTCTGGAAAAAGGTGCAGAAAGGGCTCCTATCGCCTGAAGCGGCCCGGGAGCGTCTTTCCGTACTCCCGCGCTATTTCGATCTGCTCTTGGATTTGGACGATCTGGTCGGTTCCGCTCTCGCTCTTGCGTGTGTCTACGACCATCCGATCTATGATCTCGTCTATCTTGAGGCAGCCAAGCAGCACAACGCAGTATTTGTGACCGCGGATAGGCGGCTCGTGCGCAAGCTAGCCGGCACGCCTGAAGGCGACATGGTGGTGCATCTTACTGATTGGCGTCCCTAGATGACCAACTTCACTCTGACCGACGACCAGATCGCCATCCGCGACATGGCCCGCGACTTCGCGGCCGAGAAGCTCGCGCCGAACGCCGTGCGCTGGGATGAGGAAAAGCACTTTCCCGTTGCGGAAATGCGCGAGGCGGCGGCTCTCGGCATGGGCGGCGTGTACATCCGCGAGGATGTCGGTGGCTCGGGTCTCTCCCGGCTCGATGCGGCCTTGATCTTCGAGGCCCTCGCCACCGGCTGCCCGACCGTCGCGGCCTACATCTCCATCCACAACATGGCCGCGTGGATGATCGACCGCTACGGCTCCGACGAGCAGCGGCGCCGCTTCCTGCCGAAGCTCTGCACGATGGAGCACCTCGCCAGCTACTGCCTCACCGAGCCAGGCGCCGGCTCGGACGCGGCGGCGCTCAAGACGCGGGCGGTGCGGGAGGGCGATCACTACGTCGTCAACGGCGTCAAGCAGTTCATCTCCGGCGCCGGCGTTTCGGACGTCTATGTGACGATGGTCCGCACGGCCGAAGGCGGCGCCTCCGGCGTGTCGACGCTGGTGATCGAAAAGAATGCGCCGGGCCTCTCCTTTGGGGCGAACGAGAAGAAGATGGGCTGGAACGCCCACCCGACCCGGCAGGTGATCTTCGAGAACTGCCGGGTGCCTGTCGAGAACCGCCTCGGGCCCGAGGGCATCGGCTTCAAGATCGCCATGGCGGGGCTCGACGGTGGCCGCCTCAACATCGGCGCTTGCTCGATCGGCGGCGCCCAGGCGGCGCTCGACAAGGCCATCGCCTATATGGCGGACCGCAAGGCCTTCGGGCAGCGCCTCTCCGATTTCCAGGCCCTCCAGTTCAAGCTCGCCGACATGGCGACCGAGCTTGAGTGCGCACGCACCTTCCTCTGGCGCGCCGCCGCCAATCTCGATGCGGGCTCGCCCGACGCCACGCGGCTTTGTGCGATGGCGAAGCGCATCGCCACCGACACGGGCTTCGAGGTGGCGAACACCGCGCTCCAACTCCACGGCGGCTACGGGTATCTCGCCGACTACGGCGTCGAGAAGATCGTGCGCGACCTGCGGGTGCACCAGATCCTGGAAGGCACGAACGAGATCATGCGCCTCATCGTGGCGCGCGGATTGGTGGGACGGGGGAACACGCCATGACAACCATCGCCTTCATCGGCCTCGGCAACATGGGCGGGCCGATGGCCGCCAACCTGGTCAAGGCGGGCCATCGGGTGGTCGGCTTCGACGTGGTCGAAGCGTCGCGTGCCGCAGCGGCCGGCGAGGGCGTGGAGGTCGCCGCTTCCGCGGCGGACGCCGTGCGCGAGGCGGAGGTGATCCTCACGATGCTGCCCGCCGGCAAGCACGTGCTCTCGGTCTGGGCCGAGATCCTTCCGGCCGCAAGTCCCGGAACACTCGTCGTCGATTCCTCGACCATCGATGTGGAGAGCGCCCGCAGGGCGCACGCCATGGCGGCGGAGCGCGGCTGCCTTTCCCTTGACGCTCCCGTCTCGGGCGGCGTCGGCGGGGCGAAGGCGGCAACCCTCACCTTCATGTGCGGCGGCTCGACCGACGCCTTCGCCAGAGCCGAACCGATCCTCGCGCGCATGGGCAAGCGGGTGATCCATTGCGGAGAGGCCGGCAACGGGCAGGCGGCGAAGATCTGCAACAACATGATCCTCGGCATCTCCATGATCGGAGTCTGCGAGGCCTTCGTGCTCGCCGAAAGGCTGGGGCTCTCGCATCAGGCCCTGTTCGACGTCGCCTCCACCTCGTCCGGCCAGTGCTGGTCCCTCACGAGCTACTGCCCGGTGCCGGGTCCCGTGCCGGCGTCCCCGGCCAACAACGGCTACAGGCCGGGCTTCGCCTCGGCGCTCATGTGGAAGGACCTCAAGCTGGCGCAGGAGGCCGCGGCCTCGGCAGGAGCGGCGACCCCTCTCGGGGCGGCGGCGGCGCAGATCTACGCGCTCCACAACGCGCTGGGAGAAGGCGGCGCCGACTTCTCGGCTATCATCAATCTGATCCGTGGGCGTGACCTCGGGGATGGCGTGTGAGCCGGCAAGCGGTATTCCCGCTTGTCAGGCTTTCTTCTCTTGTCGCCGGCGCGAGTGTTGCATGGAGCCTACAGTAAGGGCCGTGCGGCTTCTCTAGGGTGACCCCGAGAGGCCGCACGAGCCTCGATCGTGCACTCGCCCCGCCATGGCGTACTCTGTCCCGACCAATATCGACCCAGCCGCGGATGCGGCGTCGCTCCTGCGCCGGCTCGGCTTTGCCACCCTGACGCTGCTCACCCCGACGGTCGCGCTGGTGACGCGCCGCGGCGTCGTGGTCCTGGTCCCGATCGGAGTGGCCCTCCTGGTGCTGGCAGCGGCGCTCGACGGTGCCCAGCGGCCGCTTGGCGTCGTCTGGGAGAAGGTGAGGACCTCGCGCACGGCGCTCGCGGCGATGATCGTGCTCCTGTGGTGCGCCCTGTCGCTGGTGTGGACTCCGTTCATCGGGCCGGCGGCGGAACGGCTCGGCAATATCGTCGCGACGGCGGCGCTCGCGGTGGCGGGCTATCTCGCCCTGCCGGACCGGATGCGCTCGGCCAATCTGTACCTGGTTCCGGTCGGCGTCGGCATTGCCGCAATCGCTGCGATCGGGGCCGCCCTGTTCGGTGAAGCAAGCCGTGCCGGCTTCGACGAGGCGGACCAGAACCTCGACCGCGGCTTGACCGTCATCGCGCTTCTCGTCTGGCCCGCCATCGCCTGGCTTCGTTCGCGGGGCCGGCATCGGGAGGCGGCCCTCCTCGGCGTCACGGCGGCATTCGCCGTCGCGCTTGGGCCGCAATGGATGCCGCGCATCGCGCTCGCCGTGGGGGGGCTTGCCTTTGCCTTGACGGTCTATGCGGGCGAGAAAGGGGTGAAGACGGTCGGCTGGACCATGGGGGGGCTCCTCGTCTTGGCGCCCCTGTTGCCTTTCGTCGCGCGCCCCTTAGCGGGGCTATTCCTGGCCTCGTCCGATCCCGTCCTGCGCAGCATGCGGATCTGGCGCAGCATCATCACGAGCGAGCCCGTCCGGCTGATCACCGGTCACGGCTTCGAGTCGAGCCTGCGCGGCCGGCTCGAGGGCCTGATCCCGATCAACGCCCCCAACACGCTGCTCTTCGAGCTCTGGTTCGAGCTTGGGATCGTGGGGGCGGTCGCCGGAGCTGTCGCCCTGCACGGGGCAGCAAGGGCCGCGGGACGCAATCACGCCGCCCTCGTCCCCGGCATGATGGCGGCCTTCGCCACAGCCTTCAGCTTCGCGTGCCTCGGGATCGGCACCGCGCAGATGTGGTGGTTCACGACCCTGGCGGTGGTCGTGCTGGTGTTCGTGGCGATCGAGCGCGGCCAGTTCCGCACGACGCGGCCGAAGGCCCGTCTCTTCCGCCGGTAGGCAGGACGGCTCTCCGGCAGAGCCTCACGCGGCGGCCGGCATGTCGATGCGCCGCTCATGGACCGCGTGGCAGGCAGCCCCCTCTTCGAGCGGCGGAATCTCGCGGCGGCAGCGCTCGTTGGCGTAAGGGCAGCGCGGGTGGAAGGTGCAGCCGGGCGGCGGGTTGATGGGATTGGGAATCTCGCCGGCAACCGGGATGCGCTGTCGCCCCGTCATCCCGATATCGGGCACGGCGTCGAGGAGCATGCGCGTATACGGGTGCTTGGGGGCGGCGAAGAGCTCGCGCCCGCCCGAGATCTCGACGATCCGCCCGAGATACATGACGCCGATGCGGGTCGCCATGTGGCGCACGATGGCGAGGTTGTGGCTGATGAAGAGATAGGTCAGCCCGAACTTGTCTTGCAGGTCGCGCATGAGGTTGAGGATCTGCGCCTGCACCGACACGTCGAGGGCCGAGGTTGGCTCGTCGCAGACGATGAACTCCGCATTGGAGGCAAGCGCTCGGGCGATCGCGACGCGCTGGCGCTGGCCGCCCGAGAACTCATGGGGGTATTTCCGGCCATCATCGGGATGAAGGCCAACCAGGGTGAGAAGCTCGCCCACCCGGTCCCGGATGGCCCGGTCACCTTCGATGAGCTTGAAGGCGCGGATCGGCTCGGCGATGATCCGATCGACCCGCCAGCGGGGATTGAGGCTGGCGTAGGGGTCCTGGAAGATCATCTGAATGCGGCGGCGCAGGCGCTGCCGCTCGGCCGCGGCCGCCCGATCGGTCATCGACACCCCGGCAATCGTCACCTCGCCCGAGGTCGGCGGGAGGAGGCCCACGACCATGCGCGCCACCGTCGACTTGCCGGAACCCGACTCGCCGACCAGCGCAAAGGTCTCGCCTTTGGCGATGTCGAAGGAGACGCCGTCGACCGCCTTGAGGAACTGCCTCTCGCCGCCCTCGAGGACACGGTTCAGCCAGGGCTTCGAAACGTCGAACACGCGGCGGAGGTTGCGGACTTGGACATAAGGGGCGGTCATTGCGCCTCTCCCCTGGTGATCGTTGGCGCTCACGCAGCCACTCCTTCTTCCGCCGGCGGATGTGTCATGCGCTGGTGCGCCTCGGCGGTGGGATCGTTCCTGTCATAGAGATGGCACGCGACCTGGCTTGCGCCATGCGGCAAGGGGGCGGGCCGGTCCACGGTGCAGCGCTCCCACGCGTGCGGGCAGCGTGGGTGGAAGGGGCAGCCCGGGGGAATGGCCGACAGGCGCGGCATGGAGCCGGGGATCTGCACCAGCCGGTCGGCATCCTGCGCGAGCGTCGGGATCGCGCCCATGAGCCCGCGGGCGTAAGGGTGCAGCGGGTTCTGGACCACATCGCGCACCGGTCCGATCTCCGCGATCCGCCCGGCATACATCACCGCGACCCGATCCGCCGTCTCGGCAATGACGCCCATGTCGTGGGTGATGAGCATGATGGCGGTGCCGCGTTCGCGGCCGAGGCGCTTCAGGAGCGCGATGATCTGCGCCTGAACGGAAACGTCGAGAGCGGTCGTCGGCTCGTCGGCGATGATGAGCTCGGGCTCGGCGCAAAGCGCCAGCGCGATGACGACCCGCTGGCGCATGCCGCCGGAAAACTCGTGCGGATAGCCATCGATGCGCCGCTCAGGCGCCGGGATGCCAACCTCGGCGAGGAGTTCGATGGCTCGCCTGCGGGCCGCCGAGGCGGAAAGATCGGTGTGGGTCTGGATGGTTTCGACGAGTTGCTCGCCGATCCGGTAAAGGGGGTTCAGGCTCGTGAGCGGGTCCTGGAAGATCATGCCGATGCGCTTTCCCCGCACCTTGCGCATTTCCTCCGGCGGCAGATTGTCGATGCGGCTGCCCGAAAGCCAGATCTCGCCCCCGGCGATCCGGCCAGGCGGGTCGATGAGGCCGATGATGGCGGAGCCGGTCACCGACTTGCCGGCGCCCGACTCGCCGACCACGCCGAGCACCTCGCCCTTGGCAATGTCGAAGGACACGCCGTCGATCGCCTTCAGGACGCCACGGCGCGTCACGAACTCGACGCGCAGATCGCGGACGGAGAGGACGGGTTCAGTCATCGCAGCCTTGGATTTAGCACGTCCCTCAGCCAGTCGCCGAGGAGGTTGATGGAGAGCGCCAACAGCACGAGCGCCAGGCCTGGGGAGAACAGGATCCACCATTCGCCCGAGAACAGGAACTGCTGGCCGATGCGGATGAGGGTGCCAAGCGAAGGCTGGGTGGGCGGCATGCCGACGCCGAGGAAGGAGAGGGTCGCCTCCTCAATGATCGCGAGCGCCAGGTTGATGGTGGCGATGACGAGCACCGGCCCCATGACGTTCGGGAGCACGTGCTTGATCATCACCACGAACGGCTTGAGCCCGATGAGGCGCGCCGCGTCCACATAGACCTTCGACTTCTCGACCATGGTGGTCGCCCGGACTGTGCGGGCGTATTGCGCCCAGTTCGATAGGCCGATGGCGAGAATGAGCACCCACAGGGTCGCCGCCTCCTGCTGGGCGGGTGGCACGACGCCTCGGAAGATGCCGAAGACCAGAAGCGCCACCAGGATTGCCGGGAAGGAGAGCTGGATGTCGGCAATGCGCATGATCAGCGCCTCGACCCGCCCGCCGAGATAGCCAGCGGCCAGCCCCAGCGTGATGCCGACCACCATCGAAAACACCACCGATGCGAAGCCGACGAGAAGCGAGATGCGCGCCCCATAGAGGATCGCGGAATACATGTCCCGACCCTGTGGATCGGTGCCGAGCAGGAAGGTTCGACCGGTCACCTCGTTCGGCGTCATGGGCGGGGTGAGCCCGTCCATCAGGTCAAGCTGCGCCGGGTCGAACGGATTCTGCGGTGCGATGACGGGCGCGAGCACGGCAGCCGCGATGAGGGTGAGAGCAACGAGGCTCGACAGGATCGCCACCGGCGAATGGCGGAAGCTCCACAGGAAATCGGAGTCCCAGGCTCGGGCGAGGAGGCCGGGTGGGGTGGGCTGTGATTGGGCGCGCTGGTTCATCTCGGAGCGCCTTCCCGTCGTTCCGGAGCCGCGAAGCGGGATCCGGAATCCCTAAGCACGACCTCCTCAGGGCGAGCTGGAAGCGAAGCACGCGGTTCTGCGACGCTGGTGCATCTGGGCTGCGGGCTCGCGCTCCCCTTGGCCCGGAACGGCAGTGACGCGATCCTCATCACCGCGCCCCTTTCGGCGCGGCAGCGCGCAGCCGCGGATCGAGGGCAAGATAAGCCAGATCCGTCAGGAGGTTCACCACCACGAAAACAAAGGCCACGAAGACGAGATAGGCCGCCATCACCGGCACGTCGGCGAACTGGACCGCATTGACGAAGAGGGCGCCAAGGCCCGGCCATTGGAAGACCGTTTCGGTGACGATGGCGAAGGCGATGACCGAGCCGAGCTGGAGGCCCGCGATGGTCACCACGGGGATCATGGTGTTGCGCAAGGCATGACGGAACTCGATGACCCGGGCCGGAATGCCGCGGGCGCGGGCGAAGCGAATGAAGTCGGAGCGCATCACCTCCAGCATCTCGGAGCGGACGAGGCGCATGATCAACGTCAGCTGAAAAAAGCCGAGCGTCAGCACGGGCAGGATGAGCGACTGAAGCCCCGACCAGGTGAGGAGTCCCGTGGTCCACCAGCCGATCCGCACCGTTTCGCCCCGGCCGAAGGAAGGCAACCAGCGCAGTTCTACGGCGAACACATAGATGAGGCCGATGCCGATGAGGAAGGTGGGAAGCGAGACTCCCACAAGCGAGAGGGTCATCACCGCATTGGCAAGGACGCCGCGGCGGCGGATGGCGGCGTAAACCCCGAGCGCCACGCCCAGGACGGTGGCAAACAGCGCGGAGAGCACGGCAAGCTCAACGGTGGCTGGCAGGCGTTCCGCGATCAGCGCCGAAACGGGGCGCCCCTGGCGGTATGAGATACCGAAATCGCCCTGCAGGGCGTTGCCGAGGAAATGCAGGAACTGGATCGGAAAGGGCTGGTCGAGGCCGAGCCGCCGGGCCAACTCCTCCCGATCGGCCATGCTCGCCTCCTGCCCCACCATGTTGGCGATGGGATCGCCCACGAAGCGGAACATGGAAAAGGCGATGAAGGCCACGGCCACGAGGACCACGGCTCCTTGGGCGAGGCTGCGAAGGACGTAGGCGAGCATCGAACAGGTAGCACGCAAATCCCGTCCCCCTTGCGGGGAGGGGAACGGGTGAGGGTGGTTTCCCCCGCCAGGGGAGCGGCAGGAGGAGCGCCGATATCAGGGTCGGAGCGTCGATCAGGATTGCGCTCCGATCCGACGACCACCCCTCCTCTCAACGGGGAGGGGTGGAGGAGCCACTCACATCCCCTTGAAGGAGACGTATTTCAGCTTGGGCTGGTTCTCAGGGTCCACCGGGATGTCCACATTCGCCTTCATGGCGTAAGCGAGCATCTGGTGGTGGATGGGCAAGTAATAGGTCTCGTCCTGAACCTTCTTCCAGATCTCGGCAATGGTGGCGTTGCGCTTGGCCGTGTCGGTCTCAGAGGACAAGCTCTCGATCTTCTTGTCGAGCTCCGGATCCGAGAGACGAAGCGCGTTCCAGCTCCCGTATTTGGCGTCGCGCGTGTGATAGAGGAAGGAGAAGATATACTCGGAGTCAAAGGTCGGGACGCCCCAGCCGATGAGGAAGAACTCGGTCTCGGGCGGGTTCTTCTGAACCAGCGGGAAGTGCAACGTCTTCGACTGGGAGACCAGGTTCGCCTTGATGCCGATCTGGCCGAGCATGCCGACGACCGCCTGACAGATGCCCTCGTCGTTGACGTAGCGGTCGTTCGGGCAGTGCAGGGTCACCTGGAAGCCGTTGGGATACCCGGCTTCCGCCAGCAGCGCCTTCGCCTTGTTGACGTCCGGCGCCGGGGCCTTGTCGAGCTCAGGCGTCCAGCCGTTGACGAAGGGCGGCATGATCACGCCGGTCGGGACCGACTGGCCCCGCATCACCACGCGCTGGATGGCGGCACGGTTGATGGCCATGTTCATGGCCTGGCGGACCTTCTTGTCGGCGAAGGGGTTCTTTCCCTCCACATTGTCGGTCTTCAGGTCCTTCGAGCCCACATCCATGCCGAAGAAGATGGTGCGGTTCTCGGGCCCCGTGGTGACGCGGAGGTTCTGGGTGCTCTTCAGGCGCTCGATGTCCTGCACCGGCACGTCCTGGACGAAATCCACTTCGCCCGACAAGAGCGCCGCGACGCGCGTCGCGTCGGACTTGATCGGCGTGTAGATGAGCTCCGAAATCTCAAGGGGAACCTCGGCGCTCTTTCCCCAGTAGTTGTCGTTGCGTTTCATCACCGTCTTCACGTCCGGCTCGCGGGAAACGAGAATGAAAGGCCCGGTGCCGTTGGCGTTGCGGACGGCGAAGTTCTCTTCCTTGTTCTTGAAGTCCTGCGGCTTCTGGACGTTGTTACTCTCCGACCACTCCTTGTCCATGATGAAGGTGTTGGTCAGGTTGTTGACGAGGAGCGGGTTCGGGCCCTTCGTCTTCACGTGCACGGTGTAGTCGTCGACCTTGGACACGCTCTCAACGGAGGTGAGAAGCCCTTTCATGTCGGAGGTCGGCGCCATGGCGCGCTGGAGCGAGAACACCACGTCGTCGGCATTGAACGGGTTGCCGTTATGGAACTTCACGTCCTGGCGGAGCTTGAACTCCCACACGTTCTTGTCGCTCTCGAGAATCTTCCAAGAGGTGGCAAGGCCGGGGACGAGCTTGCCGGCCCGGTCGCGCATCACGAGCGGCTCGTAGATGTGATGGTTGAGGGCGTGGGTCGGGCCTTCGTTCTGAGCGTGCGGGTCGAGGGTCAGGGCGTCGCCGGAGCGGGCCCAGCGCAGGGTGCGGGCCTCGGCTGAGATGGCGGTGAGCATGGTGGCGGCGCTGAGCGCGACCGCAAGCGCCAGTTTTCTCGCTGACATCGGTTCCTCTCCAGACGGGGCGCGATTTCTCGTCGTCTTGCTCGCGCCAATGGGCGCGGATCATAGGCGGCGCAGGTCCGCTTGTCACCGCCGAGCCGCGTGCCGTCACATCCGGCGCAAACTGATGAACTTCATCTTCGGCTGGCTCGAGACGTCGACGGGAATGTCGAAGTCCCGATGCATGGCGTAGGTGATCGTCTGGTTGTGCAGCGGGACATAGACCATCTCGTCTTTGAGCCGACGCCAGAGGCTCGCGATGGTCGCATTTCGCTTGGCTTGGTCGACCTCCGAGCGCAGGCTGTGGATCAGTTCGTCAACGGCCGGATTGGAGTAGCCGGTCCCGTTCCAGCCTCCGAGCGGGCCGGTGTTGGTGTGATAAAGAAGGCTGAAGATGTATTCGGAATCGAAGGTCGTGACCCCCCACCCGAGGAGGTAGAAGTCGAGTTCGGCGCGTCGGACCTGTCCGAAGTGCTGCGCGGCGGGCTGCGTCGTCGGCCGCACCTTCAGACCGATCGAGCCCAGCATGGCGGCGAGGGCGTCGCACAACTCCGCATCGTTGACGTAGCGGTCGTTGGTGCAATGGAGAGCCACATCGAAGCCCTCGGGAAACCCCGCTTCGCGCAGCAGCGCCCGCGCCTTGTCGAGGTCGGCCCGCGCCCAGCCGTCAAGCTCGGCCGCATAACCGTTCGAGAAGGGAGGGACGATGATCCCGGCCGGCACTGACTGCCCGCGCATGACCTCGCGCTGCAGGCGGCCGCGGTCGATCGCCATGTGGACGGCCTGGCGCACCCGCAGGTCGGCGAAGGGGTTGCGGCCCTTCACGCCCGACGACTTCAATTCCGGCGCGCCGACGTTCATGGCAAGGAAGATGGAGCGGTTCTCCGGGCTGGTGGTGACGCGCACCATGCCGATCTGGCGCAGGCGCTCCACATGGTGGACAGGGACGTCCTGCACGAAATCCACTTCGCCGGCGAGAAGCGCGGCAATCCGCTCGTTCCCGTCGCCGATCGGCAGATACACGATCTCGCTGATCTCGAGAGGAACCTCGCCGCGACCCCAGTAACGCTCGTTGCGGGCGAGCACCGTCTTCGTGCCCGGCTGGCGGCTCACGAGGAGATAAGGGCCGGTGCCGTTCGCTCGGGCTGCCGCAGGGTGCTGCTCCCCGCGGGCCGGATCGTGGACCGCAGTGGCCCCGTTGGCTTCCGCCCAGCCGCGGTCGAGGATCAGGATGTCGGTGAGATTGTTGGGCAGGAGCGGATCGGGGCCGATCGTCCGGATGCGGACGGTGAGATCGTCGACCTTGGCAATGTCCGCAACGGAAGACAACAGGGAGCGCATGTCGGAGCGGGAGGACCGCGCCCGCTCGAGGGAGAAGACGACGTCGTCCGCGTCGAAGCGGGCGCCGTCATGGAATGTCACATCGGGCCGGAGCTTGAACTCCCAGACGGTCGGGTCGCGCATCAACGTCCAGGACACGGCGAGCGCCGGTACCATCTTGCCGTCGGTCTGGCGGACGATGAGCGGTTCGTAGATCTGATGGGCGAGGAGGAGGTTGGGGCCTGTGTTGGCTGCATGCGGGTCGAGCGAGGTGGCGTCGATCGACCGCGCCCAGCGCAAGGTGCGCGCCGACGCGCCGGCGCTCGTCAGTCCCAAGATCACCAAGATGGCCGCCAGGAGCGCCCGGGCCGACCCCCCAATCCCGTGTTTCACGATCGCCCCGCGGGTTCTCTTCGCGGCATGATAAGAGGTGGGCGGCCCCTTGTCACGGCGATCTGCCGCAAGGGAAGGGGGCGGCTCACCGCAGGCGCGGGTTCAGGGCATCGCGCAGCCAGTCGCCAAGCAGGTTGATCGCCAAGACGAGGGTTGCAAGCGCAAGGCCCGGGAAGGCAACGATCCACCACTCGCCGGAGAACAGGAAGTCGTTGCCGATGCGGATCAATGTGCCCAGCGAGGGCATGGTGGGCGGCATGCCCGAGCCGAGGAAGGAGAGGGTCGCCTCGGTGATGATGGCGAGTGCCAGGTTGATCGTGGCGATGACCAGCACCGGGCCGAGCACGTTCGGCAAGACGTGCCGCAACATGACGACCGGGGCCGGCAGGCCGATGAGGCGTGCGGCGGCCACATAGTCCTTGTTCTTCTCCACCAACACCGAGCCGCGCACCGTGCGCGCATACTGCACCCAGAAGCTCAAACCGATGGAGAAGACCAGGACGCCAAGAATGGTCCAGGCGTCAATCTGGTTGCCGAGGACCGACTTCACGACCCCGTCGATGAGGAGGGCGATGAGGATCGCCGGGAAGGTCAGCTGCACGTCGGCGATGCGCATGATGACCGCATCGGTGACGCCGCCGAAATAGCCGGCGATCAGCCCAAGGCCGATCCCCAGAACGGCGGAGAACAGGACGCCGAGAAAGCCGACGATGAGGGAAATGCGAAGCCCATAGGCGATCGCCGAGAAGATGTCGCGGCCCTGGTCGTCCGTTCCGAGCACGAACGGCGCTTGGCCGCCCTCCTGCCAGATCGGGGGAAGGCGGCTGTTGAGCAGGTCGAGCTGCGCCGGGTCGAACGGGTCCTGCGGCGCCACGAGCCCAGCGAAAATGGCGAGGAGGAAGAACAGAAGCGTGATGATCGCGGCGATGACGGTCACCTTCGACCGCTTGAAGCTGATCCAGAGATCGCTGTCGAAGAAGCCTCCGGCCCAGGAGACGGGTTTCGGAGACGCGGGCACGGGGCTGAGAGCCTCATCCATCAGCTTGCCTCACGCCGGACGCCGGAGGGTGACCCGCAGCCGCGGATCGACGACGGTGTAGAGGATGTCCACCACGAGGTTGATCACGACGAAGATGAGACCAACGAGGAGCAGATAGGCCGCCATGATCGGAATGTCGACGTTCTGCACGGCCTGGACGAACAGAAGCCCCATGCCCGGCCACTGGAACACGGTCTCGGTAATGATCGCGAAGGCGATGACCGAGCCGAGCTGGAGGCCGGCGATGGTGATGACCGGCACGAGCGTGTTCTTGAGGGCATGGCCGAAATGGATGGCACGGGTGCGCAGCCCTCGGGCCCGTGCGAAGCGGATATAATCGGTGCGCAGCACCTCCAGCATCTCGGCCCGCACGAGGCGCATGATCAGGGTCATCTGAAACAGGCCGAGCGTGATCGAAGGCATGATGAGGGCCTTGAGGCCCGACCAGGTGAGAAGGCCGGTGGTCCACCAGCCAAGTCGCACCGTTTCGCCGCGTCCGTTCGAGGGCAGCCATCCGAGCGTCACCGCGAACAGGTAGATGAGCAGGATGCCGATGAGGAAGGTCGGCAGCGACACGCCGATGAGCGAGATGGCCTGGAACAGCTTGGCGAGCGCACTGTCCCGCCGGAGCGCCGAGTAGACCCCCATCAGGATCCCGAAGACGAGCGCAAGAAGGGTGGCGCAGAGAGCAAGCTCGAGTGTCGCCGGCATACGCTCGCTCAGGAGTTGCGCCACGGGCTGCCGGAATTGGTAGGAGATGCCGAAGTCGAAGCGGAGCGCACCGGCGAGGTAGCGCGCGAACTGCAGCACGACCGGGTCATTGAGCCCGAGCTGCTCACGGATGGCGAGGCGTTCCTCCGGCGGCGTGTCGGCGCCCACCATCTGGTTCACGGGGTCGCCCGCGAAGCGGAACATCGCAAAGGCAATAAGCCCGACGGCGAAGAGCACGCCGAGGGCTTGCAGCGCGCGTCGGACGATGAAGGCAAGCATGGGTTCGATTCACCAGAACGCCTCTCCTGCGCTATGGGGAGAGGGCCGCGGACCCTTCGTCGGGTCCGAGGCGAGCGGAGCGTCGGCAGAGCGAGGGTGACGGCCGGTTCAGGATGGAGCGCGCCCGGAGACGCCCCTCGCCCGGTCGCCGCTGCCGCGGCGATGCGACCTCTCCTCGCCCCTGCGGGGAGAGGAGAAAGGTCACTCCTTGTTCACCCAATACAGGAGGAACTGGTTGTCGGCGCGCTGGACCACCTTGGCCTTCTTCGACACGCCCCAGGCCAGGGTCTGCTGGTGCAGGGGGATGTGCGAGACATCGGCGCGCTCGAGTTTCCAGGCCTCGACGATCAGCGCATCGCGCTTCGCCTTGTCGGTCTCGACGAGGATCTTCGCCGAAAGCTCGTCGAGCTTGGGATTGCAGTAGCCGCCGAAGTTGAAGGGCCCGCCCTTGCCGGAATCGTCCCGGCAGCCGGTGATGTTCGTGAGCACGTTCCAGCTATCGAAGGAGCCGGGCGTCCAGCCGAGGAGATAGAAGGAGGTGTCGTAGCCACCGGTGGCGAGGACCTTCGCGAAGTAGCGGGTCTTCGTCTGGGCGTTGAGGTTCACCTTGACACCGATGCGGGCGAGCATGCCGACGACCGCCTGGCAGATCTGCTCGTCATTGACGTAGCGATCGTTCGGGCAGTCCATCGTTACCTCGAAGCCGTTCGGGTAGCCGGCCTCGGCGAGGAGCTTCTTTGCTCCGTCGATGTCGACCTTCGCCGGTGGGAAGAGCTCCGCCGCCCCGGACGGCAGGAGGAGCGGGGAGATCAAGAGCCCGGCCGGCACCGAGGCCCCGCGCATCACCCGTTCCTTGATGAGGTTGAGGTCGATGGCCTTTTGGAAGGCCTCGCGAACGCGCACGTCTTTGAAAGGGTTCTTGCCCTTCACATTCGAGTATTTCAGCTCGTCCCGACGCTGGTCGAAGCCGAGGAAGATGGTCCGCAATTCAGGACCGGTCAGCACCTGCGTGTTGGGATTCGAGTTGACGCGCTGGATGTCCTGCAACGGCACTGGGTCGATCCAATCGACCTCGCCGGACAGGAGCGCTGCAACCCGCGTGGCATCGTTCCCGATCGGTGTGAAGATGACTTCCGTGAGGTTGTGCTCCTTCTGGCCCCACCAGTTCGGGTTGGGCTTCCAGACGGTCTTCACGCCCGGCTGGTGGCTCTCGACGATGAAGGGACCGGTGCCATTGGCGTTGAGGGCCGCGTAGCTCGGAGTCGTCGCGGATGCGGAGGTCGGATTGACGGCGTTGTTCGCCTCCGCCCACTCCTTGTCCATGATGTACCAGGTGTCCCACTCGTAGTGCAGAATGGGATTGGGCGTCTTCAGCACGACGTCGACGGTGTGGTCGTCGACCTTGACGAATTCGGCATCAGCGGGAAGACGGGTCTTGAGGTCCGAGCCGTTCGCGCGCACGCGCTGGGCCGAGAAGACGACGTCGTCGGCCGTGAACGGATTGCCGTTGTGGAACTTCACGCCCTTGCGCAGGTGGAAGCGCCAGCGCAGCGGCTCGAGCACCTCCCAACGCTCGGCGAGGCCTGGAATGATGTTGAGATCCTTGTCGCGCTTGGTGAGGCCCTCATAGGCGGCGGCGTGCATGCCGAGCGTGAAGGTCTCGTTGAGGGTGTAGGGGTCGAGGACCTGGTAATTGCCCTGGAAGGCGAAGCGGAAGGTCTTGGCTGCAGCCGGGACGGCTGTGCCGGCCAGGAGCGCCGCTACGGCGGCCGCAAGCACGCGTGTTCTGATGGACATTCTGGTCGTTCTCCACTGGCGCTCCGCACGCGGAGCGGCATTCCTTCGGAAGATCGCGAAGCCGCCTTCCTGAAGGCGCATTAAGACGCTGAATTCGCGCGCGGTCCAGCCCCGCCTTAGACCCTGGCTGCCGAAAGCGGTGCGCCTGGAGCCATGAGGCTGGCGCATGGAAGCTCCGGCCGTGGTTGACCGGGCTCCTGGCGTCCTGTTTGTTGGCGGCCCGTTCTTCCATGAGTGCATCGCACACGCAAGGCCTTCCCATGCCCGTCATCAACCGCGTCGCTGCCCTGTCCGACGAGATCGCCGAGTGGCGCCGTGACTTCCACCAGAACCCGGAACTCCTCTTCGACGTCCACCGCACGGCCGGCATCGTCGCCGAGAAGCTTAGAGCCTTTGGCTGCGATGAGGTCGTCACCGGGATCGGTCGTACCGGGGTCGTCGGGGTGATCAAGGGCAAGCGCGGCGGGAGCGGGCGGACGATCGGGCTTCGCGCCGACATGGATGCCTTGCCCATCGAGGAGGACACGGACCTTCCCTACAAGTCCAAGGTGCCGGGCCGCATGCATGCCTGCGGTCATGACGGCCACACCGCCATGCTGCTCGGGGCGGCCAAATACCTGGCCGAAACCCGCAACTTCGACGGCACGGCGGTGCTGATCTTCCAGCCGGCGGAGGAGGGCGGCGGCGGCGGCGATGCCATGGTGAAAGACGGCCTCATGGAACGCTTCGGCGTGCAGGAGGTCTACGGGCTCCACAACATGCCCGGCATCCCCATCGGCTCCTTTGCGATCCGGCCGGGCCCGATGATGGCAGCCGCCGACCGCTTCGACATCGTCATCGAAGGCAAGGGCGGGCATGCGGCGCGCCCGCACGAATGCGTCGACACCCTGCTCGTCGCCACACATGTGGTGAACGCCCTGCAGTCGATCGTCGCCCGCAACGTCGATCCGCTCGAGTCGGCCGTGGTGTCGGTCTGCTCCTTCAAGGCTGGCGACACCTACAACGTCATTCCCCAGACCGCGACGCTGATGGGCACCGTGCGCACGCTCACCGAGGCCGTGCGCGACCTCTGCGAAGCGCGGATCAAGGCGGTCGTCGAGGCGGTCTGCGCCGTCCATGGGGCCAGGGCGCAGATCGATTATCGCCGCGGCTATCCCGTCACCTTCAACCATCCGGAGCAGACGGCCTTCATGGCCAGGGTGGCGGCGGAAGTGGGCGGCGACCAGGCGGTCGACACGGGCGTGCCGCCGCTGATGGGCGCGGAAGACTTCTCCTACATGTTGGAGCAGCGCCCCGGCGCCTACATTTTTCTCGGCAATGGCGACACGGCCGGCGTTCATCATCCGAAATACGATTTCAACGACGCGGCCATTCCTTATGGCGTCTCCCTGTGGGCGCGGATCGTCGAAACCGGCATGCCCGCCCGCTGAGCTGCGTTCGCTCGCCGACGGCGAGCCGCTGCCGCTCGTCCACTGCCGGATCCGATCGGGTTGATTCACCGTTAGGCTGGGCCTGCGCCTGCGAAGCCGATGCGGTTCTGCTTCGCAGCAAGTTGCTACGCTGGGTGCCGGACTGCGTTCCGTGCCTTGCAGGCGCTCCACGCATCCGGGAAAGGGGTGGAGCGTGGGGAAAGGAATGGAGCCTGAGCCCCAGTGGGAGGTTCGCGCCGAACCGCCGTCGTCATCTCGGAAGCCGCGCGGCGGCTCTTCGGATCCGGATGCGATGAATGTGGGGAGCGAGCTGCGCCGGGTGTCAGGCGGCCAGCAATCGTTGCCGCTGTGCCTTCAGTTCGGCCAGGGCTCGCTCGATCTCCGCCTTCTGCCGCTCCAGATGAACGATTTGCTCTTCGATCTGCGCGAGCGACAGCTTGAGGTCCGGAGCTTGAGCATCCTCATCCCTGGCCGGCAGCATCGCAGCGATCTCGGCCAAGGTGAAGCCGAGCTGCTTCCCCTTCAGGATCACGGACAGGCGCTCCCGGTCTCGCCCGTCGTACAGGCGTGTCGTTCCGATGCGGCGCGGCGCAAGGAGGCCGCGATCCTCATAGAAGCGTAAGGTCCTCAAGGTAACCCCGAACTCCTTCGCCAACTCGCCGATCGTATAAGCCTTGCCCGCATTGCCGCCGCTCGGGCGGGCGTTGAAGGCGAGACGCAGTGCGGGGCTTTCCACTTTGCTGCTCATCAGTATTGCATCTTTGTTGCGGCGGGCTGCCGCGGCATTGAGAGGCGGAACGAGAATGATGCGGCGGCCGAATCGTCGCCCGGTGCTCGGCTGTCGGAATGCCTGCTGACGGGCCTCGGGGGCAGTAATCCTGCCGTTGCGGCATGTTACTCACGGTAATCTGAGGCGCGGCCACACGCGGCCGTGGACGAGATCGCGGCCGGGCGGGGGCATGAGGGCCCGCCTTAACCCCTTGTTTACCCTAACCCGCAGAGAGTTGGGCGCGACCATCCAGGTGCATCGGCGGATTCACGGATTCTTCAGCCGTGATCCGCCGGCGCGAAGTCCCAGCCGGGAGGCAGGCTGGGATTTGAACCGGGCCTCTGACTTGCGGCTGCAGGAGCGGCCATGACCGCGGTATTGAAACGAAACGGTGCGCGTATTCTCCAGGGCCTCGAACCTGAAGAGCAGAACGCCGTGCGCAAGGCAGCCCGCCATGCCGGGATGTCCCTCGACGAGTGGGTCGCCTCCGTGGTTCAAGAGAAGAGGTCCGCGCCGCCCGCGGCCCGCCCTCCTGCGCGGCGGCAGAAGCCCGCCGCCTCTGCCTCCGATCCGCTTGACGCTGCAGTCGAGAAGCTGCGCGCGATCGCTGCGCTTGCCAAGAAGCCGGCGGGAGCGGCGGCGGAGGAACTTGGCGCGCTCTTGACGCAGGCGAACGCAAAGAGCGTCCGGCGTGCCGAAGACCAAGCCGTCAAGACGGCCCTCGCCCTCGACACTGTCGCGAGCTGGATCGAGCAGGCCGAGGGCCGCATGCAGGAGCATGCCCGCCGGGCCGATGAGCGCGAGGAGCGGACGGCAACCGTCCTGAAAGAGGCGCTCGCGCTGATGACGCGGCGCCTTGACGAGATCGAGCGCAAGACAGCCGAAGGGGCAAAGCCGTCGACCGCGGGGGCCTTGCAGGCCCTTGAGCGGATCGAGGCGCAACTCGCCCAACTGAGCCAAGACCGGGCCCGCGCTTCCGGAGTGCAGATCGAAAGCGTCCTCCGCGGCTTCGAGGAGCGCATTTCCCAGATCGCCGACCGGCTTGCCGCGGCGCCGCGTCCGATCGGCCGCCGCGGGTTTGGCGCACGCCAGGAGATCGGCTCCGCAGTGAGCGAGATCCGGGCCCGCCAAGCGCAGCTCGACCGTGAATCGCCTGAAACCGAAGCAGGCAACGAGGCTCGCGATGGGGAGGTAGCCCGCTCCGGCGGTGAGGCGTTGCGCTCGCTCAAGAGCGACATCGCCCGCATCGCGGACCGGCTTCACGGCCTGCAGACACAAGACCCTGCCCGGGGCGACGTGGCGGCCTTGCGGGTCGAGATCGAGCGGCTCCAGGCGATGGTGCAGAGCCTGGCGACCCGCGAAGAGCTCGTGTCCCTTGAACGCTCCTTTCAGAGCTTGGCCACGGAGGTGGCGCATGCTCGCGACCCTGGCGAACTTGCTCAGATCGCGGCTCCCATCGAAGCCCTGAGGGAGGAGGTCCGGCATCTGACGGATCTCGTGGCGACGGGTGTCCACGGTCGCTTGTCGCGCGACCTCGATGCCCTCGCCCGCCGTATCGACGCTGTGGCAGAGCGCGGCGTCGACCCGTCGGTGATTGAAGGCTTGGCCGCTCAGCTCGCCGGAGTGCGGCGGCTCCTCCAGGAACGTGCCGAGCCGCAGCGCGTCCACGATCTTGCTGACGAGCTTGCTCGCCTGCATGAACGTGTCGCCGAGCTGAGCCGCCGTCAGGTCGATACCGAAGAGTTCAGGCAACGCTTCGACACTCTTTCTCGGAAGATCGACGGTCTCGGCCAGCTCGGCCCGGATGCGACCGGGCTCTCGCGTCAGCTCGAGCACCTGGCGGAACGGCTGGACCGGGCCGAGGCGCATCCGCCGGACGACATCGCCGAGCGCATCGACGCCCTTTCGCGCAAGCTCGATCAGCTGGGCGAAAAGCCGCGCATCACGGTCGCTGCGCCCGAGGGAATCGACACCCTGGTGCAGCGGCTCGACCAGCTTGACGCCCATTTTGCACGCGCGGGCAGCCACGAGCTGAAATCGATCGAGGATATGTTGCGCGCCCTGATCGACAGGATCGATCAGGCCGACCGGCCTGGCGCTGGTGCAGACGCGCTCGACGCCCTCGAAAAGCAGATCTCCCTCCTCGCCCGCAAGATCGAGCGGGGCGCCAGCGATCCAGCCCTTGCTTCTCTCGAACGGAGCATGAGCGGCCTGTTGGCGCAGGTCGAGGCCATGCGCAGCGACACCTATGACGTGGCGGAGCGAGCCGCGCGCACGGCGGTCGCCGACGCGCTGGCAAGCCTCGCCAAGCCCCCAGCGCCAGATCTCAACCTTCTCAAGCACGATCTCGCCGAGCTGAAGACGTCCCAGAGCGCCGCCGACCGGCGCATGCAATCGACCCTCGAGAGCGTCCATGCCGCCCTCGAGAAGGTGGTGGCACGCCTGTCGACGCTCACGCCTGGATCCCCTCCCGAGGCGCCCCTGGCGCCTCGTGCCGCACCGGCGGCGCCATCTGCCCCTCCGTCCGATGCCCGACCGCCCCGGTTCGAGCGCCCCGACCTCCAATCCCCGGAGCTGTCGCTCAAGGAGGCCGACCGGCCGCTGCCACCGCGCCTCGAAGACGTTCTGCTCGAGCCCGGGGCTGGGCGACCGGCCCTCGCCTCCGACGCCCGGGCTGCGGATGCGCCCCTCAGCGACATCCGTGCCAACCTGATTGCCGCCGCCCGCCGCGCGGCCGCCAACGCCCAAGCAGCCGTCGAGGCCGGAGCCGCGGAGGGAAAGACGCGGGACAAGCGGGGCCCGGCGGCGCCGGGCGCCCCGACCGAAGAGGGCAAGACGAGCCTCGCCCGGCGTTTTCGAGAGACTCTGCAGAAGCATCGCCGGCCCGTTCTGCTGGGACTTGCAGCCGTCGTGCTGGCGCTCGGGGCGCTGCAGGTGATCGGCCTTGGAAAGAGCACGCCTCCCGCGCCTAACGATGCGCCTCGGACGGAGGTGGCGCCTGCCGCTCCGCCCGTCCTGCCGCAAGGGCGCGAACTCGTCGCCCCGCACCTTGGCGCCCCCAAGGGAGCCGAGTCTCGCTCGCCGGAGCCGGCGATGCCACCTCCGGCGACGGGCGGCGCACAGCGTCCCGAAAGGCCCGGGGCGGAGCCGCCGGTCGAGGGCAAGACGAGCGCGCTCTCCCCCGCCATCGGCGAGGCCGCCCCTGGGGGAGCGGAGGCGACGCGCAGGGATGCACGGGCGCCCGCCTTCGCCGCTGCGCCGCCCCTCGCCATCACACCGATCTCTCCGGCCGTCACGGGGGCTGTCGAGGCGCCTCCACCCGCGGCCGAGCGCATCGTCGATGTCGCCGCGGTTGGCGAGCTTCCGTCGGCGCCCGGCCTGTCCGGCTTGCGCCAGGCGGCGATCTCCGGGGATCCGATCGCCGTCTACGAGCTCGCGTCCCGGCTGGCCGAGGGACGCGGCTTGCCGCGGGACCTCAAATTGGCGGCCAAACTCTTCGAGAAAGCGGCCGCCGGTGGCTTCGCGCCGGCCCAATACCGCATCGGCAACCATTATGAGAAAGGGCTCGGCGTCGCCCGCGACCTGGTCCTTGCCAGGGCCTGGTATCAGCGGGCGGCGGAGAAGGGCAACGCCCGCGCCATGCACAACCTCGCCGTCCTCTCGGCCGAGGGCAGCGAGGGACGTCCGGATTATGCCACCGCCGCGGATTGGTTCCGGCGCGCCGCGGAACGGGGAGTCAAGGACAGCCAGTTCAATTTCGCTGTCCTGCTCGCCCGCGGACTTGGCCAGCCGCAGAACCTGACGGAGTCCTACAAGTGGTTCGCCATCGCGGCGGCGCAAGGGGACGGGGATGCCGCCCGCAAGCGCGACGAGGTCGGCGCGCGCCTCAGCGCCGGCGAACTCGCTGCCGCGCGGGCAGCGGCCGAGAGGTTCCGCGTGACGGTTCCGGATCGGGCGGCGAACGAGGTCGTTCTGCCGGCGCATGGCTGGGCCGAGCCGGCGGACGAGAAGCCGGCCGCCAAGGCGTCCCGTGCCGCGCAGCCGGCAAAGCGCGTCTGAAAGAAGCGCAGCCCGGACCTCAGGATCGCGAGGACCAGCGCAGAGCGCGCTGGGCGCCATGCGCTTCGACCTGCCGGCCGCATTCGACGCCCCTCGGCGCGCGCCGGGCATCGTCCTATGGACATTGAGAGGGGCGCGGTCTCGCCGGTAAGCTGAGGTTCATCCGGCGGTTCCATACTGCCCTCTTGTGTCCGGCGGGCCGAAGACCACTCGTGCAAGTCTATTTGCCCATCGCAGAAATCCCCGTCAGCGTTCTCATGATCTTGTCGATGGGGGCGGCGGTCGGCTTCATCTCGGGCCTGTTCGGCATCGGCGGCGGGTTCCTGATGACGCCGCTCCTCATTTTCCTCGGCATTCCTCCCGCCGTGGCCGTCGGCACCCAGCAGGCGCAGATCGCTGCCTCCTCCACGACCGGGGCGCTGGCCGCTTGGCGACGGGATGCCATCGACCTGAAGCTCTGCGGCTTCCTTCTTGCCGGCGGGTTCCTCGGCACGCTGCTCGGGGTGTTCTTCTTTGCCGCCATGCGCCGTGCCGGCCAGCTCGAACTCGTCATCGTGGTCTCCTACGTCACGCTCTTCACCGTCATCGGCGGGCTGATGCTGCGGGAGAGCATCCGGGAGTTCTGGTCCAAGCGGCGAGGCGTGCCTCGGCCGGTCCGCCGCGCCGGCGTCCACCCGGCCTATCTCGGCCTGCCTTTGCGGATGCGCTTCCCGCGCTCCAAGCTCTACGCGAGCGTCATCCCGATCCTGGGCCTTGCCCTGTTCGTGGGCTTCGCGGGGGCGGTGCTGGGCATCGGCGGCGGCTTCATCGTGGTGCCGGCGCTGCTTTATCTGTTCCGTGTGCCGCCGGCGGTGGTCATTGGCACCTCCCAGTTCCAGATCCTCTGGACGACGCTCGCTGCCACGGTGCTGCATGCGCTCGTCAACGACTCCGTCGATGTGGTCCTGGCGATCATGCTGATCATCGGCGGGGTGTTCGGGGCGCAGTTCGGGGCGCGCGCCGGCCGCAATCTCAGGGCCGAGCTCTTCCGCTTCCTTCTGGCCATCCTGGTGCTGAGCGTCGGCCTGCGTTTTGCGATCGAACTCGTCGTCGAGCCCGCCGAGCCCTTCTCGCTTCAGATCCTGGAGACCCGCCGGTGAGGCTCCTGGCGCTCCTGATCCTGCTGATGCTGCCCGGCGAGGTCCTCGCCGAGACCATCGTGGCCTCGCTCTCGACCTCCCGGGTCGCGATCACGTCCAACTATACCGGTGCATCGATCGTGGTGTTCGGCGCCATCGAGCGCGACAGCCAGACGGTGGCGCGCACCGGCGGCTACGACATCGTCGTGACGGTACGGGGGCCTCGCCAATCGGTGATGGTCCGCGCGAAGGAACGCTTCGGGCTGATCTGGCTCAATCGCGAGCAGCAGCGCTTCTTCGACATCCCGCTCTATATTGCCGTCCTGTCTTCGCGGCCGGTGACGGAGGTGACGACCGACGCCCTGCGCAGGCGGCTGAAGATCGGCCTTGAAGCGATTGTCTACGCGCCCGACTTCACCGTCGACCGCGGCGGCCGCGACGAGCCGTTCCGCCAGGCGCTGCTGCGGCTCCGCCGACAGGACCGGCTCTATGTGGAGAACCCGCGCGGCGTCACCTTCCTGACGCCGACCCTGTTCCGCGCTCCGGTCGGCCTGCCCGCGACGGCGCCCCCTGGCAACTACGACGTGGATATCGTGCTCTTTGCCGACAACGTCGTCCTGTCGCGGGCGCAGACCCATTTCGAGCTCGTCAAGATCGGCTTCGAACAGCAGGTCGCGGCGGCGGCCCGCGAATGGTCGCTAGTCTATGGCGTGGCGGTCGGCGGCATCGCGCTCTTCTTCGGGTGGCTGGCGAGCGTCATCTTCCGGCGCGACTGAGGGCGGCGATGATGGCAGAACGCCGTCAAGGCCGCGCCACCTGGGCGTACAAGGACTGATAGGTGTCTCGAAGGATGTTCTTCTGCACCTTGCCCATGGCGTTGCGCGGCAAGTCGTCGACGAAGATGACCTTCTTGGGCAGCTTGAACTTGGCGAGCCGGCGCTCGAGCGCGCCGAGCACTTCGGCTTCCGTGAGCGGAGCGCCCGGGCTCTTGACGACCACCGCCGTCACGCCCTCGCCGAAATCGGGGTGCGGCACGCCGATCACAGCGCTCTCGACGACGCCCGGGAGGGCATCGATCTCGCTTTCAACCTCCTTGGGATAGACATTGAAGCCGCCGGAGATGATCAGGTCCTTGCCCCGGCCGACGATGTGCACATAGCCGCGCTCGTCGATCTTGCCGAGGTCGCCGGTGATGAAGAAGCCGTCGGGGCGGAACTCGGCCTTGGTCTTTTCGGGCATCCGCCAATACCCCTTGAAGACGTTGGGCCCCTTCACCTCGATCATGCCGATCTCGTCGACCGCCAGCGGCGCGCCCGTTTCAGGATCAGTGATGCGAAGCTGCACCCCCGGCAACGGGAAGCCGACCGTGCCCGCGATGCGCTCGCCCTCGTAGGGGTTCGAGGTGTTCATGTTCGTCTCGGTCATGCCGTAGCGCTCGAGGATGGCGTGACCGGTGCGCGCCTGCCACTCCCGGTGCGTCTCGGCGAGAAGCGGCGCCGATCCCGAGATGAAGAGGCGCATGTGCTTCGTCGCCTCGCGGGTGAGGCCCGGATGTTGGAGGAGACGGGTATAGAAGGTCGGCACACCCATCATGACGGTGGCCTGCGGCAAGGCGGCGAGCACCTGGTCGGCGTCGAACCGGGGCAGGAGGATCATCGAGCCCGCCGCCATCATCAGCGTGTTCGTGGCCGTGAACAGGCCATGGGTGTGGAAGATCGGCAGGGCGTGCAAGAGCACGTCCTCCGGCGAGAACCGCCAGTAGTCCACGAGGGTCTTGGCGTTCGAGGCGAGATTGTCGTGGGAGAGCATCGCTCCCTTGGAGCGGCCGGTGGTGCCGGAGGTGTAGAGGATCGCGGCAAGATCGTCGGGCCCGCGGTCCACCGTCGTGAACGCTGGTGGAGCGGCAAGAGCGCGGTCGGCGAGCGTGCCCGCCGATGTGTCGGGCGATGTCCACACGCCGAGCGTCTCGAGGCGCGCGCCCGCCGTTTCGGCGATGGCGGCCAGGGCATCGCGCCTTTTCGGATCGCAGACGAACAGGCGCGGCTCGGCGTCGCGCAGGAAATATTCGACCTCCGCCGGGGTATAGGCCGTGTTGAGGGGCAGGAAAACGGCGCCGGCGCGGATGACTCCAAGATAGAGCATCAATGCTTCGATGCTCTTCTCCACCTGCACGGCCACGCGGTCGCCGGGCCTGACGCCAAGAGCGACGACAGCATTGGCGAAACGCGCCGACACCTCCTCGACGTCGCGGTAGAGGTAGCGCCGCCCATCGGGCAGGCTGGCGAAAAGGCGGCCGAGGTCCTGGCCGAAGCGCGCGGCGAGCTGGTCGTAGAGGTTGTCGCTCATCGGGGAAACCTCATTCGAAAGCGGAGGTTGGCGCCGGAAGATCGCTGCGAAGCAGGCGTCGAACGGCGCTCGAGGCTGTCACCACGCCCTGGTTCGCATAGGCCTCGTGATGCTTTTCGATGGTGTCGAGGTCATAGAGATAGTTCACCATCAGGCCCTTGCTCTGCTTCAGCCCCTTGGCGGAGACGTCGCCCAGGAAGTTCAGCCGCTCGAGCCGCGCCCCGTTGCCGAGGTGGAAGCGCGCCACCGGATCGAGCGGGCGTCCCGCGGGCGTGCGGGCGCGCAGGAAATAATAGGCGGCGGCGGACAAGAGCGGCCTGCGGGCCGCTTCGGCCGCCGCTTCGTCCGCCGGCCAGCCCGGCGCTTCGGCAAGGCGCAGGCGCTCCCGGTCTTCGGCCGGCAGGGCGCCGGACCCGTCCGCCCCCATCTCGCGCTCGAGCCAGGCGGCGAAGCCCGGCGCGGGCGACAAGGTGACGAAGGTCTTGAGGTTCGGCAGTTCCCGGCAGAGGTCCTCGACGACCTGTTTGATGAGGAAGTTGCCGAAGGATACGCCAGCAAGCCCGCGCTGGCAGTTGGAGATCGAATAGAAGGTCGCCGTGGTGGCGGCGCGCAGGGGAAGCGGCTCCCGCTCCTTGGTGAGAATCGGCGCGATCGCCGAGGGGATCTCCGTCGTGAGCGCGACCTCCACGAAAATCAGCGGCTCGTCGACGAGGGCCGGATGGAAGAAGGCGAAACAGCGCCGGTCGGCGGGGGCGATGCGGCGACGCAGATCGTCCCAATCGCTGATCTCGTGCACCGCCTCATAGCGGATGATCTTCTCGAGGATGTGCGCCGGCGTCGTCCAGTCGATGCGGCGCAGGACGAGGAAGCCGCGGTTGAACCAGGACGAGAACAGGCGCGTGAAATCTGCATCGAGGCTGTCGATCGCATCGCAGGCGTCGGGGTCCTGAGTGCGCAGCTCATGTCCCAGATCGAGGAGGTCTTCGCGCATGCGGACCAGGGACAGGGTGCCTCCCCCGGCGAGGTTGAGGCGTCGGATCAGCTCTTGGCTTTTCGGCTCCGAGGCCGCGTGGAGGGCGTTGGCGGCAGCCCGGGACGGCGCTGTCCGGTAGGCCTCGATGGCCTGGGCGATGGCGGTTTCGTCTGGTCCGAACCGATCGGCGACCTGGCGCAGGAAGGAGAAACGATCCTTCTGGGCGAGGCTGCCATAGCGATCGAGGATGATGCGCGCGAGGGCGACGCCGGAGGCCTCGCCCCGTCGCGACATGAGATCGCCGCAGAGCCGGACGAGATCGGCAACGTTCGCAGGTCCCCCGTCGCCGTTGCGACCAAGGCCGATGAGCCCGCGCCCCCGCTCCGAGATGGTCGTGAGAAGATCGCTGAAGAACGAAACGTTCATCATGCCTCGTGCTGCTTGATGTTTCCGGGCGGATGGCGACCGCCGACCATCCCGACGCTCATCAAACATGATCCGAGGGCGGGCCGCCAGTCAGGCGCCGCAACACTGCCTCTTGCGCCGCGGGGGCTTGCCGGGTCCCTCGCCGGTCGGCAAAAGGAGCCCGACACATGGGGCGTCAAGAGGGGGCGGCAATGCGGATTGCGCTGGTGGGGTCACGCTGGTTCGGCGCCCAGATGCTTCATCTTCTGCTGGAGGCCGGCCACCAGCTGTGGGTCGTCGGGCTTGACGCGGAGGACCAACTTGCCGAGGAAGCAGCGAAGGCCGGATGCCCCTTGCGTCTCCTGAACGGGCCAAGACGCGTGCTCGCGGACGACATCCCCGACGATGTGGACGTGATCGTGGCGGCCCATTCCCACTCGTTCATCACCGCCGAGGCGCGCGCCAAGGCGAGACGGGCAGCGATCGGCTATCATCCGTCCCTCCTGCCCCGGCACCGGGGCATTGCCGCTGTCGAGTGGACCATCAAGTGCCGCGACCCGATCGCCGGCGGCAGCGTCTACCACCTGTCCGAGGGCATGGACGAGGGCGCCATCGCCGCTCAGGACTGGTGCTTCGTCTATCCCGAGGACGACGCCCGCAGCCTTTGGCGACGAGCCCTCGCGCCGATGGGCCTCAAGCTCCTCATGAAGGTCATCGGCGACATCGAGACGCGCGGCTATGCGGACGCGATCCCCCAGGATCCGAAGGCGGTCACCTATGCGCCCGCTTTGAAGGCCGCGGAGGTTTAGGGTCGATCCTCGTCATGCCGGGCCGCTGAGGCGGCGGATCTCCGCCACGACCGCGGCCAAGCGGTAGGGTTTCGCCATGAAGGCGCTCTGCGCCACGGGGCGGGCCGGCGAGCCCGAATAGGCCGTTGTATAGATGACCGGCCCGCGCGGGTTCCTCTTCCTGAAACGCAAGGCGAGCTCCCAGCCGTCGAGTGGGCCGGGCAGGCGGATGTCGGTGAACAGGACGTCCACCGGCGCGTCTCCCTCGATGATGTCGAGCGCCTCCTGGGCCGTGCGGGCCCGCAGCACGCCATAGCCGAGCCCCTCCAACTCCTCGACCATGAGGTCGCAAAGGAGCGGCTCGTCCTCCACGACCAGCACCGTGACCGGGCTCAAGATCATCCAGCGGCTCGCATCGAGCGGCGCGACGCACCTCACCCCTCGAACGATTGGAGGTCGGCGCATCGGGCCCATTCTGTAACGCGGGCCGACACAAGAAGTTCTTGACCTGTTCTTGGACGGCCTTCCCGAAGCTTCGTTGGAGGCCGCCTTACTCCGCGGCCGCGCGGCTGGCCCGCCACTGGGCGAGGAGCGCCCGCAGCGCGGCTGGTTTGAGCGGCTTGTTGAGGATGTGGACGCCTTGCGCGTTCGCTGCCTCGCGCACCGCCGGCGAGCGGTCGGCGGTCACGAGGATCGCCGGCAGGTGCGGGACGATGTCCCGCAGCGCGGCGATGAGGGCCAGGCCGTCGCCCTCGTCGAGGTGATAGTCGGCGATGAGCACTTCGGGGGGCCCTTGCCGCGCGACGACCTGCCGCGCCTCCTCGAGCGATGCCGCCGTCATGACCGTGCAGGCCCATCCGGACAAGAGGGTCCGCATTCCCTCCAGGATCGCCGGCTCGTTGTCGACCGCAAGCACGACAAGTCCGGCCAAGGGCGTGGCGGGGGCGCGCGGCCGTTCCACCGTGGTCGCCGCCGGGGCGCGTCTGGGAGCGACGGGCGCTTCCACGCGGAAGACAGAGCCGCGGCCAGGCTCGGAAACAAGCGACAGGGGATGGTCGAGAATGCGAGCGATGCGCTCCACGATCGACAGCCCGAGCCCGAGCCCGCGGGCCACCTTGGCCCCCTGGTCGAGCCGCAGGAACTCGCGGAACACCACCTTCTGCTTGGAGGGCGGAATGCCAAGGCCGGTGTCCCAGACCTCGATCCTGACGCGGCCGCCGCGCCGGCGCGCGCCGACCAGCACCCGCCCCGAGGGCGTGTATTTGATGGCGTTGGAGATCAGGTTCTGCACCAGGCGCCTGAGGAGGCGCCGGTCGGAGCGGATGGCGAGCGAGCAGGGCACGAAGGTCAGCCGCAAGCCCTTCTCGCGGGCGATCGGATCGAACTCGCGGAGCAGCTGCCGGAACAGCTCGTCGAGCCGGAAATCCGACCATTGCGGCTTCATGGCGCCCGTGTCGAGGCGCGAGATGTCGAGCAGCGCGGTGATGATCTCCTCGACGGCGTCGAGCGAGGCGTCGATGTTCTCGGCCAGAGCGGAGTCGCCCGCCTCCCGGTCGCGCTCGACGAGGGCGGTGGCGTAGAGGCGGGCCGCATTGAGCGGCTGCAGGATGTCGTGGCTCGCGGCGGCCAGGAACCGCGTCTTCGAGATGTTGGCTTCGTCCGCCTCGGCCTTGGCCCGGGTGAGCGCCTCGTTGAGCCGCGTCAGCTCTTCGGTCCGCTCGCGCACCCGCTGTTCCAGGATTTCGTTGGCGCGGGCGCGCGCCTCCTCCTCGGCCACCGTTTCGGTGACATCGGTATAGGTGGTCACGAAGCCGCCGGCCGGGAGCGGGCTCGAGCGCACCTCGATCACCCGTCCGGTGGGGTAGAGGCGGATGCGCTGCGGCTCGAGGTCGTGGACGAAGTTGTGGATGCGGTGCTCGACGAGGTCGTCCACGGCGCCGGGGCCATAGGAGCCGCGCTCGGCGTTGAAGCGGATGATGGCGTCGAGCCCGACGCCGATGCGCACGAGCTCGGGCGGCAGCTCGTAGAGGTCGATGAAGGCCCGGTTCCAGGCGAGCAGGCGCAGGTCCCGGTCGAGCACCGTGATGCCCTGGCGTGCATGGTCGAGGGCGTGCTGGAGAAGGTCGCGGCTGTACTGGATCGCGGCCGACGCGTCATCGAGCAGGCGCAGCGCGTCCCGGCTCGACACGTTGCGCCGCTTCAGGAGGAGCGACAGGGCCAGGCGCGAGGACGCGGCGCCGATGGCGGAGGCGAGGAGATGCTCCGCATAGCGCAGGAGGTGGATGTCCACCTCCGTGCGCTCGTTGAGGGGGATGCCGCGGCTGCGGGCGAAGCTCTCGAAGGAGCGATTGGTGCGCTCTTCCCCGAGATAGCGGGCCACGGTGGCGCGCAGATCCTCGAACGAGACGCTGGCGCGGAAGAAGCGGAAACTCGGCGCGATGGAGGCGTCGTCGAGGCCGGCGAAGGCGGTCGCCTGGACGCGCTCGAGGGCGTTCGCCGGCCGCGAGAGCGACAGGCCCACATAGGCGAGCACGTTGAGCGTGAGACTCCACACGACGCCGTGGACGAGGGGAGGCAACTCGGTCCCGAACAGGGCCGTCGGCTTCAGGTAGGACAGGCCGAACGGTCCTTCGGTCACGAAGCTCGACCAGAACACCCCCTCCCAGGCGAGGCTCGGCAGGAGCAGCGTGTAGGCCCACACGGCGAACCCCACCATCAGGCCGCCGCTGGCGCCGAAGGCGGTCCCGCGCGACCAGAACAACCCGCCGACAAAGGCCGGCGCGACCTGCGCAATGGCGGCAAAGGAGAGGAGCCCGATGGCGGCAAGCGCCGCGTCGCCCGCCGACCGGAAATAGGCGTAGCCCAGGAGGGTCACGACGACGATGGCGATCCGTCGCACTCCGAGGACGAAGCCGCCCAGATCCGACGCCTGCGGCGAGCCGCTCTCGTCCAGGCCCTCGCCCGAGAAGCCGCGGCGGCGCAGCACGATCGGCAGCACGAGATGGTTCGAGATCATGATCGCGACCGCCACCGTCTCGACGATCACCATGGCGGTCGCGGCGGAGAGCCCGCCGAGGAAGGCGATGAGCGCCACGAAGTTGGCCCCGTCGCGCAGCGGCAGGGCGAGCACCGTCATGTCGCGGTCGATCTCACCCGGAGCGAAGGTGACGAGCCCGGCGAGGGCGAGCGGGATGACGAACAGATTGATGAGGACGAGATAGAGCGGAAACAGCCAGGCGGCGCGGCGCACATCGTCGATCCCGCGGTTCTCGACGACCGCCATATGGAACTGGCGCGGCAACAAGAGGCCGGCGCAGGCGGCAAGCAGGGTGAGGGTCACAAAGCCGCCGATATCCGAGGTCTGCGCGAGAAAGTCGAAGCCGCCGGCGCGCTCGGCAAGCCGCGCGGTGATGTCGTTCATGCCGCCGAACATCCACAAGGTGACGTAGGCGCCGACGATCAGGAAGGCGATGAGCTTCACCACCGACTCGAGCGCGATGGCGAGCATGAGGCCGTCCTGGTGCTCGGTGGCGTCCGTGTGACGCGTGCCGAAGGCGACGGCGAAACCGGCGAGCACGAGAGCCACGACAAGCGCAAGATCGCCAAAGATGGGCACCGATCGGGCAAGGCCCGGCCCCCCGGGCGCCGTGAGGAAGACGCCGAGCGAGGCCGACACCGCCTTGAGCTGAAGGGCGATGTAGGGGATGGCCCCCACCACGGCGATGAGGCAGACGATGGCCGCCACGCGCTCGCTCTTGCCGTAGCGTGCGGCGACGAAGTCGGCGATCGAGGTGATGTTCTGGGCCTTGGCGATGCGCACCACCCGCTCGACGAGGGGGAAGGCGAGGCCGAAGACGAGGACGGGGCCGATATAGATGGTCAGGAAGTCGAGCCCGGCGCGGCTTGCAAGGCCCACGGAGCCGAAGAAGGTCCAGGAGGTGCAGTAGACGGCCAGCGCCAGCGCATAGATCGTGCCGCGCGCCCGGCCGCGCATGAGCCGGCCGCCCGACTGGTCGCCCCAGTGGGCGACTGCGAACAGGAAACACAAGTAGACGAGCGCCGAGAGGACGACCGCCCAGCCGCCGACCATGAGAACTCCTTCGCCCGGACGGCGCCATCGTAGCTATCGCGGCCGCGGAGCGCCATGCCGGCGAACGCCGCGGGGCCAGGGCGCTCCCGCGCTGAGCGGTCCGCGCTTTCGGGGGAAAGCGGCCCCTCTTAGGATGGTGCGGCAGGCGCCATCCCGGCCTGTCTGGATGTGGGGACGCACCATGCTCGAGGAGTTCAGGAAGTTCGCCTTGCGCGGCAATGTGGTGGATCTCGCGATTGGCGTGATCATCGGGGCCGCCTTCAGCAGGATCGTGGATTCGCTCGTTGGCGATGTGTTCATGCCCATCCTCGGTGCCATCACCGGCGGCCTCGACTTCTCCAACTACTTCCTCCCTCTCTCCTCCTCAGTGACGGCCACGAGCCTCGCGGAGGCGAAGAAGCAGGGCGCCGTCATCGGCTGGGGAAGCTTCGTCACCGCCTTCATCAACTTCGTGATCGTCGCCTGGGTGCTTTTCCTGGTGGTCAAGGCCATGAACCGGCTCAAGCGCCAGGAGGACGAGAAGGTGGATGTGCCCAAGGCGCCCGAGATCCCTGCCGAGGTGAAACTGCTCTCCGAGATCCGCGACCTCCTGGCCCACCGCCCGGCGTGACACTGAACGGGCCCGGGCGGCCAGCTGGGCCTGCGTCGTCGAACCGTAGCCGCTCCGCTGCGTTGACGTGCGGCGGGCGGCCAGGGTCTCCGGCCGCGCCGTGCTGCAGGAAGGGTCCGGCTTGAGTGCCAAGGCAGTCACATTAGGCGAGCTTGACGCCTCGCCTCGTCCCGCGCCGCTGGAGCGGCGCTCGCACCTTCTTGTCGAGGGGCAAAGGGAAACCGTCTCGCCGGTTCATTCGAGGGGAGCGCCCTGGCGCATCCTCAAGCCTGGCGAGAACTGCTGGCGGATCGCGGCGGCCCGAAGGGCAGCGCCGATTGTCGATGCCGCTCCCTACTTTGCCTTTCTCGAAGACGCGTTGAGAGGGGCCCGGCGCTCGATCCTCATCGTCGGCTGGGACTTCGACGGCGCCATTCGGCTGCGACCGGACGCGCCGGACAGCCTGTGCCTGGGCGATCTCTTGCGCTCGCTCGTCGAAGCACGGCCCGAGCTCGAAATCCGGATTCTGGTGTGGAGCATCGCCGTCGTGCATGCGCCCGGCGATCCCATCTCCCTGCTCTTCGGCGCGGAGTGGCAGCGCCACCCGCGCATCCAGCTGAAGCTCGACAAAGAGCATCCGATCTACGGCGCTCACCATCAGAAGATCGTCTGCGTCGACGACAAGCTCGCCTTCGTGGGCGGTATGGACCTGACCGTGAGGCGCTGGGACACGCCGGAGCATGCGGCCGACCATCCGCTCCGCGTCAGCGGCAACGGTGAATGGTACTGCCCGGTGCACGACATCCAGATGGCCGTCGATGGTGACGCCGCCCGCGCGGTCGCTGCGATCGCCAAGGAGCGTTGGGCGACGGCAACAGGCGAGGCGCTCGGCCCCGTCGAGGCGGAGGGCGATCCGTGGCCGTCGGGGCTGGCAGCGCCTTTCACGAATGTTCCGGTGGCGATTGCCCGGACAGCGCCCCCGTGGGCCGGCCGTCCGGCCGTTCATGAGGCCGCGAAGCTCACGGCCGATGCGCTCGTAGCGGCACGACACGTGATCTATATCGAGGCCCAGTACCTCACCGCAAACGCCATCGGCAACCTGCTCGCAGGAACCCTGCGGCTGCCGGAAGGACCTGAGATCGTGGTCGTCATGACCCGCGCCTCCCGCGGCCGGCTGGAGCAGCTTGTCATGGGCAACAACCGCGACCGGTTGATACGGCGCCTGAAAGAGGCCGACAAGTTCAACCGCTTTCGCGCCTACTACCCGGTGGTGCCTGCGCAGGCCGGCGAGTGCGAGGTGCTGGTGCACTCGAAGCTCATCATCGTGGACGATCTCTTCCTTCGGATCGGCTCCTCCAATCTCAACAATCGCTCGGTCGGGCTCGACACGGAGTGCGATCTTGCGATCGAGGCGACAGACGCCGCGCAGACACGCCCGATCCTTGATTTGCGGAACGCGCTCGTCGCGGAGCATCTCGGCGTCTCGCCCGAGGCGGTGGCAGAAGCGGTGGCCGAAGAACGGTCGCTGATCCGCGCGATCGAGCGGCTGAATGTGAGCGCGCGCGGTCTGCGTCCGTTCAAAGTCAAGGCTGGCCCGACGAAGCCCATCTTCGGAACGCGCCTTCTCGACCCGCGCCGCCCCTTCGAGCCGTTGTGGTTTCTCAAGCATCGACGCGGCCGACGGCGCCACGCTCCTCTTTAGATCACGATAGATCGTGCGTCCGGTTGCGCCGCCGGAACGCGAGTTCGGCAGCGAGAAAAGTGGGAGCGCCGATGCACAGGGGCGCGAGGAAATAGACGAAGCGATAGACGATGAGAGCGCCGATCAGCTTGCCTCCGGGCAGGAGGTAGAGCACGACGCTCTCGATCACGCCAAGTCCTCCTGGCGCATGGGCAATGAGGGCCGACACGGTCGCGATGACATACACCGCCGCCACGGTGAGATAGGAAAGGTCGGCCACCGCCGCGAGCGCCTGGTGCAGGCAGGCCGCCACGCAGGCGAAGTTCAATGGTCCGATGACAAGCTGTCCGACGGCGAGCCGAAAGCTCGGCATCCGAAGGCTGAAGCTCCGGATCTGGAGGGTCTGCCGGAGGGTGGCTGCGAGCAGGAGGTAGAGCGCCGCGATCCCCAGGCAGACGGCGCCGAGACCCTGGACCCCGCCCGCCGACAGGCCGGTGATCTCTTGCGCGAGCCCTGGCTCGAGGAGCAGCGCTGCGCCCCCCAGGACGATAAGACCCAGCCCGACCGTCATCCCGCAGAACAGGATCACCTTGGCGACATCGCCGGCGCCAAGGCCCCAGCGCGAATAGAACCGGTAACGGATGGCGCCGCTGCTCAAGGCTGCAAAACCGATGTTGTGCCCAAGGGAAAGGCTGCAGAAGGAGGCGAGCGCTGCCTTCCGGTACGGCAACGGGTGGCCTGCGTAGCGCAGAGCCAGATAGTCGAAGCCGGTCAGGCACAGATAGCTCAGGGCGGCAAAGCACCCTGAGAGCGCCAGCCGCCACCACGGCACGGCTGCCACCGAGGCAACGATGTCGTCAAAGCTGTAGCGGCTGAGGGTGCGGTAGAGGAGGAAGCCGGCAAGCGCGACGCCCGCCACTGCAACGAAAGGGCCCAAGCGGCGCAGAAGCGGCTTTTTCTGATGCGCGGCGCCCTCTCGAACGGCCGCGTCCCGTCGAATGCTGCGGTCTGCAATCTCCGCTCGATCGGCCGCGGCCTGCATGTCCACGGGGGAGTATCCTTCTCGCTCGAAAGCACAACCGCGAGGACGGGGCGATGTTTCCGGCAAAGAGAGGCAAGGCAGGAGCCCTCCTCAGGCTGGCAGCGTCTCCATTCGGCGCGCCGGGCGGACAAGCCGTTCCGCCGGAGCGAAGCGGAACTCCACGAGGAGCGGCAGGTGGTCGGAAGCGACGCGTGCAAGGGGCGTGCGCACGACCTCGACGCGCAACACCTCGATCGGGCGGCTCACGAAGACGTGGTCGATGCGCATGATCGGCAGCCGGGAGGGGAAGGTCGGCTGCGGTCGCCGGATCCGCGGGAAGGTTTGCGCGTCCTTGAGCAGCGCCGTGAGGCGCCGATAGACCTGCGAGCGGGGCAAGGCGTTGAAGTCGCCGACAAGCATGACCGGATGGCGGCCCCCCTGAGCTCCCAGCCATTCCGGCCCGAGAAGCGCGTTGACCTGCGCCAGGCGCTCCCGCGCGAACAGGCCCAGATGGGTGTTGATGACGTTGAGGTCCACCCCGCCGATGTTCACGCAGGCTGAGAGGGCGCCCCGGGGCTCGAGGCGCGGCAGGAGCGGGTGGCCGGGAAGGGCGCCGGCCTTGACGAGCTTCGAGGGTCTCGCGGTCAGGATGGCGTCGCCGTAAAGCTCCTCCATCACCCGCATGGCCGGATGGAAATGCATATGCATGCCGAGTTCACGCGCGATGACGTGCGCCTGATCCACCCGGCCCGTGCGCGCCCGCCCGACGTCAAGCTCCTGCAGGGCGACGATATCCGGCTGGCATTCGGCGATCACTGCCGCGACACGTTCCGGCGAAAGCCTGCCATCGACGCCGACGCAGCGGCGCACATTGTAGGTGAGAAGACGATGCGTCACGGCCGCTCACCTGGTCGCCGAATGCCGGAGTGGCGCATTCTCTCCGCTGGCCCCCGCTCTCGCCGCAGGACGGCGCCGCGTGCGCGGGAGCACTGAAGCGCGCCCAATCCCGTCGATGCTGCGCATGACCAGGCGAACGGGAATCCCGATCGTCAACAAAGGGGGGCATGTCATGGAGTTCTTCGCCGTCCGGTGCAGCAGCTACAGTTTCCTTGCCGCGATGCTCGCCGCCTTCGCGTTGGGAGTGGCCCTCGCCGTCCTCATTAATCCGCTGATCTAGCCGCCGGTTTCCGATCCCGCTTGCTGCGCCCTCGCAGAGGAGGTCGGCAGCCAGCGAAAGATCAGAGGCAGGGCAATGGCAATGCCGAAGAAGCGGGCGAGGTGATGCACGCCCACATAGAGCGGGTCGAGCCCCAAGACGAGGGCCAGGACCATCATCGCTTCGAGACCGCCTGGGGCGAAGGCAACGACCGCCTCGGCAAGGCCGATGCCGGTGAGCAGCGACGCCATGGCCGCGAAGAGGAGCGCGATGGCCGTGCTGATGAAGAGCGAACCCATCGAGGCGGTTGCGATACGCCGCAATACCGAAAGCTGAATCGTCCGGAAGCGCTCGCCGATGTAAACACCGATCATGACGAGGCCGACGATCGCCAGGGCAGGCGGCACGACTCCCGTCACCGCACCGCTGCCGTGGAGCACCGCGCTCACCGCCATGCCGCCCAAGAGCGCTGGAGCAGCAAGCTTGAGGCGCTCGAAGAGAAGCCCGGCCGCCCAGCCGCCCGCCAGCATCGTCGCGAGCTCCCCCGGGGTTGCGGCGACCCGCCCCTCTCCCGGGAGCAGCGCGGCCGGGCCTCCCCCGAGCCAGGCGACCATGCTCGGCAGGAGCGCGACGAGGACGAACAGCCGGATCGACTGGAGCACCGCAATCGCCGCCACGCCCGCCCTGCGGTCCACGGCGATGGCGAGCACGGTGGAGAGCGCGCCCGGCACCGAAGCGAGGATCGCGTCGTCGCGCTGCCAACCGGAGACGCGGGTCAGCCACAGCATCGAGGCAAAGGTGATCGCGACGACGGCGGCCCCGAGGACGAGGAGGCTTGCCGGGTAGCGGGCGGCGGCGGCAAGGGAGTCCGGCGTGATGCCGCTCCCCAGGGTGGCGCCGGAGACCAGAAGCGCCGCGTCCGACAGGGGACGCGGCAGGGGCCGCGCCAAGCCTGCCGCTCCCCACAGGGCGACGGCGATCATGGCACCGGAAAGCCAGGCTGCAGGCACCCCGAAGAGATGGAAGACGAGCCCGCCCCCGAAGGCGACAAGAATCTGCGCGGCCTGCGTCGCCGCAAGCGCGGCAAGAGGCGGCAAGGGCCGGCCGCTCAGGACGGGACCCCGGCCTCAAGGACAGGGGCCAGGCGGCGCACGGCTTCCTCGAGGTCCTCCGCTTTCCGCGCAAAGCAGAGCCGCAGAAAACCGCCTTCGACCCCGAAGGCGAAACCGGGCGCCAAGCCCACATTGGCCCTGTCGATGAGCCTCAAGGCGAGGGCGCGCGAGTCCGTTGCGCCTTTGACTTTGAAGAAGGCGTAGAAGGCGCCCGAGGGCGGCGGCAGATCCACCTTGCCCGTCGCGCCGAGCCCGCCGCAGATGATGGCCCGTCCCCGCCGCGCTGCCTCGATCTGGCGGGCGACAAAGGCTTCGCCCTGCTCGAGCGCGGCGACGGCGGCGCGCTGCGCAAAAACGGGCACGCCGGAGGTGGAGTACTGAATGAGGTTCTCGATGACCTGTCCAAGGGAGGGCGGCGCCTCGAGCCACCCGATGCGCCACCCGGTCATCGCCCAGTTCTTGGAAAAGGTCTGCACGAAAAGGATGCGATCCTGCTCGTCCATCACGTCCTTGAAGGAGGGGGCGCGATCATCGATGGAAAGAGCGGGATCGTGAACGAAGCGGGCGTAGATCTCGTCGGCGATGATCCACAGGCCCCGTTCGCGGGCAAGGGCGAGAATCGCTCGCAAGGTCTCAAGGCTCGCCGTCCAACCGGTAGGGTTGGCGGGCGAGTTGACGACGATGGCGCGGGTGCGGGCGCTCACGGTCTGCCGCAAGCGGTCGAGATCGAGGCTCCAGCCGCCCTGCCCGAAGTCCATCGGCACGGGCACCGGCCGCGCACCGGCGATCGCGATCGCGCCGGCGAAGTTCGGCCAAGCCGGGGTGGGGATCGCGACCTCGTCGCCCGTGCCGGCCACCATGCGGATCGCCGTCTGCAAGGCGTGCATCCCGCCGATGGTGACAAAGAAGCGCTCTTCGTCGAAGGAGCGCCTGTACAGGCGATCGTGATAGCGGGCGAGGGCCTGCCGCAGCGGCGGGATGCCCCGCTGCCAAGTGTAGAACGTCTCGCCCTCCGCAAGCGAGCGCGTCGCCGCCTCGCAGATGACGGCGGGGGTCGGCAGGTCCCCTTCGCCCACCCAGAGGGGGATGATCCCCGGACGGCGGCGGCCGTAATTCGCCACCTCGACGATGCCGCTCTCGGGGGCGAGCGCGGCCTCGGGACGAAGCGGGAACGGGGCGGGTCGGGAAGTCGTCTCGTCCATCATGCACTCCTGACGCGGACGAGCCATCGCCCGTCGCCGCCGATGCGGCAAGCGGCAAATGGTCATGGCGGCATGGCGCAGATGCAAGGCTCAGGGCGAGGGCAGGGAGGTAGCCCCTTGTGCGCGCCAACAGGACGATGTCCTATGGGCGCGCGGAGGCGTTCATGACACAGCTGCTGTTCCGGAACTTCAAGCTGCTCGAGCCGAGAGTCGGCGAGCTTCAGGACGGGTTCGAGCTTCTCGTCGAAGGGGACACGATCCGGGAGGTTTCGGAGCGGTCGATCCGAAGCGGGGCGGCGGAGGTCATCGACTGCGGCGGGCGCACGCTCATGCCGGGGCTGATCGACTGCCACGTCCATGTCTTCTTGAGCGAGGTCAACATCCGCTTCCTGGAGGCCGTGCCCCTGACGCTCGCCACCGCGCGGGCGGTCGCCCTCATGCGCGGCATGATCGATCGCGGCTTCACCACCGTGCGCGACACCGGCGGCGCCGACTGGGGCATCAAGGAGGCCGTCGAGAAGGGGCATGTGGTGGGCCCGCGCCTCTTCATCGCCGGGCAGGCGATCGGGCCGACGGGCGGCCACAGCGATCCGCGCCGGCGCACCGATTACAGCCTCGGTCTGCGCTGCCACTGCTGCAACGCCATGGCCTTCACCATGAACGTGTCGGACGGCGTCTCCGAGGTGCGCAAGGCGGCGCGCGAGCAGATGCGCCAGGGCGCCGACCACGTGAAGATCATGATGTCCGGCGGCGTCGCCTCGCCCTACGACCCGCTCGACAGTCTGCAGTTCGCGCCCGAGGAGGTCGCCGCGGCGGTCGAGGAGGCGCGTGCCTTCGGTCGCTATGTCTGCGCCCATGCCTATACGCCCGAAGCCATCACCCGTGCCGCCCAGGCCGGGGTGCGCACCATCGAGCATGGCAACCTCATCGACGAGGCCGCGGCGACGCTCATGGCGGAGAAGGGCATGTTCCTCGTCGCCAATCTCGTCGCCTACTACGCCATGAAGGAGCGCGCCGCCGAATACGGCATGACCGCCGACATGCTCGCCAAGAACGACCTCGTCATCGAGGGCGGCCTGCGTTCGCTCGAGATCTGCAAGCGGGCGGGCGTGCCCGTCGCCTATGGCAGCGATCTCCTCGGCGCCCTGCAGGTGGACCAGAGCCGCGAGTTCGTCATCCGCAGCGAGGTGGTCTCGCCGCTCGAGATCATCCGCTCGGCCACCACCATCGCAGCACAGGTCTTGCGCATGGAGGGTAGGCTCGGGACGCTCAAGGCCGGCGCCTACGCGGACCTCCTCGTCGTCGACGGCAATCCCTTGAAGGACCTCTCCCTGTTCCAGGACCAGGGCCGGCATTTGTCGGCGATCATGAAGGGCGGCAAGTTCCACAAGAACCGGCTGCACTGAGCCCGTGGACGCAACACTCGCTCCTCACAGGCTGGACGCCCTCTCGGCGGGCGCCCGCCCGCGCGCCGATGCGCGCCGATGGGGACGCTGGGCCCTCAATGGAGCGGCGGCGCTCTCGCTCGGCTTCATCCTCCTGCCGCTCCTCCTCGTCACCTGGCTTGCCTTCTTCCGTCAGGAGATCCCGTCCTTCCCGCCCGAGGGCTATTCGGTCCGTTGGTTCGGGGCGGTCGCCAACAACAAGATCTTCGTCAACGGCTTCCTGCTCAGCCTTCAGGTCGGGATCGCCGCGACCTTGATCGGGCTTGCGCTTGCCGTGCCGGCGAGCCTCGCCATCGCGCGGCGCCGCTTCTTCGGACGCGAGCCGATCAACACGCTCCTCCTCATGCCGCTCGTGGTGCCGGGGGTGGTGCTCGGCACCGCGATCTACGTCTTTCAGATCGAAACCGAAATCGCGACAGGCCTGCCGGTGCTCGGCTCCACGGCGGGGCTCGTCGCCGCCCATGCGCTCATCGTCATCCCCTGGGCGGTGCGGCTCGTGACCGCGAGCTTCGCCGGCTTCGACCCGACGATCGAGGAGGCGGCGAAGAACCTGGGCGCGCCCCCCTTCACGACCTTTCGTCGGGTCACGTTGCCGGCGATCCGTCCCGGCATCGTCGCCGCCGCGCTCTTCGGCTTCGTGATGTCCTTCGGCAATCTGGAGATGAGCCTGTTCCTCGTCGGAGCCGGGCGCACGACCCTGCCGATCGCCATCCTCCAATACCTCGAATGGAAGATCGATCCGACCGTCGCTGCGGTCTCGGTCTTGCAGATCGTCCTGATCGGCGCGGCCATGATCGTGACGGATCGCTACGTGAAGATCAGCCAGGTGGTGTAGAGCGTGGCCCGCCTTGAGCTTATCGACCTCTCCAAGCGCTACGGCGAACACGCCGTCGTCAAGGGCGTGACGCTCGATGTCGCGGAGGGCGAGTTCCTGGTGCTCCTCGGGCCTTCGGGCTGCGGCAAGACGACGACGCTGCGGATGATCGCCGGCTTCGTCGAGCCGAGCGGCGGAACGGCCCGCATCGGCGGCATCGACGTGACCTACCTGCCGCCCTGGCGGCGCAACACCGGCATGGTGTTCCAGAGCTATGCGCTCTTCCCGCACATGACGGTGATGGAGAACGTCGCCTTCGGCCTTGAAATGCGCAAGCTCCCGAAGGGCGAGATCGCGGCCCGCGCCCGCGAGGCGCTGCGTCTCGTGCGCCTCGATGCCTTCGCGGAACGGTTGCCGCGGCAGCTCTCGGGCGGGCAGCAGCAGCGCGTCGCACTGGCCCGCGCCCTCGCCATCCGGCCCGCCGTTCTTCTCCTCGATGAGCCTCTCTCCAACCTCGATGCGAAGCTGAGGGAGGAGGTGCGTATCGAGATCCGGGAACTTCAGCGCCAGCTCGGGCTCACCACCATCATGGTCACCCACGACCAGGAGGAGGCGCTGACCGTGGCCGATCGGCTGGTCGTGATGGCTGACGGCGAGATCCGGCAGATCGGCACGCAGCGCGACCTTTATGAACGCCCGGCCGACCGCTTCGTCGCTGGCTTCGTCGGGCGCAGCATCTTTCTCGATGGGCGCATCGTGGAGCCTGGCATCTTCGAGAGCGCGGGAGGCCTGCGCCTGCACAGCGCCTCCCATGTTCCGCCAGGCCCTGCAACGCTTGCACTGCGGCCCGAGCGTTTGAGCCTTGAGCCTGAAAGAAGCCTCGACAACCGGCTTCCGGGTCGGGTCGAGTTCGTGTCCTATCTGGGCGCCGTGCTTGAAGCCCATGTGCGCCTGTCTCCCGCGGACCGGGTGGTGGTGCAACTGCCGAACAGAGCGGGATCGGCGCCCAGCGTAGGGGACGAGGTGGAAGTCGGCTGGTCCCGCGAGGCGGGGCTGGTCTTTGCCGGTCAGGAGCGGACTGGCGCTGTGGAGGAGCGGACATGACGACGACAAAGGGGACCTTGAGCCGGCGCGACGCGCTCAAGGCAATCGGTCTTACGGGCGCAGCGGCTCTGCCGGTCCTCGGATCCGGGCGCGCCTTCGCGCAAGGCGGCGGCCGGATCGTCGTCGGCACCTGGGGCGGCGACTATGCGCGCCTTCTCACCAAGAACATCGAAGATCCGCTCTTGAAGCCGAAGGGCTACGAGGTCGCGCAGGATCAGGCGGGAGACGCGCCGCGGCGGGCGAAGATGGTGGCCGAGCGGCGCTTGCCCCGGGGCACGAGCGATATCCAAGGCCTCTCCGCGGCCAACATGTATGAGATGAACGAGGCCGGCGTCCTCGAGCCAATCGACTATGCGAAGATCCCGAACGCCCAGTACCTCATCCCGCAGATGAAGTACCCTTACGGGGTCGGCCACATCTATTCGGGCAAGGTCGTCCTCTACAACCCGAAGCTCATCGCGGACGCGCCCAAGAGCTTCAAGGACGCCTTCGATCCGAAGCACGGCAACAAGATCGGCATCATCGACATCCAGTACCAATACGTCATGGCCGCGGCTTCGCTGGCCGCTGGCGGCAAGGTCTCGGATTTCGAGCCGGGCAAGGAGATTCTGCTCGCTGCGAAGAAGGCGGGCGCCCGCGTCTATCCGACGAACGAGGCTTTTGCGCAGGCCTTGAAGAACGAGGAGATCGGGCTTGGCATCATGTGGAAGGCGCGCGCCGTGCAATGGCAGAACGCCGGCATCCCTGTGGAGGCGGTCGCGCCGGCAGAAGGCGTGCCGCTCTACATCTCGGGCTTTGCTATCCCGAAGAATGCGCCCAACAAGGACGGCGCCTACGCCTACATGAACGCCATGCTCGACAAGACCGCGCAGGAGAACTTCGCCGTCGACATGGGCTACAACCCCACGGTCACCAACGCCGTCGTCCCGCCGGATCTGCAGAAGCGGATCGGCTTCACACCAGAGGAGCAGAAGCGCCTCCTCGACCTCGACTATGGCTACATCGCCAGGACCGATCAGGCGCTCAAGGAATGGTGGGACAAGGTCTTCAAGGCGTGAACGGGCCAATGCGGCATGGACCGTCTCCTCGCCCCGCTCGCGGGGAGGGGCCGCGTCGCCGGAACGGCGACCGGGCGAGGGGACTTATGGCGGCGCGCTCTGTCCTGGAGCCGTGTCCGATCGGGTTGGCGCATGGCCTCCCCTTCCTGCGAGGGTGGGGCATGGAGGCCGGACGTCACCACCGCTGTGCTCTGTTCCAGGCTTCCGGGAAAGTGGGGAGTGGTTCAAGCGCCACCACCCTCTTTCCCGGATACGTGGAGCGCGAGGCGCGGGACGCAGTCCAGGACGGAAGCGCAACAACCTTGCTGCGCAGCAGCACCGCAGGGGCGTCGCCGGAGCGGGACCCACCCCATCGCGCATCAACCCGATCAGGTCGCGGTGAAAGTGCCGTGCGCCTGCGCCCTCTCCCTAAGGCAGCGAGATGAGCGTCTTGTCGCCCAGCATGGGAACCCGGAGGAGGAGCCCCTCTTTCGGCGCTGCCGGGCTCGTCGCGCCCGCCACGATCTATGTGGGCGTCGGTCTCCTCATCCCGCTCGCCATCCTGTTCCGCTACAGCCTGAACCGGTTCGTGCCCGGCCAGTTCATGGTTGATGCGCTCACGCTCGAGAACTACGTCAAGTTCTTCACCGACACCTACTACACCGGGGTTCTGTGGCGGACGGTGAGGGTGGCGATCGTGACGACCGCCTTCTGCGTCGTCATGGGCTTTCCGCTCGCTTACGTCCTCGCTCGCACCCGGAGCCGGTACAAGAACCTGCTGATCATGCTCGTCGTGCTGCCGCTTTTCGTCGGCAACGCAGTAAGGGCGGCAGGCTGGATGGTGGCGTTCGGGAACCGGGGGCTCGTCAATGCGAGCCTCGTCGGCGCTGGCCTGATCCAGCAGCCGATCGAGATCATGTTCACTGAAACGGCCGTCATCGTCGGCATCATCGCCGTCAACCTGCCTTTCATGGTGCTGACGCTCCAGAGCGTGATCGAAGGCATCGACCGGGCGGTCGAGGAGGCCGCGTTCAACCTGGGCGCCAGTCCCATCCACATGGCCCGGCGCGTGCTGCTGCCGCTCGCCATGCCCGGCATCCTCGCCGGCACGATCCTCACCTTCATCCTGGCGATGAACGCCTATGCCACCCCCGTGCTGCTCGGCGGTCCGCGCTTCCAAATGATGGGGCCGCTCGTCTACAACCAGTTCGTCCAGCAGAACAACTGGCCCTTCGGCGGCGCGATCGCATTCATCCTCATGATCGCGACCCTGGTGCTCACCCTCGCCTCGAGCCTTCTCGTGCAGAGCCGCTACCGCCACGCGGCCGGTTGAGCGGTCATCCCATCCGCCGATCCGTCCGGACGTGAGCCTCGCGGCCGGCCGTACCCTCAGGATGCGTCCTGGCGCAGAATCGCCTCCACGACCTGCTGCACGTCGAAGGCCTCTCTCAGGGTCGCAAGATCATGCGGCTCGCCGCGCGTCATGGCCGCCACCTTGGCGAGCTGGCGGGCGAGCACGATCGGGCGCGCGCGGTCGTTCGGCAGCGCCTCCGGCGCGGTCCTCCAGACCCCGTCCTCTCCGAGACGCTCGGCGATCGACCAGTCGCGCAGGCGAATGGCGCCGGCCGAGCCTTCGAGCGTCCAGAAATTGCAGTCGTCGGCCTCGGTGCCGCCCACCTGTCCGGTCACGCGCGCCGGCGTCCCTCCCGCGAGCAGAACCGCATCGATGCCACGTTCCGAGCGGTCGCCCTCGGCGAAGACCGCAGCGCTCTTCTTGAGGTCAAGCGGCCCGAGCAGGCGTCGCGTCAGGAACAGGAAATGCGAGACGACCTCGCGCGTGAAGCCGCCCTGCTCGCGCCGGTCGAGCCATGTGGCGGCGTCCTGCTGCCAGGACCGGGGCCAGGCGGCGAAGGCGACCTCGATCCGCAAGGAGCGGGTCTCCCCCACGGCGCCTTCCGCAATCCAGGCCTTCAGCTGATCGACAGCGAGCGAGGAGGCGAAGGGGAAGTTCACGGCGGCGCGCGCGCGCTGGCTTTCAGCCTCGGCGACGAAGGCAGCGGCCTCATCGAGATCGGTGGCGAGCGGCTTCTCGCAGAACACCGCACAGCCTCGCTCGATCGCGCGGCGGGCATGGCCGAGATGGCTTGCCGGGGGCGAGGCGATGTACACGCAGTCGCTCGCCTCCATCAGCTCATGGCTCGAAGGAAAGCGGGGCGTCTGCGGGAGATCGCGGGCCAGGCGGTCCATGGCCCGCGAGGACGGATCCCATACCCCAGCGACGGTCACCTCGCCCGGATCGTGCCGGAGGGCAGCGCGGAGCAGCCGCTCGCCCATGATGCCATAGCCGATAATGCCAAGTCTGACGGGAGCCATGGTCCTGCCCGGGAGGTGAACACGAGCCGGCCTCTAACCGCTTCGCGCCCTGAACGCTACGCCGAAATGGCGAGGCAGGCGACCATGGTGCGCATCAGCGTTCGGCGACGCAGGGCGGGTCCGCTTTGAGGAGGGTTGGTGCCCGTCGGGCGGCGACAAATCAGGAGACGTGTGAGCCTGGCCAGTTCGGCGTGCCGCCCTTGTAGAACCGGATCCGCTTCAGGTTCGACCCGCCGCCGAGATGGATGGTGTGCCCGCCGATGCCCGGCAGGAGCCCCGGAACGCCGAAGCCGAGATTCTTCCACCCGATCACATCGCCACCGCCGGCGGCCAGGAAGATGTATCCGGCGTTCAAGAGGAAATCCGTTCCTGCCCCGCCTTCGGCCACATTGCAGCCGTCGAAGTAGATGCGAGAGGTCCCTGGGAAGAGCCGCTCGAAGTTGAAGCCTGCGAAGCTGCCCTTCCAGACGGTCTTGTTGATCGGGTCGTCGCCGAAATAGATGGTTCCCGGGCTCCCATGGGTCTGGAAGACGGCGCGATTGAACCTCCGCTTCTCGGCGACCAACCTTTTCAACTCGCGAAGCAGTTGCTCCACTCCGCCGCTGATCGGCACGGTGAGCACGTCGTCGTCGCCCTCGAAGCGCCCGGCCGCCTGCAGGCTGTCGATCCAGTCACTCTCGTCATAGAAATAGACCTTGGTGGGCATCGCACCTCTCCTTCAGCCTGCGGGCGGGTAGGCTCCGCCTCACATGCGCCGAACCGGCGGGAACGGCCGTTCCGGTCCAGGTTCGATGCCGCCGAAAGCGCCTATTTCGCTGATGCGGAACCGGGCGCCAGGTTGAATGTCGGCTGCCGTGGATTCCCGGCACGACCTCGCCACGCATGACAAGTTTCTGGTCGTGAGCGGTATTCGGTCTGTGCGCCCGATCACAGACCCGGTTCCGAGCGGTCAGTCCGCTCGGCGGCGAGAGGGCTTCGGAGCGAAAATCCAATAAGGTGGAGATGGTGCTGCGAGAGGGGATCGAACCCTCGACCTCTCCCTTACCAAGGGAGTGCTCTACCACTGAGCTACCGCAGCAGGGGATCCGAGGTGGCGCTTGATAGTGTATCGCCCGGCCGGAGGCAACCATGCTTGTTGAGGGCGGGCGGAGCGGGGCATCCTGGCTCTTCGGCGGCTTGGCGAGGCGTGTCGCCTCCTTCGGCGCGAGAACGCTCCTTGCATCCGATCTTCGCCCCCCTACATCGCAAGGGGTGACGAGGTTCGGCCGCTACGAGGAAAGCCCTCATCCATCTTGTCGCCCTCAAGCGGGCAGCGCCGGGCAGGGATGAAGCACAAGCGAAAAGATGAGAGCAGGGAAGAGCGCGTGCAGTACGCCGCCCTGCCTTACCGCTGGGATGGCGAGGCCCTCCAGGTGAGGCTCATCACCTCGCGGGAGACGCGGCGCTGGGTCATCCCCAAGGGCTGGCCCATGAAGGGGCGCGAGCCTTGGGAGGCGGCCGAGCGCGAGGCCTATGAGGAGGCCGGCCTCGTCGGCCTGGTCGGTCAGGACCCTATCGGCACCTATCGTTACGACAAGCGCCGCAAGTCCGGCATCGTCCCGTGCCGGGTCGAGGTCTTCCCTCTCCACGTTCGCGCCGAACTCGACGAGTGGCCGGAGCGGTTGGAGCGCGAGGGGCGCTGGTTCAATCAAGAGGCTGCGGCAGAGGCCGTGCGCGAGCCGGAGCTCAAGGATCTCATCCGACGGCTGGGCGACATTCTGGCCGCCTCAAGAGCGGCAGCCGAGCGCGCTCACAGCGAGGCCGTGTCGTGAAGCTCGAGGAGCACGGGCTGGTGATCCGAATCCCGCGTGTCGAGATCGTATGAGATCGCGCGCAGGCGGGGCAGGAGATCCTCGGTGACGAAGACGAAGTCGCAGCAGTGCGGCTCGCCGTAGGTTTGATCATACAGGCAGAAGGACGGCGGATGCGGGGCGTCGCCCTTCAGGGCGGTCCAAGCGTCGACGAAGCGCGGGGCGCCGCTTTCGAACGGGTCGGAGATGCGCCGCTTGGTCGGATCGCCCGGGCGCATGTTGAAATCGCCGGTCAGGATCGCCGACGCCGAGGTCGGCGGAACGACATAGGTCCCGGGGCCGGGTTCCCGTGGATGGGCGACCCGGTCGCAGGCCGTGCGATGCGCCTCCCGAATGCCCTCGACCTGCGCGCGCCGCAGCTTCTGCGATGAATATTCCAGGTGGGTCGTCATCACCCGGACGGGCCCAAAGGGGCCGCGAAGCGTGGCTTCGATGAGAAGCCGGGGCATGTTGCGGGTCGCATCCGCCTCCCAGGGCAGGGTGTAGCGAAGCACCTGCTCCACCGGGTAGCGCGACAGGATCATGTTGCCGAAGCGCTTGCGCCGCCCCGCCCCGTCCCCGATGTCGAGCGCGACGCCCTCAACGGCGGTGTAGCCCGGCAAGAGCGCGGCGATGATCGCGAATTGATCGTCCGGCCCGTTGCCGTCCAGGTCCGGGAAGTTGTCGGCCACCTCCTGCAGGCAGAGCACGTCGAAATCGGCCATGGCACGGGCATGGGCGATGATGCGGGCGAGATCCACCCGGCCGTCCATGCCGCGGCCCCATTGGATGTTCCACGTGATGAGCCTCATCCGCCTCTATGCCCCGTCCACGATCTCGGCAGGGTTCACGTTCGCCCCTCCAGCCTCAGGAGTGCTGCCTCGAGCTCGGTGAAGCGGTCGATGATGATGTCGGCGTCAAGTTTCGCGACCGGCTGGCGGCTGTAGCCATAGGCGACCAGGATGGCGGCCGCTCCTGCCGCCCGCGCCGCTTCCACATCGTGGTGGTTGTCGCCGACCATCGCCGTCTCGGGCGCGGCAACGTTGAGCCTTCTCATGGCTTCGAGGAGGGGAGCCGGGTGGGGCTTGCGCTCGGGGAGCGTGTCGCCGCCGATGACCGCCCCGAAACGATCGGCAAGACCGAGGGAGCCGAGGATCTGCAGGGTTTCGCGCTCGGGCTTGTTCGTGACGACGGCAAGGCGCAGGCCTTGGGCCGCGAGGCGCCCGAGCGTTTCCACAACGCCGGGGTAGGGGCGTGTGGTCTTGGCAGCCCGCGGCGCATAGAGCTCGCGGAAGCGGGCGACAGCGTCGGCGCCGTCCGGCAGGGCGGCCCCGCGGGCCTGCAGGCCCCGCTCCACGAGCTTCGGGATTCCGTCGCCGATCATGGCCTTGACCTCGGCCAGGGTCAGCGGCGACAGGTGATGTTCCGCAAGAAGCGCGTTGAGGGCGTCTCGCAGATCCTCGGCGCTGTCGACCAGGGTGCCGTCAAGATCGCACAGGATAGCGCGGATCCGGCCCATGGCGGTCAGAGAGTAGCTTCGTTTGCGGCCGCCCGGGCAGCGAGGAGATGATCGGCGAGCTCCACGAAACCGTCGCCGGCTCGCCTCTTGGTGACATAGGTCGGCCAGGAGCGCAGACGGGAGCCCGCATCGAGGACATTCGCCACCCCGACAGACAGCGGAAAGGCGCGGAACATCGGCTCGTCGTTGGGCGAGTCGCCCACAAACAGGACCTGCGCCACTGCCGCCTCGGTACTGACGCCGAACTCGGTCGAAAGCATCTCCTGGGCCATGGCGAGCTTGTCGTAGGCGCCGAACCAGCCATTGACATGGATCGAGCTGAGCTTCGCGGTCGCGCCCGCCTCCCGGAAGAGGGCGAGAACGCGGTCGACCTGCTCTGCCGGCAGGGGCGGGACATCCTCGCAGACGTCGATGGCAAGGTCGGCGACGCGAAAGGCCTGGTCGGCGGCGAGCGCCGCGCCTGGAACCTCGGCAAGGATGGTGGAGGCCAGGGCTTCGAGCCTTGCCCGGTTTCGCCACCGCTCCTCCTCGGATGCCCAGTAGCGGCGGCGCATCCGGCGGGCGCCATGGTCGTAGCGGAAATAGAAAGCGCCGTTCTCGCCCACTACCCCGGCGACCGGCCAGAAGCGGGCGATGAGGTCGCACCACCCGGCAGGGCGGCCGGTGACCGGCACGACGAGGAAGCCGGCGCCCTGCAGGCGCTCGAGCGCGTCATAAGCCTTCGCCGAGAGGCGCCCCTCGGTCGTGATGGTGTCGTCGATATCGGTGAGCACGGCCGTGATGCGCCGTGCAGCTTCCAGATCAAGCTGCGCGAGCGGCTGCGGCGCGGCCTGCCCGGCCCGCGCTTCCGAGGGAGGGACCCCATCCATGCCGGCGGTCTAGTCAGAAACGGAAGCAAGGTCAAAGCCGGCAGGTCTCGTGTATACTGAGGTGAGGCCACTCATACTATGGCCGAGGTCCGGCCGGTGTCTCGCCAGGAGATCGTCGTTTGACTTTGTCCTGCGGCCTTTGGCATTTTTGATGCCGCTCACGAGCAGCGAGGAGCACGCCCTGAACCAGCTCCCAGTCCGATCTGCGATCGCCCGCGTCCTGTTCGCGCTGCTGATCGCTGTCGCGAGTGCGCTGCCGACTCTGCGCCACGGGCCAGCGGCCCAGGCGCTCGGGGCTGCGAGCTGGATCACCGCGCCTGACCAATCGTCGCACCGCGACCTGGGCGTCGTCGCGGCCCTCCTCGGCGAGATCGAGAGCAGCGAGGAAGAATTCGACGACGGCGACGATGGCGTATTTGCCGCCCTTGTCGCCCTCGTCTGCGCCAGCTCGGCGCTTGATTCCACCCGGCCCGCCGCCGAACTCCCGGCATCGCGGCTGTCCTGCGCCCATCCCGCCACGGGTCCCCCTCTCTTCTGATTCCATGGGCAGCTTACCCCAGCCCGACGGGCTGAGGGTCAGCGGCTGCCTTGCCTGACGGGCCCGCCACAAGGCGCTGCGGCCCGTCCATCGCCGTCGCCGACCGGGTCGCAACGATACGTCCGGACCGCCGCGCGGCTGGTTCCCCCAAGATGCCGGTCATTCGCAATGGAAACCCTGCTCCCCCAGCTCCTGAAGTTCGCACAGATCGTCTGGATCAACATCATCCTGTCCGGCGACAACGCCGTGGTCATCGCGCTCGCTTGCCGCGGCTTGCCGCACGACAAGCAGCGCGCTGGCATGTTCTTCGGCGCGCTCGTCGCTGTGGGTTTGCGGATCGTGTTCACGATCGCCATCGCGACCCTGCTCTCAACCCCGTTCCTCAAGATCGCCGGTGGCCTTCTCCTCTTGTGGATCGCAGTCAAGCTCGTGACCGGAGACGACCATGACGAGACGGCGGTGAAAGAATCCGATCGTCTTTGGGAAGCTATACGCACCGTGGCGATCGCCGATGCGGTGATGAGCCTCGACAATGTTCTCGCCATCGCCGCCGTCGCCAAGGATTCCACCGTCCTGCTCGTGCTCGGCCTCGCGATTTCAATTCCCCTCATTATTGCCGGCGCCGCCGTCATCATGGCGCTGCTCGCCCGATTTCCGATCCTCGTCTGGGCGGGGGCGGGTCTGCTTGGCTGGGTTGCTGGTGAGATGCTCGTCTCGGACCCCTGGCTCGCGGAGCGGTTCGGGGAGGCCGCCATTCACCGCTTTGAGTGGCCCGCCGCAGCCCTGGGCGCCGGGCTGGTGCTCGCCCTTGGCTTCGCCCTGAGCCGCCGGTCGGCGGCCGAACGCATACCCCATCGGCAGGCCTGAGAAGGCCGCGATCTGACATCATCGCACAAAAGGAGGCCCTCATGGCCGATTTCGAGATCCCGCTGGGCATCTGGCTGAATGCCGGACTTCTGGTGGTCGCAGCCATCTATGTGTGGATCCGGCTGTCGGCCACGAAGCGGCGGCAGAGAGTGGCGATGCCACACCGTCGCGCCGCGCTCCCTTAAATTTCGGATCGCCGCGCCGGGCGCACACAAGGGGAGGGTATTCGGAAGCCCTCCCCGAAAGGGTCTTGGCTTGATCCGGAACCCTGGATGTGCACAACAGCCGCCAAGAAGAAGTCGTATCATTCCGGGAGGGGTGAATGCCCACGGATCTGGAGCGCTCAGCCGATGCCGGGCGCGGGGGGCTCGTCCGCGGGCCGCAGAGTTTGATCGCGGGCCTCGCGCTCATGGCGCTTGCGGCTTTCGCCATCTGGGCCACGAGCGATCTGCCGCAAGGCACGCTTCGGGCGATGGGGCCGGCCATGCTTCCACGCTGGCTGGCGGTCGGCGTCGGCCTGTGCGGGCTCGCCCTCGTGGTGTTCGCGTTTCTCAAGGCCGGCGAGGCGGTCTCGGCCTCGGACTACGCCGCGGTGGCCGTGGTGTCGGGCATCCTCGTCGCCAGCGTGCTCGTGGCGCTCGTCCTGACACGGATGACGTCGGCGTCCTTCGCGAATGCGTTCTATTACGCCTTTCTCCTCCTGTTCTATGGAGGTGCGGCCGCGGTCCTGTTGCTCGCGGTGTCGAACCAACGGTGGGTCATCGAAAGCAATCTGCGGGGTCCGCTGTTCATCATGGCCGGCATCTTCGCCTTCGGCCTCACCATCCGCGTCTTCGGTCTGGTGATCGCCGGCCCGCTTGCGATGATCATCGGGGGGCTTGCAACGCCCGAAGCCCGATGGAAGGAGCTCGTCATCTTCGCGGCGGCCATGACCGCCTTTTGCGTCGGGCTGTTCCGCTACGCGCTCAACCTGCCGATCCCCATCCTGATCGTGCCTGGCATCATCTATATCTGACGGGACGGCGATGGGCGACATCTTCAGCAATCTCGGCCTCGGCTTCGCCGTCGCACTCACCCTTCAGAACATCGCCCTCTGCTTTCTCGGCTGCATGGTCGGCACGCTCGTCGGCGTGCTGCCAGGGGTTGGCCCGATCGCCACGATCGCGATGCTGTTGCCGATCACCTTCGGCCTCGACCCGGTCGGCGCCCTCATCATGCTCGCCGGCATCTATTACGGGGCGCAGTACGGCGGCTCCACGACCGCCATTCTCGTCAACATCCCCGGCGAGGCGGCATCCGTCGTCACCACCCTGGACGGTCACCAGATGGCCCGGCAGGGACGGGCGGGGGTCGCGCTGGGGATTGCTGCGATCGGCTCCTTCTTCGCGGGGACGGTGGCGACCGTCATCATCGCGGCGCTTGGGGCGCCCCTGACGCGGCTCGCCCTCGTCTTCGGCCCGGCCGAGTACTTCTCGCTCATGGTCATGGGCCTCGTCTTCGCCGTCGTGCTGGCGCGCGGCTCGATCCTGAAGGCCGTGACCATGATCCTGATCGGGATTCTCGGCTCGACGGTCGGCACCGACCTGGAAACGGGCCAGGAGCGGATGACCTTCGGCTTCCCCTTCCTCTCCGACGGCATCGACTTCGCCGTGCTCGCCATGGGCCTGTTCGGCATTGCCGAGATCATGCGCAACCTCGAGCACACCGAGACCCGCGACGTGGTGCGCGCGGCCATCGGCCGCCTCCTGCCGAGCGCGGAGGACTTCAGGCAGGCGGCCGCCCCGATCCTGCGTGGCACCCTCATCGGCGGAGCGCTCGGCATCCTGCCCGGCAACGGTGCCGTGCTCGGTCCCTTCGCCTCCTATACGGTGGAGAAGAAGCTTGCCAAGGATCCGCGCCGTTTCGGAAGGGGGGCCATCGAGGGCGTGGCGGGGCCGGAATCGGCCAACAATGCCGGAGCGCAGACCTCCTTCATCCCGCTCCTCACCCTCGGCATCCCGCCGAATGCGGTCATGGCCCTCATGGTCGGGGCCATGACCATCCACGGCATCGTGCCGGGCCCGCAGGTGATGACGAAGAACCCGAACCTCTTCTGGGGCATGATCGCCTCCATGTGGATCGGCAACCTGATGCTGCTCGTCATCAACCTGCCGCTGATCGGCCTGTGGGTGCGGCTCCTCAAGGTGCCCTACCGGCTGATGTTCCCGGCGATCCTGATGTTCTGCTGCATCGGCATCTATTCCATCAACAGCGCCACGACCGATGTGATGGCCATCGCTGTCTTCGGGCTCGTCGGCTACGTCTTCATCAAGTTCGGCTTCGAGCCGGCGCCCCTGCTGCTCGGTTTCGTCCTCGGCAAGCTGATGGAGGAGAACCTGCGCCGGGCGCTGATCATCTCCCGCGGCGACATGATGACCTTCGTCGAACGGCCGATCAGCGCCGGGTTGTTGATCGTCGCCGTCCTTCTCCTCGCGGTGGCGGTGCTTCCGACGATCCGCAAGGGCCGGGACGAGGTCTTCGTCGAGTGAGGACTCCTCGGCCTGCTGCTTGCGCCGGAGCAAAGCCGCTTGCGGCAGAGCGCGTAAGAGGCGAAATAGCCGGCAGACCGAAATCCGAACCTTTGTCCTTGGGAGGAGAACCGTGAAGAGAAGATCCATCCTCTTGGCCGCCGCCGCGCTCGGGCTTGCCGCCACCGGCGCGCACGCGCAGGGGACCTATCCCTCGCGGCCGATCACCATGATCGTGCCCTTCGCCGCGGGCGGGCCGACCGACGTCGTCGCCCGCATCGTCGGCGAGCACATGTCGCGGACCCTGGGCCAGCAGATCGTGGTCGAGAACGTGGCCGGCGCCGGAGGCACCACCGGCATCACCCGGGCGAAGCAGGCGGCGCCCGACGGCTACACCATCGCCATGGGCCACATGGGCACTCACGGCGCCGCGCCCGCCCTTTACCCCAACCTGCGCTATGATCCCGCCAAGGACTTCGAGCCGATCGGGCTTGCCGCCGGCACGCCGATCCTGATCGTCACCAGGAAGGACTTCCCCGCCGACAACCTCAAGGACTTCATCGAGAAGCTGAAGAACGAGGGACCGAAGCTGAACGAGGCCCATGCGGGCGTGGGCTCGGTCTCGCACACCACCTGCACGCTCCTCGCTTCCATCACCAACACCAAGTTCACCCGGGTCGCCTATCGGGGCACCGGTCCGGCCCTGAACGACCTCGTTGCGGGCCAAGTGGATTTCGGCTGCGACCAGATCGTCAACCTGGTGCCCCAGATCCAGGCCGGCACCATCAAGGCCATGGCCATCGCCACTCCGGAGCGCTCGCCTTCGCTCCCGAACGTGCCGACCACCAAGGAGGCCGGCCTACCCGAATACCAGGTGAGCGCCTGGAACGCGGTCTTCGCGCCGAAAGGCACGCCCAAGGAGATCGTGCAGAAGCTCTCCGACGCCCTCGACAAGGCCCTCGACGACGAGAACACCCGCAAGCGCCTGCTCGAGCTTGGCGGCGTCATCCCCGACAAGCCCGAGCGGGGCGGCGCGGCGCTGCAGAAGCTCGTGGAGAGCGAGGTCGCCCGCTGGACCCCCGTCCTCAAGGCCGCCGGCGTGACGGCCGGGCAGTGAAGGGGCGGGCTGGGCGGCCTCGCGGGCGCGACGGCCGCCCAAGGCCAGGTGAGAGGCGCCTCTCCTCTGTCGTGTTCGTCCGCCACGGCGGCGCGGAGCCTGCCCGAGCGCGTGGCGCCCTCTCATCTCAAATTCCGGCAGCAGACCTGCGACCGGCCGCGCCTTGCAATACGGCGGCCGGCGCATTACACCGCAAACGCGGGCCGCCGTAGCTCAGTTGGTTAGAGCACCAGATTGTGGATCTGGGGGTCCCCCGTTCGAGCCGGGGCGGCGGTACCATCTGCAATCCTTCGAAGCTGATCGCGCGGCATTGGCAAGGCTTCCGCGCGCGGCGCTCACGCGCCAAGGTTCTCCGAATGCATGGCTCAGCCCTGGTGATCGGTACCCGCGGCAGTCCGCTGGCCTTGGCGCAGGCGCATGAAACGCAGGACCGGCTCGCTGCCGTCCTTGGGCTCGACAAGGCTCGGCTGCCGCTCAGCATCATCAAGACGACCGGAGACGCCATCCAGGACCGGCCACTGTCGGAGGCCGGCGGCAAGGGGCTGTTCACGAAGGAACTCGACGTCGCGCTCCTGGAGGGGGCGATCGATCTTGCCGTTCATTCGGCCAAGGATCTGCCGACGACCTTGCCGAAGGGCCTGCTCATCGCCGGCTATCTTCCCCGGGAGGACGTGCGCGACGCCTTCATCAGTCGACAGGCGAAAAGCCTTCGGGAACTGCCTGCCGGCGCCGTCGTCGGCTCCGCATCCTTGCGCCGACAGGCCATGGTGAAGCGGGCCCGCCCGGATGTTGCGGTCACGCTCCTGCGCGGCAATGTCGGCACGCGGCTTGCCAAGATCGAGCGGGGCGAGGTAGCGGCGACTCTCCTTGCCGTCGCCGGCCTGAAGCGCCTCGGGCTCCTCGACCGTGCTGCTGCCATCCTCGATGCGCACGAGTTCCTGCCCGCCGTCGGTCAGGGCGCCATTGCGCTCGTGATCCGGGCCGGGGATGAAGCCGTCCTCGAAAGCGTCTCCACGATCACCGATGCGGCAACGGGGCAGGCGCTCGCAGCCGAGCGGGCGTTCCTGTCCGTCCTCGACGGCTCCTGCCGCACTCCCATCGCGGGACATGCCTCCCTTGAGGGCGAGCAGCTCGTGTTCCGAGGCCTCGTCCTGCGCCCCGATGGTAGCGAGAGCATTGCGGCGACGATCGCGGGCGCGCCCGCCGACGCCGAGCGGCTCGGCCGCGAGGCCGGGCTTGACCTGCGCTCGCGCCTTCCCGTCGGCTTTCTGGCGCCATGACTCATGCGCGTCCTCGTCACGCGGCCACAGCACGAGGCTGAGCGCACCGCGGAGCGCTTGCGCGCTCTGGGGCATGCACCGCTCGTCGCCCCGCTTCTCACCATCGCACCGACGGGAGAGGCCCCGCCGGAAGGGGCCTTCGACGCGCTCCTTGTGACGAGCGCGAATGCTGTCCCCATGCTTGCCTCTTGCGGCGAGCGCCTGCAGGGCGTGCCGGTCTTTGCGGTGGGCGAGCACACCGCCTCCTGCCTGCGCGAGGCGGGCTTCACGAATCTCGCGGTTGGCGAAGGGGACGCCGCAGCGCTGGCTCGTCTTGTCCTGGAGCGCGTTCCCCCTGGCGCGCACCTCCTCCATGCGGCTGGCCGCGACCGCCGGCCCGAACTCGCCACGGCGCTTGCTGCCACCCATCACCTGACCGTCTGGACGGCGTATGAGGCCGTCGCCGCGGCCGCGTTGCCGGAGCCGCTCGCCGAGGCCTTGCGCCAGGGCTCCCTCGACGCCGCCCTGCATTACTCGCCGCGCAGCGCAGCGTTGCTCGTAACGCTCGTGCGCGCGAGCGGCCTTGTCGAGGCACTCCTTCATCTGCCGCACCTGTGCCTGTCTGCAAACGTCGCCGCCCCTCTGCGGCAGGCGGGCGGGCGCCGCGTCTTCGTGGCCGCTCGCCCCGACGAAGCGTCCCTCCTCGCGCTCCTGGAGAACGGGGCTTGAGGTGAGGGGCGGCCGTCAGCTTTGCCGAATCCGGCCAGGCGGTGCTACAGCAGGGCACGACGCACGCGATCGCTTTGCGGGGACCCGGCCGTTCGGAGCCGGAACGGTGCGAAACCGCGTGCTGGTCCGTTCGTTGACGCTCGCAGGAAGTTCGATTGACGTGACAGTCTCCGACGCCGACCCCGTTCCGCCGCAGAAGCGCCCGCGCCGCGAGCCGGTGACGCTCGACCTTGCCGCCAAGGATGTGGGGGCCGAACCGGTTGCGCATGAGCCGAGGACGCCAGCCGCCGACCAGGATGGCGTAGAGGCGCAGGGCGCCGGCGCCACGCCGCCGCCGACCGCCGACAGCGTGCCGCCGGCTGGTGACAGCCCAGCGGAGGGGGCCGCGCCCTCCGTCGAGGCGCCGGTGGAGGCGGGGGTCCGCGACGGCGTGGAGGACAAGGAGCCTGCGCTTCCTCCTCCTCCGCCTAGCGCTGCGGCCCCGTCGGCGGAACGCCGCCGCGGCATCGGTGCGCTCGTCGGAGCAGGCGTGGCAGGGGGGCTCGTCGGCGCAGCCGCTCTTGCCGCCGCCGGAATGTATTGGCTGTCGCCGCCGCCGAATCTCGGTGAACGCCTTGCTGCTCTCGAGCGACGGCAGAGCGGGACGACCGTCGATCCCGCCGCGCTGGATCGGCGCCTGATGGTTTTCGAGCGTGCGCAGGCAGGCCTCGCTGATCGCCTCGCTGCCCTCGAGCAGCAGGCCCGCGCCGGCGCGCAGCGGCTTGAGGAACTGGCGAATCGGCCGCCGGCCACCATCGGCCCTGCCGGGACGCAGCCCGATCCTGCCGCGCTGGAGCCGATCGAGAGAAGGCTCCAGGCCCTCGAGCAGCAACTCCGCATCGACCTCCAAAGCGCGGCCCAGGCAAGGCAGCGGCTGGAGGCGCAGGTCGCCGAACAGGCCCGCCAGTTGACCGCGCTTGCGCCGCAGCTTGCGGAACAGGCGCAGCGGGTCACGACCCTGGGGCAGCAGCTTGCGGAACAGACCGAGCGTCTTGCCGCGCTCGGTCGTCAATTCGCCGAGCGCGGCCCGGAGGCCACCGCGGCGCTGCGCGTGGTCGCTGCCGACCGCGTCATCGACGCCTTGCGCGACGGCAGACCCTATATGGAAGCCTTGTCCGCTTTGCGCCGTCTGCAGGCCAATCCCGAGGCCCTTGCGGCGCTGGAGCCTTTCGCCGCGTCCGGCGCGCCCACAGCGGCGGGGCTTGCTCAAGAATTCAAGCCTCTGGGTGAGCGGATCATCGCCGCAGCGCGCCCGCCTGCCGACAGCTTCCTTCAGAAGCTCCAACGCATGGCGGAAGGCATCGTGACCGTGCGTCCGCTCGGGGAGCCGACCGACACCAGCGTGCCTGGGCTCGTCGCCCGGATCGAGCAGGCTCTCGCCCGGGGCGCATTCGTGGATGCGGCTGCTGCCTGGGATGCCTTGCCGGCGCCGGCGCGGCTCCTGTCACAGGACTGGTCCCGCAAGCTCAAGGCGCGAGCGGCCGCGGAGGCGGCGGCCAGGAGCGTTTCCAATCAAGCCCTCGCGGCGCTCGACGCAGCAACGCGGTAACGGAGTCTCGGCCAAGATGTGGCGCGCACTCGTCTTCATCGGCCTTTTGGCGCTCGCCTCCTTCGGCGCGGTCTGGCTCGCCAATCACCCGGAAACGGTCACGGTCACCTGGCAGAACAACGCCTACGAGGCGCCGCTCGCAGCGGCCGTCGTCGTGCTGGTCGGCATCGCCTTCCTCCTGTCGATCCTGTGGACCGTGGTGCGCTATGTCCTGCGCCTGCCGCAGCGCCTGACCTATGCCTCGCGCGCCCGCCGCCGCGCCAAGGGTTATGCCGCCGTGTCGCGCGGCATGGTCGCCGTCGGTGCGGGAGATGCCGCAGCGGCGCGGCGACACGCCGGCGAGGCCGAGCGCCTGCTCGGACAGGAGCCCTTGACGCTCCTCCTGAAAGCTCAGGCGGCACAGATCGCGGGCGACCGGTCAGGGGCCGAGTCCGCCTTCCGCCGCATGGCGGAGGACTCGGAGACCCGCGTCCTGGGCTTGCGCGGATTGTTCGTTGAGGCGCGCCGGCGGGGGGATCTTGCCGCTGCGCGCGCCTACGCCATGGAGGCGGCGCGCCTCGCCCCTGCCGTCGCCTGGGCGAACGAGGCGGTGCTCGAGGCGCAGAGCGCACAGGGGGACTGGCGCGGCGCGCTCGCGACGGTGGAGCGCCGGGCCTCCCTTGGGCTGTTGGACAAGACCACCGCCCGCCGTCATCGGGCCGTGCTGCTCGCCGCCGATGCTCTCGCACGCCGCGATCATGACGAGGACGGTGCGCTCGCAAGCGCGCTCGAAGCTGTGAAGCTGGCGCCCGACCTCGTTCCTGCGGCCGCGGTGGCGGGCCGCATGCTGTCGCGCCGGGGCGATCTGCGGCGCGCCGCGCGCATCGTCGAGACCGCCTGGAAGATGCAGCCCCATCCAGAACTGGCGGAGGTGTATCTCAATCTGCGTCCGGGCGACTCTGCACTCGACCGTCTCCATCGCGCCGAGACCCTGGCCAGGCTCTCGTCCTGGCACCGGGAGGCGCGGCTCGCCCTGGCGCAGGCGGCGCTCGAGGCCCGGGAGTTCGCCCGGGCTCGCGATGTCCTCCAGCCCATCCTGCGCGATCAGCCCACCGTCCGCGCCTGCCTTCTGATGGCCGACATCGAACAGGCGGAGCACGGGCCGACAGGTCAGGTCCGCGAGTGGCTCGCCCGGGCGGCGCGCGCCCCGCGCGATCCAGCCTGGATCGCCGATGGGGTGGTGTCCGACCACTGGGCGCCGGTCTCGCCTGTGACCGGGCGCCTCGACGCTTTCGAATGGCGGACGCCGCCCGAACTCCTCGCAGCTCCTGGAGGCCTCATCGACGAAGTCACCGCCGACCTCGACGAGACCCCGCGCCTGCCGGTCTCGCCGGCAAGTCCGGCGCCTGCCGTCGAGCTCGTCAGCGCTGCGGAACCGTCGGCCCCTGGGCCTAAGGACGAGGAGGCGGCCGCCGTGCCACCGACCGTGGCAGCCGCTCCTCTGCCGCCGGCGGCAGCTTCGCCCGGCGAGGCGGAGCGGCCGGCCAAGATCGCTGAGGCAAAGCCCGTGGCGGCCGCGGACGCAAAGAGCTCGCCGCCCCCGCCCGAACCCGTGATCTTCCCGGTCGCCCGCCCGCCAGACGATCCGGGGCTCGAGCCTGAGAAGGAGGGAGTCCCCCGCCGTCGCCTGTTCGGCTGACCTCGGCCACCATTGCCTTTTCGGAGGCCGGACCTACATCGAGGCGTGGGGTCGCGCCGCGCCACGGATCCGTTCACCTTGCCATTCTGGACAGGCGGCGCTATGACGGCGCCGCTCCTCGCTGGCCCTCTTCTTGGGGCCGCAACGCCGCAATAGCTCAGCTGGTAGAGCACGTCATTCGTAATGATGGGGTCGGGGGTTCGAATCCCTCTTGCGGCACCACCCGTTCAAATGTCCGGCCTGGACACATGGGTGACGGAACGTACCTAAGACATGGGTGACAACCCTGGCCCGAGCGGACCGTCGAGGGCTGCAGGCGTTTCTGAGCCGGCTTCACCTTGCCGAGATCATCAAGAGAGCCAGTGGACATCCTCACTGGTCGGCGCCTGCGTCGCTCGGATATAGCTCCTAGCTCTCGGGCTCGGGGGTGCGCGATGGTTCCGGTGGCCGTGGGCAAGCAGGCGATCACGCCCGTCATCATGTGCGGCGGGGCGGGAACGCGGCTGTGGCCGGTCTCGCGCTCCAGCTTGCCCAAGCAATATCACCGCCTCGTCGGGAATCGCACGCTGCTCCAGGACACCGTCGCCCGCGTCAATGCTGCCGAGTTCGCCCAGCCCCTGATCGTCTGCAGCGAGACGCACCGCTTCATCGTGGCCGACCAGACAGCCGGCCAGCTCGCCGCGACCACGCCGTTGATCCTGGAGCCGGTCGGCCGCAACACGGCGCCTGTCGCCTTCATCGCCAGCCTGATTGTCGCTGAAAGAGACCCGCAGGGGCTGGTCCTGCTGCTTCCGGCCGACCACCTGATCAAGGACGCGGGAGTCTTCCGCGAGGCGATCCTGACCGCGGCACCGGCGGCGCTCGCCGGACATATCTGCCTCTTCGGCATTACGCCGGAGCGTCCCGAGACCGGCTACGGCTATATCGAGGTGGGCGAGGAGGCGGTGCCCTCTCCCGAGAGCCCCGTCAAGCGCGTGAAGCGTTTCGTGGAGAAGCCTGACGCAGCCACCGCCGCCCACATGGTGGCCTCCGGCCGCTTCGCCTGGAACTCAGGCATCTTCCTGTTCATGGCGTCGACTCTGCTGGCCGAGGCCGAGAGGCACCAGCCGGAGCTCTTGAGCCTTGCCCGGGATGCCCTCGCGACGGCCACCAAGGAGACGGATTTCATCCGCCTGGGCGCCGCCGCCTTCGAGCGCATGCGCTCCATCTCGATCGACTATGCCATCATGGAGCAGACGGATCGCGCCGTCGTGCTGCCGGCACGGCTTTCCTGGAGCGATCTTGGCGCCTGGGACGCCATTCATACGGCGCATGACGCCGACCCGCAGGGCAATGTCCTGCTCGGGCGGGCGCTCGCGGTAGACACCCGCAACACTTTCGTGAGGGCGGATCAGCAGCTGGTGACGACCATCGGCGTCGAAAACCTGGTGATTGTCGCAACAGACGACGCCGTGCTCGTGGCGGATCGCTCGCAGGCCCAGGAAGTCAAGCGGCTGATGGAGCATCTGACGCTCGGCGGCCACGAGGAGGCGAGCACCCACGCGACCGTCCACCGTCCATGGGGCACCTACCGCCGCGTGCTCTCGGGCGACCGTTTCCAGGTCAAGATGATCACGGTCCGGCCCGGAGGGCGGCTCTCGTTGCAGCTCCATCACCACCGGGCCGAGCATTGGGTCGTGGTGCGTGGAACGGCGAAGATCACCTGCGGGGAGAGGGTTTTCACGCTCCATGAAAACCAGTCGACCTACATCCCCCAAGGCGTGGTCCACCGCTTGGAGAATCCGGGAAAGATCCCGCTGGAGATCATCGAGGTGCAATCCGGGAGCTACCTCGGCGAAGACGACCTCGTGCGCGTGGATGACGCCTATGGACGATCCTAGAGCACGCTCTGTTTAGACGGAAGCATAGCCGGCGTTTGTCAGGTAGTTGGCGCATTCCGTGGGTGGGAAGAGCTCGAGAAGGTCGCCCAGCTTTCGCCAGGTGGCCTCGACGGTGCGGGCTTCGGCCCTGCGGATCAGGTGCTTGAGCTTGGCGAAGAGCTGCTCGATCGGGTTCAGGTCGGGGCTGTAGGGGGGCAGGAACAGAAGATGGGCGCCGGCGGCCCGGACGGCGCGTCGCGCGGCTTGCCCTTTGTGGCTGCCGAGATTGTCGAGGACGACGACGTCACCCGGAGCGAGCGTCGGAACGAGCACCTTCTCGACATAGAGGGTGAACAGCTCGCCGTTGATCGGGCCGTCGATGATCCAGGGAGCATCGATGCGATCGGCGCGAAGCGCGGCGATGAAGGTGAGCGTCTTCCAGTGGCCGTGCGGCACGCGGGCCGCAAGGCGCTGGCCGCGCGGTCCCCAGCCTCGCAGGGGCGCCATATTGGTCTTGACCCATGTCTCGTCGATGAAGACGAGCCGCCTTGCATCGATGCGGCCCTGATGGGCCTTCCAGCGCGCCCGCCTGCGGGCGATGTCAGGCCGCGTCTGCTCGGCCGGCAGCACGGTTTTTTTTGAAGCTCAGTCCTTCGGCGTGCAGGAAGACCCAGACGGCGCGGCGGTCGCTCTTAATGCCGCGTTCGGCCAGTTCCATCACCAAGCCGCGGGTCGTAAACGGTCCGGACCGGCAGCGCTCGCGCAGCCACTCGGCCAGCTCTCCGCGGAGCTTGGGTTTCTTGTGGCCGCCGACTTGGTCGGGCGCCAGCGAGCCCGTCTCGCGCTTGCGCTTCATCCACTTCGAGATGCAGGACGGGCTGATCCTGAGCGCCGCCGCCACCGCCCGCGTCGTCGCGCCCGCCTCGTAGCGGGCCACAGCCCGTTCGCGCAAATCCTCAGAGTAGGGTCGTGTCATCCAATGCTGGCCTCCCCCAGCACGGATCTTGAATCACACCCCGACCTCAAACGGAATCCAATTCCGCTAAACCGAAGCGCGCTCTAGAGATCGCTCCTGAGGAGAGGCGCAGCAGGGCAACGGGAGGTCACGGTCGCTCCAGCATGGCCCGTCCGGAGCCCTTCGCGAGCATCGCGGAGCTTGCGCCCTTGAACGGCCAAAATCGCATTTCATGCATCTTGCCGCTCGACCTGACCAAACCGAGCTCCGGCCTCGCTTCCGTCGGGAGAAATCCGCACGGCAGCTTCGATTTTGCTTCGAGTTGGAGGCTGCCTATGGCAGAATGCGGGGCGTCGGAAGACTGATCAGGAGGTACCGACATATGTCGCTGCAGATGCATCTGAGCGAGTTGGAGCGGAAGCACCAGGCTCTTGAGCGGGAAATTCAGGACGCCATGGCTCACCCCTCCGTGGATGACCTCAAGATCGTTGAACTGAAGCGCAAGAAACTCCACCTTAAGGACGAAATCGCCAAGCTTCGCCAAGCCAGCAATCGCGTGGTGCATTAGCCCGCGACCGACACGAGTTGCTTTCGTGAGCCGCCGCGTCCAGGCCGGAGCGGCGGCTTTCTTGTTCGAAAGAAGCCCTCGAAACGCTTCTCACGGCGCAAGAGCGGCCCGACCTTACAGCTCGCGCGCCATTTCCCGCAGCTTGAATTTCTGGATCTTGCCGGTCGACGTCTTCGGCAGCTCGGTGAAGACGATGTGCTTTGGCACCTTGTAGCCGGCAAGGTTCTGGCGGCACCAGCCGATGAGCTCTTCCGCCGAGACCATCTCGGAGGGCTTCAGCTCCACGAAGGCGCAAGGCGTCTCGCCCCATTTCTCGTCGGGCTTGGCCACCACCGCCGCCGCCTGCACGGCCGGGTGCTTGTAGAGCGCGTCCTCGACCTCGATGGAGGAGATGTTCTCTCCCCCTGAGATGATGATGTCCTTGGAGCGGTCTTTCAGCTGGATGTAGCCGTCCGGGTGCTTGACCCCGAGGTCGCCGGAATGGAACCAGCCGCCGGCGAAGGCCTTGGCGCTGGCCGACGGGTTCTTGAGATACCCCTTCATGACCACGTTGCCGCGGAACATGACCTCGCCCAGCGTCTCGCCGTCGGCGGGCACCGGCGTCATGGTCTCGGGGTTCATCACGTCGAGGGCCTCGAGGGGCACGTAACGGACGCCCTGGCGGGCCTTCTTGGCTGCTTGTTCAGAGTCGGGAAGCGCGTTCCACGCCTCATGCCAGTCATTGATGACGGCGGGGCCGTATGTCTCCGTGAGGCCGTAGAGGTGGGTCACGTTGAAGCCTGCCTTCTTCATGGCCGCGAGCACCGCTTCCGGCGGCGGCGCCGCGGCGGTGAAGAACTGGACCGTGTGCGGCAGCGGCCGCTTCTCCTCGGCGGGCGCGTTGAGGAGCGTCGACATGACGATCGGCGCGCCGCACAGATGCGTCACCCCATGTTCGGCCAGGGCCTCGTACATGGCCTTGGCGCGCACATAGCGCAGGCAGACATGGGTGCCGGCCACCACCGAGATCGACCAGGGGAAGCACCAGCCGTTGCAGTGGAACATGGGCAGCGTCCACAGATAGACCGGATGCTTGCCCATGCCGCAGGTGACGACATTGCCGATGGCGAGGAGATAAGCGCCTCGGTGGTGGTAGACGACGCCCTTAGGATCGCCGGTCGTGCCGGAGGTGTAGTTGAGGGAGATGGCGTCCCATTCGTCGTGAGGCATGGCCCAGGCGAAGCCCGGATCGCCCTCCTCGAGGAACTCCTCGTATTCGAGCGCCCCCAGCCGCTCGCCGGGGCCCGTGAACTCCGGGTCGTCATAGTCGATCACGAGCGGCTTGACCTTGGCGAGTTCCAGGGCCGGCTTGATGGTCTTGGAATATTCCCGGTCGGTGATGAGGACCTTGGCCTCCCCGTGGTCGAGGGAGAAGGCGATGATCGGCGGATCGAGCCTTGTGTTCAGGGTGTTGAGGACGGCGCCAGTCATGGGCACGCCGTAGTGGCATTCCAGCATCGCCGGCGTGTTGGCGAGCATCACCGCCACCGTGTCGCCGCGCTTGATGCCGCGTTTGGCGAGCGCCGAGGCGAGCCGCCGGGCGCGGGCATAGAAGTCGCGGTAGTTGCGCCGCAGGCGCCCGTGGATGATCGCCGTGTGCTCGGGAAAGACGCTCGCCGCGCGCTCCAGGAAGGTGAGGGGGGTGAGCGGCTGGAAATTCGCCGGGTTGCGGTCGAGGTCGCGGTCGTAGGGGGTCATGGCGGGTTCGGGCTATTCTCACTTCAGCTTAAGCCAGCCGACGGGCACATCGGCAAGATCCGGGGTCGCGCTGAGATGCGCAGGCGTGATCGGTGCGTCCATTGGGCAGCCTGTCAGGAAGGCGCGGGTGATCTCCGCATGCGCATCATGGAAGACCTTGCTGCATATGACGAGGTCGGTGGAATCGAAAGGCTCTTGGTTCCAGAGCCCGCGCCATAGGCGCCGCGCGACGGAAAGGGCGCCGGCATGGCTATAGCGCGAACCCAACATGCTGAGCGCCCGCAACGCGATCTTGTAGCGGTCGATTTCATCGATCAGGGGTCGGCGTCTCACGCGCAAGATCCTATGGGGCACGTCCTGGTAGAGGCTGCGCTGGACGACGCCGCGCCAAGGCACCGCCTCGACGAGCAGATCGCCGTAGAGGAAGACTGCCGCATGCGTCCATCGACAGTCCTCCTCTGAAAAGCCAGCCTGCCGCTGAAACGAGCAAATCGCCCGCTCCGTGACGTTGGGCGCGACGCTCCGGAAAAGGATAAGATCTCCGGGAAGACAAGCAGAGAAGTTAGGCACGTAGCCGAACGCGCGTACCGGCTCCGGCAAGACGGCAATCGAGATTTCGCCCGTCGGCGCGCCGACCTGACCAGGATCGATCACCGCCTGCGGCAAACTCGTCCCGGGGCTCGCCTAGTTGTCGAAGCTATGAAGGTTGTTCATCCGGGGCTGAGGTGTGAGGCTGGGGTTGCGAAGCCAACCAACCCCGACCGGAGCACCCGGATGAACGTTCACCAGCATGCCCGCATGACGGTCCATGGTCGAGCCCTTCTCGTGTCGCGCATCCGCCAGGAGGGCTGGCGCGTGAGGGATGCGGCTGGCGCCGCCGGCGTCTCGGAGCGAACTGCCTACAAATGGCTGGCGCGCTTTCGGGCCGGCGGCGAGCGGATGCTTCACGACAGGAGCTCGGCGCCGGCCCGGCCGCGTCGTCGCCTGTCGCCCGAGACCCTCGCCGCCATCGAGCGGCTGCGCCGCCAGCGCCTCTCCGGCCCGGCGATCGCCCGCCAGCTCGGCCAGCCGCGCTCCACGGTCGGCGCCGTGCTGCGCCGCCTCGGGCTCGGGCGCCGCGCGGCCATTGAGCCCAAGCCCCCGGTTGTGCGTTACGAGCGGGAGCGGCCCGGCGAACTCATCCATCTCGACACCAAGAAGCTTGGACGCATCGCCAGGCCAAGCCATCGCGTCACCGGCAACCGACGCGATCGGGTCGCCGGCACAGGGTGGGAGCACCTGCACGTCGCCGTGGATGACGCCTCGCGCCTCGCCTACACCGAGGTGCTGCCGAGCGAGCGCAAGGAGGACGCCGTGGCCTTCCTGTCCCGGGCGCTCGCCTTCTTCGCAGCCCACGGCGTCCGCGTCGAGCGCGTCATGACCGACAACGGCTCGGCCTACAAAAGCTTCGCCTTCCGCAACCGCCTGGCCGAGGCAGGCCTGCGCCATATCCGCACCAAGCCCTACACGCCCAGGACCAACGGAAAAGCCGAACGCTTCATCCAGACCAGCCTCCGCGAGTGGGCCTACGCCCGAACCTACCAGACCTCTGCCGAGCGAGCCCACGCCATGCAGCCCTGGATCACCGCCTACAACTCCACCCGACCCCACTCAGCCCTCGGCGGAAAACCACCCCTCAGCCGCCTGAACAACGTGCTTGGATTCGACACCTAGTTCTCGATCTTGATCGTCTTGACCGCGGCGAGTTCACGGTCGTCGACCTCCGCTGTGCCAGTCACATGGATGCCACGCTTCAGCTGCGCGAAGGGGAGCCCTGGCTCGCTGGTCGCAACCGAAAAGATCCCGTGAGTATTCGCACCAATCGCCTGGTCGAACTCCACCACGCCAAAACCGTCACGCTCGACGCGCACCACGGTTCCAGCAAATTGCACGCGCTCGGTCATAACGTTCCATCCTACCGCTGCGCTCAATTTGGGCAAAGATCGCGTTGGCTTCAAGAGATGCATGTCATCGGGCCAAGGCCGCCGGCGGCAGGGGCAGGCCCTTGGCGGCCATCACCTTCCGCAGGCGGTCGGGGTAATCGGTGATGAGGCCGTCGACGCCAAGATCGATCAGCATCGCCATGTCCTCGGGCGCGTTGACGGTCCAGGGAATGACGGCGAGCCCATGGTCCTTGGCCTCTCGGATGCGCTCGGGAGTGAGGTCGCGGAAGGCGGGCGACCAGACCTGGCAGTTCGCGGCCCGCACAAGCCGCGGAACCGAGCCGCCGTAGTCATCGATGTCGAGGCCCGCCGTCCAGGGCGAAGGGCCTGAGACGGCCCGCTGCATGGTGTCGAACCGGCCCTCGCTCGTCAGGCACGCGCGGCGGATGCGTGGCTCGACGGTTCCGAGGATCAAGAGCGAACGCCAGTCGAAGGATTGCACCATGACGCGCTCGACGAGCTCCGCCTTGCGCACCGCCTCGGCCACGGCGTGGGCGAAGACGTCGGGCTGTGGCGCATCCTGGCTGCCCGGCGCGAGCTTGGTCTCGAGATTGAAGCGCACATGCGAGGCGCCGGTGCGCGCCACGAGGGCGAACACCTCCTCGAGCGTCGGAATGCGGGCGCCGTCCCTCGCTTCCTGCGTCGGGAAGGTCTTCGCATAGCGGCTGCCCGGCTTGATGCGTCCCACATCGTAGCGCTTGAGCTCGGCAACCGTGAGCGTGCGCAGGGGCGGGCCGACCTCGATCAGGAACTCGCCTTCGGGCGTGCGCGTGAGATCGGGGTTGAGGCGCGCGTCGTGATGGACGACGAGCACGCCGTCCTTGCTCATGCCGAGGTCGAGCTCCAGGGTCGACACCCCGATCTCGAGGGCCTTGGCAACCGCCTCGAGCGTGTTCTCGGGCGCAAGCCCCCGCGCCCCTCGGTGACCCTGGAGGTCGAACGCGTGGGCGCTTGCCGCGAACAGGACGGCGCAGGCCGCCCCGAGGGCTGCGCGACCCCAGCCCCTCCTCTTCAGGTGCACGATGGACCCCCTCGGAAGCCTTGTTTTCGCAGAGCTTTCCCCGATGCATCTCAAGAGTCCAGGGGCGTGCCGTCACTTCACCAGCCTCAGCACCTCCCGGAAGCGTGGGTGGTCGCTCGTTTCGAGCCATTCGAAGATCACCATCTCGGTGGTGACGATCTCGGCCCCGTGCGCCTTGGCGCGGGCGAGCGCCGCATTAAGGTTCGCGAGAATCCGCGAGCCGACCGCGTCGGCGACGAGGACCACCCGGCGGCCGAGGCGGAGGAGACCGAGGGTCGTCTGCAAGACGCAGACATGCGCCTCGCAGCCGGCGACGACGACCGTCGGCCGCTCCGGCGGCAGCGCGGCGGCAACGCTCGCCTCGCGCGTCGCGTCGAAGAACCGCTTGGAGAAGGTCCGGGCCGGGAGGGCGGCGAGATCGGCGATGGTACTGCCGAGCCCTTGCGGATTCTGTTCGGTGGCGAGGACCGGAACATCGAGAAGCCGCGCTGCCTCGCCGAGGCGGCGGACGTTGGCGAGCAGGGTCTCAGCCTCCGCAATGGCGGGGATCAGCCGCCCTTGCAGGTCGACCAGGAGGAGTATGGAGCGTTGCGCCGCGAGGGTCATCTTCCGTTCTTACCGGCCGCCGGCGCAATTCTAAAGGCTAGGCGCTCCTGGCCGCGGAAGGTGGTAGAAGAGACAGGAATTGCAAAGGAGAGGCCATGGGCTGTGGCGGGCACGATGGCCGGCGCAGCCATTCGGACGGGGGACTGGACATGAACGCGCCCGCAAAGAGCCGCTATCGCGAGGTCTACGAGGGCTGGAAGGCCGATCCGCAAGGGTTCTGGGCAAAGGCCGCCCGGGAGATCGATTGGGAGCGGCCCGCCGACAAGGTGTTCGACCCGGAGGCGGGCATCTATGGGCGATGGTTCGTCGGCGCGCAGTGCAACGCCTGCTTCAACGCCGTCGACCGGCATGTGGAGCGGGGCCGCGCCGACCAGGCGGCCATCCTCTACGACAGCCCGGTCACCGGATCGAAGCGCGCCATCACCTACGCTGAGCTTCAGGAGGAGACCGCCACGCTCGCCGCCGTGCTGCGGGAGCTTGGCGTCGGCAAGGGGGATCGCGTCGTCATCTACATGCCGATGATCCCCGAGGCCGTGATCGCCATGCTGGCCTGCGCCCGCATCGGAGCGATCCATTCGGTCGTATTCGGGGGCTTTGCGGCAAAGGAGCTTGCCACCCGCATCGACGACTGCGCCCCCAAGGTGATCCTCTCCGCCTCCTGCGGCATCGAGGTCAGCCGCGTCGTCGCCTACAAGCCGCTGCTCGACGAGGCGATCGCGCTTGCCCTGCACAAGCCGCAGGCCTGCCTCATTCTGCAGCGGCCCCAGGCGGAGGCGGATTTGAGGCCGGGTCGCGATCGGGATTGGGCGATCACGGTCGCGGCGGCAAAGAGCGCCGGCAAGCGCGCCGACTGCGTTCCCGTCGCCGCCACGGACCCGCTTTACATCCTCTACACCTCCGGCACCACAGGAAGGCCGAAGGGGGTGGTGCGAGACACGGGCGGCTACCTCGTCGCGCTCAAATGGTCGATGAAGGGGCTCTATGGCGTCGAGTCGGGCGAGGTCTACTGGTGTGCTTCCGACGTCGGCTGGGTCGTCGGACATTCCTACATCGTCTACGGCCCGCTGCTGCACGGCTGCACCTCCGTGCTCTACGAGGGCAAGCCCGTCGGCACGCCCGATGCCGGCGCCTTCTGGCGAGTGATCTCGGAGCATGGGGCTGTGGCGCTGTTCACCGCGCCGACGGCCTTCCGGGCGATCAAGAAGGAGGACCCGGACGGCCGGCTGATGCGGAACTACGATCTGTCCAAGTTCCGCACCCTGTTCCTTGCCGGCGAGCGGGCCGATCCCGACACGGTGCGCTGGGCCGAAGACAAGCTTGGCGTGCCGGTGATCGACCACTGGTGGCAGACCGAGACGGGCTGGGCCATCGCCGGCAATCCCGTCGGCCTCGGCGCCCTGCCGGTCAAATACGGTTCACCGACCGTGCCGATGCCCGGATACGACCTTCAGATCCTCGACGAGGGGGCGAAGCCCGTCGCGGCGAACACCATGGGGACCATCGCGGTCAAGCTGCCGCTGCCGCCTGGTTGCCTGCCGACCCTCTGGAACGCCGACGATCGCTTCCGCGAAAGCTACCTCGCGACTTTCCCGGGCTACTACAACACATCGGATGCCGGCTTCCTTGACGAGGACGGCTATGTCTATGTGATGGGCCGGACCGACGACATCATCAACGTCGCCGGCCATCGCCTCTCCACCGGCGGCATGGAGGAGGTGCTGGCCTCCCACCCCTCCGTCGCCGAATGCGCGGTCATCGGCATCAAGGACGAGCTCAAAGGCGAGGTGCCCTGCGGCTTCGTGGTCCTGAAGTCGGGCGTCTCCACGCCGCCGAACGTGGTGGAGGGTGAGCTCATCGCGCTCGTGCGCGAAAAGATCGGGCCGGTGGCGGCCTTCAAGCTCGCCATCACCGTCGGGCGGCTGCCGAAGACGCGCTCCGGCAAGATCCTGCGCGGGACCATGAAGAAGATCGCCGACGGCGACCCTTGGACCATGCCGGCCACGATCGACGATCCGGCCATCCTGGACGAGATCGCGACGGCGCTGAAAGAGAAGGGAGTTGCGGCGCGCATTTAGGGCAGGCGGCCTTTCGGATCACGGCATGCTCAGGCTCTTGGAGCCGATCTCGTCCAGGCGTGTTGACGAGATCCGTCAAGACGCCCCGTGAACCGAGAGCCGCTCGGGCCGATGCTGTCCGGTGCGGGTGACCCGAGTGGGTCCGGTCCTCCGGACCCATCAGGGCTGCGTCAGACTGCGCGCTACTCTTCCTCGGTCCGCTTGAGATGCTTGAGCTTGGCGAAGACGGAGTCGGGGTCGAGCGCATCCTCCTGGGCGGGCTTGCGTGCGGCGCTGACGGCGAAGGGCTCGGGTTCGGGGGCCGTCGAAACCTCCGCCGGCAGCAGGGTCTGACCGCTTTCCACCGGGATCTGCGGCCGCTCCTTGGCTGCCCGCTGGACTTCGAAGTCGAGATCCATTTGTGAGCACAGCCCCAGTGTGACGGGATCCATCGGGGTCAGTGCGGCCGAGTTCCAATGGGTGCGCTCGCGGACCTGCTGGATGGTGTTCTTGGTCGTGCCGACCAGGCGTATGATCTGCGCGTCCTTGAGCTCCGGATGGTTGCGCAAGAGCCAAAGGATGGCGTTGGGGCGGTCCTGCCGGCGCGAGACGGGCGTGTAGCGCGGTCCCTTCTTGGTGCGCTTCACCTCCGGCAGCTTGACCTTTGGATCCGCGAGCTTCAGCCGATAGTTGGGGTCGCGTTCGCCCCTCTCCAGCTCCTCACGGGTGAGTTGCCCGCTGGTGATCGGATCAAAGCCCTTGATGCCGGCGGCAACCTCGCCATCGGCAATGCCCTTCACCTCGAGCGGGTGGAGCTTGCAGAAGTCGGCGATCTGCTCGAACGACAACGACGTGTTCTCGACAAGCCACACGGCGGTGGCCTTCGGCATGAGCGGCGCCTGTTGCACGGGCAACCTCCTTGAACTGTGAACCGCGCAGGCCCGCGCGGACGAACTCTCTCGTGCTCCGGCCCGGCCGGGAGCCGGAGCTGCCAACTCACATTGTGAGGGAAACGCGTCGAATATAGAGGTCCGTCCTCGGCCTGGCAATCATTGGCAGCCCCTCGAGAGCGGTTTAACGTTGCGCGCCCGTGTCCAGGAGGGCGCAACCCATGGCGTTTGATCCTTTAGGCGACGACAAGCCGCGGCCGGCTCCCTTGGCGCATGAGCTTGGCCAAGATCTGTCAGCCCTGTCCGTTGCCGAACTGGAGGAGCGTATCGAACTTCTCAAGCGTGAGATCGACCGCTTGGAGGCGGCGCGGCGCCAGAAAGAGGCCTCGCTCGCGGCTGCAAGCGCGTTCTTTCGGTCCTGAGGGGCTGTCCCGGAGGTCCAGCGGCCGGCGGCCCTAGGCTGAATGTCCCATAGGAAGCCAGTGTCCCGCAACGGCGCAATTTCACCGGAATGCAGGAGGGCTCTTAACCTTCTCTTAACGATTAAGATTTATAACCAATCCCGTCCAGTCTTCTGGATGTCGAGTGGCTCCTGTCCACTCTGTTTGACGCCTCCCTGTTACGACTCTCGAGCCGCCTTCCGGGCGGCTTTTTTTTGCCCCGTCGCCCTTTAACGCGCGCTTGCCTGCCCGTTATCCCCAGCGTTAACCTTAAGAAAAGGTGAACGCTTGGGGCTCCAACCATCGGCCCTATAGTTGCGAAACCGAACTCCGACCGTCGGCTTTGTCCTGATCTGGAAGAGCCGAGCGTGCAAGGGAGGCAAGGTTGAGCGAGCCCGAACTCATGTTCCGTGACGAGAAGGCGCCGATCGATTTCGGCCGGAGCTTCGTGGGCTCCGAGGCATTCCGGACTCTCTTTCGCGAGGGGATGGCCCTCGTCGAGGAGACTGCGGCGTATCTCGATGGACCGGGGCGGGACGAATCCCGCAACCTTCGCCGCCAGGCAGCCCTTGCCTATGCCAGCGAGAGCATGCGGCTGACGACACGCCTCATGCAGATTGCGTCCTGGCTCCTCGTCCAGCGCGCGGTCGCGGAGGGCGAGATTTCGCCAAGCCAGGCGCTTCAGGAACGGCATCGCGTCCGCCTGAGCGGGCAGGAGTCGAACGCCTCACCCTTCGACTCGGCGGCTCTGCCGGAGCGCCTCAAGGACCTGATCGGCCGCTCGATGCGCCTGCATGCCCGTATTCTCCACCTCGACCGGCTGATCGCAGACGACAATCCGGGGCCGAGCCACGCCGAAAGCCCGGTCTTTGCCCAGCAAGGACTCATCCGTTCCGCTTTCGGGACAGGACGCTGAACCATCCCGCTCAGCCGGAGCAGTGCCCCCTTTGCCGGATGCTGCGCAGGCGACCGCGTCGACGCGAAGCCGCGCTCGATCTTGGCAAGTGGCACCTTGAGCCAAGCGATCGGGATGTTGGGCGCCGCCTTGGGTCCCTCGCTCATGGTCGGGCTCGCCGGCCCTCGTCTCCTCGCGGTCAGACCTGAGGGTGAGGTTCAGGGCGCTGCTCCTGCTCGACGACTGCAGCGCAGTGCCGCAGCTTGGTCGAGCGCAACAAAAAACCCCGGCCTTTGGACCGGGGTTCGCGCGACGTCAAAGCGCCACCCTTGGGCAGATCACCTTTTTCCGAAGGACATTCCGCCGAAGCGGGACTGGAAGCGCGACACACGCCCGCCCCGGTCCAGGATCTGCTGCTGACCGCCGGTCCAGGCCGGATGGGTCTTGGGGTCGATGTCGAGGTGGAGCGTGTCGCCCTCCTTCCCCCAGGTCGACCGGGTCAGGTATTCCGTGCCGTCCGTCATGACCACCTTGATGAAGTGGTAGTCCGGGTGTTCCGTCGCTTTCTTGGCCATTGCAAAACCCTCGCGCCGTCGGCCGTTCCGCGGCGGCTAAAGCCATGTCGACATCCGCCGCTTGCTGCGCTGTCGCAGCCCGCGACGGTCGATCAGCTATCCTTGAAGAAGGCGGCGCTATACCTCAACTGCAACCGCGAAACAACCCGGCCGCGGCGGGAGGCCTCGACGACAATGCCAGGAATTCTCTGATGGCGACCGACACGCCTGCTGCTGCGTCGAAAAGGGCCCCGACGGCCACGCTGGGCGCCTTGAGGCCGCTTGCGCCCTATGCTCTCGCCTACAAGGGCCGCATCGCCGCCGCTCTCGCGGCGCTCGCCGCCGCCTCGGCGGCGACCCTCGTCGTCCCCATTGCCGTGCGCCGGGTGATCGACCATGGCTTCGCCGAGGGTGGGGGACGCCTCGTCGATGCCTATTTCGGCATGCTGCTCGTGGTGGTCGCCGCACTCGCCCTGGCGAGCGCGCTGCGCTACTACCTCGTGGTCACCCTGGGCGAGCGCGTCGTCGCCGATCTGCGCAGCGCGGTTTTCCGCCGCCTCGTCACCCTCGACCCGGCCTTCTTCGACGCCGCCCAGAGCGGCGAGATCGTCTCGCGCCTCACGGCCGACACGACGCAGGTCAAGTCAGCCTTCGGCGTCAGCATCTCGATCGCGCTGCGCAACCTGTTCCTGTTTGCCGGCGCAGTCGCCATGATGATCGTCACAAGCCCTAAACTGTCGGCTCTGGTTCTCCTGGCGATCCCGGTCATCGTCCTGCCGCTCGTCCTTTCGGGACGGGGGGTGCGCCGTCGCTCGCGCGCGGCGCAGGACCGGCTCGCCGACGCCTCCGCTTACGCCGCCGAGGCCCTCGGGGCGGTGCGCACCATGCTCGCCTTCGGAATGGAGCAAGCGACAGCCGCCCGCTTCTCCGCCGCCGCCGAGAACGCCTTCGAGGCGGCCCGAGCCTCGACCAAGGCTCGGGCATGGCTGACCGGCGGGGCCATCTTCCTCGTGTCGGCCAGCGTTGTGGGCGTGCTCTGGTATGGCGCCCAGGATGTGCTGGCGGGGCGGATTTCCGCCGGCCGCCTCTCCCAGTTCGTGCTCTACGCCGTGTTCGCAGCAAGCGCCCTTGGCCAACTCTCCGAGATGTATGGCGAGCTTGCGCAGGCGGCGGGCGCCGCCGAGAGGCTCGGGGAGATCCTCGCCGCGAAGCCTTCGATCGTCGCCCCGGCCGCGCCGCGGCCGCTCCCCGAGCCGCCGATCGGCACAGTCTCCTTCTCGAATGTGCACTTCTCCTATCCGGGCCGCATCACGCATGCCGCCCTGCACGGGCTCACCTTCGAGGTGAGGACGGGCGAGCGGGTGGCGCTCGTCGGTCCCTCGGGCGCAGGCAAGAGCACCGTTCTGCAACTGCTGCTCCGGTTCTACGACCCGCAAGCCGGGACGATCTGCGTCGATGGGGTGCCGATCCGGGAGGTCGACCCCGCGGCGCTGCGCAGCCGCATGGGACTGGTGCCGCAGGAGCCGACGATCTTCGCGGCGACGGTTCTCGACAACATCCGCTATGGCCGGCCCGAGGCCACGCTCGAGGAAGCGGTCGCAGCCGCCAAGCTCGCCGCCGCCCATGCCTTCATCGAACGCCTGCCGCAGGGCTACGCGACCCAGGTCGGCGAGCGCGGCGTGACCCTGTCCGGCGGACAGCGTCAGCGGATCGCGATCGCCCGCGCCATCCTCAAGAACGCCCCGATCCTGCTTCTTGACGAGGCGACCTCGGCCCTCGATGCAGAAAGTGAGCGGGCTGTCCAGGAAGCCCTCGAGCGCCTGATGAAGGGACGCACGACCCTCGTCATCGCCCACCGGCTGGCAACGGTACGCTCCGCTGACCGGATTCTCGTCCTCGACCAGGGCCGCATTGTCGAGGAGGGAACACACGACAGCCTTATGGCGCGCGGCGGCCTCTATGCCAGGTTGGCCGGCCTCCAGTTCACGGACGCGCCGGCCCGGAGCGCGGCGGAATAGGCCTGCCTGGCCTTGTCGGGCGCAGAAGCCTATCGCTCCGTGAGCTTCAGCTCGATGCGACGGTTGCGGGCGTATGCCTCTTCCGTGGGAGCAGGGTCCAGGGGTTGGAATTCGCCAAAGCCTGCGGCGACGAGCCGCTGCGGCGGGACACCCTTCAAGACAAGGTATTGCACGACCGCGATGGCGCGCGCTGCGGACAGGGCCCAGTTGGATGGGAACTGGGGCGTGCTGATCGGCCGGACGTCCGTGTGGCCGTCGACCCGCAGGACCCACGGGATGTCGGGTGGGATCTGACGTTCGAGCTCGCCCAAGAGGGCGGCGATGCGGTCGAGTTCAGGCGTGGCTTCGGGCTTCAGCACTGCTTGGCCACGCTCGAAGAAGAGCTCCGACTGGAAGACGAAGCGGTCACCGACGATCCGCACATCCGGCCGGTTGCCGAGGATCTGGCGCAGCCGGCCAAAGAAATCTGAACGGTAGCGGGCAAGCTCCTGCACACGCTGAGCCAGAGCCACGTTGAGTCGGCTGCCGAGGTCGGCGATGCGCGCTTGGCTTTCCCGGTCGCGGGCCTCGGAGGCGGCGAGCGCGTCCTCCAGCGCCGCGAGCTGGCGGCGCATGGCGGCGATCTGCTGGTTCAAGAGCTCGACCTGCCTCATCGCCCGGGCCGTCGCCTGCTTCTCGCTTTCGAGTGCCGCGCCGAGCTCGCCCGCTCGGGCTTCGGCACCGCTCCCCGACTCGATCAGGCTCTGGAGGCGGCTGCGTTCACCCTCGGCGCCGCGCAGCGTCGACTCAAGGCCTGTGATCGTCTCTTCGAGGGCACGCCGGTTCGAGCGCTCGAGGGCGAGAAGGTCGGTGAGCTCGGCGATCTGCCGGTTCAGGCGGTCAAGCACCGTCTCCTGCGTCGAGAGCTCGCGCGCCAGGAAGAACTGCGCCAGCATGAACACCGACAGGAGGAAGACGATGGACAGCAGAAGGGTGGACAGGGCGTCGACGAAGCCGGGCCAGTAGTTGATGGTCCGGTCGCGCCGCCCAGGGCGCGCGGCGCCAGGCATCAGGAGACCCTCTCGCGGTCAGGCCGGGGGGCCATCACGACGAAATCCTCTCGCGAGCCAAGCGCTCCAACACTTGCTTGAGCTCGCGCTCCCGGGCCGCCTGGGCCTCGACCCAGTCGCGGATCATCTGTTGTTCGGCCCGCATGTGCTGGACGAGGCCCTGGATGCCTTCGGCCAGATTCGCCATGGCCTGTGTCGCGCTGCGACTGCCGGAGCTCTCGTTGACGGCGGCGATCAGCTTGTTGATGGCGAGCGTCAGCTCATGGCTGGCCACCGGGCGCGCCACCCCCTCATGGCCGGCGTCCACGGTCGCACCGGCGAGCCAGTCCTCCAGCTCGGTGTAGAACCGGTTCTGCGCCTGGCCTGCCTGCAGGTCGAGGAAGCCGAGGACCAGCGAACCCGCCAGGCCGAAGAGCGAGGCGGAGAACGACAGGCCCATGCCGCCGAGCGGCGCCGCGAGCCCCGCTTTGAGCTCATCGAACAGCACCGCGGCATCGGCCCCGGTGCGCATCGACTGGATGACGCGCCCGACCGAACCCACCGTCTCGATGAGCCCCCAGAAGGTGCCGAGAAGCCCGAGGAAGATGAGAAGCCCCGCAAGGTAGCGGACGAGCTCGCGATTCTCGTCGAGGCGCGCCCCGAGCGAATCAAGGAGGGCCCGCACGGCCGCCAAGGACAAGCCAGACCGGCTCGCCCGCTGCTGGAGCAGCGCTGCCATGGGAGCCAGCAGCACCGGCTGGCTTCCCGGCATGGTGCCGTCGTCATATCGGGCAAGCTCATTGACCCAGCGGACCTCGCGAAACAGCCGCGAGACCTGGCGCAGAGCCAGGATGATGCCGATCACGAGCACGCCGACGATGACGCCGTTCAAGCCGGGATTGGCAAGAAAAGCGGCCCAGATCGGCCGGTGGAGGATGAACACCAGGAAGCCGGCCAGCACCAGAAACACGCCCATGCGGACAAGATAGATCCGCGGCGGCGTCAGAGGGCGCGGGGGGCCCATATCGTTCCTGCTCAGCATGCCCTCGCCAATGTGGCCGGAGCGCGATGGTCAATCAAGCATGCGGACGATGGCCCCGGGACGGCGGGACTGAGCCGGCATGTCATCGGTTGGCGTGCCGCAAGAGCTTCAGGAGCTCGCGGTGAAGGGTCTCGTTTCCGCAGGCCACCGATCCCGCCGCGAGCGGGTCCGGGCCCCCGTCCGCATCCGAAACGAAGGCTCCCGCCTCGCGCAGGATGACGAGCCCCGCCGCCAGATCCCAGCTGTTGAGATCCCGCTCCCAATAGGCGTCGGTGCGGCCGCAGGCGACGAACGCCAGATCGAGCGCCGCCGAACCGAGGCGGCGCAGACCCCCTGCCGCGGCCATGACGACCGTCAGTTCCTTGAGGAACTGCGGGTGGTTGCCGCGGCCGAGATGAGGCAAGCCGCAGACCACCAGCGCATCGACCATCTCGCGCCGCGCCGCCACGCGGATGCGGCGATTGTTGAGATAGGCGCCCTTGCCCTTCTCGGCGACGAACATCTCGTCGAGGACCGGATTGTAGATGACCCCGGCCACGATCTGGCCTTCCCGCTCGAGGCCCACGGAGATCGCAAATTGCGGGAGCCCGTGGAGGAAGTTGGTGGTGCCGTCGAGGGGGTCGATATGCCAGCGGTGGCTCTTATCCGTACCCTCGACGACCCCGGTTTCCTCCATGACGAGCCCGTAGCCCGGGCGCGCCTTGACGAGGGCGTCGCGGAGGATCTGCTCGGCCCGGCGATCGGCGGCCGAGACGAAATCCCCAGGGCCCTTGCGTGACACCTGGAGGTTTTCGACCTCGCCGAAATCACGCTTGAGGGAGCGCGCGGCTTTCATCACCGCGTCGGTCATGACGGTCATGATGGGGGAGCGGATCATGGCGGCGTCAGACCATCCGCCGCAAGGCGCGTCAAGCCTTGCGCCTCCCTCCCTGCAAGCGAAGGGCCGAGCCGCGCCAAAGGTGCGGCTGGGGTGGGCGGCGCCATCTTGGGGGAGGATGGCGCCGCCCCTTCCGTCAAGCCTGCGGATGCTGCTGCCTGCGCGGGGAGTAATGGTTCAGGTCCGCTCGGCACGCTCGGCGGCAAGCTTCTCCGCCTTCGCCCAATCGTCCGCTGACAGGCCACGGAGGGACTGGTCGAGCCACGCGTCGGTGAGTCCCTGCCGTGCGGCGACGAGGTGCCAGGCGGCGGCCTCGACGAGGTTCTTGGGGACGCCTCGCCCTGCCGCGTAGAGCCGAGCCAGGCGATTCTGGGCGACGGCATTGCCGCGCCAGGCGGCATGGCGGAAATAGCGGGCCGCGAGCGCTTCGTTGGTGGGCACGCCGTCGCCGTTGAAAAGGAGGATCGCGTATTCGACCTCGCCGGCGACGCTGCCGTTGTCCGCGGCCTTGCGGAACCAGCGTGCCGCTTCCGTCACGTCGCGCCTCACGCCGCGGCCGCGCAGGTAAAGGACGCCGAGGGCGTGTTGCGCATCCGCGATCTCGGCCGTCGCCGCGCGCTCGAAGAGCGTCGCGGCCTTCTCAGCGTCCGCGTCGGCGCCGGTTGCGAGGAGGATGAGGGCCAGGTTGAAGGCGGCGCGCGGCTCCCCGGCCGCGGCCGCTGCCTCGAGCCAAGCGCGGCCCTGCGCCGGGTCCTTCGCCATGCCGCGGCCGTCAAACGCCATCAGCCCGAGGGCGGACAGGGCACGGGAATCTCCCCGTTGTGCCGCGAGGCGATACCACTCGGCCGCCTTTTCCGGATCCTGCCGGACGCCGAGCCCCTGGTTGTAGAGTTCGCCCAGGAGCGTCATGGCGGGCGCGTCGTTGGGATCCTTCTCGAGCCGGGCAGTCGCCTCCCGCAGGGCCTGGATGTAAAGCCCGCGCTGGTAGGCACCATAGGCGAGATCGGGCACGCTGGCCGGCGGCGCATCCACAGTGGGGCGCAAGGCGGTTGCCTGGGCCAGCGCGCTCGAGCCCAGGGTCGCCGCCAGGATGACAGCCGGGAGGCGCCGTTTCACCGGCGCTCTCCTTGCGCCAGAGCATCGAGCGCCGCCCGAACGGCTGCTGCAGGGTCGGACGAGTTCCAGACGACTGTCCCGGCCGCTACGAACTCGGCGCCGGTGGCGGTCAGACGAGGGATGGCGTCGAGCGTGGGGGCATAGGCGACGCAGGGCGTCTCGAAGATTTCCGCCCACCAGGCAGCCCGCTCGGCGACGGCTTCCAGCGGCGGCAGGGCTCCATCGGAACGAGGCTCGCCGAACATCACGTAGTCGACGCCTGCCTCGCCGACCGACATCGCCTCGTGCCTGGACTTCAGCGCGCCGGCACCGAGGATCCGGCCCTTGAGCCGCTCGCGCAGGCTCCTGGCCTCGGCGAGGCCTGCCCCTTCGATGTGGATTCCATCGGCTCCGCCCCGGGCAGCGATCAGCGCCAAGTCCGCCTCGTGGGGACCAGCGATCACGGCTGCCGCGCCGTACTCCTGGACAAGAGGAGCAAGGACTTTCACCTGGTTGACGAGGCTGCGCTCGTCGGCAGGGGCGAGGCGCAGGAGCACGGCAGCGATCGCGCCCCCGGTGCAGGCTTGCGCCAGGGTGGGCGCGAAGCTTTCCGGATCGTCGATAAGCGGGCTGAGGAGATAAAGCTGCGGTGTCGGCTCTGGCATGGGCTGGCGATTTGGGGCGCCACGACAAAACGGGGCCTCTCGGCCCCGTCTTCAAGGCAAATGCGGCGAAAGCCCGGTCAGGCGGCCCTCTTCTCGAGCTCTGGCTTCCACTGTCCGAGGGTGGCAAGGCCGTTCATCTTGGCGCGGTGCGAGAAGGCGGCTTGGGCGGCCGACACGTTCTCCGGCTTGCCGGACCACGCCTTCTGCGGCGCCGCTTGGAGGGCGCGGCCGTAAGAAAACGTCATCTTCCAGGGGAAGCCGCCGATGCGGTTCATGGCGTTGAGATGCGCAGTCGCCTCTTCATCCGACTGGCCCCCCGACAGGAAGGCGATGCCCGGCACCGCGGCCGGCACGCAGCGCTTCAGGACCATGATGGTCTTCTCGGCGACTTCCTCTACGGAGGCCTGCTTTGCGCACTTCTTGCCGGCGATGACCATGTTGGGCTTCAGCACCGTGCCCTCGAGGACGACGCGGTTGTAGTAGAGCTCCTGATACACCTCCTTCAGTACCCACTCGGTGACGACCGCGCAGCGATCGATGTCGTGGTCGCCATCCATGAGCACCTCGGGCTCGACGATCGGCACAATGTCGGCCTCCTGACAGAGCGCCGCATAACGGGCGAGCGCGTGGGCGTTCGCCTTGATGCAGGTGTAGCTCGGGATGTCCCGGCCGATATCGATCACCGCGCGCCACTTGGCGAAGCGGGCGCCAAGGCCGTAGTACTCCTTGAGGCGCTCGCGCAGCCCGTCGAGGCCCTCGGTGACCGTTTCGCCGGGGCAGAAGGGCAGCGGCTTGGCGCCCGTGTCGACCTTGATCCCAGGGATCGAGCCCGCCTGCTCGATGAGCTTGACGAGCGGGGTGCCATCCTTGGCGCTCTGACGGATGGTCTCGTCGTAGAGGATGACGCCGGAGATGTAGTTCCGCATCGCGTCTGTCGAGCGGAACAGGAGTTCCCGATAGTCGCGCCTGTTCTCGGGCGTCGACTCGACGCCGATGGCGTCGAAGCGCTTCTTGATGGTCGACGAACTCTCATCCGCGGCGAGGATGCCCTTGCCCGGCTGCACCATCGCCGTCGCGATCCTGTTGAGTTGTTCGAGATTCATGGTCTTCCTCCACAGAGCGTCATCCCGGGCGGGCGGAGCAGGCCCGGGATTGTCCATACAAGAGCAGCGCCCAGCGTCCTGGGCCCGGACGACGCCGCGCGCCGTCCGGAATGTCGAGCTATTTGCGCAGCGCCTCGACGCCCGGCAGCGCCTTGCCCTCAAGCCATTCGAGGAAGGCGCCGCCCGCCGTCGAGACATAGGTGAACTGATCGGCGACGCCCGCATGGTTGAGAGCCGCCACGGTATCGCCGCCGCCGGCCACCGACACGAGCCTGCCCTCCCGGGTCCGCTGGGCGGCATGGCGTGCCACCGCCACCGTTCCCTGGTCGAACGGAGGATGCTCGAAGGCGCCGAGCGGGCCGTTCCAGACGAGGGTCGCCGCATCATTGATGGCGGCATTGATCCGGTCCACCGACTGCGACCCGATGTCGAGGATCATCCCGTCCGCCGGGATGGCGTCGATGCCATAGGTATGGTGGGGCGCTTGCGCCTTGAACTCTTGGGCGACGACCCCATCCACGGGCAGAATGATCGCGCAGTTCGCTTCCCGGGCCTTGTCCATGATGCGCAGGGCCGTGTCGGCGAGATCCCGCTCGGCGAGGGAGCGGCCGATGCCGACGCCCATGGCATTGAGGAAGGTATTGGCCATGCCGCCGCCAATGACCAGCGCGTCGACCTTGCCGACGAGGTTTTCCAACAAGTCGATCTTCGTCGACACCTTCGCCCCGCCGACGATCGCCACGACCGGGCGAGTGGGCGACTCGAGCCCTTTCTCCAAGGCTTCGAGTTCCGCCTGCATGGCGCGCCCCGCATAGGCCGGGAGCACGCGCGCGAGCCCCTCGGTCGATGCATGGGCGCGATGGGCGGCGGAGAAGGCGTCGTTGACATAAAGGTCGCCGAGCTTCGCGAGCTCCTCGACGAAGGCTGGGTCGTTCTTCTCCTCGCCGGCATGGAAGCGGGTATTCTCGAGGAGAAGGACATCGCCGTCCTTCAGGGCTGCGACGGCCCCCATCGCTTCCTCGCCGATGCAGTCCGCTGCGAAGGCGACCGGACGCTGAAGCGCCGCCGCGACGGCTTCCGCCACGGGTTTCAGGGATTCCTTGGGGTCGCGCCCTTTGGGCCGTCCGAAATGGGCGAGCAGGATCACCCGGCCGCCCTTGTTGGCGATTTCCCTGATGGTCGGAATGACACGCTCGATCCGCGTCGCGTCGGCGACGCGGCCGTGTTCCATGGGAACGTTGAGGTCGACGCGCAAGAGGACGCGTTTGCCCCTCACATCGGCATGGTCGAGCGTGCGGAATTTCATGGCGTCCTGATCCCGGGAACGAATTTCAAGATCGCGACGACGAGGACGGCGGTGAGCACGGCCGTCACCACAGCCGTGCCCAGGAGCGCGCCAAGTCCGGGAACGCCGCGCAGGCGCTGCGACAGGCTCATGACCTGTTCGCGCACGAACACGAGCTCGGACTGGAGGGCGACCTCGCTCATCCGCATCGTCGCTGCCTCCACCTTGTCCTGAACGCGCTGGAAGAGGGCTTCCGAGCGCGCGAACTTCTCCTCGATGCGCGCAGCCTTCTCCTCGATGCGGGAGATCTGGTCGAGGGCCGGTCCTGGCCGGGTCCCCGGCGTCTCGGACGACGCAGAAGAGAGGGTCGGGGCGCCCGCGGGAGAATCCCCTCCCGACGGGGCGGGAGCCGGCGGCGGGGACGGGGCTGATTGCACTGCCGCCTTCAATTCTTCCAAAGCCGCTGGCGAGGGCGCCGGCGCAGGTCCAGGGGCCGGGCCGAGCTTCGGCTCGACGCGGGCGGTGGTCACGGAATCAGCCATGGCAATGCTCTCACTTTCGAATGATCGGAGGGCCGAGCCTCAGGCCGAGCCTGGCGAAATTAAGGTCGACGAGCTCAGATGAGCTTGCCCATGGCGACGGCGGTGTCGGCCATGCGGTTCGAGAAGCCCCACTCGTTGTCGTACCAGGCCATGACCCGCACCAACGTACCGTCCATGACCTTGGTCTGGTCCATATGGAACACCGACGAGCGCGGATCGTGGTTGAAGTCGATGGAGACGTTCGGGGCCGTGGTATAGCCCAGGACGCCCTTGAGCTGCTGCTCGGCCGCCCGCTTCACGGCTTCGTTGATCTCCTCCTTGGAGGTCGCGTTCTTGGCCACGAACTTGAAGTCGACCACCGAGACGTTCGGGGTCGGCACGCGGATCGCCACGCCGTCGAGTTTGCCGTTGAGTTCAGGCAGCACGAGACCGACCGCCTTCGCCGCCCCCGTCGAGGTCGGGATCATCGACAGCGCCGCCGCGCGGGCGCGGTAGAGGTCCTTGTGCATCTGGTCGAGGGAGGGCTGATCGTTGGTGTAGGAGTGCACCGTCGTCATGAAGCCCTTCTCGATGCCGACGGCTTCGTTCAGCACCTTGGCGACCGGCGCCAGGCAGTTCGTGGTGCAAGAGGCGTTCGACACCACGAGATGGTCCTTGGTGAGCTTGTCGTGGTTGACGCCATAGACGACGGTGAGATCGGCCCCATCGGCCGGCGCCGAGACCAGGACGCGCTTCGCGCCGGCGTCGAGATGGGCTTTCGCCTTTTCCTTGGCCGTGAAGATGCCGGTGCATTCGAGGGCGATGTCGACCCCGAGCTCCTTGTGCGGCAGCTCGGCCGGGTTCTTGATCGCGGTGACCTTGATCTTGCGTCCGTCGACGACGATCGAGTCGCCCTCGACCTTCACCTCCCCGGGAAAGCGACCGTGGACCGAATCGAAGCGCAGAAGGTGGGCGTTCGTCTCGACCGGTCCGAGGTCGTTCACGGCGACCACCTCGATGTCCTTGCGGCCGCTCTCGACGATGGCCCGCAGGATGTTGCGCCCGATGCGCCCGAAGCCGTTGATGGCGACCCTGACCGTCATGTGGAACTCCTCAGAGGTTATGTGTTCTCAGCACTTCGGTCGCGACCGCCTCGGCGGTGATCCCGAAGTGCTTGTAGAGATCCTTGTAGGGGGCGCTCGCCCCGAAGCCCTTCATTCCGATGAAGATTCCTTTCTCCCCGATCAGCGCATCCCAGCCGAAGCGCACTGCCGCCTCGACCGCAACCCGGACTGGGGCATCGCCGATGATCTCGCGGCGGATCGGATCGGGCTGGGCAAGGAAGAGCTCGAGCGAGGGCACCGACACAACGCGCACCGGGAAATTTCGTTCATGGAGAACGCGTTGCGCCTCGACGGCAATCTCGACCTCCGACCCCGAGGCGAAGATCGTGGCCTGCGCCTTGCCCTCGGCTGGCGAGATCTCGTAGGCGCCGCGCGCGCAGGCGTTGCCCTCGCCCGAGCGGCGGCGAAGCTGGGGCAGGCTCTGCCGCGTCAGGGCCAGCACCGTCGGCCCGTCGGTACGCTCAAGGGCGAGCTGCCAGCACTCCGCTGTCTCGACCGCGTCGCATGGGCGGAACACGCGCATGTTCGGCATGGCGCGCAAGGCCGCCAGATGCTCCACCGGTTGATGCGTCGGCCCATCCTCGCCAAGCCCGATCGAGTCATGGGTCATCACATAGATCGCCGGGATGCCGGAGAGCGCCGCGATGCGCATGGCCGGGCGGGCGTAGTCGCTGAAGACGAGGAAGGTGGCGCCCGCCGGACGGAAGCCGCCGTGAAGCGCGATCCCGTTCATGGCTGCGGCCATGCCGTGCTCGCGAATGCCATAATGGATGTAGCGCCCGGCGTAGGAGGCGGGCGAGACCGCCGTCAGGTTCTTCGTCTTGGTGTTGTTGGAGGGCGTGAGGTCTGCCGACCCGATGACGAGCTCCGGCACGGCGTCGGTGATGACCTCGAGCGCCATCTCGCTCGCCTTGCGCGTCGCGACCGCCTGCGGTTCGGAGAGAAGCCTCGCTTTCAGTTCTGACACCGCCTTTGCCAGCGCCGCCGGCACCTCGCCCCTGATGCGCCGCTCGAACTCGGCCCTGCGTTCGGGGGCGAGCGCGTTCAGCCGTTCCTGCCAGGCAGTGCGCTCGCGCCGGCCGCGCCGGCCGGCGCGCGCCCAGGCCTTGCGGACCGCCTCCGGCACCTCGAAGGGAGCGCCATTCCATCCGAGGGCCGCCTTGGCGCCGGCGAGCTCTTCCGCCCCGAGCGGTTCGCCATGGGCTTTCGACGTGCCTGCCTTCTTGGGAGCGCCATAACCGATGATCGTCTTGCAGGCGATGAGGGTGGGCCGGTCGGACTTCTGGGCGCGACGGAGGGCGCGGGCAACCGCGTCCGGGTCGTGGCCGTCAACGCGCATGGCCCGCCACCCTGCGGCTTCGAAGCGCTTAAGCTGATCCACCGAGTCGGAGAGGGACAACGGCCCGTCGATCGAGATGCCGTTGTCGTCGAAGAGAACGATGAGCTTGTTGAGCCTGAGATGCCCGGCAAGCGCGATCGCCTCCTGGCTCACGCCTTCCATGAGGTCGCCGTCGGAAGCGAGCACATAGGTGAAGTGATCGACGATCTCAGGCCCGAATTCGGCTGCGAGCATACGCTCGGCGAGGGCGAAGCCGACGGACGCCGCGATGCCCTGGCCGAGCGGGCCCGTGGTCGTCTCCACACCGGGCGTCATGAAGTTCTCGGGATGGCCGGGCGTCTTGGACTCGAGCTGACGGAAACGCTTGAGCTCCTCGATCGTCATGCCTTCCACGCCGGTCAGATGCAGCAGGGCGTAGAGCAGCATCGAGCCGTGGCCGGCCGACAGGATAAAGCGGTCGCGGTCGGGCCAGGACGGATCGGCGGCGTCGTATTTCAGGAACTTGGTGAAGAGGACGGTCGCCACGTCGGCGGCGCCCATCGGCAACCCGGGATGGCCGGATTTCGCCTTCTCCACCGCATCCATGGCCAGGGCGCGCACCGCGTTCGCCAGATCGGGATGGGAAACGCGATCGGCAGGGGCGGCGTCGGGCACGAGACAATCCGAGGCTGTTTCAGAGGAGGCGCGGCCGAGCTTGGCGGCCTTGAAAGCGCCGGCTCCTTACCATGTAAGACTCGCGAGTCAATCGCATGACCCGGCTCAACACATATGGACTGCGGCAGTGTCGCCCGTCACGCGGGTGGCAGGCGCAGCTCCGACCTCGCAGGAGCATCGCGCCGCGCAGCATTGCAGGCTGCGCCGCCACCCCCTAGGCTTTGCCACGATGAACGAGGACAGCACACCTTACGCCGAAGCAGTCAAGCGGCTCGAGGCGGCGCTGGGGCTTCTTGAGGCCGCTGTCAGCCGCCGCCTTGACCTCGAGAGCCGACGGGGCGACCTCGAGACCGAATTGCAGATCATGCAGGACGACCGGGCCCGCCTCGCCTTGGAACTCGAGAGCGCGACAACGCGCCTTGCCCGGGCCGAGGCTGCGGCCGCGGATGCGGGCCGGCGCGTCGAGCGGGCGATCGGCGCAATCCGCGGAGTGCTGGAGCAAGGGCCGCCAGACGGGAAGTGAACGGCCGAGGGAAGGGCATGCCGCAAATCACGGTCTCGATTGCCGGCCGCACCTACCGCATGGCTTGCGCGGAGGGGGAGGAGGCGCACCTTGAAAGCCTCGCTGCGGGGTTCGACGCCAAGATCGACGAACTCCGCCGCGCCTTCGGGGAGATCGGCGACATGCGCCTGCACGTCATGGCCGCGCTCACCCTCGCCGATGAACTCGCCGAGACGAAGAAACGGGTCGATGCGCTGCAGGAGGAACTCGCGGCCCTCCGCAAGGAGGCCTCCGACAGGGAGGAGCGCCTTCACGGCCTCCAGGCGGAGTTCACGGAGACCCTCAGCCGGGCCGCAGATCGGATCGAACGGGCCGCCCGGGCCCTCAATCCGCCGGCTGCCGGACGCTAGAGCCCGCGCCGTCGTTCGTCCAACCTTCGGTGACGCCCCTGGCGAAACCGGGTCGGCGTCGCTAGATAAGTCAGGCGGGGCTGCGGGGCGCGTTAGGAGACTTATTCCCCGGGGCCTTATCGATCCTCAAGGGAGCTGTCCCTGACCTGGTCCGTGGACCAGGACAAACGGCGCCCACCTACGTTGTAGGTTCCCGGGATCGATCCTCCGACGGCTCTTGCGGCTCCGCGCTTTCTCCATGCCTGCCTCTCCTCAAGCCGTCACGAAGGATGCGATCCGCCGGGAGGCGCTGTCGCGCCGCGACGCGCTGGATGCATCCTGGCGCCAGCAGGCGTCGCGAGAGATCGCCCGGCGCGCCCTCGCCTTGCCGGAGCTCAACGACGTCCAGCCCGTCGGCGGCTACTGGCCGATCCGCAGCGAGGTCGACCCGCGGCCCTTGATGAAGGCGCTCCTCGAGCGGGGCCAGAGCGTGGCCCTCTCCCAGATCCGTCACCCGCAGCTCAGCTGGCGCCTGTGGCGACCGGGAGACATCCTGATCAAGGGCGGCTTCGGAGTGCGCGAGCCTGGCCCCGACGCGCCGGAATGCTTTCCGAAGCTGCTGCTCGTGCCGCTCGCCGCCTTCGACCGGACCTGCCACCGGATCGGCTACGGCAAGGGGCACTTCGACCGCGCGATCGCAGCCCTTGCGCGCCTGCACCCGGTTGTCGCCATCGGCCTTGCCTATTCGATCCAGGAGGTCGCCGAGGTGCCGGCCGAAGAGCACGACCGTCGTCTTGATTGTGTGGTCACGGAGAAGGAGATCGTCTATTCACCTCGCTCCACCGCATGAGGACGGATACGCGCCAGACCGGCGCTCGCAGGGAGCCTGAATGCGCCTTCTTTTTCTGGGCGATGTGGTGGGACGGCCGGGCCGGAACGCGGTTATCCAGCGCCTTCCCTCCTTGCGCGAGCGTTGGAAGCTCGATTGCGTCATCATCAACGCCGAAAACGCCGCCGGCGGCTTCGGCATCACCGAGGCCATCTGTCAGGACATCCTGAACGCCGGCGCCGATGCCATCACCCTTGGCAACCATAGTTTCGACCAGCGGGAGGCGCTGGTCTTCATCGAGCGCCAGCCACGCCTCGTACGGCCCGCCAACTTCCCTCCGGGGACGCCGGGGCGCGGCGCAGCCCTCGTCGACACGCGCGCCGGGGCGCGGGTGCTGGTGGTGAACGTCCTTGGTCGCCTGTTCCTCGATCCGCTCGACGATCCTTTCGCCGCCGCCGACCGGGAGATCGCGCTTTGCCCGCTCCGCCAGGTGGCGGACGCCATCCTGGTCGACGTCCATGCAGAGGCGACGAGCGAGAAGCAGGCGCTCGCATATCATCTCGATGGGCGCGTCTCGGCGGTGGTGGGCACCCATACCCATGTGCCGACAGCCGATCATCGCATACTGCCCGGTGGCACCGCCTATATCTCGGATGCGGGCATGTGCGGCGACTATGAGTCCATCCTTGGCATGGATCGGGAGGAGCCGGTCCGCCGATTCCTGCAGAAGACCCCGGGCGCGCGGCTCGAACCGGCGGCGGGGGAGGGGACGCTGAGCGGCGTTGCGGTCGAGATCGACGATAGGACGGGCTTGGCCGTTCGCGTTGCGGCCCTGCGGCTCGGCCCCAAGCTCGAGGAAAGCCGGCCGGTGTTTTGGGAAGAAGGCTGAAACGGGGCTGAAGCAGCGGCTGAAACGGGGTGGAATGAGAAGGGCTTTTTCCCGCCGCTTCTGCGCCCTATAAGGCGCAAACCCCGACAATCAAAAACGGCGTTGAGCGGCCGTAACGGCCTCCGCTTCCTGACAAGGTGACCCATGGCAGGGCATTCGCAGTTCAAGAACATCATGCACAAGAAGGGGAAGGCGGACGCGCAGCGCTCCAAGCTCTTCTCCAAGCTCGCCCGGGAGATCACGGTCGCCGCCAAGCTCGGCCTGCCGGACCCGGCCTTCAACCCGCGGCTGCGGGCGGCCATTCTCGCCGCCAAAGCCGAGAACATGCCGAAGGACAACATCGAGCGGGCCATCAAGAAGGCCGCCGGCAGCGACGCGGAGGCCTATGACGAGATCCGCTACGAGGGCTACGGCCCTGGCGGCGCGGCGATCATCATCGAGGCGATGACCGACAACCGCAACCGCACCGCCTCGGACATCCGCTCGGTCTTCACGAAGAACGGCGGCAGCCTTGCCGAGACGGGCGCCGTGTCCTTCATGTTCGATCGGGTCGGCGTCGTCGAGTTCGACGCCAGGGTGGCGAGCGCCGACGCCATGCTCGAGGCCGCGATCGAGGCGGGAGCCGACGATGTCGTCTCCGACGAGGACGGCCATACGGTCTATTGCGAGCAAGGAGCGCTTGCCGAGGTGACGAAGGTGCTCGAGGCCCGTTTCGGCGAGCCGCGCAAGTCGGCGCTCGTCTGGAAGGCGCAGAACACGGTGAGCGTGGACGACGAAGCTGCGGAAAAGCTCATCCGCCTCGTCGAGAGCCTTCAGGATCATGACGACGTGCAGAACGTGTTCGTGAACTTCGAGGTCTCGGACGCGGTCGCGGCGAAGCTCGGGGCGTGAGCGAGCGCGTGCGCATCCTCGGCCTCGACCCGGGCCTTCGGCGCACCGGCTGGGGCCTCGTGACCGTGGAAGGCACGAAGCTCTCCTATGTTGCTTCCGGCACCATCCTCTCCGATGAGAAACGCTCCCTCGCCGAGCGCCTGAAGCAACTTCACGACAAGCTCTCGGCCGTCATCGGGGAGTTCGCGCCGGACGAGGTCGCCGTGGAGGAGACCTTCGTCAACAAGGACGCCCAGGCGACCCTCAAGCTCGGCCACGCCCGCGCGATCGCCCTTTTGGCGCCCGCCCAGGCGGGGCTGCCCGTGGCCGAATATGCGGCCAACCTCGTCAAGAAGACGGTTGTCGGTTCCGGCCATGCCGAAAAGCGCCAGATCCACGCCATGGTGCGGGTGCTGCTGCCCAAGGCGGACCCGGGGAGCGACGACGCCGCCGACGCCCTCGCCATCGCCATCACCCATGCGCACCACCGGAAGGCGCGGACGCTGGCGGGGTGAGCCTTCGCTTGGCGCTTGCGCTCTGGCACCCGGCGCAGAAAAACCAAAGGCGGCCCTCTCGGACCGCCTTGGCGTGTAGCTCCCTCGCGGGAAGACGGACACCCTTACGGGGCCGCAAGTGATCATTTAGCTATCACCTGCGGGATCAAATTTCAAGGGTTTTGATGGTTCTTCATCTGTTTTCTTCGGGATTTCGCCTGGGTTTGCGAGGGCAGGGGATTTGGGAAGCCATCGATACAGGAGAGCCATTACCGCTGTGAAGTCCTCTCGGGAGGCGCGGCGCTTGCCCGCCTTATCCGGGGTGAGGCGACTCACGGCAACTGTGGTCGGCTTGTCGCAGATCGCCCAGGAAGCCGCCCCGTCGATCGTGGTCGTGAGCCTGAACGCCCACTTCTTGCCGATCTGTTCCTGCGAGGAGCACGGGACGACGGTGACGGCGCCGGAAAGGGTCCGGTCGGTCGCGATCACGATCACGGGCCGGCGCTTCCAAAACTCCGGGAGCTGCGCGTCCTTTGGGAAGTCGCACCAATACATGTCCCGAACTTTGGGGGCCATCGTGAGCCGGCATTTGACACGCGGCGGCTTGTCGTCGTCATTCGTCATACGATTCGCTTGATGTAACCGTGATGGCTGGCGAAGAGGTCAATGCGACGTGTTCTTCGATCACCATGATGGTGATTGTTGTGTTGTTTCCGCTCTTCCATGTGCTCCCATCAACGTCATCATCCACTCGATAATGACGCCACGAGTTCAAAATCTACGTGCCGCTATTGGCGTTTCCAAGCAACCTGTACACCGTGCCATCCCGGACGGCGGCATACCGATCCCGGGATCCGCGAGGCCGCCTATAGAGCAGTGGATCATGCTTCTCCTCTGCCCTCCGACCAGGATAATGGCGTCTGGGAGAACAAAATGATCGGCAAGCTGCGCGGCGTCATCGATTCTTATGGCGAGGATTTCGTCGTCGTCGACGTGCAGGGCGTCGGCTACGTGGTGCATTGCTCGGCGCGCACCCTCCAGCAGCTACCCTCCACGGGCGAGGCGGCGACGCTGTCGATCGAGACCCATGTCCGCGAGGACATGATCCGCCTCTACGGCTTCCGCTCCGACCAGGAGCGGGAATGGTTCCGCCTCCTCCAGACCGTGCAGGGGGTGGGCGCCAAGGTGGCGCTCGGCATCCTCTCCGTGCTGGATCCCGGCCAACTTGCCACCGCCATCGCCACCGGCAACAAGGGCGCCATCTCCCGCGGGCCCGGCGTCGGCCCGAAGCTTGCGGCGCGCATCGTCGCGGAGCTGAAGGACCGCGCCCCCGCCTTCGCCGGGGTCGACCCGGCCCTCATCCGCCTCTCCGACGCGGTGGAGGACAGAAAGGCCCCGCAGCCCGTCGCCGACGCCGTCTCCGCCCTCGTCAATCTCGGCTACGCCCAGGCCCAGGCGAGCGCCGCCATCGCGGCGGCGCTCAGGCAGGCGGGGGAGGCGGCGGAGGCGAAGACCTTGATTCGGCTGGGCCTGCGGGAGTTGGCGCGCTGATCCGGGCACACAGGTCTGCCCTCTGACGGTGACTTCCGTCGCCACATCGCGTAGTGACACCGCGTACAGATCATGAACGCCACCCCCAACCGCCTCCTCACCCCCGAGCGCCGCGAGGACGATGCGGATGCATCGCTCAGGCCGCAGACGCTCGCCGAGTTCATCGGCCAGCGCCAGGCGCGGGCGAACCTGCAGGTCTTCATCGAGTCCTCGAAGGCGCGCGGCGACGCCCTCGACCACGTGCTCTTCGTCGGCCCTCCGGGCTTGGGAAAAACGACGCTCGCCCAGATCGTGGCCCGCGAGCTCGGGGTCAATTTCCGCTCGAGCTCGGGGCCGGTCATCGCCAAGGCCGGCGACCTTGCCGCCCAGCTCACGAATCTCGAGGAGCGCGACGTCCTCTTCATCGACGAGATCCACCGCCTCAACCCGGCGGTGGAGGAGATCCTCTACCCGGCCATGGAGGACTACCAGCTCGACCTCATCATCGGCGAGGGGCCGGCGGCGCGCTCCGTCAAGATCGAGCTGCCGAAATTCACCCTCATCGGGGCCACCACCCGCGCCGGGCTCCTCACCACCCCCCTGCGGGACCGTTTCGGCATCCCGATCCGCCTGGAATTCTACGCCACGGACGAACTCGAGCTCATCGTCAAGCGCGGCGCGCGGGTGCTCGGCATCGGCATGACGGAGGACGGGGCGAACGAGATCGCCAAGCGCTCCCGCGGCACGCCCCGCATCGCCGGCCGTCTGCTGCGGCGCGTGCGCGACTTCGCGCTCGTCGAGAACGCCGGCGCCGTGACCCGCGAGGTCGCCGACAAGGCGCTGCAGTTCCTGGACGTCGACCCGATCGGCCTCGACCTCATGGACCGGAAATACCTGTCCACCATCGCCCACTCCTTCGGCGGCGGGCCGGTCGGCATCGAGACCATCGCCGCCGCGCTGTCCGAGCCCCGCGACGCCATCGAGGAGATCATCGAGCCCTTTCTCATCCAGAAGGGCTTCGTGCAGCGCACCCCACGCGGGCGCGTCCTCACCCCCCACGCCTTCCGCCACCTCGGCCTCCCGGAGCCGGCGCGCGACCCGGCCGTGCAGTTCGGGCTTTTCCAGAACGGCGGGGAAGAGGCTTGACGGGAGTCAGGACCGCAACCGACTCAAGAAACGATGCGGCCCTGGCTGTGACGGGTGTTCAAGCTAGGAGAAGCGATCAGAACTTCACGCGCCCGCCGACGCGGAGCGTGGCGACTGAGAGATCAGACTCCAATCTCTCCCCCGGGTTCATGCCGCGAGGAGGCGGATTGGCGGTCGTCCCGGTATCTGCTTTGCCGAGCCAGTAGTAGTTCCCGCTGAGAATGAGGTCGAAATTCGGGGTCACCCGATACCCAAGTCCGAGCCCGGCCCCGGCGGCGAAATTAGTTCGCGTCTCGCTGGGGAAGGCAGTGTTCCGGCCTAGATTGGCGCCCTGGCGGCCTTCAACATCCAGTATGGAGAGGCCTGCCTCGACCGTGCCTTCGAGGAACACCAGCGTGGTGAGATCGAAGTTGAAGCCGAGACCCAGCATGACTCCGTGCGCCGTCACCTTCAGGTCTTGACGGAACGAGCCAGCGGGAAAAGCGGCGAAGCCGGAGGCCTCGTGCTCACCGAAGTAGTGGTAGGAGACCTTGCCGAAGATGTTGGGAAGGAAATAGGCGCCGGCGCCGATCGAGGCGGCGATCGCCGTATCGTCCCGGCTCACGTTTGTGAGAACGATTCGGTCCCCGACGACCGCGTTCAGAGTGAATGCAGTGCCGATCGGATTTACGAAATCGATGTCATCGAATTGGCTGAACGCTGCTCCGAGATGTCCCTCGATGAAGAAGCGAGGCAGTGGAGCGGTAACTAATGCCGGCGGCGGCGCCGCCGCGCGCGACGGCAGGTCCGCCGCCGACGCTCCGCTTGCGAGTGCAACGCCGAGCAAAAACAGAGTGGGTCTCACCGCAAAACGCATAGGAAAATCCCCCGGTTGTGCGCGGAATTTCGCGGGGGGGGGGGGACGTCAAGCCGAGTTGCATGGATTAGATGTAAAATCCTGTGGTGTCGCCGATCAGCAACATTGTGCCGCTGATGCACGCCGCGGCGCTGCTAGGGAGCGGCTGCCGTTCAGCTTCGGGCTCCCCGCTTTCGCCATCTTCCTCAGCGCACAGAGCGCCGCGCGACGGAGGGCGGCTTGGATCTCGATCGACAGATGGACCTGAGACCGACAGAGGGCACGGTCGTGGCGAGACGGCATCTCCTGCCCGTGCGTGTCTACTACGAGGACACCGATTTCTCGGGCGTCGTCTACCACGCCACCTATCTGCGCTTTCTCGAACGCGGGCGCACCGAATTCCTGCGCGCTGCCGGCGTCGACCAGTCGACATTGCATGCGAAGGGTGGCCTCGCCTTTGCGGTGCGGCACATGACCCTCGATTTCCTGAGGCCTGCCCGCATGGACGACGTGCTGGTGGTGGAGACCCGCACGGAGGAGGTGCGGGGCGCCTCGCTTCTCCTCGCCCAGCGCATCCTGCGTGGCGATGAGGTGTTGCTGACCGCCGATGTCCGCGTCGCTGCCGTTTCGAAGGGGCGGCCGGCGCGGATTCCGGAGGATTTGCGCGCGGTGCTGACCCCGCGGGCCGCTATTCCGTCACGGTGACGACGAAGTGCAGGTCGGAGGTCGCTGGCGCGCCGACACGGCCTTGTCCGGTCATCGTCAGGACGAAGCTGTCGCGCCCTGGCTCGTTCGGGGCCTTGTAGGCGAAGCGGGTCGTGCCCTGAACGCCAGCGACGCCGCGCTGGGCGCGCACCTTCACCCGAAGGCTCGTGATCTGTCCAGCGCCCACCCGGACCGGTTCGGCGCAGACGGTGCCCTTGGGGACCGTCATGGCGATGACGGCGGACGAGCCGAAGGCGACGCCGGTGCCAGGGTAGACGACGAAGCAATCCCCTGCCGCCCCGGCGGACGAAGTCGTGAGGACGAGGAGCGAGGGCGCCCACCAAGGGGGGCACTGCCGAGCAAGCCGGGACATGGGAAAGCTTCCGAGTGAGGATCGGGCCCGAGCGCTTCGACGGAGCTTATCACAGGAAGGCCGCCGCCCGCGATCGAACCCAGCGGCGGGTGCGGCGGCCGTCCTCGTCAACGCAAGCCGAACCGAAGCTTGGCGTGATCGCTGAGGATGGCCTTCGCGGCGTTGTGTCCCGGCGCGCCGGTGACGCCGCCGCCGGGATGAGCGCCGGAACCACAGAGATAGAGCCCCTTCACCGGGCCGCGGTAATCGGCGTAGCCGAGCATCGGCCGGGCCGAAAAGAGCTGGTCGAGCGTAAGCCGTCCGTGGAAGATGTCGCCGCCCGTGAGGCCGAACACCCGCTCGAGGTCAAGGGGCGACAAGATCTGACGCCCCACGACGCTCGCCTTGAAGCCAGGCGCATAGCGTTCGACGGTGTCGATCATGAGATCCGCCACCTCCTCGCGATGGTCGTCCCAGGAGCGCCCGTCGGGAAGTTCCGGCGCCACGTGCTGGCAGAACAGGCTTGCGACGTGAGCGCCTTTCGGCGCGAGGCTGTCATCGAGAGTCGAGGGGATCAGCATCTCGATGATCGGCGCGCGACTCCAGCCGCGCTCGCGGGCATCGTGATAGGCGCGGTCCATGTAAGCGAGGCTTGGTGCCAGGATGATGCCGGCGGTGTGATGGTCGCCGATCGTTTCGCCCGGCAGGGCCGAGAAGTTCGGCAGCCTGGAAAGCGCCACGTTCATGCGGAACGTGCCCGAGCCGCAGGCCCAGCGCCTCATGCGAGCGGCGAACTCCGTCGGCACCGCCTCTTTCGGAACAAGGCTGCCGTAGAGGAGCTTCGGGTTCACATTGGCGGCCACGCAGTCGGCCCGGATGGCGCGCCCGTCCTCGAGCACGACGCCGGCGGCGCGGCCCTTTTCGACGATCACCTCGCGCACCGGCGCGCTCGTCTCGATGGTGACGCCGCGGGCGCAGGCCGATCGGGCCATGGCTTGCGTGATGGCGCCCATGCCGCCGAGGGCGTGCCCCCAGGCACCCTTCTTGCCGTTGACCTCGCCGAAGACGTGGTGGAGGAGGACATAGGCGGTGCCCGGGGTGAACGGGCTGGCGTAGTTGCCGACGACCGCATCGAAGCCGAAGAGCGCCTTCACCGGTTCCGCCTCGAACCAGCCCTCGAGATACTCGGAAGCCGATTTGGTGAAGAGATCGAGGAGGGCGCGACGGCGCGCCATGTCGAGATGGCTCAAGCGTCGACCGAGCGCGAGGGCCTTCACGTACTCACCGACGCTGCGCAGGCGTGAACCTTCGGTGACGTTGGGCGGCGCCTGAAGGACGAGGCCGCGCAGGACGTCTGCGACCGCCTCGATTTCAGCGCCATAGGCCTCATAGCGCTCGGCGTCGCGCGCACTGAACTTGGCGATCTCGGCTTTGGTGCGGCCCTCGCCCGCGAGGAGATGGCGGCCGTCGTCGAGCGGCAGGAAGTTGAGCGCCCGGCGCTCCACGATGGTGAGCCCGTGAGCGCTCAGATCAAGGTCGCGGATGATCTTCGGGTGAAGGAGGCTCACCGTGTAGGCAGCGACCGAATTGCGAAAACCCGGGTGGAATTCTTCCGTCACCGCCGCACCGCCGACCACGGCACGGCGCTCGACAACCTTCACTTTCAGGCCTGCCCTCCCGAGATAAGCGGCGCAGGTGAGGCCATTGTGACCGGCCCCGATCACGACGACGTCATAGCGTTCCATCGCGTCCTCGCCTCACGCGCGTCTTCGGCCGCGCCCGGAGTGACTTGGCGCCCGCGCCTGCAGCGGCCGAAGAATGCGGTTGCGTCAAGGAGCGCCGTTTGCTCCATTTCCTCGCCCGGGTCCACAGCTTGAAGGGTACCGCATGGAGATGGAGCGGCCGCCGGCCCTCGCCCGCGAAGGCTTGCGGTTGCCGTCACGGCTGGTGCTGCCGGTCTATGCCGGCACCATCTTCTTGAGCGCCTTCCTGCTCTTCTCCGTGCAGCCCATGTTCACGCGCATGGTGCTGCCCCGCCTTGGGGGCTCGCCGGCGGTTTGGTCGGTCGCGATGGTGTTCTTCCAAACCATGCTTCTGGCCGGCTACGCCTACGCCCATCTCATCGCCAAGCTGCCGCGGCCATCCGTCTCGGCGGCGGTCCACTTCATGCTACTCGTCTCCGCTGCCCTCACCTTGCCGCTCGCCGTTCCGGAAAGTTGGGGCGAGCCGCCGACGAGCGGGGAGGCGCTCTGGCTGCTCGGTCTGTTCACCATCGCCATCGGGCTTCCCTTCTTTGCGCTGGCGGCCAACAATCCGCTCCTGCAGGCGTGGTTCGTGCGTACCGGCCACCGGGACGGCGGCGACCCTTATTTCCTCTATGCTGCATCGAACGTCGGCAGCTTCCTTGCCCTCCTCTCCTATCCCTTCCTTCTCGAGCCGCTCATGGCCCTGCGCGCGCAACTGGGGCTGTGGACTGCAGGGTTCTGGCTGCTTGTGGCGGCGATCGCCGCTTGCGCCTACCTTGTTTTGACCGCTCCAGGCACGACGCCGGAGCGGGAGGACGGGCGCGGCCTTGCGCCGGTCCTGAGGTGGTCCGAGATCGGCGTCTGGATCGGTCTTGCCGCCGTTCCGTCGGGCCTCCTCGTCGCAGTGACGGCCCATATCTCGACGGACGTGGCGGCCGCGCCGCTCCTGTGGGTGATCCCCCTCTCGCTCTACCTCATCACCTGGGTGATCGTCTTCCAGAGCCGCCCTGCGATCCCCCACCGCTGGATCCTTCGCCTTGCTCCCTTTGCGGTCATCGGCCTTGTGGCGATGACGGCCCTCAGCCTCGATGAGGCCTTGGCCTTGACCCTCACGGTGCATCTCGGCGCCTTCTTCATACTCGCCATGGCCTGCCATGGCGAACTCGCGCGGAGGCGGCCGCATCCGCGCCATCTCACCACCTTCTATTTGAGCCTGTCGGCGGGCGGCATGATCGGCGGGCTCTTCGCGGGGCTCCTCGCGCCGCACGCCTTCTCCTGGATCGCCGAATATCCGATCCTCATCGTGCTTGCGGTGTTGTGCCTTCCGCCGCGCAAGGGACGCCTGCGGGTGCCGGAGAAGGTTTTCTGGCCCGTCGCCCTCGCGGTTGTCGCGCTGCTCTTTTCTCCGGGTCTTGCCGGCTTCGTGCCGTCGGACCGGGCGGCGCGGCTGATCGCCTGGGGCGTTATCGGGCTCGCGGTGGCCGGCCTCGCCTTCGCAGGGGCTCCTCGGCGCTTTGCCCTTGTGGTCGCGGCGGCGCTCGCGCTGACCCAGCTCTATCCCATCGAGGCCGGGCGGGTCGTCACGCTCCGGAGCTTCTTCGGCGTGCACAAGATCCAGGACACGGCCGATGGGCGCTATCGGGTGCTGCTCCACGGCACCACCATTCACGGCGCGCAGCGTCTGCGGGAGGCGGATGGCAGGCCCGTTGCGGGACGCCCGGAACCGCTGACCTACTACCACGACCGCTCCCCCATGGCGGAGGCGTTAAAAGCGCTGCGCGAGGCCAAGGGCAGGCCCCTCAAGGTGGCGGCCATAGGCCTCGGCACCGGGAGCCTTGCGTGCCAGATGGGACCGGGCGAGACTTGGATCTACTACGAGATCGACCCGGAGGTCGTGCGGATCGCCCGGGATCCGAAGCGCTTCGGCTTCCTTGCCGCTTGCGCGCCCGAAGTCCCGATCATTCTGGGCGATGCGCGGCTCACGCTCGCGAGGGCGCCCGATGGCGCTTTCGATGTGATCGTGGTCGATGCCTTCTCATCGGACTCCATCCCCATCCACCTCCTGACCCAAGAGGCCATGGCCGTTTACCGGCACAAGCTTGCGCCGGGCGGGGCAGTGGTCATGCATGTGTCGAACCGACATCTGGAGCTTGCGAGCGTCGTGGCCGGCATCGCCGCCGCAAACGATCTTGAGACCTGGGTCAACTACGACGAGGCGAACGAGGGCCGCGAGAGCGAGTACATCTTCTCCTCGACGGTTGCGGTCGTCGCCTCCACGCCGCAGGACATCGGAGCGCTCGCCGCGAGCGAGACGTGGGAGCCGACTGAACCCGAGGACGGGCAGGCAGTCTGGACGGACGACTATTCCAACATTCTCGGCGCCCTCTGGCGGCAGCACTTCTAGACGACGCTGTTCCTGCCTGGGCTGCGCATGACCTGCACCGGTTGACAGGGCGCCACCGCCCTCCCATCAGCACCTCGTTCATGGCCGCTCCGCTTCCGTCCACCTTTGCCGCTTCGAAATGGTCGCGCTTCGCGACGAGCTTCCTTGTGTCGGCTGCGGCCCTGGTGCTGCTCCTCTCCTCTTTCGTGTTGGTCGTCGATCCCTACGGAACGCGCGCCGGTCCGACCCGTCCGCCGACGCCGATCATGGATCTCAACCAGCGCTTCATGTACCCGCAGATCGTGCGCAGCAGGCGCTACGACAGCGCCGTCTTCGGTACGTCGACCATTCGCCTTCTCGATCCCGAGCGCCTCAACGCCCTGTTCGGTGGGCGCTTCGCCAATCTCGGTCTCAACGCCGGGACTCCGTGGGAGCAGGTCCAGCTCATGGAGCTGTTCCTGCGCCATGTGCCTGCACCGAAGACCCTGATCTTCGGTCTCGATCCCACCTGGTGCGAGCCCGATGCAGACGTGAAACGGCTCACCTTCCGCGCCTTCCCGCCCTGGCTGTATGACGATCGTCGCCTCAATGACTTCGCTCCGCTCCTCAGCCTCAAGAGCCTGGAGATCGCCGGCCGTGTCGCGCTGCATTGGCTCGGACACATGCCCGCGCGCATCCGCGCCGATGGCTACGAAGTCTTCGTGCCGCCCGAGGCCGCCTATGACCTTGCTCGGGCGCGGCTCCACATCTGGGGCGGCGCCGAGCGGCGCATGACAACGGTCGAGCCGCCGGTCGGCTTGAGCGATGCCGAGCGTGCGGCGCTGCGCATGCCGGCCCTGCCGTGGCTTGAGGCTGTCTTGGGCAGGCTCCCAGAGTCCACCGTCAAGATCCTCACCTTCATGCCCGTCCATGTAGCGGCGCAGGCGGCTCCTGGCTCGCGCGCCTTTGCGGAGGACGAGGAATGCAAACAGCGGATTGCGCGCATCGCCGAACGGCATACTGCGACGGTGGTCGATTTCCGCCGGACGTCCCCGGTCACGACCGAGGATGCGAACTACTGGGACCCGCTCCATTACCGCATCGGCATTGCCGAGCGGATCGCGGCCGCCCTGCACGACGCCGTCAAAGCGGGCGAGGACGCTCCGGACGGATTCTATCGTGTTCTCGCGCGTCGGCGCTGAGGCTCTGGGAATGTTTCGCGCCTGAAATGCGGCGCGACATCCTCACGCAACGGAAGGCGGGTACAACAAACCTCGAAGGCCCCTTTTGACCCCCATCCCACCGGCCTTCTACCTTTTTCCGCCCGGTCTCGACCGGGCGGTTTTCTTCTGGGTCAGCGAATTCCTTCGCCAGCGCGAAGCGCCCGCAACTCCAGATCGAGGCGCTTCAAAGCTTCAATCCGCTCGAGGAAGGCGGGCTCAGGCGGCGCGACGGGAAGCGCCAGCCGCAGGCTCACTCCGGTGAGCGCGGCTCCTGCTGCGAGCACGAGGCACATGCGCACACTCAGGACGGGCCGGGTCGAGCAGCCCGTTCGCGCGATCATCCGTCAACCCCGAAGCTCACGCCGCGCCGGAGGGGCCGCCTCCTGCCGCCCTCTCCGGTTCGGGAGCGCCAAGCCGTCCCCGTTCTTGAGCCCTCTGCCACACGATAAGGCCAAGGCCGGTTCCGCGCGACCGCAAGCGGCTCAGTCCGTCCGCAGGACCGTTTGCAAGGGCTTGGTGGACTCGCGAGCCACGCGCCCCGCAGTCACGGCGATGTCGTTCCAGTGCGCCTGCGCGGCCTCGTACGCACGACGAAAGCCGCTGGTCTGGACGCGCACCGCTTCCGAGAGGGAACCGGCCGAAAGGAGGGATCGCCAGATATCGATGGTCGCCTCCGTCTGCGTGCGCATAAGGTCGAGGACCTTGCCGTTGAGCTCGGCGAGGCCGCGCGTGGCCGCCGCCGCGCTCTCCGTGACCGCTTGCTGAAGAGCATGGTCGGTGCTGGTCGGGGCGCGAGGCGCAGGCGCCTCCGGCTCGGCGCTGACGGCCGCGATTGCAGACGAGGCAGCCTGTTCGGATGCTGATAACGACAGGGGCGCAGGCACCTGGGCCTTCGGTTCGGCCACGGCAATGGCCGTTGCCGAGGAAGACTTGCTGGCCAGGGCCGCAACGGTGCGAGCCGCAGTCGTGGCGGCCGGAGAGACGCCAGCCGCCCTTCGCGCGGCGCGGCTGGGCGCCGCCGCCCCTGCCTTGGCGGCCTCCGCCCCGGCGTTCTCGGCAACCCTCAATGCTGTCCGACTCGTCTTAGAGGCTCCCGGCTTCGCCGCCTCGCTCGACGGGGCGGCGGCTTTGGCGGTCCGGCGGGCAAGGCTCGCGGGAACGTCCTTCTTGTCCTTCGTCATGATGGCCTTCCAGCTATTTCTTCGCGCCAGGCTTGGTCTGGGTGTCCGGCTTTATCGCGCCTTGCACCGCGGTGCCGAACTCCTTCATCTGCGCCTGCATGGCGGCAAATTGCGAGCGTACGAACTCCGCCTGGATCTGCATCGCCTCCTGAAGGTCCTTGGCACGGACCAGCTTCTGGGCAAGGTCGAAGGCCGCATCGATGTTCTGCTCGGCATAGGCGAAGGTCTTGCGGGTGATATCCTTCGCACCCGACTGCACCGTCGTCGTCGAGCCTTCCCAGGTATCCAGGGTCTTCCGGGCCGCGCCCATGAAGCCGTCGATGGCGCGGCGAGCCTGCTCGACGCTCTTCTCCGCCAGATCCCGCATCTCGGTTGGGATTTCGTATTGGTTCTGGTTCGGGCTCATGGACCATCTCCTGGCTATGCCGCCGATTTGTGCGACGCAATATCACATTGTGCGACGCAAAATCAAATATCGGCTGCTTGCATTAACCTTGACGTAAGCTCGACGGGCCGCGAAGGCCGCCATCGTCGATGCACTGGCACGCAAGTTATAATAAACCAATCCTTAACCAGTGCGACTGGCGGGGCGGCAGAATGGCTCATCGCGAGGACGAGATCGGAGGGACCGTTGCTGGACTGGCGGCGGATCCGGACTCAGCGCTGTTCGCGCAGCCAGAGACCGCTGTCCTGGTGTGGGATCGGACGGGAGAGCGGATTGTTTGGCGGTCCTCCCGGGCCACCGGTGTCTATCACGCCCTCGTCGTCGCGGAGAATGGGCGCGTGGCCCCGGAGATTCCCGATCTGCCGCGCTTGAGGGCGCTGGCAGGCGGGCTTGCCCCGCGGGTCCGACCCCGCCTCGAGCGGTTGCGCCTCGATCCTCACCGCATCGCACCGCCGGTGACCTGCGCCTGCCGGCTCGCCATGTTGCCGTCGGGGGAGGAGATCTTGTTGACGGCCCTGGTCGGGCCATTGCCGGATCTTGCCCCGCGGCGCCCACGTCCCCGCTCTGAAGTCGCCCTCCACCCCGGGACGACTGAGGGGAGGGGCGCAAAGCGCGACACCGACGTCGCCGTGGTGAAGCCGGCGGTGGAAGCGCCTCGTGCGCCTCGTGCGCCTCGTGAGCCGGCGGAGCGCGGGCGAGGCGACCGCCTGGTGCGCTTCCTCTGGCAGGTGGATGCGGAGGGACGGTTCACAAGCGTTTCGGAAGCCCTGGCGCAAGTCGTCGGTGCAGCGCAAGCCCATGTCGTCGGGCGGCGTTGGGAAGACGTCTGTGGCTTGCTCGTCGATGATCCCGACGGGGTCGTCATGGCTGCATTCGCCCGGCGGGAGACCTTTAGCGGATTGACCGTGTTTTGGCGCTGCGAGGGATCCGATGACGCGATCCCGGTCGACCTCGCAGGGGTTCCGCTCTCCGGACGCGACGGAGCGCCCGCCGGGTTCAGGGGCTTCGGGCTCCTGCATGTGGACAGGCCCCGCGAGCGAGGAGGAGTCCCTCCAGCCGCTCTGGACGCTCAGGAGGCGACCGAAGGGGAGGGGAGCGGCCTTCCTCCGGCCCCGGCGCCCGTCCCGCTGCGATCGGCGCCTTCTGACGATCCGGTATCCGAGGGGCGTCTCGAGGCTGCCACCGAGCAGACGGCGGAGGCTGAGCCCACCTTTCCCGAGCTCAAAGGCTCTGCGAGCGCATCCCTCGACGCGCCGCGGGTGCCGCTGCGTGCCATCGATGAGGAGGCCGATGCGAATCCGTCGACCCCGCCCGGGTCGTCCGAGCCCCGGACGAGGGGCGAGACGAGCGAGCATCGCCGCAAAGAGGTGCCGAGCCTCTCCCTGGCCGAGCGAAGCGCTTTTCGCGAGATCGCTCGCGCTCTCGGCGCCCGCTTCGAGGACGATGCCGCTCCGCCGTCGTCAGGGTCGGCCCCTGCGGACATCGAGGATGACCGCGGCTCGGCTTCCGGCGAGACCGCCATCCTCGACCGTCTTCCGATCGGGATCCTCATCCATCGCGGCGATGAGATCCTTTACGCCAACCGCGCCTGTCTCGACCTCGTCGGCTTCGCAAGCCTCTCGGCCCTCGCCGGCAGCGGCGGTCTGGAGCGGTTGTTCCGCGGCCGCAGCGGCGGCTTTGCGCAACTCGGCGACAGGCCCCAGCCCCTCGCGCTCTCGACCGCGCAGGGCGACAGTGTCGCCGTCGACGTTCGGCTGACCGTTGTCGAGTGGAACGGCCTGCCCGCCAGTCTGCTCCTCATCCGTCGGGCGCCAGACGCAGAGGCGGTTCAACGTCTGCGCGCGCTTGAACTTGATCTGCGCGCCAAGGAGGCGCGGCTGCGGGAACTATCCTCCATCCTCGACACGGCGACGGATGGGGTGGTCGTCCTGGACGAGGCCGGGCGCATCCTGTCGCTCAACCGCTCCGCCGAGGCGCTCTTCGGCTACGAGCAGAATGAAGTGGTCGGCGATCCGCTCATCGTGCTCCTCGCTTATGAGAGCCATATGGCCGCGCTCGACTATCTCGAGGGGTTGCGGCGCAATGGAGTCGCAAGCGTCCTCAACGACGGCCGCGAAGTTGTGGGCCGCGTGCGCCAGGGTGGCACCATTCCCCTGTTCATGACGATCGGTCGGGTCGAGGAGGACGGCGAGCGCCGCTTCTGCGCCGTCCTGCGTGATATCACCTCCCTCAAGAAGACGGAGAGCGAACTTCTGGCCGCCAAACGGACCGCAGCGGAGGTCAACGCGCAGAAATCGGACTTCCTCGCCCGTATCAGCCATCAACTCCGTACACCGCTCAACGCGATCATCGGTTTCGCGGAGGTGATGCTGGAGGAGCGGTTCGGGCCCATCGGCAATGACCGCTACAAGGATTACCTGCTGGACATCCACGAGTCGGGCGGCCAGGTCGTCAAGCTCATCAATGATTTTGTCGATCTTGCCAGGATCGAGGCGGGGCGGCTGGAACTCGCCTTCACCGGCGTCCAGCTCAACGAGGTGGTGACCGAGTGCGTTGCCGCCCTCCAGCGGGAGGCCGCTCGCGAGCGCATCGTGATGCGCACCAGCTTCGCCCCTAAGCTGCCGTCGATCGTCGCCGATGCGCGCTCCTTGAGGCAGATCGCTCAGAACATCATTTCCAACGCGATCAGGTTCACCGACGCAGGCGGCCAGGTCATCGTCTCGACCGCCCTCACCGACCGCGGCGAAGTGGTGATGCGCGTCCGCGACACAGGCGTCGGGATGACGGCGGAAGAGCTCAAGGCCGCGCTGGACCCCTTCCGCGATCCGAGCCACGCGCCCAAAGTCGGCGGAATGGGCTTGAGCCTGCCGCTCACCAAGGCGCTGGTGGAAGCGAATCGAGGCACGCTCCACATCAGGAGCGCTCAGGCCGAGGGAACGCTCGTCGAGGTCCTGTTCCCGCCGACCAGGGTGCTCGCCGAGTAGCTCGAGCGGAAGCCCCGTCCGATTGCGGGAAGGATGGCCTGCCTCTACCCTGGCCCGCTTTGATGCGATGCTGCCCCATGCACTTCGAACTGACCGACGAAGAGAAGCTCATTCGGGATACGGCACGGCGCTTGGCCGCCGAGCGCCTTGCGCCCCTCGCCCCCGCTCTCGACCGAGGAGAGGGGCGGGAGGCCTTCCTGTCCAATTTGAGATTTCTCGCCGAGAACGGCTTCATGGCCCTCAACATCCGCGCCGCCTATGGGGGTGCCGAAGCCGGAGCGGTGGCCTTCGCCCTTGCCATCGAGGAGCTGGGTTACGCCTGCACGGCCACCGCGGTGACGGCCTCCGTCACCAACATGGTGGGGGAGGTGATCCAGGCGATCGGATCCGAGGACCAGAAGCGCGCCTACCTCCCGCGCCTTGCTGACGGGACTTATGCCGCCGGCGCGTTCTGCTTGACCGAAAGCGGCGCCGGATCCGACCCGTCCGCCATGACGACCCGCGCGCGGCGCGAGGGTGACGAGTGGATCCTCGACGGTACGAAGCTCTACATTACCAGCGCTGAGTATGCCGGCTTGTTTGTGGTCTGGGCCGTCACGGACCCCGAGGCCCCGAAGGGCAGGGGCATTTCCTGCTTCCTTGTCGAGCGCGATGCGCCGGGACTGGTCATCGGCAAGGCAGAACAGAAGATGGGCCAGACGGGTTCGGCCACGAACGCCGTGCACTTCGATGGCTGCCGGGTTCCCCTCCGGGCGCTCATGGGCCGCGAGAATGAGGGCTTCCGCGTTGCGGTTGGGGAACTCGCGGGCGGGCGCATCGGCGTTGCGGCGCTCTCGCTCGGCATCGCGCGCGCCGCCATGGATGCCGCCAAGACCTACGTCAGGGAACGCCGGCAGTTCGGCTCGCGAATCGCTGACTTCCAGGGCATTCAATGGATGATCGCCGATCGGGAGGTCGACCTCGAGGCGGCGCGGCTCCTCATCCTGCAGGCCGCCCATCTCAAGGATCAGGGCCTTCCCTTCGCCAAGGAGGCTTCCATGGCGAAGCTCTTCGCGTCGGAAGCCGCGCATCGCTGCACCGATACGGCCCTCCAGCTCCATGGGGGCGCGGGCTACATCAAGGACTATCCTGTCGAGCGCTACGCCAGGGACGCGCGAATCACCCGAATCTACGAAGGGACGTCCGAGATCCAGCGGCTGATCATCGCGCGCGAAACGCTGCGGCAGGGCGGATGAGGACGCCCGCGTCCTGCGCAAGCCGTCTTCTCGCGGACGCTTGACCGACTCGTGGTCAAGCTTCGATCGCGGCAAACTCACGCATCAGGTGTGTTGAACCAGCGCCCTCGGCTGCCGTTGGTGCCGTAGGACTGATCCTGTCTTGGAGATCATCGATGCGGATGAAAACACTTGCAGGCCTGTCTGCGGCCGCGATCCTCGCCGCAAGCGCGCTCGGCGCCGGTGATGCACAGGCGCGCTGGCGTGGTGGTCATGGCGGGGCGGTGGCCGCCGGCGTCGTCGGCGGGCTCGCGGCTGGCGCTCTGATCGGGGCAGCGGCGTCGAGCGCCTATGCGGCACCCGCCTATGGTTACGGCTATGGGCCGGCTTATGCCCCGGCTTACGCCTATGGGCCGGCCTACTCTTATGCCGTCCCCGCCTATGATTACGCACCTGCCCCGGTGGTCTATGTGCCGCGTCCGGTCTATCGCACGCGGCGGGTGGTGCGAAGCTACGAGTACGCCCCTCCCGTGGTGCACGTCCGTTCTCCGGTGCGCTACGGCTACTACGGCAACGACAACGCTCGGAACCCGTCCCTGCGTCCCTGGCAACAGAACCTGGGCCAGACCTCGGGCGGCTACTGGGACTAAACTCCTGGCATACGCGACGGGCGGCGTCTGATGCGCCGCCCGTTGTGCTTCCGCTCGCCGCACATGCGCGGCGGCTCAACGCATCGAGGATCTGCTATAGCGGCGCTGCAGTTCCAGCGGTGCCGCAAGCTCCATGTCCACCTACCGTCTCGACAAAATCTTCGCGCCTCGCTCCGTCGCTCTCCTGGGCGCAAGTTCGCGGGAAGGCTCTCTCGGCCGCACGGTGCTGAGGAACCTGCGCGAGGCGGGCTTTGGCGGAGCGCTTCACCTGATCAATCCGAAATATCGGGAGATCGACGGCCTCCCCTGCCTCTCCCGTCTCGAGGACCTTCCGGCTCCCCCTGACCTCGTCGTTGTGGCCACTCCGCCGGCGACCGTTCCGGGACTCGTCGCAACGGCGGGAGAACGGGGCGTCGGCGCCGCCATCATCATCACCGCCGGCCTCGGCCACGGGGCGGGCTCCCTTGCGGAAGAAGCGCGGCTCGCGGCCCGTGCGCGCGGCCTGCGGCTTGTCGGTCCGAACTGCCTCGGGGTCATCGCTCCGCCTGCAAGGCTTAACGCCAGCTTCGCGGCGCGGATGCCAGCCTCCGGCGATCTCGCCCTGATTTCACAATCGGGAGCCGTGGAGGCTGGACTGATCGAATGGGCCACTGGCCGCAATGTCGGTTTTTCCGGCCTGGTCTCGCTCGGCGACCAGGTTGATGTGGATTTCGGCGACTGCCTTGACTATTTCGCCGCCGATCGCGCGACCCGCGCCATCCTCCTCTACGTCGAGTCGGTGGCCGATGCGCGCAAATTCATGTCGGCGGCGCGGGCCGCGGCGCGGACGAAGCCCGTTGTCGTGATCAAGTCCGGGCGGCACGCCCAAGGCGCGAGGGCGGCCGCGACCCATACGGGCGCTCTCGCCGGCTCAGACGCCGTCTACGAGGCGGCCTTCCGACGGGCCGGTCTCCTGCGCGTCCTCGATCTCGACGAGCTCTTCGCGGCGGTGGAGACGCTCGGGCGGCAGAAGCCCTTCCCTGGCAAGCGTCTGGCCATTCTCACCAACGGAGGCGGCGTCGGGGTGCTCGCGGTCGATCGACTGCTCGACCTCGGCGGTACATTGGCCGATCTCTCCGCGGCGGCGTTGGGACAGCTCGACCGCGTCCTGCCGCCGACCTGGTCCCGCGCCAACCCGGTCGACATCATCGGAGACGCCGACGCCGCCCGTTATGCCGCAGCGATGGACGCGCTCCTCGCCGATCAGGAGAACGATGCGATCCTCGTGCTGAACGTCCCGACCGCCCTCGCCTCGGCCTCGGCCTCGGCGGCGGCAGTGGTCGAGGCGGTGCAGCGCGACCGTGCCAAGACTTACCGGCGCAAGCCGGTCTTCGCCGTTTGGCTCGGGGAGGACGCCGCCTCCGCCCGGGCGTTCGAGGCGGCCGGCATTCCGCATTTTCCAACCGAAGCGGATGCGGTGCGGGGCTTCATGCACCTCGTCCGCTACCGCGAGGCGCAGGATCTCCTCATGGAGACCCCTGACAGCCTGCCCCAGGATTTCGTGCCGGATCTTCTGACGGCCCGCGACATCGTCGAGAAGGTGCTGCGCGACCAGCGGGAGTGGCTTGATCCCTTGGAGGTCAACGCTCTCCTGCACGCCTATTCCATTCCGGCGGCTCCCGTGACCTTGGCGCGCGATGAGCAGGAGGCGGCCGCCGCGGCCCGCCCGATCCTTGCCGAAGGCGGCACTGTCGCCGTCAAGATCCTGTCTCCCGATATCATCCACAAGTCGGACATCGGCGGCGTGCGTCTCGACCTGACGAGCGAAGACGCGGTGGCGCAGGCCACACGCGACATCTTCGAGCGCGCCGCGCGCCTGAAGCCGGGGGCGAGGATCGCCGGCGTCACCGTTCAGGCCATGGTCCGCCGGCCCAAGGCGCGGGAACTGATCGCCGGCCTTGCCGACGACCCGACCTTCGGACCCGTCGTGGTGTTCGGCCGGGGAGGCACCGCCGTCGAGGTGATCAACGACAAGGCCCTGGCGCTGCCGCCGCTCGACCTCTCCCTTGCGACAACCCTCATCGCCCGTACGCGCGTGTCACGGATCCTGAAGGCGTACCGCGACGTGCCGGCTGCGGACGAGCACGCGGTCAAGCTCGTATTGGTGAAGCTGTCCCAGCTCGCGGCTGATCTGCCCGAGATCCGCGAGCTCGACATCAACCCCTTGCTCGCCGATCGCGACGGGGTGATTGCCGTGGATGCGCGGATCCGCATCGCCCCGATCGATGAGCGGCTACGGCGCGGAAAGGGCCATCCCCGGTTCGCGATCAGGCCCTATCCAAAGGAATGGGAACGCACCATCACCTTGAGAGGCGGCCGGCGGGTGTTCGTGCGCCCGGTGCGTCCGGAGGATGAGGAACTCTTCCTCACCTTCTTGCGCCGGGTGAGCGAGGAGGATCTGCGCCTCCGCTTCTTCGCGCCGGTGCGGGAGTTCAGCCACAGCTTCCTCGCGCGGCTCGTCCAGATCGATTACGCCCGCGCCATCGCCTTCGTGGCCCTCGATGCCGAGACCCGCGAAATGATGGGGGTCGTGCGACTGCACGCCGATGCCAATCACGAGACCGGAGAATACGCCATTCTGCTGCGGTCGGACCTGAAAGGGATCGGACTTGGATGGGAGCTGATGCAGCTCATGATCGAATGGGCGCGCGCCGACGGGCTGCGCGCGGTGGAAGGTCAGGTGCTCAGGGAGAACACCGTCATGCTCGCCATGTGCGAGGGGTTGGGTTTCGCGATCGAGCCTGACCCATCCGATCCCGAGATCAAGATCGTGCGCCTGCCCATCGAAGGGAGGGATGACGGAGGACGCCTTCCAACGGTTTAGGCGCCCTCCTGGCCCCGAGGCGTGCCCGCCCCCTTACATCCCGGGCGTGCCACCCTCGCCGAGCTCGCCGATATGCTTCTGCGCATAGAGCTGCACGCCGATCTGTTCGATCAGCGTGAGCTGTGTCTCGAGGAAATCGATGTGCCCTTCCTCGTCGGCGGCAAGATCCTCGAACAGGTCTTTGGAGACCCGGTCGTTGACGGAGTCGCAGTACTTCGCGGCCTCGAGATAGAGCTCTCGCGCCTCGTGTTCGGCCGCGAGGTCACATTCGAGGATCTCCTTGATGTTCTGCCCGATTCGGAGGGGATCAAGGACCTGCATGTTGGGGAAGCCTTCGAGGAACAGGATCCGGTCCGTGAACCGGTCCGCGTGGCGCATCTCCTCGATCGACTCCTCCCGCCATTTCTTGGCCAGGTCCTTGTAGCCCCAGTTGTCGAGAAGCCGGTAATGCAGCCAGTATTGATTGACGGCGGTGAGCTCGCTACGCAGCCCGCGGTTCAGATACTCAATTACCTTTGCGTCGCCTTTCATGGTGGTCCCTCGCGTCGGGCCAGGTTGGCCCAGATGCTAGGACGCCTACATAGCGCAATCGGTTCCTTAGAAGAACTCTAAATTGGAGGCCTTTCACAGGCTCGGCTCTGCGGCAAGCCCGGCGGCGATGGACGCGGCGCTGCAGCAGCCCCGCGCACAGGGGGGAGCCGTCGTGTCGTTCGCCGCCGCGAGCGCCTGGTCCATGATGGCGCGGATGGTGCGGGCGCAATGGCCGCACTCGGGCCGGCAGCCAAGGCAGCGATAGACCTGGGCCGGCGTCAAAGGGCAGTCGGGGCCGGGGTTGAGGCAGCGACGGACGTCGCCGTCGGAGAGCACGTTGCACGAGCAGACGATCACTGAAGGCCCCAGTTTAGAACTATTAAAAATTGCCTTTCTCGTCAACTACTTAGCGTCTGCCTGCGATGGACGCCAGCGCTTCGCTGGCGCGGGGCGGCGCGGTTTGATGCCACAGGGGTCAGAGGCAGATGCATCAGGGGTCGCCAGTCGGTTGCGGCTAGGGAGACGGTTTCGAGGCAACCCGGATGGCCCGACCGAGGCCGAGCGGCCGCGCGGGCATCTCTTTGGCCTCGATGGGAGGAGCCATACAGCTTAGACTGTCCTCATGGATCGGGCCGTCGCAGTCGTCTCCCTCGTTGCGGTGCTCCTGCTGGTTGGGTGGCGGATGCCCCCACGCTACCGCCTCGTTGCCGTCGTGGCTGGTTTGGCGTTCGCGCTTCTGGTTGTGAGCGCCGAGCGGGCAGGCTTGTGGCCGACCTCCTGGCGGGTGAATTAGGCCGCGCAGGTCCGGGCTGCTCGAGGAGCGAACGCTTGTTTCGAACGAGCCGATAAGCTAGGACGCGCGCCAACCATTCACCAACAACATGTCAGCCATGCGCTGCGTCGCGTCTGCCGCAGCGCCCGCTGCAACGGAGGACGGGGCGCGTGACGGCACTTCTGGGTCTTAGCCGCGCGATCGATGGCCTGAACGAGCGCATCGGCAAGGTCGTCGCGTGGGCTATCGTGGCCGCAGTCATTGTCTCGGCGGTCAACGCGATCATCCGCAAGGTGTTCGGAACGTCCTCGAATGCGTGGCTCGAACTCCAATGGTATCTCTTCGGCGCCGTGTTCATGCTGTGTGCGGCCTGGACGCTCAAGGCCAACGAGCATATCCGCATTGACATCCTCTCGAACAAGCTTTCGAAGCGCGGCCGGGACTGGGTGGATGTCTTCGGGCATGTCTTCTTCCTGTTGCCCTTCCTCGTGGTGATGATCTGGGTCACCTGGCCCTTCTTCTGGCGGTCCTACCTCTCGGACGAATACTCCTCGAATGCCGGCGGGCTCATCATTTGGCCTGCCAAAGGCATGATCCTGGTGGGCTTCCTCCTTCTGTTCCTTCAGTGGGCGAGCGAACTCATCAAGCGCGTGGCCATCCTGCGCGGCGAGCTGGAGGATACGGCCGGGACGGGAGGCCACCACGCCGCTGCCGAAGCTGAGGCGGCGCGGCTTCTTGCCGAACTCGCCGAGGCCGAGGGGAGGCCGCCCCAGAGCGGCGTCACCAAGGTTCAGTAACGCCTGCTCACGGCCCGCTGCTTTTCCGGAGTCTCGCCGCAATGGCTGAGTTGATCGCCCAGAACCTCGCGCCGATCATGTTCGCGGCGCTCGTCGTCTTCCTTCTGCTCGGATACCCGGTCGCGTTTGCGCTTGCTGCCAACGGGCTCCTGTTCTTCGTCGTCGCTGTGGAGCTGGCGCCGCTCGCGCCCCAGACGATCACGCTCTCCTGGCCTCTTCTGCAAGCGCTGCCCGAGCGCATCTACGGCACCATGTCGAACGAGGTGCTGCTGGCCGTGCCCTTCTTCACCTTCATGGGGCTGATCCTCGAGCGCTCCGGCATGGCGGAGGACCTCCTCGACACCATCGGCCAGCTCTTCGGAACCGTGCGCGGCGGTCTCGCCTATGCGGTCATCTTCGTGGGCGCGCTGCTCGCCGCCACCACCGGCGTCGTCGCCGCGTCGGTGATCTCCATGGGCCTGATCTCGCTGCCGATCATGCTCCGCTATGGCTATGACCGGCGGCTGGCCTCGGGCGTCATCGCGGCTTCTGGCACGCTCGCGCAGATCATCCCGCCTTCGCTCGTCCTCATCGTCATGGCCGACCAGCTCGGCCGCTCGGTCGGCGACATGTACGAGGGCGCCTTCATTCCAGGGCTCGTCCTGTCCGGCCTTTATGCCGCCTACGTCCTCCTGATGACGCTCATCTACCCGAAATCGGCGCCGGGCCTGCCGCCGGAGGCGATCGGCTATCGTGAGCCGGACGGTGCGCGCGGCGTGTGGCAACTCGGCGTGCTGGTGCTCTTCTCCGGGCTCGTGGGCTACTACGTGATGACGCAGACCGACACCAAGGCCGGCGCCGACTTCGTCATCCTGACGATCTGCGTGGGGACCGTGGTGGCGCTCATCTGCGCGGTGATGCACCGGGTCCTGGGCGCCAAGCGCGTTGCGATCTCAGCGATCCTGGCAGCGATTCTGGTCGGGGCGCAGTTCTACCTGCGCACGCACGGATCCACGACGCTGGGCCTCTTCGTCGAGATGGTGGCCGCGGCCACCATCTATGCATTCGTGGTCGGCCTCGTGGAGAAAATGTCCGGCGTGCGGCTGATGTCGCGGATGGCGGAGCAGGTGACCTTTGTCATGGTGCCGCCGCTCCTCCTGATCTTCCTCGTGCTCGGCACGATCTTCATTGGCCTTGCCACGCCGACCGAAGGCGGCGCCATGGGGGCGCTCGGCTCGCTGGTGCTGGCGGCCGTGAAGCGCCGGCTCGACAACAACCCGGCGCGCTTCAACTTCGAGATCGTCCGCCAGGCGACGGAGGCCACGGCCAAGCTCTCAGCCTTCGTGCTCTTCATCCTGATCGGCGCTCGCGTCTTCTCGCTCACCTTCTACGGGGTGAACGGCCACATCTGGGTCGAGCACCTCCTGACCTCTCTGCCAGGCGGCCAGATCGGCTTCCTGATCTTCATCAACGTTCTCATCTTCCTCCTCGCCTTCTTCCTCGATTTCTTCGAACTCGCCTTCATCATCATCCCGCTCATCGGGCCAGCGGCGGAGAAGCTCGGCATCGACCTCATCTGGCTCGGCGTCATGCTCGGCGTGAACATGCAGACGAGCTTCATGCACCCGCCCTTCGGCTTCGCTTTGTTCTACCTGCGCTCGGTGGCGGCGAAGGAGCCCTACATCGACCGGGTGACGGGCAAGCGCATGGAGCCGGTCACCACCGGCCAGATCTACTGGGGCGCGGTGCCCTTCGTGGTGATCCAGTGCATCATGGTGGGGCTCGTCATCGCCTTCCCGCAGATGGTCATGCACTACAAGGCGAGCGCGACCCAGGTCGACCCGGCGGCCGTCCAGCAGAAGATAGACCGGCTGCTCGAGAACCTGGGGCCGCCCGGCGGCGGAGACATGCCCGGCGTACCGGGGCTTGATCTCAGCCAGCCGCCGAAGATCGAGTAGGGGTGGATCGGCGCATTGCTGCAAGCAGTCCTTTGCGCGGCCGGGCCTGAGTGAGGGCCCGGCCGCTTCTTATCTTCCGCAAGACGCGGACGCGAGGCAGCCATGTCCCCTCTTCGACCGGCCGAGCCGGCCCTGACATCCCGCCCGATCGACCCTGCCGTCCGTATCGGGCATGTGCATCTGAAGGTGTCGAACCTCGAGCGGGCGATTGCCTTCTATTGCGGGGTTCTGGGCTTCGAACTCATGCAGCGCTATGGCGAGGAGGCGGCTTTTGTCGCGGCCGGCGGCTATCATCACCACATCGGCCTCAACACTTGGCAGAGTCGCGGTGGTTCGCCGCCGCCCCGGGGCACGACGGGCCTCTACCACCTCGCCATCCTCTACCCCACGCGTGCGGCCCTTGCAGACGCGCTGCGCCGCCTGCTTGCGGCGGGGATCCCCCTCGACGGGGCCAGCGACCACGGAGTGAGCGAGGCCCTCTACCTGCGTGATCCCGACGACAACGGGCTCGAACTCTACCGTGACCGACCGGCGGAAGAATGGCCACGCACGCCCGATGGGCGCCTGGCGATGGTCACACGCCGCCTTGACCTCGACGACCTGCTGCGCGAGCCGGAACTTCAATAGCGTGCAGGGAAGTGCTTGGCCGTGGCGGCCGGATAGGGCATCTGTGCACCAGCCCTTTCAGCCGCGACGGTGCTCTTGTGACCGAACCACCGACCTCTTCCTCCGACCGCGATGCCGCGGATCGTCTCCTCAGCGCCTCAGCCGTGCGGGAGAGGGCGCATCACCTTCTCGAGCACGGCCTCGCGGGCCGTCTTGAGGCGTTCACGATCAATCTCGACCGCCTCGAGCCATGCGCGGAAGAGGTGGCGGCGACGATCCGAGACGCCTACCCGGACTTGAACATCCCCTTCCATGCCCGCTGGCGGCATTTTGCGGCCGGCGGCCTCGACCGGTGGGCCCTGATCGTACCCATGGCCGGCTGGGCCGAAACGGCAGCGATGGCCCGCGCAGCCTTCGACCTCGCCATTGTCAGCGTCCTCTTGGATGCCGGCGCCGGACCCGACTGGCGCTACACGGAGGGTCGCACGGGCGCAGCCTATTCGCGCTCTGAGGGCCTTGCCATTGCGAGCCTCGACATGTTCATCGGCGGGGCCTTCTCGAGCCGGCCTGATGACCCGTTCCGGGTCGACGCCGAGGCCTTGATGGCACTGTCGACGGAGGAGTTGGTGCGGGGCTTTCAGGTCAGCGACGCCAATCCTCTGCTTGGCCTCGAAGGGCGGGTGAGGCTGCTCAACAGGCTCGGACAAACGGTGGCTGCGCATCCTGAGGTCTTCGCGCGCCACGATGCGCCGCGCCCCGGGGGGTTGTTCGACCTCCTGGCCGACGAAGCGGCGGCAGGGGTGTTGCCCGCGCCGGCGATCCTGCGCGCCCTGCTGCTGCATCTCGGCGCCATCTGGCCCGGCCGGATCGCTCTTGGCGGCATCAATCTTGGCGATACCTGGCGCCACCCCCTGGCGAAGGCGCCTGACGCCACGGACGGCCTCGTGCCGTTCCACAAGCTGTCGCAGTGGCTGGCCTATTCCCTCATCGAGCCACTGGAATGGGCTGGAGTGAGAGTTGTGGAGGTCGGGGGCCTGACCGGTCTGCCGGAGTATCGCAATGGTGGCCTCTTTATCGATGCGGGCGTGCTGAAACTGAAGCATCCGGCCGACGCCGGGCGCCAGCACTCCGTCGACTCGCCCCTGGTGGTTGAGTGGCGTGCCCTGACGGTCGCTCTTCTGGATCGCCTCGCCCCGGTCATTCGCGAGAAGCTCCAACGCGACGAGGCGACCCTGCCGCTCGCCAAGGTGCTCGAAGGCGGCACCTGGGCCGCCGGGCGGCGGCTTGCCAGGGAAAGGCGGCCTGGTGGTCCGCCGCCGCTGACGGTCGTCAGCGATGGCACCGTGTTCTGAAGGTGGTGCAGCGGCCTCGGCGCGCGCTAGACTTTCACCGGCAACAAGGGGGACCACATGCAAGGCGTCACCGTCGTCGATCATCCGCTCGTTCAGCACAAGCTGACCCTGATGCGGGAGGCCAAACGCTCGACCAAAGGCTTCCGGCAACTCCTCAACGAGATCGGCATGCTCCTCTGCTACGAGGTGACCCGCGATCTGCCGTTGGAGGAGATCGAGATCGAGACGCCGCTGGCGCGCATGAAGGCGCCCCAGATCGCCGGCAAGAAGCTCGTTTTCGCGCCGATACTCCGCGCGGGCGTTGGTTTCCTCGACGGCATGCTGACCCTTGTGCCGTCGGCGCGCGTGGCGCATGTGGGCCTTTACCGGGACCCGGAGACCCTTCACGCCATCGAGTATTACTTCAAGGCGCCCTCCGACCTCGGCGACCGCACCGTGCTGGTCCTCGACCCCATGCTGGCCACGGCGAACTCCGCCGTCGCCGCCGTGGACCGCCTGAAGGAGCGCGGAGCCAAGGATCTGCGCTTCGTCTGCCTGCTTGCAGCGCCCGAGGGTATTGAAAAGCTCCGTGGCGCTCACCCGGACGTGCCGATCTGGACGGCGGCGATCGACAGCCATCTCAATGAGCACGGTTACATCGTCCCGGGCCTCGGCGACGCCGGCGACCGCATGTATGGGACGCGGTGAGCGGTGCTGTGTGGGAATGGCGGTGATGCTTGGCGATTTGTGCGGGGTTCTCGTTTCCGCGAATGTCGATCAGGGCAGGGCGCGGAAGGCTGCTGCCGAAGTGTCTGCCTATGAGAACCGGATCGTCATCCTGGAAGTGCTTCTCCGCGCGATCGTCGCCCGGTGAACTTTGGTCCACGCATGCGCTTCATCCTGGTTGATTGGGGAACGAGCCGCTTCCGCGCATTCCTCGTGGACGGCGAGACGGTGCTTGAGCGCCTCTCCTCCGAGGAGGGCATTTCGGCCGTGAAAGAAGGCCAGCACCGCGATGTGTTCCTGAGGCATTGCGGCACTTGGCTCGAGGGCGAGCCTGCCGTTCCCGTGATGCTCGTCGGCATGGTGGGAAGCCGTGAGGGCTGGACCATGGCGCCCTACATCGCCTGTCCGACGGGACCGGACGACGTCGCCCGTGCCCTAACGGAGGTGGCGCTTAAGGAAGAGCGCAAGGGTCATATTGTGCCGGGCCTGTGCTGCGAGCCTGCTCCCGGCGCCGTGGACGTGATGCGGGGGGAGGAAACCCTCGTCTTTGGAGCCGGCATCACGGACGGTCTCGTCTGCCTGCCCGGCACCCACCCGAAATGGGTTGAGGTGAGGGAGGGCCGCATCACGCGCTTTGCCACCTACTTCACCGGCGAGATGTATGGGCTCCTGCGCCACCATTCCATGGTGGGCCGCCCGGCGGCCGAGCCAGAGGATCCGTCCGGCTTCGATGAGGGACTGGAGGCCGCCGAACGCAACGGTGGGGAGGGGCGGCGCATCGGTCTTCTGCACCTCATCTTCGGCGCCCGCGCCGCCGCCGTGACCGGGCGCCTCTCGCCCGCGGCGCTCGGGCCGTACATCTCTGGTCTTCTTACCGGCGATGAGATCAACGGCGCCTTTTCCATCTTCCCCAAGCCTCGTGAGGTGACAGTGATCGGCGACGAGAAACGCGTCGCCCTCGTCGCAAAGGCGCTTGCGCGCAAGGGGGTGCGCGCGGTCCGGCGCGAACCCGAGCAGGCTCTGGTCGCCGGCATCCAGAACATGCTGGCGCGGCTCTGACCGCTCACTCGAAGATTGGTTCGCTTTCAAGCCAATCCCGCAAGGAGCAGGACACCAAGGCGACGGAAAGTTGATCGGCCAGTACATCGCTTAGCACGACGTCAGCGCTGTCGTCCGTAGGACGGAGGATCCTACGGAGCCGGATCCATGACGCGTCCGATCGTCTGGGCCTTTGGAACGATGGCCGCAGCTGCTCTCTCGGCGACCACGGCCGGCGAACGCATTGCGTCGCAGCTCGGCTTGGTTGCGACCGCCCCGGCCCCGGGTGCCCCGGCCGAAGATCGTCGGCCGACGACGACCGTCGCTGCCGATTGGCGCGGCCACTTCATCGTCCACCCGACCCTCGACGGCCGGCGCATCCGCATGATGGTCGACACGGGGGCAAGCCTCGTCGCCCTTTCGCACGAAGATGCCGAATTGGCCGGCATCCGTGTTGGCCCGCGGGACTACACTCATCGCGTGGCGACGGCGAACGGCGTCGTCGCAGCGGCCCCGATCCGCATCGGCGAGGTCAGGATCGGCGAGATTGCCGTGCGCAACGTGGAGGCGCTGGTGCTGCCGCCGGGCAAGCTCGGTACCAGCCTGCTCGGCATGTCGTTCCTGAAGCGCCTGCCGGGCTTCGAGATTGCGAAAGGGCGGCTGGTGCTCAAGGGTTGAGCCGAGGATCAGGCACGGGTACCTGCTGCGGAACCGATTTCACTTTTCTCGATTGATCGGCTATCCCGCCTTGTCCCTCCCCACGTCCTGAGACGCGAAATCCAACGATGTTCCCGAAGCCGCAAGCCGCGCTCACGCCCAACACCTTCGCCTTCGAGCTGCAGCCGCTGGTCAAGCCGACGGGCTTTCGCGAGTACGACGCCCGCTGGCTCTATCCCCATGAGATCAACCTCATGGGCGTGCAGGCTTTGGGGATGGGCATCGGCACGCTGGTGCACGAGATGGGCCAGCGTCCGGAAATCGTCACAGGGCACGATTTCCGTTCCTACTCTTCAGCAATCAAGATGGCCCTCGTCTCCGGCATGATGGCGGCGGGCCTCAAGGTGAAGGACATCGGTCTCGCCTTGTCGCCGATGGCCTATTTCGCCCAGTTCGCGCTGGATTGCCCCTGTGTGGCCATGGTCACGGCCTCCCACAACGACAATGGCTGGACCGGGGTGAAGATGGGCGCCCATCGGCCGCTCACTTTCGGGCCGGAGGAGATGGGGCGGCTGCGCGACATCGTCCTCTCCGCGGCCTTCAAGTTGCGGCAGGGCGGATCATACGAGTTCGTGCCCGACTTTGCCGAGCGCTACATCGCGGATCTCACGAGCCGGCCCAAGATCAAGCGCAGGCTCAAGGTGGTGGCGGCCTGCGGCAACGGCACGGCCGGCGCTTTCGCCCCGCGAGTACTCGAGGCGCTCGGCTGCGAGGTCGTTCCGCTCGATGCAGAGCCGGACTACACCTTCCCGCGCTACAACCCGAATCCTGAAGACATGAAGATGCTCCACGCCATTGCGGACAAGGTCCGCGAGACGGGGGCGGATGTGGGCCTCGGCTTCGACGGCGATGGTGACCGCTGCGGCGTGGTCGACAACGAGGGCGAGGAAATCTTCGCCGACAAGATCGGCGTCATGCTGGCACGGGACCTCTCGAAGCTTCATCCGGGTGCGACCTTCGTGGTCGACGTGAAATCCACCGGTCTGTTCTCGACGGATCCCGAGCTTGCCGCGCGCGGCGTTAAGGCTGATTACTGGAAGACCGGCCATTCCTATATCAAGCGCCGGGTCAACGAGCTCAAAGCGCTCGCCGGCTTCGAGAAGTCCGGCCACTTCTTCTTCAACACGCCGGTCGGCCGCGGCTATGACGACGGCCTGCTCACCGCCATTCATGTGGTGGAGATGCTGGACCGCAACCCGGGTCAATCCATGGCGGAGTTGTATCGTGCCCTGCCGAAGACCTGGGGCTCCCCGACCATGGCCCCGAAATGCCCGGACGAGGTCAAGTACGAGGTGGTCGAACGGGTCGTTCGACGCTTCGCCGAGATGCAGCGCAAGGGCGAGACGGTTGCCGGTCAGCCGATCCGCGACCTCGTGACCGTCAACGGCGTGCGCGTCGTCACGGCTGACGGCACTTGGGGGCTGGTGCGCGCCTCTTCCAACAAGCCCGAGCTCGTCGTGGTGGTCGAAAGCCCCGTGTCGGAGGCGCGCATGCGGGAGATGTTCCACGCCGTGGATGCGGTGCTGCGCGAAAACCCCGAGGTCGGCGCCTACAACCAGACGATCTGACGATCCACTTCCCTTAGAGGAAGGGCGAGAAAGCGAGGGTTGCGCCTCACGGCAGGCAGCCCTTCGTACCCCATTTGATCTCGCTGAGGTTCCGCACGGGCCAGGGAGTCTGCTCCGACAGCGTGATGGTCGCCGTGCCTGACACCATCTGAAGAACGCCGGAGCCGAACACCGGTGCATAGGGCATGGTGACATCCGCGCGGATGAAGGACGAACCCGCTTTGCGGAAGCCCTGGGGGACGAGCACTTCCGTCCCTTCTCCCAAGGGGCTCGCGGCCGGTCCCTTGGCCGAACTCCAGCAGACGAATCCCTTCACGTTCGGATTGCCGTCGTCGTCCGTGCCGCTCGCCGGTCTCACGACGATGCTGGAGACGACCATGTTCACCCCATCGCTGTTGTAGGGCGCCATCACCGCAGTCGCAGCGCTGAAGATGTTCTCCATGGCCGTGGCGTTCGTCGAACCCGGCTCGCGCCCGGTGAGATCGGCGAGGGTCCGCGAAAGATGGGTCAGCTTGCGATCGGTGTTCACGGCGAAGGTGAGCTCTGTCATGCCGAGATAGAGCAGCACCATGACCGGCAGCACCATCGCGAACTCGACTGCCGCGACGCCCCGGTCTTCAGTTAAAAGGCGCTTCAAGCGCGCCTCGAGACGGGACTTCGGCCGAAGAAGAGGGGATGCGCGCATCGAAGAGCCCTCAACCGCTGTAAGGTTCGGCACGGAAGGTCGCCGTGGCCATGATGAGGCGGTTGCCATTGGTGAGGTTGGCCTGCTTAGGGTTGAGCAGGCTCACAAAGACGGGAATCTCGACCGCAGCCCGCACAATCGCGATCTCACTCGGTTTGGGCGGCACGAACTGGTTGAACTTGTTCGCGTCGAACTGCCCGTCGGTGATCGGCGTTTCCGGCCTGCTGTTCGGGAAGGCAGGCAGAGGCCGCACGTCGATCTTGATCTGGTCGCAAGAGAACATGAGCGCCCCACCTTTGCAGATCTCGTCTCGGAACAGTTTCACGAGGGTCTCGGTGTCCTTGCCCGCATTGGCCTGCTGGAACTGACCCGTGTAGAGGCGGCGGGACGCATCCGAGACGCCGTTCTCGAGGACCTGGGTCGCCCACAAGGTCAGCGCTGTCTCGATGATCGCGAAGAGCAGCGCGAAGAAGGGCGCTGCGATCGCCGCGAATTCGATGGCAGTGGCGCCCCGTTCGTCTTGCCGGAATCTGACGAGCCGTCGATGAACGGGCGAGAACAGACGCGGCAGCGAAGATCGTGAGGACATCGGAGAACCCCGTCGCAGACGGCGCGCCCGGCCGCAGTCCGATGAGCCTGGCGCCCCGTTTCTCGTTCTAGAGAAGAAAGCTTTCCGAAGCCTTAGATGGAAGGCACGGTCCGGATCGGGTTCGTCGACGGCTTGTTAACCGTGAAGCGCGAGGGACCTCTCCTCTCGGCAGCGGAGCGGGCGAGGTTGTTCCTCGTCTGCTGGCCTCTTCTGGCATCGTCGCTTCGCGCTGCCCCTGCTGCTCATGGGGCGGCCTTGCCTTCCTTGCGGACCTGCTCGCGATAGAGGAGATAAAGCCCGGAGCCGATCACGATGACGCCGCCGATCAGAGTCCAGCGGTCCGGCAGATCGCCGAACACGAAATAGCCGAGCGCCATCATCCAGACGAGCTGCGTGTAGATGAAGGGCGCGAGCAACGCCGCCGGCGCCCGGGCATGGGCAATGATGAGAAGCCAGTGCCCCAGCGCCCCGAAGGCGCCCATGAGGAGCATGATGCCCCAGACCATGGCGGAGGGCGGCGTTGTCCAGAACAGCGGCAGCGCCGGGGTCATGAGAACAACGCCGGCAATGCCTGAATAGAACATCGTCGTCGCCGAGGAGTCATGGGCGGCGAGAATGCGCGTGCTGATTCCGTAGAAGGCGTAGCAGACCGCTCCTGCAACGCACAGGAGCGCTGCCGGGTGCATTCCCCCGAGGCCTGGGCGCGTCACGATCAGGACACCGATGAAGCCCACCGCAATCGCGACGAGCCGCCGTGGCCCCACCCATTCGCCGAGGATCGGTCCGGCCAGCAGCGCGACCAGGAGCGGTGTCGCGAACATGATCGACACCGTCTCGGTGAGCTGGAGATATTGCAGCGCTATGAAATTGAGGATGGTCGAGAGGAGGACCAGGACGGATCGGCCGGCCTGCAGCCAAGGCCTTCGGGTGCGCAGGAGCCCTGGGACGGTGATCGGGTTGAGAACGACGGAGACGACGAGCACGCTTGCCATATAGCGGGCCCACACCGTCACCATCGGGTCGATCGAGCGGTTCAGCCACTTGGCACAGGCGTCGAGGCCTGAGAAGCAGGCCACCGCGCCGCACATGAGCAAGATGCCAATCAGGCGCCGCCGCTGCTCGGTGTGCGCGGTGTCGGGCCTTGCGAGAGGGCCGGCGTCCATGGAGCTTCTGTTGCCGGGAGGTTCGCCGGCGACCTTACGCGAGGGGCTGCCCCGGCGCGAGCGGCCCGTCCGCACGGGACGGTTGCGCCCTTCGCGGGACTCACAGGGCTTGGCAGGAGGGGCGGCCGTTATTGCCGCTCAGGGCAAGGTCTTCTCGTAACGATAAGCCGGGGCGCCATCCTCGTAATAGTCCTCGATCTTGGCGATGCGGCGCCAGCCGGCCGCTTCGTAAAGGTGGCGGGCGCGCATGTTGCGCGGGCGGACCTCAAGACGAAGGCACCTGCAGCCGGCCTGCGCCGCCGCTGCCTCGGCGCCGGCGAGCAGGGCCCGCCCGAGGCCACGTCCCATCGCGCTGCGAGCGACAGCAAGCGAGGTCAAATGGCCGCTTGCCGCCCCCCGTCGGTGCTGGACCGTCACATAGCCCACCGGCTGTCGATCGAGAACCGCGACCAGGAACAGGATTGTCGGCGAGCGGACGGCGTGACGGAATTGACGTCGGGTCAGGCGATCGGTGGGGAAGACAGCGTTCTCGATCGCGAGCAGCGCCTCCACATCGGCCTCGACAGCGGGCCGGATGAGGGGCTTTCGGGACAAGCGCTCCCCTACAGCTAGGGTGCCGCCCATGGGTAGGTCCAGGTCTCCGTCAGGGCCTTGTTGCCGGCGCGAAGATAGGCGCGCAGATCCGTCGCCTGTCCCGGCTCGAGCCTGACGTCGAAGGCGGCGCGGAACCCGTTGATGTGCTCATTGGGCACGACGAACATATGCGTGATGCGCCCGACCGAGGTCCAAGGCACGAGTTGAACCTGTGCCGGATCGGACAGGTAGTATTCCAGGTCGCCGCCGGCGAAATCGATCAGGAAGCGCCGCGTCGTCGGGTCGGCGGGTTCCGGCGAGCCGCTGGCGCGGGCTGGGGCGTGATAGGTGTTGACGACCTTGCCGCCCGGATGCATGTCGCTGGAGGCCACGGCGCGCAGCCGATAGGCGAAGGTGATCTCCTGCCCGGGCTGGTAGGGGTGCCGAGGCTCCCAATACGCGACGATGTTGTCGTGGGTCTCGTTGTCGGTCGGGATCTCCACGAGCTCGACATGTCCCTCGCCCCAGTTGCCGATGGGCTCGACCCAGTAGCCAGGGCGCTGATGGTAGTAGGCCTCCAGGTCCTGATAGCTCTCGAAGGCGCGGTCGCGCTGGATGAGACCGAAGCCGCGCGGATTGACGTCCATGAAGGCCGACACCCACTTGCGGGTGGGGTTGTGCAAGGGCCGCCAGATCCATTCTCCGGCGCTGGTATGCATCAGCAGCCCGTCTGAATCGTGCAGTTCGGGGCGGAAGTCGTCGATGTTGTGGCGGTCGTTCTCGCCCTCGAAGAACATGGAGGTGAGCGGCGCGAGGCCGACCGAGGTGAGGGTGCGCCTCGGAAAGAGCGTCGCCGTCACCTCGATCCAGGTCTCGATCGCGGGATGGATCTCGAAACGGAAGGCACCGGTCACGGAGGCGCTATCCAGAAGGGCGTAGACAAGAGCGCGGTCCGCCCCCGACGCTGGGAGGTCGATCCAGAACTCACGGAAGAAGGGAAACTCCTCGCCACCAGCAGCCTCCACATTGAGGGCCAGGCCGCGGGCCGACAAGCCATAGCGCTGATCACGACCCAGGAAGCGGAAGTAGCTCGCGCCGAGGAACGCGATGAGCTCATCGAAGATACGGGGATCGTTGAGCGGATAGTGGAGCCGGAAGCCAGCGAAGCCAAGGTTCACCGGCAGCGGCCGCTCGATGCGGTTGCGGCCATAATCGAAGAGCTGCGGCTGGTAGGGAATGGGAGTGGGGACACCGTCGCGGATGACGTTCACCGTAACCGGCCGCTGATACAGAAAGCCGAGATGAAAAAGGTGCATCCGGAACGGTCCGCCCGACGAGGCGAGAAGCGCGCGCTCGGGCCTGAAGCGGATATCCCGATAGCTGTCGAAGTCGAGCCGGTTCAGGGGCTCGGGAAGAGGGGGGACATTGGCGTCGAAGGGAGCGCCGGCAAGATCGCGTGCCCGCCGGATGATGTCCTCGTAGCGGAACGGATTGGGCGGCGGGGCCGCCGTTTGCTGAGCGTGCCCATGGCCTGTGCCGGCGAGGGCGGTGGCGGCGGCAAGCGCCTGGAGGATGGACCGGCGGCTGGGAAAGATCATCGGATTCTTGTTCGTGGAACGGTGAGGCCGCTGTCGGCCGTTCGGATGTCACACCTAGGGGAAGCTTCGCCGCGCGTCCACCCGAGCTTGGCGGCGGACGCACCTATCCGGCTGTCGAGCCTGATCGTGGCGAATTTTGTGCGTGGGCCCAAGAAACCACTTGAGATCGAGGGCAAGGCTCCGTATTTAACGCATGCCCAATTTCGCACGTGCCTGTGGCCGCGTGCCGGTCGGTGGGCATCCGGACAAGAGGCCGGACAGCCGCCAGGGACATGGGTCCAATCTCGGGGGATGGACATCCTCGAGGCAAGGACCCCGGCTCAAAGAGCCGCGTCCCGAACAACGACCGGCAGCCGGAGGCGAAACCGGCGAACCCCGCTCTCCACGGGGGACGCAGCTTAAAGCAACGACGGAGCGGGCTTTTTTGGTCTCAGCCGGTTTCCAAATCCGGCGACTGAAGAGGCTTGTCCATCTTGCCCGGCGTGCGGTTGGGGGTTCCCCCATCCAAACAAAGGCAGCTTCTCGGGCGAAGAGCCCATCGACGCCAGTCGTGTCTCCATCGCACGGCGGCGGCGACGGCTCATCCCCGCTGAGCCAGGCGGTTCGCCGTCTGAACCTTCAACCTGGGCGCGTGTCGCCCGATTGAACCTTTGGTGGGGAGGGCGCTATGACCGAGCGCATCCGCGAGTTCCTGCGCAACCGACGGCGAGAGGGTTTGAGCGACGGGCCGTGCCTCGTCCTCGACACCGAGGTCGTGCGCGAGAATTACCAGAAGTTCGCCCGCGCGCTGCCGAACACCCGTGTGTTCTATGCGGTCAAGGCCAACCCGGCCCCGGAGGTGCTGAGCCTCCTGGCGAAGCTTGGCTCGTGCTTCGACACGGCATCCGTCGTCGAGATCCAGCTCGTGCTTGCCGCGGGCGCCACGGCCGACCGCATCTCCTTCGGCAACACGATCAAGAAGGAGCGGGACATCGCCCGCGCCCTCGAGCTTGGCGTTCGTCTGTTCGCCGTCGACTGCGAGGCGGAGGTCGAGAAGATTGCCCGCGCCGCCGAGGCGACCGGGGTCGACAAGGCCGAGGTCAAGGTCTTCTGCCGTATCCTGTGCGACTGCGTCGGCGCCGAATGGCCGCTGTCGCGGAAATTCGGGTGCGCGCCGGAGATGGCGATCGAGGTGCTTGAGCACGCTCACCGGCTGGGTCTCGAGGCTTATGGCGTGTCCTTCCATGTCGGCTCGCAGCAGCGCAACACGGAGGCCTGGGATGCGGCCCTCGGCTCGGCCGCGGCGATCTTCCGCGAGTGCGGCTTGCGAGGCATCCAGCTCTCGATGGTGAACCTCGGTGGCGGCTTCCCGACGAAGTACCTGAAGGACATCCCGGCGGTCGAGGCCTACGGTGAATCGATCTTCCGGGCACTGTCCAAGCACTTCGGCAACCGCCTGCCCGAGACGATCATCGAGCCGGGCCGCGGCATGGTCGGCAATGCCGGCGTGATCGAGGCCGAGGTCGTGCTCGTCTCGAAGAAGTCGAAGGACGAGAACGAGGTGCGTTGGGTCTATCTCGATATCGGCAAGTTCGGCGGTCTCGCCGAGACGATGGACGAGTCGATTCGCTACCCGATCCGCACCGAGCATGACGAGGATCGCCTGGCGCCTTGCGTGCTCGCCGGCCCGACCTGCGACTCGGCGGATGTGCTCTATGAGAAGGAGCCCTATTGGCTGCCGATCTCGCTTGAGATCGGCGACAAGGTCCTGATCGAGGGCACCGGTGCTTACACCACCACCTACGCGTCGGTGGCGTTCAACGGGTTCCCGCCGCTGAAGAGCTACGTGATCTGACGAGGCGGTGAGCCGCCTCGTCTGCCCGGCCGGAGCGGAAGCGGAGAGCCGGAACCGTCCGTCAACCATCGTCCAACGCTCCCGGATCGCGGTGCCGCCGCGTCCGGGACAACGCTCCCTCGTGACACGGGAGGGCACGGCCATGATCACGATCCGCGAGGAGACCTTCGCCGATGTGGAGGCGCGCGAGGCGCTGCTCGACGCCTGTTTCAGCGACGAGCGCTTCGCCAAGACCTGCGAGCGCCTCAGGGAGGGACGCCTTCCTGCCGCGGGCTTGGCGCTTGTCCTCGAGAAGGATGCTCGCCTCGCAGGCACCGTGCGCTTGTGGCATGTGACAGCAGGACCAAGGCGCCCCTCGCTGCTGCTCGGGCCGATCGCCATCGATCCAGCCCTGCAAGGCTTGGGGCTCGGCTCGAAGCTGATGCGAGCGGCGCTCAAGCGTGCCAAGGCGCTTGGGCACCGCTCCGTGCTCCTGGTGGGTGACGCGCCCTATTACGAGCGCTTCGGCTTCTTGGCGGTGAAAACGAAGGAGCTTTCCCTGCCCGGCCCCTACGAACCCGAGCGCTTCCTCGCCCTTGAGCTTGTGCCCGGCGCCCTGTCAGGCGCGCGCGGGCTTGTTTCGGCAACGGGTGAGCGGAGCCCGCTCCCGAACGTGTCGACGCTCGCCCATCGCGTCGGCCGCCCGGCTCTGGCGGCCTGAATCCTCAGCCAGTCGAGCGTGTGGGCATGCCTGCGAGGGCTGACTTCAACCCAAGGCCGATGGCGATGGCGGCAAGACCGCCGAGGAGCACGGCGAGGGGCGCGGCGCCGAGGCGCTCGAACCATTGGGTGTAGAAGTGGATTGCCGCGAAGATGGTGGCCGCGATGAGCGGCCACCGCCGGTTCGTGCGCCACGCCCATCCGGCCACGCCCGCAAGTGCGACCGCCCAAAGCACGGCAAAGACGGCGCGCGAGACAACCACTCCCCCGATGCGGTCGCCCCAAAGGGAGCCGATCCAGAAGCCGAGACTGACGAGAAGCGCGCTGGTGCGAGCGGCGATGACCGCAAGGCGGGCCTGAGCGGAGGGGAGCCGCCCGGAGAGGCCGACGAGGCCGACACCAAGCGCCGCAAAGGTGAGGATCGTCCAGGTCGGCTTCTGCAGGCCGAGCATATAGGTCGCGTGCAGATAGCCGCTGCGGGCGCCGAGGGCGCCGGCAAGCGCCAGAACAGACAGTGCGGCCAGGAGCCCGTTACAGGCGAGCGCCGCCCCTGCCGCGAAGAGCGCCGCGGCGGCGAGGAGCGAACGCGTCGAGCCGTGGTCGAGCATGACAAGGCCGCCGGCCAGGAGCGCCGAGCCGACGACGAGAAGGACCTCTCCGAGAATCCGCCAGCGGGCCGCCTCGAAAAAGATCAGGCCCAGACCTGTCACGGCGAGGAGGCCGCCCGTACCCGCGACCGTCAGGGCCGACGGGAACAAAGCCAGAAAGCCGCCCGTCACGGCGACAGCGCCGAAGCCGATCAGGATGTTGAGGGCAAGATCAGAGGTCTGGCCGGAGCCGAGCGCCTGCAGACGCGCATGTTCCTCCCGCGAGATCTTGCCTTCCGCCAGGGCGCGGTCGAGATCGATCAGAAGTTTCATGAGGCACCGGACAGGCGGTCGAGCGGAGGCAGAACGATAGCAGCCTCACGTTTCGAACCTCTTGCGTCGCTTCGGCATGCATTTCGCCGTGAGGCGGGCGTCGGCATTGACGCGCCGCGCGCCGGCACTATTCAACCCGCAATCCGTTCTCCGGCACCTCCCATTCCAGGAATGCCGTCCACAAGGAGTGTCCATCGATGACCCATTGGCCCGTCCACGGCCGCATCAGCGGTCCGATCGTGATGATCGGCTTCGGCTCGATCGGCAAAGGCGTGCTGCCTCTGATCGAGCGGCACTTCGCGTATGACAAGAGCCGCCTCGTGGTCATCGCTCCCGACGACAAGGACCGGCACCTTCTCGACGAGCGGGGCATTCGCTTCATCCATCAGCCTCTCACGAAAGACAATTACCGGCACCTGCTCGAGCCCTTGCTGACGCAGGGCGGGGGCCAGGGTTTCTGCGTGAACGTGTCGGTGGACACCTCCTCCGTCGACATCATGCGGCTCTGCCGCGAAGTCGGCGCCCTCTACATCGACACCGTGAACGAGCCCTGGGCCGGGTACTATTTCGACCGGAGCAAGGGCGCGGCCGCGCGCACCAACTATGCCCTGCGCGAGATGACCCTCGAGGAGCGCCGGCGCAGTCCGGGCGGGCCGACGGCCGTCTCCTGCTGTGGGGCCAATCCCGGCATGGTGTCCTGGTTCGTGAAGCAGGCGCTCCTCAACATCGCAGGCGACCTGAACGTCGACGTCGAGGAGCCGAAGACGCGCGAGGAGTGGGCGGCCCTGATGCAGCGTCTCGGCGTCAAAGGCATCCACATTGCGGAGCGGGACACGCAGCGCGCCAAGTCCGAGAAGCCGATGCAGGTGTTCGTCAACACCTGGTCGGTGGAAGGCTTCGTGGCGGAGGGCATGCAACCGGCGGAACTCGGCTGGGGCACCCATGAGCGCTGGATGCCGGACAATGCCCGCACCCATGAGACCGGCTGCGGCGCGGCGATCTATCTTCTTCAGCCCGGCGCCAACACCCGCGTGCGCTCGTGGACGCCGACGGCGCAAGCGCAATACGGCTTCCTCGTCACTCATAACGAGGCCATCTCGATCGCCGACTACTACACGATCCGCGACGAGCACGGCGGCGCCGTGTACCGGCCGACCTGCCACTACGCGTACCACCCCTGCAACGAGGCGGTGCTCTCCTTGCACGAGATGTTCGGCCAAGCCGGCAAGGTGCAGGATCAGCACCACATCCTGGACGAAAACGAGATCGTGGATGGCATCGACGAGCTCGGCGTTCTCCTCTACGGGCACGCGAGGAACGCCTACTGGTATGGCTCGCAGCTTTCCATCGACGAGACGCGCCTGCTCGCGCCCTATCAGAACGCGACCGGCCTGCAGGTGACCTCTGCGGTGCTGGCCGGCATGGTCTGGGCCCTGGAGAACCCGCAGGCCGGCATCGTCGAGGCGGACGAGATGGATTTCCGCCGCTGCCTCGAGATTCAGATGCCCTATCTTGGCCCCGTCGTGGGCGTGTACACCGATTGGACACCCCTGACCAACCGGCCAGGCTTCTTCCCCGAGGACATCGATACCAGCGATCCCTGGCAATTCCGCAACGTGCTGGTGCGGTGAGGGGCGCGCGTCGTAGGACTGGCCGGCTTCTCGGCCAGAGCCGTGCAGAGCGAAGCGCGGAGGATCACGGCAGGATCGAGCCTCACACCCGCGCCGACGGCGGCACCGCCACCCGAGGCCGCCGCCGCACGAACAGGCGCCGCAGCGGGAGGGCGACGAGCCGCGTCATCACCCAGCCCGCGGCGAAGCCGAGGAGCGCGGTCACGAGCCCCTCGTTCGTGGCAGGGAGCGCCGGCTCATAATCGCGATACGTGGCGCGGGCGAGGTCGGCGTCGCCGTCCCGTGCGAGTAGCCACAGGCGTTCGAACGGGCCCGCGTCGACGAAGGCCTGACGTTGGCGCTCCAGCCGGTCGAGACGCTCCACATGGCCGCGCATCGCCGTGCCTTGCAGGCTGGTGAGGCGGTCGGGATTGTGCTGGAGGCGATCGATGGCGCGCTCGCGGGTCTCGCCGACCGATTGCGCATCCGTGTCGAAGCGGTCCACCACCCGGCGCAATTCGTCGATGGCGCCGCCAAGACGCTGCCGGTACTGCTGCGCGAATTCAGGCGCCTGCGACGCGACGGCGCCTCCGAGGAGCCCGAAGGCCAGTGCCATGGTCCGCGCGATGCGGGGCATCTCCGTTCCTTGCCCTCCTGCCTCAAGGCGTCCTTGCGCCGTCCGCTCATGACAACGATCCGGCGGCCGAAAGGGCGTCACGAATATCCTGCTCGGTCACTTCCGCCGCCGCCTTTGCGATCTTCAGGGCTCGGGTCTTCTGCCCCGGCGCCATGATCAGGATCACCGTCTCGACTCCAGGGCAGGACGGGTCGGCGCAGACGATCTCGTTGGCCGCAAGCGTGGTCTCGGCCGCAGGACCGAGGGCGCTCCGGGCGAGGGCCTTGACCTGCCGGAGCGCCGTTGCATTCACGTCGCTCTCGGCCACGCGCCGGAAGAGGCCGCGGAGGATCACGGCCTTCAGCCCGGCAATGCGAGCACGCCCGCCGCCCCGTCCTCGCAGCCGAAGGCGAGGCGCTGCCCGGCTTCGTCCCAGGCAAGGGCGGTGACGCCGCTCTCCGGCACGGCCCGGCGGACGAGCAGTTCCGACGCGTCGGTCAGACGGATGAGGAGGACGCAGCCATCCTCATAGGCGGCGGCGAGCACATAGCCTTTCGGATGGAACGCCACGCGCGCGACGCGGGCGGGCCTCACCCCGCACTCCCGCGGCGCCTTGCCCATGGGACCCTCCCGGCTGTCGAAGGGCCAGACGATCACGGCGTCGGCGCCGCTCGTGGCGAGCCATTTGCCGTCATGGGACCAGGACAGCGACCGCGTCTTCGCGGGATAGCCGCTCATGCGCATATGGCCCTTGTCGGGGAGGAGCCGCCAGCCATGCAGCGCGTTCTCCTGCATGGAGGTGATGACGAAGCGGCCGTCGGGCGACCAGGTGACGTCGAGATGGGAGCCCTTCCATTCGAGGCGCTCAGGCTCCTTGTCGAGATTGGGGAACCACAGCGTCGCGCCGTTGTAGTGGGCCATAGCGAGGCGGTAGCCCTTCGGCGCAAAGCACAGGCCGCGCACGGAGGAGGGGGCGTCGAACAGCTTGTCGCGCCCCTTGTCGTCGCGCGCCGTCACGCGCTTGCCGGCGCTCCAGGCGACGGCCCCGCCGGGATGAAGGGCGATGGCATCCACCCAGGCGCCGCCCGTGCTTGCAAAGTCCCGCGTCGACCCGTCGGCGCCGGTCACCGCCACACGTCCATCGTCGCCGCCGGTGACGAGCCGCTCCCCGTCGCAGGCCGCAACGAGAATGGCTGCGTCCGGATGAGCCGTCGCCCGATGCGTGGCCCCGTCCTTCGCGAGCAGCACCGTGCCGTCGCCAAGCGCGAAAGCGGCGGTGCCTTTCAGCCACGCGGCGGCGGTGACATGGGCGCCGGCGTCGAGCGTCGCGACATGGTCGGTGAGGGAAGGGGCGGCGGCACTCATGGCGGCACAAATAGTCTTCCGACCGCGGCAAGGGTAGGGGCGTTCCGCTCCTGTCCTGAGCCGGCCGCGACGCGTGCGCTCGACCCCGCCACCGTGTGATACGGCCCTGGTTTCCTGTGCCGGCGGCACGCTCTAAGCTTTTCCACGCGCACAGGAGCCTTCCGATGTGGATCAAGCGCCGCTTCTTCATCGCCGGGGGGTTGGCCGTCATCGCCGAACCGGCCTTTTCCCAGTCCGGTCACGGGCACCACGGGCTCTACGAGTCCTTGCGCGAGCCGGGGCGCATCGGTCTGCCGCCGATCGCCGAGCAGCAGCGCGTCTACGACAGCCCGGCGCCGAAAGCGGCGAATCAGGGCCGCTGGATCGCCCGCGCCCCCCTGCCGCTGCCGCGCAGCGAAATGGCCTGGGCGACGGAGCATGCGGGAAAGATGCATCTCGTCGGCGGCTATGGGGAGCAGCGGGTCGACCGGCCCTACCACCACGTCTACGACCCGGCCGCCGACCGCTGGATCAGCGCGGCGCCCTTGCCGCGGGGCGCCAACCATGTCGGCGTCGCCGTGCTCGACGGCAAGCTCTACGCCATCGGCGGCTTCATCGAGCAGAACCGCAAGCCCCATGACGAGTGCTTCGTCTTCGAAGCGGAGGGCTGGCGCAAGATCGCGTCCCTGCCGCGGCCCTGCGGCGCCATCGGCTGCGTGGCGCTCGGCGGGCGGCTGCACGCGGTCGGCGGTGCCATCGGCGACACCTTCGACGCCAAGCAGTCGGTCAACTGGCATCTTGCCTATGATCCGAAGAGCGACCGCTGGGAGGAGCGCCGGCCGTTCCCGACCGCCCGCGACCACACCGGCGTGGTGGCGGTCGACGGCCGCATCCACCTCATCGGGGGGCGGGTCGACAGCTTCTACACCAACTCGAACCTCCATCACGCCTACGACCCCAAGGCCGACACCTGGGAGCCCCGTGCGCCGTTTCCGACGGCACGGTCGGGCCACGGGGCGGTGCTCTACCGCGGCAAGATCTTCTGCATGGGCGGGGAGGGCTCCAACCGCGTCTTCGGCCAAAACGAGGCCTACGACCCGCAGTCCGATTCCTGGGAGCAATACGCACCGATGCTCACCCCCCGCCACGGTCTTGGGGCCGCCACGATCGGCGACTTCATCCACGTCGCCGGCGGCGGGCCGGTGATGGGCGGCGGCGTGCAGAGCGCCGTCCACGAGGCGTTCACGCTCGGATAGACGGCCCGGCCCCGGCGCCGGCGCGCGCCGTCGCTCCGCCTCCTGTGCGGCCGAGGTCGTGGCCTGCGGGCAGCGCTCCTGCCATTCCTTGCGATGGCTCCCCTGAGGCGATGTTGGGCGCCCCCAGGTGGCGGATAGGCCCGATCGCCTCGACCGGGCGCTTGAGGGCCCTATCGAACGTGGCGGGCCAGTGGAGCCGCATATCGCCCGTCGGGAGAGACGACGGTCAGGGCCGCCGCGTACCGGATCCACAGCCCTCTTTCGCTTCTTGGCTGAGAGCAGAGCCACGCTGAGCTTCGCTCTGCGCGGCAAGGGCCCGGTGCCGCGCCCAGAAGCGGCGCACCAAGCGGGTTCGATTGCGAAAATGGTTCACATAGATGATCCAGTGTTCATAAACGCAGGGCGGGCCTGCGCCACCGATGCAGCGCTCGCTCCTTCGGCAGGCACGTCGACGGCAGCGCAAGGGTATGGTGAACAGGTCTGAGAGCTGCCGCAGCACGTCATCAAGGTCGGCAAGGCCGTCGAGGCGACGGTGCCGAGGGCGCGTCCTGGCCGGTGTTGGGGACGGGTCATGGGTCATGGGTCTCGCGGTCCTTTCGGCCCGAGGGATGGATCGAGGGGAGCGCGGGGCGCCACGGGCTCGATGGTTGAAGGACAAGGGGAGCCCGGAGGCGCCCCGCGCCGGTGTTGTGCGCTCCTCGAGCGGGGCCGGCGATGCGGCGGCGGCGGGCGAGGGACCCGGCGCTTAAGGCGCGGCTGGCCCGCCGCGGCGTGTTCCCCGGAAGAGCGCCCGGACCGGGGCGTGCGTGAGCCCCGGCGCGGCACCGGTCCCGTCCCACGTCACGACGCCTCGCGAGCGCGCCCCTCGGATGAACAGGACACCCCCACCCTAGGACAATGTTCAACAGTTGTCAAGGATTATTTTCAGGCAGAGGATTTTCAGACAGAGGGCTGCCGGCATGCTGCCGGTGCGCCATGCTTGTGAGGCGCGGGCGCCACCTCCGCCGCTTTCAGTGTCATGGCCGGACTTGATCCGGCCATCCAGAGCATCAGTGGAGGGTGCACCGGCGAGGGGGCCTGGATCACCGGGTTAAGCCCGGTGGTGACAAGCGGTGGAAATCCGTGAAGGTTGGGTCAGGGGCGCCACATCGGGTCTGACGCAGGGCGTCATCCCGTGCGCTTCGCTCGAGCGGCTCACCCCCACCCGGTTCGCTTCGCGGACGCGACCTCTCCCGTCAACGGGAGAGGTGGATCACCCCACCGCCTTCAGCACTCGCGCCGTTTTCTCCACGATCTCGCCGATCTGGTCTTCGCTGACGATGAAGGGCGGCGAGAGGGCGATGGTGTCGCCGGTGATGCGGATCATGAGGCCGGCCTCGTGGAAGGCGCGCTCCATGGCCTCGTAGGCGCGGGCGCCCACGGCGCCGGGCTTGGAGGCAAGGTCGATGGCGGCCACGAGCCCGAGGGTGCGGATGTCGACGACGTTCGGCAGGCCCTTCAGGCCCGTCATGACTGCATCGGCCCAGGGGCCTTCGAGCTTGCGCACGCGCTCGAACAAGCCCTCCTCGCGATAGAGGTCGAGCGCCGCGAGCGCCGCGGCGCAGGCCAGGGGATGGGCGGAGTAGGTGTAGCCGTGGAAGAGCTCGATGCCCCATTCCGGCCCCTTCATGAAGGCGTCGTAGATGGGCTTTCGCACGATCACGCCGCCCATGGGCACCGTGCCCGAGTTCACGCCCTTGGCAAAGGTGATCATGTCGGGAACGACGCCGTAGCGCTCGGCGGCGAAGGGGAAGCCGAGGCGGCCGAAGCCCGTGATGACCTCGTCGAAGATGAGCAGGATGCCGTGCCGGTCGCAGATCTGGCGGAGCTTCTGGAGATAGCCCTTGGGCGGGGGCAGCACGCCGGTCGACCCCGCCATCGGCTCGACGATGACGGCGGCGATGGTCGAGGCGTCGTGCAGCGCGATGATGCGCTCGAGGTCCTCGGCCAGGTGGCCGCCCCATTCGGGCTCACCCTTGGTGAAGGCCTGCTCGGCGCGGTTGTAGGTGTGGGGCAGGTGGTCGACGCCTGCAAGCAGGGAGCCGAAGAACTTGCGGTTGTTGACGATGCCGCCGACCGAGATGCCGCCAAAACCGACGCCATGATAGCCGCGCTCGCGGCCGATGAGGCGGGTGCGCTGCCCCTGGCCCGTCACGTTCCAATAGGCGAGGGCGATCTTGAGCGCCGTATCCACCGCCTCGGAGCCCGAGTTCACGAAGAAGACATGGTCGAGGTCGCCGGGCGCGAGCTGCGCGATGCGGGAGGCGAGCGTGAAGGCCTGCGGCGTGCCGAACTGGAAGGCGGGCGAAAAATCGAGCTCCGCCGCCTGGCGCTGGATGGCGGCGACGATCGGGTCGCGGTTATGGCCGGCGTTGCAGCACCACAGGCCTGCGCTGCCGTCCAGAATCGCCCGGCCGTCCGGCGTGAAGTAGTGCATGTCCTTGGCGCCGGCGATGAGGCGCGGGCGGGCCTTGAAGGAGCGATTGGGCGTGAACGGCATCCACCAGGCGCCAAGGTCGTTCGGCGCGAGGGTGTCGGCGGCGGCGCGCAGGCCCGGCTGGCTGGTCATGGTGGAGATCCTTCAGAGTCGCCCTGGTAAAGCGCTGGCGTGAACGTTAGCAGGGCGCTCCTGTGGCATCAAAAGGCCGCAGCATGCAACCTTGTCGGGCCCCTGCGGCTGCCGTACGGGAAGACGTCCTTGATTCCCTAATCCCCTGAATTTCCTTGTAAATATTGATGCCAAAGAGCGGACGTCCACCAGTCGCCGCCGCGGACTTCGCCCCAGACCCAGAAGCGATCCGGGCAGCGCTCGCCCGCATCATCGAGAGCGACCCCTTCCGAAGCGCGCCGCAGCTCGTCGCCTTCCTGTCCTTCGTGGTCGAGAGGACGCTCGAGGGCAGGGCCGGCGAGATCAAAGGCTACACCATCGCAACGGAAGCCCTCGGTCGGCCGGAGGATTTCGACCCGCAGGCCGACCCGATCGTGCGGGTCGAGGCGGGCCGCCTGCGCCGGGCCCTGCAGGCCTACTATGCGGGGGTGGGCGCGGGAGAGCCGGTCCGCATCGCGATTCCGGTCGGAAGCTATGTTCCGCGATTCGAGACGCCCGATCTGCCGGCGCAGGGAGAAGGCGGCGACCCGCCGCCCATCGCGCCCATGGTGGAGCCGCGCCCTGCCGCCAGCCCCGGACCAGCCGGGCGCCTCGTCGGTCCGGGCGGGCTGCGCTGGCCTCTCGCGGCGGCGGCCATGCTGCTCATCGGCTTCATCGGCGCGGCCGTCGCCATCGGACTGAGCCGCAGCGGGGAGGAGTCGCGCGGCCCCAGCCTGGCAACGGGCGCCTCGACCCATCCCTTGGAAACGCGCCCGGTCGTGGTCGTGCAGCCCATCGCGACGGCAGGCTCCCTCCCGGACCGCTTCTCTCCGACGCTCCTGCGTGAGGCCCTCCTCGACGCGCTCGACCGTTTCGACGAGATCGTCGTCACCGAGCGGCCCGTGGGCGAGCTGCCCCTCTCCTACGGGCTTCGGCTCGTCGTCGTCGCGAGGGACGAGGGGCTTGCGGCGAAGGCGCGTCTCACACATCTGCAGAGCGGCGCCGTCCTGTGGTCGCGGGAGTTCCCCCTGACGCCGACCGGGTCGGCCGGCACGGCCGAACAGGAGCTGGCGCGCCAGGTGGCGCGCATTCTCGCCCCGCCCTATGGGGTGATTCACGCCGATCTGCGCGCCAGCGCGCCGGAGGGCTCCTCGGCCCGCTGCGTGGTGCGCGCCTATGATTTCCGCTACGGCGCCGACGAAGCCCGGCACGCGGAGGCGCGGGACTGCCTCGAGGCGCTGATCGCGGCAAACCCGAACGATCACCTGGCGCATGCTCTCCTCGCGCAGCTCTACCTCGTGGAACACCAGGCAGGGCTCAATCCGCGGCCGGACCCTCTGGAGCGGGCCTTGCAGGCGGCGCGGCGGGCGGTGGAACTCGCCCCCGAGAGCGCTCGCGCCCACCTGGCGATGATGAGCGTGCTGTACGTCCGCGGCGAGACCGGGGAGGCGTTGCGCGCCGGGCACAGGGCCGTCGAGATGAACCCGCACGACCCGTGTTCCCTGGCGGAGCTCGGCGTGCGCTACGTGCAGGCAGGCGCCTTCGAGCGCGGCGTCAGCCTCCTCGACCGCGCCATGGAAGCGGCGCCAGGCGCGCCGCCCCGCTACCGCTTCTACAAGTTCGTCGCCGCCTATCTGCGCGACGACCATGCGACTGCGCGGGCGCTCGCATCGAGCTTCGTCGGGGAGGACTTCGTGCTGGGCTTCGTCGCGCGGGCCGTGATGGCGCAACGAGAGGGCGACGAGGCCCAGGCGAGGCGGTTCGTTCACAAGATCGCGGCTGCCGTTCCGCACCTCGTGCCCGATGCGCACGGCACCTTGCGGAGGCTGGGCTTTTCAGACCCGCTCGCCGAGCGGCTCGCCGGCGACCTCGCCAAGGCGGGACTGGCCTCCGTCCACGCGACGTTCCGCCCCCGCTAGCGCAGGACCCCTGGTCAATCGGACGACGAGTGTCGCCTCGCGGACTCTTGCCGGCCGAGTCCGCCTCGGCCAGAAACACAGGGGACATGATTCGCCGGTCACAGGCGGCCGTCGGGGGTGGGGGCTCCCCATGTGGAATCGACTTGATCTGCGGCAGGCTTTTTGGGCCGCAGCGCCATTGGCGCTCGGCGGCATGGTCCTGCTCTTGGGCCTGTGGCGCCCGGGCGCGGCGTGGGCGCTCGGCGTCGGCTTCGGGGCGGCTGCCGTTGCGCTCGCCACGCACGCTCTGTCGCGCGCGCGCCGGGCAAGCCGGCAGGCCCAGCAGGCCGCGGCCAAGATGGAGGCGCTCTCGCAGCGCCTGGTGCCCGTTCTCGAGGCACTGTCCCAGCGGCTGCTCCGCGTCGAGGCGCGTCTGTCGCAAGGCACCGCGCCGGCGGCCGGCACCGCCGGCGGCGGCCGGCCCGACGCGGTCGCAGCCGAGGTCAGCACCGAAATCAGTCTCCTTGGCGAGCTCGTCCGCGACCTTGCGGTCGCTCTGGCGGCCCATGACCGCGACGTCGCCGCGCTCAAGGACCAGGTGTCGCGGACCTTGGCGCCTGTGCCCGCGGCCGCGCCGAGCGAGCGCGCGCCGGCAGCCTCGCGACATGACGAGGCCCCCGCCGCGCGCCAGCCGATCACGCCGACGCTGTTCCCGATCCGCGAGCCCGCTCCGGCGCGCGAGCCGGCCGAGGAAGAGACGCGCAGGGCGGCCGTGCATGAAGCCTTCGAGCGCGACCGCATCGAGCTGCATCTGCAACCCGTCGTCTCGCTTCCGCAGCGCAAGGTCCAGCTCTACGAGGTCCTGGCGCGCTTGCGCCTGTCGGACGACACCCTGCTCGTCCCGGCTGAGTTCCTGCCGGTGCTGGAGCGCGACGGGCTGATGCCCCGCTTCGACTGCAAGGTGCTGAGCCTTGCCGCGCTGGTCGCGCGCCACGTGGGCGCCCGCGGCAGCGACGCCCTCGTCGCCTGCAATGTGAGCGGCCTGTCGCTCGCCGAGCCTGGCTTCCTGCGCCGCGTCGGACAGATCCTGGACGGGCAGCCCGATCTGGCCCGCAAGCTCGTCCTCGAGATCCCCCAGCGCGCCTGGCGCACGCTCGACGCCGAAGTGGCCGGGGCGCTCGCTCAGCTGCGCGAGCGCGGGCTCGCCTTCGCCCTCGACCGGGCCACGGATCTGCGCGTCGACGCCCTGTCCCTGGCCGACCGCGGGGTGCGCTTCGCGAAGCTGCCGACCGAGATGCTCATCGGCTCTGCGACCCCAAGCGGCGCCGATTTCGAGGTCAGCGATCTGGCCGCCGTGCTGGCCCGGGCGGGCATCAAGCTCGTCGCCGAGCGGGTGGAGAGCGAGCAGGACGTGCTCGACCTGCTCGATATCGACGTGCCCATGGCTCAAGGCTTCCTGTTCGCGCCCCCGCGGCCCGTACGCCCCGATGTGCTCAACGGGGGCTCCGGTCCGAAGGCAGAGACGCCCGGGGGGCCGATGAAGCCGCCCGTCGAGAAGGCGACGGCGGACGTCGAGGCGCCGGCGAAGGCGAAGCCCGCCGAGCCCGAGCGGCTGCCCTTCCGCAGCTTCCTGCGCCGGGCCGTCTAGCCTTCGCTTCAGCCGCGCCGTTGACTTGGCAGGGCGCTGACCCTACCGCGAGGCCATGCAGGTCAGCGACAATCGCACGCCAGGGCAGCCCGAAGCCGCTTGCGTCCCCCTCATCGCCGGTTTGAGCGAAATCGCTGGCGGCTACGACGTGATCCTCTGCGACGTGTGGGGGGTGATCCATAACGGCGTGAGCGCCTCGCGCGCGGCCTGCGAGGCGCTGATGCGCTTTCGCGCTCAAGGCGGCTGTGTCGTCCTGATCACCAATGCGCCCCGGCCGGCGCAAGCCGTCGTCGGCCAGCTCGATCGCCTGGCGGTGCCGCGCGCCGCCTATGACGACGTGGTGACCTCCGGCGACCTGACGCGGCTGACCATCGCGGAGCGGATCGCCGACGCGGTGTACCACATCGGTCCCCTCCGCGATAAGCCGATCTTCGACGGGCTGAAGGTGCGGTTCGCAGAGCTTGAGGCCGCCGATTACGTCGTTTGCACGGGGCTGTTCGACGACACGCGGGAGACGGCGGAGGACTATCAGCCCATCCTGGAGCGCATGCGCGACCGGGGTCTTTGGATGCTCTGCGCCAATCCGGATCTCGTGGTGGAACGGGGAGGCGAGCTCATCCCCTGCGCGGGCGCGGTCGCGCTCGCTTACGAAAGGATGGGCGGCGAGGTCTTCTATGCGGGCAAGCCCCACCGGCCGATCTACGAGCTTTGTCTCAGGAGAGCCGCCAAGATCACGGGCGGGGCCGCGATCGACCGCGCTCGCGTGCTGGCGATCGGCGATGCCGTGCGCACCGATATCGCGGGAGCCCACGCCTTCGGTATCGCCTCGCTCCTCGTGGCGCGGGGCATCCATGCGGGCGAGATGAAGCTGCACGGCGCGGGCCTCGTGTCCGCGCATGTTCAGGACTGGCTGGACGAGCAGCCGGTCCGGCCCGATGCCGTCATCGAGCGTCTGGCATGGGCATGACGGACGGACCTCGACGCCCTCAGCCGAACAGCTTGTCGATGTCGTCCTGGGCGATGGCCTCGTCCGCGTCTTGAGGTCCGTGAAGCAGGAGGGTCTCGCGCCGGGCCTGCCGCTGAGCCTCCTCGCAATCCGGCGGCGTCGCCAGGTCGCGGGCGTTGACGGCGGCGACGAAGCGGCTCAGCCGCTTTTCGAGCTGGCTCAACGCCTCTGCCACGCGCGAGATGCGCTGGCCCGTGATGTCCTGGAACGAGCAGGCCTCGAAGATCGTCAACACCCGCGCCTCGACCTGATCGCGGTAGTCTTCGAGGGAGGTGCTGTCGCTGCCGAGGATCTCTTCGGCAGCGTTCATGATGATGTTGGTGGCCGAGGCTGTGGCGTCGACCACATGGTCGAGCTCGTGGTGAGCCGAAGGGATCCGCTCGCGGCAGAGCTCGTTTGCTCGGAGCGCTCCGATCTCCTGGTTGAGATGGGCGATATAGTCGGCGACCGCGGCAAGCTCGCGGACGATCGTGGCGATCGTCGGCTCGGCGTGCCTGGTCATGGCGGCCGATTCCGCCGGTGCAGCTCCGGTCAGCGCTTGCGCAAGGACAGGCGCCATGGCGAACCTCGTCGGTTCGAGGGTGCGTTCGCGCCGGTCAGGCGCCGCACACCGCTTCGATCTTGGTCTTGAGGGTCTGAGCGTTGAAGGGCTTGACGATGTAGTTGTTCACGCCGGCCTTCTTGGCGGCGATCACGTTCTCGGTCTTCGACTCTGCCGTCACCATGATGAACGGCGTGGAGCGGAGGTTCTCGTCCGCCCGCACGTGGCGAAGCAGTTCGTAGCCGGTCATCGGCTCCATGTTCCAGTCGGAGATGACGAGCCCGTACTTCCTCTGTTTGAGCTTGGCGAGGGCAGCGGTCCCGTCGGAGGCATCGTCCACATCCTCAAAGCCGAGCTGCTTCAAGAGGTTGCGGATGATGCGGACCATCGTCTGGTAGTCGTCAACGACGAGGATCGGCATCGACAAGTCAAGAGCCATCGCCCCCACCTCCAACTCGAGCGAGGCCATCCTGCGGCCCTCGCATGAAACCACTCTCGGAACCCTCCTGGAACGCGTCCGGGGTTCCGTCGGAGCATTGCTAGCCGCTGCAGCTTGCAAAGCGGTTAATCGAGAAGGTTCCCACGAACCAAAGTCGCATTGGCCGCACGGGGCTTCCGACGGTAGTTTGTGCACTGCAACACGGGAGAGGAGAGCGTTCTCATGGCGGCGAATGCGGCAAGGCGCCCGGCTCCACATCCGCCGCTGTTCTTCGAGGACCTGTCGCTCGGCCAGTCGGCCCGCCTGATGCGGACCATCATGGGCGACGACATCGAGCTCTTCGCCGAGGTGACGGGGGACCTCAATCCCATCCATGTGGACGACGGCTTCGCCGCGCGCACCCGCTTCGGACAGCGCATCGCCCATGGCATGTTCACGGCGAGCCTCGTCTCCGCCGTGCTCGGGACGAGGCTCCCCGGCCCCGGCGCCGTCTATCTGTCGCAGACCATCCAGTTCCTGGCTCCGGTGCGGATCGGCGACGTGGTGACGGCGAGCGTCGAAATCATCGAGCTCGTGCCGGAGCGTCGCCGGGTTCGCCTGTTCTGCGAATGCATCGCCGACGGCCGCGCGGTGCTGGAGGGGGAGGCATGGGTCGCAATGCCCGGGCGCGAGCGGTGATCCGGCGCGCTTGACCGGGCGGGAGCTTTCGGACAAGGGTCGCGCCCTCCGATCACGCGAGTGCCTTCGCCACCAGATGTCCGCGCCTGACCCGTTCCCGGGCTCAAGGGACTTTGTCGTTCTGTTCGACGGGGACGTTGTTCCGCCCGCGCTGTCCCGCGCCGTCGTGGCGATCGGCAATTTCGACGGGGTGCACCGGGGCCATCAGGCGCTGATCGCGCGGGCGCTGGAGGAGGCCCGTCGGGCCCGTGTGCCGGCCGCGGTGCTGACCTTCGAGCCGCATCCGCGCCAGTTCTTCGCGCCGGAGAAGCCCCTGTTCAGGCTCACGCCGCAACCTGAAAAACTGCGGATCTTCGGCAAGCTCGGACTCGACGGGGTGTTCGTGCGGCGCTTCGATGCCACGCTTGCCGGCACAACGGCCGCCGAGTTCGTGGAGCGTCTTCTCGTCGGCGAGCTTGCCGCCTCGGCGGTCGTCGTCGGTCACGACTTCCATTTCGGCAAGGGCCGCGAGGGAACGCCTGCTGTGCTGGCGGCGCTCTGCCAGCGCTTCGACCTCGGCTGCATCGTCATTCCTCCGGTCACGGCGGAGGACGAGCCGATCTCGTCGAGCCTCGTGCGCGCGGCGCTCGCGGCGGGAGACGTTGCGCGCGCCAATGCGCTCCTCGGTTATCGCTGGTTCGTGGAAGGCGAGGTGGGCCACGGCGACAAGCGCGGGCGCGTCCTCGGCTTTCCCACCGCCAATCTGCGCTTGCCCCCCTCCTGTGGGCTTCGGCACGGCATCTATGCCATCCGGATCGCCTTGGACGACGGCATCCGCGGCGGCGTGGCGAGCTTCGGACGCCGCCCGACCTTCGACAACGGCCCGCCGCTCCTGGAGGTTTTCCTCTTCGACTTCGAGGGGGATCTCTATGGCCGGCGCGTGCAGGTCGAGTTCGTCGCCTGGATCCGCGGCGAGGAGCGCTTCGCGACGGTGGAGGCGCTGGTCGCCCAGATGCAACGCGACAGCCAGGCAGCGCGCCAGGCGCTGGCAGGGGCCGGCAAGGCCCGCTCGATGCTGGCGTGACGCTTTATTTGCCGCCGGCGCGCTGCTACAAGCCTCCCATGTCGAAAGCGGGCCGTCACCTCTGCGCCGGCTCGAGGGCGCCTCGAATTACCAGCCCGGCCTTCGTCTGAGCTTGGCTCGACGAAGGTCCGGGTTGATGCCGTTCCGCCCGTTCCGACCCCGCGTCTTCCTCAGCTGACAAGTGAGGCGCCCGGGCCGGGCGCCTTGCCATCCTGTTCCGAAGTTCCTGCGATGAACGACATGACGCCGAAGGCCGCCGAGAAGCCGGCGCGCGACTACTCCGAGACCCTCTTCCTGCCCCAGACGGATTTCCCGATGCGGGCGGGCTTGCCCCAGCGCGAGCCGGCCCTGCTGAAGCGCTGGGCGGAGCTCAAGCTCTATCAGCGCCTGCGCGACCAGAGCAGGGGGCGGCCGCGCTTCATTCTCCATGACGGGCCTCCTTACGCCAATGGCCACATCCACATCGGCCATGCGCTCAACAAGGTCCTCAAGGATATCGTCACCCGCTCCCAGCAGATGCTCGGCTTCGACTCGAACTACGTGCCGGGCTGGGACTGCCACGGCCTGCCGATCGAGTGGAAGATCGAGGAAGAGTACCGGGCCAAGGGCAAGGACAAGGCCGAGGTGCCGGTCGCGGAGTTCCGGCGGCAGTGCCGCGCCTTCGCCGAGAAATGGATCAACGTCCAGCGCGAGGAGTTCAAGCGCCTCGGGGTCGAGGGCGATTGGGCCCACCCCTACACCACCATGGCCTTTCCGGCGGAAGCTCAGATCGCCCGCGAGATCATGGCCTTCGCCATGACCGATCAGCTCTACCGCGGCTCCAAGCCGGTGATGTGGTCGCCCGTGGAGCGGACGGCCCTCGCCGAGGCGGAGGTGGAGTACCACGAGAAGACGTCCACGACGATCTGGGTGAAGTTCCCGATCATCGACACCCTCGACGGCGACCTCGAAGGCGCCTCGGTGCTCATCTGGACCACGACGCCGTGGACGATCCCGGCGAACCGCGCCATCGCCTTCGGCTCCGAGATCCAATATGGCCTGTACCGGGTCGCCGATGCGCCCGCGGACAACTGGGCCAAGATCGGCGAGCGCTACGTCGTCGCGGACAAGCTCGCAGCCGACGTGTTCGCGGCGGCGCGGGTCGCCTCCTACGAGCGCGAGAAGGATGTGCTGCCGGTGATGATCGCCCGCTGCGCGCACCCCTTCCGCGGCATGGAGGGCGCGGGCGGCTATTGGGACTTCGACGTGCCCATGCTCCAGGCCGACTACGTGACCGACGACGCCGGCACGGGCTTTGTGCACACGGCGCCCGGCCACGGCGCCGACGACTACAACACCTTCGTGAAATATCGCGACACCTTCGCCGCCTGCGGCACGAAGCAGGTGCCGCACACGGTCGCGGAAGACTCCTCCTATTATCCCGACGTGCCGTTCTTCGCGGGCGTGCGCATCTATGACGACAAGGGCAAGGATGCCGGCGCCAACGAGGCGGTCATCAGGAAGCTCGTGGAGGCCGGCGCGCTCGTCGCCCGCGGGCGACTGAAGCACCAATACCCGCATTCCTGGCGGTCCAAGGCGCCGTTGATCTTCCGCAACACGCCGCAATGGTTCATTGCGATGGACAAGCCCCTCGCCTCTCCGGCTGCGCGGGAGGGGTCGAGTCCGCGCAGCGGACCGGGCGAGGGCAGCGCCGGCCCTCGCCCCGACTCCCTCCCGCAAGCGGGAGAGGGGGCGGATCGGACGCTCGGCACCGTCATGTGGTCGCAAGGCGAGCCGCCGGCACAGGACACGCTGCGCAGCCGGGCGCTTGCCGCCATTAAGACCGTGCGATGGGTGCCGGCCGCGGGCGAGAACCGCATCACCGGCATGATCGAGAACCGGCCCGACTGGGTGGTCTCCCGCCAGCGCGCCTGGGGCGTGCCCATCGCCGTGTTCGTCCGCAAGGGCACGGACGAGATCCTCAAGGACGAACGCGTCAACGCGGCCATCGCCGAGGCGTTCGAGAGGGAAGGTGCGGACGCCTGGTTTGCGGACGCGGACGGCTCGCGCTTCCTGACCCCCTTCGGCTACGACCCGGCCGACTACGAGAAGATCGACGATATTCTCGACGTGTGGTTCGACTCGGGGTCGACGCACAGCTTCACCCTCGAGGTGCGCGAGGATCTGAAGGCGTGCCGGAAGATCGACGGCGGCCAGGACACGGTGATGTATCTGGAGGGATCGGACCAGCATCGCGGCTGGTTCCATTCCTCGCTGCTCGAGAGCTGCGGCACCCGCGGGCGCGCCCCCTTCGACGTCGTCCTGACCCACGGCTTCGTCCTCGACGAGAAGGGGCAGAAGATGTCGAAGTCCCTCGGCAACGTCGTCTCGCCCCAGGACGTCATCAAGGAGAGCGGCGCCGACATCCTGCGTCTGTGGGTGGCCGCCTCCGACTATGCGGACGATCTGCGCATCGGCCCCGAGATCCTGAAGACCTTCGTCGAGACCTACCGCAAGCTGCGCAACACGCTGCGCTGGATGCTGGGCACGCTCCACCATTTCCGTGAAGAGGACCGGGTCGCGCTCGGCGACATGCCGGAGCTCGAGCGCTTCATCCTCCATCGCCTGGCCGAGATCGACGGCGAAGTGCGGGAGGCCTACGCCGCCTTCGACTACAAGCGAGTGGTGGCGCTGCTCAATGCGTTCATGACGGTGGATCTGTCCGCCTTCTACTTCGACGTCCGCAAGGACGCCCTCTACTGCGACCCGATCTCCAGCGTGAAGCGCAAGGCCGCGCTCACGGTGATCGACGCCACCTTCCGCTGCGTGACCGTTTGGCTTGCCCCGATCCTCGCCTTCACGGCCGAGGAGGCATGGCTGTCGCGCTACCCGTCGGAGGACGGCTCGGTGCATCTTGAAGCCTTCCCGCCGGTCCCGGCGGAGTGGCGCAACGAGTCCCTCGCGGAGCGCTGGGCGAAGATCCGCCGGGTCCGCCGCGTGGTGACCGGAGCCCTCGAGATCGAACGGGCGCAGAAGCGCATCGGGGCGAGTCTGGAAGCCGCGCCCATCGTCCATGTGGCCGAGCCCGACCTTGCCAAGGCGCTCGAAGGGGTCGATTTCGCCGAGGTGTGCATCACCTCGGCGATCGAGATCCGCCGAGGGGAAGGGCCCGCGGATGCCTTCCGGCTCGACGAGGTGAAGGGGGTTGCCGTCGAGCCGCGCCAAGCGTCGGGACGCAAATGCGCCCGGTCCTGGAAAGTGTCGCCGGAGGTCGGCTCCGATCCCGAATATCCCGACATCACCCCCCGCGATGCCGCCGCGCTTCGCGAGTGGGAGGCGGTGCGAGCGGGCAGGCGGGCGCCATGACGCCCGGCCGTCTCGGCTTCGTCGTCGCCTCGACGACGCTCATCCTCGACCAGGCCTCGAAGCTCTATTTCCTGTTCGTCGACGTGCTCGCCCTTCGCGAGCCGCTCGTCGTGGCCCCCTTTCTCGACTTCGTCGTGGTCTGGAACCGGGGCATCTCCTACGGGCTCTTCCAGCAGCATACGGAGTTCGGCCGCTGGGCCCTCATCGCCCTCTCCATCGCGGCTGCGATCGGGCTGGGCCTCTGGATCCGGCGCACGAACGCGCGCTTTCTGGCCGGGGCGCTCGGCCTCATCGTCGGCGGCGCCCTCGGCAACGCCGTCGACCGCATCGCTTATGGCGCCGTGTTCGACTTCATCCACTTCCACGTGGGAAGCTTCTCCTGGTACGTTTTCAACGTCGCCGATGCGGCCATCGTTGCGGGCGTGGCCGGGCTCCTCTATGACTCCTTCGTGCTGGAGAAACAGCGGCTCCGGCAGGAACCGTCACGCTCGGGCGCGGCCGGCGACCTGTGGCAAAATGAACACGAGCGGCGCAAAGTGGGCCGCGAAGGAAGCTGACGCAGCCAAGCCGCCACAGGATCGCCGGAAACCGGCATCAGGCGGAAGGCGGGAATGGCCGGGATGGGGCAGAATGATGTCGAAGCTTGAAATGCGGGGCGTGATCACCGGCGTGGCCGCCGTGGTGTCGACCTTCCTGGCCACCGTCCTCCCGGGAGCGCCCGTGGCGGCCCAGGAAGGCGTCTTCATGAAGGACCTCCTGGGTTCCGTGGGGATCATCCCCAAGGACCGCCCGCCGATCGAATATCGCGAGCGTCCGCCCCTCGTGCTGCCGCCGCGGATGGAACTGCGCGAGCCGGTCAACGCCGCCTCGGTCGAGACGCGCAGCCCGCAATGGCCGAAGGATCCGGACGTGCTCGAAGCCCGCCGCAAGGAGGCGGACGCGCGCGTCCCGGTGACGGAGACCGAGCGCCGGCGCATGCTCGACAACAACCCGCGGCTCACGATCGACGAGATCCGCGCCGGCCGTCGCCCGGGCGCTGGCGTGCCGGACAAGCCGATCTACCGGCATGGCGACAATTCGCGCGACGAGTACTGGATCCACCCCGACCAGCTGCGGCGCATGGGCCGCACGGAGGAGGAGCCGGTCCTTGCCGCCGGCGTCGAGCCGGAGCGGCGTGATCTGAGCGAGCCTCCGTCCGGTTTCCGCAAGCCGGCGAAGACATTGCCGAAGCGTGTGGATTTCGAACCTGTGGTCCGCGAGGACGAAGCCGATCCGAAGGCCTATATCCGCGAGCAGCAACTCCGGCGCAATTGATCGCCGCGCAGGCCTTCGCGCCGACGACGGAGACCCCTTGCCCCTCTCATGGCCGGCGCGCGGGGCAGGGCATCCCGCGCGAAGGCTTGCGATTCCGACGAAGGACGAAACAATGACTGACACCCTGGGGGCCGCCACTCTTCGCACCGAGGCGGCGCCATTCAGGCGGACGGACGGAGGCGGGCCCGCGGTGTCATCCTTCTCCCTCGACAACGGGCTCGACGTGGTCGTGGTGCCGGACCATCGCGTGCCCGTCGTCACCCATATGGTCTGGTACCGGAACGGCTCGGCGGACGACCCGCTCGGCCAGTCCGGCATCGCCCATTTCCTCGAGCACCTGATGTTCAAGGGCACCGAGCGGCATCCGGCGGGCGAGTTCAGCCAGGTTGTGTCGGCTCTCGGGGGGCAGGAGAACGCCTTCACCTCGTTCGACTACACCGCCTATTTCCAGCGCGTCGCCCGCGAACACCTGAAGACCATGATGGAGTTCGAGGCGGATCGTATGACGGGTCTCGTCCTCGACGAGGCCGTGGTCGGACCGGAGCGGGACGTGGTCCTGGAGGAGCGGCGGATGCGGGTCGAGACCGATCCGGCGGCGCAGCTCTCCGAAGCCATGGCGGCCGCCCTGTTCGTGCACCATCCTTACGGCACGCCCATCATCGGCTGGATGCACGAGATCGAGTCTTTGAGCCGCGAGGATGCTCTCGCCTACTACCGGCGCTTCTACACCCCCGAGAACGCCATTCTCGTGGTGGCCGGCGACGTCAGACCCGACGAGGTCCGCACGCTCGCGGAGGCGACCTACGGGCGCATTGCCCCGACCGGCGCCCGGCCCGAGCGGCGCCGGCCCCGGGAGCCGGAGCCGCGCGCGGCCCGCCATCTGGAGGTTGCCGACCCGAAGGTCGAGCAACCCACGCTCCAGCGCCTCTACCTCGTGCCTTCCTCCCGCACGGCCAAGGGGCGGGACTCGCATGCCCTTGAACTCCTCGCCGAGATCCTGGGCGGCGGGCCGACCTCCTATCTTTATCGCAAGCTGGTGTTGGAGCGCGGCATCGCCGTCAATGCCGGCGCCTGGTACATGGGCTCGGCGATCGACGACACCCGCTTTTCCGTTTACGCCGTGCCGGCGCAGGGCGTTTCCCTCCGGGCCCTCGAGGAGGCCCTCGACGAGGCGCTGGCGCGTGCGCCGGCCGTGGGGTTCCAGGACGACGCGGTGGAGCGGGCCAAGACTCGCCTCGTTGCCGAAACCATCTACTCCACGGACAGCCAGAGCTCGCTCGCCCGGATCTATGGCTCCGCCCTGGCGATCGGCGAAACCCTCGACGAGGTGCGCCGCTGGCCGGTCGATATCGAAGCGCTCGTCAGGGACGACCTCGCCTCGGTGATGGAGCGCTTCCTCGTGCCCCGGCGGTCGGTCACGGGCTATCTCTGTAGTCCCGCCGCCTGAAGCAGGCTGCCGGACAGCGGCTGCCGCTTTCCGGCGACGTTATACCCAAGTGATTGGTATCGATCGCGGTCATGGGCTTTGATCGCAGCGATCGAAGCCCATCGTGATCTCGGCGCAAGGAACTCGCATGAGCACCATGACCGCCCCTGTCGTCGCCGGTTCGCCGGCCAAGGTCGGACGCGTCCTCTCACCGGGGGGAATCGAAGGCTGGCACGTGGAGTCGGACGTCGTTCCGCTCGTGGCGCTGACCTTCACCTTCGAGGGCGGTGCGGCGCAGGATCCGCCCGGAAGGCCCGGCGTCGCCCAGATGTTGGCGCGGCTCCTCGACGAGGGGGCGGGGCCCTATTCATCCGACGCGTTCCAGGAGCGGCTGGCGGCCCGGGCCATCGAGCTCAGCTTCAATGCCGGACCGGACGCGGTCGGCGGTTCGCTGAAGACGCTTCTCAAGCATGCCGACGAGGCGTTCGAGCTCTTGCGTCTTGCTCTCGCCGAGCCCCGCTTCGACGAGGACGCCATCGAGCGCGTCCGGGCACAGACCATCGCCGGCCTGCGCTACCAGCAGAACGATCCGGGCGTGGTCGCCTCGCGGCGCTTCTTCGAGGAGGCCTTCCCCGGCCATCCTTACGGCCGGCCGACCTCGGGCACCGTCGAGAGCGTGGCGGCGATCACGCGCGACGACCTCGTCAATCTCCATCGCCGGATCGTGGCCCGCGGACGCGCCAAGGTGGCTGCGGTCGGCGCCATCGATGCCGGACGCCTGGCGATGACTCTCGATGCGGTGTTCGGCGGCCTGCCCGAGACTCCCCCGGTCGCCGCGGCGCCTGCGACCGAGATCGCCGGGCTGGGGTCCCGCGTGGTGGTCGACCTCGACGTTCCGCAATCGGTGATCCGCTTCGGCACGAAAGGGGTGCCCTGGCGGGATCCCGATTTCATCGCCGCCTATGTGCTCAACCACATCCTCGGGGGCGGCGCGTTCACGTCCCGGCTCTTCCAGGAGGTGCGTGAGCGGCGCGGGCTCGCCTACAGCATTGGCACATCGCTTGTGAGCTACCGCGGCGCCGCCATGACCTGGGGCTACACCGCGACCAAGAACGAGCGCGTGGCCGAATGCCTCGACGTGATCGAGGCGGAGATGGCCCGTTTGAAGGAGGAGGGCCCGAGCGACGAAGAGCTGCAGAAGGCGAAGGACTATCTCACGGGCTCCTATGCGCTCGGCTTCGACACGTCCACGAAGATCGCCCATCAATTGACGCAGATCGCCTTCGAGGGGCTCGGCATCGACTACATCGCGCGCCGCAACGCCCTGGTCGCCGCCGTCACGCAGGCGGATGTGCGCCGTGCGGCCGAGCGCGTGCTGGGAGACGGCAGGCTGCTGGTGGTCATCGCCGGACGTCCCACGGGCCTCTGACGAGCACGCATCACCTCTCCCCTGGAGGAGAGGTGGCCGGGAGAGATGGGGCGGCCGGGTCGGCTTGATCGAGAATGCGCTGGTCCGCGCCGCGATCCTCCCCTATGGTCCGCGCCGCGAATCCAAGAGCGGGAGAGGGCGATGGCGCTTATGCAATCGATCGATTCGGCGCTCGCGACCAACATCGGCGCCTCCGGGCTGCCGCAAATGGCGTTGGACGCCGCCCTGTCTGCGACTGAAACGGCGGTGAAGCGCCTCGTGGAGGATGACGCCACCGGGCGTTTGCCGCTCTTGCACCTGCCGCGCGCCACGGACGATCTCGACGCGATCCGCGAGGTCGCCGAACGACTGAAGCAGGGGGCCACGGACGTCGTTTTCCTCGGCACCGGCGGGTCGAGCCTCGGCGGACAGACTCTGGCGCAGCTCAAGGATTATGCGGTGCCGGGTCTTGGCCGCTTTGCGGACAAGCCGCGCGTGCATTTCCTCGACAATCTCGACCCTTTGACCTTTGGTGCCGTGCTCGAGCGCCTTCCGCTGGCGTCGACGCGCTTCGTTGCGATCTCGAAATCGGGCGGCACCGGCGAGACCCTCATGCAGACCATAGCCGTGCTCGCGGCGCTCGAGCGCCAGGGTCTGCGCGCCCGGGCCGGCGAATTGATCCTCGGCCTTTCCGAGCCGCGCCGGGACGGTGGCAAGAACGGCCTGCGCGATCTCCTTGAGGCGGAGGGCGTCCGTTTCCTCGATCATCACCCTGGCGTCGGTGGCCGCTACTCCGTGCTCACTAATGTCGGCCTCCTGCCGGCCGCCGTGCTCGGGCTCGACATTGCCGCCATCCGCCGCGGCGCGGCAGACGCCTATGAGCCGATCCGGCGCGGCCGCCCCGTCGCCGAGACCCCGGCAGCTCTGGGGGCTGCTCTCAACGTCGCCTTCGCCCTCGAGGGCAGGGCGGTCACCGTCCTGATGGCCTATTCGGACCGGCTCGAGCGCTTCACCCGGTGGTGGGTCCAGCTGTGGGCGGAGAGCCTCGGCAAGGACGGCAAGGGCACCCAGCCCGTCGCCGCCATCGGCCCCGTCGACCAGCACAGCCAGCAGCAGCTCTATCTGGCAGGTCCCAAGGACAAGCTCTTCACGGTGCTGACGGTGGGCGCGGCAGGGCGCGGACCGGTCATCGACGCCGAGCTTGCCCGCCGCGCCGGCGAGCCGGCCTTTGCCAACAGGCGGATCGGGGACCTCGTCGCCGCTCAGGGACGCGCCACGGCCGATACGCTCGCCCGCAATGGCTGCCCGACGCGGCGCATCCATGTGGAGACGCTCGATGAGCGCGCCATGGGCGAGCTCTTGATGCATTTCATGTTGGAAACCATCCTCACGGGCTATGCGATGGGCATCAATCCCTTCGATCAGCCAGCGGTGGAGGAGGGGAAGATCCTCGCCAAACGATATCTTGCGGAGCAAGGCTGACCGGATGGGAAGCGCTCTTCGGGATCGCTTGAGGCTTTGGCTCGCCATACGCGTGAGCGGCTTCCTGGAGGGTAGCGATGTGGTCAGCGACGCATTTGAGAAGGTCGGCAAGCCCGCCGCAGCACCCCCCGGCTCCGATGGTCCTTGCGCAGCTCATATGGCATCCCAGCGGGTGTTTGCATCGATCCGCCATTCGCCCGACCCTTCATCCCCGCCCCTTCTTGGGCCCATCTTCCCTAACGTCACTCTAACGGGCGGGCTCTTGCGGCCGATGGCGGCCGCGGCGGCATCGGCAGCCCAAGGAACGGCTCGGGCGTCATGAGAGAGGGGGCGTGATGCCGGTTCGCCGCCTCGACCCGATCCTCATCGACCGCATCGCCGCCGGCGAGGTGGTCGAGCGGCCGGCAGCGGCCGTGAAGGAACTCGTCGAGAACGCCATCGACGCGGGCGCCCGGACCATCGAGGTGACGATCGAGGGCGGCGGACGGCGGCTCATTCGCGTGGTCGACGACGGGGCCGGCATGTCGCCCGAGGACCTCGCACTGGCGGTCGAGCGCCACGCCACGTCGAAGCTCCCGGAGGGAGATCTGTCGCGGATCGAGACGCTGGGCTTCCGGGGCGAGGCGCTTCCCTCCATCGGCGCCGTCGCGCGGCTGGCGATCGTCACCCGCACGGCCGAGGCAGGCACTGGCGTTTCGATCGTCGTCGAAGGCGGGGTCAAGGGGCCCGTCCGGCCCGCGGCGGCCGAGAAAGGCACCCGTGTCGAAGTGACGGACCTCTTTGCGGCCACTCCCGCGCGCCTGAAATTCCTGAAGTCCGACCGAGCCGAAGCTCAAGCCGTCGCAGAGACGGTCAGGCGCCTGGCGGTGGCGCACCCCGAGATCCGCTTCGCGCTCTCGGGCGAGCACATCGGGACGCTCCATTATCCGGCGGAAGAAGAGAGCCAACACGGGCTCGCCCGGCGCCTCGCCCGGGTGCTCGGGGCGGAGTTCGCCGACAACGCCGTCCCGGTCGACAATGTGCGGGAGGGCTTCGCCCTTGCCGGGCATGTGGGCCTGCCCACCTTCCACCGGGCGACCGCTGCCCATGTCCACTTCGTGGTCAACGGGCGTCCCGTGCGCGACAAGCTGCTGCTTGGAGCCGTGCGTGGCGCCTATGCGGACCTGATGCCTGGCGACCGGCACCCGGCCCTCGCGCTCGTCATCGCCTGCGACCCGCGCCTCGTCGACGTCAACGTGCATCCCGCCAAGACCGAGGTCCGCTTCCGCGATCCGGCCCTGGTGCGCGGGCTCGTCATCAGCGCCATCAAGGATGCTCTGGCCCGGGCGGGCTTTCGCGCGGCGACCACCGGCGGCCTGCGCACGCTCGAGGCCTTGCGGCCGCCGCAGAGCCCCTCGCGTCCGGCTCCTGTCGCATCGCGCGTTCCGCCGGCGCGCCCGCCAGCCTTCGGGTGGCAGGCGCCCGTCTCGCCACGGCCGCCCCTGTCGGGCCTGGAGGAGAGCGGACAGACCACGCTCCTGGAGCTTGCGCCGCCCTCGGCCGATATGCGAGCCGGCACCGCGGATCCCGAGGAGATCGCAGCGCCGCTCGGCGCGGCGCGGGCGCAGGTCCACGGCACCTACATCATCGCTCAGACCGCCGACGGCATCGTCATCGTCGACCAGCACGCCGCTCATGAGCGTCTCGTCTATGAGCGCTTGAAGCGCGAACGGGCGACCCGCGGCATTGCCCGTCAGCTCCTCCTCATCCCGGAGGTGGTCGACCTCGATCCCGTGGCCGCGGACCGGCTCCTTGCCGCGGCGGACACGCTCGAAAACCTCGGCCTTGTTGTCGAGAGCTTCGGGCCGGGCGCGGTGCTGATCCGGGAGGTGCCCGCAGCGCTTGCGGGAGGGCGCATCAAGGCGCTGATCCAGGACGTCGCGGATGCGCTGGCTGAGTGGGATTCGGCGACGCCCCTCGAGGAGCGGCTCGACGCCGTCCTGTCGCGCATGGCCTGCCACGGCTCGGTGCGCGCCGGGCGGCGGCTCAAGCCGGAGGAGATGAACGCGCTCTTGCGGGAGATGGAGGCCACGCCCTTCTCGGGTCAGTGCAACCACGGCCGCCCCACCTATGTGGAGCTCAAGCTTTCGGACATCGAACGCCTGTTCGGGCGGCGCTGAGACGCCAGGCCGTCACGCGCAGCTTCGGCCCATGGCCGCCAAGCCCTCGTCGAGGAGATCGGCCAGATTCGGAATACCGAGAAGCCATTCATCGGTCGCAATGCTGCCGGCCGCCTGCCGTTCGCGGGCAAGGCGCACCGCTTCCGGCCATTCTTCCGGCTCCATGTCTCCTCGGCCCACATAGACGAGGGCGATGAGGTTCGCGCGCTCGTCCTCGTTGAGGCCGCGAATCATCTCGCGCAGCTCCTCCTCGGTGAGGTCGTCGGAACTCGCGGCGAGCGTGTCCACATTGGCATCGTCGATGGGGTTGGAACCGGATGCAGGATCGGTGTCGCCCTCCTTCACGTCGACGGCGCGCGCCCGCAGGATGATCTCACAGACCTTGTCCAAGGCGATATCCATATCCTCGCTCCGAAGACCCGCTCTCAAGCCAAGCGAGGGGTAAACCCTGAAAGGCGCGTCCGGGTTCGCCAGGAAGGCCGGATCCCGTCCGCGCCTTGCGCCGCCGCCCGATCCAAGTGACAAGGCGGAGCTTTACGCCTCGACCTGCCCATGTCGCCCAAGCTCGCTCCGATTCTCCTGCTCGTCGCCTCGAACGTCTTCATGACCTTCGCCTGGTATGGCCACCTGAAATACAAATCGTCGCCCCTGTGGCTCGCCGTGCTGGCGAGTTGGAGCATTGCCTTCTTCGAATACTGGCTGGCGGTGCCGGCCAACCGCATCGGCCATCAGGTCTACAGCGCGGCCGAACTGAAGACGCTTCAGGAGGTGATCACCCTTCTCGTCTTCGCCGGCTTTTCGGTGCTTTATCTTAAGGAGCCGATGGGCTGGAACCATCTCGTGGGGTTCGCGCTGATCGCGGCCGGCGCCTTCTTCATCTTCTCGGGGCGCTAGATGCGTCCATCTCCCGGCAGTCCGATCGAAGGGCGTGCCGGGGCAGGTGAGCCGCGCCACGCCTGATCCGGATTCTCGTCTCATTCTCGTCCCGATTGGGTCGATAGCTCAGCCGCCGCCGCCTCGGCGGCCATCGACCGGAAACGGCGCCGTCCGCCGCAGCCCCGACGTGAGGCTGCGTCGCGACCGCGGGGCCGGATCGTCCTCGAACCGAGTAGGGAGTCGCCATGACTCTACCGTTTCATCGTCGCCTCGCTCCTGCCGCCCGCGGCTTCGTGCGAGGATTGCCGCTCCGAAGGACAGGGGGGCTTGCCGCGGGGCCCCTGGCGCGAGCCGGCGCGCCTGGCCTGCGGCCAGCCAAGACCTCTGCCCTGGCCATCGGGGGATGGAGCGCACTGGCGCTCTTGACCGTCGCCGGTCTTTTCCTCCTGCTGCCGCGCCCATCCGCCGTCGGCAGCGCTGCCACCCGGCCGGCACCGCAGGCAGCCGAGACCAAGCCGGTGGCGGTCGCAGCTCCTCCTGCACCGGCGCCCGTGTCGGCCGCCGCCTCGCCGCCTCAGACAGGCTCCGTCACGCCCGTATCGGAACCGGCGCCGCGGCTCGTGCTGAACCCCGCCGAGCGCCTTCCCTTGCAGCCTCCGATCGCCGAGGCCGCCCGCCCGGCGGAGCCTGCGCCGCCGGCCATGACCGCCAATCCGCCGACAGGGCCGGCCGAGACGAAAGCAGCCGAAGCCGCTCCTCCACCAGCCGCTCCGCCCGCCACGACGGCGGCGACGCCCGCCGAGGAGGCCGAGCCGCCAGCGCGCACCCGGCCGCGGGAAGCAACGCGCAGGGGCCGCACTGATGAGAGCGCCCGCGCCTCGCGACAGGCGGCGGCAGAGGAAGCGGTCACCCGCGTTCCCCGAAGAGCAGCTCGCGCGCAGGGGGACGGCAGGCGGCGGGTCTCCCGCGCCGACCGGGTGCGCACGACCGCTTCAACCACCGCATCGGCCACGGCCGAGCTGCCCGAGGGACTGCGGCCGCGTGGTCTCTGACGCCGCCCTCCACCTTGCTTGGACAGAACGGTGATCGCGAATGAGAAGCATCGCTCACGGGCGCCTTGGCCTTGCTTTCGCGACAGCCGCTATGGCGAGCGTCGCCCTTGCCCAGAACGCCCCATCGCCAGGCACTCCACGGGACCCGGAGGCGGGAGTCGCCGCCGAACCCGCCCCGCCGGCGAGCGAGACGCGCCGCCAGCGCCCCGGCAGGAGAAAATCGCAGGCGGGCGCCGAGCCTGCTCGGACAGGCGAGGAGATGGTGACTGGCTGGTTCGTCGGCTACGGCCAGGTGAAGGGAACGAAGGAGCAGATCGCCAATCTCGCGCGTCCCCTCGAGCCGCGTGGACGGGTTTCGGAGCAGATGATGGAGACCTGTCGTCGGGCGCTCAAGAACGCCGCCGAGCCGTTGGGGGCCAAGCGCGTCGAGGCCGTCAGCGCGGGGACTGAGACCACGACCGCCGACGGGGCGCATGAAGCGCCTCTCGAGGTGCGGATCCTCTATCAGGGCGCATCCGCCTACGAGGTCGTGCAGTCCAGAGTGACCTGCCGCGTCGATGCGGCCGGCGCGACTATCGCGGAGGGCGGGTCTGAAGCCCGGAACTGACCCTCTCCGGTGGATGCAGCGCCTCTTCTCGCCCGCTCGTGCAGTGTCGCCCTTGCCGCGAGGCCGCCCGGTCAGCTGCGGCCGTCGGCGGGGCGCAGGCGCAGGATGCGGCCTTCGGCGGAGTCGGTGAGAAGATAGACGAAACCGTCAGGGCCCTGGCGGACGTCGCGAATGCGTTCGCCGAGCTCGCGCAGCATGCGCTCCTCCCGCAGGACGCGCTCGCCATCGAGTTCGAGCCGCGCCACGATCTGGCTGCGGAGTCCTCCGACGAGCACGCTGCCGCGCCAGCCTGGAAACTTGTCGCCCGTATAGAGGGCCATGCCCGATGGGGCGATGGACGGATCCCAATAGTAGATGGGCTGCTCCATGCCCTCCTTCCTCGTGCCGATGCCGATCTTGGCGCCGGAATAATGGACGCCGTAGCTGATCACCGGCCAGCCATAGTTCCTTCCTTTCCGGGGAATGTTGATCTCGTCGCCGCCCCGGGCGCCATGCTCGGCGGTCCACAGCTCGCCCGTCACAGGGTGAAGGGCAGCCCCCTGGACGTTGCGATGACCAATCGACCAGACCTCGGGCGCCCAGCCCGGTAGCCCAGGGTTCCCCGCCGCGGGACCGCCTTCGGGGGCGATACGGATGATCTTGCCGATATGGTTGTTGGGGTTCTGCGCCTCTTCGCTCAAGTCGAAGCGGTCCCCCACCGTCACGAACAGCGCGCCGGTGCGATCGAAGACAAGACGCGACCCGAAGTGATTGCCGCCGGAATAGGCGGGTTGCTGCCGGAAAATGACGGTGAGCGCGTCAAGGCCGGTGCCGGCCTCGTCGAGGCGGGCGCGAGCAACAGAGGTCGCCGCCTGGCCACCGCCCCGAGGCTCGGCGTAGCTGAAATAAATGAAGCGGTTTGCCGAAAATTGCGGATCGAGCACCACGTCGAGAAGCCCGCCTTGGCCGCGCGCCGCCACCGCAGGCACGCCGGACAGGGGAGGCGACAGCTGACCTTCCGCCGACACGATCCTCAGGCGGCCCTGACGCTCGGTGACCAGCATGCGGCCGTCCGGGAGGAAGGCGAGCCCCCAGGGGTGGGACAGGCCTTGCGCGAGTGTTTCGACGACGACCTCAGCCTTCTCCGTCGCGAGGCGGAGCGGCGCCTGCCCCAGGGCGGGTGTCGCGGCGGCAAGACCTGCGGCAAGACACAGAACGACCCGGCGCATCGCCTCTCCTCCCGACAGCCTCGAAGAACCTTTCGAGGAGGTGGGGCCTCCACCAGCGCGGCACAACCCGCGCCGCGCCTTCGACCTCGTCTCGTCCGGCAATGATCAAAAGACCGGATCGTAGTTTATATTTCTTCAAAAGAAGAAAAATCCTCCATTCGTGGCGGGCGCTAGAATGGATTTTGGAATAGTTCTGATTTTGTGGCGAAGGCTTGAAGAAAAGGACCATTCCGGAATATTTGCGAAACCGGCGTTGCGGCCATGCCGGCGCCGTGAGCCCAACCGCTCGGCCTTGAACCCTGCCGTTTGGAGAATCCCATGCCTTCGAAAGCTCCGTTTCGCAGTGCCTGCCGCGTCAAAGTCTGCCTTGGCGCCGCCCTTGGCGTCCTGACGCTCACCCTCGCGAGCGCCGCTTCGGCGCAGGAGCTCAATCTCTACACCTATCGCGAGCCCGGCCTCATCAAGCCGCTCATCGATGAATTCACCAAGGAGACCGGGATCAAGGTCAATACGCTGTTCGCGGCAAGCGGGCTGGAAGAGCGGTTGCGGGCGGAAGGCGCAAGCAGCCCCGCCGATGTCCTGCTCACGGTGGATATCGGCCGCCTGCAACAGGCGAAGGATTACGGCGTCACGCAGGCCGTGAAATCGGAGGCCTTGGAGAAGGCGATCCCCGCCGCCTACCGGGACCCCGAAGGGCACTGGTTCGGCGTCTCCTTGCGCGGACGCGTCGTCTACGCCTCGAAGGATCGCGTCAAGCAGGATGCGATCACCTATGAGGATCTCGCCGATCCGAAATGGAAGGGCAAGATCTGCATCCGCTCAGGCCAGCATCTCTACAATGTCAGCCTCTTCGCGGCGGCCATCGCCCATATGGGCGAAGCGAAAGCGGAGGAGTGGCTGAAGGGGCTCAAAGCCAACCTCGCCAAGAAGCCGTCCGGCGGCGACCGCGACGTGGTCAAGGACATCGCCGCCGGCGTTTGCGACATCGGGCTTGGCAACACCTATTACGTGGCGCTGATGCTCAACGGAAAGGACGCCGATCAGCGCAAGCAGGCCGAGGCCGTCAAGGTCATCCTGCCGACCTTTCAGGGCGGCGGCACCCATGTGAACATCTCGGGCGTCACGCTCGCGAAGCACGCGCCGAACCGCGAGAACGCGCTCAAGTTCATGGCGTTCCTGACCTCGGACACGGGCCAGCGGATTCACGCTCACGTCAACCACGAATATCCGATCAACCCCAAGATCTCGGTTGACGAGACGATCGCCTCCTTCGGCGACCTCAAGCCCGATACGCTTCCGATCGCCGAGATCGCCAAGCTCCGCAAGACGGCGTCTGAGCTCGTCGACAAGGTCGGCTTCGATCGGTGATCTTCGCTTCCCTCTCCCCGCCCGGCGGGGAGAGGTCGCCCGCCCATGGCTGGGGCGGGCGAGGGGCTCGCGTCTGGGCGTGCCCGGACAAACCAACCCTCGCCCTCATCCTCCGGCCGCGCCAGGGATATGGCGCTGCGTTCCGCGCCCTCGGCGCTCCACCCATCCGGGAAAGAGGGGTGGAGGGGGAGGCGAGGAGGCGGAGTCCTTCTCTGCGCCCTGAGGAGAGGCGAACGGGCGCTCACCCCTCCTGCTTCACCCCGGCCGCCTTGATGATCTCGGCCCAGGTCTGCATCTCTTGCGCGTGATAGGGCTTGAAGGCCTCGGGATCGCGCACTTTGAGGCTGAAGCCGGTCTTGCGGATCGATTCGGCGACCGAGGGCTTCTGCAGGGCGGCGATGATTTCGCGGCTCAGCCGGTCGAGGATCGGCTGCGGTGTCGCCGCGGGCGCGAAGAACGCCGCCCAGGATTCCGCATCGGCGTTGGTGATGCCCTGCTCGCGCAAGGTCGGCACCTCCGGGAGCGCCGGGTTGCGCTGCGGGCTCGCGATGGCGATCGCGCGGATGTCCCCGCTCTGGATCTGGCCGAGAACCGACGGCAGGGTGGAATTCGACACGTCGATCCGGCCGGCGATGAGCTCCTGCACCAGCGGGGCTGCCCCGCGGAACGGCACATGGGTCATCTTGATGCCGGTGCGCGCCATGAAGAGCTCGGTCGAGAGATGCGAGCCCGACCCGACGCCCGTCGAGCCGTAATTGAGCTTCCCCGGATCCTTCTTCGCCAGCTCGATCAGGTCGTTGATGGTCCTGACCGGCAGGTCCTTCCTCACCACGAACACATGCTCGAAGGCGCCGGCGCCGGCGAGCGGAGCGAAATCCTTCACCGCGTCGTAGCCCGGGTCCTTCAGCAGGAACATGTTGTTGCCGTGCGTCTGGTTGTTGCCGAAGGTGATGGTGTGGCCGTCGGGCTCGGCGCGGGCGACCGAGCGCGTGCCGACGGCACCCGACGCCCCCGCCTCGTTCTTGACGACGACGCTCTGCCCGAGCGTGGTCGAAAGCTCCTGGGCCACGAAGCGGGCAATGGCGTCGGTCGGGCCGCCGGCCGGGTAGGCGACGACGAGCGTGATCGGGCGGTTCGGGAATCCCTGCTGCGCGCGGGCAAGGCTCGGCGACAGGCTCGCGCCGGCGAGGAGCCCGAGGGCGTGGCGGCGGGTGATCATGAGGTCTTCTCCTGCAAGCGCATTTCCCGCCCTCTCTTTGGCATCGACCTGGGGCGCCGGACAAGTGCGGCGCCCGGGCCTTGACGCCCTGCTTCGCCGCTCCTAATTCTGCCTCACCCACGGTCCGGGCCCCTCTGGCGAGCGCTCCAGCCGGCGACCTCGCGATGTCGGACACGACATTGCTGGCCGGCATGGCGGAGGGACCCTTGGAGCTTCCCTTTTTGTTGGCAGATTGGCTTGGCAAGCCGGTCTGGATGTGGCTCGTCTTCGTCGGGCTGGTGGCGGCGCTGCTCGCCTTCGATCTCGGCCTCCTGCACAAGGAGCAGCGGGAGATCGGCGTCCGCGAGAGCCTTGCCCTGTCATTCCTTTACATCGGCCTCGGCCTCGCCTTCGGCGCCTGGGTGTGGTGGCAGCTCGGGCCGCAGAGCGGCATCGACTACCTCACGGGCTTTGCCGTCGAGAAGGCCCTCGCGATGGACAACGTCTTCGTCATCGCGATGGTCTTCGGCTTCTTCTCGATCCCGCGCCTCTACCAGCACCGGGTTCTATTCTGGGGCATCCTTGGGGTGCTCGTCCTGCGCGCCGTGATGATCGCGGCCGGCGCGGCCCTCGTCGCGCAGTTCTCGTGGGTGCTGTACGTCTTTGGCGCGTTCCTCATCCTCACCGGCGTCAAGATGATGCTCGCTGCCGACCGGACCTACGATGTCGGCAGCAATCCCGTCCTGCGGCTGTTGCGCCGATATCTGAACGTCACCGACGAGCTGCACGGGGAACGCTTCTTCGTGCGCAAGCCCCAAGCGCCTTCGGGCCGGATGGCCTGGCACGCGACGCCCCTGTTCCTGGCCCTCGTGCTGATCGAGGTGGCGGACGTGATCTTCGCCGTCGATTCGGTGCCGGCGATCTTCGCCATCACCACGGACCCGTTCGTCGTCTACACCTCGAACATCTTCGCCGTGCTCGGGCTGCGGGCGCTTTACTTCGCCCTCGCCGCCATGGTGCATCGCTTCCACTATCTCAGATATGCCCTGTCAGCCGTCCTGATTTTCATCGGCGCCAAGATCTTCGCCGCCGATCTGATGGGCATCGACAAGGTGCCGCCGGCGCTGTCCCTCGGCGTGACGCTCGCGATCATCGCCTCCGGCATCCTGTGGAGCTTGTGGAAGACCCGACCGCCCGTCCAGCATGGCTCCGCCTCGCCCTAGCGGGCGCGGGCCGGCGGCCGTGACGGTGTGCTTTCGTCTTGCCTGGTGCCGCAGCGGCGACTAGGGTCCGGCGCGCTCGAAGGCGCGTTGGCGCTTCGCGCCTGCCAATCACCCGACTGGAGACTTCCCATGGGCTTTCTGTCCGACACGCTCTCTCGCGTGAAGCCGTCTGCGACCATCGTGATGACGCAGAAGGCGCGGGACCTGAAAGCGCAGGGGCGGGATGTGATCTCGCTCTCGGTGGGCGAGCCCGACTTCGACACGCCCGATCACATCAAGGAGGCGGCGATGGCCGCCATCCGCCGCAACGAGACCCGCTACCCTCCGGTCTCCGGCATCACCGAGCTGCGCGAGGCGATCACGAGGAAGTTCAAGCGCGAGAACGGCCTCGATTACAAGGTCTCGCAGACCATCGTCTGCACCGGCGGCAAGCAGGTGATCTACAACGCCCTTCTCGCCACCCTGAACCCCGGAGACGAGGTTCTGATCCCGACCCCGTACTGGGTCTCCTATCCGGAGATGGTGGGCCTGTGCGGCGGCACGGCGACCTTCGTCGAGACGCGGCTTGAGGACAATTTCAAACTCAGGCCCGAGGCGCTCGACCGGGCCATCACGCCGAAGACCAAGTGGATCATCCTCAACTCGCCCTCCAACCCCTCGGGCGCCGCCTATACGCGGGCCGAGCTCAAGGCGCTGACCGACGTGCTCATGCGGCATCCGCAGGTGTGGGTCCTGACCGACGACATGTACGAGCACCTGACCTATGGCGGCTTCGAGTTCGTCACGCCGGCGCAGGTCGAGCCCAACCTCTATGAGCGCACGCTGACCATGAACGGCGTCTCCAAGGCCTATGCCATGACGGGCTGGCGTATCGGCTATGCCGGGGGGCCGGAGCATCTCATCAAGGCCATGGACTTCGTGCAGGGCCAACAGACCTCGGGCGCCTGCACCATCGCCCAATGGGCGGCTGTGGAGGCCCTGAACGGCCCGCAGGACCACTTGAAGACCTTCAAGCAGGCCTTCGAGGAGCGGCGCGACCTCGTGGTGTCGATGCTCAATCAGACCAAATATCTGAAGTGCCCGACGCCGGAGGGCGCGTTCTACGTCTATCCGTCCTGCGCCGAGGCCATCGGCCGCCGCGCGCCGTCAGGCAAGGTCATCGCGACCGACGAGGATTTCGTCTCCGAGCTCCTCGAGAGCGAGGGGGTCGCGGCGGTGCATGGCTCGGCCTTCGGCCTCGGCCCCAATTTCCGCATCTCGTATGCCACTTCGAACGCGCTTCTCGAGGAGGCCTGCAGCCGCATCCAGCGCTTCTGCGGCGCCTTGAGCTGAAAGGACCGAAGCCGCAGCGCAGGCGCGGCCGGTTTGCCGCGGCTTTGCGGCCGGCGTAAGGGTGGAAGGCAAGGCTCGCCGGCCGTTGTGGCGAGCTGCGCCTTCAAGACCAGGAGAACCTTGATGTCGCTTGCTCGGTCGCTGACGGTCGCCGGTGCTGCCGCTCTCATGACGCTCGGCGGAGCACAGGCGCAGAACGTCCAGGTGGGAGCCTTGGTCTGCGATGTCGCCGGCGGCGTCGGCGTCGTCATCGCCTCGCAGAAGGAGATGGTCTGCACCTTCACCAACTCGCGCGGCGAGGCGGAGATCTATACGGGCGTGGTGCGCCGGTTCGGTCTTGACGTCGGGGCCACGGCGGCCGGGCAGATCGTATGGTCCGTGTTCGCCCCGAGCGGCATGGTCAGCCGCGGGGCCCTGCAGGGCGAATATGTGGGAGCGGGCGCCGAGGCCACGGTGGGCGCAGGGCTTGGCGCCAATGTGCTCGTCGGCGGCTCGAACCGCTCCATCGCCTTGCAACCCTTGTCGGTGTCGGGGCAGGCGGGCCTCAACCTCGCCGCGGGCGTCGCCCATCTGGAGCTGCGCGCCCGACGCTGAGGGCGGGCGGCGTAGGATTGTTAACCGCTTGCCATTGCCGTCCGAGAGGCAGACCATTCCTTCTCCGAAGCGCCCGCAGAAGGCGCAGGGGCATCAGGGAAGGAAAGGACCATGGCGAACGGCAGACCAGAGGCGGGCCCACGATGCATTGCGATCGTCGGGCCCTTCCAGAGCGGCAAGACCTCGCTTCTCGAAGCCATCCTGGAGCGCACCGGCACCATCGAGCGGGCCGGGCGCGCGGCGAACGGCAACATGGTGGGAGATGCGAGCGCCGAAGCCCGCGCCCACGCCATGAGCGTCGAGCCGAATCTGGCGACGGTGAAATTTCTCGACGAGACCTTCACGTTCATCGATTGTCCCGGCTCCGTCGAATTTGCCCATGACATGCGCATGGCCCTGCCGGTCTGCGATGCGGCGGTGGTGGTGTGCGAGGCGGACGACCGCAAGATTCCGGCGCTCGAGCTTGTGCTCCGCGAGCTCGAGGAGGCCGACATCCCGCGCTTTCTCTTCATCAACAAGATCGACACCGCCACCCGGCGGATCCGGGAAACCCTTGTCGCCCTGCAGAAGGCGTCGCGCACGCCCCTTCTCCTGCGCCAGATTCCCATCTGGAAGGATGGCATCGCCGTCGGCTTCATCGATCTCGCCCTGGAGCGCGCCTTCATCTATCGCGAGCATGCCCCGAGCGAGGTGGTCGAGCTGCCTGATGGCGAGCTGCCGCGCGAGAAGGAGGCACGCTTCTCCATGCTCGAGCGCCTCGCCGATCACGACGACTCGCTCATGGAGGACCTCATCTCGGAGATCGAGCCCCCCAAGGACCGGGTGTTCGAGGACCTCGCCCGGGAGCTGCGCGAGCGGCAGGTCGTGCCGGTGCTGATCGGCTCGGCGGAACGCGGCAACGGGGTCACACGCCTCTTGAAGGCGCTGCGCCACGAGGCTCCGCGCCTGCCCGAAACCCTCGCCCGCCTCGGCGTCGCGAGCGATGGTCCGCCCCTGGCGCAGGTGGTGAAGAGCCTGCACACTGCCCATGGCGGCAAGCTGTCCATCGCCCGCGTCCTGCGCGGTCGGTTCAAGGAAGGGGATGGGGTGATCGGCTCCCGCGGCTCGGAAACGCGCATCGCCGGGCTCCTCTCGCTCCTCGGCAGCCAGACGAGCCGCATCCCCGAGGCGAAGGAAGGCGAGACCGTGGGTTTTGCGCGCCTCGATACGGTGGCGACCGGCGAGTGCTTCGCCGCCGGCCGGACGCGGCCCAGCGCCATCGTCTCCATCGCGCCGCCCGAGCCCGTCTATGCCTTCGCGCTGAAGGTGAAGGATCGCAAGGACGACGTGCGCCTGACGAGCGCCCTGCAGAAGATTGTGGAAGAGGACCCGGCCCTCGTGATCGAGCAACGGCCGGAGCTTGGCGAAATGCGCCTCCTCGGCCAGGGCGAGATGCACCTGCGCGTCGCCGTCGAGCGCCTGCAGTCACGGTTCCAGGTGGGGGTCGAGACCGCCAAGCCCAAGGTCGGCTACTGCGAGACCATCCGGCAGCCGGCCGCGGCACGCGGCCGCCACAAGAAGCAGACCGGCGGCCACGGCCAGTTCGGCGACGTGGCCCTGGAGGTCAGGCCCCTGCCGCGCGGCGAGGGGGTGATCTTCGAGGACAAGATCACGGGGGGCGTGGTGCCGCGCCAGTACATCCCCTCGGTCGAGGCGGGCATGCGCGACTACATCAAGCGCGGGCCGCTCGGTTTCCCCGTGGTCGATATCGCCGTCACGCTCACCGACGGCTCCTACCATAGCGTCGATTCGTCCGACGCGGCGTTTCAGATGGCGGCCAAGATCGCCATGGCCGAAGCTCTCCCGAAGGGGAAGCCCGTGCTGCTCGAGCCCATCCTGGCGGTCGAGATCACCATTCCGAGCGAGGCCATGTCCAAGGCCAGCGGCCTCGTCACCGCGCGGCGCGGCCAGATCCTCGGCTATGATTCGCGTCCCGGCTGGGAGGGATGGGACGTGCTCAACGCGATGATCCCGGAGGCGGAGATCGGCGACCTCATTGTCGAACTGCGCTCCGCGACCGCCGGCGTGGGCACCTTCTCGACCCGCTTCGACCACATGGCGGAGCTCACGGGCCGTCCCGCCGAGCTCGTGATGGCATCACAGAAGGCCGCCCCGGCGCACTGACGCCGGCGATCCTCTTGCCCTCAGCCGACCCTGTCACCCGGGCGCGCAGAAGCGCGCGCCCGGGATCCGGGAGCGACGAGGGCGGCCGGCGGGGCGCGGCGTAGCGCTTCACCTCCGGCTCCCATGTCCCTCGGCCCATTCTCCTGCGGGCAAGGAGGGCTTCTCCATCGACAAACCGCGTCAGGCGCGACAAGGTGGAGAGAAACGGCTTCAGCCCGTGCTGTCCTTGCGTTTGAGGGAGGAATGTCAGCCATGACCGCAGCCGCGCCCGCGACCCCCGTCGCCGACCGGCCCTGGCTTAAAGCTTATCCGAAGGGCGTTCCCGCCACCATCGACGAGGCGGGGCTGCCGACGCTCGCGACCATGTTCCGCACGACGGTCAAGGCGTGGCCTGAGCGACCGGCGGTCGAAAGCTTCGGCAAGCGCATGACCTATGCCGAACTGGGGCAGGCGGCAGACGCCGTGGCGTCCTGGCTTCAGGCGCAGGGGCTGCGCAAAGGCGATCGCGTGGCGATCATGCTGCCGAACGTCATGGCCTATCCGGCGCTTCTCTTCGGCGTGCTCGTTTCCGGCTGCACGGTCGTCAACGTCAATCCGCTCTACACGCCGCGCGAACTCGTCCATCAGCTCCGCGACGCCGGCGCCCGGATCCTGTTCGTGCTCGAGAATTTCGGGCACACGGTCGAGGAGGCCTTGCCGGATCTGCGCCTCGACAAGGTCGTCGTGGTCAAGCCGGGCGACCTCATGGGCTTGAAAGGCGCGATCGTGAACCTCGTCTCGCGCTACGTGAAGAAGGCGGTGCGGCCCTATGCGCTCCCGGCCGCCGTTCCCTTCGCGCAGGTGATGGCGCAGGGGCGTAGCGCTCCGCCCAAGGAGGTGCCGATCGCGCTCGAGGACGTCGCCTTCCTGCAGTATACGGGCGGCACCACGGGGGTCGCCAAGGGCGCGACGCTCACCCATCGCAACGTGTCCGCCAATGTCGTCCAGCTGGACGCCTGGATGCGGCCTTATTTCGGGGAGCGCGCCGACCACGTGATGGTGACGGCGCTGCCCCTCTACCACATCTTTGCGCTCACCGTCTGCGCGCTGTTGATGACACGGCTCGGGGGCTGCCAGCTCCTCATCGCCAATCCGCGCGACATCCCCGGCTTCGTCAAGACGCTGAAATCGAGCCGCTTCACCCTCATGTCGGGCGTCAACACCCTCTACAGCGCTCTTGCCAACCATCCGGGCCTCAAGGAGGTCGACTTCTCCGAGGTGGTGCTGTGCGTCTCGGGCGGCATGGCGACCCAGGCGGCGGTCGCCAAGAAATGGAAGGAGCTCACGGGCAAGCCGATCATCGAGGGCTATGGGCTGTCGGAAACCTCGCCCGTGGTTTGCGCCAACCGCCTCGATCTTGAGGAGTTCTCCGGCACCATCGGCTATCCCTTGCCCTCCACCGACGTTTCCATCCGCAGCCTGGACGGCGCCTCGGTTCCCGAGGGCCACCCGGGCGAGCTCTGCGTCAAGGGTCCTCAGGTCATGAAGGGCTACTGGCAGAAGCCGGAGGAGACCGCCAAGGTCATGACGGCGGACGGCTACTTCCGCACCGGCGACATAGGGGTGCTCCTGCCCGACGGGCAGGTGAAGATCGTCGACCGGATGAAGGACATGGTCCTGGTCTCCGGCTTCAACGTCTATCCGAACGAGGTCGAGGAGGTGCTCGTCTCCCATCCGGGCGTGCTGGAGGCCGCCGTCATCGGCCTCCCCGACGAGCATTCGGGCGAGATGGTGGTGGCCTATATCGTGAAGAAGGACCCGAACCTCACGGAGGAGGACATCCGCGCCTTCGCCCGCGCAAACCTCACCCCCTACAAGGTGCCGCGCCGCATCGAGTTCCGGGACAGCCTCCCAAAGACCAATGTGGGCAAGGTCCTGCGGCGGGCTCTCAGGGACGAGGTGTTGAAGAAGGGCGGATAGGGAGAGGAATGTGGGCGCGGGAGGCAGCGCCGTCCCGCATCCTGCCGGTCATTTGCCGTTCCCTCCCGACCACGTGACTTGCGCGTGGGCGCGGCGCGCGACACCTTGCCGGCAAGGAGTCCGCACATGCTCATCAAACGACCGCGCAGTTGGGAGATTCCCGAAGCCGAGGCGACGCCCGAGGCCGTCTTCCTGAACCGCCGCGAGCTTGTGGCCGGCGGCCTTGCGGCCATGGCGGCGACGGTCATCGCCCCGCCCGTGACGGCCCAGAATGCCGACCCGACCCTCGACCTGTATCCGGCCAAGCGCAACGCGGCCTACGCCCTCGACCGTCCGCTCACGGAAGAACGATTTGCGGCGGACTACAACAATTTCTACGAGTTCGGCTCCTCGAAGAGCGTGGCGGTCGCAGCGCGCGCCCTCAAGACGCGGCCTTGGACCGTGAAGATCGAGGGCCTGGTCGAGAAGCCCTTCGAGATCGGCGTCGACGACCTCATCCGGAGGATGTCGCTCGAGGAACGCCTCTATCGCCTGCGCTGCGTCGAGGCCTGGGCCATGGCCGTGCCTTGGACCGGCTTTCCGATGCGAGCGCTCCTCGACCTTGCCAAGCCCCTCTCATCGGCCCGCTATGTGCGTTTCGAGACCTTTCTCGACCGCAGCATCGCCCCGGGCCAGCGCCAGATCTGGTACCCCTGGCCCTATGTGGAGGGGCTCACCATCGCGGAGGCGGCCAATGAGCTCGCCTTCCTGGCCACGGGCATCTACGGCAAGCCGCTTGCCAACCAGTTCGGCGCCCCTCTGCGCGTCGTGGTGCCGTGGAAGTACGGCTTCAAGTCCGCGAAATCGATCGTCAAGATCGCCTTCACCGAGCAGCGGCCGAAGAGTTTCTGGGAGGAGCTGCAGCCGGCGGAATACGGCTTCTGGGCGAACGTCAATCCGGCGGTGCCGCACCCCCGGTGGAGCCAGGCCGAGGAGCGTATCCTCGGAACGAACGAGAAGCGCCCGACGGTGATCTACAATGGCTACGGCGATGACGTCGCCAGCCTCTACAAGGGTCTTGAGAACGAACGGCTCTTCGTCTGACGAAAGCGAGGCCGACCAAGAAAAAAGCCGGATCCCAGGAGGGATCCGGCTAGAAGTCAGGTTCGACTAAGGAGTCAAGAACCTTCCAGAGGGGAACGGCCGAAACGGATTCGCTGGGAGGAGGAGCGAAGCCGTTGCCTTCAGCCAAGGTCTATATGTCCGGCTGGCTGCCCTTCGGCAATGAAGCATGCCTCATAATTGATATGCAGAATACGCATGTGGCTGCCGGCCACGTTTTGGCCCCATTCCGTCGAGGCACATCAATAGGTCCAGCGCTGGGCCTTGGCGACGAGGAAATCCCGGAAGGCCTGGACGCGGGCCACGCTGCGCATCTCCTCGGCATAGACCAGATAGCTGTCGAGAGACGGCATCTCCACGTCCCGCAGGATCTGGACAAGCTTGGCGTTGCCGTCGACGGCGTAATCGGGCAGCACGCCGATCCCGGCGCCGGTCTCGACGGCGATCTTGAGGGCAGTGATGTTGTTGGCGACGAAATGATAGGGGCGCGGGTCCGAAATGTCGCGTCCGGCCGTGGCCAGCCAATGCACTGCCATGAGGTAGGACGGCTGGTCCCCCCCGAACGACACGATGCGATGGTTGTCGAGATCCTCCAGGGTCTTCGGCTCGCCGAAGCGCTTGATGTAGTCGTTCGAGGCGTAGGCGTGGAAATGCACCGTGAACAGGCGGCGCTGGATGAGGTCGGGCTGCGCCGGGCGGCGCAGACGGATCGCCACGTCCGCCTCCCGCATGGAGAGGTCGAGCTCCTCGTTGGTCAGGATCAGCTCGACGCGAACCTCGGGATACATGTCCAGGAACTCGGCGACGCGCTGCGCGAGCCAGATCGAGCCGAGCCCCACCGTGGTCGTCACCTTGAGCTCGCCCGAGGGCCGCTCGCTGGTCTCGACGAGGCGCGCGCGGGTCGTCTCCAGACGCATCCGCATGTCGCGGGCGGCGCGGAAGAGGAGGTCGCCCTGCTCGGTCAGGATGAGGCCGCGGGCGTGCCGGTGGAACAGCGGCACCTTGAGCTCCCGCTCCAGCGCGCTGATCTGGCGGCTGACCGCCGACTGGCTCAAGCCCAGCTCGTCGCCGGCGCGGGTGAAGCTGCCGGCTTCAGCAACCGTGTAGAAGATCCTGATCTTGTCCCAGTCCACTTGCGGCTCCGCGCCGCGCCCCCCGGCGGCTACTCGGCCGCCTGACGCGTCAACTCCTCAGCGGCAAGATACCGCTCTGCCTCAAGCGCTGCCATACAGCCCATTCCAGCGGCTGTCACGGCCTGGCGATAGACATCGTCCGTCACGTCGCCGGCCGCGAAGACGCCCGGGATGTTGGTGGCCGTCGAGTCGGGCGCCGTCAGAAGATAGCCGCCCGGCTTCATGTCGAGCTGTCCGGCGAAGAGCTCGGTCGCCGGCTTGTGGCCAATGGCGACGAAAACGCCGTCCACCTTCAGCTCCGAAAGGGATTGGGTCTTGAGGTGGCGCAGCTTAAGGTGGGTGACGGCGCGCGGGCTCTCGGCGCCGCAAATCTCCTCGACCGCGCTGTCCCAGATCACCTTGATCTTGGGATGTTTGAAGAGCCTGTCCTGCAGGATCCTTTCGGCGCGAAGCGCATCGCGGCGGTGGATCAGCGTCACCTTGGACGCCAGATGGGCAAGGTAGAGCGCTTCCTCGACCGCGGTGTTGCCGCCGCCGATCACGGCCACTTCCTTGCCGCGGAAGAAGAAGCCGTCGCAGGTGGCGCAGGCCGACACGCCAAAGCCCTGGAACTTGGCCTCCGAGGGCAAGCCGAGCCACTTCGCCTGGGCGCCGGTGGCGATCACGAGCGCGTCGCAGCTATAGGTATCGCCGGTATCGCCGGTGAGGCGGAAGGGCCTTTGGCCGAGTTCGACCTTCACGATGTGATCGGACACCATCCGTGTGCCGACATGCTCGGCTTGCAGGCGCATCTGCTCCATGAGCCATGGCCCCTGGATCACGTCGGCGAAGCCGGGGTAGTTCTCGACGTCGGTGGTGATCATGAGCTGGCCGCCGGGTTGAAACCCCGAGATCAGCACGGGCTCCAGCATGGCCCGGGCGGCATAGATGGCGGCCGTATAGCCCGCGGGGCCGGAGCCGATGATGATGAGCTTGGCGTGCGTATGGGCCATGATGAGACGATCTCCAGGCGGCCGATCAGCCGGCCTCCGGAAGGCCAAGGGCGCGGCGGTGGCGGACAAGGCCGCGTTGCACGGCCTCGGCGATGACGGGAGTTGAATCTAAGGGCGGATAGCTGAAGGCTTCAAGGCGGCCGGCCAAGGGTTTCACAGCCCCGTAGGCGCGAAGCCCCTCAAGGAAAGCGGTGAGCTTGGGATGGCCGCCCGAGGGCTCGAAGACCAGGATCGGCGCTCCCGTGGCCGCCGCCTCGCCGACCATGTTGTAGGAATCGGCCGTGACGACGACAGCGTCGGCGAGCGCCAGGAGGGCCACATAGGGGTTCTCGCCGCTGCCGTCCCAGAAGAAGCCGCCGCGCTTTGTGACGAGCGCGGCGAGCTCGCGGCGCAGTCCCTCCGGCGTCCGCCGCGAGGCCGTGACCATGAGGCTCCCGCCCGCTTGGCTCAACCGGTCGAGATCGGCGAGGAGGCGCGCGGCGTCGTCCTGCGTGAACCGGTGATGGCGGCTTGCGCCGCCGATCAGGACGGCAATGCGCGGGGGTAGAAGGCCGGCGAGCCGGCCATCGGGTCTGGCGCGCGCCGCGGCGAGGCGCGCCTGCGAGACACGGTGCGGAGGCGTCAGGGTCGCGATGACGTTGGGCCCGCGCAGGCGGTCGTGCTCGGGCACCCAGATCAGGTCGGCCGCTCCGGGGCCGGTGCGCGGGTCCTTGAGGAACACGGTGAAGGTCCGCCCCTTCGAGAGCCGTTTCACCGCTCGCATGTAAGGCACGGCGCGCCGTCCCGAGGCGATGAGGAGGTCGGGGAAGGGGGGAGCGATCGGGCTGCCCGCCCGCCGGGCTCCCTCACGCGGGTCGATCGGGCCCCAGGGCATCGCCCAGGCGAAGGGAGCGCGCGGGGCGACGCGGCGCCGTTCCGGAGCCATCCCGAGCGCGTCGGCCAGGCCGAGGCATTGGCTCTCGTCGCCCGCTTTGCCGTCGGTGAGCACCCAGGCCGAGAGATCGGACAAGAGCGGCATGAGCCTCTTCTACCCCGAGGCGAAGGCTCGGCAAGGGCCCGGGAGCCGTTCTGGATCGGCGCTCCTTGTAACAGGACGCCACCACGGCTATGTCGCGCGAAAGAATCTTTCAGCGGAGCCCTGGGTGCGCGGACGCCTTGATTCGATCGACCTTGCGATCTTGAGAGAGCTTCAGGCCGACGGCAGTATCACCAATGTGGAACTGGCGCGCCGCGTGGGGCTTTCCGCGCCCCCCTGCCTGCGGCGCGTGCGAGCCCTTGAAGCGGCAGGATACATCCGCGGCTACCGCGCCCTGCTCGATCCGAAGATGCTCGGCTTCGAGGTCGTCTTCTTCGCGATGGTGCAGCTTGCCGCCCAGGGCCAGGCTGACCTCGCCGCATTCCAGGCCCGGGTGAAGGACTGGCCGGCCGTCCGCGAATGTTGGACGCTGTCGGGCGATGTCGACTTCATCATGAAGTGCGTCGCGCCGAACCTCGCCGGCTTCCAGAGCATCGTCGCCGAGCTCACCGCCCTTCCGAACGTCCGCAATGTCCGCACGGCGCTCGCCCTCGACCTCGTCAAGGACGAGCCCATGGCCCCTCTCGACCAGAAGGCCGAGGCACCCGATCAGGCCCGCGCCTGATGTGAGGCGCTGAGGCTGTCCGCGCCGCCTCACGCGAAGGTACGGCGCAGCCACTGGGCGAAATACCGCGACAGGATCGCGGTCCGCCGCTGCTCGTTCCCCGGGGCGTACCAGGCGCCGCCCGAGCTCGAGGGCAGGGCGAGGAGCTGCGGATGACGCGCGAGCACCTCGCCGCGGGGGCCGACGATGAGCGCTTCGCCTTCCATGTAGTCATTGCTCTGGCCTCCGCCGAGGCCCGGGGACGATCCGCCTCCCCCGCCGCCCACATAAGCCGGGAGCGAGACGGCCAGGATGCGGATGACGAGAAGCGGACCTGCCCCGCCGAGCCGGTCGGCGAAGACACGGCGTGTCTCTTCGAGAAGCACCGTTTGGACAAGGTCTGCTGAGGGGCCGAGCCCGAGCGCGCGCAGGCGCGAGACGTCGACGGTGACGGAAGAGAACCGCTGCACGCCAGGCTGAGCGCTGGCCCTCTTCGCCTCCACCCCCGTTGCAAGCAGGATGGCGAGTGCGCCCAAGAGCAGGGCGCGGCGGGAGCAGGCTGGCATCGGACGCTCCATTCCAGGCGGCCTCATGTTCATGCGCCGAGCCAGCGCTGGGCGGCGGCGCTCTTCGCGCCGCCGCCCGTCACATTCCCAAGCGGCGCCTCATTGGAAGCGCACGCTCACGATCTCGTAGCTCTTGCCGCCGCCTGGCGTGTTGACCTCGACGGTGTCTCCCACCCCCTTGCCGATCAGGGCGCGCGCGATGGGAGACGTAATGGAGACGCGGCCGGAGCGGACATCCGCCTCCGGTTCGCCGACGATCTGGTAGGTCTTCTCCTCCTCGGTGTCCTCGTCGACGAGCTGCACGATGGCGCCGAACTTGATGCGGTCGCCCGAAAGCTTCGACACGTCGATGACCTCGGCGCGGGAGATCAGGCTCTCGAGCTCGAGGATGCGGCCCTCGTTGAGGGACTGCGCCTCTTTCGCCGCATGGTACTCGGCGTTCTCGGAGAGGTCGCCGAGGGCGCGCGCCTCCGAGATCGCCTGGATGATCCGCGGGCGCTCGACCTGTTGGCGGTGACGCAATTCCGCCTCGAGGGTTGCGAAACCTTTCACCGTCAGCGGTACCTTTTCCATTTCCCGTCTCTTGCGACAAAAGAAACTCCGCTGCGCGTCTCGGAAGAAACGCCCAGCGAAGCGGACAAAACTGTCAGCCGAGCCGCGTGGTTCCCGCGCCCTCAGGCGTCCTTCGTCAGGCGAAGTAGTCCTGCAGCGCGCGCACCTCGAGGTCTCCCTCGAGGTAGGCCTTGATCCCCTCCGCGGCGGCCATGGCTCCGGCTAGAGTGGTGTAGTAGGGCACCTTATGCAAGAGGGCGGCCCGACGCAGAGAGCGGGAGTCCGACAGGGCGCCGGCGCCCTCCGTGGTGTTGAAGACGAGCTGGATGTCGCCGTTCTTGATGGCGTCGACCACATGCGGCCGGCCTTCGAGCACCTTGTTGATTCGGACCGCCGGGACACCGTGCTCTTCGAGGAAGCGCTGCGTGCCGCCGGTCGCAGCGACCTTGAAGCCGAGCTCCGCCAACAGCTTGACGGCAGGGAGGATGCGCGGCTTGTCCTTGTCGCGGACCGACACGAACACCGTTCCCCGGCGCGGTACCGCCGTGCCGGCGCCAAGCTGGCTCTTGGCGAAAGCGACACCGAAGCTCCAATCAAGGCCGATCACCTCGCCGGTGGAGCGCATCTCGGGGCCGAGGATGACGTCGACGCCGGGGAAGCGGGCGAAGGGGAACACCGCTTCCTTCACGCCGATATGGGGCAGCTCCTTCGGCGTGAGGCCGAACGAGGCGAGGCTCTCGCCCGCCATCACGCGGGCTGCGATCTTGGCAATCGGCTCGCCGATCACCTTCGCCACGAACGGCACCGTGCGCGAGGCCCGCGGGTTGACCTCGAGGACGTAGATCTCCCCATCCTTGATGGCGTATTGCACGTTCATGAGCCCGCCGACGTTGAGCGCCAGGGCGAGCGCAGCGGTCTGGCGCTCCAACGCCTCGATGGTCTCGCGCGGCAGGGAGCGAGGGGGCAGCGAACAGGCGGAATCGCCGGAATGGATGCCGGCCTCCTCGATGTGTTCCATGACGCCGGCAACGAACACGTCCTTGCCGTCGCAGAGCGCGTCGACGTCGACCTCGATCGCCTCCGACAGATAGCGGTCGAACAGCAGCGGGTTCTTGCCGAGGACGGTGTTGATCTGGCCCGTCTTGTCGTTGGGGTAGCGCGCCTTGACGTCCGACGGGATGAGGCTCGGCAGCGTCCCGAGAAGGTAGTCCTCGAACTGAGCCTCGTCGCGGATGATGGCCATGGCCCGCCCGCCGAGCACGTAGGAGGGGCGCACGACGAAAGGCAGGCCAAGGTCGGCGGCGACGAGCCGCGCCTGCTCGACCGAATAGGCGATGCCGTTCTTCGGCTGCTTGAGCCCCAGCTTGTCGAGGAGGCGTTTGAAGCGGTCGCGGTCCTCGGCGAGGTCGATGGCGTCGGGCGAGGTGCCGAGGATCGGGACGCCCGCCTCTTCCAGCGGATGGGCGAGCTTGAGCGGGGTCTGGCCGCCGAACTGGACGATGACGCCGTGCAGCGTTCCCTTCTGCCGCTCGGTGTCGATCAGCTCAAGCACGTCCTCGGTCGTCAGCGGCTCGAAATACAAGCGGTCGGAGGTGTCGTAATCGGTCGAGACCGTCTCCGGGTTGCAGTTGACCATGATGGTCTCGAAGCCGGCGTCCTTGAGCGCGAAGGCGGCGTGGCAGCAGCAATAGTCGAACTCGATGCCCTGGCCGATACGGTTCGGGCCGCCGCCGAGGATGACCACTTTACGCCGGTCGGAGGGCTCGGCCTCGTCCGCCGGCTGCCCGGCGAAGGGGGCGGCATAGGTGGAATACATGTAGGCCGTCGGCGAGGCGAACTCGGCGGCGCAGGTGTCGATCCGTTTGTAGACCGGACGGACACCAAGCGCGCGGCGGCGGCGGCGGACCTCTGCCTCGCTCAGCCCTGAAAGGACGGCGAGGCGGGCATCCGAGAAGCCGAGCGCCTTGAGCTGCCGGAAGGCGCCGGGGGTGTCGGGCAAGCCGTAGGTCTTCACCTTGGCTTCCATGTCGACGATGGCCTGAAGCTGCTCCAGGAACCAGGGGTCGATCTTGCAGCTCTCGTAGACCTCCTCCTTGGAAAAGCCGAGGCGTAGCGCCTGGGCCACCTTGAGGAGCCGGTCAGGCGTGGGGGTGCCGAGCGCTGCCTTGATGGCGTTCTTGTCGTCCCCCTTGCCGAGGCCCTCGATCTCGATCTCGTCGAGCCCGGTGAGGCCGGTCTCGAGGGAGCGCAAGGCCTTCTGGAGGCTTTCGGGGAAGGTGCGTCCGATGGCCATCGCCTCGCCCACCGACTTCATGGCCGTGGTCAGGGTCGGCTCGGCTCCCGGGAACTTCTCGAAGGCGAAGCGCGGGATCTTGGTGACGACGTAGTCGATCGTGGGTTCGAAGGAGGCAGGGGTGGCGCCGCCGGTGATGTCGTTCTCGATCTCGTCGAGGGTGTAGCCGACGGCGAGCTTGGCAGCGACCTTGGCGATCGGGAAGCCGGTTGCCTTGGACGCCAGCGCCGAGGAGCGCGACACGCGCGGATTCATCTCGATCACGACCATCCGGCCGTTCTCCGGGTTGATCGCGAACTGCACGTTCGACCCGCCGGTCTCGACGCCGATCTCGCGCAGCACCGCGATCGAGGCGTCGCGCATGATCTGGTATTCCTTGTCGGTCAAGGTCAGCGCCGGGGCGACGGTGATCGAATCGCCCGTGTGCACGCCCATCGGGTCGATGTTCTCGATGGAGCAGACGATGATGCAGTTGTCCGCCTTGTCGCGGACGACCTCCATCTCGTACTCCTTCCAGCCGAGCACGCTTTCTTCGATCAGCACCTCGTTGGTCGGCGACGCATCGAGGCCGCGCTCGACGATCTCCAGGAACTCCTCGCGGTTGTAAGCGATGCCGCCCCCCGTGCCGCCCAGCGTGAAGGAGGGGCGGATGATCGCCGGCAAGCCGACCTCGGCGAGGGCCTGCAGCGCTTCGCCCAGGGCATGTTCCTGGTAGCGCTTGCGCCGCTCGTTCTCCCCGGCTGCCCATCTCATTTCGAAGGCGGCGAGCATGCGCTTCTTGTCGCCGGGATGCAGGTCGAGGGCTTCGATCTGCGCCCGTTCGGCGAGGTACTTTTCCCGGTCGGCCTTTTTCAGGGCCGAGGCGTTGGCAAGGCGCGATCTTGGCGTCTCGAGGCCGATCTTGCGCATCGCCTCGCGGAAGAGCTGGCGGTCCTCCGCCTTGTCGATGGCCTCGGCCGTGGCGCCGATCATCTCGACGCCGAATTTCTCGAGCACCCCCATCTTCTTGAGGGACAGGGCCGTGTTCAGGGCCGTCTGGCCGCCCATGGTGGGAAGAAGCGCGTCGGGTCGTTCCTTCTCGATGATCTTGGCGACGATCTCGGGAGTGATGGGCTCCACATAGGTCGCGTCCGCGAGATCCGGGTCGGTCATGATCGTCGCGGGGTTCGAATTGACCAGGATGATCCGGTAGCCCTCCGCCTTCAGGGCTTTGCAGGCCTGGGTGCCGGAATAGTCGAACTCGCAGGCCTGGCCGATGACGATGGGGCCCGCGCCGATGATGAGGATGGAGGAAATGTCGGTGCGCTTGGGCATTCGTGCGGTGTGAGCGTGGTCGATCGTCGGCCGGCCCGGCGAGCGCCTCGGCCCGGATGACTGTCGAGAATGGAAGCTGAGGCGCCGTCTTACACCGCTGCGGGCCGCAAGGAAAGTTCGCCCTCGCCGCAGCCGCTCGACCGGAACCAAAACCCGGGCGGCCAGTTCACCGCCGGCGGCGTCGCGGGTGTCAGCGGGGCGGCCGAGGGCTGGGCGCCGCGTTGCACTCGCGCAGCCGCAGCGTTGCGAGGGAGGTCATCATGCGCAAAGCCGTCATAGGAGCCATTGGAGTGATGCTCGTCGCGTCCTCGGCTCTCGCACAGAGCTCGTGGAGGGACGATGACGACCGGCGAGGCTGGCGGGAGGACAGGCGCGAATGGAGCCGCGACCGGGATGACCGCGATCGGGACGGCATGCGCGGCCACGCGATGCACCACCAGGACGACGGCGACCGCTCGCGCGCGGCGCGCTTTTTCGTGCGCAGTGGCGAGACCCGGATGGCCGTGAGGTGCGATGACCGGGAGTCGATGCGGGCCTGCGTGGACGCAGCCCTCACCCTCTTCGACAGGGTTCGGACCTCTCAAGGCGGCGCCGCGTCGACCCCGAGCGGCACCCCGACGCCGCCGTCCGCCCGTTGAGGAGCAGCATCACGGGAGCGGCGGCGCAGGCCGCCGTTCTCAGTCCTCACAGACGCGATAGCGCCTGAAGACCACGTCGCCGTCGGGCTCGACGAAGCGGCGGCGCACGAAGAAGCAGTGCCGGTCCCGGTCGTAGCGGCCGCGCCAGCCACGCTCGCTCCGTCGTCCGTCACGGTCCCAATCGTCGTCCCAGTCGCGCCGCCCAAAGCCGCGGTCGTCCCGGTCGCGGTCGCGCCAGCCGCGGTCCTCTCGATCGCGCCGCCCGTCGCGGTCCCAGTCCCGGTCCTGTGCCGATGCCTGGCCTGCCAGGCCGCCGAGGGCAAGACAGCTCGCGAGAGCGAGCGCAATGGAGTTGAGCTTGGTCATGGGCCACCTCCGGCGTGAGCCTTGCGAGGCCAACGCCGGCCGCCCGAGCGCGTTCCTGCGACGTCGGGCCTTGGGCCGTCCTGCGACTTCCTGCTAAGGGAGCCGGCCTCCACCCGTCCCTCTCCCATGCACACCCAACGCCAGACCGTCAGGCTGCCTCACCAGTTGACCGCATTCGTCGGCGTCGGCGTCGTTGCGGCCGTCCTCCATTACGGGGTGCTGATCGGGCTCGTGGAGGCAGGCGGCTTCGGCCCGGTGACGGCGACCCTGCTCGGCTATGTGGCGGGCGGAATCGCTTCGTATCTCCTGAACCGCCGCTTCACCTACGCCAGCGACCGGCCCCATGCAGAGGCGACGTGGCGCTTTGCCCTTGTGGCGTTCGTCGGGTTTCTGATCACTTGGGTGCTGATGAGCGGGTTTGAATGGCTTGCAGGCCCGAGCTTCGCCCTGTGGTACGTTTATCTTGCCGCGCAGGCCGCGACGACCGGCCTCGTGCTTGTCTGGAGCTTCCTTGCGCACAAGGTTTGGACCTTCGGGGCTCCGCCCTCGCCACCAGGACAGGGGGGCTAGGCCGGCCTTGCGATGAAGGTCATGCGCGCCTGGTTGTGACCGATGTTTCGCGACCGGCGCTCGCCGGCAAAGCCCTCGGCCGCGAGGAGCGCGATCATCTCGCCTTCCGTATAGGTCGCAAGCCCGAGCGCGTTGCGGATCTTGCGATAATCGGAGAACGCCGTCCGCATGAGGCCCAGGAAGGCGCGGCTGAGGAAGCCGCCCCGCCAAGCAAATCCGAGAAGCGCCTTGGCATCGGTCATCGGGCTCACCCCGGGCGGGATGACGTCGGCAAGAACAAGCCGGCCGTCGGCCTTGAGCTTCGCGCGCGCGAGCCGCAGCAGCGAGCGCAGCTCGTCCTGAGAAAGGTATTGCAGAAGGGAATTGGCAATCACGAGGTCGAGCGAGGCGTCCGGCAGCGCATGCGCTTCATCGGGCGCCAGCACCTCGACCTTCGGGTGTTCGCCGAAGCGCTCCCTCAAGCGCTCGCGCACAAGCGGGGCGGCATCGCAAAGATACAGCCTCCTGCAACGGGCAGCGACGCGGTCGGCGCACAGCGCCTCGCCGCAGCCATAATCGAGCACTTGCGCTTCGAGGGAGGGGATGAGCTCGGCGATGTCCCGGGCGATCGCCTGGTAGTGCAGGACCTTGTGGCGCTCGCTGACATAGATCGGCGTGTCCTGGTTCCAATAATCGCGCCAGTTCATTCTGCCCTTATAGCGAGGCTTACGCCCTCCACAACTTCATGAGCGGCCCGTCGGCGCCGTCGACCGGATCGGCGGAGGGAAGCGGCACTTCCGCAATGCGCTTGCGCGCGGCGGCAATGGCGCCAGGATCGTCGCGCATGATGTCCCACTCGCGCCCGCCCGCATAGGCGCCGACGACGAGGAGGTCGTCGCTCGCCCGAATGCGCGCATGGGCCACGCCCGCCGGGATCACGACCACGTCGCCCGCCGACAGCCCGATCGTCTCGCCGTTCTCGCCGCCGAACTGCACGGTCGCCGAGCCGATGGCGATGCCGAGCGCCTCATGGGCGGTGGAGTGATAATGATGATAGTCGAAAATGCCGTTCCGCCAGGAATTGGTCCAGCCGTTCTTGGCGAAGGTCTGCTCGAAGGCTTTCGCCGGATCGCGCGCGTCCGGGGTGATCGCGCCCTGGCGGACGATCAGGGGGAGGGAGCTGTTGGGGACCCGTCCATCGTCCTCGAAGAGGAACACATCCGTGCCAAGCGGGGCGTTGTAGCCGTTCTGCCGCCCGTAAGCCTCAGCGCGGGCCATCGCGACCTCCATCTCTCCAAGCGAATTCAGACAGGAGAACGCGTCAGCGCAAAGAAAGATCGCGCTCTTTCCCGCGAGGGGAAGATGGCGCCGGGCCGGAGCGAAGCGAAGCCGGCGTCGTCGGTCGGGGTCGCTGCCGGCGATTCTGGGTCTGTGCCGCGCCGCCTGGGCGCTGCGAGGCGTCCGGGATCGCGTGTGCGGGACCTCCTCTGGTCCGCTTCGCGACTCGACCTTGTCCTCGGCCGAGGGCGGCGCCTCTAGAGTCTGTTATGGACCAGTTCTGCGGCTTGACGGAGCATGAGGCAAGCGAAGGCGACGACGTGGAGGCCTGCGAGGGTTGTGTGCAGGCGCTCGTAGTCTTTGACGAGGCGGCGGCAGCGGGTGGCCCAAGCGAAGGATCGCTCGACGACCCAGCGCCGGGGCAGGAGGACGAAGCCGCGCTTGGCCTCGGGCAGGCGCACGACCTCTAGGGCGATGCCGTGTTCGCTGGCGGCCGCGGCCGGCTTGTCGCCGGTATAGCCCTGGTCAACGAAGGCGATCTCGACGCTGTTGCCGGTGGCCTGCTGCACGGCGGCGGCCAGGCGCCCGACCTCGGCGCGGTCGTCCGCCGTGGCGGGGGTGACGTGGAGGGCCAGGAGGTGGCCGAGCGTGTCGACCGCCAGGTGCAGCTTGGAGCCCTTCTTGCGCTTGGCGCCGTCATAGCCGGCGCGGTGGCCGCTCTCGGGCGTGGAGCGCAGCGTCCGGCTGTCGAGGATGGCGGCCGAGGGTGCGGGCGGGCGCCCGGCCGCCACCCGCAACAGCACGCGCAGGTCGTGGGCGAGCGCCTCGAACGAACCGGCCCGCAGCCAGCGCTGCGCCTGCTGATACACGGCCGCCCAAGGCGGCAGATCATTCGGCATCGCCCGCCAGGCAATGCCGTTGCGGACAACATAGCGCAGCCCGTTGAACACCTCGCGCAACGAGTGCTCCCGCTGCCCCGCCGCCTCAGGCAAGAGCGCAAGATAGGGCGCAACCAGCGCCCATTCGTCATCCGAAACGTCCGAGGGATAAGACTTGCGAGCAATCATGCCCGCACCATAGCCGCACCCTCAGTCCATAACAGACTCTAGCTCGCCAACAGGATCGCCGCCACGGCGCGGTCGATCGCCATGTAGAAGATCGCAAACGCCACCGCGCCGGCGAAGGCGAACTCGACCCGCTGGTTCTTCATGAGCCGGAACTGCCGCAGGATGTCGCGCCCGGCATAAACGACGACCCAGGCGACCGTCAGAAGCACGGGAAAGCCGAACAGGAACGACCAGGTGCTCTCGACCTGGCTGGGATTCGTCGGATCGATGAGGGGACGGATGTTCCGCACCCAGGGCGCATGCAGGGCCGCATAGAGGGCGGTCATCCAGGCAAGAGCGGCCGCAACTCCGAGATGAAACGTAAAAGCCCTGTGCAAATGCGTGAATTGGTCGGCGGAATCGTCGTCGAACGTCACCGCTTGCCCCCGATGATCGCTAAAGTGGAGTGTGTTCGTTTCTTCGTTAATGATCGGTTAGCCTGATTTGGGGCTCTCACGCAACTCCTGCCCGAAGCCGCCGACCTTGGCGGTCGTTCTGCTTTTCCTCATCGATCAGCTTCACGAACCGCCGGAAGAGATAGTGGCTGTCCCGGGGGCCGGGCGAGGCCTCCGGGTGGTACTGGACCGAGAAGGCGGGGCGGTCGGTCAGGGCAATGCCGCAGTTCGAGCCGTCGAAGAGGGACACATGGGTCTCGATGGCGTTGGCCGGCAGGCTCTCCCGGTCGACGGCGAAGCCGTGGTTCATGGAGGTGATCTCGACCTTGCCAGTGGTGATGTCCTTCACCGGATGGTTCGCGCCGTGGTGCCCCTGGCGCATCTTGACCGTGCGCGCGCCGATGGCGAGGCCGAGCATCTGATGGCCGAGGCAGATGCCGAACAGCGGCACGCGGCGATAAAGCAGTTCCTGGATCACCGGGACCGCGTACTCGCCCGTGGCGGCCGGGTCGCCAGGACCGTTCGACAGGAAGACGCCGTCAGGGTTGAGCGACAGGATCTCGTCGGGGGTCGCCTTTGCCGGTACGACCGTCACCTTGCAGCCGGCATCGACGAGGAGGCGCAGGATGTTGCGTTTCACCCCGTAATCGATGGCGACCACGTGGTGCGTGCCCTGCGTCTCGCGGCCATAGCCGCGGCCGAGGCGCCAGCTCGCCTCCTCCCAATGATAGCGCTGCGTCTGGGTGACGAGCGGCACGAGGTCGAGGCCGGCCATGGAGGGAAGCCCGGCGGCGCGCAGCTTCAAGGCCTCGAGGTCGAAGGCGCCGGCCGGGTCATGGGCGATGACCGCGTTCGGCATGCCCTTCTCGCGGATGCGCGCCGTGAGAGCGCGCGTGTCGACGCCGCAAAGCCCGACGATGCCGCGGGCCTTGAGCCAGGCATCGAGGCGGCGGCTCGCGCGCCAGTTGGACGGTTCGGTGACCGCTGTCGCGAGCACGACGCCGCGCACGCCGGAGGACGCGGCCGCGTTGACGCTCTCAATGTCCTCCTCGTTCACGCCCACATTGCCGATATGGGGGAAGGTGAAGGTGATGATCTGGCCGGCATAGGACGGGTCGGTCAGGATCTCCTGGTAGCCCGTCATGGCGGTGTTGAAGCAGACCTCGCCGGAGGCCTCCCCGATGGCTCCGATGCCGAAACCTTCGAGGACTGTGCCGTCGGCGAGGACCAGGACGGCGGTCGCGCGCGGCTCGGTCCAGCCGCCACCGGCGGCGTGAGTGTCTTGCAGCATCGGTCTGATCTCTTTAAGTCCGCGGTCTGACGTGGCCGCGACGCACGGGCTGCCCGGCGGGGCGCCTTGACCCGCGGACCACTTAAGCGCGGTGCGCCTGAGCGTCAACGCGACGGGGCGACGCCGCCCGGAGAGATCCATGCTGCGCGAGCGATTCAACGAGGAATTGAAGGCGGCCATGAAGGCGGGCGACAAGCGTCGCCTCGGCACTATCCGCCTCATCCAGGCCGCTCTGAAGGACAAGGACATCGAGCTGCGGGGCGCCGGAAAAGGGCCTGCCAGCGACGAGGAGATCCTCGCCCTTCTCCAGAAGATGGCGAAGCAGCGTCAGGAATCGATCGCCCTGTACGAGCAGGGCGGCCGCGCGGAGCTTGCCGCCCAGGAGCGCGAGGAGGCCGAGATCATCCAGAGCTTCCTGCCGAAGCAGATGGAGGAGGCCGAGGTGAGGGCCGCGATCGAAGACGTCATCGCGAAGACCGGCGCCACCTCGATGAAGGACATGGGCAGGGTGATCGGTGCCCTGCGCGCAGCCTATGCCGGTCGCATGGACTTCGCCAGGGCGAGCGCGCTCGTGAAGGAGATGCTGCCGAAGGGGTAGGGAACGCCCGCTGGCGCTCAAGACGCGACAGGAACGAGCGCCGCCGTCGAAGCCTAGTGACGAGCGAGGCTGCTCCGCGCGATAAGGAGGCGTGCGCTATCCGCCCGACATCCTCGATGAGATCCGCGCCCGGCTCCCGGTGTCCACGGTGGTCGGGCGCAAGGTGCGCCTGAAGAAGGCCGGGCGGGAGTGGAAGGCCCTCTCGCCCTTCAACGCCGAGAAGACCCCCTCCTTCTATGTGAACGACCAGAAGGGCTTCTATCACTGCTTCTCTTCGGGCAAGCACGGGGACATCTTCACCTTCTTGATGGAGACGGAGGGGCTCTCCTTCCCGGAAGCCGTGGAGCGGCTCGCTGCGGAGGCAGGGGTCGCGCTGCCGAAGCCTTCGCCGGAGGCGCGGGCCGAGGGCGACCGGCGCAAGTCGCTCTACGATGTGGTCGAGCTTGCCGCTGCCTTCTTCGAGGGCGAGCTTCAGGGCAGGGCGGGCGTCCGGGCGCGGGACTACCTCGCCCGCCGGGGCCTTGGCGTCGAGACGCAGCGCCGCTTCCGCCTCGGCTATGCGCCCCCGGACCGCTTCGCCCTCCGCGACCATCTTGCCACCAAGGGAGTCGCGGTCGAGCACATGGTCGAAGCGGGCCTCCTCGTGACGGGCGAGGAGGTGGCGGTCCCTTACGATCGATTCCGCGACCGGATCATGTTCCCGATCGCGGACCCCAAGGGGCGGGTGATCGCCTTCGGCGGCCGCGCCATGAGCGCCGACGCGCCGGCAAAGTACCTGAACTCGCCCGACACCCCTCTCTTCAACAAGGGGCGGCTCCTCTACAACCTGCACCTTGCCCGCCAGCCCGCCCATGAGCGCGGAACAGTGATCGCCGTCGAGGGGTATGTGGATGTGATCGCGCTCGCCCAGGCGGGCTTTCCGAACGCCGTGGCGCCCCTCGGCACGGCACTGACGGAGGACCAGCTCGCCCTCCTCTGGCGGCTCGCCGACGAGCCGATCCTATGCTTCGACGGGGACAAGGCCGGCCGCCGCGCCGCCTATCGCGCCATCGATATCGCGCTTCCCCTGCTCACTGCCGGCAGATCGCTGCGCTTCGCGCTTCTGCCTGACGGACAGGATCCCGACGATCTTGCCCGCTCCGGCGGCCCCGCCGCCGTGGAGCGGGTTCTCGCCGGCGCGCGGCCCCTCGTCGACATGCTGTGGGCGCGGGAGGTCGAGGCAGGGCCGCTCGATACGCCGGAGCGCCGTGCGGCGCTCGAGCAGCGGCTGCGGGAGGCCTTGCAGGCCATCCGGGACGAGACCCTGCGCCGCTACTATCGCCAGGAGATCGACACGCGGCTCATGAGCCTCGGCGGCGGACGCCCGGCTCGGACCTATGGTCCGAAGGGAGACCGGCGCTTCTTCCGCGACCGCGAGGGCCGCGGCCCCGTGCCGTCGGGAGGCCTTCGCGTCAGCCCGATCCTCGCGCGCAGCGCTCTTTTTTCGGGCGGGGCCGCGGAATCGCCCCGAGAGGCTTTCATCGTCAGCGCCCTTCTCGCCCATCCGGAGTGGCTCCGCGACCATGCGGAACTCCTCGCCGACCTCGACCTCGCCGGGCGGGACGCGCGCGCGCTCCGATCCGTCCTCCTCGATTGCGCCGCGGCCGGGGAGACCTTCGACCCCGCCATCGTGGCGGCTCGGCTGGAGCGCGCCGGCTTCGCCGAAGCGGCGAGCCGGCTCGCCGCGCGGGTGCGCCCCGGCGACCGCTGGGCCCTCGATCCGCACGCGGATCCGGTGCGACTCGGGGACGCATTGCGTCAAGCCATCACCTTGCATCGACGGGCGCGGACGCTACATAGCGAGCTTCGGGCGGCTGAACGCGCGCTTGCCGAGGAGGAAAGCGAGGCGAATCTCGCTTGGCTGCGGGAAGTGCAGAGCCAATTGACCTCAATCGAGGGCGCCGAGGCCGATCTCGAGGAGCCCGGACGGGACCTCTGACCTGTTCGCGCCTGCGGCGTCCCACGATGCCGCTGCGCGGGGCAAGGCTCCCGCCCGACGGAAAGGCTGGGCGCGAGGGGCGCTCGGAAGCAGCGGCGCAAGGATGGTTTACAGTTAGTCAAGCGACTCACTGTTTTGATCGGTTGAAGAGGGAGAGGGTGGCGGGCCTCACGGCTTGGCCGCCTGTTTGCGTCTCACGCCCGCGGTGGAGTTCGAGCGGCGGAGACGTCGGAGAACGGCAGCATGGCGACCAAGGCGACGGAACGCGAAGAGACGGAAACCGCAGCTCCCGAGCAGCAGACCGACGGTCCGTTGCTCGACCTGACCGATGCCGCCGTCAAGCGGATGATCAAGCTCGCCAAGAAGCGGGGCTATGTCACCTATGACGAGCTGAACGAGGTCCTGCCCTCCGAGGAATTCACCTCCGACCAGATCGAGGACGTCTACGCCCAGCTCTCCGAGATGGGCATCAACGTCGTCGAATCCGAGGACGGCGAGGAGGGCCAGCGCGCCGAGGGCGAGGCCGACGAGGAGGAGGTCGAGGGCGGAGACCTCGTCGAGGCGACGCCGACCCGGGCGCTGGCTGTCCGCGAGACGACCACCAAGGAGCCGACCGACCGCACCGACGATCCGGTGCGCATGTATCTGCGTGAGATGGGCTCGGTGGAGCTCCTCTCCCGCGAGGGCGAGATCGCCATCGCCAAGCGCATCGAGGCCGGACGCGAGGCCATGATCGCCGGCCTGTGCGAAAGCCCGCTCACCTTCCAGGCGATCATCATCTGGCGGGATGAGCTCGTCGCCGGCGGCGCTCTCCTGCGCGACATCATCGACCTTGAGGCAACCTATGCCGGCCCTGACGGAAAGGGCGCGCCCAAGGTCGCCGACATGAACGGCGCCGAGGTCGACCTTCCGGGCCGGGGCCCCCTGGAGGAAGGCGTGGCGCCTCCCGAGGGCGACCTCGACGACGACGATCTCGAGAACAACGTCTCCCTTTCGGCCATGGAGGCCGAGCTCAAGCCCAAGGTGCTCGAGACCTTCGACCGCATCGCCGAGAACTACAAGAAGCTGCGCAAGCTCCAGGTCGAGCATGTGGAGCTTCGCATGCAGAACAAGCAGCTCACCCCCAGCCAGGAGCGCAAATACAAGAAGCTCAAGGACGAGATCGTCGCCGATGTGAAGTCCCTGTCCCTGAACCCCGCCCGCATCGAGCGGCTGGTGGAGCAGCTGTACGACATCAACAAGCGGCTCATCTCCTATGAGGGCCGCCTGATGCGGCTCGCCGAGAGCTATGGCGTCTCCCGCGAGGATTTCCTGCGCCACTACCAGGGCTGGGAACTCGACCCGAAATGGGTGCTGCGCGTCTCGAAGCTCGGCGGCAGGGGCTGGAAGGAGTTCGTCGCCAAGGGCAAGGACCAGATCCACGAGCTCCGGGAGCAGATCCACAATCTGGCGTCGGAGACGGGCCTGGAGATCCAGGAGTTCCGCAAGATCGTCGCCATGGTCCAGAAGGGCGAGCGCGAGGCCCGCCAGGCCAAGAAGGAGATGATCGAGGCGAATCTGCGTCTCGTGATCTCGATCGCCAAGAAGTATACCAACCGCGGCCTGCAGTTCCTCGACCTCATCCAGGAGGGCAACATCGGCCTCATGAAGGCGGTCGACAAATTCGAGTATCGCCGCGGCTACAAGTTCTCGACCTATGCCACCTGGTGGATCCGGCAGGCGATCACCCGCTCGATCGCCGACCAGGCCCGCACCATCCGCATCCCGGTCCACATGATCGAGACGATCAACAAGATCGTGCGTACCTCGCGCCAGATGCTGCACGAGATCGGCCGCGAGCCGACCCCGGAGGAGCTGGCCGAGAAGCTCGCCATGCCGCTGGAGAAGGTGCGCAAGGTCCTCAAGATCGCCAAGGAGCCGATCTCCCTCGAGACGCCGATCGGCGACGAGGAGGATTCGCACCTTGGCGATTTCATAGAGGACAAGAACGCCGTCCTGCCGATCGACGCCGCCATCCTCTCGAACCTGCGCGAGACGACGACCCGGGTCCTCGCCTCGCTCACGCCGCGCGAGGAGCGCGTGCTGCGCATGCGCTTCGGCATCGGCATGAACACCGACCACACGCTCGAAGAGGTCGGCCAGCAGTTCTCCGTGACCCGCGAGCGCATCCGCCAGATCGAGGCCAAGGCCTTGCGGAAGCTGAAGCACCCATCACGGTCGCGGAAACTCAGGAGCTTCTTGGACAACTGAGCCGAGACCACCGTTCCCGGACCGAAGCGCCGGCACCGGAATTGATCGAGATCATTGCCGCCCTGGGCCTTCCTCAGTGGAATTGGGAGGGGCGACGGAGTGCAACCGCGCTCGGTCCGCCAGGGAGGAGCAGAGATGGAACGGGGGGCCGCACCCATGGGCGGCGGCGCGGTGGAGAACCCGCCGAAAGCGCCCGTCATCCGGACGATCGGCTGGAGCGACCTCAGTGAGGTCTTCACCGCGGGCGTGAGGGATTTCCAGGCTGCGCCGGCTTTCGGCCTTGCCTTTGGCGGCTTCTACGCCGCCGGGGGCCTTCTGGTGCTCTGGTTTCTGTTCGGGCAGGGACTTGCCTATCTGGCTTATCCGCTGACCGCAGGCTTCGCCCTCGTCGGGCCCTTCGCCGCGGCCGGCCTCTACGAGGTGAGCCGCCGGCGTGAGCGCGGAGAGCCTCTTGCCTGGCGCGCGGTGCTCGGCGCCGTCTGGGGGCAGGGCGGGCGCGAGCTTGCCTGGATGGCCTTCGTCTGCGTCTTCATCCTGATCATCTGGATGTATCAGGTCCGGCTCTTGCTCGCCTTGTTTCTCGGCCTGAAGACGCCGCCGACCCTGGCGGGGTTCCTTCAAGTGGTGCTGACCACCCCGGAAGGGCTCATGTTCCTGGCCGTCGGCCACGTGGTAGGGGCGGCGCTTGCCCTCCTCACCTTCTCGCTGACGGTGGTCTCCTTCCCGCTCCTCCTCGACCGGGACCATGATTTCATCACCGCCATGATCACGAGCGTTCAGGCGGTGTTGCGCAACCCGGGGCCGATGCTCGGCTGGGCGGCGATCGTGGTCGGCCTCCTCGTCGTTGGGATCGCCCCGTTCTTCCTCGGGCTCGTCGTGGTGCTGCCGGTGCTCGGCTTCTCCACCTGGCATCTCTACCGGCGCTTGGTGGCCCCGGTCGCGCCGTAAGGCAGGGATCTGACACCCAATCGGGTCGGCGCTTCCGAACACAATAGGAAGAGCTTGCATCGTGGGCGTGAGCTGACTTCATCCGGGAAGGGCCGTCGCCCCCCTCGGTTCCGTCCCCCGCCCTTTCAGCTTGGCGGTCAGCGCCCTAACGCCGTGGCGCGACGCGGCTTGCCTGGCTCAGGGCGAGTTGCCAGCCCTCGTCGCCCTTGACGTAAAGGGCGAGCCAGCGGAACGACACCGGCTTGCCGGTGGCGCGATCCTTGATAGGGCTCAGTCCCGTGGCCACGGCGGCGTTCGGCGCGAAGACATGGACGGCAAGCCCATCCTCCGGCGCCGTCTCGATCGTCGGCTCGCCAGAAAGGACGATGGCGATCCGCTCGGGCTTCAGATCGACGCGCCCCGAGTCGCGCAGATGCTGAAAATTGTCCGCGTAGATCGCCTCGATCGTCCTCTCGTCCTTCCGCGCGATGGCGGCGCGCAGCCGCTCGCGCAAGGCGAGCACCTGTTGCGTGGCCGAAGGCTCGGATGACGCAAGGGCACGCGGCGCCGGCTGGGGGCGCGCAGGCGAGGCTGCGAGCACGAGGCCGGCAGCGAAGAGGATACCCAGACCGCGCATGGGCGCCCTCAGGCAGCGAGTGCCGTCAGGATCCGCGCCCAGCTCCGGATGCCCTTATGGAAGCTTGTGAGGTCGTATTTCTCGTTTGGGGAATGCACGCGGTCGTCGTCGAGGCCGAAGCCGACGAGGAGCGTATCGAGGCCAAGGGTGCGCTTGAAGTCCCCAACGATCGGGATCGAGCCGCCGGAGCCGATCACGACCGCGTCCCTCTCCCACTCGGCCGACAGCGCGTCCTTGGCCTTCTTCAGGACCGGCATGTCGTAAGGGAGCTGGATCGCCCGCGAACCTTTATGGCGGATGATCTCGACCGAACAATCGGCTGGGATCCTCTGGTGCACGAAAGCCTCGAACGCCTGGGCGATATGGGCGGGGTCCTGGTCGCCGACAAGGCGGAACGAGACCTTGGCGCGCGCCTCGGCGGGGATCACCGTCTTCGTGCCCTCGCCGGTGTAACCGCCCCAGATCCCGTTCACGTCGCAGGTCGGGCGCGACTGGATCTGCTCGATGAGCAGGCGGTCGCGCTCGCCTGCAGAGATCTTGAGGCCCACCTGCCCGAGAAAATCCTCAGGGGTGAGGTTGAGGCGCTTCCACTGCTCCAGAATCTCGGGCGGCGTCTCGGGCACGCCCTCGTAGAAGCCCGGAACGGCGATGCGGCCGTCATCCTCGTGGAGGGCCGCGATGATCTTCGAGAGCACATGGATGGGATTGCGCGCCGCGCCGCCGAACAGGCCCGAATGGAGGTCGCGGTCGGCGCACCGCACGACGAGTTCGAAATAGGCAAGCCCGCGCAGGCTCGCGGTAATGGCAGGCGTGTGCCTGTCCCACATGCCGGTGTCGCAGACGAGCGCCACATCCGCCTGAAGCTCGCTCTTGTTCGCCTCGACGAAGGCCGGGAGGTTCGGCGAGCCCGATTCCTCCTCGCCCTCGATCAGCATCGTGACGCCGACCGGCAGATCGCCAGCCGTCGCAAGCCAGCCGCGGCACGCCTCGATGAAGGTCATCACCTGGCCCTTGTCGTCGCAGGCGCCGCGCGCGCTGATGACCTTGCGCCCGTCGGGCAGGGTCGCCATGCGCGGCTCGAAGGGAGGCGCCTCCCACAACTCCAAGGGATCGACCGGCTGCACGTCGTAATGCCCGTAGAAGAGGACGTGCGGCGCGCCCGGTTTTGGCCGGTGCGCCACCACGACCGGATGACCCGGCGTCTCGCGCAGGGCGGCGTCGAAGCCCATCGCCTTCAGGTCGCCCGCCAGCCATTCGGCGGCGCGCCGGCAGTCCTGGGCATAGGCCGGATCGGTCGAGATCGACGGAATGCGCAGCCACTCGAACAGGCGCTGCAGGGAGTTGTCGAGATCGGTGTCGATGTCGGCGAGGACCTGGTCGAGATGGGGCATGAGCGCTTCCGTCGTGCTTGCGTCGGCTTCCCATGCGCCGGATCGTGGGATTGAGCAAGTCGCGGGCTGCGTCACGGGCTGTGCGATGTCAGCTCGGACGAGTGCAGCCCGGCAAGGCCCCCACTCGGTGGGGAGAGGCGAGGCGCGGCGCCGCCGTTGAACCTCTGCCCCGGAGAGAGGCGAGGCGCGGCGGTGCAATCCCTCTCGCGGAGCGGGGGTGCGATCACCTTCTCCCGCGCGTCATGCCGCCGAGCACGTTGCGCAGGATGGCGCGGCTGAGCTGGGTGCCGACCGAGCGGGCGATGGAGGTCGCGGCCGAACGGATCACCACCTCCGTCACGGTCATGCGCTGGCGACCCTTGCCCGCCGGCTGGCCGCCGCCGAGGATCGACTCGAGGAAGCCGCCGAGCCCGCCCTGGGTCGAGGCCTCCTGAGCCGGCTGCTCAGGCATTTCCTTGCGCTTGGCCAGCATCTCGTAGGCGCTCTCGGCATCGAGCGGATCGTCGTACTTGCCCCGCAGCGGGCTCGCCTGGACGACCTCGCGCCGCTCGGCCTCGGTGAGGGGGCCGACGCGGGCGGAGGGCGGCGCGATGAGGGTGCGCTCGACCATGCTCGGCACGCCGCCCTTCTCCAGCGTGGAGACGAGGGCCTCGCCGACCCCGAGCTCCGTGATGGCCTTCTCCGTGGAGAAGGCCGGGTTTTGGCGGAAGGTCTCGGCCGCCGCCTTCACGGCCTTCTGGTCGCGCGGGGTGAAGGCGCGCAGCGCATGCTGCACGCGGTTGCCGAGCTGCGCCAGCACGTTCTGAGGCACGTCGAGCGGGTTCTGCGTCACGAAATAGACGCCGACGCCCTTCGAGCGGATGAGCCGCACCACCTGCTCCACCGCGTCGAGCAGGGGCTTGGGCGCATCGTTGAAGAGAAGATGCGCCTCGTCGAAGAAGAAAACGAGCTTCGGCTTGTCAAGGTCGCCCACCTCGGGCAGCTCCTCGAACAGCTCGGAGAGCATCCACAACAGGAATGACGCGTAGAGCCGCGGCTTCGCCATCAGCTTGTCGGCCGCCAGAATATTGATGACGCCGCGCCCGTCGCGATCGGTCCTCATGAAGTCGTGGATATCGAGGGCCGGCTCGCCGAAGAACTTGTCGCCTCCTTGCGTCTCGAGGCGCAGGATCTGGCGCTGGATGGCGCCGATCGAGGCCTTGGCGACGTTGCCATACTTGACGTCGATCTCCTTCTCGTTCTCGCCGACGAAGGTGAGCAGCGCCTTCAGATCTTTGAGATCAAGAACCGGCCAGTTGTTGTCGTCGGCGAGCTTGAAGGCGATGTTGAGGATGCCCTCCTGCGTGTCGTTGAGCTCGAGAAGCCGCGCGAGCAAGAGCGGCCCCATCTCGGTGACGGTGGCGCGGATCGGGTGGCCCTGCTCGCCGAACAGATCCCAGAACACGACGGGGAAACGGTCCGGCGCATAGTCGACGCCGATCTCCTTGGCGCGCTTGAGGAACGGCTCCTTGCCATCGCCAGGCGCCGCGACGCCTGAGAGGTCGCCCTTGATGTCGGCGGCGAAGACCGGCACGCCGGCGTTCGAGAACCCCTCCGCCATCACCTGCAGCGTCACGGTCTTGCCGGTGCCGGTGGCGCCGGTGACGAGGCCATGGCGGTTGGCGAGTCTGAGCGTCAGGTATTCCGGCTTGGTGCTCTTGCCGAGGAGGATCTTGCCGTCTTCGAGCATGGGGTGCCCCGTCGATTCAAACCCCTTTGTAGGCAATCGCGGCGGGCTGCGCCACCGGGCGGCGCGCTCCCCCTCTCACCGCCAAGGAGAGGTGGGCGGCGCCTTGATTTCTCCTCTCCGCCCGATGAAACATTCGGCGAACCTGACGGGAGATCCTCATGGAAGAACTGCTTGCCCGCGTGACGCAGGCGACGGGCCTTGACCCTGCCACCGCCAGCAAGGCGATCGGCATCATCCTCGCCTTCCTCAAGAAAGAGGGGCCGCCGGCCGAGGTGAACCAGCTTCTCGCCGCCCTGCCCGGCTCCGAAGAGGTGATCGCCCAGTCGGGCGATGGAGGCCCTGGCGGCCTCGTCGGCGGCCTCATGGGCATGGGCGGCGGCGTCATGGCGCTCGGCGGCAAGCTGATGGGCGCCGGCGTCTCCATGGGCCAGATGCAACCCCTCGGGCGCGAGCTCTTCGCCTATGGCCGCGAGAAGGCGGGCGAGGACGTCATGGGCGCCATCGTCGGCGCCATCCCTGGCCTGAACCAGTTCGTCTAGCCGCTCCCCCGCCTGCGGGGAGAGGAGATGGGGCGTTGACACGCGCCGCTTCGGGCGCGATGCCGCTCGCATGCTCGAGCTCCGGCCTCTGCCTCACCGCACCGGCGTCCTCGCTCTTGGCGCGCGCACCCTCGTCATGGGCGTCGTCAACGTGACGCCGGACTCGTTCTCGGACGGCGGGCTGCATTTCCACGTCCAGGATGCCGTCGCCGGGGCGCTTCGCCTGGCGGAGGAGGGGGCCGACATCCTCGACATCGGCGGGGAATCGACGCGGCCCGGCCATGCCGCCGTTTCGGCGGAGGAGGAATGGGCACGCCTTAGCCCGGTGCTGGAGCGGCTCGCCACCGCGGGTCGGCCGCTGCCGCCGATCTCCATCGACACCTACAAGGCCCCGACCGCGCGACGCGCCATCGCGCTCGGCGCCTCGATCGTCAACGATGTCTGGGGCTTCCAGCGCGACCCCGAGATCGCGGGGGTGACGGCTGAGGCCGGCGCGGCGGCCATCCTCATGCACAACCGCGAGGCGGCGGATCCCGCCATCGACATCGTCTCCGACATGCTCCGCTTCCTCGAGCGCTCGGTCGCCATCGCCACCCGCGCCGGCGTTCCCGAGGACCGCATCATCCTCGATCCGGGGATCGGCTTCGGCAAGACCTTCGAGCAGAGCCTTCAAGCCATCGCCGCTCTGCCGAAGCTCAAGGGCTTGGGCTTCCCGGTGCTCCTCGGCGCTTCCCGCAAGTCGTTCATCGGCCGCCTTTTCGAACCTCCTCCACCCCCGCCCGAGCGCCTGCCCGGCTCCATCGCCGCGCATGTGTTCGGGGTGCTCGCCGGCGCCGACATCGTGCGCGTCCACGACGTCGCGGCGCATGTCCAGGCCATGCGCGTGCTCGATGCGCTGCGGAGACCGGCATGAGCGATCGCATCCACGTCAGAGGCCTGACGCTTTTCGCGCGGCATGGCGTGGCGCCCGAGGAGAAGGCGCTGGGGCAGCGCTTCATTCTCGACATCTCGGCGGCCCTCGACCTCCGGCCGGCGGGGATCAGCGACGATCTCGGCAAGACGGTGGGCTACGACGCGATCATTGCCCGCGCGAGCGCCGCCTTCACGGAGCGGAGCTACGATCTTATCGAGGCGGCCGCGGAAGCGGTGGCGCAAGCGCTGCTTGCGGCCTTTCCCCTGATCGAGCGGGTGGCGGTCGAGGTGCGAAAGCCTTCGGCCCCGATCGATGCGGTGTTCGCTGATGTTGCCGTCGCCATCGAGCGGACACGCCGTGGTTGAGGTTCTCTTAGGGCTCGGCGGCAATCTCGGCGATCCGGCGCGGGCGATCGCCGAGGCGCTCGCGCAGCTCGAGGCGGGAGGCGTGCGCATCACGCGCCGCTCGCCGCTCTATCGCACCGCGCCGTGGGGCCTGGAGGAGCAGCCGGACTTCCTCAACATCTGCGTCGCGGCACGGACGGCGCTTCCGCCCCGCGGGCTTCTCGCACTCATTCACCGGATCGAGGCCGATCTCGGCCGCGAGCGTCGCATCCGCTGGGGTCCCCGCACCATCGACATCGACATTCTCACCTATGGCGATGAGCGGATCGAGGAGCCCGACCTCGTCATTCCGCATCCGCGTCTGACCGAGCGCGCCTTCGTGCTGGTGCCGCTCCGCGAGGTGGCGCCGGATGCGGTCGTGCATGGACGGACGGTCAGTGAATGGGCGGAGGAAGTCGACCGCCGCGGTGTTGAGCCCGTCGCCTGAAGGGCGCCGGCACGGAGGCCGCCCCGCCCGCCCACCTTTCCTTTGAGGAGAGGCAGCGCCCGGGGCGCGCTACTCAGCCGCCTGGCGCGGCGCGTAGCCGAGACGGTGGTTGAGCTCGACGAGGAGCTTCTCGGCCGCGTCGGCGATCACGGTGCCGGGCGGGAAGATGGCGGAGGCTCCGGCCTCGTAGAGCGCGTCATAGTCCTGGGGAGGGATGACCCCGCCCACGACGATCATGATGTCGTCGCGGCCATATCTCTTCAGCTCGGCTTTCAGCTCCGGCACGAGCGTGAGATGCCCTGCCGCAAGGGAGGAGACGCCGACGATGTGAACGTCGTTCTCGATCGCCTGCCGCGCGGCCTCCGCCGGGGTGGCGAAGAGGGGGCCGATGTCCACGTCGAAGCCGAGATCGGCAAAGGCGGAGGCGATCACCTTCTGGCCGCGGTCGTGCCCGTCCTGGCCCATCTTGGCGACGAGGATGCGCGGTCTCCTGCCATCCTGAGCCTCGAACTCTTCGACCAGGCGACGCACCCGTTCGACGGCCTCTGACATTTGGCCCACCTCGCGCTTGTAGACGCCGGAGATCGCCCGGATCTCGGCGCGGTGACGGCCCCACACCTTTTCGAGAGCATACGAAATCTCGCCGACCGTCGCCTTGGCGCGGGCAGCCTCGACGGAGAGAGCGAGAAGATTGCCTTCGCCGGTGGCCGCGGCGCGCGAGAGCGCGTCGAGCGCGGCTTCCACAGCCGCGCCGTCGCGCTCGGCCTTGAGGCGCTTGAGCTTCTCGATCTGCAGCGCGCGGACCTTGGCGTTCTCCACTTTGAGGATGTCGATGGGCGGTTCGTTGTCCGGGCGGAAGCAATTGACCCCGATGATCTTCTGCGCGCCGGAATCGATCCGCGCCTGGGTGCGCGCCGCCGCCTCCTCGATCTTGAGCTTCGGGATACCGGCCTCGATGGCCTTCGCCATGCCGCCGAGGGCCTCGATCTCTTGGATATGGCCCCACGCCTTGCCGGCGAGGTCATAGGTGAGCCGCTCCACATAGAAGGAGCCGCCCCAGGGATCGATGATGCGCGTGGTGCCGCTTTCCTGTTGGAGGAAGAGCTGTGTGTTGCGCGCGATGCGGGCCGAAAAGTCCGAGGGCAGCGCCAAGGCCTCGTCGAGGGCGTTGGTGTGGAGCGACTGGGTATGGCCCTGGGTCGCCGCCATCGCCTCGATGCAGGTGCGCGCCACGTTGTTGAACACGTCCTGCGAGGTGAGCGACCAGCCGGAGGTCTGGGTGTGCGTTCGCAGCGCCAGCGACTTCTTGTTCTGTGGGTTGAACGGCTTGATGAGCTTCGCCCACAGGAGCCGCGCGGCGCGCAGTTTCGCGAGCTCCATGAAGAAGTTCATGCCCGCGTTCCAGAAGAACGACAGGCGCGGCGCGAACTGGTCGATGGAGAGCCCCGCAGCAAGCCCGGCGCGCACATATTCGACGCCATCGGCGAGCGTATAGGCGAGCTCGAGGTCGATCGTCGCCCCGGCTTCCTGAATGTGATAGCCGGAAATCGAGATCGAGTTGAACTTCGGCATGTTCGCCGCCGTGTAGGCGAAGATGTCCGAGATGATCCGCATCGAGGCCTGGGGCGGATAGATGTAGGTGTTCCGCACCATGAACTCTTTGAGGATGTCGTTCTGGATGGTGCCCGACAGTTTCGCGGGCGGCACTCCCTGCTCTTCGGCGGCAACGATGTAGAGGGCCATGATGGGAAGCACGGCCCCGTTCATGGTCATGGACACGCTCATCTGGTCGAGGGGGATCCCCGCGAACAGGGTCCGCATGTCGTAGATGGAGTCGATCGCAACCCCCGCCATGCCCACGTCGCCCGCGACGCGCGGATGGTCGGAGTCGTAGCCGCGGTGGGTGGCAAGATCGAAGGCGACGGAGAGCCCCTTCTGCCCCGCCGCGAGGTTGCGCCGATAGAAGGCGTTGGAATCCTCGGCCGTGGAGAAGCCGGCATATTGCCGGATGGTCCAGGGCTGGTTGACGTACATGGTCGGGTAGGGGCCGCGAAGATAAGGCGGCAGGCCGGGATAAGTGTCGAGGAAATCGAGCCCCTGCCGATCCTCAGGGCCGTAACGGCCTTTCACCGGAATGCCTTCCGGGGTGAGCCAGGGCTCCCCTCCCGATACGGTATGGGCGGCAGCCCTGTCCGCGCCTGCGGATGACGGCGCGCGTCGGCCCTCTCCGAGAGAGGGGGAAAAGGAGACCGCCGTGAAATCTGGAATGGCGCTCATGGTCTGTCGTCTCTGCCGAAGGCGCCGGCAGGCATCCTCGCTTTGCGCCAAGATAGCAAGCCTCGGGACGATCAGAAAGCCAAGCGCCTCCCGGCGGGCCGGGAGACGCCTGATGGGGAGGGCATAGGGCCGGCGCACCTCCCTTCTGGGGGTGGGGCTCAGGCCGCCTTGACGCTGCCGAGGAAGTCGTCCACCTCGCGCCGCAGGTCCGTCGAATAGCGGGCGAGTTCCTTGGCGGCGCTCAGGACTTGGGCCGCGGCGACGCCCGTGTCGCCGGCGCCGCGGCGGACCTCGCCGATGCTGCTCGTCACCTCGTCGGTGCCGCGCGCCGCGTTCTGGACGCTGCGGGCGATCTCCTCGGTCGCCGCGCCCTGCTCCTCCATGGCCGCGGCGATGCCGGTGGAGATGGCCGACATCTCGGCAATGACGGCGCGGATCTGCTGCACCGCGCTGACGACGCCGCGGGTCGTCTCCTGGATCTCCGTCACCTGGGCGGCGATCTCCTCCGTCGCCTTGGTGGTCTGGCCGGCGAGCGTCTTCACCTCGGCGGCGACGACCGCGAAGCCTTTGCCGGCCTCGCCCGCCCGCGCGGCCTCGATGGTGGCGTTGAGCGCGAGAAGGTTGGTCTGCGCCGCGATGCCGTTGATGAGGGAGATGACATCGCCGATCTTCTGCGCGCCGGCGGACAGCGCCTGTACGGCGGCGTCGGTCTTCTTGGTGTCCTCCACCGCCCGATCGGCGATCTTGGCCGACTGGGAGACCTGCTGGGCGATCTCGCGCACGGAGGCGGAGAGCTCTTCGGTTGCGGCCGCGACGCTGTTGACGTTGCCCGAGGTACTGGCGGCCGCATGGGCCACCACTTCCGATTGCTGATTGGCGCGCTCCGCCGTCGACGCCATGGTCTGCGCCGTCGCCTCCATCTGGGAGGCCGCAGAGGAGAGGCCTTGCGTCAGGGCCAGGACGTTGCGCTCGAAGCTGCGCGCCAGCGCATCGAGCTTTTCGGCCCGGCGAGCCTTGGCGTCGGCTTCCGCCGCCATCTGCGCGTCGGCCTGCTTCTTGGCGATGAGGGCCTGCTTGAACACCTCGACGGCGCGGGCCATGGTCCCGATCTCGTCGCGGCGATGGGCGCCCTCGATCGCCACGTCGAGCCGTTCGGCCGCCAGCGCCTCCATGCTGGAGGAGAGCCGGTTGAGGGGCTGCGAGACGCTGCGCCCGAGGAAGAAGGCGATCACGAACAGCGTGATCCCCGCGGCGCCAACGCCCATCAGGAAAACCGTCCGGCGCTGCGCGATGATGGCCTCGATATCGTCGATGAAGACCCCGGTTCCGACGAACCAGCCCCAGGGATCGAATCCGGCAGCGTAAGCGAGCTTTGGATGGAGCTGCGCGTCTCCCGGCTTCTTGGGCCAGCCATAGAGGAAGAAGCCGCCACCTCCTTTGGCGATCTGGGCGATCTCCTGAACGATCGCCCGCCCCGTATGGTCCTTGAGCCCCGCCTGGCTCTTGCCCTCCATGGAAGGGTTGATCGGGTGCATCACGGTGACGAGGTCGTAGCCGTGAATGAAGAAGTACTCGTTGCCGGCATAGCGCATCGGCCGCAGCGCCTCGATGGCGCGCTTCTTCGCCTCCGCCTCCGGCATCTCGCCGCGGGCCGAGAGGGCGTGGAAATGCTTGATGACGCTGTGCGCGCTCTCCGTCAGCGCGCGAAGCTCCCCGCGCTTATGCTCGTGGAGGATGTCCGCGATCATCATGCTACCTACGAGCGCGAGGCTGATCAGGGCAAGGATCGCTGCCCCGACCACAAGGTAGAAGCGTCCCGCGACATTGCGCAGGGCGCCAAGGACGGACGTATTGTTGAGGTTCATAAGCATGTCGCCACCTGAAAACGTGGCGACATCGGTATTTGCCGGACTTTAAGGCTCGGTTAAGCGCGATCTACCTCGCGCGACGACCGCAAGACTGGCGGTCACCCCCGTTTGTCGGCGCTCCAGACACCCGAGCAGTTGCGCGAGCCGCCGGCAGCCGTCCAGGTGCCCGAGCCGTGATTGCCGGACAGGCGCCCGGACACGTTGGCGCGGTCGTTGCCGCGGGAAATGACGCCCCGGACGGCGCCGTTGGCGGACACGGTTCCGCTGACGGCGAAGTCCTCGGGTCCCGCATAGCGGACGCGGCCGTTCTCGACGGCGACCGCGTAGCGGTAGGCGCGGTCGCAATCGCCTCTTTGCGTGATGACTTCAACGCTCCAGCGGCCATCGAAAGCCTGGCTCTCGACCCGGGCCTGGGCGTGAGCCTGCCCGCTCGCGAGACTCACCGCCACACACACGGTCAGCAAGGCTTCGTATCGCATCTCATCAAGGCTCCCTCGATCCTGTGGAAGAATTCCCGGGAGCCGCAAAGGTTCAGCGCGAGGCCTGGAGGGTGCCGCTTTTCCGGGCCGTCCACCGCCCCGAGCAGCCGAGCATGCCAAGCCGCCAAGTGCCGGAGCCGGACGTGCCGGACAGGCGCCCGGCCGCATTCACATGGGCGATGCCCTTGCGGATGCCGAGGCTGACCGACCCGTTCGCAGCCACCTGGCCGGAGACGCTCGGCGGCGTGTCGCCGGGCTCCGGCAGGTAACGCACCCGCCCGTCGTCGACCGCGATCGCGTAGCTGTAGCTGCGGTCGCAGAGGCCGGAATCGGTCACCATCTGCACCGACCATCGGCCGTCGAAGGCATCCTCGGCAGCGGCCGCGGTCAAGGTTCCCGCCGCGGTGGCGGCAGCGATGGCGAGAGCGCGAGCAAGCAATGTCATCGTCGAGTTTTCCTCCTCAGGGCGCAGGGCAGCGCCAGCCGCCTTCGCCGGGATAGCGTCTTCAGGTGCAAATGGTACGATCTTGCGGCCGGATTCTGGTGCCGACTTGGCAAGTTTGGTCCTTGCCGCAGCGTGCGATCAAGGATCCCTTAAATGATGGCCCAACGGGCAAAAGCAAGCGAAGCCATAGGGAAAAATCGAACGGAAGATGCACCTATCCAAGAACGCTGAAACGGCCCCGGATACGTCTGTCCTGATGAAGGCAAGAGGTGGCGTGATACTTAGCTGGGGACGCCAGCTGCCGATCCCAGCCACGTTACTCTTCGTAGAGCGACCGGAGGATCTGGACCGCGTCGCAGCCGACGAAGATGAAGGTATCGACGCCCGCTTCTTGCAGCCTTTCCTTCAGCTCGGCCGGCCGCCCGGCAAGGCATAGCCGCGCGGCCCCCGCCGCTTTGAGCGCGTCTGCTGCCGCCGCGGCCTCAGCGCCATAGACCTCGTCCGAGGAGCACAGGCATGCGAGCCGCGCGCCCGAAGCGCGGAAGGCGGCGACCATGTCGTCGAGCGAGGGAAAGCCGTCGTTGCCGATCGCCTCGATCCCGCCCGCCTCGAAGAAGTTCTTCGCGAAGGTGGCGCGGGCCGTGAACGCGGCGGGCGTTCCGAGATTGGCGAGGAACACGCGCGGGCGCATGCCCGTCGCCGCAAGACGGGCGTCGGATCGGTCGCGCAGCTGCTCGAAGGCCTCCGATGCGCGGAACGACGGGAGAGGCGCAACCGTCACCGGCTCGCCACCGGCGGTTGCATGCGACGGCCCTCCCGTTGAGGGGAAGGGGAGAAGGACCGACACCGGCGCCTCGCGGATGTCCGGGAACTCGCTCACGCCGGTGATCGGGTCGCGGCGGGTGGCGATGGCGCGCTCGCGCTCGGCGCGCACGGCGGCGATGCGCTTCTGCAGCGCGCCGCGCCTCAAACTCTCGACGATGCCGCCCTCGGCCTCGATCTCCTGGAACAGGCGCCATGCGGTCTCGCACAAGGCTTCCGTGAGCGCCTCGAAGCCGCCTGCGCCCGAAACCGGGTCGGCGACCCGGGCCACATGCGCCTCTTCGAGAAGGATGAGCTGGGCGTTGCGCGCCACGCGGCGGGCGAACGCATCCGGCAGGCCCAGCGCCGCCGTGAAGGGCAGCACGGTGATGGCATCGGCCCCGCCGATGCCGGCCGAGAACGCCGCGATGGTGCCGCGCAGCATGTTGACCCAGGGGTCGCGCCGCGTGGTCATGCGCCAGGCGGTTTCCGCGTACAGGCGAATGGGTTTCGCCTCGAGGCCGCAGGCCTCCTCGATCCGCGCCCACAGGCGCCGCAAGGCCCTGAACTTGGCCACCGTCAGGAATTCGTCGGCGTCGGCGGCGAGGAGGAAGGCGAGCGCGCCCCGGGCAGCCTCGAGGTCGTGGCCTCCGGCCGCGAGCGCCCGCAGATAGGCCACCCCCGTCCCCAGCACGCCGGCAAGCTCCTGCGCCTCGCTGCCGCCGGCCTCATGATAAGGCCGCCCGTCGGCGAGGAAGGCCCGGCCGGCAAAGCCGCTTGCGGCAAGACCCGTCAGGGTCTCGGCGCAGCGGGCGGCGACTGTTTCCCAGGGCGCCGAGAGGGCGCCGGTTGCAGCCATCGCGCCGATCGGATCGAGGCCGAGATCGACCGAGAGATCCGAAAGCCTGTGGCCGCGCCGCTCGGCAAGGGCGACGAACAAGGCTGCCGCCTGCCGGCCGCGGCCCGCGGCCTCGAGCCGGACATGGACGAGATCGAGCATGACGCCGGACAGCGCCGCGTCGAGATCGTCGACGCTGCGCGCAACAAGTCCGAACCCGCGGGCGCTCGGGGCGCCGCTCCACACGAGGGTCAGCGAATCCGCGCCGCCGGCCAGATCGGACAGCGCCAGCTCGTTCGCGGCCTTCGGATCGGGATGGTCGAGGCGCTGCGCCACCCGCCAGCGCCCCCGGCTCTCGCGCCAGGGCTGCGGGGCAGGCTCGGCCTTGTCGTAGAGCGGCTCGATGCGGATGCCGTCATAGGTGCGGGAGACCAGCCTCTTCTCGAAATCGGCGCCCTTCAGCACGCCATCGACCAGGGCGCGCCACTGCTCGCGCGTGACAGCGGGGAAATCCGCAGCGAGGGTAAGGGAGTCCATGATCATTCTCCCGGCTGGCATCGGGTGGGGCTGGCACGGCGCTCGTCTTGCAACAGCTTTCGCTCTCGCGCCAGTGTTCCTTCGGTGAAGCGTGGGAGCCGGGAATGCGCTTGCGGATGAACGTGCTGGCTTCCAGCGGCCGCTCTTTCGGCGCCGATCAACGCATGTGCCTCGCGACGCTCATCCCCGAGCGCGCCGTTCGGCGAAGAATTCGCGCAGCAGGGCGGCCGCTTCGCTCTCGCGGATGCCGCCATAGACCTCCGGCGCGTGGTGGCAGGTCGCCTGCGCGAAGAAGCGCGGGCCGTTCTCGACGGCGCCGCCCTTCGGGTCCGAGGCGCCGAAATAGAGCCGGCGGATGCGCGCGAACGAGATGGCCGCCGCGCACATGGCGCAGGGCTCGAGCGTCACATAAAGATCGCACCCGTTCAGGCGCTCATTGCCGATGGCCGCGCAGGCCTGACGAATGGCAAGCATCTCGGCATGAGCCGTCGGATCCTTCAACGCGCGGGGCCGGTTGCGGGCCGTGGCGATCACGGCCCCGTCCTTCACGACCACGGCGCCAACCGGCGTCTCGCCCTCTGCGGCAGCGATCCGCGCCTCCGCGAGGGCCAGCCCCATGGCATCAAGCCTCAAGGCCACTGTGTCCTCCGCTCGCATCCCGGTGTCGGCTCTGGTATCAGCGGCGCATGACCAACGACAACAAAACAGACCGGCCTCCACGCGATGATGGTGAGCCGGCGGAAGAGCGCATTGCCAAGGCGATCGCCCGCGCCGGCGTCGCCTCGCGCCGCGAGGCCGAGGCGATGATCGCGGCAGGGCGCGTCACCCTCAACGGGGAGGTGCTGACCTCGCCCGCCGTCAATGTGAAGCCGGGCGACCGCATCACCGTCGACGGCGAGCCGCTGCCGGAGAGGGAGCGCACGCGGCTCTGGCTCTACCACAAGCCCCGCGGCCTTGTGACCACGGCCCGGGACCCGGAGGGTCGGCCGACGGTTTTCGAAAGCCTGCCCGAGGACATGCCCCGGGTGGTCGCAATCGGCCGGCTCGACATCAACACCGAAGGGCTACTCCTCCTCACCAACGACGGCGGGCTCGCCAAAGTCATCGCCCATCCCGATACCGGGTGGCTGCGCCGCTACAAGGTGCGCGCGCACGGGGACATCGCCCAGGCCGACCTCGACAAGCTGCGGAACGGCATCACCATCGACGGCATGGAGTACGGCCCGATCGAGGCGACCCTCGACCGGGTACAGGGCGACAACGTCTGGCTCACCATGGGCCTGCGCGAGGGCAAGAACCGGGAGATCAAGCGGATCCTCGAGCATCTCGGGCTTCAGGTGAACCGGCTGATCCGCCTTTCCTTCGGGCCGTTCCAGCTCGGCGACCTCGAACCTGGGCTCGTCGAGGAGGTGCGCACGAAGGTGTTGAAGGAGCAGCTCGGTCCCAAGCTCGCGGCTGAGGCGGGGGTCGACTTCGAGAGCCCCGTGCGGCAGCCCATTGCCCCCTTCGGCCCGCCAAAGCGGGTCGACCGCGAGCGGCACGGCCTGAAGCAGTCCCCGCGCGGCCTGACCCCAGATCGCACCCGGCCACGCGAGCGCGGCCCTGCGGCAGCGCGGGGCCGACCCGTCGGCGCGCCGGCGCGCGAGCCGGGCGGGCTCCGCCACGGCACCGTGTGGCGGGCCGAAGAGGCGGGCGAGCATCCGCGCCGCGGCAAGCCCCCCCGCCGCGGCGCCGATCCCAAGGCGGAGCGGGCGGCAGCCGGACAACGCCCGCGGGAGCGGGTCGGCGCGATCGAGACGCAGGGCCGCAAGGTGGTCGTGGAGCGCCTCATCGGGGAGCCGACGCCAGGGGCGCGGCCGGACCGGAAGCCCCGGCGATCGAGCGATGCCCATCCTCCTGCAAAGACTCGGGGCGCGCGCCCGGACCGTCGCAGGACGGTGGCGTCCGGCGACAGGCGCAAGGAGATGGACCACGAAAGCCGCGGCGAGGCGCCGCTGCGCCGCCGGCCGGAGAGGCCGCGTGATCAGCATCAACGCCCTCCAAGCGCAGGACCCCGCAGGGGGCCCCCGGGAAAGGGTGGTCGTTCCTCCGACAAGGGCGGACCCTGGAAGGGACCTCCGCGTGGGGGCGGCAAGGGACCGCCGCGCGGGCGGCGGTCTTAAAGGGTACGCCTCATGCGGATCGTCGGCGGACGTCTACGCGGTCGCAGCCTCGCGGGACCGCGCTCGGACGCCATTCGTCCCACCTCGGACCGCCTGCGCGAGACCATCTTCAACATCCTCGCCCATGCCTATGACGATCCCGTCGCGGGTGCGCGCGTGATCGACCTTTTCGCAGGCACGGGCGCCATGGGGATTGAGGCGCTCTCGCGCGGGGCTGCCTTCGCCCTGTTCGTGGACGAGAGCGCCGAGGCGCGCGGCCTCCTGCGCGCCAATGTGGAGGCGCTGGGGCTCGGCGGGCAGGCGCGCATTTTTCGGCGCGACGCCACTCGCATGGGTCCGGCCCATCCGAACGAGCCCTTCTCGCTGGTCTTCTGCGACCCCCCTTATGGCCGGGAGCTTGCTCCACGGGCGCTCGCCTCCTGCGCGGCGGGCGGGTGGCTCGCCCCGAACGCCCTCGTCGTGGTGGAGGAGGCACACGGGGCGCAGGTGCCGCTGCCCGAGGGTTTCGAGGAGCTTGAGCGTCGCGACTACGGAGAAACGAAGGTCGTCTTTGGCCGCCATCGGCCGGCGTGAACGGCCTTACGGCGTCGTCCGGTCAGGGTCATTCACCCTGCAAGCGCAGACGTTTCTGCCCACACGCCTCGAGCAGGCTTGAGGTGGGCGTGAGACTACGCAGGCCCGCCAACGAACGCGCCACAAAGCAGCACATCCGGAAGGCTCGCAAGACGGGTGCTTTGCCGTGAGGCCTGGCGCCGACGTCCGGGCTGCGCTCCTCTCCCAGGCAGGGTGGACGGCGGCACCCTGCGCCAACCCATCAAGAACGGCGCTCTACGAGACGGCGCGGTCCGCAGCCTCCGCTGCCTTGCGGTTGGCGGTGCGCTCGGCCTCAGCGGCGGCCCTGGCGGCCCGTTCCATGAGAACGTCGCGATCGGTCCCTGCTTTGGCGCGCTCCTCGCATTTGCGGCGGATCTCATCGAGCTCCTCCTCGGTGAGGCGCTCGATGCCGATATAGACGTTCTGCGCGGCGCTCGTCCGGATGAGCTCGTCGAGCTTGGCCTGGATCGCCACCCCGTCCCGGTTCTGGGTGTTCTGGATCAGGAACACCATCAGGAAGGTGACGATGGTGGTGCCGGTGTTGATGACGAGCTGCCAAGTGTCGGAGAAGCCGAACAGAGGCCCGGTCAGCGCCCAGATCAGGATAAGGGCGACGCTGATGATGAAGGCGAGCGGCCGTCCGGCCGCGTGCGCCACGGTCGCGGCAAGATCGGTGAAGGTGCGCGAGAGCCACATGCGTTCAAGACCCCGCTAGCTCAGCAGTTAACCCGCACCGATTCGGCCGGTTCCTTGCCGCCCTGGCCGGCGCTCCCCGCGCCGTCCCCGGGCGGCGAGGGGGCCCCGCGTCCGTTGAGAGCGAGCCCCGCCGCGCGAATCAGAACGGTGGCGGCACGTAGCGGCAGCCGAGCGCCTCCAGCATGCCGGCGACAGCGATCGCGGTGCGGTCCTGCCCCTTGCCCGCAACGATCTGGACGCCGACGGGCAGGCCGTCGGCCGTGCGCGTCACGGGCGCCACGGCCGCCGGCAAATCGGCGGCGGAGGCCAGCGAGCCCCATTTCATCAGGTCGAGATAGGGGCAGGACATGCCGTCGACCGAGATGGTGCGCCCATGAATATCGGGGGCGTGGTCATGCAGGATCGCCGTCACGGGAGCGGGTGGGCAGAGGAGGACGTCGAAGCCCTCGAAGAAGCGCGCCCATTGCCGCTCGAGCCGCTGCTTGCGCAGGGTCGTCTGATGGTAGAGCGAGGGCGTCATGCGCGCGCCGCGGGCTTGCAACGCCCGATGCGAAAGGTCGCCAGGACGGGACTCGGCGGCCCCCTGCTGGATGCGCAGGCGCACCTTGGGCGGCAGCCCATACGCGACCACGAAGCCGTTCAAGAGCGAGAACACCTCGAAGGTCTCCTCGAAGGGAACGGGCGGCCTCGCCGTCTCCTCGACATGGGCCCCTGCCGCCGCAAGACGGCGCGCCGCTTCCCGCACCGCCTCCTTCACCGCCTGGGCCGCGGGGGCGAAAGGCCCGTCGACCCACAGCGCCACGCGAAGCCCGGCCGGGGAGGCCGTGCGGGGCGGCGAAAGAGCGGCGGCGACCGCCGGATCGCGCGGGCCCGCGATGACGGCGAGCGCAAGGTCAAGATCGGCCGCACCGCGCGCGATCGGTCCCGCGACCAGAAGATCGGGGTTGCGGGCCGTGCGCCGCTCCGGCGGCGGGGGCACATGGCCCCAAGTGGACACGAGACCCCATGTGGTCTTGAGGCTGAAGAGGCCGCAAGCGTGGGCCGGCCAGCGTAAGGAGCCGCCGAGGTCGGAGGACAGGTCGAGGCTGCTCATGCCCGTCGCGACGGCCGCTGCGGCGCCGCCGGACGAGCCGCCCGCCGAGCGGGAGAGGTCCCACGGGTTGTTCGTCGTCCCGAAGATCGGGTTGAAGGCCTGGAAGTCGCTGACGAAAACCGGCACGTTGGTCTTGGCCAAGATGACCGCGCCGGCGCGACGCAGCCGCGCCACGGCGGCGGCGTCCGTCGCGGGGACCCGGTCCTTGTAGGCCGGGGCGCCGGCGGTGGAGCGCAGGCCCGCCACGTCGAAGGCGTCCTTGACCGTGACGATGAGCCCTTCGAGGGGGCGCGCCTCGCCGGCGGCGAGGCGCCGGTCCGATTCGCGGGCCATGCGGCGGGCCGCCTCCGCATCCACGGCAGCGAGCGCGTTGAGGGCGGGGTTGAGCGTCGCGATGCGGCTCAAAGCCGCGTCGAGGAGGTCCGTGGCCAGAAGCGCTCGCGACCGAAGGCGCTCGCGCAAGGTGACGGCCGGGAGAGTGAGAAGGTCGGTCATGGCTTTGGAGCTAGGTCCCGCCCATACGGGATCGCAGAGGGTCCTGTCATCCTTTCGCGGCGCTTTGCGTTGGATGCATGGCTGCGGCCTCACGGCGACAGGAACGAAACGCGCCAAGGGACGTTCACGAGGATCATTTCGGGGTAGCAGGCGCGCGGATCCAACTTATCATGCGTTCGAGTTTCCGGCCCGACCCGGCCGAGTTCGCGCGATGCGTGGACATCATTCATCGCAGGATCGAGGAGATGGCGATCCGCGCCGGCGTGCCCGAGCATGCCTGCGTGGACCTCGCCGGCACCCTCGCGGCCTTGCCGCCTTTCGCCCGCGACCGGGCGGCGGTCATGCTCGAAGGCGTCCGCATCCATGCGGTCGATGATCACCCGGCCATGTCGCTGGCCGCCGGCTATGTGCTCACCCTGGCGCGCGACGTGTGGGACCGGCCGACGGCGGTTTCGTCCCAGTCGTCTCCGGGTGCAGGGCATATGTCCCGTTCCCATCGTCGAGACCCCTAGTCGGTCGCGAGACCCTCTCCCCGTCCGGAGTCGGCCTCAGCCTCGCGCGCCTTGTCGCGCCAGGCCAGGACGATGCGCTCAAGCTCGATGAGGTCCCCTGGGGGCAACTGCCCGAGCGTACGACGGATATAGGCCTCATGGATGGCGATGCCGCGTTCGGCGAGGGCACGGCCTGTCCCGGTCAGGTACAGAGCGTGGGAGCGGCGGTCGCCGGCAATCGCCCGCCGTTCGACGAGCCCGGCCTCGACCAGGCGATCCACCAGGCCGGAGACGTTGCCCTTGGTCACGTAGAGGCGCTCCGCCAGCTCCCGCTGCGTGACGCCCTCGCGCTCCGTGAGCGTCGACAGGAGGTCGAACTGCGGAATGGAGAGCCCGACGCGTCGGAGCTCTCCCGCGACGGCTGCCGAGACGCGGCGATGCAGGCGGATGAAGCGGAACCACACCCGCAGGGGATCTGCGGCAGGGTCGCTGAGCGGGGAAGGAGCGGCCGCGGCGCGCTCGGCGGCGGAGGGCATGGGACCGGGCGGATGGAGGTCTAACCAAGATAGTTTACGTCAGAACCATCTCCTTTGCACCTCATCCGCTCACTCGCCCGGCCTGCTGCAGGAGCCAGGCGCGGAAGGCGGCGATCTTGGGACGCTCCGCCGCCGCTTCCGGGCAGACGATGTAGTACTGGTAGGCGCCGCGGACCTCGTGGGCGAAGGGCCGCACGAGCCGTCCGGCCGCGAGGTCCTGGTCGGCGAGGACGCTCGTCGCGAGCGCCACTCCCTGACCCGACGCCGCGGCCTGCAGGGCAAGGAAGGTGTGAGAAAAGCGCGGGCCGTGGGTGGCGTCGACGAGATGCGCGACGCCGGCCGAGGCGAGCCACTTCGGCCAGTCGACGTAGAAGGGGATGCCCGGCCCGATCTCCTCATGAAGCAGCGTGTGGTGGCGAAGGTCGGCGGGCTCGCGCAAGGGGCGGGCAGGGTCGTTCATGAGCGCCGCGCTGCACACGGGAAAGAAGGTCTCCTCAAGGAGGAGATCGCTCCGCAAACCCGGATAGCGCCCCTGGCCGTAACGGATCGCCACGTCCACGTCCTCGCGCGAGAAGTCCGTCCGCTCCTGCGAGATCTGCACGCGCACGTCGAGGTCGGGGTGGGCGGCGCGCAGGGAGCCGAGGCGCGGGATCAGCCAGTTGAGCGCAAAGGACGGGATCGTGCTGACCGTGAGCATGCGCCCGTCCTCGCTGCGCTGCACGCGCCGGGTCGCCTCCGCGAGGCCGTCGAGCAGGGGCCCGAGTTCTGCGGCATAGCGCCGACCCGCGGAGGTCAGCGCGACGCCGCGGCTCGGCAACCGGTCGAACAGCGACACCCCGAGCCAGGCCTCCAGCGCCTTGACCTGCTGGGCGACGGCGCCGGCGGTCACGGCAAGCTCCTCCCCCGCCCGCTCGAAGCTCAAATGGCGGGCGGCCGCTTCGAAGGCGCGCAAGGCTTTGAGGGGAGGGAGGCGGCGGGCCATGCAGAAGACATAGAAATTCTAGGCCTGAGACGCAAATCAAATGATTTGAACAAAGGAGCTGATCGCGGGATTGTCCCTGTAACAAGATGAATGTCGCCCTGTCGTGGAGACCTGCGATGGCTACCCTCTCAGCACTAGGAAATCTCAGGCACATCGCGCGGCCTGCAAGCCGCCGCCGGGGCCTCATGGGCGCTCTGCTGGCGTTCGAGGCCTGGCTCGACCGGCACGCTCAGCGGCGCGCCTTGTCCGATCTCGACGACCACATGCTCCAGGACATCGGCCTGTCGCGGGCCGATGTGGAGGCCGAGACCAAGAAATGGTTCTGGCAGAACTGACGGCCGCGTGGGCGGCGCGCTCCGCCCCTCTTTTCCCGCCCGGAGCGCGCCCGTAATCTTCTCCCGAACGCCGCGCCGCGGCCAATAAGGGAGAAGCGCCCATGCTGGGTTTGATGCAGGACTGGCCCTTGCTGATCCATCGCGTCATCGATCATGCCGCCGCCCAGCATGCCAACCGCCCCGTGGTGTCGCGGTCAGTCGAAGGACCGCTCCATCGAACCACCTATGCCGAGATCCGCCGACGGGCGCTGCGGCTCGCCAAGCGCTTGACGCGCGAGGGGGTCGGCCTTGGGGATCGCGTCGCCACCTTGGCGTGGAACACGTGGCGCCACCTCGAGACGTGGTACGGCATCACCGGCATCGGTGCGATCTATCACACGGTCAATCCGCGTCTGTTCGAGGACCAGATCGTCTACATCGTCAACCATGCCGAAGACCGGCTTCTGTTCCTCGACCTCACCTTCGTGCCGATGATGGAGCGGCTGCAGGAGCGCCTGCCGACGATCGCCCGCTATGTGGTGCTGACGGATGCCGCCCATATGCCCGCGACCACCCTCAAGAACGCCGTCCCTTACGAGGAGTGGCTCGCGGAGGCGGACGAGGATTTCCGCTGGGCGAGCTTCGACGAGAATACGGCCGCCGGCATGTGCTACACCTCCGGCACCACGGGGCACCCGAAGGGCGTCGTCTACTCGCACCGGTCGAACGTGCTGCATTCGATGGCGGCCCTGCAGCCCGACATGCTCGGCCTCTCCTCGCGGGACATCGCCATGCCGGTGGTGCCCCTCTTCCATGCCAACAGCTGGTCCTTCGCCTTCTCGGCGCCGATGGCCGGGGCGACCCTGGTGCTCCCGGGTCCCAAGCTCGACGGACCGTCGATCCACGAGCTGCTCGTCGGTGAGCGCGTGACCATCAGCGCCGCCGTACCCACGGTGTGGTTCGCCCTCCTGCAGCATCTCGAAAAGACGGGGGCTGATCTGCCCGACCTGCAAAGGGTGGTGATCGGCGGCTCCGCGTGTCCGCGGGCGGTGACCCAGGTCTTCCGCGACCGCTACGGGGTCGAGGTGATGCATGCCTGGGGCATGACGGAGATGTCCCCGCTTGGCTCCGTCTGCTCCATGAAGCCCGAATACCGCGCTCTGTCAGGCGATGCCTGGCTCGATGTGAAGCAGCGCGTCGGCTATGCGCCCTTCACGGTCGAGATGAAGATCACGGACGACGAGGGCCGCGAGCTTCCCTGGGATGGCACGACCTTCGGCCGCCTGAAGGTGCGCGGCCCTGCCGTTGCCAAGCGCTATTTCCGCCATGAGGAAGACATCCTCGACTCCGACGGCTTCTTCGATACTGGCGACGTGGCGACGATCGACCCGCATGGCTACGTGCAGATCGTCGACCGCAACAAGGATGTGATCAAATCCGGCGGCGAGTGGATCTCTTCGATCGAGCTCGAAAACCTTGCCGTCGGACATCCCGACGTGGCCGAAGCGGCGGTCATCGGCATCCCGCACCCGAAATGGGACGAGCGGCCGCTCCTCATCGTGGTGCCGAAGCCCGGGCGCACGCCGAAGAAGGACGACCTCATCGCCTTCATGCAGGGCCGTATCGCCAAGTGGTGGCTGCCCGATGATGTAGCCATTGTCGATGAGATCCCGCACACGGCCACCGGCAAGATCCAGAAGACGACCTTGCGCGACCTGTTCCGCGACTACCGTCTGCCGGGGACGTGACGGCGCGCAGGCGACCTGCTATCGGGCCTGGGCCTCATTCGGAAAATCGCGTCGCGCGATGCGTCGTCTCATTGTCGAGGAGCCCGTCTCGCGCGCCGCCATCTGGTCGCGCCAGCTCGCGTGGTTCGCGCTTGCCGTCACCCTCGTGGCGGTCATGTTCGTGCGCTTCGAAGTGGTGGACTACACCTCGGGCTTCGCGGCGCTGGCCGCGGGCCTCGCATTGGCGGCGTTGGCGGTGCTTCTGTCGCTTGCCGCCTTCGTGCGCATCTGGACGGAGGGCCGCCGTGGCCTTGGGCCGGCGCTTGGCGGCCTTGCCGTCGCCCTCGTCATCCTGGGCTGGCCGGGCTTCTATCTTGCCCGCGGCCTCATGCTGCCTGCGATCAACGACGTGACGACCGACATCGAGGAGCCGCCGGCCTTCTCGCGCTCCAGGGCAGCGCTGGAGGCGCGGGGCGGGCGCGTTCCGCCTGAGCCGCCGCGGGAGACGCGGCTTGCGCAGCGCGAGGCCTATCCGCAGATCGCCTCGCTCACCCTCGATGTGAGCGCGGACGAGGCCTTCAACCTCGTCCTCAAGGCTGCCGCTCAACGCCGCTGGCAGGTGATTGAATCGATCCGGCCGGGCGGGCGTATGGGGCTCGGGCGGGTCGAAGCGGTGGACCGCACCTTCCTCCTGCGCCTTCCGGACGATGTGACCGTGCGGCTCAGGCCCATCGCCGACGGCACGCGCATCGACGTGCGCTCGGCCTCGCGCTTCGGGCGGCACGATCTCGGCCAGAACGCGCGGCGCATTCGCGCCTTCCTCGACACCTTGTCGGATCTCGCGCTCGGGCTGAAATAGGTCTCACGCGAGGCGGTATTCGCCCGTCAGGGTCGGCGGACCTTCAGTGACGACAAGGCCCCGGGCGACGAGGTCTTCGAGATGGGCGAAGACCGAGAGCGCGGCCGCCTTGCTCAAGGCGGGGTTCAAGCCCTGATAGATCATCGGCACGATCGCCTCGATGGTGCGGTCGCCCGCGGCGAGCCGGTTGAGGATCGACGCCTCCCTCTGGCGGCGATGATGGGCCAAGGCGCGTACGAAGCGCTGCGGGTCCCTCACCGGGCCGCCATGGCCCGGCCAGTAGAGGGTTTCCTCCCGTCCGCGCAGCTTGTCGAGGGAGGCCATGAAGTCGCTCATCGCTCCGTCGGGCGGGCCGACGAAGGACGTGGCCCAGGCCATGACATGGTCGGCGGAGAACAGGACGCGCTCCTCGGGGAGCGCGAAGCAGAGGTGATTCGCCATGTGCCCGGGCGTCTCGACGGCTTCGAGCCGCCATCCCGGCCCGTCCACGGCGTCGCCCTCGCGCATCTCCATGTCCGGCCTGTGCTCCAGATCGGCGCTCGCCTCGAGCACGTTGGTCTCGCCTACGGCCAGGGGGCGGGCGCTGCGATGGGCGCTGCAGCCGACGATCAGCGCGCCGGTTGCGGCCTTGATCGCGCGCGCGGCCGGCGAATGGTCGCGATGGGTATGGGAGACGAGGACGTGGGTCACCGTCTCGCCCTTCACTGCTTGGAGGAGGGCATCCACATGGGCCGGCAGGTCGGGGCCCGGATCGATGATCGCAACCCGGCCGTGCCCGACGATGTAGCTGCAGGTGCCCGTGAAGGTGATCGGCCCGGGATTGTCGGCCACGACGCGGCGGATGAGGGGCGAGAGGGCCACGCAGGCGCCCGGCGGGACGCGGAAGTCGAGGTCGAAGGTCAGGGCGTTGCTCATGCGTCGTGGGATGGGCGGGGAGGGCCGCTTGAGAGGTGGGTCCGTCTCCTATAGAGCGATCCTGAGCCGCTGGCGAAAGCGGCCCATTGACGAGGTCACGAGCATGTCGAGCGTCGCTCCGGTCGATTCAACTCCGCCATCCACGCTTGCCGCCTCCTGGTGGCCCGCAGCCGCCGGCCCCGCCGCTGCCTGGCGGGCGGTCATCCTCGCCGTGATCGGCAGCGCGCTTCTTGCCCTCTCGGCCAAGGTCCAGGTGCCCTTCTGGCCGGTGCCGATGACCATGCAGACCCTCGTGGTGCTGATGATCGGCGCGGCCTATGGCTGGCGGCTCGGTGGCGCCACGGTGCTCCTTTACCTCCTCGAGGGCGCCGTCGGCCTCCCCGTCTTCGCCGGCACGCCGGAACGGGGCCTCGGGCTTCCCTACATGATGGGACCGACGGGCGGGTTCCTCGTGGGCTTCCTCGCCGCAGCGGTGGTCGCGGGCTATCTTGCGGAGCGCGGATGGGATCGCTCGCTGCTCGGCCTTGCTGCGCTTGCCACCCTCGGGCATCTCGTCATCTTCGTCTTCGGTCTCGGCTGGCTCGCGACGCTGATCGGCTGGTCGAAGGCGTGGGCGGTCGGCGCCGAGCCTTTCGTTGCGGCAACCATCCTCAAGACGGCGCTGGCCGTCGCCCTCCTGCACGCCGGGTGGAGCTTCGCCCGCCGCTGACCGCGGGGCGATCCTCCCCCTGATCCGGGTCGGGTCTTCGCCCTTGTCGGCGATCTTCCTACTCGATCACGATCCTGGGCGCGGCGCGCTGGGTCGCGCCGCCGGACAGGGTGGTCCAGACCTGGCGGGCAATGGCGTTGAAGACCTGCGCCTGCGGGCCGTCGGGGTCGACGGCGGTGACGGGCCGCCCGGCGTCGGAGGTCTCGCGGATCCTCATATTCAGGGGCACCTCCCCTAGGAATGGCACGCCGAGGCGCTCCGCCTCCTTGCGTGCGCCGCCGTGCCCGAAGATGTGCGATTCCTGCCCGCAGTTGGGGCACACGAAGGTTGCCATGTTCTCCACGATGCCGAGGATCGGCACCTCGACGCGGCGGAACATGGCGACGCCGCGGCGGGCGTCGATGAGAGCCAGGTCCTGAGGGGTCGAGACGATGACGGCGCCGGCGAGCGGCGTCGCCTGCGCCATGGTGAGCTGGGCATCGCCCGTACCGGGCGGCATGTCGACCACGAGCACGTCGAGCTCGCCCCAGGCGACCTCGCGCAGCATCTGGGTGATCGCCGACATCACCATCGGTCCGCGCCAGATCATCGGCGTCTCCTCCTCCACGAGGAAGCCGATGGACATGACCTTGATGCCGTAGCCGTCGAGGGGTTCGAGGATGCGCCCCGAGAGGACTCGCGGCTTGCCGTGGAGCCCGAACAGCTTTGGCATGGAGGGACCGTAGATGTCGGCATCGAGGATGCCGACCTTCATGCCCTGGCCGAGGAGCCCCAGCGCCAGGTTGCAGGCAACCGTCGACTTGCCGACGCCGCCCTTGCCCGAAGCGACGGCGACGACGTGTTTCACGCCGGGAATGAGCTGCGCTTTAGGGGAGGGGGCATGCGCCGGCCGGCCCGGCGTCGGGCTTGGGCTCGTGGCGGGACCTTTTCCCGCGGGGCGGTCGGCGGTGAGGCTCGCCAGCACGGTCTTCACGCCGGGGAGCGCCTTGACGGCGGCCTCCGCCGCCTGGCGGACCTTCTCCATCGCCCCGGCCTCGGTCGGGTCGATGGCGATCGAGAACATGACGCGGCCGGCCTCGTCGATCACGATGTCGGACAGGCGGCCGGACGCCGTTAGACTCGTCCCGCTCGCCTCCAGCCTCACCGTCGCCAGAGTCTGCAGGACATGCTCACGGGTGATCGCCACGATGGTCCTCCTTGCGGGCCGTCATTGCGCCGCACCGTCTCCCCGCGTCATCTACCCCCTCGCGCGTGCAAAGGTAAGGCACAGATCGCCGCTTCCCGCCTCGACCTTGGATCGAAACCAAAGCGGCGCTGCCTCGTTGTCCCGCTGCGTTCCGACCATGTCTCCTGGAGAGCGGCGATGCACCATGGCAGCCATCGCAACCACGAGGGCGCTGAGAAGCTCTACGACCTCGTCAAGGACATCAAGATCTGCATCATGACCACCGCCGAGCCGGACGGGTCCCTGCACTCGCGGCCCATGTATGCCCAAGAGGCGGACGAGAACGGTGATTTCTGGTTCTTCACCAAGCTGCAGAGCCCGAAAGTGGTTGAGATCGGCAAGGACCGGCAGGTCAGCCTCGCCTTCGTCGATCCCGACAAGCAGCACTATGTTTCGATCACGGGCGTGGCCGAGATCGTGCGCGACAGGGCTGAGATCGACGCCCGCTGGAGCGAGCCGCTGCGGGCCTGGTTCCCCGAAGGCAAGGACGATCCGCAGATCGCGCTCATCCGTGTCCATCCGGTGCGCGGCGAATATTGGGACAGCCCCGGCTCGACCGTCATGCAAATCTACGGCTATGTCAGGGCCGCCATGACCGGCGAATCGGCGAACGAGCTCGGCGAGCAGAAGAAGGTCAACCTGCGCTCATAAACCTCGGCGGCGGATCCTTCCCGCAGGGGAAGGTAGCTGGACCGGAGCAGAGTCGGAACGGGCGGCGTCGGCCTTCCGCGACGGCGCGGCTGCCCCGCGCCGGTCGCGCTCCGCGCGGCTGGGCCCTTTTCCGCAAAGATGGGATGTCGGGGAGGGGATGTCGGGCCCAAGCTTGACACCGCCGCGCGTCCGGGTGCGAAGGTAGCCTGCAAAGCAAGCGGCGCGCGGATGCGGGCCGGACGTGCGTCTGGAGCAGGCGATGGTCGATATCGCGACCCGGGTCTACAACCACACCTGGAAGATCGACCCGATCGTGAGATCCGTGCTCGACACGGACTTCTACAAGCTGCTCATGGCGCAGTCGATCCATCGGCGCCATCGCGATGTCCGCGTCACCTTCGGCATCCACAACCGCACCACCAGCGTGCGTCTCGCCGAGATCGTGGACGAAGGGGAGCTGCGCGAGCAGCTCGATCATGTGCGCTCGCTCAAGCTCACCCGGGGCGAGTCCACATGGCTGCGCGGCAACACCTTCTATGGCAAGCGCCAGATGTTCTCGCCCGAATTCATGGACTGGCTCGAGAACTTCCGCTTCCCCGAATACCAGCTCGAGAAGCGCGATGGCCAGTATGTGCTCACCTTCCACGGGCCCTGGGTCGAGACCACCATGTGGGAGATCCCGGCGCTCGCGATCCTCAACGAGCTGCGCTCGCGGGGCGTGCTGAAGGGTCTCGGGCGCTTCGAGTTGCAGGTGCTCTACGCCCGCGCCATGACCCGCGTGTGGGAGAAGATCCAGCGCCTGAAATCCCTTCCCGGCCTCTCGATCTCCGATTTCGGGACGCGCCGGCGCCACGGCTTCCTGTGGCAGGACTGGTGCGTGCAGGCCATGATCGAGGGGCTCGGCCCTGCGTTTCTCGGCACCTCCAACTGCCTCATCGCCATGCGCCGCGACATCGAGGCGGTCGGCACCAACGCGCATGAGCTGCCCATGGTCTATGCGGCGCTCGCCGACACCGAGGAGGAGCTTGCGGCTGCGCCTTACAAGGTCCTGGCCGATTGGCAGGAGGACTATCAGGGCAATCTGCTGGTGATCCTGCCCGACACCTACGGCACGACGAACTTCCTCAGGAACGCGCCGGCCTGGGTGTCGTCCTGGACCGGCATCCGCATCGACTCCAAGGATCCCATCGAGGGCGGAGAGGAGGCGATCGCCTGGTGGCGCTCCCGCGGGCAGGACCCGCGCGACAAGCTCGCCATCTTCTCCGATGGCCTCGATGTCGAGCGCATCATCGCGATCCACGGCCATTTCCATGGCCGCATGCGCCTCGGCTACGGCTGGGGAACGCTCCTCACCAACGATTTCCGCGGCCTTGCCCCGAAGGGCGGGCTCGATCCCATCTCCATCGTCTGCAAGGTGGTGTCCGCCAATGGCCGCCCGGCGGTGAAACTCTCCGACAACCCCACCAAGGCCATCGGGCCGAAGGCAGAGATCGAGCGCTACAAGCGCGTCTTCCATGTGGGCGCACAGGAAGCACAGCCAGTCGTGGTGTGAGCCCTAACCCCCTTCTCGGGGAGGGTGGAGAGACCTGGCTTGCCAAGGGCATGCGCGCTCACTCACCTCTCCCGTAGATGCCCCGCGCGGCTTCCTCGGAAATCAACTCCTCTTCCAGGTCCCGCTCCACGAGCTCTCGTTCGCGCTCCTTGGGATCGCCAATTCCGCCGCCCCCGGGCGTCATGACGACGAGCCGGTCGCCAGGCGGGATCGTCTGGAAGCCCTTGCCCTTGAGGCGCTTCCCCGACTTGAGCCCAACATAGCCCGCGGCCCCGTCGCGGCCGCCGTCGCGCCCGCGGGGAGGATGGTCGATACGGTCGTAGGCGGCGAGCAACTCGAAAGAGCGGCCAATGCCGCTCTCGATCTCGATGATCTGGCCAAGCCCGCCGCGCCGGCGTCCGGCGCCACCGGAATCGGGGCGTAGCTCCTTCTTCCAGAAGATGAGCGGCGTGATCGATTCCGCGATTTCCACCGGCGTCCCCTTCACGCCGGACGGATAAGCAGTGGCGGAAAGACCATCCTTCATCGGTCTGGCGCCCGTGCCGCCGTTCGAGGTCACCGCCATGGTGAAGCCGTAGTTGCCCGTCTCCTCCGCGACCTCGCCGCGCACGTTGAGGTTCCAGAGGCAGGAGGTGCCTTCCGCGGGCACCCGGTCCGGGATCACCTGCCGCAGGCAGCCGAACACCACGTCGGGGAGCATCTGGCCGATCACATGCCGAGAAGCCACCGGCGCGGGCTTTCGCGCGTTCAGGATGCATCCCTCCGGAGCCGAAACCGTGAACACGGAAAGCGAGCCGGCATTGTTCGGAATGCGCGGGGCGACGGCGCAGGCAAGGCCGAAGACGGTGTAGGCGGTCGTGTAGGCGAGCGGCACGTTGATGCCGCGGTGCGAGGCCGGCCCCGTGCCCTCGAAGTCCACATGGATGCCGTCGTCGCGGATGGTGGTCGTGGCCGCGAGCGTCACCGGCGCGTCATAGCCGTCGACCGTCATGGCGCTGCGCCAGGTGCCCTTGGGGAGCCGCGCGATTTCGGCAAGCACCGCATCGCGGGAGCGGTCGCAGATCTGGCGAGCCAAGCTGTCGAGACCGGTGAGGCCGAACTCCTCCATCATGTCGACGAGCCGCCGGCAGCCCACGTCGTTGCAGGCGGCAAGGGCGTAGACGTCGCCTTCCGTGTCGACGGGAAGCCGGGTGTTGGCTCGGATCATCGCCATGAGGGTCTCGTTGAAGCGCCCCTCCTCCGCGAGCTTGAGGTGCGGGATGAAGAGCCCTTCCATGAACACGTCGGTGCCGTCCGGCCCGAAGCCGATGCCGCCGATGTCCATGAGGTGGCTCGTGCAGGAGAACAACGCGACGAGCCTGCCCCGATGGAAGCAGGGCGTGGTGAGCACGAAGTCGTTGAGATGGCCCGTGCCCATCCAGGGGTCGTTGGTGATGTAGATGTCGCCCGGCTTCATCGTCTCCACGGGAAAGCGGGCGAGGAAGTGCTTCACCGCCTCCGCCATGGAGTTGACGTGGCCCGGCGTGCCAGTGATGGCCTGGGCCAGCATGCGGCCTTCAAGGTCGAAGACGCCGGCGGAGAGGTCGCCCGCCTCCCGCACGATGGCCGAAAAGGCCGTGCGGAGGAGGACCTGCGCCTGCTCCTCGACGACGGCGATGAGCCGGCTCCACATCACTTGAAGGTCGATCTCGGTGAGCGCCGCGTCGGTCATCGCTCAGGCTCCGAAGGGGGAGGCGCCGTCCGCCTTGCGCTCCAGTACGAGCGCGCCGCCCGCATCGAGCATGGCCTCGAAGGCATCGCTGACGAAGGTCGAGGTGCCTTCCTCGACGATGATGGCCGGTCCCGAGACGGTCATCCCAGGGGCGAAGTCGGCGCGGGCGTAAAGCGGCGTGTCGCGCCGGCCGCCGCGGGCGGTGTGGACGGCCCGGTGGCCGATCGGAGCGGGCCTCGGGCGTCGCGTCGGCGCCGTGAGCGGCATCGGCGGCACGGCTTGGGTGCCGACGAACACCGTCCAGCTTAAGGCCTCGATCACGGCGCCCGGAATGTGGCGCTGGAAGAGGCGGCGATACTCGGCCTCGAAGCTCTCCCTGAGCCTCGCCGCGTCGCTCTCCTGCAAAGGACGCAGGGGCAGTTCGACGACGATCTCATGGCCTTGGCCGCGATAGCGCATGAAGGCCGCCCGCGCTTCCGACAGGGGCGCCCCGCCGGCGGCGGTGGTCGCGAGCGCCCGGGCCTCGCGGCTCATGTCCTGGAGAAGCCCTGACGCGACGGCGGCGTCGAACCGGTCAAGACGCATGTAGCGGCTGCGCACGAGCTCGTAGGCCGCCGGCGCCCGCAGGAATCCGACGGCAGAGCCGACCCCCGCATCCGGCGGGATCAGGATTCGCTTGATGCCGAGCTTCTCAGCGAGCCGCGCCGCGTGCAGCGGCGCCGCGCCCCCGAAGGCGATGAGGGTGTGGTCCTTGAGCACAAGGCCGCGCTCGACGGCATGAACGCGTGCGGCGTTGGCCATGTTCTCGTCGACGATCTCGGCCACTCCACGGGCGGCAAGATCGGTGTCGAGCGAGAGCGGCGCGGCGATGGCTGTATCGAGGACGCTTTCGGCGCGAGCCATGCTGAGGCGGATGGTACCGCCGGCGAAGCGCTCGGGGTCGATGATGCCGAGCCAAAGGTCGGCGTCGGTCACGGTGGGGTCCTCTCCACCGCGCCCGTAAGAAGCGGGGCCGGGCTCCGAGCCGGCACTGTCGGGGCCGACCGTGATGCGCTTCAGGGCGTCGACGCGGGCGATGGAGCCGCCCCCCGCCCCGATCTCGACCATTTCGATCACCGGAATCCGCACCGGCAGGCCGCTGCCCTTGAGGAACCGCGCCGCGCGGTCGACCTCGAAGCTGCGGCCCTTCAGCGGCTCCATGTCCTCGATGAGGCAGATCTTGGCGGTGGTGCCGCCCATGTCGAAGGACAGGACCTTGGGCTCGCGCCGCTCGGCGGCGATATGCGCCGCGAGGATCGCCCCGCCGGCGGGCCCCGACTCCACCAGGCGGATGGGGAAGCGGCGGGCAGCGTCGAGGCTCGCGAGGCTCCCGCCCGAGGTCATAAGATGAATCGGCGCCTGCGAGCCCTCCGCCGCGAAGGCGTCGCTGAGCCGCTGAAGGTAGCCCGCCATGAGCGGCTGCACATAGGCGTTCGCCACCGTCGTCGAGGTGCGCTCGTATTCCCTCATCTCGGGCGCGACCTCGGAGGACAGGGACACCCAGAGCCCCGGGCGTTCCTCTTGGAGGATGGCGCGCACGCGCGCCTCATGGGCGCCATTGGCATATGAATGGATGAAGGCGACGGCGACGGATTCGATGCCCGCGTCCTTGAGCCGCGCGGCGACGGCGCGCACAGCGTCTTCGTCGAGCGGCAGGCGGACGGCGCCATGCACGTCGATGCGCTCGGGAACGGTGAAGCGCAAGGACCGCGGCACGAGCTGGCGCGGCTTGTCGATGAAGATGTCGTACTGGTCGTAGCGCCCCTCGTCGGCGATCTCGAGAACGTCGCGGAAGCCTTGCGTTGCGATGAGCGCCGTCTTCGCCCCCTTGCGCTCGATGATGGCGTTGGTGGCGAGCGTCGTGCCGTGGATGAAGACGCCGATGTCGGGGAAGCCGAGCCCGGCTTGCGCGAGGACGGTTCGGGTGCCGGCCACCACAGCGTCCTCCGGCGCGCGCGGCGTCGTCAGGACCTTGGTGGTGAAGCGCTGAGGTCCCGCCTCCAGCACCACGTCGGTGAAGGTGCCGCCAATGTCGACGGCGAGGCGGGGGGCAGCGCTCATGACAGCTCGCCTCAGGCCGGCGGCTTGCGCAGGCTGATGCACCAGGGATTGAAGGATTCGCTCCGGCGCGGCAGGGCAGCGCGGGCGTCGATCAGCTTGCGGCGGACGCTCTGCCCGTTGACATAGACGCGAGCGACCTTGTCGCCGAGAGGGCTCACCTGCCCGGTCGGCACGATGCGGATCTCGCCCCGCGACAGGATGCGGCGGAGCGCGCTGCGGGAGCGCCGGCCGCGCAGCCGCTCCATCACGCATTCCCCAAGCCGGGGGCGCGGCGTGCGCACATTGTGGATCTGGTAGCGCTCGTTGCCGACCCGGAAGCGCGAGCCCGTGATGACCGAGACCTCGCGCGGCCGCACGACGCGCGGCTCGAACCCGGCTCCTGGAGAAGGCGCCGCAGCGGCCGCCGGAGCCATCGCCGGAGGCTGCGTCTGGGCCGGGGCAGCCGCGGGAGGCGCCGGTGCCTGCGCCGATGCGGCATCCACGAGGATCCATCCCGCAAGCGCGACACACATGAGCCGAAAGAGAAGTTTCGAAGAGCGCACCTGACTTTTCCGAGCCACCACGACGCGGGCTAACATAGGCCCCGCCCCGCGTCACGCAACCAACATCCCTGCGATTGGGAAGGGTGTAGACCGCAAGGTGGCGGAGGGACTTGCGAGCTTCTAATGTAGAGGCTCGCGCCCGAGGGCTTCCCTTGCTCGACCCCAGCCTCCTTTCTGAAAACCTCTCCCTTCGCCAGAGCGTGCGCAAACCCGCCGTGAGCGGCCCCGGCGGGGTGGTCGCCGCTCACCACCGGGTCGCCGCCGAGCTTGGGGCCGAGGTCTTGCGGCGTGGCGGCAATGCGGTCGATGCGGCGATCGCCACAGCCTTCGCCGTCGGTGTCGCCGAACCCTGGATGAGCGGCATTGGCGGCATTGGCGCGATGCTGGTGCTGGACGCGCGCAGCCGCCGCGTCACGGCGATCGATTTCGGCGCGCGTTCTCCGGCCAACCTTGATCCCGCAGCTTATCCGGTGGTCGGCGGCAGCGATACCGACCTGTTCGGCTGGCCTCAGGTCGCGGAGGGGCGGAATCTCGTCGGCCCCTATGCCGTCGCGATTCCCGCCATGGTGGCCGGCCACGCCTTGGCTCACGAGCTGTTCGGAACGAAGCCCTGGGCGGAGCTCATCTCCCCTTCCGCCGAACTCGCGGAGGCGGGTGTCCAGGTCGATGCGCATACGACCTTGTGGGTGGCGAGCGCCTTCCATGACCTCGCCCGCGATCCGGGCTGCCGGGCGCTTTTCCTGCCGAATGGCGCCCCGCCCGTCGCTCCTGGCGCCGCACAGGGCGCGCCGCCGCGCCTGAAATGGCCGGCACTTGCCCGCACGCTGCGGAGGATCGCCGGGGAGGGGCCGCGGGCCTTCTACGAAGGACCGATCGCGCGCGCCATCGTCGCGGAGGTCCGCGCCGGCGGCGGTTTCTTGAGCGAGAGCGATCTTGTGTCTTGCCGAGCCGTGCGGCGCGAGCCGGCGACGCTGCGCTACCGAGATTACGAAGTCCATGTGGCGCCGGAGCTCAATGGCGGGCCGACCATGCTTGAGGCTCTCGCGGCCCTCCAACGCGTCTGGGCGCCTTCCTCGCGCGAGCCGGACGGGGAGGCGTTCGCGGCCTATGCCGATGCGTTGCGGCCGGCCTGGGCGCGGCGGCTCAACGACCTCGGCGATACGGCGCCCCACCCAACCTCCACCACCAATCTCTGCGTGGTCGACCGGGACGGCAACGTTGCCGTGGTGACGCAGACGCTCCTGTCCGTGTTCGGCGCGCGGCTTCTCCTGCCGGAGACGGGCGTGCTCATGAACAACGGCATCAACTGGTTCGACCCGCGGCCCGGCGCGCCCAACTCCATAGGAGCCGGCAAGCGCGTGCTCGCCAACTACACGCCAGCCATCGCAACGGGCAGCGACGACGTGATCGGGCTTGGCGGCGCGGGCGGACGCAAGATCATGCCGGCGGTCTTCAACCTCCTGTCCTTCATGATCGACTATGGCCTTTCCCTGGATGCGGCCATGCACGCCCCGCGCATCGATGTGTCGGGACCGGACCGGGTGATTGCCGACCGGGCGTTGCCGCACGCCGTGCTCGAGACGCTTGGCGCCTGTCATCCAACCCTCCTCGCGGACCGGACGGGCTACCCTTACAACTTCACCATCGCCAGCGCCGTGCGGCGGCGCGGCGGTGTCGGGGAGGGGGCGGTCGAGCCTTGGCTCCCGGTGGCCGAAGCGGTCGCTCCCTGAGCGCGCCGGAATGGCGCCCTTCAAGGATCATTTCTCGGCCGGCTCGGCGGGCTACGCGGCTTATCGACCGACCTATCCCGATGCTCTGATCGACTTTCTCGCCGAGGCGTCGCCGGGCCATGACCTGGCGCTCGATTGCGGCTGCGGCTCAGGCCAGCTCTCGACCCTTCTGACGCGTCGCTTCGCCCAGGTCGCGGCGACCGACGCGAGCCCGCAGCAGATCGACGCCGCTGAGGCGCACGAGCGGGTCACCTATGGCGTCGCGCCCGCCGAGCGGAGCGGTCTGCCGAATCGCAGCGTCGATCTCGTCACGGCCGCGCAGGCGGCGCATTGGTTCGACCTGCCGGCGTTCTATGCGGAGGCGCGGCGGGTGGCGCGGCCAGAAGGCGTCGTCGCGCTCATCACCTATGGGACGATCGAGACCGAGGCGGCGGTCGCGCCGATCGTCCAGCACTTCTACCGCACCGTCGTCGGGCCGTATTGGCCGCCCGAGCGGCGGCATGTGGAGGAAGGCTACCGCACCTTCGATTTCCCCTTCGAGGAGGTTGCCGCTCCGCCCCTTGCCATTGAGGTCTCATGGAGCCTCGACCACATGCTCGGCTATATCGAGACTTGGTCGGCGGTGCGCTCAGCGAGAAAGGCCCTCGGGCAGGGCCCGATCGACGCGTTCCGGCATGATCTCGCCGCGGCATGGGGCGACCCGACGCAGTACCGCCCGATCCGCTTTCCGCTCTCGCTTCGGATCGGGCGGGTCGAGCCTTGAGTTTCGCCGTGTCAGGTGAATCAGGAGAGAGGTCGCTGATCTTGCAAGGCGCCGCGCCGGGCCCGCTCGTCAGAGTCGGCCATCTCGTGGCCCTCGAGCCTGCGACGCACGTCCTCGCCGAGCTGCAGGAGCTCGGTATCGCTCACATTGTAGGAATTCATGAGGAGCCGAACGATCGGCTCGTTCAACATCTGCCGCAGGGATGGATCGCCGCAATGCATTGCGCCCTCCGCGTGGGACAAAGGTCTCAAAACAAACGATACACGTGCCGAAGACAGGATGACCTTAATCCCCGGGCGTGACAAGAGGGCGACAGTCAATCAGAAATGAGAGCGAAGCGGTCCACGTCGACAAGGCCGCGGTCGCTGATCTTGAGGTGCGGGATCACGGGGAGGGGCAGGAAAGCGACCTGAAGGAAGGGCTCGGGAAGCTTGACGCCAAGCCCTTTGGCGGCAGCGCGCAGGGGATGCAGAGCGTCCCGGACTTCCTCGAAGGTCCGGCCGCTCATGAGGCCGGCGATGGGGAGCGACAACTCGGCGCGAACCGTCCCGTCCGACACCACCACGAACCCGCCCTTAAGGGCGATGAGCCGGTTGACGGCCAGCGCCATGTCCTCGTCGCTCGCGCCGACGACGCAGATGTTGTGGCTGTCATGGCCGACCGAGGAGGCGATGGCGCCGCGCTTGAGGCCGAAACCCTTCACGAAGCCGAGGCCGATGTTGCCGTTGACGCCATGGCGCTCGATGACCGCGACCTTGACGGCATCCTGGTCGAGGTCAGGCTGGACGGCGCCCTCGCGCACGGGGAGCTCGAGGCGCAGATGCTCGGTGATGATCCTGCCGGGGATCACGCCGATGACATGCGCCGCGCCTTCTCCAGCGGGGATGCGGAAATCATCCGCGGTGGCAGGCCGCGCCTTCACGCTGTCGAGCCCGATCGGCGTGACGGCGCCACGGGGCGGAAAGGCGCTTTCCTCGACAAGGCGTCCTCCGGCAATCACCGCCGAGACGGCGCAAGCCTCCAGATCGTCGAGGAGCACGATGTCGGCGCGCCTGCCCGGCGCGATCATGCCCCTGTCGCGGAGGCCGAAGGCCGTCGCGGCGCTCAAGGAGGCGGCGCGATAGACCGCCAGCGGCGGGCAGCCGAGGCCGATCAGGGTGCGGATCATGAAGTCAAGGTGGCCTTCCTCCGCGATATCGAGCGGATTGCGATCGTCCGTGCACAGGCACAGGAACGGCGATGTCTCGACCGTGAGGAGCGGAGCCAGGGCGTGGAGGTCCTTGGACACCGAGCCCTCGCGGATCAGCACCGTCATGCCCTTGCGGATCTTCTCCAGCGCCTCCTCGGCGCTCGTCGTCTCGTGATCGGTGCGGATGCCGGCAGCGAGGTAGCCATTAAGGTCAAGGCCCCTGAGAAGGGGGGCGTGGCCGTCGACGTGACCGTCCGCGAAGGCATCGATCTTGGCAAGGCAACCGGGATCGGCGGCGAGCACCCCGGGAAAGTTCATGAACTCGGCGAGCCCGATCACCTTCGGATGGCCGCGATAGGGCAGAAGATCCGGCGCCTCGATGCGGGCGCCGGAGGTCTCGAGATGGGTGGCCGGCACGCAGCTTGAGAGCTGCACGCGCAGGTCCATCGCCATCCGCTCGGATGCGGCAAGAAAGTAGTCGAAGGCCGCCGTGCCCAGCACATTCGCCATCTCGTGCGGGTCGCAGATGGCCGTGGTGACGCCGTGCGGGAGCACGCAGCGCTCGAACTCGAGCGGCGTCACGAGCGAGGACTCGACGTGCAGATGCGTGTCGATGAATCCCGGCACCGCGATGCGCCCGCCGCCCTCGATCACGCGCGCGCCGCGGTACTCGCCGTAAGTGCCGACGATCGTATCGCCGCAAACGGCGATGTCGGTGGAGACGAGCGCGCCGGTGACGAGGTCGAGGAGGCGGACGTGCCTGACGACGAGATCCGCCTCAGCCGCGCCGCGGCCTTGGGCGATGCGGGCGGGGAGTTTGGTCGAGGCCATGTCCGGTCTTCAGCGCAGCAGGAGCGAAACGCCACGCCGGCGGCTCGCCTTCGCCAATTCGCGGTCCTTCGTTGCCAGCGGAACGGCGCGGCGGATGGCAAGCTCGAGATATGCCGCATCGTACGTCGTCAGGCCTTCGGAGCGGGCAATATCGATCACCTCGTGAAAGGCGCGCGACGCGGTCCCGTCGTCGACCTCGATCGGAAGAAGCTGCAAGCGCTTGATGGTCTGAACGGTCACGGATCGGCTCGTCCGGCCTCTCAGCTCAGCCTGAACAAAGGCATTGGCGACCTCGAGGAACCATAGCGATGGGACGACGGCGCCATGATCCCGTGCGCGGTCGAGCAGGCGGTCGGTCTGGGGCGACTTCTCGTCCTCGAAGGCCCAGCTCATCGCCACCGAGCAGTCGAGCACGAAAGCCGTCATCGACGGCCCGCATCGCGCAACTCCTTCCAGGAGAGGCCATCCAGGCGCGCTCCCTTCCGGATCTCCTTCAGCTCGGCGATGGCTCGGTCGATCGCGGCTTTGTCCACCTCGCGGTCCGGCACGAGTCTCGCGACCCGGCGCCCGTGCCGGGTGATCCGGACCTCCTCTCCCTGCTCGACCTTCTCGAGCAAGGATGAGAAGCGCGTCTTGGCCTCGTAGGCGCCCACTTCAATCACGACGGGATCTCCTAAACTGGTCTATAATTTAGACCAGTTCTGGGCTTGTTCAAGCCGCTTGGCCGAACCCGAAGCTGCGGCCCGGGGCGGCCTCGAGGAGGGCGCGGGTGTAGGGATGCCGGGGAGCCGTGAAAACCTGGTGGGTGGGCCCTTCCTCGACCACGACGCCCTTCTCCATGACCATGATGCGGTCGCAGATCTGCGCCGCGACGCGCAGGTCGTGAGTGATGAAGAGCATGGCGAGGTCGAAGCGGCGCTTCACGTCGTCGAGGAGGTCGAGCACCTGCGCCTGCACCGACACGTCGAGAGCGGACACGGCCTCGTCCGCGATGAGCACCTCGGGCTCCATGGCGAGCGCCCGGGCGATGGCGATGCGCTGGCGCTGGCCGCCCGAGAACTGGTGCGGATAGCGGGTGAGCGCGTCGGGAGAGAGCCCGACGAGCTTCATGAGGGAGCGCGCCCGCTCCATCGCCTCGGCTTCGGGAAGGCCGAAATTCACCGGTCCTTCGATGATCGAGGCGCCCACCGTCCGGCGCGGGTTGAGCGATCGGAACGGGTCCTGGAAGACCACCTGGATGCGGCGGCGATAGGGGCGGAGCCGGCGCTGGCTCAAGGCCGCGATCTCCGCATCCTTGAGGCGGATCGCGCCTCGCGTCGGGTCGATGAGCCGTGCGATGCAGCGCGCCACCGTGGTCTTGCCCGAACCCGACTCGCCGACGATGCCGAGGGTCTCGCCCTTGCGCACGTGCAGGTTCACGTTGTCGGCGGCGCGCACCATGCGCTCCTTCCGGAGAAAGCCGCCGCCGCCATAGATCTTCGCAAGTCCGACGGTCTCGAGCGCGACCGGCCCGCTCACCGGCGCGCGGGGTCGAGGCTCGAGGCTCGGCACAGAGCCGATCAACATGCGGGTATAGGGCTGCTGCGGCCGCCGCAGCACCTCCTCGGTGGGACCCTGCTCGACCACGCGCCCGTGCTGCATGACGACCACCCGGTCGGCGATCTCGGCGACGACGCCGAAATCATGGGTGATGAACAGGACGCCCGTGCCGCGGCGCCGCTGCAGGTCCTTGATGAGGGCGAGGATCTGGGCCTGCGTCGTCACGTCGAGCGCGGTCGTCGGCTCGTCGGCGATGAGGAGCGCCGGATCGAGGATGAGGGCCGCGGCGATCATGATGCGCTGTCGCTGTCCGCCGGAGATCTGGTGCGGATAGGCCTGGTAGAGGCGCTCGGGCTCGGGCAGGCGCATGGCGGCCATGATGTCGATGACCTTGGCCTTGCGCTCGCGCTCGTTGAGCTTGGTGTGGATGCGCAGGACCTCGTCCACCTGGTCGCCGATCGTGAGCACCGGGTTCAGGGCCGTCATCGGCTCCTGGAAGATCATCGCCATGCGGGTGCCGCGCAGCTCCCGCAGGCGCTGCGGCGATGCCCTCAGCACGTCTTCGCCTTCGAGACGCACCTGTCCGCCCGTCGGAACGAGCACCCTGCGGGGCAGGAGCCCCATCACCGTAAAGGCGGTCACCGACTTGCCCGAGCCCGACTCGCCGACGATGCAGACGATCTCGCCCCGCTTCACAGACAGCGAGACGTCCTCGACCGCGTTCAGGCGATCGGCGCCGGCGGGCAGGCGCACGGTGAGCCCGCGGATATCGAGGACCGGCTCGGACTCCATATCAGCGCTTCGCCATCTTGGGATCGAGCGTGTCGCGCAAGCCGTCGCCGAGCATGTTCACGGCGAGCACGGTGAGCGCCAGGAACACGCCCGGGAAGAGGATGTTGTGCGGGTAGACCCGGAACAGCGAGCGCCCCTCGGCCATGATGTTGCCCCAGGTCGGCGTTTCGGGCGGGATGCCGACGCCGAGGAAGGAGAGGATCGCCTCGACGAGGATCGCCGAGGCGCAGATGAAGGTGCCTTGCACGATGAGCGGCGCGACGGTGTTGGGCAGGACGTGGCGCACGAGGAGGGCGGGGGTCGGCGTGCCGGCCATGATGGCCGCTTCCACATAGGGCTCCTCGCGGACCGACAGCACGATCGAGCGCACGAGCCGCACGACACGCGGGATCTCCGGCACCACGATGGCGACGATGACGCTGAACAACCCGGCCCGAAACAGCGACACCAGGGCGATGGCGAGGAGGATGGCGGGTATTGCCATCAGCCCGTCCATGAAGCGCATGATGATGCCGTCGAGCCAGCGCACATAGCCGGCGACAAGTCCGATGAGGAGGCCGATGGCGACGCTGATAGTGGCGACCGTCACCCCCACCAGAATGGAGACCCGCGCGCCGTAGACGACCCTGCTATAGACGTCGCGGCCAAGGGAGTCGGTGCCCATGAGGTGCTTGTAAGGGCGCGTGCTGCCGTCGTCGGCGCGGATGGTGCGCTCCATGCCGGGCACGCGGTTGCGGAAAGTCGGGTTGATCTCCGCCGGGTTGATGGTGCCGAGCACCGGCGCCAGGATTCCCATCAGGGTCATGAACAGGATGAGCCCACCGCCGATGAGCACGCCAGGATGACGCAGAAGCTTGCGCCACGCGCCGAAGCGGGGCGGCGCCGCGATCGCCTCGGCGGGAGCGAGGATGACGGGTTCGGCGCTCAATACCGGATCCTCGGATCGAACAGGGTATAGACGAGGTCGACGGCGAGATTGATCAGCACATACACCAGCGAGAAGAGCAGGATCACCGCCTGTATGGTCGGATAGTCGCGCGCAAGCACCGCATCGACGGTCAGCCGTCCGAGGCCCGGAATGGTGAACACGCTCTCGGTCACCACGACGCCGCCGATGAGGAGGGCGACGCCGAGCCCGATCACCGTGACGATCGGCACCGCGGCGTTCTTCAAGGCGTGCCTGAAGAGGATCTTGGATTCCACCTGCCCCTTGGCGCGAGCGGTGCGGATATAGTCCTCGCCCAGGACCTCGATGACGCTGGCGCGGGTCATGCGGGCGATCAGGGCGATATAGATCACCGAAAGGGTGACGGAGGGCAGGATCAGGCGCTGCAGGAAGCCGCCGAAGCCTTGCGACAGGGGCTGGTAGCCCTGCACCGGCACCCAGTTGAGCTTGATCGCGAAGAGGTAGATGAGCGCGTAGCCGATCACGAAGACGGGGACCGAGAACCCCATGACCGAGAAGCCCATCACGAGGCGGTCGATCCAGGTGCCTTGCTTGTAGGCGGCGAGGACGCCGAGTGGCACCGCCACGGTCACGGCAATGAGGATGGTGCAAAGGGCAAGGGCGATCGTGGGTTCCAGGCGGCCGAGGATCAGCTCGGCGACCGTCTTCTTGAAGAAGAAGGATTCGCCGAAATCCCCGCGCAGCAGGTTCCCCATCCAGATGAAGAACTGGACGATGATCGGCTGATCGAGCCCGAGGCGCGTGCGGATGAGCGCCACCTGCTCTGCGTTCGCGTTGTCGCCGGCGATGATCGCCGCCGGGTCGCCGGGCGTCAGCCGCAGCATCAGGAATACCAGCACCGCCACGATCAGCATGACCGGGATCGTCGCGGCCAGGCGGCGGAGGAAGTAGAGAAACATCGCTTTTCGACGATCCTATTCCGAGCCACCGGGACCCGACCTTGGGCGAACCCGCGCCAGGTCGGATCCCGTAGCGGACGAACGGCGCGCCCGATGAGCCGGACTACCTGCCCTTCTCGATGTTCCAGAACACGGGGACGGGCGCGATCAAGACGCCCGCAATGGTCTTGCGAGTGGCGACCGGCTGATACCATTGGCCAAGGTGGATATGGGTCGTCACCTCGAGGTTGCGTACCTGGATCGCCTCCGCGATCTCCTTCTGCTTGGCCGGATCGGTCTCGCGGGCGAACTGGTCCCGCAGCCTCTCGATTTCGGCGTCGCACGGCCATCCGAACAAGGCCTTGTCGCAGCCGGCGTTGAGATAGGACGTCATGATCGGGTTGAGCACGTCGGTCGCCACCCAGTTCGTCAGGAAGGCATGCCAGCCGCCCTGGTTCGGCGGATCCTTCTTGGCGCGGCGCGCCACGAGCGTCTGCCAGTCCATGGACTGCATGTCGACCTTGAAGCCCGCCCGCTCCATGAGCGACTTGGCGACCGGGGCGAGGTTGGTGAGCACCTGAAGATCCGTGGAGTGCATGAGCACGATCGGCGTGCCGTCGTAGTTCGCCTCCTTCAAGAGCTCGCGCGCCTTCTGGAAATTCGACTCGAGAACCCCCTCCATGCCTTTGTCGGACGCCAGCGCCGTGCCGCAGACGAACAGCGCCTTGCACACCTTGTAGTACTCCGGATTGCCGATCACGGCGTCCAGGAAGTCCTTCTGATTGAAGGCGTACCAGAGGGCCTGGCGGGCCTTCGGGTTGTCGAACGGCTTGTGAAGATGGTTCGGCCGGAACGAGTACTGGTTGCCGAGCGGGTTGTAGTCGATGAGCCTGACGTTCGGGTCGGCCTTGAACAGCGGCAGGAGGTCGTGGGGCGGCTGCTCGATGTAGTCGATCTCGCCGGCGAGTAGCGCATTCATGGCCTGCTGATGATCGCTGACGGCGAGCCACTCCACCCGGTCGACCTTGACCACCTTGCCGCCGGCAAGGCCCGAAGCCGGCTCCGCGCGTGGCTTGTACTTGTCGAACTTCACGTAAACGGCCTTGTCGCCGGGCTTCCACTCGTCCTGCTTGAAGACGAAGGGGCCCGAGCCGGTGAAATCGGAGATCTGGGTGTTGGGATCTGTTTCGGCGACGCGCTTCGGCATCATGAAGGGCACGTTCGACGACGGCTTGCCGAGCGCGAAGATCAGAAGGCCGGTGGGGCTCTTGAGCTTGATGGTGAAGGTCTTCGGATCCTGCGCCGTGATGGCGTCCACGAAGGTCATGACCTTCTGGCCCATGGCGTCCTTGGCGCCCCAGCGTTTGATGGAGGCGATGCAATCCTCCGCCGTGACCGGCTTGCCGTCATGCCAGAGAAGCCCGTCCCTGAGCGTGAAGGTGTAGGTGAGCTTGTCCTCCGCGACGTCGTATTTCTCGACCATCTGCGGCTTGATCTCGCCCTTCTCGTCCATCGAGAAGAGGGTGTCGTAGATCATGTAGCCGTGGTTGCGGGAGATGTAGGCGGTGGTCCAGATCGGATCGACGATCTTCAGATCCGAATGCATCACCACCCTGAGCGTCGTCTGAGCCTGCGCCCCTGCGGCGCCCAGGGTCGTGCCCACGGCCAAGGCTGCCGCGGCCGCCGTCATCTTCCATCGCATGTTCATGATTGGCCTCCTGTTTCAGGTCCCCTGGCAAGCATGCGGCGTGCCGCTCCTGCGGCGAATGAGACACGCCAGCCGAAGCGGTGTCAAACGAGATCGCGGACGATTGTCGCCCTTTCTTGCGAAACAAAACCGGCTTCCCACATCAGGCGCACCCCGGGAAAGGGCAGGGAGCGAAGGATGCGGACGGCGCGCTATCAGCCGGTGTTCGATGCCATCAAAGAAAGCGGTCCGAGCCAGGCGGATTCCGTGGCGCGGATCTCGATGCTGGCGCATCTTCTTGACAGCTCGATCCCGATCCCGGGCACGAACCGGACGATCGGCATCGACGCCCTGCTTGGGCTTCTGCCGGTGGTCGGGGACGCGGTGTCGGCTGCCTTCTCGAGCTACATCATCTGGGAGGCGCGCCAGCTCGGGTTGCCGCGGTGGAAGATCGCCCGAATGATCGGCAACCTCGCCGTCGACACGGCCGTCGGGGCGGTGCCGTTCGTGGGAGATGCCTTCGACTTGGTGTTCAAGGCCAACCGGCGCAATCTGCGCATCGTCCTCGACCATCTCGAGCGGACGGGACGGCTCACGCCGCGGGTGATCGAGGGGACGGCGACGAGGCTCGACGAGACGGCAAGATGAGGCGGATCGTCTGGGCGCTCTCCTGGCTTGCCGTCGCCCTCTGGTCGCTGACGGCCTGGAGCGCCTATGGGGCGCTCAACCTGTTCACCCTGTTTGTGGTCGGAAACGCGGATCTTGCGCCTCTGCCGCCGGGCTCCTTCACCACCGGCGATCCCCATCCCCTCGAGCCGCTTTTCCCCTTCTTCCGCGCGCTCAAGTCGATGGGATTTGCCGCGACCCTCCTGGTGTGGCTCAGCGGCTGTGCGGTCTTGTTGGGGACGGCGTGGCTTCTCACCCGCTTCCTCCCCAGGATGCATGCCCAGCTTGTCCATCGCACCGACTTGCCCGAAGGATCGCGACGGCTCGGCTTCACGCGTCAGATGCTCGAGCGCCACCGCCCTCCCCACTGAGCGAGCGGCGGCTTCGCAGCTGGATCACTCTCCCGCTTCCCGGAAGCCTGGAACGCAGCGTCAGAGCCCTGGAATGCGGCTCCGCCCGGGGCAAGCGGGGTGCGAGGGCCAAACGCGCCGACGGGCCGCGGAAGCGGCGCTTGTTCAACCCGCCTATTCAACCCTTTGGCCGGAGATGAACTGGCGGAAGCGTTCTGATCTCGGAGCGCCGAAGACCTCCGCCGGCGGGCCCTCCTCTTCGACGACGCCCTTGTGAAGGAAGACGACCCGGGAGGAAACGTCGCGCGCGAACCCCATCTCGTGCGTCACCACCAGCATGGTGCGTCCCTCCTCGGCGAGCGAGCGCATGACGCGCAAGACCTCGCCCACGAGCTCGGGATCGAGGGCGGAGGTCGGCTCGTCGAAGAGCATGACCTGCGGGTGCATGGCGAGGGCCCGCGCGATCGCGGCGCGCTGCTGCTGGCCGCCGGACAGATGGGCCGGATAATGGTTGCGCTTGTCGGCGATGCCGACCTTGGCAAGAAGGGCCTCGGCTTCGGCGATGCACTCCGCCTTCGGCCGCTTCTGCACATGGATCGGCGCCTCGATGACGTTCTCGAGCACCGTCATGTGGGACCACAGATTGAAGCTCTGGAAGACCATCGCGACCTTGGTGCGGATGCGGTCGACCTGCGCCGGATCGGCCGGACGCATGCGTCCGCGGCGGTCCCGCTCGAGGCGGATCGGCTCGCCGCCTATCACCACCTCGCCCTCGTCGGGCACCTCGAGCATGTTGATGCAGCGCAACAGGGTGGACTTGCCGGATCCGGAGGAGCCCAGGATCGAAACCACGTCTCCGATCTTGGCTGTGAGCGAAACCCCGTTCAGGACCGTGAGCGTGCCGAAGCTCTTGCGCAGATTCCGCACGGCGACGGCTTCGGGACGGTCCTCTGTCGGAACGCGGACGCTCATCGGGCAGGCTTTCATACATGCGCCGCTTCGAGGCGTGGCGCCGGGGCCGGCGCGCCTCGCAGATGCGGCGAGAGCCACCATTCGAGGGCGAGAACGGCACGTGTCACGAGGAAGTTGAGGAGGAGGTAAATGGCACCCGCGCAGACGAATACCTCCACCGCCCGGAAGGTCTGGGAGATGAGCTTGTGGGCGATGCCGGTCACCTCCATCATGGTGATGATGGAGGCAAGAGAGGTCGCCTTGACCATGAGGATGATCTCGTTGCCGTAAGCCGGAAGCGCCTGCCGGACGGCGATCGGAAAGACGATGCGGCGGAACAGAAGCCACCGCGACATGCCACAGGCCCGCGCCGCCTCGATTTGGCCGTGGGGCACCGATTGCAGGCCGCCGCGGATGATTTCGCTGGCATAGGCCGCCGTGTTGAGGGTTAGCGCAAGGAGCGCACACCAATAAGGCTCGCGAAAGAACCACCACAGGCCGAGCGCCTGGAGCGAGGGCCGGAACTGGCCGAGCCCGTAATAGATGAGGAAGATCTGCACGAGGAGGGGCGTGCCGCGGAACACGAAAACATATCCCCTCGCGAGCCAGTCGAGAGCCGCGACCCCGGACAAGCGCATGAGCGCGAGGAGCATGGCGAATAGCGCCCCGAGAGCGACCGAGGCGAAGGCGAGGTTCAGCGTCAGCGGAACCCCTTCGATGAGCTTCATGAAGGTCTCGGCCATGAAGGCGAAGTCCATCATGCCCTCCGCAGGCCGCGCATGGCGTGGTTCTCGGCTCTCTGGAAGCCCCAGGTCGAGACCGTGGTGATGACGAGGTAGAGCATCGCCGCCGTCACATAGAACGCGAAGGGCTGCCGGGTCGAGCCGGCTCCGATCTGCGACTGCCGCAGCAACTCGACGAGGCCAGTGACCGAAATCAGTGCCGATTCCTTCAAAGCGAGCTGCCACACATTGCCAAGACCCGGAATGGCGTAGCGCAGCACCTGCGGCGCCACGATGCGGCGAAACATGAGGAAGCGGTGCATGCCGACGGACCGGGCCGCTTCGATCTCGCCGCGGCTCAAGGCCGTATAGGCGCCGCGAAAGACCTCGGCCTGGTAGGCGCCGGACACGACGCCGATGGCCGCGGCGCCGGTGGCGAAAGCGGGCACGCTGATGAAGCCGCCTGAGCCGCCAAACAGGACGGCGATGTGGCCCAAGGCGGCGCTGCCGCCAAAGTAGAAGAGATAGATGACGAGGAGGTCCGGGATGCCGCGAAGGACCGTGGTGTAGCCGTCGGCAAGGGCACGGGTGATGATGCTCTGCGAGAGTTTGGCCCAGGCGGCGAGCGCGCCGATGAACGAGCCGACGAGAAAGCCGCAGGTCGCAACGGCGAGCGTCATGCCCGCCGCCATGGCCATCGGCCGGCCCCAGCCATTGGGGCCAAATCCCATCAGCTCGAAATAGGGCATGGGTCAGCTCGGATCGGCGCCGCGCGAACCCTCTTCCTCCGTGCAAGACAGCGTTGGAGCGAGGGTTGCCGCATCGAGCGCCGGCAGATCAGAACAGGGCGCGCCGTAAAAGCGGCGTTCTCGACCTTCAGGCCAAGAACGCCGGCTGTGTGGACACCTCTCCCTGCGCCTCCTTGCGCGGGAGGGAAGGCAATGGCGCTCACGCCTGCGGGATCATCTTGATCTTGAACCACTTGCTGGTGAGCTTCTCGATCGTGCCGTCCTTGATTGCGGCATTGATGGCATCGTCGAACATCTTCTTGAGATCGGTGTCCTGCTTGCGCAAGCCCACCGCCACCCCCGCGCCGAGGATGTCTCCGCCGAGCCCCGCTCCCGCGATCGTCATGTCCTTGAATTCGGGCTTCTCCATCGTCGCCGCGATCGAGGAGTGGGCCGCGAAGATCGCATCGAGCCGTCCGGCGGCGAGGTCCAGATCGTGCTGCTCGGTCGTCTTGTATTCACGGATCTGCACGACGTCCTTGAAGTATTTCTCCAGGAACGCGGAGTTCGTGGTCGAGGTCTGCACGCCCACCGTCTTCCCCTTGAGAAGCGGCTTCCACTCCTCGATGATCTTCTTGGCTGTGTCGGCATCGTTCACCAGGTGAACGACCTGATCTTTGCCGGCGAGCTTGGCCAGGGGCGAATCCTTCATGACGCCCCAGCCATGCGGCCCGGCGGCGTAGACACGCGAGAACTGGATCACCTCCTCGCGCTTGGGCGTGATGTTCATACCCGCCATGATGGCGTCGTACTTGCCGGCCTGGAGCGCCGGGATGATGCCGTCCCAGTCCTGGGCCACGATCTCGCATTTGACGTTCATGCGCCGGCAAAGCTCCTGGGCGAGCTCGACCTCGAAGCCGTCGAGCTTTCCTTGCGGCGTCGAGAAATTCCACGGCGCATAAGCGCCTTCAGTCGCGATCCGGACCGTCTCCCACTTCTTGCCTTGCGCGACGGCGCCGGTGGCAAGGGTCGAGCCCAGAATCGCGAGTGCCAGTGTCTTCCAGAGTTTCATGCTGCGCTCCCCTGTCGGGCGCGAGGCGTCCCGGTCCGCCGTGCCCGGGCCAAGCTAACGCGCAAAGTCGCCGCCAAGGCAAGTCCCAATCGCGACAGCGCAAACGCCCATCCGGCTGGCCACTTCGGCCCGCCAGACGCGATCATCCGCCGGGGAGGGCGGGTGTCGCGCTGTCGCTGGTCCGATCCAAAAAGCTGGCTTGGCCGGCGGGACGAGCGGCGCGTCAGCGCCGCAGCGAGGGCGCTTGCACCATGAGACAGAGGATCGTGAACAGCACCTGCGCGGCGACCTGCGCCGTGTTGGTGGTGGCGTCGTATTGCGGGGCCACCTCGACCACATCGCCGCCGACGATGTCGAGGCCCGACAGCCCGCGCAGGATCGCCTGCGCCTCCCTGGGGGTGAGCCCGCCCACCTCCGGCGTGCCGGTGCCCGGCGCAAAGGCGGGGTCGAGGCTGTCCACATCGAAGGTAAGGTAGGTCGGCCCGTCCCCGACCACTTCACGCGCCCGCGCGATGACGGCGGGAATGCCGAGCCGGTCGATCTCCTCGGCATGGATCACCGTCATGCCGGACTCGTAGGAGAACTCCCACAGATACTCGGCCGCGCCGCGGATGCCGATCTGGATCGTGCGCTCCGGGTCCAGCACCCCCTCCAGCACCGCTTGGCGGAAGGGCCCACCGTGGTGGAACTTGGCGCTCTCGTATTCGCCCGAAGTGTCGCAATGGGCGTCGATGTGGACGAGGCCGAGCGGCCGGTCGCGCCCGAGCGCCTTGAGGATGGGCAGGCTGATGGAATGGTCCCCGCCGACGGCGAGAGTGCGCACGCCGGCGCTCTCGATGCTGCTGACATAAGCCTCGATGTCGGCGTGGCAGTCAGCGAGCGAGAAGCGGCTGCGCATGGGGACGTCGCCGATATCGGCCACCCTCGCCTCGCTCAGAGGCACGCATTTCAGGACATGCTCGTAAGGCCCGATGCGCTCGACGGTCCGCACGGCGCGGGGGCCGAAGCGGGCGCCGGACCGGTTCGTCACCCCGAGGTCCATCGGCACCCCGACCAGGGCAATGTCGAGGTCCGCGAAGCCTTCGGCGGCCGCATGGGGACGGTAGGGAGCGCCGAGGAGGGTAGGCGCGTCCATGAAGGGCCATTTGCGATGGTCCGTTCCCTTGAACTGGGTCTGGGCCACGCGCCGGAACTCCGGGTCGTAGGCTGCGCCGCCTTTCAGGTCCGCATATCTGCGTCGCAGCTCTGCGAGCTTGGCCTCGTCCATGCTGGCACCTCCGATCTGTGTCGGACGGTTTACAGCCTCGCGCGCGGCACGGCACCCCCGTTGACGCCGGCTGAAGGCTCTGTTTGCAGGAATGTCATGAGCTTCCCCGCAACCCTGCGCTCGTCCGGAGACCTCTTGGCCGACCGGCGCTTCGCCTATGCCCAGGACGCCTTCAAGGAGGGCGATCATGCCGCGGCGGCCGACCTCGCCCGGCAGGCGCTCGAGCGTGCTCCCGGCTTTGCGCCGGCCCAGGCCGTGCTTGGCCGCGCCCTCCTCAAGCTCGGCGACGCGGCTGGCGCCAGGGCGGCACTGACAGAGGCCTTGAGGCTCGATCCGCAGGACAGCCTCGGGGTCCGCGTCGAGCTTGCCCGCCTCGGCGCTCTGCCGACCGAGGAGGCGATCTCGCCAGGCTATGTGCGAGCCTTGTTCGATGATTACGCGCCGCGCTTCGACAAGCATCTTGTCAAGAACCTGAACTACCGCGGACCGGAGCTCCTGGCTGAGGCTGTGCGACGCGCCTCGATGGCGCGGCCGGGCGGCGCCTGGTTCGCTCGGGGGCTCGATCTTGGCTGCGGCACCGGGCTCGCAGCGCGCGCCTTCGCAGGGATGTCCGGGGCCATCGATGGGGTCGACCTCTCGCCCTCCATGCTGAAGCAGGCCCGGAAGACCCACCTCTATGAGGAGCTGCACGAGGCCGAGCTGGTCGATTTCCTGCGTCGCTGCGGGGAGAGAGCTTACGACCTCGTCATCGCCGCCGACGTGCTGGTCTATGTTGCCGCCTTGGACGAGGTGTTCGCCGGGGTCGCCCGCAGCTTGCGCCGCTTCGGGCTGTTCGCCTTCTCCGTCCAGGCCCATGACGGGAGCGAGGATTACGTCATCGGCGAGGACGCCCGCTACTCCCATGCGGAGTCGTATCTGTGGCGGACGGCGGAGAGGGCAGGCCTCTCCGTCGCGCTCCTCGATCGCGCCTCCACCCGCCAGGAATGCGGCAGGGATGTGCCGGGCTTCGTTGCTGTGCTGGAGCGTTGAGGCGCCCATAGGGTGACGTTGCCGGGCCGGCGCGCTACGACTCGCCCGTGCCGAAACGCCCCCCCGCCGACGCGTCCTTCTTGCCGGAACCTTTCGTGCGCTGGTTCGAGGCCCGTGGCTGGCGGCCACGGACCCATCAGCTTGCGCTGTTGGAGAAGGCGCAGGCGGGCCGCTCTCTCCTTCTCGTTGCGCCCACCGGCGCCGGCAAGACGCTCGCCGGCTTCTTGCCAACGCTGGTGGAGATGGCGGAGCCTTCACGCCCCGCTCCCTTGCGAGGCGGGGAGGGGGGAAGACTTCACACCCTCTACATCTCCCCTCTCAAGGCGCTGGCGGTGGACATCGCGCGCAATCTCAAGGCGCCCATCAGCGAGATGGGGCTGCCGATCCGCGTCGAGACCCGCACCGGCGACACGCCGGCCCACAAGCGCGCCCGCCAGATCGAGCGCCCGCCCGACATTCTCCTCACGACCCCTGAACAGCTCGCGCTCCTCCTGGCCCATCGGGAGGCGCGGGAACTCTTCTCAGGCCTTCGTCGCGTCATCCTTGATGAGCTCCACTCGCTCGTCACATCGAAGCGCGGCGACCTTCTCGCGCTCGGGCTTGCGCGGCTCCATCGTCTCGCTCCCAGCCTCACGGCCATCGGCCTCTCCGCCACCGTGCGCGAGCCCGACGACTTAAGGCGGTTCCTGGTGCCGCAGCGCCCGCCTGCCTTGTCCGAGAGGGAGAATGTGGCCGCGGAGCGGCCGGATGAGGGGCGAGCCCTTTCCGGAGTTGGCGCATCCCTTGCCCGGTCGGCTCGGCCGAGGCGGCCTCTCCCCCTGGGAGAGGCGAGGGGACTCGCCGACCTCGTCGTGGTCGAAGGAGGGGCGCGGCCCGACATCCGCATGCTCGAGATCGGGGCGCCCCTGCCCATGGCTGGACACACGGCCGGGCACTCCATGGCGGCGATCTACGATCTCATCCGCGCCCACAAGACCACCCTGGTCTTCGTCAACACCCGCATGCAGGCGGAGTTCGTCTTCCGGGCCCTCTGGGACATCAACGACGACGGTTTGGCGATCGCCCTTCATCACGGCTCGCTCGACGTGGCGCAGCGGCGGCGCGTCGAGGAGGCGATGGCGGAGGGGAAATTGCGGGCCGTCGTCTGCACCTCGACGCTCGATCTTGGCATCGATTGGGGCGACGTCGATCTCGTGGTCAATGTGGGCGCGCCGAAGGGCGCCTCGCGGATCATGCAGCGTATCGGGCGCTCCAACCATCGCATGGACGAGCCGTCCAAGGCCTATCTCGTCCCTGCCAACCGCTTCGAGATCCTCGAATGCCGCGCCGCGCTCGATGCCGTCCACGAGGCGGCCCAGGACACGCCCGACGCCAGGCGCGGCGCTCTCGACGTGCTCTGCCAGCACATCCTTGGCATGGCCTGCGCCGAGCCTTTCTCCGCCGACGAGCTTTTCGCTGAAGTGAGGTCGGCCGCCCCTTACGGGTGGCTGACTCGCGACGATTTCGACGATGCGCTTCGCTTCGTGGCGACCGGCGGCTACGCGCTGCGCTCCTATGAACGCTTCGCCAAGATCAAGCAGGGGTCGGACGGGCTGTGGCGGGTGCGCGACGCCCGCGTGGCCCAGCAATATCGCCTCAACGTCGGCACCATCGTCGAGGCCGACATGATCAAGGTGCGGCTTGCCCGCACGGTTCGGGCCCGGCCCGGTGCCGTGATCGCCCGAGGCGGCAAGGTGCTCGGCGAGGTGGAGGAGTATTTCGCCGAGACGCTGACGGTGGGCGACACCTTCGCCTTCGCCGGCGAGGTGCTGCGCTTCGAGGGCATCCACGACGATGAGGTTCTGGTGACGCGGACGAGCGCCGGCACCGAGCCAAAGATCCCGGCCTACGAGGGCGGCAAGTTCCCGCTCTCCACTTTCCTCGCCGACCGGGTGCGCGGCATCCTCGCCGACCCCTTCGAATGGGAGCGGCTGCCGCCGCAGCTCGTCGATCTCCTTCTCTGGCAGCGGCGCCGCTCGGTGCTGCCTGGCCGGCGCGACCTCCTCGTCGAGACCTTCCCGCGCGCGAACCGCCATTTCCTTGTCGCTTATCCCTTCGAGGGCCGGCTCGCCCATCAGACGCTCGGCATGCTCCTCACCCGCCGCCTCGAACGGGCGCGGCTCAAGCCCTCCGGCTTCGTCGCCAACGACTACGGGCTCGCCGTATGGGGCAGCGGCGACATCGCGGCGCGGGCGGGCAGGGATCCCGGGTTCATCGACCGCCTCTTTTCCGAGGACATGCTTGGCGACGACCTCGAGGACTGGCTGGCCGAATCGGCGCTCATGAAGCGCACCTTCCGGCAATGCGCCATCATCGCGGGGCTCATCGAGCGCCGCTTCCCCGGCCAGGAGAAGACGCGCCGGCAGGTCACCATGTCGACCGACCTCGTCTATGACGTGCTGCGCAAGCACGAGCCGCGGCACGTGCTCTTGCGCGCGGCGCGGGCCGATGCGGCGACGGGACTCCTCGACGTGAGGCGCCTCGGCATGATGCTGTCACGCATCCAGGGCCGAATCGTCCACAAGGCTCTCGACCGCGTCTCGCCGCTCGGGGTCTCCATGATCCTCGAGATCGGCCGCGAACGCGTCCAGGGCGAGGGAGCGGACGAGGTTCTCGCGGAAGCGGAGGCGGCGCTGATGCAGGAGGCGATGGGGTGACGGCGTTGCCGAAACTGAGGACTGCGCTGGCGGAGATCGAGATCGCCGGCCTGGCGGCGGCGCTCGACCTTTCCGGCGCCCTTTACCTTCCGGACGAGGACGCCCTCGTCGTGGCAGACCTGCATTTCGAAAAGGGTTCAGCTTATGCGCGTCGGGGCTCGCTGCTGCCGCCCTATGACACCCGCGAGACCATCGGCACGCTGGCATCGGCCATCGAGCGCTTCCGGCCAGGCCTCGTGATCGCGCTCGGAGACAGCTTCCACGACATCGGCGGGCCGGAGCGGCTGGGCGAGGGAGAGCGCGAGGCCATCGCCATCCTGCAGGCGGGGCGCGACTGGATCTGGGTCAGGGGCAACCACGACCACGCCCTGCCGCCCGCGATCGGCGGAGAGGTGGCGCGCGAGCTTGCCATCGGCGATGTCGTCCTCCGCCACGAGCCGGCGGCGGCTCCGGCGCGCGACATCGCCGGCCACCTTCATCCGGTGGGCAAGGTCGCGATGCGCGGACGGTCGGTGCGCCGGCGCTGTTTCGTGACCGACGGCGAGCGTTGCCTCCTGCCGGCGTTCGGGGCCTATGCGGGCGGCCTCAACGCCTGCGACCCCGCCATCCGCGGCCTCTTCCCCCGCGGCTTCATCGCCCACCTCATCGGCGACCATCGCCTGTTCGCCATCGGCCATGCCATGCTGCGCGGGGATTGAACCTCCTTCTCCCCATGGAAGCAGCGGGCTCGCTCACTTCCGCGCTGGCACCAGGTCCTGCGCGAGCGTCTCGCCGTCGGCCCGAGGTTTCGGCAGATCAACCTTGTCCTTCCGGAGAGCCCAGGTGGCGGCGAGGGCAACGAGCGGCAGACAGACGCGCTCCCTCGCGAACAGGGCGCCTGCCTCCTCGAGAAGTTGGCGGCGTTTGCCTTCATCCAGCTCCACGGCCGCTTGGTCGAGGAGGCGGTCGAGGGCGGGGTTCGAATAACTGCGCCAATTCAAGGCGCCCCTCTGACGCTCCGGATCACGGGTGTGGCCGAGGGACGAGAGGGTCTCGAAGGCGTCGCCGCCCGGCGGGCGGCGAGCGGCAAGGACCAGCGAGTACGCGCCCTGGTCCCGGGCAGGGAAGAAGACCGCCGCCGGCCGCGGGTTCGGCTGCACCTCAAGGCCGATGCGGCCCAGCATGTGCGCCACGGACGCGCCGAGCGCCCGATCGCCGGGCGTGTGGTCGCTCGTGAAGTCCAGGCTCACCTTGAACCCGTTCGGGAAGCCGGCCTCCTGCAGAAGCTGGCGGGCGCGCTGCAGGTTCGGCCTTGTGTCCGGCAGCTTCGCGTTGAAGCCGGCCGTCTCAGGGGTGACCACCTGGCTCTGCGCCCGGCCGAGACCTTCGAGGGCGACCTCGGCCAGCGCCCGACGGTCGACGGCAAGATCGACCGCCTCCCGCACGCGCGGATCGCGGAACGGGTTCTGGATGAACGGCGAGCCGTCTTTCGCCCTCACCTGGGGCGTCCTCTCGCGCAGGTCGAACTCGAGATCGAAGATCGCTGTGGCTCCGGCCGTCACGATCCTCAGCTTCGGGTCCTTCTCCAGCGTTGCCAGCTCGGCCGCGGGCACCTGGTCGATGACATCGACTTGTCCTGCCTTGAGCAGGGCGACGCGGTCCATGGCGACCGGGATTTCCCGGCGCACCACCCGCTGCCACGAGGAGGCGCCCCGCCAATGCTGGTCGAAGCGCTCCATGACCAGTTCCTTGTTCGGCGTCCAGGAGACGACCTTGAACGGTCCCGTGCCAATGGCCGCCCTGGGGCTGATCGACTCCTTCGCGGAGAGGATGAGGAGATCGGCGAGGTCATGGAGGAGCGTCGGGGTCGGGCGATCGGTGAGGATGTGCAGCGTGCGAGGGTCGACGACGTTCACAGCCTTGATCCGACGCGCGGGCGAGGCTGACGGATCCGTGCTTGAGATCGTTCGGGCACGCTCGATCGAGGCCTTCACGTCCTCGGCCGTGAAGTTGGACCCGTCGTGGAATCTTACGCCCTGGCGAAGCCGGAACTCCCAGGTGGTGGCATCGATGATCTTCCAGGATTCGGCGAGCCCCGGCTCCAGCTGCAGCTTGTCGCCCGACCAGACGAGCGTGTCGAAGATGTGCCTCAGGGCCGCCCCGTCGGACCTCGCCTGAGGGTCATGGGGATCGAGCGATGATGGGCCAGTCCGGACGCCGATCGTGAGGGTCTCGGCGAGCCCTCCGCCCACCGACAGGGCCAGCAGGACGCCTGCGCCGATGCAGCGGAGTGAGCGGCGAGTGCTCATCTGAAGTCCTTTCCGTTGAGGCTCGCATGGCGCCAGGAGCATCCGGCGCAACGATGGTGCGAGTCCCAGGTTCGCTCAAGGCCTCGAGGCGATGCCGGGGCGCTCCAGGACATACCGTGGCCTTCTCCAGGAACGGTTTCGCTTGCGGTCCGTTATGCCTTGCGCCGGCGCGCCGAGCGCCTTGTGCTTCTTTGCCAGCCTTTCGGGTCCGACGATGGCAGTTGCAGCGATGGGATCGCAGACGGGTCGCCCCTCACGGCCGCCGACCTCTCCCTTGTGGACGATCCTGCTGGGAATCGCCCTCATCCGTCTTGTGACGGCGAAACGCCGCGAGCCCTTCCCGGATGTTGTCCTGGGGCCCAAAGCGGGTTCGTCCGCCAAGCTCGGAGGCGGCCAGGTGCGGTCTTACCGCGCCCCGGAGGCGGAGCGCCTCGCCTCGCGGGAGCGCGACCGCGGGCGAATGGCGCGAGCGCCAAGCGAGATTCCCGCCAAGGGCTGGAAGGACGTGCTCTGGCGTGTTTACGAGGAGATGGGAGAGGATCGCATCCTCTCCGTCGCCGCCGGCGTGACCTTCTACTCACTGCTCGCGATTTTTCCCGCCATCGCGGCGCTGGTGTCGCTCTACGGCCTGTTCGCCGATGCGGCCACCATCAGCCAGCACCTCGAGACCCTGTCCGGCTTCCTGCCGGGCGGCGCGCTCGACATCATCCGCGAACAGGTCACGCGCATCGCCTCGCAGGGAGGCGGGGCTCTGGGTTTCGCTTTCTTCTTCGGCTTGGCGATCTCCCTGTGGAGCGCCAATGCGGGCATGAAGGCGATCTTCGATGCGCTCAACATCGTCTACGAAGAGGAGGAGAAGCGCAGCTTCATCACTCTCAATCTGCAATCGCTGCTCTTCACCATCGGCGCGGTTCTCTTCCTCCTGGCGGCGCTCGTTGCGGTGATCGTCCTGCCGGCCGTCTTCAACTTCCTGCATCTTGGCACGGTGGTCGAGCCGCTCTTCGCCATCCTGCGCTGGCCGCTCCTTTACCTCGGCGTGCTCTTCGCGCTCGCGTGCCTCTATCGGTACGGCCCGAGCCGCGACAAGGCCGAGTGGCGCTGGGTGACGTGGGGCAGCGCCATCGCCGGAGGCGTGTGGCTCGTCGGCTCGATGCTCTTTTCCTGGTACGTCGCCAATTTCGGCAACTACAACGAGACCTACGGCTCCCTTGGCGCCGTCATCGGCTTCATGACCTGGATCTGGCTCTCGACGACCGTCGTTCTGCTCGGCGGAGAGATCAACGCCGAACTCGAGCACCAGACCGCCCAGGACACGACCACAGGTCCGGAGAAGCCGCTCGGCGCCCGCGGGGCCGAGATGGCTGATCGCGTCGGGGCGGCTCGCGCCTGAACCGGCCGATGCCGCTCCGGCTCACCCAGACTCGGTGGCGTCGGTTCCGGTGAATCAGGGAACCGCCGCGCTTTCAGCGGGTTACCTCGACGCAGACAGGAGGCAGGCTATGGCCGTCGGCTACGACAATGGCGCACGCCAGCGCCAGAATCAGCAAGGATCGGCGAACCGCACCGATCAGGAAGGTGCAGCGCGGCCGGAGGATTGGGATGCCATCAAGGAGGAGGTCGGCCAGATGGCCGGTGCCGCCGTCGAGCAAGGTCGGCATTTCCTCGACTCCGCGCGCCTGCAGGCGACGACCTATGTCGACCGTCGCAAGGACGATGCCGCCCAGTCGGTGGCCGATCTCGCGCAGTCATTGCGCGAGGCCTGCCGGCAGTTCGACGATCGACCCAACATCCAGGCCTTCGTCGATAGCGCCGCGGCCGGCCTCGAACAGCTCGCCGACAATATTCGCGGGCGCAGCTTCGGCGAGATCCTGACCGATGTGGAGGAGGTCGTCCGTCGTCGTCCGATGACCGTCGCCGCGACGACCTTCGCAGCCGGGTTCCTCGCCGCCCGTTTCATCAAGAGTTCGGCCGAGGGCATCCGGCAGGCAGAGATGCGCCGGCGGCGAGACGCAACCGCCACGGGGGCGAGGGCGCAGGCATCTCCGGGCTCGGCCTATACTCGTAGCCGAGCTTGAAGGAGGGCGGGATGGCGGAGCAGTACCAAGGCGAGAGCATCCATTCGCTCCTTGGCGATGCCTTGCGCGACAGCGCGGATCTCGCCCGCAAGGAGATGGCGCTCTTTCGCACCGAAATGACCGAGAATGTGCGCTCGCTCGCGATGGGTCTCGGGATGATGGTGGCAGCGGCGGTGTTTGCGATCGTCGCCATCTCCCTTCTTACCGAGGCCCTGGTCGAGTGGCTCGCGACGGTCGTCCATTCGGAGGCCCTTGCCGCGTTCATCGTCGCGGTCGTGATGGCGGCCATCGCCATCGGCCTCGCTCTTTACGGCCGCAGCAAGATGACGTCGCTGACGCCCGACCGGACGGTCCGGTCCGTGCAGCGGGATGCTGCAGTCTTCTCCGAGAGGGTGTCCGCATGACCCAGGCAATCCAAGAGCTCGAGCGGGAGGTGGCGGAGACCAGGGCCCGTCTCGACCGCACGATCGACCGCATCCAGGATCGGCTGTCGGTCTCCGGGATCGTCGACGAGATCATGGGGTCGATGCGCCAGACGGAGTTCGGCTCCGTGATCGACCAGGCCGCAACGATGGTCCGCAGGAACCCGGTCCCCGTGCTCCTGATCGCCGTCGGAGTCGGCTGGCTCCTTCATCGCATGAGCCAGGAGCGACGGACCGATGGAGTTGGATCCGCCCTGGAAGAAGAGAGCATTCCCGTCCTGAACACCGGCCAAAGCCGGACTTACGACCCCGATATGACATCGCCGCGGCACGCTGCCCATGACGTGCTCGAGCCGCGGCACGAGGCGGGCGTGCGCGCCTGAAACCTTCCAAGACGACACGAGGAGGAAGTCATGGACGAGAAGTCGAACCAGCAGGGCAGCGGCTCCGACACCGTGTCGGCGGCGAAGATCTCGGGCGGAGCATCCGGCTCCTCGCCGCAGAGCTCGACGCTCGCTTCCCAGACGTCGAAGCCCCTCGGCGGCGGCGCCGGCCCGACCGGTGCCGGGCAGAGCCACAGCCAGGGGCCGGAGCATCTTCGCCACCAGGACAAGGACATGGGCAGGGGCGACGCGGGTCGCGGCGCGAGCGGCGGCGGGTCAGGGAGCGGCGCACGGCAGTCGGCGGCTCAGTCGGCGGCCGAGACTGTCCGCGAGACCGCGGACCAGGTCCGCGAGCGGGGCGGCGAGGCCTACGAGCAGGCGTCGGAATGGGCGCGCGACACTTACGAACAGGCGGCGGAGTACGCTTCGGACATGTATGAGCGCGGCACACGCTATCTCGGCTCGGCCCGGCGCTCCATGCCGCGCATGGGCCAGGCGCGCAGCTCCGTCGAGCGTTTCGTCAGCGAAAACCCCCTGCTCGTGGGCGTGGTCGGCCTGGCCGCCGGCTTGCTCATCGGCGCTCTTCTGCCGCGAACCCGGCACGAGGATCGCACCTTCGGCCGCCTGGCGGATGAGGTGCGCGAGCAGGGCATGCGCTATGCCCGCGACATGGCCCATCGTGGACGCGAGATGGTGGACGAACTTCTCGGAGATCAGGAAGAGGAGGAGTCCGACTGGCGTCGAGAGGAGCGTGAACGCCGCGGCGTCGCAGGTCGCTTCCAGAACCACTGAACCCGTCGATGTCCCATCTTACCGACGCCGGGCCTTCGGGTCCGGCGTCGTCGTGTGTTGTCGCACCGGCGAAAGGAAAGGAAGCGTTTACCCTTAATCCTAAACTTGTCGACAACGCAGCCCTGGGCCGGAACCGACGCGAAGCCGCCTCGTTCATCACATGTTCTGTGTCTTCCGCCCGCATGGCAGGGCGAGGAGCGGGAAGGGAGCGGCCCCTGCGGCGGGGAGGAGTGAGATGCGTGTGCTTGTGCTCGAAGACGATCCGCTGGTGGCGCTCGAACTCGAGTTGATCGTCGCGGGCGAGGGCCACGACGTCGCGGGACCCTACGCCAGGGCGCGGGACGCAGTGGCTGACCTCGACGCGGTCGACTTCGCCCTGCTCGACGTCGAGGTGCGGGACGGGGTCAGCTTCGGCCTTGCCCGCGCATTGGCGGACAGCGGCGTCCCGTTCGCCTTCGTCTCGGGGTCACGGCGCGCATCCGTCCCGGAAAGTTTTGCCAAGGCGCCGTTCGTCAGGAAGCCGTTTCCCGAGGCGGCGATCGTCGCCGTGCTCAAGGATGCCGAGCGCTCTCGCGTCCCAGCAAAAGTTGCGGTCTAGGTGTCGAAGCTATGAAGGTTGTTCATCCGGGGCTGAGGTGTGAGGCTGGGGTTGCGAAGCCAACCAACCCCGACCGGAGCACCCGGATGAACGTTCACCAGCATGCCCGCATGACGGTCCATGGTCGAGCCCTTCTCGTGTCGCGCATCCGCCAGGAGGGCTGGCGCGTGAGGGATGCGGCTGGCGCCGCCGGCGTCTCGGAGCGAACTGCCTACAAATGGCTGGCGCGCTTTCGGGCCGGCGGCGAGCGGATGCTTCACGACAGGAGCTCGGCGCCGGCCCGGCCGCGTCGTCGCCTGTCGCCCGAGACCCTCGCCGCCATCGAGCGGCTGCGCCGCCAGCGCCTCTCCGGCCCGGCGATCGCCCGCCAGCTCGGCCAGCCGCGCTCCACGGTCGGCGCCGTGCTGCGCCGCCTCGGGCTCGGGCGCCGCGCGGCCATTGAGCCCAAGCCCCCGGTTGTGCGTTACGAGCGGGAGCGGCCCGGCGAACTCATCCATCTCGACACCAAGAAGCTTGGACGCATCGCCAGGCCAAGCCATCGCGTCACCGGCAACCGACGCGATCGGGTCGCCGGCACAGGGTGGGAGCACCTGCACGTCGCCGTGGATGACGCCTCGCGCCTCGCCTACACCGAGGTGCTGCCGAGCGAGCGCAAGGAGGACGCCGTGGCCTTCCTGTCCCGGGCGCTCGCCTTCTTCGCAGCCCACGGCGTCCGCGTCGAGCGCGTCATGACCGACAACGGCTCGGCCTACAAAAGCTTCGCCTTCCGCAACCGCCTGGCCGAGGCAGGCCTGCGCCATATCCGCACCAAGCCCTACACGCCCAGGACCAACGGAAAAGCCGAACGCTTCATCCAGACCAGCCTCCGCGAGTGGGCCTACGCCCGAACCTACCAGACCTCTGCCGAGCGAGCCCACGCCATGCAGCCCTGGATCACCGCCTACAACTCCACCCGACCCCACTCAGCCCTCGGCGGAAAACCACCCCTCAGCCGCCTGAACAACGTGCTTGGATTCGACATCTAGGTCCGTTTTGGAAGGAAGCGCGCCCGAAGGCGCGCTTCTGAGGGTCACTGCCGGTTGAGCTCCTTCGCCGGCCCACCGGATTCCTGGCCGGACCCCTGCTGATAGGCGGGGGCCTGCGAACTGGGGTTCATCGGCATCTGGCGGGCGTTCGGCGATGCCGGATCGACGATGACGGTGCCCGTGGTCGCCGGGCCGGGCATGCCCGTCGAGGGGTTGAGCTCGTTGGCAGGGCCGCCGGAGCGTTGACCCGAGCCTTGCGTGAAATCAGGCGCCGTCGGACCCGTGCGGGGGGCCGGGCGCGAATCCTGGGCAAGAGCCGGGCCAGCGAGCAACGCGGCCGCGGCGAACAGGACAAACCTCTTCATTATGATCTCCTCACGTTGAACCCTTGTACGAGCGCGCGCCGGGCGGTGAAGCCGCCGATTCGGCTGCCTGCGCTTGGGGTTTCAACGGCTGGATCGTGGCCAAGTTCCGCTTGCCCGAACGCCGAAAGTCTCCGCGTCTCTTGTATAGTCGAGCTTCCAAGAAATATTGATCAGTTGATCAGTCCGCCAAGACAGTAAAGCTAAGCTTTTTCCCTTATAACGAACTGCCCCGCTCGCTCGTCAGGCTGCGAGCTTCGTGGCCCGCGCGTCCGCACGGCCGAGGCGGGAGAGAAGGTACTCCACCTCCGCCCGGGCAGTCGCCGACAGCACGGCGCCGGGCTTGCGTTGCGCGTCGGACGCGAGGATGCCGCGGCGCTTGAGCACGTATTTGCGCACGGCGAGGCCGATGCCCGGCTGCTGCTCGTAACGGATCAGCGGCAGATGCGCGTCGAAGAGATCGTGGGCCTCGTCGCGCCTGCCGGCTTTGGACAGGCGCACCACATCGACCAGCATGTCGGGAAAGCAGTAGCCGGTCATGGCGCCGTCCGCGCCGCGCTCCATTTCGAAATCGAGGAACAGGCCGCCATTGCCGCACAGGATCGAGATGTGCCGCATGGAGCCGTCCTTCTCGTAGCCGCGAAGGGTCGAGATCTTGTCGAGGCCCGGCCAATCCTCATGCTTGAGCATCACGCAGGACGGGTTCTCCGACACGATGCGCCGGATCACGCCGGGCGTCATGACCACGCCGATCGAGAGCGGATAATCCTGGATCACGAACGGCACCTCCGGCCCGATCGCCTCCGCCGCCTGGCGGTAGTAGGTCACGATCTGGTCGTCGGTCCGAAGCGCGGAGGGCGGCGCGATCATGACGCCTGCGGCCCCCGCCTCCATCACGGCCCGGGTGAGCGAGCGCATGGGCGCGAAGCCGGGCGCGGAGACGCCGACCACGACCGGAATGTTGCCGGCGCGGCGGATCACCCGGGTCGCAACGCCGACCGCCTCGTCCTGGTCGAGCTTCGGCGCCTCGCCCATCATGCCGAGGACGGTGATGCCCGTGCAGCCGGACTCCAGGAAGAAATCGGTCATGCGGTCGATGGAGCGCTCATCGATCCGTCCGTCTTCGTGAAAAGGCGTGGGGGCGATGACGTAGACGCCATGGGCGGATGCGTCGAGCATGGGATATCCTCGGCAAGAACGACGCCTCGTGGTCTAGTCCCGTTGGGCATCCGGAAGCAACCGCTGCTCCCTGCGGCCTTGATTTCCCGCCTCATCCTGTGGCCTGAAGGCGGCGCATGAGCCGGCTCGAGCGTCGCGCCGCCCGCCGGGCGCGAGGAGGTATCCCATGTCCCGCATCGTCTTCGTCAATGGAGCGTTTGTTCCGTTCGAGCAGGCCTCGATCCCGATCATGGACCGCGGCTTCCTTTTCGCCGACGGCATCTATGAGGTCAGCGCGGTCCTGAACTCCCGACTCGTCGACAACGACGCACACCTCGCCCGCCTGGAGCGCTCGCTCGCCGAGATCCGCATCCCCAACCCCTACACCCGCGAGGAGTGGACACGGCTCGAGGAGGAGCTGGTGCGCCGCAACGGACTGGTCGAGGGCGTCGTCTACATGGAGGTGACGCGCGGCGCGGCGGAGCGGGACTTCGCGTTCCCGAAGGACGCCACCCCCACCGTGGTCATGTTCACCCAGGCGAAGGTCATCAGCCGCGCGCCGGCCGCCGAGACAGGGGTGGCCGTGATCTCGGTGCCGGACCTGCGCTGGAAGCGGCGGGACATCAAGTCCGTGGCCCTGCTCGCGCAGGTGCTGGCCAAGCAGGCGGCGGCGGAAGCCGGCGTCGCCGAAGCCTGGATGGTGGAAGATGGCCATGTCACGGAGGGCAGCTCCTCGACCGCCTTCATCATCACCAGGGACGGGCGGATCGTGACGCGTCCCCTCTCCAATGCCATCCTGCCCGGCATCACCCGACGCGCGGTGATGCGGCTTGCGGCCGAGAACGGCCTTGTGGTCGAGGAGCGCCTGTTCACCTTGGACGAGGCATACGGGGCCGCCGAGGCCTTCTACACGAGCGCCTCGGCTTTCGTGATGCCGGTCGTCGAGATCGACGGCAGGGCGGTGGGCGCCGGCAAGCCCGGCCCGCTCACGCGGCGCTTGCGCGAGCTGTATCTTGCCATGGCCGGCGCGACGGCCGAGGCGGCTTGACGCCCGGCTTCATAAGGGGATGGGGGAGGCGGCGTGCGACATCAGGCGCGCATGTCGACGAGGCGCGCGCGTCTTGTTGGCGAAGCTTCCTTCTCCTCGACCTCCACGTCTTGGACGCCCACGTCTTGCACGCGGGCGCGCTCATCCCGCCGGCGGCGCTGATCCTCGATCCGCCTCCTGATCTGGAGCGCGGCGCTGCCGCTTGGCGGGGTCGGGGGCTCAATTCCACTCATGCCGATCTCCTTCCCACCCCCGCACCGGGAGCTTACCAAGGGGAACATCGGCATGGCAGGGGCGAAAGGCGCGATCGACTAAGAACGGGTTAACGCCGATGAGGATGGGAGGAGCCGGAACCTCGTCGGGCATCGCTGGTTTCCTCCAAAAGGAGGCTTCCCATGCTTCGGCAAAGGCTCCCTTGGCGCGGCGTGGCCGTTCTTGCTGTTGCCGTGAGCGCGCTTGGCGCGGTCCCCTTGACGACCTTCGCCCAGACGGCGCCGCGGGATCCGAACATGCCGGACCCCAGGACCACCGTCCCCGAGAAGATCAGGCCCCAGGATCCGGACGTGACCGGTTCGACCGACCAGGGCGGATCGCTGAGCGACAGGCTGAAGGAGAGCGAAGGCGTCATCCGCCCGCCCACCACCGCGACCCCCGACATGACGGTGAGGCCGCCGGTGCCAAATCCAGGCACGACCCCCGTCATTCCGCCGCCGGGGACCTCTCCGACCGATCCCGTGCAACCGAAATAGCGGACCGCTCACACGCTCCGTACGGCCCCTCCGTCGACCCGGATCATGCTGCCCGTGACGTAGCTCGCGCGCTCGGAGGCGAGGAAGCACACCACATCCGCAAATTCCTGAACGCGGCCGTAGCGGCCGGCGGGGATGGTGGCGAGCGAGGCCGCCTCGACCTCTTCGACGGTCTTGCCCTGGGCCTTGGCAGCGGCAGTGTCGATCTCGGTGGTGCGGTCCGTCTTGATGCGGCCGGGAAGGACGAGGTTCACGGTGATCCCGTCCCTGGCGATTTCCCCGGCGAGTGTCTTCGCCCAGCCGGCGATCGCCGAGCGCAGGGCGTTGGAGATGACGATGTTGGGGATGGGCTGCACGACCCCCGTGGAGGCGATCACCAGGATCCGGCCCCATTGCCGCTCGCGCATACCGGGCAGCACCAGGCCGGCGAGCTTGAAGATCGGCACCACCATGGCCTCGAATTGCGGCGTCCATTCCTCGGGCTGCACCGTGAGCGGCGTGCGCGCCGGCGGCCCGCCCGTATTGGCGACGAGAATGTCGACGCCGCCGAGTTCCTTCATCGCCGCCTCATGGATGGCTTCCACATTGTCCTTGAGGTCGCCGACAAAGGTGACGGCGCGGCCGGGCCCCTTGGCGTTGATCGCCTCCGCCGCAGTCTTCAGCTGATCGCCGCTGCGCGCGGTCATCAGGACATGGGCGCCCTCGGCGGCGAGGGCTTCCGCGACGCCGCGCCCGAGGCCGCGGCTTGATGACAGAACGATGGCGCGCTTGCCGGCGAGGCCGAGATCCATGATGAAACTCCCGTTGGCGAAGGGGGCCGCCGAGCGGCGGTCGGAGGGTCGGCTTATAATGAGGCCTTCCGACCGGGAAAAGTCCGCTGCCGATCAGCGCGGGACCTGTCGCTCGGCGTGCTTCTCCGCCATGTCATGGGCTTCGACCTGCCGCTCCACGGCCGCGCTGAGGCGCTGGTAGAAGCCGAGCCCGAGGACGAGGCCGGTGCCCGCGACGAGCAGGAGCGTGGGATAGAGCATCTCCGCCACCCGCTCGGTGCTCACCCGGAACACCGTGACCAGCGCTTCCAGGAACACTGCAATGGCGACGGTCGAGATGAATTTGGTCAGGCTCCGCCGCACCTCGGAGGCGCTGCGTTTCTCGCGGCCGTGCATCACCTCCTCTTCGATGAGGAACTTGGCCACGTCGAATACGGCGATGGCGATGATCACGTAACCGACGGCGCTCAAGAGCGCCGTGCTGCCGTAGTCCTCCGAGCCGAAGATCGCGGCGATCGGCTGGTAGAGTCCGTGCAGGACCATGCCGAGGGACAGGAGCATCAGCACGGAGGCAGCGAACGCGAACATCGCGCGGGAGAGAAACAGCACGGCGGGATCCTCGGAATTGGCGCCGCATCATGGCGGTAGGCCCAGCGCAATCCAAGCAGCACGACCGGACGCTGCTCGACAGGCTTCGCTTCACGACGAGCGGTCTCGCTGTCCACGCATGCGGCACGGGCGGAGGGGCCCTCGCTAACCCGCGCTCGGGCGGAAGCGGCCGACGAGCACCTGCGCACCGGCCGGGCTCGTCAGGCGCGCAAAGGTGATGGGGGTGTCGCCGCGCCAAGTGTGGCGTTCAACGACGAGGCAGGCGCTGCCACGACGGATCTTGAGGTGAGCGGCGATCTCCGCGTTTGCTTCGGCGGCGCGGATGGCGTGCTCGGCCTCGGTCCAGGGCACGTGGTCGAGAAGCCAACGACCGGGGGCGATGTCCTCGAGACGGGCCGAGAGGATGCCTGGCGCGGCGGCGATGTTGACCAGCCGATCCTCGAACTGGATCGGCTCGCCGTCCGATGCGTGGCAGAGGACAAGCCGCAGGATCGGCGTGTCAGCGGGGACGCGCAGCACGTCGGCCTCGGCCGGCGCGGCCGGACCGACCTCGCGCCGGATCAGCGTCATGCTGTGCGTTGCGCCGCTGCGCGCGATCTCGGCGGAGATGTCCCAGATCTCGAACACCGCCCGCTCGGCCGAAGGGATGGCGACCACCGTGCCGGCTTTGCGCTTGCGCGCGATGAGGCCTTCGTTGGCGAGGCTCGCGAGCGCCCGGTTCACGGTCATGCGCGACACGCCGAAGCGCTGCATCAGCTCGTGCTCCGATGGGATGCGACGCCCCGGCGGCCAGCGCCCGGCAAGGATCGGCCGCGCGATGGCGCGACGGATCTGCTGATGCAGGGGCCCCTCGCCGTCGAGAGCGATGTCGGAGTCGGGGCTCATCAGATCGCCTCGAGGCGGCGGACCGTCTCCCGGTAGCGGGTCAAGGCGTGGTCGCGCGCGCGGTGGCGCCCGTCGCTCACCACATGTTCGCCGCCGCAGAAGACATGGGACACGGCGGCGTTGTCGGCCGAGAAGATCCAGGCGTCGAGGATGACATCGCCCTCCGCCGCGGCGAGCGAAGGATGGCCGCCATTGAGCACGACGATGTCGGCCCGGCGGCCCGGGGCGATGGCGCCGACGGGCCGGGCGAGCGCCTGTGCTCCCCCGGCGCAGGCCGCCTCGAACAGCCGCCGGCCGGTCGAGCAGCCCTCGACGCCAAGCGCATTGCGGCTGCGGTGGCGCAGGCGCTGGGCGTATTCGAGCGCGCGCAGCTCTTCCGCGGCGGAAACGCGGATGAGCGAGTCGGAGCCGACGCCGAAGCGCCCCCCTTGCGCGAGGAAGCGCGTCGTATCGAACACGCCGTCGCCGAGATTGGCCTCCGTCACCGGGCAAAGGCCGGCGACGGCGCCGCTCTCTGCGATCATGTCCACCTCGTGCGGCTCGGCATGGGTTGCGTGGATCAGGCACCAGCGCCGATCGACGCAAACCGTGTCATAGAGAAGCTCGATCGGCCGCCTCCCGTGAACGGCAAGACAATCCTCCACCTCCTTCACCTGCTCAGAGACATGGATGTGCGCCGGGCCGTGCGGCCACTGCGCCGCGATCCAGCGCAGATCATCGAGTGTCGTCGCCCGCAGGGAGTGGGGCGCAACGCCAAGCACGGCGTCAGGCACGGCGGCGATGGCCCGCCTCGATCCCTCCATCAGCCGCGTGAAGCCGTCGCGGTCGCTCAAGAATCGGCGCTGGCCGGGCACGGGCGGCGCGCCGCCGAAATTGCCTTGCGCGTAGAACACCGGAAGCAGGGTGAGCCCGATGCCCGCGGCGCCCGCGGCGGCGACGATCCTCTCCGCGGTCTCGGCCATGTTCGCATAGGGCCGGCCGTCGGGGGCATGGTGGAGGTAGTGGAACTCGCCCACGGCCGTGAAGCCCGCCTCCAGCATCTCGACGAACGCCCAAGCGGCAATGGCCTCGATGTCGTCGGGGGAGAGGCGGTCGAGGAAGCGGTACATGACCTCCCGCCAGGTCCAGAAGCTGTCGCAGGCCCGTCCGCGCCGCTCGGCCAGGCCCGCCATGCCGCGCTGGAAGGAATGGCTGTGGACGTTGGGCAGCCCGGGAACCGCGGCGCCCTCGAACCGCTTGGCCGCGCCCGGGGATGCGTCCGTCTCCACGGCGGTGATGACGCCGTTCTCGATGGCAACGCGGACGTCGTCGCGCCAGCCCTCAGGCAGGAGCGCGGTCGCGAAATGGAGCTGGGTCACGGCTTCACAGGGCCTCGGCTTTTGTATAGACAATAACGGCGACAGGAGGGAGCGCAAGCCCGTGCAGGCGGATCTCAAAGCGGACCGGCTCTGGCGCAACGCACGGCTTGCAACGATGGTCCCTGGCGCCTCGCCGCTTGGCGTGATCGAGCCAGGGGCGATTGCCGCGCGCGGCGGCCGCATCGTGTGGGTCGGGCCGGACCGGGATCTCCCCGGCGAGCTTGCGGGGGTGGAGACCATCGACTGCGCGGGGCGCTGGATCACGCCGGGGCTGATCGACTGCCACACCCATCTTGTCTTCGCCGGCGACCGGTCGGATGAGTTCGAGAGGCGGCTCGCCGGCGAGTCCTATGCCGACATCGCCCATAGCGGCGGCGGCATCGCCGCGACCGTGCGCGCGACGCGCGCCGCCACGGAGGACGAACTCGTGGCGGCGGCCCTGCCACGCCTCGGCGCCCTGCTTGCCGAGGGCGTCACGACCGTCGAGATCAAGTCGGGCTATGGGCTTGAGACCGAAGCCGAGCTGCGGCAGCTGCGCGCGGCGGGAAGGCTTGCCCAGATACGCCCGGTCGAGGTGGCGCGCACCTATCTTGGCGCGCATGCCGTCCCGCCGGGCGGGAACCGCGCCGCCTATCTCCGCGAGGTTTGCGAGGAGGTCATTCCGCGGGTCGCAGCGCAGAGATTGGCGGAAGCGGTGGATGCCTTCCACGAGACCATCGCCTTCACGGCCGAGGAGACCGCCGCCGTGTTCGAGTCGGCGCGCCGGCACGACCTCAGGGTGAAGCTCCATGCCGACCAGCTCAAGGACAATGGCGGCGCCGCGCTTGCCGCCCGCTTTGCGGCGCTCTCGGCCGACCATCTCGAATACACGAACGAGGAGGGCGCCGCCGCCCTGGGGAGCGCGGGAACCGTCGCGGTGCTCCTGCCCGGCGCCTACTACGTCCTCAAGGAGCAACAGCGCCCGCCGGTTGAGGCCTTCCGCCGGCATGGCGTGCCGATGGCCGTGGCGACCGACCTCAACCCGGGCACCTCGCCCATCGCCTCGCTGCGCCTGTGCGCCCACATGGCCTGCACCTTCTTCGGCCTCACCGTGCCGGAGGCGTTCCTCGGGATGACGCGGCATGCGGCGCAGGCGCTCGGCCGCCTCGGATCGGTCGGCACTCTGGAGCCCGGCAAGTGGTGCGACCTTGCCATCTGGGACGTGGAGCATCTGGCTCAAGTCATCGCCTGGATCGGTCCGGCGCCGCTGCACGCCCGCGTGTGGAGGGGGAAATGACAGGACGCGCAAGGCCCTCTCTCTCATGGAAGAGGGGAAGAGAGCGCCCATGACGCCCGTGGTCATCCGCCCCGGCGCTATGGGGCTTGCCGATTGGCGCGCGATTTATTTTGGCGCGCCGGCCGCGCTCGATCCCGCCTGCCGGCCGGCGGTGGAGGCGGGGGCGGCGACGATCGATGCCATCCTTGCTCGCAACGAGCCGGTCTATGGCATCAACACCGGCTTCGGCCGGCTCGCCTCGGTGAGGATCGACGCGCGGGATCTCGCGCAGCTCCAGACCAATCTTGTGCTCTCGCACGCCTCCGGCGTCGGCGAGCCGCTGCCGGTTCCGATCGTGCGGCTCATGATGGCGCTTAAGATCGCCAGTCTGGGGCAGGGGGCGTCAGGCGTGCGCTTCTCGACGCTCGCGCGCCTGCAGCAGTGTCTGGAGCGGGGGCTCGTCCCGATTGTCCCGGCGCAGGGCTCGGTCGGGGCGAGCGGCGACCTTGCGCCGCTCGCGCATCTGAGCGCCGCTCTCATCGGCCATGGCGAGATCATGGTCGAGGGCGCGCGCGTGCCCGCGGCCGAGGCGCTGGCGAGCGCGGGCCTCAAGCCCCTCGAGCTTGCGCCGAAGGAAGGGCTCGCCCTCCTCAACGGCACGCAGGCCTCCACGGCGCTGGCGCTCGCGGGTCTGTTCGAGACCGAGCGCGTCTTCCAGGCGGCGCTCGTCACCGGCGCTCTCGCGACGGACGCCGCCAAGGGGTCCGACGGGCCGTTCGACCCGCGCATCCATCGCTTGCGCCGCCACCAGGGCCAGAGCGAAGTGGCAGAGGCCTTGCGCGCGCTCATGGCCGGCTCCGCCATCCGCGCCTCGCACCTTGTCAACGACGAGCGTGTACAGGATCCCTACTGCCTGCGCTGCCAGCCCCAGGTGATGGGCGCCTGCCTCGACCTCCTGCGCCAAGCCGCGGCGACCCTTGAAACGGAAGCGAACGGCGTTTCCGACAATCCACTGGTTTTCGCAAATGAGGGGGACGTCGTTTCAGGCGGCAATTTCCATGCCGAGCCCGTCGCGTTCGCCGCCGACATGATCGCCATGGCGTTGTGCGAGATCGGCTCCTTGTCCGAGCGGCGCATCGCCATGCTGGTCGATCCGACGCTTTCCGGCCTTCCGGCTTTCCTCACCCCGCGGCCGGGGCTCAACTCCGGCTTCATGATCCCGCAGGTGACGGCGGCGGCGCTCGTCTCGGAGAACAAGCAGCGCGCGTATCCTGCAAGCGTCGACTCGATCCCGACCTCCGCCAACCAGGAGGACCATGTCTCCATGGCGGCGCACGGCGCTCGCCGCCTCCTCCCGATGGCCGAGAACACGGCGAACGTCATCGCCATCGAGCTCCTCGCAGCGGCTCAGGGCTGCGACTTCCACGCGCCTCTCACATCGAGCGAGGCGCTGGAGCGGGTGCGCGCCCTGCTTCGCAACCGCGTGCCTCATCTGGAGGATGACCGTTTGCTCGCGCCCGACATCGCCGCCGCGGCGGAGCTCGTAAGAGGCGGTCGTCTCGCCGAAGCCGCCGCGCTGCCACTACCATTGATCGCGCGCCCCCTCTCCCGTCCGGGAGAGGGGAGGCTGCCGACGGAGCCTGTGCCATGACCCAGACCCGCATCGACAACGCCCGCATTGTCCGCGCCCCGCGCGGGAACGTCCTTTCCGCCAAGAGCTGGCTCACCGAGGCGCCCCTCCGGATGCTCATGAACAATCTCGACCCGGAGGTGGCCGAGAAGCCGCACGAACTCGTCGTCTATGGCGGCATCGGCCGCGCCGCGCGCGACTGGGAGAGCTTCGACCGCATCGTCGCGAGCCTGCGCCGGCTCGAGGCGGACGAGACCCTGCTCGTGCAGTCAGGCAAGCCGGTCGGCGTTTTCCGCACGCATCAGGACGCGCCGCGCGTCCTCATCGCCAATTCCAACCTGGTGCCGGGCTGGGCGACCTGGGAGCACTTCCATGAGCTCGACCGCAAGGGTCTCATGATGTACGGCCAGATGACGGCCGGCTCCTGGATCTACATCGGCTCGCAAGGCATCATCCAGGGCACCTACGAGACCTTCGCCGAGGTCGGCCGCCGGCACTATGGCGGCGACCTGTCGGGGCGCTGGATCCTGACCGGAGGCTTAGGCGGCATGGGCGGGGCGCAGCCGCTCGCCGCGACCATGGCCGGGGCCTCCATGCTCGCCGTCGAATGCCAGCCGAGCCGCATCGAGATGCGCCTGCGCACGCGTTACCTCGACACCTCGACCACGAGCCTCGACGAGGCGCTGAACATCATCGAGCGCTCCTGCCGCGGGAAGAAGCCGATCTCGGTCGGGCTCCTCGGCAACGCGGCGGAGGTCTTCCCCGAACTCGTGCGCCGCGGCGTGAGGCCCGACGCCGTAACGGACCAGACCTCGGCGCACGATCCCCTCAACGGCTATCTCCCGGCCGGATGGACCCTCGCGGAATGGGAGGAGCGGCGCGAGCGCGACCCGAAGGGCACCGTCGAGGCGGCGAAGCGCTCCATGCGCGTGCAGGTGGAGGCCATGCTCGCCTTCTGGCGCGCCGGCATCCCAACCCTCGATTATGGCAACAACATCCGCCAGATGGCGAAGGACATGGGGCTTGAGGACGCCTTCGCCTTCCCCGGCTTCGTGCCCGCCTATATCCGCCCGCTCTTCTGCCGCGGGGTCGGCCCGTTCCGCTGGTGCGCGCTCTCCGGCGATCCGGAGGACATCTACCGCACCGACGAGAAGGTGAAGGAGCTCATCCCCGACGACCGCCATCTCCACCACTGGCTCGACATGGCGCGCGAGCGCATCGCCTTCCAGGGCCTGCCGGCCCGCATCTGCTGGGTGGGACTGGGCCAGCGCCATCGCTTGGGGCTCGCCTTCAACGAGATGGTGGCGCGGGGCGAGCTGAAGGCGCCGATCGTCATCGGCCGCGACCATCTCGATTCCGGCTCGGTCGCGAGCCCGAACCGCGAGACGGAGGCGATGAAGGACGGCTCGGACGCGGTCTCCGATTGGCCGCTCCTCAACGCCCTCCTCAACTGCGCGTCCGGCGCCACTTGGGTCTCGCTCCACCACGGCGGCGGCGTCGGCATGGGCTATTCGCAGCACGCCGGCATGGTCATCGTCTGCGACGGCACACCCGAGGCCGCGCGCCGGATCGAGCGCGTGCTTTGGAACGATCCCGCCTCCGGCGTCATGCGCCATGCCGACGCCGGCTACGAGGAAGCGGTCGCCTGCGCGAAGGAATACGGGCTCAACCTGCCGAGCCTCGAGGGATGAGAGCTGCCCCCTCCCGCGCGCGGGGAGAGGGGGCTATATGAGGCACGCGGGCGAACCATTCGCGCTTTGGCGCGGCCGTTCTGCGAAGCCATAGGCGTCGCGAGGGGACTGCGGCCCTCCGCCCGCATCTAATCTTCCTGATGCTCGCCTTCCTGAAGGACGATAGTCGTCCTTTAACCCGCCGCTGATTAGTGTCCAAGGCGGTAGTTCAAGCTGCGTGGGCTGAAGAACCCAAGGACCCGCCACCCTCCGGCTTTGAAGACGCCTCTTCCCGCGCGGGGAGAGGGGCCCGCCTACCGATAGTCCGAGCCGCGCTGGGCGGGCGCCGCGCCTCCGCCGCGGGAGGCGAGGATGGCGTCGCGGCAGCCGGCGGAGACCTTCTGCAGGTTGTCCCGGAAGCATTGCTCGACGCCGGGCGTGCCGGGCCTGTGCGCCGAGCAGAACTTCAGGTAATCGCTGCGGCAGGCGGTTCTCGGATCGGCCTGCCCCAGGGCGGGCGCCGCGAGCAGCAGGACGGATGCGGTGGCGAGCGCGACGATCTTCATGACAGCTCCCGGCAGCGGCCCGCCGACGATAGCCCTCGCTCTCCTTGCGTGGCAACGCGGCGGCGCTGATCGCGGGCGAAACGGGGCGGCCCCATGCTGACCGCCCTCATGTCCGACATCCACGGCAACCGGGAGGCCTTCGAGGCCTGCCTCGCCGACGCGCGGACAAGGGCCGTCGAGCGCTACGTGTTCCTCGGCGACTATGTCGGCTACGGGGCGGATCCCGATTTCGTCGTGGACACCGTGGCGCGCTTCGTGGAGGACGGCGCCGTGGCGCTCCTCGGCAATCACGACGCGGCGGTGTTCGGGACCGGCGACGACATGAACGCCTTCGCCGCGCAGGCGATCGACTGGACCCGGACGCGGCTCGACGCGGCGCAGATCGAGTTCCTTCGCCGGCTGCCGCTGACGGCCGAGGAGGACGATCGGCTCCTCGTCCACGCCAATGGCTGGGCGCCGGAGGGGTGGGGCTACATCACCGGACCCGTCGAGGCGGAGCGCAGCATGCGCCGCACCGCGGCCCGTCTGACCTTCTGCGGCCATGTGCACGTTCCCGCCGTCTATTGGATGACGCCTCGAAGCCCGGCGGTGCCGTTTGCGCCGGTGGCGGGGGTGCGCATTCCGCTTCTCGCAAGCCGCCGATGGCTGGCGGTGGTCGGCGCGGTCGGCCAGCCGCGGGACGGCGAGCCGGCCGCCTGCTATGCCCTTCTCCATGAGCGCGACGGCACGCTGACCTATGTGCGCGTGCCCTATGACGTCGACGCCGCGGCTCGAAAGATCATCGCGGCTGGGCTGCCGGAGCGGCTTGCCGCGCGGCTTTATCGAGGAGCGTGATGGTGCGCCCGCTCGCGCCTGGACAGGTCGTCGGCGGCTTCCGCCTGGAGGAACTGCTGCATCGCGGCGGCATGGCGTTGCTCTGGCGGGTGACGCATCCGGCCCATGATCCCCTGCCGATGATCATGAAGGTGCCGATCATCGGCTATGGCGAAGGAGCAGGCGCCATCGTCGGCTTTGAAGTCGAGGAGATGATCCTGCGCCGGCTGTCCGGTCCCCATGTGCCGCGCTTCGTGGCGGCGCAGCTTGCGGAACAGCCCTATCTCGTCATGGAGCGAATTCCTGGCCCCTCCCTGCTGCCGCTGGTGGAGAAGGCGCCGCTTCCGGCCGCCGAGGTCGCGGCCCTTGGCGCCAAGGTGGCGCTCGCGCTGCACGACCTTCACCGTCAGCACGTGATCCATTTCGACGTGAAGCCCAGCAACGTGATGATGCGCGAAAGCGGCGAGGCGGTGCTCATCGATTTTGGCCTCTCGCGGCATGACCAGCTGCCCGATCTCCTCGCGGAAGAGGCCCGCCTGCCGGTGGGAACGGCTCCCTACATCTCGCCCGAGCAAGTCCTCGGCCACCGGCGCGACCCGCGCAGCGATCTCTTCGCTCTTGGTGCCATGCTCTACCTCTTCGCCACGGGACAGCGGCCCTTCGGCAATCCCCAACACAGCCGGCGCGCCCTGCGGCGTCGTCTCTACCAGGACCCGGTGCCGCCCCGCGCCCTCGATCCATCCTTCCCGCCCTGGCTCCAGGAGATCATCCTGCGGCTCCTCGAACGCGATCCGGAGATGCGCTATGCCACTGGAGCGCAGGCGGCCTTCGATCTTGCTCACCCCAAGGAGGTGAGGCTGACCGAGCGCGCGGACAGGATGAACAAGCCGCCCCTTGGAACGGTGATCGGGCGCTGGTTCAAGAGCTTTATTCCGCCCGAACAAGCTCCTCAGCCGACGCTGGCGGGGCGCCTTGCGGCCGCGCCGATCGTCATGGCGGCGGTGGATCTTGCGCCCGATATGCAGGAGCTCGCGGATGCGCTGCGGGTGATCGTGCGGCGGATCCTGGAGATCGAGCCGAAGGCGCGCCTGGCCTGCGTGAACGTCCTGAAGGTGCCGCGCATCGGCATCGACTTCGGCGAAGACGAGCAGGGCCGGAGCCTCCATCTGCAACGCCTCTTGGAGCTGAAGCACTGGGCGCGTCCGCTCGGCCTCCCGGAGGAGCGGGTGACGTGCACGGTGGTCGAGAGCCCTGACCCTGCCGCTGCGCTCGTGGATTATGCGCGCCAGGTGAAGGCCGATCACATCGTGATCGGCGCGCGCGGCACGTCTGCCTTGCGGCGCTATCTTGGCAGCGTGTCGTCCCAGGTGGTCGCCGAGGCGCCGTGCAACGTGACCGTGGTGAGGACGCGCGTGGAAGTCGAGGAGCTTGGCCGAAGCCTTGGTGAGACGCTCGCGCCGGCTGGAGAGGGCATGGCAGGCGGCCCATCCTAATCCCGGTCACCCGGGAGCGGTCCGCAGGCCGAGCCCAGGATAGAGAAGGAGCGTTGAGGGAGCGCTGCGCTCCGGTTCATCGGCATTGCTTCTCGGCCCCGGACTGCCGCTGCGTGGCGTCCGGGCCAACGGCCGTTCCTTTCGCTGGGTGGGTCAAGGGGAGAGGAGGGCGGTCGGGCAGAGCGGCCGGACCCTTCGGCGGTCGCAGATGGATCAGCTCGGTCTCGAGCCGGGTCATGTTCTCGAACAGCCGGCCCGTGGTGAGTCTCAGGAAATAGAAGCCGAATTCCGGATTCTGGAAGAAGAGCTGGCGCAGCTCGTCATAGGAGATGGCGAGCGCCTCGCCGTCTTCGAGGCATTCGAGGGTCTGGGTGCGCCGGTTCTCGGGCGAGAGCAGCCCCATCTCGCCGACCACCTGCCCCGGCGCGATCTCGAGGCCCGATTCCCGCAGCCGGTAGCGGCCGGTCAGCGTGTAATACATGCATTCGGCCTCATCGCCCTTCCGGAACAGGATGTCGCCCCGGCGGATGCGCTGCCGGGTCATGAAGGGCTTCAGCCATTCCATGGACAGGTCGGCCTTGCTTGCCTCCCGAACCTGACGGATCAGGCGCAGCATCTGAATGAGGCGGGTGACGTTGAGGGGCAGCACCACCATGTGGACGATGAGGGTCGGATACACGCCGGCCAGCGTGCCCCAGAGGATGAAGACGCAATTCGTCGCGATACCGAGACAGCGCAGCGGGATCATGGTCCGCATGGCGTTCGAGGCGATGGAGAGCACTGCGCCGACATAGCCGAGGGCCTCGATCCAGGTGGCTCTGGCGGCCACCGAGAGGATGCTGGCAAGGAGGCTGTTGGGGTCGGCAACGCTCATTCTTGTTCTCGCGGCGGCGCGCAGGGCGCGGCCCTGCGCTGCGGCTCGGTAGCCCTTGCCTGAAGCTTAGACGCTCGGCGGTCGGAGCGGAAATACGACGCTCAATGCCCTTCGGCGGCAAGCACCGCCTCGGCGCGGATCTCCTCCGTGAGCCGCGCCTTCAGGTCGGAAAAAGCCGCGCTGGTCTTCATGGTGTAGTGGCGCGGATGGGGGAGCTCGACCGGCACCTCCGCCTTGATGCGCCCGGGCCGGGCGGTCATGACCACCACGCGGGAGGCGAGGAAGATCGCCTCCTCGATGTCGTGGGTGACGAACAGCACCGTCTTGGTCTCCCGCTCCCAGATGCCGAGCAGCAGCTCCTGCATGAGAGCGCGGGTCTGGTTGTCGAGTGCGCCGAAAGGCTCGTCGAGCAGAAGGATTTCGGGGTTGTTCGCAAGCGCCCGGGCAATAGCGGTGCGCTGCTGCATGCCGCCGGAGAGCTGCTTCGGATAGTGGTTCTCGAAGCCCCTGAGGCCGACCTTCTCTACATAGGCCGCGACGATGTCCCGGCGCTCGCTCTCGCGGACGCCCTTCTCTTTCAGGCCGAACGCGATGTTCTCGGCCACCGTGAGCCACGGGAAGAGGGTGTAGGACTGGAACACCATGCCCCGGTCGGGTCCCGGCCCCTTCACCTCCCGTCCGTCAAGGAGCACCCGCCCGGCGCTTGGCCGATCGAGGCCGGCGACGATCCGCAGAAGCGTCGACTTCCCGCAGCCCGAGGGGCCGAGGATAGTGATGAAGTCGTTCTCGGCGACCTCGAGCCGCGTCGGCTCGAGCGCCCGGGTTGGCGGCCCCCCGCGCACGCCGGGGAAGACGCGGGAGACATTGTCGATGAGGAGCTTGGGCGAGTCGGTCATGCGAGACGCCTTTCTCCTCTCCCTTGAGGGAAGCAAAGATCGCCGCGCGTCCTCACGCCAGCCTCCAGGGGAAGAGCCAGCGGTTCACCGCCTTGAAGAGGAAGTCGGAGACAAGGCCGATCAGACCAATGACGATGATGCCGAAGATGATCTGACCGGTGGCGAGGAGCGCCTGGCTGTCGATGATCATGTGGCCGATGCCCGACGACGAGCCGATGAGCTCGGCCACGATGACGTAGGTCCAGGCCCAGCCGAGCACGAGACGCAGGATCTCGGCAATCTCGGGCGCGTTCGCCGGGATCAGGACCCGCGTGACGATCCCTGCGTCGGAGGCGCCGAGCGTATAGGCCGCCTCCACGAGGTCGCGCCGGGTCTGGCCGACCGCCACCGCCACCATGAGGATGATCTGGAAGACGGAGCCGATGAAGATGACGAGCAGCTTCTGCGTCTCGCCGATGCCGGCCCAGAGGATCAGAAGCGGGATGAAAGCTGAGGCAGGCAGATAACGCGCGAAGGAGACGAAGGGCTCGAAGAAGGCCTCGACGGGCTTGTACGCGCCCATCAGGATACCGAGTGGAACGGCAATGATCGCCGCCAGGATGAAGCCGCCCACCACCCGCCAGATCGTCACGGCGATGTCGAACGCGAAGCCGAAACGGCTGAGGAGCGTCCAGCCGTCTTCCAGCATGGTGATCGGATCGGCGAGGAAGGTCTTCGAGACATAGCCCCCGAGCGTCGCGATGGACCAGCCGGCGACGAAGAGCACGAAGAACGAGATGCCGAGGACGACCTTGGCGCCTTGGCTGACGGGTTCGAGCGGGCGGGGCATGGGATGGAAGCGCTATCGAACCCCTCTCCCATCCGGGAGAGGGGCTCCGGAGGGCGCTATTGAATAAAGCGTGTGTCGACGATGGCCTTGATGTCCGGCTTCTGCTTGATGATGCCGATCTCAAGGAGAAGGTCGGCGGCCTCGTTCGAGAACTGCTCGAACTCGGCGGTGAAGAACTTCTTGTTGGCTTCCCGGTCCTGCCAGCGAAGGAACTTGGCCGAGTTGCCGAACTGCTCCGCCGTCTGCTTCACATCGGCGCCCATGATCTCATAGGCCTTCGCCTGGTCCTTGGCGATCATCTCAAGCGCCTCGAAGTAGCTGTCGGCGAGCGCCTTCGCCGCCTTCGGGTTCTCGTCGAGGAACTTGGGCGTGCAGCCGAAGGTGTCCATGATCATCGGGTAGTCGAGGGTGGTGGCGATGATCTTGCCGGCCTGGGGCGCGGCGCGGACCGAGGAGAGATAAGGTTCGTAGGTCATGGCGGCGTCGTTCTGGCCGGCGATGAAGGCCTGCGCCGCCGGGCCGGGCTCGAGATTGACCACCGTCACGTCCTTCACCGAAAGCCCGTTCTTCTTGAGGAACCAGGCAAGGGTGAAATAGGGCGCGGTCCCGGGCGCGGAGGCCGCCACGGTCTTGCCCTTCAGGTCCTTGATGGAGTTGATGGTGTTACGCACCACCATGCCGTCGGCGCCGTAGGACTTGTCGAGCTGGAAGATCTGCTTGGTGGCGACGCCGTTGGCGTTCCACACGATCCAGGTCTCGACCGTGGTCGCGGCGCATTGGATGTCACCCGACTGGATGGCGAGGTGGCGGCTCGCCTGCGGGATCTTCTTGATCGTCACGTCGAGGCCATTCTTCTTGAAGATGCCGGCCTCCTTGGCGAGGGTGAGCGGGGCAAAGCCGGTCCAGCCGGAAATGCCGATGCTGACCTTGGTCTCCTGGGCCGAGGCGATGCCGGCCGCCAAAGCGGCGAGCACGAGACCCCCAACGATTGCTTTCATGACACCCCTCCGTCTCCTTGGTCGGCTCTCGGCCGACGATTGGTCGGAACCTTTGCTGCATGGCAGCATGAGGTTCCGCACAAGTCAATTGTCTAGACAATATTGCGAAGGCTCTTCGGGGGTAGCGCCTCATCCCTGGCTGGCGGAGGTCGCGTGGGTGCGCTGGCCTTCCGCGTGCCGCAAGATGCTGTCCGCCACCTCGTCGATGCGCCGGCGCAGCTCCGCATTCTCCGCCTTGATCGCGGCATCGGCCTGTTCGGCCCTGCGAGCCGCTGCGAGCTCGTCCTTCAAGGAGGCAAGCTCCCGGCGAAGCTCGTCCACGCTCATCTGCAAGGTCTGCACCTCGGAACGGCGTTCCTCGGCGACACGTTCGAGCTCGTCGGCGCGGGCCGTTTGCGTCGCAAGCCGCGTCTCCAGATCCGAAACGGCGATGCGCCTCATATCGAGATCCTGCAAGGTCGCGCCGTAGCGCGCGTCGAGATCGGCGAAAGCGGTCTCGCGGGCCGCGAGCGCCTCCTCCAGGGAGACGATCCGCGTTCGAGCCTCCGCAAGCGCGGTCTCGGTCGTGTCGAGCTTCGCCCGGGTGGCGGACAGCTCGGTCAGCGTCTGCCGGTGAGCCTGCTCAAGCGCGCCGCTCGTCTCCCGCGCGCCGACAAGCGCCGCAGAGGCGGTGGCAAGGGCCTCCTCGACCTCCGAAAGCTTCCGCCTCGTCGCGGCAAGCTCCGCCTCGAGTTCACCGATGCGGCCGTCCCGCGCTGCGAGCTCCGTCTCGAGGGACTGGATCCTGACGGCCCGTCGCCCGAGCTCCTCCATGCTCGCATGTTTCTCCGCCAGCGCCTCTTCGGCCTTGCGCTCGAGACGTCGCTGGAGCACGGCGAACTCCGCCCTGAGCTGGTCCTTCTCGGCGGTGAGCTCGGTGATGGAGAGGGGGAACTGCGCCTCCACCCGCCGGCGCGCCAGACGCTCCGCGCGCGCGTTCACCGCCGGGATGACGAGGAGCGCCAGGAGGCTCGCCGAAAGGAACCCCAGCGCGAAAATCATGATGGTTTCGATCACGCCGACCCGTCTCGCTCATGCTTCGAGGGCCGGCACCCTGCCACGCGCGGCGGCAGCTTTCCAGGGAGTGAAGGGCTGACCCCGCCGATCAGCCCGTGCGAGAGGCTAGAACGGGTTCCAGGTCGCCTCGGGCGTGAACTTCAGATAGCCCATATTGAGGCCGAGCCGAGCGCCGACGCCGGAGCGGATCGGGACGACGACCATCTCGTCCGCGATCGCCGCGGTCATGCCGAAGCCGCCGATGAAATAGGCCGAGCCGTCAACACCGAGGAACCGCTTGTAGAGGGCGTCGATGGAAGGAAGGTTGTAGACGAGCATCATCGTGCGGGCCCCTTCTCCGCCGAAGTCGAAGCCGACCGAGGGACCCTGCCAGAAGACGCGGCGCTGTCCGGCGTTGCGGGTGTAGAGGATGCCTTCTCCGTAGCGCAGGCCGCCGATGAAGGCGCCAGAGGCCTCCTGGCCGAGAATATAGCCGTTGGGCTCGCCCCAACGCTTGACCGCCTCCTGGATCGTCAGCGCGAGGCCACGGGAGACGGTGCCGAAGAAGTGGTGCCCTGATTCGACGAGCTCCGCCGGCGTGAAGGTCTCGGGGCTGGCTTCGCGGGCCATCGGGGCGCAGACCGCCACCTGGGTGAGGCTGACGAAAGCGGCGAAGAGGACGGAGAAGAAGGTGGGCATGCGCATGGCGGGTGGTCCTTCCGCGTCGCCTTGAAGCTTGGGGCCGGGATCGGGTGGTTGGGCCAGCGATTTCTTCAGACCTTGGCGGCCAGATTGGGGCCGACCCGATCAACGCCGGGTCGCGGGGCGATTCGACAGCAACATGGCTAACAAAGTCTCAACGCTGGTGGTTCTGGCCGCGACGGCCTGTCGGTTCCTCGCACCGCAGACGGCGATGGCGAGCCCGGAGCGCCTCGAGGCCCTGCCGCCGCTGGTCGGGGCCACGCAAGCCCGCGTCGGGGACGAGTTGACCGGCCTGGGGCTGCGCGGCTTCGACCCGGTCAGCTTCTTCCTCGGCGATCCGCGGCCCGGGAAGCCCGAACTGGAACTGATCTGGGGAGGGCTCGCCTGGCGCTTCGCCAGCGAAGCGAATCGAGCCGCCTTCACGCGGGATCCGGAGGCTTATGCGCCACGGATCGGCGGCTACGATGCGGTGGCCGCCGCCGAGGGGCGGCTCGTCGCCGCCAATCCGGCCATCTATCACATCCACCAGCAGCGCCTTTACCTGTTCCGGTCGGACCATGCGCGGGCACGCTTCCTCGCCGATCCGACGATCGCGGCCCGTGCCGAGGCGCATTGGCCGTCCTTGCGCCGGGAGCTTGCCGCTCCTTGAACGGGTCCTGCGCGCCGCTAGCGGCAGACGGCGAGACTCTGGCCAAGGTGCGGCGCGAGGCTCGGGTCTCCCAAAGCGGCAAAGGGGCCGTTGACGAAGCGATCGCCGTGGCGGCCGTAAGTGAGAGGCGAACCTCCGGCCTGGACGACGCCGCCGCCCGCCGTCGTGAGGACATGATCGCCCGCGGCGGTGTCCCACTCGCGGGTCGGCCCGCAGCGCACGTAAAGATCCGCCTCGCCGGAGGCGATCAGGCAGAACTTCAGGGCTGAGCCCGCCGTCCGACGTTCGGCAATGGGCAGGCTTGCAAGACATTGCTCCGTCGCCTCATCGCCGTGGCGGCGGCTGACGAGGGCGACAAGCCCGCCCGCTGGGGCGGGTCTCGTTCGGGCGGGAGTCAGGCGGAGGGGCTCATTGCTGGTCGCCGGAACGGCGCCGGCGGCTGCCCTCGTTCCGGCAACCCACAACCGGCCGAGCGCCGGCGCCGCAACGGCAGCGGCGACGGGACGCCCTGCCGCGACAAGCGCGATGTTGACGCAATACTCATCGCTTCCCGCGATGAAATCGCGGGTGCCGTCGAGAGGGTCCACGAGAAAGAACAGGTCTTTGGGGCGGACCGCCTCGGCCGTTTCCTCCGCCACCACGGGGATGTCGGGCCAGGCGGCCGCAAGCCGCTCCAGGATGAGGCGCTCCGCGGCAAGGTCCGCCTCGGTGCTGGGGCTGCCATCGGCCTTCAGCCGGGCGGTGTTTTGGGCGCTCAAAGAGAGGATGAGGCGTCCGGCCTCACAGGCGATCTCGCCGAGGCGCAGGGCGAGGGCGTCGCGGCTTGCTGGGTCGAGCGTCATGGCGGCTCTTGTGCCTCTTTTCTCACACTCTGTCGACGTGGCGCGCTGATCCTTTTCAAAGGGCGCGCAGGCAGCTATCGGATCGGAGCTTGCGTCGCTTCGACGGCGCCGATTGCCCCGGGGCGCCCGGCGGCACCGTCGATCTTCCTCTCCTGCCCGCGGAGCGCCTGATGGCCGCCGTTACCCTCGATGCCCTCGATCTTGCCGCGCTTCTCTGCTCGCGCGTGTGCCATGACGTGATTTCCCCCGTGGGGGCGATCGTCAACGGCCTCGAAGTGCTCGACGACGAAAGCGACCCTTCGATGAAGGAGTTCGCCCTTGACCTCATCCGCAAGAGCGCAAGGCAGGCCTCCGCCCGGCTCCAGTTCGCCCGCATCGCCTTCGGAGCGGCCGGCTCCGCCGGTGCATCGATCGATCTTGGCGATGCGGAGCAGGTGGCGCGGGGGCTGTTCCAGGACGACAAGATTTCCCTGGCCTGGGAGGCGCCCCGCCTGCTCCTGCCGAAGAACCGGGCGAAGCTTCTCCTCAACCTCGTCGTCATCGCGACGAGCGCCATCCCGCGGGGCGGATCGATCGTCGTGCGGGTGACGGGGGACGCGGAGCGTTCCGCCTTCGCGATCACCGCCAAGGGCCCGCACGCGCGCATCCCGACCCATGCGGAGGCCTTGCTTGCCGGCGCGCCGCAATCCGGCGTCGTCGACGCTCACGGCATCCAGCCCTATTACACGGGCCTCATCGCCCGCGAGACGGGGATGACGGTGTCGCTCTCCCTCGAGGGCGACGAGGTCACGCTTCGTGCGGAGCCGGCCTGAGGCTTGGCCCAGCTCTTGGCCGAGGTTTTGGCCCAGGTCTCGGCTTAGGCGATGCCGTCGCGCCTTGGCCCTTTCCCTGAAAAAGTGAACGGTCTCAACCGATCATAAACCCATCCCGGCGACACTCGCCACGCAGTCAGTGCGCGTTGCGTGAGTAGAGTAGGTCGTTATGGATGATTTGTTGCGCGAGTTCCTGACCGAGACGGCGGAACACCTTGACGTCGTCGACGTCGAGCTCGTCCGGTTCGAGCAGGATCCGAACAACGAGACGATCCTCCGCAACATCTTCCGCCTCGTGCACACCATCAAGGGCACCTGCGGCTTCCTCGGCCTGCCCCGCCTCGAGGCGCTGGCGCATGCGGCCGAGACGCTGATGGGCAAGTTCCGGGATGGAATGCCCGTCACGAGCCAGGCGGTCTCGATCATCCTCGCGACCCTTGACCGCATCAAGGAGATCCTGGCCGAGCTCGAACGCACCGCCGCGGAGCCTGACGGCGCCGACGATGACCTCATCGGCGAACTCGAGCGCATGGCGACGGAGCCCGCTCCTGCGCCGCCTCCGCCAGAGCCGAAGCTCACCGTCGGCACGCTCGTTCACCAGGTGTTGGAGCGGCCGCTGAAGCCCGGCGAGGTTTCCCTCGACGAGCTCGAGCGCGCTTTCCGCGAGGCGCCGGGTCCCGAGGACGAGCCGTCCCCCGCCGCGCCGAGCGAACCTGCTGCGGCGCCTCCGCCACCGCCGCCGCCGCCGCCCCGCGCTGCGGCGCAAGGCTCGGACGAGCAGGCGCACAAGGCGCCGAAAGGCGAAGGGGGCGACGCCGGGGAAGGCGCACCCGTCTCCAAGGTGCAGACCATCCGGGTCAATGTCGACACGCTCGAGCACCTGATGACCATGGTGTCGGAGCTGGTGCTCACGCGCAACCAGCTCCTCGAAATCGCGCGTCGCCACGACGACAACGCCTACAAGGTGCCGCTGCAGCGGCTCTCGCACGTGACGGCCGAGCTGCAGGAAGGCGTCATGAAGACGCGCATGCAGCCGATCGGCACCGCCTGGCAGAAGCTGCCGCGCGTCGTCCGCGACCTTTCCGCCGAGCTCAACAAGAAGATCGAGCTCGTCATGCAGGGTGCCGAGACCGAGCTCGACCGGCAGGTGCTCGAGGTCATCAAGGACCCGCTCACGCATATGATCCGCAACTCGGCGGATCACGGCATCGAGACGCCGCTCGAGCGCAAGGCGGCGGGCAAGCCGGAGCGCGGCGTCATCCGCCTCAACGCCTATCACGAGGGCGGCACCATCACCATTGAGATCGCGGATGACGGCCGCGGCCTCAACTTCGCGGCGATCCGCCGCAAGGCGATCGAGCGCGGGCTTGCCAGCGAAGCCGAAGTAGAGCGCATGAACGACGCACAGGTGGCGAAGTTCATCTTCCACCCGGGCTTCTCCACCGCGAAGGAAATAACGTCCGTCTCCGGCCGCGGCGTCGGCATGGACGTGGTCAAGACCAATATCGAGCTCATCGGCGGCACGGTCGACATCCGTTCCGAGCAGGGGCGCGGCACGGTCTTCACCATCAAGATCCCGCTGACGCTCGCCATCGTTGCGGCGCTGATCGTCAGCGCTCAGGACCAGCGCTTTGCCATCCCGCAAGTGGCGGTGCTCGAGCTTGTGCGGGTGAAGCCCGGCTCCGACCATGCGATCGAGCGCATCAACGGCACGCCGGTGCTGCGCTTGCGCGAGCGGCTGCTGCCCATCGTGCCGATCTCGAAGGTACTGGGCCTGCCGGGCTCCGCGGAGGCGGCCGCCGACGAAGGCTTCGTGGTGGTGACGCAGGTCGGCCGCCAGCGCTTCGGCATCCTGGTCGACGGGGTCTTCCATACGGAAGAAATCGTCGTGAAGCCCATGTCGTCGAAGCTGCGCCATATCCAGCTGTTCTCGGGCAACACCATCCTCGGAGACGGGGCGGTGGTGCTCATCATCGATCCAAACGGGATCGCGAAGGTGGTTGGCTCGGGCGCCGCCCAGGACCAGCTCACGGGGGACGATCCCGCGGAGCAGGCGACGGCAGGCGAATCCGAGACGGTCACGCTCCTGATCTTCCGCGGCGGCGGCGAAACCTTGAAGGCGGTGCCCCTGTCGCTGGTGACGCGCCTCGAGGAGATCGACGCCAGCAAGATCGAGTGGGTCGGGGGGCGGCCGCTCATCCAGTACCGCGGCCGGCTCATGCCGCTCGTTCCCGCGGATCCGGACGTTGCCATCCGCCGGGAAGGCACGCAGCCCCTCGTGGTCTTCTCGGACGGGGAGCGCTCGATGGGCCTTGTTGTCGACGAGATCGTCGACATCGTCGACGATCGCCTGGACATCGAGCTCGTGGCGGACCGCTCGGACCTCGTGGGCTCGGCCGTGATCCGCAACCGGGCGACCGAGATCGTCAACGTGGCCCACTATCTCCCCCTCGCCCACGAGGATTGGACGCGGCCGGGGAGCGGGCGGATCTCGGCTTTGCGCCGCACCGTGCTTCTCGTCGACGATTCCGCCTTCTTCCGCGAGATGCTGACGCCCGTCCTCAAGGCAGCGGGCTACCAGGTCGTGGCGGCGAGCAGCGCCGACGAGGCGCTGCACCTCCTCAACGCCACGGCTCGCATCGACGTGGTGGTCACGGACATCGACATGCCCGGCAAGAACGGCTTCGAGCTGGTCGAGACCATTCGCGGTCATGGCCGTCATGCCGGTCTGCCGGTCATCGCGCTGGCCTCAGGCGTCACGCCGGACGCCGTCGAGCGCGCGCGCAGGCTCGAGATCGCGGAGTTCGTCGCCAAGTTCGACCGCAGCGGTCTCGTCGCCGCTCTTGCGGAAACCCAGCCGGCGCTTGGAGAGGCCGCATGATCGCCGCCAACAGCAACCTTGTCTCCGCCCGCGCTGCGGCGGGTGACTACGAGGAATATGTGACGGTCACCGTGGCGGAGCAGATGTTCGGCCTGCCCATCGACAGGGTGCACGACGTCTTCATCCCGAGCGCGCTGACCGCCGTTCCCTTGGCTCCCCGCGAGATCGTCGGACTCTTGAATTTGCGCGGACGGGTGGTCACCGCCGTGTGCCTGCGCCGTCGCCTGGGTCTTGCCGACCGCGCCGCGTCCGAGCGCGAGATGGCGGTGGGGCTTGAACACCAGGGAGAATCCTACGGGCTCCTGGTCGACGGGGTGGGCGAGGTGATGAAGCTTGCCCCGGAGATGCGCGAGCCCAATCCCGTTCACATGGACGAGCGCTGGGTCAAGCTGTCGCGCGGCGTTCACCGGCTCGACGAGAGGCTTTTGATCATTCTCGACGTCGACGCCGTCCTCTCCTTCGGCATGGAAGCGCGCGCCGCCTGAACTGCGGGCTGAAATCTTGGAGCACGGTCATGAAACACTGCCTCGTCGTCGATGACTCGGCCGTCATCCGGAAGGTGGCGCGCCGCATCCTTGAAGGGCTGAGCTTCCGGGTATCGGAGGCCGAGAACGGTGAGCAGGCGCTCCTCGCCTGCCGGAACGAGATGCCAGATGCGGTCCTCCTCGACTGGAACATGCCGGTCATGGACGGCTACGAATTCCTCAAGAACCTGCGGCGCACGCCGGACGGCGACCGGCCGAAGGTCGTCTTCTGCACGACGGAGAACGACGTGGCGCACATCGCCCGCGCCATGCACGCGGGCGCGGACGAGTACATCATGAAACCGTTCGACAAGGAGATCGTGACCGCGAAGCTCCAGGAGGTCGGCCTCGTCTAGATGCGGCGGGGCCGTCGCGGCCGTCTCCAAGCGTTCCTGTTTTCATCGCGAGTTTTCTTATGAGCATTGCTTCCGCTCCAGCTCCGGCGCCGATGACCGCCAGCACTCGCGTCATGGTGTGCGATGACTCCGTCGTCGTCAGGGGCCTCATGGCGCGGTGGCTGGAGGAGGCCGGCTTCGACATCGTCGCGACCGTCGCCAATGGGCGCGCCGCCATCGACGCCCTCGACCGTGCCGATCCGGACATCGTTCTCCTCGACATCGACATGCCGGAGCTCGACGGGATCAGCACGCTGCCCCGGCTCCTCGAGAAGAAGCCGCACCTTGCCGTCATCGTCATCTCGACGCTGACTCAGCGCAACGCGGACATCTCTCTCAAATGCCTGTCCCTCGGGGCGCTCGACTACCTGCCGAAGCCCGAGAGCAACCGGCAGGTGACGACCTCTACGAACTTCCGTCAGGAACTCGTCGCCAAGGTCCAGGCCCTCGGGCGGCCGAGGGCGCGCCGCCCCGGCGGGCCGGCGATCCAACGGCCGGCGGCGCTGGCCCCGGCGGAACGCCCGCCCGCGCCGGCCTATCCCCGAGCGGTTCGGCCGCGGCCCGCGGTTGCACCGCGCTGCCTTCTGATCGGCGCCTCCACCGGCGGTCCAAAGGCCGTGGGGGAGATGCTGTCGCCCCTCGCCGGGCTCCTGCACCGCATCCCGACCTTGATCGTCCAGCACATGCCGCCGATCTTCACGGCCGTCTTCGCGGAGCATCTTTCGGCCCAGGTCGGCATTCCGGCGCGCGAGCCTCAGGACGGCGAGGTGCCGGCAGCCGGCTGCATCTACGTCGCGCCGGGCGGCCGCCACATGGGCTTGCGACGGGACCGCGCCCCGCAGCCGGTGCTTCGCCTCGACGACGGGCCGGCGGTGAATTTCTGTCGCCCGGCCGTCGACGTTCTCTTCCGCGATGCTGCTCACGTCTACGGGGGCGCGGCAGTCGCGGTGGTTCTCACCGGCATGGGCTCGGACGGGGCGAATGGGGCCCGGGCGCTCGTTGAGGCGGGCGCTGCCGTCATCGCCCAGGACGAGGCCACGAGCACCGTCTGGGGCATGCCGGGCGCCGTCGCGAGAGCGGGGCTGGCCCACGAGATCCTTCCTCTCGGCGCCATCGCGCCCGCCATCAAGAGCTTGTTCGGGAGCGTCGCATGACCGAAGCGGACTTCGACGCCCTGCGCAGTTTCCTGAAGGCCCGCTCCGGCCTCGCCCTCACCGCCGAGAAGCGCTACCTCGTGGAGAGCCGGCTCGGCCCGGTCTGCCAGCGCTTCGGGATCGCCTCCTTGAGCGCCCTGATCGGGCGCCTCAAGGGCGCCCCTGATCCGGCGCTGGAACAGGCCGTGGTCGAGGCCATGACCACCAATGAGACCTTCTTCTTCCGCGATCGCACGCCCTTCGATCTGTTTCGCCAGGTGCTGCTGCCCGGCTGCCTTGCCGCGCGAGGGTCGACGCGACGGATCCGCATCTGGTGTGCGGCCGCCTCGACAGGGCAGGAGCCCTATTCCCTGGCGATGATCCTCAAAGAGTCGGCGCAGAAGCTGACCGGCTGGAATATCGAGATCCTGGCGACTGACATCTCCACCGAGGTTCTCGAGAAGGCGAAGGCCGGCTACTACACCCAGTTCGAGGTCCAGCGCGGGCTGCCGATCCAGCTTCTTCTGAAATATTTCACGCAGGAAGGGGATCGCTGGCGGATTTCGGAGGAGATCCGCTCGATGGTCCAGTTCAAGCCACTGAACCTGATCCACAGCTTCGGCGCGCTTGGCACCTTCGACATCATCTACTGCCGCAACGTCCTGATCTACTTCGATGCGCCGACCAAAGCGGACGTGCTCAGGCGCATCGCGCAGGCGCTGAACCCGGGGGGAGCGGTCCTTCTCGGCGCCGCCGAGACCGTCATCGGCCTCTCCGACGCCCTGGTACCTCATCCGGAACACCGCGGCCTTTACGTCCCCAGCCGCCCGGCGGAGGCAACGGCGCCCCTGCGCCTGGTCGCGAGCCGATAGGGAGCCCGCAGCGGAAAAGCGGGCGAGGCGGCGCTCACCCTCGCGAAGGCCTGCGGTCGCCCCGCCGAGGCTCGCCCCTGGCCCCTGCCATCGCGGCGCGAGAAGATCAGGTTGATGCTTCTTCCTTCGACGGGTGTTCCGTCGCGATCCCGACCCAGCCGCTTTGCGCAGCCCAGGGCCGGAACACGGTGATGCTTTGCAGGGACGTGGCGCGCTTCCCTCCGGGATGCGTGGAGCGCGAAAGGCGAAGACGGGCAGGCAGCCCTCCCTTGGTCGCTCGCCCCTCCAGGCTTGCGCAAGGACCGTGATGGTTGGGGCGTACAAAGAAAAAGTCCCGCCGGAGCGGGACTTCTCTTTCGGTCCGGCCGTACCTCCGGGCTCGAACCGTTCGATGTCGCCGGTTGAGATCGTCGCAGGGTCTTGCGACGATCCGATGACTTAGACAGCGATCCTCTCGTCGCTCTCGGTCGGCTCGCGCAGCACATAGCCGCGGCCCCAGACCGTCTCGATGTAGTTCTTGCCGTTCGAAGCGTTGGCGAGCTTCTTGCGCAGCTTGCAGATGAAGACGTCGATGATCTTCAGTTCGGGCTCATCCATGCCGCCGTAGAGATGGTTCAGGAACATCTCCTTGGTGAGGGTCGTGCCCTTGCGCAGGGAAAGGAGCTCCAGCATCTGATACTCCTTGCCCGTCAGATGCACCCGCGAGCCGGCGACCTCCACGGTCTTGGTGTCGAGGTTGACGACAAGGTCGCCCGTGGTGATGACCGATTGGGCGTGGCCCTTGGAGCGGCGCACGATGGCGTGGATGCGGGCGACGAGCTCGTCCTTGTGGAACGGCTTGGTCATGTAGTCGTCGGCGCCAAAGCCCAGCCCGCGCACCTTGTCCTCGATGCCGGCGAGGCCCGACAGGATGAGGATCGGCGTCTTGACCTTCGCCACGCGCAGGCTGCGGAGCACCTCGTAGCCCGACATGTCCGGCAGGTTCAGATCGAGCAGGATGATATCGTAGTCGTAGAGCTTGCCGAGATCGACGCCCTCCTCCCCGAGATCGGTCGTGTAGACATTGAAGTTTTCGGACTTGAGCATCAGCTCGATGCTCTGCGCCGTTGCGCTGTCGTCCTCGATGAGAAGTACGCGCATTTCAGATCCCCAGCCTAGCCCTTGGGCGCAGGCAACAACCTGCCGCCCGCTCACCGCGCGACGCGCGATGAACGCCCCCTTTGATCCCGACTCGCAACGCTAACGTGCAATGGTTAACAAACCTTGATTCAGACGCGCAAGCTCCCCACGAGGCCGCTTTGACGAATCGGCCTAATGTGTTGCGCCAGTGTCGAATCTCGGGCATTTCACGCTTCACATTGCAGTTTAAGTTTTGCTTCTAACCGACTCATTCGACTCGCTCCTTGCCGGGAGCCGAACATCGGCTACACGCGTGGCTCCCTTAGTGTTAACGAGAGCCGTAAACGAAAGGTTGACAGCGGTGGCCATGCAGGAGAAGGGCGCCGGCCGCATCGCAGCCGCGCAGGCGGCGCTCGAGGCCGCGCCGGACTTCGAGATCTACGGGCGGGTGGCCGCCGTCCGTGGCCTCTTGATCGAGATCGCCGGCCCGATCGCCGCCATGACCGTGGGAGGGCGGCTCGAGATCGAAGTCGAGCGCAGCGGCACCGTTCCTTGCGAGGTGATCGGCTTTTCGGGCGATCGGGCCTTGGCGATGCCGTTCGGCTCCCTGGACGGCGTGCGGCGGGGCTGCGCGGCTTACGTGCGCGACAGCATCGCCGGCGTGAGGCCGAGCCGAGGATGGCTCGGACGGGTCGTCGATGCCCTCGGTCGTCCGATCGACGGAAAAGGCCCGCTCCCGCAGGGAGAGATGCTGCGCTCCTTCCGCGCCGATCCGCCTCCGGCCCACGCCCGACGGCGGGTGGGTGCGCCCCTCGATCTCGGCGTGCGGGCCATCAACACCTTCCTCACCATGTGCGCCGGCCAGCGCATGGGTATTTTCGCCGGCAGCGGCGTGGGAAAGTCCGTGCTCCTGTCCATGTGCGCGCGCTTCACTGCCGCGGATGTGGCGGTCATCGGGCTGGTGGGCGAGCGCGGGCGCGAGGTCCAGGAGTTCCTCCAGGATGACCTCGGCGAGGCGGGACTTGCGCGCTCGGTGGTGGTGGTCGCCACCTCCGATGAGCCGGCCCTCATGCGCCGCAACGCGGCCTATCTCACCCTCACCTTGTCGGAGTATTTCCGGGATCAGGGCGCGTCCGTGTTGTGCATGATCGACTCCGTCACGCGCTTCGCCATGGCGCAGCGGGACATCGGCCTTGCCGCCGGCGAGCCGCCGACCGCCAAGGGCTATACGCCGACCGTGTTCAACGAACTGCCCCGCCTCCTGGAGAGGGCCGGGCCCGGGGTCGGCGAGGGGGTGATCACGGGGCTGTTCACGGTGCTGGTCGAGGGCGACGACCATAACGAGCCGGTGGCGGATGCGGTGCGCGGGATCCTCGACGGGCACATCGTCATGGAGCGCGCCATCGCCGAGCGCGGCCGCTATCCCGCGATCAACGTGCTGAAATCGGTGTCCCGCACCATGCCGCGCTCCTGCGATCCGGCCTACTATCCCGTGGTGCAGAAGGCGCGCCGGGTGTTGGCGACCTATGCCGACATGGAGGAGCTCATCCGGCTCGGCGCCTATCGCCCGGGCTCGTCGGTGGAGGTTGACGAGGCCATCGCGCTGATCCCGGAGCTCGAGGCCTTCCTCGCCCAGAGTAAGGAAGATTCAACTTCCATCAGCGATGGTTACGCCCGCCTGGCGGAGATCATCGCACGCCGATGACGCTCGCGCCCGGCTGGAGTGGAGTTGGAGATGAAGTCGCGCGAAACGCTCATTCGCCTCAAGCGCTTCCAGGTCGATGAAAAGCGGCGGCGTGTCGCCCAGATCGAGGCGATGATCGCGGAATTCGAGCGCATGGCCGGCGAGCTCGCCCGGGAAATCGCCGCCGAGGAGCAGAAGGCGGGCATCTCCGACCCGGCCCACTTCGCCTATCCGACCTACGCCAAGGCGGCAGCCCAGCGCCGGGACAACCTGCGCCGCTCGGCGGACGACTTGAGGCGGCAGCTCGACGACGCCAAGGCCGAGCTCGGCGAGGCTTATGAGGAGCTCAAGAAGGTGGAGATCCTCGAGGATCGCGAGCGGGCGAGCGAGCGCAGCCTGGAGAACGCCCGCGACCAGGCGGCCATGAACCAGATCGGCCTCGCCCGGGCCGCTCGGCCGAACCTCTAACCCTGTTCAGGCCCGATGATCGGCGCGTGGGGGGCCGCCGTCGGCGCTGCGAGGCCCATGAGGCGCGGATCGTCGGCCACCTCGATCGCGCGCTTGTAAGGCTTAAATCCACAGCTGAGGTAGAACCCCATCGCTGCCGGATGGTCGAGGGTGCAGGTGTGCAGCCACAGCCGGACGATGGGGCGCGCGAAGGCGCGCGCGACGGCCTCGTCCATCATGAAGCGCCCGGCGCCTGTTCCAATGGCTTCCGGGACGACCCCGAAGAAGACGATTTCGCATTCGCCAGGCCGCCGGAAGTCGAGCTCGAGGAGGCCCATATCCTGCCCGTCGCGGGTCAGGATCAGCGGGTCGACCTCAGGATGGCGCAGGATCTGCCGCAACGCCGCGTCGCCGAGGGCAAGGCGGCTGAACCACAACCAGCGCTCGCCCACGCGCCGGTAGATCGACCGGTAGCGATCAAGATCGTCGCCAACGGGCACAAGCGCCCATGGGCCCGGCGATGGACTCGCGTCGGTCCCCTCGCGCCGCGGCGGCGGCCGAAGCATCTCCAGATAGGTGACCACGGCGGCGATCTTGCCGAGGGGCAGCTCCGTATACCCGTTGAGGGTGAGCGGCAGCGCCGAAGCGTGGCTGGTGGTCACGGCCTGATCCCCGGAACCCTGAGGGGAGCGCCGGCGCTATGGGCGTGCCGCCCCTGAAGCGAGCCCGTCAGGGGGATTGGCCGTCCCGGGCGCGGCCGAGAAGGAGACAGTGCCATGAAGCACCTATCATCCGACATGCAGCGCTGCATCGACGCATGCCTCCGCTGCTATCAGATTTGCCTTTCGACCGCCATGACCCACTGCCTGGAGCGGGGCGGGACGCCCGTCGAGCCCCCGCATTTCCGATTGATGATGGCTTGCGCGGGGCAGCCGCGCTGCGGGACCGCTCAATTCGCAAGGTCATCGGGCGGGTAGGTCTTGCGGGCGCCTGGACGCTCGGGCAGAGAAGGGCGCAGGGGAAGCGGCCAAAGAGCAGCAATCTTCATGAAGAAAGCGCGTGAGTTCATTTGGCCCGTCGTCGGGCTGATGGCGGTCGTCGTCTCCGGTTGGCTGCTCTACCACGAATTGAGGGGGCTCTCGCTTGAAACCGTTGGAGCGAGCCTCGCTGCCATTCCCTTGCATCGGTACCTCCTAGCGGCCCTTTCGACGCTCTTCGCCTATGCGGCGCTTGCCTGGTACGACCGCATCGCCCTGTTGCACCTGGGCATCCACCACATTTCGTGGTTTTTCGTCTCGGTCTGCTCCTTCACCACCTATGCCCTGTCCCACAACATCGGCGCCTCGGTCTTCTCCGGCGCTCTTGTCCGCTATCGGGCTTACACCTCAAAGGGCTTGAGCGCTCCGCAGGTGGCGGTGCTGGTGGCGCTCTGCTCCTTCACCTTCGGGCTCGGCACCATCCTCCTGGGCGGCATCGTCCTGACCTTCGATCCGGAACTTCTCCTGCGGCTCGAAGGGCTTCTTCCCTACGCGCTCACCAACCCGACGGCGGCCCAGATCGTCGGCCTTGGGCTCCTCGCCTTCGTCGCGCTCTACGTGCTCGGCTCGATCCTGCACCTGAAGCCGCTCATCATCCGCAACTTCACTCTCGCTTATCCCCGGCCGGCCGTGATGGTGCGCCAGCTCATCGCCGCGCCGCTCGAGCTGTTGGGTGCCGCCGGCATCATCTATTTCGCGCTTCCCGCGCATTTGGAGCCCAGTTTCATCGTCGTCTTGGCGGTCTTCCTGGCCTCGTTCTCCGCCGCGCTCGCCTCGCATGCCCCCGGTGGGCTCGGCGTGTTCGAGATCGTCTTCCTGACCGCGATGCCGGACATCCCGAAGGCGGATGTGCTGGCCGCGCTGATCATCTTCCGGCTGTTCTATCTGCTCATTCCCTTCGCCATCGCCATTCTGGTGGTGCTGCTCTACGAGCGGGCGCGCTTGGCGGAAGCCTGGCGGCAGCGGGTTGGCACGACGCCCGTCACCCCGCCTCCCGGCCCGGGGCCCGGCGTCGCCGGTTGAAGCTTGCACGGACGTCGGAGGCGCCTCTTCTTTGGCCTGGCGACGCTCCTGGGCGTTGCAGAGCGCGGCGTCTTCATTCCCTACCGCCATGCGGCGTCGCTTCGCCCGGCGGGTTACCCGGCGCTGCTTCCCGTCTTCGAAGCCGCGGAACCCGCCTTCCGGGAGAGCCTCGGTGCGGTTGCGGCCGTCGCGCGCGAACTCGATGCCATTGCCTCGGGCAATGGACCTGCGCGCTTTGATCAGGACTGGTTCCCGAGGCTCGATGCGGCCATGGCCTATGCGCTGGTCCGCCGGTCACGCCCGGCCCGCATCCTTGAAATCGGGTCGGGGCACTCCACCCGGTTCCTGGCCCAGGCGGTGGTCGATGGCGGCTTTGGCACGGAGGTCGTGTGCATCGACCCGATGCCGCGGGCACCCCTTGCCGCTCTCGACGTTCGCCACGTGCCGAAGCTCCTTTGCGACGCCGATCGCGCTTTCTTCTGCTCGCTGACGGCCGGCGACGTCCTCTTCATCGACTCGAGCCACATCGCCGTGCCGGGCTCGGATGTCGATCGCCTGTTCCTCGACGTGCTGCCGCGCATGAAGAGCGGCGTGCTCGTGCATGTGCACGACGTCTTCCTGCCCGATGCCTATCCGTCCGAATGGGCATGGCGCGGCTATAACGAGCAACTCCTCGTCGCCGCCTTGCTTCAGGGGGGCGCCTATGAGCTCCTGTTCGCGAGCCGCTATGTGGCGACCCGTCGTCCCGAATGGCTCGGCCCGGTGGAACGCCTCCCGCTGATGCCGGGCGCTTACGAGGCGAGCCTCTGGATGCGGAAGCGCTGAATCCTACACGCTCCCCACCGTCTTCAGCCGCACTCGCGGATGGATCTCGGCCTGGCTCAGGACCGGGGTCTCGCGGCGGAAGCGCTCGATGATGGAGCGAACGAAGGGGCGGGCGCCGGCCGACGTCACGAGCACCGGCATCTCGCCCATCCGGGCCGCTTCCTCGAAGCGGTCGCGCACCGCCGTGACGAACTCCGTCAGCTTCGAGGGCTGCATGGCGAGCTGGCGCTCTTCCCCTTGGCCGACGATCGATTCGAGGAAGGCCTGCTCCCAGCGCGGCGAGAGCGTGATGATCGGCAGATGCCCGCCCGGTGCCGTGTATTGGGCACAGAGCTGGCGGGCGAGGCGCGCACGCACATGCTCGACAATGTCGCGCGGGTTCTTGAGCGCGCCGGCCACCTCGGCGATGCCCTCGATGATGGTCCCAAGGTCGCGGATCGAGACCCGTTCGGCCAGGAGGAGCTGGAGGACGCGCTGGATGCCCGTGGTCGAGATCTGGGCCGGCACGATCTCCTTGACGAGCTCGGCGTGCTCCTTGGACAGCTCCTTGATGAGCTTCTGCACCTCGATGTGGGAGAGGAGCTCCGCCATGTTGGCCTTGACGATCTCGGTGAGGTGGGTCGTCATCACGGTGGCGGCGTCGACGACAGTATAGCCGCGCAGCTGCGCCTCGTCGCGCAGCGAGGCGTCGATCCAGGTCGCCGGCAGTCCGAAGGTGGGCTCGAGAAGGTGATGGCCTGGAAGCTGGACCTGGCCGCCCATGGGGTCCATGGCCATGAACAGGCCAGGAAACACCTGGCCCTGGCCCGCCTCGATTTCCTTCACCCGGATCACATAGGTGTTGGCGTCGAGCTGCACATTGTCCAACAGCCTGACGGAGGGCATGACGAAGCCGATCTCGGCGGCCAGTTGCCGGCGCAGCGCCTTGATCTGCTCCGTCAGGCGGTCTTCGCCGCCCTTGGCGTTGATGAGCGGGACGAGGGCGTAACCGATCTCGATCTTGAGGTCGTCCATCTTGAGGACCTCGGTGATCGGCTCCTCGGCCGGGGCGCTCGGGGCCGCGGCTCCCGGTGTCGCGTCATCGCCGGCGTCGACCGGGCGCGCCTTGTTGGCCTTGTCGATCTTGCGGGCGAGCCACGCGGCGCCGGCGGCCAGGCCGATGAAGGGGAGCATCGGAATCCCGGGCAGGAGGGCGATGAGCCCCATCACCGCTGCCGACATGCCGAGGGCCTTCGGATAGTTGGAGAGCTGCTTGCCGAGCGCCTTGTCCGCGGCCCCGCGCACGCCCGCCTTCGACACGAGGAGGCCTGCGGCTGTGGAGACGATGAGTGCCGGCACCTGGCTGACGAGGCCGTCGCCGCAGGTCAGGAGAGTGTAGGTCCGCGCCGCCTCGGCGAAGCTCAGGCCCTGCTGGGCGACACCGATGATGATGCCGCCGATGACGTTGATGAAGGTGATGAGCAGCGCTGCGATGGCGTCGCCGCGCACGAATTTGGAGGCGCCGTCCATCGCGCCGTAGAACGAGGACTCATCCTCCAGCTCCTTGCGGCGCTTGCGCGCCTCCTTCTCGTCGATGAGCCCGGCCGAGAGGTCGGCGTCGATCGCCATCTGCTTGCCGGGCATGGCGTCGAGGGTGAAGCGCGCCGCCACCTCGGCGATGCGCCCGGAGCCCTTCGTGATGACGACGAAGTTCACGATGATGAGGATGACAAAGACGATGACGCCGATGACGAAGTTGCCCGACATCACGAAGTGGCCGAACGCTTCGATGACATGACCGGCCGCGGCAGTGCCCTCGTGGCCATGGGCGAGGATGAGGCGGGTCGAGGCGAGGTTGAGGGCGAGCCTCAGCATCGTCGCGACGAGCAGAACGGTCGGGAAGACCGAGAACTCGAGCGGCTCCTCGATGAACAGCGCCGTCATCAGGATCAGGACGGAGACGATGATCGAGACAGCGAGCAAGAGGTCGAGGAGGAGGGGCGGCATCGGGAAGATGAGCACCACCATGATGCCCATCACCGCGAGAGCGAGAAGGAGGTCGGAGCGTTTCGCGAGGGCGCCGATGTCGTGAAGCTTGAGCGCCGAAAAGCCGCTCGGCGCGCCCTTCAGCGCCGACGCGCTCGCCGCTGGCGCGGCTCCCACCGCCTCGCTCATCTGCCCCGTGAACCCCTGCTTTCCTGCTAGGCAAGAATTGCCGGGGCGATGGTTAGCGCGACGTTAACGCAAGGCCGTTCCCGCCTTCATCGCCGCCGGTCAGTCCCAGCCGCCCGAGGCGGCGTAGGGACGCCAGGCGGGGGGCCGCGTTGCCGGAAAGGCCTGGGCGTGGCGGGCCATGAGTTCGCGGACGATCTCCGGACGCGGCGCGCGATGCACGGTCACCTGCCGTCCATCCGGAAGGTAGTAGGTTTGCGTGCTCACGACCCGAACGCCGCCCGGCACGTAAACGCCGGGTGACGCTCCGCGGGCGGTTTGCTCGCGCCGCACGGTCCGAACCCGCTGCGCTTCCTGCGTGCGGGCGCGCCGGGTTGGCTTGCGAGCTTCCCGGACCGGGCGGAGGCGAACAGGAGGTTCGGTCCGCGGCGTGATGGTCGGTCCGGGCTCCGCCGCGACGGGACGACGGATGCGGACGCCCTCTCCCGCGTCCGCGTTTTCGGCGGGCGGGGCAGGGCGGCCGGCGGCGGGCCGGGGCGTGTCCTGGGGCTTTGCCGCCGCTTCCCGCGCCGGTGGGGGAGGGGGCGCGGTCGCCGGCTCAGGGGCTGGTGCAGGCGTCGGCTCCTCCGAGCCCGAAGGCGGCGCCAAGGACGCAGCCGCGGGAGCCGCCGCGGCGGTTCGGGGGAGGGCAGCCGTGCCTTCTCTTGCCGGGGCGTCGGAGGGGTCGGCCTCCGCTTCGCCCTTCCCCGTCGACGAGCGACGCCCCTTCGTCCCGATGGAGCCGGTGGTGGCGGGCTCCCGATCGGCGATCGAGCGGATGACGGTTCCTTGATCGGCCTCGCCGGGCGCGGCTTTGACGGCCGTCGGCGGCGCTGCCGTCTGACAGGCCGCCCGCCAGGCATAACGCGGCGACCGGCAGTCGGGGACCGCGTCGCTGACGGCAGCGGCCGGCTCGGTCTGCGTCCTGACGAGGAGCATGCCGCCGACTGCGGCTCCGACGACTGCAAGGGGAGCCGCGGCGCCGAAGATGATCAGCTTCAGGCCGGAGAATGACCGCGACGGCGACGCCGTGTAGCGGTAGGGAGTGCCAGCAGCCGATCCGTGGGATGCCCGTTCCATCTCGCTCTCCGACCTGCCCCCGATGCAGCCCCGACCCGCCCTTCACATGTGGCTTGCCCGGCGCAAGCACAAGGAAAGTCGGACGCGGCCCGCTGGTTCCGGGCGCAAGGAAACGGGGAAAGGAACCTTGGCCGTTCAGGTTGCGTTTTGGACCGGCGTGGTCCAAGCCAGCCGCGAGAGGCGGCCCGGTGTCGGAGGCGCCCTCCAAGCAACGGAAGACGAACGATGGCCAAGTGGGTTTACACCTTCGGCGACGGCAAGGCTGAAGGCGAGGCAGGGATGCGCGACCTGCTCGGGGGCAAGGGCGCCAATCTCGCCGAAATGTCCAATCTCGGGCTCCCGGTGCCGCCCGGCTTCACCATCACGACCGAGGTCTGCACGTACTACTATGCGCATGGCCGCACCTACCCTGCGGAACTCGCCGGGCAGGTGGAGGAGGCACTCGCCTATGTCGGCCGTCTGACAGGGCGGCGCTTCGGGGACCCGAAGAACCCGCTACTCGTGTCCGTTAGGTCCGGTGCCCGGGCCTCCATGCCCGGCATGATGGACACCGTGCTCAATCTCGGCCTCAACGACGAGACCGTGACGGCCCTGGCCGAGGCGGCGGCGGACGAGCGCTTCGCCTATGACAGCTATCGCCGCTTCATCACCATGTACTCCAACGTGGTGCTCGGGATCGGCCACCACCATTTCGAGGACGCCCTGGAGGCCTACAAGGAGCGCAAGGGCTATACCCTCGACACCGATCTTTCCGCCGACGACTGGAAGACGCTGATCGGCCGCTACAAGGAGATCGTGGAGAAGGAGCTGAAGAGGCCTTTCCCGCAATCGCCCGAGGAGCAGCTCTGGGGCGCCATCGGCGCCGTGTTCGGCTCCTGGATGAACGCCCGCGCCATCAAGTACCGCGAGCTGCATGGCATCCCGGAGAGCTGGGGCACGGCCGTCAACGTGCAGGCGATGGTGTTCGGCAATATGGGCGAGACCTCGGCCACGGGCGTCGCCTTCACTCGCAACCCCTCGACGGGCGAGAAGGAGCTCTACGGCGAGTTCCTCATCAACGCGCAGGGCGAGGATGTGGTCGCCGGCATCCGCACCCCGCAGGACATCACCGAGAAGGCGCGGATCGCGTCCGGCTCCGACAAGCCCTCCATGGAGAAGGCGATGCCGGAGGCCTATGCCGAGCTCGTGCGCATCTACGGCCTTCTCGAGAGGCACTACCGCGACATGCAGGACATGGAGTTCACCGTCGAGCGCGGGAAACTCTGGATGCTGCAGACGCGCAACGGCAAGCGCACCGCCAAGGCGGCCCTGCGGATCGCCGTCGATCTCGCCAATGAGGGCCTGATCTCGCAGGAGGAGGCGATCAACCGGGTCGACCCCGCGGCCCTCGACCAGCTCCTGCATCCGACCATCGACCCGAATGCCGAGCGCAAGGTCCTGGCGACCGGCCTGCCGGCCTCGCCCGGCGCCGCTTCCGGCGAGATCGTCTTCAGCTCGGACGAGGCCGAGGCGGCGAAGAAGGCCGGCCGCAAGGTGATCCTCGTGCGCGTCGAGACGTCGCCTGAGGACATTCACGGCATGCATGCGGCCGAGGGCATCCTGACGACCCGCGGCGGCATGACCTCGCACGCGGCGGTGGTCGCCCGCGGCATGGGCAAGCCCTGCGTCTCCGGCGCGGGCTCCTTGCGCGTCGACTACGCCAAGGAGACCCTCTCCGTGGCCGGCGTGACCCTGAAGAAAGGGGACGTCATCACCATCGACGGTTCGACCGGCCAGGTGCTCCAAGGCCAGGTGAAGATGCTGGAGCCGGAGCTCTCGGGCGAGTTCGCGACCCTCATGGGGTGGGCGGATCAGGTGCGCAAGCTGAAGGTTCGCGCCAATGCCGATACGCCGCTCGATGCCCGCACGGCGCGCAACTTCGGAGCCGAGGGCATCGGGCTGTGCCGCACCGAGCACATGTTCTTCGAAGGCGACCGCATCGTCGCCGTGCGCGAGATGATCCTCGCCGACGACGAGGCGGGGCGACGGGCCGCGCTCCAGAAGCTCCTGCCCATGCAGCGGCACGACTTCGAGGAGCTGTTCACAATCATGAGCGGCCTCCCCGTCACGATCCGCCTGCTCGACCCGCCCCTGCACGAGTTCCTGCCCCACTCGGAAACCGAGATCGCCGAGGTGGCGAAAGCGATGAACACCTCGCCGGAAAAGCTTCGGCGCCGGGCCGCGGAGCTGCACGAGTTCAACCCCATGCTCGGCTTCCGCGGCTGCCGGCTTGCGATCGCGTACCCGGAGATCGCCGAGATGCAGGCGCGCGCCATTTTCGAGGCGGCGGTCGCCGCGCAGAAGAAGACCGGGGCGGCCGTCGTCCCCGAGATCATGGTGCCGCTCGTCGTCACGCGGGCCGAGTTCGACCTCGTCAAGGAGCGCATCGACGCCATGGCCGACGCGGTGGCGAAGGAGACCGGCACGCGCATCGCCTACCAGACGGGCACGATGATCGAGCTGCCGCGGGCGTGCTTGCGGGCGCATGAGATCGCCGAGACGGCCGAGTTCTTCTCCTTCGGCACCAACGACCTGACGCAGACGACGCTCGGCATCTCCCGCGACGATGCGGCGACTTTCCTCGGGCCATACACCCAGAAAGGCATCCTGCCCTCCGACCCGTTCGTCACGATCGATCAGGAGGGCGTGGGAGAGTTGGTCAGGATCGGCGTCGAGCGCGGCCGCCAGGTGCGACCCGACATCAAGCTCGGCATTTGCGGCGAGCATGGAGGCGACCCGGCTTCGGTGCGCTTCTGCGACGAGGTCGGGCTCGATTACGTCTCGTGCTCGCCCTATCGGGTGCCGATCGCGCGCCTTGCGGCGGCGCAGGCGGCGCTTGGCGGCAAGGTCGCAAGCCAAGCCTGACGGGGCGGCCCATGCACATCGGCCGCTACTTCATCGTCGGGCTCCTGCTCTTCGGCATTGTGGCAGGCTTCGTCATCGCGGGGCATCCGAGCCTGAGGGACGGGCCGATCCCGGCCTTCCTGTGGCCGGTCGCGTTCGCGCTCCTGATCGATCTTGCCCTCCTGCCGCTCGTGCGGTCGGGGCGGATCGAGCCGGTGACCATGAACGAGCGTGCCATCGGCGTCATCGGCGCGGCGGTGATCGTCACCGTGATCCTCGCCGCCGCGCCGGCCGGGTAGGCGTCGCTTAACCCTCCCTCAACCTTACCGCGGCGATAACTCTCGCCGATGCCGGGCGCTGGCGAGGCGCTTTCACGGCAACGGCGAGGGACGTGCGTGCGGTTGCGTCGGCGTTGGTTCGGTTTGAGATGGGTGTGCACGGCGACGGCGCGGTGGGCGCTCGGGGCTGGCCTACTCGTCTCGTTCACCGCCTCGGCGGGACACGATTTCGAGACGGGCTTCAGCGCCGCCCGCCTGGTCGAGGCCGCGCCCGATACCCCAAGCGCCTTGATCCCGCCGGTCAGGGCAAGCGCCCCGTTGCCGAGGCTCGGCCTCGACGGCGTCGTGCGCGAGGCACGCCTCAGCTTCGATGAGGCCGACGAGACCGATCTTCTCCACGACAGCCTGCCGCTGCGCCCGGAGCTCAAGCGAGCGCCCGCCGGCTTCCCCGCCATCGACCGCACGCGAAAAGGGGACCCCATCGTCCCGCTCAGGCCCACCTTGAGCCGGCGCGGCACCGATTGGGCGGGCACAAGGAATGGCGTCGCGCCGCAGCTCTTCTCGCAGCCCGTGGCGGCGCACCTCCCGCTCCTGGCTCCAGAACCCCTCGACGTTTCCGAGCTTGCCGAACCGTCGTTCATCCCCTGGCAGGCGCCGGATGTGACGAGGACGCGCCAAGCGACATCCGTGCAATCCCCCTCGGCCGCGGCCGGGGGCGGCACCGGTGAGGCAAAGGCAGCCGTGACGATCGTCCTCGACGGCGCGACCCCGGCCGTTCCGCGCGCCGTGGCGCTCTCCTCGACGACGCCCGCGCCGGCCGACGCCACGCCGATCGAGGTCGCGGCCGCGCCGGTGTCGCTGCCCTCCCTCGGCACGGGCGCGCGGCCGTCGCAGCCGGAGCGCGGCCCCGAACCTGCATCAAGACCGAACTATGCGGAACTCGTCGATCCCGACCGCCTCAGCCGCGAGCAGCGCTGTCTCGCCGAGGCGGTGTATTTCGAGGCGCGCAGCGAGCCGGAGGAGGGGCAGGCGGCGGTCGCCCAGGTGGTCCTCAACCGCGTCAAGAGCGGGCTTTACCCCACCACCATCTGCGGCGTCGTCTATCAGAACCGCCATCGCTATCTCGGTTGCCAATTCACCTTTGCCTGCGAAGGCAAGTCGCTGCGCGTCACTGACACCGCCTCCTGGCGCACGGCAGCGCGCATCGCGAAGGACGTCTTGGAAGGCCGCACCTATTTGGCCGAGGTCGGCGGCTCGACCCATTATCACGCCGACTATGTCCGCCCGCGCTGGGCGAAGCGCCTGAAGAAAATGGACGTGATCGGCCGCCACATCTTCTACAAGCTGAAACCGGGCCAGACCTGAGCCTCGGGGCCCGCACGTCCCGACCGCTCATGCGTGGCGGAACCTGGACGGGATCGCGGCGTTGAGCCGCTGCCCATGCCGTCCGACGGGGAGACGCGCCATGCACATGATCGGCGTCCTCATCGAGGCCGAGGCCCAGCTCGATTGGGGTACGCGCAGCAGCGACGTCGCGCGCGCCCTCGATCACCTCACAGCCGTGGCGCCCGACAGCCCGATGCTGCGGCCCCTGCAACTGAAGCTCGTCCAGCTGCGTATGGCCGACGAGCTCTGCCCCAAGGGCTAAGTCGCGCGTCTCTCGCGACGCAGGCCCCCTCCGGTCCTCTGACGTCAGGCGGCGGCGCGCCGATCCTGCATCTCGTGAGCGATGGCGGCTCCAAGCGCCTTCACGGTCGGGGCCGCGGGACCCAGCGAGGATTGCGCCACCAGAAGAACCGCGAGCTCGGGCCGAAAATCGAGCACCTCGAGGACGCGCACGAGGTCGCGATGAGGGCTCGCCGCCAGGATGCGCGCCGGGATGAGGCCGAAGCCCGCGCCGCGGGCGATCAGGGAAATCTGCATCTCCGATCCCCATACCTCAACCGCAAGATCGAGTTTCCGCCCCGTTGCGACGAGCGCGCGGTCAAGCTGGGTGCGGAAGCCGCAGCCTTGAGGATTGATCACCCAGCGTTGGCCGGCGATCGCCGCCAGAGACGTGCGTGTCGGGCCCGCATAGGCGGCCGGCGCCACCACGACCACCCCTTCGCGGCCAAGATCCGTCACGACGAGGGTCGCATCCGCCGGCGGAACGCCGGTCCAGCAGATAACGGCCCCGTGGAGATCGCCTGCCGCCACACGCTTCGTCAGCGCGGTGCTGCGGTCGGCACTCAGGGCAAGGCGAACGCCTGGCGTGGCGCGCTGCGCCGCCTCCACTGCAAGGCCAAGGACCGAATCCGCAACCCCATAGCTGACGCCGAACCGGACCGGCTCGGTCAAGGCAGGTTCGGCCGCGGACGCCCGCAAATCCTGGGCCGCCTGCAACATGCGCAGCGCATGACGGTAGGCGTCCTCTCCGGGGCGCGTCAGCCGCGCCGGCCTCTGCTCGCGGTCGAGGAGCTTCGTGCCGAGCTCGCCTTCGAGGCGCTGAATGCGCCGCGTGACCGCCGGCTGCGTGATGTGCAGGCGCACCGCCGCCTTGGCGAGGGATCCCGTCTCGGCGACGGCGACCAGCGCCCGCAGATCCTCAAGGTTCATGCGCCTTGCTCATATTCATGATGACGAACTTTCAATTTCATCATTGTCGCCGGCCCTTTAGGGTGCAACCTGCATTTGAGTCTGGATTCTCCCTATGACCGGTTCTGAGGTTCATCGACGCGTCTCGCCGGAGCTCATCGTCTTCGCGGGCTGCCTGATCGCGCTCATCACGTTCGGGCCGCGCGCCTCGGCCGGCCTTTTCCAGGTGCCGATGACTGCGGAGCATGGCTGGGGCCGCGATATCTTCGGCCTGGCGATCGCGATCCAGAACCTTCTGTGGGGCGTAGGGCAGCCCTTTGCCGGAGCGGTAGCCGACCGCTTCGGGTCAGTGCGCGTGCTTTGCCTCGGCGCCCTCATGTATGCGCTTGGCCTTGTGGTGATGGCCTACGCGACAACGCCCGGCATGCTGCATCTTGGCGCCGGCGTCCTCATCGGCTTCGGGCTTTCCGGATGCTCCTTCAACCTGGTGCTCGGCGCCTTCGGCAAGCTCTTGCCGGAGAGCTGGCGCCCCCTCGCCTTCGGCGCCGGCACGGCGGCCGGATCCTTCGGGCAGTTCTTCTATCCGCCGGTCGGCAACATGCTGATCGAGTCCTTCGGCTGGCATCAGGCCCTCGTCGTCTTCGCCCTGAGCGTGCTGCTCGTCCTGCCTTTGTCGCTGGCGCTCGCCACGCGCGGCCAGGGGGCTGCGACGGCGGGCGGTCCCGCAGCCCTGCCCCAACAGTCGATTGCGCAGGCCTTGTCGGAAGCCTTCCGGCACCGCTCCTACGTGCTCCTGGTCATCGGCTTCTTCACCTGCGGTTTTCAGCTCGCCTTCATCACGGCCCACCTGCCGGCCTATCTGAAGGATGCCGGCCTGTCGGCGGCCGTCGGCGGCTGGACCTTGGCGGTGATCGGGCTGGCCAATGCGGCGGGGTCGCTCACGGCCGGGTGGCTCTCGACGCGCATGTCGAAACGATGGCTGCTCGCCTGGATTTATCTCGGCCGCTCGGTCGCGATCGCCGCCTTCATTCTGCTGCCGGCCTCTCCTGTCACCGCGATCGCCTTCGGTGTCGCCATCGGCCTGTTATGGCTCTCGACCGTGCCCCCCACCTCGGCGCTGGTCATGCTGATGTTTGGCACGAAATACATGGCGATGCTCTACGGCTTCGCCTTCTTCTCTCACCAGCTCGGCGGCTTCCTCGGCGTCTGGCTTGGGGGGCTCCTTTACGAGGCCTATGGCAACTACGATCTCGTCTGGTGGCTGTCGATTGCGCTGGGGCTCGCCTCCGCGGCGATCAACTTGCCGATCAAGGAGCGGCCGGTGGAACGCCCCATGGCCGTGCAGCCCGCCCAATAGCGGGCGCTTGCCTCGGCAGGCTCTCGTGAGCCACAACGTCCCCTGGCATCGGAGGGAGGCGTCATGAGCACGTTCAAGGCGGTCGTGGTCGAGAAGGGAGACGGTGGACAGACCGTCGCCCTCCGCGACTTCGAGGACAAGGACCTGATGGACGGGGACGTCACCGTCCGGGTCACCCATTCGACCGTCAACTACAAGGACGGGCTGGCGCTGACCGGCAAGGCGCCGGTGGTGCGCCGCTTCCCGATGATTCCGGGGATCGACTTCGCCGGTGTCGTCGAAGCCTCCTCCCATCCCGAGTTCAAGCCGGGTGACGAGGTCATCCTCAACGGCTGGGGCATCGGCGAGACGCATCTTGGCGCCTATGCCGAGAAGGCGCGCGTCAAGGGCGATTGGCTCGTGCCGCTGCCGGCCGGGCTCACGGCCGCGCAGGCGATGGCGATCGGCACCGCCGGCTACACGGCGATGCTGGCAGTCATCGCCCTGGAGCGGCACGGCTTGAGGCCCGAGAACGGCCCGGCCGTGGTGACCGGGGCGGCGGGGGGAGTGGGCTCGGTGGCCATCGCCCTCCTCGCGAAAGCAGGCTGGTCCGTGATCGCCTCGACGGGCCGGCCCCAGGAGGCCGATTATCTCAAGGGCCTGGGGGCGGCGGAGATCATCGACCGGAAGGAATTGTCCGAGCCGGCGCGGCCCCTCGCCAAGGAGCGCTGGGCGGCGGGCGTCGACTCCGTCGGCTCGCACACCTTGGCCAATCTCTTGTCGATGACCAAGTACCGCGGCGCGATCGCCGCCTGCGGCCTTGCCGGCGGCATGGACCTGCCGTCTTTCGTGGCGCCCTTCATCCTGCGCGGCGTGTCTCTCCTCGGGATCGATTCCGTCATGGCCCCGAAGGCCCTGCGCCTCGAGGCCTGGAGCCGACTGGCGCGCGATCTCGACCGGGCGAAGCTCGCGGCGATGGCGAGCACCATCGGCCTGGACGAGGTCGTGGCGACGGGCCGCGCCATTCTCGAAGGCAAGGTGCGCGGCCGCGTCGTCGTCGAGATCGCCTAAGCTCGCAGTCCTCGCCAAAAGTGGTAGCCTTGAGGTGCTAGCCTCTTGGGGGCGGAACCTTGGCCGCCCCCTACGGATTGCCATTTCATGAGCAGCGCTTTCGTCAAGGAGCCGGAAGGTGGCGAGGCGTTCGAGGATCTGCCCGACCGCCCCATCTCGCCCCATCCCAACTTCGTCACCCCTGAGGGCTTGGCGCTCATCGAGGCCGAGCTCGAGCGGCTGCATCGCGAGCACGCAGCCGCGCTGGAGGCGGACGACAAGCCCAACATCGCCCGCACCTCGCGCGACCTTCGCTATTGGACGGCGCGCCGCAACTCCGCCCAGCTTGTGCCGCCGCCGGCCGATTGTTCGGAGGTGCATTTCGGCTCGACCGTGACGATCGAGCGCCAGGACGGCCGCCGGCAGACCTTCCGCATCGTCGGCGAAGACGAGGCCGATCCGACGAAGGGCAAGATCTCCTACGTTTCGCCGGTGGCGCGCGCGCTCACGGGCAAGCGAGTCGGCGACGTGGTCCAGGCCGGCGCCTCCGAGGCCGAGATCGTGGCGATTGCGTAAGGCGGGGATGACCCCCTGCCTCACGAGTCAGGGAGGCGCTCGCCCTCGATCATCCGCCGGCGCTTGGCGATCTCCGCCGCCATGAAGTCGAGGAAGGCGCGCACGCGCGCCGATTGGCGCAGGTCCGGATGGGTGAGGAGCCATAGGCCCGTCGAGAAGTCCGGATTGGGCGGGGCAAGCCGCACCAGGGACGGGCGCCCATCGGCGATGAAGCAGGGCAGGGGGCCGATCCCGATCCCGGCCTCCACGGCTTCCGTGAGCCCGAGCACCGTGTTGACCTTGTAGGCGATGCGCTCCGGCGCGACCCGCTCCCGGACGAAGCGGGCAGCCTTCACCGCTCCGAGGTTGTCCCCGAGCGCTACCCAGCGGCGCTCCTGAAGATCCGTCAGCTTGACCGCGGCCGGATCCGGGAACTGGTCGCGACGCCCGTAGAGCGCCCAGGAAATGGTCGCGACCCGCCGGCCGACGAGCGTATCGGGCGGGTCGTCCGTGGCCCGGATGGCGACGTCCGCATCCCGCTTCGACAGGTTGAGCGCCTGGTTGGAGAGGACGAGATCCAGGCGCACATCGGGGCATTGCTCGAAGAAGCGGGCGAACAGCGGCGTGAGCAGGTGGACGAGCAGCGTGTCGTTGGTGGTGACGCGCAGCTCTCCGGCGGGCGACAGCGCCTGCCCGGCGAGCTTGCGCGCGAAGGCAGCCACGTCCGCTTCCATCCGCTCCGCCATGGCCGCCATCTCCTCGCCGGCGGGCGTGAGCGCATAGCCGACGCGATGCCGCTCGAACAGCTTGACGCCGAGATTCTCCTCGAGCTGCCCAAGCCGGCGAAAGACGGTGGAGTGGTTGACGCCGAGCCGCTCCGCGGCCCCGGCGAGGCCGCGCGCTTCGGCGATCGTCTTGACGAGACGGAAGTCGTCCCAGGCGAGCTCGGTATGTCGCATTTGCGCCAATGCAAAGAAGGCGCTGCGAACCTAGGCCTGGAACCAGCTGATGTGAAGCCAGATTTGTAAGGCTGCAAAATCCCTAGGGGAGTTCGGAATGACCAAGGTGTTGGTGCTGTACTACTCGTCCTACGGCCATATCGAGACCATGGCCTATGCCGTGGCGGAGGGCGCCCGCGAGGGTGGGGCGGACGCGGCGGTCAAGCGCGTGCCCGAGCTCGTCGCGCGCGAGATCGCGGAAAAAAGCGGCTACAAGCTCGACCAGCCGGCGCCGATCGCCACGGTGGCGGAGCTGCCCGACTATGACGCGATCATCTTCGGCACGCCGACGCGCTTCGGCAACATGGCCTCCCAGATGAAGAACTTCCTTGATCAGGCGGGAGGGCTGTGGGCGAAGGGGGCGCTCGTCGGCAAGGTCGCCTCCGTGTTCTCCTCGTCGAACACGCAGCACGGCGGACAGGAGTCGACCATCCTCACCTTCCATCCGGTGCTCCTGCATCTCGGCATGGTGATCGTCGGGCTGCCCTATTCCTTTGCCGGCCAGTCGGGTGTGGCCGAGGTCATGGGCGGAACGCCCTACGGCGCCTCCACCATCGCCGGCAGCGACGGCAGCCGCCGGCCCTCCCCGATCGAGCTGGAGGGCGCCCGCTTCCAAGGCAAGCATGTGGCCGAGATCGCCGCGAAGCTGAAGGGCTGAGTCTCTTACCCGCGGTCCGCGGCCGCGCGACGCAGGCGGTCGTTGATGGCCTCCCCGAGGCCCGTGTCCGGGATAGGGGCCACGGCGATCACCTCGGCGCCCGAAGCATCGAGGCTGCGCAGGGCCGAAAAGAGGCGTGCCGCCGCCTCCGCGAGGTCGGCGCGCTCGCTCAGGTTCTCGACGGCCCGGGCCCGGGTCAAACCGTCCGGTAGGGACGGCCCGAAGAGCAGCGCCGCCTCGTCCGGTTCGATCGCCTGCGCATCGAGCCTCACGCGAGCCCGAGGGGCGTAGTGGGAGGCGAGCATGCCAGGGGCGAGGGGCGCTTCGCCGGCGCCGCTCCCGTCTTCGACGGCTCGACCGATCGCCGCCTCGATCGTCTCGCGAGGGACGCCGCCCGGCCGCAAGAGGCGCGGCACAGGTCCCAGGCAGGCGATGATCGTCGATTCGATGCCGACCTCGGTCGCCCCGCCGTCGAGCACGGCATCGATGCGTCCGTCGAGGTCGGAGAGGACGTGGGAGGCCGTCGTCGGGCTGACGCGGCCCGACCGGTTGGCGGAGGGCGCCGCCACGGGCCGTCCGACCCGTTCGAGAAGGGCGCGCGCCACCGGATGGGCGGGCACGCGCAACGCGACGCTGGGGAGCCCCGCCCGGGCGAGGTCCGACACGGTGCCATCGCCCTGGGCCGGCACCACCAGCGTCAACGGCCCAGGCCAGAAGCGCTCGGCGAGCAGGTCCGCCACTTCATTGAAAGAGCCTTCGCGGCGGGCGGCGGCAAGACCATGCACATGGGCGATCAGCGGGTTGAACCGCGGGCGCTCCTTCGCGGCATAGATCCCGGCGACGGCGGCCGCGTTCGTGGCGTCCGCGCCGAGCCCATAGACGGTCTCGGTCGGGAAGGCGACGAGGCCGCCCCGCCGCAACAGAGCCGCGGCTTCGTCGAGGCCCGCTTCAGTCGGCTCGAGGCGCTTGGTCGTCCCCCGCGTTGCCATTGACCCTCGGTGGTTCACGTCTAAACACTTGCGCTCATAGACGTCCTGCCGCATGGAGCGGCGCGCATCAACACCGCGCTGGCTTTGCCCGTCAACGCCGCCGCGCCCTCTTGGCGACTTTAGGGAGATTCCCATGACCTATCGGGCGCCCGTCGACGACATGATCTTCACCATGCGTCACGTCGCCGGTCTCGACCGGGCCCTCTCGCAAGGGCTCTACGGCGACCTCTCGCTCGACCTTGTCGAAACCATCCTCGGCGAGGCAGCGAAGTTCGCGAGCGAGCGGATCGCCCCCTTGAACCGGGTCGGCGACCTCGAAGGCGCGGTGTTCCGCGACGGGCGCGTGACCATGCCGCGAGGCTTCAAGGAAGCCTACGCCGCATGGACGGAGGCCGGCTGGAACGCGCTTCCGGGCCCGGTCGAGTTCGGCGGGCAGGGGCTGCCGACTCTCCTCAACGCGGCCTGCGTCGAGATGTGGAACGCGGCCTGCATGTCCTTCGGCCTCGGGCCGCTGCTCACCATGGGCGGCATCGAGGCCCTGGCGCGGCACGGCTCGGACGAGCTCAAGGCGCGCTACCTCGCCAAGCTCGTCTCCGGCGAGTGGATGGCGACCATGAACCTGACTGAGCCGCAGGCGGGCTCGGACCTCAACGCCCTGCGCAGCCGCGCGGAGCCAGCGGGCGACGGCACCTACCGGATCATCGGACAGAAGATCTTCATCACCTACGGCGAGCACGACCTCGTCGACAACATCGTTCACCTCGTCCTCGCGCGCCTGCCTGATGCGCCCCCCGGCACGCGCGGCATCTCGCTCTTCCTCGTACCGAAGGTGCTGCCGGACGGATCGCTCAACGATCTGCGCTGCCACTCGATCGAGCACAAGCTCGGCATCCACGGCTCGCCCACCTGCACGATGGTCTATGGCGACAAGGGCGGCGCGGTCGGCTGGCTCATCGGCGAGGAGAACCGCGGCCTTGCCTGCATGTTCACCATGATGAACAACGCCCGCCTGCAGGTCGGGCTGCAGGGCGTCGCCATCGCCGAGCGCGCCTATCAGCAGGCGCTTGCGTATGCGAAGGAGCGGCGTCAGGGGCGCGCCCCGGGAGCGGGCGGCGACGGGATGAGCCCGATCATCGCGCATCCGGACGTGCAGCGCATGCTCATGACGATGAAGGCGCTCACCGGCGCCGCGCGGTCGATCTGCTATCTTACCGCCGAGGCGATCGACCGTGCCCACCGCGCCGCCGATGCCGAAGCGGGAAGGCGGGCGCATGAGCGCGCATCGCTCCTGACGCCGGTCGCCAAGGCGTTCTCGAGCGACATCGGCGTCGAGGTCGCCTCCCTCGGCGTGCAGGTCCATGGCGGCATGGGCTTCATCGAGGAGACAGGCGCGGCGCAGCACCTGCGCGATGCCCGCATCAACCCGATCTATGAGGGCACCAACGGCATCCAGGCCATCGATCTCGTCATGCGCAAGCTGCCGCTTTCGGGCGGCGAGACCGTGCGCAGCCAGATCGCCTCCATGCGCGCCACCCTGCAGCGGATCGTGAAGGACGCGACCCCGGCCTTCGGCGCTACCGGCGCGCGCCTGCGCGACGCGGTCGAGAGCCTCGACCGCGCCACGAGCTTCATGCTCGCCGCCGTTTTCGGAAACCGGCCCGAGACGGCGCTCGCGGGCGCAACCCCTTACTTGCGCCTCTTCGCGTTGGCGCAGGGCGGGACGGCCCTGGCGGAGGCCGCGCTCGCCGCGAACGGGGCCGCCAAGGCCGGCGAGGGCGATCCTGCTCACGCCGGTCGCATCGCGCTGTGCCGCTTCTTTGCCGAGAACATCGCGAGCGGCGCCCAAGGACTCGAAGACGCGGTGATCGGCGGGGCAGGCTTCCTCGACGACGCGACCCTCGCGCTGGCGAGCTGAGCCGACGACCATGGCGGACCATGTCGCGATCAGCCGCGAGGACGGCGTGCTCCTCCTTCGTCTGGCGCGTCCCGAGAAGAAGAACGCGCTGACCCGGGCGATGTATGAGCGCTTGATCGAAGCCTTCGCCGAAGCCGAGGGCAACGAGACGATCGGCGCCATCCTGCTGACGGGCTCGGGCGGCAGCTTCACGGCGGGCAACGATCTTGGCGATTTCCTCGCGTGCGGCTCCGAGGCCGGCGCCGCCGAAGCGCTCCGCTTCGTGAAGGCCCTCGCCATGCTCGACACGCCGCTTGTGGCGGCGGTGGAGGGTGTCGCCGTCGGCATCGGCGCGACGCTGATCCTCCATTGCGATCTGGCTTATGCAGCCCCGTCCGCCACGTTCCGCATGCCCTTTGTGGATCTCGGCCTCGTGCCCGAAGCCGGGTCGAGCCTGCTGCTGCCGCAGCGGATCGGGATGACGAAGGCGGCAGAACTCCTGCTCTTGGCAGAGCCCTTCGACGCCGCCGAGGCATGTCGGCTCGGTCTCGTCAACGCCGTCGTGCCGACGGATGATCTCGTGCCCCAAGCGCTGGCAGCGGCGCGGAAGCTCGCGGCGAAACCGCGCGAGGCGGTCAGGGCTGCGCGGCGGCTCATGCGGGCAGATCGGGCGACATTGCTCGCCGCCATCGAGGCGGAGGCGCAAGCCTTCCGCGCAGCCCTTGCCTCCCCGACGGCTCAGGCCGCCTTCCGGGCCTTCCTTGGCAAGGCGCAAGGCCGGTGAACACGCCACGCCTTGCCGGCAAGGTCTGCCTCATCGCCGGCGCCTCGCGGGGCGTCGGCCGCGGCATCGCGCGTGCCCTCGGGGAGGCTGGCGCGACCGTCGTCGTGAGCGCCCGGTCGAGCGAGGCGGGGCCGCGCACCGAAGGGCGGCCGGAGACCATCGAGGACGCAGCGCGTGAGGTGGAGGCGGCGGGGGGACGCGGCTATCCCTACCGGTGCGATCACACCCGTGAGCGCGAGGTCGATGCGCTGGTGCATTGGATCCTGCGGCGCTTCGGCCGCCTTGACGTCGCCGTCTGCGCCGTATGGTCAGGGAACGAGGGCTATGACGGCGAACGCTATGCGGATGGGTCCCGCTGGGGCACGCCCTTCTGGCGGCGGCCCGCGGGCCAGTTCGGGCGCTTCATGGAGGGAGGGCCCTATGCGGCGCTGCTTCTCGCCCGAGCGGTCGCGCCCCCGATGGTCGCCATGCGGAGCGGCCTCATCGCCTTCATCTCGTTCAGCGCGGGCGAGGATTATCTCGGCGACCTCCACTATGATCTCGCCAAGGCCTGTGTGAACCGATTGGCCTTCGCCTGCGCGAATGAGCTTCAGAGCCATGGCGTGGCTGCGCTCGCCCTCTCGCCCGGCCATGTGCGGACGGAGCGGGTCATGGAGGCCGGCCTCGCGCCGAAGGCGACCGAGAGCCCCCTTTATGCCGGGCGAGCGGTTGCCGCCCTTGCCGCGGACGCGCAGGTGATGCGCTGGACCGGTCAGACGCTGTTTGTCGCCGATCTGGCACGCCATTATGGCTTCGCCGACGAGGACGGCTCGCAGCCGGGGCGGTTTTTCCCGTGAGCGTCCTTGAGGCTGCGACGTCCGCCTCGTCCCGGTTCCTGTCCCTGGACTTCGACGCATGATCTTGATCCATACGCCGGCGCCGCCATCGGCCGTTCCGAACGCCCTCGACCGACGCGTGCTGGCGCCCGGAGAGCCGATTCCGCCGAACGCCCTGTGGATCGATCTGGTCGAGCCGACCCTCGCGGAGGACCGGATCGTCGAGGACCATCTCGGCATCGCCATTCCGACCCGCGAGGAGATGGCGGACATCGAGCCGTCCGAGATCCTCTATCGGGAGAACGACGTGCGCTACATGACCGTGCGCGTCCTGTGCCGGTCGGAGACCGAGGTGCCGACCCTCGCCGACGTGTCGTTCATCCTGACCGAGCGGGCGCTTGTCACGGTGCGCTATGACGAGCCGCGCTCCTTCTCCCTGTTCGCCATGCGGGCCGCGAAGCCGGGCGGTTGCCCGCCTCAGCCCGAAGCCGTCCTCGACGGCCTGATCGAGACCATCATCGATCGGGCGGCGGAGGTCCTGGCCAAGCTCGGCGACGACATCGATCGGCTGTCGCGCACGATCTTCGAGCGCGAATCGCGGGGGCGGAAGCGCCGCGCGGCCGGCTACCGGGCAGCCCTCCGCTCGCTTGGCCGGAAAGGGGAGATGATCTCCAACGTTCGCGAGAGCATGGTGTCCGTCGAGCGCATGCTGCTCTTCCTGTCCGCCAGCATGGCGCGCCCGTCGCGCGCGCCCGGCTTCAAGGCCGAGTGGCGCACCGCCCTCCGCGACGTGCAGTCCATCGAGGAGCACGCCAATTTTCTCAACGACAAGGTTCAGTTCCTCCTCGACGCGACCCTCGGACTCGTCTCGATCGAGCAGAACGACATCATCAAGCTGTTCTCGGTGATGGCGGTCGTCTTCATGCCGCCGACCCTGGTGGCGTCCGTCTACGGCATGAACTTCGAGCACATGCCGGAGCTCAAATGGCTCTACGGCTATCCCTGGGCGCTCCTCCTGATGCTCGTCTCGGCGATCGCCCCTTACCTCATCTTCCGCTGGAAGCAGTGGCTCTAAGCGCATGGTCCGATCGGCCTGGCGCGCCCTCTCCTTGCTGCAAGGGCGAGGCACGCAGTCCGGGACGGAAGCGCAAAGAAGATGCTGCGCAGCAGCGCCGTATGTCCGGCGCGACAGGAAGAGCGCTTTCGGGGCACGGCATCGTGCCTCCATCCCAGCCTTCCGCCCGCTCACGCCGCTCCAGGCTTCCGGGAGAGGAGTGGAGGCCCGTGCAAGTTCGGTGGTCAGAGCAAGGAAGGCCGTTGGTCCTATCCCAGCGCGTGGAGCGCCGGGTCGCCACGAGGTGCCGCAGAGCCAGCGCTCGGATCAGTCGGTCGATGCGGTCCGCTCCATGAGCCGGTCAATGGCGCCCTGGGCCTCCACCACCTCGCCCTCGAGCCCCGTGGCGTCGCCGCCGCTGTTCAGGAACGCGGCGGCGCGGGCGACGAGGCGACGGAAGGCCGGCAGGGTCGCCTCGGCGACGAGCATCGCCTTGTCCGGCTCGCAGGGCGGGCGAAGGGCGATGATGGCAGTGGTGGCGAGGCCGTTCATCGTCTCGACGAGCGCCTCGAAAGCGAGGCGGCGCGCATCGGGCAGGGCGTCATAGGCCCGCAGCGCCGCCTCGGCGCGCCTGAGGGGCGAGGCGCCGAAATAGGAGCGGTAGTCCAGAGGCCGCCATTCCGCGAGCTCGGAGGCCATTTCGGGATCGGCCGCCGACAGCTCGATGAGCATCAGCGCTTCGCTGTAATGGTTCAGGTAATCGTTCGACAGGCCACAGCAGATCGGGCGCTCCACCTCCTCCGCTCCCGTGCAGGCGCACGGGCCCGCCGCCGCGCCGTCGCCGGTCGGCCGGGGCTCAGGGTCGGGGGCGGTGGCGACAAGCATCAGCATTCAACATCTGCCGGGAGGGAAATCTGCCATGGAAGCGAGAATAAATCGTTGACGGGACCGGTCGAGCTGCGCCTATCGCGATGGCTCGTGCTTGCGCCGGAAAACGCCGACGATCTCGAGATGCGGCGTGTGCTTGAACTGGTCGACAGGCACGACTCGTTCGAGGCGATAGCCGCCCGCAACCAGGATGCCTGCGTCGCGCGCGAACGTCCCGGCATCGCAGGAAACGCTCACCACGGTCGGGGTGGACGCGGCTGCAAGCTGCCGGGCCTGGGCCTCGGCCCCGGCGCGCGGCGGATCCATCACTACGGCATCGAAGCGGGCAAGTTCCGGGGGAAGCAGCGGACGCCGGAACAGGTCGCGGGTCTCGGTCGTGACGCGGCGGAGCCGGGGCGTGTGGCGGGCCGCCTTGTCGAGGGCGGCAAGGGCTGCGGCGTCGCCGTCCACCGCGTGGATGTCGTGCGCCTCGGCAAGGCGTAAGGAGAAGGGACCGCAGCCGGCGAAGAGATCGGCCACGCGGCGCGCCGCGGCGCAGGCCTCGCGCACGATCTGAGCCAACGCCTCCTCGCCGGCGCGGGTCGCCTGGAGGAATCCCCCCGGTGGCGGCGACACGGCGGCGAGCCCCATCGTAACGAGAGGCCTGCGGCGCTCGGCGACGACCTCGCCGTGAAGGGCGATGCGGGCAAGATCATGGGCGCCGGCCGCGGCCGCCAGCCCCTGCCGTTCGCTGTTCGAGAGGGGGCCATGGCCCCGGATGTCGATGTCGAGGCCGGTCTCGGTCGAGGTGATCTGGACATCGAGCGGCTTGCCCGCCTTCGCAAGGACGAGCGCCAGGGCGTGCGCGATCTCGGGGGCACGCTGCAGAGCCGGTTCTGCGACCGGGCAGGTCTTGATCGCCAGAAGCTCATGGCTGCGCGGCTTCATGTAGCCGACGCGCACGCCATCCTTGAGGCGCGCATGCAGGGTGATGCGCCGTCGCCCCGCGCCATGAGCGTCGACAAGGGGCTCGATCCGTGTCGCGATGCCTGCCTTGGCGAGCGCATCGGCGAGGATGCCCTGCTTCCAGGCCCGGTAGAGGGGCTGGCTCATGTGCTGGGTCAGGCAGCCGCCGCAGGCACCGAAGTAAGGGCAGAAGGGCTCGATCCGGTCGGGGGAGGCGGTCTCGACGGCCAAGACCCGGGCTCGCATGCCCTGCCGCTCGACCACCACCGTCTCGCCGGGGAGGGCATGAGGAACATAGATGGTCGCGCCGCCGCCCTCGGCGATGCCATCGCCCCTCCCGCCGAGACGCCGGATGTGGAGGCGCTCAGCCACGGCGCGCTCCGATCAGGAACTCGCGATTGCCGTCACCCCCGACGACCGGAGAGGAGATCAGACCGATGACGGAGAAGCCGAGCGCGTCGACGAAGGCGGCAAGATCCTCGCAGACCGCGCGATGGATCGCCTCGTCTCGCACGACGCCCTTGCCCACATGGGCCCGTCCAGCCTCGAACTGCGGCTTGACGAGGCAGACGACACGGGCCTCCTCGCCGAGGAGGGGGAGAGCGGGCGGCAGGACGTGCTTCAGGGAAATGAAGCTGACATCGACCACGGCCAGCGCAATGGGAGACGGGATGAGCGCCCGCGTGAGGGCGCGTGCGTCGGTCTTCTCGAGGCTGACGATCCGAGGATCGCCGGCGATGGTGGGATGAAGCTGCCCGTGGCCCACGTCTACCGCATAGACCTTCGCCGCTCCGCGGCTCAAGAGCACATGCGAGAAGCCGCCCGTGGACGCGCCGACATCGAGGCAGGTGAGCCCGGCCGGATCGATGCCGAAGGCGTCGAGCGCCGCCGCGAGCTTGAGCCCTCCACGAGACACCCAAGGGTGGAGAGGTTCGGCCACGATGGCGGCTGCGACCGGCACCCGGTCCGATGCCTTGCGGATCGGCACGCCGTCGGCGGTGACGAGCCCCGCCTCGATCGCCGCCTGCGCCTTCGCCCGGCTGTCGAAATAACCGCGCTCGACGAGGAGACGATCGGCACGCTGGAGAGACATGAGGGCAGGTTCCGTTCTGGCCTATGGCGCGCCGCCCCGAGACGCCGCAATCTGCACGGGAGGAGCCATCCTTCCAAGGAGGGGGCATGTGTTCCACATCGCACCCGCGGGAGACGCACACCGATGAAGACGTTCTGGCTGGCGGCAAGCCTTCTGTTTCTGGTCGCGTCGGCGCAGGCGCAACCCGTCGACACCTTCGAGGGGCCGGTGATCGGTCCGCAGGGGAGCCCGATCGGCAAGATCTGGGTGCGCAGCAGCGAAAACGCCACCGTCTTTCGCATCAGGATCGATCCTGGCGGCTTGAGCCCGGGATGGCACGGCATGCATGTCCACGCGGTCGGCGACTGCTCGGACCCGGGTCGTTTCGAGCGCGCCAAGGGGCACGTCAACTTCGAGAACGCCCGGCACGGGCTTCTCCATCCCGAGGGCCCGGAGGAGGGCGACCTGCCGAATCTCTTCGTCAATGCGGACGGCTCGGCCAATGCGGAGGTGTCGTCCGAGTCGGTCGTGCTGCGCGGCGAGCTCGGCCTTCAGGACGCGGACGGGTCGGCCCTCGTCATCCATGCGGGCGAGGACGATCATTTGAGCCAACCCATCGGCAATGCCGGTGCGCGCGTCGCCTGCGCCCCCGTCAAGTGAACGCGGCGGGCCGCAGCGGTCCCTCCTTTGCGTGCCCGAGGAAGTCACGTATGTGAATCGGCACTCGCTGGCCTTTGAGCGGGAGGGAGGGAAAGATGACGGTCTTCAATCGCCGTTCGGTTGTGATGGGCGCGGCCGCTTTGGCCGGGAGCCTCGGCCTCCGACGCGCTTATGCGCAGGCGCCGAGCGGGCCCTTCAAGCTCGATCCGCTGCCCTATCCGGCCAACAAGAACGAGCCCCACATCGACGCTCAGACCATGGAGATCCATCACGGCCGGCATCACGCGGCTTACGTCAACAACCTGAACGGAGTGGCGCAGCAGCATCCGCAGATCGGCCAGAAGCCGTTGCACGAGATCCTGGCCGACCTCAACGCGGTGCCCGAGGCGGTCCGCACCGCGGTGCGCAACAACGGCGGTGGCCACGCCAACCACGCCATGTTCTGGCAGATCATGGGCGGGTCGGGCGGTGAGCCGACCGGCGAGCTCAAGGCGGCGATCGACCGCGACCTTGGCGGCTTCGCCAAGTTCCAGGAGGATTTCAACGCCGCTGGCGGGCGCGTCTTCGGCTCCGGCTGGGTCTTCGTCACCGTGACGCGCGAGGGCAAGCTCGCCCTCGTCACCAAGCCCAACCAGGATACGCCCCTCATGGACGGCCAGCGGGTGCTGATGGGCAACGACGTGTGGGAGCACGCCTATTACCTGAAGTACCAGAACCGGCGCGCCGACTATCTCAAGGCGTGGTGGAACGTCGTGAACTGGGACAAGGTGGCCGAGCGCTACGCGGCGGCGAAGGCCGGCACGCTCACCATCTGAGCGCCACTGTCATCCCGGCCCTGCGCTGCGCTCCGGCCGGGATGACGCCTTGGGGAACGGGCGCCTACGCCCTCACCTTCAACGCCGCCCCGTCGCGGCCGAGCGCCTCGAAGACGCGCGCGACGATGCCGGCGGCGTCGAGCCCGGCCCGCGCATACATGCGCTCGGGCTTGTCGTGGTCGAGGAAGAGGTCCGGCAGCACCATGGGGCGGACCTTGAGGCCCTGGTCGAGCACGCCATGTTCGGCGAGGCGCTGCAGCACGAAGCTGCCGAAGCCGCCGACCGATCCTTCCTCGATGGTGATCAGAACCTCGTGCTCGCGGGCAAGCCGCAGCACGAGATCCTCGTCGAGCGGCTTGGCGAAGCGCGCGTCGGCGACCGTCGTCGACAGGCCGCGCGCCTCGAGCTCTTCGGCCGCCTTGAGCGCTTCGCCGAGGCGCGTGCCGAGCGAAAGGATCGCGATGCGGTCGCCCTCGCGGATGATCCGGCCCTTGCCGATGGCGAGCGGCACGCCCGCCTCCGGCAGCTCCACGCCGACGCCGTCGCCGCGGGGGTAGCGGAATGCGATCGGCCCCTCGTCGTAAGCCGCGGCCGTGGCCACCATGTGGACGAGTTCGGCCTCGTCGGCCGCGGCCATGACCACGAAATCGGGCAGGCAGCCGAGATAGGCGATGTCGAACGAGCCCGCATGGGTCGGCCCGTCGGCGCCGACGAGCCCGGCCCGGTCGAGCGCGAAGCGCACCGGCAGCTTCTGGATCGCCACGTCGTGTACGACCTGATCGTAGGCGCGCTGGAGGAAGGTGGAGTAGATGGCGCAGAACGGCTTGTAGCCTTCGGCCGCGAGCCCTGCCGCGAAGGTCACCGCGTGCTGCTCGGCGATGCCGACGTCGAAGGTGCGGGCCGGGAACTGCTTGCCGAAGAGGTCGAGCCCCGTGCCGGAGGGCATCGCGGCCGTGATGGCGACGATGCGTTGGTCCTTCCGCGCCTCCTTGATCAGGCTCTCCGCGAAGACGCGCGTGTAGCTCGGGGCGTTGGCCTTCGGCTTCGCCTGGGCGCCTGTGACCACGTCGAAGGTGGCGACGCCGTGATACTTGTCGGCGGACTCTTCGGCCGGGCCGTAGCCCTTGCCTTTCTGCGTCACCACATGAACCAGGATGGGCCCGGTCTCCGCGTCGCGGACATTCTTCAGGATGGGCAGGAGGTGGTCGAGGTTGTGCCCGTCGATCGGTCCCACATAGTAGAAGCCGAGCTCCTCGAAGAGGGTGCCGCCGGTCCAGAAGCCGCGGGCATATTCCTCGGCCCGCGCCGCCTTTTCATGGAGGAACTTGGGGAGGCGCTTGGTGAGCTGCTTTGCGGTCTCCCTGAGCGAGCGGTAGGTGCGGCCCGAGACGAGCCTTGCCAGGTAGGACGACATGGCGCCCACCGGGGGCGCGATCGACATGTCGTTGTCGTTCAGGATGACGATGAGGCGCGAGTGCATCCCGCCCGCGTTGTTCATGGCCTCATAGGCCATGCCGGCCGACATCGCCCCATCGCCGATGACGCAGATCACGTTGTGAGCCTTGCCGTCGAGATCGCGCGCCACGGCCATGCCGAGGCCGGCGGAGATCGAGGTCGAGGAGTGCGCGGCGCCGAAAGGGTCGTACTCGCTCTCGGAACGCTTGGTGAAGCCGGATAGGCCGCCGCCCTGGCGCAAGGTGCGGATGCGGTCACGGCGCCCCGTGAGGATCTTGTGGGGATAGGCTTGGTGGCCCACGTCCCAGATCAGCCGGTCCCGCGGCGTGTCGAAGACGTAGTGCAGCGCGACGGTGAGCTCCACCACGCCGAGGCCGGCGCCCAGATGCCCACCCGTCACCGAGACCGCATCGATGGTCTCCGCCCGCAACTCGTCGGCCACCTGCCGGAGCTGGTGCTCCGGAAGGCGGCGCAGGTCGTCCGGGATGCGAATCGTGTCCAGAAGCGGGGTCGGGACGGGCACGGAATCCTCATCGTCGCAGGGCGGCGATCATAGGCCGCGGGCCGCCTCGATGCACATAAGGCCTCGAGTCGCGCAGGTCAAAGATCGGCGGCCCTCCGCCGCAGGCGGATGGCGAAGCCCCCGGCGGCCGCGCCCGGGCTCCAATTTGCATCCATCAGGCGCGCGTCCTAGAGCTCCGCTCCGGGGTTGGAGGGCCGGAAGCCGGCCTGATGCGGGAAAGCGCTTCGTGAGATATTCCGTCTTCAGCCTGCTGCGCGAGGCCGCCCGCGGGCACACGGGCTGGCCGCAGCAATGGCGCAGTCCGGAGCCGAAGGCGGCCTATGATGTCGTCATCGTTGGCGGCGGCGGGCACGGGCTTGCTACCGCCTACTACCTCGCCAAGGAGCACGGGGTGCGCAACGTCGCCGTGCTCGAGAAGGGCTGGCTCGGCGGCGGCAACACCGGCCGCAACACCACCATCGTCCGCTCCAACTACCTGTGGGAGGAGAGCGAGGCGATCTACGAACACGCCGTGAAGCTGTGGGAGACGCTTTCCCACGAGCTCAACTACAACGTTATGTACTCGCCGCGCGGCGTGATGATGCTCGCCCATACCCTGCACGACGTGCAGGTGTTCAAGCGCCACGTTCATGCGAACCGGCTCGCCGGCATTGACAACGAGTGGCTGACGCCGGAAGAGGCGAAGGCGGTCTGCCCGCCCCTCAACATCGGCAACCTGCGCTATCCCATCCTTGGCGCCGCCCTGCAGCGTCGCGGCGGCACGGCGCGGCACGACGCCGTCGCCTGGGGCTATGCCCGCGCCGCCGACGCGCTTGGCGTCGACATCGTCCAGAACTGCGAGGTGACCGGGATCCGCCGCAATCCGCACGGGGCGGTCGAGGCGGTGGAGACCACGCGGGGCACCATCCGCACGGCCAAGATCGGCATCGTGGCGGCCGGCCACACCAGCGTCGTCGCGGCGATGGCGGGCTTGCGCCTGCCGCTCGAGAGCTTCCCGCTCCAGGCGCTCGTCTCGGAGCCGGTGAAGCCGGTGCTGCCCTGCGTCGTGATGTCGAACACCATGCACGCCTACATCTCGCAGTCGGATAAGGGCGAACTCGTCATCGGGGCCGGCACGGACCAGTACGTGTCCTACAGCCAGACCGGCGGCCTCCACGTCACCACGCACACGCTCGACGCCATCTGCGAGCTCTTCCCGATGGCCCGCCGCATGCGCATGCTGCGCAACTGGGGCGGGATCGTCGATGTGACGCCGGACCGTTCGCCGATCATCGGCAAGACGCCGGTCGAAGGGCTGTTCGTCAATTGCGGCTGGGGCACGGGCGGCTTCAAGGCGACGCCAGGCTCGGGACATGTCTTCGCCGCCACCATCGCCCGGGGCGAGCCGCATCCGATCGCCGCGCCCTTCGCCCTCGATCGCTTCCGCACCGGACGCCTCATCGACGAGGCCGCCGCCGCCGCCGTGGCCCATTGAGATCGCTATGCTCCTGATCCCCTGTCCCTATTGCGGCGAGGACCGTCCCGAGATCGAGTTCCGCTATGGCGGCGAGGCGCATGTGGCGCGCCCTGCCGACCCGTCCGCGCGGACGGACGCGGAATGGGCGGACTTCCTCTACATGCGCACCAATCCCAAGGGGCTGCACGCGGAGCGCTGGCGCCACACCCATGGCTGCGGGCGCTTCTTCAACGCCGTCCGCCATACGGTCACCGACCGCATCCTCGCCACCTACAAGGCTGGCGAGCCGCGTCCCGACCTGTCCTCCCCCGAAGGCACGCCGTCCGCATCGCCGCAAGGGTCGGAGGAGGTGGGGGCTGAGGCCGCTGCGGAGCGAAAGCCGTGACCGAGCATAGGATGGCGGCGTCGGGAGGCCAGCCCTTCCGGCTGGCGACCGGGGGGCGCGTCGACCGCTCGACGCCGATCCGCTTCACCTTCGACGGCACGAACTACGCAGGCTTTGCGGGCGATACGCTTGCCTCGGCGCTCCTTGCCAACGGCGTCCACCTCATGGGACGCTCGTTCAAGTACCACCGTCCCCGTGGCCCCATCTCCGCCGGTTCGGAGGAGCCAAACGCCCTCGTTTCCGTCTCCCGCCCCGGCGGCCGATACACGCCGAACCTGCGCGCCACCCAGGTCGAGCTCTACGAGGGGCTTGTTGCCGAGAGCCAGCATCGCTGGCCGTCCTTGTCCTTCGATCTCGGGGCCGTCAGCAACCTTCTCTCGCCCCTCTTCCCCGCCGGCTTCTATTACAAGACCTTCATGGGCCCGCGTTTCGCCGGCCCCTGGGCATGGAAGCATCTCTACGAGCCGCTGATCCGTCGCGCGGCGGGGCTCGGGCGCGCGCCGCAGGCGCCCGATCCCGACCGCTACGCCCACCGCTTCGCCCATTGCGATGTCCTGGTGATCGGGGCGGGCCCGGCGGGGCTTGCCGCGGCGCTCGCCGCCTCAAATGCGTCGGCGCGGGTCATCCTCTGCGACGAGCAGGCGGAGCTCGGCGGGTCGCTTCTGGCGGAATCCGCCGCGACGATCGATGGCCGGCCCGCCGCCGACTGGTTGCGCGAGACCGTCGCTCTCCTGGCGAGCCGCCCGAACGTGACGCTGCTGCCGCGCACCCAGGCCTTCGGCTATTTCGCCGACAACTTCGTCGCTCTCCAGGAGCGTCTGACCGACCACCTCGCCTCGCCCGATCCCGCCCTGCCGCGCGAGCGGCTCTGGCAGGTGAGGGCGAAGGAGGTGGTCATCGCCGCCGGCGCCATCGAGCGCCCGCTGGTCTTCCCGGGCAACGACCGGCCTGGCGTCATGCTCGCCGACGCGGCGCGAACCTACGTCGCGCGCTACGCCGTAAAGCCGGGCACCCGCGCCGTCGTCTTCACGGCCTGCGACAGCGCCTATGAGGCGGCCTTGGCGCTGCATGAGGCCGGTGTCGCGATCGCGCTGATCGCCGACCTGCGCGCCAATCCGGCGGGGCCGGCGGTCGAGGCGGCCCGGCGGGCGGGCCTGCGGATCGCAGCGTCGACGACGGTGGTCGGCACGCGGGGCCGCCTCCGGATCAGCGCAGCGCGGATGGGCGCGGTGGAAGCGGACGGCGGGGTGAGGGCGGGGGAAGAGGTCGCCTGCGATCTCCTCCTCATGTCCGGCGGCTGGACGCCCTCGGTCCACCTCCATTCCCAGTCCCGCGGCAAGGTGGTCTGGGACGAGAAGGCAGAGGCGTTTCTCCCGGGCGCCGCCGTGCAGCGGGAACGGTCCGCCGGGGCCTGCCGGGGCGTCTTCGGATTGGCGGCGAGCTTGAACGACGGCGATGCGGCCGGCCGTGACGCTGCGCGGCGCGCCGGCTTTACGCCGCCGGAAGGAAGGAATTTCAGGGCCGAGGCGTGGGAGCATTCCTGGCGCGGCTTCTCTGGCTTATGCCCTCGAGGCCAAGGCTTGAGGCGGGGCAAGGCCTTCGTCGACTTCCAGAACGATGTGACGGCCGACGATCTGGCGCTGGCGACGCAGGAGGGCTTCCGCTCGATCGAGCATGTGAAGCGCTTCACGACCACCGGCATGGCGACCGATCAGGGCAAGACCTCCAACCTCAACGCCCTTGCCATCGTCTCCGAGGCGATCGCGACGCCGGTGCCGAAAATCGGGCTCACCACCTTCCGGATGCCTTACACGCCGGTCACCTTCGGCGCGCTCGCCGGGCCGAACCGGGGCGAGCTCTTCGATCCGGTGCGCACCACGCCCATCCACTCCTGGGCGGCCGAGCACGGGGCCGTCTTCGAGGATGTGGGCCAGTGGAAGCGCGCCCGCTTCTTCCCGCGCAGCGGCGAGGACATGCACGCCGCCGTGGTGCGGGAATGCCGCACGGTGCGGGCTTGCGTCGGCCTGTTCGATGCCTCGACGCTCGGCAAGATCGAGGTGGTGGGGCCAGACGCCGCCGAGTTCCTCGAGCGGATGTATGTCAATGGGTTCAAGAAGTTGCAGGAGGGCCGCTGCCGCTATGGGCTCCTCCTCAACGAGGCCGGGTTCATCATCGACGACGGCATCGCCGCGCGCATCGCCCCCGACCGCTTCCATGTCACGACGACGACCGGCGGCGCCGCGCGGGTGCTCGCCCAGATGGAGGATTATCTCCAGACCGAGTTCCCGGAGCTGAAGACCTGGCTGACCTCGACCACCGAGCAATGGGCGGTGATCGCCGTGCAGGGGCCGCGCTCGCGCGAGGTGCTGGCGCCGCTCGTCGAAGGCATCGACTTGTCGGGTGAGGCCTTTCCCCACATGGCAGTGCGGGAGGGCCGGATCTGCGGCGTCCCGACCCGCCTGTTCCGGGTGAGCTTCACGGGCGAGCTCGGCTTCGAGGTCAACGTCCCGAGCGATTACGGGCGGGCCGTCTGGGAGGCGATCTGGGCGAATGTGCGGGCGATCGGCGGCTGCGTCTATGGCACGGAGGCGATGCACGTCCTTCGCGCCGAGAAGGGCTACATCATCGTCGGCCAGGAGACGGACGGCACGGTGACGCCGGACGATGTCGGGCTCGGCTGGGCGATCGGCAAGGAGAAGCGCGACTTCGTCGGCAGGCGCTCCCTGATGCGGCCCGACATGGCCCGGCCCGACCGCAAGCAGCTCGTCGGCCTCCTCACCGCCGATCCGACGATCGTGCTCGAAGAGGGGGCGCAGGTCACGCGCGACGCAAACCCGGCGAAGGGCACGCCGGCGCTCGGCCATGTGACGTCGGCCTATCGGAGCGAGATCGTGGGCCGCTCCATCGCGCTCGCGCTCGTCTCGGGCGGGCGCTCTCGCATGGGCGAAACCCTGCATGTGCCGATGTCCGGCGGGTCGATCGCCGTCACCGTGACCTCGCCCGTGTTCTACGACGAGAAGGGGGAACGCCTCCATGGCTGACGCCGCGATCCTGCGCCGGCCTGCCGCCGCAGGGCTTGCGCTCTTCGCCCACCCGCGGAGCGTTGCGCTCAGCGCCGTCAATGGGGTTGCGCGCCTTTCGGTCCGTGCCGGCCACGAGACGGTGGCAGCGATCGGGCGGGCGTTCGGAGTCGAGCTGCCGCTCGCGCCCCTGCGCTCCAACGCCCGCGACGGCCGCGCCGCCTTGTGGCTCGGGCCGGACGAGTGGCTGCTCCTCCTGGAGGAGGCCGAGGCGGAAGCTGCGGCGGCCGCCCTTCAGGCGGCTGTAGGGGATCGGCTCTGGTCTTGCGTCGACATCTCTCATCGCAACGCCGGTTTCCTGATCGCCGGGCCGCGCGTGGCGGAGGTGCTGAACGCGGGCTGCCCGCTGCCGCTCGATCCGGGCGCCTTCCCGATCGGCCGATGCACGCGCACCCTCTTCGGCAAGGCCGAGATCGTCCTGTGGCGGGTGGGCGAAGCCGCCTTCCGGATCGAGGTGGCGCGCTCCTTCGCGGCCTATCTGGCCAGCCTCGTGGCCGAGGCCGCCCGCGAGCACATGGCCTTGGATCCAAGGCGAACGGGACTCGGTTAGTCCTCGACGTCGAGGGGCGAGGTGCCCTGGGGCGAGCCGTCCGGCGCCAGGGAGATCTTTTCGATGCGCTCCTCGGCCCGTTTGAGAAGCGCCTCGCAGTGCTTCTTCAGCGCTTCGCCCCGCTCGTAGATGGCGATGGACTCCTCGAGCGGGACTTCGCCGCGCTCGAGCCGCTTGACGATGGCCTCCAGCTCCTCGATCGCCTTCTCGAAGGGAAGGCTCCCGATGTCCGAGCTTGTGGGCGGGGTGGTGGCATTGGCGTTCATGGAGCCGCTTATGCGCGCACCCGGCACCGGGTGCAAGCGCAAGGGAAAGCCCTCTTCGCCGGGCGGCGTCGGCCCAGATCAGTCGAGGCGCAGCATGAAGGGTTCGCCTTCGAGGGCGTCCCGGCCGCGGCCCATCCGCTCGATGGCCGCGATCATCCGGCCCTGCCGTCTAAGGACATCGTCGGCAATGGCGACGAGGCGGCGGTTCGGCGCGGCCGTGGCGGACGCTCGCCGCAGGGCGAGGGCGATCTCGGCCTCTGCCCGGTGCGGCGCCAGGGCGCAGGCGGCAATGAAGGCGGCGGCCGTCGAGCGGCTGATGCCTGCCCAGCAATGGATGACCAGCGGCTGGACGCGCGGCCAAGCCGCCACGAACGCGATCAGGCGCTCGATATGGCCGTTGACCGCAACGATATGGCCGCCGGCCGCAACAGTGTGGCCGTCGGCCGGTTCGGCCATGTCGCTGATGCCGATGAAGAGGTGCCTCTCCGCCGGGATGGAGGCCGGCCGCACCATCGCGGTGCTGGGGTTGATCAGGCTCACGAGGTGGCTCGCCCCGATCGCCTCGACCGTCTCGTTGAGCCTTGCGAGCGGGCAGACATGCAGGGTCGGCATGGGTCCTACCCCCGTTTGGCTTCGGCGGCTGACGACAGGTTACGGGCCGACGTGCCTTCCGAGAGTTCATCCCGTCCCGGGGTCAACTCCGCGAATCGCTTGAGGTATCGGGCCTCGGCCGTGTCGATCGGCCAGGGGCTCAGGAAGCTCTCGAGGCTTGGCGGCAGGGGCTCGGGCCGACCGAAGAACTTGAGCGCCTCCTCCCGCGAGAAGCCCGCGAGCCGCGTCGCCTCATAGAAGGCCGCGACCCGGTCCGCGCGCTTGGCGAGGCGCTTGACCGCGGCGCCGGGCTCCGCCGGCAGGCCGAAACGCAGATGGATTGCCGTCAGGAGGCGCGCCTCGACGACCTTGTAGGCTTCGCCCACCACGGCCTTCAACGGCGTGATCATGTCGCCGACCACGTATTCCGGCGCATCGTGGAGGAGGATGGCGAGTTGCGCGCTCCTCCTCAAGTCGGGCTGCCAATGGCGGGCGATGGCCTCGACCAGCAGGCAATGCTGGGCCACCGAAAAGATGTGCGCGCCCGCCGTCTGCCCGTTCCAGCGCGCCACGCGGGCAAGCCCATGGGCGATGTCCTCGATCTCGATATCGAGAGGCGAGGGGTTGAGGAGGTCGAGCCGGCGCCCGGAGAGCATCCGCTGCCAGGCCCGGGGCGGCTTGGCGGTCATCAGAGGCCTTGGGCGAGCGCCGCGCATTCGGCGTGGCGGAAGCAGCCGACGAGGTGGTCGTTGACCATGCCGACCGCCTGCATGAAGGCGTAGACGATGGTGGGCCCGCAGAAGGCGAAGCCTTCCGCCTTGAGCGCCTTCGAGATCGCCCGGGAGGTTTCGTTCTCGGGACGGATGTCGGCCCGGCCCTTGAGGTTGTTCTGCACCGGGCGGCCGTCCACGAAGTCCCACAGGAAACGGGAGAAGCCTTGCCGCTCCTGGAGGACGAGCCAGGCGCGAGCGCTTGCGTTCGTGCCTTCGATCTTGGCGCGGTTGCGGACGATGCCGGCGTCCGCCATCAGCGCCTCGACCTCGGCAGGGCCGAAGCGGGCGATGGCGGCCGGATCGAAGCCCTTGAAGGCGCGCCGGAAGTTCTCGCGCTTGCGCAGGATGGTGATCCAGGACAGGCCGGCTTGGAAGCCGTCGAGGACGAGCTTCTCGAACAGCGCCCGGTCGTCGAACTCGGGCACGCCCCATTCGGTGTCGTGGTAAGCCAGGTAGATCTCGTCCGTGCCGGGCCACCAGCAGCGGCGCATGCCGTCAGGGTGAAGGATCAGCCCGGAATCGTCGCTCGTCATGCGGCTGGTGTAGCGGCCTCGCCGGAAACACGGAATAGACAAAACGCGACCTGCCAGCCCGCTCGCCAGGACGATTGCTTGAGGAGGAGTTGGGGACGCGCGTCGGGGCGGCGTTTGCGCCTCAGGCGCGATCGGCCATAGTTCGTGAGACCGAGGCGTGCCAGATGCTTCGCAAGCTCCGAGATCGTCTACCTCCCGCGCTCGTGCCCCGACGGCATTTCGTCGAGAAGGTCCTGCGCGCGCACCTGGAGGTGGGTGGAACGCGCCTTGAGGAGTTTCTGAAGCAATGCGACGTGGATCGCCCGAAAGCGTGGATCCGAGGCTATGTGAAGGAGGCGGATCGACGCTACGGGGCGGACATGTTCTCTGAGGACGATCAGCGCAGGCGCGCGGCCCTGCGCGAGGCGCTCAACCTCTTCTCCTCCTACGAGCCGCCCCGATGACCGCGGACGCTCGAGAATATGCCCGCCCGGCATTACCCACGATCGGCGGCTCGCACCCGAACCACCTCCCCCGCTTTCCCGGATGGCTGGAGCGAAGCGGAAGCCAGTCCGGGACCTAGCGCAACAGGAGGCCGCGCAGCGGCTCCTTCTGTCGCGCTACTTATACGGTGCTGCTTCGCAGCGAGTTCTTGCGCTGGGTCCCGGACTGCGTTCCGCGCCCTCCGGGCGCTCCACGCATCCGGGAAAGAGGGTGGTGGGTGTGGGATGGCTTGCGCCTGAACCACGGCGGGGTTCGCGCCTATCCGGCGCGGGTCGCGGCCGGTTGTGGGGCTGGCGTGTGGCTTCGTGCTCTTCGCGAGGAGAGGGCGCGGCAACCTGATCGGACGAGGCTCTAATCGGCGGTAGCCTTCGCGGCTTCCCCTGGAAAGGGAAAGGCGACCCAGTCCGGCTTCTCGAATGACACCGGAATGCCGCCAGCCCGGATCGTCTCGCCGGCGGCGAGCGCGTCGGCGGCGCGGTCGAGGCGGATCATGACAAGGCCGCGGCCGTTCGCGCCGGTGCCGACGGTGCCGATGGAGCGGTCCCCCGCCGTCACCTCGGTGCCGGGCTCGGCCGCAAACCCGCCCTCGTAGTTCACGGGAACGAGGCGCGTGCGGGCGGTGCCGCGGTGCTGCATCCTCGAGACGACCTCCTGACCGACATAGCAGCCCTTGTCGAAGTCCACCCCGTGGAGTTGATCCATGAGGGCCTCGTGCGGGAAGGCGGTGTTGAAGAGGAAATCCTTGCCCCCTTCCGGCACCCCGAGCGCGATGCGGTGGGCGTGATAGGCGTCGAGCCGCGCTTGCGCGAAGCCGGCGGCATCCTCCTTGGCCACGATCGCCCGCCAGCCCAGGCGCGCCAGGCGCGGGTCGGCGGCCACAAGGCCGATCTCGTCCTGGGGCTTCGGCGTCTCGCCCCAGCCCGCGACCACGGCGAGCGCCTCGGACAGGTCCTCGATCGCGACCTTGGCGCGGAGCTTGTAGAAGGTGAGGCGCTTCACGAGGTCCGGCGCGAAGACCTTGAGGCAGTCGAGGAAGAAGCCGCCGCCGATCTCGGCCGGAGCCTCGAAGATGATGAAGTCGAACAGGATCTTGCCCTGCGGCGTGAGCAGCGCGCCGAAGCGCGGCGCCGAGGGCGCGACGCGGTCCATGTCGCAGGTCAGGAGCCCGTCGAGGAACCTGCGGGCGTCCTCGCCCGAGACCTTCACGACGCCGCGATCGGAAAGATGAGCCGTCGGCACCTCAAGCCTCCGCTTGCCCCCGCCTGGCCGGTCACATATGCGGCTCTTCGGATGCGCTCAAGGGCGCAGGCCGGCGACCGCAGGAGCTTTCATGCCCCAGACCTTCGACCTCATCCTTCGCGGCGGCACGGTGGTCAATCAGGACGGCCGCGGCCTGCGCGACATCGGCGTGAACGCCGGCAGGATCGCGGCCATCGGCGACCTCGGTCAGGCTTCGGCCGGTCGGGTCCTCGACTGCACGGGCCTGCACATCCTCCCGGGCGTGATCGATACGCAGGTGCATTTCCGGGAGCCGGGACTCGAGCACAAGGAGGACCTGGAAAGCGGCTCGCGGGCGGCGGTCCTGGGGGGCGTGACCGCCGTGTTCGAGATGCCGAACACGAACCCGCAGACGACGACCCCCGAGGCCCTCGCCGACAAGGTGCGCCGAGCCCATCATCGGATGCATTGCGACTTCGCCTTCTGGGTCGGCGGGACGCATGAGAACGCGAGGGAGGCGGCCGAGCTCGAACGGCTCCCTGCGGCGGCCGGGATCAAGGTGTTCATGGGCTCCTCGACGGGGACCCTGCTCGTCGAGGACGATCCAGGCGTGACCGAGATCCTGCGCCGCCTGCGCCGCCGTGCCGCTTTCCATTCCGAGGATGAGGCCCTGTTGCGGGAGCGGCGGAGCTTGCGGGTCGAAGGGGATCCGCGCTCCCATCCCGTGTGGCGGTCGCCGGATGTCGCGCTCCGTTGCACGCAGAGGCTGGTGCGGATCGCGCGACAAGTCGGGGCGCGCATCCACATCCTGCATGTCACCACCGCCGAGGAGATGGCCTTCCTCAAGGATCACAAGGATCTCGCCTCGATCGAGGTCACGCCCCACCATCTCACCCTCGTCGCGCCGGACTGCTACGAGCGGCTCGGTCCTTACGCGCAGATGAATCCGCCGGTGCGCGAGGCGCATCACCGTGACGCCCTTTGGGCCGGGGTAAGCGAGGGTGTCGCGGACATCCTGGGCTCCGATCACGCACCGCACACCCGGGAGGAGAAGGACAAGACCTATCCTGACACCCCGTCCGGCATGACCGGCGTCCAGACGCTGATCCCCGTGATGCTCGATCATGTGAGCGCCGGCCGCATGTCGCTCGAGCGCTTCGTCGACATGACCAGTGCCGGGCCCCAGCGCCTGTTCGGCATCGCGCGGAAAGGACGTATCGCGGTCGGCTATGACGCCGACTTCACTGTGGTCGACCTGAAGCGCCGTGAGACCATCACCAGCGGCTGGATCGCCTCGAAATGCGGCTGGACGCCTTATGAGGGAGTCACCGTGACCGGGTGGCCCCTCGGCACGGTGGTGCGCGGCCATGTCGTCATGTGGGAGGGCGAGCTGACGGAGCCCTCGCGCGGGGAGGCGGTGCGCTTCGAGGAGACGCTCGCCATCAAGGCCGCGTGAGCGGCCTCAGGGTCCGGCGTGCCCGCAAGCGCTGCGCTCCTTCCTGCCGGCTTCACCGAGCGCGCCGCCCTGAACGCGAATATCCCTGGCGGGCGTCGAGGCCCCTGGAACGAGGCGCACGCCTTCTCTTGCGGCCTTGAGGCGATCCACGAGTCCTGACAGCTCACGCCCTCTTCGGGAATGCCGTTGGAACGCGGGTTGCCACCGCGCATGCCTTCCGATCAGTGCCGGGGGCTCGTCGAGAAGGCGCCGCTGCGAATGCGCTCGGGAAGGCTCTCGGCATAGCGGGCCGTCGCCTCTTCCCCGTAGGTGGCGACCAGCTCCTGGAACGCGGCGAACAGGGCGGCCTGGGCCATGCAGTCGGAATCAAGCCCGTCGAGCTGAGCCTCCACAAACGCCTCGACGACGTAGGTGAGCGCCGCGCGCTTGTCCGCGCTTGCATCGCTCAGGTCAAACGAGAGTGGATCGTCTCGGGTCATGAATCGTCGTCGGCCCTCAGCTTGGAGGCGATCCCAACGAGGTGGGAGCGGCTCCAAGTGTTGATTGTGACGCATTTTCTTCGGCGAACCGGAGCCAGTTCGCCGGAAGAGATGCTTGGATGAGGCAGGGCCACTCTAGGGGGGGCCGTTAACCGCCGCTACCGCCGCCTTTCGAAGAGGTTAACGCGACACGCTGTTTTCCACGGATTTCGGGTCCGCCTCGCGAGCTCTGAGCACGCGGAGCGAAGGCGACTAGAGCGCGCTTCGGTTTAGCGGAATTGGATTCCGTTTGAGGTCGGGGTGTGATTCAAGATCCGTGCTGGGGGAGGCCAGCATTGGATGACACGACCCTACTCTGAGGATTTGCGCGAACGGGCTGTGGCCCGCTACGAGGCGGGCGCGACGACGCGGGCGGTGGCGGCGGCGCTCAGGATCAGCCCGTCCTGCATCTCGAAGTGGATGAAGCGCAAGCGCGAGACGGGCTCGCTGGCGCCCGACCAAGTCGGCGGCCACAAGAAACCCAAGCTCCGCGGAGAGCTGGCCGAGTGGCTGCGCGAGCGCTGCCGGTCCGGACCGTTTACGACCCGCGGCTTGGTGATGGAACTGGCCGAACGCGGCATTAAGAGCGACCGCCGCGCCGTCTGGGTCTTCCTGCACGCCGAAGGACTGAGCTTCAAAAAAAACCGTGCTGCCGGCCGAGCAGACGCGGCCTGACATCGCCCGCAGGCGGGCGCGCTGGAAGGCCCATCAGGGCCGCATCGATGCAAGGCGGCTCGTCTTCATCGACGAGACATGGGTCAAGACCAATATGGCGCCCCTGCGAGGCTGGGGACCGCGCGGCCAGCGCCTTGCGGCCCGCGTGCCGCACGGCCACTGGAAGACGCTCACCTTCATCGCCGCGCTTCGCGCCGATCGCATCGATGCTCCCTGGATCATCGACGGCCCGATCAACGGCGAGCTGTTCACCCTCTATGTCGAGAAGGTGCTCGTTCCGACGCTCGCTCCGGGTGACGTCGTCGTCCTCGACAATCTCGGCAGCCACAAAGGGCAAGCCGCGCGACGCGCCGTCCGGGCCGCCGGCGCCCATCTTCTGTTCCTGCCCCCCTACAGCCCCGACCTGAACCCGATCGAGCAGCTCTTCGCCAAGCTCAAGCACCTGATCCGCAGGGCCGAAGCCCGCACCGTCGAGGCCACCTGGCGAAAGCTGGGCGACCTTCTCGAGCTCTTCCCACCCACGGAATGCGCCAACTACCTGACAAACGCCGGCTATGCTTCCGTCTAAACAGAGCGTGCTCTAGGGAAACCGCGGCCGCCTGAAGCCAGTTCCTCGAGGAAACTCGCGCCGTCTCAGCTCAGCCCGTCCTTCTCCGGGGCGCGCTCGGCGAGGTAGTCCTCGGTCGTACGGGGCCTTGGACGCGGCGGGAGCGTGTGAGGATCGAAGCTCTCGGTCACGACAGCCTCGACTCGACAATCCTCGCACATCATGAGGACGCGCAGCCGCGCCTGGCCGTCATGGCCCGAGAACATCCAGTGCTTGTCGGCGAGCTTCCGGACCACCCGGTCGATGGCGCTCTTCGTGCCGAACGCCTTGCCGCAGGCGATGCAATGGAAGGGTTCCTCCTCCTTCAGCACCCGCTTCGGCTGGTCCCAGGCGATGAAGTCGATCTGCGGCTTGAGGGCGATGGCGTCTTCCGGGCAGGTCGCCGCGCATAGGCCGCATTGGACACAGAGCGACTCCGTGAAGCGCAGCATCGGGCGCTCGGGGTTGTCCGACAGCGCATGGGTCGGGCAGGCGCCAACGCAAGACAGGCAGAGCGTGCAGGCTTCCGCGTTGAACGCCAGCCCACCGAAAGGAGCGCCTGGCGCCAGCGGCACGAGATCCGCCGGCCGAGGCGCCGCCTCGCGCAACTCGCGGAAGGCGAGTTCGAGGAGGCCGCGTTTGGCGCCTGCCGGGCGGAAGCTCGTCGGCCGCGAGGCTGGAACGCCGGCCGGGGCCCGGTCGAGGGCGGCGCGCAGCGCCTCCGGGTCATCGGCCGCGATCACCTGAACAAGGCCGGCGCCGAAGCCGAGGGCCGAAAGGACCGTGTTCGCCAGCCCGGCCGTGCGGTGAAGACCGGCCGGATCGTGCTTGGGCCTCGCGCGGGTCAGGAGGCTGATGCCGGTCGCCCCATAGGCGAAGGCGGCGGCAATCGCCTCCGGGCCGACTTGCGTCACCTCGTTCACGGCGACGGGGATGACGTTGGCGGGAAGGCCTTCCCCGAACCGTGCCAAGGCGTCGATGAGCGGCTCGCCGTGTTGGCTGTCATGGATGAGGAGGACGGCGTTGCGCCCGCCCGCCGCCGCATACGCCAACAGAAGCGTCCGCAGCCGCGCGATCAGGCTTGCCGCGCTGAGAAGCGCATATTCGGCGGCTCCGGTCGGGCAGGCGGCAGCGCAACTGCCGCAGCCGGCGCAGACATAAGGGTCGATGGCCACATGATCCCCGGCCGGCGCGATGGCCCCGGTCGGGCAGAGGTCGAGGCAGCGGGTGCATCCTGTGATCCGTGAGCGCGAATGGGCGCACAGCCCTTCGGAGAAGGCGATGAACTTGGGCTTGTCGAAGGTTCCGACGAGATGCGATGCCTGGAAAAGCAACCGCTCGACGGCGGCCGGATCACGGGGGTCTGCCCGCAGGTAACCGCTCCTCAGTTCATGGGCCGGAAAGAGCGGCATGCCGCCGGAGAGGTCGAGGATGAGGTCGCAGCGCGAGGTGGCGCCGTCGCGCGGCGGCCCGAAGGCGAGCTTGCTGCGGGAGGACGGCGCGGGGGTGGCGAAGCCGTCGATCCGCAGCTCGAAGGCGCCAAGATGACCGGTCGCGCCCGCGATCGTGCCCTGGAAGATCGGGAACTCCGTGTTGCGCGGCGGCGCCATGTCGGTCGGCTTCGTCAACAGCACGGTAATGTCGAGATGGTCGGCGAGCCGCTGCGCGGCCGCGATCGCCGTCTCGTCACGCCCATAGACGAGGGCGACGCCGCCGCTCTCCATGGTGACGAAGGAATGCGCGTTGGCCGGTTCCGCCGCGGCGGCGAGGAGCGCCGCCATCTTCGGCCCGGCTGCCGACGCTTGGTCCGACCAGCCGCCGCACTCGCGGATATTGGCGAAGCGGATCCGCTCCTCGGCGCCCGCTTCGGCGGCCGCTTCGCGGAAGATCGGCGCCTCCTGCGTGCAGCCGACGGTGAGCGGCCCGCCTTCGGCAAGGGCCGCCTTCAGGCGGTCGAGCTCCCGGCGGCAGAGCTGATCCGCCGTCCTAAGCGCGCCGCCGCACCCCCTGGCGAGGGATGCTTCGTCGAGCGGCATCGTTCCTTCACAGGAGCAGGCGAATACGATCCGGCGGTCTTCGCTCACGACGGGTCCTCTCACGGAGGCGTTTTGACGCCTCTCGCGTTCACGCCCTCCCTTCTATACTAGAATTGCTCAAGACTACGATCCGGGACCTCCGGTCGCAGCCGACACGCCGGAAAGAGCGAACATCATGTCCGTGGCCGTCGCGCGGAGCCTGGCGCCGAAGCTCGAACTGCCGCCGCCCTTCACTCTCGTGACATTGCGCGAAAGGGGAGACGCCTTCGCCCATGCCTGCCACATCGCGCCCAAAGCGGGGGCGGGCACCCTCGTTCACGTGGGGCGCTTCGACGTGGTCGAATTCGCCCTTGTGCTCGAGCCCGAGGAGCCCTTGCGCGAGGCGCGGCGGGCGCTGTTCGCGGGGATGGCGGCGCTTGCCGATGCGATCGGCGCCCATTGCCCGCCAGAGCGGGCCGTGACCTTCGACTGGCCCGACGCCATCCTGTTCGACGGCGCCCGTATCGGCGGAGCGCGGCTTGGCTGGCCCAAGGCGTGCGCAGAGGACGAGGTTCCGTCCTGGCTCGTCTTCTCCGCGATGCTGCTCGCCGCCAAGATCGGAGCGGGCGATCCGGGGCTTACGCCAAACTCCACCTCCCTCGAGGACGAGCGCTTCTCGGACACCGGCTATGCGCTGGTGGAGAGCTTCGCGCGCTACTTCCTGCTTGTCGTCGACCGCTGGCGCGAGGAAGGCTTCGAGGCCGTCGCGCCTGATTACCTGACGCGTCTCAGGATTCCAGGGCGGCTCGACCCAGAGGGCCGGCTTCTGATCGATGGGCCTGGCGAGGCGCCGCTGGTGCTTCCGCTCCTGCCGGCGCTCGACGAGCCGGCATGGCTCGATCCTGATCTGCGCGCGCCGCGGCTTTGACGATGGCCTTGAAGCTCCCCCGCACCCTTCGGCTCGATCCCTCCGACACCCTTGTGTTCGAGCGTCCGGCCGAGCCGGGCGAATGGGCGGTGGCAGGCTCGTTCCTGTTCTGGGACGTGGATGCGGCCGCGCTGACCGGCAAGGCCAGGGCCGCTTTTCGCGCCGGCTTCGTCGGCGTTCAGTCGCTCGGCTTCTCGACGCTCGTGGTGGTGAGCGAGGCGAGCGACGCGGACCGCAAAGAGGCCGTGGCAGCGCTCGCCCGCCACATCGAGGCGCGCCTCGGCGCTCCCAGTCTTGCTGCAGCCAAAGCGGCGGCGCAGGAAGAGATCGATTTCGCCGCCTCGCTCTGCGATCACCCGGTGAACACCATCCTCGCGCTCCGCCGCACCATCGAGGAGGGGGCGATCAAGGAGCAGTTCCGCACCTTGCGGCCGCGTGAGCCGGCCGCCGGCGATCGGCTTCACGCTCATGCGCGGGCCTTCGAGTTTCTCGAGGTCGACGAGGAAGAGCCGGGCGAGACCGTCGATCTCCTCGGTCTTGTGGAGACGAAGCGCTGATGCCTGAGTTCTGGGTCTCATCCGGCCATCATCTGACGCGGCGGGCCGAGGGTCGGGGGCTGTTGGTCACCGATGAAATGCTGCTCGCCTATCTTGCCCGGCCCGAGCTCGTGCCGCCGCCCGAGGCCTGCGAGGCGGAGCGCGCCCTTCACGCGCGCCTGATGCAAGCGCCTCGTAGCGCCGTCGCGGACCGCGAGCTCGCGGCCATTGCCGACGCCGACGCGCGCGACAATTGGAGGGTCATGCTCGCCTTCCGCGAGCGCCTTCTTGCCGCGCGCACCGTGGAGGCTGCCTATCTCGACCTCGTCCGCCGCGGCGCGAACGGCACGCCGCCTCTGTTCCTGCAGCAGCTTGTCCATCTCATCCTGCGCAATGCCTTGGAAGGGTGCGAGGACCCTTACGTGCTGCGCGCGGCGGAGCTCTTCTTTCGGCCGCAACGGCTCTCTGTCGTGGACGGCGCAGCGCTCCTCGCCGACGCGGAGGTGATCGAGGCGCACGAGGCGGCGCGGGCCCGCTCGCCGCTCGTCGCCATGCTCGGGCAGGAGCCGGTCGCCGAACTCGACGTCCTCGACGACAGCAACGCCTGGACCTATTGGAGCCGCTCCGACGCCTTCACGATGGCGCTCAACATCGGGGGCAATCCGCGCAGCCGCGAGGGGCTGGCGCGGGCGATCGAGGTGTGGATCAGACACCTCCTCACCATCGAAGTGGCGGTGGAGCCGCTCGCGCGGATCGAGGACCGGGACTGGCGCTGGTTCGTCGGCCTCGACAGCGAAGCGACGCAGATCGGCAACGCCCTGTGGCGTGGCGAGACCGTCGCGCCCGAGGCCTTCGAGCGCGTGCTCGCCCTGTTCAGCCTGCGCTTCAAGGACGCCTCGCAAGTCGAGCCGCGCGTGGCGGGCCATCCGGTCTATCTCATCCTCGCCGCAACAGCCGACCGCATGGTCCGCATGAAGCCGCAGAACCTCGTGGTCGGTCTGCCGGTTCTCGTGAGCGTGCCCGCGTGAGCGAACCGTCATGAGCGTCGATCACATCGAAGTGGGCGTCATCGTCGCCAAGCGGAAGCTCAAGAGCCCTTGGGCCGATCATGCCTTCGTGCCCCATTCGGTGCTGGCCGCGGCTCCCGCCGCCGCGCCTTGGACGCGCATCGGCGCGGACGGGGACGACGAACTGTTCTACGCGGGAGCGTTTGAGGTCTCGCTGCACCGTTCTGCGACTGCCCATTATCGCGACAATCTCGGCTCGGGCCGGCCCTCCTTGTGGGTGTCCCTGCGGCCCATCGGCGGCGACGAGCATGAGGTGGCGGCGGTGACCGCCGATCCTTACGAGGGTGAAGCCCTGGCGGAGGCCATCGGCGTGATCGTCGAGCCGGTGCCCATGCCGGCGGAGGTCCAGGCCAGGGTGGCGGCGTTCTTCGAGGCGTTTCACGTCGAACGCCCCTTCTTCAAGCGCAAGCGCGACCGCGCCAATCCGGAGTCGCTCGCGAGAAATCCGCCTAAGGATCGCCGCAAGCGGGACGAGGAGCCATGAGCGAGGATTTCTTCTCGCGCTGGTCGCGCCGCAAGGAGGCCGCCCGGAAATCGGGGACGAAGGAGCCTGCGGTCGATGGGGCTCCCGAGGCGCCAGGCGAGCGCGCGCCGGTCCCAGGCGCAGCGGCGCCAGGTTCTGCGGATAGAGAAGCCTCGCTGCCGGAAGCCGTGGAGCCGATCCCGCCCGGGGATGAACTCTCCGCCGACGAACTCGCCGCTCTGCCGCGAATCGAAGACCTGACCGCCGACAGCGACATCTCCGTCTTCTTTCGCAAGGGGGTGCCGGAGGCGCTGCGCAATCAGGCGCTCAGGCGCATGTGGACGCTCGACCCCGCCATCCGCGACTTCGTCGGGCATGCCCGCGACTACGCCTATGACTGGAATGTGCCCGGCGGCGTGCCTGGCAGCAGCCCCCTGCTTCCTGGTGACGACGCCCAGGCCATGGCGCGACGGATCCTCGGAGAGCCCGATCCGCAGGAGGCCCAGGCCGCCGATCCTGAAGCCGCTTCACAAGCTCGTGACGCGATGCCGCTCGGTCCGGCGCCAGAGGCGCCGTGCGCCGGTCCGCCATCCTCTCCGATCCGCGAGGACGACATGGCTGAAAGGCAGCCAAGCGCAAGCCATCCCTCGGATGCGCATGCTGCGGCAGCCACAGGCGAGATCGGGACGCACGGGGCGACAGCGGCGCCAAAATCCGCTCCCGGGCCCGCCATGACCGACCGCGCAGCGATGCGCCGCCACGGTGGGGCAACGCCAGTCTAGAACGCCTCGAAACTGCTTGCGGCACGCCCATAGCCAAGTATTATGCCCGTGCACAAGACATGCGGGGCGGCCGTCAAGGCGGCCACTGCATCATCGGGATGGAAGATGCGCGAGGGTGGGTTGGAGTTGGCGATCCGGGCTGCCGGCGGGATCGGAGCGCTGGCGCGCGGACTTGGCATCTCGCAGCCTGCCGTCTCCAACTGGCAACGCATCCCCGCCGAGCGCGTCCTCGCTGTGGAGGCTTTGACCGGCGTGCCGCGCACGACGCTGCGGCCGGACCTCTACCCTGAAGAAGGCGAGGCCGGCATCACGCCGGAGGTCGACGAGATCGATCTTCTTCGCGCCCATGAATACAACCTCCTGGCCGTCCTGCTCGGTCGCGCTCCGACCCGGGAGGTGCTCGAAGGGCTCGCGGCTCTCAAGGGCGATCCGAGCCCCCTTGGCCTTGCTCACATCGCGCTCGCCGAAGCGGCTGCCGCAGCCGATCCGGACGATCTCCAGCGCGAGTACTTCGACCTGTTCATCGGCGTCGGGCGGGGCGAACTCGTTCCTTATGCCTCCTACTATCTCACCGGCTTCCTCAACGAACGTCCGCTGGCGCGGGTGCGGGAGGACCTGCGCCTCTTCAGCATCGAGCGCGCCGAAGGGCACTGCGAGCCTGAAGATCATCTCGCCATCTTGTGCGAGGTGATGGCAGGGCTTGCCAGCGGCCGGTTCGGGGCGGGGACCGGTGCCGACCGGCGCTTCTTCGAGCGACATCTGAAGCCCTGGGCTGCGCGCTTCTTCGCAGACCTCGAGACGGCGCGGTTCGCGCGCTTCTACAAGCCGGTCGGGCGGATCGGCCGGCTGTTCATGGAGATCGAGGCCGAGGCCTTTGCAATGGACGCGTGAGCGAGCGCGTCCGGAAGAGACACATGGGCGGTGTCGCGCCGCCCGCGGATGACGGCAGGCCGCGGCCCTGCCCGACGGAGGAACGACAGATGCGCGAGAGCGACAAGAAGGCCCTGGACCGTCGCAACTTCCTTCGCGCCGTCGGCGGCGTGTCGACCGCGGCTGTGGCAGCCGCCTCGCCGATCGCCGCCAGCGAGGCCGAGGCCTACGATCCGGGCAACGACGAGACGAAGGCCCGCTACCGGGAGACGGATCACGTCAAGGCCTTCTACCGCACCAACGGCTACGAGACGCTCAAGAAGTGAGGGCTGCATCATGCTGATCAAGCGCAAGAGCGGCGAGGCGAGCCGCGGAAAACTGCAGACCCTTGCTGTCGCGATGGCGTCAGAAGCCGTCGACCGTCGTACCTTCCTGCGACGGTCGGGGCTTGCGGTCGGCGGCCTGGCGGCCGTCGGCGCGATCCAGCTCGGCGCCGTGAAGAAGGCGCAAGCGGTGAGCGCGCCGGTGCCGGGCGCGCCCGTCACGATCAGGAAGAACATCTGCACCCATTGCTCGGTCGGCTGCACCGTGACGGCCGAGGTGCAGAACGGCGTATGGACGGGGCAGGAGCCCTCCTGGGCAAGCCCGATCAACCGCGGCACGCACTGCGCCAAGGGCGCCGCCATTCGCGAGATCGTGCATGGAGACCGGCGGCTCAAATATCCGCTGAAGCTGGTCAACAACCAGTGGCAACGGATCTCCTGGGACCAGGCCATCAACGAGATCGGCGACAAGATGATGGAGCTGCGCGCCAAGCATGGGGCGGACTCCGTCTATTGGCTCGGCTCGGCCAAGTTCACGAACGAGGGCGCATACCTCTTCCGCAAGTTCGCCGCCTATTGGGGGACGAACTCCGTCGACCATCAGGCCCGCATCTGCCACTCGACGACCGTGGCGGGCGTCGCCAATACCTGGGGCTATGGCGCCCAGACCAACTCCTACAACGACATCCGCAATGCGAAGACGATGATCTTCATCGGCTCGAACGCCGCCGAAGCCCATCCGATCGCGATGCAGCACATCCTCTCGGGCAAGGAGATCAACCGCGCCAACATGGTCGTGTGCGACCCGCGCTTCACGCGCACCGCGGCCCATGCCACCGAATATGTGCGCTTCCGGTCCGGGACCGACATCCCGCTCGTCTGGGGCATGCTGTGGCACATCTTCCAGAACGGCTGGGAGGACAAGGACTTCATCAAGCAGCGCGTCTACGGCATGGAGGACGTCCGCAAGGAGGTCGAGAAGTGGACGCCTGAGGAGGTTGAGCGGGTCACCGGCGTGCCCGGCGCTCAGCTCAAGCGCGTCGCCGAGATGCTCGCCAAGGAGAAGCCGGCCACGATCATCTGGTGCATGGGCGCGACCCAGCACACGGTCGGCACGGCCAATGTGCGCGCCTTCTGCATCGCGCTGCTCGCAACCGGCAATGTCGGCTCGTCCGGCACCGGCGCCAACATCTTCCGCGGCCACACCAATGTGCAGGGCGCGACCGACCTCGGTCTCGACGTCACCACGCTGCCCCTCTACTACGGGCTGACCGAAGCGGCCTGGAAGCATTGGGCCCGGGTCTGGGAAACGGACTACGAGTGGTTCGTCAACCAGTTCGACGAGGTGCCAGCCAAGGGCGGCCGACCGGCGCGCACCAAGAAGCAGAACATGGAGGCGCCGGGCATCACCTCGACCCGGTGGTTCGATGCCGTCAACATGCCCGCCGACCAGGTCGATCAGCGCGACAACATCAGGGCGATGATCGTCTTCGGGCATGGGGGCAACACGGTCACCCGCATCCCGGAAGCCAAGAAGGCGATGGAGAAGCTCGACCTCCTGGTGGTGGCCGATCCGCATCCGACGACCTTCGCGGCGCTCTCCGACCGGCGCGACGGCACCTACCTTCTGCCGATCGCGACCTCGCTTGAGTGCGACGGCTCGCGCACCGCCTCGAACCGCTCGCTGCAGTGGGGCGAGAAGATCGTCGAGCCGGCCTTCGAGTCGAAGGACGACTACGAGGCGATGTACCTTCTCGCCCGGAAGCTCGGCTACGCCGACATGATGTTCAAGAACATCAAGGTGAACGGCACGAAGCCTGTCGCCGAGGACATCCTGCGCGAGATCAATCGCGGTGGCTGGTCGACCGGCTATTGCGGGCAGTCCCCGGAGCGCCTCAAGGCGCATATGAAGAACCAGCACAAGTTCGATCTCGTCACCTTGCGGGCGCCGAAGGATGATCCGGAGGTCGGTGGCGACTATTACGGCCTGCCATGGCCGTGCTGGGGCAAGCCGGAAATCCGACACCCCGGATCGCCGATCCTCTACAACACCAACGTCCACGTGAAGGAGGGCGGCGGCACCTTCCGCGCCCGCTTCGGTCTCGAGCGCAACGGGCAGACGCTGCTCGCCGAGGGCTCCTACTCCAAGGGATCCGAGCTCACGGACGGGTATCCCGAGTTCACGATGGGCGTGCTCAAGAAGCTCGGCTGGGACAAGGACCTGACGCCGGAGGAGCGGGCCGTGATCGAGCGCATCGGCGGCAACAACGTCGATGCCGTGAGCTGGGCGATCGACCTGTCCGGCGGCATCCAGCGGGTGTGCCTCGAGCATGGGGTCATGCACTACGGCAACGGCAAGGCGAGGGCGAACGCCTGGAACCTGCCGGATCCGATCCCGGTGCATCGCGAGCCCATCTACACGCCGCGGCCGGATCTCGTCGCCAAGTACCCGACCCGTCCGGACGCCCGCGAGTTCCGGATGCCGAATGTCGGCTTCACCGTGCAGAAGACCGCGGTCGACAAGGGAATCGCCAAGGAGTTCCCGCTGATCCTCTCTTCAGGACGCCTCGTGGAATACGAGGGCGGCGGCGAGGAGACGCGCTCCAACAAGTGGCTCGCCGAGCTGCAGCAGGACATGTTCGTGGAGATCAACCCGGCGGACGCGGCCGACCGCGGCATCAAGGATGGGCAGTGGGTCTGGGTGCTCGGCGCCGAGAACAACGCCCGGACCAGGGTCAAGGCCCTGGTCACGGAGCGCGTCGGGCGCGGCGTCGCCTGGATGCCGTTTCACTTCTCGGGCTTCTACCAGGGGGCCGACCTGCGCAACCGCTATCCGCAGGGAACCGATCCGGTGGTGCTCGGAGAGAGCGTCAACACCATCACGACCTACGGCTTCGACCCCGTCACCGGCATGCAGGAGCCGAAGGCGACCCTGTGCCAGATCCGGGCGGCGTGAGCGGGAGGGAATAACACATGGCTAGGATGAAATTCCTCTGCGATGCCGACCGCTGCATCGAGTGCAACGCCTGCGTCACCGCCTGCAAGAACGAGCATGACGTGCCGTGGGGCATCAACCGCCGGCGCGTGGTGACGCTCAACGACGGCAAGCCCGGCGAGCGTTCGATCTCGATGGCCTGCATGCACTGCACCGACGCGCCCTGCGCGGCGGTGTGCCCGGTCAACTGCTTCTACACCACCGCCGACGCGGTCGTGCTGCACTCGAAAGACCTGTGCATCGGCTGCGGCTATTGCTTCTACGCCTGCCCGTTCGGCGCGCCGCAATATCCGCGGGTCGGCAACTTCGGCAGCCGCGGCAAGATGGACAAGTGCACCTACTGCGCAGGCGGGCCCGAGGCGGACATGTCCGAGGCGGAGTACGTCAAGTACGGCCGCAACCGGCTCGCCGAGGGCAAGCTGCCGCTGTGCGCGGAGATGTGCTCGACCAAGGCGCTGCTCGCCGGCGACGGCGACATCATCGCTCAGATCTACAAGGAGCGGGTGGTGAAGCGCGGCTACGGCTCCGGCGCCTGGGGCTGGAAGACCGCCTATCGCGAGACGGTCGCGATCTGATTGCGCATGGGTGAGGCGGCGATCCGCCGCCTGCCGTCACGCTGAACGGTCGTTGGGGAGGAATCCCGGTGAGAATCGCACGTCAGGTCTTCTACACGTTCTTCGCGCTCGCCCTTGGTCTGATCGTGCTGAGCGCACCCGCTACCGCGCAGCACGGGCAGGATGTGAAGCCTGCGGCAGGAGGCAATCCGAGCGGCACCAATCCGACAGCCATGTCGGTGAAGGAAGAGCAACTCTTGCGGGAGCTCAACAAGCTGCAGGGCCGCATCTCCATTCCCGACGGCAAGGCGGCCCTCCTCGAGCAGCCGCAGGGCCGCGAGTATCGCGGCTTTCGTGAGGGCGTGTTGCCCTGGATCGCAGGGGTTGCGATCCTCGGCATGCTGCTGGCGCTCGCCGCCTTCTATTTCACGAAGGGCAGGATCATGCTGGAGCCCGGCGAGGAGTCCGGCCGGAAAATCCTGCGCTTCAACGCCGTGGAGCGCTTCACTCACTGGCTGACCGCCACCTGCTTCATCGTGCTCGCCATCACGGGCGTGAACTACATCTTCGGCAAGCGCTTGCTGATGCCGCTCATCGGCCCTGACGCCTTCGCGGCCTGGTCGCAATGGGCGAAATACGCCCACAACTTCCTCGCCTGGCCTTTCATGCTCGGCGTGCTGATCATGCTGGTCGTGTGGGTGAAGGATAACCTGCCCGACCGCTATGATTGGGACTGGCTCAAATCGGCGGGAGGTTTCTTCAGCAACACGCATCCCGACTCCGCACGCTTCAACGCCGGGCAGAAGCTCATCTTCTGGTCGGTGGTGCTGGGCGGCATGGCCCTGTCGGCCACCGGCATCGTCATGCTGTTCCCGTTCTCCTTCGCCGATCTCAACGGCATGCAGTGGGCGCAGTACATCCACGCTGTCATAGGCGTGATCCTGATCGCCATCATGATCGCGCATATCTACATCGGCTCGATCGGCATGGAGGGGGCCTACGACGCCATGGGCTCGGGCGAGGTGGATCTTGCCTGGGCACGCCGCCATCACCGCGCCTGGGTCGAGGAGCAGCAGGCGAAAACCGCGAGCGGACCACAGGCCACGGCGCGTCCCGCGCCGGCGGAGTAGGTCGCGAAGGCGTCTCGTGGGCACGCAGGGTTCCGGAAGGGGGCCCCCGGCCGGGCACGGAACCGATCCGAGGGCCGATCTCGTCCTCCGGGGTTTCTTTCCCTGGCGCCCTGGGTCCGACGATGACATGCTCGCGCCATGCGCGTGATCGGACTGGCGGGATGGAGCGGGGCAGGGAAGACTACCCTTCTCCTCCGCCTCATCCCCGAACTGAACCGGCGCGGGTTCAGCGTTTCGACGCTCAAGCACGCTCATCACGGCTTCGACATCGATGAGCCGGGCAAGGACTCTTACGAGCACCGGGCGGCCGGAGCGCGGGAGGTGCTCGTGGGGTCCGGCCGGCGCTGGGCCCTCGTCCATGAATTGCGGGACGAACCCGAGCCCTCTCTCGCCGACCTCCTGCGCCGGCTCTCGCCCGTCGATCTCGTTATCATCGAAGGGTTCAAGGCATATGCCCACCCCAAGATCGAGGTGCACCGGGCGGCGAACCACAAGCCCTTTCTCTTCCGGGACCTGCCGCAGGTGAGGGCGATCGCAACCGATCATCCGCCGGCCGACACGACCCTGCCGGTCGTGGCGCTCGACGACGTTGCCGCCATCGCCGAGACGGTCCTTGCCGTCGCGGAGCCGCTGGAAGTGGTGCTCGATGTCCTCGACCGGCAGGGACCTGCGGAGCGCGTGACGCTTGCTGAGATTCGTCGCCGCTCTTGACGCTGCCCGCCGCCCGGCCGAGAGGAGGGCGGGAGCTTTCGATGGCCCAACTCTCGAATGACTGCTTCGCCTTCGGCGGCGACCTCATGCGCGTGGACGAGGCGACGGCGCTGATCGCCGCCCGCGTCTCTCCCAACGCCGAGATCGAGACCGTGCCGCTCGTTGCAGCGGATGGGCGTGTCCTTGCTCGCGACATCGTCTCGCCCACGGATCTTCCGCCCTTCGACAATTCTGCCGTGGATGGCTACGCGGTCCGTTTCGATGACCTTTCGGAGAACCGCGACACCGTCCTTCCCGTCGCGGGCCGCATCGCGGCCGGGGCGGCCGCAGGCGCCGATCCAGGCCCGGGGCAGGCCGTGCGGATCTTCACCGGCGCGCCCATGCCGCCGGGGTTCGACACGGTGTTCATGCAGGAAGATGTGCGCGTCGACGGGAAATCGGTGATTCTGCCGTCGGGGCTGAAGCGGGGCGCCAACCGCCGGCTTGCCGGCGAGGATCTCCCTCGGGGCGCTGTGGCGCTTGCTGCCGGCCGTCGCCTGACGCCGCAGGACGTCGGGCTCCTCGCCGCGCTCGGCCTTGCCGAGGTTCCCGTGCGCAGGCCGCTGAAGGTAGCCGTGTTCTCGACGGGCGACGAGATCGCCGCGCCGGGTGGGCCGCTCGGGCCGGCCCAGCTCTATGACGCCAATCGTTTCATGATCCAGGCGCTGCTGCGGCGCCTTGGCTGCATTCCGACGGATCTCGGCATTCTCCGCGACGACCGCGCCGCGGTAGCGACGGCCCTCGCGGCCGCAGCCGCCGCCCATGATCTCATCATCACATCGGGAGGCGTCTCGACGGGTGAGGAGGACCACGTCAAGGCCGCGGTCGAGAGCGCCGGCAGCCTTACCTTCTGGCGCATCGGCATCAAGCCGGGCCGTCCGGTGGCCATGGGGGTGGTGGGCGGCACGCCCTTCATTGGCCTGCCCGGCAACCCCGTCGCCGTGTTCGTTACCTTCGCGTATGTGGCGCGGGCGCTGATCGCGCGGCTCTCCGGGGAGGCCTACGAGCCGCCGCAAAGCTTCCCGGTGCGCGCCGCCTTCGCCTATCGCAAGAAGGAGGGCCGGCGGGAGTATGTGCGGGTCCGGCTCGGGGGCGGCGCCGACGGCGCGCTCGAGGCGCACAAGCACCCCCGCGAAGGGGCGGGCGTCATCACCTCCCTCACCGAGACCGACGGCCTTGTCGAGCTTCCCGAAGCCGTGACCCGCGTCGCGCCCGGCGAGACGGTGCGCTTCATCCCTTACGAGTTCTTGCGCTGAACCTCGGGCTCGCCCGACCAGTTGGGGCCGACGAGATTATGGCCCGGATTGCCGACCCGGGCGCTCGAGGTGCTGTACACCTCCCAGGCCGGTTTCTGCTCGCCCGTGAGCACATAGGCGCCGAGGGCGGCCAGGACCACGGCCGCGACAATCCCTGAGATGATGACCTTCATTGGGCTTCCCTTTTCACGGCTTTTCTCGTCTTCATCTAGAGTGGTCCGAAACGGTTGCGAATTCAATGGTATAGGTAGGGGTTTGGGGCGAAGGCCGCACTTCGCCTTCGACGAGGCAGCGCGGAACCGCGAGTTCCTCACGCGTCGCCATGGAGGGCAATGAGGCGTTCAGCCTCGGCGAGGTCCTCGGGCCGGTTGGCGTTGAAGAACGGATCAATCGGCGTCGCCGGCCAGGCGGCACGCGCAACCCCATGGCGCGCCGTCCAGCAGTCGATCTTGCGCATGTCCTCGACCACGAGCGCGTGGCGCAGGTCCTCGCGTAGGGACACCGCCCACAGGCCATTGACCGGATGCGCCTGACCGCCGGATTCGGCGCAGGCGAGGGGAGTGCCGGCGGCCTCCCTCGCCGCATGCAGGCGGGTGACATAGTCACGCGGCAGGAAAGGGGAATCTGCCGCGGCACTGACGACCCAGCGGATTTCGGGGTGGTTTTCCGCCGCCCAGTCGAGGGCAGCGAGGATGCCGGCGAGCGGCCCGGCGAAGCCCGGCACGCTGTCCGGCACCACGGTCAATCCCGTGAAGGCGAAGCGCATCGGGTCGCCGTTGGCGTTGAGGATGAGACCTTCGCACTGGGGCGCAAGGCGCTCGATCACGCGATCGAGGATCGAGCGCCCGGCGATCTCCTTGAGCGGCTTGTCGCCGCCGCCCATGCGGCGCGCGAGACCTCCGGCGAGAAGAACGCCAAGGGTGGCGATCATGCCCGCCTCTCCTGGAGAGAGAGGCCGTCAGCGCCCCTGGGCGTTGCTCGACCTTCTCCTTTGGGAGAGGTCGGGACGCGCCGCTTACTCATCGCCCGCCCCCTTGCGCCGATGCTTGGCGCTCTCCTCCTCCACGTAGGAAAGATCCTGGTCGAAGACGATGCGGTCTTCGCCGGACAGGGCGATGAAGCGCTTGCCCCGCGCGCGCCCGATGAGGGTGAGGCCGCATTGCCGGGCAAGCTCCACCCCCCAGGCGGTGAAGCCTGAGCGCGAGACGAGGATCGGGATGCCCATGCGCACCGTCTTGATCACCATTTCGGAGGTCAGGCGGCCGGTGGTGTAGAAGATCTTGTCGCCCCCAGTCTCGCCGTGGCGGAACATCCAGCCGGCGATCTTGTCGACGGCGTTGTGGCGGCCGACGTCCTCCATGTAGACGAGCGGCCGGTCCTCCCTGCACAACACGCAGCCATGGATGGCGCCGGCCTCGAGATAAAGCGAGGGCGTCGTGTTGATGGCGTGGGTGAGGCGGTAGAGCCAGGAGGTCCTGAGCGGCGTCTTCGGCAGCGCAATGTCCTCCAGCGCCTCCATCAGGTCGCCGAAGGCGGTCCCTTGAGCGCAGCCGCTCGTCTGCGTGCGCTTCTTGAGCTTGTCCTCGAAGTCGGTCTGCCGCTCGGTGCGGACCACCACGACGGCGAGGTCCTCGTCGTACTCGACCTCGGTCACGACATCGTCGGGCCGGAGCATGTTCTGGTTGAGGAGATAGCCGAGGGCCAGATACTCCGGATAGTCGTTGATCGTCATCATGGTGACGATCTCCTGGGCGTTGAGGTAGAGCGTCAGCGCCCGCTCCACGACGACCCGGGTCTCGATCCGCTCGCCACGCTCGTTCACGCCGGCGACGCTTTCCGTGAGGCGCGGATCGTCGGGCCGGGGACGGATGAGAAGGACAGGGCGGTGCTCGTTCATTGAGCTAAATCTAGCGTCGCCTGGGCGACCCGGGGAGGCCCTTCACCGCCAGCCGACGAAGGGCAGCGGCCGCTGCGGGAGCGGGAAGCGCAGCCACGCCCACAACGCCCTCCGTAGCGCCTCCCGTCTTGGAGGCACGGCCCTACATCACCGCGCCGATCTGCCAGGGCACGAACTCCAGGTCGCCATAGCCCAACTCCTCGGATTTCGTGCGCTCGCCCGAGGCCACGGCGAGGATCTTGCGGAAGATCTCCTCGCCCTTCTCCTCGATCGGGACGCCGTCGAGGATGTCGCCGCAGTTGATGTCCATGTCGTCGATCATGCGGCGATAAATGTCGGAGTTGGTGGCGAGCTTGATGGAAGGAGCGGGCTTGCAGCCGAAAGCGGAGCCGCGGCCCGTGGTGAAGCAGATGAGGTTCGCCCCGCCCGCCACCTGGCCCGTCGCCGCCACCGGATCGTAGCCCGGCGTGTCCATGTAGACGAAGCCCTTCTCGCGCACCTGCTCCGCGTACTCATAGACGGCGCGCAGCGTCGAATGTCCGCCCTTGGCGGTGGCCCCGAGGGATTTCTCGAGGATCGTGGTGAGGCCGCCGGCCTTGTTGCCGGGCGAGGGATTGTTGTTCATCTCACCGTTGTTCTTGGCGGTGTACTCCTCCCACCACTTGATGCGGGCGACCAGCTTCTCGCCGATCTCGCGGGTGGCTGCACGGCGCGTCAGGAGATGCTCCGCGCCATAGATCTCAGGGGTTTCCGACAGAATCGAGGTGCCGCCATGGCGCACCAAGAGGTCGGAGGCGGCTCCCAGCGCCGGGTTGGCAGTGAGGCCCGAATAGCCGTCCGACCCGCCGCATTGGAGCGCCAGCACGAGCTCCGAAGCCGGCCGCGTCTCGCGCTTGGCGCGTCCCGCGATCGGCAGCATGTCGCGGATAGCTTCCGAGATGGCGGCAACAGTCTTCTTGGTGCCGCCGGTCTCCTGGATGGTGAGGGTGCGGAAGGTGTCGGTCTCTTCGAGCCCATACTCCTTCTTCATGCGGCCGATCTGGAAGACCTCGCAGCCGAGCCCCACCATGATGACGCCGGCGAAGTTCGGGTGGCTGGCGTAGCCCCATTGGGTGCGGCGCAGGACCTCGAAGCCCTCGCCATAGGCCGCGTGCCCGCAACCGGTGCCGTGCACGATGGCGACGACGCCGTCGACGCCGGGATAATCGGCGAGGATGCCCGACTTCTCCACCGCCTGCGCCGCGAAGCGCGCCACCGAGGCCGAGCAGTTCACGCTCGTCAGGATGCCGATGTAGTTGCGCGTGCCGCTCCTGCCGTTGCCGCGGCGGTAGCCCTCGAAGGTGGCGCGCAACTCCGGCGGCAGGAGGTCGTCGTCACGGGCGTCCACGCAGAAGGCGTAGTCGCGCTCGAACTCCTGCAGGCCGACATTGTGCTCATGCACCCATTCGCCCGGGGCGATGTGGCTCTTGGCGAAGCCGATGATCTGTCCGAACTTGCGGATCGGCTCGCCCTCGCGGATCGGCTCGACGGCCATCTTGTGGCCCTTCAGGATGCGCTCGCGGGCCGTGAGCCCGAAGGCGGTCGCGCCCTGCGCCACCTGGTCGATGGCGATCACAACGTTATCGGTCGGATTGAGGCGGATCACGCGGGGGGCAGTCATTGTCTTGTCCTTCCTGCGGCGCGGGCCGCTGCCCGCCTCTCCCGCTTGCGGGAGAGGGGAGGGTGAGGGCCAGCGCCGGCACTCATCATTGCCCTCACCCGGTCAGCTTCGCCGACTCGACCTCTCCCGTGGAACGGGAGAGGTGGATGCGGGAGCCAAGGGTCACCGTCCGAGCCCCATCTGGCGCGGCAGCCAGAGCGTCAGCTCGGGGATATAGGTGATGGCGATGAGCGCCGCCATGAGCGGCACGAGCCAGGGCAGGATGGCCATGGTCGTGCGTTCGACGGAGAGGTTCGCGACGCGCGCCAGCACGAACAGCACCATGCCGAGGGGCGGGTGGAGCAGGCCGATCATCAGGTTGAGCGTGATGATGAGGCCGAAATGGATCGGGTCGATGCCGAGCTTGAGCACGATCGGCAGGAGGATCGGCACCAGGATGGTGATCGCGGCGATGGTGTCGATGAAGCAGCCGACGAACAGGATGAGCAGGTTCGCCAAGAGCAGGAACACCCACTTGTTCTGCGTGAAGCCGAGGATGGCGTCGGACAGGATCTGAGCGGCCTGGCTGACGGTGAGGAGCCAGGCGAAGATCGACGCCGCCGTGACGATGAACAGCACGGAAGCGGTGGTCTCGATGGTGTCGAAGGTCGCCTTGGCGAGGCTCTTGAAGGTCATGGAGCGGTAGCGGACGAGCCCGAGGAACAGCGACCAGATCACCGCTGCCACGGCAGCTTCCGTCGGCGTGAAGAGGCCCATCGTCATGCCGCCGATGAGGATCACCGGCGCCATGAGCGCCATCACCGCGGAGAAATCGAAATACCAGTCGAGAGCGAGCAGCACCGCAAGCGCGATGCCGATGGCGACATTGGGGGTCAGCCCCGCCTGGATCATCAGCCAGACGGCAAGCGGAAAGGCGAGGACGAGGGCGACCTCGATCGAGGCGGAGCCGAGCTTCGCCCAGGAGAAGGGCGTGTCGGCGCCCCAATTGTTCTTGCGGGCGAAATAGGCGACGGTCGCCATCATCATCAGCGTCATGACGACGCCGGGGATAAGGCCTCCGAGGAAGAGGGCGCCGATCGAGACATTCGCCATCATGCCGTAGATCACGAAGGGGAGCGACGGCGGGATGATGGGTCCGAGCGTCGCCGAGGCGGCGGTGACGCCGACCGCGAACTCGGTCTTGTAGCCATGGTCCTTCATGGCCTTGATCTCGATGGTGCCAAGCCCCGCGGCGTCGGCGATGGCGGTGCCGGACATGCCGGAGAAGATCACGGAGCCGATGATGTTCACCTGGCCCAAGCCCCCCTTCATCCAGCCGACGAGGGCGACGGCGAAGGAGTAGATGCGCCCCGTGACCCCGGCGATGTTCATGAGGTTGCCGGCAAGGATGAAGAAGGGGACGGCGAGCAGGGGAAAGCTCTCCACCCCTGCGATCATGCGCTGCGCGAGGACGACGTCCGGCGCCGTGCCGCTGATCAGGATGTAAAGAAGCGAGGCCACCGCCATCGACAAGGCGACCGGCAGGCCAAGAACCATCAGGGCGAGGAAGGAGCCGAGAAGGATCCACATGGTCAGTCGACCTTCACCGGGTCGAACGCCTCCGGGCGCTCGAGGATGGAATAGCCGCGCTGCCAGTTCCGATAGGCGACCTGGAGGGAGCGGAAGGACATGAGCACGAAGCCGATGAGCACGCAGCCGTAGATGAGATTCTTGGGCAGGGCGATGGTGGTCATCTCCTCGCCCTCGACGATCTCCATGAAACGCCAGACGAGATAGGAGGCATAGGCGAAAAAGCCGATGCGGATGATGTCGATCAGGGTGGCGAGCGCGCGCGCCGGCCCATGCGGGAGATAGCGGTAGAGGAAGTCGACCTGGATGTGTCGGTTCAAGCGCACGCACATGGCCGAGCCGACGAAGACGATCGCCACGTTGCAATAGGTGGCGATCTCCTCGGTCCAGGCGAAGGAGTCGTTCAGCACGTAGCGGGTGAAGAACTGCAGGAAGACGGCGAGCGTCATGGCCCAGAACAGGGCGAAGGCGAGCCAGTCCTCGAAGGCGTAGGCCGAGAGGTCGACGGGCGGCGCGGCCTCCTCCTCGAAGGTGTGCGCCAGCTCCTCGGCGGTGATCGGGGTGTGGACTTCGGTCGTGGCGGTCATGTTCGAGCCGGTGAAACGCTAACCATCATCCCCGCGAGGCGGGGATCCAGAACCGCAGCGATCATGGAGCCCGGGGCTCCGCTCTGCGCGGAACTCCCGGGATGACGGGCTGGAGCGTGGGGAGGTCTTACGACCCCGTGCCGCTCTTGATCGCCTGGATGCGGTCGTAGTCCGACTTGCGATAGCCGAAGGATTCGAAGGTCACGGACTTCATCACCGCATCCTTGAACTCGTCCTTGTTCACCTCGGTGACGGTGAGGCCCTTCTGCCGGAAGAAGTCGACGAGCTCTTTTTCCTTGGCCTTGATCTCGGCCGTGGCGCGGGCCGCCGCCTCCTGGGCCACCTCGCTGAAGATCTTCTTGTCTTCGTCCGAGAGCTTCGCCCACAGCGACTTGGAGACGACGGTGTTGAGGTGGTCGACGATGTGGCCGGTGAGCGCGATGTGCTTCTGCACCTCGTAGAACTTCTTGGCCTCGATGGTCGTCAGGGGGTTTTCCTGCGCCTCGACGGTGCCGTTCTGGAGCGCAAGATAGACCTCGGCGAAGGCGATCGGCGTGGTGTTGGCGCCGCAGGCGCGCGGCATGGCGAGATAAGCCGGCACGTCGGGCACGCGGATCTTGAGCCCCTTCATGTCGGCGCAGGTCTTGATCGGCTTGTTCGAGGAGGTGTGGCGGGCGCCGTAATAGGTCACCGCCAGGATCCGGTGGCCGGTCTTGTCCTCATAGCCTTTGGCGAGCTCCTTGAAGACGTCGCTCTTGGTGTAGGCGAGGAGGTGGTCGGCGTCGCGGAAGGTGTAGGGGTAATAGGTCACCCCGATCGGCGGGAAGCTGCGCGCCGCGAAGCTCGATCCTGAAATGATGATGTCGACCGAGCCCAGCGACAGGCCCTGGTTGATGTCCGTCTCCTTGCCGAGCTGGGAGGCGGGATAGACGTCGATCTGGTAGCGGTTGTTGGTGCGCCTGGCGATCTCCTGCGCCGCCCAGACCGACTGGGTGTGGAACGGCTCAGAGGTTTCGTAGACATGGGCCCATTTCAGCTTGGTCTGGGCGCTTGCGGGGAGGCTTGCGGCGGCCAGCGCCGCGGCGGCGAGGACGCCGAGGGCCACTCGGCGGGGGAGCGTTGTCATGGTCGCGTTTCCTCCAGAAGATGGGCCGGCGCGCGCCGGCACGGATTGGGCGGCGTCGACTCTCCGCCGGTCCGCCGCCCCACTACCATACTACTGCTGTCGAGGGAAACGGGGCGGTGCCGAAGGCGGCAAAACCATGGAGCGTCGCGAGGTAAGCCGCTCCAGCCGCCTTGGAGCCTTGTTCGATCAGCTTGGCTGATGTCCTGCCCTGGCTCGGGCACCACCCTTCCTGTCACCCTCTACCGCTTTCCCGGATGCGTGCAGCGCCTGAAAGGCGCGGAATCCAGTCCGTGACCCAGCGCCACAACTTGCTGCGAAGCAGCGCCTTACCGGTAGCGCAAGAACCTGCTGCCAGCAGCGCTGTCTTGATGGCGTCGCAAGAGGAAGCCCAACCGGGCGCGAATCAACCCGATCCGGTCGGGCTGTAGAGCTCAAGACTTCGCACAATCTTTACTTTTGCGAGCGATGGTCTTGCCATCGGCAGTGATGGAATGCCCCGTGGCTGGCTCCGTGCGGAAAGCTCTGATCGTCGATCGGAATCCGCTCATCGCGTACCTGATCCGTGTGCTCTTGCGCGAGGCGGGGCTGGAGCGGGCCGACGTCGCCCATGACATGCCGCAGGCATGTGTGAAGCTTCAGGATGGGTGTCACCCTTACGTCATCGCCGATTGGGGCCTCGACCCCGGCCGCGGAGCCGGCCTTCTCGCCACGGCGCGGCGCATTCAGCCGCAAGGACGTTTCATCGCGACGGTTGCTGCCGACGAGCGCGGGCAGGCGGATGAAGCTCGGGCCGCCGGGGTCGACGGCGTCCTGCTCAAGCCCTTCACCACGGACGAGGTGAGGCGCTGCGTGGTGCCGCTGCTCGTGAGCGCCGAGGCGAGTCCTGCCGGCCCTGCAATAGGCCTTGCCCCCCGGGAAGGGCGCCGGGATCGACGTTGCCACGTGAATACGCTCGGTCGGATCTCCTTCGGCGGTCGCGTCCTGAACTGCCTGGTGCGGGATCGCTCCGCCTCGGGCGCCAGACTCGCCATCGGCGAGCCCGAGCTCCTTCCTGACTGCTTCGAGCTCCTCCTGACCGATACCGGCGAGGTCTGCGCGGTCGAGGTTCGGTGGCGTGGCATGAGCGAGGTGGGGGTGGCGTTCGCAACCCGCGATCAGCTCCTCATGCGCCGCGACGATTCCCTGTCAGCATCGGAACGGGGCGCGTTCGACGGCGGGGCGGACCGTTGAGCCACATCCGCTTCCTGGTGGCCGACTCCTCGCAGCGCGACCGGCAGGAGCTCGCGGCCGCCGCACTGCAGCTTGGCGACAACATTGCCGTGGTCGAGGCCACGGACGGCGACAGCGCCGTGCGGGCATTGTCCCAGTGCGCCATCCATGTAGCGCTGGTCAGCCGCGCTCTGCCGGGGCTCGATGGCGGCCGTTTCCTGGACGCCCTGGCGAGGAGCGGGCGGCGCAGCCTGTTCGCTCTCCTCGCCAACCGCCTCGATGAGCGCTGGGCCGAAGTGGCGAAGCGCATCAACGCCTATGAGCTGCTGTTGAAGCCCGTGGCCCCGACGAGCCTCGCACGCCTGCTCAAGGCCTATGAGCGGATGATGCGTCCCGCACGCGTGGCGTTGGCCTGCGGCTCCGCGGCGGTGGCGGACCTCGTCACCGAACTTGCCCGCAAGAGCCGGTTCGATCTGAGCATCGACCACTACGAGACGGGACGGCAGACCCTGCGGGCCGTGCAGCTTCGGCCTTATGATCTTGCGCTCGTGGACCTCCTGCCCGACCTTCCTCCCCTCGAGGCGGTGGTGCAGCTGTCCGCGCAAGCTTCCGGCACCCGCGTCATTCTCATGGGCAACGAGCCCCGCAACCGCGTGCAGGCCGCGGCCGCGGAGTTCGGAGTCGCCGCCTATCTGCGCAAGCCCTTTGAGGTGCTGGAGCTCGACGCGGCGCTCCACGAGGCCTTCGGGCTGTGGCGGCCGTATCTTGCCAATGCGCTTGTGGGTGGCTCATCCGCGGCTGCGGCGAGCCGCCCGGGCCGACGCCCGAAGGAGGAGCCCGCCTTGGGGCAAGCGGCCGCGCCGCGACCGCCCCCTGTCGGCGGACCGGCAGCCGTGACGGCGGCGCTGTCGCGGCAGGCATCGGGCAAGCCGGAGGATCCCTATCACGTCCTCTTCGAAGTCCGCTTCGCGGACGGCACGGCGACACGGATCGGGGTCGATCGGGCGCTGATCCGCACCGGCGACGACGCGGTGCTGCAGGTCGTCGCGAGCAAGCAAGAGAGTGGGGACCTCCGCCCCGGAAAGATCGTCGCCGTGTCCAAGATCGTCAGTACGGCCTGGCTGGATTGACGGCAGCGCCCCATCGAGGGTTCAGGCAGGGACGTTCATCCTTCATCCCGCGTTCATGCTTTTCCCGTCACCGTTCTCTGCGCTGCGCAAGCCGGGCGCGCCTCCAGGGGGGAGGGCGCCGCTCAGGAGCCCATGACCACCGCCGTCGCACCAGACGACCCGCGTGACCTCGCTTACGACGGCCAGGTGGCGCGGCGCTTCGCCCATTTCGTGGGCGAATGGTGGCGTGGCGAGACGGCGGGCCGCGCCTGGTTCCTGTCGCTCGCGCTTGGGGCGCTCGTCGTCTTCAACATCGGCCTCAATGTGGCGGTCAACCAGTGGAACCGCGTGTTCTTCGACGCCCTGGAACGGCGCGATGGTAGCACCCTCGGCCTTGCCGTAGTGGCATTCGCGGGACTGGTCGTGGTGATCGCCGGCGTCGGGGTGCTCATCGTCCTCACGCGGGAGACGTTGCAGGTGCGCTGGCGCGAATGGCTGGTGGACCGGCTCACCGGGCTCTGGTTGGACCGGCAGCGCTACTACCGCTTGAACCTCGCCCATATGGAGCCCGCCAACCCGGAATACCGCATCGCCGACGAGAGCCGGCTGTCCACGGAGCCGCTCGTCGACTTCGCCATCGATCTCCTCAACGCGCTCCTCTCCTTTGCGGCTTTCATCGGCATCCTGTGGACCGTCGGCGGCGCCCTCAGCGTCGAGTTCTTCGGCACGAGCGTCACCATCCCCGCCTACATGACCATCGCCGCGCTCCTCTACGGCGCCCTCATGTCGGGGCTCACCGTGTGGGTCGGCCGGCCCCTGGTGCCGGGCGTGGCGGCCAAGAACGAGGCGGAGGCCCGTTTTCGTTTCGAGCTGACGCGCCTGCGGGAGAACGCCGAAAGCATCGCCCTCATCCGCGGCGAGCCGGATGAGCGCGGCATCCTCGCCCGCACCTACGATCGGCTCGTGGGGCGCTGGCTTGGGGTCGTTCGCCTGCACGGCCGGCTCACCTGGATCACCAATGCCTCGGGGGCGCTGATCCCGGTGGTGCCGCTGCTGCTTGCGACCCCGAAATACCTCTCCGGCGATCTGTCTCTCGGTGCGGTGACGCAGCTTGCCGCCGCCTTCTTCCAGGTCCAGGTCGCTTTCGCCTGGCTCGTGGACCGCTACAAGTTCGTGGCCATGTGGTACGCCTCCGCGCGCCGCGTGATCGCGCTGGTCGAGGCCGCAGAAGAACTCGACGAGAGCCTCAGGAAAGCGGGCGGCATCGCCCGGCTCGAGGGCGGCGACGCCCGTATCGCTCTCCATCACCTCACCATCGCCGATCGTGCCGGCCGTGTTCTCGTCCGCGACGCCAATCTCGTCGTGGCGCCGGGAGAGAAGGTGCTGATCCTGGGCGAGTCCGGGGTGGGCAAGAGCACTCTCGTGCGGGCGGTCGCCGGCCTATGGCCGTGGGGCTCCGGCCGCATCCTGGCGCCGGAGGCGAGCCGCATCGCCTTTGTCCCGCCCCGGCCGTATCTCCCGCTCGGCAGCTTGCGGCAGGCGCTCCTTTATCCCGCCCTCGATCTGGCCGTCGACGACGGGGCCATCGCCCGCGTGCTCGACGCATGCGGGCTGGGTCCGTGGAGCGGCCGGCTGGACCATGTCGAGCGTTGGGACCAGATTCTGTCCAGCGGCGAGCGCCAGCGTCTGGCGCTGGCGCGCCTCATCCTGCAGAAGCCCGCCATCGCCATCCTCGACGAGGCGATCTGTGCGCTGGACGACGTGAGCCAGGCACAGCTCATGCGCCTCCTGCGCAGCGAGCTCACGGGCACCACCTTGATCGCCGTGGCGCAGCGCGACAGCGCGGGTTTCGTCTATGACCGGCGCTTGCGCCTCAAGCCTGGAGAGGCCGGCGCGACCCTGATCCCCGAAGACGAGGTGGGGCCCGTCAGAATCATCGCCTGACCCTCGAACCCTCGCCTTCATCGCTCATGCAAGGACCTCGCCATGGCTGATGCCGCTACGCTTCACTTCTGGGACGCCGACTGGGACTTGCGCGTCGCCGAATGTCCCTGCGATGTGCATTTCGTCGAATGGCTCGACGAGATGGGGATGAGGGATCGGACCATCTACCATTTCGGCACCGGAGGGCATCATTACGTCGGCGTCGAATGCGCGAAGCCTGAGCGGCGGAACGCGGTGCTCGGGATCACCGCCTCGCCGCAGGAATATGAGCGGTATATCAAGCTGGTGATCGCAAGACCTGATGTGCTGCGTCACTACAACTGCGTGTTCGGAGACATCTATCTCCTGAATGAGAAGCTGCTGCCATCCTTTGACATCGTCACGCTTTTCCATCTGTGCGAGTTCCGCGGCGAGAAGACGGACGCCTATCGGGGCCTGAGCGATCTTCACGTGGCGAACCTCCTCACCGACAAGACGAAGCCCGGCGGCTTCATCCTCTTCTATACAGGCTCCTACGCCTTCGACTGGGAGGGGCCCATGAGCGCCAAGAGGGTGATCGCCGATTGGGAGAAGACCAAACCGGTCAAGCGTGTCGGCCTTTACGAGACGCTCCTCGTCTATCGCAAGGAGGGGTGAGCGGCGGCGCCATACGCAGGCTCCGCGTCCCCGCGACGCCGCATTCTCACAAGAGGTTGACCACGCCCGCCACGGCGAGATAGCGGGCAAGTTTTGCCGCCGCCACCAGAGGGACGAACAGCCACAGGGGCGTGCGCAGCACTCCCGAGATGATGGTGAGAGGGTCGCCGATGATGGGCGCCCAGGAGAGGAGCAGCACGCCCACGCCCCAACGCCGGTGGGCGGCGACGTAGCGGTCGAACTTGTCTTTCGGCACCGGAAACCAGCGCCGATCCCGGAAACCGGCGAAGAAGCGGCCAAGCGCCCAATTGCCGATGCTGCCGAGGGTGTTGCCGGCCGTCGCCACCGCGATCGCCGCCGCGTCCGAGGTGGCGCCGCCCGCGAGCACCGCCACAAGCACCACCTCCGAGGCGCCCGGGAGCACCGTCGCGGAGGTGAGCGCCGACACGAAAAGCCCGCCGAGCTCGGCGCCTTCCGTCACCGTTCACCTCCCGCAGGTGCAGACGGCCGATCCTCTTGCGCGATGGGGCGCGGGGCGCAAAAGAGAGCACATGAGGGTCTCCACATGAACAGGCAAGGCGCGCCGTCGACGCTCCTCGAACGCTTGGCCGCTCGGCTCGGCCACGCACATGTCTTGACCGAGCCCGGCGACATGGCCGGATCTCTCGTCGAAACGCGCGGACTCTACAAGGGTTCGGCCCTGGGGGTGGTGAGGCCCGCCGATGTGGAGGAGGTGGCCTTCGTCGTCCGCGAATGCGCCGCGGCCGGGGTGGCGATCGTGCCGCAGGGGGGCAACACGGGTCTTGTGGGTGGCGGCGTGCCTTACGGCGGCCTTGTCCTGTCGACCGTGCGGCTCGAGCGTATCCGCGCGCTCGATCGGGTGAACGCCACGATGACCGTCGAGGCCGGCTGCATCCTTCAGAACATCCGCGCGGCGGCGAGCGAAGCGGATCTCCTCTTTCCCCTGTCGCTCCCGTCCGAAGGATCGTGCCGGATCGGCGGCAACCTGGCCACCAATGCAGGCGGCGCCAACGTGCTGCGCTACGGCAACGCCCGCGACCTGGTGCTCGGCCTCGAAGTGGTGCTGGCCGACGGACGCATCTGGAACGGCCTCTCGGGTCTGCGCAAGGACAACACCGGCTACGACCTGAAAAACCTTTTCATCGGCTCCGAGGGCACGCTCGGCGTCATCACGGCCGCCGTGCTGAAGCTCTTCCCGAAGCCGAAGACGCGCGCCGTCGGCTTTGTCGGGTGTGCCTCAGTCCGCGCGGCGCTCGACCTCTTCGCGCGCTTGCGGCAGAGCGATGGCGACACACTCGCCGCCTTCGAATACATCCCGCGTTTCGGCATCGAGATGGTGTTGAAGCATGGGCGCGCCGTCACGCGCCCGCTCGCGGGCGAGCACCACTCCTACGCCCTCCTGGAGCTCTCCTCGCCTGACCCCCATGCGGAGCTTCGGGTCCGGCTCGAGGCGGTGCTTGGTGCCGCGCTCGAGGACGGTCTCATCGAGGACGCCACCATCGGGGCGAGCGAGAGCCAGAACGAGGCGCTCTGGCGCCTTCGCGAGAGCCTGTCGGAGGTTCAGGGCTTCGAGGGCGGATCCATCAAGCACGACGTGTCGGTGCCGGTCTCCAGCGTCGCCGCCTTCATCGAGGAGGCGAGCGCCGCCTGCGAGGCGGCCATGCCCGGAATCCGCGTCTGCGCCTTCGGCCATGTGGGGGATGGCAACATCCACTTCAACTTGAGCCAGCCCGTCGGCATGGACAAGCAGGCATACCTCGCCGAGTGGCGGCGCTTCAACGACATCGTGCATAGCATCGTCGCGCGTCTGCACGGCTCCATCTCGGCCGAGCACGGCATCGGCCTGATGAAGCGTGACGAGCTGCCCCATTACAAGGATCCGGTGGCGCTCGACCTCATGCGGACCCTCAAGCGCGCGCTCGACCCGCAGAACATCATGAACCCCGGCAAGGTGATCGCGCTTGGCGACGACGCTCCCGCCGCTCTGCCCATGGCAAAGCGGGCCTGAAGGGATGCCTCAAATCCACCAAGCCGCATTGCCCCGCAGCGGCGCACCTTCAAGCAAGATCACGAGCGAAACCCAATGACGAAAACCCTCGATATCGTCTCCTTCGGGGAGCCGCTCATGGAGTTCGCCGAGGTCGAGCGCGGCGGTGAACGCCTTTATCTGCCGGGTCACGGCGGGGACTCGTCGAACGCCGCGATTGCCGCGGCCCGGCAGGGGGTGAGGGTCGCCTATGTGACGGCCGTGGGCGACGACGCCTTCGGGCAGGAATTCCTCAGGCTGTGGGACGAGGAAGGAGTTGACCGCTCGCGGGTGATCACACGCAAGGGCGGCCGGACCGGCATCTACTTCATCTCCTACGGCCCCGAAGGGCACCTGTTCAGCTATTATCGGGCGGGTTCGGCGGCGAGCCTTGTCACCCCCGACGAGATGCCCCTCGACCTCATCGCCAAGGCGCGGGTGTTCCACCTCTCCGGCATCAGCCAGGCGGTGTCGACGTCCTGCGCCGATGCGGGCTTTGCCGCCATCCACCACGCCAAGGCGAACGGAGTGGCGGTGAGCTACGACACCAATCTGCGTCTTCGCCTGTGGCCGCTCGACCGCGCGCGGGCGGTGATCAACGCCGCCGCAGGACTTGCCGACATCGCGCGGCCTTCCATCGACGATGCCCGGCAGCTCACCGGTCTCGATGCGCCGGAGGCCATCTGCGACTTTTATCTCCGTCTCGGTTCCCGGATCGTGGCGCTCACCATGGGCGGGGAGGGCACTCTGGTCGCCACGGCCGAGGCACGCGCCGTCATCCCTGCGAAGAAGGTGACGCCTGTCGACGCGACCGGAGCCGGCGACACCTTCACCGGGGCCTTCCTCGCCGAGTGGCTGCGCCATGGCGATCCGTTCGAGGCCGCGGCTTATGCCAACGCGGCTGCGGCTCTGTCCACCCTCGGACAGGGTGCCGTCGCCCCCATCCCGCGGCGGGACGAGGTCGAGCGCTTTCTCGATGCCTGAGGGTTACCGGAACACCACCGTCCGGTTGCCGTTGAGCAGCACCCGTCGCTCGATGTGAAAGCGCACGGCGCGGGCGAGCACCGCGCATTCCACGTCGCGGCCCGCCGCGGTGAGGTCGTCGGGGGTCATGGTGTGGTCGACCCGGATCACGTCCTGTTCGATGATCGGCCCTTCGTCGAGATCCGCCGTCACGTAATGTGCGGTGGCGCCGATCAGCTTCACGCCCCGGGCATGGGCCTGCGTGTAGGGCTGCGCCCCCTTGAAGCTCGGCAGGAAGGAATGGTGGATGTTGATGGCGCGGCCCTCGAGGATGCGGCACAGGTCCGGCGACAGCACCTGCATGTAGCGGGCGAGAATCACGCAGTCGATCCGCTCCTCCTCAACGATCTGCAGAAGCTTCTGCTCCTGGGCGGGCTTGGTCTCACGCGTCACCGGCAGATAGTGGAAGGGCACGTCGTAGTTGGCGGCGAGGCGATAGAAGTCCCGGTGATTGGAGACCACCGCCGCGATGTCGGCCTTCAGAAGTCCGCTGCCGTAGCGATAGAGGAGGTCGTTGAGGCAATGGCCGAACTTCGACACCAGGATGAGCAGCCGCGGCCGCGCGGCGGCGTCCGCAAGCTGCCATTCCATGCTGAAGCGCTCCGCCACGGCGGCGAACTCCCGGGACAGGGCCTCAGATTCGGCCTCGATCGCGAAATGGACCCGCATGAAGAAGCGGTCGGAGAGCCGGTCGTCGAACTGGGCGCTCGCCAGGATGTTGCCCTGCCGCTCGGCCAAGAAGCCGGCCACGGCCGCCACGATGCCGATCCGGTCGGGGCAGGAGAGGGTGAGGATGAACTCGCGCATTCCACCGTGCTCGTGCTTCGTCGGCCTTGGCGATACGACGGCAGGCGAGGGGCGGCAAGGCCGCGCTCGCGAAGGACGTTCCAGTGATGTGAAGAGATCGGCAGGCAAGCCGAAGTGAACTCGGCGAACAACGCCGGGAGGGCGATTGCGAATTTCTAAACGGCACGCCGTTTCTTGCCCGATTGAGTCTTCGCGATTCGGAAAGTTTTGCCGCCTATAAGCGATGCCCAAAGGATAAGACCGATCGTGGGCGTGAGAAGGCGGCGTTCTTGGCGGGATGAGGGCGGAGGCGTGATGGTCGCCTTCGGTCTTGCGCTGCCGGTTCTCCTGATCGGCTCCGCCGCCGCCGTCGAATACAGTTCCCTCGCCGCCCGCCGCTCCCAGCTGCAGAAGGCGGCCGACACGGCGGCCCTCGCCGCCGCCCAGGAGCTCAAGATCGCGACCGCCGACGATGGCCGTGTCGCGAGCGTGGCCCGGACAGTCGCCACGTCCGCGCTGCGGGAGGGGGCCGACCCGCAAACGACCGCCACCATCGTCGCCGACGTGGTCGAGCAGCGAACCGCCGTGCAGGTCCTCATCAACGAGACGGTGTCGAGCCTCCTCGGCAAGGCCATGAGCCTGCCGTCGACGGAGATTCAGGTCAAAGCCATCGCCCGCCTCTCAGGCAATGCCACCAAGATCTGCGTCGTCGCCCTCGAACCGAGGGACGGCGACACGATCCGCCTCGACTCGAACGCGAAGCTCACGGCCAATGGCTGCGCGATCTATTCGAACTCGGTCAGCAGCCGCGGCGTGCGGTCCGAGAGCAATGCGGTGGTGGCCTCGACCCAGCTCATCTGCTCGGCGGGTGGGTTTGTCGGCGGCTCGGCGAATTATCAGGGCCGGCGGCTCACGGATTGCCCCGCGACGCCCGACCCCCTGGCCGGCCGCCAGCCGCCGCCCATCGACGCGATGTGTCGCTACACCAACAAGCGTATCGACACCGACGGGACTTACATCCTGGAGCCGGGCACCTATTGCGGCGGGCTTCACATCGGGGCGAACGCCAAGGTCACGCTGAGCCCCGGCGTCTATGTCATGAAGGATGGACAGCTTCGGCTCGACTCGAACGCGGACGTCTATGGCCGCAATGTCGGCTTCTACTTCACGGGCAAGAACGCGTATTTCCAATTCCTGAGCAATGTGCGCGTGAACCTGGGCGCGCCTCGCGACGGGCCGATGGCGGGCGTGCTCTTCTGGGGCGATCCGAACGCGGAGCAGACCCGGCGCTATATCATCACCAGCAACTACGCCAACACGCTGATCGGGACCATTTATGTCCCGAAGGGAGAATTCGTCGTCGACTCGAGCCAGCCGGTAGCGGACCAGTCCGCCTGGACCGCTGTGATCGTGAGCCGTCTCCAGCTATTCCAGCAGCCGCATCTCGTGCTGAACAGCAACTACAACCAGACCGACGTGCCGGTGCCGAACGGGCTCGTGCCGAGCGGCCAAGTCAGGCTGGCGCAATAGGGAGGTCCGGGTGAGAAGGGACGCGGCGAGCCGAACGCCCGCCGCTCCCTATGGTGAGCCAAAGCAGCATCAGCGCGGCAGACGGCGCGCTTCGGCGTAGTGGTCCTGCAGCACCGGCAGCGCCTGCTGGGCGAAGTTGCGCAGCGCCGGGTCCGTCCCGCCCTGGGCGTAGGCCGTGTACATGGCAATCGCCTCTTCATGGGCCTGCCGCTGCATGCGCCCATAGAGGCGGTCGAACTGGCGGCCGCTCGCCATCGCCAGCTGGTTCAGCATGTCGGCCTTCTGCGCATCGAGCGTCGGGCCGGGCGCATAGCGCGGAACGGCCGCGGTGGTCGCCACATCCGCCGTCGCGCCAGCCGTGGCACCGACGCCAGCGCCGACCGCAGCGCCCACGGGTCCGCCGACCACTCCGCCGACGATAGCGCCCGCCGCGGCGCCCCCGAGCGCGCCGCCGGCCACCGGCGTGCCGCCGTTCAGGGCCGAGGTGGTCATCGAATGATGCTGGATCATCATCTCGGCGAATTCACGCACCCGCGGATTGCGCGAACGCTCGAGGGCAAGCCGGCTCGACTCGATCTCGAAGGTGTCGCCGGCCATCGCCATCTGCCGGAAGGCGGGGGCCGGCACGGGCGCGGCCACCACGGCAGGGCCGGGCGCCGCCACCACCGCCTGCTGGGCAAGGGCCGGGGCAGCCGCCGCAGACGCGGCGAGAAGGGCCGCAAGTGCAATGGGCTTCCTCATCATTCGCACTCCTCTTGTGTGGAAGGCGGCGAGGCGAAAGGGAACGTCGCCGCTTGCTCTGCGGCCTGACAACGGCAGGCTTGGCGGCAGGTTCCACAACCGCAATGCAAGCTGAGCATGAGCACTCTTGAGCCGTTCATTCCGAACAGCAAAAGAGGAGGTGAAGCTTAGCGATTTTGGGGCGGTGCGTTAGAGCCGGCGCGGCGGCCATTCAACTGACGAACACAGCCGATCGACCTTTCTCGAAGGAGTGATCTGTCACGACCCTTGCGATGGCCGCTGCGATCTTCTCGCCGCCTCGCGCGGAAGGCTCGATGGGGTTTGCATAATCCGCGTCCTCATCGCAGACGAGCCTCAGGTCGATCACGGGCAGGCCGCCCCTGAAGGCGTGGCGGAGGATAGCGTCGTTGAACAGCGTCAGGGCTGTCACCCCGAGCCTCTGCAGCCGGGGATCGGGGAAGCGGGGATTGTAGATAGTGCAGATCGTCGTCGGCAGCCGGCGCGCCTTCACTTCCGCCAGCATGGCCGCATAGCTTTGCTCGAAGGCGCCGGCGATGCCGGCAAGCCGGTTGAGCGTGTCCGCGATGGAGCGGGAACTATCCTCCAGCACGCCGATATGGCTGAGGGCATCGTTTCCCCCCGCGCTGACGACGAGATGGCTCGCATCTGCTGGCACTCGCGTAAGCTGGCGCGGCACGCTCGCCGTCACCGCCCCGTCGACGGCGGCCAGCGTCGCCTGCCAGCCGGGCGGCAGCCTTCGGCGGAGCTGAGCGACTACGTCAGGCTCGCCCGGGCGCACATAGGCGCCATTGTCGAACACGGAGTCGCCGAGAAGGACGACGTGGGACATCGCGACACCTCGGAACCGGTGGCATTGGCCGGAAAGTCGGCTATGAGGCCGCTGGTTCCTTTCACCTTCAGGCCTTGTCCAAGCTCGTTTCCGTCCAGGTCCTGCGCGCCGCCGCCGCGCTGAGCGTCGCCATGCTCCATGTCCAGCATGACGCAGCGGCCATCGCGGCGCGCGTCGGGCGGGATTTCGTGCCTTTTCGCGCCTTCCCTTGGGAGGCGGGGGTCGATGTGTTCTTCGTCATCTCCGGCTTCATCATGGTCCATGCCTCCCGACGCCTGTTCGGCCGTTCCGAGGCGCGGCCCCTTTTCTTAGGCCGGCGGATCGCGCGCATCGTGCCGATCTACTGGGCCGTGACGACCCTCTTCCTTGCCATCGCGCTTCTCGCCCCCTCCGTCCTCAACAGCGACTATCCGGGGCTGTGGCCCGTCATCGCCTCCTATCTGTTCATTCCTGTTCCCCGGCCCGACGGGGTCGTCCAGCCCCTCTACGGGCTTGGCTGGACGCTGAACTACGAGATGTTCTTCTACGCCGTCTTCTCGGTCGCGGTCGTCTGGCCACGACGGCGGGCGGTGGCCGCGGTCATGGCCGCTCTTGTGGCGCTCGTCGTGGCCGGGCGCGCCTTCGGCCCGCTGCCGGAGCCGCTCGGCTTCTGGACCGATCCCATCATCCTGGAATTCGTCTATGGGATGGCCCTGGGGCTCGCCTATGGAGAAGGGGTTCGGTTCGCGCGAGGAGGGCGTCTCCTCCTGGCGCTCGGCGGCATGGGCCTCCTCGCGGTCGCCGCTCCCCTTCAGGGCGAGGCCGGCAGCCTGCGCGCGCTCGTTTACGGCGTCCCGGCGGCGATGCTGGTCGCGGCGGTCGCATTTGGGCAGGAGCGGGCGATCGCCGCAGGGCGGCTCGCGAGGCTTGGGGAGAGGGTGGGCGATGCTTCCTATGCCCTCTACCTCATCCATCCCTTCGCGATCCGGGCCGGGCGGGAGATGGCGCTCGCCAGCGGGGTTGCGGCGCTCATCTCCCCCTGGGCGTTCGTGGCGTTGGCGCTTGCCACCTCCATCGGCGCGGCGATGCTCCTCCATCGCTGGTTCGAGCGACCCGTCACCGATGCTCTGCGCGCATGGCTCAAAGCGTGAGCGCCCGCGAGCTCTGGCCGGACGGGTTCCCGCGGATGTAGAAGAGGGGATCCATGCGGCGCCCCGTCGCGTCGTACCTGAAGGAAGCGCCCATGAACCGGCTGAACGACCAGCGCACGACCGCCAAGCCCTTCTATTTCAACGTCGTGGGCGGCAAGCGCGTCGCTGCCCTGGACGGGCGGAGCATCGCGGTGATCTGCCCCTCGGACGGAGCGCCCTTTGCGGCCATCGCCCGTTCCGGGGCGGCCGATGTGGATGCGGCCGTGAGGGCGGCGCGCGCCGCGTTCGACGGTTCCTGGGGCCGGCTCACCGCCACCGAGCGAGGGCGTCTATTGATGAGGCTCGGCGAGGCGATCGCGGCGCGCGTCGACGAACTCGGGGCGCTGGAAGCGCAGGACACCGGCAAGCCGCTGAGCCAGGGCCGCGCCGACATGGTGGCGACGGCCCGCTATTTCGAGTTCTATGGTTCGGCCGCCGACAAGCTGCACGGCGAGACGATCCCCTTCCTCAACGGCTACACGGTGGCCGTGGTGCGCGATCCGCACGGCGTCACCGGACATATCGTGCCGTGGAACTACCCGGCGCAGATCTTCGGCCGCTCGGTCGGTGCCTCCCTCGCCTGCGGCAATGCATGCGTCGTGAAGCCTGCCGAGGATGCAGGCTTGAGCCTCATCCGGATGGCGGAGCTCGCCCTGGAGGTGGGCTTCCCCGAAGGGGCGCTCAACGTCGTGTCGGGCCTTGGCGAGGAGGCGGGCGCGGCGCTCGCCAGCCACCCGGGCATCGACTTCATCTCATTCACCGGCAGTCCGGAGGTCGGCGCCTTGGTCCAGGCCGCGGCCGCCAGGAACCATATCGGCTGCACCCTGGAACTCGGGGGCAAGTCGCCGCAACTCGTCTTTGCCGACGCGGACCTTGAGGCGGCCGCGCCTGTGCTCGTCAAAGCGATCATCCAGAACGGCGGCCAGACCTGCTCGGCCGGAAGCCGCGTGCTCGTCGAGCGGTCTGCCTATGACGAGGTGGTCGCGGCCGTGGGCGAGCTCTTCTCCAAGGTGACGGCAGGCCCGCACGACCGCGACCTCGATCTCGGCGCCATGGTCAACGAAGGCCAGCGGCGGCGGGTCGAGGGCTTCGTCCGGCGAGCGCGGGAGGCCGGCGTGCCGGTGATCGCCGAGGGCCGGATCGTGGAGGATGCGCCGGAGGGCGGCTACTACGTGAAGCCCGTGCTCTTCGGCCCGGTGCCCCGCTCGAACGACCTGGCTTGCGAGGAGGTGTTCGGGCCGGTGCTCTCCGTCATCCCATTCGAGGACGAGGCCGACGCCATCCGTCTCGCCAACGGCACGCCCTATGGCCTCGTTGCCGGCGTGTGGACGGGCGATGCGCGCCGCTCCATGCGCGTGGCGCGGGCGATGCGCTGCGGCCAGGTCTTCGTCAATGGCTACGGCGCCGGCGGCGGCATCGAGCTGCCCTTCGGCGGCGTCAAGAAATCGGGTCATGGCCGGGAGAAGGGCTTCGAGGCCCTCTACGAGTTCTCGGCGTCGAAGACGATCGTGGTGAACCACGGGTGAAAGCGAAGAGACATGCGCCTTCAGAACAAGACTGCCATCGTCACCGGGGCTGCGCAGGGCTTCGGGCTCGGCATCGCGGAGACCTTCGCCCGGGAAGGGGCGCGGGTCGCCCTTCTCGACCTCAACGGCGGCGCGGCCGCGGCGGCAGCGGACAAGGTGGGACATGGGGCGATCGCCCTTGGCTGCGATGTGTCGAACGGCATCGAGGTCGACCGCGCCGTGGGCGAGGCCATCCGCCAACTCGGGCATGTGGACATCCTGGTCAACAACGCTGGCACCAGCCATCGCAACAAGCCGATGCTTGACGTCACCGAGGAAGAGTTCGACCGCGTTTTCGCCGTCAACGTCAAATCGATCTACCTCATGGCGAAAGCGCTTGTGCCTCACATGCGGGAGCGTGGTGGAGGCGTCATCCTCAACATCGGCTCAACGGCCGGCATCCGGCCGCGGCCCGGGCTTGCCTGGTACAACGCGTCCAAGGGCGCGGTGAACCTCGTCTCGAAGTCCATGGCGGTGGAACTCGCTCCCGACCGCATCCGCGTCAACGCGCTCGCCCCTGTCGCCGGCGAGACGCCGCTGCTCGCCACCTTCATGGGCGAGGACACGCCCGAGAAGCGCGCCGCCTTCCGCGCCACCATCCCCTGGGGGCGCCTCTCGACGCCGCAGGACATCGCCAACGCCGCCCTTTTTCTCTGCTCCGATGAAGCCGAGATGATCACCGGCGCCGTCCTGACGGTGGACGGAGGACGGTGCATATAGACCCGTCGAGGTTCACCGGACCATGGTTTGGCTCGAGCCCTGGCTGGTGGGGGCGACCCGCAGGTTGTTCTGCACGTGCGTGACGCCGCAGACGCTCTCCGCGCAGTCCTCGGCGCGGCGCTTGGCGTCGCGGCTTTCCACCGTACCGGTCAGCGTCACCTCGCCATTGGCCACGATCACCTCGATGTCGGAGGCGTCGACGAAGGGGTCCTCGGTGAGGCGGTCGCACACATCCTCGCGGATGCGCTCATCGGAGCGGGTGTATCCCTTGGGACCGCGGCCGCGGTGGCTGCCGGCCCGGACCTCGTCGTGGCGCCGGCGCCGCTCTGCCTCCTCGTTCCCGAACCAGGACGCGACTTCGTCGCTGGCGCGATCAAAGAAGCCGCGCTCCTCGCCCCAGCCATGGCCGGGCTCGGGATGGCGTCGCCGCACCGGCATGCCCCATTGGCCATAGCCCGGCGTTTCGTAGTCCTCGAGGCGATGAGGGCGCTCGGGGCCATAGGAAGCGTCCTCGTCCCTGCCGGCCCGCGACGTCCAGCCTTCGTCTCCTCGGCCCGATTCGCCGCGGCTGCGCTCGCTGAACCGGCCGAAGCGAACATCGCCGCCGCCCCCGCCATAGCCGCCATAGCCGCGAGCCTCGGCGGCTCCGCCGCTGTAGAAGCCTTCGCCGCGCCCGCTCCGGCCAAAGCCGTGGCGCCCCGAGCCTTGTCCCTCCTGCCGCCAGCGGTCGCGCTCCTCGTCGCGATAGCCGTAGCGCTCCTGCATCTTCCAGCGATCATCCTCAGCCATGGCGGTTGTCCCTTCCTTCCTCGCGGCGAAAGTCGCCCTACGCCCCGATGGCAACGCGCCGGCGATCGCCCGCGTTCCTGGCGGGACGGCTACAGCCTTGTGCGATCAGGTCGTTCACGCTCGGGTTGGGTTATGCTCTTCGATGTCGTTTCTACAGTGCTGCTGCACAGACGATCCCGGTGCTGAAATCCGGCCTCCACGCCCCACCCTCTAAGAAGGAGAGCACATGCGCCAGCCCGATCGGGCAAGGCTTTAGCCGGTGACGCGGATCGCCCTCGCGCCGACCGCCTGGGCCAGGGCCTCGGGCGATACGGAGAAGACGGCGAAGGGCGTGCCGGCGGCAGCCCAGACGCTGTCGAAGGCAAGAAGATCCTGGTCCATATAGACCGGCAGAGGGCTTGCGTGCCCGAAGGGCGGAATGCCGCCGATCGCAAAGCCCGTCAGCGCCCGCACGCGCTCGGCGTCGAGCCGCGCGAGCGGCTCCCCGAGAGCCGCCGCGACGCTCCTCTCGTCGACACGGTTCTGACCCGAGACCAGGAGCAGATAGGGCCTGCCGCTTTCTTCGCCGGCGAAGACGAGCGACTTGACGATCTGGGCCACGGCGCATCCGCAAGCGGCCGCTGCCTGCTCTGCCGTACGGGTCGGCTCCCGCATGACTTGGACGACGATCGCAAGCCCAAGCTCTTCCGCAGCCTCCTTGACCCGGCATGCGCTTGGCGGGAGCGCGATTGGTTCGGTGGTCATGTGACCCCTCCGGACGGGGTGGGCTTCGGATTGAGGGCGATCATGCCGAGGTCGCCGATGCCGCCGTCGCCGGTCAAGCCCCTGAGCTGGGCAGTGAGCAGGAACCCGGTTTCGTCGGTGTCGATCGTGTAGAGGTGGTAGCCGGCGCTGTGGATCATGGTGCCGCCGCGCGCCGAGGCCGATGGGGCGCCGATGACGGGCACTTTGCCGCGCGGGCCGGCAAGCCAAGCCAGCGAGCCCACATGCATGTGGCCGTGGATGACGAGCTCCGCCCCGGTGCGCCCTATCATCGCCTCGAAGCCTTCGGCGTCGAGCAGATTGCGTCCGGCGGGTGCGCCGCCGACATGGGGCGGATGATGGATCAGGACGATCCGGAACAAGCCCTCCTTTCCGAGCGCGGCGAGGACCGCCTCGGCCTCCTTCATCTGGCGATCGCCGACCCGGCCGCTCGCCACGAAGGGGAGGGTGGGAATGGCCGAGGAGAGGCCGACAAAGGCCACCGGCCCGCGCCGGCGCACATAGGGAAAAGCGCCGACAGCCCCCTCATCCCCCTTCGCCCAGGGGCCGATCTGGGCCAGCAAACCTTCGAGCGCCCCCTCCACATAGGCATCGTGGTTTCCCGGCACGAAACTCACCTTGTCGGGCGGACCAAGGCCGTCCATGAACACCCGCGCTGTCGGCCATTCGCTCGGCAGGCCGATGTTCGAGACATCTCCCGTGCAGACGATGTGATCCGGGGCGATGGCGTGGATGTCGGCCACCAGCGCCGCAAGGAGCTCCATGTCATGCACGCCGCTCCGGCCGCGGTGCCAGTTGAACCAGCCGGTGATGCGCTTGTTGAGCAGTTGGCGCAGTCGCGGCCGCGGCAGCGGGCCAACATGCGGGTCGGTGAGGTGGGCGATACGGAACATGGGGCGGATCAGGTCGCGCCCCGGACATTGAGCGCTCACCGCGCCGCGTCAAGCCAGCCCGCGACCGGGCCGTCTGCCTGCGGCCGGATGCGCGACACCAGTGCCGTCACCCGTGGCTAGGTTCGGCGTCGGCCGCTCAGTATTGGGCGCCCGGGATCAGGGCGGAGCGGACCTCTCCGTCGTCAAGATCAAGGGCCGGCGTCCACACGAAGCGATGCGACCGCCGAAGACACGCCAAAAAGAAAGTGAGAAGCATGACGATACCAAGTTTCACGCATCCTTAGACCCGCTTCTGGTTCATGTCTTCTGCGGGTTTCAGGGGTCAGGCCCTCTCGCGTTGCATGGGTCATGAACCGGTTGATAAGCTTCTGCGTCGCACCAGGCGGTCCTGCAATGAGTCCATCGACGGCCACGAAACGGCCGGTGCCGGTCCTCAACCGGCTCCTTCACTTTTATTGGCGTTTCGCGCGAGGCCTGACGTTGGGCGTCAGGGCTGCGGTGCTCGACGATCAGAACCGGGTCTTTCTCATCCGGCATACCTATGCGCCGGGGTGGCATTTCCCGGGCGGCGGGGTCGAGATCGGCGAGACCGCCCTTCAGGCACTCAGCCGTGAGTTGCGGGAAGAGGCGGCGATCGAGCTCGCAGGAGAGCCTGTTCTTCACGGGGTGTTCTTCAACCAGGCCGTCTCCGACCGCGATCACGTGCTTCTTTATGTGGTCCGCGAGTTTCGCGTGGTGGCTGCCAAGACGCCGGACCGGGAGATCGCGGCGGCGCAGTTCTTCCCGACCAACGCCCTTCCACAAGGCGTCTCCCGCGCGACCCGGGACCGCCTCGACGAGGTCCTGAACGGAAAGCCACGGGCGGTCGGCTGGTAAAGGCCAAGCCCGCAGCGACGCTCCGATTGCGGTCGCAGGTTGGCGCTGCTATGGGCGAGGCCACGCTTCGAGGCCCCCGCCACCAATGACAGCCATCCGGATCCTGCGACGACGACACGGCTGAGCTTTCCTGCCGCCGCCCTCCTGCTCGTCTTCGCGAGGTCCGTCCATGACCCAGCTTCCCCTTGTCATCCGGCCGGAGCTTCCAGCCGACGCTGAAGCCATCGACCGCCTGCATGAGCGCGCCTTCGGTCCCGGCCGGTTTGCCCGCACCGCCTTTCGCCTGCGGGAAGGCGCCCCCCATCTCCTCCACCTGTCCTTCACGGCGCTCGTCGGCACGCTCCTCGTGGGGTCCGTCCGCATGACCCCCGTCATGGCCGGCGGCGTGCCTGCGCTGGTGCTGGGGCCTCTGACGGTCGACCCCGCCTTCGAAAACCGCGGCATCGGCTCGGCGCTCATGACCCGCGCGCTCGAGGCGGCTCGCGCTGCCGGACACCAGCTCGTGATCCTCGTGGGCGACGAGCCCTATTACGCCCGCTTCGGCTTCAAGGCCGTCCCCGAAGGCAAGCTGACGCTGCCGGGCCCGGTCGACCCGCGTCGTTTCCTTGCCGCCGAGCTGGTGCCTGGCGCCTTGGCCAGGGCGCAGGGGCCGGTGAGCGTCATCCGGAGCTGAAACGCTCCGCTCTGTGAGGGAGCGCACGGCGCAGCCGAAGCCTCGGTTCATCCTGCAGCAGGTCCGTGCTAGCGTGCTGTGGACGGATCGACAGGGTTTCGGGATGACCGTCGGTCGCTTCTGGCTCTTGCTCACCCTGTGCCTCGTGGCAGCGGCGATGTCCGCCCCGGCCATGGCCGAGCGACGGGTGGCGCTCGTCATCGGCAACAGCGCCTACCAGAACGCGCCTCTCCTTGCCAATCCGCGCAACGATGCTGCCGATATGGCGGCGGTGCTGCGCAAGGCGGGTTTCGAGGTCATCGAAGGGTTCGATCTCGACAAGCGCGGCTTCGAGATGCACCTCGCCCGCTTCGGGCGGCTCGCGGCCAATGCGGATGCGGCGCTCGTGTTCTACGCAGGCCACGGCATGCAGTCGCAGGGCCAGAACTTCCTCATGCCGGTGGATGTGAAGCTGGAGGACGAGTTCGCCGTCCAGTTCGAGACGATCCGCCTCGACGACATCCTCTTCGCCCTGTCGCAGGCCCGGGTCAGGCTGCTCGTTCTGGACGCCTGCCGCAACAACCCGCTCGTCGAGCGTCTTGCTCGCCGGTCGACGACGCGCGCCTTTGCCTATGCGCAAGGCCTCGCCCAGGTCCAGAGCCTGCCGGATATGGTCGTCGCCTACGCCACGCGCGCCAATGACGTCGCTTTCGACGGCACCGGCCGGAACAGCTTCTTCACCGGCGCGCTCGTTCAGGAAATCGCCGTGCCGGGGCTCGAGGTGGGGCAGCTCTTCCGACGGGTGAGCGGCAATGTCGCTCGTATGACCGCGGGCAAGCAGAGACCGGACCTCTGGATTACGCTGGCGGGGGAGTTCTACATCAATCCGGGCGAGACCGATGTGCAGGCCTGGTCGCGGCTTCGGGAGCGGGGCACCCCGGACGAGTTGCGCGAGTTCATGGCCAAATATCCGAACAGCTACCTCGTCGACGCCGCCAGAGGCCGGATCGAGAGTATCGAGTCACGCCAGCGGCTCGCGCGCCTCGAGCAGGAACGGCGCCGCTCCGAAGAAGCGGCAAGGCCTGCCGAGCCGGACCGTTCCATCCCCGACAGGGCAGAGAGGGCTCCTGCCGACGAGGTGCGGTCGAAGACTGCCGAGGAGACGCGCCGCCTCTCCCAGCAGCCCCCGCCCGCCGAGCAAGGCACGGCGTCGGCGTCAAGGACGGAGGTGGCGGCGGTCGATCCCCATCCAGCGCTGCCCAAGGCGCCGGACCTTGCCGAGGCGGGGCCCCCGAAGGAGGGCGAGCTCGTGAGGGCGGTCCAGCGGGAGCTGGCGCGGGTGGGCTGCTTCAGCGGCCGCGCCGACGGCAAGTGGGCAAACGCTGCCACCTCAAGGGCGGTGCGGGAGTTCGCCCGTCACGCTCGGCTGGAGGCCCCCACCGCTCCGAGTCTCGAGTTCCTGAACGCCCTCAAGGAGCGCAGAGCGCGCATCTGCCCGCTCGTGTGCGGGCCACGGGAGGTGGAACGCGGCGGGGCCTGCGTCGCCAGGACCTGTCCGCGCGGTCAACGCCTGGACCGCGATGGCGCTTGCGTCGAGGTCGAAAAGCCGAAGCCAAAGCCGCGAGTGGTGGAGCGCGCGCCGGCAGCCCCCGCCCGCGTCACGCCTCGCCCGCGCGCCGAGCGCCCGGCCTCGGGCGGAGGGGGCCGGCGCTGCTTCACGTTCAACGGTCAGTCCTTCTGCGAATAAGGTTTGAACCGACAAAGCAGACGCACCCTTGTCCATCGCTTGGACGGGAAGGGGACCCCTTGGGTCAAGCCCGGCGGCGGCCTTCCGCGAGCCAAGCGGCGAGGGTCGCACCCACGAGCAGCGCAAGGCCGAGAAGCCCCAGCGCCAGGGGGAACACCGATACGCCGCGCACGATGGCGCTGTCGCTCGGGCGGATGCCGATCCAGTCGCCGCCCGAGAGGCGCGATCCGGAGCGAACCGCCTGGACACGCGGCACCACGACCCCATCGCCGAACTCGGCTGCCACGCGCCGCACGGAACCGCCGGTCGCTTCTGCGATCGGGCGGAGCGCCTCCGTGTCGCTGAAGACGTCAGCGAGCTCGCGCGGATTGGCCGGGCCGACGCTCACGAAGGCGACGAGATCGGCGGAGCGCAGGCTGTGCAGCCCGAGCTCCCGCGCGGTCGTTTGCGCCGTGAACAGGCCAGGCTTCTCCTCCGACAGCGGCACCGTCCATTCGGTACCGCTCGGGGCGACGATCGTGACCGGGTCTGCGGACTCCCGCAAGGTTTGGCGCTCGATCCGGATGTCGCGGCCGTTGGCGGTGGCCCGCAGAGCTTCTTCCTCCAGGGCCGGCTCCTTCATGAGCCAGTGCGCCAGCCGACGCAGCAGGTCGAGATGGGGGCCGCCCTCCCGGAAGCCTCGGGCCCACAGCCAGGCATGATCGGAGAGAAGGAGCGCGACGCGGCCTTTCTCCTCGCGCGCCAGCACGAGAAGGGGCATGTCGCCCGCGCCCGACATGACGGCGGAGCCGGCGCGCACCTCGGCGCCGATCACGCGCAGCCATTCCCCCCAGGCCGGCGGCGTCTGCTCGGAGCCGGGCAGCTCACGCGTTACGGGATGGCGTCGGCCGCCCGTGGTGATGCGGGCCTTGTAGGGCTCCTCGACGATACGCCCGTCAGGGTTGCCGGGGATGATCGGCGAGAGGCGGGTGCGGGCAAGGCTTGCCGCGCCCGCAAATTCCGGACCCGCCGCGACGAGCACTGCGCCGCCCTCGCGGACATATCGGACGATGTTGTCGAAATAGGTGGAGGGCAGGACGCTCTGATTGGCGTAGCGGTCGAAGATGATGAGGTCGAATTCCTTGATCTTCTGCTGAAAGAGCTCGCGGGTCGGAAAGGCGATCAGCGACAGCTCATTGATGGGAGTGCCGTCCTGCTTCTCGGGCGGACGGAGGATGGTGAAGTGGACGAGATCCACATTGGCGTCGGACTTCAGGAGGTTGCGCCAGGTCCGCTCGCCGGCATGGGGCTCCCCGGAGACGAGGAGGACGCGCAGCTTCTCGCGGATGCCCTCGATGGTGACGACGGCGCGGTTGTTGGCGGTGGTGAGTTCGCCATCGAGCGGTTCAGCCTCGATCTCGACCACGTTCGGCCCGCCATGGTCGATCCGGACGGTCAGCGCAAAGGCCGTCCCTGTGCGCACTTCGCGCCGCAGCACTTGCTGCCCGTCGCGCCGGATGGTGACGAGAGCTCTGCCGGTTCCGCCGCGCTCCAAGACCTGGGCTCGGATCGTCTGGTCCTTGCCGACGATGCCGAAACGCGGCGCTTCGGTGAGCGCAATGCGCCGGTCGCGCTCGTCGGGGCGGCCGGTGATCAAGGCATGCAAGGGCGCTCGGAAGCCGAGCTGCGCAGCATTCGCCGCTATGTCGTGGACGACCCCGTCGGTGACCATGATGACGCCCGCGAGGCGGTCCGGCGGCACGTCGGCGAGCGCATTGGCGAGGGCGCTGAAGAGACGCGTGCCGTCATCCCCTTCGCTCGCGCCAGCCTCGACGATGCGCGCCTCGACGTCGGCCAGGGCGCCGAGCCGCCGCTGCAGCTCGACCTGGACCCGGTCCGTCATGGCCCGACGGTCGCCGAGACCTTGGGAGCCGGAGCGGTCGACCACCACCGCGACGACGTCCTTCACCTTCTCGCGCTCTTCCTGGACGATCGCGGGATTGGCGAGCGCCGCCAGCACGAGGGCGAGCGCCAGGGCGCGCAGGATCGCAACCGCGCCCCGCGAGACGGCTGCGAGGACAACGAGCACGACAACAGCCCCCGCGAGCACCCATAGGACCGCGGGTGGAACAAGAGGAGTAAAGCTCAGGCTGAGCATGATTTTGCCGATCCCGTTGCGCCGGAGCTACTCCCTCTCTTGGAGGGAATGAGACATGGGAGGAGAGGGATGTTCGCCACCAGCCAGCCTACTGCCCGAGGCGCTCGAGGAGGGCGGGCACATGGACCTGGTCGGCCTTGTAGTTGCCGGTGAGCGCATACATCACGATGTTGACGCCGCCGCGCAGCGCCATCTCGCGCTGGCGGGGGTCGCTCCCGACGACCGGGTAGAGCGGTTCGCCCCGTCGTCCGACCGCCCAGGCGGCGGCGAGATCGTTGGAGGTGATGATGATCGGCGAGACGCCGTCGCCCGCCCGCGCCGGCCGGCGTTCGGCTTCGGTCTCCGGCGGCAATGCCTCGACCCAGGTCTGGCCGGTCGCGTAGCGGCCCGGGAAATGGTCGAGCAGATAAAAGGTCTTCGTCAAAACGTGGTCGCGGGGGACCGGTTCGAGCTCGGGCACGTCGATGGTGGCGAGCACCCGCCGCAGATATTCAGCCTCAGGCGTCGGAGTGCCGCCCGGGCGGGCGTTCAACGCATCACGGGTGTCGAAGATGACGGTGCCGCCGCCTTTCATATAGGCGTCGAGACGGCGGATCGCCGCTTCGCTCGGCAGCGGCCGGTTGGGGACGATCGGCCAGTAGAGGAGCGGGTAGAAGGCGAGCTCGTCCCGCGCCAAGTCGATGCCGATCGGTTCGCCGGGCTCGAGCGCCGTCCGGCTCGCGAGCACCTGGGTGAGCCCCTGGAGGCCGGCCTTGCTCGTGGCATCGGTCTGGGCGTCGCCTGTCACCACATAGGCAAGACGCGTGACCAGCGCCGACTGGATGCTTTCGCGCGTGAGGGGTGGCGCGCCATCCTGCGCAGCCGCGTCGGGTCCCGGTGCGGCGGCAAGGCCGAGCCCCAGGAGAGCCATGGCAGCGGCCTGCCGTGCCCGCCCGAGCCGCGTCCTGAGCGCGGCAAGGTGCCCGCTGAGCCAGAGAGAGGCCAGGGTGTCGATGAGGAGCGCCAGGAGCGCCAGGGTGAGGAGCGGGGCGCGCAGATCGACGGTCTTGGCGCCTGTGAGTGGCACTGTCCGCGCCCGAAGGGGCCCCAGATCGAGCGGGCTCAGCGTGTCGCCGGCGACGAGGGCGTTCACGGCGAGGCTCGAATCGACGGGGCCGTAGAAGCCCGGCGGATGCTCAGCCGTCGCACGTTCCGCATAGTGCCGCGACACGGCGCGAGCCGTCGGCGGCGGCGAGACGTAGCTGCCGTAGCCGTCGAGCACGAGCCGCGGCGCCACGGTCTGCACCGCGTCGCCCGTTTCCGTTCCGACCTCGTCCACGGCGCCGGACAGCGCCACGACGCGGCGCAGCATCTCCACAAACAGGCCGCTCAAGGGCAGGTTCGACCAGGTCGTGTCCGCGGTCACATGGAAGAGGACGATGAGCCCTTCGCCCCGCCTTGCCGCCGTGACGATGGGGGTGCCGTCCTGGAGCGCCGCCCAGGTCTTGCGGGCAAGATCGCCCTCCGGCTCGGCAAGGATCTGTCGCCTGACGCCAAGATCGGAGGGTACAGCGAGGCCAAAGAAGGGACTCTCGCGGGTGAAGGGCGCAAGCGTGCGCGGTGTGTCCCAGGCCAAGGTGCCGCCGAGATTGCGCCCGCCGCGGCGAAGCTGCACGGGCACGAGGTCGTCATTGCCGGCGGCCAGCCGCGACCCGGCGAAGCGCAACAGCACGCCACCCCGCTCGACGAAGCTCGTCACCTTGGCGAGCGTGCCTCGATCAAGGGCGCCGACATCGGCGAGGGCCAGCACCGAAACCTGCTCGTCGAGAAGCTGCGAGACGCTGTCGGCCACGGCGCCGCGTCCCTCGCGCAGTTCCGCGTAAGGAGCGAGGGCACGGGAGAGGTAATAAAGGGGCGACAGAAGCGGCTGCGCCTGGTCGGCCGTGCCGCCGAACACGAGCCCGACCCGACGGCGCTTGCCGCGCTCGTCGAGGAGGGCAACGGCGCCCGCAGCGCCTTCGCCCAGGATTTCGATGCGGGCGATGCTGTTGCGCAGCTCGAGCGGGAGCTCGAAGCGGACCTCGGTTTCAGTCGCGCCGACGGGGAAGGCGAAGGGGGCATCCGCGAGGGGCAGGTTCTTCAGGTCGAGGGCGCGCAGCGTGCCCGCGTCACGGCCGTTGGGCTCCGGCCGCACCAAGCGGACGCTCAAATGCGCCGCGGAGTTCTCGGCGCCGGCGAGCGCCAGCGCCGGTGCTCGCTCAGCCTTGAGCACGGTGAGGGTACGGTCGCCGCTCATGCGCGCAAGGCCCTCGACGAAAGCTTGCCCGTCAACGCCCGCCACCCCGTCGTTGATCCATGCGAGCGATGAATCCGGGTGAGCCGCGAGGAAGCGTTCGATGGGGGCGAGGTGGGCTTGCCGGTCGGGAAGGTACGGCTGCGGCCTGATCGCGCGCAGGCGCTCCAGGGCCGCGGCCGGGTTGAGCGGCTGCAACTCGGACGGCTTCTCGGCCGTTGCAACGAGCCCCACCACCCGGCTCTCCCGTCCGGCGGCCTCGACCCGCTCGACCGCGACGTCGAGGCGCGCACGCCAATCATGAGCGGCGGCGAAACCGTTGTCGACGATGAGGAGCAGGGGCCCGCCGCCCTCCTCCTGCTGGGTCGGATTCAAGACTGGGCCGGCGGCGGCGAGGATGAGCAGGGCGGCGATCGTCAAGCGAAGCGCCAGAAGCCACCACGGCGTGCGCGCAGGCGTTTCCCGCTGGGGCAGAAGGTCGGCGAGGATGCGCAGCGGCGGGAAGTCGATCCGGCGGGGCCGCGGGGGCGTGACGCGCAAGATCAACCAGATCACCGGCAGCGCCGCGAGCGCCGTCAGCACCATGGGAGCTGCGAAGGTGAGCGGCAATCCGAGCATCGTTCAGCCCCCGATCCCGGCAACCGCGCCCGCGCGCCCGCCGCGGGCGGCAGCGGCGAGGGTCACGATCCTGAGCGCCGCCTCGCTGGCCGGCCGATCGGTGTGGTGGAGGGTGAAGGTCCAGCCGCGGCGCCGGGCAAGGTCCTCGATGGCGCCGCGATGGAGAGCGATGCGCCTGCGATACGCTTCGCCCCAGGAGGCGGCGTCCCCGACGCGCAATTCGATGCCGACCTCGAGGTCGCGCAGCACCGCCTGCCCGGAGAAGGGGAAGGTCTCCTCCACGGGATCGACGATCATGACGAGGTGCCCCAGCGCCCCCCGGCCCGAGATCCCTTCCACGACCGCCGTGATCTCCGGGATCGGCGACAGGAAATCGCTGATGAGGATGGCCTCGTCGAAGCGCCCGATGGGCGCCCGCGGCGGCAGATCATCATCGAGGCTCGAAGGATCGGCGGCGAGCGCTTCGGCGATCTTCTCGGCGATCTGCCCAGAGGCGCGGGCCCGCATCAGCCCGAGCACCCCGACCCGCTCGCCGGCGTTGACGAAGGCGTCGGCAAGCGCGAGGCCCAGCACCAGGGCCCGTTCGATCTTCGGCGCCTGGGCCAGGCTCGACACATAGCCCATGGAGGCGGAGCGATCGATCCATAGCCAGATGTTCTGGGAGGCTTCCCATTCGCGCTCGCGGACATAGAGGCGATCGTCCCGGGCCGAGCGGCGCCAATCAATGCGCTGGGCGGCCTCGCCGGCCACGAACGGGCGGAACTGCCAGAAGCTCTCCCCGATGCCGGCCCGGCGCCGCCCGTGGATGCCGTGGCTCAGCGTGGCCGCGACCCGACGGGCCTCGAGCACAAGGCGCGGCAGCCGGTTGGCGAGCGACAGGGCGGCGTCGGTTTCCCCCCGCGAGGGGGAGCGCTTGTCGGTCTCAAGGACCCGGACGCGGGCCATGCGCGACGGCCCTAGACGCCGAGGTTCCGGGTGAGGCGCCCGATGAGCGAAGGCAGCGTCTCCCCGTCGGCCCGGGCCGAGAAGGTGAGGGCCATGCGATGCTTCAGGACCGGCTCGGCGAGCGCGCGTACATCGTCCAGGGACGGGGCGAGGCGGCCGTGGATGAGCGCCCGTGCGCGCACCGCCAGCATCAAGGCCTGGCTGGCGCGGGGTCCAGGACCCCAGAGCAGGCGATCGGTGATGTCGGGATTGCCTTCGCCAGGCCGGGCGGCGCGGACGAGGTCGAGGATGGTCTCGACCACGCTCTCGCCCACGGGCAGGCGACGGACGAGGCGCTGGGCGGCGAGCAGGGATTCGGCATTCATCACCGTGGCCGGCCGATGTTCCTCGAGCCCGGTGGTCTCCAAAAGGATACGCCGCTCGGCGGCGCGGTCGGGATAACCCACGTCGATCTGGAGGAGGAAGCGGTCGAGCTGCGCCTCGGGCAGGGGATAGGTGCCCTCCTGCTCGATCGGGTTCTGCGTCGCGAGCACGTGGAAGGGGCGTGGCAGGTCGTAGCGCTCGCCGCCCACCGAGACATGATATTCCTGCATGGCCTGCAGGAGCGCCGACTGGGTGCGCGGGCTGGCGCGGTTGATCTCGTCGGCCATCAGGAGCTGGGCGAAGATCGGTCCCTTCACGAAGCGGAAGGAGCGGCGCCGATCGGCGGCCTCGTCGAGCACTTCCGAACCGAGGATGTCGGACGGCATCAGGTCGGGCGTGAACTGCACCCGCCGCGCGTCGAGGCCGAGCACGACCCCAAGCGTCTCGACGAGCTTCGTCTTGGCAAGGCCCGGGACGCCGACGAGCAGCCCGTGGCCGCAGGAGAGGAGGGTCACCAGGGCGAGGTCGACCACCTCTTCCTGGCCGAAGATCACCGAATGGATCGCCTCCCGGGCCCGGCCGACGGTTTCGAGCGTGGTTTCGGCAGTCTTGACAATGGCATCATCGAGGGCGGTTGGCGCCTGAGCCGTCATCGCCGTCATCCGGTTCTCCTCTGTTCGGCCTTTCAGCGCCCCTAAAGGGGCGGCGAGCTTGGCGCCTGGGCCTTCCGCCGGCTGCGTCGCCCCTGAAGACTATAGTGTTGCTTCGGGCAGCGCGCTTGCAAGCGGGGCCTTCCGACGCAGGCAATGAAGCACAAGGCGGCACGATCCGCCCATCACGGTCTCGTCAGCAACCGCGGCGCGACGACGGAGTTTCGATTGAAAGCATGGCGCAAGCGAGGCAGGGCGCTTCGCGAATCGCGCCGGTTGAGTCACCTTCGTCGACGACATGGAGCACACGGGAACGTCTCATCCTGCCCATCCCGCCTCCGCAGCGAAGCGGGACGGTCTACTCGAGCGGCTGAGAGGGGCGCTTGGCGAGGCGACGCCGATGAAGGGCCCGCCGCCCGTCGAGCGCTGGAACCCCCCTTATTGCGGCGAGATCGACATGCGCATCGCCGCCGACGGGACGTGGTTCTACAACGGAACGCCCATCCAGCGCCCCGCCCTCGTCAAGCTGTTCTCGTCCATCCTGCGCAAGGACGCCGACCGTTTCGTGCTCGTCACTCCGGTCGAGCGGGTCGGCATCGTGGTCGAGGACGCTCCCTTCGTGGCCGTGGAGATGGTTGTCGAGGGGGACGGGGGCGAGCGACGCGTTGCCTTCCGCACCAATGTCGACGATCTTGTGTGCGTCTCGGACGACCATCCGCTGCGGTTCGAGACGGACGAGGCTGGCGGCGTGAAGCCCTACGTTCTCGTCCGGGGCGGCTTGTGGGCTCGCCTCACCCGCGCCCTCGCTTATGATCTGATCGCGCTCGCCGAAGAGCGGGAGGTCGAGGGGTGTGCCATGCTCGGTGTGACGATCACCGGCCGGTTCTATCCGATGGCGCCCTTGTCGGAAACAGGCCTGGTCTGATGCTCGCCACCCTAGACACCGATACCTTCGTGCGGCGCGCCGCGAGGGGGCTCCGGCGCGAGCCGCCTGGGATCCTTGATCCCCAAGGCAATCCCCGGGGCGACCATGAGCTCGAATTCGATGGCCGGCCGGCGGTGCAGGCATCCCTGCCGAAGCCGGCGGCGGTCCTGGTTCCCATCGTCATGCGGGACGAGGAGCCGACCGTCCTGTTCACCGAGCGCGCCGCCGGGTTGCGCGATCATTCCGGGCAGATCGCGTTCCCGGGCGGCAAGATGGACGCGGACGATCCGACCCCGCTGGAGACGGCCCTGCGCGAGGCCGAGGAGGAGATCGGACTTCCCCGCAGTGTCGTGCGACCTCTCGGCTTCCTGGACAGCTACCTGTCGTCGAGCGGCTATCTCGTGTTTCCGGTGGTCGGGCTCGTCGCGCCGCGCTTCAGCCTCAAGCTCAACACCTGCGAGGTGGCCGACGCCTTCGAGGTACCCCTTGCCTTCGTCATGGACGCGGACAATCACGAGCTGCACGCGCGGGAGTGGAAAGGCCGCATCCGCCAATACTATGCCATTCCTTATGGAGACCGTTATATCTGGGGCGTGACCGCTGGCATCCTTCGCAATCTCTATGTCAGGCTCTATGAGTCTTGAGACAGGCGGTTGGCCGGCGTCGCGGTGCGGACAGCGGGCCTCAAGATCATGACCCGGGCCCTCCTCGGTGAGCTGCTCCTTTTCTTCGTGCCCTTCGTGGTGTTTGCGCTCTACCTCGTCCTGCGCAAGCGCAACCCGTTGCTGTGGTCGCATTGGAGCGACCAGACGTTTTGGCTCGTGTCCGCGGGCCTCCTGCTCGCCATCGCCTCCTTCCTGATTGCCGGGCTGACCGCAGAGCGCCACGTGGGCGCCTTCGTGCCGACCCATGTGGAAAATGGTCGCGTGGTGCCGGGGCAATTCCGTTGAGCGATCACGGCCACGCCATCGCGCAACTCCTCGATCGACCTGGGGTGCGGCTCCTTCTCGAGGTGTTGAACGGCGGGGGCGAGGAAACGCGCATCGTCGGCGGAGCCGTCCGCAACGCGCTCCTCGGCCTCCCCATCAACGACATCGATCTTGCCAGCACCGCAACTCCCGCAGTGGTGACGGCTCGAGCCGAGGCCGCGGGGCTCAAGGTCGTTCCGACCGGCGTTGAGCACGGGACCGTCACCGTCGTCGTGGAGGGCGTTCCTTTCGAAGTGACGACCTTGCGCGAGGATGTGGAGACGCGCGGGCGCCACGCCACCGTGCGCTTCGGCCGCGACTTCGCGGCCGACGCCCGCCGGCGGGACTTCACCATCAACGGCCTATCGGTGGACCGGGACGGCACCATCCACGACCATGTGGGCGGCATGGCGGATCTTGAGGCGCGCCGCGTCGCCTTCATCGGAGATGCGGCGGCGCGCATCCGCGAGGACTATCTGCGCATCCTGCGCTTCTTCCGCTTTCACGCGGAATATGGCGAGGGGCCGCTCGACCCGAACGGATTCTCCGCCGCCGTGCGGGAGCGGCGCGGGCTTGCCATCCTCTCCCATGAGCGGGTCCGGACAGAGCTCATCAAGCTGTTGCGGGCGCGGCGCGCCGTCGAGGTGCTCGTCGAACTGTCGGACGCAGGCTTCGTACAATGGTTCCTGGGCGGGGTGGTCGAGCTCGGACGGCTCGGCCGAGTGGCCGCTCTCGAGGCGACGATGGGGGTGCGGGACGGGATTCGCCGTCTGGCGGCGATGGGCGTCATGGTCGCAGAGGACGCGGAACGGTTGCGCGAACGCTTGCGTCTGTCCAACGCGGAGCATGCCCGCTGCGCGGCTTTCGCGGCGACTTTGGCGCGCGTGAAGTCGCTGGCGTCGCCGATCGATGGTGCTGAGCTGCGCCGGCTCGTGGCCGAGTTCGGGCTCGAAGCAGTGACCGATGTCGCCATCGCCACGGAGGGCGAGCCGAGGCCGATCGCGACGCCAGAGGCGCGCGAGGCCCTTCGCCGCTATCAGGCAGGGCTCGATCCGCTTCCCAACTTTCCCGTGCGGGGGCGGGACCTCCTCGCGCGAGGGGCGCCCAAGGGAATCGAGCTTGGCCGTCGGCTCAAGCGTGCCAAGGAGGCTTGGCTTGCGGCCGGATGCCCGACCGGGCCTGAGGCCGCGGAGCGCTTCATCGCCGTGGCCCTCGCGGAGGCGACGGAGGGCCCGACTCGACTCTGACGGGCGTCTGTGGCGACATGCTCGGCATGGAGGTGCTCGCCATGGCGCGCCCGACCAAGACTTCGACCACGAACTCGAACATGAGCCCTGCGGACGTGGCGCGCCGGCTCGCGTCACGGACAAGCCCGGGCCGGGAGCGGCCGGAGGAGGGCGGATGGCGGCGCGAAACCTTCCGCCTGCCGCGAGATCTGGCCCGCAAGACGGCCCGGGAATGGTTCGAGCGCTACCCCAAGGCCGCCTATCTCACCGCCGTCGAGAGCTGGCGCGTCCTCGAAGACGGGCGCATCGAGTTCACCATGCGCCGCCTGCCGAGCGCCGATTAGCAACGAGCGCCGCCGCCCGCCTCTTCCCCCGGGAGGTGAGGGCGTCCCTCACCGCCGCTGGGAGGCGACGAAGGCATCGAACGGAAGCTCGGCGACCCGGAACCAGGTAACCTCCTTGTCCCGGAACTGGCTCCAGGCCTCGTAGACCTTCTTGAAGTTTGGGTGTTGCGCTGCGAGCTCGCTGTAGAGGGTGAAGGCTGCCTTGTAGGCCGCCTCCATGATCTCGCGAGAGAAGCCCCGAAGCTCGGCGCCGGCGGCGATGAGCCGGCGCAAGGCGTCCGGGTTCTCGGCGTCGTACTTGGCCACCATCCAGTTGGTGACCTCCGCGCAGGCGGCCTCGAGCACGTTCTTGTAGCTCTCGGGCAAGCGGTTCCACTGATCCATGTTGACGTAAAGGCTCGTCTGCGCGCCGCCTTCCCAGAAGCCTGGATAATAATAGTACTTGGCGATCTTCACGAAGCCGAGCTTCTCGTCGTCATAGGGGCCTGACCACTCGGCGGCGTCGATCGTGCCCCGTTCGAGCGAGGGATAGACGTCGCCTCCGGCGATCTGCTGCGGCACGACGCCGAGCCGCGACATCACCTGGCCGGCGATGCCGGGAATGCGCATCTTCAGACCCTGGAGGTCGGCGAGCGTGTTGATCTCCTTGCGGAACCAGCCGCCCATCTGGGCACCGGTGTTGCCGGCCGGGATGTTGTGGATGTTGTAGGGCTTGAACAGCTCGCGGATGAGCTGGAGCCCGCCGCCGTGCAGCATCCAGGCGTTCTGCTGGCGCGCGTTGAGACCGAAGGGCAGGCACGAGTCGAAGGCGAGGGCCGGGTCCTTGCCGATGTAGAAGTTGGACAGGGTATGGCCGCATTCAACGGTGCCGGTCTGAACGGCGTCGAGGACCTGCGCCCCGCCGACGATCTCGCCCGCGGCGAAGGGCTGGATCTGGAACTTGTTGTCGGTCGCGGCCGCGACCCGCCTGGCGATGTAGGGGCTCGCTCCCCAGAGCGTGTCGAGGCTCTTCGGATAGCTCGAGGCAAGGCGCCAGCGCACCTCCGGCTGCGACTGGGCGATCGCCGGCATCGGGAAGGCGGCGGCGCCGGCAAGGCCGGCGGTCTTCAGAAGCTTGCGTCGATCCATGGGCGTCGTCCTCCTCGCGCTCGTGTCCTCTCCGGCCGGAAGTATCCGGCGCCGCAGCGAAAGCCAAGTGAGGGCAGGTGGCGGGGCGATGGAAAGTCGCGCCTCACCGCGCTGTGGACGAAGCTCAGCGGTATGGACAGCCGTGCCCGCCCATGCCAAAGAGCGCCCGCGCGGCGACGCCGGGTCGCATTGCATGCGCATTTGCGCGCGTGCTTGGTCCCCAGCGCTTTCGCGCTTCCAAAGCGCCTCTATCTTCGGGCCGTGCGACACGGTCCACGCCAACCAGTTGAGAGAGCCCGTGGCTGATTCGATCGCTTCCGTCGAACCGACCCGTCGCGACTTCCTTTATATCGCCACCGGCGCTGCGGCGGCGGTCGGAGCGGCGGGGCTCGCCTGGCCCTTCGTCTCGTCGCTTGCGCCCGATGCCGATACGGTGGCGGCGGGCGCTCCGGTCGAGCTCGACCTGACGCCGATTGCGCCCGGCCAGATCGTGAAGGTGTTCTGGCGCGGCAAGCTCATCTTCGTCCGCCACCGGACGGAGGAGGAGATCAAGGCGGCGCAGGATGTGAACCTCGCCACCCTCAAGGACCCGCAGCCCGACTCGGCGCGCGTCAAGGAGGGCCACGCGCAATGGCTCGTGGTGTATGGCAACTGCACGCATCTCGGCTGCGTGCCGCTCGGCCAGCAGGGCGAGTTCAAGGGCTGGTTCTGCCCCTGCCATGGCTCGGTGTTCGACACCTCGGGCCGCATCCGCCAGGGGCCGGCGCCGATCAACCTGCCGATTCCGCCCTACACTTTCGTGTCCGACACCAAGATCCGCATCGGCGAGGGAGCCACGGCCTAAGGTCTTCAGGCCGGAGAAGTCTCGGAACAGGCGACGATCATGAGCAAACACGCCACGACCTACGTGCCCAAGAGCGCTTTCGCCAAGTGGTTTGAAAGCCGCCTGCCGATCGTAGGACTGATCCACTCCTCCTTCGTCGCCTTTCCGGTGCCCCGGAACCTGAACTACTGGTGGACCTTCGGCGGCGTCCTGTTCTTCATGCTGGTGATGCAGATCATCACCGGCGTCGTGCTGGCGATGCACTACACGCCGAACGCCAATCTGGCGTTCGATTCCGTGGAGCGCATCATGCGCGACGTGAACTACGGCTGGCTGTTGCGGTATCTCCACGCCAACGGCGCGTCGATGTTCTTCGTCGCGGTCTACATCCACATCTTCCGCAACTTCTATTACGGCTCCTACAAGGCACCGCGCGAGGTCCTGTTCATCCTCGGCATCATCATCTTTCTCCTGATGATGGCGACGGCCTTCATGGGCTACGTCCTGCCCTGGGGCCAGATGTCCTTCTGGGGCGCCACCGTCATCACCAACCTGTTCTCGGCCGTGCCGATCATCGGCGACACCATCGTGAGCCTGTTGTGGGGCGGCTATTCCGTCGGCAATCCGACGCTCAACCGCTTCTTCTCGCTTCACTATCTCCTGCCGTTCATGATCTTCGGCGTGGTGATCCTCCATGTCTGGGCGCTGCACGTGCCGGGCAACAACAACCCGACCGGCATCGAGATGAAGTCGGGCAAGGACGCCGTGCCGTTCCACCCCTACATGACCGTGAAGGACGGCTTCTCGCTCGTCCTGTTCCTCATCTTCTTCGCCTGGTGGGTGTTCTACATGCCGAACTACCTCGGCCACGCGGACAACTACATCCCGGCGAATCCCTCGGTGACGCCCTCCCACATCGTGCCTGAGTGGTACTTCCTGCCCTTCTACGCCATCCTGCGCGCGGTGCCTGACAAGCTCGGCGGCGTCGTGGCAATGGTCGCTGCCATCCTGATCTGGGCGCTCGTGCCGTGGCTCGACACTTCCAAGGTCCGCTCCGCCGTGTACCGGCCGCTCTACCGGCAGTTCTTCTGGGTGTGGTTTGCCGTATGCATCCTGCTCGGCTGGCTCGGCTCCAAGCCCGCCGAGGGCGGCTATGTGATCGCGGCCCGCATCGCCACGATCTACTACTTCGCCCATTTCCTCATCATCCTGCCGCTGCTCGGCCTCTTCGAGCGGCCGCAGCGGATGCCCGGCTCGATCGTTGAGTCGGTGCTCGGGCGCGGGGCCGCTGCGCCGGTGCCGGCCGGCGCCACCGCTGCGCCGCAGACCCAGGGCTGATCGGACGAGGACGCAACCATGAAGAAGATCGCTTGCCTCGCCCTCGTCTTTGCCGGCCTCGCCGGAGCGGCGCACGCCGCAGGGGAAACCCCGGTGCCGCCGCAGCTCAACTGGTCCTGGCAGGGGCCGTTCGGGACCTATGACCGCGCGCAGCTTCAGCGCGGCTTCAAGGTTTATCGGGAGGTCTGCCAGGCCTGTCACAACATCAAATATGTCCGCTTCCGGAACCTCTCCGAGCCCGGCGGGCCCGAGTTCTCGGCGGCGCAGGTGCGGGCGCTTGCGGCCGAGTACAAGATCAAGGATGGCCCGAACGATTCGGGCGAGATGTTCGAGCGGCCGGGCCGGCCGGCAGACGCTTTCCCTTGGACCTTCCCGAACGAACAGGCGGCCGCGGCTGCCAATGGCGGCAAGGCGCCGCCCGACCTCTCGCTGATGGTGAAGGCGCGCACCTATGAGCGCGGCTTCCCATGGTTCATTCTCGACGCTCTCCGGCAATATTCCGAGAACGGCGCCGATTATCTTACTGCGCTCCTCACCGGCTATGAGGATCCGCCGCAAGGCGTGGAGGTGCCGGCCGGCGGCTATTACAACAAGTATTATCCCGGCCATATCATCGCCATGCCGAAGCCCCTGAGCGACGGGCAGGTGGAGTACCCGAAGGGCCCGAACGGCCAACCCGTGGTTCCGGAGACGGTGGCCCAATACGCCAAGGACGTGACCGCCTTCCTCGCCTGGGCGGCGGAGCCCCATCTTGAGGCCCGCAAGCGCCTCGGCTTCATCGTCATCGCCTTCCTTCTCCTGTTGACCGGCCTCATGTACTTCACGAAGAAGAAGGTCTGGGCGGACGTCGGCGGCGAGATCGAGGATCGGCCGGTCACCACGTTCAAGGGGCCGGGCTAGGCGTCGCAGCCGAAGTCACGAAAGGGCCCTCGCCGGGCCCTTTTTTCTGCAAGCGGCGGGACGGGGTTGGGGACCATGGCGAAGGCGGTGCTCGGCATCATCGGCGGGTCGGGGGTTTATGACCTGCCCGGGCTCGAGGACATTCGCGAGGAGCGCATTGCTTCGCCCTGGGGAGAGCCGTCCGACGCCCTCCGATTTGGGCGCATCGGGCAGACGGAGGTGGTCTTCCTTGCGCGCCATGGGCGCGGGCACCGGCTGTCGCCCTCCGGGATCAATTACCGGGCCAATATCGACGCCCTGAAGCGGGCGGGGGTCACCGACCTCGTCTCCGTCTCGGCCTGCGGCTCGTTCAAGGACGAGCTCCACCCTGGCCTCTTCGTCCTCGTCGACCAGTTCGTTGATCGGACCTTCCGCCGCGAGAGCTCATTCTTCGGCAATGGCTGCGTGGCGCATGTGTCGATGGCTCACCCGGTCGGCCCCCGCCTGCAGGACAGGATCGCCGAGGCGGCTGCCGCCGAGGGGATCGCGATCCGGCGCGGCGGCACTTATCTGTGCATGGAGGGGCCGCAATTCTCGTCTTATGCCGAGTCGCTGACCTACAAGGGCCTCGGCTACGACGTGATCGGCATGACGGCGATGCCAGAGGCCAAGCTCGCCCGCGAGGCGGAGATCACCTACGCCACCGTTGCCATGGTGACCGACTACGATTGCTGGCACCCGGATCACGACGCGGTCGAGGTTGCTGCCATCGTCAAGGTCTTGATGGAAAATGCGGAGAAGGCGGCGCGCCTCGTCGCGCGCCTGGCCCGGGATTTTCCGGCCGAACGCGAGCCCTGCCCGGTGGGCTCGGATCGCGCCCTCGACACCGCCTTCATCACCGCCCCGCAGGCCCGCGACCCGGGGCTCGTGGCCAAGCTCGACGCAGTGGCGGGGAGGGTGCTCGGCGGCAAGGTCTGATCCGGTTCGGCGGAGGAGGGGCGATCAATAGGGCCAGCCGAGGAACAGGCGCCCGATCACCCAGCCGATGAGGCGCAGGACGACGATGACGATGATCGCGGCCGGAATGGAAGCGAAGGCCAGCTTCACCAGGAAGGCGACGAGCCGGGTGAAGGGGATGTCGATGTCGGCCACGACGACGCGGTAACCCGGTTCCGCCATGATGCACTCTCCTTGTTGCGTTTCCCGCCCCGGACCATAATAGGGACCGTTGTCCCGGGCGGCGAAGTGCCTTCGGGGCGGATATCCAATCCATCTGATGGAACGGGGCCGGTCGCGTCTCAGGCGCACGCTCAGCGCCTGCGGGACGACAAAGCCGGACCTGATAGGACATGCCCATGGATCAGCGGCTCATGACGGACCTCAAGGCGGCCATCCGCTCGATCCCCGACTACCCGAAGCCCGGCATCATCTTCCGGGATATCACGACGCTCTTGGGCGACGCCCGGGCCTTCCGCCGCGCCGTCGACGAGCTGGTCCATCCTTATGCCGGCGGCAAGGTGGACAAGGTGGCGGGCATAGAAGCGCGGGGCTTCATCCTCGGCGGCGCCGTGGCCCATCAGCTCTCGGCGGGCTTCGTGCCGATCCGCAAGAAGGGCAAGCTGCCGCATCAGACGGTGCGGATCGCCTATTCGCTGGAATATGGCGTCGACGAAATGGAGATCCACACTGACGCGATCGGGCAGGAGGAGCGGGTCATCCTCGTCGACGATCTCATCGCCACCGGCGGAACGGCCGTAGCCGCGGTGAACCTCTTGCGACAGATCGGCGCCAATGTCGTCGCGGCCTGCTTCGTCATCGACTTGCCGGACCTCGGCGGAGCGCAGAAGCTGAGGGAGCTGGGCGTGAGCGTGCGGACTCTCGTCAGCTTCGAGGGGCACTGAACGGCGGCTCGGGGCAGGAGAGGAGGCACGACCGGGGATGAGGATCGAAGGCCGCCATTATCGCAGCATCTGGCCTAGCGAGGACGGGCGGGGCGTCCTGGTCATCGACCAGACGAAGCTCCCCTTCGCCTTCGCGCTCAAGCGGCTGGAGACGATGACGGAGGCGGCGGAGGCGATCCGCTCCATGGTGGTGCGTGGCGCGCCGCTCATCGGCGCGACCGCCGCCTATGGCGTGGCTCTCGCCATGCGCGTCGATCCCTCGGACGACCACCTTGCGCACGCCATCGCCACGCTTGGCGCAACAAGGCCGACCGCCGTCAACCTCCACTGGGCCTTGCAGCGGATGGGGCGCGTCCTCAGGGCGGTCTCAAGCTCCGAGCGGGAGGAGCGCGCCTTTGCCGAAGCCGCATTCATCTGCGACGAGGATGTGGACTGCTGCCGGGCCATCGGCGAGCACGGCGCGCGGATCATCGCCCAGATCGCGGCCCGAAAGGACGCCAGGCCCGTCAACATCCTCACCCACTGCAATGCCGGGTGGCTGGCGACCGTGGACTGGGGCACGGCGCTGGCGCCGATCTACAGGGCGCATGATCAAGGCATCAACGTCCATGTCTGGGTCGACGAGACGAGGCCCCGCAGCCAGGGCGCCGCGCTCACGGCCTTCGAACTCGGCGCCCACGGGGTTCCGCATACGGTGATCGTGGACAATGCCGGCGGTCACCTCATGCAGGAGGGCGAGGTGGACCTGTGCATCGTCGGGAGCGACCGCACGGCGGCGAATGGCGATGTCGCCAACAAGATCGGTACCTATCTCAAGGCCCTGGCAGCCCATGACAACGGCGTGCCGTTCTATGTGGCGCTGCCCTTCTCGACCATCGACTGGTCGATCGCCGACGGGGTACGCGACATCCCGATCGAGGAACGCGCGGCGCGCGAGGTCACCCACATGACCGGGCGCGCGGAGGATGGCGCTCTCCACACGATCGAGGTCGTCGCCCCCGGCAGTCTGGCGGCCAATCCCGCCTTCGACGTGACGCCGGCGCGCCTCATCACCGGCCTCATCACCGAGCGCGGCGTGGCGCCGGCAAGCCGCGAGGGCCTGCTTTCCCTTTATCCTGAGAGAGCCGCCGCGTGATGACGGCCCCCGGGACGGAGAGGGAGCTGCGCGAGGCCATCGTCCGCGTGGCGCAGGCCCTCGACCGCGCGGGCTTCTGCCCCTCCAAATCGGGCAACATTTCCGCGCGCCTTGGAGACGGCCTTCTGATCACCCCCTCCGGCCAGCCCTACGCTGAGATGCAGCCGGAGGACATCGTCAGGCTCACTCTGGACGGCAAGCCGGATGGCGGTCGCCGCCGGCCCTCCTCGGAGTGGCCCTTTCACACGGCCATCTACCGCGCGCGCGTCGATGCGCGGGCGATCGTTCACACTCACAGCCTGAAGGCCACGGCGTTGTCGTGCGCGCGACGGTCCATTCCCGCCTTCCACTACATGATCGCGTTCTGCGGCGGTCCGGACATCCGTTGCGCGGAATACGCCACCTTCGGAACACAGGCCCTGGCGGAGAATGCCGTGCGGGCGCTCGACGGCCGCAAGGCCGTGCTCCTCGCGAACCACGGCGTGATCGCCCTCGGCGCGAGCCTGGACGGCGCCCATGCGATTGCCATGGAGGTCGAGAACCTGGCCGGGCAATATCTTGCCCTTCTCGCCGCCCGGCTCGATCCCGTCATCCTCGATGCTGAGGAGATGGAACGCGTAGCGGCGAAGTTCGCGGACTATGGGAAGGCGGGCTGAGACTACGCCGCGCGCCTGCGAAAGCCGATGAGCAAGCCGAAGGGGCGCCTTGAGCCCACGCGTCAGCCTCGCCGTTCGACAAAGCCCGTGCTGGAGAACTCGAAGACAAGCTCCCCATGCTGGTTGTAGCCGGTGTTGTGGCTGAACACGAGGCCCCATTCCGGGCGCGAGGCGGAGGATCGCTTGTCGACAACCCGCGTATAGAAAGTGAGCGTGTCGCCGGCATAGACCGGCTTCAGCCAGCGCAAATCGCGAAACCCGGGCGAGGGGCCATAAGCGACAGGGCGCCCGCCTCGCGCGAGCACCCTCTCGCGCAGGCGCTCGCGGTGGTCGACAAGACGACGCATCCAAGCCGCCGCCGTATGCCAGCCCGAGGCGCAGAGGCCTCCAAAATGGCTTCGCTTGGCCGCTTCGGGATCGACATGGAACGGCTGTGGATCGAATTCCTGGGCGAAGCGGATGATCGCGTCCGCCGTGAAGGTGTGGCTGCCGAGCTCAGCGACGGACCCGACGGCGACATCCTCGAAGGCCATCCCGTCATCCGCAGGCGATGCGCCAGGGCGGGGCGGAGGCGATGGGGCGGGACGCTCGACGGCCGCGCTGCGAGGCGCGGCAGGCGGCCCATCCCGCCGCCCCATCATGAGCCAGTTTGCTTGCGTCATGACGACCTCGTCCGCCTGGTTGAGAAGTTCGAAGCGGACGCGCACGAGCCCCATTTCCGGCCGGCTGCGGGATGCTTTCGTCTCGAGAACCGTGCGCCGCGCGCGCAGCGTGTCGCCAGGGCGGACGGGCTTCAACCACTTCACCTCCTCGATGCCGGGAGCGCCCATCGAGCTTGAGTCCAGGATGAAGCCCTCGGCAACAAGGCGCATCAGCAGGGCGCAGCTGTGCCAGCCCGACGCGATCAGCCCGCCCGCGAAGCTGGTGCGGGCCGCCGCTTCGTCGACGTGGAAGGGCTGGGGATCGTAGTCGCGGGCGAAGGCGACGATGGCCTCCTTCGTGACCATGACGGAGCCGGCAAGATCCGTGGCGCCGGGCTCGAAATCCTCGAAGAAGAGATGGGGCATGGCGGCTCGTTTCAGGGCGACAAGGCCGGTTATGGCGGCTTTGCGCCCGACACGCTAGTCGCCCCTCGCATGCGAGCCGCGCGCGGATGCTGGGCAGGTCGCTAGAGCACGCTCTGTTTAGACGGAAGCATAGCCGGCGTTTGTCAGGTAGTTGGCGCATTCCGTGGGTGGGAAGAGCTCGAGAAGGTCGCCCAGCTTTCGCCAGGTGGCCTCGACGGTGCGGGCTTCGGCCCTGCGGATCAGGTGCTTGAGCTTGGCGAAGAGCTGCTCGATCGGGTTCAGGTCGGGGCTGTAGGGGGGCAGGAACAGAAGATGGGCGCCGGCGGCCCGGACGGCGCGTCGCGCGGCTTGCCCTTTGTGGCTGCCGAGATTGTCGAGGACGACGACGTCACCCGGAGCGAGCGTCGGAACGAGCACCTTCTCGACATAGAGGGTGAACAGCTCGCCGTTGATCGGGCCGTCGATGATCCAGGGAGCATCGATGCGATCGGCGCGAAGCGCGGCGATGAAGGTGAGCGTCTTCCAGTGGCCGTGCGGCACGCGGGCCGCAAGGCGCTGGCCGCGCGGTCCCCAGCCTCGCAGGGGCGCCATATTGGTCTTGACCCATGTCTCGTCGATGAAGACGAGCCGCCTTGCATCGATGCGGCCCTGATGGGCCTTCCAGCGCGCCCGCCTGCGGGCGATGTCAGGCCGCGTCTGCTCGGCCGGCAGCACGGTTTTTTTTGAAGCTCAGTCCTTCGGCGTGCAGGAAGACCCAGACGGCGCGGCGGTCGCTCTTAATGCCGCGTTCGGCCAGTTCCATCACCAAGCCGCGGGTCGTAAACGGTCCGGACCGGCAGCGCTCGCGCAGCCACTCGGCCAGCTCTCCGCGGAGCTTGGGTTTCTTGTGGCCGCCGACTTGGTCGGGCGCCAGCGAGCCCGTCTCGCGCTTGCGCTTCATCCACTTCGAGATGCAGGACGGGCTGATCCTGAGCGCCGCCGCCACCGCCCGCGTCGTCGCGCCCGCCTCGTAGCGGGCCACAGCCCGTTCGCGCAAATCCTCAGAGTAGGGTCGTGTCATCCAATGCTGGCCTCCCCCAGCACAGATCTTGAATCACACCCCGACCTCAAACGGAATCCAATTCCGCTAAACCGAAGCGCGCTCTAGAGTCTGTTATGGACCAGTTCTGCGGCTTGACGGAGCATGAGGCAAGCGAAGGCGACGACGTGGAGGCCTGCGAGGGTTGTGTGCAGGCGCTCGTAGTCTTTGACGAGGCGGCGGCAGCGGGTGGCCCAAGCGAAGGATCGCTCGACGACCCAGCGCCGGGGCAGGAGGACGAAGCCGCGCTTGGCCTCGGGCAGGCGCACGACCTCCAGGGCGATGCCGTGTTCGCTGGCGGCCGCGGCCGGCTTGTCGCCGGTATAGCCCTGGTCAACGAAGGCGATCTCGACGCTGTTGCCGGTGGCCTGCTGCACGGCGGCGGCCAGGCGCCCGACCTCGGCGCGGTCGTCCGCCGTGGCGGGGGTGACGTGGAGGGCCAGGAGGTGGCCGAGCGTGTCGACCGCCAGGTGCAGCTTGGAGCCCTTCTTGCGCTTGGCGCTGTCATAGCCGGCGCGGTGGCCGCTCTCGGGCGTGGAGCGCAGCGTCCGGCTGTCGAGGATGGCGGCCGAGGGTGCGGGCGGGCGCCCGGCCGCCACCCGCAACAGCACGCGCAGGTCGTGGGCGAGCGCCTCGAACGAACCGGCCCGCAGCCAGCGCTGCGCCTGCTGATACACGGCCGCCCAAGGCGGCAGATCATTCGGCATCGCCCGCCAGGCAATGCCGTTGCGGACAACATAGCGCAGCCCGTTGAACACCTCGCGCAACGAGTGCTCCCGCTGCCCCGCCGCCTCAGGCAAGAGTGCAAGATAGGGCGCAACCAGCGCCCATTCGTCATCCGAAACGTCCGAGGGATAAGACTTGCGAGCAATCATGCCCGCACCATAGCCGCACCCTCAGTCCATAACAGACTCTAGATCCCAGGCTTCAACATCTCGCGGCCATGGCCGAGCGGATCGCGGTGCGACCGTCGCCGATCCGACCCGGTCCAGCTGCGACACCGCTTAGTTTAGAATGATGATTCGTTTGGAATTTGAGCCGAGGCTGTCCCCCTCGCGCGTGAATGCCGGGTGCCGGCGCACGGTGGCGCTGAATACCAGCTGTCTGCCTCGCGGCGACAACCAGAGAATGAGCCTTCTGTGTTCAGCATTCTGCTCAAACTGATCGAAGCCTGTATCCTCCTCGTCATTGCTTACCTCCTGCTGAGCAGCATCGGATGAGTCATGCCAAGCGGCTCATGGAAGTAGGAGGCGAGCTTCCAACCCTCTAGGGAGTGAAGGCGCCTGCTGCCTTATGGGCCATGCGGATTGGCTCCGGAAGGCGATATTTGGGGCAGCAGCGCAGCACGAGCTCGATCGAGCTGGAAAGGTCCGCAAGGTGCCCCGCCGAGACGATCACCGGGGCGACCCCTGCCCGCGTGCGAACCACCGCGCCAATCTCCTCGCCGCGATCGACAAGGGGTGTCCATGCCCCTTTCTCGTCCGGGACAGGATCGTGGCTGCCGCAAAGGCGCGTCTTGGCGCAGCCGACAGCCGGGCGCTGCAGGAGCAGCCCCATATGGCTCACGATGCCCATCCGGCGCGGATGGGCATAGCCGATCCCGTCGAAGAGGAAGACATCCGGCGTACAGGACAGCTCAGCGAAGGCCTTCTCGAGGACGGGACCTTCGCGGAAGGTGAGGAGGCCCGGCACGTAAGGGAAGGGCGTCGGTTGCCGGGCAAGGGCCGTCTCGACAGGTTCGAGCTCCGGAAAGGTGGCAACCACTACGGCCGCCTGCGAGACATTGTTCTTCACGCTCACGTCGACGCCGGCGATGAGGCGGACCTTTTCGAGATCAAGGGGACGGTCGACGATGATCTCGCCGCGCAGTTCCTTCTGGAGGGCAATCGCGGCGCTTGGCGTCAGGTCCCAGGAGTGAGAGCGGTGAAGCTGCATGAGGTCCTATCCGCAGGGCCTCTCCATAACGCGAAAACCGCCCGTTTGGATTCGCCGGCAAGGCTCTTGCGGTCGGACCGCTCTCAATAGCGGCGCAGCATGGCCAGGAAGGTTCCTTCGCTCTCCTTCAATGCCTGCTCGGTCTTGGCGGTCAGGACGAGGCGAACGACGAAGACGTGGCCTTCCATGTCGTTGTCGAGGCCGGTGGCGACGCGTTCATAAGGTTGCGTCGCGAGGTTCGGGGCGATGAATTGATAATGCTGGAACGCCGGGCCCTCGCCCCGCTCCACATCGGCAAGACGGGTGATGGTGACGTTGGGGACCTTCTCGCGCCAGGTGTCGTGATGGTCGGCGACCAGCGACGCGAGGTCCATCTTCTCCGGCTTGGGACGGGCGGTGGCATAGATGATGCCCGGAGCGGATTCGAAGGTCTGCCCGATAGGCACGAAGACGCGAAGCCCGAGGCGCTGTCCGGTCTTCATGTCCTCGTACCAGCCATCCGGGATCGAGAAGGAGGGTCGAAAGAAGGGACAGAGCTGGCCGCTGCACACGCGCACGATCTTTTCGACGAGGGCGGCCGCCGGCTGCGGTAGAGAAGAGGCGACCACGACGAGCACAACGCCAGCGGCGATGGCGCGGGAAGCGAGAGAGGGCAGCACATCGGCATCCTTGAAGACGGTGGGCACCCTACCGGCTGCACATTTCCGCAGCATTTCTTGACGGGTGGACGAGGCCCGGACAGGCCGGCCATGCGCCGAGCGCGCGGCTCGTGTCGCCTCAAGGGGCGAAGCGGAAGTGCATCACGTCGCCGTCCTGCACCACGTAATCCTTGCCTTCCAGCCGCAGCTTGCCGGCGTCGCGCGCGCCGGCCTCGCCGTTGAGCGCCACATAATCCGGGTAGGCGATGGTCTCGGCGCGGATGAAGCCCTTCTCGAAATCGGAGTGGATGACCCCGGCAGCCTGGGGCGCGCGAGTGCCGCGCGTCACGGTCCAGGCCCGGGCTTCCTTCGGGCCTGCGGTGAAATAGGTGATGAGGCCGAGGAGTTCGTAGCCGGCGCGGATCACGCGGTTCAAGCCTGGCTCTTCGAGGCCAATGGCCTCGAGGTAGTCCTTCTGCTCCTGGGCTGGCAGGACGGCGATCTCGCTCTCGATCTGCGCCGACACGACCACCGCCTTGGCACCCTCCTGCTGCGCACGCTCGAAGACCTTGACGGAGTAGGCATTGCCCTCGTCGGCGGACGCCTCGTCCACGTTGCAGACATAAAGCACCGGTTTCGCCGTGAGGAGGCCAAGCATGGAGAACGCCTTCTCCTCCTCGGGCTTGCGCTCGACGAGGCGAGCCGGCAAACCCTCGCGCAGGAGCGGGAGCGCGCGATTGACGAGGTCGAGGGTTTCCTTGGCCTCCTTGTCGCCGCCACGCGCTTTCTTTTCGAGGCCTGCGACGCGCTTCTCGAGGCTCTCGAGGTCAGCGAGCATGAGCTCGGTCTCGATCGTCTCGATATCGGCGATGGGGTCGATCCTGCCTTCCACGTGGGTGACGTCCCCATCTTCGAAGCAGCGGACCACATGGGCGATGGCGTCGACCTCGCGGATATTGGCGAGGAACTGGTTGCCGAGGCCTTCGCCCTTTGAGGCGCCCCGCACGAGGCCGGCGATGTCGACGAAGGTCAGGCGCGTCGGGATGATCTGCGCCGAGCCGGCGATCCTGGCGAGCGTTTCGAGGCGCGGATCCGGCACGGCGACCTCGCCGACATTCGGTTCGATCGTGCAGAAGGGATAGTTGGCCGCCTGGGCAGCCGCAGTCTGCGTCAATGCATTGAAAAGCGTCGACTTGCCCACATTCGGCAGGCCGACGATGCCCATTTTGAAGCCCATCGCCTACTCCTTCGCAGCGCCCCCAGGAGCCTTCTCCCCAGGCCGCCGAACATCCGTCCAGCCCTTGGCTTGCATCGCGAGATGAACCTTGTTCTGAAAGCTTGCATCCTCGCCGCGGGCGAGGAGCGGGGCGTAGTCGGCGCAGGCGCGGCAGAGATCCTCGACCCACGCCTCCTCGACCTTGGTGAAGTCGCTCAGGACATAAGAATGGACGAGGGCCTTGTCTCCCGGGTGTCCGATACCGATGCGCACACGGCCGTAATCGTTGCCGCAATGAGCTGTGATGGAGCGCAGCCCGTTATGGCCGGCGTGACCGCCGCCGCGCTTCACACGCAACTTGGCTGGCGGCAGATCGAGCTCGTCGTGGAAGACGACGATATCGTGAAGAGGGATCTTGAAGAAGCGCTGGGCTTCCGCGACGGCCCTGCCCGAATCGTTCATGTAGGTCTCGGGCTTCAGCAGGAGAACACGCATTCCGCCGAGCACCGCCTCTGTTGCCTGGCCTGAGAAGCGTCGGCGCCAGGGTGAGGTCGCATGGGCGTCGGCGATGGCGTCGACCGCCATGAACCCCACATTATGGCGGTGGCGCGCATAGCGCGCCCCAGGATTACCGAGACCGACGAAGAGACGCATGGACTCTCTCCCGGGAGAACATCCGGGCTCTCACGCATCGATCTGACAGGCGCGGGTCACGCCTCTCGCGTCCGACGATCGGGGCGCATCGAGGCGCCCGTACCGTCGGCCGGCGGGCGGCTTGCGCGCCTCGGGCCCTGCGGGGCAGGCGGGCCTGCCGCCGCAGGAGGCGAGGAGGCTGATCAGCTCTTTGCAGGCTCAGCCGCCGCCGGTGCGGCTTCGCCGGCCGCCGCGGTCGGCTCCTTGAACCCAGACGGGGCAACGATAGTGGCGACCGTGAAGTCACGCTCGGCGATGGTCGGCTTCACGCCTTCCGGCAGCTTGATGGCGGAGATGTGCAGCGTGTCGCCGATATCGAGACCGGTGAGGTCCGCGGTGATGAACTCGGGGATATCGTCGGCCGGCACCATGAGCTCGACCGTGTGGCGGACGATGTTCAGGGTGCCGCCCCGCTTGAGGCCGGGCGAAGCCTCCTGGTTGACGAAATGCACCGGCACCTCGACGCGGATCTGCTGGCCCTCGGCGAGGCGCAGGAAGTCCACATGCAGCGGGAGATCCTTCACCGGGTCGAGCTGATAGTCGCGCGGGATGACGCGGCTCTTCCTGCCCTGAACGTCGATCTCGAAGATCGTGGTGAGGAAGTGGCCGGCGAAGATGAGCTGCCTCGTCTGATTGAAGTCGAGAGCGATGGCCTCGGGCGGCTGGCCGGCGCCGTAGATGACGGCGGGCACCTTGCCCTGGCGACGAACGGCCCGGGCGGCCCCCTTGCCGACCCGGTCGCGCGCCACGGCCTCAATCTGCTTCACAGCGGTCATGGTCGTGGTCCTTCAATGAGTGGGATGAGAAACGCTGAAGGCCGCCCAAGGCGGCCTTGCGATCTCGCGCCCGTGCCTCCAAGGGTGTCGAGCGGGCGCGGGACGGCTTATAGCGGCCTCGGTCCGCGAATTCAAGAAAGTCGCGGAGTCAGTCGAACAGGCTGGAGACGGAGCTTTCGGTGGCCGTGCGGGCGATCGCCTCGCCGAGGAGCTGGGCGATGGAGATGACGCGGATATTGCGGGCGACCTTCACCGCCTCGGTCGGCTGGATCGAGTCCGTGATCACGAGCTCCTTCAGCTTCGACGAGGCGATCCGCGAGACGGCGCCGCCGGACAGCACCCCATGGGTGATGTAGGCGTAGACCTCCTTGGCGCCGTTGGCGAGGAGGGCCTCGGCGGCATTGCACAGGGTGCCGCCGGAATCGACGATGTCGTCGACGAGGATGCAGGAGCGGCCGCGCACGTCGCCGATGATGTTCATCACCTCGGATTCGCCCGCCCGCTCGCGCCGCTTGTCCACGATGGCGAGCGGTGCGTCGATCCGCTTGGCGAGGGCCCGGGCGCGCACGACGCCCCCCACGTCGGGCGACACCACCAGCCGCTGCCCGTCAGGCAGGCGCTCCTTCACGTCCCGCACCATCACCGGGGCTGCAAAGAGGTTGTCGGTGGGGATGTCGAAGAAACCTTGGATCTGTCCGGCATGAAGATCGACCGTGAGCACCCGGTCGGCCCCGGCATGGGTGATGAGATTGGCGACGAGCTTCGCCGAGATCGGGGTGCGGGCCGCGGTCTTGCGGTCCTGCCGGGCGTAGCCGAAATAGGGAATGACCGCCGTGATGCGTCGCGCCGAGGCGCGACGCAGCGCGTCGATCATGATGAGCAGCTCCATCAGGTGGTCGTTGGCCGGGAACGAGGTCGATTGAATGACGAAGACGTCCTCGCCGCGCACGTTCTCCTGGATCTCGACGAAGATCTCCATGTCGGCGAAGCGCCGGACGGAGCAGCGGGTGAGCGGAACCTCGAGGTAATGGGCGATCGCCTCGGCCAAGGGGCGGTTCGAGTTGCCTGCGACGAGCTTGATCGAGGAAGACTTGAACAACATCGATGTCCGCAGGCCCGGCGGGCTGTTTCAGGAACGAGGGGCGCGAGGCTCTTAGCAGCCTTGCCAAGCCGTCACAATATGGCCGCTCGATCGGCCCGGCCTCCCCCAAGGCGCATAGCCCCGTGGCGGGCAGCGCAGCACCCTCCGTCCTATGACTCGGAGGGGAGCACTTCGCTCCCCGGCTGTTCTCCGCTGGGAACGCCGGCGGTCAGAAAGGTCGCGATCTCGTCCATGCTCTGTGCCGCAAGGCGCGCGAGCGCTTCCCGGTCGAGCCCCTCCCACGGGCTCTTTCGCGAGGAGCCGCCGATCGGGCTTGATCCCGCAAGGCGCCGGGCCCGGCGCTGCTCGGCGTCGAACACGTCCCACACGAAGGCGAGCGCCGTGCCGCCGTCTGCCGTCGGCTCGGTCGAGAGATAGCCGCGAACCCGATAACGCGCGCTCGCGCTGTCGCCGACGAGTTCGACCTGTCGGGCCGAAGCCGCGTGGGCGAGTTCGCTCGCCAGCGCGGTCTGCACGGCCGCCGGAGCCCCCTCGATGCTCTCGAGGGCGATGGGCTTGCCGAGGGGAGAGCCGCCTGTCCCGAAAGCGCCTCCGCCGGCGCTCTGGCAAGCGCCCGTGCCGCAGGTGACGAGGACCGCAAGGCCCACCCTTGTCCATCCGGTGAACATCAGCCACCCCCACGCCTGTTCTCTCGGCCTTGGACCTTCTACGGCGCCGATCGATCTGCCTCAAGCCGGAGGGCGGACGAAGAGGCGGTCGAGCAAGAGCGCCACAAGGCCGGCGCAGAGCCCCCAGAAGGCCGAGCCGATGCCGAACAGGGTGAGGCCGGAGGCGGTCACGGTCAGCGTCAGCACGGCCGGAAAGCGCTCTTTCTCGTGAGCGAGCGCAGAGCCGAGCGCATTGGCGAGCGCCCCGATCAGCGCAAGCCCGGCCACGGCGCGCATGAGTTCCGGCGGCAGGGCCGTGACGAGGCCGACGAATGAGGCTCCGAAAGCGGCGAGCACGAGATAGCTCAGGGCGTTGAAGAGGCCGGCCAGCCAACGCTTCGCCGGATCGGGGTGGGCATCGGGGCTGGTGCAGATCGCCGCCGAGATGGCCGCAAGATTGCTCGTATGGGCGCCGAACAGGGCTGTAACGAGCGACGCGACGCCGGTGGCGCCGAGGATCGCCGTGGTCGGTGCTGAATAGCCGAAGGCTCGCAGCACGGCGAAACCTGGCAGGTTCTGCGAGGCCATGGTTACGAGGAACAGGGGCAGCCCGAGGCCGATCAGAGCGCTCGGCTCGAAGACCGGAGAAATCCAGCTGAGCGACGACAGCCCGGGGGAGGGAAGCGCGCCCGCAAGCTCCAGCTGGAAGGCGAGGGCGACGCCGACCCCAAGAGCGGCGATGACGGCGAAGGTGGGGCTGACGAGTCTGACCAGGACGAAGGTGGCGATCAGCGGCAAGACCAGAGCCGGCGCGGTGTGGGCGCTGTCGAAGACGGCTATGACGAAGCGGATCAGTACGCCTGCAAGCAGTGCTGCCGCGACCGAGGTTGGGATACGTTCGATCAGGCGCCCCAAGGGACGAAACGCCGCTGTCAAGCAGATCATCGCCGCGGCGAGCAGGAAGGCGCCGACCGCAGCCTCGATGCGGATGCCCGTCGATGCTGCAATCAGCGCAGCCCCGGGCGTTGACCAGGCCGTGACGACGGGCATGCGGTAGAGCAGGCTCAAGAAGGCGGTGGTCGCGGCAATCGCGAGGCACAGGCCCGTGACCCAGGAGGAGGTCTGAGCCTGCGTGGCGCCGACCGCGTGGGCCGCCGCCACGACGATCGCGATCGTGCCGCCGAAGCCGACCAGCGCGGCGACCATGCCGGCGAAAACGACGGAGGCGCGCATCACGCGCTCAGCGGATGACGAGCGCCAGATCGGGGAGTGTCAGAACTTCGGGACCGTCCTCGCCCACAAGATAGGTCCGCCCCAGGCACATCGCTGTCTCCGTCTCCGAATCCATCAGGATCATATGGGCAAAAACCACCATGCCTGAGGCGATCACCCAGGGATTGCCCTCGTAGAACATGGGCCAATCCATCCACGACGGCGTGAACTTCGCTCCGAGCGAGTAGCCGCACGCGTTGAGGCGGTGCTGGGACAGGCCGCGCTCGGCGAAGGCGCGCTCATGCGCCGCGAAGACATCGCCCGCCGTGCGGCCTGGCCGCAGTTCGGCCTCGCAGGCGAGCAGCGCCTCGCACGCCGCCCGGTGATAAGCGAGGTGCAGAGGCTTTGGATCGCCCACGACGACCGTGCGCATGATGGCTGCATGGTAGCGGCGATACGCGCCGGCGAACTCGAGGGTGATCTGGTCGCGCGGGGAGAGTGCGCGCCGGCCGGCCTTGTACCGGCAGAGGAGGGCGTCGCGACCGGAGCCGATGATGAATTCGTTGGCCGGATAGTCGCCGCCGCCCCGGAAGATCGCCGCATGCTGCGCCGCGAGGATGTCGCCCTCGTTCGCGCCGGCCCGGATATGCGCGGTCGCCGCTGCATCGGCCTCGTTCGCCAGCGCCGCCGCCCGGCGGACATAAGCGATCTCCTCGTCGGACTTCACTGCCCTCAATCGGGTGACGATGTCGGACGCATCGACAAGCGTGGCAAGACCCTCGAAGGCCGCCTCGAGCTTGCGCCCGTTCGAGGCGACGAGGCCGTAGCTCTCGAATTCGACCCCGAGGCGCTTTCCTGCCAGACCGACATCGACGGCGAGCGCCTTCAGGTCGAGGGCGGGGTTGGCATTCGCCGCGTCCTTCCAGACGCGGATGTCCGCGAGGTTCGATGTGTGCTGGGCCTGACGCAGGTCTGCCGAACGGGTGAGGAGAGCCGTGCGCCCCTCGGCCGTTACAACCAGGGATTGGAAGAAGCAGAAGCCGAAGCTGTCATAGCCCGTCAGCCAATACATCGACTCCTGCTGGAACAGGAGCAGGCCGTCGAGGCTGCGTTCTGCCATGGCGGCGAGGAGGGCGGCCTTGCGTCTGGCGAATTCGTGAGGGGAGAAGTGAAGGGCCATGCTTGTCCCATGGTGGGCCTGCGCTAAGCGGCGGGATGCGCTGCGATGCGCACTTCCCACCGGAATCGCGGACTCTTAAATCACATCGATGCCGCGCAACACCTACAACGACGTCCCGCCCGACATTCTCGAGGAGGCGGAGGACGAGGCGCCGGTCGGGGAGATCGGCTCGGAGCTTGACCTCGACCTCGATGCCTCGCCGAGCTCCGTTCAGGCGGGCGTTGCGGTCATCAAACGGTTCTGGGCGACGCTGCCGAACGCGCCGGGCGTCTATCGCATGCTCGATGCCAAGGGCGACGTTCTCTACGTGGGCAAGGCCCGGTCCATGAAAGCGCGTGTGGGCGCCTATGCGCGCGGGCAGGGGCACTCGAACCGCATCGCCCGCATGATCGCCGAGACGGCGGCGATGGAGTTCGTCACCACGGTAACTGAAACCGAGGCGCTGCTGCTCGAGGCCAACCTCATCAAGCAGCTCAAGCCCCGCTACAACGTGCTCCTTCGCGACGACAAGTCGCTGCCCTACATCCTCCTGACCAAGGACCATGAGGCGCCGCAGATCGTGAAGCACCGCGGCGCGCGGACAAGGCCGGGCCATTATTATGGGCCCTTCGCCAGCGTCTGGGCCGTGAACCGGACCATCAACGCGCTTCAGCGCGCCTTCCTCCTGCGCTCCTGCAACGACAGCTTCTACGAGAACCGCACCCGCCCCTGCCTCCTGTTCCAGATCAAGCGCTGCTCCGGCCCCTGCACGAGGGAAATCTCGATCGAGGAGTATCAGAGGCTTGCGGAGCAGGCGCGCGAGTTCCTGGCGGGCAGGTCGAACGCCGTGAAGGAGCGCATGGTGGCCGAGATGCAGGCCGCTGCGGAGGAACTGGAGTTCGAGCGCGCCGCGCGCTTCCGCGACCGCATCGCGGCGCTATCCGCCATTCAAGGTGCGCAAGGGGTGAACACCCAAGCGATCGAGGAGGCCGATGTCTTCGCCCTCGACGAGCAGGCCGGGCAGTTCTGCGTCGAGGTCTTCTTCTTCCGCAACTGGCAGAATTGGGGCAACCGCGCCTATTTCCCGAAGGCTCATCGCTCGACGCCGCCGGAGGAGGTGCTCGCCTCCTTCCTGGCCCAGTTCTATGACGACAAACCGCCCCCGAAGCTCATCCTGCTCTCGCATGAGATCGAGGATTGCGAACTCCTGGCGGCGGCTCTCTCGACCCGGGCGGAGACCAAGGTGGAGGTTCACGCGCCCAAGCGCGGCGAGCGTCGTCAACTGGTGGACTACGCCCTGCGCAACGCCAAGGAGGCGCTGGGCCGTCGCTTGGCTGAAACCGCGTCGCAGGCGAAATTGCTCGCCGCGCTCGGCCAAGCCTTTGGCCTCGACAGCGCGCCGCGCCGGGTCGAGGTCTACGACAACTCACACATCATGGGCACGAATGCCGTCGGAGGCATGATCGTGGCGGGTCCGACCGGCTTCATGAAGCAGCACTACCGCACCTTCAACATCAAGTCGGAGGAGCTCACGCCGGGCGATGACTACGGGATGATGCGAGAGGTCCTGCGCCGCCGCTTCGCGCGCCTGATCAAAGAGGCGCCGCGCCCCCTCTCTCCTGCGATGGGAGAGGGTGGCGGCGCCGATTCTTCCGGAGCTGCCGAGGTCTGCTCCTCGCCCGACGCACCTTCAGGCGGCTCGACCTCTCCCTCGGGGAGAGAAGACAGGGAGGAGGCTTTTCCCGCCTGGCCCGATCTCGTGATCATCGACGGTGGCAAGGGGCAGCTGGAGGCGGCGCGAAAGACGCTGGCGGAGATCGGCGCAGGGGACGTACCCTTGGTTGCCATCGCCAAGGGACGCGACCGGGATGCCGGACGGGAAACCTTCTTTATCCCCGGCAAGCCGCCCTTCAAGCTGCCGCCGCGGGACCCGGCCCTCTACTTCGTGCAACGCCTGCGGGACGAGGCTCACCGCTTTGCGATCGGCGCTCATCGCGCCAAGCGCAAGCGCGACATGGCGCGAAACCCGCTCGACGAGATTCCCGGCATCGGCCCGACCCGCAAGCGCGCGCTCCTCCACCACTTCGGCACCGTGAAGGCGATCCAGCGCGCGGCCCTGGAAGACCTCATGAAGGTGCCTGGCATCAACGCCGCGACAGCCCGGACCGTTCATGCCTTTTTCCAGGACGGCCGGAGCTGACGCCGCCTCTCTTCACCCCTCGTTGTGTTGACGCCGACATGGGCCGCATGTTTCCTGCCCGGCAATGAATGCCGCCTCTCCCCTGGGCCGGTCGAAGGCCTTGAACCTTCCGAACCTGCTCACCTACGCCCGACTTGCCGCCGTCCCGACCGTGGTGGCGCTGCTGTTCTGGCCGAAGGACGACTGGGTCCGCTGGATCGCGCTCGTGATCTTCGTGGCCGCCAGCGTCACCGATTATTTCGATGGCTATTTCGCCCGGCTCTATGCCCAGCAGTCGGCTCTTGGACGCATGCTCGATCCGATCGCCGACAAGCTCCTCGTCGCCGCCTGCCTCCTGATGCTGGTGGCCGATGGGATCATCGAGGGCTACCACCTCTGGGCAGCCATCGTGATCCTCTGCCGCGAGATCCTGGTCTCCGGCTTGCGCGAGTTCCTGGCCGAGTTGAAGGTCGGCGTTCCCGTGAGCCGGATCGCCAAGTGGAAAACCGTGCTCCAGCTCATCGCCGTCGGCTTCCTGATCGCCGGACCGGCGGGCGAGGCCATCCTGCCGGGGACGACGGCGGTCGGTCTCATCCTCCTGTGGATCGCGGCCGCTTTGACGATCTACACCGGTTGGGACTACCTCAAGGCCGGACTTGAGCACATCGTCGAGGAGGGCGGGCGATGAGCCGCCTGAAGCTGATGTACTTTTCTTGGGTGCGTGAACGCATCGGTCGCGCCGAGGAGGAGATCGAGGTCCCTGCCGAGGTTGCGACCGTGGCCGACCTGGTGCGGTGGCTCAAAGGCCGCGGCGAGGAATACGCCCATGCCTTCGAAAGCGAAGGTATCGTGCGTGCCGCGGTGGACCGGGTCCATGCCCGGCCGGACGCGCCGATCGCTCAGGCTCGCGAGGTGGCGTTCTTCCCGCCCATGACCGGGGGCTGACGCCGGGGATCGCATGAAACCTCTGACCGAGACGAAGCCGAGGATCGCGATCCAGCGGGAGGATTTCTCGATCGCGGCGGAAGTAGAGGCGCTCCTCCGTGGCCGCCACGATCTTGGCGCCGTCGTCACCTTCACCGGCCTGTGCCGGGACGAGGGCGGGCGGCTCGAGGCGCTCGAGCTTGAGCATTATCCCGGCATGGCCGAGGCCGAGATCGCTCGTGTCGCTGCGGAGGCGAGTGCGCGCTGGTCCCTTGCGGGAGTCACGGTGATCCACCGCTATGGCGAGATCCGTCCGGGGGAGAACATCGTCCTGGTCGTGACAGCGGCCGAGCATCGCCGAGCCGCCTTCGAGGCCGCGGAATTCCTCATGGATTTTCTCAAGACCAGAGCTCCGTTCTGGAAGCGGGAGCGTCTCTCCGGCGGTGCGTTTGGGGAATGGGTCGCGGCGAAGGAAGAGGACGATACGGCGGCTGCGCGGTGGTGCAAGGGCTGATCCTGTCCCCCCGCTTGACCACGATGGGCTCGAGGCGGACCATGACAGGTTCGCTTGACCGGAGGTGACGCATGTCACGCCTTTCCGTGCGCGTCCTCCCCCTGATGTTGGTCGCGGTGATCTCGACCCCTACCGAGGGACATGACCCGGTGCCTCGCCGTCCTTGGGTTCAAGGCGAAGCGGATCACTCCGCCGAGTGCGCCTGCCGTGCCCTCGGCCGCATGTTCTCCGTCGGGGAGACAGCCTGTCTTGCCACCGCTGAAGGGCCGCGTCTTGCCGAGTGCGGCATGGTGCTGAACAATACCTCCTGGCGCTTCACGCAACGGCCCTGTCCGGAAAGCTGACGTGCCGATGAAAACGCTGCCAGCGTGACGGCGGCACCACCTTCACGCTTGTCGAAGGGGAGTTTCCCTAGCGACGCGCTCAGAAAACGCCGGCCACGATCGCCGCGACGAACCCAAGAGCGATGCACACCGCCGCGATATTGATCTTCGAGCCGACCCCTCCCCAGGATACAAGGCCCATCAATCCCTCCGCCAGCGCCGCGACAAAGCCTAGCAGAGCAAAGCTTGGCTGCAAGATGCGGAGAACGGGAGAAGGCCGACCTGTGGACAGCTTCGCTCGTCCGCGCCGCTGGCGTCTCGGCCTCAGAGTGGGGCGGCGATAGCCTCGGCGAGGAAGCTCGCCGCAGCGAGCGCCTTCGCATCCCGTCCGAAGGCGGCGATCACCTGAACGCCGACCGGCAATCCGGCCCCGTTGGCAAGACCAGGAACATTGACGCAAGGGACTCCGAGAAGCGTCCATAGGCGATTGAAGCGGGAGTCGCCCGTCGATGCGAGCGTCGCCGGTGCGGCGCCAGGCGCGGAGAAGGTCAGAAGCACGTCCACCTCCGCGAAAACGTCGCCCAAGGCGTTGCGGGCGCCTCGCGCGGCACGGCGAGCCTCGTCATAAGCCAGCGCGTCGATGGTCGAGGCCTCATCGAGCAGCCGCTGCAGGAGAGGGGGCAGAAGGTCGCGATGCGTCTCGTATTCCCACGCGAGCGCCTGGCGCGCCTCGAAGTCCTGCAGGGGGCCATGAGCCGAGAAGGCGCTCGCGATCACGGCCGGCAGCGCCAGCGCCCGCACTGTCGCCCCGGACCGCTCCGCCGAGCGGATCGCGCTCTCGAGGGCTTCGCCACCATCCGGGTCCGGTGGGCCGGCAAAGTCCTGCGTGACGAGCCCGATGCGCGGCGCCGGCGGCCGACTGGCCGTGCGGAGGTCATCGCGTCCGGTGAGGGCCGCGAGGGCATAGGCGAGATCGGGCACGGTCGCCGCAAACAGGCCCGCCGTATCGAGCGTCCAGGAGAAACACTTCACGCCGACGGTCGGCAGGAGCCGAAAGGAGGGCTTGATCGCGGCAACGCCGCAGAAGGAGGCCGGCCGGATGACCGAGCCGCCCGTCTGCGTGCCGATGGCCAGCGGCGTCATCCCTGCGGCCACCGCTGCTGCGGAACCGGAGGAGGAGCCGCCCGGCGTATGTCCCGGATGGCGCGGATTGCGGGTTGGCGCAGGGTCGATATAGGCGAAGGGGGTGGTGGCGGTCTTACCGACCGGCGTCGCGCCAGCGCGGGTCAAGGCGCGGACGATCGGCGCGTCGGCCTTCGGCCGCCAGCCCGCGTAAATGGGCGAGCCCATCTCGGTCGGCATATCGGCCGTGTCGATGATGTCCTTCACTCCCACAGCGATGCCGCGGAGCGGCCCCACCGCGCCGGCTCGTGCGGTTGCGTCCACATGAACGAAGGCGCGGATGTCTTCATCGCTCGCTGCGATCGCTTCGTGGCTCATGCGCAGGGCCGCCTGCGGGGTGAGGTCGCCGGCGTCGATGCGGCGGCACAGATCGAGGAGGGACTGCATGCGACCCCGCAGGACGAAGACGCTGGCGCGCTGACTCGTGCTCGTATCGCATGGCCGCTCCCCTGGAAAGCTCTATGAGATCCGCCCAGGGGCGGCTGGCTCTCGAGATCCTGACCCTCGGCCGTCGTTGCGTCGAATCGGGGCACCTGCCTGGGGATGCGGTTGACGGGGCGTTTACGCGACCTCTCGCATCTTACGGGCCATGCGGCGTGGGTATGTTGCGTTCCTGACCCTGGCGCTGATCGCGGCCGGGCTTGCGGGCTGCGGTCTGTTCCGCTTCGAGCAGCGCGAGGCTTGGCGCGACGAGGCGGAGCGCGCCTGCCTTGCGCAGAAGCTCGTTCGTCCCTCCGCCTATATGTCGCTGCGGTCGGCCATCGACGGCCCGGGCGCTTGCGGGATGAACCATCCTTTCAAGGTCGCGGCTCTCGCCGATGGCTCGGTGGCGCTGACTCAGCAGGCGACGCTCGCCTGCCCGATCATCGCGCGCACGGACCAGTGGCTGCAAGACGTGGTGCAGCCGGCGGCGGCGCTTTACTTCGGAACGACAGTCGTCGAGCTGAAATCCGGCTCCTATTCTTGCCGGCCGAGGAATAATCGGCGGGGAGCCAAGCTTTCGGAGCATTCCTTCGGGAATGCCGTCGACGTCATGTCCTTCCGCCTGGCCAATGGGCGGGAGGTGTCCGTCATGCGAGGTTGGCGCGGGTCCCCAGAAGAACAGGATTTCTTGCGCGAAGTGTTCGTCGGCGCGTGCAACTACTTCACGACTGTGCTCGGCCCCGGATCCGACGCCTTCCACTACGATCATCTTCACCTTGATCTTGCCCGCCACGATCCGCAGGGCCTGCGCCGCGTGTGCAAACCGACGATCAAGTTCACGCCGCGGCTTGCCGACGATGCGGCCGCAGGCCCGCTGAAGCGGCCGCCCGGCGGATGGCAGCCGGCCGATCTGCCGCCGTCCGACATGGAGGAAGAGACCGATCCCTTCGCCGTCGAGAGCACGCGCCGGCCGCAGCCTCAGCCGGCTCAGCTGGCCCAGCCGGCCCCGTCCGCGCTGGCTCGCGCCGGCTGGCCTGCGCCGACCGTCGCGACGCCCGCGTCCCCCGCACCGCCGCGGCTCTCCCCGTCCCCGCCGCAGAGCCGCGCGGTCGCGCGTCCCGACACGTCCCGCGAAGCCTTCCTGCCGTCCCGGGAGCCCTCGCCTCCGCCGCTGCAGCTCTCGACAGGGCAGGGGATCTACTGAGGCGGCCCTGCGCCCGCGCCGCGGCGGCTATTCCGGAACGCCGGCCTTGGCGAGACCCTCGAGGAAGACGTCGCGGTGGGCGAAGGGGGCGAGGTTGCGCCCGAGCACGCCAAGCCGAAGGGGCGGCCCGAGCCGGTTGCGGATGGCGATGTACTCCTGCGCCTCCTCGATCAGCCCGAGATGGCCGCAGCAGCTGATGAGGGTGTTGTACTGGCCGGCATAGTCGGCGGCGGCGACGGAAGCGCGAAGATAGGGCAGCGCCTCCTCGAACTGCCGCGCCCCGACGAGGGCAAGGCCGTGGACCGTCGTGTAGAAGCCGGCGAAGCTGTCCACCGGGCTCATGCGCAGGGCCCATCCCGTCTCGACGAGCGCCTCGTCGAAATAGCCGGCCCGCAGGAGCGCCCATCCGAACACGATGTGGCCGAGGGCGAAGCTCGGGTTCAGCGCAAGCGCCGCCTGCAGCTCGCCGAGGGCCCGCTCGTGATGCCCCGCGGTGCTGAGGCACAGCCCGAACACCATCCGCGCCCAGGGATCGGAGGGGTCGTGCAGCAACGCGTCCTGGGCGTGGGCCGAGGCCCGCTTCACCGCCTCGTCCCGGTCCGGCAGCCAATAGGCGTAGGTGGCCCAGTAGACCGCCCAGCTCAGCAGCGCGTGGGCGCGGGCATAGGTCGGCTCGAGGGCGATGGCGCGCCGCAGGAGCTCCTGCGCCTCCTCGTTCTGCTGGCGGTCGAAGCGGTTGAGCAGCACCACCGCGCGGGCGACGAGCCCCCAGGCGTCGATGCTCTCGGGCGGCTTGTTGAGCGCACGAAACCCCTCTTGGGCGTAGATGTGCGGCTCGACGACGGCGACGACGCGCTCGGTGATCTCGTCCTGGACGGCGAAGAGGTCGCGCAGCTCGCGGTCGTAGCGCTCGGCCCAGATCTGCTGGCCGGTTTCGGCGTCGATCAGCTGGGCGGTGACGCGGATGCGTCCGCCGGCAGTGCGCACGCTCCCCACCAGCACGTAGCGTACCCCGAGCTCCTGCGCGACGAGGCGCATATCGGCGGCCCGGTCCTTGTAGGCGAAGCTCGAGTTGCGGGCGATGACGAAGAGCCAGCGCAGGCGCGCGAGCGCCGTGATGATGTCCTCGCACAGCCCGTCGGCGAGATAGTCCTGCTCGGGATCGCCGCTCATGTTGGTGAAGGGCAGGACCGCGATCGAGGGCCCGTCGAGGGGCTTCAGGCCGCGCGGAGCGGCCACGGCGGCCTGCGTCGGGGAGGGCGCCGGGTCGGCGCCCTCCAAGAGGGCGCGGAGGGGAAGCCCGGTATGGCTCTCGACGACGGCCAGGGTGCGATCGGAGAAGAGCCCGATCAGCAGCTTGTCGATGGTGGACTTGCCGAGCTTCGTCTTGAAGGCGAACTGCTCGCGCGAGAGGCGTTCGCGGGCAAGATGGTCCCTGATCGCGGCGGCGACCCGCTTCTTCCTGTCGTTCATCCCGTCCGGCCCTCATCCGCCACGGCGCAGGCTCTCAGGAAAACTGCCGGCAAATCCAGGCAATATCCGGAAAGCGTCCCGGAAAAAATCCCGGCGTAGAAAGGCTCCGCACGTAAGGCGGTCATCGTCCTGGGCCGCCGGGAAGCGGATGTGATGCGCAGGATCATCGTCCATCGGAAGGTATCGGGGAGCCCGCGGGTCCCTCTCGCCGCCTTGAGCGCCGCGCTGATCCTCGCCGCCGGGCTTGTCGCCGCGGGCGAGGCGGTGCCGCCGGCGGCCGCCTTGAAGCCCCCGCTGCGGCTCGAGGACACTGGCCTTTACGCGGATGCCGCCACCCTCGCGGTCGACCCCCGGCACCTGGCGTTCTCGCCCCAGTATCCCCTGTGGACCGATGGCGCCGCGAAGCGCCGGTGGATCTCCCTGCCGCCCGGCACCGCGATCGACGGCTCGGACCCCGAGGCCTGGGTGTTCCCGGTCGGAACGCGGCTCTGGAAGGAGTTTTCCTTCGCGGGGCGGCCCATCGAGACGCGTTACCTCGAGCGCCTGGCCGACGGCCGCTGGCTCTATGCGGCCTATGCTTGGAGCGCCGACGGGCGGGAGGCTCGCCTGGTCTCGGAGCGGGGGCAGCGCGGCGCCTTTCCGTTGGGAAACGGGCGCTCGCATACGATCCCCGGCATCAGCGACTGCAAGGCCTGCCACCAGGGCGGCAGGAGCGACGTGCTGGGATTCAGCGCCCTGCAGCTCTCGCCGGACCGGGATCCGGGCGCGGTGCATGGGGAGCCGCGACGCTTCGCCGAGGTGGATCTCAAGGAGCTCATCGCGAGGGGGCTGCTGGTCGGCCATCCCCCATCCCACGAGGCGCCGCGCATTGCCGCCGCCTCCGCGACCGAGCGCGCCGCGCTCGGCTATCTCCACGGCAATTGCGGCCACTGCCACAACGCGGCGGGGCCGCTGAGGACCGTCGGGCTTTATCTGCGCTACGAGGCAGGGTCGAACGTCGCCCCTGCGCTCGCGAGCGCGGTCGCCCATCCGGTGAAGAGGCCGGCGCCCGGCCAGTCGCCCGAGGCCCTCATGCGCATCGAGCCGGGGCATCCGGACCGCAGCGCGCTGATCGAGCGCGCCGCCTCGCGCTACCCAGCCCTTCAGATGCCGCCGCTCGGAACCGAGCTCATCGACGAGGAGGCGCTCGCGCTCCTCCGACGCTGGGTGGCGGAGGCAGAGGCGCCGCGCCAGAAAGCTCAACTCAACGAGAAAGGACAGATCCGATGAACGGTCCCCTCCCTCTCCTGGTCGCCGCGGCGCTGCTCGTGCCGGCCGTGAGCCTTGCCCAAGGAACCGCGACGAGCGAGCAGGTCAGACGCGGCGAGTATCTCGTCACCATCGGGAGCTGCCACGACTGTCACACGCCCCTGAAGACGGGGCCGGCAGGGCCGGAGCCCGACATGAGCCGGGCCCTCTCCGGCCATCCGCAGGACCTTCCGGTCAAGGCTCCGGCGCGGCTCCCCGAGCCCTGGATGGCCGCCGCCTCCGCCACCTTGACCGCCTGGTCGGGGCCGTGGGGGGTGAGTTTTGCCGCCAACCTCACCCCCGACCCGGAGACGGGCGTGCTGCGGGACTTCACCGAAGAGCAGTTCATCCAGACCCTGCGGACGGGGCGCCATCAGGGGCAGGGGCGGCCGATCCTGCCGCCCATGCCCTGGCCCTTCATCGGCCGGATGACCGACGAGGATTTGAAGGCCGTCTTCGCGTATCTCCGGCAGGTCCCGGCCGTCCGCAACAAGGTGCCGGATCCCCTGCCGCCCGCGCCATGACAGCGCCCGAACGACAGGAGGGCGATCCGTGATTCTTCTTCATGTCTGGCGCCTGTTGCGCACCATGGCCCGTCGAAGGATGCGGCGGCGCAAGGGCGAGCCCGAGCTTCGCAGCGTCGATGCCCGCACGCTCGCCGATGTGGGCATTGGGCAAGGCGCGATCGTCTCGCTCGCCCACAAGGTCGGCTGCAACACCCTGCGCCCGCCGCCCCACCTCTGAGGCCGGCTCGCTTCCGTCTCAAGAAGGGCGGGGGGCGGGCGTGAACCTCCAGATGTGGTTCAGGCGCCACCCTCTTCCCAGAGGCGACGGAGCGCTCAGCCCGTAGCGCCGAGCCGCAGGATCGGGCACAACGCTCGGCATGACCCGCTCAAGCTCCCCCTCTCCCCAGATCGCCTTCCACGACTTCCTCAAGGTGGACATCCGCGTCGGGCGGATCGTGGCGGCCGAGCCTTTCCCGGAGGCACGGAAGCCCGCCTACCGGCTCACCATCGATTTCGGCCCCAACATCGGGATCAGGAAATCCTCGGCCCAGATCACGAGGAACTACCGCCTCGACGAGCTCCCCGGCCGCCTGGTGCTCGCGGTCGTCAACTTCCCGCCCCGCCAGATCGGCCCGATGATGTCCGAGGTCCTGACGCTGGGCGTGCCCGACGCGAAGGGCGAGGTGATGCTCATCGCCCCCGACCGGGAGGTGCCGCTCGGGGGACGGCTGTATTGAGCCTGCGGCCCGGCAGGCCGCCGGTTGCTCAAGGAGCAACCGGTGGAGCTCAGCAAAGGCGGATGAGCCGCTTTCCCGGAAGCCTGCGACGGAGCGCAGCGGAGTGGCGCCTTCTTGGTAGCGCTACGCATAAGGAGCTGCTTCGCAGCAAGTTGTTGCGCTGGGTCCCGGACTGCGTTCCGTGCCTTTCAGGCGCTCCACGCATCCGGGAAAGGGGGTAGAGGATGTGGAAAGGAAGATCGGCATGACGGAGAGACGAGCAGAAGCCTCCCCCTCGGAGCTCATCGACGCGAGGATCGAGGCCTTGGGGGATTGGCGGGGCGAGATGCTTGCGTGGGTCCGCAGGCTCATCAGGGAGGCTGTCCCGGACGTGGCCGAGGAGGTGAAGTGGCGAAAGCCGTCGAATCCGCTCGGGGTTCCGGTATGGGAGCGCGCCGGCATCCTCTGCACCGGCGAGATCTACAAGGACAAGCTCACCTTCGCCAAGGGCGCCTTGCTGGAGGACCCTTCAGGCCTCTTCAACGCCGGCCTCGACGGCAACTTAAGGCGCGCCATCGATCTTTACGCGGGCGCTCGCATCGACGAGGAGGCGTTCAAGGCGCTCATCCGCGCCGCCGCGGCGCTGAACATTTCGCGGGCGAGCGGGCGCCCTGTCGGCGCCCGGAACGACGCGCCCAGCGCTCGAGGCTGAACCGCTCCCCGTTTCCCGGACGCTACATGTTGCGCATCAGCCGCTGGGCGATCTCGAACACCTCGCCCGGCTCGTAGTCGGGGGCGAAGCCTGCCTGGTTCGGCGTTCCTTCGGGCGGATCGGCCCCCTGCGGGTGGCCCTGCACCACCTCGAGCGGCGCCCCGTCCGCCCAGTCCGCCGTGCCGGACCAGATGCCGCCGAGGTTCTGATAGTCGGAGGGGCTGAAGGTGTAGAGCTTGGTGTGCTCCCCCTTGCTCTGCCAGGGACGCGTGTGCGGGAACTTGTCGTTGTCGATGTTCGGGATCGGCAGCATCTTCGTCATCTGCACGCCGGTCAGCTTCTCGAGCGCCAGGCCATAGGCCGCCTGATGGACCCCGCCCCGCACCAAGAGATAGCCGATCATGGTGCGCGCGGTCTCGTTAGAGGTCATCTCGTAGACGCGGGCCTTGTGGGTGCGGGCGCCGGTCTCGAGGAAGAAGTTGTGGAGGAGGTCCATCACCAGGTTGCCGGAGTTGAAGACATAGTCGCCCGACCACGGCGCCCCTTGCGAGTTGGCGACGAGATGCCCCGGCCCGCCCATGATGAAGTGCTGGTTGATCCGCGGCGTGGTCTTGTCCTCGAACGGGGCGTCCTCGGGATCGTCGTCGTCGGGGGCCTGGTCGAGGAGGGCGTTGATGGTCGCGGCGACGAGCTCCACATGGCCCACCTCTTCCGCCGTGATGCTGGCGACGAGCTCGTAGAAGGAGCCGAGCTGCCGCTTCGCCTTCATCGCGACCGACTGATGCAGGTAGTTGTTGAGGGTCGACATCTCGCCGAAGCGCCCTCCGAGGAGCTCCTGGACGGCGGCGGCGGCCGTCGGGTCGAACTTGGTCGAAGCGGGCAATTCGATTCCGAGCTTGTCAATGCGCAAGAACATGGCGGGCCTCCCTGGCCTCAAGCAGGCATGAACCAGGGACAACCAGCGGCCGGCGCGGTTGTTCCTGCGCCCCTCGTCCGCCGCGTCGTCTTTAGGCCGGCAGGCGCACCGTGGCGCGCAGGCCCCCGAGGGGGCTGTCCTCGAGGGTGATGTCGCCGCCATGGGAGCGGGCGATGTCGCGGGCGATGGCGAGCCCGAGCCCCGAGCCGCCCTCGTCCTGATTGCGCGCCTCGTCGAGCCGCACGAAGGGCTTGAACACCTCCTCGCGCAGGTCGGGCGGGATTCCGGGGCCGTCGTCATCCACATGCAGCACGAGCCAGCGCGTCTCGTGGTTGGCCTGGATGGCGATCGTCTCCCCGTGCCGGGCGGCGTTGGAGAGGAGGTTGACGAGGAGGCGGCGGAAGGCGTCCGGGCGCACGGTCACCATCGGGTCGCCGACGATGGTGAGCGAGACGGCGTGGCCCTGGCGCTCGGCGTCGCCTTTCAGCTCGGTGAGGAGCGCCTTGAGGTCGGTCGGCACCGCCTGCTCGCCGGCATCGCCTCGGGCGAAGGCGAGGTAGGCCTCGAGCATGCGGCTCATCTCGTCGATGTCGCGCTTCAGGTCCTCGACCTCGGGCGTCTGGTCGAGGAGGGCGAGCGAGAGCTTGAAGCGGGTGAGGATGGTGCGCAGGTCGTGACTCACGCCGTTGAGCATGGCCGTGCGCTGCTCGATGGCCCGTTCGATGCGCCGCTTCATCTCGATGAAGGCATGGCCCGCCTGGCGCACCTCGCGGGCGCCGCGCGGGCGGAACTCGATCTCGCGCCCCTTGCCGAAGCTTTCCGCTGCTTCGGCGAGCTTGAGGATGGGCCGGATCTGGTTGCGCAGGAAGAGGATGGCTATGCCGAGCAGGATCAGCGACGAGCCGCCCATCCAGAGGAGGAAGATGTGCGAGTTCGAGGCATAGGCCTGGCTGCGGCGGGCGATCACCCGCATCACCTCGCGGTCGAGCTGGACGCGGATCTCGATCAGGTTGGAGCGGCCGACCGTGTCGATCCAGTAGGGACGGGCGATCTGCCGCTTGATCTCGTCGGAGAGGGCCTCGTCGAGGATCGAGAAGAAGGGCTTGGGCCCCGGCGGCGGCAGGGTGGCATCGGGCAGGATGTCGATATCGAGGTTGAGGCGCTCGGAGGCGATGCGGCTCAAGGTCTCCGCCCGCCGGTCCTGCGGATAGGTCTCGTAGACGTCGATGAGGGCGGCGATGTCGGCGGTCACCGCCGAGGACAGGCGCCGCGTCACGAGCTGCCAGTGGCGCTCCATGAAGACATAGGCGATCACCGACTGGAGCAGGACAACCGGCGCGATGATGATGATGAGCGAGCGCGCATAAAGGCCCTTCGGCAGGGCGCCGGCGAGCCGGCGCGCCACCCAGTCGAGGGCCGCCGTCGGGGGCGGGATCGGGAAGGCGCGCAGGCGAAGCGGTTTCATCAATCGACCACCAGGCGGTAGCCGACGCCCCTCACCGTCTGGAGGTACACCGGATTGGCGGGGTCGACCTCGATCTTGCGCCGCACGCGGTTGATCTGCACGTCGACGGTGCGTTCGTTCGCCCCCGTGGCCCCGCCGGCGAGCTCCTCGCGCGGGACATTGGCGCCGGCGCGGTGCCCGAGGATGGTGAGGATCTCCCGCTCCCGCTCGGTGATGCGGATGACCTCGTCGCCGCGGCGCAGTTCGCCGCGGTCGAGGCGGAAGGTGAAGGGGCCGAAGCGGATGACCTGCGGCCCCTCCGCCTCCTTGCCGGTCTCGGCGGTCGTCCGCTTGAGGATGTTGCCCAGGCGCAGCACCAGCTCGCGCGGCTCGAAGGGCTTGGAGAGATAGTCGTCGGCGCCGATCTCGAGCCCCGTCACGCGGTCGGCGGCATCGGCGCGCGCCGTCAGCATGAGGATGGGCACCTGCGAGGTCTGCCTGAGGCGCCTGGCATATTCGAAGCCGTTCTCGCCGGGCATCATCACGTCGAGCACGATGGCGTCGAACACGAGCGCCTCGCCCTTGGCGCGCGCCTCGGCCGCGCTCGCCGCCGTCGTCACGCGATAGCCGCTGTCGGTGAGGAAGCGGGCGAGAAGGTCCCGCAGGCGCCGGTCGTCGTCGACGACGAGCACATGCGGGGCGTGGTCCGGAAGTTCGACGCGGGCCGGCTGACTCATCGGCGGATCCTCGCTCCCTCGAGAAGCTCCTCGACGCGGGAATGCTCGGACGGGTCGATCATGGCGAACAGGAACCGGCTGATGGCGGCCTTGGCCTCGCTCGAGGCGCCGCCGAGCGCGCGCTCGATGCGGCGCGTCTGCAGCTGCGCCAGGCGGCGGGCGAGGTGATGCCCCTGCTCGGTGGTGAAAAGAAGGCGCTGGCGACGGTCGGCAGTGCCGGTGCGCTGCTCGATGAAGCCCTTGTCGATCAGCTCCTTGAGGACGCGGTTGAGGCTCTGCTTGGTGATCTTGAGGATGTCGAGGAGGGCGGCGATGGTCAGGCCCGGCCGGCGATCGACGAAGTGCAGGACGCGATGATGCGCCCGCCCGAAGCCGAAATCGTCGAGAATGCGGTCGGGGTCGCCCACGAAGTCGCGATAGGCGAAGAAGAACAGCTCGATGAGCTCGTAGGCCGGCGGCTCGCCGGCCTCGGCGGCCACCTCGGCCGGCTCTTTGCGAAGGGCGTGAGTCACGCGGGGACCGCTCCAATAAGTCAGCGTTGTTGACATATCTCAGTACGATTGTTACTCGTCAAGCCGCTGCCGCGAAACGAAACAGCGCAAGGGCCCCTCTTTTGGGCATAGCCGTTCCCGGGCCCCGGCAGCCGCCCGCAAGGAGAACATGGAATGTCGGTCATCCCCTTCGATCAGCGCGACGGTTGGATCTGGTTCGATGGGCAGCTCGTGCCGTGGCGGGAGGCCAAGGTCCATGTGCTCACCCATGGGCTCCATTACGGCTCCTGCGTGTTCGAGGGCGAGCGGGCCTATGGCGGCGAGATCTTCAAGTCGACCGAGCATTCCGAGCGGCTGAAGCGCTCCGCGCAAGTGCTCGATTTCGAGATCCCCTATTCGGTGGCGCAGATCGATGCGGCGAAGGCCCTCGTCCTGGAGAAGAACGGCCAGAAGGACGCCTATGTGCGCCCCGTGGCGTGGCGCGGCTCGGAGATGATGGGCGTCTCGGCCCAGGACAACACCATCCACCTCGCCATCGCCACCTGGGAATGGCCGAGCTATTTCGACCCAGCGCAGAAGATGAAGGGCATCCGCCTCGACATGGCGGAGTTCCGCCGGCCGGACCCGGCGACCGCGCCCTCGCTCGCCAAGGCGGCGGGCCTCTACATGATCTGCACCATCTCCAAGCACAAGGCCGAGCGGAAGGGCTATGCGGACGCCCTCATGCTCGACTGGCAGGGCCGTGTCGCCGAATGCACCGGCGCCAACGTGTTCTTCATCAAGGACGGCGCCATCCACACGCCCATCGCCGACTGCTTCCTCGACGGCATCACCCGCCGCACGGTGATCGATCTCGCCAAGCGTCGCGGCTTCGAGGTGTATGAGCGCCGGATCATGCCGGACGAGCTGGCCAGCTTCAACGAGTGCTTCATCACCGGCACCGCCGCGGAGGTGACCCCGGTTTCCGAGATCGGCCCCTACCGCTTCAACCCCGGCAACATGACCAAGGTCCTCATGGAGGACTACGCCGCCGAGGTGCAGCCGAAGCGCAAGGCGGCCTAACCCGCGCCGGCCAGGCCGGCCCAGGGCGCGCGCCCTCTCCTCAAAGGCGAGGTCGCCGCAGCGGCGGTGGAGGTTCAGGCGCGCACCTCCCACTGAACCACGACCGCAAGGCTCACGCCAGGGCCGCTCTGCGCGTCTGTCCCTTTTTCCGCTGCCCGGCGCGGACGGCCTCCTGCCGCCCGTCAGATCGCCGCGGCGGGGTCGCTCGTTTCGCCGTCCTCGCGGCGGGTCTGGGCGCGGCGGCGCAGGCGGTCGCGGCCATCGAACAGGGCCAGGCCGATGGCGCGCAAGGGCGCGGTCAGACGCCGGACATCCTCGGCGCGCTCGATGAAGCGCTCGGCGCGCTTCAGCTCCCGGTCGAGCCGCGCCATGGTGCGGGCCTGGGCCGGATCGTCGTCGTCGAACCAGGTCTCGAGCGTGTTCATGTGCACGAGCACGGCGCCCTGGAGCTTGAGAAGCCCCAGGGGCCCCTCCGTGGCGATGCCGGCGGCGGCCAGCATGTAGCGCTGCGAGTTCAGCGCCACCTGGTTCAGGGCCGCGAGGGACAGGGGGTCCATGCGCACTGCATAGGCGATGCGCCTCAGCGCCGTCTTGTAGGGCGCAAGCGCGTCGAGGCGGCGCATGAACACGTCGAACAGGCGCTCCCGGGCCGGCTCGCCGGCAAGATCCTCACTCGATCCTTCGAGCACCCGCTTGTCGATCATGCGCGAGAAGGCGCCCAGAATTGCCCCCTTCGAGGGGAACATGTCCCGCATCTCGGCAAGCGTGAGCCCCGCCTCCTCGGCGATGTCGGTGAGCTCGATGTCATTCCAGGGCCGCTCGGCGGCAAGCCGCATGAGGGCCTCGACCACGTCCTCGCGGCCGGCCGGCCTTGCCTTCGCCGTCGCTCTGGACCCCGGTTGGCGCGCCATTCGCTTTCTCTCCCTTCGCGGACCCCTGGACTCTAGGACTCCGGCAGCCCCTCCGGAACGGCCTTCAGCCGGAGAGCTCCTCGGCGCGCCGCTTCGCCGCATCCACCGCCTCGCGGATGAGCTCGCGCAGCCCCGGCTCCCGCATCAGCACGTCGAGCGCCGCCGCCGTGGTGCCGCCGGGCGAGGTCACGTTGTGGCGCAGCTTGGCGGGCGGCAGATCGCCCTGGCGCAGCAATTCGCCGGCGCCGATGATGGTGGCGCGCGCCAGCCGCTCGGCAAGCTCCGTCGGCAGGCCGGCGGCGGTGCCCGCATGGGCGAGGCATTCGGTGAGGTAGAAGAAATAGGCGGGGCCTGAGCCCGAGACGGCGGTCACCGCGTCGATGAGCCGCTCGTGGCCGACCCACTCCACCTGGCCGATGCTGGAGAGGAGCTCGTGGGCGATGAGGCGCTGCGGCTCGGTCACCGCCTCGCTCGCCGCCGCGGCCGTGGCGCTGAGGCGCACCGCGGCGGCAAGGTTCGGCATGGCGCGCACCACCGCCTTCGCCCGCGGGATCGCCCGCTTGAGGTCCTCGATCCGCTTGCCGGCGAGGATCGAGACGAGGAGCGTTTCGGGGCCGATGAGGCGATCGACGGCGGGCGCCACCGCCTCCAGCGCCTGCGGCTTGGTGGCGAGCACGACGGCCTGGGGGGGCCTGATGTCGCGCACAGGAGGATTGAGGGCGATGCGCTCCTCGGCGCACAAGGTCTGGACCTCCAGCGACGGGTGCGGATCGAGCACCGTCGTGGTCGCCCGGTTGATCCCCACCTTCAGCCAGCCCTCGAGCATGGCCGAGCCCATGTTGCCGGCGCCGATGAGCACGAGTGAGGAGGGAAGATGATGGGAGCTGTGCGCGCGCATGGGAACCGATCGGGTCAGGCGAACCCTGCCGCCTTCGACCATATCAGCGCAGGCCCGCTTCCGCGAGGCGGCTTCTTCGCCGCGACCCGAAGAGGGCGGTCGCGCCCGCGGCGTCCGCGGCGGAGAGGGGCTGGGACGGCGAGGGCCCTGCGTCCTCAGGCCTCGGACGATCCGCGCGCGGCGCTGCCTTCGAGGGCTTCGAGGCGGGCTTCGAGGGCCTTGATGCGGATCGACAGCTGCTCGTTCTCCTCGCGGGCCGCGACCACCATGTCGCGCAGCACCTCCACCTCCTCGCGGGAGGCGATGTTCATGTCCTGCATGAGGCGCTCGAGCTGGCTGCGGACGATCGTCTCGGCCTCCCGGCGCACCCCCTGGGCGGCGCCCATGGCATCGGTCATGAGACGCGCGAAATCATCGAGGAGGCGGTTTGAGGTCTGCGGCATGGGGCGCCCGGCGGTTGGAGAGGGCCCCGCGTCAAGCGCCGCGGGGCATGGCCGCAATGTGGGCACCCGAAGCTCCAAGAGCAACGGGGTTGACGATGGAAGGGCGGGGCGGTTCAAAGGCGCGCCATGGGGCTCCTCCTGCCGCTTGTCGCCCTCCCGTTCCCGGCCGTCGATCCGGTCGCGATCGCCATCGGGCCGCTCGCCATCCGCTGGTACGCTCTTGCCTACATCGTCGGGCTCATCGGCGGCTGGTTCTACGCGCGACGGCTCGCCAGCCGCGAGGCGCTCTGGACGGGCCTCAAGCGGCCCTCGGCCGCCGATGTGGACGATCTCATCGTCTTCGTGGCGCTCGGCGTCGTGCTCGGCGGGCGCCTGGGCTATGTGCTCTTCTACAATCTCGAATCCTATCTTTCGAACCCGTCCGAAATCCTGGCCGTGTGGCGGGGCGGCATGTCCTTCCACGGCGGCTTCCTCGGCGCCGTGCTCGCCATCGTCCTGTTCGCCCGCGGCCGCGGCCTTCACCCTCTCGCCATGCTCGACATGGCCGCCGTGGTGACGCCGATCGGCCTGTTCTTCGGGCGCATCGCCAACTTCATCAACGGCGAACTGTGGGGCCGGCCGGCGCCGGACCTGCCCTTCGCCGTCGTTTTCCCCCATGGCGGGCCGGTGCCGCGCCATCCGAGCCAGCTCTACGAAGCCTTCGGGGAAGGGCTCGTCCTGTTCGTGGTCCTGGCCCTCGCGGTGCGCCGTTTCGGCTTTTGCCGCCCCGGCCTTCTCGGCGGCCTGTTCGTGCTCGGCTATGCGCTGGTGCGCATCATCTGCGAGTTCTTCCGCGAGCCCGACCCGCAGCTCGGCTTCCTCTTCGGCGCTTCCGTGGACGCGCTCCGCGGCGGCGTCACCATGGGGATGCTCCTGTCCCTGCCCATGGCCGCGGTGGGGGCGCTCGTCATCGGGCTCGCGCTCAAGGGCGCGACGCGCCCGCGCCCCCGCGCACCGGAAGCCTCCGCCGCGTGAGCGCCCTTGGCGACGAGCTCAAGCACCTGATCGCGAGCGAGGGCCCGCTCACGGTCGAGCGCTACATGGCCCTGTGCCTCGCCCATCCGGTCCACGGCTACTACATGAGCCGCGATCCCTTCGGCGCCGCGGGAGACTTCACCACGGCGCCCGAGATCAGCCAGATGTTCGGCGAGATGATCGGCCTGTGGGCGGCCGAGACCTGGACCCTCATGGGCGCGCCGGACCCCGTGCGGGTGATCGAGCTCGGCCCCGGGCGCGGGACCCTCATGGCCGACCTTTTGCGCGCCGCCCGCGTGCGCAGGGCCTTCGCCGAGGCGATCAAGGTCCATCTCGTCGAGACGAGCCCGACGCTGCGCGCCCTCCAGGAGGAGCGGCTCGCCGGCGCGTGGGCGCCTCTTGCCTGGCATGAGCGTCTGGAGGAGGTGGAGCCGGGCCCCGCGATCGTCATCGCCAACGAGTTCTTCGACGCCTTGCCCCTCCGCCAGTTCGTCAGGACCAAGACCGGCTGGCACGAACGGGTCGTGGGCCTTGGGGAGGGCGGCGACCTCGCCTTCGGTCTGTCGCCCGAGCCCACGCCGTGGCTGCAAGCAGCGGGGCGGCTCGGCCAGGTGCTCGAATGGCCGGGCGCCGGCCTTCTTGCGATGCGCACGCTCGCGGCCCGGCTCGTCGCCTCGGGCGGCGCGGCGCTCGTCATCGACTATGGCTATGAGGGGCCTGCCTTCGGTGACACGCTCCAGGCGGTGCGCGGCCACGCCTATGCGGATCCGCTCGCCGAGCCCGGTCTTGCCGACCTCACCGCGCATGTGGATTTCGCGGCCCTCGCCCGCGCCGCGACCGCTTGCGGCGCGCGCGCCTTCGGCCCGCTGACGCAGGGCGCCTTCCTGAAGGCGCTCGGGATCGAGCTTCGCGCCGCCCAGCTCAAGGCCGGGGCGACGCCGCAACAGGCGCAGGAGATCGACGCGGCGCTCAGGCGGTTGACAGGTGCGGGACCGCAGGACATGGGCCAGTTGTTCAAGGTGCTCGCGATCTGCGATCCGCGGCTTCCTCCGCTTCCCGGCTTCTGAAGATCTTTCGCGTCACAGGATCCGCCCATGTTCATCGAAGCGCCGGAGCTCAGCTCCTATTCGGGCGTCCGCCACGCCTTCTTCACCCGGCAGGGCGGCGTGTCGGAGGGCGTCTATGCGTCCCTCAATGGCGGGCTCGGCTCCTCGGACGATCCGGCGCGGGTCGCCGAGAACCGCCGCCGCATGGCGGCGCAGCTCGGCCTTCCGGCGGAGGCTCTGGTGAGCGTCCATCAGGTGCATTCGGCCGAGGCGGTCATCGTCGACGAGCCCTTTCCTCAAACGGCGCGGCCGCGGGCCGATGGCATGGCGACGAACCGGCCGGGGATCGCCCTCGCCGTCACCACGGCCGATTGCGGCCCGGTGCTGTTCGCGGACCCGGAAGCGGGCGTCGTGGGCGCTGCCCATGCGGGCTGGCGGGGCGCCCGGAGCGGCATCCTCGAGGGGACGCTTCAGGCCATGGAGCGTCTCGGCGCCCGCCGCGGCCGCATCGTCGCCGTGCTCGGGCCGACCATCAGCCAGGCGGCCTATGAGGTGGGGCCCGATTTCGCGGCCGCCTTCCGCGACGAGGCGGAGGCGCCGCGGTTCTTCCGGCCGAGCGGGAAGCCCGGCCACGCCCAGTTCGACCTGCCGGGCTATATCGGCTGGCGCCTGGCCAGGGCCGGCATCGGCGCCTTCGCCGATCTTGCCTTGTGCACCTATGGGGACGAGGAGCGCTTCTTCAGCTTCCGGCGAACCACCCATCGCGGCGAGCCGGACTACGGCCGGCTGATCTCGGCGATCGCGCTCACCCCTTGACGCGGGTCGCGGCGAAGGCGGGCACGCGCCGCTCGAAGTCATCGAGAAAGGCCACGAGCCTCGGATGGCGCTCCCGCCAGCGCCCTTCGAAGCGCAGGTCGAGATAGCCGAGAGCGCAGGCGAGCGCGATGGTGCCGATGTCGATGGCGGCGGCCGGCGCGGAATGGCGCTCCTCGGCGAGGCGGAGCGCCCGGTCGATCTTGCCCTGCTGATGATCGACCCAGCGCGGCTCCCGCCGCTCCTCACTGCGCCAGCGGATCTCGTACATCCGCAGGATCGCCGCATCCATGATGCCGTCGGCGAGGGCCTGGAGGCGCAGGGCCTCGAAGCGGCGCCAACCCGATGGTACGATGCGGCCGCCGCCGGCGAGCGCATCGAGATACTCCACGATGACACGGGAGTCGAACAGGGTCTCGCCGTTCTCCAGGACCAGCGTCGGGATCTTGCCGAGGGCGTTCTGGGCAAGGAACGCCTCGTCCGGCTTCATGGTGTCGGTGTCCAGGACCGTGATGCGGTCCGCAAGGTTCAGCACCGCGGCGGCGATCTTGACCTTGCGCCCGAAGGGCGAGGGCGGCGAGGAACGGAGAATCATCATCGGCGGGGGACCCCTCTCGGCGCGCGGCCGGTCCGCCCCGTTTGTCACCGGGGCGGCGCTAAATCAACCGGGCGCCACCTCCCGGCCGAAGGGCTCGCAGCGGAAGCCGGCATAGGTGGAGCGGGCCAGGCGCGCGGCAAGGGCCGGCAGGAGGATCTCGGCCTCCTCCTTGAGGACGAAGGGCGGGTTGAGGATGAACAGGCCGCAGCCGTTGAGGCGGCTCGGGTCGTCGGGAGCGTCGACCATGAGTTCGAGCCTGAGGGCCTTGGCCGGCCCGGCGGCGCGCAGGATGCCGGCGGCCTCGGCGACGGCGCCTGGATCCTTGATCGGGTACCAGCCGAGGAACACGCCGGTCGGCCACTTCCTCCAGGCCTTGACCATCTCGGCGGCGAGGCGCTTGAGTTCGCCCGGCTGCTCATAGGGCGGGTCGATGAGCACGAGGCCGCGGCGCTCCGGCGACGGGATGAGCGCGTGCAGGGCGGTCCAGCCGTCGAGGCGCAGCACCTTGACCCCGCGTCCCTTGAAGCGCGCCGCCAGGACGTCGCCGTCGGCCGGGTGCAGCTCGACGAAGACGCTCACATCCTGCGGGCGGCTGAGCGCGCGGATGATGAAGGGCGAGCCGGGATAGGCATGGCCGTGAGAGGCCCGCACCTCGTCGAGGACCTGCCGATAGGGGCTCAGCAGCTCTTCCACCTCCGGCGCGAAGGGCGCCTCGAGCCGCGCCACCCCGTCGCGCCACTCGCCCGTCCGCTCGGCCTCCTCGGAGGAGAGATCGTAAAGGCCGATGCCCGCATGGGTGTCGATGGCGCGAAAAGCGCCGTCCTTGCGCGCGAGGTACAGGAGCGTCCGCACCAGGACGACATGCTTCATGACGTCGGCGAAATTGCCCGCGTGGAAGGCGTGGCGGTAGTTCATGGCTCGACCCGTTGCGCGACAGCCCCGACCGCGCCGGCCCTATCCCGGGGCCGGGATGGCGACGGCATCGATCGGGCAGCGCGTCCCGGCGAGGGCGGGACAGGAGCGGAAGCCCCGCAGATCCCGCTCGAGGCAGATCCGCACCTCCTGGAGCTGGCCGCGCCGGCAGGTGATCTGCATCATGTCGGGCCGCAGGCCCGGATTGGCGGCGACGAAGGCGCGCGCGATCTCGATGGGCGCGGCCCGGCGGGGAGCGTTCGTCCCGATCAGCGCCTCCGGCACGCGCACCTTCTCCGCGGCGCGGCGCACATCGGCGAAATACTCGGCCGGGCTTCGCCCCGTGCAGGTGCCGTGCTTGCGCCATTGGTGGCGGGCGAGCCCAAGGCTCGGGAAGACCCCTTCCGCCTCCTCGAGGGCCAGGCGCGAGGGCGGGCGGACGAAGGTCTCGCAGTGCTCGAGGCGCACGCCCTCGCGCTGGGGCCACAGCCCATGCACGACGAAGCCGAGCCGGCGTCCCGGCGCGCATTGCTCCCGCTCCTTCTCCTCGCCCTCTGCGGCGCAGAAGGTGGGCGACCAGGAGAGCGCCAGGAGATAGTAGTCGAAATCCCCGGGGCGGCTCGAGCGGAACTCGCGCGCGTCCTGTGCGGATGCCGCGGTTGCGGCCGTCATCGCAAGCGCGGCCCCAAGGCCGCGCAGAAAGGATCGTCTCATGAGCGGACGGTCAGGGCCGCGCCATCTTGCAGTTCGGCGCGAAGGCCCAGTTGCGGTCGAGGCCATGCACGCAGAACTCGACGCCGAAGGTCGCGCCGATGATGCCGAGGTCTTCGCGCACCGAATAGTCGATGCGCCGCCTCGCGCCGTCGGAGGTCCAGGCGGTGGCGGTGCAGAAGCGCCGGGGGATGTAGTCGAGCCCCCAGGGCCGCCAAGCGATGGGCCGGATGTCCTCGTAGCGCACGATCGTCAAAGGCGAGCGCCAGAACTTCGCCTCCTTCTCGGCGAAGCGGGAGGAGACCTTCTCCAGGACCAAGACGTCGTGGCAGCCGGGGATATGGCTGTCGTGGGGCAGCACGCGGCGCTCCGCGGGCACCACCTCCTGCCGTCCCGACAACGCCGCCGCCGGGGACGCCGCGCAGAGCGCCAGAGGGATGAGAAGAGCTGCCCGTCGCATATCCGACCATCCTCGCCTTTGATCTCAACGACCATGCAAAGCCGCGCCCGCGCGGTCAAGGACCATGCAAAGCCGCGCCCGCGCGGCCGAGGCGCTCCTTGGGACGCCGCCAAGCCGCCGGTGGTCTGCGCCTCAAGCCGCCGCGTCCGGACAGCCGTGGCGCGGTTTGCGAGGCGACGGGGGCGAGATGCGTCAGGCGTCCCTGGGGTAAGCCCTCCGGATGCGCCTCAAGCCTCGCCCTCGGTCTCGAACAGCACGCTGTCGAGCGCCTCCCGGGCCGATTTCCCCGCCCAGATCACGAACTGGAAGGCCTGGAAGTGGCGCTCGCAGGCATCGACGGCGGCTTTGAGCAGCATCTCGCATTGCTCATGGGTCGGCTCGGCCCCGCCGGCGAGCAGGAGCGCATGGCGGAACATCACCACGTTCTCCGCGCTCCACAGGTCGAAATGTCCGACCCAGAGCTGCTCGTTCACATGGCTGATGAGTTGCAGCACCTCCTGCCGGCGCCGCTCCGGGACCTTGAGATCGAAGGCGCAGGCGAGGTGGACGGCCTCGACCTCCTCGATCCAGGTGAAGGCGATGTGGTAGTCGGCCCATCGTCCTGAGACCGACACCGACATCTCGTTGGCGTCGGCCCGATCGAAGATCCAGTCGCGCAGGGCGGCCAGCCGCTCCACAATGTCGAGGGGATGCTCGGCTCGATCGGTTTCGATGTGAAGCTGGGTCATGTCGGTCCCTGCGGCTCGCAAGAGCCAAAGAAGTTCACAGGCGAGACAAGCTCGCGACGATGTCGTCTGCCGGGCAAGGCCCGGGCGGTCGAGTATTCGATGGGCGGCGGCACAGCCTTCTGCGCGCCTCGACGGCCGCGCTTTGGCGAATCATGTCGAAGGGACTTTAGCCGAGGCACCTCCCGCGGTTCAAAGCCCCCGCAGGGTTCACCATTCGCACCCCGCTTACAATCACCCGGCGCCCCCCTGTCCACAAGAGCAGCCGGAAAGGCCGCCACCCTTCCCACACCCTCCACCCTCTTTCCCGGATGCGTGCAGCGCCCGGAGGGCGCGGAACGCAGTCCAGTACGTAAGCGCAAGAACTCTGCTGCGAAGCAGCACCAAATGATGACGCGACAGAAGAAGGAGCCACTGCGCGGCTTCATTATTGCGCTGGATCCCGGACCGCCTTCCACTCCGCTTCGCTCCGTTCCAGGCTTCCGGGAAAGGGGTGGAGGTTCAAGCGCGAACTGCCAAATCCGGGTTCAGGCGCGAACCTGCAGCCGTGATTTGGTACCACCCTCTTCACATCCTCCACCCCTTCCCCGATGCGAGGAGCGTGATCGGCGCGGAACGCATCAGCCCAACAAAAAAGCCCTCCTTGAGCTGTCGCCAAGGAGGGCAAGGGACCACCCAAGGGTCTCGAAACCCTGGTAACCCGCAAGCTAATCACGATTTGAGCCCTTTTCGCGGCGAACTTACGATCAACTATCCGTGAATGCGGCCAAGCTCGCTCCCGGAAGGGCCTTAACGACAGCGGCGGGTGCCTACTCCTCCAGTCCCATATCGGCGCCCTTCGATTTCGATGCGCCGGTCGCGTGCCCTGCGCGGGCAGGGCGCTTGGGCGGTTTGCGCCCGCCGGCCGAGGAGGTGACGTCTTGGTTCTCGGCGACGGGAGCGCCTTCGCGCGTCGGGATGAGCTCGCCCTTCGGGGCCGAGACCACATTGCCCGGGGCAGGCACGCGCTGCCTTGCGCCGCCCGTCCGTTTGTTCATCCGCCGCGGCTCGCCGCCGGTCGCGCCGCCGCCAAGGGGCGGAGCCGCGAGCGGCGCCGGCCGCTTGCGCGCCGTCGTCGGCACGCTCTCGGCGATCTCCGCGTTCGACTTCGCCCGGCGGGTGAGCGGGGCGGTCGCGCCGGCCTTGGCCGAGCCCTTGTCGAGGCTCTTGTCCGCGGCGCGGGCGCCGCGGCTCGTCTTGACGCCCTCGCCTGCGTCCTGCTGGCCGCCCTGCACGCCGGCGACCTTGAGCTCCGGGTCATGTTTCTTGGACAGCGACATGACGCCGGCGCCCTTGGCCACGGCGCGCCTCAGATCGGCTGCTGCGCTGCGGCTGTTCTCCTTCGTCGGGATCGGCTCGTCCCCATGGCCGCTCGTGGCGGCGTTGTTGAACTCGATCTCGTTGGTGAAGTCGCGCCGGCGCCCTTCGCGCTTGAGGCTGTAGCGCTCGGCGTTCTTCGTCTTCTCCTTCAGGGCCTGCTTTTCTGCGTAGCTGCGCTGCGCGCCGCGGCTCGCCATTCTTGCCTCCTCGGCGTGTCTCGTTCTCGCCTCGCTCTGAGGCGTCCCGGGACCAATGCGGGCGAGGGGAGGGCGGTTCCCCTACTCGCCGCCGGTCGGCCCGAACCAGATGCCGAGAAGCGCCGACAGGGCGACGAGGGCGAGGAAGCCGTTGACGACGATGAGGAGCGACGGGGGCAGCCGCCGCACATCGGGCCGCGGCGGCGGCACGCCGGGGGAGAGCTGCCGCCACACGGCCGCGCCAAAGCAGAAGGCGCTGAAGAGAACGAGGAGAGTCCCCTGCAGGATGATCATCCATTCCGGGACCACGCCGGCGAGAAGCTTCTTGGCGCCGACGCCCGCAGCCAGGGCGCCGAGGCCGAGCTGGACCCAGGAGGCATAGGTGCGCTCCGCTGCGAGCACGGTGCGGTCGGCGGCAAGCTCCGTGCGCCGGTCGGCCGAGTCGGCGAGCTCGGCGGCGCTACTGCGCACCTCGTCGGCGCTTCTCTTCAGCTCGGTGATCGCCTTCGCCACGGCCGTGCCTCACGACCGATCGCCGAGCGATCGAACCACCGCCCCCGACGCGTTGCGGACCTGGCTGTCGGACAGCTCCCCCTCCGTCTCCGCCTCGATCGCGTCCTCGATCACGGCGCGGTCTGGCGCGGCGTCGAGCTCCTGGAGAAGCGAGATGATCCGCATCGCCTTCGGTGCGCATTCGGGGCTCGTCCGGGCGATCTCCTCCGCAAGGCTGCGGATGGCCTCGCGGGTCGCCTGATCATCCTGCGCCGTCATGGCCGGATCCTCCGACGCGTCAGCCCCGTGGTCATTGGGCTCAACGGGCGTCGCCCCGCTCCGTTCCGCCGAGGGCGTCGGGCGGAAAGGGGCGATGAACCTTGAGCGCAAAGACTCTGATTTTATGGCAGAGTTCCTATATAGAGGGACGAGCGGGGCGAAGCGCCTCGCCGGAGAGGAATGAGCCTTCAGCCATGACCATGATGTTTTCGCGCCGCAGCCGCGCCGTTCTCGCCCTGGCGGGCATTTTCGCGGTGGGCCTGATGAGCATCGCCGAGGCGCGCCCGGGCCGCAGCGGCGGCATCGGCTCGCGCGGCTCGCGCACCTTCGACGAACCGGCGGCGACGCGCACGGCGCCGGCGCCGGCCGCGCCGATCCAGCGCTCGCAGACGACGCCGAGCCAGGTCCAGCCGCGACCGGCGGGAACAGCGCCCCAGACGACCGCGCAGCCGGCGGGCCGCTTCGGCGGTGGCTTCCTCGGCGGGCTCCTGGGGGCGGGCCTCATCGGCGCGCTGCTCGGCGCCGGCCTGTTCGGCGGACTCGGCTCGCTCGCCGGCATGCTGGGCCTGCTCCTGCAGGTCGCCCTGATCGGCGGGCTCGTCTATCTCGCCGTGCAGTTCTTCCGCCGCCGCTCGCAGCCGCAACCCGCCCTGGCCGGCGCGGGCGGGGCTTACGGGCGATCGGCGCTTGGCCCGACGCCGGGCCTGCCCGGCGCGGCAGGAGGCCCTGGCGCCGCTGCCCCGGCACCGGCGGCTCCGGCCCGTCGCCGCGAGCGGACCGATGAGATCGGCATCGGGCCGGCCGACTACGAGGCCTTCGAGCGCTCCCTCCACGACGTCCAGACCGCCTATGGCCGCGAGGACGTGGCCGCCCTCTGGACCTTGGCGACGCCCGAGATGGCGGGCTACCTCCAGGAGGAGATCAACGAGAACGCCCGCAACAACGTCGTCAACCGGATCTCCGACGTGAAGCTGGTGCAGGGCGATCTCGCCGAGGCCTGGCGCGAAGGGGCGACCGATTACGCCACCGTCGCCATGCGCTATGCGCTGAAGGACGTCACCCTCGACCGGGCGACGGGCCGGGTGGTGGCGGGGGATCCCGACCGGCCGCAGGAGGTGACGGAGCTGTGGACCTTCCGCCGCGACGCCGGCGGGCCCTGGAAGCTCTCCGCGATCCAGCAGGCGGCGTGAGGCGGGAAGGCGGAACCCGGCCGGGGAGCGCCGGTTGACGCCAGGAGCCTTGACGCGACTGGCGCCTGACCGTCCGACCCTCCGCGCGGCGTCTCAGGGCCGAGCCCCCGGAGAAGCCGCATGACCCCTTCCGCCCAACAGCCTCCCCAGCCGGACGGACCTTACGATCCGCAGCCCGCGCCGTCCCGGCCCGAGCCTGCGCCGACCCTGCCCGGGCACGCGCCGACGGAGGTCCCCGTCCACCCGCCGAGCGAAGCGCCCCCCGTGGATCCCGGCCGCGCGCCGGAGCCCGGGGGCGAGCCCGGGCCGTCCTCGCCTCCGCCCGGCGCCCCGCGCGCCTGAGGGAACGTAAGGGGAAGGGCGCCGCTCCCCGACCTTGGCCCGGAGGCGACTGGCCTCGGGGCTGTAAAGCCGCCATACTGCCCCCTCGTTCGGAGAACAGGACCATGACGAAGCGCGATGTCAGCCTTGGCGTGGTCGGTGCGGCCAGGGCCAGCCTGTCCAAGCTCCTGGGCGCCGCCGCGGACGCCCCAGGCGAGGGTAAGGACTTCCCGGTGGCGATGCCGGACGAGGAGTGGCGCAGCCGCCTGACGGCGGAGCAATACCACGTGCTGCGCCGGCACGGCACCGAGCGCGCCGGCTCGAGCCCCCTCGACAACGAATACCGGAAGGGCACCTACTTCTGCGCCGGCTGCGGGGCGCCGCTCTTCAGCTCCGACGCCAAGTTCAATTCCGGCACCGGCTGGCCGAGCTTCTTCAAGCCCCTCGAGGGCGCGGTCGAGACCTCGGAAGACAACACGCTCTTCATGCGGCGGACGGAGGTGCACTGCGCCCGCTGCGGCGGGCATCTCGGCCATGTCTTCGAGGACGGCCCGCCGCCGACCGGTCTGCGCTACTGCATGAACGGCGTCGCCCTGCGCTTCGAGCCGGAGGCGGGCGCGTGAGGCGCGCCCCGGCGGTGCGCGCGGGAGCGCCGGCCGCCGCGGCGCCTCGAAGAGCTCTGGGGAAAACCCAGGGCTTGAGATAAGGCGTGCCGCCGACGGGACTTAGCGCGGACGACGATCGGGGGTAAGCTGTCGCGATGCCGCCAAGGACACCGACCAGCGGGCCGCAGCCGACGAGCGAACCGTCATCCTTGGGTGGTCTTGATCTCTCGACGGTTCTCGAGCGCACCCGGGACTGCGTCTTCCTGATCGACCCCGAGTGGCGCATCGCCTATCTCAACGCCCGCGCCCGGGCCCGTATCGTCGGGCGCCGCGAACTCGTCGGCGAGAGGGCGCCGGACAGCCTTCCCGGGCTCTTCACCGGCGATCTTCATGCCGCCTGCGTCGCCGCCCTGCGGCAGGGCGCCACGACCACCTGCGACGCCGCCTATCCGCCGCTTGGCGCCTGGTTCGAGGCCAACGTCTTCCCCTATACGGGGGGCGTCGCCGTGTTCCTCCACGACGTCACCGACCTTCGCGAGGCCACGGAGCGCTACCGGCTGGCCCTGTCCGCCGCCGAAATGGGGGACTGGAGCTGGGACGCCGCCACCGATCTCATGAGCTTTTCCGACCGGGCGCGGGAGATCTTCGGCTTCGCCCCGGGCGAGGAGGTGACCCGCACCAGGCTGCGCAGCTTCTGCCACCCCGACGACCTCGCGGCGGCCGAGCGCATCATCGAGGAGGCGGCTCAAGCCCGCACCCGCTACCGGGTGGAATACCGCTACCACCGTCCCTCGGACGGCGTCACCCGCTGGCTCCTGACTATGGGCCATGCCCGCTCCCGGCTCGACGGCGCCCTCAAGGGCATCACGGGCGTGGTGCTCGACGTCACCGAGGCCAAGGTGGCGGAGCAGAAGCAGCAGATCCTCGTCCGCGAGCTCCATCACCGGGTCAAGAACACGCTCGCCACCGTGCAGGCCATGGTCGGGGCGACGGCGCGCTCGGCGCCCACGGCGGAGGAGTTCTACGCCTCCTTCCTCGGCCGCATCCTGTCCCTGGCGAGCACGCACAACCTCTTGACCGACGGCCCGTGGCAGACCGCCTCCCTCAAGGGGCTCCTCGAGGCCGAGCTCTCCCCTTACGACAACCCGGCCAAAAGCCGCATCGTCCTCGCCGGCCCCCGGGTCGAGCTCGGCTCGGAGGACGCGGTGCCCGTGGGCATGGCGATCCATGAGCTCACCACCAACGCCGCCAAATATGGCGCGCTCTCGACGCCGGCCGGCCGGCTCTCGGTCACCTGGGAGCTGGAGCGGGGCGAGGACGGGCGCGCGGTGGCCCTGCGCCTCCACTGGTGCGAGCGCGACGGCCCGCCGGTGACGCCTCCGGCGCGGCTCGGCTTCGGCTCGAAGCTCTTGAGGCGGGTGCTGACGACGCAGCTCCAGGCCGAAGTGGAGGTCAACTTCGCGCGGGAGGGGTTCGAGCTTCGCCTGCGCGCCCCCACCCGGGGAGCGTTGCCGGACGGGGAGCCAGGGAGGCCGAGCGCGACGCCCGCGGGCGCCTGACCCTCATTGCTGCGTGGCGGCGCCCCCCGCGCCCGGGCCGGGGGAGGAGCGCGGTCGCTCGAGGAGGCGCCGGATCCGCGGCGTGTCGGCGCCGATCACGGCGGGCGGATCGGAGAGGCACAGGTGAGAGAGGGCGCGCTCATCCGCCGCCCGGCGGGCGAGCGCGCGCGCATTCCTGGTGCGGGACGCGTCCACATAGGCGAGGGGGCAGGCTTCCGCCTCGCGCGGATCGACCCGCAGGACGGCGAAGACCCGGCCCGCCCTCTTCGCGCCCGGAGGAGCGGTCACCTCCACCGCCACCAGCGCGGCGAAGGGTTCGAAACCCTTGTTGCCCTTGAGGCCGCGCCATTCCATCGTCTTGGCGAAGGCCCGCCCGCGGACGAGGTCCTCCGCTCGGTCCTTGGCGGAAAACACGAGGGAGAGCCTCACTTCGCCGCCGGAGGGCGCAAGCTCCACCATCGCCCCGCCATGGCCTGGGCAGAGGCGCGCCGTGGGGGCGCCCTGGACCGGCCGGCAGCGCTCGCCCGCGAGCTCCGTCTCCCGCGTCTCGACCGTCTGCGCGAGGCCGGCCGAGCCGGGGCCCAGGGCGGCAAGCCCGAGCCCGAGAAGGCATGCCGCCAGCCGTTTCGGATGAAGGGGAGCTTGCATCGCCGGCCGTCGCCCATCGGTTCGCGCGGGCAACGAGGCCGGAACGGAGCGCGAAGTCAAGGCGCCGGACGTCAAGGGCGCAGCGGACCGGCGGACCTTGAAGCGCCTCAGAGGCGGCTATTTGGGGCCGATCGTGAGGGTGACGCGCTTGCCGGTCTGAGGATCGAGGATGGTGAGGGTCATGGACGCCTCCTGCCTGCCGAGGCAAGCGTCTCGCGAAACGGTTAAGAAATCGGTGATGCTGCGCACACGCTGCTCCGAAGGCGCTCCCACCAACCTGAGGTTCGCACCTGAACCTCTCCCGCTCTTTCCCGGAAGCCTGAAACGGAGCGCAGCGAAGTCGAAGGCTGTCCGGGACGGAAGCGCAATAAGCTGCCGCGCAGCGGCTCTATATCTGTGGCGCCACCGATACGGTGCTGCTTCGCAGCACCTTCTTTGCGCTGGGTCCCGGACTGCGTTCCGCGCTTCGCGCTCCACGCATCCGGGAAAGGCGTGCAGGGTGTGAAGAGGTTCGCGTCAAACCACGGCTGCAGGTTCGCACCTAAATCTCTCCCGCCGCTTTCCCGGAAGGGTGGGAAGAGGGTGGCGCTGAACCTCTTCTCGAGCGCTGTTCAGCGCAGGACTCATCAGCGCAGGATGATGGCGTTTCCCGGCGGCCTCACGATGTGCCAGAGCGCTTCTTCTGCTCCGTCTGGTGATCCGTGCGTTGTCCCGGCTGAGCCTTGTGTCCGCCGGCGGACTTGTTGTGCTGGCTCTCCTGGTTCTCACGATTGCGGTCGCGGTTGTGCTTCTCGTCCATGGCTCGTCGGCTCCGTGAGGCGAGGGGGTCTATTTGTTGGTTCGACCGAGCTGGTTCGGGTCGACCCCGCCCTCGGGGGTCGTGTCGTTGCCAACGTCCCCTTCCGCGGTGCTGTCGCCCTCGAGGGCGCGCGGGTCGGCGCCCGTGCCCCAGACTCCCTTCGACGAGCCGATGCCCGGATTGCGGTTGAGGTCGCTCATCTCCGGGTGAGACCCGATATCGGTCTTCGTGTGCTTCGGCATCAACGCCTCCAAGGAAATTGGAGAAGGAAATGGATCGCGCGAAAAGGGCGCGGCCCTGCATCGACCGGGTCAACGGCCGCGGGCATGGGTCGTTCCCGGTCCGGGCCCCTGAGCCCTCGGCCGGCGGAACCGAGCGCCGACCTGGCCTGTTGTGGAAGGCGGGCCGACCGCGGCCACGCTTTGAACCGCCGTGATCCCGATGGCCCTGCACGATCCCCCCACGAGCCCGATCGCGACGCCTGCCGTGCCGCTCGAGGCCAAGGCCGAGCCGACCCTCATGAACCCGGAAGCGGAGGCCTTCTACCGGGAGGCGCTGCGGGAACTCACCGCGCTCGGGGTGCCGTTCCTGCTCGCCGGCACCTACGCCGTGAGCGCCTATACGGGCATCACGCGCCAGACCAAGGACCTCGACATCTTCTGCAAGGCGGGGGACTACCCGCGCATTCTCGGCCACTTCCAGAACCTCGGCTACGCGGTGGAGATCGAGGACGAGCGGTGGCTCGGCAAGGTCTTCAAGGGCAAGCACTTCTTCGACGTGATCTTCGCCTCGTCGAACGGCACCATGCCGGTGGGCGACGCCTGGTTCGAGCACGCCCGCCAGATCGAGATCTTCGGCCAGACCGTGCGCATCATCGGACCCACGGAACTCGTGTGGTCGAAATCCTTTATCCAGCTCCGCCACCGCTATGACGGCGCCGACGTCATGCACACCCTGCTCAAGCAGCACGACCAGATCGATTGGCGCCGCCTGCTCGCCTATATGGAGCTGCACTGGGAGGTGCTCCTCACCCAGCTCCTGAACTTCCGCTGGATCTACCCGACCGAGCGCGACAAGATCCCGCGCTGGCTCATGGACGAGCTGCTCGACCGGCTCCACAAGCAGCTCGACCTGCCGCCGCCCCAGATGAAGGTGTGCCGCGGGCGCATGTTCTCGCGCATCGATTACGAGATCGACGTGAAGGAATGGGGGTTCGCCGATGTCGGAGGCGAGGGCGAGTGGCGCAACGACTGAAGGTCCGCCTGCAGCCGACGGCACCATGAAGGTGGCGGCCCTCGGCGACCTCCACGTCAAGGAGGATCACGCGGCGCCCTATCGCGAGCTGTTCGGCGAGATCTCCCGGGCCGCCGACGTGCTCGTCCTTACCGGCGACCTCACCGACCTCGGCAAGCCCCGCGAGGCGGAGATCCTGGCGGAGGACCTGCGCGCCTGCGCCATTCCCGTCGTCGCGGTGCTCGGCAATCACGACTACGAGTCCGGCTGCCCCGACGAGGTGGCCAAAATCCTCAAGAACGCGGGCGTGCGCCTGCTCGACGGGCAGGCGATCGAGATCGACGGCGTCGGCTTCGTCGGGGTCAAGGGCTTCGTCGGCGGCTTCGGACGGCGCATGCTCGGCGCCTTCGGCGAGCCGGCGATCAAGGCCATGGTGGCGGAGAGCATGAACGAGGCGATGCGGCTCGAGAACGCCATGCGGCAGGTGCGCTCCAGGCGCGCCGTCGTCGTCCTCCACTACGCGCCGACCCCGGACACGGTGGAGGGGGAGCCGCTTGAGATCTTCCCCTTCCTCGGCTCGTCGCGGCTTGCCGAGACCATCGACCGCTTCCGCGTCAGCGCCGTCCTCCACGGCCATGCCCATCGCGGCCGCTACGAGGGCCGCACGCCCGGCGGCGCCCCGGTCTACAACGTGGCCCAGCACATCCCGAAGCCCACAGGCCGCCCCTACGCCCTCATCGACGTGTAGAGAAGCCGCCTCCTTAGGCGGGATGGCGCTCCCCAATCCGCGCCGTCGTCCTGGACAGCCCTGCGCACCGGCCGGGGGCTTGGCGCCGCCCCTCCTGTGCCGGGGCGGAAGCCCCTATATAGGGGCGTATCTCTCGGTCATGGGACGTCGATGTCTGGCATCTCCCTTACGCTCGAAGGCGGCAACATCCAGCTCTCTTTCCAAAAAGGGGATCAGACCACGGCCGTGCTCATGGACGCGCGCACCGCGCAGGGCCTGTTCCAGGCCCTGGGGCAGATGCTGAGCGCCCTGGGCGAGACCAGCGACGAGATGGAGGGCGAGATGCTCGACGTCACCTCGCCGAGCATCGATGTGGGCCTCGACGAGGAGGGCAGGGCCGTCGTCGCCCTCCAGGCCGGCGCCTTGCCGCCCTTCATGCTGCGCCTGAGGGACGACGAGGCGCGCCACATCGCACAGAGCCTCCTTGAGATCCTCAACGCGCCGCGGGATGCCCGCCTCTCCAAGGGCGGCCATTAGGATGGCGATCGGGTGCGCGCACCACCGCTCCCCGTCGCTTTCTCCTTCTGCGCAGCAGCACCGTATGGGTAGCGCCACAGAAGAAGGAGCCGCTTTCGCGGCAAGTTTTTGCGCTGGATCCCGGATGCACGGAACGCAGCGGGGCTGCCCTTGGTGGTGGACGGTGGGCCTGAGGTCATGAGGGCTTTCCGGCCCTGCGGCGGGCCCGGAACTCCTGCGCCGGGAGAACGGAACCGTCGCTGTTGCGCAACGCGCGGCGGAAGGCGTCGCGCTGCTCATGGACCGAGGCGATGACCTGGCCGAGCGGCACGCCGATGTCCACCAGCACCGCCTCCGACAACTGCAGGCTCGCCTCGAAATTCTCCGGCACCGCGTTGTTGACGCCGAGCTCGTAAAGCGCCGCCGCATGGCGGGAATCGCGGGCGCGGGCCACGATGGTGAGGTCGGGATCGGCCGCGCGCGCCGCGGCGACGACCGCCTCGATCACGCGGGGCGCATCGAGCGTGACCACGAGCGCCCGCGCCCCCTCGATGCCGCAATGGCGCAGGAACTCGGGGTTCGAGGCGTCGCCGTAATAGACGGGCTTGCCCGCCTGGCGCAGGGCCCGCACCCGGGCCGGATCGGCGTCGATGGCCAGATACGGCACCTTGTGGCGGCTCAGCATCTCGCCCACCAACTGGCCGACGCGGCCGTGGCCGGCGATGATGACGCGGCCCTTCTCGGGGGCCGGCGGCGGTTCCGCCTCCGCGATCGTCAGGGCATCCTCGAGCCGTTTCCGGAACTGGCCGCCGGCCCGCGCCAGGAGCGGGATCGACATCATGGACAGGGTGGTGATGACGAGGCTCGCCTGCCCGAAGGTCTCCGGCACGAGACCGGCCGGAATGGCGCTGCCGAGGAGCACGAAGGCGAACTCGCCCCCCGGCGCGGTGAGAAGCGCCGTCTCCACCGCCACCGGCCAGGAGAGGCGGAATACGGGGCTGAGCCCCACCACCACCGCGGCCTTGAGCAGGATCAGCCCCAGCCCGCCGATCAGGATCGCCACCGGATCCCTCATGAGCTGGGTGACGTCGAGGCTCATGCCGATCGACAGGAAGAACACGCCGAGCAGCAGGCCCTTGAAGGGATCGATCATCGCCTCCACCGCGCGCCGGTATTCCGTCTCGGCGAGGAGGAGCCCGGCGATGAAGGCGCCGAGCGTCATGGACAGGCCGCTTGCGGCGGCGGCAAGGCCGGTCACCAGGATGACGAGGAGGCTCGCCGCCATGAACAGCTCGGGGCTGCGGCTCTCGGCCACGAGCTGGAACAGGGGACGCAGCACGAGGCGCCCGACGCCGACGATGACGACGAGCGCCGCCGCGGCCTGGGCGAGCGCCAGGACGAAGGCGGTGCCGGCCTCGCCCCCCGCCCCGCGCTCGCCAAGGGCGGCGATCGTGAACAGCACGGGGGCGACGGCAAGGTCCTGGAACAGGAGGATCGAGAAGCTGGCGCGGCCGGCGGGCGAGGCGAGCCGCCGCTGCGCGGCGAGGACCGGCACCACGATCGCCGTCGACGACATGCCGAGGGCGATGCCGATCAGCACCGCCGCCGAGGGGTCGAGGCCGAGCCGCCAGGCGACGAGGCCGATCAGGGACGAGGAGAGAAGGAGCTGCAGGGAGCCGAGCCCGAAGACGAGGCGCCGCATCGTCCTCAGCCGCTCCCAGGACAGTTCGAGGCCGATCATGAACAGGAGGAACACCACCCCGAACTCGGCGATGTGCGCGATCTCCTCCCGCTGGGCGATGGTCACCCAGGTGAGCCAGGGCGCCTCGCCGGCGAAGCGGCCGAGCCCGTAGGGCCCGAGCAGCGCGCCGGCGCCGAGGAAGCCGAGCACCGGGCTGATCCGCAGCCGATGGAAGAGGGGCACGACGACGCCCGCGGTGGCCAGAAAGAGGATCAGCTCCTTGTAGTCGGCCGGTGAAACGGTTGCCGCCATGCGTTGAGGACGCCTCCAGGGTCCGACCCGAGCGGTCGACCGAGTTTTGGGCTTTGGCTCGCGCGCGAATGCCGCTAAGGGTCACCGTACCGCCGGCAGAACGAGGGGCAAGGATTTTAGCGCATGCACCAGGACACGACCCTCATCTCGACCATTGTCGTGGGTCTGGTGCTCGCTTTCGCGCTCGGCGCCCTCGCGCACCGGTTCCGGATCTCGCCCATCGTGGGATATCTCCTCGCCGGCGTCGCGGTCGGGCCGTTCACGCCCGGCTATGTGGCGGACCAGCGGCTGGCCAACCAGCTCGCCGAGATCGGCGTCATCCTTCTGATGTTCGGCGTCGGCCTCCACTTCTCCCTCAAGGACCTCCTGTCCGTGCGCGCTATCGCCATTCCCGGGGCGGTGGCGCAGATCGCCCTCGCCACCATGCTCGGCCTCGGGCTCGCGCTGTGGCTCGGCTGGAGCGTCGGCGGCGGGCTCGTGTTCGGCCTGGCGCTGTCGGTCGCGAGCACCGTGGTGTTGCTGCGGGCCCTCCAGGAGCGGCGGCTGGTGGAGACGGAGCGGGGGCGCATCGCCGTCGGCTGGCTCATCGTCGAGGACCTCGCGATGGTGCTCACCCTCGTGATGCTGCCGGCGCTGGCGCCTCTGCTGCGCGGCGAGGCCGCAGGCACCGCGAGCCTTGCGGGGCTCGCGCTCCCGGTCGCCGCCACGCTCGGCAAGGTCGCCGCCTTCGTCGCCTCGATGCTGATCATCGGCCGGCGGGTGATCCCTTGGGTGTTGCACTACATCGCCCATACCGGATCCCGCGAGCTGTTCCGCCTCGCCGTCCTGGCGATCGCGCTCGGCGTGGCGTTCGGTGCCGCCAAGCTGTTCGACGTGTCCTTCGCCCTCGGCGCCTTCTTCGCCGGCATGATCCTGAGCGAATCGGAGCTCAGCCAGCGCGCGGCCCAGGAGACGCTGCCGCTGCGCGACGCTTTCGCGGTGCTGTTCTTCGTATCGGTCGGGATGCTGTTCGATCCCGCGATCCTGGTGAACGATCCAGGTCCCGTCCTCGCCACCGTGCTCATCATCATCCTCGGCAAGTCCCTGGCGGCCTTCGCCATCGTGCGGCTCTTCGGCCACCCCACTGACACCGCACTGACGATCTCCGCGAGCCTGGCCCAGATCGGCGAGTTCTCGTTCATCCTCGCCGGGCTCGGCGTCGCCCTCGCGCTCATGCCGGACCAGGGCAACGACCTGATCCTGGTCGGGGCGCTCCTCTCGATCGTCGTCAATCCGTTCCTGTTCACGCTGGTCGACCGCTTCACGGCCCGGCGCGAGGCGCCGGCCGGCGCCGAGCCCGCGCCCGTCGAGGCCGAGGCGCCGCAGACCACGGACCTGGTGCCGACCGCGCTGTCTGGCCATGCGGTCCTGGTCGGCCATGGCCGCGTCGGCGGGCTCATCGCCGCCGCGCTGAGAGAAGCGGGCATTCCCTTCCTCGTCGTGGAGTTCGACGGGGCGAAGGCCGCCAAGCTGCGCGAGCAGGGTGTCGAGGTCATCACCGGCAATGCCGCCGAGGAGGCGGTGGCCAAGGCCGCCAATGTGGCAGGGGCCAAGTGGCTGCTCGTCGCCATTCCCGACGCCTTCGAGGCGGGCCAGATCGTGGAGCAGGCCCGCGCCATCGACCCGGGCCTGGCGATCATCGCCCGCGCTCACACGGACGCCGATGTGGAGCACCTGCGCAAGCACGGCGCGACGGCCGTCATTCTCGACGCCTCCGAGATGGCGCGCGCCATGACGGCCCATGTCGCCGCCTCTCCGGCCGGGGAGGCCGGCGGGCGCGCCGCGCCCCAGTAAGACCCACCTCTCCCGGAAGGAGAGGCGGGACAGGCGGTCAGCCGATGGCGGCGAGGGCCTGGGCGAGGTCGGCGACGATGTCGTCGGGGTGCTCGATGCCGATCGACAGGCGGATGGTGGCGTCGGTCACGCCGATGCGGTCGCGCACCTCCTTGGGCACGCCGGAATGGGTGGTGGAGGCCGGGTGCGAGGCAAGGGACTCCGTGCCGCCGAGGCTGACGGCGAGCTTGAAGATGCGCAGGGCGTTGAGGAAGCGGAAGGCCTCCGCCTCGCCGCCCTTGATATCGAAGGAGAAGGTGGTCCCGGCGGCGCCGCACTGGGCGGCGAACACCTTGCGCGCCGGGCTGCCATGAGGAAGGAAGGTCGGGAAATAGACCTTCGCCACCCGGCGGTCGAGGGCGAGGAAGCGGGCCGCCACTTCGGCGTTGCGGCAGGCGGCGGTCATGCGCAGCGACAGCGTCTCGAGCGACCGGCCGATCATCCAGGCCGAATGCGGATCGAGCTGCGTGCCGATGGCGCCGCGCAGGAGCTTCACCGGCTTGACGAGCTCGCGCGCCCCCAGCACCGCGCCGGCGACGAGGTCCGAATGCCCGCCCACATACTTCGTCAGCGAATAGATCGAGAGGTCCGCTCCGTGGGCGAGCGGCTTCTGGAAGATCGGGCCGAGCAGGGTGTTGTCGCAGGCGATGACCGGCCGGTGCTGCTGCCGCGCGCCGATCTCCTCGGCCAGACGGCGCACGAGCGCGATGTCGACGAGCGTATTGAGAGGGTTCGAGGGCGTCTCGATCATGATGAGCGAAACACGCCCCTTCGCCAGCGCCGCCTCCGCCGCGGCGCGGATGCTCTTCTCGCTCACCCCGTCGGAAAATCCCACCGCCTCGATGCCGAAGGGTTTCAGGGTCTTCGTGACGAGCGTTTCGGTGCCGCCATAAAGGGGCTGGCTGTGCAGCACCACGTCGCCGGGGCGGGCGAAGGCGAGAAGCGTGGTGGCGATGGCCGACATGCCGCTCGAGAACACGGCGCCCGCTTCCGCCCCCTCATAGACGGCAAGGCGATCCTCGACGATCTCGCTGTTGGGATGGTTGAAGCGGGAATAGACGAGCCCCGCCGCCTGGCCCTCCGGCGGCTCGCGCCGGCCGGCGACGTAGTCGAAGAACTCCTTGCCGTGCTCGGCGCTCCTGAACACGAAGGTGGAGGTAAGGAACACGGGCGGCTTGACCGCGCCTTCCGAGAGCTGGGGGTCGTAGCCATAGCCCAGCATGAGCGTCTCGGGCTTGAGCTTGTGGGGCCCGAGCCGGTCCTTGTGGTAGCTGTCGTCCCCCATCGGCCGCGTCTCCTCGCCATGACAGTGGAAAGCTTGGAGACCATTTGACGGCGCCGCGCAAGCGCCGCCCGCCTCCGGACCGTGCCATGGCCTCGGCCCTTTCGTCACCGCCACATTTTGGCGCCGGTTGCGGTTCTTCCATCGGGCCGCTCCGGGTTCGATGCGCCGCGGCCGGCGGCGCGGGCTTGGCGGGGAGAGCGTCGTGCGGCGGTGGATGAGCCTGTTGATCCTCGTTTTCTTGTCCGTCTTGGCCGCGCGCGCCGAGGAGGAGCCGGAGGCGCTCAGCCGCATCGCCTTCGGCTCCTGCGCCGACGAGGAGAAGCCGCAGCCGATCTGGGATGCCGTCCTCGCCTACCGGCCCGATCTGTTCATCTTCGCCGGGGACAACGTCTATGGCGACATAAGCCAGGGCCGCGCGCTTCCTGATGCCGAACTCCTCGACGGCTTGAGGGACTCCTACGCCAAGGCCGCGGCGGTGCCGGGCTTTGCCCGGGTGAAGGACACGATCCCGACCCTCGCCACCTGGGACGACCACGACTATGGCAAGAACGACGCCGGGGCGGAGTTCCCGGGAAAACAGGCCTCGCAGAAGCTCTTCCTCGAGTTCTGGGGCATCCTGCCCACCGACGAGCGCCATGAGCGCGAGGGAATCTACCACGCTGCCATCTTTGGCCCCGAGGGCCGGCGCGTGCAGGTGATCCTGCTCGACACCCGTTTCTTCCGCTCGCCCCTCAAGCGCTCGGACCAGCCGGGCGCCCCGGGCAAGGAGCACTATGTTCCCGACGAGGATCCGCACAAGACCATGCTCGGCGAGGCGCAATGGGCCTGGCTCGACGAGCAGCTGCGGCAGCCGGCGGAGCTGCGCCTCATCGTCTCCTCGATCCAGGTGCTCGCCGAGGGCCACGGCTTCGAGCGCTGGGGCAATCTGCCCCGCGAGCGCCAGCGCCTGTTCGACCTCATCCGCACCACGCGGGCCAATGGCGTGATCATCCTCTCCGGAGACCGCCACCTCGGCGCCCTCTACCGGGAGACGAAGGGGACCCCTTACCCCCTTCTCGAGATCACCTCGAGCGGCCTCACCCACTCCTTCCCCGGCAGCCGCGAGCCCGGCCCCAACCGGCTTGGGCCCGTCTATGGCGAGATCAATTTCGGCACCGTCGACATCGACTGGGCGGCCGGCGCCGTGACCCTCGCGGTGCGCAACGACAAGGGCGAACCCGTCCGCCGCCACAGCGTCCGCCTCTCGGAACTGCGCCCGGCAAGGCCTTGACGCGCCGACGGCACGAGCGGCGGCGACGCCGGTTCACCTCTCCCGCGAGGGGGGAGCGTCAGCAAGCCGGGCGAGGGGGAGCCCTTTCCGGACATCGAGGCTCGATGCCAACCCTGCGGTTATGATCGGGCGCCACCCTTCTCCCCACCCTCCACGGCTTTCCCGGATGCGTGGAGCGCCCGGAGGGCGCGGAATGCGATCCGGGACGGAAGCGCAACAACTTGCTGCGCAGCAGCGCCATCTCTCCTTCCGGGAGAGGTGACAGGGCAAAGAGCCGATCGGCGGAGCGCATTGTCCGCGGCCGCGGCCGCGCTTAGCGTAACCCCCGGGGCGAGCCGCCGGCGCGAACGGACGGCCTGGCGAGGCTCGGGGGAGCGTTTCACGAGATGCAGGATCAAGAGCCCGACGGGACGCGAGGGTTGAGCGCGTCCGGCGTCCTCGTCTGGAGCCTCGCGCTCGGGCAGCTGATCGGCTGGGGCACCCTGTATTTCGCCTTCGCTCTCTTCGTCGCGCCCATGGAGGCACAGCTCGGATGGTCGCGGGCGGACCTCAACGGCGCGCTCACCATCGGCCTCCTCGTCACCGGGCTTGCCTCCATCCCCTGCGGCTGGTGGATGGACCGTCATGGGCCGCACCTGATGATGACCGCCGGCGCGGTGCTCGGCGCCGCCTGCCTGCTGGCGTGGTCCTTCGTCGAGACGCCTTTCGCCTTCTATCTCGTCTGGGCCGGGATCGGGCTTGCCACCGCCGCGACGGTGCAGGACCTGCCCTACGCCATCGCCTCGGCGAACATCGCTGACTACCGGCGCGCCATTGCCTCCATGCTGCTCGTCGGCGGCCTGTCCTCGACGGTCTTCTATCCGCTCACGCAATGGCTGATCGAACATCTCGGCTGGCGGGAGGCGCTGTGGGCGCTGGCCGGCCTCGAGCTGATCCCGGCCGTCCTCTATGCGGTCCTTCTGCGGGGCCTGCGCGGCAGTCGGACGGGCGAGAAGCGCGCCGTCGGCGATGCTCTCGGCTCGCCGCTCAAGGCCGCCCTCAAGCGCCCGGCCTTCTGGGGGCTCGCCATCTGCTTTGGAGCCCAATCCTTCGCCTTCACCGCCGTCACCTTCCACGGCATTCCGCTGCTCACCGAGCGGGGCCTTGGCCTCAATGCCATCGTGGCGGCGATGGCCCTCATCGGCCCGGCGCAGCTGGTGGGCCGGCTGGCGCTCATCGCCTTCGGAGCAAGGATGACCGCCCGCGCGCTTGGCCGCGCCGTGGTGCCGCTGATGCCGCTCGCCATGTTCCTGCTCCTCACCATGGCGTCCTTCGGCCTGCCCGGGCTTGCGGTCTTCGCCTTCGTCTTCGGCACGGCGAACGGCATCCTCACCATCGTCCGCGCGACCGGCATCGCGGAGATCCTCGGCGCGCGGGGCTATGGCGCGATTTCGGGCGCGATGAACCTGGTTCTCATGGTGCCGCGCACGGCAGCGCCGCTCGCCGTCGCCGCCCTGTGGGAATGGCGGGGCAGCTACGATGCGACCCTGTGGTTCCTCATCGCGCTGACGGGGCTCGGTGCGGTGGCGTTCTGGATGGCCGCGACGGAGCGGCAGGCGGCCATCGGCGGCGCCCACGAACCCTGACGCGCCGCTGTCGCAGCGCGCCGTCCTAGCGTCCGTCCCGCCGCGCCATGAAGGCGAGCTTTTCGAAGAGGTGCACGTCCTGCTCGTTCTTGAGGAGCGCGCCGTGCAAGGGCGGGATGAGCCTTCTCGGATCGCGCTCGCGCAGCTGCTCGGGCGTGAAGTCCTCGGCGAGCAGGAGCTTCAGCCAATCGAGAAGCTCGGAGGTGGAGGGCTTCTTCTTCAGCCCGGGCGCCTCGCGGATCTCGAAGAAGATGCGCAGCGCCTCCTCGACGAGGCGGCGCTTGATGCCTGGAAAATGCACCTCGACGATCCGCGCCATCGTCTCCGCGTCCGGGAACTTGATGTAGTGGAAGAAGCAGCGGCGAAGAAAAGCGTCCGGCAGCTCCTTCTCGTTGTTGGAGGTGATGACCACGATCGGGCGCTGGCGCGCGCGCACCGTCTCCCCGGTCTCGTAGACGTGGAACTCCATGCGGTCGAGCTCGAGCAGCAGGTCGTTCGGGAACTCGATGTCCGCCTTGTCGATCTCGTCGATGAGGAGCACCGGCCGCGTCTCGGAGGCGAACGCCTCCCAGAGCTTGCCGCGCTTGATGTAGTGGCCGATGTCGGACACGCGCGGATCGCCGAGCTGCGAATCGCGCAGGCGCGAGACCGCGTCGTATTCGTAAAGCCCCTGCTGCGCCTTCGTGGTCGACTTGATGTGCCAGGTGATGAGGGGGGCGTGGAGCGCCTTGGCGATCTCCTCGGCCAAGACGGTCTTGCCCGTGCCCGGCTCGCCCTTCACGAGCAGCGGCCGCTCGAGCACGATGGCGGCGTTGACCGCCACTTTCAGATCCTCGGTGGCGACATAAGACTCGGTGCCGTGGAAGCGCATGCAAGATCCTTCTGCGAGGCGCGCACCATAGGCAGGCAGGCGGGCGATCGCAACGGCGAGATGGCGGCTCGTCCGCGCTCCTTGACCTCGATCAAAGACGATCGATGCTGAAGTAGATATTCTGTCAGGTTGCCACGCATCAACTTGACCAAGTATCGGAGTCATTAATACTTAATCAAGATATACATATCATCGTCATAGCGTTTATCCTGCTACAGTAGAAATCCATATGCTAAGGACTATCCAGCTCCGCACTCTTCTTCCCGCCCTGATCTCCGTGGTGGCGCTCCTCGCCGTCGCCAATGCCGGTATGCGCGCCTACGAGGCCTGGCAGGCGAAGTTGCGGGCGGGCGCCTTCTACGATCTCTACCGCGCCATCGACTTCCTGAACGACGCCGCCGCCAACCTGGCTTTCGAGCGAGGCCTGACGGTGATGGCGCTACACGCCGCCGCCGCCGCCAGCGCAGACCGCCGGCAGCTCATCGCGAAGCGCCGCGAGGCGTCCGCCTCCGCGCTACGGAATGGTCTTGCCGCGCTCGATAGGTTGCCCCGTGCGGAGACCACGGCCGCGGCACGAGGCGCCGTCGATGACGCGATCACGGCGGTTGAAGAGATCCGTCGCCGAGCCGATGTAAGCTTGGCGCAATCCAGCGCAGAGCGCTCGATGCGGGTCAAGGGCGAGTTTGCTCCGACCATCACGGCTTTGATCGAGGCCGTCGCCGAGTTGCGGCTCGCCCTCGTCGCCCTGTCCGAGCCTCCGACCGCCGAGGTCGCGCAGCTCACGCAGATCATGAACTTCGCGGCCGACCTCGCCGAGTTCGCCGGCCAGGAGCGGGCCCTCATCGCATCCTGGATCAGCGGTGCGAAGCCGGCCATGCCGGAAGACCTTCGTGCACAGGCCCGTCTGCGGGGACGCGTCGAATTCGCCTGGACGAACATCCAGGCGGGACGCCTGAGGCACGGTCTGCCGAAAAGCCTCGTCAGCGCCATCGATCGGGTCGACACGGCCTTCTTCCGCGATTTCCAGCGCACGCGGGAGGCGGTGCTGGGCGCCGCGACCATGGGCCGGTACCCGGTGAGCGCGGACGAGTGGTTCGCCCGTGCGACGGACGCCATCGACACGGTCCTTGCGCTCGAGATGGAAATCGACGCAGCGGCCGAAGCGGCAGCGCACGCCATCTCGGACTCGAGCCGCAACCAGCTGTTCGTCGCCTTGGCCATCCTGGCCGTGAGCCTTGCGGGCGCGGGCTTCGGGGTCTGGCTTGTGCTCCGTCGAGTCACCACGCCCATCGCACGGATGACGAGCGCAATGAAGCGTTTAGCGGAAGGCGACGTGACCCTCGACATCCCCGGCACCGACCGCGGCGACGAGATCGGCGCCATGGCCCAGGCGGTCGAGGTCTTCCGTCGCAACGCCATCGAGCGCCAGCGCCTCGAAGCGGAGGCGAAGGCGCAGGAGGGTCGCCTCGAAGCGGAAAAGCGGCGTGCGATGGTCGAGCTCGCGGATCGCTTCGAGGCCAAGGTCGGAGCGCTCGTCCGGGCCCTCTCCGCGGCCGCTGCCGAGATGGAGACGACGGCCGGGGCCATGAGTTCGACGGCCGAGCAGACAAACGGCCTGGCGGTCACCGTGGCCAGCGCCGCCGAGCAGACCTCGGCCAACGTCCAGACCGTGGCGGCCGCGAGCGAGGAGCTTGCCGCTTCCATCCGCGAGATCGCGGCTCAGGTCGCGCAGTCTTCGGCCATCGCCGGACAGGCGGTGGCGAGCGCGCGGCAGACGGACGGCATCGTCCAGGGGCTCGCCGCCACTGCCGAGAAGATCGGCGACGTGGTGGCCCTCATCAACACCGTGGCCGGGCAGACGAATCTTCTCGCCCTCAACGCGACGATCGAGGCCGCCCGCGCGGGCGAAGCGGGACGCGGCTTCGCCGTGGTGGCAAGCGAGGTCAAGGAGCTCGCCGGCCAGACCACGCGGGCCACCGAGGAGATCGCCGCCCAGATCGCCGAGATCCAGGCCGCCACCAAGGATGTGGTAAGCGCCATCCAGACGATCGGCGGCATCATCGGCGAGATCTCGTCGATCTCGACCGGGATCGCCGCCTCCATGGAGGAGCAGGGCGCGGCGACGCAGGAGATTGCCCGTAACGTGCAGGAGGCGGCGCGCGGCACCGAGCAGGTCACCGGCAACATCCTCGAGGTCAAGCAGGGCGCCGGCCAGACCGGCGCCGCGGCGACCCAGGTGCTCTCGGCCGCCCAGGAGCTCGCCCGCCACGCGGCCGATCTCGGCCGCGAGGTCGACGGCTTCCTCCAGGGCATCCGCGCGGCCTGACCGCCGCGGCGCAGGTTCAAGCGCCGTTGGCCGGCCCGCGGCGGTGCAGCGGTTGAGCGGCGTCTCTCAAGGCCGCGCCTCCAGGACCATGTTGAAGGGCGTCTCGGTGGCCTTGCGGACCTCCGTGAACCCGCCGCGGGAGATGACGTCCATCACCCGGGTCGCGCCGGCCTGGGCGCCGAGGGCAAGGCCCACTTCCTGCGCCATGGAGGCCGGGGTGCAGAGCATCGTCGAGGCGGAATAGTAGATGCGCCCGATCGGGTTGAGGTTGTCCTCCAGCCGATCGTTCGCGAAGGGCTCGACCACCATCCAGGTCCCGTCCGCCTTCAGCGTCTGGCGCACATGGGCGGCGGCGCCGACGGGGTCGCCCATGTCGTGGAGGCAGTCGAAGAAGCACACGAGGTCGTAGCCCTTCGCCGGATAGTCCTTCGCCGCCGCCACCTCGAAGGTGATGCGGTCGGACACGCCGGCCTTCTCGGCGGCGTCCCGGGCCGCGATGATCGAGCCCTCGTGGTAGTCGTAGCCGTAGAAGCGGGACTTCGGGAAAGCCTGGGCCATGAGGATGGTGGAAGCGCCGTGCCCGCAGCCCACGTCGGCGACCATCGCCCCGCGCTCGAGTTTGGCGACGACACCGTCGAGGGCCGGCAGCCACTCGCCGACGAGGTGGTGGTTGTAGCTCGTGCGGAAGAAGCGCTCGGTGCCGCAGAACAGGCAAGCCGAATGCTCGTGCCAGCCGACCCCGCGCCCGGTCTTGAACGCTTCCGTGATCTTCGGCTCGTCGTGCCAGACGGCGGAGGCGATGTCGAAGCAGCCGGCCAGGAAGACCGGGCTGCCCTCGTCGGCGAAGACGGCCGCCTGCTCGGGCGGGAGGGCGTATTTCTTCGACTCGGCATCATAGGTGACGTAGCCGGACGCGGCCTGCGCGGCGAGCCATTCGCGGATGTAGCGCTCGTTGGTGCCGGTGCGGCGCGCAAGCTCATAAGGGCCGATGGGCCGGCCATCGGCCATCGCCTTGTAGAGCCCGAGCTTGTCGCCGATCAGCACGAGCACGCCGCTCATGATGCTTCCGACATCGCCCAGCATTCGTCCGACGAAGGCGTTGAGCTTGCCTTCATCGAGGGTGGAGGTGGCAACTTCGGCGAGGGCGCTGGACATGGGGAACCTCCCTGCAGGCAAGACTGCGGGCCGCGGCTCGGTCGCGGCAGGAACGAGGCTACACGCCGATGATGGTCGCACCGTGATCCAGATCACGTTCAGGCCTTGCGCAGGACAGGCGGTGCGCAAGGCGCATGCCGATAGGCAAAAAATCCTTGACAGCGTGACGCTCGTCCCCTAGAACCGGTGCACGCTCGGAAACTGCGAGTCGCGGGGCGCACTCCTGGCGATGGCGCCCCGGCGCCTTCACGGCCCGTCTCTCTTCCTTCGGCCGAGCTTCGAATTCGCTTCGCCGTCCACGCCGATCATGCTATGGATCAAGGCGAGGGGAGCGGCTGCGATCCGCCCCTCGTGACCCGGCACTCGGTCCGGGCAACACCTGTGCAAGGCTCGATAGCCAGAGGGCGAGCGGACCGATCGATCCACTCGCCCTTCATGCGAGAAAAGCCGCCCACACCCTGCCTCCGTTCAAGACGACCCTCGAGCAGGATGGCAGGATCGCGGCCTGGCCCTCCGCAAGGGCTGACAGCCCGATCTGATCGGGTTGATCCACGGTGCGGCTCCTGCCGTCATCCGTCAGAGCAACGGCATCTCATGCGGCACCGTCACATGCCAGTGATGGGCGACGCCGTTCCCGGGCGTCGGCGCCGAGCGCTTCGAGCTCGGCGCAGACCTGCGCCAGCGATGACAGCGCGCCGATCGGCAACGTCACCCAGAGCCGCTCGTCGCCGGCTACGAACTCGATGACGGCGGTGCGGCCGTCCTTGGCGACGGCTCCGGCCGCCAAGGCCTCGGCGTCAAATTGGGGCGGGTCACTCATGGGCGTGCAGTCATATGGCCTGAGCGGCTCTCCTGCAAATCGACGGCTCCTCGCCCCGGCCTCGCGCCGCGCTCTTCTCTCGCCCGCGCGCCCTTGGGACGGAGGGCGGGGAGGGGACTCGTTCATCGACACACGAAGGGAGAAATGGGGTGCCCCATCCACGCAAATGGCCCGCGGAGACGCGCGAGGCCTGCCGGATCGACCTTGAGGTCCACGGCAAGACGATCAGGGCCGCCGCGCAGGACAACGGGGTCCCGGCCCGCACCCTGTCCCACTGGAAGCAGTCGGAGGGGTGGGTGACGGTGGCCGAGCGCGATTCGCCGGTGTCGCCGCGCCTCGACACAGCGGCGCATCTGCGCAGCCTGCTGTGCCGTCGCCTCGCCACGCTCGCGGCGGCCGAGACTTATGCGGAGCGCCAGCTGATGAGCATCGAGCTCGCGAGCGCTGGAGAGATCACGATCGACGAGCGCGAACAATGCGTCCGCATCGTCGCGCTGCTGACCCGCACCCTTCGGGAGGTCCGCAGGCTCCACGCGCTCGCCGTAGAGGATCTCAAGGCCCTGATCGCCCTCGCCTCGCCCCCGGCCCCTTCAACGCGAAGCCTTTCTCATGACGCAGAGCCTGACCCCGCTGACATGGATGAGATCTATCAGGATCTTGCGCGAGCGTTTCAGGAGGTCCTCGGATGGGAACAACCTCCCGACGACGCTGAGGCTGCTCGGCGACCGGCCCCTTCGCCGCCTGCTGGACACCTGGATCGGCAAGGCTCATGACCATCAGCTCCCCCTCGGGGCGGCGCGCGAGGACTGGAGCACGTGGCTCCTCATCGGCGGCCGCGGCGCCGGCAAGACGCGGGCGGGCTCGGAGTGGGTGAGGGGCCTCGTCGCAGGCGAGCCCTGGTTCACGACGAGGCCCGTCGGGCGCATCGCTCTCGTCGGCGACAGCTTCGCCGCGGCAAGGGACGTGATGCTGGAGGGACCCTCCGGCCTCCTCGCCGTGTGCGGCACCAGCCGTCCGGAGTGGTCGCCTTCCTTGCGCAAGCTCCAATGGCCGAACGGTGCGGTGGCGCATGTCTTCTCGGCCGAGGACCCGGACTCCTTGCGCGGGCCGCAGTTCGAAGCCGCCTGGTGCGACGAGCTCGCCAAGTGGCGCCACGCGGAGGACACCTGGGACATGCTCCAGTTCGCCCTGCGCCTCGGCGAGCGTCCGCGGCAGATCGTGACGACGACGCCACGCCCGATCCCGCTCCTGAAGCGGCTCCTCGACACTCCTTCCTGCGTCAGGAGCCATGCGCCGACCGGCGCCAATGCCCGCCATCTCTCGCCGGCCTTCCTCGAAGGCGTCCTGGCGCGCTATGCCGGCACGCGCCTCGGCCGGCAGGAGATCGAGGGGGAGATCGTCGACGACCGGCCCGATGCCTTGTGGAACCGGGAGGGGATCGAGCGGGCGCGGGTAGCGACGGCGCCGCCGCTGATGCGCATCGTCGTCGCGGTCGATCCGCCCGCCTCCTCCTCGCGCGCGGCCGACGCCTGCGGCCTCGTCGCCGCCGGCGTCGACGATGGCGGCACCGCTTACGTCCTCGAGGACGCCACCGTGGCGGGGCTTGCCCCGCCGGACTGGGCGGCCGTCGCCCTTGCCCTCTATCGCCGCGTGCAAGCGGATGCGCTCGTGGTCGAGACGAACCAGGGCGGCGAGATGGCCACCGCCGTCCTGGCGCAGGTGGACCCTTGCGTGCCCGTCACCCCGGTGGTGGCCCGGCGCGGCAAATATCTGCGCGCGGAGCCGGTGTCGGTGCTCTACGCGAGAGGCCGCGTGCGCCATGTGGGGACCTTCCCGGCGCTCGAGGACGAGATGTGCGATTTCGGCCCGGCGGGCCTCTCCTCGGGACGCTCGCCCGACCGCCTCGACGCCCTCGTCTGGGCGCTCACCCACCTCATGCTGGCGGGGGAGGGGCCGCGCATCAGGGCGCTGTGACCGTCTCCGGCCCGGCGCGAAACCGTTTGGCGGGCCGAACGAAACACCGCCGAAACCCAGCGCGTCTAAAGCTGCGTTCGGCCAGGTCCAGAATCATCGTCATGTCCGTGCTTCTGAACACCTTTGCCGCCGCCGCCATGGCCGGCAGCGTCGCAGTGACCGCAGGCGGCGCCGACGTTGCCCTGGCGAATACCCGCCGCGTGCTCGGGTTCACGCACGAGGCGAGCCGGCCGGCATCCTGCGAGTCCTTGCCCGTGGCCTGGCGCATCGGGCAGGGCCGGGACGTGATCACGATCGAGGCGATCCCCTTCGCCTCGCCCTGCGCTGGCCCGCGGCTCAAGACGCCCGTCGTCCACGGCGGTCGCGCCCAGGCCCCGGCAGTGACCTCGGCCCGCGCGTGAGTCGCGACAGCTTAGGAAAATATGCTTGTTAGGAAAATATGCTTGACAGCGTGACGCTGCCCTGCTAGAGTCTGTTATGGACTGAGGGTGCGGCTATGGTGCGGGCATGATTGCTCGCAAGTCTTATCCCTCGGACGTTTCGGATGACGAATGGGCGCTGGTTGCGCCCTATCTTGCACTCTTGCCTGAGGCGGCGGGGCAGCGGGAGCACTCGTTGCGCGAGGTGTTCAACGGGCTGCGCTATGTTGTCCGCAACGGCATTGCCTGGCGGGCGATGCCGAATGATCTGCCGCCTTGGGCGGCCGTGTATCAGCAGGCGCAGCGCTGGCTGCGGGCCGGTTCGTTCGAGGCGCTCGCCCACGACCTGCGCGTGCTGTTGCGGGTGGCGGCCGGGCGCCCGCCCGCACCCTCGGCCGCCATCCTCGACAGCCGGACGCTGCGCTCCACGCCCGAGAGCGGCCACCGCGCCGGCTATGACGGCGCCAAGCGCAAGAAGGGCTCCAAGCTGCACCTGGCGGTCGACACGCTCGGCCACCTCCTGGCCCTCCACGTCACCCCCGCCACGGCGGACGACCGCGCCGAGGTCGGGCGCCTGGCCGCCGCCGTGCAGCAGGCCACCGGCAACAGCGTCGAGATCGCCTTCGTTGACCAGGGCTATACCGGCGACAAGCCGGCCGCGGCCGCCAGCGAACACGGCATCGCCCTAGAGGTCGTGCGCCTGCCCGAGGCCAAGCGCGGCTTCGTCCTCCTGCCCCGGCGCTGGGTCGTCGAGCGATCCTTCGCTTGGGCCACCCGCTGCCGCCGCCTCGTCAAAGACTACGAGCGCCTGCACACAACCCTCGCAGGCCTCCACGTCGTCGCCTTCGCTTGCCTCATGCTCCGTCAAGCCGCAGAACTGGTCCATAACAGACTCTAGGGTGAGAGCACGCTCGATCCTTGCGCCTGTTTCCTCACCGGCGGTCGACGGAGAATCGGCCCGCTCCGGCCGCCATCAGCATAAGGAGCGCGCCGATGATGGAGAGGTTCTTCATCGTGTGGATCTGGTTGGCGGAGCGGGCGGCGCCGCTCATGTTCCAGAAGTCGTGGGCGATGAGAGTGGCGACGACCGTGAAGGCGACGAGCCCGAAGCTCGCAAGCCGTGTCTGCCAGCCGATCGCCACCAGGGCGCCCAGGGTCAGCTCGGCGACGCCGGCCGCATAGGTCCACAGCATCGGCATGGGGAAGCTCTTGGCGGAGAGCATGGCGGTGAGGGCGGCGGGCGCCATGAGCTTCATCGCGCCCGACCAGATGAAGATCGCCGCAACCGCGATGCGCCCGACCGTATAGACGACGTTCCACATGATTCTGCTCCCGTTCAGCGGCGCGACTTAGCCGCGCCGGGGCGCCGGCGCAAACGGCCCTGATACGGCGCTGCTTCGCAACGTCTTCTTTTGCTTCCGTCCCGGACTGCGTTCCGCGCCTTCGGCACTCCACGCCTCCGGGAAAGGTGGAGCGTGGCAGGAAGGGGACGGGCGCCTGAAGCGCCATTGGCCGTTCGCACCTGATCCCGGCCCGCCCGGAAGCGAAGAATTGCTGCGAAGCAGCGCTCCACATCTGCACGAGGTAGCCATGCTCGACCTGATCTCCCGCCTCTGGCCGCGGCCCGAGGCGAAGGCCTCGCGCGCAGGTGGGGCGATCGCCCTCTACGTGGCGGGCCGACCCGTGTGGACGCCCCGCGATTATGGAGCCCTTGCCCGCGAGGGCTTCCAGAAGAACCCGGTGGTACACCGCGCCGTGCGCCTCGTCGTCGAGGCCGCGGCGGCCCTGCCGCTCTCGCTCACGGAGAAGGGCCGCAGCCTCGATGCCCATCCGCTGCTCGCGCTCATGGCCCGGCCCAATCCCCGTGAAGGCGGGGCGCGGTTCCTGGAGGGCGTGTACGGGCACCTCCTGGTCTCGGGCAACGCCTATGTGGAGGCGATCGCCCTCGACGGCGCCCCGCGCGAGCTCTACACCCTGCGGCCCGACCGCATGCGCGTGGTGCCGGGCGCCAAGGGCTGGCCCGCCGCCTACGACTACACGGTCGGCACCGAGAGCGTGCGCTTCGTCCAGGACGGAGCGGTTCCGCCCATCCTGCACCTGACGCTGTTTCACCCGACCGACGACCATTACGGCCTCTCTCCGATGGAAGCGGCGGCGGTGGCGCTCGACATCCACAACGCCGCGGCGGCCTGGAACAAGACGCTCCTCGACAACGCGGCGCGCCCCTCGGGCGCCCTGGTGTTCGGCTCACCCGGCGGCGCCCGCCTGACGCAGACGCAGTTCGAGCGCCTCAAGGCCGACCTTGAGGAGAGCTATCAGGGGGCGGCCAATGCCGGCCGGCCGCTCATTCTCGACGGCGGGCTCGACTGGAAGCCGTTGTCCCTTTCGCCCAAGGACATGGATTTCATCGAGGCGAAGAACAGCGCGGCGCGGGAGATCGCGCTTGCCTTCGGCGTGCCGCCGCTGCTGCTGGGCCTCCCGGGCGACAACACCCATGCCAACTACGCAGAAGCCAACCGCGCCTTCTACCGGCAGACGGTGATCCCGCTCGTCAAGCGGACGGCCGAAGCGATGGCCCATTGGCTGGCGCCCGCCTTCGGCGACGGCCTGCGGCTCGAGCCCGACCTCGACGCCGTCGAGGCGCTCGCAAGCGAGCGCGAGTCCCTCTGGCGCCGCATCGCCGCCGCACCCTTCCTCACGGCGGACGAGAAGCGCGAGGCGGTGGGCTATGGGAGGAGAATGGGCGAGGACGGTGCCCCATGACCGCTCTCGATACCATCGTCGGCGCCGTGGTCGCCAAGGGCGACCTGGCCCATCTCGCCCTGTTCCTGTGGGCCTCCGCCGCTTCGTCCCTGGCGCTCCTGGTGCTGCGGGACCTGTCCGCTTCCAACAAGCGCTTCGACGATTTCGTCCGCGAGCTTGCCCGCTTCAACCGCCGCCATTCGGGAGAGGATCGATGAGAAGGACGTCAACCGGAAGGCCCTTGCCTGCCGCGACGGCTGCGCGCCGCCGGGCCTCCGAGACCGTGTTCGCGAGCTTCGTGCGCGCCCTGGAGCGGCTCGAAGCAGCGCGCGAGGAAGCCGCACGCCCGACACCGCAGCCCCAGCGGGAGGCGCCGCGATGCCGCTGACCGCCTTGTCGCGCACCAGCGCCTCGATGGGGACGCGCGCCCTGCAGGAGCGTGAGACGAAGCTCCTGCCGCAGCCCCTTGCCGCCGTTGACGAAGGAGGGACCTTCGAGGGCTATGCCAGCCTGTTCGGGATCGCCGATCTCGGCAAGGACGTGACAATGCCCGGCGCCTTCGCCGAGTGCCTCAAGAGGCGCGGAGCGCAAGGCGTGCGCATGCTCTGGCAGCACGATGCGTCCGAGCCCATTGGACGCTGGCTGTCGATCAGCGAGGATGCCCGCGGCCTTCGCGTGTGCGGGCGGCTGAACCTCAGCGTCGCGCGGGCGCGGGAGATCCATGCCCTGATGCGCGAGGGCGCCATCGACGGCCTTTCCATCGGCTATCGCGTCGAGCGCGCCCGCAAGGAGCGCGGCGGCCTCCGCCGCCTCGAAAAGCTCGACCTGTGGGAGATCTCGATCGTCACCTTCCCGATGCTGCCGGGCGCCCGGGTCGGCACGGTCAAGCGTCACACGTGGCGTCCGCCCCTGGCCGGTCGCGGGCAGGACGGGCCGGGTCTTGCCGCCGCCATCCGCCGGGCGGGGCGTCGGCTTCGGGCGGCGCTCTGACCGTCACCGGTTGCTGCTGCCCTCTGCGATCCGGAACTGGATCGGCTCGCGGGATGTGGGCAGGCGCGCCGGCAAGGCGGGGCGCCAGTCGATCTCGCGCTGCGCCACCCGGCGACGCTCGCCTGCGCGAGAGGCCTTCCGGGCCGGAGGCGCCGTCTCCACCGCTCCGGGAAGGGCAGGGGTTGCGATGGCGACGTCAGGCGTGCGCGGCAGCGCGCCCGTCGTGATCGGATCCGCCGGGAGCGGATCCGCCGGGGTCGCCGAGGCCTGGACGGGGGTCGACGGCCCGCTCGATGCGACGGCGCGGGTCTCCTTCGTCTCGTTGCGGACCGGGGTCGTCTCGCGGGTCAGACATGCCGGCGCGATGTTCGGCCAGACCTGGTCCTCGCAGCCCTTCGCAGGCGCGGGGGCGGTGGCTTCGCTCCCCTTGGGAACGATGGCGATGCGCCTCACTTCGCGCGCCTCGGGCGAGGCTGCGGTCGAGGGCCGGGGCGCGGGCAGCGCTGCCGAAGCGGTTGCCTCGGCCCTGCCGGTCCAGGCGGTGTCGGTCTTGTCGGTCGTGAAATGCGAGGCCGCCCACAGCATGGCGGCGAAGATCCCAAGCCCCGTGATCTTGGCGATTTTCATCATGGCCTGTCTCCCGCCCGCCTGTCCGAGCCGCTGATAGGCAACCCTCCTACCGCGCCTGCGTTCCGGGCCGATGTCGTCGCGCGGCTCAACATTTCGTCGCGGCGCCTCGGACGAAATGAACCCGAGCTTCGACCCTGGCGCCGTGCGGCGCCGCACCCTTTCACCTCCAACGGAAGAGGACCTCATGGACACCGGCATCACTTCGACGGACGTGGCGGCGGCCTTCGACGAGTTCACCCACATCTTCGAGGCCTTCAAGGAGACCAACGACCGCCGCCTGGGCGAGATCGAGGCGCGGCTGTCCGCCGACGCCCTGACCGAGGAGAAGCTCGGGCGCCTCGACGAGGCGCTCGAGGAGGCGAAGCGCCACCTCGACCGGCTGACGCTCGACCGCAGCCGGCCGACCCTGGCCGGACCTGCCGCCGATCCTCGCTCGCCGCTTCAGGCCGAGCACAAGGCCGCGTTCGAGGCCTATATGCGCGCCGGCGAAGGCGGCAGCCTGAAGCGCCTGGAAGCCAAGGCGCTCTCGGCGGGCTCGGGCCCGGACGGCGGCTACCTCGTGCCCGAGACGATCGAGCGCGAGGTGCTGCGCCGCCTCGCCGTGATCTCGCCGATCCGCTCGATCGCCTCCGTGCGGATCATCTCCGGGGGACTCTACAAGCGCGCCTTCTCGACGAGCGGCACGGCCGCAGGCTGGACGGCGGAGACCGCGGCGCGGCCCCAGACCGGCGGCCCGGCGCTGGCCGAGCTGACCTTCCCCGCCATGGAGCTTTACGCCATGCCGGCGGCGACCCAGACCCTCCTCGACGACGCCGTCGTCGACATCGAGCGCTGGATCGCCGACGAGATCGAGACCGCCTTCGCCGAGCAGGAGGGGACGGCCTTCGTCCAGGGCGACGGCATCAACAAGCCGAAGGGCTTCCTTGCCTCGCCTGCCGTGGACAACGGTTCCTGGAGCTGGGGCAATCTGGGCTTCGTCGCCACCGGCCAGGCAGGCGCCTTCCCGGCCGCGAACCCCTCCGACAAGCTCATCGAGCTCGTCTACGGGCTCAAGGCCGGCTATCGGCAGAACGCCACCTTCGTCATGAACCGCAAGACGCAGAGCATGATCCGCCGGTTCAAGGATGCGAACGGCAACTACCTCTGGCAGCCGCCGGCGAGCGCAGGCGCTTCTGCGACGCTGATGTCGTTCCCGGTGGTCGAGGCGGAGGACATGCCGGACATCGCGGCCAATACGCTGTCGATCGCGTTCGGGGATTTCCGCCGCGGCTATCTCGTCGTCGACCGCGCCGGCGTGCGCGTGCTGCGCGATCCGTTCTCGGCCAAGCCCTATGTGCTGTTCTACACAACCAAGCGCGTCGGCGGCGGGGTGCAGGACTACGACGCCATCAAGCTGATGAAGTTCGCGTAAGTCCATCGGCGAGAGGGCGCGGCCTGCCGCCCAACCCCTTCGCGTCGCCGCAGGTGGACGCGTCAGCTTCCCAGCCGCGCGAAGGCGCAGCGGATGGTCTTGTCGGGGCGCCGGCAGATCCAGAAATCGCCGTCGCCCGACAGCATCACCTCGCTGCGGGGAATCTCTTCGCTGGTGGAGAAGAGATAGCCGCGGGGCGTCTCCTTGGCCTGCACCTTCGTGCAGTCCATGCTGTTGCAGCACCACTCGCCGGCGCTGTTGGTGCGCCTCTGCTTGTTGATCCAGACATCATGGGCCGAAGCGGCCGGCGACAACACAAGAAGGGCAAAGGTGACGGCGGCCAAACGCCGCCGGGCAGCGCCAGCACGCATGGGCGCTCTCCAGGGCTCAAGATGCCAGCTTTAATGCCGGGGCAGGCTTTCGGTTGCAGCCCTCGAAGCGTCGCCGCTTCCGCTCGACGCCCGAGCTACCGGGTCATCCAGTCGAAGGGGCTCGCCGGCGCTCGGGGCGCAGCGGTCGCCTGGCCAGGCGCCAGGCGGCGCAGGTCCTCCGCGCGGGCGGCGATCCACCCCGCATGCTCGGCGACCGGAGTGACAGCGGTGAGGCCGCCGCAGGCCGAGCCGTCCAGGGAGCGCAGCGCCCCGCTCGACCAGCTCACGATGCCGAGGAGCTGGTAGCCGCCGGGGCCGCCGGTGAGGATCGGTCCGCCGGAATCGCCCCGGCAGGCGCCGGCCCCGGGCAGCACCGCCCGGCGTTCCTCGTCGGCCACCACGACCACGCGATTCGCCACCTGCAGCGGCCCGAGCGAAACGAGGCGTGCCTGGCGCAGGATGCGCGCCGTCCCCTTGCGGCCTTCGCCCGAGACCCCGAAGCCGGCGATGTCCACGGGCTGCCCTTCGACCACCCGCCCCGCAAAGCGCGGATCGAGAGGCACGAAGTCGGGCCCGAGCGGCCGCTCGAGCTTGAGGATGGCGAGATCCACGCCGGGCTGGGTGCGCGGCGTCGTCCCTGCCACAAAGGCCGGGTGCATGGCGGCGGCGACGGCGCGGATCGTGCGGGGCCGGAAGGCCCGGTCGACGGCGACGATCCGATAATGGGCGCGATCGATGACGCAATGGGCGGCGGTCAGCACCAGGTCAGGCGCGATCACCGCGCCGGAGCAGAGCTCGCCGCGCGAGGATTCGACGCGCACCACCGAGCTGCGCACGCCGTTCGGATCACGGGTGACCTGCCCGCGGGTCACGGCGTCGGCTGCGGTCGGAAGGAGGAGCGCGAGAAGGGCGAGCGGACAACGCATGGCGGCTTTCATGGATTCGACGTGCCCCCGCGCCAGGGTCCCGAAATGGAACAGGGCCGTCAAGACGCACCGCCCGCCCAGCGCGCCTTGCGGCCCCAGGCCGCAAGGGTGCGGTCGATCCACGCCCGCTGGGGCGCGAGGAGGACGCCCTGCGAGATGGCGCCGCAACCGCCGGCTGCCGCTCCCTTGGCCCAGGTGACGACGGCCACCACACGATCGTCCGCGGCCATCGGACCGCCGGAATCGCCGGTGCAGGCGCCTGTCCTGACGCCCTTCGCCCACAGCAGGATCGCGCTCGCGCCATGGGGCTCGACCACGGCGAGATCGGCGATCCGGAACGCTCCGGTCGAGCGGGCGTCTCCTTCGCGGGCAACGCCGAATCCGCCGACGCGGATCGGCGCCCCGGCGCGAGGCTGAGCGGCGGAGAACTCCGCTGCGCCATAGGCGGGCGGCAGCCGCTCCGCGAGGCGGATGAGGGCAAGATCGATCGAGCGCCGGCGCGCTGCGACGGCGTTCGGCTCGAACTGCGGATGGACCGCCTTGGCGGCGATTGGGATCAGCACCGGCTCGCCTGCTGCCGCGCGGTGGAAGACCCGGTAATCGGGCGCGCCGGTGACGCAATGGGCGGCGGTCAACACCACGTCGGCGTCCACCACCACACCGCTGCACATGCCGGTGGGACTGACGATCATTACGCTGGCGCGCGCCAGCGCCCCGTCATCCGGCGTGCCGCCGACGATGGCCTGCGCCGGCGCGCCGAGCGCCAGTGAAGCGAGCGCGACCGCGCTCACGCGCATCCGCATCGTTCACCTCCTTTCTCGGGTGCGCCCGAGACGACCTTTGGCTTCCCCAGGATCATTCCATGACCCCGATACTGATCGCCGGGCCCGGCGTCGAGCCCGTGAGCGTCGCGGAAATGCGCGCCTATCTGCGGCTTGACGACGAGGCGGAGGACGAGCTCGTCGCAGCCCTGATCACCGCGGCCCGCCTCCTCGTCGAGGCCGCCTGCGGCCGCCAGCTCGTCGAGCAGACCTGGCGCATCCTGCTCGACCGTTGGCCGCAAGGGCGCATCCTGCGCCTGCCCCTGTCGCCCTTGATCCGCGTCGACCGCGTGCGCGTCTTCGACGCGAGCGGCGCGCCTTCGGATGTGTCCGCCGCTCTCTATCGCGTCGAGGCCTCGAGCGATCCGCCGCGCCTCATCGTGGATGCGACGGCGCCGGAGCCGGGCCTTGCCGCGCAAGGCATTGCCCTGGACGTGGTCGTCGGCTTCGGCGCGTCTGCGGGCGACGTGCCTGCCACGTTGAGGCAGGCCGTCCGCGTGCTCGTCGCGCGCTGGTTCGAGCATCGCGGCGACGAGATCGACGAGGCGGCGCCTCTGCCTTCAACCCTCGAGCTGCTTGTCGCCCGCCATCGCAGGGCGCGGCTCTGAGCCTCCGCTCTCTCCTGCTCTTGTCGCGCAAAGGAGTTGTCCGTGAGACCTCTGTCCGTCGGCGCCCGCGGGCGCCGATTCGTTTTGGAGATGCCGGTCGAGACGCCCGACGGGTTCGGCGGCGTGCTGCGCAGCTACGTGGCCGGGCCGCAGCTCTGGGGCGCCATCGAACTCTTGAGGGGCAGCGAGCGCTTCGTTGCGGCGCGGGCCGAACAGGCGGTCACCCACCGCGTGACCCTGCGCTACCGGGAGGGCGTCAGCGGCGGCATGCGCCTCGTGCGCGGCCTTCGCCGCTTCGCGATCCGCTCGGCCTCGGATCCGGACGGCACGAGGAAGCGCCTCGTCTGCCTCGTCGAGGAGATCGCGCCGTGAGCGCTCCGGTCCTTGCCCTTCGCCGCGCCATCCTCGACCGCCTCTCCGCCGATCCCCAGCTCGCGAGCCTGATGGGCGGCGGCGTGCGCCTTCACGACGAGCCGCCCCGGGCGGCGGAGCCCGTTTACGCCGTGTTCGGCGACGCGGTCGCCCGGGACTGGTCCACAGGCTCGGACCGCGGCCACGAGCACGAGATGGCGATCCTCGTCTGGGCGCGGCCCGGCAGCGCCAGGAGCGCCCTCGCGGCGGCGGAGCGCATGGCGGCGCTCCTCGACGGCGCCGACCTGACGCCCGAGGGCGCGCGGCTGGTGCTGATGCGGGTCGCCGCCATCGAGGCCGACCGCGACCCGCCCTCCCAGCTCGCCCGCGCCACGCTGCGCCTGCGCGCCCTCACCGAGACCGCCTGAAGAGGCGCCGCTTTCGCGGCGAGTTGTTGCGCCCCACCCTCAAGCCCCAACATCCCGGAGGCCGCATGCCCGCTCAGAAAGGCAAGGATCTGCTCATCAAGATCGACGACGGAGAGCAAGGCTTCGTCACTGTCGCCGGGCTTCGCGCCCGGCAGCTCGCCTTCAACGCCGAGACGGTCGATGTGACCCATGCCGAGTCCGCCGGGCGCTGGCGGGAGCTCCTCGCCGGCGCCGGCGTGCGCCGCGCCGGCATCACCGGCTCCGGCGTGTTCAAGGACGAGGCGTCGGACGCGCGCCTGCGCCAGGTCTTCTTCGACGGCGAGATTTGCACCTATCAGGTGATCATCCCGGATTTCGGACGCCTCGAAGGACCGTTCCAGATCACCGCCCTCGAATATCGCGGCGACCATGCCGGTGAGGTCACCTTCGAGACGGCCTTCGAATCCGCCGGCCCGCTCACCTTCACGGCGCTCTAAACGCAGGCGCTCCCGGAAAGGAGATCATTCATGCCCAACCGCCGCCGCGGCGAGGTCGCGCTCGAGCTCGCCGGCCGCCGCTACGCGCTTTGCCTGACCCTCGGCGCGCTCGCCGAACTGGAGGACGCCTTCGGCGCCGCCGACCTGACGGCCCTCGCCGAGCGCTTCGCGAGCGCGCGCCTGTCGGCGCGCGACCTCCTGAAGATCCTGGCCGTCGCCCTGCGCGGGGGCGGGAACGCCCTGTCCGACGCGGAGGTCGCGGCGCTGCCCCTCGAGGGCGGCCTCGACGGGATCGTGGAGGCGATCGGCGACCTCTTCGCCCTCGCCTTCGGGGACGCCCCCGAAAACCCTCTCTAGCCGCGGGCGGCCGGGCCGAGGCCTCGCCTTTTCCGTGGGAGGAGGCCATGGCCTTCGCCCTTGGCCGCCTGCGGTGGACGCCCGACGCCTTCTGGCGCGCCACGCCGCGCGAGCTGGCGGCGGCGGTTGAAGGAACTCGCGGCGGCTCCGCGATCGCCGCTCTCACGCCCGGCGATCTCGCCGCCCTGATGCGCGCCTTCCCGGATTGAGCCGCCGCGCCCCCCCCACCTCTCCTGGAAGGAGAGGTCGCGCCGAAGGCGCGGGTGAGGTGTGCGCCCTCTCAGGATGAGGAGCCGGCCCTCACCCGGCTCGCTTCGCTCGCCGACCTCTCCCCACCGGGGAGAGGTGACGCGCGGCGGCACCGCCGCCCACCTCTCCTGGAAGGAGAGGTCGCGCCGAAGGTGCGGGTGAGGTGTGCGCCCTCTCAGGATGAGGAGCCGGCCCTCACCCGGCTCGCTTCGCTCGCCGACCTCTCCCCACCGGGGAGAGGTGGAACGCGGCGGCGCGCGTCACCTCTCCTGGATCCGGAGAGGGCTCGCCCGGCTCGCTGACGCTCGCCGACCTCCGCCGGAGAGAAGTAAAGGAGCAGGGATTCATGGACGATCCTTCCGACATCCTTCGCCAGAACGATCGCCACGCGCGCCAGCTCGAGACCCTGGACCGGCTCTCGCAACGCTTCGGAGCCTCGCTGTCGAGCGCCCTTAGCCGCAACGTCGCCGAGGCGCGGCGCCTCGACGGCGTCTTGGGCGCGGTCGGCCGCTCGCTCCTCAACGCCGGCATGCGCGCCGCCATGCGGCCGCTGCGGCGCGGCCTCGAAGACCTCTTCCGCGGCGCCTTCTCGGGCGAGGCCGGCGAGACGGGGCTTGCCCGCGGCGGCATCGTCTCGCGGGGCCTGATCATGCCCTTCGCGAAAGGCGGCGTCGTCGCGGCGCCCACTTACTTTCCGCTCGCGCGTGGGCTTGGCCTCATGGGCGAGGAGGGGCCTGAGGCGGTGATGCCGCTCGCCCGCGGGCCCGACGGACGCCTCGGCGTGCGAGGCGCCGGCTCCGCCGGACGGCCCGTAGAGGTGACGGTGAACGTCTCGACGCCCGACGCCGCGAGCTTCAAGCGCTCGGAGGCGCAGGTCGCGGCGGCGCTCGCCCGCGCCGTGGCGCGCGGGAGGAGGGGGTTGTGAACATGCCGCTCCACAAAGCTCTCGAACGGGGACGGATCGAAGCGCGGTCCGCGCGGCTGAGAGCAGAGCGAAGACGGCTGGAGCTCCTGAGCCTCAGGTCGGGTCTCGTTGCCGCCCAGACGCAGCTTGCACTCATCAAGCTGCAACGCGCTCTCTACGGGAAATACCGACCTGACCAGCCGCGCGTGCCGGCGGGCAATCCCGAAGGCGGGCAATGGACGAGCGAGGGCGGCTGGGTTTCGTCTCACACCCGGCACAGTGCTCAGGCTCGAGCGGTGGTCGCAGGAGGGTTCACCAGGGAACAGCTCAATCTCACTGTGGGGGACTTCGCCTCTCAGAACTGCATTGGCGCCGTTCGCCGCGAAATACCCGGCCAATTCCTCGGGTCAACGATTGCCGACGTCATGACAGCTGCTAGATCGGGGGACGCCGCTGCTCGAAAGTGTTTGAAGATCTTGAGAGAAGATCGCTTCAGGAAATGAACGCGCCCCTCAGTTCAGGTAAGATGCTTCCTATGACGCTGTTCGCTGTTTCCGTGCTGTTCTCTCTGGAAGTGCAATCGTCCGATGCTCCGGAGGCCCTGCGTGAGCTTGCAGTTCATGTCGTGTCCGCACGCGATGAACGCGACGCCCGAGGCAAGGGCGAGATGATTGGGAGGCGGCGGGAGACAACCTACAGGAACCCGGAGGGGGAGCTTGTGCGTGACCGTTTTCTCGGGGTCATCGAGATCCAGCCGCTGATCGACGACCGTCTTTTCGACGGCATGGAAGTGGCTTCATGGATGTTCCGGCGGGGAGAGCGGCTCGTTCTCCACGATGATGGACGATGGGAGCGTCAGGCTCACGACTGAGGCGCGGAGCCGAGCCTCGCCGGAAGCGTCCTTCGGAACGGCCAACGCCTCACATCCCGCCGCGCATGCGCGGCGCCTCGACAGCCTGGCCCGGGTGGGGGCTCGTCTCGCCCTCCGTCTCATCCGCGCCCGCCAGCATCTGAGCGATCTCGTCCTTCAGGCGCACGCGGCGGCGCTTGAGCTCTTCCTCCACATCTTCGGAGGCAGGCTCCACCCGCGTCTCGATGCGGTGAATGGCGCGGTTCACCTCGTTGTACTCCTCCACGAGCCGGGCGAAGCGGTTGTCCGTGGTCTTCAGCGCGTGGATGCGATCGGCCATGTCCGGGAAATCCTCAGCGAGTTGGTTCGGCGTGTTGCTCACGGTCGTCCCTCCTTTCGCCCGCCACCCACCCGCCTTCAACGCGCGCTGCCGGGTTCGGTTCGCATGATCCAGCGAGGGGCTTTGTTATGGTTGCCGAATTCCATGAAATTCGATTCCCAATCGAAATATCCCTCGGGCGCCGGGGCGGGCCGCGGCGGCTGACGGACATCGTCACGCTTGCCTCCGGCCGCGAGCAGCGCAACAGCCGCTGGGCGCATTCGCTTCGGCGCTACGATGCGGGCCTCGGCGTGCGCACCCTCGACGCGCTCCACGAGGTCGTCGCCTTCTTCGAGGAGCGGCGCGGCCGGCTCTGCGGCTTCCGCTTCCGCGACAAGGTCGACTGCCGCTCGGGGCCGCCCACGCGAGCCGTCACGGCGCTCGACCAGCGCATCGGCACGGGCGACGGCGCAGCCGCCACGTTCCAGCTCGTGAAGACCTATGGTGGCGCCCATGCTCCCTATGAGCGCGTCATCGCCAAGCCCGTGGCCGGCACCGTCCGGGTGGCTGTCGACGGGGTCGAGCGCCAGGCGGGGACCGGCTTCGGTTGCGATGCGACGACCGGCCTCGTCACCTTCCTGCCAGGCTTCGTCCCGGCGCCGGGCAGCGCCGTGACCGCCGGATTCGCGTTCGACGTGCCCGTCCGATTCGACACGGACGAACTCGACATCGACCTCTTAGCCTTCGAGGCGGGCGAGGTGCCTCACATCCCGCTGGTGGAGATCATGGTGTGAACCGACCTCCGCCTTTCCGGAAGGGAGAGTCCTCGCCGGAGATGGTCCACCCCTCGCCCGGACGCCGCCTGCCGGCGGCGCTCGACCTCTCCCGGAAGGAGAGGTGCACGGAGCTCCCATGCGCGTTCTTTCGCCCGCCCTTGCCGCGCATCTCGCACGCGGCGCCACGACCCTGTGCCACTGCTGGAAGCTCATCCGCCGCGACGGGCTCGTCTCAGGCTACACCGACCATGACCGCGACCTCGTCCTTGACGGCGTCACCTTCGGCGCGCGCACGGGCCTCGAGGCCGCCGAGGCGACGGCGGAGCTTGGCTTCGCCGTCGGCGGCGGCGAGGTCTCGGGCGCTCTCGTCGCGGCTGGGATCACGGAAGGCGACATCGCGGCCGGCCTCTACGACGACGCCACGGTCGAGACCTGGCTCGTCAATTGGTCCGCCGTCGAGGAGCGGCTTCTCCTCGATGTGACCTCCATCGGCGAGATCCGCCGCGCCGACGGCGCCTTCGTCGCGGAGTTGCGCTCCCTCACGCACCGGCTCGACGAGGAGAAAGGACGCCTCTTTCGCGCGACCTGCTCGGCCGATCTCGGCGACCCGCGCTGCCGGGTGGACCTGAACGATCCGGCTTTCTCGGCCACCGCGACGGTGGCGCGTACGGACGGGCAGCTCACATGGGCGACAACTCAGCTCGAATCCTTCGCCGACAGCTGGTTCGCCGGCGGCCGGATCGAATGGCTCACCGGCGCCAATGCGGGGCTCCACATGGAGATCAGGGCGCACCGGGCGGAGGGCGGCGAGGCCGTGCTCGACCTCTGGCAGCGGACGACCCGCCCCATCGCCGTGGCGGACGCGTTCCGCGTCACGGCCGGCTGCGACAAGCGCTTCTCCACCTGTCGCACGAAGTTCGCGAACGTCGTCAACTTCCGCGGTTTCCCGCACATGCCGGGCAACGACTTCATCATCCGCCTGCCGCGCCAGGGCGAGGCCGGCATGGACGGCGGCAGCCTGTTTCGGTGACGAGCGCCCGTCATGCCCGGGTCTTCCTTCGCGGCCCGAGGACAACGTCCATGGAGGGCGAGAGACATGCGCGAGCTCATCATCGCCGAAGCGCGGTCGTGGATCGGCACGCCTTATCGGCATCAAGCCTCGCTCAAGGGCGTCGGCTGCGACTGCCTCGGGCTTGTGCGCGGCGTGTGGCGTGCGGTCGTCGGGCCTGAGCCCGAGCCGCTTGCGCCCTATACGCCCGACTGGGCCGAGGCCGGCGGCGTCGAGACCTTGCGCGAGGCGGCGCGGCGCCATCTCGTCGCGATCGATCCTGGTCTTTTTGCACCGGGCGACGTGCTGCTCTTCCGCCTGCGCGCTCATCTGCCGGCCAAGCACTGCGCCATCGCCGCGAGCGGCGATGCGATGATCCACGCCCATGACGGCGCGAGCGTCTGCGAAGTCTCGATCGCGCCGTGGTGGCGTCGCCATCTCGCCTATGCGTTCCGGTTTCCCACGGACTGACCCCCACGGCTCGTCGCCCTTCCACGAGAACCCGAATGGCCACTCTCCTTCTCCAAGCCGCCGGCGCGGCGCTCGGCGGCGTCGTCGGCGGCCCTGTCGGCGCCAGCATCGGCCGGGTGCTCGGCGCGGCCGCCGGATCAGCGCTCGACGGCGCCCTTTCGGGCTCGGACGGCCCCCGTCATGTGGAAGGGCCCCGGCTGACGGACCTTGACGGCCTCACCTCCACCGAAGGCGCTCCGATCCCGCGGGTCTATGGCCGCGCCCGCATCGGCGGCCAGCTGATTTGGGCCACCCGGTTCGAGGAGGTGGCGAACGTCTCCGTCGAACGCTCGGGCGCGCGCGGCGGCAAGGGCGGCGGCTCGCAAACGGCCGTCCGCACCAGCTACAGCTATTTCGCCAATCTCGCCATCGGGCTGTGCGAAGGGCCGATCAGCTTCGTGCGCCGGATCTGGGCCGATGGACGCGAGCTCGATCTCGCCACCCTCGCCCTGCGCGTGCATCGCGGTGAGGACGCTCAGGCTCCCGATCCGCTGATCGTGGCGAAGGAGGGCGCCGACAATGCGCCCGCCTATCGGGGGCTCGCCTATATCGTATTCGAGCGCCTGCCGCTCGAGCCCTTCGGCAACCGGGTCCCACAATTCTCCTGCGAGGTCGTGCGCGCGGTCGACGGCCTGGGCCGGATGGTCCGCGCCGTGTGCCTGATCCCCGGCGCGACGGAGTTCGCCTACGACACCGCACCGGTGGCGCAGGTCCTCGGGCTCGGCGTCACGCGGCCGGAGAACCGCCACCAGCTCCAGCATACGACCGACATTGCCGCATCCCTCGACGCGCTGCAGGCCCTGTGCCCGAACCTGAAGCGCATATCGCTCGTGGTGAGCTGGTTCGGGGACGATCTGCGCGCGGCCCATTGCACGGTCGCGCCGCGGGTCGATCGAGCCGAGAAGGAGACGGTCGGCGGCAGCTGGACTGTCGCGGGCCTCAGCCGTTCGACGGCTCGCGTCGTGTCCTCCGCGGAGGGCGTGGCGGCCTATGGCGGCACCCCGTCCGACGCTTCGATCCTGCGTCTCGTCCACGACCTGAAGGCGCGCGGCCTTGAGGTCGTCCTCTATCCCTTCGTGATGATGGACGTGCCGGCCGGCAACGGCTTGCCGAATCCGTGGACAGGCATGCCCGGGCAGCCGTCCTATCCCTGGCGCGGGCGCATCACCTGCGATCCGGCGCCCGGGCGCGACGGCACGGTCGACGGTACGGCCGCGGCGGCAAGTCAGGTCGCAGCCTTTTTCGGCACCGCGGCCCGCGCGGACTTTTCCATCGCCAATGGTGAGGTTGCCTATGCAGGTCCGGAGGAATGGAGCTTCCGCCGCCTGATCCTGCACTATGCATCTCTTGCGGCTGCGGCCGGCGGCGTCGAGGGCTTCATCATCGGCAGCGAGCTTGTCTCGCTGACGCGCGTGCGCTCGGGCCCTGGCGTCTATCCCGCGGTCGAACGGCTCATGGCGCTCGCCGAGGATGCGCGGGCTGTGCTCGGCCCGCAGACCAAGATCACCTACGCCGCCGACTGGACGGAGTACGGCGCCCATGTGCGCGACGGGGGAGGGGAGGTGCGCTTCCCGCTCGATCCCCTGTGGGCGCATCCGGCCATCGACGCGGTCGGGGTCGATTACTACCCGCCCATCGCCGACTGGCGCGACGGCCCCGACCATCGCGATCTCGCCGAGGCGCAGAGCGGCCATGACCTCGCCTATCTTCGCCGACGGCTCGCCGCAGGCGAGGCCTTCGACTGGCACTATGCCAACGAGGCCGACCGGCGGACGCAGATGCGCAGCCCCATCGCCGACGGCGCCTATGGCAAGCCATGGACGTTTCGGGCGAAGGACCTCGTCGGCTGGTGGTCGAACGCTCATGTGGAGCGCGTCGGCGGCATCGAGACAGCCGCGACCGCGTGGGTGCCGCAGTCGAAGCCCATTTGGCTGACCGAGGTCGGCGTCCCGGCGGTCGACAAGGGCGCCAGCGGGCCGAACGTCTTCCCCGATCCCAAATCGTCGGAGTCGGCGCTCCCGCCCTTCTCCCGGGGGACGCGGGACGACCTCATCCAGGCCCGCGCGCTCGAAGCCATCCTCACGCGCTTCGACCCGGCGCTGCCCGGCCACCCGGCAGGAGCGAATCCGGTGTCGGCGGTCTATGGCGCGCGGATGGTCGATCCGGCCGGCATCGCCGTCTGGACCTGGGATGCGCGACCTTTCCCCGCCTTTCCCGATTTCGATCTCGTCTGGGCCGATGGGCGCAACTGGGACACGGGGCACTGGATCACCGGACGGCTGGAGGGCCTACCGCTCGACCGGCTCATCGCCGCGATCCTTCTCGATCTTGGCGCGCCATCGCCTCATGACATCGCGGCGGACGGCTTCCTCGACGGTTACGTCATCGACAGGCCGATGTCGGCGCGCGAGGCGTTGGAGCCGCTCTTGCGCCTGTTCGGCGTCGACGCCGTGGCGAGCGGCGGCCGCCTTGATTTCAGGGGCCCCGGGAGCCGCGTCACCGCCTCGCTTTCGGAGGAAGATCTCGTCCGTGCGGCGAGCGGTGCGACGCTGAGGCTGACGCGGGCCCAGGAAACCGAACTCCCGCGCCAGGTGGAGCTCGGCTTCACGGATGGGGAGACGGAGTACCGCCGCGCAGCGGTCGCCTCGCGCCGCCTTGCCGGCTCGAGCCGCCGCGAGACGCGGGCCGATGCCGCCGTCGTGACGCGTCGGGCGGAGGCGCAGCGTCTCGCCGATGGTTGGCTGCAGGACCTCTGGGCCAGGCGCGAGACCGCCGAGTTCCAGCTCGCGCTTCGCCACGTCGCGCTCGAGGTGGGCGACATCGTCTCCCTACCGGTCGCCGCAACAGGGCCACGCCTTCATCGCATCACGCGGATCGCCGATGGTCTGGCGCGACGGGTCACGACGCGCGCCGTCGAGCCTGGCGTGCACGCAACACCCGGCGCTTCCGCCGAACGGCCGCGGCGGTCCGCACCCCCGATCCCCGGCCCTGCGCAGGCGATCGTTCTCGATCTGCCGATCGCACAGGGAAGCCCGACCGCGCTCCAGTATCTTGCCGTCGCCGCCGACCCGTGGCCTGGCGCGATGGCCGTGTGGAGGGAGAGCGGGGCCGGGGCCTTTGCGCTCCATCGCCTCGTCGATTTCCCCGCCGTGGTCGGGCGCACGCTCGATCCCCTGGGCGCCGGGCCTCTGTGGCGGTGGCATCACGCGACGCTGCACGTCGACCTCGCCCGCGGCGCTCTCGCTGCGATCTCCGACGCGGAAGCCCTCGCGGGTGGCAACGCGTTCGCCCTCCTGGGTGCTGACGGTCGGTGGGAGCTCCTCATCGCCGCCCATGCGCAGCTCGTCGGGCCTCGGACCTATCGTCTCTCGCGGCTTCTCCGCGGGCTTGGGGGCACGGAGGCGCAAGCGGCGCGACCCGCTCCGGCCGGCGCGCTCCTCGTGCGTCTCGATGAGGCCGTCACCCCCTTGACCGATCAGCTTGCGGACGTTGCCGTGGCGCGGCGCTACCGCATCGGGCCGGCGGACAGGGACCATGCCGATCCGGCCGCGATCGAGATCACCGCGACCGCGGGGCTTCATGCGCTGCGGCCGTTCGCGCCGGTGCATGTGTCGGCGCGCCGCGGCCCAGAAGGGATCGCCATCACCTGGCTCCGCCGCACGCGCCTCGACGGCGACGCCTGGGAGCCGCTCGAGGTTCCGCTAGGCGAGGAGGCGGAGCGCTACGAGCTCGACATCCTGCAGGGCGGTGCGGTCGTCCGCACATTGTCGAGCGTGGTCCCTGGGGCGCACTACCCCTTGGCTCAGGAACTCGCCGATTTCGGAGCGCTGCAGGCGAGCCTGTCGCTCCGCATCGCCCAGATCAGCGCCGTCGCCGGCCGCGGGTTCGAGGCCGAGGCCACGCTGCCCATCGCCTGAGGGCGCACGCATTCCCTCACCAGCCGTCCGTGGAGCCTCCATGTCCAGCCGTCGAAGCCGGCCCTGCCGGTGCCTGCCTGTTTCGGAGATCGCCCATGCCGTCCGAGCGCTTTGACGAGGTGCTGCCCCGCGTCCTGCGGCGGGAGGGCGGCTATGTGGAGCACCCGGCCGATCCCGGTGGTGCGACCAAGTTCGGGATCACGCCATCAACGCTCGCCCGGGCGCGGGGACGGCCGGTGTCGGCTGCGGAGGTCCGCGAGCTGACACAGGCCGAAGCCGCCGACATCTATCGGCGGTTCTACTGGGAGGCGGTGCGGGCCGACGCTCTCCCGCCCGGTGTCGACGAAGCCGTGTTCGATCTCGCCGTGCACTCGGGCCCCGGCCGGGCCGTCAAGCTCCTCCAGCGCCTCCTCGGGGTGGCGGAGGACGGCATCATCGGGCCGAAGACCCTCGCGGCCCTCGCGGAGCGCGACCCCGCCTCCCTCGTTGAAGCGCTCGCCGCGGCGCGGCTGGCTTTCCTTCAGAGGCTGCCGACCTGGCCCGTCTTCGGGCGCGGATGGAGCAGGCGCGTGCGCGAGGTCAAGGAGGCGTCTCTCGCCGCCATTCCCCCGGATCAGGCTCTCACCCCCAAGGAGACATCCATGGACGACGTCAAATCGATCTTTGCGAGCCGCACGGTGTGGACGAACATCGTGGGGCTCATCGCGCTCGCGCTGGCCGTGCTCGGCTACGACACGAGGGCGCTCGATGCCGGCCAGGTCGCCGAGGCCGCGTCCCAGCTGATCGCGGCCGCAAGCTTCATCCTGTCGACCTTCTTCCGCATCGTCGCCACACGGCGGCTTCTGTAAGCGCCTGCGGCTCTCCCTGCCCTGCAGCGCAGGCGGGGAGAGCTCGTTCAGAGAGCATTCAGTCCGGCGGTGGAAGAGTGAATTCATGCGGTCGGCCCTGTTCGGCATCGCCTTGTTGTGCTGTCTTGGCGCCGCGCAGGCGGAAGGCGCGGCGGGCATGGCCGACTGCCTCGATGCGGGCGAAACGCGCGAGGTGGTCGCCTCCAACCGGATCGTGGCATCGGCCAAGGCGGTGGTGGCGGCGCGCGGCGCCGTGCCGGGGGCCGAGATCGTGCGCGCGAACCTCTGCCGCGTGGACGATCGCCTCCTCTACATCATCATGGCGCTTCGCCGGGACGGGCGATTCGCATATGTCACCATCGACGCGATCTCCGGCAAGGTCGTCGCCGTGCAGTAGCAGTGGAGAGGATTTCCTCGCGTGCGTCTTCTGGTCGTTGAGGACGACAAACACCTCAATCGTCAAATCGTCACCGCCCTGGAGCAGGCGGGCTATGCGGTCGACAAGGCCTTCGACGGGGAGGAGGGCGGCTTCCTGGGGGAAACCGAGCCTTACGATGCGATCATCCTCGATCTTGGGCTGCCGAAGCTGGACGGCGTGTCCGTCCTGACCGGCTGGCGCCGGGCGGGCAAGAGAACCCCCGTCATCATCCTGACCGCCCGCGACCGCTGGAGCGACAAGGTCCAAGGCTTCGATGCAGGCGCGGACGACTATGTCACCAAGCCCTTCCACATGGAGGAACTCCTGGCCCGCGTCCGGGCTCTTCTGCGACGGGCCACGGGGCACGCCTCGAGCGAGCTGGTGTGCGGTTCGGTGCGCCTCGACACCCGTTCGGGCCGCGTGTCGGTGCGCGGGGCGCCGGTGAAGCTCACCTCCCACGAATACCGCCTGTTGTCCTACCTGATGCATCATGCCGGCCGCATCGTGTCCCGCGCCGAGCTGACCGAACATCTTTACGACCAGGACTTCGATCGCGACTCGAACACCATCGAGGTCTTCATCGGCCGCCTGCGCAAGAAGCTCGGCGTCGATTTGATCCAGACGGTGAGGGGGTTAGGCTATCTCATCGAGCCGAAGGGCGAGGCGTGAGGCGGTCCGCTCCTCTCCCCGGAGGCGGAGAGCAGCGAATGAAGGCGTTCCGGTCCCTCGCCAGCGGTTCCATCGCCGTCCGCCTCGCCGCCTCCGCGCTGTTCTGGAGCTTCTTCATCCTCCTCACCGCCGGGCTCATTCTCTCCGCCCTTTACCGCGACACGACGGAGCGAGCCTTCGATGCGCGGCTGCTCGCCTATGCGACCGATCTCGCCTCGGATCTCGTGGCGCCGGGCAATCCGGAGGAGCGCGAGTTCGGCGCTCTCGGGGATCCGCGCTTCAACCTGCCTCTCTCGGGCTGGTACTGGCAGGTCGGGCGTCCCGACGCGGCGCCGCGCGACATCCGCTCGTCGCGCTCGCTCTTCGGCGCCCAGATTCCGGGCCTCGTCCCGCCTGGCGACGACAGCCGCTTCGGCGAGGTGCGCAAGGGCTACCGATCGGGGCCGGAGGGCCGCACCTTGCGCCTCGTCGAACGGGACGTCGACCTCGGCGAGGACGGGCGCTATGTGGTCCGCGTCGCCGGGCCGGCCGACGAGATCGACGGCGAAGTGCGCCGCTTCACCTTCGCCCTCACGGTGACCTTTCTGCTCTTGGGCGTGGCGCTTGGCTTGACGACCCTGCTTCAGATCCGCTTCGGCCTGCGGCCCCTGATGCGGCTCAGGGCGGCGGTGAGCGCCGTGCGACGCGGTCATGCCGACCGCATCGGAGGCGCCTTTCCCGAGGACATCGCTCCCCTGGCCGAGGAGCTCAATCTTCTCCTCGACACCAATCGCGAGATCCTCGAGCGCGCACGCACGCAGGTCGGCAATCTTGCCCATGCCTTGAAGACGCCGCTGAGCGTCATCGTCAACGAGGTGGAGGCCGCGCCCGAGGAGATCGCAAGCCGCGTGCGCGAGCAGGCCACCCTCATGCGGGACCAGGTCAACTACCATCTCGACCGCGCCCGGGCTGCGGCGCTCGCAGGAACGCTCGGCACCATCACGGAGGTGGCGCCGGTCGTTGCCGCCCTCACTCGCACCTTCGAGAAGATCTATCGCGATCGGGATCTGGCGATCGCCAGCGACGTGGCGCCAGGGACGCGCTTTCGCGGTGAGCGGCAGGACCTCGAGGAGATGATCGGGAACCTGATCGACAACGGGTGCAAGTGGGCGGCGCGCCGGGTCCAGCTCTCGGCGCTCCCGGTCAGCGAGGGCGATCGCCCGCGGGTGCGCATCACGGTCGATGACGACGGGCCAGGCCTGCCCGAGGAGGCGCGCGCCACCATGCTCAAGCGCGGGCAACGGCTCGACGAGACGAAACCCGGCTCGGGGCTCGGCCTGTCGATCGTCGGCGATCTTGCGGCGCTTTATCGCGGCTCGCTCGCCTTGGCCCATTCGCCGCTCGGGGGGCTGCGGGTGATCTTGGAGCTGCCGGGCGACGGTGCTTGACGCGAGGCCGCCGCTTACGCGTCACCGTGTCGCCGCGGGCCGCCGTCGTGTCGGCGCCAGTGCCGCAGTAGATAAGCGCCATGGCCATCTGGATCATCTTTGCGGTCATGACCGCAGCCGCAGTGTTTGCGGTGCTGCGCCCCTTGTCGCGCCGCGCCATCCCTGCGGCCGGATCCGAGCCGATCGAGATGCGCTTCTACCGCGACCAGATCGCCGAGATCGAGCGCGACCTGGCGCGAGGCCTCATCACGCCCGCCGAGGCCGACGGCGCCAAGGCCGAGGCGGCACGCCGCCTCCTGCGGGCCGCGGATGCGGCCGCCGCGACGGACCGCGGGCTCGAAGCCATGGGGGAGCCAGCCCTGCGGCGCCGTCGCGCCGTGTCCGCCATCGCCCTCTCCGTCGTGCCGCTGCTCGCCCTCGGGGTTTACGGCATCTACGGCTCCCCGCAGCTGCCGGCGCAACCCTTGTCGGCGCGCCAGCAGGCGGATCCTCAGGCCATCGACATGGCGGAAGCCGTCGCTCGCATCGAAGCGCATCTTGCCACCCACCCGGAGGATGGCCGAGGATGGGAGGTCGTGGCCCCCGTCTATCTGCGCGCCGGACGTTTCGAGGATGCGGCCAAGGCCTTCGAGGCGGCGATCCGGCTCCTCGGCGAGAGCGCTCCGCGGCTTGCGAATTATGGCGAGGCGCTCGTCGCGGCGAAGGACGGCGTTGTCACTGCGCAAGCGAGGGCCGCCTTCGAGAAGGCCCTCGCCCTTGATCCTGCCTCGGCCAAGGCGGGCTATTATCTCGCCCAGGCGGCGGAGCAGGACGGCCATGCGGACAAGGCGCGAGCGCACTATGCCGCCATCATCGAGCGCTCCCCGGCCGACGCTCCCTGGGTGCCCGTGGTCAAGGAGCGGCTCGCGCGCCTTGACGGACAGGGCGCCACAGCAGCCGTCGCAGCGCTCCCGCAAAAGGATCGCGAGGCCGCCATTCGCGCGATGGTGGAAGGGTTGGCGGCGCGCCTCGAAGCGAATGGCGGCACGGCCGAAGAATGGTCGCGGCTCGTGCGCTCCTATGCGGTCCTCGGAGAGCGCGACAAGGCACGAACGGCGCTGAACAAGGCGCGCCAGGCCCTTGCGCAAGCCGGAACGCAGCCTGCCTTCCTCGATACCGTCGCGCGCGAGCTCGACCTCGACGAGGCGAGACGATGACCCGCAAGCAGCGCCGCCTCGCGATGATCGGCACCGCGCTCGCCGTGCTGTCGCTGGCGCTCGGGCTCGTCCTCTACGCCATGCGGGACACCATCGTCTTCTTCCACGCGCCAAGCGACATCCAGGCCAAGGGGGTGCAGCCCGGAACCCGTTTCCGCCTCGGCGGCCTCGTCAAGGAGGGCTCGATCAAGCGCGGCGAGGGCCAGCAGGTGACCTTCGAGGTGATGGATGCCGGCGCCTCGATCCCGGTGCGCTATCAGGGCGTCCTCCCGGACCTGTTCCGGGAAGGACAGGGCGTGGTGGCGGAAGGGGTGCTCGAGACGAGCGGCCGCTTCAAGGCCGATACGGTGCTGGCGCGCCACGACGAGACCTACATGCCGCGCGAGGTCGCGGACGCGTTGAAGGCCCAGGGCCACTGGCAGGGCGAGAAGGCGCCGGGAAAGCCATGAGGACGGGGCAGGCCGCGCCATGCTGATCGAGGCGGGACACTTTGCCCTCGCGCTCGCGCTGGGGCTTTCGGTGATCCAGTGCGCCGTGCCCCTGTGGGGATCGCGCACCAACGATTCCGTGCTGATGAGCGTCGCGGGCCCCGCCGCGCTGGCCGTCTTCGCCTGTGTCGCCTTCTCTTTCGCCGCCCTGACGATCGCCTATGCGACGTCCGACTTCTCCGTCCTCAACGTCGTCGAGAACTCCCACTCGTCAAAGCCCTTCATCTACAAGCTGACGGGGGTGTGGGGAAACCACGAAGGCTCGATGCTCCTGTGGATCCTCATCCTGACCCTGTTCGGCGCGGTGGTGGCAGTCGCGCATGAAAGCGCTCCGGAGAGGCTGCGCGCCAATACGCTGGCCGTGCAGGCCGCGGTGACGGCCGCCTTCCTGCTTTTCATCCTCGCCACCTCCAACCCCTTCACCCGCGTCTCGCCGGCGCCGTTCGAGGGGCAGGATCTCAACCCCATCCTGCAGGACCCCGGCCTCGCCATCCATCCGCCCCTTCTTTACATCGGCTATGTGGGCTTCTCGATCACGTTCGCTTTCGCCATGGGGGCCCTGATCGACGGGCGCATCGACGCGGTGTGGGCGCGCGCCGTCCGGCCCTGGACGCTCTCCGCCTGGGTGTTCCTCACCCTCGGCATCGCCATGGGTTCCTACTGGGCCTATTACGAGCTCGGATGGGGCGGCTGGTGGTTCTGGGATCCGGTCGAGAATGCGTCCTTGATGCCCTGGCTTGCGGGAACCGCGCTCCTTCATTCGACGGTCGTCATGGAGAAGCGCGATGCCCTGAAGGTCTGGACCATTCTGCTTGCTATCCTGACCTTCTCGCTGTCGCTCCTCGGCACCTTCCTGGTGCGCTCGGGCGTTTTGACATCGGTGCATGCCTTCGCGGTCGATCCGGCGCGCGGCGTCTTCATCCTGGCCATTCTCGTCATCTTCATCGGCGGCTCCCTGACGCTCTTTGCCCTGCGCGCGTCCCTCCTCAAACAGGGCGGGCTCTTCGCGCCGATCTCGCGCGAGGGTGCGCTCGTCCTCAACAACCTCCTTCTGGCGACAGCCTGCGCCACGGTCTTCATCGGCACACTCTACCCGTTGGCGCTCGAGGCGCTGACCGGCGCCAAGATCTCGGTGGGTGCGCCCTTCTTCAACCTCACCTTCATCCCGATCGTCGTGCCCCTGCTGCTCCTCGTGCCGTTCGGCCAAACCATGGCGTGGAAGCGCGGCGATCCTCTCGCTGTGGCGCAGCGCCTCGCCGCGGCCTTCGGCCTGGCGCTGATGGTCGCGATCGCGGCTCTGGCCGTGACCCTTGGCGGCCCCGTCGCGGCGCCGCTCGGCATCGGTCTTGGCGTGTTCGTCATCCTTGGCGCCCTCACCGACGTCCTCGCCCGGTCCTGGAGCCGCGGGCAGCCATTTGCGGTGGTGTTGCGCCGGGCGCGCGGCCTGCCACGGTCGGCCTGGGGCACGGCGCTCGCCCATGCGGGGCTCGGCGTGACGGTCATCGGCATTGCGGCAACCGCCTGGAGCGTGGAGACCATCGCCACCATCCGGGTCGGTGAGCGGGTTGCCGCCGGTCCTTACACGGCCCAGCTCGAGGCTGTCGTTCCCCGCACCGGCCCCAACTACCGGGAGAACGTGGCGCGCTTCACCATCTGGCGCGGGGAGCGCGAGCTTGGAGCCGTCGAGACCATGAAACGGCTCTACGTGACCCGCGGCATGCCGACCACGGAGGCCGGCATCCTGACGGTCGGCCTGAGCCAAGCCTATATCAGCTTCGCCGAGGCTCGGCCTGACGGCGCCGTCGACATCCGCTTCTTCTACAAGCCCCTGGTGCTCTTGATCTGGGGCGGAGCGGTCGTCATGGCGCTCGGCGGAGCCCTGTCGCTGACCGACCGCCGCTTCCGCGTCGGCGCGCCGGCGCGGGCACGGAGCGCACCGGCGGCGCTGCCGGCGGAGTAGGATATGCGCATCGCCGCCGCCGCTCTCGGCCTCGCCCTTGCCGTATCGGCCCTGCCGGCCGCGGCCGTCGAACCCGGAGAGGTGCTCCCCGATCCTGCCCTTGAGCGCCGCGCCCGTGCCATCTCCGCGGATCTGCGCTGCCTCGTGTGTCAGAACCAGTCCATCGACGAGTCGGACGCGCCTCTCGCCAAGGATCTTCGGCTCCTGGTGCGCGAGCGTCTGAAGGCCGGCGACAGCGACGAGGCGGTGCGCGAGTTCGTGGTGCGGCGCTATGGCGAGTTCGTGCTGTTGCGGCCGCGCTTTGCCTTGCACACCGCCTTGCTCTGGCTCGCCCCGGCGATCGTGCTTGCCCTTGGCGCCTTGGGCCTCTTGCTCGCCCTGAACCGGCGGAAGCCGGAAACCGCTCCTTTGAGCGCCGAAGAGCGTGCGCGTCTTGCGAAGCTCCTCGACGACAGGCCGGCGGCGGAAGGTTAACAACTTTTCATCTTAAGGTGAGGCGCTCGTAAGAGGGGCGGTCCTATGGTCCCTCGATGCGGAGCGCCGACGACCCCCGACGCGACGCATCGAGCAACGGACGTCGGGCCGCCCTCAGTCGCCCCCCGATCGGCTCGGCGTCAAGCCTCCGGCAGGCCGGACTCCTCCACGTCCGGCCTGCCGCGAGCCCCCTGCGGTCCTCCCTTCTGCTCGACCCCGGTCTCTCTTGGCCCCTGCCGCCCATGCGTTAACATCGAGCCATGCGCATCCTGATCATCGAAGATGACCCCGAGGCCGCCGCCTATCTGGCGAAGGCGCTGCGGGAAGCGGGGCATGTCGCCGATCATGCGGGAGACGGAATCGACGGCTACGCGCTTGCCCGCGAGGGGGCTTATGACGTCCTCATCGTCGACCGCATGCTGCCCAAGCTCGACGGCCTTTCGCTCATCCGTTCCTTGCGGGAGCAAGGCGTCGACACCCCTGTGCTGATCCTCTCGGCCCTCGGCCAGGTCGACGACCGCGTGAAGGGGCTGCGGGCGGGGAGCGACGATTACCTGACAAAGCCCTATGCCTTCTCCGAGCTCCTGGCCCGGATCGAGGTGTTGGCGCGCCGCCGCGCCGTCTCCTCGGCCGGCGAGCCGACGGTCTACCGGGTCGGGGATCTCGAGCTCGACCGCCTCTCCCATCGCGTGAGCCGCGGCGGGACCGAGATCGTCCTGCAGCCCCGGGAGTTCCGGCTGCTCGAGTATCTGATGAAAAACGCCGGGCAGGTGGTGACCCGGACCATGCTTCTCGAGCATGTCTGGGACTATCACTTCGATCCGCAGACGAACGTCATCGACGTGCATGTGTCGCGCCTGCGCTCCAAGATCGACAAGGGGTTCGACCGCCCGCTGATCCACACCGTGCGAGGCGCCGGCTACATGGTGCGCGACAGCGCGACGGTGCGGGCGTGAGCGGCCGGTGAGCGCGCTCGGCAAGCTCTTCCGCTCGACGGCGTTCCGCCTGCTGCTCGCCTATCTGTTCGTCTTTACCGTCTTCGCCTTCTTCGCCCTCGGCTACGTCGCCTGGAATGCGCGCCGCGTTCTCGACGACCAGATCGTCAACATCATCGAAGCGGAGATCAACGGCCTCTCGGAACAGTACCGCACCGGGGGCCTGCGTCGGCTCGTGGGAACCATCGAGCAGCGGGCGGCTGAGCCCGGCGCTTCGCTCTACCTCGTCACCACGCCGGCCGGGGAGCGGATCGTCGGCAATGTGGCGGCCATCCCGGCGGAGGTCTTGCAGCGTCCAGGCCAACGCGAGACGAACTACGCGCGCGCAGGGGATGCCGAGATGCCCCATCGCGCCATCGTCCGCGTCTTCGTTCTGCCGGGGGGATTCCGGCTCTTGGTCGGCCGCGACGTGGAGGAGCGGGCGCGCCTGCGTGAGGTCATCCGCCGCGCCTTCGGCTGGTCGCTGCTGCTCGTCGGCGTGCTTGGGCTTCTCGGCGGCTGGTTCGTGACGAAGCGCGTTCTCAAGCGCGTCGACGACATGGGCGAGACGTCGCGCACCATCATGGCCGGCGATCTGAGCGGACGCCTTCGCGTCGGCGGCGCGGGCGATGAGTTCGACCGGCTGGCGCAAAACCTCAACGCCATGCTGGAGCGCATCAGCGAGCTCATGGCGGGCATGAAGGAGGTCTCCGACAACATCGCCCATGATCTGAAGACGCCCCTCACGCGCCTTCGCAACAAGGCGGACGCGGCGCTGCGCTCGGCGAAGGGCATGGAGGAGCTTCGCGCGGCCCTCGAAGCGACCATCGAGGAGAGCGACAACCTCATCCGCGTCTTCAACGCGCTCCTGATGATCGCGCGGCTCGAGGCCGGCAACGCCCGCGAGACGACGGGCGAGTTCGATGCAGCCGAAGTGGCCCGCGGCGTCGCCGAGCTCTACGAGGCGCTGGCCGAGGAGGCGGGCGTCGCGCTGCGCGCGCAGATCGACCAGCCCCTTCCCGTGCACGGCAACCGGGAGCTCCTCGGCCAGGCCGTCGCCAATCTCATCGACAACGCCCTGAAGTACGGCGCTCCCGCCCATCCTGGCATGACTGCGACCGTCGAGGTGACGGCGCGGCGGGCCGACGGTCATGTGGTGATCGCCGTGGCGGACCGCGGGCCGGGGATCCCTGAATCGGAACGTGGACGGGTGACGGAGCGTTTCGTGCGACTGGAGAGCGCCCGCTCGCGCCCGGGCTTCGGGCTCGGCTTGAGTCTTGTGTCGGCGGTGGCGCGGCTCCATGGCGGCGTGTTGAAGCTGGAGGACAACGCGCCCGGCTTGCGGGCGGTGCTCCAGCTGCCGCTCGCGCCTGCCGCGCAGGGGCAGGCCGCGGAACACGTCGCCAAGCGCGCCGCTCCGCCTTTCGTCCCCGTCGAGGCGCGCCGCGCCGTGTGAGGCGCATGGGCGCCAGCCAGCCGCTCCCGCCGAAAAGCGATTCTGACATGGCCTCCTTTCTGGGTTAAGGACCGGCCATGGACTCTGCTCGCACCGAACGGGAAGCTCCTCCCGCATCGCTTGCCGCCCGCGTGAGCGCCCCGCCGCTCTTGTCCGACCCGAAGCGCGCCCGCGCCCATGTGGACGAGCTCGTCGCGAGGATCGGGGGAGACCCTCATGCCGAGGCCCTTGTTCCCCTCCTCACGCGCGGTGCCTTCGCCGAGCTGACGGCGGCCCTTGCCGATCATTCGACCTTCCTGTGGCAGCTTGCTTCGAGTGACCCGGCGCGGCTTCTTCGCATCGCCAGCGAGCCCCCCGAGACGCTTCACCGGGCCATCGTCGACGAACAAGCCCGCCTCTGGCGACGCTTCGCTTCGGGCGAGATCACCCAAGAGGGTGTGATGCGCGAGCTGAGGCGCGGACGCGCGGCGCACGCCCTCCTCGTGGCGCTCGCCGATCTTGGCGGCGTGTGGCAGATCGAGAAGGTGACGCAGGCCCTGTCCGACTTCGCCGATGCCTCGGTGGACGCGGCCGTTAATGTGACGCTCTCGCAGGCAGCGGCAAGCAACCGCCTCGCGCTCCCCGACCCGGACGCGCCGGGCCGCGGCTGCGGCGTCGTCGTCCTGGCGCTCGGCAAGCATGGGGCCCGCGAGCTCAATTATTCGAGCGATATCGATCTTGTCGTCTTCTTCGACGGCAAGGGAGCGCCGCTGCGCGATGGGATCGAGCCGACCACCTTCTACAGTCGCCTGGCCAAGGACGTCGCCCGCCTTCTCCAGGAGCGCACGGCGGACGGCTATGTCCACCGGGTCGACTACCGCCTGAGGCCCGATCCGGGGTCGACGCCCACCGCCGTGTCGCTCGCCTCCGCCTACACCTATTACGAGACGGTCGGGCAGAACTGGGAACGGGCGGCGCTCATCAAGGCGCGCCCCGTCGCCGGCGATCTTTCCCTCGGCGAGCACTTCCTGAAGGATCTCGCGCCCTTCATCTGGCGCAAATACTTCGATTTCGCCGCCATCGCCGACGTCCACGCCATGAAGCGGCAGATTCATGCCGTGCGCGGCCATGACCGCATCGCGGTCGCCGGGCACGACATCAAGCTCGGGCGCGGCGGCATTCGCGAGATCGAGTTCTTCGTCCAGACCCAGCAGCTCGTCTTTGGCGGCCGCCGCCCGGCTCTGCGCGGTCAGCGCACCCTCGACATGCTTGCAGCCCTCCATGACGAAGGCTGGATCACGAAAGCCGCACGGGACGAGCTTGCCGCGGCCTACCGCTTCCTTCGCGCGATCGAGCACCGCCTCCAGATGGTCGCTGACGAGCAGACCCAGCGCCTGCCCGCCGAGGCGGACGCCCTGAAGCGGTTTGCGCGGTTCTGCGGATTTCCCACCCTCAAGCGTTTCGAGGCGGCCCTGCGCGGCCACGCGGAAAAGGTGCAGACGCACTATGCCCTTCTCTTCGAGGAGGGGCCGGAGCTGGCGTCCGAGGTCGGCAGCCTTGTCTTCACGGGCACCACCGATGACCCGGAGACCCTGGCGACGCTCCGGCGGCTCGGCTTCAAGAACCCGGAGACCGTCGCCGAGACCGTGCGCGGATGGCACTTCGGACGCCGCCCGGCGATCACGAGCCCGCGGGCGCGCGAGGTCTTGACCGAACTCGTTCCGGCCTTGCTGTCGGCTCTTGCGGGCACGGCCGATCCGGATGGCGCTCTCGCGGCCCTTGATCGGGCATTCGGCCGGATGCCTGCGGCGGTGGAACTGATGACCATTCTCCAGTCGCATGAACGCCTGCGACTGCTGTTCGCGGATCTGCTCGGAACGGCGCCGCGGCTTGCCGAGACGGTCGCGCAGAGCCCGCACGTCCTCGACGTCATCATCGATCCGACCTTCCACGAACCGGTGACGGACCCGGAACGGATCGAGGGGCGGGTCAGAGGACTGATCGGGCAGCCGAGCCATTTCGAGGACTTCCTCGACCGGAGCCGGGATGCCGCGCGGCATATGCGCTTCCTCGCCGGCGCGCGCCTCCTTTCCGGCGTGTTCTCCCCCGAGCAGGCGGGCCAAGCCTTCGCCGGCATCGCGGATGCGATCATTCGCACCTCGCTCGAAGCGGTGCGGACCGAGTTCGAGCGGGACCATGGCACCGTGCCGGGCGCGAGGCTGGCGGTGGTGGGGTTGGGACGGCTCGGCTCCCGCGAGCTGACGGCGGACTCCGACCTCGACCTCGTCGTCGTCTACGATTTCGACGACGAGCGCCGCGAGAGCACGGGGCCTCGCAGGCTCGACGCGGTTGTCTATCATACGCGCCTCGTCCAGCGCCTCATCGGGGCCCTGACCGCTCCGACCCGGCGGGGGAAGCTCTACGAGGTCGATCTGCGGCTGCGTCCGCAAGGCGGCAAGGCGCCGATCGCGACGCAGTTCAAGGGCTTTCTCGCCTATCAGCAGGGCGAGGCCGAGCTGTGGGAGCACATGGCGCTGACGAGGGCCCGCGTGATCGCCGCGGACGAGCCCTTCGGCGAGGAGGCGGAACGTGCCATCAGGGCCATCCTCGCCAGCCCGCGCGATCCGGCCAGAGTCGCCTTTGAGGTGCGCGCCATGCGCAGCCTCATCGCGGCCGAGAAGGGGGAGGGGGACCCCTGGGACCTGAAGCTCGCGGCCGGCGGCCTCACGGACCTTGATTTCATCGCCCAGGCGCTGGTGCTGGCGCATTCCCACCGCTGCCCTTCGCTCCTGGGGAAGGCGCCTCCAGCACTGTTCCGCGAGGCGGCCCGTCTTGGCCTGATGACGAGCGCCGAGGCCGATCTTCTCAGCGACGCCCATCGGCTCCTCAACACCGTGCACCAGTGGCAACGCCTCGTCCTTGCAGGGCGGTTCGACGCGGCCTCCGTCCCCCCTGCCATCCTGCAGCGGATCGCCGTCGCTGCCGGGCAGCCAAGCGCCAGCGTTCTCCTCGAGCTCACGAGCGACATCCGAGCCCAGGTTCGGGAACGCTTCACGAGCATCCTCGACCGGCTCGCCGGCGATCAGCGTTGAGCCGGGAGGCGAGGCCGGTCAGTGGACCGTGTCGCGCGCCTCCCCGGCCGAGAGACGGGGAAGGCTGACGAGGACGATCGTTCCAAGTCCCGGCTGGGAGCGGATGCGCAGGCCCCCGCCATGCAGCTCCGACAACGAGCGCGCGATGGCAAGGCCGAGCCCCGAGCCTTCGTAGCTGCGGCTGAAATGCGTGTCGACTTGCTCGAAGGGGCGGCCTAGCTTCGCGATCGCCTCCTTCGGGATGCCGATGCCGGTGTCCTCCACGAAGATGTTCACGGCACCGCCCGCCGAGCGCGTCCGGACCGTCACCCGTCCCCCGCGCGGGGTGAACTTCACGGCGTTGTCGATGAGGTTGACCAGGATCTGCTGAAGCGCACGCTCGTCGGCCGACACGATGGCGTCCGCATGCAGGGCCGTGGTGAGTTCGATGTGCTTGCTGCGCGCCGACTCGCCCACGAGCCTGAAGGCGGAGGTGACGACAGGGGCGATGCGGATGGGCGTCTTGAGGAGGCGGACCCGTCCCGCCTCGATGCGCGACATGTCCAGGATGTCGTTGATGACGGAGAGCAGGTATTGGCCGCTCTCGCGGATATCGCGGCAATATTCGCGGTATTTGTCACAGCCGAGCGCACCGAACATCCCGCTTTCCATGACCTCGGCGAAGCCGATGATGGCGTTGAGCGGTGTCCTGAGCTCGTGGCTCATGTTGGCGAGGAATTCGGACTTGGCCTGGCTGGCGCTCTCCGCCTGCGCCTTCTGGTCGAGATAGCGTTCGGCCAGGTCCGCAAGCTGCTGGGTCTGGAGTTCGAGGGTCTGCCGCGAGCGCTTGAGGTCTTCGACGGTGGCGATGAGCTGGCGCTCGGACTGCCTGAGCTGCTCCTCATGGCGCTTCAGAGCGGTGATGTCGGTCCCGACCGAGACATAGCCGCCATCCTTCGTACGGCGCTCGTTGATCTGCAGCCAGCGGCCGTCGGCCAGCTGCGCCTCGAAGGTGCGTGCGCCCGATTCCCCCCGCGCCTCGCTCACGAGCTCCTGGCGGACGACGCAGGGCCGGCTCTTCTCCATCACCTCCGTATAGGTCTTGCCGACGGCCAGATATTCGGGCGGGAGGTCGTGCAGGTGCTGGAACTTCGAATTGTAGAGGACGAGGCGGTTATCCGCATCCCAGAGAACGAAGGCTTCCGAGATGGCCTCGATGGCGTCGCGCAGCCGCGCGTCGGCCCTGGCGGTCGATTCAGCGAGGCTGCGCTGCTCGGTGATGTCGACGGCGATCCCGATCAGATGCTGTCCCGCATCGTCTTCGTCGCGCATGAGCTCGGCCCGGGCGCGGAGCCAGACCCAGTCGCCGGTGGCGCTGCGGATGCGGAACTCGTGGTCGACGACGGTGGTCTGCGAGGCGGCCAGGCGATCCGCGAGGCTGTAGAGGTCGCCGTCCTCGCCATGCACCAGCGCATTCACCTCGCCGAAGGAGAGGAACTCCTCGCGCCGCTCATAGCCGAGAAGCTCGTACATGGAATCGGACCAGTAGATCCGGCCCCGCGCGATGTCCCAATCCCAGAGCCCGCAGCGGCCGCGCCCCAAGGCAGCATCGATCCGGCGCCGGACTTTCTCGCAGGTGTCGTCGGCGGCGCGGGCGCGGCTTGCCTGCAGCAGATAGGCGGCGCTCAAGCCCAGGATCACGAGAGCTGCGGCCGCAAGCAGCGTGACCTGTCCCACCGTCCGGCTGCGCCACGGCGCCAAGGCCTGCGAGACCGGCTGGAGGACCGCAAGCTGGCGCGAGGGCCCGAGCTGGCGGATGGTGGCCAGCACGTCCTCACCGCCCGGCGCGGTGATTTGCATGACGCCGGCGCGATCCGCATAGATCGTCAAGGGGTGGCCGGCGCCCACGAGCTCGGGCAGGCTTTTCGTTTCGTGGTTGCGGCTGGGATGCGAGGCGGTGATGGCGCCGGATCGGTCGGCCAGGAGAAGTGTTCGCCCGTTCAGGAGGAGCGCCGGAGGGACGGCGCTGACGATGCGGTTCAGCGTCGTGGCAGGGGTCGCTTCCTCAACGACCTCCCGGGCCGTGGCCGCCGCGAGCGCGGCGATGAGGTCGATCTCGGCGACCGCCTCCTCGACCGCGGCCGAGTGGCTGTTGGCGATCTGAAACCAGGCGCTCGCGGCCAAGGTGATCAGGAACACGCCGAGAAGGCCCGGCACCGCCAGCCGCAGCCATGGTTCCGCTCGCTTCAGATGGAGCGCTGACGGAAAGGCGCGCGTTACCCCGAGAATTGTACCTGCGCGAGCAGGTACGCAAGCGGCGTCCGCCCCCGCCATTTGCGAAGCCCCCTTCGGATTCTTTTGTCCCGCATCGGAGGGACGTGCCGCATCTCTCCGAATCGTTCCGAGTAGAATCAGGCGCGCAGAATTTGTCTAGCTCCGTCGCCGTGGAGCGACCGAAATTTCCGCTTGCCGCCGCGGCCCGCTCAGGCGCGGCGGCGCCTCAGGCGAGGGAGCGTTGCACGATGTCGCTGACGTCCGGCGACAGCGAGGGGGCGGCGGCGATCCGGCGCAGGGCCGCCTCGGCTCTGGCCCGGCGCCCGCTCTCGACGGTCCTCCAGGTCCCGAAGGCGGTGAGGAGCCGCGCAGCCACCTGCGGATTGGCCGGATCGGTCGCCAGCACGACCTCGGCGAGGAACTCGTAACCCTCCCCATCGACGCGATGGAACTGGGTCGGATTGCCCATGGCGAAGCTGCCCACGAGGGCCCGCAGCCGGTTCGGATTGCTCATCGCAAAGGCAGGATCCTTCATCAGGGCCCGAACGCGGTCGAGGGTCTCCCGCTCCGGGATCATGGCCTGCAAGGCAAGCCATTTGTCGAGCACCAGCGGCTCGCCCTCGTAGCGTCGGCGGAACTCCTCGAACAGGCGCTCACGGTCCGCGCTTGCGGGAAGGGTCGCGGCGATGGCGAGGGTCCCGATCAGGTCGGTCATGTTGTCGGCGGCATGGAAGGCCTCGGCAACACGCGCCATGCCATCCTCCGGCTCGGCGGCCACGACAAGGTCGAGAGCCGCGTGCCGCAGCGACCGGCGGCCGGCGCTGGCGGCATCGGGCGAATAGGGTCCCTCTGCGCGAAGCTCGTGGTACAGCGCGTCGAGCCGGCTCCGGAGGCGGCGGCCCATGATCTGGCGGGCGAAGACGCGGGCACCGTGAACGGCATCCGGGTCGACATCGGTCGCCAGCTCCTGGGCGATCTCCGCTTCGCTCGGCAGGGCGAGCACGAGCGCTGCAAAAGCGGGATCGGCCAAGGCTTCGCGATCGAGGAAGTCCAGGAGCGCGGCTGCAAGCTGTTCCGGCCCGGAGTGATCCCGCGCGCCGTCCCTTGCCTCGCGGGTCAAGAAGCGCATCGCGACGGTCTGCGCCGCCTGCCACCGGTTGAAGGGGTCGGTGTCGTGGCGCAGGAGCGTCAAGAGCTCGGCCTCCGCCAGATCCAGCGCGACCTTCACCGGCGCGGAAAAGCCGCGGAACACGGACGGGACCGGGCGGCTCGGCACATTGTGGAAGGTGATGCTGTCCGCAGCCTTGTCGAGCACGAACACGCCGTCGCCGCTCAGACGATTGCAGTCCGGCTGCATGGGGGTGCCGTCTTGCGCGACGAGGCCGAGCGCGATGGGGATGACCAGCGGCAGCTTCTCGGATTCCCCCGGCGTCGGAGGCGTCGCCTGGGCAAAGTCCAGCCGGTAGGTGCGGTCCTCCGCGTCGTAGTGGCCGGCGACGGTGACCTGCGGCGTGCCGGCCTGCTCGTACCAGCGTGCGAAATGGGACAGGTCGCGCCCCGTCACATCCGCGAAAGCCTGCAGGAAGTCCTCGACGGTGGCCGCCTTGCCGTCCCAGCGCTCGAAATAAAGATCCATGCCGCGCCGGAAGGCTTCCTCGCCGATGAGCGTCTTGAGCATGCGGACGATCTCGGCGCCCTTCTCGTAGACGGTCGCAGTGTAGAAGTTGTTGATCTCGCGATATTGGCGCGGCCGCACCGGATGGGCGAGGGGGCCTGCATCCTCCGCGAACTGCCGGGCGCGCAGGTTCCGCACCTCGGCGATGCGGTGAACCGGACGCGAGCGCATGTCCGAGGAGAATTCCTGGTCCCGGAAGACCGTCAGCCCCTCTTTGAGGCAGAGCTGGAACCAGTCGCGGCAGGTGACGCGGTTGCCGGTCCAGTTGTGGAAATACTCGTGCGCGATGATCGCCTCGATATGGGCGTAGTCGGCGTCGGTGGCCGTCTCGGGGCTGGCGAGGACGTATTTGTCGTTGAAGATGTTGAGTCCCTTGTTCTCCATCGCGCCCATGTTGAAGTCCGATACGGCGACGACGTTGAACACGCCGAGGTCATATTCGCGGCCGAACACCTTCTCGTCCCAGCGCATCGCGCGCTCGAGCGCCTCGAGCGCATAGGCCGCGCGGCTCTCCTTGCCCGGCTCCACATAGATCGCAAGCTCGACCTCGCGGCCGCTCATGGTGATGAAGCTTTGGCGGATCTTGCCCAAAGGTCCGCCGACGACGGCGAAGAGGTAGGACGGCTTCGGGAACGGATCGTGCCAGGTCGCGAAGTGGCGTTTGCCTCTGCCGATCGGTCCGGCTTCGACCAGATTGCCGTTGCCGAGCAGCACCGGCTCGCTTTCGGCATCGCCCTCGATGCGGGTGGTGTAGACCGAAAGCACGTCGGGCCGGTCGAGGAAGTAGGTGATGCGGCGAAAACCCTCGGCTTCGCATTGGGTGCAGTAGACGCCGTTCGAGCGATAGAGCCCCATGAGCTTGGTGTTGGCGGAGGGGTCGATCTGCGTCTCGATCGCAAGGGTGAACGGGTGCTGCGGCGGATTGGGCAGCGTGAAGGAATGGGGGCTGGCGAGGAATTCGCCGAGCGCCAGCGCTCGCCCGTCGAGCGCCGCCGACACGAAGGTCAGCTCGTCCCCCTCCAGCACGAGCGGCACGTCCGGGCGCCCCGCCGGGTTTGGCCGCATGGCGAGCGTTGCCGTCACACGGGTCGCGTGGGGATGAAGGCGGATGTCGAGCTCGACGCGGTCGATGAGGAAGTCGGGCGGCCGGTAGTCTTCGAGGCGGACGATGGGGGGCGTATCGGTGCGCATGTGATCCGCTTCCTCTGGAATTCAGGCTGCGTTATGGCCGAGCCGGCAAGGGGCGGCAACGCGGCTCACCGCCCCTGGTCCAGCGGTTCGGCATGGCCGACCACGCGCAGGATCTGCCCCTGCTCGCGGCGCAGGCGGCGCTCGAGGTCGTCCACAAGGTCGTGCATGGTCGAAACGTCGAGGCGCGGGTCGACGCGGCAGTGGTAGTTGACGACAAGGCCGGACGGCGTCTCCCGGACGCGGACGTTGTGGATATCGCGGATGGGCCCGCCAGCGGCATGCGCGGCAAGGGCGCCGGCAATGCGCGCCACCGTCCCGGGGTCGGCCTCCCGCCCCTCCAGAGGGGTGGTTTCGAGGGGCTCGATGTGGCTCTCGACCTCGACCTCGGGCCCAAGGTCGTCCTCGATCGCCGCCTCGAGCCGGTCGGCGATCTCATGGGCCTCGCCAAGGCTCAGGCGGCCGTCGACTTCAAGATCGAAGCTGATGGAGAGGCGTCCATCAAGGTCCTGCACCGTCACATGATGGACAGGCACATGCTGATGGGCCGCGATCACCATCACCCGTTCCATGATCGTCTCGTTGTCGAGCTGGATCGGCTCGGCCGTGATGGTGAACTCGGCTTGCGGCAGCTCTTCTGCGATGGCGGCGGCGACGTTCCGCTTGATGGCCGACACGCGTTCGAGCGGCAGTGTCCTCGACACCCTGATAAGAACCTCGCCGATCACCCGGCCTCCCGCCGGGCGGATGCGAACCTTTTCGACTTCGACGATGCCGGGGACCTTGGCGGCGCATGTCCGCACCTGCTCCGCGAGCCCCTTCGGCGCAGTGTCGACGAGGGCGGCGATCGTCCTTTGCGCCAGCCGGAACCCGGCCAGCGCGATGAAGGCGGACACGCCCACGGCAACCAGCGCGTCGGCCTGAGGGTAGCCCAGGGCGGCGGCACCCAATGCCGCAAGCACCAGCACCGAGTTCACGAGATCAGAGGAAAAGTGGAGCGCATCCGCCTCGAGCGCCTCGCTGCCTGTCTCCCGCGCAATGCGCCGCAGCGACCACCAGCGCCACGCATCGACGAGGATCGCTCCCATGAGGACGCCGACCGCGGCCCAGCTGAAGGTCACGTCCGCATGCCCGCTCCAAAGCCGGCGCAGGCCCTCATAGGCCACGGCGCCGGAGAGCACGAACAAGAAGGCGGTCTCGATGAGCGCGGCAAGGGACTCGAACTTGCCATGGCCGTAATGATGCTCCTCGTCGGCCGGCTTGTGCGCCGTGCGGACCGCGAGCCATGTCATCGTCGTGGCCGCCACATCGAGGAGGCTGTGAGCGGCGTCGGAGATGAGAGCGAGCGACCCGGTAGCGATCCCGGCCGCGCCCTTGGCGAGCGTGACGGCGACGCTCGCGGCGATGGACCACAGGGCTGCCCGCTCCTTTCGCGCCTCGTCCCGAGTGGACGTGGGGAGGCTGGGTAAGACAGTCTTGTCCATCACGATGGCTCGCAGCCCTTTTCAGCGGGGCCTCTTTGCCCGATGTAAGGGGCCGGTCACAAGGAGCCTATCGCATGGAATATCTGCATACGATGGTCCGCGTCTCGAACCTCGAGGAGTCGCTGGATTTCTACTGCAACAAGCTCGGCCTCGTGGAGACGCGCCGGGTCGAAAACGAGAAGGGCCGCTACACGCTCGTGTTCCTCGCTGCCCCCAACGACCTCGAGCGCGCGAAGGAGACGAGGGCGCCCCTGCTCGAACTGACCTACAACTGGGACGAGCATGAATATCAGGGCGGCCGCAACTTCGGCCATCTCGCCTATCGGGTCGACGACATCTACGAGACATGCCGCAAGCTCATGGAGGCGGGTGTCACCATCAACCGTCCCCCGCGCGACGGCTACATGGCCTTCGTCCGCTCGCCCGACAATATCTCGATCGAGCTTCTGCAGCGCGGCGAGCCGAAGCCGCCGCAGGAGCCGTGGGCGTCCATGCCCAATACGGGCTCGTGGTGAAGCGCGTCCTCTGCGTCGGCATCGCGACGCTCGATCAGGTGTTTCGCGTCGGCGAGATGCCGACGCGCCCCGAAAAGTACCGGGCGCACGACCTCGTCGTCACGAGCGGCGGCACGGCGGCGAATGCCGCCGTCGCCATTGCGCGCCTCTCGGGCCGGGTGACGCTCTACAGCGCGCTCGGCGACGATGACGTGGGCGACAAGATTATCGCCCTGTTGCGGGAAGAAGGCATCCTCTGCGCCATCGAGCGCGTTCCGGGCTGCCGCTCCCCGTTGTCGGCGATCATCGTCGACGCCAAGGGCGAGCGGACGATCATTTCCTATTCCGACAGGGCGCTGCCCGGCGCGACCGATTGGCTTCCGGATCGCCTTCCGGCCGGGTTCGACGCGGTCCTCGGCGATACCCGCTGGCAGGAGGGGTCGGCGCATTTCTTCCGCCTCGCGCGGGATTCAGGCGTCCCCGCGATCCTCGACGCCGACCGGGCGCCCTTGGAGGTGCCCGAACTCCTTTCGCTTGCCACCCATGTCGCCTTCAGCCTGCAGGGATTGCGCGACCTGACGGGCCTCGACGATCCGCGTGCGGCCCTGGAAGCCGCCCCGGTCACCGGCTCCTGGACGGCGGTGACCGACGGAGCCAACGGGGTCTTCTACCGAAGCGGCAGCGCGATCGCCCATGTGCCCGCCTTTGCGGTCGCGGCTGTCGATACCTTGGGCGCGGGGGACACTTGGCACGGCGCCTTCGCGCTTGGCCTTGCCGAAGGCATGAGCGAGCCCGAGGCCGTTCGCTTCGCCTCCGCCGCCGCCGCCCTCAAATGCACGCGGTTCGGCGGGCGGGATGGCGCCCCCACCCGCCCCGAGGTCGATACATTCCTCGCCGCCCGGCTGTGACAACGATCCGGTTGGCGAAACCGCCCGCCTCGGCCATGCTACGCGGTCCGATCCGCGCGTGAGGAGGTTCGCCGCCTTGGCAAGGCACGTCATCCGTTTCCTGCGGCAAGGCCGCATCGTCGAGCAGGCCGGGTTTCATCCCCGGACCACCCTTCTCGACTATCTGCGGCTCGAAGAGCGGAGCGTCGGCACCAAGGAGGGCTGCGCGGAGGGCGATTGCGGCGCCTGCACGGTGGCGCTGGGGCGAGTGAAGCATGGCAGTCTGGTCTATGAGCCGGTGAACGCCTGCATCGCCCTGCTCGGGCAAGTGGATGGCGCCGAGATCCTTACCGTGGAGGATCTGGCTCAGGGCGGTCGACTTCATCCGGTCCAGGAGGCGATGGTGCAGCACCATGGCTCCCAGTGCGGCTTCTGCACGCCGGGCATCGTGATGAGCCTCTTCACCCTCTATGAGCAAGCCCCGCGTCCCGTGACCCGCGAGGCGGTCAATGACGCGCTGGCCGGGAATTTGTGCCGCTGCACCGGGTATCGCCCCATCGCCGATGCGGCGCTCACGGCCTGTGCCGGGGAGCCAACGCCGGCGTCATCGACACGGCGCGCCCACGCGGCGGCGCTCCTCCATGAACTTCAGGCGTCGCGGGACGACGATATCGTCGTTGGGGACGATGGCACCTTCTTCGCCGCTCCGGCCTCGGTCCCATCCCTCGCCCAGCTTTATCGTCAGCACCCGGATGCCACCCTTGTCTCGGGGGCGACCGATGTCGGCCTTTGGATCACGAAAGGGCTCGCGGAGCTCAGGAAGATCATCTGGCTTGGCCGCGTCTCCGGCCTTGACGGCATCCAGGACCGGGGCGACCACATCCTCGTCGGCGCCGGCGCCTCCCTTGCGGCGGCAAGGCCGTATCTTGCCGCGATCGACCCTGATCTCGACGAGCTCATGCGCCGCTTCGGCTCGGCCCAGGTGCGGGCGGCAGGAACCGTCGGCGGCAACATCGCCAACGGTTCTCCGATCGGCGATCTGGCCCCGGCCCTTATCGCGCTTGGCGCCACGCTCCATCTCCAGCGCGGTTCGCAGACGCGCACCCTGCCGCTCGAGGAGTTCTTCATCGCCTATCGCCGCCAGGATCGGCAGGAGGGGGAGTTCGTTTCCTGCCTCGCGGTGCCGAAGCTGGCGGAGCACGAGCACTTGCGCTGCTTCAAGGTGACGAAGCGCTTCGATGAAGACATCTCCGCCGTCATGGGCGCATTCAAGCTGACCCTGTCCGGCCGCCGCATCGTCGCGGCTCGCCTGGCCTATGGGGGCATGGCAGGCGTCCCGAAGCGGGCGCGCGGCGCGGAAGAGGCGCTTGCCGGCGCCTCTCTCGACGAGCCGGCCTCTTGGGAGCCAGCCCTTGCCGCGATCGGGCGAGAGTTCCAGCCTCTCACCGACCAGCGCGCCTCGGCGGCCTATCGCGCCCTCGTCGCCCGCAACATCCTGTTCAAGGCGCTCACCGAGATCGGATCGGGCGACACGCGGGGAACACGCATCGTCGGACAGCGGGAGAGAGTCCATGCAGCGGAGTGACGGGACTCACCTCTCCCCGGCGGGGAGAGGTCGCCCCGAAACGGCGGGTGAGGGGGCGAGCCCTCTCCGGACCGGGCTTGCCCCTCACCCGGTGGCGCCGACGGGCGCGACTCGGCCTCTCCCTTTGGGAGAGGCAGGAGGTGCGCCGCGTCACGTGCATCGCCCGCTGCCTCATGATTCCGCGATCAAGCACGTGCAGGGCGCGGCCGAATACATCGACGACATGCGCGAGCCCGAGGGAACGCTTCACCTCGCGATCGGCACCTCCCCGAAGGCGCGCGGCCGGATCGTCTCCATCGATCTTGCTGCCGTGCGCCGCGTCCCAGGGGTCGTCACCGTGCTCACCGCGGCCGACATCCCGGGCCAGAACGATGTTTCGCCGGCGTTCGGGGACGACCCCATGTTCGCGGAGCATGAGGTCTCCTTCCACGGCCAGGCACTCTTCGCCGTCGTCGCGATTAGCCGCGACATTGCCCGACGCGCTGCGAAGCTCGCCGCTGTCGACATCGATGCGGAGCGGCCGAGCGTCACCGTCGAGGACGCGCTGGAGCGCGGCGAGACCGTGCTGCCCGATTACGCTTTTGGGCGCGGCGATGTCGAGGGCGCCATCTCCTCCGCGCCGCGCTGCCTCTCAGGAGCGCTGCGCATCGGCGGGCAGGAGCATTTCTACCTTGAGGGGCAGGTGGCGCTGGCCCTTCCCGGCGAGGATGGCAGCATCCACGTCTATTCCTCCACCCAGCACCCGACGGAGGTGCAGCATGTGGTGGCGCGCGTGCTCGGCCTGCCCGATTCTTACGTCACCTGCGAGGTCAGGCGCATGGGCGGCGGTTTTGGCGGCAAGGAGAGCCAGGCGACGCAGTGGGCGGCCATCGCCGCGCTTGCAGCACGCGTCACGGGCCGGCCCTGCAAGCTGCGCCTCGACCGCGACGACGATTTCATCCTCACCGGCAAGCGCCACGATTTTCGGGCCGACTGGCGGGTGGGCTTCGACGAGGAGGGCTGCATTCAGGGTTATGCCGTCGAGCTCCTTGCCCGCTGCGGCTATTCGGCGGACCTCTCGAACGGCGTGGTCGACCGGGCGATGTTCCACGCCGACAACGCCTATTTCCTGCCCGCCGCGCGGATCGCCTCGAAGCGCCTCAAGACCAACACCGTCTCGAACACAGCCTTCCGGGGCTTCGGCGGACCTCAAGGCATGCTCGTCATCGAGCATGTCATGGACCAGATCGCCTGGGCCACAGGCCGCGACCCGCTCGATGTGCGCTATGCCAACCTCTACGCGCCGGGGCGCAACCTCACGCCCTATGGCATGGAGGTGGAGGAGACGGATACGCTCCACCACATCATGCGCGAACTGGAGCGCAGCTCCGATTACCGGGCGCGGCGCTCCGAGATCGCAGCCTTCAATGCGCGCTCGCCGTTCCTCAAGCGCGGCCTTGCGCTGACGCCGGTGAAGTTCGGCATCAGCTTCACGCTCACGCACCTCAACCAGGCCGGCGCGCTGGTGCATGTCTACCAGGATGGCTCGGTGCAGCTGAACCACGGCGGCACCGAGATGGGGCAGGGGCTCTACATCAAGGTGGCGCAGGTGGTGGCCGAGGAGTTCGGCATCTCGATCGATCGCGTCCGCATCACCGCGACGACGACGGCCAAGGTGCCGAACACGGCGCCCACCGCCGCCTCGTCCGGCTCCGACCTCAACGGCATGGCGGCGCTGGTCGCGGCACGTGCCATCAGGCGGCGCATGGCGGAGTTCGCCGCCGAGGCGTTCGGCGTCGATGCGGACGCCATCGCGTTCCGCGACGACCGGGTGTTCATCGGCAACGAGAGCCTGTCCTTTGCCGAGCTCGCCAAGAGATGCGTTCAAGGCCGTGTGCAGCTCTCCGAAGCCGGATTCTACAAGACGCCAAAGGTCGCGTGGGATCGGGCGAAAGGAGAGGGGAGGCCCTTCTTCTATTTCGCCTATGGTGCGGCCTGCGCCGAGGTGATCGTCGACACGCTCACCGGTGAGAACCGGGTGCTGCGGGTCGACATTCTCCATGATTGCGGCAGGTCCCTCAACCCTGCGATCGATATCGGCCAGATCGAGGGCGGCTTCGTGCAGGGCATGGGCTGGCTCACGACCGAGGAGCTGGTCTTTGCCGAGGACGGCCGGCTCCTGACGCATGCCCCTTCCACCTACAAGATCCCGGTGGCCTCCGACGTTCCGCCCGATTTCCGCGTCCGCTTGTGGCCGGGCGCCAACCGCGAGGAGACGATCTACCGCTCGAAGGCTGTGGGCGAGCCCCCTTTGATGCTGGCCAACAGCGTCTTCTGCGCCATCGCCGATGCGATCCATGCCCTGGCCGCGGACCGGCCGGTTCCGCTCCATGCCCCGGCGACGCCCGAAGCGGTCCTGCGCGCCTGCGAGGCCGTCCGGGGGAGGCCGCTGCCGTGAGCTTGTGGAAGCGCCTCGCCGAGATGGTGGCTCTCGACGGGGCGGCGGCGCTCGTGAGCGTGCATGCGGTGAGGGGCTCGGCGCCCCGCGCGGCTGGCGCGCGCATGATCGTGCGTCCGGACGGCGCCTTCCACGGCTCCATTGGCGGCGGCCGGCTCGAATGGGAGGCGCTTGCCGCCGCGCGCCAAGCGCTTGCGGCCGGCCGCGGGCCGGCCCGCTTTCTCCATCAAGCGCTCGGTCCCGATCTCGGCCAGTGCTGCGGGGGCCATGTGACGCTCCTCATCGAGACCTTCGATCGCAGCGATGCGGACGAACTTTTGGCCTTGGCGCAGGCGGAGCGGGCGGGGGCATTCGAGGTTGAAGCAAGATTGAATGACGACGGAAGGGTGATGCGCGACGCCATTCCCTCCCCCCTTGCGGGGGAGGGTAGGGAGGGGGGTCGGCAAAGTCAGAGCGCCGATCCAGAAGGTGAAGCAAGCCGCTTCTACGATGCGCCCTCTTCTGATCCCCTCGCACTCCATGCCCGGCGACCCCCCTCTCCAACTCTCCCCCGCAAGGGGGGAGAGGGCGCGTCGCACTGGCTTGAACGCCACGGCGAAAGCCGGACGCCGCTCTTGCTGTTCGGCGCAGGGCATGTGGGGCGGGCGCTCGTGCTGGCGCTGGCGCCGCTGCCCTTCGCCATCCGTTGGATCGACAGCCGCCGTGAGGCGTTTCCCGCCCATGTTCCAGCGAATGCGACGCCTGTGCACAGCCCCGACCCGCCCGCGGAGATTCGCGCGGCGCAGACAAACAGCCTCGTCCTCGTCATGACCCATGATCACGCCCTCGACCTTGCGATCACCGCCAAAGCCTTGGGCCGCGAGGATCTGCCCTTTGTCGGGCTCATCGGCAGCGCCACCAAACGGGCGCGCTTCGAGAAGCGCTTGCGCGAACTTGGAATCCCGGAAGCGCGGATCCGCGCGCTCGTCTGCCCGATCGGCGTGCCCGGCATCACGGGCAAGGAGCCGGCTGTGATCGGAGCCTCTGTCGCCGCCCAGCTCTTGCAGGCGCGCTCGCGCCTTGCCCGTTCCGCGCTTCATCTCGACCAGGTGCGGGAGGCCTCATGACCCAAGAGGATGACCTGATCCACCTTCGTCGCGCAATTGCCCTGGCGCGGGCCACCATGGAGCGTGGAGATGGGCCGCCGTTCGGGGCTGTTGTGGTGAAGGACGGCGTTGCGATCGCCGAAGCGGCCAATACCACGCTGGCAAGCGGAGATCTGATCGAGCATGCGGAGCTCATGGCGATCCGCCACGCCTGCCGGGAACTCGGCACGGTCCGGCTCGACGGCGTCACGGTCTATGCCTCGGGCGAACCCTGCCCGATGTGCCTTGGCCTCATGTACCAGACCGGCGTTTCCCGCTACGTCTTTGCGAGCTCCGTCGAGGACGCCCGGATCATCGGCAGCCGCTCCGCCGACACCTACGCGGACCTGAAGCGCGAGCCCTCGCAGCGGTCCATCCGGTCGGCGCATGTGCCGTTGCCGGAGGCCGTGGAACTCCTCGAGGCGTGGCGCAACCGGACCTGACCCCATGGATCTTGACGAGACTGACCGTCGCCACCTCGCGCGGGCCATCGCGCTCTCGCGCGAGCATATGGAACGCAATGAGGGCGGCCCCTTCGGCGCGGTGATCGCGCGTGACGGGAAGGTTCTTGCGGAGGGCTGGAACTGCGTCACCTCGACGAACGATCCGACGGCGCATGCGGAGGTCGTGGCCATCCGGCGGGCCTGCTCGGAGGTCGGCTCGTTCGCGCTCGAAGGAGCCACCCTCTATTCGAGCTGCGAGCCCTGCCCCATGTGCCTCGCCGCCGCCTATTGGGCGCGCATGGGGCGGATCGTCTACGCCAACACGCGCGAGGACGCGATGGCGATCGGCTTCGATGATTCGATCTTCTATGAGGAGGTCGCCAAGCCCCCTTCGGAACGTTTGATGCCGACGATCCACGCGCCGAGCGCAGAGGCGCGCGCCGTCTTCGCAGACTGGTTCAAGAAGGCAGACCGCGTGCCGTACTGAACTGCCCTTCTCTTGGGCGAATGCGTATGTGACGAGCGCTCATTGCCGTCTTTTCGGGCAGCCATGTGAGGTGTGCCGCTTGCGCGCGAAGGACGTCCCCATCATGCTCGCGGCCCATGCTCATGGCTGCGCCACCCGCCTTGGGGCAGGCTGTCCCGGCTTTCATCCGCGCCCGCGGCGGCGTGCGCCTCACGATCGGCGGCACGCCGGCTGGCTCGGCGCCGCTCGCCATCGCGGAGGGGGGTGGCTACCGCGTGCGCTTCCCGCGCGGGGAGGGCTGCGAGGGCGTGTTGATCAATACCGGCGGCGGGCTTGCCGGTGGCGACCGCATGACCGTCGATGCGCGCGTCAGTGACGGGGCGGCGGCCGCGCTGACGACACAGGCGGCCGAGAAGGTCTATCGCTCCGAGGACGCGGACACCGAGATCGCCATCAGGCTTCGCCTCGATCAAGGCTCCCGCCTCGATTGGCTCCCGCAGGAGCAGATCCTGTTCGACGGAGCGCGCCTCGCGCGGTCCCTCGACGTGACCATGGCCCGCGACGCCTCGCTCTTCCTTGCCGAGAGCGTCGTCTTCGGACGGATCGCCATGGGCGAGACGGTCCAGGACGGCCTCTTCCGCGACCGCTGGCGCATCCGCCGCGATGGACGGCTCGTCTTCGCTGAGGAGGTGCGGCTTGCGGCGCCGATTGCCGCGGGCCTCGCCGGGAAGGCCGCCGCCGACGGGGCCCGCGCCCTCGCGACTCTCCTCTACGTTGCGCCAGATGCGGAGAAGCGGCTGGAAGGCGCCCGCGCCATCCTCGAAGAAGCAAGGTCCGAAAGCGGCGCGAGCGCCTTTGACGGCATGCTGATTGCACGCTTCCTGTCGCCCGACCCGAAAGTCCTTCGGGCCGACATCGTCCGTTTCGTCGAGCGCTTCCGCGGCCGCGCCATGCCGCGCTCCTGGCAGAGCTGAGGCTGATCCATGCTCCTGACGCCCCGTGAGAAGGACAAGCTCCTCATCGCCATGGCAGCGATGGTCGCGCGCCGGAGGCTGGAGCGGGGCGTCAAGCTCAACTATCCGGAGGCTGTGGCCCTCATCACGGATTTCGTGGTCGAGGGTGCGCGTGACGGCCGCTCGGTCGCCGAGCTGATGGAGGCCGGCGCCGAGGTGCTCACGCCCGATCAGGTCATGGACGGCGTTGCCGAGATGATCCACGACGTTCAGGTCGAGGCGACGTTTCCGGACGGCACCAAGCTCGTCACCGTCCACAACCCGATCCGCGGGGCGTTGGGCGCGCTGCAGCCTGGCGAAGTGATCGCGCAAGACGGCGAACTCGTCCTCAACGAGGGGCGAGATGCTCTGACGCTCACCGTCTCCAATACCGGCGACCGCCCGATCCAGGTCGGCTCCCATTACCACTTCTTCGAGGCGAACCCGGCCCTTGCCTTCGATCGCGAGAAGGCGCGCGGCATGCGGCTCGACATTCCGGCCGGCACCGCCGTCCGCTTCGAGCCGGGCCAGACGCGGGACGTGCGGCTGATCCCGCTTGCGGGAAGCCGGGTGGCGTACGGATTCAGGCAGGAGGTGATGGGCCAGCTTTGATCTCTCCTTAACAGCCGTATAAAGTAAGGCATTCTCCAAATCGTAAGGAGAGCGCGATGTATCGCTTCAAGGTCAAGGTCACCAGCAAAGGTCAGATGACGCTGCCGGCCGCGTTTCGGCGCCTCGCCGCGGTGCGCGAAGGAGATACACTTGACCTGATCGTCGACGACGAGGGCCATGCCACATTGAAGAAGCGCAGCAGCATCGATGACCTCGTCGGTTCGCTGCGGCACCTCAGCGGCCGGCTTGGCCGGCCGCTCGACAAGGCCGACATTAAGGGCTCTGTCGATGAGGCTATGGCGGAGCAGGAAGAGCGTAGCCGAGCGAAGCGCCGATGATCGGCCTGGATACGAACGTGCTCCTTCGCGTGCTCCTTGGCGACGACGAGAGACAGTGCGCCAGAGCCGTACGCCTCATCAAAGACTCCCAATCGCAGGGTCCCGTTCTGATCAACCCCATCGTTCTTGCGGAGGTCGCCTGGACCCTGGCGAGGAAGCTCGGGGCCGCTCGGCAGGAGATCGCCTCAAAACTCGAACAGATACTCGAGACGGAGGGGCTTGAGGTCATGTTCGCTGGCGCCGCCAGTCGCGCCGTCCTCCAGTACCGACAGGGGCAGGCGGACTTCCCCGACTATTTCCTGGCGGAGATCAACAGCGAGTTCGGTTGCCGCACGACGTTCACCTTCGATCGAGATGCCGCCACGTCGCCCGCCTACAGCATGGTTCCTTAGAGCCAGGATCGCACAATGGCGTACAGTTTCCCCCGCTCCGCCTATGCCGACATGTTCGGTCCCACCGTCGGCGACAAGGTGCGCCTCGCCGACACCGACCTTGTGATCGAGGTCGAGAAGGACCTCACCACCTATGGCGAGGAGGTGAAGTTCGGCGGTGGCAAGGTGATCCGCGACGGCATGGGTCAATCACAAGTCGCGAATGCCGAAGGGGCCGTCGACACCATCATCACCAATGCCCTGGTCCTCGACCATTGGGGAATCGTGAAAGCGGATGTGGGGCTCAAGGGAGGGCGCATCCACACAATCGGCAAGGGCGGCAACCCCGACATCCAGCCCGGCGTCGACATTATCATTGGCCCGGGCACGGAGGTGATCGCGGGCGAGGGCAAGATCCTCACCGCCGGCGGCTTCGATACCCACATCCATTTCATCTGCCCGCAACAGATCGAGGAGGCCCTCATGTCGGGCCTCACCTCCATGCTCGGGGGCGGCACGGGACCGGCGGCCGGCACCAACGCCACCACCTGCACCCCCGGCCCGTGGCACGTCGAGATGATGATCCGGGCCGCGGATTCCTTTCCCGTCAATCTCGGCTTTGCCGGCAAGGGCAACGCCTCGCTCCCCGGCGCTCTCGTCGAGATGATCGAGGCCGGCGCCTGCGCCATGAAGCTCCATGAGGACTGGGGCACGACGCCGGCGGCCATCGACTGCTGCCTGTCGGTGGCCGATGATCATGACGTCCAGGTCATGATCCACACCGATACGTTGAACGAGTCGGGCTTCGTCGAAGACACCATCGCCGCCTTCAAGGGCCGCACCATCCACGCCTTCCACACGGAAGGGGCGGGCGGCGGGCATGCGCCTGACATCATCAAAGTGGCGGGGCTGCCGAACGTCTTGCCCTCCTCGACCAACCCCACGCGTCCCTTCACCGTGAACACCCTCGACGAGCATCTCGACATGCTCATGGTGTGCCACCACCTCGACCCCTCGATCCCGGAGGACCTCGCCTTCGCCGAGAGCCGCATCCGCAAGGAGACGATCGCCGCCGAGGACATCCTGCATGATCTTGGAGCGCTCTCCATGATGTCCTCCGACAGCCAGGCCATGGGTCGCGTCGGGGAGGTCATCACCCGCACCTGGCAGACGGCCCACAAGATGAAGGTCCAGCGTGGGCCCTTGCCGGAAGACGAGGGCGCCGGCAACGACAACTTCCGCGCCAAGCGCTATGTGGCGAAATACACCATCAACCCGGCCATCGCCCATGGCGTCTCGCGCCACATCGGTTCGGTCGAGGCGGGCAAGCTCGCCGACCTCGTGCTCTGGTCCCCGGCCTTCTTCGGCGTGAAGCCGGACCTCGTGCTCAAGGGCGGCGCCATTGTGGCGGCGCCGATGGGCGACCCCAACGCGTCGATCCCGACTCCGCAGCCGGTGCATTACCGGCCGATGTTCGGCGCCTTCGGCAAGGCGCGGGCGGCGACGGCTCTCACCTTCGTCTCGCGGGCGGCTTTGAGCCGGGGGCTGAAGACGAGGCTCGGACTCGAGAAGGAACTCGTGGCGGTCGAGAACGTGCGCAGCGGCATCTCCAAGAAGGCGATGATCCACAACGGCGCGACGCCGCGGATCGAGGTCGATCCCGAAACCTATCGCGTCACGGCCGACGGCGAACTTCTCGTGTGCGAGCCCGCGAAGGTGCTCCCCATGGCGCAGCGGTACTTCCTGTTCTGAGGGAGGCTGCGTCGAGGTTAGTAGCACGAAGCGTCGCTTCTGCTACTAACCCTGCTTGGCACGAGGACAATGCGGTCACGCGGAGCGCCTCCCACACCGAGGTCAGGACGAGAACCATGATCTACGTCATCGCCACTGCCCATGTTCGGCCGGAGGCCCGGGAGCAGTATCTCGAGGCCGCCCGCGCCTGCATCGCGGCGACGCGCGAGGAGACAGGCTGCCTCGCCTACGACCTCCACCAGAGCGTGACGGATCCGAACCGCTTCGTCTTCGTCGAGCGCTGGACGTCGCGGGAGGCGCTTCAAGGACATTTCGCCGCCGACCACCTTCAGACCTTCCGCGGCATCGCGCGGGGTTGCCTCGCAAGCCCGACGGTGGTGGAGATCATTGCGCCCGAGTCGGTCGAGCGGCTCTGACGAAAAGCGAACATCACGACACGAGGCCCCGATGCTCCGCGCCACCGCCGTCGTCCGCAAAGCCGCCGTCAAGCCCGACCGGGTCGCCGATACGGTGATGCTCGATCACGAGGGCCGCAACCGCCGCCGCATCGCCTTGACGGGGGAGGGCGGCCTCGCATTCCTGCTCGATCTCGAGAAGGCGACGGTGCTGAACGACGGCGATGCCGTGAAGCTCGAGGACGGACGCCTTGTCCAGGTGAAGGCGGCGCCGCAGCGCCTCCTTGAGATCCGCGCCGAGAACCCGCTGCGCCTCATGCGCATCGCGTGGCACATCGGCAACCGCCACACGCCGGCGGAGATCGCGGCTGACGCCATCTACATCGAGGAGGACCACGTGCTCGCCGAGATGGTGCGCGGCCAGGGCGGCACGGCGACCCCGGTCATGCGCCCCTTCCAGCCCGAGCGCGGCGCCTATGACCATGATTGCGGGCACGATCACGGGCATCACCGCCATCACCATCATCACGATCATGGGCACGACCATGACCATGATCACGGGCATGGCCACGATCACGACCATCATCACCACCACGACTGATGGCGCCCTCGCATCTCCCGCTGCTCGTCTGGCTGTCGCCATCCTTCCCGGTCGGGGCCTTCGCCTACTCGCACGGGCTCGAATGGGTCCATGAGGCGGGTGACGTCATCGATGCGCTAACCTTGGAGGCCTGGCTTTCCGGCCTCCTCCAGTTCGGTGCGGCTCGCAACGATGCGATCCTCTTCGCCGAGGCGTATCGTGCCGCCGAGGGGGGCGACGCCGCGCGGCTGGCCGAGCTTGCGGAACTCGCCCTCGCCCTTGCGAATTCCGCCGAGCGTCGTCTCGAAACGACCACGCAAGGCGACGCCTTCGTGGCGGCCGCTGGCGCGGCCTGGCCCTGCGAGGCTCTGACGCTCCTCAAGGGGGTATGGATGGGGACCATCGCCTATCCGATCGCCGTCGCCGCATCGGCGGCAGGGCACCGCATCCCCCTGCCGGAGGCGCTCGCGGCCTTTGCGCTCGGCTTCGTCTCCAATCTCGTCTCCGCCGCCGTCCGGCTTGGCGTGGTGGGCCAGAGCGACGGTCAGCGGGTCATCGCGGCGCTGATGCCCGCCGTCGCGGAGCTTGCCGCCTTCGCGGAGGAAGCCACCGTTGACGATCTCGGCGGCTCAGCCTTCCGCTCCGATCTCGCGGCGCTCAAGCACGAGACCCAATATACGAGGCTCTTCAGGTCATGACCCGCTCCCCCTATGGTCCCTTACGCGTCGGCATCGGCGGCCCGGTCGGGTCGGGGAAGACGGCGCTGATGGAGGCGCTCTGCAAGCGCTTCCGTGGCCGCTATGACCTGTGCGCCATCACCAACGACATCTACACCAAGGAGGACGCCCGCATCCTCACCGTGGCGGGCGCCCTGCCGGAAGAGCGCATCATGGGGGTCGAGACGGGCGGCTGCCCGCACACGGCGATCCGCGAGGACTGCTCCATCAACCTCGCCGCCATCAGCGAGATGACGCGCCGCTTTCCGGACCTCGACCTCATCCTCATCGAGTCGGGCGGCGACAACCTCGCCGCGACCTTCTCGCCGGAGCTCGCTGACCTGACCATCTACGTCATCGATGTGTCGGGCGGGGAGAAGATCCCCCGCAAGGGCGGCCCCGGCATCACGCGCTCCGACCTCCTCGTCATCAACAAGATCGACCTCGCCCCTCATGTGGGTGCGAACCTGAAGGTGATGGAGGACGACGCCCGTCGCATGCGCGGCAACCGCCCTTTCGTGCTCACGAACATCCGTTCCGGCGAGGGAGTCGACGCGGTGGCCGCGTTCGTGGAGCGCGCTGGAGGACTCACCAAACCTGCCTGACGGCCCGGAATTTGCTTCCGGAGTTTGCTTTTTGCAGGTCCGGGGACATTCACGACGGGTGGGGCAATGCGGCATTTGCGATTAGGTTTGGCAGGGTTCGGCGCGACCATTGCGGCGCCGGCCTTTGCGCATACGGGAGCAGGGGCGAGCGACGGCATGCTTGCCGGTTTTTTGCATCCTCTCCTCGGCTTCGACCATCTGCTCGCGATGGTGGCTGTGGGAGCGTGGGCAGGCGTGCTCGGCGGCCGGGCCGTCTTCGCCTGGCCTGCCGCCTTCGTCGCGGTGATGATCCTCGGCGCCATGCTCGGCCTTGCCGGCACGACTCCGCCCGGGCTTGAGGTGACGATCGCGACTTCCCTGGTGGTGCTCGGCGCCTTGGTGGCCTTCCGAGCACAGCTGACGATTGCCCTCGGCGCCGCGCTCTGTGGCGTGTTCGCCCTCGCCCATGGCTTCGCTCATGGGGCGGAATTGCCCGACGGTGCGAGCACGCTCGCCTATGGTCTGGGGTTCGTTCTTGCCACGGTGGGCCTGCACGCGGCAGGAGTTGGCTTCGGGCGTGCGCTGGCGGGAGGGCGCGCCGACGGCGTCCGCAAGCTCGCCGGCGCCTTGGTGGCCGCTGCGGGCTTGGCGCATCTTGCGCTATAGGGCCGCTCTGCGAGCCGCGCCGTCGGAGCCGACGTTCCTCCGCGCTCGATTGGAACCCACGTCCGTGGCGGCCCTGGACCCGTCACGGTCGTGCTCACGGGCTACTGATCTGCGGCCCGCGGCGGGTTGATCCAGGCCGCCAGCGACGCGAAGAGCAGCGCACTTGCCCCGTGCAGGGCAAGATGGCCAGGCGACGACAGGCCGATGGCATGCGCCACCAGCGCCGTGTCGCACAACGGGATCAGCGTCGTCAGCCCGAGCACGATGGCAAGGGCGCGCCGGGTGGAAAGCAAGGCCAAGCTCGCGATGTAGAGCGAGAGCGCCAAGTCGCGGAAGCCGATGGCCCGAAGATAGGCAAGGCCGAGCCCTTCCGGTGCCGGGATGCCGAACAGGGCGGCGCCGGCCCGCGGCGCGAGGATGAAGAGGCTTCCAAGCAGCAGGAAGCCTGCCGCGACCGCAAGGATCACCAAGGCCTTCAGCTCGCACAGGGAGAGACGGTCGTGCTGCTCTGCCATCCTTCGCGGGCTCCCGGGTGTGGCGCTTGAACGATGGCGTCCTTATGTTCGGCCGGCAATCCCATGACAGCGGCGCGTCGGCGTCGGCCGGTGCCGAAGGTAGCCCAAAAATGCAGGATGTCCGTTTCTCCGTGGCGCCCATGATGGAATGGACGGATCGGCATTGCCGGTTCTTCCACCGGCTCCTCACACGCCGGGCGCGGCTCTACACGGAGATGGTGACGACCGGGGCCGTGATCCACGGGCCCCGTGAGCGCCTGCTCGGCTTCAGCGAGGAAGAGCATCCGGTGGCCGTGCAACTTGGCGGCTCGGACCCGCGGGAGCTCGCGCAGGCGGCACGCATCTGCGAGGAGTTTGGGTATGACGAGATCAACCTGAATGTCGGCTGCCCCTCGGACCGGGTGCAGGAGGGACGCTTCGGGGCATGCCTCATGCGAGAGCCGGCGCTCGTCGGCGACTGCGTCGCCGCCATGAAAGCGGCGGTGCGCGCGCCGGTGACGGTGAAATGCCGCATCGGCGTCGACGATCAGGATCCTGAGGAGGCCCTGAACCGCCTGGCCGAGGCTGTCGTCGGCGCAGGCGTCGATGCGCTCATCGTGCACGCCCGCAAGGCCTGGCTGCAAGGGCTCTCGCCCAAGGAGAACCGGGAAGTGCCGCCGCTCGACTATGATCGTGTGTACCGGCTGAAGCAGGCCCATCCGGCGCTCCCGATCGCCATCAACGGCGGCGTCCGCAGCATCGCCGAGGCGAAGGCCCATCTCGCCCATGTCGACGGAGTCATGGTGGGGCGCGCCGCCTATCAGGCGCCGGAGATGCTGCTTGGCGTCGATCCCGAGCTGTTCGGCGAGCCGGCGCCCGTAGCTGACGGTCTCGACGCCCTGGAGCGCTTCGAGCCCTATGTGGCGGCCCGCCTCGCTGAAGGAGTGCGCCTTGCCGCCATGACGCGCCACATCCTGGGTCTCTTCGCAGGGCGCCCCGGTGCGCGGGCCTTTCGTCGTCATCTCGCCACGGAGGCGGTCAAGCCCGGGGCCGGGCTCGAGACTTTGCGAGCGGCCGTGGCTCATCTCCGGCGTGCGCCGGCAGCGCTGGGGGAGGCGGCGTGATGCGCTCCGAGCAAGTCGCCGGCTTCAACGAGCGCGTCCGCAGGACGAGGGCCGTGATGGCCGCCGAGGGGCGTGAGGGCGTCGCCGACCGATGCGGCGCTATACGCCAAAGGCGAGCGAGGCCCAGAAGCGGGCGGACAGGACCAACAGGAAGACGCCGAAGGCCTGCTTAAGCCTTTGCGGCGAGAACCGATGAGCGATGCGCACGCCAAGCGGCGCGCAGAGCGCGGCGAGCGGCGCGACGAGCAGCAGCGCCGGAAGCGAAACGAAGCCGATGGAGCCGAAGGGCAGAGCGCCTTCATGGGGCAGGCCGGCCACCATGTAGCCGATCGTGCCGGCAACCCCGATGAGCACGCCGAGGCTTGCCGAGGTGCCGACGACCTGATGCATGGGGCGGCCATAGAGGCTCAGGAACATGTTGCCGAAGACGCCGCCGCCAATCCCCATGAGGCTCGAGAGAAGCCCGGTGACGAAGCCCGCGGCGGCGGTTTCGGGCAAAGTCGGAGTGTCGCGGCCAAGACGCCAGGTGAGGCGGTTCGACAGCATCTTGACGCCGTTCAGCGCTGCGAGGACGGCGAAGACGAGCTTCAGCGCCGCTTGGCTCGCCACGGCCGCGACGCCGGATCCGGCCGCCACACCCAGCACGACGGGCAGCGCCCAGGCCTTGGCGATGGTGTCGTCCACGCTGCCGCGTTTGCGATGGCCAAGATAGGAGACGACGGCCGTTGGCACCATCACGGCCAGGGCCGAACCGATGCAGATGTGCATGCGCACCGCATCGGAGACGCCAAGAGCGCGGAAGGTCTCGTAAAGGGCAAAGACGATCGGTGCACCGCCGCCGATCCCGAAGAACCCCGCCAGGAAGCCGGAGATCACGCCAGCCGCGACGAGAGCGGCGGCGAGCCACAGATACTCGACCGGAACGGTGGGCACGGTTCGTCCTCGACAGGAGAGTGCGAGCGCTGCGCCCGCTCTTACACCGTCTCGCCGCCGCGCCGATACGCGCCAGGCTCATGGCACGTCGACGCGGGCGGGTGTGATCCTCCCCGCTCCACGAAGGAGGAATGCGCCGCTGGGCCTGCCCTCGCCCGCGATTGCCGAGCTTCGCGCGGGAGAGGGAGGGGGCAACGGCTCAATCGAGCCGCATCTCCTCGGGCTCGTGCGACAGGACCGCTTCAGGGAAGACCGGGTAGACGCCGGCGACGCGGCCCATCTGCTGCGTTAACGCCAGCACGGTGTCGAGGAAGGGCGTCTCGACATCCACGAGGCGGCCCATCTCCTGCACGACCGTGAGGAGGGCGTCGAGCTCGATGGGGCGACCCTTCTCCAGATCCTGCAGCATGGAGGTGCGGTGCGCGCCGACCGAAGCCGCGCCGTCGATGCGCCGCTCGATATCGACCCGGAAATGCACGCCGATGCGCCGGGCGATCTTCTCCGCCTCGCGCATCATGTTGCGCGCCACCATGCGCGTGCCGGGATCGGTGGCGACCACGTCGAGAGTGGCGCGGGTGAGGGCCGAGATCGGGTTGAAGCAGAGGTTTCCCCACAGCTTCAGCCAGATGTCATCGCGGATCTTAGGATAGATCTTGGGCTTCAATCCGCCCGCCTCAAAGGCGGACGCCAAGGCGGTGAGCCGGTCGGTGACCCTGCCCGTCGGCTCGCCGAGGCCGAAGCGGTCGCCATAGATATGCTTGACGACGCCGGGCGCCACGATCTCGGTGGCCGGATAGACGGTGCAGCCGATGGCCCGTTCCGGGCCGATTGCCCGCCACTGCCGTCCTTCCGGATCGACGCTCTGGAGTTGCAGATTCGCGTATTGCCCCTCGAAGCCGTAGAAGTACCACCAGGGAATGCCGTTCTGGGCGGTCACGACGGCGGTGTTCGGCCCGAGCAGCGGCTTCATCTGCTCGGCGACCTCCCAGGCCTGATGGGATTTCAGGGCGACGATGACGTAGTCCTGAGGACCAAGCTCCGCGGGATCAGCCGTGGCAGGCATATGCGCCACGCGCTCCTCTCCCTTGATGAGGAGTTTCAGCCCGTTGGTCCGGATCGCCTCCAGGTGCGAACCGCGGGCGATGAGCGAGACGTCGAGGCCCGCTTGTTTGAGGCACACGCCGATATAGCCGCCGATGGCCCCGGCCCCGTAGATGCAGATTTTCATGTCAGGCCCATTGGTCACGGCCGGGATCATCCCGGCCATCTCGATCACACGGCGCTACTTCTTACATCGGGATCGTCAGGACAAGCCCGGCATCGTCGATGAAGGCTCTGTGAGCGCTACTCCGCTGCCATCGCCGCTTGTTCGGTCACCGGCTCGATCCTCGCCGCGCAGAACTTGAACTCGGGGATCTTGCCGAACGGGTCGAGCTGCGGATTGGTGAGCACGTTGGCCGCCGCCTCCGCATAGGCGAAGGGGATGAAGATCATGCCCTCCGAGATCGCGGCGTCGATCCGCGTCTTGAGAGTGATCGAGCCGCGCCGGGTCGACACCGTGATCCTCTGCCCGCCGCCAAGCCCGAGCCGGCGCGCGTCTTGCGGCGAGACATAGGCGACCGCTTCGGGCTCGAGGTCATCGAGCACGCGCGCGCGACGGGTCATCGAACCCGTGTGCCAATGCTCGAGCTGGCGTCCGGTCGTGAGGACGAAGGGATATTCGTCGTCCGGCTCCTCGGCCGGGGGCACGAGCCTGGCCGGGACGAAGCGGGCCCGCCCGCCTGGCCGCGGGAAGCCGTCGCTGAAGACGATGTCGCGGCCGGGTGCGTCGGGCGAGTCGACCGGGTAGGTGACGGAGCTCTCGCGTTCCACGCGCTCCCAGGTGATGTGGGCGAGCGACGGCATGGCGCGCGCCATCTCCGTGAACACCTCGCTCACATGGCTGTAAGTCCACGGCAGGCCGAGGCGCTTCGCCAGCTCGATGATGATGTCGAGATCCTGGCGGGCCTCGCCGGGCAGCGGCAGAGCCTTGCGGCCCATCTGCACCTGACGGTTGGTGTTCGTGACGGTGCCGTCCTTCTCGGGCCAAGCGGAGGCCGGCAGCACCACGTCGGCGTATTTCGCCGTCTCGGTGAGAAAGATGTCCTGCACCACGAGGTGCTCGAGCTTGGCGAGGGCCTCGCGGGCGTGCTGCACGTCCGGGTCGGACATGGCCGGGTTCTCGCCCATGATGTACATGCCGCGGATCTGGCCGTCATGGATGGCGTCCATGATCTCGACGACGGTGAGGCCCCGTTTCGGATCGAGCTTCGCGCCCCAGTAGTTCTCGTAGAAGGCCCGCGTCTCGGGATCTTCGACCGACTTGTAGTCGGGGTAGAACATGGGGATGAGGCCGGCGTCCGAGGCACCCTGCACGTTGTTCTGGCCGCGCAAGGGATGGAGGCCCGTCCCCGGGCGTCCGATCTGGCCGGTGGAAAGCGCGAGCGCGATGAGGCACCGGGTGTTGTCGGTGCCGTGAACGTGCTGGGAGACGCCCATGCCCCAGAAGATGATGGCGGCTTCCGCGCGGGCGTAGAGCCGCGCCACCTCGCGCAGCGTGGCGGCGGGAATGCCGCAGACCGCCTCCATCTTCTCGGGCGGGAAGTCCTTCACGTTCTCGACGAGCTTGTCGAAATCCTCCGTGTTCGCCTGGACGTATTGGCGGTCGTAAAGCCCCTCCTCGATGATCGTGTGGAGGATGGCGTTGAGCATCGCCACGTCGCGTCCGGGCTTGAACTGGAGCATGTGAGTGGCGAAGCGCTTGAGCGCCTGCCCGCGCGGATCCATGACGATGAGCTTGGCGCCGCGTTCGACCGCGTTCTTGAAGAAGGTCGCCGCCACCGGATGATTCTCGATCGGGTTCGCGCCGATCACCACGATTACGTCGGCGTCCTTGGCGGCCATGAAGGGGGCCGACACGGCGCCCGAGCCCACCCCTTCGAGCAGGCCTGCCACCGAGGAGGCGTGGCACAGGCGCGTGCAGTGATCGACATTGTTGGTGCCAAAGCCCGTGCGCACCAGCTTCTGGAAGAGGTAAGCCTCCTCGTTCGTGCCCTTGGCCGAGCCGAAGCCCGCGAGCGCGGCGCCGCCATGCTCATCGCGAATGCGCTTGAGGCCGCCCGCCGCCCGCTCCAGCGCCTCCTCCCAGGTGGCCTCGCGGAAATGCGTCCACGGGTTCTCGGGATCGATGTCGACGTCGTGCTTGGACACGCCGTCCTTGCGGATCATCGGCTTCGTGAGCCGATCCGGATGGTGGACGTAGTCGAAGCCGAAGCGGCCCTTCACGCACAGGCGGTTCTGGTTCGACGGGCCGTCACGCCCCTGCACCGCGACGATCTTGTCGTCCTTGATCTGATAGGTGAGCTGACAGCCGACGCCGCAATAGGGGCAGACGCTGTGGACCTCGCGATCCGGGTGGTTGGTGTAGACGCCCGCCTCGTCGACGAGGGTCTTCTCCATGAGCGCCCCGGTCGGGCAGGCCTGCACGCACTCACCGCAGGCGACGCAGGTGGACGAGCCCATCGGATCGTCGAAATCGAAGACGATCTTCTCCAGATGCCCGCGGGCCGCCATGCCGATGACGTCGTTGACCTGAACCTCGCGGCAGGCGCGCACGCAAAGATTGCAATGGATGCAGGCATCAAGCTGCACGGCCATGGCCGGATGGCTGAAATCGTCCGCCTTGTTGGGGCGGTCGATCGCCGGAAAGCGGCTTCCCGTGACGCCGATGCGGTCCGCCCAGTGCCAGAACTTGGAGTACGGATCGTGGGCGACCTCGCGCTCCGGCTGGTCGGCGACGAGGAGCTCGAAGACGAGCTTGCGCGAGGCTTCCGCCCGCTCGCTTGCGGTCTTCACCTTCATGCCGGGCGCGGGCTTCCTGACGCAGGAAGCGGCCAGCACGCGCTCGCCCTCGATCTCCACCATGCAGGCCCGGCAGTTGCCGTCCGGCCGATAGCCCGGGGCAGGGGAGTAGCACAGATGCGGGATGTCGGTCCCGTGCCGGCTCGCCACCTGCCAGATGGTCTCGCCCGGCCGCGCCTCGACCTCTTTGCCGTCGAGGAAGAACTTCACGCCTTCGATGGTGGGCAGTCCGTCGGACATGGCTTCAGGCCTTCTTCATCGGGAATGCGGCGTCGCTGCGCGACGAGTCAGTATCGCGCCGGCTTGCCGGGCGCCGGCGTCGTCGTCCCCGAGGGCGCCACGGCCAGATCGTCACGGAAGTGCTTGAGCACCTGCTTCACCGGGTTCATGGCCGCCTGGCCGAGGCCGCAGATCGAGGCGTCGGTCATCACCTTGGTCAGCTCGTTGAGCAGGCTCTCGTCCCAGCGCGGCTGCTCCATGAGGTGCACGGCTTTCTCGGTGCCGACCCGGCACGGCGTGCATTGGCCACAGCTCTCGTCCTCGAAGAACTTGAGAAGATTGAGCGCGACCTCGCGCATGTCGTCCTTGTCCGACAATACCACGACGGCCGCCGAGCCGATGAAGCAGCCATGGGGCTCGAGCGTCCCGAAATCGAGCGGGATGTTGTCCATGGACGCGGGCAGGATGCCGCCCGAGGCGCCGCCCGGCAGATAGGCCTTGAAGGTGTGGCCCTCAGCCATGCCGCCGCAATATTCGTCGATGAGCTCGCGGATGGTGATTCCGGCGGGGGCGAGCTTCACGCCCGGGTCCTTGACGCGGCCCGACACCGAGAAGCTGCGAAGCCCTTTGCGGCCGTTGCGGCCGTGGCTTGCCCACCACTCCGGCCCCTTCTCGACGATGTCCCGGACCCAGAACACCGTCTCCACATTGTTGATGAGCGTGGGGCGCCCGAACAGGCCGACCTGGGACGGGAAGGGCGGCTTGTGCCGCGGCAGGCCACGCTTGCCCTCGATCGACTCGAGCATTGCGGATTCCTCCCCGCAGATATACGCGCCGGCGCCGCGCCGCAGATGAATCTGCGTGTGCCGCGCGAGCCCCGCGCCCTGCACCTTCGGGATTTCGGCGAGCAGGATCTCGCGGATGTGCGGGTATTCGTCGCGAAGATAGACATAGACGGCCTCGGCCTCGACCGCCCAGGCGCCGATCAGCATGCCCTCCAGGAAGCGGTGGGGATCGGTCTCCAGATAGTGCCGGTCCTTGAAGGTGCCGGGCTCGCCCTCATCGGCGTTGATCGCCATGAGGCGCGGGGCGGGCTCTGCCCGCACGAAGCGCCACTTGCGGCCTGTGGGAAAGCCGGCGCCGCCAAGCCCGCGCAGGTTCGAGTCCTCGAGCGTCTTGATGATGTCCTCGACCTGCCGCTTGCCGTCGAGGCACTCGGTCAGAAGCGTATAGCCGCCCTCGGAGCGGTAGCGCTCGAAGTCCTTGTAGTCCGGCACATGCGGATGGGTGTCGCCCTTCGCCACGGCAGCGCGGACACTCTCGAGTGTCGCATGCTCGTGCAGCGCATGGCCGATCGCAGTCGCGGGCGCGTTGTGGCAGGCGCCCATGCAGGGGGCGCGCACGACCCGGACATTGGGCTCCAGCGTGTTCTTGAGCTCGGCCAGCAGCCGCTCGGCGCCCATCATCGCGCAGGTGAGGCTGTCGCAGACCCGCACGGTGACGGGGGGCGGGGCCGGCTCGTCGTCCATGACGATGTCGAAATGGGCGTAGAAGGAGGCGACCTCGTAGACCTCCACGAGGGCGAGCTTCATCTCATGGGCAAGGGCGGCGAGGTGCCGCGCGTGCAGGCAGTGGTAGCGGTCCTGCAGGAGATGAAGATGCTCGATCAGAAGATCGGGCCGGCGCGGGCGGTCGCCGAGAAGCGCGCGCACCTCTTCGAGGGCGACCGGGTCGACCTGCCGCCCCTTGGGGGTCTCGCGCGTCTTCCGTCGGCCCGAGCCCGGATGGATGCTGCGGCCGCCATGGGTGGCGTTGGCCTTCGTCGGCCGCGGGTCATGCATGTTCATCGCCTATCCATACCGTTCGGTGCGGCTCCAAGGCGTCATCCCGGCCCTAGCGGAGAGCCGGGAATCGGGTGCGGACTTGGTGCCTCCTCGTTTCGCGATCCCGGATCGCGCCTGGGGCGCGTCCGGGATGACGCGTGTTCGGGCTTACAGCAGACCCGCGCCGCGGGCCCACTTGTACTTGGCGCCCAGCACCTCGACCGGCAGCTCGGTCGAGTAGGCATAGGCCGGGATGCCGCGCTGGTAGAGGTATTCGGCCGCCTCCTCCACCTCCACGTCGCCGGCGAGCGACGCAACCACGGGCTTCACCTTGCCCTTGGCCTTCATCTCCTCGACGACCTCGACGATGAGCTTCGCGAAGACCATCGGCGGGGTGATGATGGTGTGCCAGTAGCCGAGGATGAGCGCGTGGATGCGGTCGTCCTCAAGCCCGAGCCGGACCGTGTTCTTGTAGGTCGTCGGAGGCTCGCCGCCGGTGATGTCGACCGGGTTGCCGGAGGCGCCGAAGGGCGGGATGAACTTCTTGAACGCCTCATCGAGGTCCGGCGGCATGGTCATCAGCGACATGCCGTTGTCGACGACCGCGTCCGAGAGGAGCACGCCCGAGCCGCCCGCGCCCGTGATGATGACCACGTTCTCGCCCTTGGGCGTCGGCAACACCGGAATGCCGCGGGCGAATTCGAGCATCTGGCGCAAGCTGCGGGCCCGGATGACGCCGGACTGCTTGAACACATCCTCGTAGATCTTGTCGTTGCCGGCGAGCGCGCCGGTGTGGGACGAGGCCGCCTTGGCGCCGGCCGAGGTGCGGCCGGCCTTGAGCACCACCACCGGCTTCTTCTTCGAGACGCGCTTCGCCACCTCGGCGAAGGCGCGGCCGTCCTTCAGGTCCTCGCAGTGCTGGGCGATGACGTGGGTGTTGTCGTCCTGCTCGAAGAAGGTGAGAAGATCGTCCTCGTCGATGTCGGACTTGTTGCCGAGACCGACAATCGCCGAGACGCCCATCTTTGCGGAGCGCGAGAAGCCGATGATCGCCATGCCGATGCCGCCGGACTGGGAAGAGAGGGCCGCATGGCCCTTGACGTCATAGGCGGTGCAGAAGGTCGCGCAGAGGTTTTCCCAGGTGTAGTAGAAGCCGTAGATGTTCGGCCCCATGAGGCGGATGTTGTACTTCCGCCCGATCTCCTGGATTTCCTTCTGGCCCTCGACATTGCCGGTCTCGGCGAAGCCGGAGGGAATCAACACGGCGCCCGGGATCTTCTTCTCGCCGCACTCGGTGAGCGCCTGCGCCACGAACTTCGCCGGGATCGCAAAGACGGCCACGTCGATGTCGCCCGGCACGTCCTTGACCGACTTGTAGGCCTTGTAGCCAAGGATCTCATCGGCCTTGGGGTGGATCGGATAGATCTGGCCCTTGTAGCCGCCGTTGATGAGGTTCTTCATCACGGAGTTGCCGATCTTCCCGTCCTCGGCCGAGGCGCCGATGACGGCGAGCGCCTTCGGCTTCATGATCCGGCTCATCGAGCGGACGATCTCGTCCTGGCTCGGCCGGTAGCGCTGCTCCTTGGGCGAGAAGTCGACGACGATGCGGACATCGGCCGCGGTGGCGTCGTTCTTGGTCGCGAAGACCGGGTTCAAGTCCATCTCGGAGATCTCGGGGAAGTCCGAGACGAGCTGTGAGACCTTCACGATGAGATCGGCGAGCGCCTCGCGGTTGACGGGGTCGCCGCCGCGCACGCCTTTCAGCATCTCCGCCGCCTGGATGCCGTCGAGCATGGACAGCGCGTCCTCGCGCGTGCAAGGGGCGAGGCGGAAGGTGATGTCCTTGAGCACCTCCACAAGGATGCCGCCGAGGCCGAAGGCGACGAGCTTGCCGAAGGAGCCGTCGGTGACCGCGCCGACGATAACCTCCTGGCCGCCCTTCAGCATCTGCTGGACCTGGACGCCGTCGATCTTGGCATCGGCCTTGTACTTCTTGGCGTTGGCGAGGATGGTCTCGTAGCCTTTCTGAACCTCCTCGGCGCTCTTCAGGCCGACGAGGACGCCCCCCGCCTCCGTCTTGTGGAGGATGTCGGGCGAGACGATCTTGAGGACGACCGGATAACCCATACCGTCGGCCAGATTCGCCGCTTCGGAGGCGGAGGTGGCGACGCCCTCCTTCGGGACCGGGATGCCATAGGCATCGCAGACGAGCTTGCCCTCGGGAGCGGTCAGGGAGGTGCGGCCCTCGGCCTTGACCTGATCGAGAATGCGGCGGACCTCGTCCTTGGCGCTGTTCTGGGCCGATGGCGCGGCGTCGCGCTGCTTTACTGCTGCATCCGCCATTGCGTTCCTCCTGCGATGCCTTTGCGTGGTTGGGACCGGGGCCCGCCTGCTCGATCGACTGCTGAAGCCGAGCGTCCGGGCTGCCCGGTTGGCCGGCGGGCCTCCCGCCCGCGACCGGGTGCGTGGTATTTGGCATGCCAATAGCCCTGGATGTCAAGGGCCGGCCGGCAGGATTTGTGCGCATGTCATTGTTGCAGCGCAGCAAAATTGCGCCCCGTTGACAGCGTGGTATCTGGTATGCCAACGTCCCGTCCGTCCGGAGATGCGGACCGCCAGGGATCTGCCGTGAACAAAGCCGAGCTGCGATGGCCGATTCGGAGCGAGACCGACAAGGGTCTCGTGATCGCGCGCATCTCCGCGGAGGCGAGCTTCAAGACGAAGGCCTACGCGGCCCTGAAGGAAGCCATCACCAATCTCGACATCTACCAGTCCAGCGAGCCGATCATGCTCGACGAGCGCGAGCTGTCGGAGAAGCTCGGCGTCAGCCGGACACCGATCCGCGAGGCGGTGGCGATGCTCGAGCAGGAGGGCTTCCTGCGCACCGTGCCGCGCAGAGGCATCCTCGTCGTGCGCAGGACGAAGCGCGAGATCATCGAGATGATCCAGGCCTGGGCCGCGCTCGAGAGCATGGCCGCCCGGCTGATCACCCTGCAATGCAGCGATGGCGAGATCAGAACGCTGCGGATCCTGTTCCAGGCCTTCGGCCAGGACTATGGGGTTCACGAGCATCTGGATGAGTACTCATCCGCGAACATCGCCTTTCACCAGTCGATCATCCGGCTCAGCGGCTCGTCCGTGCTCGCCGCCATGACCGACAATCTGTTTCTCCATGTGAAGTCGATCCGGCACCGCACGATCTTCGAGAGGGATCGGGCGGAGCGCTCGATCGCCGATCACATGGAGATCATCGAGGCGCTCGAAGCGCGCGACACGGAGCGCGCCGAACGCCTCGTCCGGGATCACACCTTGCGGCTCGGACATCACGTCGAGCGGCATGTGGATCTCGATTGACCAACCACCACACGAACAGCGGAAACGCTCAACGGTCTTTCCGGAGGAAATGGAATGTCAGCGACAGCGATGGCGCGGAGCATCGATGCGAACGTAACCGAAGTGGATGCCCCGCAGGAGCTGACGGACGGATTTCACCTCGTCATCGACGCCCTGAAGCTCAACGACATCAACACGATCTACGGCGTGCCGGGCATTCCGATCACCGATCTTGGCCGTCTGGCGCAGGCGGCGGGAATGCGCGTGATCTCGTTCCGGCATGAGCAGAGCGCCGGCTACGCCGCCTCGGTCGCCGGGTACCTCACCAAGAAGCCCGGCATCTGCCTCACCGTCTCCGCGCCGGGCTTCCTCAACGGTCTCACCGCCCTCGCCAACGCCACGACCAATTGCTGGCCGATGATCCTGATCTCGGGCTCGTCGGAGCGGGAGATCGTCGACCTGCAGCAGGGCGACTACGAGGAGATGGACCAGCTCGCCATCGCCAAGCCCCTGTGCAAAGCGGCCTTCCGCGTGCTGCACGCGCAGGACATCGGCATCGGCGTCGCACGCGCCATCCGCGCGGCCGTCTCGGGCCGTCCTGGCGGCGTCTATCTCGATCTGCCGGCCAAGCTCTTCTCCCAGGTGATGGATGCGGAGGCTGGGCGGAAGTCGCTTGTCAAGGTCATCGACCCGGCTCCGGCGCAGATTCCCGCTCCCTCCGCCGTCCAGCGCGCCCTCGACGTGCTCAAGACCGCCAAGCGACCCCTCATCATTCTCGGCAAGGGCGCCGCCTACGCCCAGGCCGACGAGGAGATCCGCACGCTCATCGAGAAGAGCGGCATTCCGTTCCTGCCCATGAGCATGGCCAAGGGCCTTCTGCCGGACACGCATCCGCAATGCGCGGGCGCGGCGCGCTCGCTGGTGCTGAAGGAGTCGGACGTCGTCATGCTGATCGGCGCCCGCCTCAACTGGCTCCTCTCTCACGGCAAGGGCAAGACGTGGGGCGATGCGCCGAAGAAGTTCATCCAGATCGACATCGAGCCGAAGGAAATGGACTCGAATGTCGAGATCGCCGCTCCGCTCGTCGGCGATGTCGGCTCCTGCGTCGCTGCCCTCATCCAGGGCATGGGCGACAAATGGCCCGCTCCGCCAGCTGACTGGATCAACACTGTCAAGGCGAAGCGGGAAGAGAACGTCGCCAAGATGGCGCCGAGGCTGATGAACAACCGCTCGCCCATGGATTTCCACGGGGCGCTCGGCGCCCTTCGCACTGTCGTCAAGGAGCGGCCGGACGCCATCCTCGTCAACGAAGGCGCCAACACCCTCGACCTCGCCCGGGGCGTCATCGACATGTATCAGCCGCGCAAGCGGCTCGACGTCGGCACCTGGGGCGTGATGGGCATTGGCATGGGCTTCTCCATCGCCGCCGCCATCGAGACGGGGAAGCCCGTCCTCGCGGTCGTCGGCGACAGCGCCTTCGGCTTCTCCGGCATGGAGGTAGAGACGATCTGCCGCTACAACCTGCCGGTCTGCATCGTGGTGTTCAACAACAACGGCATCTATCGCGGCACCGACGTCAATCCCGCAGGCACCGACCCGGCGACCACCGTCTTCGTGAAGGATGCGCGCTATGACCGGATGATGGAGGCTTTCGGCGGCGTCGGCGTGAACGCGACCACCCCCGACGAGCTCAAGCGCGCCGTGGACCAGGCCATGGATTCCGGCAGGCCGACGCTCATCAACGCCGTGATCGACCCCGCTGCCGGAAGCGAGAGCGGCCGCATCGGCAACCTCAACCCGCAGAGCGTGCTGACGAAGAAGAAGCCCACCCAATAGGGCAGGGCTTCTTCGCACATGAGCAGGGCGGCCGCTTCCTCGCAAGTCTGCCGCCTCCGTTGAAATCCTGGAAACATCGAGAGGAACCAAGATGGGCAAGGCGCTAGAGGGGATCCGGATCCTGGACTTCACCCATGTCCAGTCAGGCCCGACCTGCACGCAGCTTCTCGCCTGGTTCGGCGCCGACGTGATCAAGGTCGAGCGCCCGGGCACCGGCGACATCACCCGCGGCCAGCTCCGCGATATTCCCAATGTGGACAGCCTCTATTTCACGATGCTGAACCACAACAAGCGGTCGATCACCCTCGACACCAAGAACCCCAAGGGCAAGGAGGTCCTCGAGGCGCTGATGAAGAGCTGCGACGTTCTCGTGGAGAACTTCGCGCCCGGCGTGCTCGACCGCATGGGCTATCCGTGGGAGACGATCCACAAGATCAACCCGCGCATGATCGTGGCCTCCATCAAGGGCTTCGGCCCGGGGCCCTACGAGGATTGCAAGGTCTATGAGAACGTGGCGCAGTGCGCCGGCGGCTCGGCCTCGACGACCGGGTTCCGGGACGGTCCGCCGCTCGTCACCGGCGCCCAGATCGGCGATTCGGGCACGGGCCTGCACCTGGCGCTCGGCATCGTGACGGCCCTCTTCCAGCGCGAGAAGACCGGCAAGGGCCAGCGCGTCACCTGCGCCATGCAGGACGGTGTGCTCAACCTCTGCCGCGTCAAGCTGCGCGACCAGCAGCGCCTGAAGCACGGGCCGCTCAAGGAGTACAGCCAGTACGGCGAAGGCATTCCGTTCGGCGACACCGTCCCGCGCGCCGGCAACGATTCGGGCGGTGGTCAGCCCGGCCGCATCCTCCGCTGCAAGGGCTGGGAGACCGATCCCAACGCCTACATCTACTTCATCACCCAGGCGCCGGTGTGGGAGGCGATCTGCGATGTGATCGGCGAACCGGAGTGGAAGACCCACCCGGATTATGCCACGCCGGCGGCCCGCTTGCCGCGGCTCAACCAGATCTTCGAGCGCATCGAACAATGGACCATGAGCAAGTCCAAGTTCGAGGCCATGGAGATCCTGAACAAGTACGACATCCCCTGCGGGCCGATCCTGTCCATGAAGGAGATCATCGAGGACCGCTCGCTCTACGAGACCGGCACGCTTGTCGAGGTCGATCACCCGACGCGCGGCAAGTACGTGACGGTCGGCAACCCCATCAAGCTCTCGGACTCGCCGGCCGAGGTGGTGCGCTCGCCCCTGCTCGGCGAGCACACCTATGAGATCCTCTCCGACGTGCTCGGCTTCGACCAGTCGCAGATCGAGGAGATCGAGGCTTCGGGAGCGCTCGGCGGCGGCGCCCACAAGATCGCGGCCGAATAGACGCCGCGACGCTGACGACTTGAGGGCCGCCGCGGCGGCCCTTTTTCTTTACAGGGCGGGGCCGATCCTGGGGGCTGATGTCTGGCTCTCTGCGCCCTCGGCATTGCACGAGGGCAGGGTCTCCGCCGACCAGGTCGGAGAAGGCTTTGCGCATGCCGCAGCGCGCAGGCGGTCGCGGCCACCAGCCACGCCAGAAGCGCGTTGCATTTCCTGAAGCTATGCCGCGAAGGGGCGCACAGCTCGCCTAAGCCGGCACCCGAAGGTTACCACTTCGGCGGCGAGGCTCGTCACGATCCGGCAAGCCTCGCTTGCAGCACAGCCAGGATCCGCTCGACCGCTTCCTCGGCAGAAATCCGGTCGGTCTGAAGGTGGAGGTCAGGGGTTTCGGGGGGCTCGTAGGCGGCGCCGATGCCGGTGAAACGCGGCAGGTTGCCGGCCATGGCGCGGGCATACATGCCCTTGGGGTCGCGCTGGCGGCAGACTTCGAGCGGTGCGTCGACGAAGACCTCGATGAAGCGGTCGGGGCCAATGGTCTGTCGCGCCCGCTCGCGACCCTCGCGGAACGGCGAGATCAGCGAGACGATGACGATGAGCCCGGCATCGGCCATCAGGGCCGCCACTTCCCCGACGCGCCGCACGTTCTCGCTGCGGTCGGCGTCGCTGAAGCCGAGGTCGACGTTCAGCCCATGCCGAAGGTTGTCGCCATCGAGCACCGTGGCGTGGCGGCCGAGGGCATAAAGCCGGCGATCGAGGAGATCCGCGATCGTGCTCTTGCCCGCTCCGGATAGGCCGGTCAGCCAGACCACCACCGGCGTCTGCCCCATGAGCCGCGCCCGGTCGGCCGGGGTGACCTCCAGCGCCTGCCAGGGCGTGTCGCCGCCGCGGCGCTCGATGGACAGAACGACGCCCGCCGCCACGGTGCGCCGCGACATGCGGTTGACGAGGATGAAGGCCCCAAGCTTGCGGCTCGCTCCGAAGGGCAGGGCTGGGATCGGCCTCGTCAGGTTCAGGCGGGCGACGATAATGTCATTTGCTGTAGCGCCGGCATCAGGCGGCACGAGGGCCAGGCTGTCGAGGTCGAGCCGGCCCTCGATCCGGGCCAGCGTCGCGCCCGTCTGTCCCGTCCCGAGCTGGAGATCGTAGGCGACGCTTGGCTGGGGCGGCTCCGGCGCGAGCCATACGAAGCGCGCCCGAAGCTGCGCCGCGACCGGCACCTCGGCGCCGTCTCCTGTCAGCACGGCGCCGCGGCCGAGATCAAGCTCGGGCGCGAGTTCCACCGCAACGGCCTCGCCCGCCGCTGCGCGCGAGACCTCCTCCCCAGCCGCCCACAAACGCGTGACGGACGCTTTGAGCCCGGTCTCGGACATGAGCTCCTGGCCGACGGCGATCTCGCCTGAGGCGATCTCCCCGAAGGACACCCGTCCGCCCCCTTCGAACCGGCCTGTCAGCGCGACAGGGAGGATGGTGCCTTGGCCGGATTCCGCGTGGGGCTCGAAGGTCTCCAAGACCTCGAGCAGCGGCGGTCCCTCGTACCACGCCGTCGCCGGGCTTGATCGCACCACATTGTCGCCCTCGCGGGCGGAGATCGGGATCGTGGCAACGACCCTCAGGCCGAGAGAGCGCGCCAACGCCTTCAGCTCCGTGGCGAGCGGGTCGAACGCCTCGCGCGCGTAGCCGACCTGGTCCATCTTGTTGATCGCGAGCACGATGTCGCGAACCCCGAAGAGGGAGACAATGGCCATGTGCCGGCGGGTCTGGGGCTGGACGCCGTCCGGCGCTGAGGCAAGCACCACGGCGAGCTGCGTCTGGGACGCGGCCGCGGCTTGATTGCGGGTGTATTGCTCGTGGCCGGGCGCATCGGCGATGAGGAAGGCGCGCCGCCGCGTCGCGAAGTAGCGGTAGGCGACGTCGATCGTGATCCCCTGTTCGCGCTCGGCCTTGAGGCCGTCGACGAGGAAGGAGAGGTCGAGCTCGGAGCCGCCCCCAGCGCGCATGGCTTCGACGAGATGATCCTCGTAGATGGCGCCGGACTCGAACAGCAGGCGGCCGATCAGCGTGGACTTGCCGTCGTCGACGGAGCCGCAGGTCATGAAGCGCAGGCGCGGCCGCGCCAGCGGCTCGGGCAACTCGATCGTTTCGCGTGGAATGGGATTGGTCATCAAAACAGCCTCAGGAAAAAGCCTCAAAAATAGCCTTCGCGCTTCTTGTCCTCCATCGAGGAGCCGACATGGTCGATGATGCGTCCCACGCGCTCGGAATGCTTCGTGGCCAGGAGTTCGCGGATGATGTCCGGAATGCTGGCGGCGTCGGACTCGATCGCCGCGGTGAGCGGATAGCAGCCGAGCGTCCGGAACCGAACGCGCACCATCTCCACCGTTTCCCCCGGCAGGAGGCGGAAGCGCTCGTCGTCGACCATGATCATCTGGCCGTTGCGCCGCACCACCGGCCGCTCCTTGGCGAAATAGAGCGGCACCACGGGAATCTGCTCTGCTTCGATGTAGCGCCAGACGTCGAGCTCGGTCCAATTGGAGAGCGGGAAGCAGCGCATCGTGGCGCCCGGCTCCAAGAGAGTGTTGTAGAGCCCGAAGAACTCGGGCCGCTGGTTGCGCGGATCCCAAACGTGACCCGGCTCCCGCAGGGAGAAGATGCGCTCCTTGGCGCGTGAACGCTCCTCGTCGCGCCGCGCTCCGCCGATGGCCACGTCGAAGCCATGGGCATCGATCGCCTGCCGCAGCGGCACGGTCTTCATGGCCGCTGTATAGGTGGAGGCGTCGTAGTCGAAGGGGTTCATGCCCTCGCTAAGGGCGGCCGCATTCGTGGCTTTAATGAGATCGACCCCTTCCCGAGCCACAAGGGCGTCGCGGAAGGCGATCATCTCGCGGAACTTCCACGTCGTGTCCACATGCAGCAGCGGGAAGGGCAGCCGGGTGGGGGCGAAGGCCTTGCGCGCAAGATGCAACAGGGCGGAGGAGTCCTTGCCGATCGAGTAGAGCAGGACCGGGCGCTGGAAGCGCGCACGCGCCTCCCGCAGGATGCCGATCGCCTCAGCCTCGAGAGCCTTGAGATGCGCGTCCACGTCGCGTTCCTTTCGAAGGCAGAACGGTCGGTGCGCTACCGTCCCGGCAACTCGGCCGGCCACTCGCCAGCCTCGTCCCTCACATCGAAGCCGATGCTGAATAGCATGCCGGCGCTGTCGGCGCGCACAGGTTCGATGGCGATCCGGGTTTCGAGGACCGGCGCTCCGGAGGTCGACCGCAGGCCAAGCAGGGCGGGCTGCGCTTCGAACAGCCGCGCGGCGAGCCGAAGGCCTGTCACGCGGGCGGTCTCCGGTGGAGCCTCCCCCGGAGAACCCGCCGCCTGGAGCCGAAAGGCGATCCGCTCGATCCTGGCCAGCGAAGGGCCGGCGCAGGCTCGCGGCTCGCCCGTGCACGCAACTCCCGCCATGAGCGCCGAAGCCACTCTCGCGGGAGCTTCGACGGCCTCATCGAGGATCTGGCGCGCGGGGAGGGCAATCTGCCTGGCAACGCGATCGACGGTCGCAGCGAACCCCGCCTCGCGCAAGCGTCGCAGAACCTCGTCCAGCATGGCGTCCACCGCAGCCTTATGCGCGATCCGTCGCGCTTCTTGCGCGCGTGCGGCCTGTTCGGCGGGAGAAGGAGCACTCTCCCACCGCGTGAAGAAGAGCTGGGAGGCAATCAGAATGAGAAGAATGAACAGGAGGCCAACGGCCAAGTCGAAGAACGGCTTGAAGTCGACGGGCTCGGCATCATGCGAGGTCATGAAACGGCTCGCTCTCGAACACCCGTTTGCATCGATGCCAGGGCCGCCCGCATTCCTCTCAGCTCATCGAGGATGAGGTCGAGGCGCCCGAGCGTGTCTTGCTGGGAACCCGGTTCCATGGCCATGGCCAAGCGATGGGTCTCCAAGCGCTGGTCGACAAGTGCGATCAGTTGGTAAGTCTGTTGGCGCAAGCGCGAAATGGCGGTCCGGTGCGCCACGCTGACAAGGAGGGCGCTGATGAGGGCCGCCACCGAGGTGAGAAACTTGAAGGCCGACGCGTTGAGCAGCTGGATGATCGACTGGCGCGCCTCGGCCATGTCGCCGGAGCGGAAGCCGCGAGCGGCGAAATAAAGCGCCACCACGAGGCCGACGAAGGTGAGGATCAGGCCGACGCTGGTGTAGTAGCTGGGAAGAGCCGCCATGAGGCCCGCGCCGCGGTTCAGAGGGCTCGATGGATCCTGATTGGCGTAATCGGCGAAGCGGCGGAGCGGCAATCGCCGGTGTTCGGCCGCATCATGGGCGAAAGCAGCCCAGGCCGACTGCAGCACCCCTTCGCGGCCCAGGGCCTCGCCGATCATTTTCAGTTCTTCCTGCCACTGACCGGCGACAGGGCGGGAGAGGAGCTTGACCTCCACCTCGGCGCGGCGAAGTCTCTCGCGCTCCGGGGTGATGACGCGCAGCCAGTAGAAGAGGATCGCCGCGAGCGCCGAGAGGACGATGAGAGCCGAAGCGCAGTAAACGAAGGCAGGCTCGTTGATGAGCTCGACGACGGGCACAAGCAGGGGTTTCAGAGCCTGGCCGACCGCCGAGAAGGGCGCGGAGGCGCCCTGCTGGAGGAGTCGGACCAGGACTGCGACCACGACAAGGCCGGCGGCAAGCGCCAAGACGAGGATCATGCGTGCTCCAATCGGAACCTCAGGCGGCGCTGTTCAGGCGCTCGCGTATGTGAACTGCGTCCCGATCTCGCGCAGGAGCGGCGCAGTCCTGTCTTTCTCCGAGAGTTGCGCCTCGGCTTCGGCGACGGGCCACGGAATGCCGATGTCCGGATCGTTCCAACGCACGCCGGCGTCATGTTCACGGCTGTAGTAGTCCGTGACCTTGTAGATGACCTCGGCGTTCTCGGTCAGGGTGCAGAAGCCGTGGAGGAAGCCGGCCGGGATCCACAGCTGGCGCCAGTTCTCGGCCGAGAGTTCCACGGCCTCGTGGCGGCCATAGGTCGGCGATCCTCCACGAATATCCACCGCCACATCGAAGATGGCACCGCGCACCACCCGTACCAGCTTGCCCTGTGCGCGGGGGTTCTTCTGGTAGTGCAGGCCGCGGATCGTGCCGCGGGCGGCGGAGAGCGAATGATTATCCTGCACGAAGCGGACCGGGCCGGCCGCCGCCTCGAACAGGTCCGCCCGAAACGTCTCCGAGAAGAAGCCGCGGTGGTCGCCGATGCGTGTCGGCTCAATCAACAAGAGCCCTGGAATCGAGAGGGGAGTGATCTTCATGCAGCCAACTCAGGATGCGCCGCGCCGCTCAGTAACCGCGCTCGCGTAACACCTGCTCCAGATAAGCGCCATAGGTGCTCTTGCCCAAATCCGCCGCAAGCTTGCGCAGCTGGGCCGCATCGATGAAGCCCTTCTCGAAGGCGATCTCCTCGGGGCAGCAGATGCGGGTACCCTGACGCGCCTCGAGCGTGCGCACGAAGCTCGAGGCATCGGTGAGGGAGTCCGGTGTGCCGGTGTCAAGCCAGGCATAGCCGCGGCCCATGCGCATCACATGAAGATCGCCTCGTTCGAGATAGGTGCGATTCACATCTGTGATCTCGTACTCCCCGCGCGCCGAGGGCTTGATCGACTTGGCGATGGAAACGATGTCGCGGTCGTAGACATAAAGCCCTGTCACCGCCCAGTTCGAGCGCGGTACCTTCGGCTTCTCCTCGATGGACAGGGCGCGCCCGTTCCGGTCGAACTCCACAACCCCATACCGCTCCGGATCAGGCACGTGGTAGGCAAAGACGGTCGCCCCGGTCTCACGCCCCATCGCATCGTCGAGAAGATGGGTGAGGCCGGCGCCGTAGAAGATGTTGTCTCCTAAGACCAAGGTGGCGCGGTCGCCGGCCACGAACTCCTCCCCGATCACGAACGCCTGAGCGAGCCCGTTCGGGACCGGCTGCTCCGCATAGGAAAAGCGCACCCCCCATTGCTCGCCGGAACCGAGCAGCCGCCGGAACAGCGGCAGATCGTGCGGCGTCGAGATCACCAGGATGTCGCGGATGCCGGCGAGCATCAGCACCGACAGGGGATAATAGACCATCGGCTTGTCGTAGATCGGCACGAGCTGCTTGGAGACCGCCAATGTGATCGGATGCAGCCGCGTACCGCTGCCCCCGGCGAGAATGATGCCCTTCATGTCGCCTCCTTAGCCTGGAATGCGCCAAGCGGATGGATCAGAGTGAACAGTCGAAGCGGCTTAAGGCTGCCACGCTCAAGGTTTCATCCGGCTGCCCCCGAGCAGCCGGTCGAGGCAGCGGCCGAGCGCATCCCGCCAATGCGGCAGGACGACCCCGTGCACGGCCTTGAGCTTGCTGCCGTCAAGTCGCGAGTTGGCGGGTCGGCGCGCCGGGGTCGGATAGTCCGCCGTGGCGATCCGCCGGACTCGCGCGGCCGGGCCGCCCCGCGCCTGCGCTTCCGCGAAGATGGCCTCGGCAAAGCCAGCCCAATCCGTCTCGCCGGAGCCGCACAGATGAAACACCCCGCGCAGCTCGGGATTGTCGCGCTTGCCGACGAGGTTCCGGGCGACGGCGATGACGCCGTCGGCGATGTCAGGAGCATAGCTCGGACAGCCGCGCTGATCGGCGACAACGCTGACCTCGGACCGGCTCTCAGCCAAGCGAAGCATGGTACGCACGAAGTTCTTGCCATTGGCGGCAAAGACCCAAGCCGTACGCAAGATGGCATGATCCGGGTTCGCCGCCGCCACCGCCTCTTCGCCGGCAAGCTTGCTGCGCCCATAGGCGCCGATTGGGCCGACCGGATCGCTCTCCACATAAGGCTCAGGCTTGGCGCCGTCGAAGACGTAATCCGTCGACAGCTGGATCACCGGGCAGCCCAGGGCCTTGGCCGCTGCCGCCACCACCCCCGCGCCCGCCCCGTTCACCGCCATGGCGAGCTCCGGTTCGCTCTCCGCCTGGTCGACGGCCGTGTAGGCGGCGGCGTTGACGACGACATCGGGCTTCCAGGGGCGGAAGAGGGCGACGAGGTCACCAGGCGCTGCAAGATCGAGTGCCGGCCGCCCGACCGGGATGACCTCAATTCCCGCCTCCCGGCCGCGCTCGACAAGCGCGGTCAAGACCTGTCCGGACTGCCCGGTGACGAGAAGCCGCATCTTACTCGGCAGCCGTCAACAAGCCGAGCCGCTCGCCGGCATAGACCTTCTCGCGCAGCGGCCGCCACCACCACTCATTGTCGAGATACCACTGCACCGTCTTCCGGATGCCGGTCTCGAAGGTCTCCTCGGCCCGCCAGCCGAGCTCCGTCTCGAGCTTGCTGGCGTCGATGGCATAGCGGTGATCGTGCCCCGGCCGGTCGGTCACGAAGGTGATGAGGCGCTCATGGGGCGCAGCTTGCGGCCGCAGTTCGTCGAGAATGGAGCAGATGGTGCGCACGACCTCGATGTTGCGGCGCTCGTTACGCCCACCGACATTGTACTTCTCGCCGATGCGGCCGCGCTGCACGATGAGGTCAAGCGCCCGGGCGTGATCCTCCACGTAGAGCCAGTCGCGCACATTCTCGCCTTTGCCGTAGACCGGCAGCGGCTTGCCGTGGAGCGCGTTGAGGATGGCGAGGGGAATGAGCTTCTCGGGGAAGTGATAGGGCCCGTAGTTGTTCGAGCAGTTCGAGATCACGGCCGGGAAGCCGTAAGTGCGCACCCAGGCAGAGACGAGATGGTCGGCCGCGGCCTTCGATGCCGAATAGGGTGAGCTCGGGTCATAGGGCGTCTCTTCCGTGAACAACCCGTCCTCGCCCAGCGACCCATAGACCTCGTCGGTGGAGACGTGGAGGAAGCGGAAGCCCTCCTTGCGGGCAGCGGGGAGTTTGCTCCAATAGCCGCGGGCGACCTCCAGCATGACGAAGGTGCCGACGATGTTGGTGTCGACGAACTCCCGCGCCCCGACGATCGAGCGGTCGACATGGCTTTCGGCCGCCAGATGCAGCACATGGTCGGGCTGGAACGCCTCGAACTGCTCCGCCACCGCTGCCTGGTCGCAGATGTCAACCCGGGCGAAGCGATAATTCGGTGCGTCATCGATGGATCTGAGCGAGGCAAGATTGCCCGCATAGGTCAGCTTGTCGAGATTCAGGACCTCGCAACCGCTGCCGACCAAGTGACGGCACACCGCCGAGCCAATGAAGCCGGCCCCGCCGGTCACCAACACCTTGCGTGTCAATGTCATAGACCCTTGATGATGCAGCCTGGTAGGCTGCTCGAAGCGCGCGGCACCCTATCCATGGTTCATGTGTTGTCAACAATTGCTGGCCGATGACGTTCTGTGATCTTGTTTGCGGTGGCCGGGGCGTGCGGCTTGATGCGACGCCCTTTCGCAGAATGCTCGCCATGCCGTGGCCGTGGCCGCTCCCGATGGGCGGCGGGCATCGCGCTGCATAGCCGCGGACCCAGTGTTCGAGGTTTTCGTGCATTTAGAAGCACGGTTCACCGATAATCGATTGGAACAAAAGGAGAACATGCCTGGTAACCGACTTCGCGATCGTTGATTTTGCTGGGCCTTTCGAATAGCTCGCCTCGCTCGTCGGGGTCTGGTTGCATTCCAATCCCGCCGGACCCTCCCTTCCGTCGACAGGTGCTCATGGCTGGTCCCGCCGACGTCATCGTGGCCGATGCGCCGCAGGGCAACTGGGTCGATCGCTACGCCCCCGTTTGGCTCAAGCCCTGGCTGCGGCTTGGCCGATTCGATCGGCCCATCGGGGCTTGGCTGCTCATGTGGCCGTGCTGGTGGTCGGCGGCGCTCGCCGCCAGGGCCGCCGCAGACGCCTCTTCATTGCCGGCGCATCTTGTGCTCTTTGGCCTCGGCGCTTTCGTCATGCGCGGCGCGGGCTCGACCTGGAACGACTTTCTGGACCGCGACATCGATGCGAGGGTCGAACGCACCCGCAACCGTCCGCTGCCGGCGGGCCAGGTAAGCCCCCTCGGAGCCCTCGCCTTCGCCGCGCTGCAGAGCTTGGTCGGCCTTGTGGTCCTCCTGCAGTTCAACGGCTTCGCCGTCGCCCTCGGCTGCCTATCTCTCGTGCTGGTCGCGATCTATCCGTTGATGAAGCGGTTCTTCTGGGCTCCGCAGCTGGTGCTCGGGCTTGCTTTCGCCTGGGGCGCGCTCATGGGCTGGGCGGCGGTCTTCGCCTCGCTGTCGCTCGCGCCTTTGCTGCTTTATCTTGGCGGCATTGCCTGGTGCATCGGTTATGACACCATCTATGGCCATCAGGACGAGCGGGACGATGCCGTCATCGGCGTGCGCTCCACTTCGCGCCTGTTCGGCCGCGGCAGCCGAGCGGCAATCGGGGCTCTTTACGCGGCCGCCGTCGTCTTCATCGGTGCGGCCCTGGCACTTGCTGGATCCGGCTGGCTCGGCTTTGCGGGACTGGCGGCCTTCGCGGGCCATCTCGCTTGGCAGATGATGCGCCTTGACGTGCGGGCTCCGGCCGTCTGCTTGCGGCTGTTCCGGTCGAACCGCGATGCCGGCGCGCTCCTGTTCGTAGGGCTGCTGCTTGAGGCCATTTGGGCCGCTTGATCGGGCAGCGCGCTATTCGCCCAAAGGCGGATGAGAGGCGTCGCGAAAGGCACGAAGCGCGATCAAGGCTCCTGCGAGGCCGTCCCATCCCGAGCTGTGGCCGAGGGTGTCGAGGCGCGCCAGTGCGGCGGGGAGGCGCTCGACGGCACCTGCGAGAAGGCTCGCCAGCGCGTCATGGAGGGCGGCAGCGCCGTAGCCCTCCGCCGCTGCGGAAAGATGGGCGAGGCTGATGGGGTTGGTGGCGATCGCCGCTCGTTCCCGCAAGGACGCCCAGAGACGGTCTCGAAGATCGTTGCGCCCGACGAGGGCAAGCGCCAGCAGCGCCCCGCCGATCACGTCGTCGCCGGACGGCGTCAGGCCGGGTCCGAGGCCCAACAGGTCCTGGCAGACCGAGCCATCGAGCTCGCGCTCCGGCCCTGGCAGGGCAAAGCCCTTGCGAAGGAGTTCTGCGAGGCCACGTGCCGGCCCGCGCGCCGCCGCGGCGAGGGCAGGTGTGGCATCTGCCTCGGCCGAGGGGCGAATCAGACGAAACGCATCCCGCGGAGGCGGACCCTCGGTCAGGGCGTCGAAGGCTTTCAGCCCCGCATCGAGCGTGGTCGGAGTCCATGCCGCCGGTGGGGCAGGATGCCAAACCGCCGCATGGCGAAGAGAAGCGCGGACGACATCGCCGATGAGAAGGAGCGGGCCGAGCACCTGGACGGGCTCGCCGCGCGCAGGCAGGCGAGGACGGCCAACCCAGGAAAGCAGCACATTGAGGGGGCTAGAGCCAAGCTCCAGCGGGCCGACGCACGCCCAGGCGCCTTCAATCTCGATGTAGCAGCTTCGCTCGAACGCCGCAGCGACGTGCCCCTGAGCGCCGTCGGCGAGGGCACGCCGCGCCACCACGCCGACCTCGACGACGTCGCGCGGCGCTCCGAGGGCAGTCATCGCAGGACGCTTGCCTGGCGGAAACGGCTTGTCAACAAGCGCGCCAGGCAGGAGCAGCGGAGTCTTGCGTCTCAGGCGCTCAAGGCAAGCTCGCTCGAAGGCGCGCGGATCTCGATGTCCACCTCGAGCGTGGCGACCGAGCCGTCGCGGTCCATCTTCACGCGGATCTTCTCGCGGTCCACGGACACGTGCTTGGCGATGACGGCCAGGATCTCCTCGCGAAGGACGGAGACAAGGTCGGATCGGCCGCCGATGACCGCGCGCTCATGGGCAAGCAGCACTTGAAGCCGCTCGCGCGCCACGGGCGCCGAGCTCTGGCGACGGAAGAGAGAGAGGACCTTCATGCCGCCCTCCGCGCGAAGAACTTGCTGAACAGACCGCGCCGTTCGGGCGGGATCGTCACGGGCAGGGTTTCGCCCATGAGTCGTCGGGCTGCATCCATGTAGGCCCGCGACGGGGCGCAATTGACGTTGCTGAGCGTCACCGGCGAGCCCATGTTGGAAGCTCTCAGCACCTCCTCGCTTTCGGGGATGATGCCGAGGAGCGGGATCGACAGGATCTCGAGAACGTCCTCGACGTTCAGCATCTCGCCGCGCTGCGCCCGTCCTGCGTCATAGCGGGTCAGCAGGAGATGCTTGTCCATGCGCTCGCCCTTCTCGGCCTTTTCGGTCTTGGAGTCGAGGAGGCCAATGATGCGGTCGGAGTCGCGCACGGAGGATACTTCCGGGTTGGTGACGACCACGGCGAGATCCGCATGGCGCATGGCGAGCGTCGCGCCGCGTTCGATGCCCGCGGGGCTGTCGCAGATCACCCAATCGAATTTCTCGCGCAACTCGCCCATCACCCGGGCGACGCCGTCTTCCGTGAGCGCATCCTTGTCGCGGGTCTGGGAGGCGGGAAGAATGGAAAGATTGTCGAGCCGCTTGTCGCGGATCAGCGCCTGGGCGAGCTTGGCGTCTCCCTGAACGACGTTGATGAGATCATAGACGACCCGCCGCTCGGCGCCCATGACGAGGTCGAGATTCCGTAAGCCGACGTCAAAATCGACCACGACAACGTTTTGTCCCGTCTGCGCCAGCGCCGCGCCGAGCGCGGCGGTGGATGTGGTCTTGCCCACTCCGCCCTTGCCGGACGTCACCACAACGACCTTTGCCATTCTCGTCCCCTCGTCCCCGCTGTCAGCCTAGGGATTCCATCACCATCGTGTCACCGCACAAGCGGACTTGGACAGCGCGGCCGCGCAGCTCCTCGTCCATGTCCTCGGCGGTCTTGTAGAGGCCGTCGATGGCGATGAGCTCGGCCTCCAGCTTCCGGCAGTAGATTCGCGCTTGGGCGTTTCCCATCGAGCCTGCGATGGCGCGTCCGCGAAGGGCGCCATAGATGTGGATCGATCCGCCAGCGATGATCTCGGCCCCCGAGGCGACGGAGCCTACGACCGTGACGTCGCCTTCGGGGTAAACGATCGATTGTCCCGAGCGGACCGGGTGGTCGACGAGCAAGGACGTCTGCTTTGGCGCGGCGGGCCGCGGCGCGCTCGCCTTCTTCGGCGGTCCTTCGGGGAGCTCAACCTCGCCGAGGGGACGTCCACCGGTCACAGGCGGCGGCAGACCGAGTCCCAGGAGCGATGGGTCGGCCCCTTCGAGGCCCATTACGCGGATGCCCCGCTCGTGCAGTTCGGCGATGAGACGCGCCAGCTCGCCTTTCGATTGCGGAAGGCCGACGACATCGAGCACAATGGCGCGTCCAACGAAGAAGCCGGGCGAGCGGGCGATCAAGGCGTCCAGCCGCTCGAGCCAGGTCGCGATGGGCGGCTCGGGCGCCAGCACGAGGGCCATGAAGGAACGGCCGCGGAGCCGGATCGGCTGGATCTTCTGATCTTTGGTTTGGAGGGCGGTGGCGGCGCTAGGCACGGCTGTTTAACGAGTCCTTATCCAGAACAAGTTGTCGCCCTCTATGGTTAGCGAAGCGTTAACACGGGGCAGAGCACCGACAAGAAACAGCGGCAATGGAATCCTTGGCGGGGGCGAAAAATATGAGGCCGCCGCTCGCAAGGAGCAGCGGCCTCATTCAACCGACGCGGAGCCGCTCGGGCGCTAGATCGACCGCACGGCTTCCTTGCGCAGCCGCGCGGTCCGCAGGCGGGCACGGAAGCGCTGCGCGGCGTCGTTGAGCAGACGACGGCTGCGCATGTCGATGGTCAGACGCCCGGACTCGAACCCGTTCCGGATGGCGGCGGCAGCGCCAAACAGATCATCCGCCGCGATCGCAAGACCGGGATCGCGCTCCACATGCGACAGGAGATAGAGCAGGAAGGCTTGCAGTTCCCGCAACGCCGCGTCGCCGCCTTCGTTCTGAGCGATTCGCGCCGTGGCGCTCTCGATGAAGAGCAGGCTCTCCTCTTTCGCGTCTTCGAAGGCGGCCTGTATTGCCGCATCGGTACCGTCGGGCGAGGTGAGATCGAAGGAGAGGGGGCGGAGCTGAGCGGGCTCGGAGACCGCCGCGAGACTGGGTGCGACCATGGCGGGCGTCCTTTGTTGGAGGGCCGCCTCAGCAAACCTGGTTATGGTTAACGGTCTCTTACCATCGGCCCGTGCCCGATCGTTTGTTGCAGAGGACCGGACGCCACAAGCGAAATTCCCGGGTCAACGGAAACTCGCCCTGACGGTCATCTGCACCTGAAATTGGTCTTGCGAAAAGTAATCGTTCATGCCTCATGCCGGCACCAACCCAGCATTGCTTTCTTTGCACGAGGCAAACGCTCCAAAAAGCAAGATGAGAAGCTGCAGCAGCCACGAGCGTCGCTGGCGGACTCAACCGGAACGTGCGAACAATTGTGTTAGGCAGGCCGGTCAACTTATGTCATAGAGGAAATCGTGCCGAGCTAAGGAAGCTCTCGATGGCGGAAAATCCTGAACCGTCTCGTTATCTTGATTTGGCGACCGACATCGTTTCGGCCTTCGTCAGCAACAACGCCATTCCCATGGGAGAGGTGCCTGCCTTGATCAGCTCGGTACACTCCGCTCTGCTCAGGCTCACCGAGCAGCCGATCCACCAGATTCCGGAGAAGCCTACGCCTGCGGTCCCGATCAAGAAATCCGTCACGAACGATTACATCGTGTCGCTGTTCGACGGCCGGAAGTTCAAGTCCCTGAAGCGCCATCTGCGGACTCATCACCACATGAGCCCCGACGATTATCGTCGATACTGGGGGCTCCCGCCGGATTATCCAATGGTCGCCCCGAACTATGCCAAGGCGCGGTCGGAACTGGCGCGCAGCATGGGACTCGGGCAGAAGCGCCGCAGCAGCAAGGCCTCGCGGGCCCGAGCCGCGAAGAGAGCGGGCTGACACACCGGCTGTCATCGACCGGAGAAGCGCGGCAAGGGGATTCCGTCGGCGGTTCGTGCTGTCTCCTGACCGGTGTCGCCGAACGCGCGCGGCCGTCCAGGGGTTCCGGCGGCGCCCGGAGCACTGCCGGCGAGAAGCGATCGGTTGTGTGGCAGGGCAGCGTATCCTGGTGTAGGAGGACCTAGACCTCGAACCTTGAAGCGCTCCTGGCCAAGTCGAACCCAGCGATGATGTGCCCGTCCATTCCCGAAGAGCTCGATCCACTGCCGCGGCTTCTCATGGGGCCCGGGCCCATCAATGTCGATCCGCGGGTCCTGCGGGCGATGTCGATGCCGCTCCTCGGCCAGTTCGACCCGCAGTTCACAGGCTATATGAATGAAACGATGGGCCTGTTGCGCGGGCTCTTCCAGACGCAGAACCGCTGGTCGTTTCTGGTCGACGGAACCGCACGGGCTGGGATCGAGGCGATCCTCGTCTCCCTGATCGCGCCGGGCGACCGCGTGCTCGTTCCCATCTTCGGGCGGTTCGGGCATCTGCTGTGCGAGATCGCCGGCCGCTGCGGGGCGGACGTGTCCTTCATCGAGACCGAATGGGGCACCGTCTTCGCGCCTGAGGCCATCGAGGAAGCGATCAAACGTCATCGGCCGAAGCTCCTTGCCGTGGTGCACGGCGACACATCGACGACCATGGCGCAGCCGCTCGAGGAGGTCGGCGCGATCTGTCGTCGCTATGATGTGCTTCTCTACGTCGATTCCACGGCCACGCTCGGCGGCATGGAGTTCGCGGTCGACCGGTGGAATATCGATGCCGCTTCGGCAGGGTTGCAGAAGTGCTTGTCGGGCCCGCCGGGCTGCGCGCCGATCACCTTCAACGAGCGCGTCGAACGCGCCGTGCTGGCGCGCAAGCATGTGGAGGCGGGCATCCGCCCGCCCGGCTTCGTGCCCGGCAACGGCCCTCGCATCCAGTCGAACTATTTCGACCTTGCCATGCTCATGGACTATTGGAGCGAGGCGCGCCTCAATCACCATACGGAGGCGACCTCGATGCTCTACGCCGCACGCGAATGCGCACGCATCGTGCTGCGCGAGGGGCTCGACAAGGTCTTCGCCCGCCACGCGCTCGCCAGCCGCGCCATGACGGCAGGGTTGGAGGCGATGGGGCTTCGCCTCTTCGGCGACCAGCGTCACAAGATGGCGAACGTCACCGGCGTCCACATTCCCGAGGGGGTGGACGGCGAGGCCGTGCGCCGCATGATGCTCGAGGATTTCGGCATCGAGATCGGCACGTCCTTCGGTCCCTTGCGCGGGCGCATCTGGCGCATCGGCGCCATGGGCTACAACTGCCGCAAGCAGAATGTCCTGATCTGTCTTGCGGCGCTGGAAGCGGCGCTCGCCCGCGCGGGCGCCAAGGTGGCCCTCGGGGCGGCGGTGAAGGCGGCGTACGACGTCTATGACCGCGACGCCGGGCCGTCGCGGGCCGGTGCCTGAACCAGGCCGCCGCATGAACACCGGCATCGCGGTCCGGCTCGCGCACGCCTCAACGGTGGCGCGCGAGGCCGGCGTCCTGGCGCGGCGGCGGTTCCGGGAGAGGCCGAAAGGCCTCTCCATCGACTTCAAGGGCCATCAAGACTACCTCTCGGCCACCGATGCGGAGGTGGAAGCCCTTATCCGGAAACGCCTTCTCGACGCCTTCCCGGAGGACGCCTTCTACGGGGAGGAGGGCGGCGGCGCCTTCGGGCCGTCCGTCTGGGTGGTCGACCCGGTCGACGGCACGGCGAATTTCGTGCGCGGCATCCCCCAGTTCTGCATCTCCATCGCCTTTGTCGCGGAGGGGGAGGTCCAGGTTGGTGTCATTTACGATCCCCTCATGGACGAGCTCTTCGCCGCTGGGCGCGGCCTCGGGGCCACCCTCAACGGGGAAGCCATGTCGGTCAGCGGCCTAGGCGACATCCGCCAGTCCTCGGTCGAGGTGGGCTGGTCGACGCGCCTGCCGCTGCGGGACTACGTCGCGCTCGTGGGGCGGCTCACCGAGGCCGGAGCCGGCGTGCGCCGCGGCGGATCGGGAGCGCTCGCGCTCGCCTATGTCGCCGCCGGGCGCATCGATGGCTATTGCGAGCTCCACATGAATTCCTGGGATGCCCTCGCCGGGATCGTCCTCGTGCGGGAGGCAGGCGGCTGGACCAACGCCTTTCTCGAAAGATCGGGGCTGACGAACGGCAACCCCATCCTGGCCTGCACGCCGGAGCTCAAGGCCTGCCTCGTGGCGCTGACCGGAATCGGCTGACGCTGCTCGCTCCCTCGCGCGCCCCGATTGACGGCGGTCCGCCGGCGCGATGTGATGAGTCGACAAGACATCGCCAGGATGTCGGGAGGACGCTCATGGTCGGATCATTGCGATGGCCCGCCGCCCTGCTGCTCGGGCTGGGGATGGCGGCCGCGGTGCCTGCCGCGCAGGCGCAGGGCTCGCTCGTGCTCTACTGCGCTGTGCAGGAGGAGTGGTGCCGCGCCATGGTCGCCGCCTTCGAGCGTGACACCGGCATCAAGGTGTCGATGACGCGCAAGAGCTCGGGCGAGTTCTACGCCCAGGTGAAGGCGGAGGCGGCCAATCCGCGCGGCGACGTCTGGTGGGGCGGCACCGGCGATCCCCAGCTGCAGGCAGCGGAGGAAGGCCTGCTCGCCGAGTACAAGTCGCCGAGGCTCGCGGAGCTGAGCGACTGGGCGGTGCGGCAATGGGAGCAGTCGAGAGGGCGGACGGTCGGCGTCTATTCGGGGGCGCTCGGCTTCGGCTTCAACACCAAGGAGCTCGCCGCCAAGAGGCTCAACGAGCCAAAATGCTGGGCCGACCTGCTCGATCCCAAGCTGAAAGACGAGGTGCAGGTCGCCGACCCTAACTCCTCTGGGACCGCCTACACGCTCCTCGCGACGATGGTGCAGCTCATGGGCGAGGACAAAGGTTTCGAGTACCTCAAGGCCCTGCACAAGAACGTCAATCAGTACACCAAGTCGGGCGCCGCGCCCGCCAAGGCGGCGGCGCTCGGCGAGACCACGGTCGGCATCACCTTCATGCACGATCTCGTCACGATGGTGGTGGATGGCGCCCCCATCAAGGTCGTGGCCCCCTGCGAGGGCACCGGCTACGAGATCGGCTCCATGTCGATCATCAAGGGCGCGCGCAATCTGGAGAACGCGATGAAATGGTATGACTGGGCGCTGAGCCCCGAGGCGCAGGCCATCGGCGCTCAGGCCAGGTCCTACCAGGTGCCGTCGAACAAGAGCGCGCCGGTGCCGCCGCAATCGCCCAAGCTGCAGGACATCAAGCTCATCAACTACGACTTCGCCAAATACGGCTCGTCGGAGGAGCGGCGGCGCCTGCTCTCCAAGTGGGACCGCGAGATCAAGAGCCTGCCGAAATAGCATGAGGCGCTTAGAGTCTGTTATGGACCAGTTCTGCGGCTTGACGGAGCATGAGGCAAGCGAAGGCGACGACGTGGAGGCCTGCGAGGGTTGTGTGCAGGCGCTCGTAGTCTTTGACGAGGCGGCGGCAGCGGGTGGCCCAAGCGAAGGATCGCTCGACGACCCAGCGCCGGGGCAGGAGGACGAAGCCGCGCTTGGCCTCGGGCAGGCGCACGACCTCCAGGGCGATGCCGTGTTCGCTGGCGGCCGCGGCCGGCTTGTCGCCGGTATAGCCCTGGTCAACGAAGGCGATCTCGACGCTGTTGCCGGTGGCCTGCTGCACGGCGGCGGCCAGGCGCCCGACCTCGGCGCGGTCGTCCGCCGTGGCGGGGGTGACGTGGAGGGCCAGGAGGTGGCCGAGCGTGTCGACCGCCAGGTGCAGCTTGGAGCCCTTCTTGCGCTTGGCGCCGTCATAGCCGGCGCGGTGGCCGCTCTCGGGCGTGGAGCGCAGCGTCCGGCTGTCGAGGATGGCGGCCGAGGGTGCGGGCGGGCGCCCGGCCGCCACCCGCAACAGCACGCGCAGGTCGTGGGCGAGCGCCTCGAACGAACCGGCCCGCAGCCAGCGCTGCGCCTGCTGATACACGGCCGCCCAAGGCGGCAGATCATTCGGCATCGCCCGCCAGGCAATGCCGTTGCGGACAACATAGCGCAGCCCGTTGAACACCTCGCGCAACGAGTGCTCCCGCTGCCCCGCCGCCTCAGGCAAGAGTGCAAGATAGGGCGCAACCAGCGCCCATTCGTCATCCGAAACGTCCGAGGGATAAGACTTGCGAGCAATCATGCCCGCACCATAGCCGCACCCTCAGTCCATAACAGACTCTAGACGGGGCGGTCGGCCGTGACACCTAGCGGACGGGCGTGGCTCCTCCTCGGGCTGATCGGCTACGCCATTCTGCCCTGGCACCTCGCCGACCTTGCGCCACTTGCCAACCGCTATCCTGCCGGTGAGGCGGGAAGCGGCCTCGGCCGCGCGCTGTTCGGTGGCGCTTGGTGGCTTCTGCCGATCGCGGCAGGGCTCGCTGTCGCTACGGTGCCCGTGGTCGCCCGGCTCGATCGGGACAAGGCCGCGGCCTGGCTTGTCGCCGGCGGCGGCTTCGGCCTGGCTCTTCTTGTCGTGCAGGGCTTCGTCATCGGCCACAACGGCTGGACCACGGCGTGGCTCGCCGCCTGGTTTGGCGCGCCGGGGCCGCGCCAGGGGGGCCTGGGCTTCGGCGCGGCGCTCACCGCGCTCGCGCTCCTCATGCTCCTCTGCCAGGGCCTCGCCGATCGCGGCTGGTGCCGGGGCGACGCCTTCGTGGTGTCGGCGATCGGGCTCGTGGTGGCCCTCATCGGCCTGTTCGTCTTCTTTCCTGTGCTGCGGATCCTCGTGAGCGCCTTCCAGGACAATGCCGGCCAGTTCTCTTTCAGCGAGTTCGCGGCCAAGGTCCTTGATCGTTCCATTTGGGGACTCGATTGCCTCACCTCGAGCCTGCGCTGCGGCGTCGCCTGGAACACGCTGTTCCTGGCGGTGCTGGTCGGCGTCGGCACCACGGCGCTCGGCCTCGCCTTCGCGCTCATCGCGACCCGCACGGGCTTCCGCTACAAGGGCGCGCTGCGGGTGCTGACGGTTCTGCCGATCATCACCCCGCCCTTCGTCATCGGCCTCGCGCTCATCCTCCTCTTCGGACGCTCGGGGGCGCTCTCCGCCCTCCTCTACGAATGGTTCGACATCCCGCGCTCGCGCTGGATCTACGGGCTGCCGGGCGTCCTCATCGCGCAGCTCCTCGCCTTCACCCCCATTGCCTTCCTGGTGCTGATCGGCGTCGTGCAGGGCATCAGCCCCTCCCTCGAGGAGGCGTCGCAGACCTTGCGCGCCAGCCGATGGACCACCTTCCGGACGGTGTCGCTTCCTCTCATGCGGCCGGGGCTCGCCAACGCCTTCCTCCTCGGCTTCGTGGAGAGCATGGCCGATTTCGGCAATCCGCTGGTGCTCGGCGGCAATTTCGAAGTGCTGTCGACCAAGATCTTCTTCGCCGTGGTCGGCGCCGCGCACGACCAGGGCCGCGCTGCAGTCCTCTCGCTCGTTCTTCTCGGCTTCACGCTGGCGGCGTTCTGGGTGCAATACGCCTGGCTCGGCAAGCGCGTTTACACGACCGTCACGGGAAAGGGGGATTCGGGGCTGCTCCTGCCGCTGCCGCGGCGCGTGGCGTGGCTCTGCTACGCCACAGCCATCCCGTGGGCGGTGTTCACCTTCGTTGTCTACGCCGTCATCCTCGTCGGCGGCTTCGTGCGCTCGATGGGGCGGGATTATACGCCGACGCTGGAGCATTTCCTCACCGGCTTCCGCATCGAGGCGGGCCGGCACGGGCTCTTTCTTTCCGGCTCGGCCTGGGACTCCTTCATCGCCACCCTGAAGGTGGCGGCGATGGCGGCGCCGCTCACGGCGGTCATCGGCCTGCTCACCGCCTATCTCATGAGCCGCCAATCCTTCGCCGGACGGCGCGCCTTCGAGTTCGGCACCATGCTGAGCTTCGCGATTCCCGGCACCGTGGTCGGCGTGAGCTACATCCTCGCCTTCAACGTGCCGCCGGTCGAGATCACCGGCACCGCCTTCATCCTCGTCATGTGCTTCGTCTTCCGCAACATGCCGGTGGCGGTGCGATCGGGCATCGCCACCCTGAGCCAGATCGATAAGAGCCTCGACGAGGCCTCTCTCACCCTCGGCGCGCGCTCCTTCGCGACGGTGCGGCGCGTGATCCTGCCGCTCCTGCGCCCGGCGGTCGTCGCCTCCCTCGTCTACAGCTTCGTGCGCGCCATGACGGCGGTGAGCGCCGTCATTTTCCTCGTCTCGGCCGAGTACAACATGGCGACGACCTACATCGTCGGGCGCGTCGAGGCGGGCGAGTTCGGGCTCGCCATCGCTTATTCCTGCGTCCTCATCGTCGTGATGCTCATCGCGATCCTGATGATTCAACTGCTCGTCGGCGAGCGCCGCTTGGGCCGGCGCACTGCGCCGGCGCCCGTCGGCAATGTGGCCGTTCAGGCCGCTGGCTAGTCACAACTTGGGAGAGAACGCGCATGAAACGTTTGGTGGTCGCGGCGGCCATGGCAGTGGTCCTCGTATCCCCTGGCCGCGCGCAGGAGACGCTCACCGTCTATTGCTCCATCCTCGAGGAGCAGTGTCGCGTCGGCGTCGCGGCCTTCGAGAAGGCGACCGGGATCAAGGTCTCGATGGTCCGCAAGAGCACCGGCGAGACCTACGCGCAGCTCCGGGCGGAGGCCAACAATCCGCGCGCCGACGTGTGGTGGGGCGGGCCGGGCGACCCGCATCTTCAGGCCGCGGAGGAAGGCCTCCTCGCCGAGTACAAGTCGCCGAAGCTTGCGGAGCTGCACGACTGGGCTGTGAAGCACGCCGAGCAGTCCGGCTGGCGCACGGCCGGCATTTATCTCGGCGCGCTCGGGCTCGGCTACAACACGAAGGTCCTGGCGAGCCGCAACATCCCGGAGCCGAAATGCTGGGCGGACCTCCTCGATCCGCGCTTCAAGGACGAGGTGCAGATCGCCGATCCCAACTCCTCCGGCACCGCCTATGTGATGCTCGCCTCGATCGTCCAGCTCATGGGCGAGGACCAGGGCTTTGCGTATCTCAAGGCGCTGCACAAGAACGTCAACCAGTACACGAAATCGGGCGCGGCCCCGGTCAAGGCCACGGCGCTCGGCGAGACCGCTGTCGGCATCGCCTTCATGCACGACATGGTGACCATGATCCTGGACGGGGCGCCGGTGAAGACGGTCGCGCCCTGCGAGGGCACCGGTTATGAGACCGGCTCGGTGTCCATCGTGAAAGGAGCGAAGAACATGGAGGCGGCCCGCCGCTTCTACGACTGGACGCTGAGTGCAGAGGCGCAGACGCTGATCGGGTCGGGCCTCAAGATCAACTGGGTGCCCTCCAACAAGGCGGCGGCCACGTCGCCGCATGCGCCGAAGCTCTCGGACATCAAGCTCATCGCCTATGATGCGGCGAAGTACGGCTCCTCCGCCGAGCGGACGCGGCTTCTCAAGAAGTGGGACGCCGAGGTGAAGGCTCTGCCGAAATAGCCCGCATGACCAAGAGCCCTGCCTCCGTCGAGTTCCGCTCCGTCACCAAGCGCTACGGGTCGGTTACTGCCGTCGACGACATCTCCTTCACCATCGAGCCGGGCAGCCTCGTGACGCTGCTCGGACCCTCGGGCTGCGGCAAGACCACGACGCTGCGCCTCATCGCCGGCCTCGAGATGGCGTCGAGCGGCCGCATCCTCATCGGGGGCAAGGATGTGACCCGGCTCTCGGCCGCGGAGCGCGACGTCAGCATGGTGTTCCAATCCTACGCGCTGTTCCCGCATCTCTCGGTCCTGGAGAACGTCGCCTATGGGCCGACCGTGCAGGGCCTGCCGAAGCACAGGGCGCGGGAAATGGCCCTGGAGAAGCTGGCGCTCGTCGGCCTGCAGGGGCTCGAGCGGCGTTCGCCCTCGGAGCTCTCCGGCGGTCAGCAGCAGCGGGTCGCGGTGGCGCGCGCCCTCGTCCTCGAGCCGCAGGTGCTCCTCTTCGACGAGCCCCTGTCGAACCTCGACGCCAAGCTCCGCCGCCGCGTGCGCGACGACATCCGCGAGCTGCAGAAGCGGCTCAACCTCACGGTGGCTTACGTCACGCACGACCAGGAGGAGGCGCTCGCGGTCTCAGACCGCATCATCGTGATGTCGGACGGGCGCATCGCCCAATCCGGCACGCCGCGGCAGCTCTATGAGGAGCCGGCGAACCTCTTCGTCGCCGACTTCATCGGCGATGCTAACCTTGTGGATGGGGTGGTCGTGGAGGAGCGGGGCGAGCGCGCCCTGGTGCGGATCGACGGGATCACCATCGAGGTGCCGCGGCGAGGCGCAGGCCTCGGGCCCGTGAGGCTTGCCGTTCGCCCGACCGCCGTCCTCCTGCAGCGCACCGGGCCCGGCCGCCAAGCGGTCGAGGGCAGGATCGCGAAAGCGGCCTATCTCGGCAAGCATGCCGAATACCTGGTGGCAAGCCCGATGGGGGAGCTCTTCGCCATCGACAGGGCGGATGGGCCCCTGCTCGAAGAAGGAGCCCCTGTCTGGATCAGTCTCGCCGACCGGGAGGTGGCGATCGTGCCGTCCGCTGAGGGCTGACCATCCGCACACCATTCGCACACGCGATAGCTCCCCTTCGCCGAAGACCATTTCCCGCTGCGGCGGCCTCCCGTTAGCGTGGGCTCCGGTGATCGAGGAGAGCGGGATGCGAGGCGCCATCGGGGCGGCGAAGGCGAGATCCACGCCCCGGCTTGCTCATGCCACGCTCGCCGGACTGTGCGCGATTCTGGTCGGCATCGGCTTTGCTCGCTTCACCTATACGCCTCTCCTCCCGGCTCTGATCGAACATGGATGGTTCGCCGTCGCTGATGCGGCTTATCTCGGTGCGGCGAATCTGGCCGGGTATCTTGCGGGCGCGCTCGGAGCGCGGCGCCTTGCTGCGTGGACTTCGGTGCCGTTCGCCATGCGCAGCATGATGCTGCTCGCGTCGGCCTCCTTCTTCGCCTGCGCCACGCCGCTGTCCTTCCTCTGGTTCTTCGTCTGGCGGTTCGCGTCCGGCGTCGCCGGAGCGGTCCTGATGGTGCTCGCCGCGCCCGCCATCCTCGCCGGCGCCCCGCCGCATCGGCGCGGTTTCGTCGGCGGGCTCATCTTTGTCGGCGTCGGGATCGGCATCATTGTGGGCGCCGCCTTGGTGCCGCTCCTGCTGCGCCTCGGCCTGCCCGAAACCTGGATCGGGCTCGGCCTCCTGTCCCTCGTCCTCACGGGCGTCGCCTGGAGCGGCTGGCCGATGGAGGCCACGCGTCCCAAAAGCGCCCCCACGGCGCAGGGCGCGTTCTCGCGACCGCTCGTGGGCATCTACCTCGCCTACGGCCTCAACGCGGTCGGCCTCGTACCCCACATGGTGTTCCTCGTCGACTTCGTCGCTCGCGGGCTCGGGCAGGGAGTCGCGGTTGGAGCGCTTTATTGGATCCTGTTCGGCGTCGGAGCGCTCGCGGGACCCATCATGACCGGTTCCGTGGCGGATCGAATCGGATTCGGGCTCGCCCTGCGCCTCGCCCTTGTCGTTCAGGCAGCCGCGATCCTTCTTCCCCTCATCAGCGGTCAGGCGGGGGCGCTCGCAGTCTCGAGCATTATTGTCGGCGCCTTCACGCCAGGCGTCGTGCCGCTGGTGCTCGGCCGCGTCCGCGAGACCGTTGTGGACGACGCCGAGACCCAGCGGGCCGCCTGGAGCTTCTGCACGGTCGCTTGGGCGCTTGGTCAGGCGGTCGGCGCCTACGGGCTGTCCTTCCTCTTTGCGCGGACGGGCGGGGACTATCGCCTCCTTTTCGTAGTCGGAAGCGGGATGCTGCTCGTCGCGCTGGCATTCGACCTCAGCGTCGGAAGGGCGAACAGGAGACGGGCCGCGCCGCCTTGAGCGGCCGGCTCCGCCTGGACCTTGCGCCGCGCCAAGGGCATAAGCGCTTCGGCCGCTCACCGGATCATTGGACCATGCCCAAGCACGCGCGCTACGCCGGGGTTTTCCCGGTCGCCCCGACCACCTTCCGAGAGGATGGCGAGCTTGATCTCGACAGCCAGCGCCGCTGCATCGACTTCCTCATCGACGCCGGATCGAGCGGGATTTGCATTCTAGCGAACTACTCGGAGCAGTTCGCGCTCGCGGACCATGAGCGGGAGGTGCTGACCGAAACGATCCTCGACCATGTCGCCGGCCGCGTGCCTGTCATCGTCACGACGACCCACTTCTCCTCCAAGGTCTGCGCCGAGCGCAGCCGCCGCGCACAGGATGCCGGCGCCGCCATGGTCATGATCATGCCGCCCTACCACGGGGCGACGATCCGCGCGGGCGAAGCCCAGGTCCAGGAGTTCTTCCAGAGGGTGTCCGACGCCATCGACATCCCCATCATGATCCAGGATGCGCCGGTGAGCGGCGTCGCGCTCTCGGCGGCTTTCCTCGCACGCCTCGCGCGGGAGATCGAGCATGTCGCCTATTTCAAGATCGAGGTGCCGGGTGCGGCGAACAAGCTGCGCGAGCTGGTCCGCCTTGGCGGCGAGGCGGTCGAGGGGCCCTGGGACGGGGAGGAATCGATCACGCTCCTGCCCGATCTCGATGCCGGGGCCACCGGAACCATGCCAAGCGGCGCCTATCCCGATCTTCTGCGGCGGATCGTGGACGACTATGGCGCCGGCCGGCGCGACGAGGCGATCGCCGCCTACGAACGCCTGCTGCCGCTCATCAACTATGAAAACCGCCAAGCGGGGCTCCTCGCCTGCAAAGCGCTGATGAAAGAGGGCGGCGTCATTGCCTGCGAGGCGGGCCGCCATCCCTGGCCGCCGCTTCCTCCTGAGACGCGCGCCGGGCTCCTGGAAATCGCGAGGCGTCTCGATCCCCTGGTGCTGCGCTGGGCCCGATAGGCTGGTGAAGGCATCCAGCCGGGCTGAAGCGCATGGGAACTGGGACGAGTCCGGCCCCGTTTTTACAGGCAGATGATCGTCCTCGCGGCGATCCTTCGCTTTGAGGGGAGACGGACATGGCCTATCGCGGACCATTCCTTGCTGCGGTCGCTGCTCTTGTCGTGCCTCTGTCGTGGGCGAGCGCAACCGCTGCTCAGGATTATCCGAATGTCTATGCCGATCGCTGCCTCACCGCCGAGCTGAGAAGCGCCTCGGAGGGCCTTGGGCAGTGTCAGCCCCCCTATGCCCATTTCGGGCTGTCGGGTCCGAGCGCCATCGGCGACAGGGGCCGCGACGTAGACACGACCGGCAGCATCGACCGCGCCCGCAAGGCCGAGCCCCAGCGCGGCCGGGGGCGGCCGGAGTAGGGCGCTTCGAGCCGGCGCGATCCTAGAGTCTGTTATGGACCAGTTCTGCGGCTTGACGGAGCATGAGGCAAGCGAAGGCGACGACGTGGAGGCCTGCGAGGGTTGTGTGCAGGCGCTCGTAGTCTTTGACGAGGCGGCGGCAGCGGGTGGCCCAAGCGAAGGATCGCTCGACGACCCAGCGCCGGGGCAGGAGGACGAAGCCGCGCTTGGCCTCGGGCAGGCGCACGACCTCCAGGGCGATGCCGTGTTCGCTGGCGGCCGCGGCCGGCTTGTCGCCGGTATAGCCCTGGTCAACGAAGGCGATCTCGACGCTGTTGCCGGTGGCCTGCTGCACGGCGGCGGCCAGGCGCCCGACCTCGGCGCGGTCGTCCGCCGTGGCGGGGGTGACGTGGAGGGCCAGGAGGTGGCCGAGCGTGTCGACCGCCAGGTGCAGCTTGGAGCCCTTCTTGCGCTTGGCGCTGTCATAGCCGGCGCGGTGGCCGCTCTCGGGCGTGGAGCGCAGCGTCCGGCTGTCGAGGATGGCGGCCGAGGGTGCGGGCGGGCGCCCGGCCGCCACCCGCAACAGCACGCGCAGGTCGTGGGCGAGCGCCTCGAACGAACCGGCCCGCAGCCAGCGCTGCGCCTGCTGATACACGGCCGCCCAAGGCGGCAGATCATTCGGCATCGCCCGCCAGGCAATGCCGTTGCGGACAACATAGCGCAGCCCGTTGAACACCTCGCGCGACGAGTGCTCCCGCTGCCCCGCCGCCTCAGGCAAGAGTGCAAGATAGGGCGCAACCAGCGCCCATTCGTCATCCGAAACGTCCGAGGGATAAGACTTGCGAGCAATCATGCCCGCACCATAGCCGCACCCTCAGTCCATAACAGACTCTAGCCGCGGCTCTGGCGCGGGAGGCCGTCCCGCTCCCTCGACATCCGGCGCGCAGGTCCCCACATTGGGGGACGTCGTGCCAGCGGCCTGCCCATGCCCGATATCGCCTCTTCACCGCCTGAAGCCCGGTCGCGGCGTTCCGCTCCCTCGCTCGCCGGGCGAGTCCTGACGGGCACGGCGGTGTTGTGTCTCATTGCTGCCGGTGGCCTCTTGTGGTGGCGGAACGGCGCCGCCGTTTTCGGCGATGTGGTTCTGGCGGCCATCGCCTGGTGCTTTTGACCCGGACCGCGAATGCCGCTCTCTGCCCGCGCCCGCCAGCTCGCAATTCCCATTGCCGCCTTCGCAGTGGGGCTGGGCATGCTCGGGGGCGTCGCGGTTCTGACTTTGACCCCGAGCGCTCGGCAGAGCACGACCGCCGAGATCGGCGGTCCTTTCCAGCTCGTTACCCATGACGGCCGCCCGGTCACCGAGCGGGACTTCAAGGGGGCGCCCCACCTTGTCTTCTTCGGTTTCACTCACTGTCCCGACGTCTGCCCGACGAAGCTTTTCGAGATCTCCGAAGTGTTGCGCGCCACAGGCGACAGGGGAAAGGCGCTCAGGGCCTTGTTCATCACGGTGGATCCGGAACGGGATACGCCTGAGGTTCTGAAAAGCTATCTTGCCAGCTTCGACGAGCGCATCGTTGGCCTCACGGGCTCTCCCGAGGCTGTCCAGGCGACCACCCGAGCTTACCGCGCCTTTGCTCGCAAGGTGCCGACGAAGGACGGGGACTATACGATGGAGCACACCTCCCTCGTCTACCTTATGGACAGGACGGGACGGTTCGTCGGATCGTTCAACCTCGGTCGGCCTCCTGCCGAGGCGGCGCAGGACCTGTTGCGGCGGTTGTGAGGCGACCGCTTCGGGAGGTGCGGGCGAGCCCGTGCTCCGTCTTGTGCCATTGGCTCGGCTGCGCGATGAGCTCCAGGAGCGCGCGCCAGGCCGCCAGGCTGATGAGGCCGTAGTAGATCGGCAGGAGTGCCACGCAGGGCAGGAGCCGCCACAAGCTACGGCGCGCGATTCCCACCACGGCGGGCGCGATCATCGCCACACCGCCGGCGACAAACAGAACCAGCCCGAGGCTCGCGAGGGCCACCTCGATAGGCTGCTTGGGGCTCAGCAACGTACCATCGGCCAGCGCTGCGATCGAGAGAAGCGCAAGGACGGGAAAGCATAGGGCAGTCGCGACCGTGCCGACGGTCATGGTCAATGCCGCCAGGAAGCCAGCCGGCCGGAGCAGACGCAAAGTCTCGACCGGTCGCCGCGAATGGCTGACGATCACTTGCATGAAGCCTTTCATCCAGCGCGTGCGCTGGCGCAGCCACGGTCCTGGTCGGCCAGGCGCCTCCTCGAACGTCGCCGATGGAAGGTCCATGACGCGGTAGCCAGCCAGAGCGAGGCGGATCCCAAGATCCGCATCCTCGGTGACGTTCCAGGCGTCCCACCCGTGCAACTCCCTCAGCACGGCCGTGCGGAAGTGGTTTGACGTGCCGCCCAGAAGGACGGGAAGGTCGAGCCGGGCGAGGGACGGATTGATCACGTCGAAGAGCGCAGCATATTCAATGGCGAAGAGGCGTGTGAGCCAGCTATCGGCGGCGTTGTCGATGACGAGGCGCGCCTGCAGGCAGGCAACGTCAGGCGCGGCATAGGTGAGGGTCTCGGCTGCAAGGCGCAGTTGTTGCGCCTCGGGCACGTCCTCCGCGTCGTAGACCACGGCAAGCTCGCCACGCGCGAGCGGCAGCGCCACATTGAGCGCCCGCGGCTTGGTGCGCGGCTCTCCGGGCGGAGCGATGATGACCTCAAAGCAGGCGGGAAGCTGCAGGAGCTCGAAGGCATCGCGCATCTCCCGGTCGTCCGCATCGACGACGAGTTTGATGTCGAGCTTGGCCTTGGGATAGGCGAGGCCGTCGAGAGCGCACAAGAGACGAGCGAGAACGGCGCGTTCCCGGCGCAGCGGCACGATGATGGTGTAGATGGGAAGGGCTGCGTCCGGGATCGAGGGCGGCGGAGCTTCGATGGCAATCGGGTGCCGGATGGCCTCGATCCGTGGCACGACCATTCCGAGAAAGAGGGCTCCCATGGCGAGGGCAGCCAAGGTGAGCATCGCCTCCGGTGCCACAGTGCCGCCCGCGGCAAGGCCGGCGGAGCCGAGCCCAAGCCAGACGATCTGCAGCCAGGATGGTCCATCCCTGTAGGAGCGATGCGGCTGGTTGTTCGCCAAACTCCCGGCGGCTTCGTCAGAGACCTTTCGCCAGCGGGTGCGAAGGACCGCCCGCGTCAGCGCAGATGGCGTCGTCAAGGCCAGGCCCGGGCCGAGTTGTCGCCCGTCCGACAGGAGGGCGGCTACCCGGTCGCCCCGCGGAGCCATCGCAATGCGCTCCTTGTGGCGATCGGACGACAAGGGGATGAGGCCGTTGAGGACGCTGTGGGGGAAGCGAGCCGAGGCGTCCGCGTGAGGGTCCTGCAAGAAAGGCAGGTTCAGTTCGGCCGCAAGCGCCGCGTAGAACGTTTCATCGGCGAGCCAGCCTTCATTCAGGAGAACGATGTCGGCTGCCACTCCCGTCGCGGCGGCCGACGAGGCTGCCATGTGCAGGATCTCAGGCGCTATGCCGTAGCGCTCCAGGAAGGCAATCTCCCGCGGAAGGGGCTGGGAAGGGGAAGCGGAGCGAAACGCAACTTGACCCTGCATCGGCGGCGAGGATAGCTCCCTGGCTTAGCGTGGCAGCATAGGAGGACACGGTTTGGTTGCAAGGGCGGCGGGATTTCGACCGGTGCTCAAAGGACCGGGGCTTCGGTTGGCCTGTCTTGCTCTCGCCTTCGCGGCTTTCGCGTTGCCGGCTTTCGGTCAGGGCGTCGCGATTCCGAATTTCTGGGATCCGAGAGCACGTCAGGACCGCCCGGACCTGGCCGGCTTGAGGCCGGTCCGCTTCCTCACGGACGAGGATTTCCCGCCCTTGCACTTCGCCGGCCCTGATCGCGCGCCGACCGGGTTCTCGGTCGAGCTGGCGCGGGCGGCCTGCGAGCGCCTCGCCATCAGCTGCACCATCCAGGCGCGCCGGTTCGACACACTCCTAGACGCTCTCGCGGACGGACGGGGGGATGTGATCGCGGCAGCCGTGCCGATTACGGCGGAGCTGCGCAGCCGATTCATTACCACGCTTCCCTACTTCCGTTTCCCGGCCCGTTTCGTCGCGCGGATCGACCGCCACCAGCCGGCGCCGACCCTGGCCGCACTCGCCGGACGAAGCGTTGGTGTCGTCGAAGGGACCGCCCATGAGGCCTATCTCAAGGCGTTCTTTCCCGGCGCGTCGGCGCGCGGCTTCCGCGACCTGACGGAGGCGCAATCGGCCCTGCGGCGGGGGGAGATCGATTTCGTCTTTGGAGACGGGCTCGGGCTCGCGCTGTGGATCGGGGGCGTCGATGCAGGCGGCTGCTGCGCCTTCGTCGGCGGTCCTTACCTCGAGAGCCGGTTTTTCGGGGAAGGGATCGGTTTCGTCTTCCGCCGCGAAGACGACCTTCTGCGCCGCGCATTCGACTACGCCTTGCAGCGGCTGTGGGATGAAGGAAAATACGCCGAGATCTATCTTCGTTTCTTCCCGATCAGTCCCTTCTGACATCCCGGCCGCAGCAGCGCATTGACCTCCGGAGCGGCGGCTCCTAGAGCAGGATCGCCGATTGATGGCCGCGGAAGGCTGCAGACTGCCTTAGGCAAGAGCCTTCACCCGCTGCGGCCTGGGCCCGTTCTCCGAAAGCTGTTTCATGATGCTGCCGATCACCATCGACCCGAGCCTTGCCGAGGCTGCTCAGAGTTCCCCCGCGTGGCCCTTCGAGGAGGCGCGGAAGCTCGTGGAACGCCTCAAGCGCACCGGCAAGGGCGAGGTGTTGTTCGAGACGGGCTATGGACCCTCGGGCTTGCCGCACATCGGCACCTTCGGCGAGGTCGCCCGCACCAGCATGGTCCGCCACGCCTTCCGCGTGCTCACCGGCGACACCGTTCCGACCCGGCTGATCGCCTTCTCCGACGACATGGACGGTCTGCGCAAGGTGCCGGACAACGTCCCGAACAGGGAGATGATGGCGCAGCACCTCGGCAAGCCCCTGACGGCCGTGCCGGATCCGTTCGGCACGCATGAGAGCTTCGGGCATCACAACAATGCGCGCCTGCGGGCCTTTCTGGACGCCTTCGGCTTCGATTACGAGTTTCGCTCCGCGACGGATTGTTATCGTTCGGGACTGTTCGATGCGACCTTGCTCAGGGTCCTCGAGCGTTACGACGAGGTCATGGCCATCATGCTGCCCTCCCTGCGCGAGGAGAGGCAGCAGACCTATTCGCCTTTCCTGCCCCTCCATCCGCGTACCGGACACGTGATGCAGGTTCCGATCGACGAGGTGCGACGCGGCAGCGGGTCCCTCGTCTGGCGTGATCCTGAGACGGGCGAGCGCTTCGAGACGCCCGTGACGGGCGGCCACGCCAAGCTGCAGTGGAAGCCCGACTGGGCCATGCGGTGGGTGGCGCTCGGGGTGGATTACGAGATGGCCGGCAAGGACCTCATCGATTCCGTGAAGCTGTCGGGCGCCATCGCACGGGCGCTCGGCGGACTGCCGCCGGAGGGCTTCAACTACGAGCTCTTCCTGGACGAAAGAGGTCAGAAGATCTCCAAGTCCAAGGGCAACGGCCTCACGATCGAGGAGTGGCTCACCTATGGCACGCCCGAGAGCCTGGCACTCTTCATGTACAACAAGCCGCGGGAGGCCAAACGGCTCTATTTCGACGTCATCCCGCGGCATGTGGACGACTACCTGACTTTCCTCGAGAAGTTTCCAGGTCAGGACTCCAGGACCAAGCTCGGCAACCCCGTGTGGCATATCCACGCCGGCGCCCCTCCGGCGCCGGAACTGGTGGCTGCCAACGAAGGAGGGGCGAGCGCCAGCCTTTCCTTCTCGATGCTGCTCAATCTGGCGGCTGTGGCCAATTCCGAAGAGCCGGCCATCCTCTGGGGGTTCATCCGGCGCTACGCCCCGAGCGCGTCGCCGAACACGCACCCCTATCTCGATCGGCTAGTTTCGCACGCGGTCCGCTACTATCGCGACTTCGTTCGCCCGGCCAAGACCTACCGCCTGCCGAACGAGGCGGAGAGGGCGGCCCTGGAGGACCTCAGCGCCGCGCTGGCGCCCCATGCGGGTTCGACCGACGCCGAGGCGCTCCAGGCCGTGGTGTACGAGGTCGGGCGGCGGCACTTCCCGGATACATCCGGTCGGTCGAAGAGCCCGGACGGGCGCCCGGGCGTATCCCAGACATGGTTCGCGACCCTCTACCAGATCCTGCTCGGGCAGGAGCGGGGGCCGCGCTTCGGCTCCTTCGTGGCGCTCTATGGAGTGGAAGAAACGCGGGCGCTCATCGCACGGGCGCTCGGCGGCGACCTTCTGCGTGAGCACGAGGCCTTCCTGCGCGAACGGGAGACCGGCAAAGCCGCTTGACCCGGACGGCTACTGCCTGGCCCACATGACCCGCGCCATCCACGCGATGTCGTTGACCGGAATGATCCGGTCCGGGTGGGTCGGGTTGAAGGAGCGCAGCTCGATGCTCTTCGCCGTCCGGCGCTTGAGCTCCTTGGCGGTCACTTCGCCGCTTGTCGTGCGCACCACCACGCGGTCGCCCTTGCGCACGCTAGCGCTCGGGGACACGATCAGGATGTCGCCGTCGCGATAGAGCGGCTCCATCGAATCGCCTTGAACCTCGAGCGCGAACACATCCTGGTTCGAGATGTCGGGGAACTCGACCTCCTCCCAGCCCGGCCCGCCGGTCGGCATGCCATCGTCGGTGAAATAGCGGCCGGATCCCGCCTGGGTCAGGCCGATCAGCGGTACGGTGGCCTTGGGCGTCGACACGTTGGGGTCGATCAGGCGCAGGAACTCGTCAAGGCTCGCGCCGGTCGCGGCGAGGACCTTCGCCACCGACTCGGTCGATGGCCAGCGGTCCCGCCCCTCGGGGCTGGTGCGCTTCGACTTGTTGAAGCTCGTGGCGTCGAGACCCGCCTTGCGGGCAAGGCCCGAGGGGGACATGCCGTAACGCTCGGCCAGACGATCGATGGCGGCCCAGATGCGGTCGTGAGAGAGCATGGCAGAGCCCCCGCGGGCTTGGAAGGCTGTGGGAAATTGGACCTAGAAAAGGAAAATAATAAGGAAAGATGAGGAAGGCAAGCGGAAATGAGCGCAGCTTGCCTGAAATCGTTTCTTTCATTCCTGGTTGCGGCGGCGGGCTGCCGCGGATAAGGGCTCGCGGAGAACCGTCCATGCCTGCGATCTTCAAGATCTGTCCCGCTCCCCTCTGGCGGGCCGCCGAAGCGGCCGGTGTGTTCCGCGGCGCGCCGGTCGATCTCGCCGATGGCTACATCCATCTCTCGACCGCGGCGCAGGTGCGCGAAACCGCGGCGAGGCATTTCGCGGGTCAAGAAGACCTCGTCCTCATTGCGGTCGATCCAACGCGCCTGGGCGATGCGCTGCGCTACGAGCCCTCGCGCGGGGGCGATCTGTTCCCCCATCTTTACGCGCCCCTGCCGACAAGCGCCGTCCTTTGGGTGACGCCCCTGCCGCTCGGGCCGGACGGGCGCCACGTCTTCCCGGAGCTTGAATGATCGCCGCCCTGTTTCCGCTGGCGCGGCCGCTCCTTCAGGCGCTCGATCCCGAGACGGCGCATCAGCTCACCATCAAGGCGCTGTCCGTCGCCCCCGTCCGCCTGCCGCCCGCCGACGATCCGCGGCTTGCCGTCGAGGCCTTCGGCCGGCGCTTTCCCAATCCCGTCGGGCTTGCCGCCGGCTTCGACAAGCAATGCGAGGCTCCTGACGCGCTCATCGCCCTCGGCTTTGGGTTCGTGGAACTCGGCGGCGTGGTGCCGAAGCCCCAGCCCGGCAACCCGCGGCCGCGCGTCTTCCGGCTCACCCGTGACGAAGCGGTCATCAACCGCTTCGGCCTCAACAGCGACGGGCTCGACGCCGTCCGGGAGCGCCTTGCCCGCCGTCGCGGCCGGCCGGGCATCGTCGGGGTCAATATCAGCGCTAACAAGGATTCGGCTGACCGCCTGGCCGACTACGTCGCCTGCGTCGAGGGGCTGTGCGGCCTTGCCGATTTCCTGACCGTGAACGTCTCCTCGCCCAACACGCCGGGCCTGCGTGACCTGCAGGGGGAGGCCTTCCTCGACGAGCTGCTCGCCCGCTCCCTCGAGGCACGGGCGGCGGCCGACAAGCGGCAGGGATCGCGCACCGCGATCCTCCTCAAGATCGCCCCGGATCTGACGCTCGACGCCCTCGATGCCATCGTGGCCACGGCCCTGCGGCGCGGCGTCGATGGGCTCATCGTCTCGAACACCACCGTTGCTCGCCCGGCGAGCCTGCGCGAGACGGCGCTGGCGCGCGAAGTCGGCGGCCTGTCGGGGAAGCCGCTGTTCCAGCCCTCCACCCGGATGCTGGCCGAGGCCTTCCTGCGCGTGGAGCGCCGCGTTCCCTTGATCGGCGTCGGCGGCGTGGATTCGGCCGAAGCCGCCTTCGCGAAGATCCGCGCCGGCGCGAGCCTCGTGCAGCTCTACACGGCGCTCGTCTATCACGGTCCGAGCCTGATCGGCGAGATCAAGGAGGGCCTGCTGCGCCGCCTCGACCAGGAGCGCCTGTCTTCGCTTGCGAGCGTCGTCGGGCGCGACGCGGCCCGTTTCGCCCAAGGCGACTTCAGTTGAGGTTGCGCGCGGCACGCCGCTGATCGAGGAGCGCCTAGCCCGCACACGCGCTCAGGGCCGAGCGTCCGGCAGACCCTTCGTCGACCAGTTGTGCGCGATGGCGATGCGGCGCGTTCGGGGACATCATCCGTCCAATGAAAGGCGGCCCTGGACCGGGGGCGTGCGCCCGTGTTTCATGCCGCCTCGCCTTCCGCCGGCCGTTCGGCCCAGCCTCCTGCAAGGACTCCCGTGCTCGACCCCACGCTCTTCAACCCCAACGCCGCCGATCCTGAGACAGCCGCGCTCAACGCCGAGATCGTCGCCAAGCTCTCGGCGCTTCCGGACCCCTGGTCTCTCCCGGTGGCCCTCGTGCGCGAGCGGCGGCGGCAGGGGCTCGGGCCGTTCCCGCCGATGCGGCAATCGGAGCGCGCGCAGACGATCACGATCGCCGGCCCCGGCGGGCCGCTGCCCTTGCGCATCATCGCGCCCCCAGAGCCGCGCGGCGTCTATCTGCACATCCATGGGGGCGGCTGGACCTGGGGCGGCGCCGACGAGCAGGATCCCTGGCTCGAGCGCATCGCCGAGCGCTGCGGCTTCGCCTGCGTCTCGGTGGAGTATCGCCTCGCGCCCGAGAGCCCTTACCCTGCGGCGCCGGAGGATTGCGAGGCGGCCGCGCTGTGGCTTCTCCGGGAGGGCGTGGGCCGCTTTAGGACCGAGCGCCTGACGATCGGCGGCGAGTCGGCGGGCGCGCATCTGGCGCTCGTCACGCTCCTGCGCCTGAGGGACCGGCATGGGCTGTCGCCCTTCAGGGGCGCCAACCTCTTCGCCGGCTGTTACGATCTCACGCTCACGCCGAGCGCGGCGAACTGGGGCGCGGAGAAGCTCATCATCAACACCCGCGACATTGCCCTGTTCGTCGACCAGTTCTGCCCCGCTGGAGTCGACCGGCGCGCGCCGGACGTGTCGCCGCTGCGGGCCGACCTCTCCGGCCTGCCGCCGGCTCTGATCTCGGTCGGCACGCGCGACCCGCTCCTCGACGACAGTCTGTTCCTGGCAGCGCGCTGGGCCGCGGCGGGCAACAGGGGCGACCTCGCCCTATGGCCCGGCGGCGCTCACGTCTTCCACCGCTTCGACATCCCGCTCGCGGAGCGAGCCCTCGCGCGGATCGACGAATTCCTCTCGGGCCCTGGTGCGTGATCCGATCGGATTGGCGCCCCGTTCCCTCCCCCCCTTGCGGGGGAGGGTAGGGAGGGGGGTCGGCAAAGTCGGAGCGCCTTCTCGGAAGGCGAAGCGCGTCGCTTTTACGACGCACTCGTTCTTGAGCCGCCGGCGCTCCATGCCCAGCGACCCCCCTCTCCAACTCTCCCCCTCAAGGGGGGAGAGGGCGCGCGCTTCAGCTTTGAACCAAGCTGATCGGATCAGGCTTTAGCTTGATCGGGGCTCCGGCGGGCGCCCATCTCCTAGCCGGTCGCGAGCTTCGCGTTGGCAGGGCGTTGTCACCGCAATGAGTGTCCGAGCACGCGGAGCGCCTCGGGAGTCATCTGAGCCACGTTGAAGCGCATGAGGTCGGCGGCCGACTGCGTGACGCTGAAGACGTTGCCCGGGGCGAGCACGACCCGCTCGCGGAGCGCGGCTTTCGCCACCTCGGCCGCGTCCCGCCCGTCGGGCAGGCGACACCAGAGGAAGAACCCGCCGCGCGGCACCGTCCAGGGACGGACGCCCAGCCCTTCGAGCTCGCCGAGGACTTCCCGGCGCCGCTTCGCCAGGCGGTGGCGCAGCCCGGCGAGGTGCTTGCGGTAGCTGCCGTCGCTCAGCGTCCTCAAGACGAGCTCGGCCGCGACGGGGCTCGCTCCCCCGAAATTCGTCGCCACCAGGAGATCGGCGAGGCCCTCGATCCAGTCCGGCCGGGCGACGATGTAGCCGCAGCGGATGGAGGCCGACAGCGTCTTGGAGAAGCTGCCGATCCGGATCACCCGGGAGAGGCCGTCGAGGGCGGCGAGCCGCGGGGAGGGCTCCGGCTCGAAATCGGCGAAGATCTCGTCCTCGACGATGGTGAGGTCGTGGGCCGCCGCCGCGGTCAGGATCCGGTGGGCGGTCTGGGGCGAGAGCGTCGCGCCGGTCGGATTGTGGAGGGCCGCGTTGGTGACGTAGAGGCGCGGGCGATGGGCCGCGAGCGCCTGGGTGAAGAGGGCGATGTCGGGTCCCGTCGGCGTGTAGGGAACGCCGACGATCCTGACGCGGTGGGCGCGCAAGAGGGCCTGGAAGTTGAAATAGCAGGGATCGTCGACGAGGACGGTGTCGCCGGGATCGAGCAGGAAGCGGCAGAGGAGGTCGATCGCCTGCGTCCCGGAGGGCGTCAGCAGGATCTGGTCGGCGCCCACCTCGATCCCCTCGGCGGCGAACTGGCGGACGAGGAGCCGACGCAAGCCGGGCGATCCGCGCGTGGCGCCGTAGTCGGCGAGCACGGCGTCGTCGGCCCTGGACAGGGCCCGGATCGACCGCCGGATCGCGGCGCCCGGCATCCAGCCGGGCGGCAGCCAGCCGCAGCCGGGCCGCAGCATCCCGGGGCCGGCGTCGAGGGACTGCCGCGACACCCAGAACGGATCGATGGCCCGATCGAGCCTCGGTCGGACGTCCGTCAGGGCGACGGGCGGCGGACCGCCCGCGACGTAGAAGCCGGAGCCCGGCCGGGACCGGATCAGCCCTTCCGCCACGAGGCGGTCATAGGCCTCCACGACCGTCGAGGGCGACACCCGCATGTCGCGGGCGAGCTTGCGGATCGAGGGCAGCCTCTCGCCGGCCGTCAGGGCGCGGCTCGCCACGCGCCCGCGGATCGCCGCCATGACGGCCTCCGTGCGCGGCGCGGCCCCGCCTTCCGTCCCACGGCTCGACAACTGTATGGCTCCCGCCGCCCGCACTGTTCGGTGTCACCGTATGGGTGTGTCCCTGTCGCGGCAAGGGCTCCCGCGGTATGGCCGAGCGATCCGCGACGGAGACCATCATGCGGCGCATGGACGGGTGGGGCAGCGGCCTCCTCGGCGTCATCATCTTCAGCGGCTCGCTCCCGGCGACCCGAGTCGCGGTCGGCGGCTTCACGCCGCTGTTCCTGACCTCGGCCCGCGCGGTCATCGCGGCCCTCATCGGGGCGGCGCTGCTCCTCGCGCTGCGCCAGGAGCGCCCGGAGCGGACGGATCTGGCGCCGCTCGCCACCGTCGCCCTTGGCGTCGTGGTCGGCTTCCCGCTCCTGACGGCGCTGGCGCTGCTGCACATCACCTCGGCGCGCTCGATCGTGTTCATCGGGCTTCTGCCGCTCGCCACCGCCGGCTTCGGCGTCGTCCGGGGCGGCGAGCGGCCGAAGCCGGCGTTCTGGCTGTTCGCGGTCGGCGGCGCCGCCTTGGTCGCGGGCTACGCGCTCGCGAACGGCGATTCCGCCTCCGTGACGGGCGATCTCCTGATGGTCGGCGCCGTCCTGGTCTGCGGCCTCGGCTACGCGGAGGGGGCCCGCCTCTCGCGCCGACTCGGCGGGTGGCAGGTGATCTCCTGGGCGCTCGTGGTCGCGCTCCCGGCGATGGCCGTACTCGCGGTCGCGACCTCGCCGGAGATCTGGACCGGGATCGGCGGCCCGGCCTGGCTCGGCCTCGCCTACGTCTCGGTCTTCAGCATGCTGGTCGGCTTCGTCTTCTGGTACCGGGGCCTCGCCCTCGGCGGCATCGCCGGGGTCGGCCAGCTCCAGTTGCTGCAGCCCTTCTTCGGGCTGGCGCTCGCGGGGCTGCTCCTCGGCGAGCCGGTCGCCTGGACGATGATCGCGGTGACCGGGCTCGTCGTCCTCTGCGTCGCCGGCGCCAAGCGCTTCGCCTGAGCGAGCCCGGGCCGAAACGGGGCCTAAGCGCGGCGGGGCCCGTCAGAGGGTTTCGGCGCCGAGGGAGCTCGGCTTCAAGGTCGCGCCGATCTTCGACACGGCGATGACGGCCTGGGTGCGGCTGTCGACGCCAAGCTTTTGCAGGATGGCGGAAACATGGGCCTTCACGGTCGCCTCGGAGACGCCGAGCTCGTAGGCGATTTGTTTGTTGAGAAGACCCTCGGACAGCATCATCAGGACACGCACCTGCTGGGGGGTGAGCGTCGCAAGCCGGCGCACGAGCTCCGCGGTTTCCTTGTCCTCGGCAACGGAGAGGTCGATATCCGGGGGTGTCCAGGTGTTGCCGGCCAGGACCATCTCGATCGCCTCGCCGATGTGGTCGCTGTTGAGGGACTTGGGGATGAACCCGGACGCGCCGAAATCGAGGGCGCGCCGGATCACCATCGGATCCTCATGCGCGGAGACGATGATGACCGGAATGTCGGGATGCTGGGCGCGCAGATAAATGAGGCCCGAGAAACCCTGCACGCCCGGCATGGTCAGGTCGAGGAGAATGAGATCGATGTCCTGCTCCCGCTCCAGGGCGGCGGTGAGATCGTCGAGCCCTCCCGCCTCGATCACTTCCGATCCGGGCAGCAACGATCCCAGCGCCTGGCGCAGCGCGCCGCGGAAGAGCGGGTGATCGTCCGCCACGATGATGCGCGTTGTGGTGTCGTTCCTGACCACGTGTTCCCCCGGCAGAGCCGGGGCATACTTCGGCCATTCTCAGCCGGACGGCAAGAGCGGGCCGCTCGCCGCAAGGCCCGGGGGCGCTCGGGCGGTCGCCGGGAGGAGACCTTCCCCGGGTCCTGTGCCTACGCCTTTCGTTTTATGACGAAAGTCGCAAGACGATCGTCGCAAGACCAATAGGGCAGAGACGTCGGCGGAAAGCTCTATTAATCCAGATTCCTGGCGTATTCGCCGAGTTTTGCCCGCGAGCAGGCCGAAGAAGCCGCCGCGGGGCTTACGCGCAAGGAGCTCCACCTATGGCAACCTCAGCAACGCTGGCGCCCCCGGCCGCCCGCGCCCGGCCCATGACCCGGGAGGAGAAGAAGGTCATCCTGGCCTCCTCCCTCGGCACGGTCTTCGAGTGGTACGACTTCTACCTCTATGGCTCGCTCGCCGCCATCATCGGCGCGCAGTTCTTCTCCGCCTTCGACGTCAACACCCGCAACATCTTCGCCCTCCTGGCCTTCGCGGCGGGCTTCCTGGTGCGTCCCTTCGGCGCCCTGGTGTTCGGGCGGATCGGCGATCTCGTCGGGCGCAAATACACGTTCCTCGTCACCATCATGATCATGGGCCTGTCGACCTTCCTGGTCGGCCTGTTGCCCTCTTACGCCGCGATCGGCTGGATCGCTCCGGTCATCCTCATCGTGCTGCGCATGCTCCAGGGCCTGGCGCTGGGCGGCGAGTACGGCGGGGCGGCGGTGTATGTGGCCGAGCACGCACCGGTCGGCCGGCGCGGGTTCTACACGAGCTGGATCCAGACCACGGCGACCGTGGGGCTGCTCCTCTCGCTCGTCGTCATTCTGACCCTTCGCCTGTGGATGGGCGAGGCCGGCTTCCAGACGGGCGAAGGCTACGCGATCGCCGGATGGCGCATCCCGTTCCTCCTCTCCATCGTGCTGCTCGGCATCTCGGTCTGGATTCGTCTGCAGATGCAGGAGTCGCCCGCCTTCCAGAAGATGAAGGAAGAGGGAACGCAATCGAAGGCGCCGCTCTCGGAGGCCTTCGGGCAGTGGGCCAACGCCAGGATGGTCATTATCGCGCTTCTCGGCCTCGTGGTCGGGCAGGCGGTGGTCTGGTACACGGGGCAGTTCTACGCCCTGTTCTTCCTCCAGAGCATCCTCAAGATCGACCTCCTGACCTCCAACGTGCTCATCGCCTGGTCGCTGGTCCTCGGCACCGGCGGGTTCATCCTGTTCGGCTGGCTGTCGGACCGGATTGGCCGCAAGCCGATCATCCTGGGCGGCTGCCTCATCGCGGCGATCACCTACTTCCCGCTCTTCAGCGCCCTGACGAGCCTCGCGAACCCGAACTACGCCAAGGCGCTCGAGACGGTGAAGATCCAGGTGGCGGCAGATCCGGCGACCTGCGGCTCCGTGTTCGACCCGGTGGGCATCCGCACCTTCACCTCGCCCTGCGACATCGCCCGGCGCGTCCTCTCGCAGCAGGCGCTGCGCTATGAGAAGGTCGACGCCCCGGCCGGCTCGCCGATCAAGGTGACGGTGAACGGCAAGGAAGTGCCCTACACCGATGCAGCGGGCTTCACGCGGGCCATCGCCGCCGAGGCGACCGCTGCCGGCTATCCGGCGGCGAACGATCCGGCCAAGGTGAAGGTGAGCGGCTTCTTCTCCGCCATCGCCAACCCGCAGGCCCTGAGCGTGATCCTCGTCTTGACGGTCATGGTCCTGTACGTGACGGCGGTGTACGGGCCGATCGCGGCGGCGCTCGTGGAGTTCTTCCCGACCCGCATCCGCTACACGGCGATGTCGCTGCCCTACCACATCGGCAACGGCTGGTTCGGCGGCTTGCTGCCGGCGACTTCCTTCGCCCTGGTGGCATCGACCGGCGACATCTACTTCGGCCTCTGGTATCCGATCATCTTCGCCATGATGACCTTCGTGATCGGGCTCCTCTTCGTGCCCGAGACCAAGGACCGCGACATCTTCAGCTACCAGGGCGCGACCGCGAAGTAGGACGCCTCCATCAGCAACCTCCAAGCCCCGCCTCGCGCGGGGCTTTTTTCTTGGGCGGCGCATTTGCCTCGCCAAGGGCAGGGGAAAACGGCGAGGCGCGGGCGCCGCGGCGATGAGGCCGATCCCACCTACTCCCCGATGATATGGAGCACGACCTCCCGTCGGTGGGGCCGGTCGCGGTGCTCGACGAGATAGACGCCCTGCCAGGTTCCAAGCGCGAGCTGGCCGCCGACGACAGGGATCGCCAGCGAGACGCCGGTCAGCATGGTGCGGATATGGGCCGGCATGTCGTCCGGTCCTTCGAGGTCGTGCACATAGAGGGCGGTCCGGGGCGCGAGCCGGTCGAGAGCGGCCATCAGGTCCGTGCGCACGTCGGGGTCGGCGTTCTCCTGGATCGTGAGCGAGGCGGAGGTGTGCCGGCAGAAGACCGTGAGCAGCCCGTCCTGAATGCCGCTCTCCGCCACCCAGCGGGCGAGCTCCGCGGTGAACTCCACCAGCCCCTGGCCGCGAGTATCCATGGCGAGACGGCCGAGCGCCTGGCGGGATGCGGCGGTCGCGCGAAGCGTCTCGACGCGGCCATTGGCATGTCCGCTCATGGGACCTCCTTCAAGGGAAAGACTTCGGCTTCGCCCCGGGCGAGGATGCGCTCCAGCGCCTCGATGCGGTCCGCCTCGCGCGGCGGCTTGTCCCAGCGGATGCGGTGGATGCGCGGGAAGCGCATGGCGAGCCCGGACTTGTGCCGGGTCGAGCGCTGCAGGCCCTCGAACGCGACCTCGAGCACGAGCCCTCGATCGGGCCCGTACTCCACCTCGCGCACGGGGCCGAAGCGGTTGACGGTGTGGTTGCGGATGAAGCGGTCGAGGCGCAAGAGCTCCTCGTCGGTGAAGCCGAAATAGGCTTTTCCCACCGGCACCAGCTCCTCGCCGTCAGGACCGTCGCGCCAGACGCCGAAGGTGTAATCCGAGTAGTAGGAGGAGCGCTTGCCGGAGCCGCGCGCCGCATACATGAGCACGGCATCGACGAGGTAGGGGTCGCGCTTCCACTTGAACCACAGCCCCTTCGGACGGCCCGGCACATAGGGGCTGTCGGCGCGCTTGAGCATGCAGCCCTCAATGGCCTCGGCGTCTTCGCCCGCGCCGACGGAGGCCGGATCGGCGCGCGCGGCCGCGAGCTCTTCCCAGGTCGTGAAGGGTACCTGCGGCGAAAGGTCGATGCGGGGCTCATTCAAGCGCGCCACCAGGGCTTCGAGGCGTCTGCGCCGTTCGGCGAAGGGCAGGGCGCGCAGGTCCTCGCCGCCTTCCGCGAGGATATCGTAGGCGCGCAGATGCGCCGGATACTCGGCGAGGAGCTTCGGGGTGACGCTCTTCCGGTTGAGGCGCTGCTGAAGCACGTTGAAGCTTTGAACGCGGCCGTCGCGCACGATCACCAGTTCGCCGTCGACGGCGCCCTCGAAGTCGAGCGCGCCGATAAGGTCGGGGAAGGCGCGCGAGACGTCTTCGCCGGTGCGCGAATAGATGCGGCGCTGAAGATGGCCATGAGCGTCTCGGCCAGCCACCGCCTGCAGGCGGATCCCGTCCCATTTCCACTCGGCGAGGAAATCGCGAGGGTCGAGCTTGGCGAAGTCCCCTTCCTCGAGCGGATGGGCCAGCATCGGCGGCCGGAACGGCGTCGGATCCGCTGTTTCGGGCTTCGGCCCACGGCCCTCGACCCAGGCGAAGAGCGGCTCGTAGGGCGGGGTCAAGCCGTGCCAGAGGTGCTCCACCTCGTCCGGATCGACCCCGCCGAGACTCGCGACCGCGGTCTTGGCAAGCCGCGCCGAGACGCCGATGCGCAATTCCCCCGTGATGAGCTTGAGGAGCGCCCAGCGCCCGGTCTCGTCGAGAACGTCGAGCCAGCCGGCGATCAGCGCCGGGAGGTCGGACTTCGAGGCGCTTGCAAGCCCGCTCACGACCTCGGAGAGGGTAGGGACAGCGCGTCCCCTCTCCGCAGCGGGGGGCAGGCAAGGGTGAGGAGGCTCTTCCGTCCCGGGATGAGCCGCCTCCCCGTCACCCGGTCGCGCCTCGGCCTCTTGCCCTCGGGGCGAGGCGGGCGGATGCGCGGGCCACATCAGCGCCACCGTCTCGGCCATGTCGCCCACATAGTCCCAGGACAGACCGAAGAGGACGGGGTCGGCCCGCTCCTCGATGAGGCCCCGGACGAGGCTCGGCTTGGCATGGCGGAAGGTGAGGGCGCCGGTCAAGGCGGCGAGCGCGAAGCCCCGCTCGGGGTCCGGCGTCTGGCGGAAATACTCCGCCATGATCCGGAGCTTCGCGTTGCGGCGCGGCTCGTAGGCGAGGCGGTCGAGGAGGGCCGCGAAGCGGTTCATCCTTCCTCTCCCTTCCCGGGAGAGGGATCGTTCTCCCCCTCGTCGCCATAGCCCAGCATGTGCAGCGGGCGCGCCCGCAAGCCTTGCGTGCGGCACCAATGCACGAGGGCGTCCTCCTGGCCGTGGGTGACCCAGACCTCGCCGGCGCCGGTCTCGCGGATGGTCCGGCAGAGGTCGTCCCAGTCGGCGTGGTCGGAGACGACGAGGGGCAGCTCGACGCCCTTCTGGCGCGCCCTCGCGCGCACGCGCATCCACCCGGAGGCGAAGGCGGTCACCGGGTCGGGGAAGCGGCGCGACCACAGGTCCTGCAGGGCCGAGGGCGGGCACAGCACGATGGCGCCGCCCAGGCTCTTGCGGTCCGCGGCGGCGACCTTGCGGGTCTCGCCGAGGGGCACGCCTTCCTCGCGATAGAGCTGCGTCAGCCGCTCGAGGGCGCCGTGGAGGTAGATGGGCCTGTCGTAGCCCTCCTCCCGCAGGAGCGCCATGACGCGCTGCGCCTTGCCGAGGGCATAGGCGCCGACGAGATGGGCGCGCTCCGGAAAGAGGGCGACCGAATCCAGGAGCTTGCGCACCTCGCCGCGCGCATCCGGGTGGCGGAACACCGGCAGCCCGAAGGTCGCCTCGGTGATGAACACGTCGCAGGGCACAAGCTCGAAGGGAAGGCAGGTCGGGTCGGGGTCGCGCTTGTAGTCGCCCGACACGACCACCCGGCAGCCGCCGGCCTCCAGCGCGATCTGCGCGGAGCCGAGCACATGGCCCGCCGGAAGGAAGGTGACGGTCACCTCGCCGATCCGCATCGGCTCGCGAAGGGATGCGACTTGCGTGGTGCGGGCGAAGCCGTCCTGGCAACGCGCCGCCATGATGCGCAGCGTCTCGCGGGTCGCCATCACGGCCCCGTGGCCGGGGCGGGCGTGGTCGGAATGGCCGTGGGTGACGAGCGCCCGCTGGACCGGTCGGGTCGGGTCGATGTGGAAGGGGCCGAGAGGGCAGAAAAGCCCCTCCGGCGTCAGCTTCAGGATGTCGGCGCAGACCAGCGTCACAGCCAAGATATAAGGCGTGCGCCGGCCGGCGCTACGCGTCGCCTATTCGCTCAAAGGATCGAGTCCCTTCTCCCGGCGGAAGGCGTGGCGGATCGTGCGTCCGATGAGCGGAGCGAAGACGCTGAGCAGCGTCACGGCGAAGAGGGCGACGACGATCGGGCGGGAGAAGAAGAGCAGCCAGTTCTGGTCGAAGATGAGGAGGGACTGCTTCAGCGTCTCCTCGACCATCTTGCCGAGCACGAGTCCCATGACGAGGGGCGCCGGCGAGAAGCCGAAGCGGCGCAGGTAAAAGCCGATGACACCGAAGATCAGCATCACCCAGACGTCCGTGATCGACTGGTCCTGTCCATAGGCGCCGACCACCGCGAAGACGAACACCGCCGGCCAAAGGATCGCGTCGGGGATGAGCGTGATGCGGGCGAAGGCCTTGGCCGCGAACAGGCCGAGCGCGAGGTAGATGAGGTTCGCCGCCAGCATCGAGGCGAAGACGGCATAGAGCAGCACCGGCTGCTCGTTGAAGAGGTGCGGTCCCGGCCGCACGCCCTGGACGATGAGGCCGGCAAGGATGATCGCCGTCGTGGTGCTGCCCGGGATGCCGAGCGCCAGCGTCGGCACCATGCTGCCGCCCACGGCTGCGTTGTTGGCGGCCTCAGGGCCGGCGACGCCCTCGATGGCGCCCTTGCCGAACTCGTGCTTGTGCTTCGACCAACGCTTGGTCTCGCTGTAGGAGATGAGGGCCGCCGTGGTGGCGCCGAGCGCCGGCAGGATGCCGATGAAGGTGCCGAGCACGCTCGACAGCCCGATCGACTTGGCGCATTTGCGAAAATCGTCCCGGCTCGGCAGGCGCACGGCGTCGAGGGCGAGGCGCTCGCGGGGCATGTGCAGTTGCGTCGCCTGCGTCAGCATTTCGCTGATGGCGAAGAGGCCGGTCAGCACCGGGACGAGATTCAAGCCTTCCGAGAGCTCCGGGAACCCGAAGGTGAAGCGCTCGACCCCGGTGGTGAGGTCAAGCCCGATGGTGGCGAGAAAGACGCCGAAAGCGCCGGCCATGAGGTTGCGAACCCCGACCTCGCTGCCGACCGCCCCGAGCATGGAGAGGCCGAACAGGGCGAGGGCGAAATACTCCGGCGGCCCGAAATTGTAGGCGGCGCGGGCGAGAAGCGGCGCGGCGACGATGAGGACGATGACGCTGAAGATGCCGCCGATCGCGCTCGCCACCGTCGACATGCCGAGCGCCCGGCCTGCCTCGCCGCGGGCGGCGAGCGGGTAGCCGTCGTAAGCCGTCGCGGAGGCCGAAGGGTCGCCCGGGGTGTTGATGAGGATCGCCGTGATCGAGCCGCCGAAATTGGCCGCGCAATAGATCGAGCCCAAGAAGGCGATGCTCGCCACCGGCCCCATGCCGATGGTGAGTGGCAGGAGGAGCGCCGCCGTGGTGCTGCCCGACAGCCCCGGCAGAGCGCCGACCGTGACGCCGAGCACCGTGCCGGCGAGGATGACCCACAGCATGTAGGGATCGAGGAGGATCGCCATGCCGGACGCGAAGGCGCTCATGTCGGCCTCTCAGAACAGCCAGTCGCCCAAAAGGCCGCGCGGCAGCACGATGCCGAAGGCCTTCGCGAAGATCAGGTGAAGGGCGACGGCAAGGCCGACCCCGACGGCGAGGAGGATCGGCCAGCGCCGCTCGCCCCACAGGAGCCCCATCCCGACGACACCGAGCACCGTCGCTGCGAGGAGACCGGCGAACCACATCACGCCCATGAAGGCGAGCATCGCCGCCCCGGTCCAATAGACGATGGCCGGCGTCGGCTCGCGCGCCTCGTCGGCGCGGCCGCGCGCCGCCCAGGCGAGCGCGAGCGCGAGCAGCGCGATGACGCCCAGCAGCAGCCGCGGAAAGGCCGCCGGGCCCATGCCCTGCGTGAGCGCCGCCGGCACCGCATCGAAGGTGAAGGTGAGCCCCCAGACCACGGCGCAGAAGAGCAGCACCGCGGCCGCGATCTTCACATCGCTGTGGAGGCGGCGCGCAGGCCAGGGCTTCGGCATGGATGCGGGCCGGACGGGCTTACTTCACGCCGAGCGAGGCCAACGCTTCCTGGCCGGTGCGCAGGAACTCGTCGATCTGGGCCTGCCATTCCTGGCGGCCGACCACGCTCTTCAGGGACTGGCCCGAGGAGGCGAGGTAATCCTGGTAGATCTTGCCGCTCATGGCCTTCACAAGGCCCTCCTCGAGGATCTTGATGCGGTCCTCCGGCGTGCCCTTGAGGACCGCAAAGCCGCGCGTGGTCGAGTACACGGCGTCGATGCCGATCTCCTTGGCGGTCGGCGTGTCGGCGATCGCAGGCAGGCGCTCGTTGGCGAGGGTGAGCAGGGCGCGCACCTCCCCCGCTTTGATCTGCGATTCCGCCTCGGCGTAGTTGAGGAGCGCCGCATCGATGTTGCCGCCGACGAGGTTGACCACCACGTCGCCGCCGCCGCGGAAGGGCACCACCGTGGGCGTCTGCAGGCCCGCCTTCCTGGCGAAGCCGACGACCGCGAGATGGTCGACGCTGCCGATCTGCGTCGTGCCGTATTTCATGGCCTTGCTCTTGGAGGCCTCGATGAACTCCTTCGCGGTCACGTAGGGGCTGCCTTTGCCGACCATGAGCACCTGCGGGTCCTCCGTCGCCCGGGCGAGCCCGACAATGTCCTCCGCCTTCACGCCGGCGCCGCGTCCCTGGAGGATCGTGAGGAGATGCGTCTGCGTGATGAGCAGGATGGTGTGGCCGTCCTTCGGCCGCCCGGCCGCGTAGCCGAGCGCTGCCGCGCCGCTGCCGCCGGTCTTGTTGACGACGACGAGCTCCTGGCCGAAGGCCGCCGGGGCCTGCACCATCATCATCCGCGCCGTGATGTCGGTGCCGCCGCCGACGCCGGCATGGGTCACCACCTCGATGGTCTTGGAGGGGAATTTCTCCTGCGCCTGCGCGGCGGCCACGAGGAGCGCGGCGGCGCCGAGCGCGATCAGGCCGAGGGTCTTCTTCGACATGTCTTCCTCCCTTTGAATGCGCCGCGGCGGCTCTTGTCGGCGCTCGCGAGCGGTTGGACCTCACCTCACCCGCGTCATGATCGTTCCATGGCCTTGAGCCAGCGCTTCTTGCCACCGAGCGAATGTTCCTCGCCGAGCTTGCGGGCGCGCTTCTCGTCCCTCCGTGCGATCGCCTCGATGATCGCCGCGTGCTCGGCATTGGAGGCGCGCATGGCCGGGACGCTGTCGAGGGCGCTCTGGCGCAGGAGGTGCGTTTCCTTGATGAGCGACTCGTAGACCTGCGTCGCCCGGCCATGGGCCGCCAACGTCATGACGCGCTCGTGGAAGCGCAGGTTGAGCGCGTAGTAGGCGCGGTTGTCGGCCCGCTCGATCGCAGCGTCCATCTCGCGGACGAGCGAGGCCAGCTCCGCCTGTTCCTCTTCCGAGGCGCGCCGCGCCGCCCGCGCGCAGGCGAAGCCGAAGACGAGGGCGCGGATGTCATAGATCTCCTTCGCTTCCTCGACGCCGATCTCGCGCACGAAGACGCCCTGGTTGACGATGGCGTTGACGAGGCCGGCGCGCTCGAGCGCCCGCATGGCTTCGCGGATCGGGCCCCGGCTCACGCCGAGCCGCGTCGCCAAAGCCTGCTCGTTGAGGCGCTCGCCACCCTTCAGCTCTCCCGACAGGATCATGCGCTCGAGCTCCTTCTGCACGATCGCGGTCAGCGACTGCGTGCGTCGGAGGGCGATGGCGGCGGCGGCGTCGGAAGCGTCCAGCATCGGACGAAGTGTCGGCGCGGATGCCGCCGATTGTCAACCGTAAGATTGTTGACAGTTGACAATATGCCCGCCAGCTTTGGGACATCTTGCAGCCATGAGGCGGACCATGCCGTTCACGCCTGCCTCGCGCGCCCTGGCGCGCTTCACCGTCCTCGATCTCACCCGGGTGCGCTCGGGGCCGACCTGTGTGCGCCAGCTCGCCGACTGGGGCGCGAACGTCATCAAGATCGAGACGCCGGAGGGTATGGAGGGCGGCGACGCACCCGGCGGGCCGCGCCATGGCTCCGACTTCCAGAACCTCCACCGCAACAAGCGCAGCCTCAGCCTCAACCTGAAGCACCCGACGGGGCTTGCGATCCTCAAGCGCCTCGTGGAGCGCGCCGACGTGCTCGTGGAGAACTATCGCCCAGACGTGAAGCACCGGCTCGGCATCGACTACGAGACGTTGAGGGAGGTGAATCCGCGCCTCGTCTACGCCAGCATCTCCGGCTTCGGCCAGGACGGGCCTTATCGCGACCGGCCGGGCTTCGACCAGATCGCGCAAGGCATGGGCGGGCTCATGTCGATCACCGGGCTTCCGGGGCAGGGGCCGGTGCGGGTCGGCATCCCGATCGCCGATCTCTCGGCCGGACTCTATTGCTCGCTTGGCATCCTCGTCGCCCTGCTTGCCCGCGAGGAGACAGGGGAGGGGCAGTGGGTGCAGACCTCGCTCCTCCAGGCCCAGATCGCTATGCTCGACTTCCAGGCGACGCGCTGGCTCATGGACAAGGAGGTGCCGAAACAGGCCGGCAACAACCACCCGACCAGCATCCCCACCGGAGTCTTCGCCACCGCCGACGGCCACATCAACATCGCCGTCACGGGGCAGAAGATCTGGGAGCGCTTCTGCCGCGCCATCGAGCGGGAGGACCTCCTCTCCCATCCGGACTACGCCACCGCGGCACTGCGATCCAAGAACCGCGATCCCCTCGGGGCCGAGATCAACGCGGCGCTGCGCGGCCGGCCAAGCCGGGAGTGGATCGCGCGCTTCAACGAGTCCGGCGTGCCCTGCGGGCCGATCCATTCCATCGACGAGGTCTTCGCCGACCCGCAGGTGCAGCATCTGGGCATCGCGCAGACGGTGACCTCGCCAACCCTCGGCGAGATCACCCTCGTCGGCCAGCCGGTGACGTTGAGCGCTACGCCGAGCCGCCTCGTGGCGCCGCCGCCGGAGAACGGTGAGCACACCGACGAGATCCTCGCCGAGTTCGGTTTCACGGCCGACGACATCGCCTCCTTCCGCCGCGAGGGAGCCTTGTGAGGGCCTGCCTCTCCCCGCGCGGGGGGAGAAGCTTCGATGGAGATGATGCATGCCCACCGACAAGATGATCGCCCGCAAGGCCGACGGGATCGGCTGGATGGTCTTCAACAACCCGGAGCGCCACAACGCCGTCTCGCTCGAGATGTGGGAAGCGGCACAGGAGATCATCGCCGACTTCATCGCCGATGAGGCGGTGCGGGTGATCGTCGTGCGCGGCGCGGGCGACAAGGCCTTCGTCTCCGGGGCCGACATCTCCAAGTTCGACAACGAGCGCGCCGAGCAGGAGGCGGTCGAGCGCTACGATCGTGCCACGGAGGGCGCCTATACGGCCCTGCGCGTGGCACCAAAGCCCACCATCGCCATGATCCAGGGCTACTGCATCGGCGGCGGCGCCAATCTCGCCGTCTGCTGCGACTTGAGGATTGCGAGCGAGACCGCGCGCTTCGCCATTCCGGCCGCGAGGCTCGGCCTCGGCTACGGCTACACCCGGGTGCGCCGTCTCCTCGACGTGGTGAGCCCCGCCTTCGCCAAGGAGATCTTCTTCACGGCGCGCCAGTTCACCGCCGAGGAGGCGCGCATCATGGGGCTCGTCAACCGGGTGGTGCCGCAGGCGGAGCTCGAAGCCTACGTCACCGACTATGCCCGCCAGATCGCCGAGAATGCGCCGCTCACGGTGACGTCGATCAAGCGCATCGTCGCGGAGGCGTTGAAGGATCCGGCGGAGCGCGACCTTGCCCTTTGCGAGGAACTCGTGCGGCGCTGCTTCGCCAGCGAGGACTACAAGGAGGGGCGTCTTGCCTTCAAGGAGAAGCGCAAGCCCGTCTTCCGGGGGCGCTGAGAGAGCCCTTCATCCGTAGCGCCGCTCGTGTCGCGGAACCGCGCGGCGCCTGTATACAGCGTCGTGGCGCGGCATGGCCGGCCTCTTCCATTTCCACAAGCCTGGGCCCTGCGCAGATTGTGCCGCTCGGATGCTATCTGTATACAGGCAGCGAGACCGGAGCGGCCCTATGACCTATCCCCTCGAAAGCCTGACGGCGCATCCGCCGAACCTTTATCCAGGCTATCGCTCGACCGTGAAGCGCGCCCCTTCGCGGCCGCTCGTCATCATCCCTCAGACCTTGTCTGAACTGACCGGCCCGGTCTTCGGCCACGACTCCTTGCGCGAGCACGACAACGACCTCACCCGCCAGCATGCGGGCGAACCGCTCGGCGAGCGGATCATCGTCTCGGGCCGCGTGCTCGACGAAAACGGGCGCCCGGTGCCGAATACGCTCGTCGAGATCTGGCAGGCGAACGCCGCCGGCCGCTACATCCACGTGAACGACCAGCACCCCGCGCCCCTCGACCCGAACTTCACGGGCGCCGGGCGCTGCCTCACGGATGCGGAAGGCCGCTACGCCTTCACCACCATCAAGCCCGGCTCCTATCCCTGGCGGAACCACCCGAATGCCTGGCGGCCCGCGCATATCCACTTCTCGCTTTTCGGGCCGTCCTTCCTCACGCGGCTCGTGACGCAGATGTATTTCCCGGGCGACCCGCTGCTTCCTTACGATCCCATGTGGAACTCGGTTCCGGACGAGCGGGCGCGCCTTCGCATGATGTCTTCCTTCGACCTCGAGACGACCGTGCCCGAATGGGCGCTGGGCTACCGTTTCGACATCGTGCTGCGGGGTCGCGACGCGACGCCCATGGAAGATCCCCATCACGACTAAGGCGGGGCAGGAGATGCCGGCCGCAGCGGAACGAGATGCGGAGCGCGCCGCCTCGCAGACGGTCAAGGCGCAGCTTGCCCTCCGCGACCTCGTGCTGAGCGGTGTCCTGCGCCCCGGCGAGCGCGTCTCCGAGCTCTCCATGGTGGAGCGGCTCGGCGTCTCGCGCACTCCTGTCCGGGCCGCCCTGGCGCGGCTCGCCGAGGAGGGTCTGCTGGAGGCGCTGCCGTCCGGCGGCTTCGCAGTCAAGGCGTTCTCTGAGCGCGAGGCCTTCACGGCGCTCGAGATTCGCGGAACGCTCGAGGGGCTGGCGGCGCGTCTTGCCGCAGAGCGCGGCGTACCGAAGTCCGAGCTTGCCCCGCTGAAGGCAAGCGTCGCCGCCATCGACGCCATCCTGGAGCGGCCGTCGATCTCGATGGGCGATTTCTCCGAATATGTGGAGCGCAACGCCCGCTTTCACGAGCTCCTTGCGGGCCTTGCCGGAAGCAGCGCCTTGAGGAGGCAGATCGAGCGTGCCTGCGCGCTGCCTTTCGCCTCGCCCAACGCCCTCGTGCGGGCGCAGGCGAGCCTGCCCGAGGCGCGCACCATCCTCACGGTGGCGCAGGATCATCACCGCAGCGTGGTGGAAGCCATCGAGCAGCGGGAGGGCGCCCGGGCGGAGAGCCTCATGCGCGAACATGCGCGCCTTGCGAGCCGGAACCTGCGGCTTGCGCTCGCAAGCCAGCGAAGCCTTGCGCTCGTTCCAGGGTCGCTGCTGATCCAGCGCCTGACCGCATGACGAACGGCAGCCTTCAAACCGCCGACAGATCAAGGAAGGAAGGATTACCACATGAAGCGTAGAACCGTCCTGAAAGGGCTCGGCGCCAGCGTCGCGACACTGGCTCTGCCACACGTCGCTCGGGCGGAGAGCAGCGCCGTCCGGATCGGCCTCATCCTGCCCATGACCGGTCCCTTCGCCTCCACGGGCCGCCAAATCGAGGCGGCCGTGAAGCTTTACATGCAGCGCAACGGCGATGCCGTCGCCGGCCGCAAGCTCGAAATCGTCCTCAAGGACGATACGGGCACCGCCGACGTCACCAAGCGCCTGGCGCAGGAACTCATCGTCAACGACAAGGTGAGCTTCCTCGCGGGCTTCGGGCTGACGCCGCTCGCGCTCGCGCCCGCCCCCCTGGCGACGCAAGCCAAGGTGCCGCAGATCGTCATGGCGGCGGCGACCTCGACCATCACCGAGGCCTCGCCCTTCATCGTGCGCTCGAGCTTCACGCTGCCCCAGGCCACGGTGCCGCTCGCCGAATGGGCGCCGAAGAACGGCATCAAGAGGGTCGTCTCGCTCGTCACCGATTACGGGCCGGGGCACGACGCCGAGAAGGCGTTCAAAGAGCGCTTCTCGGCTGACGGGGGACAGATGCTGAGCGAACTGCGCGTGCCCCTGCGCAACCCGGACTTCGCGCCCTTCCTGCAGCGCGTCGCCGACGCCAAGCCCGATGCGGTGTTCGTGTTCGTGCCCTCCGGCGTCGGCGCGCAGCTTATGAAACAGTTCGTGGAGCGCGGCCTCGACAAGTCGGGCATCCGCCTCATCGGCACCGGCGACGTGACGGACGACGACATCCTCAACGACATGGGCGACGTGGCGCTCGGCGTCATCACCACGCACCACTACTCGGCCGCGCACGATTCGCCCGAGAACAAGGCCTTCGTCGAGGCCTTCAGGAAGGCGGCAGGCTTCCGGCCCAACTTCATGGCCGTCGGCGGCTATGACGGCATGCACCTCGTCTACGAGGCGCTGAAGAAAACCAATGGCGATACCGCGGGCGAGGGGCTCGTGGCGGCCATGAAGGCCATGGCGTGGACGAGCCCGCGCGGGCCCGTCTCGATCGACCCGCAGACCCGCGACATCGTCCAGAACATCTACGTGCGGAAGGTGGAGAAGGTCGGGGCTGAACTGTTCAACGTCGAGTTCGCCACGATCCCGAACGTCAAGGATCCGGTGAAGGCGGCGAAGGGGTAAGGGCGAGGAGGGAATAGCGGGTCGCGAACAGAGTTCAGCTCCGGACGGCCCAGTCTCTCTTCGCCATTCGCCATTCGCAATCGCGCTATGCTCACCATCCTCTTCGACGGCGTCGCCTATGGCATGCTCCTGTTCGTGCTGGCCTGCGGGCTCAGCGTGACGCTGGGGCTCATGAACTTCGTCAACCTGGCCCATGGCGCCTTCGCCATGGCCGGGGGCTATGTCACCGTCGTCCTGCTCAACCGCTACAATGTGCCCTTCCTTCTTGCCCTCCCCGTCGCCTTCGTGGCGACGGCGGCGCTCGGGCTCGTGCTGGAGCGCACCCTCTATGTGCGCCTCTACGGGCGCAGCCATCTCGACCAGGTCTTGTTCTCGATCGGCCTCGTCTTCATGGCCGTGGCGGCGGTGGACTACGCTTTCGGTTCGCAGCAGCAGTTCGTCCGCATGCCGTCGTTTCTCCAGGGGCGCGTCGAGATCGCCGGCGTCGGCGTCGGCATCTACCGCTCCTTCATCATCCTCATCTGCGGCGTGCTCGTGATCGCGCTCCAGCTCGCCCTGTCGCGGACGCGCTTCGGCAGCCAGCTGAGGGCTGCCGTCGACGATCAGCGCGTGGCGCGCGGGCTCGGCATCGAGGTGAACCGGATCTTCGCCGCGACCTTCGCCGTCGGCTCGGGGCTTGCCGGGCTCGGTGGGGCGCTCGGCGCCGAGATCCTCGGCCTCGACCCGACTTTCCCGCTCAAATTCATGATCTACTTCCTCATCGTGGTGACGGTCGGCGGCACCTCCAGCATCACGGGACCGTTCCTTGCCTCGCTCATGCTCGGCATCGCGGACGTTGCGGGGAAATATTACGTGCCAGCCTTCGGCGCCTTCGTGATCTATACCTTCATGATCACCGTCCTGATTTTCAGACCGCAGGGTCTCTTCGCGCGGGCGCGCTGACATGGATCGGGAAACTCCCTTGCGCGACCGTGCCGAGGCGCTCATCCTGCGCCGCGCCCGATGGCGGCCCGCGGAATATGTCTTCTGGCTGCTCGCCTTCGCGGCGCTGGTGCTGTTCCCTGACCGGCACCTCATTCTCAACGAGATCGCCATCCTGGCGCTGTTCGCGGTCTCTCTCGACCTCATCCTCGGCTATGCCGGCCTCGTCTCCCTCGGCCATGCCGCCTTCTTCGGCTTCGGAGCCTATGCGGCAGGGCTTCTCGCCAAGCATGCGGTGGCAGAGCCGGTCATCGGGCTGGTTGCTGCCGGCGCCGGGGCGGCGCTCCTCGGCTTTGCCACGAGCTTCCTGGTGCTGCGGGGCACGGACCTCACCCGCCTCATGGTGACGCTCGGCGTTGCTCTCATCCTGGGGGAGATCGCCAACCAGGCGGCCTGGCTGACCGGCGGCGCCGATGGGCTCCAGGGCGTGGCGATGGATCCCATCATCGGCGTGTTCGAGTTCGACCTCTTCGGCCGCACCGCCTATGCCTATAGCCTCGTCACGCTGTTCCTGCTCTTCGTCGCAGCACGACGCCTGGTGAACTCGCCCCTCGGTCTCTCGCTCACCGCCATCCGCGACAATCCGTTGAGGGCGGCCGCCGTGGGCGTCCCGGTCAACCCGCGGCTCGTAGCGGTCTATACCGTTTCGGCGGCTTACGCCGGCATCGCCGGCGCTCTCCTCGCGCAGACGACACAGTTCGTCTCCCTCGACGTGCTCGACTTCCACCGCTCTGCGGACGTCCTGCTCGTGCTGGTGATCGGCGGGGCGGGCTATCTCTATGGCGGCATCGTCGGGGCGGTGCTCTTCAGGCTCGTGCAGGACCTGCTCGCCGGCCTCACGCCCCAATACTGGCACTTCTGGATCGGGCTCATCCTCGTCGTGCTCGTCCTCATGGGGCGCGAGCGCATGACGAGCGGCGTCGCCGCTCTTGCCCGTGCGGGGGTGGATCGCCTTCGGCCAGGCGCGGGCCGGGCGACAAAGGAACTGCGCCCGTGACCCCGGCCCTCGAAACCGTCGGGTTGCAGAAGCGCTTTGGCGGCCTCATCGCCACGAACGATGTCTCGTTCCGGCTCGAGCGCGGAGCGCGACATGCTCTCATTGGCCCGAACGGCGCTGGCAAGACGACCTTCATCAATCTTCTCACCGGCGTGCTTGCCCCGACGGCGGGGCGGATCAGGCTCGAAGGCGAGGACGTCACCGGACTGCGGCCGGAGGCGCGGGTCCGGCGCGGACTTGCCCGCACCTTCCAGATCAACCAGCTCTTCCGCGATCTGACCCCTTTGGAGAGCATCGGCCTTGCCGTCTCGGAGCGCCTTGGCGGCGGCTGGGATTGGTGGCGGATCGCCGGCAGCAAGGGAGCCATCGTCGACGAGACCGCGGCCATCGCAGACCGCTTCCGCCTCACCGACGTCCTCGACGCACGCACGGGCACCCTGCCTTATGGCAAGCAGCGCCTCCTGGAGATCGCGCTCGCCTTCGCTTGCCGGCCCCGGGTGCTGCTGCTGGACGAGCCGGCGGCCGGAGTGCCGGAAGCGGAGCGTCATGAGCTGCTTGCGGCCATCGCAGCCCTGCCGCGGGAGGTCTCGGTGCTTCTCATCGAGCACGACATGGACCTCGTCTTCAGCTTCGCGGATCGGATTTCGGTGATGGTCGACGGCGCGCTCTTCACCGAAGGCACGGTCGACGAGGTCGCGAACGATCCGCGGGTGCGGGCGGTCTATCTCGGGGAGGGCACGGATGCCTGACCTCCTCGCGGTGGAGAACCTGTCCGCGGGCTACGGCGAGGCGATCGTCATCTCGGAGGTGTCGCTGAGGCTGAGGAACGGCGAGGCTCTGGCGGTGCTCGGGCGCAACGGCACCGGGAAAACGACGCTTCTCAACAGCCTTATCGGCGTCACACGCCGCTTCGGCGGCACGATCGCCCTCGATGGCCGGGACCTGACGCAGGCAAGGCCCGAGCAGCGCGCTGCGGCCGGGTTCGGCTGGGTGCCGCAGGAGCGCAACATCTTCCGCTCGTTGACCGTCGAGGAGAACCTCACCGCCGTGGCCCGGCCCGGCCCTTGGGATCTCAGCCGCATCTACCGCTTGTTCCCGCGCCTGGAGGAACGGCGCCGCAATCTTGGCAGCCAGCTTTCGGGCGGCGAGCAGCAGATGCTGGCGATCGCCCGCGCGCTCGTGCTCAATCCGCGCGTCCTCCTCCTCGACGAGCCGACCGAAGGCTTGGCGCCGATCATCGTCGAGGAGCTCTTGCGCACCCTCAAGCGCCTCGTCCGCGAGGAGGGGTTGGCGGCCATCGTCGTGGAACAGCACGCCCACAAGGTGCTCGCCATCACCGACAACGCAGTCATCCTCGAACGAGGCCGCATCGTCCACGCGGCGCCGAGTGTGGAGTTGAGGTCGGACAGCGTCGCGCTCGAACGCCATCTTGGCGTGGCGAGGACAGCCGGCGGCCGGAGAGCCGCCCCTTCCGTATCCCTTTGAGCCAAGGAGAAGAATAATGGAGAGAACGCGCCCGCCTTTCCGCGCTGACATGGTCGGAAGTCTCCTGCGAACGCAGGCCCTGAAAGAGGCCCGTGAGAGGCACCGCAGGGGCGAGATCGACGCCGCGGCCCTGAAGGCAGTGGAGGATCAGGAGATCCGCAAGGTCATCCGTAAGCAGGAGGAGATCGGCCTGAAGGCCGTCACCGACGGCGAGTTCCGCCGGACCTATTGGCATTTCGACTTCCTGGAACACCTCGACGGCGTCACCGCCGTGGAGGCAGATTCCGGCATGAACTTCAAGGGCGGCGTCGGCATCACCAAGGCGCTGCGGATCACGGGCAGGATCGGGTTCTCCGACCACCCGATGATCGAGCACTTCCGCTTCCTCAAGGAAAACACCACCCGCACGCCCAAGATGACCATTCCGGGCCCGAGCATGCTCCACTACCGGGGCGGCCGGAAGATGATGAATGTGGGCGTCTATCCGGACATGGACGCCTTTTATGCGGATCTCGGCGCCGCCTATAACAAGGCGGTCCATGCCTTCTATGACGCCGGCTGCCGCTACCTTCAGCTCGACGACATCTCCTTCGCCTATCTGTGCGACCCGGAGCAGCGGGAGATGCTGCGCCAGCGCGGCGATGATCCCGAGAAGCAGCCGGAGATCTATGCTTCGATGGTCCGCGAGGCACTCAGGGACAAGCCTAGCGACCTTACCATTACCATGCACCTTTGCCGGGGCAATTTCCGCTCGACCTTCATCGCGTCCGGCGGCTACGAGCCCATCGCGGAGCTCCTCTTCAACACCATGCCGGTCGACGGCTATTTCATGGAATGGGATACGGAGCGCGCCGGGGGCTTCGAGCCGCTGCGCTTCCTGCCCAAGGGCAAGACCGTCGTCCTCGGCCTCGTCACCTCCAAGACGGGAAAGCTGGAGAAGAAGGACGACATCAAGCGCCGGATCGAGGAGGCCGCCAGATACGCCGATCTTGACCAGCTTGCCTTGAGCCCTCAATGCGGCTTCGCTTCGACCGAGGAGGGCAACATCCTGGCCGAAGAGGAGCAGTGGGCGAAGCTTCGCCTGATCGTGGAGGTGGCGCAGGAGGTCTGGGGCTGAGGGCAGAGGCGCCGGACGCTTGCCTTCTCCGGCAAGTCGGTTACGGACCGGACGCTCTCTGCACCTGATCACCTGCTCCGGCGTTATCTTCGCAACGGGCGGCCGGCGCTGCCATCGCTGGCCGGCATCAGAGCGGGTCATCTGTAGTCGAGGAGTTGGAATGCGCTGGTTGAAGGCGATCATGCCCAAGGAGGAGCGCTTCTTCGCGCTCTTTCAGGAACATGCAGCGGCCGTTGTCGCAGCCGCCCAAGCCTTGCGTTCCGCCCTGGAAGGGGGACCGGGGCTGGCTAAGCACCTCAAGACGGTGATGGATTGTGAACACGAGGGGGACCGCGTCACCCGCGAGGTCCTGCTCGCTGTCCGGCGATCCTTCATCACGCCCTTCGACCGCGGCGACATCACCGGCCTCATCAGCTCGATGGACGACGCCATCGACCAGATGCAGAAGACGGCGAAGACCATCCTGCTCTTCAACGTCACCCAGTTCGAGCCCGAGATGCGGCAGATGGCCGACTGCGCCGTCAGAGCCTCGCTCCTGATGCAGAAGGCCATTCCCCTCCTGAACCAGATCAACCGGAACGTCGGCGAGCTCAATAATCTGACCGAGCAGATCGTCCGGGTCGAGAGCGAGGCGGACGACCTCTATGATGCCGCTCGAAAGCGGCTGTTCGAGGAGCGCGCCCGCACGCAGCCCATGGACTTCTGGGTCGCGGTCGAGATCCTCGACCACCTCGAAAAGGTGACCGACAGCCTCGACGATGTGGCGAACGAGATCCACAGCGTCGTCATCGAGCACGTCTGAGCCGTTCGCCGTGGACGCCGTCATCATCAGCCTGCCGCTTCTCGTCGGCCTGATCGGCATTGCGCTCCTGTTCGACTTTCTGAACGGGCTGCATGATGCCGCCAACTCTATCGCCACTATCGTTTCGACGCGGGTCTTAAGTCCGAGCTATGCGGTGGTCTGGGCGGCCTTCTTCAACTTCATCGCCTTCCTTTTCTTCGGACTGCACGTCGCCCAGACCATCGGCAAGGGGATCGTCGAGGCCAATGTCATCGACCCTTTCGTGATTTTCGGCGCCCTGATGGGCGCCATCATCTGGAACGTCATCACCTGGCTCGGCGGCATTCCCTCCAGTAGCTCCCATGCGCTCGTCGGGGGCCTCGTGGGAGCCGGGCTCACCAAGGCCGGCAGCGCGTCGATCGTCTGGAGCGGCATTTTGAAGACCGCGTCGGGCATCGTGCTCTCGCCGGCCACGGGCTTCGTCATCGCCATCATCCTGGTGGTGATCGTGAGCTGGTCGGTGATGCGGGTCTCGCCTTACCTCGTGGACCGCTACTTCCGGCTCTTCCAGTTCGTCTCGGCCGCGCTCTACTCGATGGGTCACGGCGCCAACGACGCTCAGAAGACCATGGGTATCATCGCCGTCCTGCTCTTCTCGCAAGGCTATCTCGGCGGCGAATTTCACGTGCCGTTCTGGGTGGTCTTGAGCGCCCAGGCCGCCATGGGGCTTGGGACGCTGTTCGGCGGCTGGCGGATCGTGAAGACCATGGGCTCGAAGATCACCCGGCTCACACCCATGCAGGGCTTCTGCGCGGAGACCGGGGGCGCCATCACCCTCTTCATGGCCACCAATCTCGGCGTACCGGTCTCGACCACGCACACCATCACCGGGGCGATCATCGGGGTCGGCGCCGCCCGCCGGGTCTCGGCCGTGCGCTGGGGCGTAGCGCGCGGCATCCTGGTGGCGTGGATCATCACCATTCCCGCTTCCGCCCTGATCTCCGCCATCTTCTACAAACTGGCCACCCTCCTCCTGGCGTGATGGAGCCCCGCCGCCCGGAGCTTCGACGGCGGTGAGAAGGCCGCTGTCCTTCGCCGGGAAGGGGCAAGCGTGTCTGCGCCTTCAAACCATGCGCATGAGCCAGCTGAGGAGGAGAGGGATGGTCAGGATCGACAGAAGGGTCGAGAGCACCACCACGCCCGCGACTTCCTCGGGCTGATTGTTCCAGCGCTGCGCGAAAAGATAATTGTAGACGGCCACGGGGTTTGCCGACTGCAGGACCAGCACCGCCGCAAGGATCCCTTGCAGCCGGAACGCCGCGGCCACCGCGACACCGACCGAAAGGCCAAGGCCGATCCGCAAGGCGGCGACGGCGGCTGCCCGCCCGAAGGACGACACTCTGAGCTGACCGAGCGATGAGCCGAGCATCAGCAGCATCAAGGGCACGGTGAGACTGCCGATGAGGGCGATGGTCGTCCCGAGCCACCCCGGCAACCGCACCTCCGCGACCGACAGGGCGACGCCGATGACGACCGCATAGAGGATCGGGACGCGCAGGAGGCCTCGCCAGTTCGCCCGCCCCGCCGCGATTGCCTGGCCGAGCGTGAAGTTGCAGACCGAGGACATGGAGAAGAAGACAATCGCGTAGCCAAGCCCCTCCTGTCCGAACGCATAAAGGGACAGCGGCAGGCCGAGATTGCCGGCATTCGGGAAAGCCAGGGAGGGCAGGAAGGTCCGGATGCGCAGGCCGAGAAGTCTGAGGGCGATCGCTCCCAGGCTCGCGAAGAGAATGATCGCGGTGGCGGTTGCGCCCGCCATGGCCGCGAAGGCGTCCAGGGAGAGGGATGTGGACTGGAAGGTGCTGATGATGAGGCACGGCGTCGCCAAGTCTCCGATGAGCGCTGTCAACTCCTTCGACTCGAGGCGCCGGCCGAGCCGGGTCCACAGGAATCCGACGCCCACCGTGATCAGCACGGGCAGCACGACGGACAGGACGACCGCGATCATGAAGAGCTAACCCTGGCAGGAAGGACAGCGGCGCTTTCCGGGCGCCGTCAGGAAAGGGAGGCCCTCTTGCGCAGGAAAGCTCGGACGCGCCCGAGCATGCCAGGGCCTCCGCGGTCAAGCTAGGTGTTGCCTCGCTGACGGAGGCTGGCCGTACCCTCAGCGGAGATAGGCCGGAACGCCGCCGGTGCGCGCGGGCCTCGGCGAGGGCATCTCGTCCTCGGTGAGCTCCACCTCGGAGATGGGCTCCGGGTGCTCGTCGCTCAGGGCCGCAAGGAAGCTTTCGCACCAGCGCTGCACGGTCTGCGTCGTGACCCGCTGCATCATCGCCTGCCAGCGTTCCTGCCGCTCCTCGAGCGGCATGGCGAGAGCGCGCGCGATCGCGGCGGCAGTGGCTTCGGTATCGTGGGGGTTGACGAGAAGCGCCGCGTCGAGTTCCTGCGCCGCGCCGGCAAAGCGCGACAGGACCAGCACGCCCGGGTCATCCGGCCGCTGGGCCGCCACGAACTCCTTGGCGACGAGGTTCATGCCGTCCCGCAGGGGTGTGACGAGACCCACGCGCGCCAGCCGGTAGAGGCCGGCGAGGGCGGTGTGGCCGATCGCCTTGTTGGTGTAGCGGATCGGCGTCCAGTCGAGGTCGGCGTATTTGCCGTTGGTGGAGCCGATCTGCTCGGCGACCTCGCGCTCCATCCGCGCATATTCGGGGACATCGGAGCGGGACCGGGGGGTGATCTGGAGGTAGGTCACCTTCCCCTGGGCGTCAGGGTTGTTTTCCAGGAAGCACGAGAAGGCTTCGATCCGCTGGCCGATGCCTTTCGAGTAATCGAGGCGGTCGACGCCGATGATGAGACGCTTTCCCTCGAGGCTCTGGCGCATGCGCCGGACCAGGGCGTTGCCTTCCGATGCTTCCGCCGCCGCCTGGAAGGCGGGCGCGTCGATGCCGATCGGGAAGGCGCCGACCAGGAAGCGCCGGCCGAAAGCCTCGTGCCAGCCGGATCCCAGCGCCCGCCCATAGCCGCCGCGACTGAGGCCGGTGGAGAAGTTCTCTACGTCGAGCGGCGTCTGGAAGCCGACCACGTCATAGGCCGCGAAGCCGCGCAGGAGGAGCTCATAGGCAGGGAGCACGGCCGCCAGATCCGCCGGCGGCCACGGGATGTGCAGGAAGAACCCGATCCGGTTCGTGAAGCCCATCTCGCGCAGCGAGAGGGCGAGGGGGATGAGGTGGTAATCGTGGACCCAGACAAGATCGTCAGGCCGCAGAAGCTCGGCAAGGCGGCGCGCGAAGAATCGGTTCACCCGGAAAAATCCCGCAGTGTCGCGGCGGTTGAAGCCGGTCAGATCCAACCGGTAATGGCACACCGGCCACAGGGCCCGGTTGGCGAAGCCGCTGTAATACTCGTCGATGTCGCGCTGGGAGAGGTCGGTCAGGGCGTAGCTGATATTGCCGAAATCATGCGTCTCGGGCGGCGGCGACTCGGCCGCCTTGCTGATCCGACCCGACCATCCGAACCACAGGCCGCCGCGGCGCTTGAGGGCGGCGTCAAGGGCCACCGCAAGACCCCCTGCGCTCGGCGTGCCCGCCATCGACGGCGCCGGAACGCGGTTCGAGACCACCACCAGCCGGCCCGCTCCCTTTCCTGTCCACGCCTCGGACGAACTCGGCGGCAGGTCCTGGGGAGGGATGCGGGAGGCCACGGGAATACCTCTTGAGATCTTGTTTTCACCTCAACGCAAGCGCTGCGTTAATGGTTTCGCGCGCCAACGCCCAAGCTTGCAGCAGCGGCTTTGGCGCGCCACTTGAGATGTGTCGAACCAGCCAAGGCAGGGCAGGGGGCATGTCGATGAGAAGGCTCGAAGGCCGCTACGCGCTCGTCACCGGCGCCTCCCGGGGCATCGGCCGCGCCGTCGCCGAGCGCTTCGCCGCGGAGGGAGCAATCGTCGCCGTCAATTATTACGGCCAAGCTGAGGCGGCGCAAGAGGTTGTGAGGCGCCTCGAGGTTGGGGACCGTGCCTCGGGTTCAGCCCTGCGGGGCCACTTCGCCGTGGAAGCCGACGTGTCCTCGGAGGAGGAAGTCCGGCGCATGATAGCGGAGGTGATCGAGCGCTTCGGCCGGCTCGACATCCTCGTCAACAACGCCGGCATCCAGGCGCCGACGCCGGGCGATTCGTTCGATCTTGCCCAGGTGCAGAAGATCCTTGCCGTCAACCTCACGGGCGCCGCCTTGTGCGCTCGCGCGGCGATCGCACATTTCCTGTCGCGCCCGGGGGGCGGCGTGATCGTGAACACCTCGAGCGTGCACGAAGTCATCCCGAAGCCGGATTACCTTGCCTATGCCATGAGCAAGGCGGGGCTCGGACACCTGACGAAGACGCTCGCCCTCGAGTTCGCGGACCGCGGCATCCGCGTGAACGCCGTCGGTCCCGGGGCCGTCGTCACCGACATCAACGCCGCCTGGAAGGACGTCCCTGAGAAGCGCGGGGCGGTCGAGGCGCACATTCCGATGGGCTTCGCGGCCAGCCCAGAGATGATCGCGCCCGTCTTCGCCTTTCTCGCCTCGGACGAGGCGGCCTACATCACCGGCCAGACCCTCTTCGCCTGCGGCGGGCTGACGCTCTACGGCGACTTCAAGGAGAACTGGTCCTCATGACGACGGGCCGGGCGGTGCCCTGCCCATTGCATCCAGGGCCGAGACGGGTTTAGTGGCCCCATGCCCTTCCGCGCCGCCATCGTTCCCGTTACGCCCTTCCAGCAGAACTGCACGCTCCTGTGGTGCGAGCGCACCATGCAGGCCGCCATCATCGATCCCGGCGGCGACCTGCCGCGCATTCTCGACGCGGTCGAACGCAGCGGCGCTCGCCCGGTCAAGATCCTGCTCACGCATGGGCACATCGATCACGCCGGCGGCGCCGCGGAGCTGAAGGAGCGGCTCGGCGTTCCCGTCGAGGGGCCCCACCGGGAAGACGCGTTTCTGCTCGATCACCTGGCCGCCACCGGCGCTGCCTACGGCATCCCGGCGCGGTCGATCATGCCCGACCGCTGGCTTGAAGAGGGCGACGAGGTCACCCTGGGGGAGCTCGTCTTCGACGTCCTCCACTGCCCGGGCCATTCGCCCGGCAGCATCGTTCTAAAGCATCGGGATGAACCCTTCGCCCTGGTCGGCGATGTGCTGTTCCGTGGCTCGATCGGCCGGACCGACCTGCCCCGGGGCGACCATGCCACCCTGATCCGCTCCATCAAGGAGAAGCTCCTGCCCCTCGGCGACGATGTCGCCTTCATCTGCGGCCATGGACCGATGAGCACCATCGGCGAGGAACGCCGCTCCAATCCGTTCCTCGTCTAAGGCCTCGTCAAAGAGCGCTACGCCCGCCGCGTCCCGGAAGCCGCGAGGGCGACTATCCGTGATCCAGGTTCGATGGAGGGGAGGGTGAAGCAGCTCGCGCCTCGCTGGCAGGTCGCGATCTGGCGCCTCGCGGCCGATGCCGCGCCCACTTCCGCCCTCGGTGTGTTCCGCCTGCACTAGGCCAAGGGAGGGGACCTGATAGGCAGCAGGAAACAAGTGCTCGATTCGACATTGGTGGAATGATCTCACGTCGCGTCTTCCTGCTCGGCGCCGCTGCGGCGCCCCTGGCAGCCTGCAACACCGTGCCCAGGGCGGACCTGCCCGCCGACGACGATTTGGCGGGGTGGTACATCGGCTATCTGCCCGACGAGCCCTTCCCCATCCCGCTCGTCGACCGCAGCAGGATGAAGCCGGAATATGCCCGCCAGACCGTTCCCTACACGGGCGGACAGAAGCCGGGCACCATCGTGGTCGATATCGATGAGCGCTTCCTCTACCTCGTTCAGGAGGGAGGCCAAGCGATCCGCTACGGGGTCGGGGTTGGGCGCCAGGGCTTCTCCTGGAGAGGCACGGCCTATGTCGGCCGCAAGGCCGTGTGGCCCGACTGGCGCCCGACCACCACCATGGTCAGCCTCAAGCCCGACCTGCCGCGCTACCGCAAGGGCGGGCTCGACAATCCGCTTGGGGCCCGGGCGCTCTACCTTTACCAGGGCAACCGCGACATCCTCTTCCGCATCCACGGCACCAACGAGCCCTGGAGCATCGGCGAGCAGGTGTCGAGCGGCTGCATCCGCATGCTCAACGAAGACATCCTCGATCTCTACAACCGCGTCCCCATCGGCACCACCGTCCTGGTGCGCCGCAACGGTCGCTGGCGCGTCTGACCCGGAGGGGGCCGGACCTCATCCGATGCGCCCCTGGGACGGCGGGCCGGCCGGGGCATGGCCATAGGCGTGCTCGCCTGTGTTTCGCCGCCGGTTAACCACGTTCCGGCAATTCGCTTTGAAATTGGAAACCCTTCCGTAACCTTGTCGTTGCGGGAGGCTAAGGCGGTGTAGTCGCCAAGGAGTCCCGCTGCACATCGTGCATCGAGCGGCGGGGGCTTTTCTTGAACGATCTTTCTAGGGCCGGTTTCCGGCAGTTTTCGCACGCGTCTGCACCTTTTTTCGAGCAGACTTCCCCATCAGCAGGCTCCGGTAGCGCGGGAAAGGTGCCCCGCACCGATGTCGGGACGCTGGTTCTGCACTGGACGGCGGCCATCGCCTGCCTGATCACCCTGTTCACGGGATTGCGTCTCACCGCTGACGCCGAAGGCTCGGTCGTCATCCGCTCCCTCTCGGCCATCCTGCCCGAGGGCGAGATCTGGAGCTGGCATTTCTTCGCGGGGCTCGCGCTGTTCTTCGCTTCCTCCGCCTATATCGTCTACATGCATCGCAGCGGCCTCAAACGCCGCGTGGCGCTCGGCAAGGTGCGGGCGCTGACCCTGCCTGCCGCCCGCAAGGTCAAATGGGGCGCGGTCAACGTGCTCCTGCACTGGGCGCTCTACGGCGCTCTTCTGATCCTCACCGCCACCGGCGTCGCCCTTTACCTTGGCCATGGCGGCTGGGTCGTGACGGTGCATTCGGTCACGGCGCTGGTTACGCTCGGCTATATCGTGGTCCATGTGGTTGGTCATTACGGCTATGGGGGCTGGCAGCAATTGCTGCGCGTCTTCAGGCCCGCGGCCCTGGTCCCGAGCATCGCCACCCGGCCGCTGCCGCTCCTCATTGGATCGCTCGTCGGCCTCATCGTGGCCGGCGCGCTCGCGGCCCTCGACCTCGGCACCCGCGACAGCCTCACCGTCCGCACCGTCACCAAGGCACCGACCCTCGACGGCCGCCTGGATGAAACCGAATGGCGCGTCGCCCCGCGCGTCTTCGTCCGCACCCAGCAGGGCTCCAACCTGGGCGGCACGGGCGAGTCGACGGTCGAGGTGCGGGCCATCAAGGACGACCGGAACGTCTACTTCGCCTTCCGCTGGGAGGACCCGAACCGCTCCCTGATGCGGCTGCCGATGATCAAGCGCGAGGATGGCTGGCATCTCCTGCACAACGCCGCCGACATCGCCGACGAGACCGCCTATTACGAGGACAAGTTTGCGATCCTGTTCTCGCGCTTCGATGGCTTCGGCAGCGGTGGCACCACCCATATGGGCCCGAAGCCGCTCGCGGGGGCGCCCGGCGCCCTGAACAGCCGCGGCCTGCACTACACGGCGGATGGCGCGCTCGCCGACATGTGGCAGTGGAAGGCGAGCCGCGGCGGGCTGCTCGGCTATGTGGACGACATGCATATCGGCCCGCCGAAGCCCTCCAATGCCGATCAGCGCGCCGGGACCGGCCGCTACAGCGCGGGTTACGACAGCGACCCTGGCAAGGCGTTCTATGTCTACAACTACCTGCCGGAGCCGCCCGGCGGCTTCCGCGGCCCCATCAAGCTGCGCCGCCTGCCGAAGGATTGGCAGGCCACTCAGGCCAAGCTCGGGACCATCACCCTCGACGTGAACGCGAGCAATGACGAGAGCTCGCAATGGTGGATGTTCGAGCATGAGACCGTCCCGTATTCGGCCGAGGTCGACGCCACCATTCCGGTCGGCACGGTCATTCCCGGCGTGCTCATCATGGGCGAATACACCGGCGACCGGGCCGAGGTGCGCGGCAACGCCCGCTGGGAGAACGGCTACTGGACGCTCGAAATGACCCGTAGCCTCAAGACCGGCAGCTCCTACGACATCGACTTCGCGCCTGGCGTCGAGCTCTACATGTGGGTGGCTGTCTTCGACCACAACCAGACGCGCCATACGCGCCATGCGCGGCCGGTGAAGCTGCGCTTCGAATGAGCCGGCGCGCAAGAGCGCGCCCACCCGACCTCTATTCCTCCCCCGAGAGACGAACGACCATGGCTGGCAAGTGCATCCTGAGGGTGAATGGCGCGGAGTACCGGGTGAACCCGGGCGACACCCTGGTCGACGCCGGCTTTGCCGCGCGGGTGCTGATCCCCCACGATTGCTGCGCGGGGCAGTGCGACACCTGTCGGGTGCGCGTCGTCGCCGGCGCCATCGATGATCAAGGCACGGCGGAAGGCGACACCGTGCTCGCCTGCCAGGCGCGGATCGCCGGTGATGCCGAGATCGTCTTCGAGGAGGTGCCGATCCCGTCGAAGCGTCACGGGGCGGTGGCTGCCATCCATCCCTTGTCGCCCGACATCCTCGAGGTCGTCGTCAGGCTCAACTCCCGCTTCACCTACAGGCCAGGGCAGTATGTGAAGGTCGCTTTCGCCGGCTATCCCGCCCGCGATTACAGCCCGACCGCCTATCTCGACGGGCGGCTCGAGGAGGGCGAGCTCGTCTTCCACATCAAGGCTTATCCGAACGGGATTGTCTCGGGCGCCCTTGGCCGCAACATCGGCCTCGGCCATCGGGTGACGGTGCAGGGACCCTATGGGCATGCCTTCCATCGGCCCGGCGACACGCGGCTCGTGCTCATTGCGAGCGGGACGGGCTTTGCGCCGATCTGGTCCATTGCCCGCGCCGCGCGCCTCTCCGAGCCGCACCGCCCGATGGTCGTCGTTGCGGGCACGCGCGATCCGCAGAACCTCTACATGGCCGAGGCCGTCGCTTGGCTCAAGGAGCATGACGTCGGCGACATCGTGCTCGCGGCGAGCGGCGCGCCGGCGGAGGGCGTCTCCAAGGGCCGTCCCACCGACTTCCTACCCGAGCTTCGGCCGAGCGACACGGTCTATGTGGCGGGAGCGCCGGCCATGGTCGAGGCGGTGAAGGACCGCGCGGCACAGGCGGGCGCCGCCTGCTTTGCGGATCCCTTCACGTTCAACGCCACGGGCGCCTCCATGTTCGACCGTCTGCGGCGGCTGATGCAGACGCCGGCGCGGGAGGCGGCAGCCTCGCCGCTCTCGGCGCCGGCGGCGGCGCCGCACCGGCCTCTGCCGCCTGCCGCGACCCGCAACCTGCGCGCTGTGGAGCGGGCGGCTCCCGGCGAGGCCCGGCGCCGCGAGAGCCTATGGTCGAGGCTCCTGGCGCGCTCCTGACACAGGACACGCGGTGGCTCACCGCACGGGAACGCCGCCGAACCCCTTGATGATGTCCTGAGCGGCAGGGGTGCGCAGGAAGGCCAGGAAGGCCTTGGCTCCTGGCGTCACCGTCGCCTCGGTGTGAATGAGGGCGAGCACGGCACTGCTCGGATAGCCGGCGTCGGTCGGATGATGTCCGTCGATCCTGACCACTGTGGTGCCCTGCTCGAGCGCGCGGGTGAACGGACCGAAGCCGATCGTCCCCTCCACGAGGCGGACCGTCTCCACCGCCTCCTGGGTCGAGGTCGCGGTCTTCGAGCGCTCGGTGATGGCAAGATCCTTCCAGCCCGGCATGGTGGCCCTCAACACGGACAGCGTGCTGTCGGAGTCTTCGCGGCGCACGACGCGGATGCGCAGATCGGCGCCGCCGAGCTCCTTCCAGTTGGTGATCCGGCCGGCATAGATCCCTGCGAGCTCCCCAGAGCTCAAGGCTTTCACCCCTGCGCTCGGATGGACGAAGATCGCGGAGGGCAGGCGGGCAATGGGGGTGTAGATGATCCCGCGTGCCGCCTCAGCCTCGGTGAGGGGCCGCGCGACCCGGCCCAGTGTGGCCTTTCCCGCGCCGACGGCCGCGATGCCGCCGCCTGAGCCGATGCTCGGCGGGATCACGACCTCGACGCTGGTCGTGGTCTTGTTGTAGGCCGCTCCGAGCGCCTTCAGCATCTCGATGCCGTCGCCGGTCCCGACGATCTCGAGCTCCTCCCGGGCTGCGGCGAGCGAGGGCAGGGCAGCGCCGATGATCGCTGCAAGGACGGCACAGGCGGCTTTCGTGATGCGCATGGGGGGCTCCCTCGATCCGTTCGCCAGGCGGCTCGGATCGAGCTCACCTTTTCGCCGAGCTTGCTTAACCAATCCTCTCTGAAACCAAGGTTTTCGGCGCGCCGCCGACAGCTCCGGCGGGCGCGTCCCGGGTGGTGCAACCTGCTGGCGTGAAGCGAGGTTGCCGTGGCGGGCCATCACTTACCCAACCTTTAGCAATTGCGGCTACCGATTGATGGGTGGCAACACCAGGGCAGATGCCTTTGTCCGGAACGAACGGCCAGCGAGGATGAGGAGACGAGCCGCCGCTCAGGCGCCGCAGCGCAGCCGTGGGACGAAGGTGATCCGGCCCTCTCGCCTGCGCATGGGCCGGCTCGGCAAGGGACGGTGGCGGCGATGAAGGGCCTGTCGATCGGCACCCGGCTCGCCGCCGTGGTCCTCGTGACCGGCGCCGCCACTTTCGGCGCGATCGGGGTGCTCACCGCGATGCGGCTCGACCGTGGCCTGCAGGAGCAGGCAGCGGCGCTGAGCGATCTGTCGGAGCACCAGCTTGCCCTCAAGCTCGATGGCGAGGCCCGTCTTGCCCTTGCCCGCGTCAAGGGCATCTTCGCCGAGGCCAGCCGGCAGACACGGGCCCTGGCGCAGCGCGCCGACGTCGCCAGAGCGGTGGACTCTCGCAACGACGTCGCCATCCGCGAGCTGTTCGGCCCGGCGGCCCGGCTCGCCGGCCTCGACATCCTTCTGGCCGTCGCCCCGGAGGGCCATGTGATCGGGGCCAATGTGGCACGCGACCTTCTCGCGATCTCGGAGGCGATCGCCGGAAGCGAACTCGCCGAGCCCTTGCGGAAGGTGCTGGGCGACAACAGCAGAGTGGCGCGGCGCCGCCACGAGGAGACGCGGCGCATCGGGTCCCGTCTCGGACTGCCGCTCGGCATCCTCGAAGGAGATACCCTCGTCCATCTGGTCGTCGAGCCGACCTTCGATGATTTCGGCGACGTCTCGGGGGCCCTCGTCAGCATTCGTGCGCTCGCGGCCGTAGAGTGGACGCTCGAAGAATTCGCGTCCTTGTCCCGCGCCGGGGTCGCGGTCATCTCGGAGCGGGGGGTGGTGTCCGCCGCGGGGGCGGCGCTTCTCAGGATTCCCTATGAGCCCGCCGACTATGTCCGCCTGATCCGCACCGAGGACGGCGGCAGCGTCGCCCGTTGCGTGGACTATGTGGCGGGCCTGAAGGTCTGCGCCCTGACGGAAGCCACGGAGGTGAAGGCTTCGCAGGAGCAGATGTTCCGCATCGGCGCGGAACAGACCAAGTCACTGATGATCTCGTTCCTGGTGCTTGCCGCCGGTTCGCTCCTGGCGCTGGTGGGAGCGATCCTGGTCTCGGTCCGCAGCGCGACCCGCGGCCTGCCGCAGCTGTCCCGGGCCGCGACGGCGGTGGCGCAGGGCGACCTCGAGGTTCCCTTCCAGGCGGTCGGCGTCGGCGAGGTCCACAGCCTCGGGGTCGCCTTCGAGACCATGCTGACCAATCTGCGCAGCAGCCTTGGCCGCATCCGCCAGCTTGCCTTCTACGATTCCGTCACCGGCCTCGCCAACCGCGAGCGGATCCGGCTCGACGGCTCGGCCCTGCTCGATCAGCTTGCGCCCGATGAAGCCGCCCTGTTCCTGTTCGTCGACCTGAAGCGCTTCAAGGCCGTCAACGACGCCTTCGGCCACAAGGTCGGCGACACCCTCTTGCGCGAGGTCGCGGGCCGCCTCAGCGACCTCTTCCGGCCGGGCGCGGACACGGGCCTCGCGGACGTACTCCTCGCGCGCATGGGGGGCGACGAGTTCCTGGCCGTCCTCCGCCGGAAGGCGGACGCGGTCTGTGCCGAGGCGTGCGCCGAGCGCCTGCTCGACAGGCTCAGCGAACCCTACGAGTTCGGCAGCGCGCGCATGGTCATGGGCGTGAGCGTCGGGGTGGCGATGTCGCCGGCGCATGGACGCGACTTCGACACCCTTCTCACCAACGCCGACATCGCCCTCGAGGAGGCCAAACGGCAGGGACGCAGCAGCTTCTGCGTGTTCACGCCGGCGGCCGCGGCCGAGGCTCAGGAGCGGCTCGCGATCGAGAACGAGCTGAGGGTGGCGGTGCGCGAGCGCGCCTTTCAGGTGCATTACCAGCCCAAGATCGCCTGCAGCAACGGCGCCATCGTCGGGGTCGAGGCGCTGGTGCGGTGGATCCACCCGCAGCGCGGCTTCATCTCGCCCGGGAAGTTCATCCCGATCGCCGAGGAGACCGGACTTCTCCCGAATATCGGGCTCTTCGTCCTTGAGAGGGCCATCGACGATATCGGGCCTCTCGTCAGCAGAGGGACAGCGCTCAGCCTCGCCGTCAACGTGTCGGTCCTGCAGCTCGAGGATCCGACCTTCGCCGACACCGTGACCGCGGTGCTGCGGCGGACGAGGTTTCCCGCGCGCCTTCTCGAGCTCGAGATCACGGAATCAATGGCGATGCGCGAGTCCGAGATCATCCAGGGGCAGATCGCGCGGCTCCGCAAGGCCGGCGTCAACATCGCCATCGACGATTTCGGAACCGGCTATTCCAATCTCGGCACGCTGGCGCGCATGCCGATCGACACGATCAAGCTCGACCGCTCGCTCGTGCAGAACGTCAACGCCAATCCCGAGAAGCAGACCATCGTGCGCACCATCCTCGGGCTCGCACGCTCCTTCGGGTTCAAGAGCGTCGTGGAAGGGGTCGAGACGCACGAGGAACTCGATTTTCTCGTGCGCGAGGGCGCCGATATGGCGCAAGGGTTCCTGTTCAGTCCCGCCGTCACCATCGAGACGCTGAACCTGCTCCTGCACCCCAGCAGCCTGACGGGACTGCTCAAGGACGAAAAGGAGCAGCCCTCCTCGAAGGCGGCCGGAGCGTCGCGCAAGGCGGCGCAGGCATGATCGCCCGGCCGCCTTCGTCGCCGAGGCGGGAAACCATCAAAGCATTCGCGACGTTGATCCGCCGAAGGAGGCGCCTCAAACCCATGGAGGCGCTGGACAACCAAGGTCTGCGGCCGTGTTGACGATTGCTGGAATCGAGGAAGTCTGCGAAGCGAAGGGCATCACGCTCGTCATGCATCCGGCGATCAGGCGCGCCGTGAAGCCCTATGAGGAAAGTTTCTACATCGGCGCCTGTTGCTTCCTCAGCAACGAGGCGGACGGAGTCTACTTCCTGCCGCTCGGCAATGGCGGCTATGTGCGGCTCGTCTTCACGAAGCGCCGCTCGGCCAAGGGCCACCCGATCTTGCGGGTCGACCCGGCGACGACCGACGGGCTCGCCCGGATCAAGGCCGCCCTGAGCGCGCAGGATTCGTAGAGCCGGCAAGCGCTGTGGCCGCAGAAGAGCCATGGCGGTGGCGCGTGCCATGATCTAACCTGCCTTCTCTCGCGAGGAGCCCGGCGCCGAAGTCGGGCGTGCAAGAAGGGAATGCGCAGGAATGGCATCATCAGACAAGATTGCGCTCGTCACCGGCGCTGGATCGGGAGTCGGCCGCGCGGTGTCTCTCGCCCTTGCCCGGGCGGGATACGCAGTTGTGCTTGCGGGGCGCCGCCGGGAAGCGCTCGAGGAGACGGCAGCGCACGCGGGAGACGGGGCGCGCACCCTCGTCGTTCCGACCGACGTTGCCGACCCAAGCTCCGTCAGGGCTCTGTTCGCGAAGACGAAGGAGGCCTTCGGCCGCCTCGACCTTCTCTTCAACAATGCCGGCACCGGAGCGCCGCCGGTGCCAATCGAGGAGCTCACCTTCGAGCAGTGGAAGACGGTGGTCGACACCAACCTCACCGGCTCCTTCCTGTGCGCGCAAGAAGCGATCCGCATCATGAAGGAGCAATCCCCGCAAGGAGGGCGCATCATCAACAATGGCTCGATCTCGGCTTATGCGCCCCGGCCGAACTCCGCCCCTTACACGGCCACGAAGCATGCCATCACGGGGCTGACCAAGTCGATCGCCCTTGACGGCCGCAAATACGACATCGCCTGCGGCCAGATCGACATCGGCAACGCGGAGACGGACATGGCGCGACGAATGAAGGACGGGGTGCCGCAGGCGGATGGCTCCATCCGGGCGGAGCCGCTCATGGACCCGATCCACGTGGCCAATGCCGTGGTGCACATGGCGAGCCTGCCGCTGGAAGCCAACGTGCTTTTCATGACCGTGATGGCGACGAAGATGCCCTTCGTCGGCCGGGGCTGATCTGCCGGATCTGCAGCGTTCCTCGAAGCAGGGACGGCCGCAACTCGACGCTCCTTTCCGTCGCGGCGGTGGTTCCGGGACCCTCGGATCGCCCCTTCAAATGTCTGGAGCCATTGGTCCGGTCTTGGCCAGTCCAATGGTGTACGAGGGGAGCGGGCGCGAAGCGGCCATGCGGAGCCGAGACCGGCGAAGGACCGAGCGCGCGCTCAACCTCCATCCCTATTGCTTCTCGATTCCAGACGTCGCCCGCTCCTGCGGGATCACACCCCGGCACAAAGCAAAGCGGGCCTCCCACTCACGGAGAAGCCCGCCGGCGACCCATAGGTCGCGCGTCCTCAGACGCTATTCCGAATGTTATCCGGTGAAGAATTCCGAATTGTCGAGCTTAGAGAAAAACCTCCTCAAGCTGAGTTAACGTTCAGTCTTTGAGTTGGTCTTTGTGCGGCAGCTTCGGTGGAGTCATTTTTTTAGCCTCCATCCCGTTTCGACACCCGGAATCTGCTCCGGACATCGCAGCATGTCAAGAACGGGCGCATCGGATGGTTCCATCGACTTTCGTCGTTCGGTTGCATGAGGCACGCTGCGGACCGGGTGTCCGTGCAACAGATAGAGCGCGCAGCGGCTCCATCTGCTGGCCGTGAAGGCTCCGGCGTCATGCGCCTCAGACGCGACGGGTCGCCAACCTCCCGCGCCACCCTTGCAAGTCAGCGCAAACGACGCCACCGCCGCTCTGGGGCGCACGATGCCTTCCACGTCGGCACGCGCTCCCGCGCAAGCGCCTTGCATCCGGCGCAAATCGGGGCTCAAAAGCCGCATATGAGGCATCCGCAACGGTCTTGGCTTGCCATCCTCCTCACGCTCCTCGTCGCGGCTGCGGGGCCAGCCCGCGCTCAGGGCGATCCCGCCTTTCGTGCTTTCCTTGACGGCTTGTGGCCGAAGGCCAAGGCGTTCGGCGTCTCCCGCGCCACTTTCGACGCTGTGACGAGGGGCCTTGCGCCCGATCTCAAGCTCCCGGATCTCGCTCTCCCCGGGCGGACGCAGCCGGGAGCGGAGGGGCAGGCGGAGTTCACCCAAGCCCCCGCGCAATACCTCTCAGAGGGCTTGCTCCAGACGCTGGCGACGCGCGGCCGCAGGCTATGGCGCGAGCATCGCGCGGCCCTTGCCGCCATCGAGGAGCGTTTCGGCGTGCCAGCGCCGGTGCTGCTGGCGATCTTCGGCCGTGAGACGGCCTTCGGCGAGGCCCGCCTGCCGCACGACCTTCTCCGTACGCTCGCGACGCAGGCCTATCTCGGCCGGAGGAAGGAAAGGTTCCAGGAGGAGTTCCTCTACGCTCTCAAGATGGTCGAGGAAGGCCACCTCACTCCGGCTCGCCGGAAGAGCTCATGGGCCGGCGCCATGGGTCTCGTGCAGTTCCTGCCCTCGGACTTCTACCGCTATGCGGTCGATGGGGACGAGGACGGCGAGATCGACATCTGGAGCTCTCCCATGGATGCGCTCGCCTCGGTTGCGAGCCAGCTCCGGGGCAAGGGGTGGCGCCCGGGCAGGCGTTGGGCCCATGAGGTGCGCCCGCCGCAGGAGCTCGATTGCACCATCGCCGAACCGGCCCATCGTTTGACCATCCGGCAGTGGCTCGCCCGAGGCTTTACGCCGACCTCCCGCGAGCCTCTTGCCGCTGCCGAGCTGTCCGAGGAGGCCTCGCTTCTTCTTCCCGCCGGCAATACCGGACCGGCCTTCCTCATCCCGAAGAACTACTTCGTCATCAAGGACTACAACTTCTCCGACCTCTACGTCTTGTTCGTCGGCCATCTGGCCGATCGCATCGCGGGCGGGGGAGCTTTCGCCACACCCTGGCCGCGCTTGAATCAGGCGCGAACGAGCGAGATCACGGAGATGCAGCAGCGCCTTGCCGCGCTCGGCTTCTATGCGGACAAGATCGACGGCAAGGCCGGCATGGCGACCCGAGCCGCGCTCGGACGCTTCCAGAAGGCGCGCGGTCTTGCCGTCGATTGCTGGCCCAGTCCTGCAGCGCTCTCGGCGCTGCGGGCAGCAGAGTAGCAAAGGGGGGCCGGGCATGATGACGGCGTTTCGCCTTCTGGCGGCCATGCTGACGGTGCTTGCGTCGCCCGGCTGCATCGCGACGGGGGTCGTGTGCTCCTTCGGGGCGCAGAGCCGGGTCGTGGCGGAACTCGTCTTCGGCCGCAACATCGGGGACCGTCTCGGCGTCGGTGAAGCCGAGTGGCGGCGCTTCCTCGACGAGGAAGTGACCCCGCGCTTTCCGGACGGGTTCACGGTCCTGGAAGGACAAGGCCAGTGGCGCGACGCGGCCCGTGGGGCCCTCATCCGCGAACCGAGCAAGATCCTCGTCGTCGCCCTGCCGGACGGGCCGGAGGGCCGCACCCGCCTGGCGGAGATCGCGGCGGCCTACAAGGCCCGTTTCCGGCAGGAGGCGGTGCTCACCATGACCCGCGCGAGCTGCGTCGGGTTCTAAGGCGCCGCTGATCGCCGTCGCCTGCCCTGGGGCGCCAGCGCGGTCGGTGCCGGGTCGCACCGCAAGCCAGGCTGTCCTGGTTTGGACAGATGTGAGATGGGAGGCTCTTGAACGGGATTGGGGATCTCTGAAAGCTGAGGTTGCGACACCGATGCTTCAGGAGGATCCCCGATGAAGGTGTTTGGCCTTCAGGCGCCGGTCGACCGCGGCGCTCGCCTGGCGTCTCGCCTGACGGCGAAGACCTCACCCATCGCGGCGCAAAGCGCTCAGCCCCAGCCTCTGCCCAAGACGCAGGAACCGGACTTCATCGCCTCTTGCTCGCGCAAGTACCGCAGCTTCGATCCGATCGACGGCACTACCTCGCCCGGGACGGCCGGCGCTATCTGTGCGAATATCCGTAATCCCGCGCCGCGGAGGAGGGCGGGAGGGGTGGTTGAAGACGCGTTCATAGCGTCTTACCTCGAGGGCCGCGGCGGTCTTGCGTCGCCCGACAGTCGCGCGCCCGCCGGAGCCCTCGACGTATGCGCGAACCGAACGCGATCGATTTCTGGCGTGGTCTTGCGCTGGTCACGATCTTCGTCAACCACGTCCCCGGCAACGCCTTCGAGCGCTTCACCTATTCGCGCTACTCCGTCTCCGACGCGGCGGAGCTGTTCGTGTTCCTCGCCGGTTGGGCGCTCGCTCTTGCCACCGGCGGAAGAACGGCGCCGGACTCGGCAAGCCAAGTGGTGATGCGTCTCTTGACGCGGACCCTCGAAGTCTACCGCGCCCAGCTCGTCATCACCGCCATAGCGCTCGCCATGATCGCAGGGACGGCCCTGTGGCTCGACAATCCCTTGTTCCTCGAATGGCACGGGGCTGCCCCCTTCTTCTCCAATCCGGCCCCGACCATCGTCGGGTGGGTGGGGCTCACCTACCAGCTCGGCTATTTCAACATCCTTCCGCTCTACGTGGTCCTGCTGCTCCTGGCTCCGGTCTTCGTGCTCATGGCCCGCCGCAGCCGGATCGCGGCGCTGGCGGCGTCCTTCTCCCTTTACGCACTCTGCCTCGTCTTCGAGATCAACCTTCCCTCCTGGCCGGTGGAGGGGGCCTGGTTCTTCAATCCGCTGTGCTGGCAATTCCTGCTCGTGCTCGGCTTCCTAGCGGGAGTGTGGTCCCGGGAGAGCGCTGCGTTCCGGCGCTGGATGCTGCGCCTGAAGCCGATCGGCATCGCCGGAGCCCTCGCCGGGGTGATCGTGGCCGTGTTCGACCTCAAGCCCGATCCTCTGTCCGTTCCGGAGCCCCGACTTCTTTTCATCCTCGACAAATCCTATCTGTCTCCTGGCCGGCTGTTGCATTTCCTGGCCGTGGTTCTGGCGTTCCAGGGCTTCTACGAGGTTCTGGCGCCTCGCCTTTCCTGGATCGCCCGCCAGCTCTCGGCCCTTGGCCGCAATTCCCTGGCCGTGTTCTCGGTCGGGTCGCTGGCAAGCCTTGCCGGACAGCTTGCCCGATTCCTGGGCGAGGGGCGTTTTATTGTCGACGCGGCCATATTATGCATAGGCTTGACGTGCCTCGTCTTCACTGCATGGTTTGTCGAATGGCGCTCGCGTACTCCCAGGCCATCGCTGCCCTCCTGATGCTGGCGGCTGCGCCCGCCCTCGCGCAGCAGGCCCCAGGCGCCGCGCCCACGGCCGAGGCGGGCCGCGAAGCCGTCGATCCAAGCCTCTCGCCGGAGTGCCGCGTCCCGGGCTCGAAGCTCTACACGCTGGCGCCGCTCAAGGGCGTCAAGCGGGCCTTGCGGCAGAACCGGGCGATCCGCGTCTTGGCGCTCGGCTCCTCCTCGACCGTCGGGATCGGCGCCTCCTCGCCGCAGGCGAGCTACCCGATCCGCCTCGAAGGCGAACTCCAGAAGCTCTTCCCCGGGGTGGAGGTCGAGGTTGTCAACCGCGGCCTGTCCGGAGAAGTCGCGGCGGGCGCGGCGGAACGCTTGCGCAACACGATCGCCGAGGTCGAGCCGGACCTCGTCGTCTGGCAGGTCGGCACCAACGACGCGCTGGCCCGGGTGGACGTCGACGCCTTCGCCCAGTCGCTGGACGAGTCGATCCGCTGGATCCAGTCGCACAAGATCGACGTCGTCCTGATCGATCCGCAATACACCGCAAGCTTGGCCAAGGACGATTATTACGGGCAAGTGGTGAAGACCGTGCAGGAGGTCGCCCGCAAGGACCGGGTGCCGCTTGTGTTGCGTTATGAGGCCATGCGCTATCTGGCCTCCCAGAAGGCGGGCGGATCCTATCTTGCCCGCGACCAGTTCCATCTCAATGATCTCGGCTATCGCTGCATGGCCGAGCATGTCGGGCGAGCGATCGCGGTAGCGCTTCTGGAGTCCGAGCCGGCCACCACCAACACCGTGAGCCCGCCCACCTCTGCCGCGGCTGCCAAATGAGGGAAGCGCTCGGGGCGCGCTCTTGCCCGTGATCGCCCCTTAAGGGTCGGGAAACCGCGAAGCCGTAAGGTCTCGGCACCGGCGGCGCGCGTCGGTGGGGCTTGGCGGGATGGCGACGGCGGCGACCGGAGCGCTCAAGTGGAGCAGGGACACCATTGCGGGCGCGCACCGCTCGGCGGCGGGCGTGTTCGCCATCCGCGTGGCCGGGGCCGGCTGCGGCTATGCCACCCAAGTGCTCCTCGCCCGCCTCATGGGCGAGGCAGGCTACGGCATCTTCGCCACCGCCTGGGTGTGGATCATCATTCTCGGCCACGCGTCCGTGTGGGGACTGACGCAGGCGCTATGCCGCTTCGTGCCCCATCATCGCGTCAGGGGAGAGCTTGATCTTGCCCGCGGGTTCCTTGCGGGCGGAGCGGCTGTCACCCTCGCCACTGCGGTTCTGTTCGCCTTGTGTGGCGCCGGCCTCCTGTGGCTGGGCCAAGGACAGATCGGCGAACCTTACGTGGCGCCGCTGAAGCTTGCCTTGCTGGTCCTGCCCGTCTTCGCCCTCCAGGACTATCTTGAGGGGGTTGCCCGCAGCTTCAACTGGACGGCGCTCGCCATTGCGCCGCCCTTCGTGCTTCGTCAGCTCCTCATCGCCGCGTCGATGGCTCTGGCGGTGCTGTTCGGGGCGCCGGCGGACCCGGCCGTCGCCGTCGGGTGCACGCTGATCGCGACCACGGTCGCCGTGGCGGTCCAGGGCGCCTTCCTTCTCGCGCGGCTGCGGCGCCTCCTGCCCTGGGGACCTCGCGCCTACCGCTTCCGGACCTGGGCTGCGGCGACGCTGCCCATCGCCTTGGTCGATCTTACCATCCTCGGCTTCTCCTTCGTGGACGTGGTGGTCCTCGGCTTCTTCGTCCCGGCGGAGGCGGTCGGCATCTATTTTGCGGCCACCCGCATCCAGCAGCTCGCCCTGTTCGCGCCCTATGCGGCGACGGCCGCCACCTCCGCCCGCTTCGCGGAGGCATGGGCGCGCGGCGAGCATCGGACGCTGAAGACGCTGGTGCGCAGCACCGTGCGGCTCACCACCCTCGCCAGCCTCGTCCTCGGCGGCGGGCTGCTCCTCATCGCGCCGGCCCTTCTCGCGTTGTTCGGGAAAGGCTTCGCGGCAAGCTACGGGGCGCTCACCTTCCTTGTCGCGGGAGTCATGTTGCAGAGCGTCTTCGGACCGGCGGAAGACCTCCTCACCATGCTCGGTGAGGAGCGCGTCTGTGCGCTCGTGTCGGTGATCGCGCTCGGCGCCGCGGTCGTGCTCAACCTCGTGCTGATTCCGGCCTACGGCATTTCCGGCGCGGCCGCGGCCATGGCTCTCGCCTGGGTGGGGCGCGCGGCGGCCCTGTCGTTCGTCGCCCACCGCCGCCTCGGTGTCGCAACGCATCTCCTGGCGTGAGGCGGGCATGAACATGACGATGCGACCCTGCGAGATCCGTCGCGCCCGACCGCGGCCAGAGCTGGTGGCGGAGACCGTCGACCTTGCTGCGATGCGGCGCCGCGCGGCGGCATGGGATGACCTCCTTCGGCGCGCCGCCTACCCGAATGCCTTCCACAGCGCGCGGGTGATGACGGTCCATGCCGACCACGGCCTTGTCGACCCCAGGGTTCGCTTCATCCTTGTGCGCCGGGGGGAGGAGCTTCTGGCGAGCCTGCCCTTCCACCCGAAGGGCGGCTGGACGGGATTGCGCAAGAGCCATCTCGTGTGGGCCTCGCCCTTCATCGTGCTCAACGCGACACCGCTCGTCGCCCGTGACGCTCTCGACGAGGCAGTTCCGGCGCTCTTGGACGCGATGGGCAAGGTCGAGGGCAGCGCCTTGTGGCGGTTCCCGTACCTGTCTCTCGACAGCGCTCCAGCTGCGGCCTTTGCGCAGGAGCTGCGTCGGCGCGGCTGGCAGAGCGAGGTCGTCTCGGCTTACGACCGCGCTGTCCTCAACCGCCGTCCCGCGTACGAAGAGTACGCCGCCGCGGTCTACAGCCCCAACCGGCGCAAAGGGCTGCGGCGCCTGCGCCGCCGTCTTGGCGAACTCGGCCAGCTCCGCTACCGGCGGATCCTCGAACCTGAAGCGCTTCCTGCCGCCGTCGAGGCCTTTCTTGCCCTCGAAGCCCAGGGCTGGAAGGGGGCCCGCGGCACCGCCATGGCGGACCGCCCCGACACCGCGGGCCTCATGCGCGACCTTATGACCACGACCATCGGCCCGGTGACGGGTCAGGCGGATGTGCTCGAGCTCGACGGCCGCCCCATCGCGGTGAGCCTCGCGCTCCACTGTGCGGGCGTCGCCCTCCTGGTGAAGACCGCCTATGACGAGAGCCTGAGCCGCTTCGCGCCGGGCCTCGTGCTCGAAGACAGCATCATCCGCGCGCTCCACGACGAGGGCATCGCCGAGCGGCTCGATTCGGTGAGCGTCCCCGGCTGCGTGCTGGAAGAGTTCTTCGCCGATCGGGAGCCCATCGGGGAACTCGTCATCGCCGCCGACGCGGATGTGAGCATGCTTGCGTTGCAGCGGGTGGTGCGCCAGCATCGCTGGCGCCGCGCCGCGGGCCGGCATGCGCGGGCGCTCTTCTGGCGCTGGCGTGACTTCAAGGCCGGCGCCTTGGCGTCCACGGAGCCGCGGCGCCCCTCCTGACGCCTGCGCACCAACGCCTCAGCGCGAAGGTTCAGAGCGGGCGGCGTGCCAGCCGACCCGAGCTTGAGGCCTCGCGTCGGCGGAGGCGAAATAGGGCTTCAGGTCGATCAGGGGCGTGCCGTCGAGGCAGTCGAGCCCCCGCACCGTCAGCCTCGTGCCCTCGATGCGGATGAGCTCCACCACCGAGAGTGCGATCGGATTCGGCCGCGCCGGCGAACGGAGCGCAAAGACGCCGCGGGCCTCGTCATAGCGGCGGGGTCGCTGGCGGATGAGGTTTCGCGGCGCCCGGTCCATCCAGTAGAGAGCGATGAGGTGCGTGCAGGTCCCGACGCCCTCGAGTCCTTCCTCGAAGCGTGCATCGAGCTCGATCGTGCACAGCGCGCTTGATTCGGCGGCGTTCTTGGGGCAGTCCTCCCGCCGGCCCCACGGCGTGCGAATGCGGCCGATGAAATACACACCGGCGTCGAAGGCTTCCGGCAGTTGCAAGGAGATCTCGCCCTCGCGGGGGCCGAAGGGGTCTTCACTCACGGTCACGGCGGCGGATTCCGAGCTTGAGGCGATTGCCCGTGACGCTCACCCTACGGGCTTGACCGGCCTTTTCCCATCGTAGAGGGAGTCGCGCTCTCAAGGCCATCGTGACTTGAGGACGAACAGGTGTCGCTCTCCCTTTCCATTGCCGAACTCGTCGAGCGCTTCCCCGAATTCCGCGTCGCCGTCGTCGTGGCGGAAGGGCTGCGGCTTAAGTCCGGGCGAAGCGCCGAGCTTGACGCGTTGCTTGGCGAGCGGGAAACCGCATGCCGTGCCCGCTGGGAGGGCAAGGAACTCTCAGAGATTCCCGGCATCGCCGCCTGGAGGGCTGCTTACAAGGGCTTCGGGATCAAGAAGACGAGCTACCGCTCGTCGGTCGAGCGCCTCGTCAAGCGCGTGAAGGCCGGCGAGCGGCTGCCCGCCGTCAACACCCTCGTCGACATCTACAACGCGGTGTCGCTCTCGCATGTGTTCTGCTGCGGCGCCGACGATCTCGACAGGACAAGACCGCCGCTGGCCTTCCGCTTCTCACGGCCCGGCGACACTTTCGTCGACATGGGCGCGGAGCCTGGAGAAGACCCGAACGACCCGCCCAAGGAAGGCGAGGTGGTCTATGCCGACGCGCGCCACGTGCTCTGCCGTCGCTGGAACTGGCGCCAGGATGCCCGGACCGGGATTTCGGAGGCGACCACTCGCGCCGTGATCACCGTCCAGGCCAATGGCTGGGGCAATCTTGAATCGGCCGTCGCCGACCTTGCCGACCTGGTCGAGCGGTTCTGCGGCGGCAAGCTCCGGTGGAGGATCGCCGAGCGCACCTCCCCCGAGATCACCGTCTGACGGGGCATCGCTGCTCTTCGCGCTCCGTGGCGATCAAGACGCGAGGAGTGAGTGAGGCGGCCACCGCTGCTTCACCCGCCACCGCCCGCGGGGTCGGAAGGGATCGACAATCGTTTTAGGGCGCGCTTCGGTTTAGCGGAATCGGATTCCGTTTGAGGTCGGGGTGTGATTCAAGATCCGTGCTGGGGGAGGCCAGCATTGGATGACACGACCCTACTCTGAGGATTTGCGCGAACGGGCTGTGGCCCGCTACGAGGCGGGCGCGACGACGCGGGCGGTGGCGGCGGCGCTCAGGATCAGCCCGTCCTGCATCTCGAAGTGGATGAAGCGCAAGCGCGAGACGGGCTCGCTGGCGCCCGACCAAGTCGGCGGCCACAAGAAACCCAAGCTCCGCGGAGAGCTGGCCGAGTGGCTGCGCGAGCGCTGCCGGTCCGGACCGTTTACGACCCGCGGCTTGGTGATGGAACTGGCCGAACGCGGCATTAAGAGCGACCGCCGCGCCGTCTGGGTCTTCCTGCACGCCGAAGGACTGAGCTTCAAAAAAAACCGTGCTGCCGGCCGAGCAGACGCGGCCTGACATCGCCCGCAGGCGGGCGCGCTGGAAGGCCCATCAGGGCCGCATCGATGCAAGGCGGCTCGTCTTCATCGACGAGACATGGGTCAAGACCAATATGGCGCCCCTGCGAGGCTGGGGACCGCGCGGCCAGCGCCTTGCGGCCCGCGTGCCGCACGGCCACTGGAAGACGCTCACCTTCATCGCCGCGCTTCGCGCCGATCGCATCGATGCTCCCTGGATCATCGACGGCCCGATCAACGGCGAGCTGTTCACCCTCTATGTCGAGAAGGTGCTCGTTCCGACGCTCGCTCCGGGTGACGTCGTCGTCCTCGACAATCTCGGCAGCCACAAAGGGCAAGCCGCGCGACGCGCCGTCCGGGCCGCCGGCGCCCATCTTCTGTTCCTGCCCCCCTACAGCCCCGACCTGAACCCGATCGAGCAGCTCTTCGCCAAGCTCAAGCACCTGATCCGCAGGGCCGAAGCCCGCACCGTCGAGGCCACCTGGCGAAAGCTGGGCGACCTTCTCGAGCTCTTCCCACCCACGGAATGCGCCAACTACCTGACAAACGCCGGCTATGCTTCCGTCTAAACAGAGCGTGCTCTAGGGCGGGGAAGCTCTCCATCGGCGCCGCTCGGGCGAAACCGGCGAGGAGAGATGGTGCGGTCGAGAGGACTCGAACCTCCACTGGTTGCCCAACTAGCACCTCAAGCTAGCGCGTCTACCAATTCCGCCACGACCGCAGGGGGGCGAACCGGCCCGAAGGCCCGGAAGCGGCGGAGCAATTAACAGATCGGTCCGGCCGCCACAAGCCCGTAAGATGGGACGAGATGCCCCGTTTCACACCTCCGTCGCCGCTAGTGCGGCGACGGCCGCGTCGCCGAGCGTCACCCCCGGCGTGCGCACGATTTTCGGCTTCCGCAGGATCTCGGTCACTTCGATCGAGATGCGCGAGCCCGCAACCACCACCTGGCCGCGGGCAATGGGGTAGTCATTGGCCAGGATCTCGACCATATCGGTCTCGGTCGCCTCGAGCTCGATCACGGCGCCCCGCCCCATGCGCAGGAGCATATGGACGGGCATGCGGCTGCGCCCGAGCACAACCGTCAGGTCGATCCCCATGTCGTCGAGTGTCGCCACGTTCCGAAACCCTCTCAGCGCCTCTTCGGGGCGCATCCCGACTGGACCAGATCATGGTGAAGCGTTGGTAAACGGCCGCGACCGCCTTGGACCCACCTTCCTGCCCCGGTCCGATGCGCCGCCGGTCGAATGGGTGATCGAGGAGGGGCTCGTGCCTTACGTAGATGCGGTGTCCGAGATGGAGGGCCGCGTCGCCGCCATCGCCGAAGGGCGCGCGCCGGAGCGGGTCTGGCTCCTCGAACACCCGCCGCTCTACACGGCCGGGACCTCCGCGCGGGACGAAGACCTCATCGCGCCGGGCCGCTTCCCCGTGTTCCGCTCGGGCCGGGGCGGGCAGTTCACCTATCATGGCCCCGGCCAGAGGGTCGCCTATGTGATGCTTGACCTCTCCCGCCGCACGCCGGACCTGCGCCGCTATGTGGCCGCGCTGGAGGCTTGGCTCATCGCCACGCTGGCCGCCTTCAACATCCGCGGCGAGCGCCGCGAGGACAGGGTCGGCGTCTGGGTCCGCCGGCCGGAGAAGGGGGAAGGGGCCGAGGACAAGATCGCGGCGATCGGCATACGGGTGCGCCGCTGGGTCAGCTTCCACGGGATCAGCCTCAACGTCGAGCCGGACCTCTCCCACTTCTCCGGCATAGTGCCCTGCGGGGTGCGTGAACACGGCGTGACGAGCCTCGTCGACCTCGGGCTGCCGGTGACCATGCCGGAGGTGGACGCGGCGATGCGCGCCGCGTTCGAGGAGGTGTTCGGGTTGACCCGCAGCGGACCTTGAGCGAGTTGAGCCCTCGCAAGGGATCCGAATCGGCCAAGGGTATCCCCATGAACAAGGATGTCGCCGTGAAGAAGCTCATTCCGCTTTGCCTGGTCGCCGCCTGGCTTGCGGCCTGCACGACCACCGAGCAGCGGATTGCGGGCGGAGCGGCCGGGGCCGGAGCCGGCGCGCTGGTCGCCGGACCCATCGGCGCGGTGGCTGGCGGGGCCATTGGCGTCGTGGCCGGGCCTTCGGTCACCCGCGCTGCGCGCCGCTGACACTAGCCGCGGCGGTGCGTTGCCCAGGCGAGCTTCCCGCTTTATTGGCGTTCGGCGGAAGAGACGGGGATGCGTCCGTGCCGGTTCTTCAAACGAGCATCGACTTGAAATCGTCGGAGGCGGCCGCCAACCGCGCCGCCTGGGCGGATCTTAAGCGGGAATTGCTGGAGCGCCGCGCCGCGGCGGCGCAGGGTGGGCCGAAGCGGGCCCGGGAGCGGCACCTCGCCCGCGGCAAGCTCCTGCCGCGGGAGCGGGTGATGCGGCTCCTCGATCCTGGCGCGCCCTTCCTGGAAATCGCGCCGCTCGCCGCATACGGCATGTACGAGGACGACATCCACGCCGCCGGCCTCATCGCCGGGGTCGGGCGCGTCATGGGCCGCGAGGTGATGATCGTCTGCAACGACTCGACGATCAAGGGCGGCACCTACTACCCCATGACGGTGAAGAAGCACCTGCGGGCTCAAGAGGTCGCGCGGGAGAACCGGCTGCCCTGCGTGTATCTCGTCGATTCGGGCGGCGCCAACCTGCCGCACCAGACCGAGGTCTTCCCGGACCGCGATCATTTCGGGCGCATCTTCTTCAACCAGGCGACCCTTTCCTCCCTCGGCGTCCCGCAGATCGCCTGCGTGATGGGCTCCTGCACGGCGGGCGGCGCCTATGTGCCGGCCATGTCGGACGAGACCGTCATCGTGCGCCGGCAGGGCACCATCTTCCTCGGCGGGCCGCCGCTCGTGAAGGCGGCAACGGGCGAGGTGGTCTCGGCGGAGGACCTCGGCGGCGCCGATGTTCACGCCCGGCTGTCGGGCGTCGCCGACCACTACGCCACCGACGACGTGCATGCGCTTGCCATCGTGAGGCGCATCGTCGGAACTCTCAATGTGCGCAAGGAGATCGGCATCGCGCTTCAGGAGCCGGCTGAACCGAAGTTCCCGGCCGAAGAGCTCGACGCCATCGTGCCGACCGATCTCAAGAAGCAGTACGACATCCGGGAGGTCATCGCCCGCCTCGTGGATGGATCGGAGTTCGACGAGTTCAAGCGCCTCTACGGCACAACGTTGGTGACCGGCTTTGCGCGCCTCTACGGGGTGCCGGTCGGCATCCTCGGCAATAACGGCATCCTCTATTCGGAGAGCGCCCAGAAGGGCGCGCATTTCATCGAGCTGTGCTGCCAGCGGCGCATCCCGCTCATCTTCCTCCAGAACATCACCGGCTTCATGGTCGGGCGCGAGTACGAGGCGCGCGGCATCGCCAAGGACGGGGCGAAGCTCGTGACCGCGGTCGCCTGCGCCCAGGTCCCGAAGCTCACGGTGATCGTCGGCGGTTCCTTCGGAGCCGGCAATTACGGCATGTGCGGACGCGCTTATTCCCCCCGTTTCCTCTTCACTTGGCCGAACTCCCGGATTTCGGTGATGGGCGCCGAGCAGGCTGCGAGCGTACTTGCCACCGTCAGGCGGGACAACATCGAGGCCGAGGGGGGAAGCTGGAGCGCAGAAGAGGAGGAGGCCTTCAAGGCGCCGATCCGCGCCAGGTACGAGGAGGAGGGAAGCCCCTACTACGCCACCGCCCGCCTGTGGGACGACGGCATCATCCTGCCGGGAGAAACGCGGCGGGTTCTTGGGCTCGCCTTGTCGGCGACCCTCAACGCACCGATCCCCGAGCCGCGCTTCGGGGTGTTCCGGATGTAGCAGGCTCCCCGGGCGGCTTCCCCGCCCGGGAGCCGCACCCTCGGTTGTTGCGTTATCCTGGGCAGCTACGCTCGAACAGCGTCATGTCCGCCCGTCCCTCGTTGTCCGATCTGCGCCGCGACTACGCGGCCGAGATCATGCGCGCGGCGGGCGTCCACAACCCACGCGTGGAGGCAGCCTTCGCCGCCACCCCCCGGGAGGCGTTCCTCACCCCGCCGCCTTGGCGCATCTTTTCGCCGGGCGGCCTGGTCGAGAAGCACAGCTCCGATCCCGCCGATCTCTATGACGACATGCTGGTCGTGCTCGACGCGGCGAAGGGGATCAACAACGGGCAGCCGTCGCTTCATGCCGCCTGGATCGCGGCGGTCGACCCCAAGCCTCGTGAGACCGTGCTCCACATCGGTGTCGGGGCCGGATATTACACGGCGGTGCTGGCGACCCTCGTGGGCCCCGAGGGTCGGGTCGATGCCTATGAGATCGACCAGCGCTTGGCCGAACTCGCTCGGCGGCATCTTGCGCGCTTTCCCCAGGTGGTGGTGCACGCGACGAGCGGGGCGGGGCAAGCGCTGCCTCGGGCAGACGTCATCTATGTGAATGCGGCCGCCACGGCGCCTGACCCCGCCTGGCTCAGGGCGCTCGAGCCCGGCGGGCGCCTGATCTTCCCCTGGCAGCCGAAGGTCGGAAGCGGTGTGACTCTCCTCATCGAGCGGGTCGGGCGTCGATTTCGCACGAAGCTCTCCATGGCGGTCGGTTTCATTCCCTGTGCGGGTGCCCAGGCGCAGGCCACTGCCGGGAGCGGAGATCTCTGGAGCACGCAGTCCGTTTGGCTGGCCGAGGATCGTGACCCCGACGACAGTGCCACTGCGGTGTTCCGGGAGGTGTGGTTCTCGAGCGATCCGGTCTGAAAGCTGAGGGCAAGCGCGCTCACCTCCTTGCTCGTGCGGTAAACGGCGCATTAACCTCAGGATATCACGTCAGCGAGGGCATCGCCGGTGGCGCAAGGGTTGGCGGAGGCGGCCTCATCGGCTCCACAGGATTTTGCGGCCTTCGAGCATGAGGCCTGGACGCGCCGTGCGTCAGGCTACTGCGCCTGGTTCGAGAGCATTGTCGTGCAGGCCATCGAGCCGCTGCTTGACGCTGCGGGCGTCCGCGCCGGCGTGACGCTCGCCGACCTCGCCTGCGGCCCCGGCTTCGTGGCGGCAGCGGCTGCCCGGCGCGGCGCGAAGGTGGTGGGGGTGGACTTCTCGGCCTCCATGCTGGCGCTCGCCCGCGAGCGCTTCCCTTGGCTGTGTTTCGAAGAGGGCGATGCCCTGGACCTGCCCTTTCCCGACCACAGCTTCGACGCGGTGACCATCAATTTCGGCATCCTGCATTTCGCCGAGCCCCATCGTGCCCTTCGGGAGGTCTTCCGTGTCCTGCGGCCCGGTGGTTCGATCGCCTTCACCGACTGGGCAAGACCCGGCCCCGAGAACGCCGCCTATGCCATCATACTGGCTGCGATCGACGCCCATGCCGATCCGGTTCCGTTGCCGCCCGGTCCGCCGCTGTTCCAGTTCGCGAGCGCCGGCGCCTGCCGTCGTGCGCTCGCAGCCGCCGGCTTTGATGCGGCTGGGGCGGACACGCGCTTCCTTCCCCAGGTCTGGAGGCTCGATTGCGCTGACGATCTGTTGCAAGCGTTTGCGGAAGGCTCGGCCCGGCTTGGAGCGCGCATCGCAGCGCAGAGCCCCGCGCGGCTGGACGCCATCCGTGCCGCCATTCGCGAGGGGTGTCGGCCTTACCTCCAGGGGTCCAAGGTCGCATTGCCGACCGGAGTGGTCCTGACCTCCGCCCGCAAGCCGCGTGTGGGACAGACTGACCACGGGAGCGACGTCCTGCTGAGCGCGACGGAGCGGGCAGGGGAGCGACGGTAAAGCCTCGTCCGACCCGGCCCACTTAGTCAAACGGGCGGCATGACGCTCGTGTGCTGGTCGGAGGGCGCTCGAGCGCTGGTCCGTTGCAGGAGCAGGCGCTCCCCTTCCTGAACGGAGCGAAGGAGAGCGGCGGCGAGGGCAGGGGCCTCCACGAGCCCGTGTTCCCGCAGGGACGCTCGGGCGCGCTCGCAAGCCGCGACGCAGCCGGTGACGCCCAGATTGGCGGCCGCTCCCTTGAGCGTATGCAGGGCCTGCCGCATGCGCTCCAGATCCTCGCGCTCGAGGGCGATCCTGAACTCCTCCATGATCTTGCTCGCATCCTGGAGAAAGCTCGCAATGAGCTCCGCGACCCCATCCTCCCCGAGTTCGCCAGCGAGTTCATCGAGGCGCCGTTCATCGATCCAGCTTCTCCGATCTTCGCTGGCTCGAGGTGTCGGCGAAGGCGCCGTCGTCCCGACAAACGCTCGCGCGAGGCCTCGGCGAGCTTGCGACGGTCGACCGGCTTTGTCACGAAGTCGTCCATGCCCGCGGCAAGGCAGGCCTCGCGGTCAGAGGCGAGAGCATTGGCCGTCATGGCGATGATCGGAATCTGCTGGCGGCCCGGTCGGAGGGCGCGAATGGCGCGGGTCGCCTCGAGGCCGTCCATGTGCGGCATCTGCATATCCATGAGAATGAGGTCGAAATCCCGCGCCTTCACCTGCGCGACCGCTTCGATCCCGTTCGCGGCGATCTCTGCGGCGTGACCCATGGCCTTGAGCATGCCGGTCGCAACGCGCTGGTTCACGCTGTTGTCCTCGACCACGAGGACGCGGAGCGCGCGGCCGAGCCCGTGCGCGGTCGCATCCACCGCGCCATGCGCGCGGACCGGGGCGAGTTCCGCGGCAACGAGCGGGATCTCGAACCAGAACAGGCTCCCCTTGCCCTCCTCGCTTTCGACGCCGATGGCACCGCCCATCGCCTCGACGATCTTCCTCGAAATGGCGAGCCCAAGGCCGGTGCCGCCATAGCACCGGGTGATGGCGGTCTCGACCTGGCAGAACTCACGGAAGAGCCGATCTCGGGCCTGTGCGGGAATCCCGATGCCGGTGTCCTTGACCTCGAAGCGCAGCATCGGCTCGGGTCCCTCGCGGCGCGCAAGCGACACGATGACTGAGCCGGCCTCGGTGAACTTCACCGCGTTGCCCACGAGGTTGAGGAGAACCTGCCGCAGCCTCGCCGCATCGCCGAGGACGGCAGGCGGCACGTCGGGACTCGCTGCAAGAACCATGGTCAAGCCCTTGGCCCGCGCCCGCAGGTCGGCGATCTCCACCACGGCCCGCGCGGCCTCCGTCGGATCGAACGCCGTCTGCTCGAGCGGCATCAGGCCCGCTTCGAGCTTCGAGAAGTCCAGCACGTCGTTGATGATGGAAAGGAGGGCGTCGGCGCAGCGCTGGATCGTCTCGGCGCATTGGCGCTGCTCGTCGGTGAGGCCCGTATCGAGGAGAAGGCACGCCATGCCGATCACGCCGTTGAGCGGCGTGCGGATCTCGTGACTCATGGTGGCGAGGAAGGCGGACTTGGCGCGGTTGCCGGCTTCCGCCTCCTCCTTGGCGCGGGCAAGCGCCTCTTCCGACCGGTAGTGGTCGGTGATGTCGGTGTAGGTGCGCGTGAAGCCGCCATCGGCGAGGGGCGTGGTCCGGACCTGGAGGACGGTGCCGTTCGGGCGAATCCGCACATAGACAGGAGGTGCGTCGTTGAGATTGCCGCTGCCCCCGAGCGTCCGGATCACGCGCTCGCAATCGGCCTCGTTGACGGGCGGTCCGAACTCGCCTTGCTGCCATTGATAGCGGATGACCTCCGCGATGCACCTGCCGGTGGGGTCCATCCCTGGCGGGAATCCGAGGACCTCGCGTCCCCGCCGGTTGATGACCTTGATCGTCCCTTCCGGACCGACCATGACGATCCCTTCGCTGATGCCGTTGAGGGTCGCCTCGAGAAGCAGGGATTTCTCGGCGATGCTCTCCTCGCTCGCCTTCAGCGCAGCGGCGGCGGCGTGGCGTTCCGTGACGTCGTGGATGACGCCCCAGCTGCCGGTGAACCGGCCCGCCGCGTCGTAGGCGAAGTGGGTGGAGACCTCGACCCGCCGCTCCTGGCCATCCGGCCGGACCACGCGCATCTGGACTTCGGCGTGGTCTCGCCGCTGGCGCACATGCGCCCGGAACACCTCGAGAGAGCGATCCTCGGGATGAAGAATCTCCGTGTAGCTGCGATGGAGGGTCTCCGCCACCGGCATGTCCATGAGACGTTCCCAGGACGGGCTGAGAAAGGTCCAGCGCCCCTTGGCGTCGGCGGTGTAGACGACTTCCCGGAGATTGCCGATGAGCTCGCGGTGGCGGGCCTCGCTCGCCGCGAGCGCCGCGTTGGCCCGCCCAAGCTTGCGCTCATGGGCGAGCAAGAGTCCCATCATCAGGAGGGCGACAATGGTCGCGCCGCCCATGCCGGCGAGATAGCGCGCCCTCAGCGCGTGATGGTCCTGCAGAAGGTCTTCCAGGGAAAAGCCGACGCTGACCACGAGCGGAAGGTCAGGGACATGGCGATAGCAGAGCAGCCGATCCTTGCCCTCGACCGGCGTGGTGCCGAAGAGGCAACTGGCGCTTGCCGCGTGATAGCGCTTGAACAGGGCGCTGTCGGAGATGTCGCGGCCGATCCGATTTTCGGCATAGGGCAGGCGCGCCCGCACGATCCCGTCCTGGCCTGTGACGGCCATGATGCCGTTCGGACCGATGTCGAACTTCAGGAAGAGCCGGGAGAGGTCGTCGGGTTCAATGAAGGCGGCAGCGACTCCGGCAAAACCCCCGTCCTCCCCATGAAGTCGCCGCGAGACGTGCATCCAGCGGCGGCCGCTCGCCGGGTCGAAGAACGGCGATGAGAGGTGAAGCGAGTCGTCCGCCGCAGTCCGATGTCGCTCGAGAACCGACAGGTCCCCAAGTGCGCGCGGCAAGCGCTCGAAGGCTTCCGCGCTCTGCAAGGTCCGACCGTCCCGATCGACCAGCACGATCTGTCGGACGAGGCCCTCTGCGTCGGGCTCCCGCCACCAGCGCCGCAGCAGGAACTTGTCCCCGGACAGACGCTGCGCGGTCCGGAGCTGCAGAAGCTGGTGGTCGATCGTCAACAGTGTGTTGCGGATATCCTCGGCGAGAGCGCTCGTGAGGTTCTGGCCGCTCTCCTTGGTCCGCCTGACCGCGTGCTCATAGTTCGTGGCGAGGATGTCGCAAACCCACACCCAGCCGGCGCCGAGCATGAGAAGACCGAGGCCGACGATGCCCCCCTTCAAGGCGCGCCGCGACAAGGCAACGAGCTGAGCATCCTGCTGCGGCGGAGCGCCACTCCGGCGGGCCCCTTCACCCGACATGATCGGTCCTCTTCCTGCAGCCCGCGTCAGGCTGCGGCCGTGAGCGGCGGAGGACCGCTGGCGTAAAGGGACTGCACCTCGTCCCACCTTTTGAGGAGGGCCTGAACGCAGCGCGGATCGAACTGGGAGCCGCAGCTCTCGATGAGATAGGCCTTGATGGCTTCCAGTGGCCAGGCAGGCTTGTAGGGCCGCTCCGAGGCGAGGGCGTCGCAGACATCCGCCACGGCGGCAATGCGGCCGCTGAGCGGGATGTCTTCGCCGGCAAGCCCGCGGGGGTATCCGGTGCCGTCCCAGCGCTCGTGGTGCGACAGCGCCATCTCGGCCGCGAGGCGGATCAGCTCGGAGTTGCTGCCGTCGAGAATCTCGAAGCCGTACTCCGTGTGCTTCTCCATCGCCTGCCGCTCTTCCGAATCGAGGCCTCCAGGCTTCAGCAGGATGGCGTCGGGCACGCCGATCTTCCCCACGTCATGCATGGGAGCGGCAAGGGAAATGGTGTGAACGGTTTCCTCGTCGAGCCCGAGCCCCTCCGCGATCAGGCGACACAGGGCCGCCATGCGCACGATGTGAGTGCCGGTGCCGTCGTCCCGGCGCTCGGCGGCGCGGGACAGGCGGAGGATGATCTCCTCTTCGCGGGCCGCGAGCGCTCGGGTGGCGGTCTTCACCTTGGCCGCGAGCTCCCGCGCCTGGTCGCGCAGCCGGTTCTGCGCCTCGCGGAGCCGGAGCAGGTTCTTGACCCGGGAGAGGAACTCGACGGTCTCGATCGGCTTGGTGAGGAAGTCGGTCGCCCCCGCCTCGAGCGCGGCGTGGAGGATGGCGCGCTCCTCGGCCGTCGTGATCATCACGATCGGAACATCCTCGCCGTTAGGGAAAGATCGAAAGCGGCGAATGAAGGACAGGCCATCCACGCCGGGCATCATGTAGTCGACCACCGCAAGGTCGACGTCCGAGGTCGAGGCCTCCATCAGGGCCTGAAGCGGATCGGAAAAGACCAGCGGCCTGCATCCCTCGATCTTCTCCACCAGCCTGCGCAGGAGAATGAGGTTCGTTTGGTTGTCGTCGACGATGAGGACGCGCATGCCCGGCTCCATGCCTTCGTGAAGATCGCATGTCAGGCATTGACGTCTTGTTAAGAACCGCGACGCTCGCCGAGCCCTTCGGCACGGTCGGCGGTGTGCGGCGGATGCCGGTTCAGAGCTGTTCGCGTGCCCCTCTGGCGGGCCCGTCGGGGACGGGAAACAGGCACCCGAAGGCGGCAAGGCTTGCATAGGCCGCCTCTGCCTCGTTCCGTCCTTCCCGGATGAGTTGGTCGAACCGGGCAAGGCAGGCTTCCATCACATCGAACTCAGCCGCCCGGCGCGCCACGGCATCGCGCCATGTCTCCTTCAGCTTGCGTTTGGCGACGAGAGGCATCGGCACGGGTCTGGGGAAAGGCCTTGAGGCGAGACGGCGACGTGCCTGCGGGCAGGCGCGCCCTTCTAGCAGGTCGCAGCTTCCTGTGAAGCTTTCGTGCGGGGGCGCACGCCGCCCAAAGCCGCGGGCCGTCATCATGAATGTGTGGTTGGACGCAAGATCACACCCGCCGGCCATCGCGACGAATGGGAGATTGAGATGACGACGTTCAGCAGGAAGACCCTCGTTTCGGCTCTTGGCGCGCTCACGCTCGCCACGGCGCTCGCCACCCCCTTCGCTGCGGCCGAGGCCGGCTGGCGGCATCGTCACTATGGCTACAGAGGGGCCGTCGCGGCCGGCATCGTCGGCGGCCTCGCCCTCGGCGCGCTGGCTGCCTCCGCCGCTCCGGCTTACGCAGAGCCCGTCTATGTGGAACCGACCTGCTATTTCGTGAAGCGTCGCATCGTCGATGTTTACGGCAATGTGTACATCCGCCGCGAGCGGGTGTGCTGACGCGGGTGGCAGCGTTCGCGTTGCTGCGTCCCTGACGCTGCCTCTCCCACTCGGGGGACGCACCAGGCGGCCTCGCTCGTCGGAGCGGGGCCGTTCTGTTGCGGGCTCGCCAGTGTCGACGCAACCGGCCCATGCGCTGCGCGTTGATAGGTCGGCATCGCACCGGGAGGGGATTGCCGATGGCCGCCAACCGCAGCAAGTCGACGAGCAAGGTTCAAGCCCGTCCAAAACCCAACCCGGGGGACGCGGCGCCGCCGGGAACGCCCGCCACGGGCGAGAATGTCTGTCCGGACTGCCGGGGGCGGGGCCGTCTCGGCGCACGCGCCTGCCCGACCTGCGGCGGCACGGGCGTGGTCGTTCAAGGCATCGGCGGCGCGTGACCTTGGCCTCGAGCGCCTGCGGAAAGGGATGAGCGGCTAAAGGCGCTTACGTCCTTTCTCCAGGAGACCCGGGCAGCCTCGAGACCCCACAGCATGCCGAGCAGCAGGTAGACGTGGCGCCAGTGGTCCACGTCGATCTGCACCGCCTGCAAGAAGAAGATGAGGAGCGACGGCCAGACGATGTGTGCCTGACGCTGGAAGGGCGAAGGCGCAAGGCAAAGCCGGAACCCGACGAACGTGGTGACGCCGACAAGGCCCAGGAAGGCGAAGCCGCCAAGCCAGCCGCCATTGGCAAAGCCGCCGATGTAAGAGTTGTGCGGTTCGAGCCCGAAGGTCAGCCGGAAGCGCAAGGGTCCGAAGCCGTTGGGTTCCTCGATGAGCATCGGGATCGACCGGATCTGATTGCCGAACCGGCCGGTGACCCCCTCGTCGTAATCCTTTGTCACCCGGGCGCGGTCCTCGAAACGTTCCGCAATGCTCTCGACGGAGAGGAGGCTGGCGAGGCCGCTCACCGTCATGACCAGCACGAGGGCCCCGATCCGGAGGATGCGTCGCCTGAGGCGCCAAGATCCTGTGGTGCGATAGACCAGCGCCGTCGTGAGGACCGTTGCGACTACCGTCGCGCCCCATGAGCCTCGCGAGAAGGAAAAGAAGATCCCGGCGAGCAACAGGCTGAGCGCCGGCAGGCCAAGCGCTGGGCGGCGCGTGCCGACCAGGAGTCCGTGGGCCACGTAGACAGCGCCGGGAACGAGGAAGGAGCCGAGGACGTTCGGATCCTCGAACACTCCGGCGGCCCGGCCATCCATCTTGAACAAGATCCCGGCAAAGAGGTCGAAATAGCTCGCCACGCCGGCAGCGGCGGCGAACAGCGCGCTCGCCAGATACGCTTTCAGCGCGAACTCGATCCGCCGCTCTGTCTCGCAGCTGAAGAACATGGCGAAGAAGATCGCGGTGACCATGAGGTAGATGGACTGGTAGGTCCACTCCACGGGCCGCGGTTCATCGGGGTAGGGGATGAGGGCGATGAACAGCCCGAGATTGTAGAGGAGGAGCAGGGCGACGAAGGGCAGAGAGCTGCGGTGCAGCCGGATGCCGAGGGCGAGCCACAGCGCCATCGCCGGCACGGCGATGAAGTCATAGGGCGAGGGCCGCAGAAAAGTGAAGCAGATGAAGAAGATGAAGAGCGCGAAGAGGAAGTAGCCAAAGCCCTTGATCGCGCGGATCGCCGGCACGGGCGGCCGTCCCGGGGCGGCTCGCACCTGCGGAAGAGCGGCGGCCGTCATGGCGCGGCTAATAGGCGTTGTCGGACTTGAAGAGTGCGAAGGGCGTCACCGCGAGAATGTAGATGTCGAAGAACACCGACCAATTCTCGATGTAGTAGAGGTCGTATTCGACACGCCGCTGGATCTTCTCTTCCGTGTCGGTCTCCCCCCGCCAGCCGTTGACCTGCGCCCAGCCGGTGATCCCCGGCTTGACCTTGTGGCGGGCGAAGTAGCCGTCGACGACCTGGTCATAGAGGCGGTTCTCGGCCTTGGCGTGAATGGCGTGTGGCCGCGGCCCCACGAGCGAGAGATCGCCTTTGAAGACGACGTTGAAGAGCTGCGGCAGCTCGTCGATGGAGGTCTTGCGGATGAAGCGCCCGACGCGTGTCACGCGCGGATCCCCCTTCGTCACGAGCCGCGACGCGGTCGGGTCGCACTGGTCGACATGCATCGACCGGAACTTGAACACTTCGATCAACTCGTTGTTGAAGCCGTAGCGCTTCTGGCGGAAGAGGACGGGTCCGCGAGAATCGAGCTTCACCGCAATGGCCGTCATTAACAGGATCGGCGAAACGAGGATCAGCAGGATCGAGCCGACGACCTTGTCGAACAGCCATTTGAGGACGAGGTCCCAGTCGGCGATCGGCTTGTCGAAGACATCGAGTACCGGCACCGAGCCGATATACGAATAAGCCCGCGGCCGAAGCCGCAGCTTGCTGGTGTGGGCCGAAAGGCGGATGTCGATCGGCAGCACCCAGAGCTTCGCCAGCATCTGCAGGATGCGCTTTTCCGCCGAGATCGGCAGGGTGAAGATGACGAGGTCGAGCTGCGTGCGTCGTGCATAGTCGACGAGGTCATCCACTGTGCCGAGCTTCGGATAGCCGGCGATCACTTCGGGCGAGCGGTCCTCGCCGCGATCGTCGAACACGCCGACGACGCGGATGCCACTTTCGGGCTGCGCGTCGAGGCGCTTGATGATGGCTTCGGCGGCATCCCCGCCGCCCACGATGGCGGTGCGACGGTCGAAGCGCCCGGCCCGGGTCATCCGCGAGACGACGATGGACAGAACGAGGCGCTCGAGAATGAGTGCGCCAGCGCCGGCGACGTAAAGGCTCGCCAGCCACACGCGCGAGACGTTGCCGCCGATCTTGAGGAAGAATACCGCCATCAGCGCGATGAGGATGACGAGGGTCCAGGCGGCGAGGATCCGCAGCCCGAACAGGAAGAAGGCCCGGAAGGCGGACACTGCGTAGGCGCCTGCCGCCTGCAGGACGACGACCGTCAGGCTCGCAAGGCCGACGACCAGCACGAGATAGGTGAAATCGAACGGTATAACCCCGGCGAGATAGATGCGATGGGTTGCGACGCCCACGAAGGCGACAAGGAAGAACTCGATGATGCGGACGAGGCCTTCGATCACCACGGGCGAATAGCTCGGGCGCGCCGGAGCACCCGCCGCACCCTCCAAGGCGGCTGCCGGCTGACGGCGTGTGGATTGACCGCTTCCACTCTCCACGGCCGCAGCGGATGCCGCCTGGAGGAATTCGCGAACGTCGAACCCGTTCATACGCACTGCCCCGTCCTGCAGGGCCGCGACGTCCGGGCGACCGGCGCGCGGCTCAGCTTGCGGAGAGTAGGCGTGAAGGCTCTCGGAAACTTTAAGGGAGACGGTCAGGCGCTGTTAGGCAGGCGCGCCCATCGACGTTCAAGGTTAACGGAAGCTCGCTCCCGCGCTTCGAAGGCGGCTTCGTAGCCGGCAAGAACTCCGTCGATCATGGATGGGAGCGAGAAGCGCGACCGGATGAAGCCGCTGAGGCGGCTTGCCTTCGCGGCCCGCTCGGCCTCGCTCTCCCTGTGCTTGGCCTGGATCGCCGTGGCGAGCGCCCTGACGTCCCGCGGCGGGATGAGCTCATTGGCGTAAGGCCCGAAGATCTCCGGGATACCGCCCACATTGGTGGAGACGAGGGGCTGCGCCGCCGCCGCCGCTTCGAGAATGACGTAGGGCAGCGATTCCGCATAGGACGGGATCACCATGACGGCGCCGCGCGCGAGCGCGTGGCGGATCGGTTGCGGTGGCACGAACGCGATCGAATCTGAGATCCCGGCGGCCTTAGCGCGCGCTTTCAGTTCAGCCTCGCTCGGGCCCGAGCCGACAATGAGAAGCGTCAGGCGCAGGCTGTGATCCTTGCGCAGGAGGGCCACCGCGTCGATGAGCGTCTCCACGCCTTTGGCCGGGCGCAGCTCGCCTACATAAACGAGGTCACAAGGATCGGGCACGTGGGCGATGGGCTCAAACTCGGCCTCGCTGATCCCGTTATGCACGATCCTCACGATGCGGTCTGTGTCGCCGACATAAGTCCGGAAGCGTCCCGCGATGAATTCGCTCTCGAAGAGGAACACGTCCGTACGCCGCGCGAGCACGCCCTCCGCGCCCATGTAGAGGCGATGGAGAAGCGTGCCGGGGTAGTAGTTGAAGCTGCCACCGTGGGGCGTGTAGGCCCGGATCGCCAAGGGATCGACCGCGCGGGGGCGGACGAGCCTTGCATAGACGCCGCCCTTGGAGCCGTGGCCATGCAGGACGTTGGGTCGGAGCTCGCGACAAAGGTCGTGCAGCGCAAGGAGCGCAGCCCCGTCGCTGAGGCTCGGATTGCGACGGATCGGCACGCGCGTCACGCCGAGCGTGAGGCCGGGCGCCAGCTCGGCAAGGGCATCCTGCGCGCGCTCGCCGCCGGTAAGGGAGTCGCAGAAGATGCCGACATCGAGCCCTTGCGCGATCTGCGCCCGCGCGAGGTCGATCACGTGGCGGAAGAGGCCCCCCACGGGCGCCCGGAAGACATGGAGGATGCGCAGACGCCGCTCGGCCACAATGATCTCCTTACGCTGGCGCGAGAGGCCGCCCGAGAGCACCCCTCAAAACCAGCGCTCCTTGATGACGATGGTGTCGCCAGGGCGGACGGGATAGGTGATGGGCACGGTGCCGGTAACGAGCCGGCCCTCCACCTGGCGGGTGATTTCGGCGGAGTCCTTCGCGGCCCGCGGCGTGTACCCGCCGGCGATGGCGACCGCCGTTTGCACGGTCATGCCGTTCACATAGGGGTACTGGCCGGAGTTGGTGACCTCGCCGAGCACGAAGAACGGCCGATAGGTGTCCACCTCGACCGTCACCTTCGGCTCGCGGATGTAACCCGCCTTGAGCCTTGCCTCGACGGCGCGCTCGACCTGCGCTGTCGACAGACCGGCAACCGGGACCGCCCCGATCAGCGGCATCGCGATGCGGCCGCTGCCGTCGACGGCGTAGATGTTCGACAGGTTATCCTGGCCGAAGACAATGATCCGCAACCGGTCGCCGCTGGCGAGCGTGTAGGCGCCGCCGGGCGGCCCGTCGAGGACCGCAGTCCGGTAGGGCCGGTGCACGCAGGCCGCCAGCGTCAGCGAGGACGCGATCGTCATGAGGGCCGTGCGCCGGTTCATGGGGGTGCCGAACTCTCGCCGAACTGAAGACGGTTGAGAATTGGCGAGAGCATTGGCCAACTATGGTTAATGAAAGCTTGATCGCCGCGCGTGCTTGTCTCCCCTCATTCCAAGATCCCCGCGCCGCGCCAGGGTTTTAACCTCACAGCAACCTTAATGAGGAGTAATCGCCTCAGTCGGCGCTCACCCGCCGATGCGTTGAAGGTCGTCCTCAATGAGCCAGCCCCTCGCCGAAGGCGTCCCCTCCGTCAGGGAAGAGCCCCTCGAATCGGTTCACCTCGGCCAAATCGTGGGTGCGGTTCGCGCTCGCTGGCGTCTGATCGCTGGAGCGGGGTTCGTCGCCTTCGCCGCCTCGGTCGCCTTCGTGAGCCTCGTCACGCCCCGCTACACGGGCGAGGCCAAGATCATCCTCGAGAGCCGCGACAGCTTCTACACGCGGCCGACGCAGGACCGCTTCGAGCCTCAGCCGCAGATCGACGAGCAGGCTGTGGCAAGCCAGGTCCAGGTCGTGATGTCCCGCGATCTTGCGCGCGAGGCAATCAAGCAGCTTGGCCTCGTCGGCAATCCGGAGTTCGATCCGCTGGCCGGGGAGGTGAGCGCGATCCGCCGGCTCATGATCATGGTCGGTCTTTCGCGCAATCCGCTCGATCGCCGGCCTGAGGAGCGGGTCTTGGAGAGCTACTACGATCATCTGCTCGTCTACCCAGTCGGCAAGTCACGGATCGTCGCCATCGAGTTCCGCTCGAAAGATCCGGAACTTGCGGCGAGGGGCGCAAACAAGATCGCCGAACTCTACCTTGAGATGCAGGAGGCCGCGAAGAAGGACACGGCGCGCTCGGCTTCAGGATGGCTCGGCGCAAGCATCGAGGGGCTGCGCGCGCGCGTCGCCGAGGCCGAAGCCAAGGTGGAGACCTTCCGAGCGAAAAATGGGCTCTTGCTCGGCAGCAACAACGTGGCGATCAATACCCAGCAATTGAGCGAGCTCAACACGCAGCTTGCCCAGGCGCGAACGGCGCAAGCTGACGCGCAGGCGAAGGCGAGATTGATCAAGGACATGATCAAGGATGGCCGCGCCTTCGAGATTCCGGATGTGGCCAACAACGAGCTGATCCGACGGCTGATCGAGCAACGGATCAATCTGCGCGCCCAATTGGCCCTCGAACTGCGCACGCTCCTGCCTGAACATCCGCGCATCAAGGAGCTGAACGCGCAGGTCAACGACCTCGAGAGCCAGATCCGCGGCGCCGCTGAGCGCACCGTCCGGACGCTCGAGAACGACGCGCGCATTGCGGGGGCTCGCGTGGAGACGCTGAACGCGGCCATCGATGCGCAGAAAGAGATTGTGGCCCGCGCGAACGAGGCGGAGGTGCAGTTGCGCGCCCTCGAGCGCGAGGCGAAGGCACAGCGCGATCAGCTCGAGTCCTACCTTGCCCGCTATCGCGAGGCGACGGCGCGCGACGCCGAAAACGCCGTTCCGCCCGACGCCCGCATCGTCTCCAGCGCGATCGTGCCCGAGAAGCCGTCCTTCCCGAAGAAAGTGCCGATCGTCTTCTTCTCGACCCTGGCCGCGATGGTGATGGCCGCCGGTGCGATTGTCGCCCGCGAGATGCTTGCCGATCCGACGCTTGCCGAGCCTCGCAGGACGAGGGAGGGGCGGGACGAGGAGGAAGAGCCGCCGGCGTTCGACCCGCCGGGCGCTGACGAAGAGGAAGCGCCCAGAGGCGGGCCAGCCGCGTCTGCGGCGGCGGAGCCGAAGCCGGATCCGGAGCCTGGCCCATCCCTTCTCCTGCTGACCGCGCCGGAGCGGTTTGACACGCATGCCCTGATTGCCCGCCTCGCGCGGGTCACGCCCGCCGGCCGGGGCAGACGCATTCTGGTCACCGGCGTCACTCCCGCCGATGGCCAGGCCGAGCTCGCCAAGGAGGTCGGCCGCACGCTCGCGCAAAGGAGCCGCGCTCTGCTCGTTTGCGTCGACGCCGGCGGGGCGGCGCCGGCCCGGCACGGGTTCACGGATCTTGTCGCAGGCGAGGCCTCGTTCATGGAGATCATCACCCGCGAGAGCGGCTCCCGGCTCCACGTGGTCGGAGCCGGCCTCCTCGACGGGGCGCTGCTCGCGCAGGAGTGGCAGGGCGTGGAGATCGCGCTGTCGGCCTTCGACCAGACCTATGACTGGGTCGTGTGCCTTCTCCACGACAGCGCCAAGCCCGATCTCCTCGCGCTGTTCGCGCCCTGCATCGACACGGTCGTGATCGCATCGAATGCGGATGCGGCCGACGAGGCCTTGGTCGATCTGTACGAGCGTGCGCGGACCGCCGGCGCCCCCGACGTGGTCGTGGCCCGCGAGGTCGCGTGCGCGGACGCGACGCTCGTAGCCGCCTAGCGGCGGGCGAGGTGCTTGCGCATCCCGGAGACGAGCTCGATCGCCCACGGTGTCTGCTTCAAGCCCCGCTTGGCTTTGAAGACGGCTGCGGCGGCAGCGGCGAAGATGGCGCCGCGAGCGGTGACGGGAAGAAGAACGTCGACGAGCTCCTCCGTCTCGTCGCAGATCTTTTTGTAGTGAGCCTCCCCGACCCCGAGGTCGAAGACGCGCCGCCCCTGAAGGCATTGCCAGGCGATTGTCCGCAGGAGCAGGAGCTCGCCTGGGCTTGCCCGTGCGATCGTCGGATCGGGATCGAAGGAGATGAACATACCGCAGCAGCGCTTGGCGTCCACGGCGGCGCCGAAGGTCGCCACGATCCGCTCGCCCACCGTCAGGGCGTGAAGCTCGATCGCAGGCCGCCCTGCGTCAAGCCCCGCGCCGGCGGCCGAGCGGAGGAACGTGCGCGTGGCTGGATCCGCGAAGGGATCGGCGATTCCGAGCTCGCTAAAGCGGGCCGCCTTCTGGGCGAAGAACGCCGCAAGGATCGCTTCAGCCTCCGCCGCGCTCGCAGCGATCCGATGGGCCACAGGCCCCAATGCGCGAAGCTTCGCCTCCTTGCTTCGCAGCTTCTTGCGGCTGTTGGTGCTGAACAGCCGGCTGAGCGTCGCCTCGCTGTCCCCATCGAGGGCCGCGCGGTACGCATTGCTCGGGCTTGGACGCCCGCCCTCTGCCAGGGGATTGGCGAGCCCCGCCCAGGATACCGGAAGGTTCACGAACTTGTAGGCATCGATCCCAAGGTGCCGCCCCTCGCTGCGCAAAAGGCGCCGGAGCTCCTGGCCTTCGATCCCGGCCCCGCGAGGGGTCATGACGGGGCAATGGTAGTTGGCGTGTTTGCCGCCGAGGATCGAGGCGATCGCAAGCCCCCGCTTTCGCTCGACCTCGAGAGGCAGAAGGAGCATCGGGCGTCCTGCCTCGTCCCGGAGGAGGAGGATAGGGAACGCCCTGTCGCTGCCTGCCGCCATGGCCTCGCGGTAGGCCGCCGCCCAGTCGAAGCGTTGGTAAGGCGTGCACACGCCCTCGTCTTGAAGCCTCCGCCAGAGGTCTTCCGCGGCCGCGTAGGTCTCGAGGCGTTCGAGCCTCAATGAAGTGGCGGATGCGTCCGCTTGGCCGATGGGAGCGAGGGCGGAGCTGCGGGCTGTGGCGGTCATGATCGGCTCGTGCTCGACGGCTGGAGAGCGGCCGGCGCGACGGTAACCAAGCTTTCTTAAGTGCCGACTAAGCTCTTCCCATGAGCAGTCTGAGACATCGCCTGTTCGCGGCCGGGTTCGCGGCGGCCTCTGCCGTGCGGGCCAACGAGTGGCTGCGGCCGCTCGCGCGCGGCTGCGGCATCATCCTGACCTTCCACCATGTTCGGCCGTGGCGGGAGCGCGCCTTCGCACCGAACCGGCTCCTCGAGATCACTCCCGAGTTCCTCGACCGCACGCTCACGACCTTGAAAGAGCTCGGCTTCGAGCTCATCGCGCTCGACGACCTGCCGCGTCGGCTCTCCGAGAAGGACGCGCCGCCATTCGCCGTGCTGACCTTCGACGATGGCTATCGCGACAACCTTCTCTACGCCATGCCCGTGCTGCGGCGGCATGGTGCGCCCTGGACGATGTTTGTCACCGCCAACTACGCCGATGGGGCCGGTCGGCTGTGGTGGTGCGAGCTCGAAGAGGCGCTCACGCGCCTCAAGCGCGTCTCGATCCATGTGGGAGGCCGGCGCATCGAATGTCCCTGCGCGGGGCCGGACGAGAAGGCAAAGGCTTTCGAGCGCCTTTACTGGGCCCTGCGAGCCGAGCCGGAGGACCGTCTGCTCGCCACGGTCACCCTCCTCGCCGATGAAGCGAAGGTCGATGCCGCCGCGCTGGTTCGCGAGCTGTGCCTGACCTGGGACGAGCTCAAGGCGCTCGCCCGCGAGCCGGGGGTCTCCATCGGCGCCCATACGGTCACGCACGCGATGCTGGCGAAACACAGCGAGGACGATGCGTGGCGCGAAATGGTGGAGGGGAGGGCGGCCATCGCCGCGCAGCTCAAGGTCGAGGTTCGCCATTTCGCCTTCCCGGTCGGCGATCCGACCTCGGCGGGGCCTCGGGACTTCGCCCTCGCGCGGAAGGCCGGCTTCACGACGGCTGTGACGACGCGCCCGGGCCATGTGTTCCCCGAGCACGGGGCGCATCTCCACGCCCTCCCTCGGATCTCGGTGAATGGGTTGTTCCAGAGCGAAGAGGCGCTGCGGGGGCTGCTCTCCGGCGTACCGTTTCTCGCCTGGAACCGGGGCCGGCGGCTCAACGTGTCCTGAACGCAGTTGTCAGCGCTCTCCTCGGCCCGAACGGCGGGCAGGACGCCAGGCGGGGGGCAGGCTCAAGGATGAACCGCGGCCTCCGCCCCGCACCTCGAACGACGCCGCTTGCCGGCCGCCCCGTCCCCGTCGGCTGATCATCGTGTTTCGTCCGCGCTCCGGCTCCACCTCCTCGTCCCCAACCGACGCGCTGCCGCGAGGGCGCTCGCCCACCCGCGGCCCGAAGCTCGCCAGGCACTCGTTGTAAGCCATGTCGTTCTTGATCTTCTCGCAGTCCGCGATCGTTCGCGGGGCGGAGGATTGGGCCGGGGCGGCCATCGGAAAAGCCACCAGGACGGCGAGCATCGCGGCGTGCTTCATTGGGAATTCTCTCGCGAGGGCGGACGCATTATGCAGCGCTCGGCTGCGGCAAGATGATGTCAAAAAAGCGTTCCGAGGCGTGGGCCGGCGCTCGGGGACAGGCTTGCGCCAGGGCGCCTCCTCTCGCTCATGGACGCCTTCCCTGGGGATCAGGCCGTTGCATCCATCGGATGAGCGGCATCAGGGGCAGCACCCAGACGAGCCCGAGCGCGGCATAGACGATGGCGCGCACCGCCTCTGGGGCTTCGCTGACGCGGCTGTCGGCGATGGCCATGGCGAAGAGGGCATAAGCGAGGACGAAGGCGATCATGAGGATCGCGCCGATCAGCTTGCGCAGGCGTGAGGGCATTTGTGGTGCTCCGGCGGGAGGGCCACGACCGCCTGAGCCTCGGTGGGCTGCAGGCGGTGCGGCGACGGGCTCGTTGTCGCCGCCGCGGTTGGACCGTATGTGTTCTGCCTTGGACGGGGGATCAACCCTTCATGACGGTGGGGAGTACCATGACCGCCGCGGCCGGCACGCCGCATGCGTCCGTTTCGTTCGAGAAGGCGCAGGATCGGGCGACGTCCGCCTTGCGCCTGTGGCTCTATGCCCTCGCCCTCCTGGTGGTCGCGATGGTGGCGGTCGGCGGGGCGACGCGGCTTACGGGCTCCGGCCTGTCCATCACCGAGTGGAAGCCGGTGACCGGCGCGATCCCGCCCCTGTCCGATGCCGCCTGGCTCGCCGAGTTCGAGAAATATCGGCAGAGCCCGCAATATGCTCTCCTCAATCAGGGCATGAGCCTCGACGAGTTCAAGTTCATCTATTGGTGGGAATGGGGCCATCGCCAGCTCGGACGCTTTGTCGGGCTCGCCTTTTTCCTGCCCTTCCTCTGGTTCTGGGCCAAGGGCTGGGTGCGCGGGCGCCTCGCTCTCGTTCTCCTCGGACTGGGCGCGCTCGGCGGCCTGCAAGGCGCAGTCGGCTGGATCATGGTGGCGTCTGGGCTCAAGCCCGGCATGACAGCGGTGGCGCCCCTCAAGCTGATGCTTCATCTCGTGATCGCCTGCGCCATTTTCGCCGGGCTCCTGTGGACCGCCGCGGGCCTCGGCTGGCGCAAGACAGGGCTTGCGACGGCTGCGGGGCATCCCCGGCTCCGGCGCCAGGCCCATCTTCTCCTCGGCCTCGTCTTCCTCCAGATCGCGCTCGGCGGGCTCGTCGCGGGCTCGAAAGCGGGGCTGACCTACAACACTTGGCCGCTCATGGACGGCCGATGGATCCCGCCGCTGGACGGCCTCTTCGCCGTGTCGCCCTGGGTCGAGAACTTCGTCGACAACGTTGCCCTGGTGCAGTTCAACCACCGTCTCATGGCCTATGTCGTGGTGGGCGTCGCGCTCTGGCACGCGTTCACGGCCTGGCGCGCGCTCCCACGGCTCGCTGGGTGGACGGCGGCGCTTGCCGGCCTTGCGCTGGCGCAGGCGGCTCTCGGCATCCTGACTCTTCTCCTTCACGTCCCGCTCTGGGCCGGGCTGGCCCATCAACTCCTTGCCATTGTCCTTCTCGGCGCCGTCGTGCTTCATGCCCGGTCCTTCAGCCCGCCGGCCGCTGCCGCTTTCTCGTCACAGTAGGAATCGAGACTGGACCCTCGCCGACGCCCTCCCTGAGCGGCGTCACGAAAAGAAGTGCGACACAAAGGGGGTCATGATGCCGTCGGACACCGCAAGCGCTGTCTACCGATGGGTGGCCGGCCTGGTCGCTGTCGCGGCCGTGGCCGGCTGGGGTTCGTTCTTCTTCCTGTCCGCCTCTTCAGCGTCAGTGCAGGAGGCTCACGCCCAGACGGTTCAGCAACTCCAGCAGGAGCGCAGCCGCCTCGGCGAGGAGCTCGGCGAACGCCGGGCGAAGGCGGCCGAGATTGCCGACCTCGAAGCGAAGCTCGCCGCCGTGAGGTCCGATCTGGCGCGCGTGACGCAGACCCATGAGCAGGCGAAAGCAGCCCTTGCCTCCGTGCAGAGCGAGCTCGCCGCCGGGCGGGCAGAGCTTGCCTCCCGCCGAGAGGAACTCGCAGCCGTCACGCGCGATCTGACACAGGTGCGCGAAGAGCTTACCGCCGCCGAGCAGACGGCGTCGGTCAAGGCCTCGGGCAATGTGCAGAAGCGCAAGAAATCCGCCAAGCGTACGGGCAAGCGCACAAGGCGGGCCTCCCGCTGATCTCGCCGTCGCGAGGGGCTTGGCGCCAGATCAGCCGGTCGGCGGAGTGGCGTATTGCTCGTCCGTCACGTGCTCCAGCCATGTGACGTGAGTGCCCTCGAGATGCTCGTGGAAGGCGAGGTGGCACATGGCATGTCCCGGAGCCGCACCGTGCCAGTGCTTCTCGTTCGGAGGGATCCAGACCGTGTCGCCAGGGAAGATCTCGCGCACCGGTCCGCCCCAGCTCTGCACGCGACCCACCCCCGACAGGACATGAAGCGTCTGGCCGAGGGGGTGGGTGTGCCAGGCGGTCCGGGCGCCCGGCTCGAAGCTGACCCGCACGGCGCGGATGCGCGCCGGCTCCGGGGCGTCGATGATCGGGTCCTGCCAAACGGCGCCGGTGAAGTACTCGGCCGGTCCCCTGCGCGACGGGTGGCTGGCCTCCGGCTTGATCTCCATCCCTCTCTCTCCCTTCGTAGCGATGCCCTGGCGGGCGTCGTACCCGGCGGGCTTCGATGTTAAACGAAAGCCCTCGTGCTGTCGGCCTTGGAGCGCCGCAGAGCAAGCGTCTTGAGCTTTGTTTGGCCGGGTTGCCGCATGTCCTCCTCCATCTTGCGAGGGTGGGGACGCAGGCCAGACGCGAGCGGTCGGACTTGCTGCGCAGCAGCACCGATCTCCGGACCGCCGGAGCTCACGGCCGGGTGAGGCTCGCCTTCACGGAGCTGCTTGCAGGAAGCGATGGGGCGGGGCCACCGGCGATGTCCCGCCGGCCGCCCCCACATCCTCCGCGTCGGTGACCGTGCGGTTGCGGCCGAGGCGCTTCGCCTTGTACATGCACTGGTCCGCGCGTTCGAGGAGGGACACGGCCGTATCTCCCTCACGCAAGGTGGCAACACCGGCCGAGACGGTGACCTTGCCCAAGGACTCGCCCGTGGAGCGCTTGACGAGCTCCCGGCCGGCTATGCTCTGGCGCAGGTTTTCGGCGGCGATGCGGGCCGCCTCCAGCGGCGTATCGGGGAGCACGACCGCGAATTCCTCGCCGCCGAAACGGGCGAGGGTCGCCCTGCTGCCGACCGTCTCGCGCATGGTCACGCCGACGAGGCGCAGCACCTGGTCGCCGGTGAGGTGGCCATAGGTGTCGTTGAAGCGCTTGAAGAAATCGATATCCAGCACGATCAGCGACAGGGGCGAGCGCTGCTGAACCGCGTGCTCGATCGCATGAACGAGCGTCTCCTCGAAATGCTTGCGGTTCGAGACGCCGGTCAGCGGATCGGTCAGCGCCTCGACGCGGACCGCTTCGAGGGTCTCGCGCAGAGCCTCGATCTCGCTCTTCGTCTCCTTGAGACGGGCGTCGAGGGTCTGGTTGGTGGAGGCGGCCTCCTTGGTGGCGAGCACCAGGGAACTCACCACCTCGCGCACCTTCGCCCGGTTCACCGGGCCGGCAAGGTCGTTGGAGAGCGCCTCGAGCGATTGGCCGTATTTTGCCGTCGACCCGAGCGCGAGGTCGATCATCGCCATGACCTCGTCGATCTCGGTCAGCACGCTGGCGCTTGCGCTCTCTGCTTCGGCCGCGTGGCGGTGCGGGTTGAGGTGGGCGTCGTAGATGGCCTCGATGTCGGCCTCCGAAAGGGTGCCGTGCTCGGTGATGATCCGCTTCACCGCGTCGTTCATGAGCGGCTTGTGGCCGCTCGCATAGGTATACCAGACCTCATAGCTGCGCGGGCACGCGGAGGAGCCGTATGCCTTCATGAGCTGAAGCGCACGCTCCGCCGTAAGGAACGTGCGCTGGCTGTCGGAGCTAGGTGAAGGCATCCCGTCCGAAATCCCGTTAAAGATCGCCGTCCGCCCGCGGGCAGACCTCGGGAGCGATGCATCTGCGCGAAGATGATGCGGAACGAGCGAAAAGATCGTTAAAGCCCGCTCCGCATTCGATTCTATTTGCGCAGCTTGCTCGGAATCGGGCGAAGGAGAAAGGCAGGGATGTGGTCGCCCAGGCCCACCACGGCCCCTGCGGGGTGTTCAGCCTCCCGGTCCACGGGCGAGGGCTGGGGGGGCGGCTTGGTGGCCGGCCTGGCGGCCTGCGGAGGTGCCGAGCGGGCCGGGGCCTCCTGTTCGCGACGAGCCTTCGCCGCGGCCGGTCGTTCTGAGCCTTCGCCGCGCCTCTCGCGCCGCCGCTCCGAAGAGCGCCGCTCCTCCCGCCGCGGCCGGCGGCTGCGTTCTGGCCGCTCCGGGTGCTCGGTCTCGCGGGCGGGCGGCGGTGTCTCCCATTCGATCGACTGGCCGATCAGTTTCTCGATGGCGGCCAGCGACTTCTCGTCCCCTGGCGTGACCAGCGTGTAAGCGACGCCCGTGCGGCCGGCCCGTCCTGTCCGCCCGATGCGGTGAACATAGTCTTCGGCGTGATGGGGCACGTCGAAGTTGAAGACGTGGCTCACCTCGGGAATGTCGAGGCCGCGAGCCGCCACGTCGCTGGCGACGAGCAGCGGCACCTCGCCGCTGCGGAAGCTGTCGAGCGCCGCCATCCGCGCCCGCTGGTCCATGTCGCCGTGCAAGGCGGCCACGTTGAAGCCGTGGCGCGCCAGCGAGCGCTGCAGGACTGCCACGTCCCGCTTGCGGTTGCAGAAGATGATGGCGTTCTTGAGCTCGCTCGCTTGGCGGATGAGGGCCCGAAGACATGCCCGTTTCTCGTGAGGCTCGCGCCCGGCCGCCACCAAGCGCTGCGTGATGGTCGACGCGGTGGAGGCGGGGCGGGCCACCTCCACCCTCACCGGATTGTGGAGGAAAGCGTCCGCAAGCCTTTGAATCTCCGGCGGCATCGTCGCCGAAAAGAACAGCGTCTGGCGCGTGAACGGCACGAGCTTCACGATCCGCTCGATGTCCGGGATGAAGCCCATGTCGAGCATGCGGTCGGCCTCGTCGATGACGAGGAGCTCGACGCCGCTGAGCAGGAGCTTGCCGCGCTCGAAATGGTCGAGGAGGCGGCCTGGGGTCGCAATCAGCACGTCGACGCCGCGGGTGATCTTGAGGTCCTGGTCGCCGAAGGACACGCCGCCGATGAGGAGCGCCACCGAGAGGCGGTGATTGACGCCGTAGCGCTCGAAGCTCTCCTCCACCTGCGCGGCGAGCTCGCGCGTCGGCTCGAGGATGAGGGTGCGCGGCATGCGGGCGCGGGCCCTCCCGGTCTCGAGCAACGTCAGCATCGGCAACGTGAACGCGGCGGTCTTGCCGGTTCCCGTCTGTGCAATGCCAAGCACGTCGCGGCGGGCGAGCACATGCGGAATGGCCTGAGCCTGGATCGGCGTCGGCTCCGTGTAGCCCGCAGCCGCGACGGCTTGCAGCACCTTTTCGCTCAGCCCAAGTTCGGCGAAGGACATTTAAGGGATCAACCGTTGAGGAGCGTCGCAGCCTGCCGGCCGCTGTTCACGGCAACGATCAGGCGCGTCCTTGGTTTCGCGCGACCGATAAGCCCGGCGGGCGTCGCGTCGGGCGCGACCATAGAAGGGTCCGTGGGCTTGTCAATTCTTCTGATTCGGCAAAGTCCACCAACCGCGGAAATGAGCCATGCCTGATGACACCCTGGTGCTGGTGCCCGGCCTGAACTGCACGGAGCGTCTTTTCGAGCCCCAGATCGCCGCCTTGCGCGACCGGCTCGACGTCATGATCGCCGACCATCGGCGCGATGATTCGATGGTGGGGATTGCGAGGCGGCTGCTCGCGGCCGCACCAAGCCGCTTTGCCCTCGCCGGCCTGTCGATGGGCGGCTATGTGGCCCTCGAAGTCATGCGGCAGGCGCCGGAGCGGGTGTCGCGGTTGGCGCTCCTCGACACCAACGCGCGGGCGGACACCGAGGAGGCGCGGGCCAACCGGCAGCGCCTGATCGCGCTTGCCGAGCGCGGGCGATTCGACGAGGTGCACGCCGCCCTGTGGCCGCGCCTCGTCCATCCGAAGCGGCGGGACGATGCGAGCCTCGAGCGAATCGTCCGAGACATGGCCGAGGTCACCGGTCCCGAAGCGTTCGTGCGTCAACAACGGGCCATCCTGGGGCGCAGCGACCTGCGGCCGACCCTTGCCGCCATCGCGGTTCCGACCCTCGTCCTAGTCGGGGAGGACGACGCCCTGACGCCGCCCGATCTGTCGCGCGAGATGGCGCAGGCGATCCCCGGCGCCACTCTCGTGGTCGTGCCGGACTGCGGGCACCTGTCGAGTCTCGAACGGCCCGAGGCGGTGACGGAGGCTCTGACGCGCTGGCTTGAGGCCTGACCGCCGTCATCGCTCAAGGCTTGGGGCTGCCGCAGGGGTCGAGGCGCTGGACCTTCGCTGAGCCCGCGATGGCTCCGGTCATCTGAGGTTCGCCGTTCGGATGGAGGGCCTGCAAGGCGAGACGCGACAACGCCTTCTGGTCGAGGGCCGCGTCGGAAAGATAGTTCGCGGCCAGCACTGACAGAGCGCCGATGGCGAGCGCGACCTTGACGGTCTGGGCGAGAAGGCGGGGACGATCGCCCCGGTCGAACAGGCCAAACATGGAGGGATCCGCATCGGCAAGGGAGTGAGCGGGCCCGAGTTTGGCCTGTTAACGTAAAGGCGAGGTTGACAGGCCACGCGCGAATCCTCGTCTTGCAGGCCGACGGCTCCGCGCGGCAGGGCAGGCAGGCTCAAGGCCGTCCGGGTGGGACGAGGGTGGCGGATTCGCCCCATGTCCCGCCGCCTCATCCCGGCGCGAGCGCCCGCCCGATTTACCTCCCGTTGACCATGGCGGGGCTATTCGAGAATGCCTGTTGCACGAATGCGACAGACGCCATGGCGCAAGTTCGGTAATGAAAACGCCGGACCACTCAACGATGGACCCCTGATCATGAAAAAGTTTCTTCTCTCCTCAGTTGCTTTGCTGGGTCTGACCACCGTCACCATGGCGGCGGATCTTCCCCGTCGCGCGGCTCCGCCGGCCTTCGCTCCGGTCCCGGTCTTCACCTGGACGGGTTTCTATGTCGGTGTGAACGCCGGCTATGCCTGGGGCAACAATGACAACGACGTCACCGGCACGTACTTCCTGCCGGCTGGTTCTGTCATCAATTCGGCGGGCACCAACGGCACGCTGACGGTCCCGGGCGTCGTCGGCTTCGGAAGCGACGACAACAACGACGGCTTCACCGGCGGCGGTCAGGTGGGCTTCAACTACCAGATCGGCGCCTTCGTGGTTGGTATCGAGGCGGACCTCCAGTGGGCTGACCTCGGCGGCAACAACAACGCGTTCGCCGGGACCTTCCCTGCGGGAACCTACACCTTCGTCGGCACGCCCGGCGTCGCCTTCACCGCCCCCGCCGCGACGGTCGTCACCGGCGCCTTCAGCCGTGGCGGGATCGAGTGGTGGGGCACGGTGCGCGCCCGTCTCGGCGTCGCCTTCGACCGCGCCCTCATCTACGCCACCGGCGGCTTCGCCTTCGGCGGCGGTGGTGACGATGGCTGCGGCGTCGGCTTCGGCTTCGGCTTCAACGGCTGCGGCGACGATGATTGGCGCGGCGGCTATGCGGTCGGCGGCGGCGTCGAGTACGCCTTCACCAACAACCTGACCGCAAAGATCGAAGGCCTCTACGTCAACCTCGACCGCGGCAACGACAATGTCGGCTTCGGCGGCGTGTACGACCCGGCGACCAATAGGATCTTCGTGTCGAACACGGCCCGGACCGACAGCGACGACTTCTTCGTGCTGCGCGCCGGCCTGAACTACAAGTTCTAAGCCGTTCGCAGGTTTCAAATGGAAGGCCCGGCGCACGCCGGGCCTTTTTCTTTGACGTCAGAGAACCGCCCATATTGCGGTCGCGTTGACTCTGGGTGATGGAGAGAGACGCCATGCTCAGGAAAATCGTCGCGGCCGCGAGCTTGGCCCTGGCCGGCATGTTCCTGGGGCCGCATACGGGCTCCGCCCTGCCCATTGACGCAGCCCTCCATGCAGGGCCGCCGGTCGCCTACCCCGCCCAGTACTATGACAAACGATATCTGCCGCCGGACTATCAGGGTCCGCCCGGCGTGTATCACGGCCCCGCCTACTCGGGGACGCCTTACGTCGTTCCGCCGCAGCGTTCATACCGCAGCCAGCGGCGCTATTACGAGCGCCGCTACGTGGAGCCGCGCCGCTCCTACAGACCGCGAGATTATTACTGGGATTATTGAGCGGGCTGTTGATCGGAGACCTCGGGGCGCCACGCGCGTCGAATCGTCTTCTCGAATGCTCGGTGCGGGCCTTGAACTCTAAGGCTCAAGTGTGCGGCCACGTTGCGAAAGGAAGGCCTGGGTCCAGCCAGGCCTTTTTCGTTATTGTCCGAGCGGGTTGGTCCTCCCGGCTCATGAACAAAGCTTAACTTGATCGCGCGCGGGTCGTGGGCATCCTCGACGCCCGGGGGAGCATGATTTCACGGAGCGATGCCATGAACCGCGAATCTGGTCCTGAAGCTCTCTCGACCCGGCCCGCCGACCCTCAGCCGCGTCCGCGCTTACGCCTGCTCGTCCTCGGCAGCGTGCTCACGGTGGGGCTTGTCGCGGCCGGCGCGGTCGCCGCCGATTGGAATCGGGGCTGGCGGAGCGAGGCCTCCGACAGCCGCTTCGAGCGCCGCGCCCGTTTCGAGCGGTTCTGCGCCAACGACACGGCCCGTTATCACCCCGTCCTGCGGGCGTTCGTGCAGGCGGATCTGCGGCTCGACGCGGGCCAGAGGGCGCAGTTCGACCGACTCGCCGATCTCGTCCTCCCCGGCCTGGAGGACCTCAAGCGCGAGGTCTGCAACGACTTCGTCGCCCGTGGCGGTCCTGCGCCGGACCGAGTCGCGCATCTTGCCGCCGTCTTGCGCAAGGCCGCGGATATGGCGGAGCGGGCCGTGGAGCCCTCGCGCCAGTTCTATGCCTCCTTGAACGAGGAACAGAAGCAACGCGTGGAGGAGCTGACGAACCGCCGTCGATTCGGCCCCCGCTGATGCCGACGCGTTCCTCCCCCGCGAAGCGGGGGAGGGGGACCGCGCGAAGTGCGGGGGAGGGGGCGAAGCCCTCGAGCGAGCAAGCCCGAGGCGGACCGAGAGACATGTCAGAAGTCAGCCGCAGCCCGTCGACATGCATCCCTTCCGAGACCTGCAAGAGCACCACCTCGGGCATGGTCGTGGCGCGGCGGAGCGTTCGCGCATGTTCGACTGTCGCAAGTGAGCGCGCAGGCGCTGGTCCGGTCTGTGAATGTCCATCCTGCCTCAGGGCGCGTTCCCTTCGCGCGGGTTGGCCCCCTCCACCATGCTACGCATGGTCCCCCTCCCCCGCCTTGCGGGGGAGGATCATGTTCGTTCCCTCCTGGAACGGAGGGGCACCGCGCGAAGCGCGGGGGAGGGGGCACCCGCGTCAGATGTCGAGCTGCTCCTCGGCGGCGAAGGGAGCGCGTTCCTGGATGAAGGCGAAGCGTGCTTCGGGCTTGTTGCCCATGAGCCGCTCGATCGTCTCGCCGGTCTCCGGCTTCTCGTCCGGTAGCACTGTGACCTTGAGAAGGGTGCGCTTCCTCGGGTCCATGGTCGTTTCTTTGAGCTGGTTCGGCAGCATCTCGCCCAAGCCCTTGAAGCGGCCCACCTCCACCTTGCCATTGCCCTTGAAGGCTGTCTTCAAGAGCTGCTCCTTGTGTGCGTCGTCCCGCGCATAGACGGTCTTCGCTCCCTGCGTCAGCCGGTAAAGGGGCGGCATGGCAAGGTAGAGATGGCCGTTGTCGATGAGCCGCGGCATCTGCCGATAGAAGAAGGTGATGAGCAGCGAGGCGATATGGGCGCCGTCCACATCCGCGTCGGTCATGATGATGATCTTCTCGTAGCGAAGATCGCCGTCGCGGTAGTGGGCCCCCGTCCCGCAGCCGAGCGCCTGCACGAGGTCGGCAAGCTGCTGGTTCTGCAAGAGCTTGTCCTTGCCGGCTGAGGCGACGTTGAGGATCTTGCCGCGCAGCGGCAGCACCGCTTGGGTTGTGCGGTCGCGGGCCTGCTTGGCGCTGCCGCCGGCCGAGTCGCCCTCGACGATGAAGAGCTCCGAGCCCGCCGCTCCGGCGTTGGTGCAGTCGGCGAGCTTGCCCGGCAGGCGCAGCTTCCGCGTCGCCGTCTTGCGGGCGACCTCCTTCTCCTGGCGGCGCCGCAGGCGCTCCTCGGCCCGGTCGATGACCCAGTCGAGCACCTTGTTGGCCTGCTGCGGCGAGGCGGCGAGCCAATGGTCGAAGGCATCGCGCACCGTCGTCTCGACGATGCGGGCGGCCTCCTGCGTCGCGAGCTTGTCCTTCGTCTGGCCCTGGAACTCGGGCTCGCGGATGAACACCGACAGCATGGAGGCGCAGGTCGCCATGACGTCGTCGGTGGTCACGGCCGTCATGCGCTTCGCCTGGCCGACGCGCTCCGCGTGCTCGCGCAGACCCCGCAGGAGCGCGACCCGCAGGCCGCTCTCGTGCGTTCCGCCCTCGGGCGTCGGGATGGTGTTGCAGTAGGAGGAGGAGAAGCCGTCCTCGCCGGCAAGCCACGCCACCGCCCACTCCAGCGAGCCATGCCCGCCCGGCTTCTCCACCTTGCCCGAAAAGACGTGGTCGACGACGAGCTCCTTGCCTTCGATCTCGCGCGCCAGATAGTCCTTCAGGCCGCCAGGGAAGCGGAAGGTGGCTTCCGTCGGAACGTTGTCGATCCCTTCGATGAGGGCAGGGGCGCAGCGCCAGCGGATTTCGACGCCGCCGAAGAGGTAGGCCTTCGAGCGCGCCATCTTGAAGAGACGGCGCGGCGAGAAGCGGGCCTCCTTGCCGAAGATCTGCGGGTCGGGCTTGAAGCGCACCTTGGTGCCGCGCCGGTTGTGAACACGGCCGAGATTCTCCAGCTTGCCCTGCGGGATGCCGCGGGCGAAGACCTGGCGGTAGAGGGTCTGGCCGCGGGCGACCTCGACCTCGAGCCGTTCTGAGAGGGCGTTGACGACCGAAACGCCAACCCCGTGCAGCCCGCCCGAGGTCTCATAGACCTTGGAGTCGAACTTTCCGCCCGCGTGGAGGGTGGTCATGATGACCTCGAGGGCGGATTTCTTCGGGAATTTCGGGTGCGGGTCGACGGGGATGCCGCGGCCGTTGTCCGTCACCGAGAGATAGCCGCCTTCTTCCAGCTCCACCTCAATGAAGCTGGCATGTCCCGCCACCGCCTCGTCCATGGCGTTGTCGATGACCTCGGCGAAGAGGTGGTGCAGCGCCTTCTCGTCGGTGCCGCCGATATACATGCCTGGGCGGCGGCGGACGGGCTCGAGCCCCTCCAGCACTTCGATGGAGGCGGCGTTGTAGCCGGCCTCGCCGGGCGTGCCGAGGGCGGGGGGCGGCGCGGCGCGGCCGGCCTTCTTGGCCGGAGCGGAGACGGGGACGGCAGCTTTGCGCGTTGAGGACTGAGCGCCGAAGAGGTCGTTGGCGTCGGTCATGCGCGCCCGCCGTGCGGGCGAATCAGCCTTGCGGACATTGGTCTTCATGCGCCCCGTTATAGGAGAACAAAACAGAAACTCAAGTCGACCAAACCCTTGAAAGACAAAGGGTTCGCAGAAACGACTCTCGCCAGCGGGAGGTTAACGGATCCTTACCCCGCGCCTTGCATAGGGCTGATGGGCACAGGGCGCAATTCGGGGGTCGTCGCGACGGGTCCGCGTGATCCGGCGTTTCGCGGTTTCGCGAAGCGAAGGGCTCATGAGCCCGTCCTTTTTCTCGGCCTCTTGTCGTCGCTCGCTGTCGGATCGACCACAGGGAGAGCGGTTCAACGAGGCGAGGAACCATTCATCGAAGCTTCAAGTTGATCGGCTAAGTCCCATCTGGGAAGGACACCGATGAAGACCGTTCCGGCCAGATCGACAGCTCGCCACCTCCATCTCGTCCGCGCGGCCCAGTGCGCAGGCGAGGCCTTCGCCTATGCGGCAGAGGAGGCTCCGACGCGCGAGCGGTTCGGATGGCAGCTCGCGACGTGGCTCGGGATTGGGGCCGTGGCGGCGGCTGGTCTCTTCGCGGCGTTCTGACCGCGCGCTCGCGTCCCTCCGCAAGGCCTTCTAGCTCGCGGAAGTCTTGGCCGCGGCTTTCTTGCCCGTCGTCTTCTTGGCGGTCTTCGTCGCTGTCTTGCCAGCGCCCTTCGGTGCGGCCTTGGCGCGCGTCGGCTTTCGTCCTTTGCGCGCCCCCGGTCCTGCGGCACGCTTGGCGTTGAGGAGCGCGATCGCCTCGTCCAAGGTCACGGCATCGGGCGAGAGGGAGCGGGGGAGGGTGGCATTCACCTCGCCATCCGTCACGTAAGGGCCGAAGCGACCGGCCTTGACGAGGATCGTCTTGCCGCTCTCCGGCTCCTCCCCGAGCGCCCGGCCCGGGTCGACCTTTCCGCGTTGGAACGCGGCGCCGCTCTCGCGGGCGACGATGAGATCGATGGCGCGATTGGCACCGATCTCCAGAACATCGTCCTCCTTGTCGAGACTGGCGAAGGTTTTGCCGTGCTGGACGTAAGGACCGTAGCGGCCTATCCCGACGAGGATCGGCTCGCCCGTCTCCGGATGCGTGGCCACTTGGCGGGGCAGGGAGAGGAGCTTGAGGGCGCGCTCAAGATCGATGTCGGCCGGGTTCATGCCGCGCGGAAGGGACGAACGCTTCGGCTTCTCGCCGTCGTCTCCCTCGCCCAGTTGGACGAACGGGCCGAAGCGTCCTTCGCGCAGGGTCACCGGCAGCCCGGTTTCCGGGTCTTCGCCGAGGAGCTTGACCCCGGGGGTGCCCTCGTCGCCGAAGCCTTCCCCCTCGCCATTGCCGGTGATGAGCTGGCGCGTATAGCGGCAGTCCGGATAGTTGGAGCAGCCGATGAAGGCGCCGTAGCGCCCGAGCTTCAGGGAGAGCTGTCCCGAGCCGCACTGGGGACAGGCCCGCGGGTCCGCGCCGTCGCCGCGCGGCGGGAAGATGTGAGGCGCAAGAAGCTCGTTCAGCGCCTCCAGGATCTCCGCGGTGCGCAGCTCCTTCGTCTCGCCGATGGCGGCCGAGAAATCGCGCCAGAAGTCGCGCAAGACCTGCTTCCAGTCGATCTCGCTGTTGGAAATGCGGTCGAGCTGCTCCTCAAGTTCGGCGGTGAAGTCGTACTCCACATAGCGCCGGAAGAAGCTTTCGAGGAACGCCGTCACGAGAAGGCCCTTGTCCTCCGGGACGAGGCGCTTCTTCTCCAAGCGCACATAGCCGCGATCGCGCAGCACCTGCAGCACGGCCGCGTAAGTGGAGGGGCGGCCGATGCCGAGCTCCTCCATGCGCTTGACGAGGCTCGCCTCGCTGTAGCGCGGGGGCGGCTCGGTGAAATGCTGGGTGGCGGTGATCCGCCGGCGCTCGAGCGGATCGCCCGCCTGCATAGGCGGCAGGCGGCCCTCGTCCTCCTCGGCAGCGTCGTCCTGCCCCTCCTGATAGAGGGTGAGGAAGCCGTCGAACTTCACCACCTGGCCGGTGGCGCGCAGATCGAGCACCCGGGGGCCCACTCTTGCCTTGATGTCGACGGTGGTGCGCTCAAGCTCCGCCGATTCCATCTGGCTGGCGAGCGTGCGGGTCCAGATGAGCTCGTAGAGCTTCGCCTGCTCCGGTTCGAGGAATTTGCGCAGCTGGGCCGGCAGCCGCGCCAGGTCGGTCGGGCGGATGCACTCGTGGGCTTCCTGGGCGTTCTTCGCCTTGTTGTGGTAGCGGCGCGGCGCCGCCGGGAGATAGCGCTCCCCATATTCGCGGCCGATCACCCGCCGCGCTGCGGCAATGGCCTCGGGCGCCATGTCGATGCCGTCCGTCCGCATATAGGTGATGAGGCCGACGGTCTCGCCGCCGATGTCGACTCCCTCGTAGAGGCGCTGCGCGATGCGCATGGTCTGCGCCGGGGCAAGGCCGAGCTTGCGCGAGGCCTCCTGCTGAAGCGTGGAGGTGGTGAACGGAGGAGCAGGGTGGCGCCTGGCGGGCTTCGCCTCGACCCTCGCCACCGTGAAGGTCGCAAGCTCCAAATCCCGCTTGAAGGCTTCCGCCTCTTCGCCCTTGCCGATATCGAGCCGCTGGATCTTCTTGCCGTCCGCGCCGACGAGGCGCGCGTCGAAGAGCGCGCCCTCCCGGGTGGCGAGCGTGGCGACGATCGACCAATATTCCCGCGGCACGAAGCGCTCGATCTCGAGCTCGCGATCGCAGACGAGGCGCAGGGCGACCGACTGGACGCGCCCGGCCGAGCGCGAGCCCGGGAGCTTGCGCCAGAGCACAGGGGAGAGGGTGAAGCCGACGAGGTAGTCGAGGGCGCGGCGCGCCATATAGGCGTCGACGAGCGCCTGGTCGATCTGGCGCGGCGCCTTGAGCGCGCTCTGCACCGCATCCTTGGTGATGGCGTTGAAGGTCACGCGCTCGATCGGGGTGTCTTTCAGCGCCCGCTTCTCTTTCAGCGCCTCGACCACGTGCCAGGAGATGGCCTCTCCCTCCCGGTCGGGGTCGGTGGCGAGGATCAGCTTCTCGGCCCCTTTGAGGGCCTTGGCGATCTCGGAGAGCCGCTTGCCGCCGCGCGCGTCGAGCTCCCAGACCATGCGGAAATCCGCATCCGGATCGACCGAGCCGTCCTTGGCGGGCAGGTCGCGGATGTGGCCGAACGAAGCCAGAACCTCGTAGTCGCGGCCGAGATATTTGTTGATCGTCTTCGCCTTCGCCGGCGATTCGACGACAAGCACCTTCATGACGATGGTCCTAAGGGACGCCGCGGCCTGCGCGCTCGCTGGGGGCCTCGGGGCGGCAGACAACCCCGCTCGCCGCGGGCGCCTTTAAGTGGGTGATGCCGGGAGCGTTGTCAAATCGGGCGCCGAGCGCAGGGCGGCAGGAAGGTCGCCAAACCACGACGGGAGGTTCGCACCAGAACCTCTCCGCCGCTCTCCCGGACGCCTCGAACGGAGCGAAGCGGCGGCGGGATCTTGCTTGCCGCGCCTTCAAAGACCACCTATAGCGGTCGCTTCAGGATGAATGCGTCAGCGCCGCGGCCGGTCTTTCCCCATCGCCACCTGCTCGGGATTCAGGGGCTGTCCCCGCAGGATATCGAGGCGCTTCTCGACATGGCCGACGAGGCGGTCGAGGTCAGCCGGCAGATCGAGAAGAAGAAGACGACGCTGCGCGGCCGCACCCAGATCAACCTCTTCTTCGAGCCCTCAACGCGCACGCAGGCCTCCTTCGAGATCGCCGGCAAGCGGCTCGGCGCCGACGTGATGAACATGTCGGTGGCGTCCTCCTCCGTGAAGAAGGGTGAGACGCTCATCGACACCGCCGCTACCCTCAACGCCATGCGGCCGGACATCATCATCGTCCGCCATCATGCAGCCGGCGCCGTGCACCTCTTGGCGCGCAAGGTCGACTGCTCCGTCGTCAACGCCGGGGACGGCGCCCACGAGCACCCGACGCAGGCGCTCCTCGACGCGCTCACCATCCGCCGCAACAAGGGGCGTATCCAGGGCTTGATCGTCGCCATCTGCGGCGACATCCGCCACTCGCGGGTCGCGCGCTCCAACATCATTCTCCTGCAGGCGCTCGGCGCGCGGGTGCGCGTCATCGCGCCGGCGACGCTCCTGCCGGAGGGCATCGAGAATTTCGGCGTCGAGGTCTTCACAGACATGCGCAGGGGCCTGCGCGACGCGGACATCGTCATGATGCTGCGCCTGCAGCGGGAGCGCATGAACGGCTCCTTCGTGCCTTCCGTGAAGGAGTATTTCCGCTTTTTCGGCCTCGACCAGGAAAAGCTTTCGCTTGCCAAGCCCGACGCTCTCGTCATGCATCCGGGGCCGATGAACCGCGGCGTCGAGATCTCCTCCGCCGTCGCCGACGGCGCGCAGTCGCTGATCCGCGAGCAGGTCGAGATGGGCGTCGCCGTGCGCATGGCAGTGCTGGAGGCGCTTGCCAGCCACCTGCCGAACCGATGAGGCGGAGCGCGCCATGACCACCGCTTCCTCGCTCCTCCTCGCCAACGCACGGCTCGTCGATCCCGGGTCTGGACGGGAAGGGGCCGGCAGCGTCCTCATCCGCAATGGTCTCATCGCCGAGGTGCGCTGGGGCGCGGCGAGTGAAGCGCCGCGTTTCGTGGAGGTCGTCGACTGCGGCGGGCAGGTGCTGGCACCCGGCATCATCGACATGCGTGCCTTCACGGGCGAGCCGGGGGCGGAGCATCGCGAAACCTTGAAGACCGCGAGCGAGGCGGCGGCGGCGGGCGGCGTCACCAGCCTCGTCTGCATGCCCGACACCAATCCGGTCATCGACGATCCGGCGATCGTCGACTTCGTCCAGCGTCGCGCCCGCGACACGGCGATCGTCAATATCCTTCCCGCCGCCGCCATCACCCGCGGCCTCGAAGGCCGCGAGATGACGGAATTCGGCCTGCTCGGCGAGGTTGGGGCGGTGGCCTTCACCGATGGCGCGCGCTCGGTGCGAAACGCCCAGGTGATGCGCCGGGCGCTGACCTATGCGCGTGCCTTTGACGCCCTCATTATGCATCACGTCGAGGATCCGGACCTCGTCGGCGAGGGGGTGATGAACGAGGGTGAGATGGCCTCGCGCCTCGGGCTCGAAGGCATTCCACGCGAGGCGGAGACGATCATCCTCGAGCGCGACGTGCGCCTCGTGCGCCTCACCGGCGGACGCTACCACGCGGCCATGATCTCCTGCGCCGATTCCGTCGAGATCGTGCGGCGGGCGAAGGAGTCGGGCCTGAAACTCACCTGCGGCGTCTCCATCAACAACTTGGCGCTCAACGAGAACGACGTGGGCGACTACAAGACCTTCTGCAAGCTCTCGCCGCCCTTGCGCCATGAGGAGGACCGCCAGGCGGTGATCGAAGCCCTGGCGGAAGGGGTCATCGATGTCATCGTCTCCGACCACAACCCGCAGGACGTGGAGACGAAGCGCCTGCCCTTTGCGGAGGCCGCAAACGGTGCCAATGGCCTCGAAACCCTGCTCTCGGCGGCGCTCCGGCTCTTCCATTCGGGACAGGTTCCGCTCGTTCAGCTCATGCGCGCCCTCTCCTCGCGTCCCGCTGAGATCCTGGGGCTTCCTTCGGGCCGCCTCACGCCCGGGGCCCCGGCGGACCTGATCGTGTTCGATCCGAACGAGCCCTACGTGCTCGACAAGCGGAACCTGCGCTCGCGCTCCAAGAACTCGCCCTTCGACGAGGCGCGGCTCGAGGGCCGGGTGCTCCTGACCCTGGTCGGCGGCGCTGTCGTCTACGACGGCCGGCCGCGGCTCGCGGCTCGCGACTAGAGGGGGCAGGCATGCCGATGGCTGCCAACATCGTGCACGGTTGGCCGTATCTCATCGCTGCCTTCGTGCTCGGCTATCTCCTCGGCTCCATCCCGTTCGGCCTCGTCTTGACGCGCGCTGCCGGCCTGGGCGACGTGCGACGGATCGGCTCCGGGAATATCGGGGCCACCAACGTGCTGCGCACGGGCCGCAAGGGGCTGGCCGCGGCGACGCTCGTGGGCGATGCGTTGAAGGGGACGGTCGCGGTCCTCGTCGCCTCGGCCTGGCTCGGACCCGATGCCGCCCTGATGGCGGCGCTTGGCGCCTTCCTCGGTCACATCTTCCCCGTGTGGCTTCGCTTCAAGGGCGGCAAGGGGGTGGCGACCTTCCTCGGCTGCCTCTTGGCGCTCAAGCCGCTGGCGGCGCTCGCCTTCGCGCTCATCTGGCTTGGCTGCGCCGCGCTCACGCGCTACTCGTCCCTGTCAGCGCTCCTTGCGAGCATCGCGACGCTGCCGACGCTGTGGTTCATGGGCGAGCGGCAGATGGCGGAGCTGTTCATCCTCCTCGTCGCCCTTCTGTGGTGGAAGCATCGCGACAACATCAAGCGGCTCCTGGCGGGCACCGAAGGCCGCATCGGGCGGGCCGCATGACCGGACGGCTCAGCGACGAGCAGCGGATCGCCTGGCTCAGACTCATTCGCTCCGAGCATATCGGCCCACGCACCTTCTATGCGCTTCTCGACCGTTTCGGCAGCGCATCAGCCGCCCTTGAGGCTTGGCCTCATCTCTCTCGCCGCGCCGGGCGCGCAGCCACCGTGATGGGGCACGCCGAGGCGGAGCGCGAACTCTTGGCGGCGGCGCGCCTCGGGATCCAGTTCGTGGCGCGTGGCGAGCCCGATTACCCTCGCGCACTGGCTGCCATCGAATCGGCGCCGCCGCTCCTGGCGGTGAGGGGGAATCTCGAGGCGCTGCGACGGCCGACGGTGGCGATCATCGGTTCGCGCAACGCCTCGGCGGCCGGGCTCGCCTTCACCGAGCGGCTGGCGCGTGCCCTCGGCGCGGCCGGCTTCACCGTGGTCTCGGGGCTGGCGCGGGGCATCGACACACGGGCGCACAAGGGGGCGCTCGTGACAGGTACGGCGGCCGTCCTCGCCGGCGGCCATGCCCGCATCTATCCTGCCGAGAACGAGCCCCTCCTCGAACGCATCGTCGAGGAGGGAGGTGTGGCGGTTTCCGAGATGCCGCTGTGGTGGGAGCCGCGCAGCCAGGACTTCCCGCGCCGCAACCGCATCGTGTCGGGCCTGTCGCTCGGCGTGGTGGTTGTCGAGGCGGCGCGCAAGTCCGGGTCCCTCATCACCGCACGCTTTGCCCTCGAGCAAGGCCGCGAAGTCTTCGCGGTGCCAGGCTCCCCGCTCGATCCGCGGGCGGAAGGCACGAACGACCTGATCCGGCAGGGCGCCACCCTCTGCGCCGCGCCCGAGCACGTGATCGAAGCCCTGACGCCGCTCGCGGCCTCCGGTCGCGTGCCGGTCCCAGCGGCTCGGGAGCCGAGCTCAGCTTCTTATACGGAGGACTGGGAGCCGGGCGAAGATTGGCCGGTCGGAGAGGCCGCAGACGCGCCGGCGCGAGACGAAGAGAGGGGGATCTTGCGCCTCCTCGGCCCGGCGCCAGTCTCCCTCGACGAACTCGCACGCGAGGCGGGACTGCCGATCAGCGCCGTGCAAGGCATTCTGCTCGAGCTCGAACTGGCCGGGCGGCTGATCCGGCACCCCAACAACGCCGTCTCTCTGCCTGCCTGAGGCCAGTAGCCCAGCCCGATCTCCGCCGGGCGCCTACAGGCTTATCCGACCGGTCGATCCACCGTCGGGCTTGGCCTGCACCTGCAGCGATCCATACGGCGCTGCTGCGCAGCAGAGTCCTTGCGCTTCCGTCCCGGACGGCGTTCCGCGCTGATCGCGCTCGACGCATCCGGGAAAGAGGGGGGAGGGTGTGAAGGGGGTGGTGCCAAACCATGATTCAAGGTTCGCGCGTGCACCACGACAGAAGTTCACACCAGAACCTCCACCGCCCTTTCCCGGAAGCCTGCGACGGAGCGAAGCGCAGTGGAAGGCTGCCCGGGCGGAAGCGCAATAATGAAGCCGCGCAGCGGCGCCTCTTCTGTGGCGACACCTGTTCGGTGCTGCGCGGCAAGTCGTGGTGCGGGCGTCTGGCCTGCGTGCCTCATCCTCGCAAGCGAAGAGGACATGCGCCAACCGATTGGACAGGGCGCTAAGGTTCTTGTTCGACCAAGCGCCGAGCCTCCGCCTGCGCCAGATTCAGAAGATAGGCCAGGAACCCGAAGCCGGAGCCGCGGGCGAGCTCCGCGAGCGCGTCGGTCATGTCGGCGATGTACCGGGCAGCGTCCGGTGGATCGAGATCGATGGGGGGACCATCCTGGTCTGGGTCTGGCTCAGATAAACTCCGGGATGAGGGCATAATCAATCGAGAGGTGGGAACGGCAGCAGATTTCTACCAACGCAATCACCGGTTACACAAGTAAAATCAGGTCCTCAACGGTTGAGCCGACATCACGTTCGAGGTGAGCGCAAATTCTGTTCCGGCACGTTCTCTTCGTTCCAGCTTTGCTCCCGCTCCGGCGCGCTCCATGGCTCAGGCCGGGCGAGACGATCGAGGAAGCCTTGCAAGATGTAGGCAGCTGCCAATTTATCGACCAGCGCGCCGCGCCGGGCCCGGGAGGTATCGGCGTCCAGCAAGGTGCGGGTCACGGCGACGGTCGACAGTCGCTCGTCCCAGAAGGCGATGGGTCGCTTCACGACCGGGGCGAGGTTGCGGGCGAAGGCGCGCGCCGCCTGGGCGCGCGGGCCCTCCGTCCCGTCCATGTTGAGCGGCAGGCCGAGGACCAGGCCTTGCACTTCGAACCGTTCCACGATGTCCCGGATCGCGCTCGCGTCGATGGTGAACTTGCTGCGCTTGATGGTCTCGAGGGGGGTGGCGATGCGGCGTTCCACATCGGAAAGGGCGAGCCCGATCGTCTTCGTGCCAAGGTCGATGCCGAGGAGCCGGGCAAGGCGGGGCAGGGCGGAGAACTCGGGGGGAAATTCGCTCATCGGTCGTTGCGCCGGACGCTCTGGATCCTTGTCCTGGCGCGGCGGGCAGCCTAGAGCAAGCAGCCGAAAAGTGGAAACCGCTTTTCGGCCAACAGCATATTCGAGCGATGGGGGCGATCACGTTCATGCGTTCCAGCTGCTCGATCAAGACGCACCGTGATCTGAGGCTTTCCCTGTCAAAGACCGCTGTGAGGAGATGCGACAATGAGGATCACGTGGTTCGGTCATTCCGCCTTCCGTCTCGACTTCTCTGACAAGGTCGTCCTCATCGATCCTTTCTTTACGGGTAACCCGGCCTTCGACGGCGACCGCGCCCGGGCGACCGAGGGCGCCACTCACATCATCATCACGCACGGCCATGGCGACCACGTCGGCGACGCGGTGGAGATCGCAAAGGCGACCGGCGCCAAGGTCGTGACGAACTATGACCTGTGCATGTGGCTGGCGTCGAAGGGGCTCGAGACGTTCGACCCCATGAACACGGGGGGCACCACCGACCAGGGCGGCTTCACGGTCACGCTCGTGCGGGCCGATCACTCCGCCGCCATGATCGAGGCCGGCGTCGCCTTCCCCCTCGGCAGCGCCAACGGGGCGATCATCAAGGCGCCCGGCGAGCCGACCGTCTATCACATGGGCGACACGGACATTTTCGGCGACATGGCGCTTATCGCCGAGCTCCACCAGCCGGAGGTCATCATGGCGCCCATCGGCGACCGGTTCACGATGGGCCCGGAAACGGCGGCGCTCGCCATCAAGCGCTTCTTCAAGCCAAAGGCCGTTATTCCCTGCCACTACGGTTCGTTCCCGATCATCGAGCCGACCGCGGATCGCTTCGTGGCCGCCATGGACGGGAGCGGCATCCAAGTGGTGGTGCCGCACAAGCACACGGCCGTGCGCGTGACCTGAGGCGAGCGCGTCTTTAACCTTTTCTTCACCCTCTCGTAGCCTTGCGGGCGGGCTGCTGCCATAGTCCCCTTACCGATCATTCACCATGTCGGGGCGGGACCTTGGGCTCTGAGCGGGATCTCTCGAACGGCCGCGCCCTTCGCGTCGTGGTGGTCGATTCCGAGGTGCCGAGCACCGGCTGGGTGAGGGTCGATCCGTTCGGGTCTTGGCCGGGGACCTCCACAGCCCGCGCGAGCCTTCGCTTCGACCGGCCGCCGGCCCTCGTGGCGACCCCTTCCAACGGGGGCGCCGGCATTCCGGCGCTGCGCGCTGCTGATGGCGATCGGCTTCTGCCCGCCGCGGCGCGCGACAAGGGGGCGGCCGGCCCCGCTTCCCCGAAGGTCAACGGGGCCATGGTGGGGCGGGAATGCGGGGTGGAGCGGCTGCGTTCCGGCGGGCCCTCGGCAACGACGTCTCCCGAGGGGCGGAGTGGCCTTCGCCAAGGCAGGCCGGTGCCTCAGGAGGACATCGTGTTCGTCGGTCGCGGCGAAGGCAGGCGCGCGGCGCCCTTGCACAAGCGAGTGCCGGGCGCCCCGCAGCCGATCGACCTTGCGCAGATCCGCGCCGATCTTGCTCGCCCCGGGGCACGACGAGGCGGGGATCCACAGCGGACGGTCAGGCGCTTCGTGATCCTCGGCCTTGCCACGATCATCGCCGCCATCGGCCTTGCCCACAGCATCGCCAAATGGCGGCACAGCCGCGCCATCAGCGTTCCCGAGACCGCCGATCCGCGGACGGTCATCACCTGAGCGGTTCGTCCTGAGCCTGCGCGTTGCGGCAGCGGAGGGGGCGGTGCTATAGCGCGCCCGACTTCCTCCACTCGGATCAGATATGACGGTCGATCTCGATACGGTCCGGCGCATCGCGCGTCTTGCGCGGATCGCGGTTTCGGATGAGGAGCTGCCGCACCTTCGGGGCGAGCTCAACGCCATCCTCTCCTTCGTCGAGCAGCTCAACGAGGTCGACGTCTCGGGCGTCGAGCCGATGACGTCGGTCACTCCCATGACGATGAAGAAGCGCCGGGATGTGGTGACCGACGGGGGCTATCCCGAGCTCATCGTCAAGAACGCGCCGGCGACCGAGGACAACTTCTTTCTGGTGCCGAAGGTGGTCGAATAGGCGCAGCGCGGCTCCTGACGAACCCCAGGCCGAGACTCGGGTCCCTGATCCGCCGGGCGCCCATCCTGCCCGAGATGGCCGGCCAGGCCCGGCCAGGACGCAAACGGAAACGGAATTCCAGTGAACGATCTCACCCATCTCACCCTTGCCGAGGCCCGCGACGGGCTGAAAGCCAAGCGCTTCTCCGCCACGGAACTCGCCAAGGCTCACATCGCCGCCATCGAGCAGGCGCGGGTCCTCAACGCCTATGTGCTCGAGACCCCGGAGAAGGCGCTTGGCATGGCCGCCGTGGCGGATGCCAAGATCATGGCCGGAGAGGCGCGGCCGCTGGAAGGGATCCCGCTCGGCGTCAAGGACCTGTTCTGCACCAAGGGCACGGTCACCACCGCCTGCTCCAACATCCTGAAAGGGTTCGAGCCGCCTTACGAATCCACCGTCACTGAGCAGCTCTGGAGAGACGGCGCGGTGATGCTCGGCAAGCTCAACAACGACGAGTTCGCCATGGGCTCGTCGAACGAGACGAGCGCCTTCGGGCCGGTGGTGAACCCCTGGCGGCGCCGCGGCTCCAATGTGCACGCGGCGCAGGAGGGGGCGATCGAGGGCGCGCATCTCGTGCCTGGCGGCTCCTCCGGCGGCTCGGCGGCGGCGGTCGCTGCGCGCCTGTGCCTTGGCGCCACGGCGACGGACACCGGCGGTTCCATCCGCCAGCCCGCTGCGTTCACCGGCACCGTCGGCATCAAGCCGACCTATGGCCGCTGCTCGCGCTGGGGGATCGTCGCCTTCGCGTCCTCTCTCGACCAGGCAGGGCCGATCGCGCGTACCGTGCGCGATTGCGCCATCCTGCTGCGCTCGATGGCAGGCCCGGACCCGAAGGACACCACCTGCGCCGACCTTCCGGTTCCCGACTACGAGGCGGCCGTGTCCCGCGGCGTCAAAGGCCTCAGGATCGGGATCCCCAAGGAATATCGCCTTGATGGCATGCCGGCCGAAATCGAGAGGCTGTGGAGCGAAGGCGCGGCGTGGCTGAAGAGCGCCGGCGCCGAGATCGTCGAGGTGTCGCTGCCGCACACGAAATACGCGCTCCCGGCCTACTACATCGTGGCGCCGGCGGAGGCCTCCTCCAACCTCGCCCGCTATGACGGTGTGCGCTACGGCCTCAGGGTCCCGGGCCGCGACATCATCGAGCAATACGAGAAGACCCGCGCCGCGGGCTTTGGCCGCGAGGTGAAGCGGCGGGTGATGATCGGCACCTATGTGCTGTCCGCCGGCTACTACGACGCCTACTATGTGCGGGCGCAGAAGATCCGCACGCTCATCAAGCGCGACTTCGAGGCGGTCTATGCGCAGGGCGTCGACGCGATCTTGACCCCGGCGACGCCCTCGGCCGCCTTCGAGATCGGCGAGAAGGGCTCTGCCGACCCTGTCGAGATGTATCTCAACGACATTTTCACGGTCACCGTGAACATGGCCGGCTTGCCAGGGATCGCCGTCCCGGCCGGGCTCGACTCTCAAGGGTTGCCTTTGGCCCTCCAGCTCATCGGCCGCCCCTTCGACGAAGAGACCCTCTTCGCAGCCGGGCAGATCATCGAGGAGGCCGCAGGGCGCATGGTCTTGCCGGAGCCCTGGTGGGCCAAGTGATTGCTCCTGCCGCCCCATCCTGGTCGGCCTGGCTGCTCGCGGCGCTCGATCCAGCCATCGTGGTGGTTGCCGCTTATCTTGGCTGGCATGCGGACCAGTTTGGCAAGGTGTTCATCGCCGTGATCGCCGCCGTCGCGTCATCCATCCTGACGGGCTGGCTCGTGACCGCCCTTGGCCTTCCCTGGTTCGCGCCGGTCGGCCGCGAGGCGCCGCTCCTCCTGCAGATACGCGCGCTGGCGGCTCTCGTCTGGGCAGCCGCAGCCTTCGGCTTGAGCCGATGGTTGGTCCGCCGATGAAGAAGGGCCCGACAGAAGCGTCAGGCCCTTCTCTGGAAGATCGCTGATGGTCGGGAGCCGGCTACTGCGGATTGGCCGGCCGGTTTGGCGTCGACGGGGTCGAAGGCGCCGTTGACGACCCCGACGGGGAGACGCTCCCCGTGGCGGCCGGTCGCTCGCTCGTGGAACTCGTGGTGGCGACGTCGCCGCCCCAATTCATGGAGAACAGGGCGATCAAGGCGATCAGAACCACTAAGGCCCCGATACCCCAGCCCCATGCTGATCCTGAGCGATGGGGCCGCGTCGCCGGCGTGGTGTCGTAGGACGTCTGGGTGGTCCCGGTTGTGGTCGTGGTGGTGCGATCATAGGGATCGCGGGGATCTACGGCCATGGTCATCTCCTTCGCCGTGGTCGGGGGCTAACGCCTGGGCGTCACGAAAGTTGCCAAGGCAAGCTCGAATGATCATTCAAGCTATTGAAAGAAAAAGAGAAATTCAGGGAGACGCACATGGGCGTCCCCCTGCACCCGTTCCTTACTGCGGATTCGCGGGGGAAGTGGGTGAAGCCGGACGGCTTGGGCTTGCAGGAGCCGCCGTCCCGCTCGCGCCGGCGCTCGGCGAAGCCGGAGACTCGATCCGCGGCGTGGTGCTGGAGGTGGTGCTCACATCGTTCGTGGCGCCTCCGTCATAGAACAGGAAGGCCAGAAGGCCGATCGCGATCACCAGCCCACCGATGAGGAAGGCGAGGAAGTTGGAGCCGCCGCCCTCACGATCATAGACACGTTCGCGCTCGTACACCGTGCTGGTAGGGCTCGGGTTCACCATGACGTCATGGTCTTGGCTTAAGGTTGTGCGCGTGGAATGAAGTTCGTCATTGCGGTCCATAGCCATTGCGAAGCCTCGAATACTGTTGCGAACTGGCGGGACAACGTGCAAGAACCAGCGCGGTTTCCGAAGCTTTGCCATGCGTGTCCAACATGGCAGGGCATGTCGACAGCCTGATCCGATCGGGTTTGACTTGCGGTTGGGCTGGGCTTTCGTCTGGAGCGCCATCTGTATTGTGCTGCTTCGCAGCAGAGTCCGTGCGGCCCCCCAAGGCGCCTCGTGGGCAGCCACACCATGCGGGCTTGACCCGCCCCGCCGCTCGCACTTACTGCCGGGAGCAAGCCACCCGTGCGCTGGCGCTCATCTGAGAACGCTCGAGATCTGTCATGAACGCTCCCGTCCCGCCGCCTCAACGCTCGCGAAAGCTCATCAAAGGCGCAACCGGCGACTGGGAGGTGGTCATCGGTATGGAGATCCACGCCCAAGTCACAAGCCAAGCGAAGCTCTTCTCCGGCGCCTCCACCGAGTTCGGCGGCGAGCCCAACAGCCATGTCTCCTTTGTCGATGCGGCGATGCCAGGCATGCTGCCCGTCATCAACGAGGAGTGCGTGCGCCAAGCCATTCGCACCGGGCTTGGCTTGCGGGCGAAGATCAACCTGAAGAGCACCTTCGACCGGAAGAACTACTTCTATCCGGATCTGCCCCAGGGCTATCAGATCAGCCAGTACAAGAGCCCGATCGTCGGAGAAGGCGAGGTCACGGTCGACATGCCCGACGGGGAGACGATCCGCGTGGGCATCGAGCGCCTGCATCTTGAGCAGGACGCGGGCAAATCCATCCACGACCTGCATCCCTCCATGAGCTTCGTCGACCTCAACCGCTCGGGCGTGGCGCTCATGGAGATCGTCTCCAAGCCCGACATGCGCTCCGCCGAGGAAGCGAAGGCTTATGTGGCGAAGCTGCGCACCATCCTGCGCTATCTTGGCACCTGCGACGGCGACATGGAGAAGGGAAACCTGCGTGCCGACGTGAACGTTTCGGTGCGCCGCCCCGGCGAGCCCTTCGGCACCCGGTGCGAGATCAAGAACGTCAACTCCATTCGCTTCATCGGGCAGGCGATCGAGTACGAGGCGCGGCGCCAGATCGGCATCCTCGAGGACGGCGGCACCATCGACCAGGAGACGCGCCTGTTCGATCCGGTGAAGGGCGAGACCCGCTCCATGCGTTCCAAGGAGGAAGCCCACGATTACCGCTACTTCCCCGATCCGGACCTCCTGCCGCTCGAAGTCGACCAGGCCTATGTGGACGAGCTTGCGCGCAACCTGCCGGAACTGCCGGACGCGAAGAAGGCGCGGTTCATCGCCGATTACGGACTCTCTCCTTACGATGCCGGCGTCCTCGTGGCCGAGCGCGCGTCGGCCGACTTTTTCGAGGCGGTGGCCAAGGGCCGCGACGGCAAGACGGCCGCGAACTGGGTCATCAACGAGCTCTTCGGGCGCCTGAACCGGGAGGGGCACGGCATCGAGGATTCCCCTGTTTCGGCCGATCAACTCGGGGCCATCATCGACCTGATCGGGGAGGGCACCATCTCCGGCAAGATCGCCAAGGACCTCTTCGAGATCGTCTGGACGGAGGGCGGGAACCCGCGCGAGATCGTTGAAAAGCGCGGCATGAAGCAGGTCACCGACACAGGCGCCATCGAGGCCGCCATCGATCAGGTGATCGCTGCCCATCCCGACAAGGTCGAGCAGGTGAAGGCGAAGCCCACCTTGCTCGGCTGGTTCGTCGGCCAAGTCATGAAGGCGACGGGCGGCAAAGCCAATCCGCAGGCCGCGAACGAGCTCCTGAAGGCGAGGCTTGACATCTGACACGCGGAGCCGCTGGCAGATCGAAGCTTTTGCTGAACGTTCGTTCAGAATTCGGCAGAACAGACGAAGAGTTGCCCTGCAACGCCTGCTGCCAGGCACCGCGCGGGAACTTGGAGCTCGGCTTGACGTTGGTCGCACATCATTCAGGCGACTGAGGTGCAAGCCATGAAGACTATCGCCATCGGGCTTGCCGCCCTGCTCCTTGGCACGGCGGCTTATGCCCAATCGAGCTCCGGACCCTCCACTGGATCTTCTCAGGAGCGCTCGTCGGGCGCCTCTGCCATCGGAGCAGGCCAGGCCTCCGGCGGGGCTGAGCGGTCGCAGGCGAGCGGCGCGGCCCAGACGCAGCAGCGCCTCAATGTCCAGCGCGAGGAGGGCAGCGCGGCGCGTGCGGAAAGCCGCACCCGCGTTGAGGGCGGCACTCGCATCGAAGGCGGGGCGCGCGTGGGCGTGGAGGCGCGCGAGGACCGTGACGTGACAGTCCATCGCCGCTCCGTGCGTGAGGTGCGCGACGAGCCGTCCGTGACCACCATCCATCGCCGGCGCGCCGTCCGCAGCGTGGAGATCGAGGATGACGAGCCCGTGGTCCGCCACAAGACGGTCGTGAAGACGAAGAAGCCGGCGAAGAAAGTCGTCGTCTCCAAGCGCAAGAAGCCGAGCTCGAAGGTCGTCGTGCGCTCCAAGCGCAAATACGTCACCGAGGAGCCGAGCGTCAGCGTCCGCCGCCGCACGGTGGTCCGGAGCTATGACGAGCCGGAGAGCGTGACGGTGCGCAGCCGCCGGACCATCCGCGAGTCGAGCGAACCGTCTGTTTCGGTGCGCTCGCGTGCGACCGTCCGGCAGACGGAAGGGACATCGGTCGAAAGCCGCGGCTCCATCCGGCAGTCGGGCGAGTCGAATGTCTCGACCAGCCGCCAGGGCTCGACAAGCGCTGGTTCCGAGGCGGCCGGCTCCATGAGCAGGGAGCGCTCGGGCGCCGAGACGACGGGAACCCTGTCCGGCGGGTCGGGCCGCACCGGTGGCCAGAACTCGCCTGCGGCCCGTCCGCAGGGCAGCCCCGGAGGCGGCACGGCGAACCAGTAAACCGTAAGCCGCTGTACAAGACAGCCGGCTCTCCTTTCAGCCCCGCCGGCGATCCGCTGGCGGGGTTTTGGCGCCAGCAGCGCTTCGCGGGCAGCAGATACCTTCTGTTAACCCTCCCTGGCCTAAGGGTGCTTGCGAGAACTCTCGCCAAGGCCGCAGCGCATGATGCTCTCGCCGACCTCAGAGGTCTGCCCCGCGTCGCGCAGGGAGATCGACGCGGCATCCTTCGTGCTCAGCCTGCGCAGCAGGGGAATCAGGGACACGTCCGTCCTCGGGGCCATGGAGCGCGTGCCCCGCGAGCTGTTCGCCCCGCGCCGCTTCGCTGATCTTGCCCGTTCCGACATGTCGCTGCCGCTGCCTTACGGCCAGACCATGACGGCGCCGAGCGTTGTCGCCACCATGCTCGCGGCCCTCGGCGCCAAGGAAGGTCACCAGATCCTCGAGATCGGCACCGGCTCCGGCTATGTGGCAGCGATCCTCGCCCGGCTCGGCTGCCACGTGACGACCATCGAACGCTACCGCTCCCTCGCGGAGGAAGCGCGGATTCGCTTCGCGCTGGCCGGGCTCGACCACCTCATCGATCTCACGGTAGGCGATGGCGTCGCCTCGCCGCCGCCCCATGAGGGCTTCGACCGCGTCCTTCTGAACGGGGCGCTGCCGGCGATTCCGAGCACGCTGACGTCTTCACTTGCGCCCGGCGGGCGTCTTGTCGGTGCCATTCTTGTGGATGGGCTGCCGCGCCTTCTGAAGGTCGAGCGGGCTGAGGACGGCGGCCTCTCGCATGTGCTCGGCGGCTCGCTGCGCATCGCTCCTCTCGTCAGATCGGCCTCCACCCCGTCCGAGGCCTGAACCCAGGGTCCGTTTTCCGCCGGCCCGCAACGGTTGCTTAACCTGAACGGGCGATAAATCCGGTGTTGCGTGGTGTTGCGTGGTGGTGGGGTGTTCGATGCGTATGCGTGATCGGTGGCACGGGCTGTCGCGTGTCGCTCTCCTCGGCGTGATTGGCGGTTTCGCCGGTGCCTGCAGTCCCGACGCGATGCGCCTCGCCGGAACTCCGTTCTCAAACCCCTTCGGATCGAGCGCCCGCGTCTCGAGCGAGCCCAGCATGACCGGGAGCGTCGAGCAGACGCCCGCCATGCCGTCCGCGCCGGTCGAGAGCCGGCCGCTGGCCGCCCCCCAGGCCAGCGCGCGACCGGTGGCTTCCGCTCCCGCCTACAACCGGCCGCCGGCCGTAACGCCGGCGCCCGTCACCGCGAGCGGCCCCGGCGGCTGGTCGGCCCAGGGGGGCACGCCCATCACCGTTGGAGCTGGCGAGACCCTCGCCACCATCGCGAACCGTTACGGCATTCCCGCTTCCGCCATCCTGTCGAGCAACGGGCTGTCGAACGCAAGCCAGGTGACCCCGGGCCGGCGCATCATCATTCCGGTCTACAACGCCGCCGGTGTCTCAAGCCCCGCCGCGACGCCGGCGCGTCCAGCGGGCGAGGCGAAGCTGCGTTTCGTGCCTGGTCCGAAACCGGCCGAGTCGAAATCTCAGCCGGCCAGAGATCGCGTCCGGCAGGCTGCCGCCAAGAAGCCCGAGGTGAAACCCGCCGAGGACAAAGCGGCCAAGCCCGCCAAGGTCGAGGCTGCACGGTCCGAGCCTGCCAAGATCGCACGGATCGAGCCCGCCCAGCCTGACAAGGCGACGGCCTTCGCCCCCGTGAAGGCGGAGAAGGTCGCGGCCCTGTCGCCGCCGCCGGTCAAGGCGGCAGCGCCGGTCGAGGCGCCGAAGCCCGCCCCGTCCGAGATGCCCAGGCCCGAGATGCCCAAGTCCGAGGCGCCCAAGTCCGAGGCGCCCAAGTCCGCGCCGCGCGAGATCGAGTCGACGGCAAGTCTCCCGCCCGCGAGCGCGCCGGCCGCAACGAGCCTGGCCTTCCGCTGGCCGGCGCGCGGCCGCATCATCTCCGGCTTCGGCGGGCCCGGCGGCAACGAGGGCATCAACATCGCCCTGCCCGAGGGCACGCCCGTCAAGGCGGCGGAGGACGGCACGGTGGCCTATGCAGGCAGCGACGTGAAGGGCTATGGCAAGCTCGTGCTCATCCGGCACGACAACGGCCACGTCTCGGCTTACGCCCACAACGCCGAAATCGCCGTCAAGCAGGGCGAGCGGGTGAAGCGCGGCCAGACCATCGCCAAGTCCGGCCAGACCGGCAACGTCACCTCGCCCCAGCTCCACTTCGAGATCCGCAAGGGCGCAACGCCGATCGACCCGCTCCCGCACCTGACGGGAGGATAAGACGGGATGGCGAACAGGAGCGGCGAGTCGCTGCTGCTCGCGGTTCGCCCCTTGCTCTCCCTCACCCCAGGGTCTTTCCCAGCCTTCCGGCGAGATCCTGGATGAACTGCCAGGCGGTGCGGCCGGAGCGGGCGCCGCGGGTCGTGGCCCATTCGAGCGCCTCGGCCCGCACGGTCTCGCGGCTCGCCGGCAGCTTGAAGTGCTCGATGTAGCCATAGACCATGTCGAGATACTCGTCCTGGCTGCAGCGGTGAAACCCGAGCCAAAGGCCGAAGCGGTCCGAGAGCGACACCTTCTCCTCCACCGCCTCGCCCGGATTGATGGCGGTCGAGCGCTCGTTCTCCATCATGTCGCGCGGCAAGAGATGGCGGCGGTTGGAGGTGGCGTAGAAGACGACGTTGTCCGGCCGGCCCTCGATCCCGCCTTCGAGCACCGCCTTGAGCGACTTGTACGAGGTGTCGTCGGCATCGAAGGAGAGGTCGTCGCAGAAGACGATGAAGCGATGCCGGTCGGCGCGCAGGAGCCCCATCAGGTCGGGCAGCGTCTCGATGTCCTCGCGGTGGATCTCGACGAGCTTCAAGGGCGGGGCCTTGGCGCCGAGGGCGCGGTTGATCTCCGCGTGGACCGCCTTCACGAGGGACGACTTGCCCATGCCCCGCGCGCCCCAGAGGAGGGCATTGTTCGCAGGCAGTCCCTTCGCGAACCGCTCCGTGTTGTCGACGAGGGTGTCCCGCACCCTGTCGATGCCGCGCAGCAGCGCCATTTCGACGCGGCTGACCCTCGGCACCGGCACGAGCCGCCCGCCCGCATGCCAGACGAAGGCGTCGGCTGCCGTGAAGTCCGGCGGCGCCGGTGCCCTGGGAGCCAACCGCTCGAGGGCGTCCGCAATGCGCCGCAGGAAGTCGATCTCGTCACCCGCGGTGGACGGAGGGGAAGAACGCGCAAGACGGCCTGAATCGGCGGGAGACATGGGTGTGCCGTGCTGTGGAGACCGCGACCTCTTAGCCCGGCAGGGCCAGACGGTCCATCGCTCCACGCGCGAATTGATTTCGGAGGTCGCATGGCTATAGTCCGCGCCGCTTCGAAGATCCTTGCGGCGCGCCGCCGAACGGGTGTGCGCGCCGTTCTCGCATGGAGTTGAGCTTGATCACGCCCGCTTTCGCGCAAACGGGTACCGGCGGCGGAGGAGACATCATCCTCCAGCTCGTCCCATTTCTGCTGATCTTTGTGATCATGTGGTTCCTGATCATCCGGCCGCAGCAGCGCCGGGTGAAGGAGCACCAGGAAATGATCAAGAACGTTCGGCGTGGCGACACGATCGTCACGAGCGGCGGCATCATCGGCAAGGTCACCAAGGCGACGGACGATCCGGAACTCGAGGTCGAGATTGCCGACGGGGTCCGCGTCAAGCTCGTCCGCTCGATGATTTCCGAAGTGCGCACACGGGGCGAGCCGGTGAAGAGCTGAGCGGCGGGGCGCTGGAGGGTTGAACTGAGATGCTCCGTTTCTCGACCGCGAAGATCCTCGCCATCCTGGCCGTCGTCCTCTATGGCTGCGTGCTTGCCGCACCCAACCTGATCAGCGCCGACCGGCGCGCCGCCCTGGCGCAGTCGCTGCCCCGCTGGGTGCCCTCCTGGGTGGTGCCGACGAGGGCCATCACGCTCGGGCTCGACCTGCAGGGCGGCTCCCATGTCCTGCTCGAGGTGGACGTACAGGATCTCGTCCAGGGGCGGTCAGGCATGGTGAACCAGCTCCGCGACGACGTCCGCCGGGTCCTGCGGGAGACGAGGGCGAGCGTCCCGGGCGGCATCCAGCCGATCCAGAGGGGCGTGCAGCTTCGGGTGCCTGAGGCGGACGATCGCGAGCGTCTCCTGCCCAAGCTGCGCGAACTCTCGCAACCCATCACCAATCCCATCCTCGGGCAGACCGGCGCCCGCACCATCGAAGTGACGGAAGCCCCTGACGGCGCCATCCAGCTCGTCCTCACTGAGCAGGGGATCGCCGACCGCGTCCGCCGCGCTATCGACCAGGCGATGGAGGTGCTGCGGCGGCGGGTGGATGCGCTTGGCACCACCGAACCCAACATCCAGCGCCAAGGGGCGGATCGGATCCTGGTGCAGGTGCCTGGGCTTCAGGACCCGCAGCGGCTGAAGGAGATCCTCGGCACCACCGCCAAGCTCGAGTTCCGCATGGTCGCCGAGCCCGGCGCCGTCGACGTGGACATGCTCGAGAGCGCCGAGAACCCGGGCCAACGTATCCCGATCGAGCGGCGGGTGATCGTGGAAGGCGCCGACCTCACCGACGCTTCGCCCGGCTTCGACCAGCGCACCAGCGAGCCGATCGTCAATTTCCGCTTCAACGTCCGCGGCGCGCAGCGCTTCGGGCAGGCGACGTCGGAGAATGTCGGTCGCCTGCTTGCCATCGTCCTCGACAACAAGGTGATCTCGGCGCCGCGCATCCTGCAGCCGATCACCGGCGGCTCGGGGCAGATCTCCGGCCGCTTCACCGTTCAGCAGGCCAACGATCTGGCCGTCCTGCTCAGGGCGGGGGCCCTGCCGGCCAAGCTCACCATCGTCGAGGAGCGCACCATCGGCCCAGGGCTTGGACAGGACTCCATCCGCGCCGGCGTCATCGCCTCGCTGGTGGGATCTGCCGGCGTCATCGTCTTCATGGTGCTGGCCTATGGCTTCTTCGGCGTGATCGCGACCATTGCGCTCGTGGTCAACGTCGTGCTGATCCTTGGGGTCATGTCGGCCCTCGGCGCGACGCTTACCCTGCCTGGCATTGCAGGTCTCGTGCTCACCATCGGCATGGCAGTCGACTCGAACGTGCTCATCTACGAGCGTGTCCGGGAAGAGCAGCGGCTGGGGCGCTCGGCGGCCTCGTCCCTCGACGCCGGCTTCGCGCGGGCGCTCGCGACCATCATCGACGCCAACCTGACCACCTTCATCGCCGCGGGCGCACTTTTCTTTGTCGGCACCGGGCCCGTGCGCGGTTTCGCCGTCACGCTCACCCTTGGCATCATCACGACGGTCTTCACCGCCTATACACTCACCCGGCTGATGGTGGCGGTGTGGTTCCGGGTGAGACGCCCGCAGCGCATCGCGATCGCTTGAGAGTTCGCTCCGATGTGGCTCGTCCAGTACATCCCGACCGAAACCAAGTTCCATTTCATGCGGCTGCGCCGCGTGATGTTTCCCCTCTCGGCCGCCCTGTCGATCCTCTCGGTGGTCCTGTTCTTCGCGTGGGGGATGAATTTCGGCATCGACTTCAAGGGCGGAACGCTCGTCGAGCTGCAGTCGCGTTCGGGCGCGGCGGAGATCGGCGATATTCGGGAGAGAGCGAATGCGCTCGGCTTCGGCGAGGTCGAGGTGCAGCAATTCGGCACCCCGCTCGACGTCTCGCTGCGCGTCGAGCTGCAGCCCGGCGGCGAGCAGGCGCAGCAGAACGTCGTCAACCGCCTGCGCGAAACCTTCGGCAATCAATACGAATTCCGCCGGATCGAGGTGGTCGGCCCGCGCGTGTCCGGCGAGCTCGTGCAGTCGGGCACCCTCGGCGTGATTCTCGCGATTGTCGGCGTGCTCGTCTATCTGTGGTTCCGCTTCGAATGGCAGTTCGCGCTTGGCGGCGTGGTGGCCACGCTGCACGACCTGGTGCTCACCATCGGCTTCTTCGCGCTGACGCAGATCGAGTTCAACATGACCTCGATCGCCGCGATCCTGACCATCCTGGGCTACTCGATCAACGACACGGTGGTGGTCTACGACCGCATCCGTGAGGTTCTCCGCAAATACAAGCGCCTGAGCACATTCGAGCTTATCGACCTCTCCATCAACGCGACGCTCTCGCGCACGATCCTCACCGGCATCTCGGTGTTCATTGCCTTGATCGCGCTCGCGCTGTTCGGGGGCGAGGTCATCAAGAGCTTCGCCTACGCCATGCTGTTCGGCTTGGTGGTCGGCACCTATTCATCCGTGTTCATCGCGGCTCCGGTCCTTGCATATCTTGGCCTCAAGCCGGGCGAGGTGGCGCCGGCGGGCGCGAAGGCGGTGCAGCCGGCCGAGTGAGATCATGGCTCCGATCTACCAGGGGTTCGTCCCCGGTCGACATCCCATCGATGCCTATGGCAATGGCGGCTTCCGCTTCGCCGACATGTCCCACCGCGGCTCCATTCTGGCGCTTCCGTCCGGGGTGAAGGCCTGGGCGGTCCGCTCGCCGGCCGACTGGACGGACGACGCTTTTGCCGACGTCTTCATGGAGGCAGCCGAGATCGAGATCCTTCTGATCGGCGCTGGCGAGTGCCCTGTGCCGCTGGCGGACGGCTTGCGGCAGCGCTTCCGCGCGGCAGGCATGTCGGTCGACGTGATGCAGACCGGCGCCGCGGCGCGCACCTACAACATCCTGCTCGCCGAGAATAGGAGGGTCGCGGCCGCCTTGGTCGCGGTACCATAGCTGTGATGCCGGCCGGAGCCGGGCAAAGCCTCGAGACGGAAGGGGAGGCCGGCCGGCTCCGTCACCCTTTCCGTCATCCAGGCCGAGGTCCCCAAAATGACGGTACCAGGCGTAGCGACGGTCATCGCGGCCCCGAGCCGGAGGCCCGGCCCGGGATGACGTCCGGAAAACCAGCATGACCTCAGAATCCAATCTCGCCGAGGCCCAGCGTCATTGCGAGGCGCTGGTGCGCCAGGGCGACCCGGATCGTTATTTCGCGACCCTCTTCGCGCCGGCCGACAAACGGCCGCATCTTTACGCCCTGTATGCTTTCAACCTGGAGATCGCGCGGGTGCGCGAGGTGGTGAGCGAGCCCATGCCCGGTGAAATCCGCTTGCAGTGGTGGCGGGACGCCCTGCAAGGCGAGGTGAGGGGCAATGTGCGCGGCCATCCCGTCGCGGCAAGCCTCGACGCGGCGATCGTCGCCTTCCGCCTGCCGCGGCAGGCCCTCGTCGACCTCATCGACGCCCGGACCTTCGACCTCTACGACGATCCCATGCCGACCCTCGCGGCGCTCGAAGGCTATTGCGGCGAGACCTCCTCGGCCCTGATCCGCCTGGCGAGCCTGATCCTTGCGCAGGGCCGCGATCCCGGAGCGGCGGATGCGGCGGGGCATGGCGGCGTCGCCTATGCCATCGCGGGCCTGCTGCGCGCCTTTCCCTGGCATGCGCGGCGCGGGCAGGTATTCCTGCCCATGCAGGTGCTTGAGCGCCACGGCGTGTCGCGCGAGGACATCGCCCTCGGGCGGGGCGGCCCCGGCATCGATGCGGCGCTTTCCGAGATGCGCGCGATCGCCCGCGATCATCTGCGTCGCGCCCGCTCGCTCGCGCCCACGGTCGCGCCGGAGATCACTCCGGCGTTCTTGCCGACAGCGCTCGTCGAGCCCTATCTCGCCCGCATGGAGCGTCCGGACTACGACCCGTTCCGGACCGCGGTCGACCTGCCGCAGTGGCGCAGGCAATGGACGCTCTGGCGCGCGGCCCGACGCATGGCGCGCCGTCCAATCTGATGGAGCCAGCAGCGCCATGCCCGGCGCCGCCCCTCTCCAACGCTCCCATCGGGCGGAAGAACGAGGAGGCGCTCGCTGGTCTTCGGTTAGTATGATGGGCGGTAGCGGCGGCGCGCCGGGTAGGTGACCTCGCCCGGCGTCACCACGAGCCGGCCACGCACATAGTCATAGCGTGGCGAGTAGAGGGAGCGCGGGTCGCCGTCGTCATAGACCGGCCCGTAAGCGCTGACCGGCGGGCCGAGCGGGCGGCCCTCATAGGAACTCAGGTGGTCGTTGTAGCGCGGCCCCCAACCGAGCCCGCCGGCCATCGCGGCGGAGGATCCGGCGACCCCCGCGGCCGTCACGGCGAGGGCAAGAGCGATGAGTCTCATATGGGCTCTCCTTGGACAGACGCCGGCGACCCCGTCGGAAGCCGGCGCGCCAGCACAGGCTCGCAAGCCCAGGCGCGTCTGGCTGTGAGCCCGGTCACACGCAATGGCACGCCTTCCAGCGGCGCCGTCATCCTACAGCCTTGCCCGATCGGGTCGATTCGCGGTCGGGGGGCGTGCTCTTGGGACGTCATTCATGCGGTGCTGCTTCGCAGCAGAGTCTTGCGCTTCCGTCCTGGACTGCGTTCCGCTTCGCGCTCCACGCATCCGGGAAAGCAGCGCAATAACTCGCCGCGGAGCGGCTCCTTCTTCTGTAGCGCTACATCAGTACGGAGGTCGCCCGCTACTCGGCTGCCGCAGGCAGGCGATCCGCCGCAAGCCAGGCGTCGAGATCGGCGCGGGCGCGATCGGTCAAGGCCTTCTTCCGGGCGAGCGCCTTGGCGGATCCTCTGAGACGCTGGCCGTCTTCGCCCTTCAACGCCCGCTCGAGGGGCGGGAAGAGCCCGAAATTGACGTTCATCGGCTGGAAGGAGCGCGGGCCTTCGTCGATGGTCTCGATGTGCCCGCCGGTGATGTGGTTGATGAGCGCTCCCATGGCCGTCGTCACGGGCAGCGGGCGGAGCGGTCGTCCGAGCCGCTCGGCGGCGGCGAAGCGGCCGGCCATCAGGCCGACGGCGGCGCTCTCCACATAGCCTTCGCAGCCGGTGATCTGGCCGGCAAAGCGCAGGCGCGGCATGACCTTGAGGCGCAGCGTCGGGTCGAGGAGCCGCGGCGAGTTGAGATAGGTGTTGCGGTGCAGGCCTCCGAGACGCGCGAATTCTGCCTTCTCAAGGCCCGGTATCATCCGGAAGATGCGGGTCTGCTCGCCATATTTCAGCTTGGTCTGAAAGCCGACCATGTTGAACAGCGTGCCAAGCGCATTGTCCTGCCGAAGCTGCACGACCGCATAGGGTTTCCGGTCCGGCCGGTGGGGATTGGTGAGGCCGACGGGCTTCATCGGGCCGTGACGCAGGGTCTCGCGCCCCCGCTCGGCCATGACTTCTATGGGCAGGCAACCGTCGAAATAGGGAGTCTCCGCCTCCCATTCCTTGAAGCTCGTCTTTTCGCCGGCCAGCAGGGCATCGACGAAGGCCTCGTACTGGTCGCGATCGAGCGGGCAGTTGATGTAGTCGGCGCCCGTGCCGCCAGGTCCCGCCTTGTCGTAGCGGGACTGGAACCAGGCGATGCTCATGTCGATGCTGTCGCGATAGACGATCGGTGCAATGGCGTCGAAGAAGGCGAGCTCCCGCTCCCCTGTGAGGGCTCGGACCGCGTCCGCCAGGGCAGGTGAGGTGAGGGGGCCGGTGGCGATGATCACCGAATCCCACTCCTCCGGCGGCAATCCGGTGATCTCCTCACGGCGGATGGTCACGAGCGGGTGTGCTTCGAGCGCCGCCGTCACCGCGGCGGAAAACCCCTCCCGGTCGACGGCAAGCGCGCCGCCGGCCGGAACCTGGTGGGCGTCGCCCTTGGCCATGATGAGGGAGCCGAGCCGCCGCATCTCCTGGTGCAGAAGTCCGACCGCATTCGTCTCGGCATCGTCGGAGCGGAAGGAGTTGGAACAGACGAGCTCGGCAAGACCGGCCGTCTTGTGCGCCTCGGTTCCGCGCACGGGGCGCATCTCGTGCAGGACCACGGGGACGCCGGCTTGAGCGATCTGCCAGGCGGCCTCCGATCCGGCGAGGCCGCCGCCGATGACGTGAACGGGCGGGAGAGAGGTGCTCATGCCCTGCGATATCGTTTGCCGCCCCGCGGGATCAAGCGGCTCTGCGCCGGCACGCCCACAGCAAAGCGCCCGCCGAGGGGCGGGCGCCGCAGGATCCGGTCACTGACGCCGTCTTAGACGGCCGCGTGCGTCTTGGCGATACGGTCGATGTCGTAGCGGGAGATGCCGAGATCCTCGAGCTCGCGATCGCTGAGCTGCGAGAGCTCGCGCACTGTCTCGCGATAGCGGAAATAGGCGCGAATCTTCGAAAGGATCCAGGACATGAACATGGGGATCTTCCTTGAGTTGGGGGTCGAGAGCGGCCCCGGATGCTTTGTGTTAGTTTGTGCAACGCAGCATATATGTGCTGCAGCGCACCTCAGCGAGGCCGCGGGCCGCGCGCCGGAATTGCGCTACATGCATACCTGGTTGAGATTTGGTTAAGTTCCGTCGCTAGAGCTGATCCAGGCGCGTGGCTCGCTGGCAACGACACGCCTGGAAAGGTGAGGGCCCGGGGGCCGCATCGGGAAAAGGGCGGGCAAGCTGTGTGGGCGCCGCTAGAGTTCCAGGAACACCTTGAAGCCGCCATAGATCAGGCGCTTGGTGTCGAAGGGCATATCGGCTGGGCCCTTGAGGCGCGGATCGGCCATGACCTTCCTCATGATCTCGTCGCGCGCCTCTCGGGAGGCGTAGATGATCCAGGAGAAGACGACGACCTCGTCGTCCTTCGCCTGCACGGCGCGGGGAAAGGAGGTGAGTTCGCCGTAAGGAACATCGTCCCCGATGCACTCGACATAGGCGAGGGCGCCGTGCTCCTTCCACACCTCGCCGGCCTCGCGGGCGATCAGTTGGTATTCGGCGAATTTCTCCTTCGGCACGGCAAGCACGAAACCGTCGACATAGGACATGGATCTCTCCTTGGGCTCGGTCACGATGGGGGGATGGCTCGTCAGGACGCCTTGACGGGCGCGTTCATGGCCCAGAGCACCCCGAAGGGGTCGCGGAGCTGGCCATAGCGGTCGCCCCAGAACATCACCTGGAGGGGCATGACGACCTCCGCCCCCGCATCGACCGCGCGCTTCCACCAGGCGTCGATGTCCTTGACGGGCAGGAGGAGGCTGAACGCTTGAGGTGTCTGCAGCGGATGGCCGTGCTCGGGGTATGGATCGCTGAGCATCAGCGAGCCGCCGTTGATGTAGAGGTGGATGTGCATGGTCCGGCCCTGGTCGTCGACCGGATGGCGCGCGACCTCCTCGGCCTCGAACGCCCTCTTGTAGAACTCGGCCGCCGTGACGGCCCCGCCGACGCTCAGATACGGCACGACGCCGCCGAGCGCGGCGGGATGGGCCTGTTGTGCCGAAGCTTCGGTCGTCGCTGTGTTGCTCATGTCTCTCCCCTGGCTGCTTCCATCGAAAAGCCGGCCGCATCGGAGCGCGACCGGCGCACCCCAAGGACGCGCGGGGCTGCGCCGGGCCGACAGGACGGCAGGAAAATCTTGAGACCCGGCTTGCGCCCGGCGTCGGTTCACCGGGCTGGGGCGGGGGCCGCTTCGTGCGCGGCCTCCCTCGCCAGGCGGTCGAGATGCATGCGGATGTGGGCCGCTTCCGCCGGCGTGTTGGCGAGCGCGATGGCTTGGTCGAAGGCGATGCGGGCCTCCGCGGCGCGTCCGAGCTGCAGGAGCAGGCCACCCTTGACGCCGAAGAAATAGAAGTAGCCCGAGAGCCGCGCAGCCAAGGGTTCGATCATGGCAAGCGCTGCCGCAGGACCTTGGGTCTTGGCGACAGCCACGGCTCGGTTCAGGGTCACCACGGGCGAGGGCTGGAGGTGCTCGAGGGCGGCGTAGAGGAGTTCGATCTGCTCCCAGTCGGTATCCTCGGCTCGACCGGCGCGGGCGTGAAGCGCGGCGATGGCAGCCTGCACCTGGTAGGGGCCGGTGCGCCGGTGGCGCATTGCCTTGTCGATCAGCGCCAGGCCCTCGGCGATGAGCCTGCGGTCCCAGAGCGAACGGTCCTGGTCTTCGAGAAGCACGATCTCGCCCGCCGGATCGAACCGCGCGGCGGCACGGGAATGCTGCAGGAGAAGGAGGGCCGTCAGCCCCATGATCTCGGGCTCGCTCGGGAAGAGGCGCAGCAGGAGCCGGGCGAGCCGGATCGCCTCTTCGCAGAGCGGGGCCCGCGCCTGCGCCGTGTCGCGGCCGGCCGAATAACCCTCGTTGAAGAGGAGGTAGATCATGGCCGCGACAGCGGCGAGGCGCTCCGCCCGCTCCACGGCGCCCGGGGCTTCGAAGGGCACGTTCGCATCGGCGATGCGCGCCTTGGCGCGGGTGATGCGCTGTTCCATGGCGCTCTCGCTGACCAGGAAGGCCCGTGCGATCTGCTTGACCGAGAGGCCACAGACGATGCGCAGCGCCAGCGCGATCTGCTGCGTCGCCGGCAGGTCCGGGTGGCAGCAGATGAAGAGCAGACGTAGCACGTCGTCCCGGTAATCGGCGCTGTCGAGCCGCTCCGCCAAGTCTGCTTCCGCATCCTCGAGGTCGGAGATGCTGTCCTCGACGGGCAGGGCCTCGTGCCGGCGTTGCCGCCGCACCTGGTCGAGGGCGATGTTGCGGCCGACGAAGATGAGCCAGGCCACCGGGTCCCGGGGCGGTCCGTTCTGGGGCCAATGCTTCAGGGCCTTGAGACAGGCTTCTTGGAAAGCCTCCTCGGCGGTGTCGAGATCGCGGAAGTAGCGCAGGAGGGCTCCGAGCGCCTGCGGGCGCGCGGAGGACAGGGCCGCGCTGATCCAGGCGAAGTCCGTCACCTTCGTTCGCTCCCGTCCAGGAACACCGAGACCGGCCTGAGTTCGTAGGCGCCGCCCGGATTGGCCTTCGCGAGCTCGCGGGCGACCTGCAACGCCTCTTCGAGATCGGCGACATCGATGATGTAGAAGCCGAGAAGCTGCTCCTTGGTCTCGGCGAAGGGGCCGTCGAGCACGAGGTCCTGATTCTTCCTCAAGGTGGTGGCTGCCGTCGTCGGCAGGAGCCGAGCCGAGGGCCCGAGCTTGCCTTCGTTCTTCAGGCGTTGGTGGACGACCCCAAGCCGGGCCATCACCGCATCGTCCTGTTCCTTGCTCCAGGAGCAGACGATCTTTTCGTCATGGTAGCAGAGAATGGCGTAGAGCATGCGGGGCATTCCTCAACGGTCGAAGGACGCGCGAGTATGCCCCGAGCCGACATCGGGTCACGAGAAAATCTGAAGGCGGCCCGTCCGGTCGTCCCGGGATGCGCGCCGAAGGGGGCGCAACGCAGAAGGCGGGTTCGCGATCCTGCAGGCGGCGCGAAACCTCCTCGCAAGGACCCCGGTGCTATGCGTCGCAAAGCTATGCTCGGGCCTCGTCCATGCGCGTCGTGATCCTCGCCGACTTTGCCGAGCCGGGCGGGGGTGCCCAGCGGGTGGCCATCGAATCGGCCCGTGCGCTCGCGGAGGCCGGCGCGCGGGTCACCTTCATCCATGCCGTCGGCAACGGCGGCGATGCGCTCCTCGACTATCCCGCCATCGAGCGCATCGGGCTCGGCTTCTCGGATGTGTGGGAGCTGCCCGCAGCGAGGGCGGCAGCGGTGGGAATCTGGAACCGCGCGGCGGCGCAGAAGCTTGCCGGCGTCTTGCATGGCCTGCCGCCGGAGCCAACGGTGATCCACCTCCACCAATGGACGCGGGCCTTCTCGCCCGCCGTCTTCCCGGTCTGCCTTGCCGCCGGCCGGCCCTTCGCGGTGACGCTCCACGACTACTTCATCGCCTGCCCCAACGGCCTCTACTACCGCTTCGAGAAGGAGGCGCCCTGCGGCCTCGCACCCCTGTCGCCGTCCTGCGTGGCCGCGCCCTGCGACCCGAAGAGCGGCCTGCACAAGGCGATCCGGGTGCTGCGCACGCTCGCCACGCGGCGGATGGTGCGGGGAGGCGGCTTCGACGTGATCCATGTCTCCGACCGCGGTCGGAAGACCATCGCCCCCTTCCTGCCGGCCTCCGTGCGCCATCACCGGGTCGACAATCCGGTGGCCATCCCTCCCCGGGAGCCGGCCGCCATCGCGCAGAGCGCCCGGGTGGCCTATATCGGCCGGCTGACGCGGGAGAAGGGCGCCGACCTCTTTGCCATCGCCGCCCGGGAGGCGGGCGTGCCGGCCCTCCTGATCGGCGAGGGCCCGGTCGCCGACGAGATCTCGCGCCACAACCCTGACGCGGAGGTGATCGGCTGGCGACGTCCCGAGGAGGTTCGGGCGCTCCTGTCCCGCGACATCCGGGCCATCGTCGCTCCCTCGCGCTGGTACGAGACCGGGCCGCTCACGGTCTACGAGGCCGCCGCCGCGGGGGTCCCGGCGGTTGTCTCCGCGCGCGCCGGGGCGGCCGAGAAGGTGGCCCATGGCGAAACCGGCCTCGTCGTGGAACCGCAGGCGGCGGCGCTGGCGCAGGCGCTCCGGACCGTTTCAGAGATCGGGACCGCCCGGCGCCTCGGGCGCGCCGCCTATGACCGCTACTGGTCGGCTCCCCTGACCCCCGCCCGCCATGCCGAGCGCCTGCTCGAAGTCTACCAGGCGATGCTCGCAGGCCGCGCCCGCAGCGGGTGATGGGGCCGATCCGCGGTGCTCATCGCCGGCTGCTCCATCCGGGTCTTTGGGCGGCCTCGCAGCGGCCGGAACGACGGTCGGGCCGCTCGGCGCCTTTTTCCTTCCCCAACCGACCCCTATACAAGGGCATCCCCTGATTTGCGTTGTCCGTGGAGCCGTCGATGCGCTTCTTCACTTTGGCCGCCCTTCTGGCTTGGGCTCTCCTGGGCCCGAGCGCCGCGCAGGCGCAGGATCGCGTCGTCCCCGAGAGCCGGGCTCAGGTCCAGCTTTCCTATGCTCCCGCCGTGAAGAAGGCGGCGCCGGCGGTGGTCAATGTCTACGGGGCGCGGGTCGACCGCCGCCGCCAGAGCGCGGCCATGGAAGAGTTCATGCGCCGCTTTTTCGGGGAGGGGGCTCCGGAGGGATTTCAGGGCCGAGGCCAGCGCTCCCTCGGCTCAGGAGTGATCGTGGATCAAAGCGGACTGGTGGTCACCAATCACCACGTCATCGAGGGCATGAACGAGGTCAGGATCGCGCTTGCCGACCGACGCGAGTTCGAGGCCACCATCGTCCTGAGCGATCCGCGCACCGATCTTGCCGTGCTGAAGGCGAAGGGAGCGCCTCCGCTGCCGACCCTCGATTTCGGCGATAGCGAAGACCTTGAGGTGGGCGATCTCGTGCTCGCCATCGGCAATCCGTTCGGGGTCGGGCAGACCGTCACCCACGGCATCATCTCGGCCCTCGCCCGGACACAGGTGGGGATCACCGATTATCAGTTCTTCATCCAGACGGATGCCGCCATCAATCCCGGCAATTCCGGCGGCGCACTCATCGACATGAACGGTCGCCTCGTCGGCATCAACACGGCCATCTTTTCGCGGTCGGGCGGCAGCCACGGCATCGGCTTTGCCATCCCGTCGAGCATGGTGCGGATGGTGGTCGAGTCGGCGAAGGGCGGCAGCCGCACCGTGCGCCGGCCCTGGTTCGGGGCGAGGCTCCAGACGGTCGCGCCGGACATCGCCGAGTCGATGGGGCTCGAGCGGCCGACGGGCGCCCTCGTCGCCATGATCTATGAAAAGAGTCCGGCCGAGGAGGCGGGCCTGAGGCGCGGCGACCTCATCCTGGCCGTCGATGGGCAGAGTGTCGAAACGCCGGAGTCCTTCGGCTATCGCTTCTCGCTCAAAGGGATCAGCGGGCAGACGACCTTGACCGTGCTGCGCGGCGGCGAGCGCAACACCGTCACCGTGCGTCTCATGCCGCCCCCGGAGACGCGGCCGCGCGACCCGGTCCGGGTGCGTGCCCGCTCGCCATTTGCCGGCGCTACGGTGGTGAACATGTCGCCGGCCGTGGCGGATGAACTGCAACTCGACATTACCGCGGAAGGGGTGGCGGTGAGCGAGGTCGAGCCGAGCTCCATCGCGCAGCGGGTCGGATTTCAAAAGGGCGACATCATTCTTGCCATCAACGGTGAACCCGTGAAGACGTCGAAGGACGTGGAGCGGGCGGCTAGGGTCGGCGCCCCCCTCTGGGAGATCACCATCAACCGCAACGGCCAGGTCCTGACCACCCTGCAGCGCGGTTGACCTGCACGGGCCGGTGCTGGTCGGCGCGCGACCCCGGATCAGATCCGATGGCAAAGGCCGGGTGTGGCCTGGTCCTGCGCGGCCGACCCCGAAATAATCCTTGATTGTTGCAGCAACGACCGGCGCCGGCCCTCCTGCGGTTCCGCTGGCCGGGTCGAGCCCTGCCGTCATGATGAGGGCGCGATGGTGACCGGCTCCCCTCGTGGCACGGACGGGGAGCGGACGGGCCCTCTGTTCGCGGCCGATCTCATCGCGGCGGAGGCCTCGCGCTTTGGCTTGCTGGTCCCTGGGCGATCGGTATTCTCGGTGGCCCATGAGCGATCTTTTCCCCCCTTTCGCGCCCGACCCCCACGAGCCGCGTCGCCGGCTCTTTAAGCCGGTGCCATTCCGGGTCATCGCGCCGAACCTGATCACGCTTCTCGGACTGTGCCTCGGCCTGACCGCCATCCGGCTCGCTTATGAAGAGCGGCTTGAGCCGGCCGTGTTCGCCATCATCGGGGCCGCGCTCCTCGATGGCATCGATGGGCGGCTCGCGCGCTTGCTCAAGGGAACGTCGCGCTTCGGCGCCGAGCTCGACTCCCTGTCCGATTTCGTCTGCTTCGGCGTCGCTCCGGCCCTCATCCTCTACAGCTTCGTCCTCGACGAGCTCAAAGGCCTCGGCTGGGTGGCAGCGCTCGTCTTTGCCATCGCGGCGGGTTTGCGGCTCGCGCGCTTCAACGTGATGCTGGATGATCCGAACCGTCCGGAGTGGCAGAAGAACTTCTTCGTCGGCATGGCGGCTCCCGCCGGCGCGGTGAGCGCGCTCCTGCCCGTGTATCTGCACTTTCTCGATGTGCCGATCAGGCCGGCGGTGGCCCCCCTCGTGCTCGTCTACGTGGTGTTCATCGCCTTCCTGATGGTGTCCACGATCCCCACCTATTCAGGCAAGACCATGGGCAAGCGCGTGCCCCGCCATTGGGTGCCGCCCATCTTCGTGGCCGCCGCCGCCTTCATCGGGCTTCTCGTCAGCTTTCCCTTCGCGACGCTTGCGGTCGGCACGATCCTTTATCTTGCCAGCATTCCCTTCGGCGTTGCGCGCTACCGCCAGCTCGATCGACAGCCCGCCCCCGGAACGCCGCTGGCGACAGGACCGGTGGAGGCAGGCCCGGAGCAGCCATGACGCCGTCAGGGGGATCGGATCCGTCGATGCGACCTGAGCCGCTTCGCATTCGCCTTGAGCCGCTGTCGCGCCGGCCGGCCGGCCTCGCTGCCGATGCGCACCATGGTGGCGGCAAGGGCGGCCGGCGACGGGGCTTGGCCGGCCGCTTGCAGCCACACCTTCTGCCACTCGATCCAGGCGGCGAAAGCCCCGGCGGACGCCGCGGCGAGCTTTTCCGTGCAGGCCCGGTTCCACTCGGCGGCGGCCTCCGCCGGCGTCACGGTCCAGGCGGCGAGGATCGGCCAGCGCGCCGCGATCGTGAGCCCCGCCTGCATCGAGGTTTGGCTGGCCTCGAGGGCGGCTTTCGCCAGCGTGCGGGAGAGATCGCGTTGGGACATGGCGCTCCTTGAACTGGCCTTGGTGGGGTAGGCCGCAGGACGAGGCTCGTGTTCACAAGTCCCGTTCGTTGCAGTAGGTTCCGCGCCCGATTGACCGCCCAGGCGTCGATCAAACGAAGCTCGGTCCGACAACTCTAGCACGGAACGCGCACCAGCGAGGCAGCATTCGTGGCGTCTTCCTCTTCCAGCTCCGACTGGCGGCCCAAGCTCGTTCTGGCGTCCGCGTCGCCTCGCCGGCTGGCGCTCTTGCAGCAGGTTGGGGTCGAGCCCGACGCGCTCCTTCCCGCCGACATCGACGAGACTCCGCTGAAGGCGGAGACCCCCCGCGAGCTCGTCAAGCGGCTCGCCCGCATGAAGGCGGAGGTGGCGCGCACCACGGCCCGCAACCGTCCGGAGCTGAGCGACGCCTTCATCCTCTCCGCCGACACGGTGGTCGCCGTCGGCCGGCGCATCCTGCCCAAGGCCGAGGTGGTGGACGAGGCCGCCGGGTGTCTGCGCCTCCTGTCGGGCCGTGCCCACCGGGTCTACACCTCCGTCTGCCTCATCACTCCGAAGGACCGGATGCGGGAGCGCATCGTCGAGACGCGCATCCGTTTCAAGCGCCTCTCGCGGGAGGAGATCGAGAGCTATCTCGCCTCCGGAGAATGGCGGGGCAAGGCCGGTGGTTACGCCGTCCAGGGCCTTGCAGGCGCCTTCGTGATCAAGCTCGTGGGCTCCTACACCAATGTGGTTGGCCTGCCGCTCTACGAGACGGTTTCCCTCCTCGAAGGAGAGGGCTATCCGGTCCGCTTCGCCTGGCTCAACGCGGCATGAACCATGAATATCGCCCTCTGGCTTGAACGGGCCGGCAAGGCCGATCCCCATCGGGCGGCGATCGGGCGGGGGCTTGGCGTCCATCAAACCTTCGCAGCGCTTGCCCGGCGCGCCGCCGCTCTGGCGGCGGCGTTGCGCGGTCCCTGCGCCCTCGCGCCGGGTGACCGTGTCGCCATCGTTTCCCGCAACTCCCCTCAGTATGTGGAGACGCTGTTCGGCATCTGGTGGGCGGGGCTCGCGGCGGTGCCGGTCAATGCGAAGCTGCACGGAGCCGAGATCGGCTACATCCTCGAACATTCGGGGGCGCGCCTGTGTTTTGCCTCCGAGGATGTGGAGGCCGAGGTCGCAGGCCACGCCCCCGGCACTCTCGAACGGCTCGTCGTGATGGGCGGCAGCGCCTACGAGGCGCTGTTCCAGGCGGATCCGATCGCGCCCGCCGAGCGTCAGGCGCAGGACCTTGCCTGGCTGTTCTACACGAGCGGCACCACTGGCCGGCCGAAAGGCGCCATGCTCACCCACGGGGTCTTGGCCGCCACCACCTTCGCGTATGCGCTTGAGGTCGATCCGATCGCCCCGGGCGACACGCTCCTGCACGCCGCGCCCATGAGCCATGGCTCGGGGCTCTACATCATGGCGCACGTCATGCGCCGCGGGGTCAATGTGGTGCCGGAGTCGGGGGGCTTCGACCCGGCCGAGATCGCCTCGTGCTTCGCCCATTGGCGGCGCATGTCGATGTTCGCGGCTCCGACCATGGTCAAGCGCCTCGTCGCGAGCGGCGCCGATTTCGATCCTGCCGCCGCGCGCACCATCATCTATGGCGGCGCGCCCATGTATGTGGAGGATGCGCGCGCGGCGCTCGACCGGCTGGGCCCGTGCCTTGCCCAGATCTACGGCCAGGGCGAAAGCCCGATGACCATCACGACGCTTCCCAAGGCAGAGATCGCCGATCGGGAGCATCCGCGCTGGCTCGAGCGGCTTGGCTCGGCGGGCCGTACCTATGCCTGCGTCGAGGTGGCCGTGGTCGATGAGGAGGACCGGGCCTTGCCGCCGGGCGAGGTGGGCGAGGTGGTCGTGCGCGGGCCGACCGTGATGCCCGGCTATTGGAACAATGCGGAGGCGAGTTCGGCGACGTTGCGCGGCGGGTGGCTCCACACCGGGGATGTCGGGGCCTTCGACGCGGAGGGCTATCTCACGCTCAAGGACCGCTCCAAGGATCTTATCATTTCCGGTGGGAGCAACATTTATCCCCGCGAGGTCGAGGAGGTGCTCTTGATGCATCCCCAGGTGCGGGAGGTCTCGGTGATCGGGCGGCCCGACCCGGAATGGGGCGAGATCGTCGTGGCCTATGTGGTCGGGGATGCGACCCGCGACGAGCTCGATGCGCTTTGTCTTTCCCGGATCGCTCGCTTCAAGCGCCCCAAGGCCTATGTCTTCATCGATGCCCTGCCCAAGAACAACTACGGCAAGGTGCTGAAGACGGAGCTGCGCGCCCGCGACCGAGAGGAGGCAAGGGCCCATGCCTGACCCTGAGGCCGGAGAGGGACGGCGCGGGCCGGCCTGCCCCATCTGCGGAAAACCGACGGTGCACGCCTTCCGGCCGTTCTGTTCGGGCCGTTGCGCCGATGCAGATCTGCAGCGCTGGCTCTCGGGGCGCTACCTCATTCCGCTGCCGGAGGATGAGGGGGAGGCTCCAGAGCAAGCACCAGGAGAGGGGCAGCCGGAGCGTTGACGATGCTGCTCGGAGGCGCTGGACAGGGACGGCTCGGCCCTCTATATCACCCCGCGCCGGCCGGCGGTTCTCGCAAGGCTCGGATGCCCAGGTAGCTCAGTTGGTAGAGCATGCGACTGAAAATCGCAGTGTCGGTGGTTCGATTCCGCCCCTGGGCACCATCGCTTTTCTGAAATATAAATAAATCAAGCACTTGGGAGTTCGAAGGTCCCAACCTTTGAATGGTTGGGACCGAAAGGCTGGGACGTTTTGAGCTATATTCGTTCACGGCCCGAATCCACGCGACCTTCACTCGCGATCACCCCCTGCCTCGCATGACATCTGTTACTCTAACCAGCATCTGCTGCTTGTATATGGCAACTTCGTAAGCCACTCTCGGAGTATGCACATTGATGTCATCGACCGCCTTGAAGCCCTTGACCAACTGAAGAGTGACTGGATCACTGTTTACGAAAGCGATCCGGAAGCTCATATATTCCTGTCGTGGAGTTGGATAAGACATTGGCTCCAACATATTCGGGTCCAATGGCTCGTTCTTGCTGCCAAACCAAATGAGGACGATTCCCATTACGTCGCGTTCTTCCCATTGCAATTGACGACGGGAGTGGACAAGCAGTTCACGCTCTTCAACGAGCTTCGGACCGCAGGCGGCACGTTTGTCGGATACTCTGGCTTCATCTGTCATCCGCACTTTGAGGAGGCTATCCCGGCTTTCGCCAACTGCCTTCGGCAGCACAATTGGGCGAGGCTGCACCTCGACAACATTGCCGCATCCGAGGGCCGCTTCCAGGCATTTATGGCGGCGTTCTCACAGGCAGAATTCACCGTTCAGGCGTTGCAGCGCACAGGCGATAGCCCCGATATCGATCACGCCATCTACGTGTATACACCTCTTCCGCCCACATTCGATGAGTTTCTCAGCAACAATCTCGGCTACAAAACCCGTCGAAATGCCAGGGCATGTTTGCGGGAAGTGGATGAAAGGGCAGAGTACCGCATCACCTTGCCCACCCTGGACACCATTGACCGCGACATCGACGCTCTGCTGCGGCTCTGGGGAGCACAGTGGAGAGACAAGCTTGCCGCGCGCTATGGCGCACATCTCCCGCACAGCCTGCTTATAAACAATCGCAGGATGCTTCGGGCGTGTTTCGATGAAGGGACGCTGTTCTTGCCGGTTCTGTGGTATGGGGATGAAGTCATCGCTGTGTTGGCGGCTCTTGTAGATCAGAAGAACCGCTCCCTGGTTGCTTTCCTTATCGGGCGGGACACCACGATCACGAAACCGTCTCCCGGTTTTACACTCCATCTGTACGCCGTTCGCTGGGCCATTCAGAGCGGTCTCACGAAGTACGACTTCCTGACGGGCAATTTTTCCTACAAGTACAACTTCGGTGCGGTCGAACATCGCATCGAGTGCTATCGGGTGAGCACGAGGAGCGGACAAAATCTTGGTGATCAACTGCATCCCAAAAGCGTGACGGTCGGGCTTCAGATCACCGAGGGATTGCTCAAGCAAGGCAAACTTGCGGAGGCCGCGCATGTCTGCAAACAGGTCCTCGCCGTGGCGAAGCAGGCTGCCGAACTAACAACGCAATTCGAGGCGGCGCTTGCCATCCATCGGCGAGGCAACCTTGCGGAAGCGGAAAAGCACTATCGCTCGATCTTGAAAGTCGAGCCGAATTACTTCCCGGCCTCGCATCTTCTTGGGGTTCTCTTGTTGCAGCAAGGCAAGTTCGAGGCCGCCGAACGACAGATCAGGCATGCGACGACCCTCGATCCCAGCGATGCCACTGCGCACGTCAATCGCGGACGCGCCTTGCGCAGTCTCGGACGGCTTGAAGAGGCGCTCGCGAGCTATGAACGGGCCATTGCATTGAAGGCAGATCACGCCGGGGCGTTTTTCTACCGCGCGGTCGTCCTTGGGAGCCTCAACCGGCCTGAGGAAGCGCTCGCGAGCTATTGCAGGTCCGTGGCGTTGCAGCCGAGCTTGGCCGATCCGACTATGGTCGCGGTCTTGGGGGCTCGTCGGCCCGCCGACGACCGTCGCGCCGGTCCACGGCATTAGTAGGTCGAGCCGCCCCCGAACCAGACGCAGTTCCGGGCGGCTGCGGCCCGGTCGAAGGTGGCGGTCGGCGTCTGTTGGGCCTAAGGGATCGTCAGCAAGCAGCGGCTGTTCGTCTATCCGGACGGTCGGCGGCTGGGTTGATGACGAAGTACCCTGGGTAAAACGGTCTTGTACCTGTCCTGCGACAATCCACCGCGCTGGTTTGATCAGTTCGAACCCCTCAAAAGGGTTGGGAACTGTGAACGGGGAAATACGGGGAAATATGCGATCTCAACCTTTTGCTAAGTGCTTGAAATTGCTATATTTCTCGGTCCCGTCCCTGGGCACCATCCATCTGATGTGTTGAGGCGTTCCCGCGAGAGGCCGGACGGGCCGCCACAGCCGCATGAACGCCGCGCTTCCTCTCTCCGTCTTCATCATCGCCAAGGATGAGGCCGACCGCATCGGCGATACGATCCGCGCCGTTCGCGACCTCACGGACGATCTCGTCGTCGTTGATTCTGGCTCAACCGACGGCACGCAGAGCATCGCCGAAGCGCTTGGGGCGCGCGTGATCTTCAATCCTTGGCCGGGCTACGGGCCGCAGAAGCGCTTTGCGGAAGAGCAGTGCCGCTACGACTGGCTTCTGAACGTCGATGCCGACGAGGTCGTGCCCCCGCCGCTCGCGGCGGAGATCCGCGCGCTCTTCTCCACGAGCGAGCCGCCCCGCCCCGCCTACAAGCTCGGCATCGCCGAAATCTTCCCGGGAGAGGAGAAGCCCCACCCTTGGGCCTACACGCTGTGGCCCGTGCGGCTCTACCGCAAGGACAAGGGCCGCTATTCGCCCTCGCTCGTCCATGACCGGGTCGACCTCGCGCCCGGCGTCAAGCCGGGCCGGCTCAAGACCGTAATCCATCACTATTCCGTGCGTTCGCTTGGCGATCAGCTCGACAAGCTCAACCGTTATTCCGACCAGCAGGCGCGAGACCTCGAGCTGCGCGGGATCGAGATTCCAACCTGGCGCATTTTCTTCGAGCTGCCGGCGAATTTCTTGAAGGCCTATATCGGCCGGCGGCATTTTGTCCGCGGCGTCTACGGCTTCCTCACCGCCATGAACTACGCCATCTCGCGACATCTGCGGGTGGCGAAGCACTATGAGCGGCGCAAGCTGGCCAAGGCTGGCGAGGGGCGTGCCGCCGCGCCGGGCCGGGCTCCCTGGTAGGAGGCCTCGCTCTGGCGCGCCCTGGCGCTTGTCAAGCAAGGGGCGGTCGGGCATAGAGCACGCACCGCCAACGGAGACGTGGCCGAGAGGCTGAAGGCGGCGGTTTGCTAAACCGTTATACGGTCAAAAGCCGTATCGAGGGTTCGAATCCCTCCGTCTCCGCCATCGTCCTGCGGTCCGTTCCGCGACGACCCTGCCGCCGCGCTTCGCCGTCACAGGCGTGCTTTTCGACGCTCCGCCAGATCGATGAGTTCGACACCGGCCTCCTCGGCTGAGGCGCGTCCGACGCTGACATAGGTGAAGCCGTGCTTTTCGGCCTCGCCCGGCGGATAGATGTTCCTCAGGTCGACCAGGATCGGGCTCTTGAGCAGCCTCTTCAGCCGGGCGAAGTCGAGGGCCCGGAAGGCGTCCCATTCGGTGACCAGGACGAGGGCGTCGGCTCCGTCCGCGCAGGCATAGGCGTCCTCGGCGTAGTCCACGCCCTCGAGGAGCCGCTTCGCTTGCTCCATGCCTTCCGGATCATAGGCGCGGATGGTCGCGCCGGCATCCTGCAGGGCGGTGATGATGGCGAGCGAGGGCGCCTCGCGCATGTCGTCGGTGTTGGGCTTGAAGGTGAGTCCAAGGATGGCGATGCGCTTGCCGCGGACGCTGCCGCCGCAGGCGGCGATCACCTTGCGGGCCATGGCGCGCTTCCGCTGGTCGTTCACTGCGACCACCGTCTCCACGATGCGGATCGGCGCGCCGTAATCCTGCGCCGTCTTGATGAGGGCAAGCGTGTCCTTCGGGAAGCAGGAGCCGCCGAAGCCAGGGCCAGCGTGGAGGAACTTCGTGCCGATGCGGTTGTCGAGGCCAATGCCGCGGGCCACCTCCTGGACGTTGGCGCCGACCTTCTCGCACAAGTCGGCGATCTCGTTGATGAAGGTGATCTTGGTCGCAAGGAACGCGTTGGCGGCGTATTTGGTCAGCTCGGCCGTGCGGCGCGAGGTGAAGAGGATGGGCGCCTGGTTGAGGTAAAGGGGCCGATAGAGCTCGCTCATCACGGCCCTTGCCCGCTCGTCCTCCGCGCCGATGACGATGCGATCGGGCCGCTTGAAGTCGGCGATCGCTGCTCCTTCGCGCAGGAATTCGGGGTTCGAGACGACTGCGAACGAAGCGCGCGGCGCCGTCTCGCGGATGATGCGCTCCACCTCATCGCCCGTGCCGACCGGCACCGTCGACTTGGTGACGACCACCGTATAGCCCTCGAGGGCTGCGGCAATTTCGCGGGCGGCCTGATAGACGTATGAGAGGTCCGCAAACCCGTCGCCCCGGCGGGAAGGGGTGCCCACCGCGATGAACACCGCCTCGGCGGTTCGCACCGGCTCGGCGAGCTCGGTGGCGAAGGAGAGGCGCCCCGCGCGCACGTTCTTGGCGACAAGATCGGACAAGCCCGGCTCGAAGATGGGGATTTCGCCCCGGCGGAGGGCCTCGATCTTGGTCTCGTCCTTGTCGACGCAGCACACGACATGGCCGAAATCGGCAAAACAGGCACCGGAGACGAGCCCCACATAGCCGGAGCCGATGATCGCGACGCGCATGGGCTATCCCCTAAGCAGAGTCGAACGGTCAGGGTGAAAAGACCCCGATCCGTCGGGAGGATCGAGGCAGGCACGCAGGCCTTCTTTGTAGCGCTCGGCCGCCTTCCGCAACCGAAAAGCCTCCCCGGCCATGCTGGACAGAGCGTAAGCGGCCAGGCTGAACCAGCCAAGCTGGAAGGCAAGATAGCATGGTGTGAGGAAGGCGACGGCCTGGGGATCGACCAGCCGCCTCGATTCGCGCTCGACAATCGTGCAGAGCGCGTCCCTTTCCTCGCGGGAGAGCTCAAGCTCCACGCTGGCGCCTGCAATGTCCCACGCGATGTCCTGGCATCCGATCAGATCGTGGCCGGCGTGGTGGTCGAGGGCGTCCGTCTTGAGGAGGCGGCCGCTGTGGACGAGCCATTCCCAGGCGTGCAGCCGGTTATCCGTCCTCACGCGAACCGAGGTGCGCTCAAGTCGCGGCAGGACCGCGTCCCAGCGGCTGAGACCGACGGCAGCCTGCTCGCCAAGGGCCAGCGCGCAGTTCCTGCGCGCCATCTCGAGGAGCCGAGCGGGAGAAGCGCCGCCAGCCTCGCTCACCCGAAGATGCGCCGCCCGGAAGCCGAGATAACACCCGACATGCTCGATGAGACCGCGGCGGTCGATGATTGCACAGGGGAGGGGCACGGCCCGCTCGAGCCATCGCTCGACAGTAAAACCGTGTCGCAATCCGGCAACCGGCGGGACCAGACCTGCGGAGGCCAGCTGCTCCGCGAGCTCGAGCTTGTCGGCACCGTAGCGGCCGAGTCCTGCAAACCTCACCAGCCAGGGGCCAGTCTCGGTTCTCAAGAGGAATTTGCGCCGCTCCTGCTGAACATGGGCAGGGGGCCATTCGCGGGACGATCCGTAAACGAGGCTTCGCCAGGTCCCGCCAGAAAGGTCGAGCGGCGGTTCGGCGGGGGAGCCCACGAGATCGGTGAACCAGCGTTCGAAACGCCGAGGGCCGACGTCCGTCTCGAGGATGGCAGCATCGAAGGACACCACGTGCCGCGGGGCGCGGCGCCACCGATCACGGTGGCGTTCCGAGGCCTCGGGTCCAGGCTCGCCGCCGTGGCTCGGGAAGAAGTGGATGCGCTCAGGGCTGACGCCGCGCTCCTCAACCTCGTCGGCGATGCAGCCGAAGGAGCTTCCGGAGAGACCGGGGCCTTCGTCGACGATGCCGACGGCCGCCTCTTGATCCGAAAGAATGCGCGAAGCCAGAGCCTCCGACACGGCCACTCGCCGGCGAAACGGGTCGCCGGTGGGCCGAACCGTGACGAAGCGATCCTGGCCGGCACCTGCGGCAACGGCTGCGGCGAGCGTCGTCCCGATGCTGCGCAGCCCGACCACGCTCAGCCCACGACCGAGGAACTTCCGTCCCGCCGTGAAGAAGCACTCCGGGTAGAGCGCGTAAAAGGCAAATCCTTCCGGTCGTCTGATCAGAAGATGTTTGGCGAGGGGCCTTGCCGCTTCGAGCCTTTCGACGATGGCAGGGGAAGCGCCGAGAGTAGCAAAGCCGGTTTCCCACGATCGGCCGACGGCGCGGGCGATCCCGATGAGCACGCCCGTCAGGTGGTCCTGCCAGGCGGACGGAGCGTCTTGGCCGACCTCAGAGAATTCATGGTCCGCGACCCCTTGCAGGAGCTCCCCGGCTTCAATGAAGGTCGCGACCAGCGCCGCGTGACGTTCGATCCCCGGAGGCATCTTCCAGGTAAGGGCAATCGCCTCATCAAGGCGAGCGATCTTCTCCCATGCGTCCTGGGTGAGTTCATCGTCGCCATAAACCAGCACAACGCCACTCTGCCGGTCAGCCCCTGCGCGGGCTCTAGGAGATGGAGGCGGGCGCTGCCGCAGCCCCGTTCGGGCGCGCCTTCCCTCGGCCAGCGCTCTGCGCCCGTCGGGACGCAGGAGGCTTCGCGCGCCGCTCGTCCTCGGCGAACCACGCGATGGTCGCTTTCAACCCTTCCTCCAGAGACACACGAGGTCTCCAGCCAAGGACCTGGGTCGCTACCGTGATGTCCGGCCGGCGACGGCGCGGATCATCAATCGGTAGCGGGCGGGTCACAACCCGGGAAGGTGAGCCGGTGAGGGCGAGGATGCGGGTGACGAGCTCGTTCACTGTGAGCTCCGTCGGATTGCCGAGGTTGACCGGGCCGATCTCATCACCCTCGTGGACCATGAGCCGCATCAGCCCATCGACGAGGTCCTCGACATAGCAGAAGGAGCGCGTCTGCTCGCCATTGCCATAGACCGTAATGTCCCTGCCGGCGAGAGCTTGAGTGATGAAGTTGGAGACCACCCGACCGTCGTCCGGGCGCATGCGTGGCCCATAGGTGTTGAAGATCCGCGCGACCCTGACATCGGCCCGCGCCATCCGCCGGTAGTCGAAGGTCAGGGCCTCGGCCGCCCGCTTTCCCTCGTCGTAGCAAGCCCGCGGGCCGGTCGGATTGACGTTGCCGCAATAGCTTTCCTTCTGAGGATGAACGTCTGGGTCTCCATAGACCTCGCTCGTGGAGGCGAGGAGAAAGCATGCCTTGTGCGCCTTCGCGAGCGCCAGGAGATTACGGGTCCCCACCACGTTGGTGAGCATGGTGTGCTCAGGATCGGCCTGGTAATGGGGAGGCGAGGCGGCACAGGCCAGATTGTAGATCGCGTCAAGCTGAATACGCGGCGGCAGCTGCTCGGCTCCGAGCGGCTCAATGATGTCCGCATCGATGACGTCGAAGCCCGGTTCTCTTTCAAGATGAGCGATGTTCTCAGGCCGGCCGGTCTGGAAATTGTCCACGCACAGGACGCGTGCGCCTTGAGCGAGCAGCGCGTCGCAGAGATGGGATCCGATGAATCCCGCTCCACCGGCGACGAGAACGAGCCTAGCTCTCCCATTCCTCATGAGCGTCCCTCTCGGTCTTCGCGCCCGACGCTGGTCGCGAAATAATTGTACTTACCTAACGCCTGCAGCTTGGCTTGGTTGCCTCGCTGCGGAAATGATTCACGCGCCTCACGCGACGACTCTTCGGTTTTGCCGAGCATCGCGCCTGTTGCGACGAGCCCGAAGCAGATGCTCCTCGAGCTCCTGCGCCCGGTGCGCGGCCGTATGGGCGCCGAGGACGCGTTGCCGCGCCGCGGCCAGAAGGGCTTGCCGCCGACCCTCAGGCCAGCCGTCGATGACGTCGAGAACGGCGTCTGCCGTTTGAGCGAGCACGATCTCCCGTCCTGGCACGAGGATCGTTTCAAGTCCGGGCCAGGCATCGGAAATGATCGGGCAACCGACGGCAGCCGCCTCGAAGAGACGCACGCTTGGGCTGAAGCCCGCCTTGATCATGTCGGCGCGCGTGACGTTGAGCGTGAAGCGGCTCGCGGCATAGAAGGCCGGATGATCGGCCGGCGCAACGTGGTCGAGGCGCTCCACGTTCTCGGGCCAGGCGATGTCCGCCGGATAGAGCGGTCCGGCGACAGCGAATTTGAGATGCGGCGCGCGCCGCGCCGGCTCGATCAGCAGACGCTCGAGCGTCGGCTGCCGATCCGGGCTGTAGGTACCGAGATAACTGAGATCCCATCGGACGGGAACCTGGCGCGCGTGATAAGCTTCCGGGTCCACGGAGCAGTAGAGCGGGCGCGCATCGGGCGCGCCGTACTGACGCATCAAGCGATCGAGCGTCGGTCCCCCGGTGAAGGACAAATACAGGTCGTAGCCTGGGATGAGGCGAGGGGAGAGATACTCGAAGTCTCCCCGGGCGAGCTTGGTAAGCGTTACGGGCGTGTCGATGTCGTAGAAGGCGGTCGTGCCGCGCGCCGTCGCCTGCACCCATTGGCCGACCGCGACGCCCTCGGGCACGTAGGAGCCGACGATGACCGCGTCCGCGTCTGCCACCGTCCGCTCGTGGGCTTGCAGGGTGGCGAGGTCTTCATAGAGAATGAGCCGGCAATAATCCGGCGAGACAAGATCGCGATGGGCAGCGTACCAAGGCATGTCCCGCTCAAGGAACAGGATGTCGTGGCCGCGTTGCGCCATCGCCTTGAGCAGCGCGCGATAGGTGGTGGCGTGGCCATTGCCCCAGGACGAGGACAGGCTGAGCCCGAGGACCACGATCCGCATGCGGGCGCTCATGCGGCGCTCCTCGCGCGCTTTTGCGCGGACGTCTCTTCGAGGATCTTGGCCACCTGCGCGCCGCGCAAGGCATAGGTGTGTTCCCGCAGCACCCGGGCGCGCGCGGCTTCGCCGATCGCTCTTGCTCGTGAGAGATCAAGCTGCTGGAGATGCTCGGCCACATCCGCGCCGTCGCGCGCCACGAGCACCTCCTCGTCGGGGGTCAGGAACAGCTCGATCCCTTCCCAGGCATCGGTGATGAGGCAGCCGCCGGCTCCCGCGGCTTCGAAGACGCGGGTGGCTGGCGAGAAACCCATGGCAGCCATGCTGTCTCGGGCGATATTGAGCACGGCAAGCGGGCTGGTATTGAAGGCGTTGTGCTCGTGGCTGTAGACGTGGCCCACATGGCGCACATTGGGCGGCATCATCTTCGTCTCCCAGCCATTGCCGCCGATGAGGAAGCGCTTGTTCGGAAGGCGCGCGGCCACGTCGAGAAAGAAGGTTTCCACGCGCGCCTCCCGGTCGGGTAGACGATTGCCCAGAAAGGCGAGGTCGGCGGCGAAGCGCGGCTCCGGCGGCACCGGGAAGTGAGTGGTCGGGTCGAGGGCGTTGTAGATCGGCACGCAGCGCCGGGCGCCAAATGCCTCGTAGGCCTCGACGACGGGCGGTCCGCCGCCATAGGTCAGAACGAGATCGAGCGATGGCATCGCGCGCAGCAATGGATGGTCCGGCTGCGTCTTCAGCTCGGCGAGGGTGGCCGCCGCATCCACATCCCAGAAGATGCGGATGGCGTCGGGGCGCGAAGCGGCGATGACCCCCTCCAGCAACACGTCGTCGAACACGCCGACGCCGCTGGCCTTCACGACGACATCCGCCGTGGCGGCTTCTGCGATGACGCGGCGCACGGCGTCTTCCGTCGCAGGATACACCCGCGACTCAGCCCATTCCGGCGGATCGATGTCGCGATGTTGCTGGCGGTCGAAGGCGTCCGGCTCGAAAAAGACGATCCGGTAGCCCCGTCCTGCGAGATCCCGTAAGAGGCCACGGTAATAGGTGGCGGCTCCGTTCCAGTAGGATGACAGAAGGCTCGAGCCGTAGAAGGCGATCTTCATGCGGTAACCTCTGCGAGGGAGTTCGATCGGATCGCGTCGATGCAGGCGACAAGCTCGCTTGCACGGTGGGCGCAGGTGTGCCGCGCGTGAATGGCCGCGGAGCCGTTCGCAGCGAGCGCCGCGCGCAGCTCGGGATCCTCTTTGAGAGCCCTCAGATGGCGCACCATCTCGTCCTCATCGCGCGCCACGAGAAAGTCTTCGCCGGGCCGAAACAGACCCTCCGTATCGCGCCAGGGAGCGCTCACCAGAGGGATACCGCAGGCGAGCGCCTCGAAGACGCGGATGGTCGGAATGCCGGGAAGCCGGTCGACGTAGAAACGCCTGGGCACGTGCACGGTGGCAAGGTGGCGAGCGAAGACGTGCGGCGCCTCGGCATTGGGAAGCCAGCCGCGATACCGCGCGCCGTAAGCCTGCAGCTTTTCAAGCGCATGTTCCGGATAGCGCACGCCGAAGATGTCGAGAGACAGGCCCACTCTCCGGGAGGGGCGCAGCAGGAAGCGTTCCAGCTCCTCGCTTCGTTCCTCATCTCCCCAATTGCCGATCCAGACGAGACCTGCGCGTTCCTCCTCTTCCTCGGGCGGGCGAAACAAGCGCGTGTCCGCGGCCTCGTGCCAGACGAATACCCGCCCACCCCAGCCCCAAGCGCGATACACCTCCGCTAGCGCTTCCCCGAATGCGAGAATGCCGTCGTAGCTTTCGAGGTCGTAAGCGCGCATGGCGCCAGGATCGCTGACCGCGCGGTGATGCGTGTCGTGGAACAAGAGCGTGAAGCGGGCGCCCCGTCGACGCAAAGCGCCGATCGCGCTGACGAGCCAGGGCTCGTTCCACTCATGCACGATGACGACCTCGGCATCCTCCAGGATCGCCGCAAGATCGATGTCCCTGTCGTAGACGACGGACGAGAGCTCGGGATAGGCCCTCCGAAAAGCCGCAAGCCCGGTCTCGCCGTGGTCCTTCAGGAGGTTTGCGAGGCTCCAGGCGTCCGCCGGTTCATAAACCTCGACCGCGTGGCCGAGGAGGATGAGCTCGCGCAACACCCCGCGCAGGAAATGCGCGTTCCCGTGGTTCCAGCAGGAGGCGAGCGAATGGGTGAAGTAAACGAATTTCACGCGGCCGCCTCCCGGCTCAGCTCGCAGGCGAGGCTAGGCGACAGAGTTCGGTAGAGGTGCAGGAGCTTCGCCGCTGCCGCTTCAACCGTATAACAACGCGAGCGCAGCCTGACGGCATGCGCGAGGCGTTCACGCCTCTGGGGATCGGAAAGCAGAGCCTCGATGGCACCGGCGATCGCGCCAGGGTCGTCGGGAGGAACGAATTCAGCGGCCCCTTCCCAAAGCTCCCGGAACGTCAGGGTATCCGAGAGCACCAGCGGGCATCCCGCTTGAGCTGCTTCGAGGACGGCAAGCCCGAACGGCTCATAGCGTGCGGCTGAGACGAAGATGGGGCTGGCGGCGAGCCATCGGCGTATCTCGTCATCGCTCAGAAGGCCAAGGGGATGGATGCTCGCCAGGTTGATCCGTCCACCGTGCGGACCTTCCACGGGACCTGCGGCGAAGACAGGTGCGGAGAGGCGCGCTGCGGCGGCATCGAGCATCGCGGCGTTCTTGCCCTCGTCCCACAGGCGGCCGGCCGTAAACACGAAGGGCTGCGCGGGAGCGGCAGGATGAGGCGCCTGAGGAGAGGGCGCGCTGCGCCCGTTCCAGATCACGACCGGCGGGCGCGTCAGGCCATAGACGCGCGCCGTGCTTGCGGCGAAGGCTGCCGTCGGTGCAACGAGAGCGTCCGCTGCTTGATAGCCGCGCGCCAGAAGCTTGGTGCGCCAGACGAAATCGGAGGGCAACGGTCCGGAACGTACGGTCTCCCACCAGGTCGCGACGCAGGAATGACAAACCGCCACGACCGGCACGGAGAACCGGCCAGGGGCCGCAAGCGCCGGGCTGTTGAGGTGGACGAGATCGGCCGTGACCTCTCGCGCGAGGCGAGCCAGAACCCTGCCCGCTTCCTCGATGTCGTCTGGACTGTCGGCGAGCCAGTCGAGCGGCAACGCCAGGGGCATAAGGCGCAATCGAGGAATTGCTTTGGCCGCCGCGATCTGATCGGATTCCGGTTGCGGACCAAGCACCGCCAGCACGGTCTCGACCCCGTTCGCTGCGAAGGCTCGCGCGAGATCGATGGCGTACTGCCAGACACCTCCCACGGCGTCCGCGGTCATGAGGAGGCGCATGCGACGGCGCGTGCTCACGGCAGAGCCTCGGCCGGCCGACGGCCGCCGGTGATCTCGGGAAGGCCCCGCTCCTGCGCAAGCCAGGTCGCAAGTTCCGCGACGCCTTTCCGCCAAGTGACGGGCCGCGGCAGAGCAAGAGCCTGCCGCACGCGGCGGGTGTCGGTGACGTAGTAACGCTGGTCGCCCGCCCGCCATTCGTCGAAGACGAGCTGCAAGGGCCGGCCGATCAAGTCCTCCACATGACGCAGGAGCTGGCGCAGGCTGACGGCGTTCTCAGGGCCGCCGCCAAGGTTGAAGGCCCGGCCCTGCACGACGGCGATCCGCCTCCAAGCCGCAAGGTAAGCGTCGACGGCATCGGAGACATTCAGGATGTCTCGGACCTGCCGGCCGTCGCCATAGATGGTGATCGGGCTGCCCTCGAGCGCACGGATGAGGAAGTGAGCCACCCAGCCCTGATCCTCTGTTCCCATCTGCCGCGGGCCGTAGATGCAGCTCATCCGCATCACCACGGTCGGCACGCCGAAGCTGCGCGCATAATCCAGGACATACTGGTCGGCCGCGCCCTTCGAGCAGCCGTAAGGCGTGTGGAAATCAAGCGGCCGCTCTTCATTGATGCCATGGACGCGAAGCTCGCCGTCGCGCGGAAGGTACGCGTCGTTGGTGGCCTCAAGGGGGATGTCCGCAAGGTCGCCATAGACTTTGTTCGTGCTCGCGAAGAGCAAAGGCGCGGGATTGTCGCGGCGGCGCAGGGCCTCGAGCAGGGCGATGGTTCCTGCGACATTGACCGTGAAGTCGTCCTTCGGATCGACGAGGCTCGTGGTCACCGCCACTTGCGCCGCAAAGTGGAAGACGGCTGCCGCCTCCCCGGCCGCCGCAGCCACCGACGCTTCGTCGCGAATGTCGCCGATGACCACTGATATCTTGGTCGGGTGCTTCTCCTTCAGCCAGGCGAGGTTTCTCTCGACGCCAGCGCGGGCCAACGCGTCATAGATGAGGACATCGTGTCCGCTCCGGGCGAGCCGCTCGGCGACATTGCATCCGATGAAACCGGCTCCCCCCGTCACCAAGACGGGACGGCGCCCGGTGAGCGCCGGCGCGGAGGGCGCATCGGTGGCTGTCATGCCACGAGTCCCCGCATCTCGAGCTCCTTGCGGGCCTCGCTCACGCGGTCCTTGGCCTCCTGCTGGGCGACCCATTCGGCAAGCTCAGCCAAGCCGTCCGAGAAATCCCGTCGTGGTGAGAAGCCGAGCTCGGACCGCGCCTTGGCGATGTCGGGAATGCAATGCCGAATGTCACCGGCGCGCATCTTGCCCGTCACCTCCGGTTTCAACTCGGAGCAGTTCATCGCAGCTGCGAGCAGCGTCGCGACCTCCTCGACGGAGCGATGCTCGCCGCTGCCGATGTTGTAAACTTGGCCAGGCGCCCGCGGATGCTCGAGCGCCAGAGCGAACGCTTCGGCGACGTCCTCCACATGCACGAAATCGCGCCGCTGCTGCCCGTCCTCGAAGATCATCGGCGGCTTGCCGTTGTGCAGACGCGACGCGAAGATCGCGAGCACTCCGGTGTAGGGATTGGAGAGGGCCTGCCCCGGGCCATAGACGTTCCAAAGCCGCAGCGCGACGCCCTCCATGCCATAGGCAGGCGCAAGGGTCAGCGTGAGCCGCTCCTGGACATATTTCGTCAGGGCGTACACCGAGGCGAGGGTCGGACGCTTGCTCTCGGGCGTTGGGATTGGAACGAGAGGCCTTCCTTGCGCATCGACGGGGTCCCAGGACCCATTTTCGCTTCGGCGCGGAGCGCGGATTGCGTCCTCGACGAGCTCGCCATCGACCGTGCGGTACAAGCCCTCGCCATAAATGCTCATGGACGAGGCGACCACCACCCGTCGCACGGGCTGTTCGATGAGCTGTTGGAAGAGAACGGCCGTGCCGTAGTCATTGACGGACACGTAGCGGTCCACCGCATACATGCTCTGGCCAACCCCGACCTCGGCCGCGAGGTGAATCACGTGATCGGCTCCTTTAAGAGCCCGCGACAGCCCCATCTCGTCCCGGACATCGCCGACGATGATCTCCACCTGCGGATCGAGCCCGTCGGCGGAGGTGCGGCCGCCATGAACTTGCTCGATGAAGCTGTCGAGAACGCGAACGTGGTAGCCTCTTTGAAGGAGCGCCTGGGCGACATGACGCCCGATGAACCCCGCGCCGCCGGTGATCAAGACGGTTTCAGCCACGTCCTCCCTCCGCTTCGAGTGCCTTGGCCGGCGGTTCACCCGCCACAGGTCTAACGCAAGGCACAACCAATCCCTTGCGGCTCCTTGATGGGGAGCCTCGCTGCGCCCAAGCTTGACGGCGACTCAACGCCGCAAGCTTCATCTTTGTTCCTTTCCTACTTGCGCCTGTGCGGGATGAGCCTCTTGCCGACCGACACAAAAGGCGTGTCCAGGCGTTGGTGCCGTTATGGCAGCGGCCTTTCAGATCGCGTTGTGGCTTGGGGTCGTGCTGGCGGGGATCGCCGCCATGCAGGTTGGCGCGTCGAAGATCTGTTCACTGCTCGACCTCCTGCGTGCCCGTTGGGCTCTCCCGGCGGCAACGAGCGGGGTCTTCATTGGCCTTGCGACAGCAAGTCCGGAAATCTCGGTGAACGTGGCTAGCGTGGTGCTCGGCTGGCCTGATCTGGGTCTTGGCGCGGCGTTGGGCTCCAACGTGCCGGCGCTGCCGCTGATCTTTCTCGTGGCCTATCTATCGAGCCGCTTTGCGAGGAAAGGGGCTGGCGCTACGCCGGCCGCCCAGGTGAAGGCGGAGGCCGTACGCGTCCAGGTTCTCCCTTATCTCCTCGTTGTCCTGCTGCTTGGTGTTCTCACATTGCCGCCGGCCTGGGCCGGGCTGCAGCCGCTCGACGGGCTCCTCCTCATGGCGGCTTACGGTCTGTACGCGGCACACGCCATGTGGGCGCAGCCGCGCGGCTCCGCGTCGCCTTTGCCGCAAGATTTGCGCTGGCGGGTCGTCGTCTGGATGCCGGTGATAGCGCTCGGCGCTCTTGCGAGCGTCGTCGCCTCCCGTCGACTGATCGATCTGATGGGGATCTCGGACCTCGTTGGCGGCATCTTCGTGATTGGCTTGCTCTGCGCGCTGCCCGAGTCCTTCGCCGCCTGGCGCCTCGCGGGCGAACAGAAGACGACCATGGCCGTGTCGGGGGCGGTGGGTGACGGGATCGTGTCGCTGACGATCGCTCTCGTGCCGCCGGCCCTTGCCGGCGCCACTGTGGGCAACGCGGCGATCTATCTGATCAATCTCGTCTTTCTGGCAGGAACCCTCACCCTCTACATCGCTCTGAATCACTACCGCCGCGGCCAAGAGCTGGAGCTGCCCCGCGTTTCGCTCCTCACCGGCGGATATGCGGTCTACCTGGTCGCGACGATCATCGTTCTGAACGCTTGAGCGACACCGACGTTCTTTCCCGGCCAGTGGCCCTTCGGGAACTTACCTTGCTGCCACGGCGTTTATTGCCACGCTTGTGCTTCGTTGCAGCACCGTCGCGGCGATGCACCTGCGCGGGAAACGTTTTGCTACACGGTCACCTGCGATGGAGCCCCAGCCTTGAGTTCCCGGAAGCTTCGTGTCGGCATTGTGGGCGTCGGCAACTGCGCCTCGTCCTTCGTCCAGGGCATCGCCTATTACCGGGAGGCGAGAGCGAACGAGCCGGTGCCGGGCCTCATGAATGTGGAACTCGGCGGATATCACGTAGGTGACATCGAAGTCGCGTCCGCTTTTGATGTGAGCGCCGACAAGGTCGGGCGTGACGTGGCGGAGGCCATCTTCGCACGTCCCAACAACACCCACCGCTTCGCCACCGTTCCGGAGACCGGGGTAACGGTGCAACGGGGAGCCACCCTCGACGGCCTCGGCAGGTATCTGCGGGAGGAGATCGTGGAATCCGATCGGCCGGCGGTGGACGTGGCCGAAGTCCTCGAGCGCTCCCGCACGGACGTGCTCGTGTCGTATCTTCCCGTCGGCTCACAACGCGCCACGGAATACTACGCCGAGCAGGCGCTGAAGGCCGGATGCGCCTTTGTGAACTGCATCCCCGTGTTCATCGCGTCCAATCCTGCGTGGCGCCGGAGGTTTGAGGAGCGCAAGGTCCCGATCGTGGGCGACGACATCAAGAGCCAGGTCGGGGCAACCATCGTCCACCGGGTCTTGGCCAATCTTTTCCGGGAGCGGGGTGTTCGTCTCGACCGCACCTACCAGCTCAATTTCGGAGGCAACACCGATTTCCAGAACATGCTCGAGCGCGAGCGTCTCGAGTCGAAGAAGATCTCGAAGACGCAAGCGGTCGCGAGCCAGCTCGACATTCCGCTGACAGCGGAAAACATCCATGTCGGTCCAAGCGATTTCGTCCCCTGGCTCACGGATCGCAAATGGGCCTATATCCGCATGGAAGGGACCACCTTCGGCGGTGTGCCCCTCAACCTCGAGGTCAAGCTGGAGGTTTGGGACTCGCCCAATTCCGCCGGCGTTGTCATCGATGCGGTGCGCTGCGCCAAGCTCGCCAGGGACAGGGGCATCGGCGGCGCACTGATCGGCCCTTCGAGCTACTTTATGAAGTCGCCCCCGCAGCAGTTTACCGACAACGAGGCGCGGGAGCGGACCTTGCGCTTCATCGCCGGCGAGCCGGAGCCGACGGGGCTCCACTGATATGACGGCCGTGTTCCTCGTCCGACATGCGGCACACGCTCGGGTGAACACAACCCTGTGCGGGCGCATGAGCGGTGTCGGACTCTCCGAGGAGGGACGTCGGCAAGCGGAGTGGTTGGCGGAGCGGTTGGCTCGGGAGCCGATCGGAGCCGTGTTCGCAAGCCCGCGGGAACGAGCCGTCGAAACTGCCTCTCCCATTGCCGAGCGGCTCGGGCTTCCGCTTCAGATCTCCGATTGCCTCGACGAGATCGATTTCGGGGAATGGACCGGCCGGAGCTTTGACGAACTCGCGGCCGATCCGGGCTGGCGCGCGTGGAATGTGGAGCGCGCCGCGGCGCGTCCCCCTGGCGGCGAGCCCTTCGCAGCCGTGCAGGAACGCGTGACGCGCTTCGTCGAGGGCGCATGCCGAGCGTATCGCGACAAGGGCATCGTGGCGGTGAGCCACGGCGACGTCATTCGCGCCGCGCTCTGCCGTTATCTCAACTGCTGCTCTCTCGACGACTACCGGCTTTTCGAAGTGGGTCCAGGCTCGATTTCGACGGTGGTATTCTGGCCGGGGGGTTGGCGCGTCCTCACCTTGAACGAGGCCGTTGCCGCATGAAGATCGTGATTTTCGGCCTCACGGTGACCTCCTCCTGGGGCAATGGCCACGCCACTCTGTGGCGAGGCCTGTGTCGGGCGTTGGCGGCGCGAGGCCATTCGGTGACGTTCTTCGAGCGCGATGTGCCGTACTATGCGCAGGCGCGAGATCTGCACGCCCTCTCCGAGGGCGAACTCGTGCTGTATCCAAGCTGGGCGGAGGTCAGATCCCGAGCCACGCGGGCGGTCGCCGAAGCGGATGTGGCGATCGTCACGTCCTTCTGCCCTGACGGTCTCGATGCCACAGAGGTTGTGTTGGAGGGCAGGGCGTTCCGGGTCTTCTACGACCTCGACACGCCGGTGACGCTTGCCATGCTGAGCCGAGGCGAAGCCCTCACTTACGTCGGCCCGCGGGGCCTACGGGATTTCGACCTGGTGCTGAGCTACACGGGCGGGCGGGCGCTCGACGAGCTGCGCAGCCGGCTCGGCGCACGGTGCGTCATGCCCCTTTATGGTCATGTAGACCCGCAGGTTCATCGGCCAGCGCCGGCGCGACCAGAATTCGCCGCCGATCTCTCGTATCTGGGGACCTATGCGCCGGATCGTCAGGCGAGCCTTGAGGCGATGTTCATCGAGGCGGCGCGCCGCCGCCCTGATTGGCGCTTCCTGATCGGCGGCGCCCAGTACCCGCAGGATTTTCCCTGGACGAAGAACATCTTTTTCGTCCGGCACCTGCCGCCCGAAGACCACCCGGCCTTCTATGCGTCCTCACGCGCCACTCTCAACGTGACCCGCCAGGCGATGGCGGCCATGGGATGGTGCCCGTCCGGACGGCTGTTCGAGGCCGCGGCCTGCGGCACAGCCATTATCAGCGATTGGTGGGAAGGCCTCGATGCCTTCTTCGAGCCGGGCTCGGAGCTCCTCATCGCCCACAGTGCGGAGGACACAATTGCCGGCCTGTCGTTGAGCGATGCGGAGCTCGCCCGCATCGCCCACAACGGACGCGAGCGCGTGCTGAGCGAGCACACTTCGGCAGCGCGTGCTGCAGCGTTCGAAGCTGCAATCGAGGCAGCTTCAGGTGGTGCAGCCGGCGAGCGCATGCAGCAGATGGAGGCGTGACCATGTGGGGAATCGTGCCCGCCGCGGGACGGGGCAGCCGGATCCAGCCGCTCGCCTTCTCCAAGGAGCTTCTCCCCGTCGGGAGCCGGCTCGACAAGGGCGTCGAGCGGCCCTGCGCCGTGAGCGAGTATCTCGTCGAGCGCATGATCCGCGGCGGAGCGAGCAAGATCTGCTTCGTGATCTCGCCGGGAAAATCAGACATCCTGGAATATTTCGGCGCCAGCTATGGCGAGGCGGCCGTCGCCTATGTGGTTCAGCCGCGCCCGAGTGGCCTGTGCGATGCGGTGTTCCGGGCCGCACCCCTGATCTCGCCCGATGAGCCCGTCGTCGTAGGTTTGCCGGACACGGTGTGGTTTCCCGAGGATGCCCTCGCAGCTCTCCCGGACGAAGAACTGTCCTTCCTGCTGTTCCCAGTCACTCAGCCGCAGTTCTTCGACGCGGTCGTGCTCGACGCTCAGGACCGAGTCCTCCAGATCGAGGTCAAGCACGAGCGGCCGTCCTCGCGATGGATCTGGGGCGCGTTCAAAATGCCGGGGCGCACGCTCGCCGAGCTGGAGCGGCTGTGGCGAGAACGGCAATGCCGTGACGAGTACTTCGGCACCCTTGTCAATGCCTATCTTGCTGCCGGCGGCAAGGCCCGCGGCATGAAGGCGGGGGACGCCTATGTGGATGTGGGCACCCTGCATGGCTATCGGGCCGCGATCACGTTGTTGAGCCGGGCTGCCGACGAGGACAGCTCGGGCGCGCGTGTAGAGCTTGGCTGGCCTGGAGGACGGATGAATGACGGCATCGGCGCAAACAGGAGCTGAGGAGAGGATGAGGGCCTTCTCCCATCTCACCGCAGACGAAATCAAGGAACGGGCCGAGGCGCTCGGCCCATGGTTTCACAACATCGAGCTCAATGGCGTCCCGACCGCGCCCAACCACTTCCTCGGGGATTATCCACGCATCAAGTGGCACAGCTTCGCCGACGCCATCCCGAAGGATCTCACCGGCAAGTCCGTCCTCGACATCGGCTGCAACGGCGGTTTCTACTCGATTGAGATGAAGCGGCGTGGGGCCGCCCGCGTACTGGGCATCGACTTCGACGAGGACTACCTCGCCCAGGCGCGTTTTGCCGCCGAGGTGACGGGCCAGGACATCGAGTTCCGAAAATTGTCAGTCTACGATGTTGGCGCACTCGAAGAGCGTTTCGACATCGTGCTCTTCATGGGCGTCCTTTATCACTTGCGGCATCCGCTGCTTGCCCTGGACCTCATCCATGAGCACGTGGCCCGCGATCTCCTCGTGTTCCAGTCCATGCAGCGCGGTTCGAAGGAGGTTGTGCCAGTCGCGGAGAATTATCCGTTCTGGGATGCTGCCCATTTCGATGAGCCCGGTTATCCGAAGCTGCATTTCGTCGAGCGGCGCTATGCCGACGACCCGACGAACTGGTGGATCCCGAACCGGGCTTGCGCGGAAGCGATGCTGCGGAGCGCAGGCTTTGAGATCCTCAGCCATCCTGAAGACGAGGTTTATGTCTGTCGGCGTGTCTCCGGCCCGGAGAACGCCGCTGTTTATCCGGCCCGGGGAAGCCTTACATGATCGAAGCGGTGATGATCTGGAACGAGCCCAACAACAAGTCCCATTGGGATCCCGAGCTTGATCCCGATTGGAGCCTGTTCGCCAACACCGCCATCGCCGCCGGGCAGGCCATCAAGGCCGAGAACCCGAACCTGCCGAGGGTGCTCGGAGGCATCTCGCCCATCGATCCGGGCTTCATCCGCAACATGGCGAGCAAGGGCGTTCTCGACCATGTGGACGTCGTCGCGGTGCACGGCTTCCCGCTCGATTGGAATTTGTGGCAGATTCACGAATGGCCGGACAAGATCGAGGAGATCCGCGCCGTGACAGACCTGCCCATTTGGGTCACGGAGGTGGGTATCTCTACGTTCGGCGCCGAGGAGGTCCAGGTCTGGGGTTTGCAGCGCACGGCGGAACTCCTGATCGGTAAGACCCCCCGGATTCACTGGTACAGCCTCTACGATCTGCCGCGCGCCTGGGAGGCCACGACACGCCACAAGGAGGCGGAGGGCTCCTCCTACTATCGACACTTCTACATGGGGCTATTGCGGGAGGATGGCACACCGAAGCCCGCGCTCGAAAAATTCGCCGACTACACGCCCGAGATCGGCTTCTGCCAATGGTTCCATTTCGAGGACCATCGCCTCGACGATGCCGTGGCGTGGATGAAACGGCTGGGTGTCACATATCTGCGTACCGGCTTGTCCTGGGCCGACAGCTTCCGTCCGAACGCCCTCGATTGGTTCGACCGGCAGATGGAGGCGCTCGCGGAGTTCAATGTCACCGTCACCTTCTGCTTCACCCCCGAGCACCGCGGCATCGCCCCCCATCATACAAGCCCGCCGCAGGCGGTCGAGGAATTCGCCGAGTTCTGCGCTGCCATGGTCCGCCGATATGCGCCGCGGGCGCAGGTTGACGAGGCGGAGCCGAGCCTGCAGGCGGCGATCTAGCGGATTCGCCGCGCTCCGGCCGGAACGCACCGGGTGAGGTGGATCATGGTCGCAGCTCCGCCCTCGGAGGGTAGGAGGGCGAGCGCCTGCGCCATGCTTTTGAGGCGGTCGTCGGCATCTTGGCGCGATTCAGTGGTGCAAAGGTGCGGTGGGCTGCCTTGACGCCAGGGATTTTCAACAAGATCGTGTGCGCGGCACAGTTGGGCCGGCCCGGCCGACAATTCGGAGGAGAACGATGCCAACCAGCAAAACGACGGCGAAGGGATCGACGGGACGGAAGGTGAATCCAGCACTCATGAAGCCCTTGCAGCCGTCGAAGGAGTTGTCGGCGATCGTGGGATCATCGCCGCTTCCCCGTCCCGAGGTGGTCAGCAAGATCTGGGACTACATCAAAAAGAACAAGCTCCAGAATCCCGAGAACAAGCGGGAGATCTTGGCCGACGATAAATTGCAGGCGATCTTTGGAAAGAAGAAGGTCACCATGTTCGAGATGAACAAGCATATCGCGCAGCATCTAAAATAATCACCTGCCGCTTGCTCTCGGCGGCTGGCCCGGGCCGGACGCAGGTTGCAGCACCGCGCCGTCGGCGGTACGACTGGCGGCGCGGGATAGGCCTTTGACAATGGGCAAGCTGCCGAAAGGAGCCGGCGAGGCTCCAAGCCGCCGCAGGCGGAAGGGTGTCCTCTCCGTTTGCGCAGCGCTCATGATCGGAGCGGCGACCGCGCAAGCTCAGGACGCATTTCGGGCGCCGGAGGCCGCGACCGGGCGGAGCGTTCGAGCCGTCGACGCTCCCACGCATGCGATGGTCGCTGCGGCCAATCCGCTGGCGGCCGCGGCCGGCCGCGACATCCTGCGGGCCGGCGGCAGCGCCGTTGACGCGGCCATCGCCGTCCAGCTCGTCCTCAACCTGGTCGAGCCGCAGAGCTCAGGGATCGGCGGCGGCGCCTTCCTTCTGCATTGGGACCAGGCCAAGCGATCGCTCGTTTCCCTCGACGGACGCGAGACGGCGCCCGCCGCCGCCACCCCGGATCGCTTCCTGCGGCCAGACGGCAAGCCGATGGCTTTCATGGAGGCAGTGGTCGGCGGGCGGGCAGTCGGCGTTCCGGGAACGGTTCGCCTCATGGAAGAGGCGCATAGACGGTGGGGACGGCTGCCGTGGCCGCGCCTGTTCGAGCCGGCCATCCGCCTGGCCGAGGAGGGTTTCCCTGTCTCACCGCGCCTCAACGGGCTGCTTGGCAAGGAGACGGCCCTGAAGTCCGACCCGCGAGCGCTCGCCTATTTCTACGAGAGCGATGGTCAGCCGAAAGCAGTCGGCAGCCTCCTGAAGAACCCAGCCTTCGCGAGCACCTTGCGCATGATCGCCGATAGGGGGGCCGACGGCTTCTACAGTGGCGAGATCGCACAGGACGTGATCGCAACGCTCGTCGGCCACCCCTTTAGTCCGGGCGATATGACCCTCGAGGATCTCAAAGCCTACGAGGTCATCGAACGTCCGCCGGTGTGCGGGACGTACCGGGCGTATCGGATCTGTGGCATGGGGCCTCCAAGCTCCGGCGGCATTGCGGTCCTCCAAATCCTCGGGGTTCTGGAAACCCAAGACCTTGAGCGCATGGGGCCGGGAGCGGACGCCGCGCACTGGATGACCGAAGCCGGCCGCCTCGCCTTCGCCGATCGCGCCCTCTACCTTGGGGATCCCGCCTTCGTCAGCGTCCCGACCCGCGGACTCCTCGACCGGAACTACATCAAGAGCCGCGCTGCTCTCGTGCGGGCCGACCGGTCGATGGGCCGCGCAACGCCTGGCGAGCCGCCCGGACGGCGGGCATTCTTGGCCCCGGCTCAGGACGGCATCGAGTTCGGCACCAGCCACATCTCCGTCGTCGATCGCGACGGTAACGCCGTTGCCATGACGACGACGATTGAGGACGGCTTCGGCGCCCGCCTGATGACGAAGGGCGGCTTTCTGTTGAACAACGAGCTCACCGACTTCAACTTCGTTCCGACCGCCGACGGAAAGCCCGTCGCCAATCGAGTCGAGCCGGGGAAGCGTCCGCGCTCGTCCATGGCACCGACGATTGCGTTCGATGCTTTCGACCGTCTCTACGCCGTCCTTGGATCCCCGGGCGGCAGCCAGATCATCGGCTATGTGGCGAAGACCCTCGTCGGCATCCTCGACTGGAAGCTTGATCCGCAGCGGGCCGTCGATCTCGGCAATTTCGGCAGCCGCAACGGCCCCACCGAGCTCGAGGCCGGCACCGAGGCCGAGGCGTGGAAGACCGCTCTCGAGGCCAAGGGACACGAGGTCAGGCTGATGGAGATGACCTCGGGGATCCAGGTCATCCTCGTGACGCCGGCCGGCCTGATCGGCGGCGCCGACAGCCGTCGTGAAGGCGTCGCGATCGGCGATTAGGGGTCCCTAGAGTCTGTTATGGACCAGTTCTGCGGCTTGACGGAGCATGAGGCAAGCGAAGGCGACGACGTGGAGGCCTGCGAGGGTTGTGTGCAGGCGCTCGTAGTCTTTGACGAGGCGGCGGCAGCGGGTGGCCCAAGCGAAGGATCGCTCGACGACCCAGCGCCGGGGCAGGAGGACGAAGCCGCGCTTGGCCTCGGGCAGGCGCACGACCTCCAGGGCGATGCCGTGTTCGCTGGCGGCCGCGGCCGGCTTGTCGCCGGTATAGCCCTGGTCAACGAAGGCGATCTCGACGCTGTTGCCGGTGGCCTGCTGCACGGCGGCGGCCAGGCGCCCGACCTCGGCGCGGTCGTCCGCCGTGGCGGGGGTGACGTGGAGGGCCAGGAGGTGGCCGAGCGTGTCGACCGCCAGGTGCAGCTTGGAGCCCTTCTTGCGCTTGGCGCCGTCATAGCCGGCGCGGTGGCCGCTCTCGGGCGTGGAGCGCAGCGTCCGGCTGTCGAGGATGGCGGCCGAGGGTGCGGGCGGGCGCCCGGCCGCCACCCGCAACAGCACGCGCAGGTCGTGGGCGAGCGCCTCGAACGAACCGGCCCGCAGCCAGCGCTGCGCCTGCTGATACACGGCCGCCCAAGGCGGCAGATCATTCGGCATCGCCCGCCAGGCAATGCCGTTGCGGACAACATAGCGCAGCCCGTTGAACACCTCGCGCAACGAGTGCTCCCGCTGCCCCGCCGCCTCAGGCAAGAGTGCAAGATAGGGCGCAACCAGCGCCCATTCGTCATCCGAAACGTCCGAGGGATAAGACTTGCGAGCAATCATGCCCGCACCATAGCCGCACCCTCAGTCCATAACAGACTCTAGACGATTCCCGGCTGGGCCAATAGGAGGCGGATGCGGAGCGGCTCTGCTCGTCCCCTGATCGGAACCTGCCGCACGTCCGAAAAGCGACTATCCGCAAGGCTGCTGGCGCGAAAGAGATCCTCGCTTGCCGCGGCGAGCGCTCCTTGGGCTGCGGCCACTTCGAGCAGTCGGCTCGCGACGTTCACGGTATCTCCAGTCGCCGTGATGTGTTGATGGGTGTCGGTGCCGAGGCGCGAAACCACCACGGGCCCAAAATGTGCGCCGACCCGCACGCCAATACGCTCCCGCTGGCGGGCGGGAAGGGTCCGCAGCCACGCATGAACCCGCTCGACCAGAGCGACCACGGCGGCAACGGCGCGGGCTGCGTCGTCGGGGGCAGGCCTTGGGAGACCGAACACGATCATCGCGCCATCGCCCATGAAGCTGACGACGACGCCGCGATGGCGGGTGACTTCGTCCTCAATGACCGAATGCAGGCCTTTGAGCAGATCGCGTGTCTGCTCCGGCCCCAGGCTCTCGCTCAGGCCCGTGAAGCCCGATAGATCAACGAACAGCACGCCCGCGTCCTGCTGCGTCGGTTCAGCCAGGTAATCGGGGTGAGCGGCGAGATAGTCGGCAAGCGCCGGGGCGTGGAAGCGGCGGAACGCTTGCTGCGTCGCTTCGAGTTGGCGCTCGATGCGCTGATCGAGCCAGAGCCGGCCCGCGACGTAGAACAGGGCAGGGGGGATCACCGCCGCGATCGGCACGGCGATGTGCAGCCAATATCCGTGCATGAAGGCGGCCACAGCGAGGGCAACCCACGCAGCCACAAGCGCAGCGGCGAGCGCAAGACCGACGCCGATGCGCCTGAGCGCCAAGAGCAGCACCGTTAGCACAGGCAGCAGCACGGCAGCTGCGGCGTCCAGCCGCCGCGTGGCGGTCGTGCGCACCAGCGCATCACCCTTGATCAGATGACTGACCGCAGTGGCCAGCACCTCCACCCCCGGCAGCACCGGATCGAAGGGAGTGGCGAAGGTATCGGCCGTGCCGATGGCCGTCGCGCCCACGATGACGATACGATCCTCGAGGGCGTTGGCAGGAAGGGTGCCCGCGAGAACATCACTCGCGCTTACGGTGCGAAACGCACCGCTCGGCCCGTAGAAGCGCAAGGTCAGGTTGTAGCCGAGGTCATAGCTCGTGGTTGCTGGACCGATGCGGACGTGATCTCCACCAAGTTCAGGGTCGGCGCCGGCGGCGACGCTGATGAGGCGCAGCGCAAAGGCTGGCATGAGGCCGTCCCGCGTGCGAACGATCAGAGGGACATGGCGAGGCGTGCCCGCCTGGTCGGTGGCGATGTTGACAAGCCCGACGCCGGCGGCAGCGCGGATCGGCGGCACCGGCCAGATCACCCGCTCTGCGAGAGCGGCCTCCGCAAAGCGGCCTTCGTCACGGTCGGCGTGCGGTTCCGTCCGCGAGAATATCGCCGCTGCCGCCACCACGGCGCGCGCCTCTCGAAGGGCATCGGCAAGCGCCAGGTCCGAACCCGGCGCGCCCGCGTCGATGAAGAGGAGGTCGAGGCCGATCGCTCGAGGCCGCTGCCTCGCGATCTCGCGCACCAGCCGAGCCACCGTAAGACGGGGAAGCGGATAAGTCCCTGCCTCCCTGACCGTATCGTCATCAACCGCAACGATGGCGATGTCTTCCGATGGCGGTCGCGGCCCGGCGATCTGAAACCGAAGGTCCGTGAGCGGCGCCTCGATGCGCTCGAGGGCGGCGGCACCGCCTTCCAGATGCCACCGCGCCAGGATGGTGCCCCAGCCTAGCGCCAGAAGCGCTGCGGCGAGCGCCAGCATGACCTGCGCGGACGGGATGCGCAGCCGCATCACCGCCCGAAACGGCCGAGAAGCAGGGCGGCGCGCTCCGCCGACCAGCGCCTCACCGCAAGGTCGCCGCGACTGACATCGACGTCCACGCCATCGCCCGCACGGAGGGTCACTGCAGCGGGCGAGTCGGTCCGGGCCACCTGGACGATCCCCTCCCGCACGAACACCGAAGTACGTGTCGGAGTGACGTCAGCGGCCCAAACGGTGCCACACACGGACGCAATGGCATGAGGCGTGCGCACCTGGAACCCGCTACGAAGGCGCCTGGGCACCTCGATGAGAAGTCCGCGCCCCGTGAGTTCTGCTCCCTCCGGCGTTCCGTCGCGGTTGCGATCCTCGAGGCGGTATTGCCTGCCGCTCTCGGCCGTGATGGTGAGCCCGTCCGCACACCGCAGCACCTCGCGCGGCGGGTCGGTGTAGGTTGTAACGGAACACCCAGCCCTCTGGGCGAGAGCATCGGACGATCCAACAACGACCATGACGCCGATGATGGCGGCCACGAAAAGACGATCATGGCGAGGATGGTCTGACAGCAACCCCGTGCACATCCCGCCTTCTCCGTCGGTCCTTTCTCGGCGCCTTGCTGCAACTCAATGGCCGGAGACATCCGCTCTCGGTGCGAGGCTTGCGCGGTCGACGACGCGGATCCTATTGCGGCTGAGCTCGACGAGCCCCCGCCGCCGCCAGGCTTGCAGTTGCCGGTTCACGCTCTCGCGCGTCGCCCCGACGAAAACCGCGAGCTCCTCCTGCGAGACGTGGAGCTCATCGCCGTAATCTTCGCTGAGGGCGACGAGACGGCGCGCAAGGCGGACGTGAAGGGGCATGAGGACCGATTCCTCCATGCGGTCGCTCATCCAGCGGATCCGCGCGCAGAGGAGCTCGATGATGCGGACGGCGACAGCGGGCCGCCGCTCCAGAAGAGAGACAAAATCGCGTCGGCGCACCATGAAGAGCTCTGTCGCCTCGCTGGCGGCGGCGTCCGCTGTTCGCGGACGGCCATCGAGCAATGCAACTTCGCCGAAGACGTCGCCTGATCCTAAGAGGTTCAGCGTCAGCCTTTTTCCCGCCTCGGTGCCGGTCGCAATCCGGATCTGTCCGCGGCGGACCGCGTAGAGGGCGTCGCCCGGATCTCCTTTGAGGAAGAGGGTTTCGCCAGGATGGAGGCTGCACGTCACGCAGAGCGCAGCGATGGCCTCGACAGCTTCCGATCCAAGATCGGCGAAGAACGGGTTGGCGCCGAGCAGGCGTGCGAAATTCCCGGATTCGGCCATGTCCTGATCTCCACGACGCCTCGGCGTAGTCCTGACCGGTGAGGACCTACGTGAGATGTATCACGGATCGCGGCTCGATGGTGCGGGATGGTGAGCGAAGCATCGGCAATCGGCGGGGCACCGCGCTCCTGGCGAGCGCCAGCATCTTTGGCGAGGGAGACATGACGCATCCGGTCGAAAGCATGCGCGGACCGACCTTTTCTCGCCGCCGCTTTTCCAAAATGCTCGATTCACGGAGCTCAGCGGCGCTCACCCGGTGGCTTGGCCGAATAAGGGCCGGCTTGTGGCCGCCGCCCCAGGAGCGCGCCGTTCTTGCCTCCCGCCACGATCATGGGCTGGAGCCGTTGGACGTGTATTTTGGTTGGCGCGGAACTTGGCGCGGCGGCGACGCGCCTCCGCACTGAGCCCTTTGAGGGGCCGCTCTCCACTTTGAGAAGGACGCCAGCGAAAGTCAAGTCGTATCAAAGACTTAGGAGGGTGCCCGAAAGTGGCCCCATTTCACGCCCACTCGATGCGCAGGTTTCGGTGGGATGGACCAATGCTCAAGAAGATGACCCTTGCGGGCGTTGCCTGCGCTGTGCTTTCGCACCCGGCCTTGGCCATCGAGAAGAAGAAGTCCGACCTCCACGCGCTGATCGCGAGGCATGCGCAGGAGAACGGAGTTCCTGAGACCCTCGTGCACCGCGTGATCCAGCGTGAGAGTCGCTACAATCCTGGAGCGGTCGGCCGCGGCGGCACCTTGGGTCTGATGCAAATCAAGGCCGCCACCGCACGGGCCCTCGGCTACAGCGGCTCACCTTCCGGGCTCCTCGACGCCGAGACGAACCTGACATATGGGGTGCGCTACCTGGCCGGCGCTTACCGGGTGGCCGGTGGCGACCAGAATCGGGCCATCGCTTATTTCGCCCGTGGGTACTACTACGACGCCAAGCGCAAGGGCATGCTCGCAGCGCTTGCGGGCAAATCGAAGACCGCCAAGGAAGACGAAGAGGATCTCCAGACGGCCTCCATCGAGGACGCTCCATCCGCGTCCGCTCAGCCGGTTTCGGCCGTATCCGCCTTTGCGCCGGCATCTCCGCCCTATTTCGAAGAGGTCCCGCGGTAAGGGCCTCATTCCTCCAGTACGAGGAGGACGCCATTCGCGAGAGAAGGCGCGATGCAGAGCGCCTTGTCTGATGTGGCGGTGGAGGAGGGCGGCAGGATCTTCGAGGCGGCCGTGAGGTCGTCCACCTTGAGTACGAGCGCTGCGCCAGCCCTGCTCGGTAGCCCATCGAGCGGAACACCGGGATGACGGGCTTCGAACGCCGCTCGGGTCAGGTAGATGAAGCGCGCCCGGTCGGACCCGGAGGGTACGGCCCAGGCTCCTTCGCCATCCGGCCAAACTTCGCTCGCGATCAGCAGTGAGAGGTGGTCTGCCGCTTGCCGCGGCTCCTCCGCCACGATTTCCACCCGGTCAATGCGCCGGGCCGTATTGGGATGATCCTGCAGTTCAGCAATCCACACGGCCTGCGGTGTGAGATGCTCGCAGGCGAAGATGCGCACCTGCGCCGGTGCCTCTTCTGCCGGCCATTCTCGCTTCGGTCTGGCGCCCGTCGGGCAGGGTAACAGGCCGGCCGAAGTCGATCGGTCCGAGGCCGGCATGGCCGAGCGCGCGAATCTCCTCGACGCCGGCGGCGGCATCGATCGTCGTCAGCGCAATCCGCTCAAGCCCTTCCCCGCGCTGCTCCAGCAGGGCGCGGCTCGGAGCGTTGCGGGGCGTCTCGCGGACGACCGCGATCAACTCGATGTAGTCGGCGCCGAGCATGATCGTATGGTTCGCCGTCCCGAGATGAGCGCTGTGGGTGCCGCGCGGCGCCACAGTGAAGCCGAGGCGGCGCCAGGCCGCCGAGGCATGATCGAGGTCCCGGACCAGGATGACAACGTGGTCGAGGCCGACGATGCTCTTGAGCGGCATTTTGTTCTCCCCGCATTCCAAAGCGCAGATGTGAACCCGCCGGCTGGAGGGATGCAACCAGCGCTTCCTCCTGCGGCTTGCACGTCAGCCATGCCTTCGGGTAACGACAAGGCAATGATAATCGACACCGAGCGGGGGAGACGAACCATGTCAGGCAGGTGGCTGGCTGCGGCGGCAGCCATTCTTATAGGGGCCGGCGGAGCGGCGGCTCAGGAGAAAGTCAAGCTCGTCAACGTGTCCGAGTTGTCGGGCGCTGGCGCGACCGCCGGGACGAATTGGAAGAACGGCATCGATCTCGCGGTTCAGCACATCAACGCCAAGGGCGGGATCCTCGGCCGCCAGATCGAGATCGTCCACTATGATACTGCGACCGATTCTGGGAAAAGCCGCGCGGCAGTCCAGCGGGCGATCGACGAGGGCGCTTATGCCGTCCTCGGCCCCGTCTTCTCCGGGCCGATCGGCGCGTCGATGCAGATCTCGCAAAGAGCGGAGGTGGCGCAGATCGTCGGCGGCGAGGCGGCCGGGCTGACCAAGCAGGGCAACCCTTACATCTTCCGCACATCGCTCTCCCAGGCTGCCGCAATGCCGAAGATCGCGGCCTACCTGAAGGACCAGGTGAAGGCGAATTCGGTCGCCGTGGTCTGGGTCAACAACGACTTCGGCAAGGGCGGGCGCGATACGATCCTGCCCGAATTGCAGAAGCGCGGGATCAAGGTCGCGGCCGATATCTCCACCGAGCAGGGGCAAGCCGACTTTGCGGCTGATGCCGTTCGTGTGAAGAATGCGAACGCCGATGCGGTCTTCGTCTACCTCAATGAGGATGAAAGCGCGCGCTTCCTGCGTGCCGTGCGGCAACAGGGCGTCGACAAGCCTCTGATCGGCGAAACGACGCTCCTGGGAGCGAAGGTCATCGAGCTTGCCGGAGAGGCCGCCAACGGCGTCAAGGGCCATGTTGGTCTCTCCGTGGATGCGCCCGTGCCGGCCTTCGCCAAGTTCGGCCAGGAGTTCCAGGCGAAGTATGGCTACAAGTCCGACCATAATGGGCTGAAAGGCTATATGGCCGTCCACATGGTGAAGGCGGCGACCGAGAAGATGGGCAAGTTCGACCGCAAGGGTCTTGCGGCCGCCCTTCATGGCTTGACGATCAAGCCGTCAGACGAGCCGGGCATCCTGATCGAGACCACCATCGATCAGAATGGCGATATCGATCGGGAGAGCTTCCTCGCCGAGGTGCAGAACGGCAAGCAGGTCATCACGCAGACGCTGCCGAAGCTCAATCCCTGAGGATGGGGACCTGACGTTCCTTCCCCGTGGCGAAGGGGCAGGTGTCAGGCGAAGGCTGACGGAAGGGGTGGCAGCGCGACTTCTCGGCCCATCGTGCCGCCACGCCGCCCCGGTCCGCTTCATTGACTTGCTCCGCCCTCGCGAAGAGGGATGGTGCTCACACTCGATCTGATGTCCGAACTCCTCCAGCTCATCCTCTCCGGTCTTGCGACGGGCGCCATCTACGCGCTCGTCGCGACCGGCTTCGTCCTCGTCTGGCAGACCTCGCAGACGATCAACTTCGCGCAAGGCGAGTTCGTCATGCTGCCGGCCATCCTCGTCCTCATGGCGACGAAGGTCCTTGGCCTGTCCTTATGGATGGCGTTCGCCTTGGCCACGCTTCTTTTCGTCGTGGTCTTCGGGATCGGCTTCAAACGTATGATCGTGGACCCGATGATCCGCCATGGCGTCCTGCCCTTGGCCATCGCCACCATGGCGCTCTCGATCCTGATGCGGGAAGGCGCCAAGGACGCGTTCTCCGCTGAGGCGCATCAGTTCCCGTCCCTCGTGCCACAAGGCATCGTGTCGATCGGGGGCGCGGCCCTCTCTCTTCAGGATCTCGCCATTTTCGTCGTGGCCGTTGCCGTCATTGGAGCCTTGCATTTCTTCATCGGCGGTACTCGCACGGGGCGCGCCATGCAGGCGACAGCGCAAAACCCGACAGTGGCGCGCATTCTCGGCATACCCGTCGAGCGCATGGTGCTCCTGACCTTCGTCATCAACGCGGCGCTCGCCGCTCTTGCCTCCTTCCTCATCTCGCCCATCTACCTCGCCAAGTTCTCGAACGGGGAGGTGATCGGGATTGCGGCTTTCATCGCCGCTATCGTCGGCGGGTTCAATCAGATACGCGGAGCCATTGCCGGAGGGTTGCTGGTGGGGCTCGCGGACAATCTCGCAGCCGGCTACCTTGCCGCCCATGACCTCTCCACCGCCTATCGCAGCGCCGTGCCGCTCGTCCTTCTCGTGCTGGTGATCCTGCTGCGGCCGCAGGGCCTTCTTGGCCGGGGTGAGGAGCGCAGCGTATGAGCAACCGCATCGATTGGTCCCTCGCCATGCTTTTTGTGGGCGGGGCAGTCGTCTGGCTCCTGCCCACGGGCTGGGGCAGCTACGGGACGTACGTCCTGTCGCTGTGGCTGGTCACGAGCATTGCCGCCATGGGGCTCAACCTGACCCTTGGCTATGCCGGCCAGGTGTCGCTGGCGCAGGCCGCCTTCCTCGCCATCGGCGCCTACATGACGGGCATTCTCACGAAGGCGGGCGTGCCCTGGTGGGCAGCGTTTGCGGCCTCTGGGCTTGCCTGTTTCGTCGTTGGTCTCGTCCTCGGTTTCCCGGCACTGCGCGTCCAGCACCACCATCTCGCCTTCGTGACGCTCGCCTTCGCCACGATCGTTTGGCTCGTGGCGCGCAATGAGCAATGGCTGACAGGCGGGACCTTCGGCCTGTCCGGCATTCCGCGTCCGTGCATGTGGGATCTCCGGCTCGACCGGGCGCTGCCGTTCCACCGTTTTGTCGTCGTCGTCACCCTCGCGCTTGCTCTCGCCATGTGGTGGATCATCCGCAGCCCTTGGGGGAGGGCGTTCCAGGCCCTGCGCGAGAACCCCGTGCGCGCCGCGAGCCTTGGGGTCGATATTCGCGCCTACACCCTCCTCGCCTTTGCCATCGGATCGGCCTATGGCGGCTTTGCGGGCGCGCTCTACGCGCCGCTCGTCGAGTTCATCGACCCTGCACCCTTCGCGCTCTCCGCCTCGCTCATGCTCCTGCTGACGGTCATTGTCGGCGGGGCGGGCTATTTCCTCGGGCCTTTCGTCGGTGCTCTGCTCTCGGTGGCCCTGCCCGAGTGGCTGCGCTTTACCGGGAGCCTATACCTCATCGCCTTTGCGACGATTGTCATCCTCCTCCTGATCGTCTGTCCGCAGGGCGTGCTCGGGCTACTCGATCGGCTTGCGCGCTCCCTGGCGCGCCGCTCTGCCTCTCCTGCAAGAGCATGACACCCGTCCTTTCCGTCGAGAACCTGACCCGTCGGTTCGGGGGGATCGTCGCTGTCGAGGGCGTGAGCTTCGACGTGCGTGCCGGCGAGATTCTGGGCCTCATCGGGCCCAACGGCTCGGGCAAGTCGACCCTCTTCAACTGCATTCTCGGGCAGATCAAGCCGAGCTCGGGGACGGTGCGGCTCGATGGCGAGGACGTCACGGGTCTCAAGCCCAGCGCGCTGAACCGGCGAGGTGTCGGGCGCACCTTCCAGCTCCTGCAGGTCTTCCCCCAGCTCACCGTGCGCGAAAACCTCATCCTCGCCGGGCAGGAGCATGTGGGCACGATGCTCTCCCGGCTCTTCGGCCCTCGCGACGCAGGTCTCGCGGAGGAGGCGGAGAACATGCTGCGCTTCTTCCGCCTCGACCGTGTGGCCGAAGCGGCCGCCGGGTCGCTCTCCTATGGTCAGCAGAAGCTCCTCGACGCCGCCATGGCCTTCATGGCCGGGCCGCGTCTCGTGCTGCTCGACGAGCCCGCCGGCGGCGTCAATCCCACCATGCTGGGAGATCTTGCCGAGCGGCTTGCGGCCTACAACCGCGAACGCGGGGCGACCTTCGTCGTGATCGAGCATAACATGGACTTCATCATGGGTCTTTGCCACCGCGTCGTCGTGCTGGCGGAGGGGCGCATCCTCAAGGAGGGATCGCCCGAGGAAGTGCGCTCCGACCCTGCGGTCATCGAGGCCTACCTTGGTCACTGACCCAATCCTCGAGCTCACCGGGGTGGTCGCCGGCTACGGCCCGCTGACGATCCTGCACGGCACGAGCTTCACCGTTCAGCGCGGCGCAATCACGACCATCATCGGCCCGAACGGGGCTGGGAAGTCGACAGTGTTCAAGACCGTGTTCGGTCTCCTCCCGGTGCGTTCGGGGCGCATCCTTTTTGAGGGCACCGACATCACCGGCGAGACGCCGCGCGCCCTCCTGGCCCGTGGCTTGAGCTTTGTGCCGCAGGGCCGCAACCTCTTTCCCGAGCTCACTGTACGCCACAACCTGGAGCTTGGCGGCATCACCCTTCATCACGCAGGCGAGCTCCAGCGGCGGATGAGGGCTGTGATGGAGCGCTTCCCCATCCTGCGGGAGAAGGCGGATGTCCAGGCCTCAACCCTGTCCGGGGGACAGCAGAAGATCCTGGAGATCGGCCGAGCTCTCCTTCTGGAGCCGCGCCTGATGCTCATCGATGAGCCCTCCATTGGCCTGTCGCCAATCCTCGTCAAGGAGGTCTTCGCGATCCTGCAGGAGCTGCGCCGGCGGGGGGTGACGATCTTGATGGTCGAGCAGAACGCTCGCAGCGCCCTCGCCATTTCTGACGATGCGATCGTATTGGAGCAGGGCCGAACGGCCCTTGCGGCGCCCGCTGCCCGGATCCTGGAGGATCTGCGCGTCGGGCAGCTCTTTCTAGGAGGTGGCGTAGCCAGCGCCCCGCGACCTGATGAGATCCCGCTGCCCGGCGCGGCGACTGAAGGTGAGCCAGGCGGAGCGGTTGACGCCCGCCAGGCGCTCGACGACAGTCGATCGGGCGAATAAAGGACGATGAAGTCTCAACTGCGCTCAGGGATGGAAACGGAACGATGGCGCAAGTGATGAGCCTGGCCGAAGCGGTCGAGGCGCATGTCGGCGACGGCGACAGCCTTGCCATGGAGGGCTTCACGCACCTCATTCCATTCGCCGCCGGCCACGAGGTGATCCGGCAGGGCCGCAAGCGACTGACCCTGATCCGCATGACCCCCGATCTGATCTACGATCAGATGATCGGGATGGGCTGCGCCGAGAAGCTCGTTTTCTCCTGGGGCGGCAATCCTGGCGTCGGCTCGCTCCATCGCTTCCGGGACGCCTATGAGAACGGTTGGCCAAACCCTCTCCTCATCGAGGAGCACTCTCACGCAGCCATGGCGAATGCCTATGAGGCGGGCGCGGCAAACCTGCCCTTTGCGGTCTTTCGCGGCTACAAGGGCGTCGACCTGCCGAAGGTCAACCCGAACATCCGCTCGGTGACCTGCCCCTATACAGGGGAGGTGCTGGCGACCGTGCCTGCCATCCGGCCCGATGTCGCCGTTATCCACGCGCTCAAGGCCGACCAGGCCGGCAACGTGCTGCTCGAAGGGATCGTGGGGGTGCAGAAGGAGGCAGTCCTTGCCGCCAAGCGCTCGATCGTGACCGTCGAGGAAGTGGTGGAGGATTTCGGCCCGCGCAGCGCCAACGCGGTGATCCTCCCGCACTGGACGGTGTCGGCCATTGCTGTCGTGCCCGGCGGAGCCTACCCCTCCTACGCTCATGGGTACTACAAGCGGGCGAACGGATTTTACAAGGCCTGGGATGCGATCGCCCGCGAGCGTGACACCTTCCTCGCCTGGATGACGGAGAATGTCCTCAAAGCGGGGCCGGATGTCTTCGCTCGGCAGGCACGGCGGGTTTCCGCGGCCGCGGCGTAGGAGGCTCAGATGAACGTGCAGAACACGGCCACAACCTACACGCCGACCGAGATGATGACCGTGACGGCGGCGCGCGCCCTCAGGAACGAGGATGTGTGCTTCGTCGGCATTGGCGCACCCTCGGCTGCCTGCAATCTGGCGCGGCTCACCCATGCTCCGGGCATTACCCTGATCTACGAGTCGGGGACAATCGACACCAAGCCCGAGGTGCTGCCGCTCTCGATCGGCGACGGCGAGCTCTGTGACACGGCGCTGACCACCGTCTCCGTGCCCGAGATGTTCCGCTATTGGCTGCAGGGCGGACGGATCACGGTCGGCTTTCTCGGAGGCGCGCAGATCGACCGCTACGCCAATCTCAACACCACCGTCGTGGGATCCTACGACAAGCCCAAGGTGCGGCTGCCCGGCGGGGGCGGCGCCCCTGAGATCGCCACGAACTGCGGCGAGATCTTCATCATCATGCAGCTCTCGCCCCGAGCCTTCGTGGACAAGCTGCCCTTCGTCACCTCGCTCGGCCACGGCAGCGGGCCGGGATCGCGAGAAGCGCTCGGTGTCACAACGAAAGGACCGACGAAGGTCATCACCGACCTCTGCGTCATGGAGCCGGACCCTGCGACGAAAGAGCTGACCGTGGTCTCGATCCACCCCGGCATCACGCGCGAGCAGATCCAGGGGCAATGCGGCTGGCCGGTGAAGTTCGCGCCGGCGGTTGCTGAAACGCCGCCGCCGACGATGCACGAGCTTGATGTCTTGCGCGAGCTTCATGCTCGCACGGCGCGGGCTCACGGAAGCGACGCATGAGGGTGGTTAGCTCATGACACAACGATTAGGCATCACTCCATCGCAGACGGTGGGCCCGTTCTTCGCTTATGCGCTGACCCCTCGCGGCCGCTATGCGCTGTCCGACCTTGTCAGCAACAACCTCGTCACCGACGACGCGGTTGGCCAGCGCATTCGCATCGAGGGACGAATCCTCGACGGTGATGGTGAGCCGGTGACGGACGCCATGCTGGAGATCTGGCAGGCCGATGGGGAAGGCCGCTACCCGGGATCCGAACCCACTCTCGGCAATACGCGGTTCAGGGGGTTCGGGCGCACGGAATGTGATGCCGACGGCCGCTTTGTGTTCGAGACCGTGAAGCCCGGCCCGGTGCCAGGGCCGGAAGGCACGATGCAGGCTCCCCACCTCAATGTCGGGATCTTTGCGCGCGGTATACTCCGCCGTTTGTTCACGCGGATCTACTTCGGAGACGAGGCCGCGAATGCCGGCGATCCCATTCTGGCGCTCGTTCCAGCCGATAGGCGGGGAACGCTGATCGCCCGCCCGGTCGATGCCGGTCGTTACGCTTTGGACATCCGCTTGCAGGGCCAGGACGAGACTGTCTTCTTCGAGGCCTGAAGCGTCTTACAACGGGCCGCCCGCCATGCGCACGCGTACCCAGGTCGGAATTGTCGGAGCGGGTCCGGCGGGATTGATGCTGTCCCATCTCCTCTCCTTGGAGGGCATTGAAGCGGTTGTCGTGGAGCGACACAGCCGCCGTCGCATCGAGGAGCGCATTCGCGCCGGCGTGCTTGAGCAATGGGTCGCGGATCTCCTCGTCGAGACCGGCGTCGGCGACCGGTTGAAGCGCGAAGGGCTTGTCCATCACGGAATCGCCTTGCGCTTTCAGGGCAAGGATCACCGCATCGATTTCGCCGAACTCGCCGGAGGCAAGGGTGTCACCGTCTACGGTCAGCATGAGGTCGTGAAGGATCTCATCGCCGCAAGGCTTGCCGCTGGCGGCGCGATCGTCTTCGAAGCCGGGAATGTGAGCGTTCACGGCTTCGACGGTGACGCACCCGTCATCCGCTACCATGTGGATGGCGAACCGCGGGATCTGCATTGCGACTTCGTTGCCGGCTGCGACGGCTTCCATGGGGTCTGTCGCCCTTCCATCCCGCAAGGCGCGCTCACCGTGTATGAGCGCGTCTACCCCTTCGGATGGCTCGGTATCCTCGCGGAGGCGCCTCCGGCCTCCGACGAGCTCATCTACGCCCATCACGAGGACGGCTTTGCGCTCCTCAGCATGCGATCGCCGCAGATCAGCCGCCTCTACCTCCAGTGCCGCCCGGACGAAGATCTGAACCTCTGGCCCGACGAGCGCATCTGGCGAGAGCTGCACCATCGGCTCGAGACGACCGGCGCGCCGTGGCGGCTCACGGAGGGGCCGGTCCTCCAGAAGGGCGTCACGGCCATGCGCAGCTTCGTGGTCGAGCCGATGCAATACGGGCGGCTCTTCCTCGCCGGCGACGCCGCGCACATCGTGCCGCCGACCGGGGCGAAAGGCATGAACACGGCCATCGCCGACGTGCGGGCGTTGTCGCGCGCGCTCACCGCCTTCTTCAAGGAGGGCCGCCGCGACCTTCTCGACAGTTACTCGGATACGTGCCTGCGCCGTGTCTGGAAGGTGCAGCGCTTCTCCTGGTGGATGACGTCCCTGCTCCACCGCTTCGACGACCATACGCCCTTCGATCGCCGCCGCCAGCTTGCCGAACTGGATTATGTGACAAGCTCGCGCGCCGCCGCCACCACGCTTGCCGAAAACTATGTCGGCCTGCCCATGGAATAGGATGCGGCCAGGGGGACATGACTTTTTCCAGTCTCGATTCCGAGATCACCGGGCCCCTCTTCGCGACAGGGGAGATGCGCGCGGTGTTCAGCGATCGCGCCCGGATCGCGGCCATGCTGCGCGTGGAAGAGGCGCTCGCCCGGGCCGAAGCCCGCTTCGGGCTTGCGCCAGCTGATCTCGCTCCAGCCATCGCGGCTCTTGCGCCGGAGGTGATCGATCCCGGCAAGCTCGGCGAAGCGACGGCCCTGGCGGGCGTGCCGGTCATCCCCTTCGTAAAGGCGGTCCAGGCAAGGCTTCCGAGGGAGCTCGAGCCCTTTTTCCATCGCGGCGCCACGACACAGGACATCCTCGATACCGCGCTCGTCCTGCAGATGCGGGAGGCCTTCAGGATCGTGGGGCGCGAACTCGTGGCGCTCCTTCCCGAGCTACAGCGTCTGGCGCTCACCCATCGCGATACGCCTTGCGTCGGCCGCACCTATGGGCAGCATGCAGCTCCCACCACCTTCGGCTTCAAGGCGGCGGTATGGCTCAACGGCCTCGCCGATGTCGCCGCGCGCCTGCCGCCGCTGTGCGCGCGTGTTCTCGCTGCGTCGCTCGGCGGGCCGGTCGGCACGCTCGCCGGCTTGGGGGACAAGGGACCTGCGGTGGTGGCGGCCTTTGCCGAGGAGCTCGGTCTTGCTGCGCCGGCTCTTGCCTGGCACGCATCCCGCGGCCGCCTGGTCGAGGCTGGAACATGGCTGGCGGAGCTCCTCGGCGCACTCGCCAAGATGGCGGCGGATATCGCTCACCTGGTCTCGACAGAGGTGGGGGAGGCGGCCGAGCCGCATGTTCCCGGCCGCGGCGGCTCCTCGGCCATGCCGCATAAACGCAATCCGGTTTCCTCGACCGTGATACTTGCGGCCCACGTCGCCGCCTGCGGGCAGGTGACAACCCTCCTTCAGAGCATGGTAGCGGCCCATGAGCGGCCTGCGGGCTTGTGGCATGCCGAATGGGGCGCCGTGCCGCAGCTCTTCGCCTTGGCCTCCGGCGCGCTGCACGAGGCGCGACGGCTCGCGGAAGGGTTGGACGTCTATCCCGACCGCATGCGGCGCAATCTCGAGGCGACCCGCGGCCTTCTCTTTGCCGATGCCGTCGCGGCGGCGCTTGCGCCGGATCTTGGTCGCGACGCAGCCCATCGCCTCGTGGAGCAGGCCGCGGAGGACGTGCGCCGCATGGAGCTGAGCCTGCGTGACGCAGTGGAGAAGCGGTTGGGCGACAAGGCGTCGGAGGCCGCACCGGCGCTCGATGCCGCGTTCGACATCACGCCCTCCGTCGAGGCAGCGGGGCGGTGGGTCGATCGCGCGGTCGAGGCTGCCGAAGCCAGCCTTGCCGCCTTGAACTCCCTTGGCCTTTCCGAACGGTGATCCATGCCGACGATCTCTGCCAATGGCGTGCAGCTCTTCTACGACCTGACCGGACCCGAGGATGCGTCTGTCGTCGCCTTCTCCAATTCGCTCGGCACCACGCTCGAGATGTGGGATCCACAGGTGCGGGCGCTTGCCGGGCGCTACCGCTGCTTGCGCTACGATACCCGCGGCCACGGCCGCTCGCAGGTCATCGAGGATGCCGCTACCATCGACGATTTGGCGGACGACCTCGCCGGCCTCCTCGACGCGCTTGGCATCGAAGCCGCACATGTTGTGGGCCTGTCGCTCGGCGGCATGACGGCCCAGGCCTTGGGCGTGCGCCATCCGCAGCGCGCGAAGAGCCTCGTTCTCATGGCGACATCGGCCCATCTGCCGCCTGCGGACGCCTGGGACCAGCGCGCAGGGCTGGTGCTCGAGAAGGGGATGAGCGCGATTGTCGAGGCTGTGATCGGCCGCTGGTTCACTCCGAGCTTCGCTGGGCGCGCGCCTGCGGCGGTCGCATCGGTCCGCGACTGCTTCCTTCAAATCGATCCGCGAGGCTATGCGGTCTGCTGCCGGGCCATCCGCGACATGGATCTGCGCGAGCGCATCGGCGGCATCGCCGTGCCGACGCTCGTCTTTGCCGGCGCTGAGGATCCGGCGACGCCGCTCCCCATGCTGGAGGACATCCGCAGCCGGATTGCAGGGGCCGAGATGATCATCGTCCCGCGGGCGGCCCATCTCCTCAACATCGAGCAGGCGGACGTCGTCAGCGCTCATCTTGCCGCCTTCCTCGGCCGGGTTGCGGGCCGCGGCGGGGAGCGGACAGGAGGACCAAGCTTCGAGGCGGGGCTTGCCAACCGCAAGAGCGTCCTCGGGGTCGAGCATGTGGAGCGCTCCCTCGGCAAGGCAGGTCGCTTTGGCGCCCCGTGGCAGGATTTCATTACCCGGACGGCGTGGGGCGAGATCTGGGGCGACCCGACGCTGCCCTGGAAGACCCGGTCCCTCATCACGCTCGCGATCATGGTGGCGCTCCATCGCGAGGAGGAGTTCAAGCTCCATGTCCGTCCGGCGCTGAGGAACGGCGTCACGCCCGACGAGCTGCGTGCTCTCCTCCTTCAGGCCGGGGTCTATGCCGGCGTCCCTGCAGCGAACGCCGCCTTCCGTTGGATCAAGGAAGTGCTCGGCGACGAGATCGGCTAGGAGAGCCAGCGCACCAAGGTCAGGGCAAGGCCCGGGAAGGCGACCACCAGCGCGAGGCGAAGGATGTCGGCCGCGATGAAGGGCAGCACGCCGCGGTAGGTGCGCATGATCGGCACGTCCTTGGCGATCGCGCTGACGACGAAGACGTTAAGCCCGATCGGCGGGGCGGTAAGTCCGATACCGACGACGATCAGGACGAGGATGCCGAACCAGATCGCCACCTCGTCCGGGAACAGGCCGAAATCGAGCGCCGAGACGATGGGGAAGAACAGCGGGAGGGTGAGAAGGATCATGGCGAGCTCGTCCATGACCGCGCCGAGAAGGATGTAGAAGACAAGCAGGCTCACCATCACCGCGTAGGGCGGCAGCCCGAGATCGGCGACCATCTGCGCGGCATTGGCGGGCAGTTGCGACAGGGCGAGGAAGGCGCTGAAGATCTCGGAACCGAGCAGGATGATGAAGATCATGCCCGAGGTCTCGGCGGTCTGGATCAAGCTTTCCTTGATCTCCGTCCAGCCAAGCGTGCGCTGGAGGGTACCGACCACGAACATGGCGATGGCGCCGACTGCTGCGCCCTCCGTCGGCGTGAAGACGCCGCCATAGATCCCGCCGACGACGACGACGGCCACGAGCAGGATCGGCCAGATCCTCTTGAGGGACTTCGCTCGCTCTGTGGCGCTCGCCCGCTCATGGGGCGGCGCCAACGCAGGATTGCGGCCGACCACCAGCGCGATCACGATGCAATAGAAGATCGACGCGAGCAGGCCCGGCACGAACGCCGCCATGAACAGCTTGGCGATGTTCTGCTCCGTCGAGATGGCATAGACGACGAGGATGACGGAGGGCGGGATCAGGATGCCGAGGGTGCCGCCGACCGCGATTGTTCCGGTGGAGAAGCCGTCGTCGTACCGGTAGCGCTTGAGTTCCGGCAGCGCCGCCCGTCCGAAGGTGGCGGTGGTGGCAACCGAGGAGCCGCAGATGGCGCCAAACGCCGTGCAGGCGGCGATCACCGCCATGGCAAGGCCGCCGCGAAGATGTCCAACCAGGGCGCTGGCCGCCCTGAAGAGGGCTGTCGACAGCCCGGAGCGCTCCGCGAAGGCTCCCATCAGGATGAAGAGCGGGATGACCGAGAGCGTGTAGTTGGCGAACTGGTAGTAGGCGTTCGTCTTCATATAGGCGAGGAGGGGCGCCCATCCGGACAGGTATACATAGCCCGCGGAGCCGACGAGGAGCATCGACAGCCCGACCGGCATGCGCGCCGCGATGAGAGCGAGCATGGCGGCAAAGCCGAGGAGCGCCGCGGCGGTCCCGCTCATGGGCGTGCCCTCAGAAGCCTCAAGCCTGTCATCAGGGCCGTCACCGCCAGGACGGCGACGAGCAGAACGCAGAGGCTGAACACTGGTCCGAGCGGGACGCCCAGCACCATCGAGCTGAGGTGGCTCCCGAACGCCTCGCGGGCTCCGTTCGACAGGGTCCAGGCGAGCACCGCCATACAGCCGGCGTAGACGAAGTCCCACAGCGCATCGACGATCCGATTGATGCGCGGGGGCAGCCAGCCCGTGAAGGTGTCGACCACGATATTGCCGCGCCGCGCCTGCGTGAGCGGGAGAAAACAGAAGACCGACAGGGCGGTTGCGATCTGCACGAGCTCGAAATCGCCCGGGATTGGGCCGTAGCCGAGCCAGCGTTTGAGCACGCTCACGGTGACGAGGAGCGCCGCGGCGATCGACAGAAGCCCACCGGCAATCGCGACTGCCCGCGTGAGCGCAGCAAGGGGAGCGCGGTCGGACAAGGCAGGGGAGGCAGGGGTGGGTGGTTGGGAGGACATGCGGGTCGGAGTTTGCGCCTTGTGCCTTCCCGCCACGCGGGGAAGGGCCTCGGAGCCTGTCGGGTCCGAGGCGAAATGGAGCGTCGGCGACGCCCGGTGACGGGCAGCTCGGGATGGAGCGTAGCCGGATACGCCCCTTAACCGTCGCTCCCGCCTCTATGCAAGCGCGGGAGGATCACGCCGCCTTGTCGTATTTCGCGATGAGCGACCGGGCAGCCTCGAGGAGCTTTCCTCCATCCCTGGTCGTATTCACCCAGTTCTGCACCACCGGCTCGGTGGCCTTGCGCCAGCGTGCCGCCTCTTCCTCGGTGAGGGTAATGATGGTGTTGCCGCGCTTCCTCACCAGGTCGGACACGATGACTGCCTGCTCGTCCCAGACTTTGCCGGCCATCTCAGCGGCGACTTGGCCCGAGTTCTTGTCAATGATGGCCTTCAGGTCGCTCGGCAGGCCCTCGTATTTTTGCCGGTTCATGGCGAGGATGAAGGTGGCCGTGTAAAGGGTCGGTGAGCCCGGAATTTCAGTGTGGTTCTTGACGAGCTCATGCACTTTCACCGCCGGCACCACTTCCCAGGGGATCACGCAGCCATCGATGACGCGCTGCGCGAGCGACTCGGGCACCTGCGGGATCGGCATGCCGATGGCGCTCACGCCAAGCGCCCGGAGCGCCTCGCCGGCGAGGCGGGTCGGGAAGCGCAGTTTCAGGCCTTGCAGGTCTTCCATCTTGCTGACGGGCTTGTTGGCGTGAACGAGGCCGTGGTCGTGCGCCCAGAAGCAGATTGGGTGGACCTCGCGGAACTCTTCCTTGAGATGCGCCTCCGAAAACTCCTGCAGTGCCTTCGAATTCACGATGGCCTTGCGGTGCGGCACGAAGGGCAGCTCGAACACTTCGATGTTGGGGAAGCGGCCGGGCGTGTTGCCCGGAAGTGTCCAGACGAGGTCGACGACGCCGTCACGGGCTTGATCGTAGAGCTGCGGCGGCGTGCCGCCGAGCTGCATGGAGGGGAAGATGTCGATCTTGATGCGCCCGCCGGATTCGGCCTCGACCTTCTTGGCCCAGGGGGCGAGGAACTTGGCGTGCCCGTTTGATACTGCCGGCAGGAAGTGGTGCATGCGTAGCGTGACCTGCGGCGCCTGCGCATAGCCCTCGCGCAGGAGCGCGGGGGCAGCGACGGCGCTTCCGGCGAGCGCGAGAAAATGGCGACGGCTGGCTTTCATCGGTCGTTCCTCCTGTCCAAGGCTGGCGCTTGGTTTTCGTCGAATGCCTTGGCTTTAGCGCGTTGCAGGAGCGCGCGAAAGCCTCTGCCGCTAGGCTGTCAGATCGACAGAAGCAGCGCAATGTCGTGCCGCGCCGCTCTCCCGCCCGGCGGCGACCGTCCACTTTGCGGCAGCGAGGGGAAGTGGAGATCGAGGGATCGGCGGGGCCCGCCAGCTCAGAACAGCACCATTAGCCTCTGTGGTGCAAAAGCAGTTTGGCAGCCCCCCGGCGGACCGCTGCGCGGCCGCCCCTCTCCCCCTTCTAGAGTCTGTTATGGACTGAGGGTGCGGCTATGGTGCGGGCATGATTGCTCGCAAGTCTTATCCCTCGGACGTTTCGGATGACGAATGGGCGCTGGTTGCGCCCTATCTTGCGCTCTTGCCTGAGGCGGCGGGGCAGCGGGAGCACTCGTTGCGCGAGGTGTTCAACGGGCTGCGCTATGTTGTCCGCAACGGCATTGCCTGGCGGGCGATGCCGAATGATCTGCCGCCTTGGGCGGCCGTGTATCAGCAGGCGCAGCGCTGGCTGCGGGCCGGTTCGTTCGAGGCGCTCGCCCACGACCTGCGCGTGCTGTTGCGGGTGGCGGCCGGGCGCCCGCCCGCACCCTCGGCCGCCATCCTCGACAGCCGGACGCTGCGCTCCACGCCCGAGAGCGGCCACCGCGCCGGCTATGACGGCGCCAAGCGCAAGAAGGGCTCCAAGCTGCACCTGGCGGTCGACACGCTCGGCCACCTCCTGGCCCTCCACGTCACCCCCGCCACGGCGGACGACCGCGCCGAGGTCGGGCGCCTGGCCGCCGCCGTGCAGCAGGCCACCGGCAACAGCGTCGAGATCGCCTTCGTTGACCAGGGCTATACCGGCGACAAGCCGGCCGCGGCCGCCAGCGAACACGGCATCGCCCTGGAGGTCGTGCGCCTGCCCGAGGCCAAGCGCGGCTTCGTCCTCCTGCCCCGGCGCTGGGTCGTCGAGCGATCCTTCGCTTGGGCCACCCGCTGCCGCCGCCTCGTCAAAGACTACGAGCGCCTGCACACAACCCTCGCAGGCCTCCACGTCGTCGCCTTCGCTTGCCTCATGCTCCGTCAAGCCGCAGAACTGGTCCATAACAGACTCTAGGCGAAGGAGAGCCTCGTCTTACCGACCTCGGGGCGTGACGCGTCAATGGACTGGACGAGCGCCTAGGTAGTGGACTCATTAGCTCGGGTCCACAGACGGGCTGAGGCGAGGGCGACGGCTGAGAGGAAGTTGCGGGCGAGCTTGTCGAAGCGTGTGGCGATCCGGCGGAAGTGTTTGAGCTTACAGAAGAAGCGCTCGACGAGGTTGCGCTGGCGGTAGAGCGCCGGGGCGACGGAGCGTTGGACCTTGCGGTCGCGGCAGGTCGGGATGTGGGCCTCGCCGCCGGCCTGGCGCACCAGGTCGAGGATCGCCTGAGCGTCGTAGCCCCGGTCGGCGACGAGCGCCTTGGCGGGAGGCAGGTCGGCCAGCAGGACTGGAGCGAGGGTCTTGTCGGAGGCCTGCCCTGGCGAGACGACGAGGCGGAGGGGCAGCCCTTGCTCGTCGACGACGGCGTGGATCTTGGTCGTCAGTCCTCCACGAGAACGGCCGATGGCGTGATCCGCGCCCCCTTTTTACCGCCGGCCGCGTGCTGATGGGCGCGCACGATGGAGGAGTCGATCAGGTGCAGAGACCCTGGCGACTTGGCCGCGAGCGCCTCGAACACCTTGAGCCAGACGCCCTGCTTGGCCCACCTGTTGAAGCGGTTGTAGACAGTCGTGTACGGCCCGTAGCGCTCCGGCAGGTCGCGCCACGGCGAGCCGGTGCGCAGCACATAGAAAATGCCGTTGAGCACCCGCCGGTCATCGACCCGCGCCACCCCGCGCGGCTTGTTCGGCAGAAGCGGCTCGATCAACCGCCACTCCGTTTCCGACAGATCGTATCGCGCCATGACCAAGCCTCCCGTCCAGGAGCCTTGAATCACCCCACACAATCCGCTTCAACCTTTATGAGTTCAGAACCTAATCCATCACCGCCGCTTTGAGGATACAGACCATGGTGGCGCGGCCCGGCTTGTCGCCGACGCAACGGACAGTGTGGGGGCGATCGCAGCGGTAGCGCAGCGTCTCGCCAGCCTTGGCCCGTTGCGTCACGCCTCCCACCTCGACCTCGAACTCGCCGTCAAGCACCGACAGGCACTCCACCGAGCCGCGCTGGTGGGCATCGGAGTCGAGGACGCCCCCAGGTTCGGCGCTAACGTCATACCATTGCAGCCACTCGACCGTCTTGATCCAGCCGATGATGGCAAGCTTCACCTTGCCGTCCTCGGAGACGAGGATCGGCGTGTCGGCTCGGGAGGATTTCTCGATAAACGGTTCTTCGTCACCGGTCGCCAAGACGCGCTCGATCGACACGTCGAGCGCCTGCGACAACCGCCAGATCGTCGCGAGCGTCGGATTGGTCTCGTTGCGCTCGATCTGGCTGATGATGGATTTGGCGACGCCGGATTGCTCGGCGAGCTCGGAGAGGGAGAGATTGTAAGCCTTCCGCAAGCGCTGGATGGTCTTGCCGAGCTGGCCTGACAGGACCTGCGCACCAGCCGCAAGCTCCCGCTGTCGGTCTCGTCCTTCCACGCCCATCGATCGACCCGCCTGATGCCCGTTCCGAGAAACGGAACGTGCGTTCCTCAAGTCAAACGCAATCTGCCGGACCAGGGGCTTGCGATCAAGTTCAGGCTCGAGCGATGGAGCGCGCCATGTCGGCAGTGAGCGTCGACCAGCTCCGAAGCTCGCTTGCGGCGGCTGTGTAGCTGGCGACGATGCGGCGGGCCAGCGGAGAGGTCTCGGCGATCTCCGCGATCATCTCGTTCGAAGCTTTGCGGGCTGCTTCCAGGATCGAGCGCGGGAATGCCTCCAGGGAAACGTCATAGCGGCCGAGGATTTCGGTGAGAGAGGCCGCATTCCGCTCATGCGCATCGGCCAGGCCAAGGGTGTGCTCGGCCCGGCAGGCCTCCGCCACGATGGCCTTGAGGTCGGTTGGCAGGCGTTCCCAGCTCGTCAACGAGACCAGGCATTCGCTTGGGCCGTTCGGCTTGTTGAAGCCCGGCGCGTAGTAATGGCGCGCGTGGCGCGGCAGCCCGGTTTCAAGGTCCGTTGAAGGGGCGAGGAACTCGACCGCGTCGATGGAGCCGGTCTCGAGCGCCGGCACGATGTCGCCGGCGGCGATCGCCATCGGCACGGCGCCGAGACGGCGGAAGAGCTCGGCACCAAGCCCCGTGATGCGGATCCGCAGGCCCCGCAGATCCTCTGGCCCATTGAGCTTGCGCTTGAACCAGCCGCCCATGGATGGCCCGGTGTTGCCGGCCATGAACGCCCTGACGCCGAAGGGACGATAGAGTTCGTCCCAAAGGGCCTGGCCGTCTCGCAGCTCGATCCAGGCCTGGTGCTCCACCGGGCCGAGGCCGAAGGGAACGGTGGTGAAGAAGCCCGCCGCCGGAATCTTGCCCTGCCAGTAAAGGGCGGCGGTGTGGCCGAGTTCGACGGTGCCGTTCGAGACGGCATCCAGCACCGAGAAGGCCGGGACGATCTCGCCGGCCCCGAACACGTCGATCTGGAGGCGACCGCCGCTCATGGCGTTGATGCGGTCCGCGATGCGCTGGGCGGAGACCCCCGGACCGGCGCGGCCCTTGGGCCAGGAAGTCGCCATGCGCCACCGCCATCTCGTCTCCGCTCGCGCGACAGCCGGCGCGGCGAGACCGCCGACGATCACTCCCAGCGCCGCCCGGCGCGAGATGCGTTCAACTCCACCAGCCATGGAAATGATGCACGGGCCCATGCCCGCGTCCCACCTTGAGTTGCTCGGATGCGGCAATGGCCGCGCTGACATAGGCCTTCGCGGCCTCGGCCGCTTCGGTCAGGCTTGCGCCCTTCGCGAGGCCAGCGGCGATGGCCGAGGAGAGGGTGCATCCGGTCCCGTGCGTGTTGCGGGTTGCGACGCGCGCCGCCGCGAGCCGCAGGATCCCGTCGGCGCTGACGAGAAGATCGACGCTCTCGGACCCTCCCCCATGGCCCCCCTTGACCAGCACGGCTCGGCTGCCGAGCGCGAGGAGCCGGAGCGCCTGGCTGCGCATCGCGGCTTCATCCTCCGCGGGTGCTTCATCGAGCAGCGCCGCGGCTTCTGGCAGGTTCGGCGTGATGACGAGCGCGCGCGGGAGCAGGAGCCGGCGCAAGGCCTCGACAGCCTCCGGCGCGAGAAGCCGGTCGCCGCTCGTCGCGACCATGACCGGATCGAGAACGACAGTCTGGACGTTGTGGCGGTCGAGCCCTGCCGCCACGGTCTCGATCACCTCCGGTCGCGAGAGCATGCCGATCTTCACGGCGCCGACCTTGAGGTCGGAGAAGACGCTGTCGATCTGGGTGGCGATGAAGGCCGGGGGTACGTCGTGGATCGCCTGCACGCCCATGGTGTTCTGGGCCGTGAGCGCCGTGATGACGCTGGCGCCGTAGACGCCAAGGGCGGAGAAGGTCTTGAGGTCGGCCTGAATACCGGCTCCCCCGCCCGAGTCCGAGCCGGCGATGGTGACGGCGATGGCGGTCATAGAGCGCCCCGTGCGGCAAGCGCGGAATCGACGATGGAGCGCAGGCGCCGCGCCGCCTGCCGTACGTCATCGGCGGCAAAGATCGCGGAGACGACCGCGATGCCGTCGGCGCCCATGGCGATGACGGAGGCGGCGTTGGTCTCATTGATGCCGGCAATGGCGCCAACCGGGATCTTGCCGCCGGCGAGCCGCGCTCGGAAGGCAATGCGGGAAAGGCCCTCAAGCCCGATCGGCGGCTCCGGATTGACCTTGCTCGAGGTGGCGAAGACCCCGCCGATGCAGGCGTAGTCAGCGGGCAGGCGGTAGAGCTCGTCCGCCTGCTCGGGCGTCTTGATGGTGACGCCGATGATCGCCCGCGGGCCGAGGAGGCGCCGGGCGTCGCTGGCGTGCATGTCCTCCTGCCCGAGATGCACTCCGTCGGCCTCCGCGGCGAGCGCCACATCGACGCGATCGTTGACAAGGAGGGGCACGCGGCTTCCCTGGAGCGCCGCCTTGAGGGCGCGCGCTCGTGCGACCAGGGTCCGCGTATCGGCTTGCTTGTCGCGATACTGGATGAGTGTGCATCCCCCGGCGATCGCGTCCAGCACAAGGGCAGCAAGATCGCGGCCGCGCGAGTGCTCTGGATCGACGATGCCGTAAAGTCTCAGATCCACCGGGTTCATGACAGGCGTGCCCTGCGCCGCAGATCCGAGGCCTCCATCGCATGGAGGGAGTCGAGAAAGGCGGCCACGAAGCTGCCGGGCCCTTGCGCCACCTCACCCGCGATCTCGCCGGCGATGCCGACGACCATGAGCGCGCAGGCCGCCGCGCGCCAAGGATCCGGCTCGATCGCGGCAAAGGCGGCGACGAGCGCCGTCGCCGCGCAGCCCATGGCGGTCACCCGCGTCATCAACGGGTGCCCGTTCGCGATCGCGACGAAGCGGGAGCCGTCCGTGACCTGATCGACCGGGCCGGTGAGCGCGACCACGACGCGGCGCGCGTTGGCGAAGGCACTGAGCGCCTGCGGCGCAGCCTCTTCGCCAGCGAGCGCCGCGAATTCAGACCGGTTGCAGCGCAGGATGGCAGGGCTGCCGGCGAGGCACAGCCGTGCAAGCGCAAGGCGCGCGGGCGAGGCATCGACGAAGACCGGGTCGAGGACCCAAGGCTTGCCATGCGCTCGCGCCGTTGCAATGGCCCAGGCGAGAGAGGCCCGTCGCTCGTTGTCGAGGGTCCCGAGATTGACGAGGAGGGCATCGGCGCGGCCTGTGAAGGCGACGATCTCATCCACAGCAATGGTCAGGGAAGGCGTGCCACCCGCCGCAAGCAGGAGGTTGGCCGTCAGAACCTGTGCTGCCGCATTGGTGATCGCGTGAACGCGCCGCCCCTCGGACCGCAGACGCTCGAGGAGGCGCCCGGCAGCCTCCGGCAGATCGTCCGCAGGACGAGGTGGGGGGTGCGGCTTGGCTGCCGTCATCTCTCACTCCCTACGCCGGTACGAGCCGGATCAGGTTCAATGGGTTGGCGAGACGCCTCTCAGCCCCTGCGGGCACCCCAAGGAGATCATGGGGACTTATCCTCCCAACCGCCCCTTGGCAAGGTGTGAACTCATGCCGGCCGCTGGGAACTCGCCTCGATCTCCTTGGCCCGAGCCAAGCCCAGCTTGTGCTCCCGCCAGAGGACGAACAGGCCGGCAGCAGCGACGATCAGAGCGCCGATCACCACCGTCTTTTCCGGCGCCTGCCCGAAGACGAACCATCCGATGAGGAAGGCCCAGACCATGGTCGTGTATTCGAAGGGGGCGACCAGCGAAGCATCCGCAAAGCGATAACTCTGGGTGAGGAGGATCTGGCCGATCCCGCCCAAGATCCCCACGCAGACAAGGAGCGCGAAGTCTCCGGGGCTCGGCATGCGCCAGCCGAACACCATGGTCGCAAGCCCCAGAAGGGTGGTGAGAAGGGAGAAGTAGAGGACGATGGCGCCTGTTTTCTCAGTCTTGATGAGGCGGCGCACCTGGATGGTGGCGCCGGCGGAGCAGAAGGCGCCAAGGAGCGCGCAGAGGGCGCCGAGCCCCGGACCGCCGGCGAGGCCGCCGCGGATCGTCCCAGCCTCCAGATGCGGCATCAGCATGATCAGCACGCCCACGAAGCCCACCACCACCGCCGTCCAGCGATAGGCGCGCACCTTCTCCTTCAGGAGGAGGGCCGCGAGCACGACGACCATCAGCGGCGAGGCGTAGCCGATGGCGACCGCATCCGATAGGGGGAGGTAGGCGAGGGCTAGGAAGCCTGCGAACATGCCGGTGCTGCTGATGAGGCCGCGCAGCAGATGGCCGCCGAGATTGGACGTTCGCACCGCGTCGACGAGATCGCCCCGCCAAGCGAGCCATGCGAGCAATGGGACGATCGCGAAGGCTGAGCGGAAGAACACGATTTCGCCGGTCGGATAGGCGGCGCTCACATGCTTGATGCCTGCCGACATCAGCGTGAAGGCGAGGGCGGAGAGGACCTTAAGGGCGATGCCGAGGAGCGGTTGCACGGCTCGTCACTAGGACGGACAGGAGGCGAAATCACCCCTTGAGCCCCGCCTGAGCCAACGGCTGAGCGCATGACTGGACGACCGGGCTTGCCACACGCGCAGGGCAGCCCTGTGCGGTCAGAGGAAGCGGCGCAGCTTCTCCGAGGTGCCGAGCGCGTCGATGTCGGCAAAAGCCTCTGGCCTTAGCGGGGCGGGCACCTCGACCTGCGGGGGGAGGGAGGCTGCCGCCGGCGCCGGTACCGGGACGGATGCCGGCGGACCTTCGACGAGGGCAAGATCGTTTTCGCCGGCGGCTCCGCTCACGGCGGGCGGCGCGAGGCGTTGCGAGGCCGCATCCACCGGCTCGTCCGCGAAGAGGTCGTCGCCGATGATGACGAGATCGACGTCGCTCTGATCGAGGTCGAGGGTGCGGGACATGCCCTTGTCCGGGCTCATCGGTGCGGGGCCCGGACCAGAGCCTTCCGCATTTCCTCCCTCACCCCAGATCTCGATCATCGCATGAACGCGACCCTCAAGGTACCGCAACGTATGGATGATCTTGGCCGTGCGTTGCGCCGTGAGGTCCTGAAAGGAGCAGGCGGTGTAGATCTCGGTGGCGCGCCGGTCGAGATCGTCGCAGAGCTCGGGGTCGGCGCCCGCCTCCCGCAGCGTCCAGGCCGTCTCCTGGATGTGCTCCGCCGCATCCAGGATGTCGGACGTGGCGCGTTCGGTCGTCCGCACGATGTCGTCGAGGGCCTCGGAGGCGGCGCCCAAGCCGCTTCCCTCCTGGCTTGCGGAGCGGAGCGCCGCGACCTCGCTCTTGGCGACCGAAATCGCCTTCGCCATTTCGCTAAGGTCGAAGCGGAGGCGGTCGATACTCTGGGTGGCGCGCTGGCCGGCCACCGCCTGCTCGAGCCGGCCGATGGCATCGAGCAGAACTTGAGTGTCCGCAGTCCGGTTGCGGCGGGCGAATTCGGCAAGGAACCAGCGACCGCGTGCGGTCTCCATCACCGCAGCTTCGATCGCCTCATAATCGGCCTGGCTGATGGGCGAGAGCGAGGTCGGCTGCGCCATCGTGCCCCGTCTGTTTGCGGCCGCCTCAGGGATGAGGTCGGACCCATTCCCCAGCCCCTATCGCGCCTTTCTTAAATTGCCATTACTCCGATGATTCGGAACGGCGCGGAAAGCCTTTATCCACGAAGGTCTCTCTTATGCCTCGGCATTCTCTCGGCGAGGGCTTCCGGCTCTCGCTCCTGCAGGCGGCCGCCTTCGCGGGGCTTGGGGTATATCTGCCCTTCTTCCCCCTGTGGTTGGAGAACCAGGCGCTCACCGCCGCTCAGATCGGCGTCATCCTCGCCGTTCCGATGGTGACGAGGATCGTGGCCGTCGCCCCTCTCATGGCCTATGCCGATGGCAGTCTGGGGCCGCGGCGCCTCCTGATCGGCGCCAGCCTCGCGGCTGCCACGATCTATGCGGTCCTGTCTTTCGCGAGCGGCCCCCTCGCCATTGGGCTCCTCGTCTTCATGCTTGCCCTCGCGCAGGCACCGATCATCCCCACCAGCGATCTCATCGCCTTGGGCGCGATGAAGCGGAATCCGCGGCTCGATTATGGCCGCCTGCGACTGTGGGGCTCGGTGGCCTTTCTCGCCGCCAATCTCAGCGGCGGTTATCTCTTCGGCGTGGCGGTGCCGGACGCCATCCTCTGGAGCCTGTGCGGCCTGGCGCTGCTTGCAGCGCTCGCCGCTCTCCTCGCCGTGCCGCCGAGAACGGCGAATAAGGTTGGTCCGACGCGCCATCTCTCCGCGCAAACCGAGGCGGGCCCGCCTTTCGGATTCTGGCTTCTGGTCGGCGCGGCCGCGTGCGTTCAGGCGAGCCACGCCGCCGTGTACGGCTTCGGCAGCTTGCATTGGAGGGAGATCGGCTTCACCAACGCGGCTGTCGGCTTTCTCTGGGGCTTGGGTGTCGCGGCCGAAATCCTCGCCTTCCTCGCACTTGGTCGCAGCGTGGGCAGCGCGGCCGCGGCCCTGCCGCTCGTCATGGTCGGAGGCCTGGCGGCAGCGGCCCGCTTCGCTGCAATGGCGCTCACCGCCTCCTTCGCCGCAAGCTGCGTCCTGCAGCTCCTCCATGGCGCCAGCTTCGGCCTCACGCATCTTGGCACGATGGCAGCGGTCGCCCACCTCGTCCCATCCGCAAGCCGCGGCCGGGCTCAAGGGATCGTCAGCGCGGCGATGGCGCTCGCCATGGCCGCCGCCACCGTCATGAGCGGAGCCTTGTTCCGGTCGGCGGGACCGCTCGTGTTTGCCACCATGGTGCCGCTCGCCGCGCTGGGGTTCGCCCTCGCCTGGCTCGCCGCGCGCGTGCTTGATGCTCAGCCCCAGAGAGCAGGAGAGGGCGGCTGAACGCGGCTTCCATCATAGACGAGCCCGTTCTCCCGGTCCCGAGCGAGGAGCAAGGGGCCGTCGAGGTCCACAAAACGGGCCCGGGGCGCGAGCAGCAGGGCAGGCGCCATGGCGAGCGAGGTGCCCACCATGCAGCCGATCATCAGGGCAAAACCCTTGGCCTGGGCCGCATCGGCCAGGGCAAGCGCTTCGGTGAGGCCGCCCGTCTTGTCGAGCTTGATGTTGATGGCGTCATAGAGGCCGACGAGCCGGTCGAGGCTCTTGCGGTCATGCACGCTCTCGTCAGCGCAAAGCGGAACGGAGCGCTCGACCTGGCGCAGCACCTCGTCGGCGGCAGCCGGAAGGGGCTGCTCGACGAGTGTGAACCCGGCCCTCGCACAGGCATCGAGATGGCGCTGGACGTTCTCCGCCGTCCAGCCCTCGTTCGCGTCTGCGATCAGGGTGGCGTCGGGAGCGGCCGCGCGCACGGCGGCGATACGTTCGACGTCGCCTTCCGACGCGCCGAGCTTGATCTTCAGGATCGGGCGGGTGCTCGCCTTCGCGGCGGCCTCCGCCATCGCGTCGGGCGTATCAAGGCTGATGGTGTAGGCGGTGGTGACGGTGGGCAGGCGATCGATCCCGGCGCTCACATGGGCCGGCACCCTGCTTCGTTTCGCCTCAAGGTCCCAGAGTGCGCAATCAAGCGCATTGCGGGCTGCGCCGGCCGGCAGGAGGGTCTGCAAGGAGGCGCGGTCGAGACCCCCCTCGACGGCGTCGCGGACGCTCTCGATGGTTGCCACGACCCCGTCGACCGTCTCCCCGTAGCGGGCATAGGGGACGCATTCGCCCCGGCCCTCGGCGGCACCGTCCTTGAGCGTGACGGTCACCACAACCGCCTCGGTGCGAGCCCCGCGGGCGATGATGAACCGGCCCGCGATCGGGAAACGCTCCACGGCGACGGCCATTGCCGTTCCCATGGGTCCTCCTCAGAAGATACACCTCGACTTGCGAGGCGTGACCGGGGTATCACGGAGCCCGTGATCGACGGAAGTGGGGAGCCACGCCGCGTCCGTCCGGGCCGATTCCCGGGCGCCAGCGCGATCCTGCGATCGCCCTGTTCCGCATCGGCGCCTCGAGCGCCGATCCTGATGCCATGATGGCCGAGACGATCCGTGGCAACCGACCTCCTGCGCGAACCTCAGATAACGATCGAGCGGGCCGGTGCCGAGCGGCGTGCCATCTTGACCGGCCGCTGGACGGCCGAGCAGGCGGCCGCCATCGAGCGCTGCGCCGCCGCGCTTGCCGCCGAGGCGGGCGACAGCCGGCGCGTTCTCCTCGACCTGTCCCATGTGGAGCGCCTCGACACGCTCGGGGCCTGGGTCCTCGACCGGACCCGCCACGAGCTTGGAACGGCGGGCCGGGCCGTCGACTTCGTCGGTGCGAGCCCCGAGCACACCATTCTTCTGAACGAGGTGGCCTATCGAGGATTCCAGCCCCGGCCGGCGACGCGGCGCAACAGGCTCTACGATGTCCTGGTCGAGGTCGGCGAGAACGTGGTCCGCGCCGGCAAGGATTTCGCCGGCGGCATCAGCTTCCTCGGCGAGGTGATGACGGCTCTCGTCCGGGTGGCGACCCGGCCGCGGCGCTTCCGGGGCGCCTCGCTGGTCCATCAGCTCGAGTTGGTCGCCTTCCGAGGGGTGCCGATCATTGCCCTCATCTCCTTCCTCGTCGGCTGCATCGTCGCCCAACAGGGCATCTTCCAGCTCCAGCGCTTCGGTGCCACCCCCTTCGTCGTCGACCTCATCGGCATCCTCACCTTGCGCGAGCTGGGTGTGCTGCTCACGGCGATCATGATCGCCGGACGATCCGGATCCGCCTTCACCGCCGAGATCGGCTCCATGAAGATGCGCGAGGAGATCGACGCCCTGCGCGTGATGGGCCTCGACCCCATCGAGGTCCTGATCGTGCCAAGGCTTCTCGCATTGGTGATCGCCATGCCGATGCTGACCTTCCTGTCCGATCTCGCGGCCCTCTACGGCGGCGGCCTCGTCGCCTGGATCTATGGCGGCGTGAGCCCGGACGTGTTCCTGTCGAGGCTCAGGGCGGCAATCCAGCTCAACACCTTCCTGGTCGGCATCATCAAGGCGCCCTTCATGGCCCTCATCATCGGCCTCATCGCCTCGATGGAGGGCCTGGCGGTGCAAGGCTCCGCCGAGTCGTTGGGGCGGCACGTGACCTCCTCGGTCGTGAAGGCGATCTTCATGGTGATCGTCGTGGACGGGGTCTTCGCGATGTTCTTCGCAGCGATCCGCTACTGAGCAATGCAAGCGATGCCCCTCGCGACGCCTGAGCTGCCCCACCGTGACCGCCACCGGGAGGCGGTGATCCGCGTCCGCGGTTTGGAGGTGGGCTTCGGCGAGCGCACCATCATGAAGGGGCTCGATCTCGACGTTTATCGGGGCGAGATCCTCGGCTTCGTGGGCGCTTCCGGCACCGGCAAGTCGGTGCTCACCCGCGCCATTCTCGGCCTCGTCCCAAAGCGGGCCGGGACGATCGAGGTGTTCGGGGAGAATGTGGACGGGCTCTCGCCCGCCTCCCGGCGGGCCATCGAGCGGCGCTGGGGCGTCCTGTTCCAGTTCGGCGCGCTGTTCTCGGCGCTCACGGTGAAAGAGAACGTGCAGGTGCCCATGCGCGAGTACCTCCACCTGTCGGACCGGCTGCTCGACGAGCTTGCCATGCTCAAGATCGAGATGGTGGGGCTGAACCCCGACGCTGCCGACAAGCTGCCTTCCGAGCTCTCGGGCGGCATGATCAAGCGGGCCGCGCTCGCCCGGGCGCTCGCCCTCGACCCCGAGATCCTGTTTCTCGATGAGCCGACTTCGGGCCTCGATCCCATCGGGGCAGGGGAGTTCGATGACCTGATCGCCACACTGCAGAGAACTTTGGGCCTGACCGTGTTCATGGTAACTCACGATCTGGACAGCCTGCACACGGTGTGCGACCGAATCGCTGCTCTGGGCGAGGGACGGATCATCGCCGCGGGAACGATCGATACGATGCTGAAATCAGATCACCCCTGGCTGAAGGCCTATTTCCGCGGCAAGCGCGCCCGCGGCGTCATGACAGCGAACGAGGCGTGAGGAAGGCCGGCGATGGAAACCCGCGCCAACTATGCCCTCATCGGCCTGTTTACGCTCGGCGTCGTCGCCGCGGGTTTTCTGTTCGTCTATTGGTTCTCGGGCGGTGAGCGCGGGCAACGGCGCGAGCCGGTGAACATCGTCTTCGTCGGCTCCGTCTCGGGCCTGTCGCGCGGTTCTGTCGTGACCTTCAACGGTATCCGGGTGGGGGAAGTGACGGAGCTTGGGCTCGTCCCGAACGATCCGCGCCGGGTGCGGGCGGTGGTCGAGGTCGACCGGGCGACTCCGTTGCGGGCCGACACGCGGGCGCGCCTCGAGTTCCAGGGGCTCACCGGCGTGGCCACAATTGCGCTCGTGGGCGGCGAGCAGGGGTCGCCTCCGCTCCAGCCGGGGCCGGGCGAGACGGTGCCTACCATCTATGCCGACCGGTCCGACTTCCAGGATCTTATGGAGAGCGCCCGCAACCTGGCCCGGCGGGCCGACGAGGTGCTGGAGCGCGTCGGGCGGCTCGTCGCCGACAACGAGGGACCGATCAATCGCACCATGACCAATGTCGAGCGCTTTTCAGCGGCGCTCAGCGACAACGCGCCGCGCGTGGCGCGTTTCCTGGAGCAGGTCGGGAACGCAGCCGACCGCATTGGACCGCTTGCTGCCAAGCTTGAGGCGCTCACCGACGACGTCCAGGGCGTTGTGAGAGCCATCGAGCCGCAGCGCGTCTCCCGCACCGTCGCCAATGTCGAGCAGTTCACGGAGACCCTGGCGCAAAATCGGGACAATGTGAACAACGCCCTGCGCGACGTGGCGGCCTTGGCGCAGCGCCTCAACGAGAGCGCCGGCAAGCTCGACGCCACGCTCTCCGACGTGAGTGCTCTCGTGCGGGCGGTCGACGCGACCAAGATCAACCGCGCGGTCGACAATATCGAGGGCTTCACGGCGACGCTGAAGGACAATCGCCAGAATGTGGACACGGTCCTGAGGGAGGCAGCGACGCTGGCAAGCCGGCTCAACACCACCACGACGAAGGTCGACACCGCGCTCGACGACGTCAGCCGGCTCGTCAAGTCGGTCGACAGCGGCATGGTCAACCGGACGCTTGCCAATATCGAGGGCTTCACGCTCACTCTCGCCGAGAACCGGCAGAACGTGGACACCATCTTGCGGGAGGCAGCGGCCATCACGAGGTCGCTTGACGCCGCCAAGATCAACCGCGCCATCGACGGCGCTGAGCGTTTCGCGACCACCCTGGGCAAGGCAAGTCCCGATGTCGAGGCGGCGATCAAGGAGGCGCGGTCCATCACCGAGAAGCTCAACAAGTCGGCCGATCGTATCGACGGCGTGCTGAAGGCGGCCGAGGACTTCCTCGGGTCGGCGGCTGGCAAGGAGGGGCAGAGCACCTTCGGCGAGATCCGGGAGGCGGCCCGGTCCATCCGTGTGCTTGCCGACAACCTCGACAAGCGCACCGCCGACATCACCGCCGGCATCAACCGCTTCACCGGCTCAGGGCTCCGCGAGGTGGAGACGCTGACCAGTGAAGGGCGGCGGACGCTCAGCGACATCGGTCGCGCTGTCCGCAACCTCGAGCGCAACCCGCAGCAGCTCCTTTTCGGGGGCCGACCGAACATGCCCGAGTACAGCGGTCGTCGCTGAGCGCCCCATGCGTCTCCTGACACTTCCCCCTGCCGGCGCCACGGGACCGGTTGCCCTTCGGCGAGCCCTCTCGGTGGTCGCACTCTCCGCTCTCGTCGCGGCCTGCGGGTCAGGCCCAGCGCCGACGACCTTTGACCTCACTGCGCCGCGCGCCGTCCATGCGGCCGGAGCGCCACGCGGTCAGATCGTCGTCAACGAGCCGACGGCGGTGCAAACCTTCGAAGCCGAACGCATCATCGTGAAGGATGCGAACGGGGCAGTGTCGTTCCTCGGCGGCGGTCAATGGGCCGACCGGTTGCCGCGCCTCATCCAGGCGCGGCTCATCCAGACCTTCGAGAACGCCTCGCGCATCAAGGCCGTGAGCCGACCGGGTGACCGGGTCTCGCCCGATTACCTCCTGAACACGGAGATTCGTGCCTTCCAGATCTCGGCAGCGACTGGCGAGGCCACGGTGGAGATTTCAGCGAGGCTGGTCAACGACCGCTCAGGGCGGATCGCTGCCGCCCGTGTGTTCTCGGCCCGCGTTCCCGTCAGCGCCGTCGACGCGGCAAGTGCCGCCCGAGGCCTCGACGAGGCCCTTTCGACCGTCCTCCGCGATATCGTGCGCTGGGTCGGCCGAGGGGCTTGAGGCTCCAGCATCGCACTCTCATCGCCTCCCTATCCCGTCCTGGGTTTCGCCCGGCGCTCGCCCTCCGGGTCGTGACGCGCCTCCGCGGCACCCGGCACGAGGGCGCGCGGGAGACGCGCCCCCTCCAGGTGCGACCGACGCAAGGTCGATCGCATCCGCCCCCACGGCTTGAAGAGGCGCGTTCAGTCGAAGCGGCCGCTCGCGTGGGCGAGCATCGTGTAGACCTTGCCGGTTTCCGAGGCGAGATAGGTGCGTGCGAGCGCGCCATTCTCGTCCGTGCGGCCGAGCTCCCCGAGGAGGCGCTCGAACTCGCTCACATACCGGTCCACTGTCCGCTTGAACTCGGGGTCGCGCCGGTATTTGCGGCGGACCTCGTCGAAGGTCTGTTGGCCCTGAACGGTGTAGAGATCGCGCCCCGGAGCCCGCCGATCGCCGTCGCGGTACCGCCTCCAGAACTCCATCGCGGCCTCATGATCGACCATTCGAGCGATATCGCCGGAAATCGAATCGAGCGACTGCAGGTTGTCTGCCGCGGCTCGGTCGGACCCGTTGCGGGTCGCTGCCGCGCCATCAGCACTCCTTGGCACGAGGTCTGACAGCCACGCCTCGGGCTGGGCCGGCCGCACACCTGGTTGGCGCAGCGTCTCCGGACCACGCAGGCTGACCCGAGGAGCCGCCTCGCTGAACCGAGATGGGGCGGCCGGGGCAACGGTTCCTCGCAGCTCCACCCCGCCCGGCTCATGCGCGCGGCGCCCCGGAACGGGAGGCGCGGCATCGATGGCGCGGTTCGACCGGGTCACCAGGTTGGCGAGCTCGTTCAGCGCCTTGATCTGATCGGCGACGACGCGGCGCATATTGGCGGCCGCCTCCTCGGTCTCCTGCGGCAGCTCGAGGACACCGCGCCGCAGCTCGGCCCGGGTGGTCTCCAGCTCGCGCTGGATCTGGGCCGCCATCCCTCGCAACTCGCCGGTCGCCTCCCGGAAGCGGGCCGTCGCGCTGGCGAGCGCCTCGCTCATCTCGTTGATGACGTCGTTGTACATCGTCCGCAGGGAGGCGGTGGTGCGGGCCCCTTCCTCTCCGGCCGTGGAGCGCAGGCGATCGAACTGCTCGGCCAATGCCTGCGTCACGGTCTGCGCACCGTCGGCGAGCGCGGCGCCGATCTCCTGCGCCTTGGTCTCGGCCCGCCGCAGGGACTGCTCGATGAGGTGAGTGAAGGACCGGGTGACGCTGTCGAGCTCCTCCGACCGCTCGTTGATGCGGCTGAGCAGGGTCTCAAGAGCGTTGCGCCGCTCGTTCAGCGCGGCCGCCATGCGGGCCTCGACCTGCTCCAGGGTTCCGGTCGCCTCGGTCAGGGCTTGCAACTGGGCTCGGGTGCTTTCGCTCAAGCGCCGGCCCCGCTCGTCAAGATCGACGACGAGGTCGGAGACCTCACGCAGGGCGCCCTCCGAGATGCCCCGCAGCGCGTCGACCTGGTCCGCTACTTGGCCCGAGGCGCGGCTCGTCTGGGCCGCCACCTCCGAGAGGATGCCCTCGATCTGGCTCACCCGCTCGATGATGCCGCTCTCGATCTGACCGAGATTGCCGGTCGCGTCGGAGAGGACATTGCCGAGAAGCCGGTTCGCCTCCTCGAGCCGTCCGAGCACGCCGCCGAGCTCGTTCTGGAGCCGCTCATTGGTCGTGGCGAGCGTCGTGACAGCTTGCGCTGTCCCATCCGAGACGGCCCGGCGCAGGGCCTCCGCGGATTGGGTGTAGAGGGCTGTGAGTTCGGCCGTGCGTTGCTCCAATCCGCCGAGGATCGCGGCGGCGCGCTCCTCCAGGGTGCGGGTGGCGGAATCGCTGACGGCGGCCACTTCGCGCGTGATCGCAGCACCGCGTTCTCCGATCGCCTCGACAAGCGAGGCTCCGCGTCGGTCGAAAAGGGTCGCGACCTCCGTCACCCGCGCGCCGAGCGTCTGAAGCATCGCCTGGCCACGCTCGTCGAGCAGGTGGTGGAAGGCGTCCGTCCGATCCTCAAAGAGGTGGGCGAGCTGGTCGATCTGCTGGCCGAGCGTCCCGGTCACGGCTTGGCCGCGGCTCTCGATGAGCTCTGCGACCCCCTTGGTGCGCTCGTCGAGCAGGCGCGTGATCTCCTGGATGCGCTCGGCGAGCGTGCTCGCCACCGCCTGTCCGCGGATGTCGAGGACTCGGGTGAGGGTGGTCGCGCGCTCATCCATGATGCGCGCGAAGTCATCGATGCGGTCGCCAAGCGTGGTCAGCACCGCCTGCCCGCGGGTGGTGACGAGATCCGCAAGATCGGAGGTCCTCGCCTCCATCAGGTCAGCCGCCTGGGTGAGGGCGGCCTCGAGGCTGCCGGCAACCGCCTCGCCGCGCCGCTCGAGCATCGTGCCGAGCGCGGCCGTGCGGCTGTCGATGAGCGCACTGAAGCCGGCCGTGCGCTCGTCAAGGAGCGTCGCGAGCTCCGAGATGCGCGCGCCGAGCGTCCCGATGACAGTGTCGGCGCTGCGATCGAAGAGGTTGGCGATCTCCGAGGCACGGTCGCCGAGAACCTCGACGATCCGGTCCCGCCGCGTGTCGAGGAGTTCGGCCAGGGAGGCGCCGCCGCGGTCAAACAGCTGCGCGAACTCGGCCATCCGGTCCCCGAGGGCGCTGAAGACCGCGCGGCCCCGCTCGTCGAGCTGGCTCGTCAACTGCGCAGTACGGTCGTCGATCAGGTCGGCCACGAGGCGGCTGCGGTCGTCGAAGAGCTGAGCCAGCTCGTTCGTGCGGCGCGCCAGAGCGTCGACGACCATGCGGCTGCGGTCATCGACCAGATCGACCACGGCGCGAGCCTGGAGCGTCAGAGCGTCGTCGGCGACGCGGGTGCGTTCCTCCAGCAAGTGGACGAGCTCTGTGGTGCGGCCGCCGAGGGACGCCTCGACAGCGCGGGTGCGCTCCTCGAGGAGGTCGATGAGTTCCGTCGTGCGGGCGCCGAGTGTGGCTTCGACCGACTGGCTGCGCTCATCCAGAAGATTGATGAGGGCAGCGGCGCGGCTGCCGAACGACGCCTCCACGGCGCGGGTGCGGTTCTCCAAGAGATCGATCAGCTGAGTGGTGCGGGCGCCGAGCGTCGCTTCGACGGAATGGGTTCGCTCCTCCAGGAGGCCCATCAGCTCCGTGGTGCGCGCACCGATCGTCTCCCCGACCGCATGGGTTCGCTCCTCCAAGAGATCGATGAGCTCGCCCGTGCGCGTGCCGAGCGTCGCCTCGACCGAGCGGCTGCGCTCGTCAAGGGTGCTGGCGACCGTCTCCAGCCGGCCGAGGACCCGGTCCTCGAACCGGTTGACGCCCGCATCGAGCGTCGAGGCGAGGGCGTCCACATGCCCGGTGAGGTGGCGATTGATCTCCTCGGCCTTGGCGGACAGCGTTTCTGCAAGGGCGCTGCTGCGCGCCGCGATGGCGTGACTCACCTCGTCCGCGCGCGCCTCGAGGGCTTTGGCTACCTCGCGCCCACCCTCCGCCATGACCCGGGCGAGCTCCCCGGTGCGCACCACGAGCGCCTCGTTCAGGGCCTGGGCCCGGGCCGCGAGGGCCTGGTCGACCCGCGTCACAAGGCTGTCGAACCCGGCGGCGAGCTCGGACGTCTTTCTCGCCGAGCGCTCCTCGAGCGCCGAGAGCTGAGCCTCGATGGCGTCGGCCGCCTCGCGGGTCCGCTCGGTGATGGACTCGGCGAGAGCCTTCCCCTCGACGGTGACGACGCGGTCGATGTCTTCGAGGCGCTGGGTGACCTTTTCAGCAAGACCGCCGATGTCGCGCGACAATCGCTCGGCGAGGGCGCCGCCGCGGTTCACCACAATTTCCTCATAACCGCTGAGGCCAGCGCTCAAGGCGCTCTCGACCTCCCGTCCCTTGCCTTCGATCGTCGCCGCAAGCGCTGAAGCCGTCCGGGCCAGGGTCTCGCTGATGCGCGCCCCCTGGTTCGCGAGCGTCAGGACGACCTCCTTGCCGGTGCCGGCAAGCCGCGCCTCCGTCTCGTTGGCATGGTTCGCGAGCGCCTCGGCCATCTCGCGGCTGCGGGCCTCGAGGGCCTGCTGGAACGCGGTCGTGCTTTCGGCCAGCTCCTCGGACACGAACCGCATGGTCCGCTCGAGAGCTCCCGTGACGGTCGCAGCGCGGGCCTCCATGACGCTCGTCACCCGCCCGCCGACCTCGGCGAGGCTCGCATGAAGCGCTTCGCCCCGCACGGTGATGCTCTCGTCGATGCGCTGGCTCGTCGCCTCGATCCGGCGGGCAAGCTCATCGCCCCTGAGCACGATGACTTCGGTGATCCCTGCGCCCGTCGCGGCGATCTGATCGCGGACCTCGCCGCCGCGCGAGACGAGCTGCTCGATGAGCTCGCTGCCTGTCGACGCGATCTGATCGCGCAGATCGCCGCCGTGCTCCCGGAAATGGCTCACAATCTCCATGCCGGCGCTGGCGATCTGATCGTGCGCCTCGCGGCCTCGCGCTGCGATCTCGCTCGCGATGCCGCTGCCGACCGTCGAAAGCTCGTTCCTGACCTCCTCACCCCGGCGCCGGATCTCTTCGGCGGCGGTGGTGCCGGCCGCGGCGATCTGGTCGCGCAGCTCCCCGCCGCGGGTGATCACGATCTCGGTGATGCGCGCGCCGACCTGCGCCATGCCCTCGCGCAGGGCCGCGCCACGCCGCGCCAGCTCTTCCGTGATCCCTGTCCCGGTCGCTGCGATCCGATCGCGGAACTCGCCGCCACGGGCCTCGAGCACCTCGACGATCTCGGACCCTGCCGAAGCGATCTGGTCGCGCGCCTCCCGTCCACGTTCGACGATCTCGTCGGCAACGCCCGTGACCGCCACCGTGATCTCTTCGCGCACGTCGCTCCCGCGCTGGCGGATATTGTCGGCCACGCCGGCGCCGACGCCGGCGATCTGCTCGCGCACTTCCTCTCCGCGCCGGGCGATCTCGTCGCCCACCAGCCGCGCCGCGTCCGCCAGGTGATCGCGCGCCTCGGCGGCGCGGCTCGCGATCTCCTGGGCGATGGCGGCTCCCTGATCGCGGATTTCTTCACCCCGCCTTGCGAATTCATCTGCTGCAAGGCGCGCAGCCTCGGCCAGCCGCTCGCGGGCCTCGCCGCTGCGGGTCACGATCTCCTGGACGATGGCGCTTCCCGCAGTGGCGAGCTCTTCTCGCACCTCCGCGCCGCGCGAACCGATCTCTTCGGTGATGCTGGCGCCCACGCCCGCGATCTCGTCGCGCAGTTCCGCCCCGCGCGCGATGAGGTTGTCGGCGATGCTGTTGCCAGTCGCCGACATCTTGTCGGTCAGCTCGGCGCCCCGGGCGAGGAAGCTCGACTCCAGCTCATGAGCGGTCCGCTCGAAGGCCTCGCGAACCTGGGTCCCTTGTTGGGTGAGGGCATCGACGACGCTCGATCCGGCCTGGGCGAGGGCGCGCGTGACATGCATGGCCCCGTCGCTGAGGGTCCGGGTGAGCACTTCGCCTGTTCGCTCGAACGCGCCTGAGACCTCCTTGGCCTTGCTTTCCATGGAAGCCGTGACCGCCTGGCCGGCGCTGGAGAGGCCGCTCTTGATCTCCTCGCTCGTGCCGAGGAGGCGATCGACGAGCTCCGAGCCGCGGCTCGCCATGTCGTCGAGGATGCGTTGCCCTGCCTCGCTGAGGGACTTGGTCACCTCCTGCCCGCGCCGCTCGAAGCTGGTGGTCACCTGCTCGCCAATCGCGCCCACCGACTCGGCGATGCGCTGCGCCACGATCTCCAACTCGTGCGAGAGGTTCTGGTGGGAGCCGGAGATCGCCTGGCGGACGCGCTCGGCGTTGCCGACGATGGCCTCGCGCTGGGCCACGAGTTCGTCCACGAGCGAACGGATGCGGATTTCATTATCGGAATAGGCCCGCTCGAGGCTGGCGATCTCGCTCCGAACCAGCGTCTCGAGCTCACCTGCGCGAGCAAGAGCGCGTTCCACTCCCTCGCCCACGGCAGCCACTTCCCGGCGGACCGCTTGCGATACGGACATGACCGCGTCGGTCGAGAAGGTCTCGGGCTGCGCCAGCCGGATGGCGACCTCGCTGACGGCACGGGCGACGAGGCGCATCTCCTGCGATCGCACGGCGAGCATGGCGGCGACATAAAAGAGGATCACCGGGCCAAGGAGCGCGACCACTCCGACCAGCATCTGAAGGGGGGTCAAGCCAGCGAGGAAGGCCGCGACGCCGCCCTCGACCCGCAGGGCCAGGTAGGCGGCAATGCCCCCAAGCCAGGCGGCGGAGCCAAGGGTCGCGACGGCGTAGGGGCGGCGCGACGGCTGGCGTTGCAGGGCCTGGAGCAGAAGCCCGATATTGCGGCGGTCGTCATTGGCGACGGCGGTCCGATCCGGCGCCACGACGGCAGGGCCCGGCGCAGCCTCGCGCGGGGCCGCCCGCTCTTCGACCTCGGCCGGACGAAGCGGCCTCGCAAGGTCGCGATCATCGACCTCAGGCAGACGCGGCTCGTCGAACGGCCGGTCCTGGCCCTTGCGCGAAGGGTCCAGATTGAGGGCCTGCTCGATAGCCGACAGCGCCGCTTCCGTCGGATCGTTGAGCTTACGTTCGGTCTTTGCCATTGCCCGCCTCGATGACGCAACCAAAGCGGACGCGAACCCGGCGCATCCGTTCATGAGGACGCCACTCGAGACCGCTGCCGAACGCGCGAGCGCCTCCTGCCCCCACGCCCAGCCTCCCCGCCATTTACCAATCCGAGTTTAGACGGCCCCTGTCACTGAGAAAACCCGAAGGGGGGCCGAGTTCAGAACTTCGTTAACGGCTTGGTTACCATGATTCCTCGAACTGTCGGCAGTACAGTCAGGGATGGTCCCTCGGCAAGGGTTCATTGGCCAGGGGAGGACATTTCTGCCCCATGAGCCTTGCCCCTACCCGCAGCCCGGTCTTGGACCTCCACCACCTTGGCCGGCAGACCTTCGGCGACGAGGTCCTTGCGCGTGAAGTCTTGAGTCTCTTCCTCGAGCAGTGCCGGCGCCTCCTGCCCGTCATCGCTTGCGCCGATGCGCCGCAGACACGGGCCGACGGGGCCCACACCCTGAAGGGCGCAGCCCGGGCCGTGGGCGCATGGACCGTGGCAGAATTGGCCCAGGCGCTCGAGACGGCCCTGGCTCGGGACGGCGCCAAGGCGGCCGGAGAGCGTCTCGTCGCGGAGCTCGAAGAAGCCATCGAGGAGGTGGCCGCCGCGATCGCGCTGCACGGCCAGGCCTCCTGAGCGGAGCAAGCTCCGTCCCGACCCTCGCCAGGCCACGCGCCTTGTTCTATGGAGCGGCATGAGGCAGGCAGCGCCGAGGAGCGTGATGGTCAAGATCACTTTTATCGACGCGGACGGAACAGCGCGGACGGCCGAGGGCGAGGAAGGCGCGACCGTGATGGAGACCGCCATCCGCAACGATATTCCAGGCATCGTTGCGGAATGCGGCGGCGCCTGCGCCTGCGCCACCTGCCATGTCTATGTCGACGAGGAATGGAAGGAGGTGGTGGGCGAGCCCTCGCCCATGGAGGAGGACATGCTAGACTTCGCCTCCGACGTGCGACCCACCTCTCGGCTTTCCTGCCAGATCCGAATTACGCCTGAACTCGACGGCCTTGTGGTCCATACCCCGAAGCACCAGGGGTGAAGCCGCAGGCGAGATCGCCTTTCCGTTATTTCGGGAATGAAGCGGAAAGATCAGCAGCAGATGAAGGGGAGCTGACCATGTTCAAGACCATCCTCGTCCCGGTCGACATCAGCGAAATCGAAACGGCCAGGCCGGCCCTCGATCGGGCCGTGTCTCTCGCCAAAGCCTCGGAGGGCACGGTGCGCCTCATCTATGTGCGCTCGCTCCTGCCCGTCACCTACATGGAGTTCGTTCCGCCGGACTTCGACGCGGCCCAGCAGCGGGACAGCGAGGAGCGACTCGCCAAGATCGCCGCCGAGCTTCCGCTCCCCGAAGAGCGTGTCTCGTCCGTGGTGCGCCTTGGCTCCGTCTATGGCGAGGTGCTGGAGGAGGCGGAACGGACGGGGACGGACCTCATCGTCGTCGGATCGCACCGGCCGACGATGGCCACCTACCTCCTCGGGTCCAACGCGGCGACGATCGTGCGCCACGCCAAGTGCTCGGTGCTGGTGGTCCGCTGAACGCGGCTCTGATCAGCCAAGCAGCTCGGCGGGCGGATTGCTTGCCTCGATGGGACGCGGCCGGTTGAGGCGCAAGAGCGGCCCGATCTGCCAGACCATCAACATGCCGAGCATAAGTCCAAAGGCGGCGGTAACGGTCGAGCCGCCGGCAAGGGCCCGGGCGACGAGCCAGAAGACCGCGACGCTGATGGCGACCGCTACCAGCGCCATTCCTCCCCATTGCAGGGCCGGCTTGCCGGCCTCCATCACCGCATCCGGGTTCGCCCGCCGCACCGCTGCAAGAAGCGCGGCCACGAAGCGGCCATAGGCCGGCGTCTGCTGAATGCTCCTCAGCGTGCCTGCCCAGGACAGGGAGGTGAGGGTGACGGTGCGCCCGTCCCTCAGGCGAAGCCTGGTCCGGAAGAAGCCGCCGCTCATGCGCCCTGCCTCATAGGTCAGGCGGACATGGACGACCTCGCTCAAGGGAAGGTCATGATCCGTGCGCAAGCCTTCGACCTGCAGGCGGTCGCCCTTCAGGCGGTAGGTCACCGGCGCTCCGATCGGGCGCGGGGTCTGCTGGTAGGTAAGGGGGGATTCGGCCGTCGTCATCGCACGAGCTCGCGCATGGCCTGGTCGATCCCTTCGATGGTGAGCGGAAACATGCGGCCGCCGAACAGACGCTGCATGATGCCGATCGATTGGGTGTAGCCCCAATGCTGCGGCGGCACGGGGTTGAGCCAGACCGCCTTGTGGAAATGGTCGAGGAGGCGCTGCACCCAGACTTGGCCCGGCTCCTCGTTCCAATGCTCGACCGATCCGCCCGGCATGAGGATCTCGTAGGGACTCATGGAGGCGTCCCCTACGAAGACCACACGGTAATCGGATGGATAGGTTCGAATGACATCCAAGGTCGGCGTCGTCTCGTGGAAGCGCCGGCGGTTCTCTTTCCACACCCGCTCGTAGATGCAGTTGTGGAAATAGAAATGTTCGAAATGCTTGAACTCGGCCCGCGCCGCCGAGAACAGCTCCTCCGCCTGCTCGATGTGCCAATCCATCGAGCCGCCAACGTCGAGGAAGAGCAGCACCTTTACCGCATTCCGGCGCTCGGGCCGTAGCTTGACGTCGAGATAGCCCTTGCTCGCCGTCTCCTTGATGGTTCCGTCGAGGTCGAGTTCTTCCGCAGCGCCCTGGCGGGCGAAGCGGCGCAGCCGGCGGAGCGCGATGCGCATGTTGCGCACGCCGAGCTCGACCGTGTCGTCGAGGTCCTTGAACTCGCGCTTGTCCCACACCTTGACGGCCCGGAAGTTGCGGTTGCCGTCCTGGCCGATGCGAACCCCTTCCGGGTTGTAGCCATAGGCACCGTAGGGCGACGTGCCGGCGGTGCCGATCCACTTATTGCCGCCCTGGTGTCGGCCCTTCTGCGTCTTGAGCCGCTCCTTCAAGGTCTCCATGAGCTTCTCCCAGCCCATGGCCTCGATCTGGCGCTTTTCCTCCTCCGTGAGGTAGCGCTCGGCGAGCTTGCGCAGCCACTCCTCCGGGATCTCGGCCTGCTCGACCGCCTGGCCCACTGTTTCCAGGCCCTTGAAGACTCGCCCGAAGACGCGATCGAACTTGTCGAGATTGCGCTCGTCCTTCACCAGGCAGGCGCGGGAGAGGAAATAGAAATCCTCGATCCTCTTGTCGGCGAGGTCCTTCTCCAGCGCTTCGAGCAGGGTCAGGTATTCGCGCAGTGTGACAGGCACCTTGGCGGCGCGCAGCTCGGTGAAGAAGGTGAGGAACATGCCGCCAATGTCGGAGCGCCCGCCCAAAGGTCAAGCGCGTGTCCGTCGCAGGCGGGGAGCGTTCGCAGCCGAGGCCGCGAGCGCTCCGGCGAAGCCTACCGCTTGGATGAGGATCTCGATGTCGTCTTCGAGCCGCGTCGCGCGGCCGAACTCGTCCTCGAGGTGGAGCCCGAACGACCTTTCGATGCTTTCGCTGTCGTCTTTCCAGCGGCGCCGCGCTTGGCGCTGGTCTTAGAGGTGCCCTTGGAGGTCGCCTTGGCGCCGGCCTTGGCGCTCGACTTGACGCCAGCCTTCCGGGCGACGCCCCCAGCCTTCCGGGCGGTGCCCTTTGTCGCGCCCTTGGCTCCCGCCTTCGCGGCCGTCTTGGCGGCTCCCCTCGTTGCCGTTTTGGCCGCGCTGCGCGCCTTCCCGGCACTGGCGCTCCGGGCGCTCGCCTTGGTCGCGCGCTTCACACCCGATGCCGCGGCTTTTCCGCTCCGCGCCTTCGACGCGGTCGCGCCAGCCTTGGTGCCGCGCTTCGCCGCCGATTTCGAGGAGGCCTTGGTGCCTGTCTTGCGGCCGCTCTTGCCGCCAGCCTTGGCACCAGCCTTGGCGCCCGACTTCACACCGGATCTCGCCCCCGATCGCGCTCCGCCGCTGCGGGCGCTGCGCTTGGTCCCGCCGCTCGAGCGCGCGGTCTTGCTCGCTGCTGCCCTTGCGCGCCCGGTGCTGGTCCGCGCGTCGCGCCGTGCGCCGCTTGTGCTGCCGGCGTCTTGAGCGCCCGAGCCGCCCTCCGAGGTCTCCCCCGTCCCAGCGGACGACTCGCGCTCAATGAATTTGAAGAAACGGCTGGTGCCGCCGCTCTCGGTTTCGTCCTGATGGAGAAAGGCGAGCTTGCTGTCCTCGAAGATCTGGAAGAATTCGTCCCAGCTCGTTTCCTCAAGCTTCTCATCGTCCTCGCCGAAGTCGAAGCGCAGGATGCCGCCCTCACCCTGTCCGGTCCGCACCACGGCGGGGCGCCCGCCGCGCTCCTCGGCCCAGCGTCGGATCTCGTCGTGGTCGGTCGTGGTGGTCGCTTGGCTCATGTGCTTCCTCCGCATGAAGCTTGACCGCGAGAGCTCAACGTCATCTCGTCCGCTTCGTTCCGGTCGTGCGCCGGCATGCGTCGGTGCGATCGCACCAAGATGACGTGTGTCGAACAATATCGTCGCGCCACGCGTGAAGCCAGATGGCGCCGATAGTCTTCAACGTATTCTTGTTGCCTTCGTCTGTGCGCTTCAAAGCACGGGCGAGGGCGAGGGCGAGGGCGGGGGCGACCGCTGCGAAGGCCGGCGCTCCCAAGCGACGGCGACGATCACGCGTGGCGGTGCGATCCATCAGCTCTTTTCATCGTCTGCGCGAATGTCGCCCGTTGACGGCATCGGGAGACGAGCGTTCGATGCCGCGACCCTTCCGACCCTTCGCGAGGAGACGCGCCGTGTCCAACTCCGCCATGCTGAACTCCGTCTGGTATTCGACGACCTGGACCTGGATCGATGGCGAGTGGCGCGAAGGGAACCCCGGCATCATGGGACCGCGCACACATGCGGCGTGGCTCGGCTCCTCCGTATTCGACGGGGCGCGGGTCTTCGAGGGCGTCATGCCGGACATGGACCGCCATGCGACGCGCGTGAACCGTTCCGCGGAGACGATGGGCCTGATCCCCACGATGAGCCCTGAGGCGATCGTCGAGCTCACCCGAGAGGGCGCCAAGAAGTTTGCAAGCGGCGCGGCCCTTTACGTGAAGCCCATGTACTGGGCGGAAGCCGACGGTCTCGGCACGGTGATGTTCGATCCCGGCTCGACCCGCTTTGCGCTCTGCCTCTTCGAGGCTCCGATGCCGGCGCCGAGCGGCTTCTCGGTCATGAGATCGAGCTATCGCCGCCCGACACGTGAGAGCATGCCGACGGATTCCAAGGCCGGCTGCCTCTACCCGAACAATGCGCGCGCCCTGCGGGAGGCCAAGGCCAAGGGCTTCGACAATGCGCTGACCCTCGACATGCTCGGCAACGTCGCCGAGACGGCTACGTCCAACATCTTCATGGCGAAGGATGGGGCGGTCTATACGCCGGCGCCCAACGGCACCTTCCTGAACGGCATCACGCGCCAGCGCGTCATCGAGCTCCTGCGTGAGGACGGCGTGCCGGTGTTCGAAGCGACGCTCCGCTACGAGGACTTCCTCGCCGCCGACGAGATCTTCTCGACCGGCAACTACTCCAAGGTCGTGCCGGTCATCCGCATCGACGACCGTCACCTTCAGCCCGGTCCGTTCTTCCACAAGGCCCGCGAGCTCTATTGGGCCTTCGCTCACGACCGGCGACGGGTGTAATCTCCTCTGTCTGCGAGCGGGCAGGCAGCGGAGAACGGCCCGCTTTGAGGAGGACGGGATGCGTCACTGGGCCAGAGTTCTCGCATTCGCCACCGCCCTTGCGGCCTGGCCCGCCGCCGCCCGCGAACTGGTCGATCTGGAGCTCGTCTTCGCCGCCGACGGGTCGGGCTCCATCGACGATGACGAACTCGCGCTCCAGCGCCGGGGCTGGGCCGAGGCGCTGACGAACAGGGACGTGCTCGACGCCATCAAGGGGGGCCCAACCGGGCGCATCGCCGTCGCCTTCATGGAATGGGGCGGGCCACAGAGCCAAGTGCTCATCGTCGATTGGCATGTGATTGAGGACGAGGCGAGCGCACGGGCCTTCGCGGACAAGCTGACCCGGGCGCCGCGGGGCGCCTGGGGTTACAATTCCATCTCGAACGCGATCGATTTCTCGGTTCGTCTTGCTGACACGAACGCCTATGACGGAGCGCGCAAGGTCATCGACGTCTCAGGAGACGGACCGAATATCGGCGGACGCCCGCTCGAAGCGGCGCGCGCCGACGCGCTTGCGAAGGGCTTCACCATCAATGCGCTCGCCATCCGCCGTCCCGGAGGGCGCCCCGGCGGCCCCGGCGGAATGGCCCTCGAGACCTATTACGGCCAGGCGGTGATCGGCGGTCCTGGGGCTTTCGTCGAGATCGCCGACGAGGCGCGTCCCTTTGCCGTCGCGGCGCGCCGCAAGCTCCTGACCGAGATCGCCGGAGCGGGAGGCGCGCCGACCCTATTCGCTGCCGTGGATCGCGTGCGATAGCTATGTCCGCGTGAGGCGGAGCCCGAGCATCTTGAGGCCGCAAGCGAGGGCGAGGCCATAGGCGAGAAGCCCGCCCGATGCGAGGAACGCGAGAAGCGCCTCCTCGCGCCAGGTCGGAAGGGTGCTGGCGAGGGCGGCGAGCGGGTCTCGGGCGAAGACGACGAAGATCGCGAGCAGCGTGCTTGCTGCCACGACCGCTGCCAGCGTTTTCAGGAGCATCGGGCTTGGCGCCGTCCAGTCGCGACGATAGGCGAGGGCGAAGAGAAGGAGCACGTTGACCCACGCGCCTATGGCCGTGCCGAGAGCGAGCCCCACGACCCCGAGCGTGGGCGTGAGCGCAAGTTTCACGGCGACATTGGCGCCGACGCTAAGAAGCGCAATGACGACGGGGGTCGCGGTGTCGGAGCGAGCATGGAAGCTTGCGACCGCCGAGCGGATCAGGACCACCGCCGGGAGGCCGACCGCATAGGCCGCGAGCACTGCGCCTGCCCGCCGCGCCGCCTCCAGGTCGAAGGCGCCGCGACGGAACAGAGCCGACATGATGAGGTCGGGCACCGTCACGAAGGCGATGGCGAAGGGGGCGGCGAGCGCGAGGGTGAAGCCAAGCGCCCGGTTCTGTGCGCCATGGGCGCCGGCGACATCGCCGGCCGCGATCCTGCGGCTCATCTCCGGCAAGAGCACTGTTCCGGCCGCGATCCCGATGACCCCGACGGGGAGCTGGTAGAGCCGGTCGGCATAGTAGAGCGACGATACCGCCCCCGTCGGCAAGAACGAGGCGATAATGGTGTCGGCGAACATGGCGATCTGAACGCCCGCCGAGCCGACCACCGCCGGGCCGAGGGTCTTGAAGAAGGTGCGCATCGCCGGATCGAGGCGCGGCTTCTTCAGGCGAGGGGCGATTCCCGTCCGGCGCGCATCGGCCCAGACCAGGGCGAGCTCGAGAATGCCGGCCGCGGCCACGCCCCAGGCGGCGGCATGGCCGGCGCTCGGAAACAGGAAAGCGAGGGTGAGCGCGCCGATGAGCGAAAGGTTCAGGAGAACGGGCGCGGCGGCCGGGGAGGCGAAGCGCTCATGCGCGTTGAGGAGCCCGGAGATCAACGTGACGAGGGTAATGAAGAGGAGGTACGGAAACGTGATGCGTGTCAGCGTCACGGCAAGCGCGAATCGCTCCGGGTCCCCGGCAAATCCGGGTGCGAGGAGGCGCACGATCCATGGCATCGCCGGGAGCGCAATCACAAGGAGCGCGCCCTGGACGATGAGCATCAGCGTGAACACCCGATCGGCGAAGGCCCTTGCGGTGGCAGGCCCTTCCGCCTCGAGGGTCTTGGCGTAGGTCGGCACGAAGGCCGAGTTGAAGGCGCCCTCGCCGAAGATCGCGCGAAAGTGGTTGGGCAGCCGCAAGGCCACCACGAAGGCATCCGCGACCGGCCCGATGCCCATCACCGCGGCGATGACGATATCGCGGATGAAGCCGGTGAGGCGCGAGGCCAGCGTCCAGCCGCCGACCGAGAGGATCTTGCGGAACATCCTAGACCCGCGCCGGGCGACGTTCGTCGCGGATGGCTTCGCCACTCACCTCGGCCGGCCCGCCGATGCGTTCGGCGACCACATAGAGCGGCCGGCGCTTCACCTCGGCGAAGATGCGGCCGATGTATTCGCCGATGATCCCGAGCGACATGAGCTGCACGCCGGCGAAGAACATGATCGACACGATCAGGGACGGGAACCCCGGCACATCGCTGCCGAACAGGATCGTGCGCACCGCGAAATAGAGCGCCGTGAGGATTGCAACGGCCGAGATGAAGCCCCCCAGATAGGTCCACACCCTGAGCGGCACCGTCGAGAAGGCCGTGATGCCATCGAACGCGAAGCGGAACAGTTTGCGGAAGCTCCACTTCGTCGTGCCGTGCTGTCGCTGCTCGACGACAAAGGGCACGCCGATCTGCTTGAAGCCGATCCAGGCATAGAGGCCCTTCGAGAAGCGGGCGCGTTCGCCCAGCGAACGCAGCACCTCCACGCCCTTGCGGTCGATCAGGCGGAAGTCGCCGGCGCCTTCGGGCAGGGCCATCTCCCCGAACTGGCGGAACAGCCGGTAGAAAAGGCGGGCAAAGCTGCGCTTTGCGAAGCTCTCGCCCTCCCGATCGGTGCGCTGGGCGTAGACCATCACATAGCCCTCCCGCCAGCGCTCGACGAAGGTCTCGATGACCTCGGGCGGATGCTGCAGATCGGCATCCATGATCACGACCGCCCGCCCGCGGGCGTGGTCGAGCCCCGCTGCGATGGCGATCTCCTTGCCGAAATTGCGGCTGAACGAGAGCGCGCCGATGCGGGGCTCGGTCCGATGGCGGGCCTCGATCGCACGGAGCGTATCGTCCGCACTGCCGTCGTCGACAAAGACGACCTCCCAATCAGTTGAGATGCGTTCCAGCACCGGAACGAGCCGATCGCAGAGCGGGCCGATATTGGCCGCCTCGTTGTAGACCGGAATGACGACGCTGAGTTCAGGGCAGGGGGACCGCACGCCTTGATGTCTCCCTCGATCGGCGCATAGAGACCCAGTTTTGGCCTTTGCTCAAGGAAAAGGCGCGGGAGGGCAGGATACGTGGCTCAGCCAAAGCGGAACGTGGTGCTGTGCGCCGACGATTTCGGCCTTTCCGAAGGCGTCAGCCAGGGGATTCTGGAACTGGCTCATATGGGGCGCATCTCCGCCACGAGCGCGATGACGAATTGTCCTTGGTGGCCCCGCATGGCGGCGGAACTCAACCGCCTCGAAGGGAGGATTGCTGTCGGATTGCACCTCACCCTCACAACGGGCAGGCCCTTGGGCGCTATGCCGCGCTTTGCCCCAGAGGGACGTTTTCCGGAGAACCCTTCGGTGGTTGCCAGGGCTCTTGAGGGGCGTCTGCCGCTCGAGGAGATCCGAGCCGAGATCGACCGACAGCTCGCGGCCTTCGTGGCGGCGCTCGGCCGCGCGCCGGATTTCGTGGACGGCCACCAGCATGTCCACGTGCTGCCCGGGATCCGCAACGCCTTGCTTGCAGCTCTCAAGGCGCGCGAGCTCGGAGGCCTGTGGCTGCGCAATCCAGCCGACCGGATCCCTGCGATTGTCCGCCGCCCTTCGGCGGGCAAGGCCCTGACCGTGAGGCTTCTGTCCCTCGGCTTTCCGAAGAAGGCCCGGCGGCATGGCTTTGCCACGAACGAGGGCTTTTCCGGCTTCAGCCCTTTCAGTGCGGACATGGACATCCCTGCGCTGTTCGAGGCCGCCTTTGCGCATCTTGGTCCCCGCCCCGTGGTGATGTGCCACCCCGGTCACGCGGACAGGGAGCTTGCAGGCCTCGACGATGTGATCGAGACCCGTCCGCGCGAGCTCGCCTATCTTCGGTCAGATGCCTTCGCGCAGCTTCTGGCGCAGCGTGGCCTCGCCCTGGCGCGGCGGCCCTTATGAACACGGGGCCGCGAAGGCCCCGCTCATCGTCTTTGATGGGGAGCGTCAGCTCGTCGCCTCGGAGAACATCTTCTCCACGTGCTCCCAGTTCACCAGGTTTTCGATGAACGCCTTCAGATAATCCGGCCGACGATTGCGGTAATCGATGTAATAGGAGTGCTCCCACACATCGCAGCCGAGGATCGGCTGGGCGCCGTGCACGAGCGGGTTCTCGCCATTTGGCGTCTTCATGATGGTGAGCTTGCCGTCCTTGACCGCGAGCCAGCACCAGCCGGAGCCGAACTGGCTGACGCCGGCCTGGATGAAGTCCTCCTTGAACTTCTCGACGCCGCCGAGATCCTCCTTGATCTTCTGCTCGAGGCGTCCCGGGATCGCGCCGCCGCCGTTCGGCTTCATCCACTGCCAGAAGTGGATGTGGTTGTAGTGCTGGCCGGCATTGTTGAACAGGGCCTGGTTCTTGCCATAGGAGCCCTTCACGACCTCCTCGACGCTCTTGCCCTCGAACTCCGAGCCCTTGAGGAGATTGTTGCCCGTGTTGACGTAGGCCGCGTGATGCTTGTCGTGGTGGAACTCCAGCGTCTCCTTCGACATGTAGGGCTGCAGGGCGTCATAAGCGTAGGGCAGATCAGGCAACGTGAACGACATTGGCCTCTCCTTCATGCGGGGGATGCTCGCCGACGCTAGTTAAGCGCTCGGACCGCGAACGGCAACGGTCGCGCCCCCTTTGCAAGCCGTGTTGCAAATGGCAGCCAAGCCTCTAGAGTCGCTGAGCTTTAGTCGCGGTCGGAGGTTTGGTTGGTCATCGCGCTTTATGTAATCGCGTTGGCGATGATCGTGGGCGGCGCCGCCGCCGCGGTTCAGGGTTACGGCATCGTTCTCAACGAACGCGGCTGGTCCATGTTGATCGCTGGAACGGTGGCCGCGGCGGGCGGGTGCGTTCTCTTGGGGGTCGCCGTGGTCGCCACGCGGCTCAGGGGCATCGAACGGGAACTCACGCGCCTGCGCGAGCGGAGCGGCCGGCTCGAAAACCTTTCGGCCGTCCCGCCGCCGCCGCCCGTGGCCACGTCGCCAACACAGGACGGATCCGCGCGCCCCGCGCCGGCGTTCGCGGGTGAGGAGGGCGGTCGCTCCTCGCCGGCGTCCGCGGACGAAAAGACGGAAACGACAAAGGCAGAATCGGCGGAGATCGCGGTCCTCAAGGCCGCAGACGTGATCCCCGAGCCGGCCCCAGCCCTGGCGCCCGCCGCGCCAGCGACAGCAGAAGGACCGATGGCGCCCGACGAGAAGCCGGCTGAGTCGCGCACGGTGGTGGGAACCTACAGCTCCGGCGGCAACACCTATGTCATGTTCGCCGACGGATCGATCGAGGCGGACACGCCTTCCGGCCTCTTCCGCTTCCAGAACCTCGACGAGCTCAAGGAGTTCATCGCCGCCGGTGGGGAGGAGGGCACTCCGCCGCCCCGCGCCGCCTGACGAGCCACTCGCCGGGATGCCTGCAGCTCACGCGGCTTGAGCCGCTGTGAGGCCCTCAACGGCCTTGATGGCGAAGGCGTAGATCAGGGCGATCTCCTCGAGCCGCTCGAAGCGGCCGGCAGCTCCGCCATGGCCCGCGCCCATGTTGATGCGCAGGAGGATGGGGCCGCCTCCGGTCATGACGGCGCGCAACTTGGCGACCCATTTCGCCGGCTCCCAATAGGTCACGCGCGGGTCGGTGAGACCTCCCAGCGCCAGAATCGGCGGGTAGCGCTGCGCTTTCACGTTGTCATAGGGCGAGTAGGACAGAATGGTCCGGAAGGCGGCCTCGTCGGCTCCGGGGTTGCCCCATTCCGGCCATTCCGGCGGGGTGAGGGGGAGGTCGGCGTCGAGCATGGTGTTGAGGACGTCGACGAAGGGCACATCGGCGATGATGCCGGCGAACAGGTGCGGGGCCATGTTGGCAGCGGCGCCCATCAGCATGCCCCCCGCGCTGCCGCCAAAGCCGACGATGCGCCGGGCAGACGTGTAGCGGGCGTCGATGAGGGCGTGTGCGCAGGCCACATAATCCGTGAAGGTGTTGGTCTTCTTCTGGCGCTTGCCCTCCATGTACCAGCGCCAGCCCTTCTCGGTGCCGCCGCGGACATGGGCGATCGCGTAGACGAAGCCGCGGTCCATCAGGGAAAGCGGATTGGTGCGGAACTCGGCCGGAATGGAAATGCCGTAGGAGCCGTATCCATAGAGGAGGCAGGGCGCCGAGCCGTCGAGCGGTGTGTCGCGGCGGTGGGCAAGGGAGATCGGAACGCGCTCACCGTCGGGCGCGACGGCATAGATCCGTCGCGTGACATAGGCCCGCGGATCGTGACCGCTCGGCACCTCCTGGCGCTTCCTGAGGTGCCGTTCCCGGCGTCCCATGTCGTAGTCATAGACCTCGGCGGGCGTGATCATCGAGGAATAGGTGAAGCGCAACAGATCGGTGTCGAACTCGAACCCCGGTTCGAGGCCGACCGCATAGGCCTCTTCGGGGAAGGCGATGGCGTGCTCGTCGCCGCTGGCAAACTCCCGGACGACGATCCGCGGATTGGCGTTCTCGCGCTCGAGGCGGACCAGCCAGCGGGCGAGGACGAGGTGGAACAGGATCATCACCCCCGGCCGGTGCGGGACGAGGTCGCGCCAATTTTCCCGACCCGGCGCCGTCAGAGGCGCGGCGACGATCTTGAAGTCCTCGGCCCCATCCGCGTTGGTGCGGATGATGAGCTCATCGCCGCGATGCTCGACCGAATAGAGGACGCCGGTCTCTCGCCGGGCCACGAGGCGTGGCTTGGCGCGCGGATCGTCGCGCTCGAGGAGCCAGGTCTCGGAGGTCTCGTGGTCGCTGATCGTGATGGTGACGAAGCGCTTCGATGCGGTTGCGCCGATGTGAACGAACCAGCCCGGCTCCGTCTCTTCGTAGACGAGCTCGTCCTCGGTCGCCGGCTCGCCAAGACGATGACGCTTGACGCGCACCGGGCGATGCTTCTCGTCGACCTCGACGTAGTAGAAGGTTGCCGAATCAGCCGCCCACTCGATCTCCCCCGAAGTCGCCGGGATTTCGTCCTCCAGGTCGCGCCCGGTGGCGAGGTCGCGGACGCGAATCGTGAACAGTTCCGAGCCCTTGCGATCCGCGGCCCAGGCCAGGAGACGGTGGTCGGGCGAGTGGTCGGCGTCCTGGAGGTCGAAGAAGCCGCCATCCGCCTCTAGGTCGCCGTCCAGCAGCACCTCGTCCCCTCTGCCGTCGCGGGCTTGGCGGCAGATCAGGGGATGCTGACCGCCCTCGCGGAAACGGCGGAAATAGGCGAAGGGACCGTCCGGCTTCGGCACGGACGAATCGTCTTCCTTGATGCGCCCGCGCATCTCCGCCACCAGCTCTTCGCGCAAGGGTGCGGTCTCGGCCAGAGCCGCGTCCGCATAGGCGTTCTCCGCCTCGAGATGACGGCGGATCTCTGCGGGAAGAAGGGATGGATCTTTCAATACCTCCATCCAGTTGTCCGCCTTGAGCCAGGCATAGTCGTCGCGAAGCGGCACCCCATGCACCTCGGAGAGGCGGGGCACCACACTGGCCACCGGCGGCGCGAGGAGCGGCGCGGCGCGGTCGTCATCGCCTTTCATGGAACACCTCAGGCTTGAAGCTGACTGAACCCTGCGAAGCTCGGGCGACATGTGGTCCGGGCACGCCGCAAGCGCAACCGCGCGACAAAATGACGGTGCTTTCTCCTGCGACCGCGGGGCGAAAAGGTCGGGGCGGGTGTTGGGCAGTGATAAGCCTGAAACGGTGATTGTTTTATCAATGTTCTACTTGTCACCAGAAGCAGCCTGTCTTAATTGACCTGATCTTCGCGTCGTCCGGCGATGATCATCAGCACGAACGAGCGTCCCCGCATGAAAGAGGAAAGTCTCGTTTCTGGAGGGCGATCGCAAGTTGGTTCGGAGAAATCGACGCGAGCCAGAAAGGAAACGTGTTTCACATGAGCGAGAATACAGCTACCTCGAACAACTATATCGAGCTCGCGGCGGACATTGTTTCGGCCTATGTGAGCAACAATTCGGTGCCGGCGAGCGACCTGCCTGGGCTCATCACCGAAGTCCATACAGCTCTTGTGAAGGTCGGCAACGGTGCCGTCGAGGCACCGGCGGAGGCGCCGAAGCCCGCTGTTCCGATCAAGAAGTCGATCACGCCCGACTACATCATCTGCCTTGAGGACGGGAAGAAGTTCAAGTCCCTCAAGCGGCACCTTCGGACCCAGTACAACATGACGCCCGAGCAGTATCGCGAGAAGTGGGGGCTCGCCCCCGACTATCCGATGGTGGCGCCCAACTACGCCAAGGCACGCTCGGAGCTGGCCAAGGAGATGGGGCTTGGCCAGCAGCGCCGGAAGCGCCGCGCCCGCGCCTAAGCACCACGCCTTTCTCGACAGCGGGCCGCCGATCATCATCGGCGGCCTTTTTCGTCCGCTGAAGCCCCTTCGGCGAGGGCGCTCATTCCCCGTTTCACGACCGCAGCGCGGTTCACGTCCGACCCGCGCTTGACAATGCCGCCGCCTGATATAGGCTTTTTATCCCTTGATAGGACAACAAGCGTACAGCAGGCGGGAGAAGTCATGAGGCGGCGAGAGGGAGAGACGATCGAGCGGGAATCCATGCGCCTCCTGCGAGCCTTGGATTCGGCCGACGGGGCCTGTGTGGTCGATCCAACAGACGAGACTTTTGTGATCGCGCGCGCGACCCGCCACGGAGTGTCGGTCGGAGCAGGGCGATTCCGCCTTGCCGCGGCTGAGCGGCTGGTCCGCGAGGATCTGCTCATGCCCTGCGCGGTGAATGGGCGCGCGGCCTTTCGCCTGTCCGATGCGGGCCGCGCCTTCATGCGCCGCCATGAGGCGGCGCCTGGCTACGAACATCTTGCGCAGCACCATGAGCTTGCGCCCGGGGTGGCCACGGTCGGCGGTACCCGGGCCGCCGTCATGATGGATGTCACCGAAAGCCCGCTGGCCTGGCTCAGGCGCCGCAAGGACGCGTCGGGCCGCCCTTATGTGGACGAGGCCTCCTACGAGGCCGGCGAGCGCCTGCGCCGCGACTTGACCCTTGCGGCGATTCTCCCGCACGGCGGCGTGCGGTGGGATGGTATCCCGTCCGACGGGTGTTCGGGCAGGCGGCCCGACCTGGCCTTCGCCTCCGAAGCGACGGTCGCCGCGCGCCAGCGCGTCACCCATGCTCTCACGGCCGTCGGACCGGATTTTGCGGATCTCTTGATCGACCTGTGCGGATTCCTCAAGGGTCTCGCGCGCATCGAGCATGAGCGGGGGTGGCCGGCGCGTGCCGGCAAAGTGGTCGCTCGGCTCGCCCTGGCGCGGCTCGCAGACCACTATGGCCTCGCTCGCGAGGCGCGGGGTCCGGACCGCTCGCGCGGCATTCGGAGCTGGCGCGAGGCGGCCCTTCAGGAGTGAGTGCGCTCACGAGGCGGGCGCGACGGCCGTCCTGGCATCGCGCTTGATCCGCTCGACCATGGAACGCAGCCCGTTGGAGCGCTGCGGCGTGAGATGCTCGGCAAGGCCAAGCGCCCGGAACGTCGCCTGCGGGTCGATGGCCAGGATGTCCCGCGCCGTGCGCCCGGACAGAAGTGCGATCAGGAGAGCGATCAGGCCGCGCACGATATGCGCATCACTGTCGCCACGAAGGAGAAGCCGCGGTTCGCCCTCCGAGCGGTCAAGGCGCGTCTCGAGCCAGACCTGGCTCGCGCAGCCGAGCACCTTGTTGGCGTCGACGCGCGCCTCGGCCGGAAGCGGAGGCATCATGCGGCCAAGCTCGATGAGATAGCGGTAGCGCTCTTCCCAGTCGTCGAGCAATTCGAAGTTGGACAGGATCTCGTCGATGGAAGGCAACATGTCCGGACGTGGTCTGCGCAGCCGCCGACTCATATAGGCCTTCGGGCCACGGCTGGCGAGCTTGGCCGTCGCTCAGCCGCCCCTCACCGGCGGCGCCGCTCCTGTAGCCTGATCCGATCGGGTGCTTCATGGTCGGGCTGGGCGTGCTCCTGCGACGCCGCCCATACGCTGCTGCTGCGCAGCAAGTCGTTGTGCTTCCGTCCCGGACTGCGTTCCGTGCCTTCGGCACTCCACGCATCCGGGAAAGAGGGGGAGGGAGTGAAGGGTTGGCGCCCGAACAACGTCTGGAATAACTCTCGCCGCGAAAGCGGCGCCTTCTTTGCAGCGCTACTTATATAACGCGCAGCTGCGCGGCACATCCTGGTGCTGGCGTCTGGCCTCCATGCTCACCATCGCAAGGAGGCGAGGACATGCGCCAACCGCGGACTGGGCCTCAAAATCCCCGCTTCGCTTCGGGCGGGGCCTCGACGCCCAAAAGCACGGGCAGCCGCTCGCGGCCGAAGCTCTCGGCCGTTAGCAAGGCGCCGGCCATATCCCCGGCGAGGCGCTCCGCCTCTCGTTTCAGGCGCCGATCGTCCGCGCTATCGGGCTGACGGACTGGAGAAAGCAGGAAGATCGCCGCAACGATGATGGCGATTCTCATGAGCGTCAGCATCGACCCTCCTAGCGCTACCCTCGTGCCTGCGATCATAAGCTCCACCGGCTCCGCTAAGGGAGCGACTGGGCGCGGTTGCTCAACGCAGCGTAAACAAACCCCCTACAATCCTGGTTATCGGCCCCTTACGTCGCTGCGGCCATGGCCATAAGCTATTGGCGATGCTGGAAAATCCATGGACGTGTCGGTCGCGGCGCGAAGGCCGCGCGCGGCGCCGCTTAGGGTTCGCTTAAGCGCGCTGTGGCACGGTTGCCCGCAACGGGAAAAGGAGCGCGCGGCGAGCCGACGCGATCGAGTTTGCGTACCAACGACATCTTCTCGGCGATCGAAACGCGCCTTGCTGCCCTGGTGCACGATTCCGCCCGACGCGATCCGACGGTTCGTGCGCAGCACGAGCGCTTCATCCTGACGCGCATCGGGGCGGGGATCGTCGCGCTTGCCTTGCTTCCGCTGTACCTGACGCTCCGCGGCGCCCCGTCTGCGGCCGAGCATGTGGCGCTGGTGTGCCTGGTGCTACCGATCGTGGCAGCGGTCGTGCTGGCCCGCACCGGCTGGTTGCCTCTGGCGCATGCCATCTCGTCTCTCTCCCTTGCCGGCCTCATCGTCAGCGCCGCGGCCACGTCCGGGGGATTGTCCTCGGGGCCCGCCGTCTGGCTCGTCGCGGTGCCCCTCGAAGCCATGCTCTCGGGATCGAGGGCTGCGGCGCTCACCGCGAGCGGGATTGCGGGCCTCGCCGTCGTCCTCCTGGCGGTCCTCGAGGCGACGGGAAGCCTTCCGAGCGACAGCCTGTGGCCGGCGGCGATGGCAGTGCCGTTATTCGCTCTGACGACCATCGCTCATGCGGCAAGCCAGGCGTTCCTGCGGCGGGGCGGGGCAGGCGAGCACGGCGAACGTGTCATGAGCGGCTTGAACGAGCCCCTGCTCCAGGTGATTGATGATCTCGTCACATGGCACGACCGCAACGGCCAGGTCCTGAAGGCAAGCGCCGCAGCGGCGAAGCTCGTCGGCACGCCCCCGACGAGCCTCGTCGGGCGAGGCCTCCTCGCCCGAGTCCATGTGTCGGACCGGCCCGCTTTCCTGAAGGCGATGAGCGATGCCGCCGCGAGCGCCGAACCCGTCATCGTGCAGTATCGTCTCCATGTCGGCGGCCCGGCGCGCGAGGGCGAGCGACGGCCCGATCAAAGCCGCGTCGTGTGGGCCGAGACGCGAGCGCACCGGGTCTCCGCCATCGGCGCTGGAGGCGACGGCGCCTGCGCGGTGGTCGCCGTGACGCGTGACGTCTCGGAAGAGAAACGGCGCGCGGGCGAACTGGACCAGGTCCGCCTCGAGGCCGAACGCGCGGGCGAGTCGAAGAACCGCTTTCTCGCCACCGTCAGTCACGAGCTCAGGACGCCGCTCAACGCCATCATCGGCTTCTCGGAGCTCCTCGCCGCCAACCACCCCGTCTCGCCGGACAAGCAGCGTGAATATGCGGAGATCATCCACTATTCGGGACGGCATCTTCTGGAGGTGGTGAACACGCTTCTCGACATCTCGAAGATCGAATCGGGCAATTTCGATTTCGTCCCCGAGCCCTTCGACGTGGCGACTCTTGTCGCCGGCTGCTGCGACCTCATGCAGCTGAAGGCCGATCAGGCCGGCGTCGTCCTGGCCCGCGATCTTGCGCGCGATCTGCCCGAGATGGTGGCGGACGGCCGGGCTTGCCGCCAGATCCTGATCAACCTCCTCTCCAACGCGATCAAGTTCACGCCGAGCGGCGGCACCGTGTCGGTCGTGGCGCGACGCCGGCGCGACCGCATCGAGTTCCGCATCGCCGACACGGGCATCGGCATCGAGAAACAGGATCTGCCCCGGCTCGGCGAGCCGTTCTTCCAGGCCGGGTCCGCCTATACCCGCAGCCATGAAGGCACGGGGCTCGGGCTTTCCGTGGTGCGAGGGCTCGTCAAGCTCCATCGCGGCGAGCTCACCATCGAGAGCGAGCCGCGCAAGGGTACGACGGTCATGGTCAGCCTGCCGATCGACTGCCGCACCATGGCGGGCCCGATCGAAATGCGGGAGCGTCGCGGGGCGCGTGGGTCCGCGCTCCGAAACGCCGCCCTGAACAGGGTCCAGATGGAGTTGAACCAAAGTGCGTGAAGCTCTGGCAGCTCGCTCCGGCCGGGATTTCGTCACAGCAGGCGCCGGCCGCCATGCGGACCGTCGCAGGGCGGGCGCGCTGCAAGCCTTCGCCGGGCTCCTGCTGCGCCGCCCCAACGTCGTTGCGGCAGGCGTGATTCTGACCGCGGTGTTCACGGCCGTGGCTGTCAACGCCCTGTTCTGGCAGAAGGCGCGTCATCCCGCTCCCCTGTTCGAGGGAAAGCGCACGGCGGAGAAGCGCTCTGCGCCTCCGGCGCCCGTTCCGCCGCCGCGGCCGGCGGCCGAGAGCGAGGCGCCCTCGGTGAGCCGGACGGCTGCGGTCGCCCCGGCCGTTCCGGCGCCGACGCCGCCGCCGAAGCCCGCGAGTCGAGACCTCATCGGCGACCTCATCCGCGGCCATGAGCCGCCATCGCCTGCCGGACGCGCCGAGATCGCCGATGCGCGGGTCGCCGCCGCGCAGCGAGCGCTCGTCAAGTTGAACTATGGACCCCTCAAGGTCGACGGGCTCATCGGGCCCGAGACACGAAGCGCCATCGAGCGGTTCGAGCGGGATCGTCGCCTGCCGATCACCGGCGAGCTCAACGGGCGCACCTTGCGCGAGCTTGGTCTTCAGGGGAGCCCCCCGATCGAGTAGACCGCCGCCATGGGCCGGCTTCGATCGGATTTCTGGGTCGCCGCGCATCTGCGCCGGTGCGCCGTCGAAGGCGTTGACGCCGTTCTGCGCCGCCGCGGTTCGCCGGAAGCGGGAGCGATCTTCGTCAAGGTGGACCTGCGGGACGGAACCGCAAGCCTTTACGGGCCGGCGCCGCAGGCGCTGGTGGAAGAGGGGCGCGGCGAGCGTCTCTTTGCGCCCCTTCTGACCCGAGCGCCGGACGGCGAGGTCGAGGAGCGGATGCGCCGCGAGGTCCGGTTCGACCCGGACCTCTGGCTTTTGGAAATCGAGGATCGCGCCGCGCGGCACTTTCTCCCGCTCGCTCCCGACAGCGAGCTCTGAAACGCGCTGCCGCCCATCAACGATCCCGGCCCAGAGGCGGGCTCAGCGCGCCGAGCGCTTCGATTCCGGCCGAAGCCGCTCGCCCCCGCTCCGCAGGGCTCGGCTGGCGCCGCTTCGCTCCGCGGGATCCGCATAAGGACGATGATGAGACGCCCCAGCGCCGATGGGCTCGTCGAGGATTGCCTCGACGAGATGGACCGCCGTCGAGCGGGGCGTTTCGCGCACGAGGCGCGAGAGGCGAAAGACGGCGCTGACCGAAAGCGCGATGGAAGGTTCGAGGGTGAGGAAGATCCGGATGCAGTCCTCCTCCGGGACGCCCGCGGCGAGCAGGAGGAGCGCGAGGAGGTCATGGCGCTCCTCGTCGTCGAAGCGCCAGTCGGTCGCCGCCTTCAGCCCCAGCATGCCGGCAAGAAGAGCGTTGAAGCCGTCCCCGTCACGGGCCACGGCGAAGCCGTGCAGGCGGGCGATGTCGGCGCGCTCGGCGCGGCGAAGCATCGAGGGCCGGCGCGCGGCGGCAAAGGAGGCGAGTTCGGCCCGGATGGCCCGCCGCCTCGGCTCGTCGGCAAATAGATAGAGGGATGCTGCGTCAGGTCCGCTGAGCTCGGGCCGGGCGAGAAGCGCTCGCGCCAGGGCGGCGCGGCGGCGCGCCCGGCCAATCAACAGCTCGAGGGCCCGGCCCGAAAGCTCTGCGCGCGGGTTGCGCGCGAGCGCAAGATCGACCTCGTCGTCGCCCTTGGCCACCAACGCCTCGACCTGCCGCCGCGAGAGGTCGGGGCGGGCGGCGACCATCGCGTCAAGAGCAGTGTCGCCGGCTGCCGCCGCAAGCACGTCGGCGCTCAGATCCGGCGCCGTTTCGATGACCGCCCGGCGAGCCGCACCGCCTCGGGCGGCCAGCAGGCGCAGAATGCTCTCCGGCGTGTCGGCGAGGGGAGCGAGCTTGCGTGCCACGATGGCTGCGGTCTCGTCGTCGACGGTCGGCAGAAGACCGCAGACGAGGGCGTCGAGGGCTTCGATGGCGGCCCGGTCGCGAACGGGCGCGTTCACGAACAGGTCCGTATGGACACGGAGGATCACAGGCCGCAGGTCGAGGCTCGCATTCTGCGCCAGGGACGCCAAGCCACACAGGTCTGGCAGAGGCACGCCGGACATACGCCACACGACTGATACTCAGGAGACAGCTCCTTCTTAGCTGGAGGGCGTTAGCAGGCGCTTAACCACGGCGCCCCGCGCACCGGAACGGAGGCGGCCGATGCCGCCGGGAACCGAAGCGCTGCAGTTTGGTTGGACCTCCGACGTCGTCGGGACCGAAGGCGGGCCGTGGCAACGGTCTGTTAACCACGACGTCCGTTTATTCAGGAGACAGCGCGCCTGGTCGCCGACCGGGCAGGATGGAGGAGGAGATGGACGACGAGGCTTCCACTGGAACGGTGATTCCGTTCCCGGGCGCCGCCAAGCGGCCCGCCCGGCCAGAGCCTCGCTCCGACGAACCGCGCGGCGCCATTCTCCTCTTCACGGGCGTGCGCTATGAGCGGCCGTCCACCGCGCTTGCACCCACGCCGGCTCCGAGCGGCTCACCGAAGGCCCGTCGCAAGCGGCGGCCGACGTGACGACGCCGACAGGTCGGTCCGGCCGCTCCTTGCTTGTGCGGGCTGGATTTCTCGTTGCCGGTCTGAACCTGGCCGCCTGTGCGGAAACAGGCGATTTCGGCCGCCCGCGCCCTGGCCTCTGGAACGACGTCGTTCTGCCCTCGACCGGCGCGATCGCCGCGCGGGCGCGCGGCGAAGCTGTATCAGCCTATGTCGAGACGGATGACGAAGCCGAACTGCGGGCCCGCGCCTGGCGCTTCGTCATGCCAGCCCATGAGCGTGCCGCCTTCGAGCGCACGCTCGCGAACCTGGTGCGCACGCGCGTCCTGCCGCTCGCGGCAAGGCCTTCGGACCGCGCCGCCTACCATCGCGCCCTGATGGCCGACAGCGGCCGCTCGCCGGCGTCCCGCTACCGGCGTCTGGCCGAAGACATGCTGGCCGATGCGCAGCTCATCCCACCCTTCGCAGCCGTCGCCGCCCGGGTGCTCGCGGCCGACGAGGTCCGCCTGAAGAGCCTCTCCTTCGTGCAGGAGTTGAGCGAGCCCGAGCTGCGCCAGGCGGTCGCGCGGGTTCTCGAGAACCGGTGCATCATAGCCTGGGTCGGTTTCGAGAGCGCCGAGCGGATCGAGACTTACCGCTATGCCCTGGAGCACCTCGTCATCGAGGCGCCTCAGATGGAGGGAGTCTCGGCCGAGCGGGCGCTCTTCCATCTTGAAGAGCAGCGTGCGTTGCTCGACCGGTTGCCGGTTCCGGCGCTGGGAAGGATGCCTTGCGCCGGTCCGGATGTGCAGGTCGTCGCGCTTGCAAGGCCGCCGGCGGCGCCTCCGCCCGTGGTGAAGGACTGACCTCCGCTCGCCGGTCTATTCCTCGCGGTCGATGGTGCAGGCCACCGACCGGGCGGCCTCGGTCGCCTCCGGGCGTTGGCTGTGGAAGGCGGCAAGCACACGGATCACCACCAGCCCCTCGCGCGTGGGCGAGACGATCCTCACGTCCCGCGAGGGATCTTCGGGATCCTCCGCGGCCAGAGCTTCGTCGAGCTGCCGCCGCGTCATGACGACCACTTCGAGGACGCCCCGCACGGCGGCCCGGTCCGTGATCGCGAAGTAAACCCCGCCGCCGCGCGCATGGAAGGAAAGGGACTGGAACAGCGGACCCGTGCGGGCCGAGACCCGCACCGGCCCTTCGTCGAGGCTGTAGGCGCAGGTGGCGACCGCCACATTGGGATCGGGATAGGGGAGCCAGGTGCTCTGATCTCCCGGCGCCGCCACGAGCTCAGAGCGGTCGGCGCTCAAGGTCGAGCGCAGGCGCGCGAAGGCGTCGTTTTCGGCAAGCCAAGGGATCGCCAATACGGCACTCAGATGCGTCATGCCCGCCAGCATGAGGCCGCAAAGGGTGGCAAGCAGGAAATAAGCGGCGCGGCTCACGGAGCGCACTCGAGGCGATGGATTCCGGGCACCGCCCGGGGATCGAGGGCGGCGGAGCCGGCCGAGGCGGGCGTATCGTAAAGGCGCAGAACGAAGCTCACGCGGCCCGAGTCGGGCAGCATCAGCCAGTTGCCGCTCCGGGGTTCATGCGCCGCCAGGATCTCGAAGCCCCCGGCCGCGTCCCGCAGGATTTCCGACGAGGTGAAGCTGTTGCGGCGGTCTTGGGCGCCGGCCGGTCGGCCGGCCGCGTCATAGACGGTCAGGGTCCAGAAGCGGGCTTGAGGCGTGCTCGGGCCGATCCGGTAGCTGCAGCGGGCGTCGAGCGGCCGGCCGTCGCTGTCGACCGTCGCGTGGAGAAGAAGCCCTTCTCCGACGCCGAGCGGGATATCGCCGCTGCGGGCAATCACGGCGCGGGTATAAGGATCAGCATCGCGCGACCCTGCCCTCGGCCACACGGACCAGGGGCCGGCCCGGACGACGCCGAAGGGATATTCGCCATGGGTCGCCCAATGGGCGCTGCCGAGCCCAAGAGCGAGCGCAAGCAAGAGGGCGTAAACCACAAGAGCTGCCGAGAGCGCCCCTCTTCGGCGAGCGCGGGCCCTCAGGAAGCCGGTGGACGGCAGACGCGCAGCAACCACGGCTCGTCGGATCAGGGCAGCGCGATGCGGCCGCCGACGGCGTGCAGCCCGCCGGAAGAGACAGGCTCGGCAGCGGCCCGGCTGGCGGGAAGCTTGGCAAAGCTTGCGGGAGCCCGCTCGACCGTCCGGAACAGTTCGCCGATGCCTCCAATGACCTCGAAGGATCGGCGGGAAAGCGCGCCCGCGGGCGCCGAGCCCGTCACCTGCACGATGCTTCCCTGCGCGACGGCCGGTCCGCGTCCGCCGGCCGGTTCCGGCGCAAGCCCGGGGATGGGTTTGATGTCGAGATTCTGATGCGCGTAGGCCATGACCTCTTTCCAGGCCATCGCGGGAAGCGTGCCGCCCGTCATGTTGTTGGTGGAGCTGTGATCGTCGTTGCCGAACCAGACCCCGGCGACGAGATTGCCCGTGTAACCCACATACCACGCATCGCGATAAGCGTTGGTGGTGCCGGTCTTTCCTGCAGATTTGATGCCGTCGAGCGCCGCACGCCGGCCGGTGCCTTCCTCGGGCACCTTGGAAAGCATGAAGTTCATGTCGGCGACGACGCGGGTCGAAAGCACCTGGGGACCCCGAGGCTCGCGATCGGCGCGGTAAATCACCTCGCCGCTGGAGTTGCGCACTTCCAGGGCGGCGATCGGCTTCGCCCGGCGGCCGCCATTGGCGAACACCGCATAGGCGGCTGTGTGATCGAGAACATTCACCTCGGCGGCACCGATCGGCAATGACACCGTGTCGGTGAGCGGCGTCGTCAGGCCCATCTTGCGGGCCGTGTCGATGATCCTGGCGCGGCCGATCTTGGCCGCCCGCGCCACGTGAGTCTCGCCCGTCTGGCGGCCCAGCGCGATCGACATCATCACGGGGATGGTGTTGATCGATTTCGCGAGAGCGACCGTGAGGGGCATGGAGCCCGAGTGGGAGCGGTTGTAGTTGGCCGGGCACCAGTTGCCGATACACACCGGCGTGTCCGTCACGATCGTGTTCGGGCGGTAGAGGCCGGCCGACAGGGCCGCCGCATAGACATAGGGCTTGAAGGAGGAGCCGGGTTGCCTCAGCGCCTGGGTGGCGCGGTTGAACTCGCTTTCACCGTAATCGCGCCCGCCCACCATGGCCCGGACCGCACCATCGGGGTCCATCACCACCATGGCTGCGCTGTCCACATGGTACTGGCGCCCGTGCTGGCGAAGCAGGGTTTCGATCGTCTCCTCGGCCTTCTTCTGGATGTTCAGATCGAGCGGCGTCTTGACGATGAGCACCCGATCGCTGCCCAGCTTGCCGCTGTTGGCGAGTTCCTTGACCTGCTCGAAGGCCCAGTCGAGATAGTAATCGGGCGAGGTCTGATGCTGGCGGTCGACGGGGGTCGCGGGGTTGCGCCGCGCCGCCTGGATCTGGCCTTCCGTGAGGAAGCCCGCCTCGACCATGTTGTTGAGGACAACATTCGCGCGCGCGCGGGCTGCGGGCAGGTTGATGTGCGGCGCGTATTTGGTGGGAGCCTTGAACAGGCCGGCGAGCATCGCCGATTCGGCAAGCGTGAGGTCCTTGACGGATTTCCCGAAATAGTACTCTGCCGCCGCAGCCGCGCCGAAGGCGCCGCCGCCGAGATAGGCGCGGTCGAGATACAGCTTGAGGATCTCCTGCTTCGTCAAGTGGAACTCGAGCCAGATGGCGAGGAATGCCTCCTTGATCTTGCGCTCGAGGGACCGCTCGTTGCTCAGGAACAGGTTCTTGGCGAGCTGCTGGGTGATGGAGGAGCCACCCTGGACCACGCCGCCCCCGCGCGCATTGACGGCAAGGGCGCGCAGCGTGCCGATGGGGTCGATGCCCCAGTGCTCGAAGAAGCGGCGATCCTCGGTGGCGAGCGCGGCCTTGATCAGGTGGTCGGGAAACTCCTCGAGCTTCACCGAATCGTCGTGCCGGATGCCACGGCGGCCGATCTCCTGACCATAGCGGTCGAGAAAGGTGACGGCGAGTTCCTGGGTCTTGAGCCAGTTCTCGCTCGTCTCCTGGAAGGCCGGCTGGGCGAGGGCGAGAAGGACCACGGCGCCGGCCGTTCCCAGCGTTGCCGCCTCGCTCGAGAGGTCGAGCAGGGCGCGCTTGGCTCCCCTGACCCTGAGGCACGACATGATCTCGGAGAAGCGCTCATAGGCAGCGGCTGCCTGGCGTCCCCCGGAATACAGGGAATCGTTGAGCCAGGCGTCGAAAGCGAGCGCCCCGCGCTTGATGCGCGTCCACAGCGAGACAGGGGGCTGCGCTTTCAGGTCCAAACCGAAACCCCTTTCAGAACCTGCCGCCTTTGAGGGACAGGCGCGTTAATAGAGTATCAACTGTCAGGCTTGGCCGCGAGGGGCCGCGGGACGGAAAACCCGGCATGGATAACGCCGAATCGTCCAGCCTGGGTCCACACGGCGGCGGAGCTACACCATGCGACCGGCTCAGGCGCAAGGCATCCCCGGTCCCACGGCCGCTCAAGTCCGTGTGCGCCAGCGCGCTTGCGAAGCGCAACCGATCGTTCAGGGTTGGAGCGCAGCATTCGATGCTCGGAACCGACGAGGATGACTCGCATGACGTTCCTGGTCTTGTCGCTTGTCGGTGCCGCGACGCTGAGCGCCATCGGCGGGTTCGGCCTCGCTGTTTGGCTGGTCAGGGCGCCGCGCCTCTCCTGACCGGCGGCGGCGCGCCGCTCACATCCTCGCCCGGCACCTCCGTCGTCTCGCCGAGCGTTTCACGGACATAGAGCTTCTTGACCATCACATAAGCTACCACGGTGAGCGGGACCCCCAGCACGAAGCCCAGCGGCCCGAACACGACCGCGGCTGCGAGCACCGCGAACAGGGCCAGGGCCGGGGGCAATGAAACGGTGCGCCGCTGCACGAGCGGGTACACCATGTTGGACTCGAGCTGTTGGATCACGAGGAAGGCGGCGCCGGTCCAGATGAGAAGGTCCGTGCCTTGCGTGGCGGCGATCGCCAGCGCCGGCAAGGCGGCGAGGATCGGGCCGATGAACGGGATGAACTCGCCAAGCCCCGCGAAAAGGCCGAGCGCGAGCGGGGAGGGCAGACCAATGAGCCACAGGGCCGCCCCGGTGAGGACGCCGACGATGCCCATGGCGATCAGCTGGCCCTTGAGCCACAACCCGAGGGCGGCGCCGGAGGCATCGAGCGCACCCTCGATGCGCTCGTGCTGGCTTGGTGGGAAGAGCTTGACGAAGCCCTTCTTGTAAAGGTCGGGGTTGCCCGCCAGAAACACGCCGGCGACCACCACGAGGATGAGGTCGCCGACGGCGCCGATGAAGGTCATGCCGAGCGCCGCGACGCGGCCGACCACCTCTCGGCTGAAGCCGGAGCCGATCATCTGCGGCAGGCGCTGCGAGAGATCGGCAAGGTTCACGCCGAGCTCCCCGAGGACATATTCCATGGCCGGTGGCAGCACCTGCGCCAACTCGCGGAACTGCGCGCGCATCTGCGCCCCGAAGAGCAGACCCACGGCGACGACCCCGACCAGGATGAGGAGTCCTGCCGCCGCCAGCGACCAGCGTCGCGGCACCGGCGTATACCCCGCGATGAGGTCAGCGAAGGAGCGCAGGATCACCGCTACGACGACGGCGCCGAAAGCGAGGAGCGCCACGTCGGCCAGGCGCCACAGGAGGAGCGCCAACGCCGCGATCGCGAAGACGATCAGCACGCGTCGAACGAACGTCCCTTCGTCGCCTTCCACCATCCACGGCCAGGAAGGGCCGAAAGGCGTCGGGGCGGCGCCGCGCAAGGGCGGCGCCGGTGGAAGAGGCGGTCGTTGCTCCGGCTCTTGCGCCATGCGCGCCTATTGCGCGCCGGCCGGCCGGCCCGCGGCGTTGGGATCGAGGGCCGCCAGGGCCAAGAGCGGCGCCGGCATGTCGGCTCCGGCCCTGCGCATGGTCTGCGCCGCGTCCCGGCAGCCTTGCCGATCCCCCGCCTCGGCGAGGCTCTTCACGCGATCGAGGGTGACGCCGCCGGGGAGCTGGAAGCTCTGGCCCGTGCCGCTTCCCGAGGTCCCGCCGGCAGTGGTGGCGTGCGGGCTCGCCGCCGGTTCGGGCGCGGCGCCGGGGGACGCAGGGAGCGTCTGCGGTGCAGCGGCCTGTCCGCCGCTTGGCACGCTCGTCGGCGCCTGCGGCCCCCGGTCTGGCCGCCCCCGCCTTGCGTCCCCGGCTGGGCAGGCTGGGCCGCGCTTGCCGCCTGTGCCGCGGGGGGCGCGCCTGCCGGAGCCTTCGGCGGCTCGGATGCCTTCTTCTCGGCATAGGCGAGGAGCTCGCGGCACAAATCCGCCGCGCCTCCAGGCGTGGTCGGCGCGCTGGCCGCCGCAGGCGCCGCACTGGGCGCCGGATCGGCCGGCGGGGACGGCGGAGCCGTTTGGGCGAAGGCGGCTTGGGTGATGAGGAGGGTGCATCCCGCGCAGGCGGCGGCGAGGAGGTGGCGCATCGAGGGCCTCACATGACAAGACGGCCCGGCCTTCGGCCGAGCCGCATCAACATCGACCATGAGGCGAGCAGGGACAAGCGCCTCAAGTGCTCGCCTCGGCCGCGCAGATCAGCGCAAAGACCGACAAGACGGCGAAGAGCTCAAGAAGGCTTCGCAGCACAAGGAATGGATCGATCGGCGGCGCGAAGACGGCTGCCGCCAGCGCCAAGATCAGCGCGACCAGGCCCGTCCAAACGGCCATGGCGTCCTCCCACCAAAACGCATAACCCGCCCTTCAACGCAAGGCGTGGCCGCTGGTTCCCGACCCGACGGAAAGGACGCGATCGCAGGCGCCTTACGCGGCCGAGCGGGCCTCACCGGTCCCCGGCTTGCGTCCAAGCGCGATCGCGGCGTGCTCCGCGCACCAGGAACTGTCGCCGACCGTCGGCGCGCCACAGAAGAAGCGCGGCGCATCGAGGAAGCCGCCGAGCGGCCAGCGGCACTGCCCATGGCGCAAATCAAGAATGCGGAAGCCCGTCTGCTTCTCGCTCGGCGTCTCCGGTTTCGGCCGCTTCTCCGGCGCTTGCGGTCCTGCCTTGACGGCCTGAGCGGATGGCGATGGCGCGGTCGTCGCTGCCGGCGCAGGCTTTCTGGCGGTTCGCGCTGCCGGGGCGGGCCTTGTCGGGGCAGACCTCGCCGGGTCCGCTTTCACTGCGGGCGAGCGCTTCGAGGTCGGCGTCATCGTCCCTTTCGCCGCCGCCTTGGACGCCACCTTTGCGGCCGCCTTGGTCCTGGGCGACGATCCGACGGACGGCTTCGGCCGGGTGGCCGGGCGGGCCGAGGCCTTCTTCCGTTGCCCTGGCTCAGCCCGTTCCAATCCCAGCCGTCGGACCTTGCCGAGCACCGCTCCCTTGGTCACGCTGCCGCCGAGCCTCTCGGCGATCTCCTGGGCGCTGACCCCGCGAGCCCAGAGGGCCCTGAGCCTGGCGACCTGCTTGGGCGCCCATTCCATGGCGATACTCCTACTTGGCGTCGACCGGCATCGGACGTTGCTGATTCGCAGCATGTCCAGGGCCAACGAAACTTATCCCCATGATTCAACGTCGCATGGGTCCAGCGCAAGAGGTGGAGGCTGTCTCAGTTTGACACACGCCGTTGCAGTTCAACGGCTTCGAGCCGCTATTTGAAGCGGCATCTGTGCGCCGAAGGGCTATCGCCGGGGGAGGGGAAGGCCTAGGGTCGGGACGTCGAGTCGACTCTTTTCATGCCCAAGCCGAGCCCCACCCCCGACGAGCCTGCGCGCGTCCATTACGACTGCGGCAAGTGTCCGGCCTTCTGCTGCGCCGTCTATGAGCGCGTGAAGGTCACCAAGCGTGACCTGAACCGGCTCGCCAGGCATTTCAACCTGTCCTCCGTGGCGGCGGAGCGCCGTTTCACGAAGCTTCGCGATGGCGAGCGCGTGCTGCGGCGAACGCCGGACGAGGTGCTCGGCGAGGCCTGCCAGTTCCTGGACCGGGAGACGCGCCGTTGCACCATCTACGAGGCCCGGCCGGCGGTGTGTCGCGTCTATCCGGCGCGCTCGCGCTGCGCCTATTTCGATCTGCTCCAGTTCGAGCGGCGCCAGCAGGGGGACGAGACCGTGGTCCCGCGGGTTCAGATCGTCTTTCACGAATGGCGGCCGCCATCTCCTGCGGCGGCTGGAGCGAACGGCACGGCAAGGCCGCGCCGGACCGGGAAGAACGGGGCGCCACGCCGGCGCGAGCCCGTGATCGTGACGCCGCCCATCCTCGCTCCGGTCGGCGAGCTCGGCCTCGGGCCGCCTGCCGCCGAAGAGGCTGGAAATCCCGGCACCGCCGAGTGATCGGAAAGACATGAACCTGCCAGAGAGCGCCCGGCGCTCCTGGCGAGATCCGGCCCCTGGAAGACCGTGAGGAAGGTGAGGGAAAGCGGCATGGCGTTGCGCATCGCGGTGGGCGGGTTCCTGCACGAAACCAACACCTTCGTCGACCGGCCGACCGGCTGGGACGATTTCGTCACCGCCGGCCCCTGGCCGACCGCGACCGTCGGCGAGGGAATCCTCACCGCGTTCCGCGGCATCAACCTGGCGATCGCCCAGTTCATGAACGCCGCCGAGAGGGCGGGGCATCGGATGGTGCCGCTCGCCTGGGCCGGCGCCATGCCTGGCGGCAAGGTGACCGACGACGCCTTCGAGCGCATGGCCGGGCTGATGGTCGACGGGCTGCGCCGGACCCCGGTCGACGCCGTGTTCCTCGAGCTGCATGGGGCCATGGTGACGGCAAGCTTCGATGATGGCGAAGGCGAGCTTCTGCGCCGCGTCCGTCACGTTGTGGGGCCCGAGGTCCCCATCCTCGTCTCGCTCGATCTTCACGCCAATGTCTCGGCGCAGATGGTTGAGATTGCTGACTTCATCTCGTCCTACCGGACCTATCCCCATGTTGATTGGGGCGCTTCGGGGGAGCGCTGCGCCACATGGCTCGACCGGGTGCTGGCCTGGAAACCCCGTCCGGCGAGGGCGCTGCGCCAGGCCCCGTTCCTTGTGCCCGTGACGACGGGCTGCACCTATCTGGAGCCGGCGAAGGGGCTCTACGAGACGCTGGGGCGCATCGAGGCGGAAACAGGCGTTCACCTGTCGCTCAACATGGGTTTTCCGCCGGCCGATATTCACGATGTCGGTCCGAGCGTCACGGCCTATGGCGGCGACCAGGCAAGGGTCGACCAGGCGACCGATCGCGTGTTCGAGGCGCTGCTCGCGGCGGAACCTGCCTTTGCCGCTCACCGGCCCTTGCCCGTTGAAGAGGCGGTGCAGGAGGCGTTGCGGATCGCGCGGTCAGCCACCCGGCCGGTGGTCCTCGCCGACACGCAGGACAATCCCGGTGCCGGGGCGCCCTCGAACACCACTGGTCTTGTCGCTGAACTTCTGCGGCAGAAGGCGCAGCGGGCCGTCGTCGGCGTCTTCCACGATCCTGCCGCAGCGGGGCAAGCCCATGCGCTTGGCGTCGGCGGGACGCTGGCGAGCCTTGGCGGGCATGGCGAGGGCCCGGGCCAGGAGCCGCTGCCTGGCCCGTGGCGCGTCGCGGCCTTGAGCGACGGGACGTTCCGCGGCACCTCGCCGATGCTGCGCGCCGCGGTCGCGAACCTTGGCCCGACGGCGCTCCTGGCCCAGGACGGCGTGGAGGTGCTCGTGGCGAGCATCCGCCAGCAGCCGATCCACAAGGAGACATTCACGCATATCGGCGTGCCCCTCGAGAGCCGGGCGATCGTGGCGGTAAAGAGCTCGGCCCATTTCCGCTCCGGCTTCCAGGATATCGCCGAACGGGTGATCATCTGCCTCGCGCCGGGCGTGAACCGGGAGGACCCGGCAAGCTTCACCTTCCGAAACCTCCGCCCGGGCGTGCGCCTGCGGCCTCGAACAGCTTGAGGTTGGCTTGCCTCAGCCTGCCTCGCCGCGGACGGTCAGGACGATCTTGCCGATGTGCTGGCTGCTCTCCATGAGCGCGTGGCTCTCCGCTGCCTGCTCCAGCGGAAAGGTCTTGTAGATCACCGGCCGGAGCTCCCGCTGCGAGAGGAGCGGCCAGACCTTCTCGCGCAGCTGTGCCGCGATGGCGGCCTTGGCCGCCACCGGCCGGGCGCGCAGGGTCGAGCCGGTGAGCGTCAGGCGCTTGGTCATGACGGGAAACATGTTGAGCGTCACCTTGGCCCCCTGGAGGAAGGCGATGCTCACATGCCGCCCGTCCACGGCCATGGCCTGGATGCTGCGGGCGATGTAGTCGCCGCCGACCATGTCGAGCACCACGTCGACTCCCCGTCCACCGGTCAGCTCGGCCACCACCTTCACGAAGTCCTCGTCGCGGTAGTTGATGGCGCGCTCGGCGCCGAGCGCCTCGCAGGCCTTGCACTTCTCGGCGCTGCCAGCCGTCACGAACACCCGCGCGCCGAACGCCCTCGCCATCTGGATGGCGGTGGTGCCGATGCCGGAGGAGCCGCCATGCACAAGGAGCGTCTCGCCCCGCTGCAGGTGGCCGCGCTCGAAGACGTTCGTCCACACCGTGAAGAAGGTCTCGGGCAGGGCCGCCGCCTCGACCATCGAGAATCCCGGCGGCACCGTCAGGCACTGCCCGGCAGGCGCAGCGCAATATTCCGCATAGCCGCCGCCGGCCACAAGGGCGCAGACCTCGTCGCCGACCTCGAAATCCCGGACAGCCGCGCCGACCGCCACGATGCGGCCGGCTACTTCAAGACCTGGAATATCGGTCACCCCGGGCGGGGGATCGTAGCTGCCGCGACGCTGGAGGACGTCCGGACGATTGACGCCGGCAGCATGCACCTCGATCAACACGTCCTCGTCGCCAATCGTCGGCATGGGCCGCTTGGCGGGGCGAAGCACGTCGGGCTCGCCCGGGCTCGAGATTTCGATGGCGGTCATTTCGGAGGGGAGCGGCATGGGCAGGGTCCTTCAATCCGATCCTGCCTCTTAGAGCCGATTCCGCGAATGGGGAATCGCCTTTAGGCGCCTCGGCCGCGCAGCGTCAGGCGGTTGTTGCGGACCTCGTAGGAGGCGAGCCGCTCGAGGAAGGTCATGCCGAGGAGGTTCTCGCGCAGCGCTCCCGGCCGGGCGACAAGGGCGCGGACGCGCTCTTCGGTGATGGAGCCGATCGTGACCCGGTCCAGCGTCACCAGCGCTGCCAGCGTGCGCCCGTTCGCGGTCGCCACGGGAACGGAATAGGTGAGCGAGCTCGGCTCGAAGCCCGCCGATGCGGCGGTTTCCGCCGTGAGCACCACCGCGCTTGCCCCGGTGTCGAAGATGAACCGTACCGGCCGGCCGTTCACCGCGCCATTTACGACGAAGCTGCCGTCGATCCGGCGCGACACGACGACCTCGCCGGCGGGCGTCACCGTGGCCTCGCCCGGCATCAATTCGGCTGCAAGGCGGGACGCGACCTCCTGGAGCTCGAAGCGGTAGCTGTAGCCCGCCACGAGCGCGAGCCCGAGCGCCGCCCACGTCGCCAAGGCGCGCACGCCATCGAGAAAACGGCCCCGGAATGCGCTGATCACGCCGCTTGCCATAAGGAGCGCGAGCGCGCCGAGGGAGGCCACGGCCGCGAATTCCTCCTTCGTCAGGCCGGCGATCGGCTCCTCGCCTCGCCACGTGACGAGGACGGCGGCGGCAAGCAGGATAACGCCGAGGGCCAGCGCGCCCACTCTCTCAGCCCTTGCTGTCGGCCGCCGCGAACGCCTTGCGCATCCGCTCCTCGAGCTCGGCCATGATGCGCAGCCGTTCATCCTCGCTCATGCGGTACCAGTCGGCGATCTCCTCGCGCGTGCGCCCGCATCCCTCGCAGAGCCCGGTTTCGGGGTCGAGGACGCAGACGCGGATGCACGGGCTGGAAACAGGGGTCATGGGCGCTGCCCATCCTATCTCGTCACGGCCTCGCCGTGGTCAAGGGTGCGCAGCGATCGGGGGGGTGACGATGCCCCTCGACGGCCTCGGCGAGCAGGAGGAGAACGCCATGCGCCCAGCCGATCGGGCGCGGCTCTGGAGCTGACTTCCCCCCAGGGACGCGTGCTCCTATAGCTCCCCTAAAGCTCTTGCCCAACCCTGTCGCACCGCCTTCGGAGCCCCTCATGATCGACCTGGCGAGTGCCCCGCCCTTCGACGACATCCGTCGCCTGATCGCCGCCATGCCGGGCCCCGATCAAGCGGCGGTTGCCGCGGTGCGGGACCGCAACGCGAATCTCGCCAAGCCCGCCGGGAGCCTTGGGCGCCTCGAATGGCTGGTGGAATGGCTGGCGGCCTGGCAGGGCAGGGCGCCCCCGTCCGTCGACCGGCCCCTCGTCTGCGTCTTCGCGGCGAGCCACGGGGTCGCGAGGCGCGCCGGCGTCGGCTTTGCGCCCGAGACGGGCCGGCGGATCCTGGAGAATTTCGCTGCCGGTGGGCAGGCCATCAACCAGATCTGCGCCACCTACGGCCTTGGCTTCAAGGTCTTCGATCTTGCCCTCGACCTGCCGACCGGCGACATCGCCGACGGCCCGGCCATGGAGGAGAAGGCGTGCGTCGCCACCATGGCCTTCGGCATGGAGGCGGTGGCCGGCGGCACCGACCTCATTGCCCTCGGCGACATGGACGCCGGCAACACGGTCGTCGCCGCGGCCGTCTACGCCGCCCTTTATGGCGGAGCGCCACAGACATGGGTCGGAGAGGGCGCCCTCGACGAGGTCGGCCGTGCCCGCCAGGTGGCGGTGGTGCAGGCGGCGCTCGACCGGCATCGCGGCTCGCTGGACGATCCTCTCGAGATCCTGCGGCGCCTCGGCGGACGGGAGATCGCGGCGATCGCCGGAGCCATCATCGCCGCGCGGCTGCAGCGCGTGCCGGTGGTGCTTGACGGCTATGCGGCCACCGCGGCCGCCGCGGTTCTTCACGCCCTCGACCCCGGCGCCGTCGACCATTGCATCGCCGGACACCTTTCGGCGGAAGGGGCCCATCAGCAGGTGCTGGAGCGGATCGGCAAGATCCCTCTGCTCGCCCTTGGGCTGCGGCTCGGGCAGGGAACGGGAGCGGCCCTCGCGATCGGCCTCGTCAAGGCGGCTGCGGCCTGCCATCGCGACATGGCGACCTCCGATCAGGCAGGCTTCGCGCAGCGGTCTGCCGGCGCTTAGGTAGTGGACTCATTAGCTCGGGTCCACAGACGGGCTGAGGCGAGGGCGACGGCTGAGAGGAAGTTGCGGGCGAGCTTGTCGAAGCGTGTGGCGATCCGGCGGAAGTGTTTGAGCTTACAGAAGAAGCGCTCGACGAGGTTGCGCTGGCGGTAGAGCGCCGGGGCGACGGAGCGTTGGACCTTGCGGTCGCGGCAGGTCGGGATGTGGGCCTCGCCGCCGGCCTGGCGCACCAGGTCGAGGATCGCCTGAGCGTCGTAGCCCCGGTCGGCGACGAGCGCCTTGGCGGGAGGCAGGTCGGCCAGCAGGACTGGAGCGAGGGTCTTGTCGGAGGCCTGCCCTGGCGAGACGACGAGGCGGAGGGGCAGCCCTTGCTCGTCGACGACGGCGTGGATCTTGGTCGTCAGTCCTCCACGAGAACGGCCGATGGCGTGATCCGCGCCCCCTTTTTACCGCCGGCCGCGTGCTGATGGGCGCGCACGATGGAGGAGTCGATCAGGTGCAGAGACCCTGGCGACTTGGCCGCGAGCGCCTCGAACACCTTGAGCCAGACGCCCTGCTTGGCCCACCTGTTGAAGCGGTTGTAGACAGTCGTGTACGGCCCGTAGCGCTCCGGCAGGTCGCGCCACGGCGAGCCGGTGCGCAGCACATAGAAAATGCCGTTGAGCACCCGCCGGTCATCGACCCGCGCCACCCCGCGCGGCTTGTTCGGCAGAAGCGGCTCGATCAACCGCCACTCCGTTTCCGACAGATCGTATCGCGCCATGACCAAGCCTCCCGTCCAGGAGCCTTGAATCACCCCACACAATCCGCTTCAACCTTTATGAGTTCAGAACCTAGGCCCGGCCTCTCGCATGCCGGCATCCGGCGCTTCATGCCGCCCGGGCGGCCGCGGCCTTGGCCGGGTCCTCCAAGGCGACCGCCGGCAGGGCGTCGATGACGCGGGCGGCGGGGAGGATGACGATCGCTTCCGTGCCCTCGCGCGGCTTGGACTTCAGCTTGAAGGTGCCGCCATGGAGGTCGATCAGCCCCTTGACGATGGGAAGGCCGAGCCCTGATCCCTGCTCCGCGGTCTTGATGGCGAGCGATCCCCGCCCGAAGGAGGACATGACGATCGGGATCTCCTCCTCCGGAATGCCGGGCCCGGTGTCCTTCACGCTGACGTACTGGCCCCCCGACGAGGTCCAGCCGACCTTGATCGTGATCTCGCCCCCGGGCGGGGTGAACTTGATGGCGTTCGACAGAAGATTGAGCACGATCTGCCGGATCGCGCGCTCGTCCGCCCAGACCCGTGGCAGCGCCGGATCGACGAGCTCGTGGATGGTCTGGTTCTTCGCCTTCGCGCGCAGGTTGAGCATGTGGCGGCAGTCGTCCACCACGTGGGCGAGCTGAACCGCCTCTTCCTTCAGCTCGTAGCGCCCGGCCTCGATGCGCGAAAGATCGAGAATCTCGTTGATGAGCGTCAGGAGATGCTGACCGCTGCTGTGGATGTCTCCTGCATATTCGCGGTAGGCGCTCGAGGCATGGGGACCGAAGACCTCGTTCTTCATGACCTCCGAGAAGCCGAGGATCGCGTTCAGGGGCGTGCGGAGCTCGTGGCTCATGGTGGCGAGAAAACGGGACTTGGCGAGATTGGCCTCTTCGGCCCGGCGCCTGGCCTCGTCGGAATTGGCCTTGGCCTCCTGAAGCTCGGCAAAGATCGCATCCTTCTCCGCGCGTGAGCGCAGGGTGGCGACCGCGCTGCCATAAAGCCGGTTGGCCAGCAGGATGAAGAAGCCCTGGGCGCTTGCCGCCATGACGATCAGCATGAGGGTATGCGCGTCCCGAGACACGAGCATGAGCCCAGCCATCGCGATGCTCAAAGGCGCAAGCCCGGCATAGACGGCCGTCGGGATGGTGGCGGACAGCATGGCCGTCAGCGCCGCCAGCATCACCATGACGAACAGGAGGAAGCTGCGCGCCGAGGCGGCCGGCACCGTGATCAGGACCTGCATGACCAGGGCCCAGCTTGCTCCTTGCAGGAGCTCGCCGAGAATGAACCGCCGCCGCCAGACCGTGAGCGAAACATCGTCCGCCGGCTGCTGCAGGAAACGCTGCGAGAGGGTGGCCAGAAGCCCCATCCCCGCCAGCACCAGAACCAGCCACAGGGCGGCGTTGGCAACCGGTATCCACAGCGTCGCCGCCCCGCCGATGGCCAGAGCGAGCGCCGCCTGGGGCAGGGCGGCGCTGACATGGTATTGGGCGTAGAGGCGGATCAGCTCGTAGTCGAAGGCGCGCTCGAGGCCGATCGCGGAGGTGAGCCTCTCGCGCACGCTGCGCACGTCCCGGGCGAGCTTGCGCCGGCGCCCGAGGTCGTCGGGCGCGGCACGGCGGTCCTGCTCGATCGGTGGGGCGCTAGAATCGCTCATACGCAACGCGATGGTCCACGGCCCGGAGACGGGGCCGCCGAGCGTGCCCAACATGGCGCAGATTGGTTAACCATCCTGCGCATGAGTCGCCTTCCGCATCGCCTCGCGAACCGGGGCTTCACTCTGTCAGACGCGCTGTGGGCCGCGGTGGCGTTCGGCCTGATGGCGCTCGCGGCCCTCCATCTGAGCGAGCGTGAGCCGGCGGTGATCGCGGGGGCGGCGCAGGTCACCGACGGCGATTCCCTGCGCATCGCGGGGGAGGCGGTCCGCCTCGAAGGCATCGACGCCCCCGAGCGCCGTCAGACCTGCGTGGCGGCGGGGGCGCCTTACGACTGCGGGGAAGCCGCCGCCCGGGCGCTCGCCCTGCTTGTCGGCGACGAGCAGGTGGAATGCCGCATCAGCGGTCGTGACCGTTATCGGCGCAGGCTCGGCCGCTGCGCGGTCAAGGGGCGCGGCATCGAGGATCTCGGCGCCCTCTTGGTCCGCCAGGGGCTCGCGCTCGACTATCGCGGCCGTTACGCCGCCGAGGAGGCGGAGGCGCGGCGCGCCAGGGCAGGGCTGTGGGCGGGCGAATTCGAACGTCCATCGGAGTGGCGAAAGCGCCATTCTCCCGGTCAGCAGGACTGAACGCTCCTTCCTTGCTACGCCGAGCGCTCGAGGGCCGGGCGAGGCGCGGACGCCGCTCGCGTGCGGCAGCGCACATCGCCCTCGTGGAACTTGGGCTAGAAGGAAATTGTTTTCCTCCTGACCCCAACGAGACCTCCTGGCGCCGCCCCCCGCGGCGCCACTCTTTTTTGGCCGGATCCTCCTTGCGCCTTCAGGCGGATCGTCCTTGAGCAGCGTGCTCGCCTCGTGCGACAACCCTGCCGATGGGGTGCAAGCGGACCGAGGGATCGATGAAGCTCTATGATGCAGGTCGTGCGCCGAACCCGCGCCGGGTCCGGATCTTCCTCGCCGAAAAGGGGATCTCGGTTCCCCTGGTGCCGGTCGATCTTGCCAAGCTGGAGCACAAGACGCCGGACTTCGCCGCCGTCAATCCGCTCCAGGAATCGCCGGCCTTGGAGCTCGACGACGGAACGGTCATCACGGAGTCGATCGCCATCTGCCGCTACTTCGAGGAGCTCCATCCGGAGCCGCCCCTGTTCGGCGTCGGCGCGCTTGAGCGGGCGGAGGTCGAGATGTGGCAGCGCCGCCTCGAGTTCCACCTCTTCGGGACCGTACGGGCGGTCTTCCGCCACCTTCACCCCGCCATGGCCGAAATGGAGGTTCCGCAGGTGCCGGCCTGGGGCGAGGCGAACAAGCCGCGGGTCGCCGCCTTCCTCGGCGTGCTGGACCGCCATCTGGCCGATCGCGAATTCGTGTGCGGAAACCGGTTCACGGTCGCGGACATTACGGGTCTCGTTTCCCTCGACTTCATGAAGCCGGCGAAGCTCTCGGTTCCGGAGGAGCTGGACAACGTCCGGCGTTGGCACGCCGCGCTCGCGGCGAGGCCGAGCGCCAAGGCGTGACACGGGCCGCGGCGCTTCTTGGCTGCATCGGCCTCTTCGTCGGGGCGTCAACGGGCGCGCGGGCGCAGGCCCTGAGCGGGGAGGAGCTGCGCCGGGAACTCGCCGGCAACACCCTGACCGGCTACAACACCAGCGGCGTGGTGTTCAGTGAGTACCACTCGCCCGACGGCCGCATCCTCGGCCACAACAATGGCGAGCCGGTGCTCGAGGGCTGCTGGGACGTGCGGCGCGAGGCGGTCTGCTACTACTATGCCCGTTCGCGCCATGCCGGGACCTATTGCTGGCGCTACGAGCGGCTGGGCGCCGACGGTTATCGTATCGAGAGTCTCGAGAGCCAGGCCCGGGGGATCGCGCGGCTCGACCCCGGCAACCCCCGCGGCCATTCCGACCATGGGAGGCCCTGGGTGTGCGAAGGGCTGGTGTCCGGCCTCGACAGCCGCAATGCGTCTATGGCAGAGGCGACGGACCGTTCTCCCGCCACCTCTGGGCGGCGCCTTTCATCCGGTTCGACAGATGCGTTTGACGGTCATTGGTTGCGGTGACGCCTTCGGATCCGGCGGCCGGGCAAACACCTGCTTCTGGATCGAGACGAAGCAAGGCACGGTGGCGCTCGATTTCGGCGCCACCTCGCTCGTCGCTCTGAAGCGTGTCGGCCTCGACCCCAACCGGATCGACGCCGTTATCCTGAGCCATCTCCACGGCGACCACTTCGGCGGTCTGCCCTTCCTCCTGCTCGACGCCCAGTTCGACAGCCGCCGGGCCACGCCGCTCACCATCATCGGGCCAGTCGGCACGAGCGGCCGGGTCGCCGCCGCGATGGAGGTGTTCTTCCCGGGCTCGTCGGGCAACAAATGGCGCTTCCCGCTCACCATCATGGACCTGCCCTGCCGCACGGCGCACGTCTTCGCCGATCTCGAGATCTGGTCGACCGAGGTCGTCCACCCCTCCGGGACTCCCTCGACGGCGGTCCGGATCAAGGCGGACGGGCGCACGCTGGCCTATTCGGGAGACACGAGCTGGACGGAGGCCCTCGTCGAGGTCGCCGACGGGGCGGACCTCTTCATCAGCGAGTGCTACCGGATGGCCGGCGCTCCCGTCGCCCATCTTGCCCTCGACACCATCGAGGCCAACCGGGCGCGGCTCAACGCCTCCCGCATCATGCTGACCCATATGAGCGCCGAGGTGCTCGCGCATCTGCCCGCGATCGAGGCGCGAGGCTACCTCGTCGCCCATGACGGGCTCGTGCTCGACCTCTGAGGAGGACCGGCCGCGTTGAGGCCGGTCAGCGCTCGAGAAGGGCGATCAGGCTCGATGTGTCCCAGCGCCGGCCGCCCATCTTCTGCACTTCCGAATAGAACTGATCGACCAGCGCCGTGACCGGCAGATGCGCCCCGTTGCGGCGGGCTTCGGCGAGGCAGATGGCGAGGTCCTTGCGCATCCAGTCCACCGCGAAGCCGAAGTCGAACTTGCCCTGGTTCATGGTCTTGCCGCGGTTCTCCATCTGCCAGGAGCCGGCGGCGCCTTTGGAGATCACGTCGAGCACGGCCTCGATGTCGAGCCCGGCCCGCTTGCCGAAGTGGATGCCTTCCGCAAGCCCCTGGACAAGCCCGGCGATGCAGATCTGGTTGACCATCTTGGTGAGCTGGCCCGAGCCGACGGGGCCGAGGAGCCGGCAGGCCCTGGCATAGCTCATGATGACCGGCTCGACCTGTGCGAAGACCTCGGGCTCACCGCCGCACATCACGGTGAGCACCCCGTTTTCGGCGCCGGCCTGCCCGCCCGAGACAGGGGCGTCGATGAAGCCGATGCCGCGCTCGCCGCCTCTTGCGAAGAGCTCGCGGGCGACCTCGGCGGAGGCCGTGGTGTGGTCGACGAAGACCGCGCCTTGCGCCATGCCCTCGAAGGCGCCGTCAGGGCCGATCGTCACCTGCCGCAGATCGTCGTCGTTGCCGACGCAGGCGAAGACGATCTCCTGACCGTCGGCGGCTTCCCGGGGCGTGCGTCCAAGACGCCCGCCATTCTCGGCCACCCACCTCTCCGCCTTGGCGGTGGTGCGGTTGTAGACGGTCACCTCGTGCCCCTTGGCTTTGAGATGCCGCGCCATCGGATATCCCATGACGCCAAGCCCAAGGAATGCGACCTTCGCCATCGACTGCGAGCCTCGTTCTCGTGAGTGCCGAACGCCGCCACAGCGGCGCATGCGCGTTCTGTAGGGGGCCGTGCCGAGCCCGTCAAACGGCGCCGAGGGCGGGCGCCGGAGCGCCTTCAAGCCTTGGTGTCGAAGGGGAAGTATTTCGCTCGGATGCGATCGTAGGTGCCGTCGGCGATGAGGGCGTCGAGAGCCCGGTCGAAGGCCTCCTTGAGGGCCGCATCCTCGCGCCTCAGCCCGATCGCCGCGCCGGGACTGGAGATCTCGGGATCGAAGGGCGCGTCCCCCACGAGCCGGCAGCACGCGCCCTCCCGCGTTTCGAGAAAGCGCGTCAACGCCAGCTTGTCGCCGATGACGAGATCCAGACGTTCGGCGAGAAGGTCGAGGGTCGCCTCCTCGAGCTTGCTGTAATCCTTGATGATCGCATCGGGATAGCGCTCCTCGAGGAGGCGCACATGTTCGCTGTCGGCCACCACCCCGACCAGCTTTCCCGACACGCTCGCGGGGCGGCTGTCGGCGATGTCGCCGTCCTTTCTGGCGATGAACGAGGCAGGGATGCGGTAGTAGGGTTTGGAGAAGGCGATCCGCGCCTTGCGCTTTTCGGTGATGAACAGCGAGGCCATGATGGCGTCGTATTCCTGCCGCAAGAGGCCGCGGATCATGCCGTCCCACTCGTGGACGACGAAGATGCAGGTCAGCCGGGCCGCCTCGCACAAGGCCTTCCCGAGATCCACCTCGAAGCCCTGCGGCTCGTTGTTCTCCAGATAATTGAAGGGGGGAAACGCGCCTTCGGTGGCGATGCGGATCGTGCGCGCCGCAATCGGGGTCTCCTGCGCCGACGCTGCTGCGGCGACCAGGAGAAGGATAAAGCCGATGACCGCCTTCTTGAACATGACCTAAGACCGTGGGGCTGGATGCGCTTTCGTCCTCTCGCACAGCGTAGCGGTATGGTTCAAGTGTGCAGAAGTCGACATAAGTTGCATGATTTTACCGACATCAACATGGATGAATTCATGGAAAGGGAACGCTCCACGTGAAGAAGCTCGACATTGAGCGCACGGCAAGGCTTGATTGCGATGGGATCACTCGTTACGAGGAAAGTAGAAGAACCAAATCGCCGCGGAAATCCCGTTTGATGCCTTGCGCCGCCCGTCTCGACGGCACCTCCCTGTCCGCGCCGGACGCCCTCGTCGCGGCCCCGACCGCGTGCGGGCGCGGTCGCCCAGCCGCGCGTCAGCACCATGGCTGCCACGACGCAAGCCCTAAGTCCTGACTTCCTGACCGGCGGGGGCGAGATGGGCGCGCTGATCCGCGCCCATGACTGGTCGCAGACCAGCCTCGGGCCGGTCTCCGGCTGGCCCGAATGCCTCAAGGCCGCGCTGAGCCTCATCCTTCCGGCCAAGGCCCAGATCGTGATGTTCTGGGGCCCCGAATTCGTGGCCCTCTACAACGACGCCTACGCCCCGACCATCGGCGAGAAGCATCCGCGGGCGCTGGGGCGTCCGGCCCGGGAGAACTGGGCCGAGCTGTGGGACGATCTGGAGCCCTTGTTGCAGCGCGTGCGGCAGACCGGCGAGACGGTCCATGCGAAGGATCGTCCCTTCTACATCGAGCGGCACGGCTACCCCGAGACGGTCTATTTCGATATCTCCTACTCGGCCGTGCGCGATGAGGCCGGCGCGGTGGCCGGGGTGCTCTGCATCGTCAACGAGACGACAGAGCGGGTCGTGACGCAGCAGGCCCTCGCCCGGGCTCAGGAGCGCCTGTCCTACGCCTTGAGCGCGTCGGGCATGGTCGGCACCTTCGATTGGCACATCGCGTCTGACATCTTCTACTCGGACGCCCGCTTCGCGGCGATGTTCTCCGTCGATCCGGAGAAGGGAGAGAAGGGCGCGCCGATCGCCGAGTACTTCGCCGGAATCCACCCGGAAGACAGGGACCGGATCGCCAAGGCGATCGAACGCACCCTCGCCACGGGCGAGAAATACGCCGAGGAATATCGCCTCCTGCGCGAGGATGGCTCGATCCGCTGGATCGAAGCCCGGGGCGAGTGCCTCTACGACAGGGCCGGCAGGCCGCTCCGCTTCCCTGGCGTCGTCGTCGACATCACCGAGCGCAAGCAGGTCGAGATGGCGCTTCGGGAAAGCGAGACGCGCTTCCGCAACCTCGCCGACCACGCGCCGGTGATGATCTGGGTGACGGAGCCGGACGGGGCCTGCTCCTATCTCAGCCGGTCCTGGTACGAGTTCACCGGCCAGTCTCCGGACACCGGCCTCGGCATGGGCTGGCTCGAGGCGGTCCATCCGGAGGACCGCGGGTGGTCCGGCAGGATCTTCCTCACCGCCAACGCCAAGCGTGAGCCGTTCCGCCTGGAATACCGCCTGCGCCGCGCCGACGGCGAATACCGCTGGGCGATCGATGCGGCGGTGCCGCGTTTCGGCGAGGACGGCTCCTTCTGCGGCTATGTGGGCTCGGTCATCGACATCACCGACCGCAAAGAGGCGGAGGAGGCGCTCCGCGAAAGCGAGGAGCGGCGCCGGATCGCCTCCGAGGCGGCGCAGATCGGCATATGGGACTACGACCTGCGCAGCCGGGTGCTGCGCTGGGACGAGCAGACACGGGCTCTCTTCGGCCTGTTGCCGGACGATCCCGTGGATTACGAAACCTTCCTGGCGGGGTTGCACCCCGACGACCGGGAGGTCACCGATGCCGCGGTTCGCGCGGCGATCGATCCTGGCGGGAGTGGCGAATACGACATCGAGTATCGCACAATCGGCCTGCGGGACGGCGTCACGCGATGGGTCGCCGCCAAGGGCAGATGCTATTTCGAAGAGGGCCGGCCGGCGCGCTTCATCGGCACCGTGCGCGACGTCACGGCGGCCAAACAGGCCGAGGAAGCGCTGCGCGAGCGGGAGGAGCGGCTCCGCGCCCTCTTCGAGCAGACGACGGGCGGCATCGCGCAGACGGACGTTGATGGGCGCTTCCTGCTCGTCAACCAGCGCTACTGCGAGATCGTCGGCTATACGCAAGCCGAGTTGCTGCAGATGCGGATGCAGGATCTCACGCATCCGGACGACCTGCCCCGCAACGTGGCGCTCTTCCGACGAATGGTCGAGGAGGGCGCCAGCTTCACGATTGAGAAGCGCTATGTCCGCAAGGACGGATCCCAGGTTTGGGTGAGCAACTCGGTGGCTCCCATCCGCGACGCGACGGGACGGGTGTGCCAGGTCGTCGCCATGGTCGTCGACATCACGGAACGCAAGCGGAGCGAAGAGGCGCAAAAGCGCCTTGCCGCCATCATCGAGTCGTCCGACGACGCGATCATCAGCACGGACCTCGACGCGCGGATCACGAGCTGGAACCTGGGTGCGGAACGGCTGTATGGCTATCGCGCCGACGAGGTCATCGGACGGCCGATCACGATCCTCCTGCCCGGGGATCGGTCAGAAGAGGAGACGAGCCTCCTCGAGCGCATACGGCGCGGCGAGCACCTGGAGCATTACGAGACCGTGCGTCGCCGCAAGGACGGGAGCACCGTCGAGATTTCGCTCAGGGTCTCCCCGGTACGGGACGGGATGGGCGAGATCGTCGGCATGTCGAAGATCGCCCGCGACATCACGCAGCGAAAACAGGCCGAGCGCCTGCAGCGCCTCCTCGTGCACGAGCTGAAGCACCGGGTGAAGAACATCCTCGCCACGGTCCAGGCCATTGCACGACAGACCCTCAGCGGGGAGGGCGACAGCGTCGCGCGCGAAACCTTCGACGCGCGCCTGTTCGCGCTCGCCAGCGCCCATGATCTGCTCACCCGCGAGAACTGGGAGGGTGCTGAGCTGTCGGAGGTCGTCGCGGAGGCGCTCGCCCCCTACCGTCGCGAGCGGTTCGAGATCGCCGGGCCGCCCCTCCGCCTCTCCCCGCGGGTGGCGCTCGCGCTCAGCATGGCGCTCCACGAGCTTGCAACCAATGCCGCCAAATACGGGGCGCTGTCCTCGCCCTCGGGTTCGGTGGCCATCACCTGGGGCGTCGCCGCGGGGGATCCGCCGCAAGTCACCTTCCGGTGGGTGGAGCGCGGCGGCCCGCCGGTGTCGCCGCCCCAGCGCAAGGGGTTCGGCTCGCGCCTCATCGAGCGCAGCCTGGCGGCCGAACTCGGGGGCGAAGTGTCCCTCTCCTATGAACCGGGAGGAGTGGTCTGCACCGTCAACGCCCCGCTCCTCGACGAGCGGGAGACCGCGACGGAACACGCGGCCTGAAGCATCGCCCGACCGGGCCGACGGATGTGCTCTCCTTCTTGCAGGGGAGGGGTGAGGCCAGAGGTCACCAGGACTTGCTGCGTTGCAGGCTTCCGGGACGGGGCGGGAGGGGTTCGGGCGAGAACCTCCTCAGCGATGGTCAGGCGCCACCTTTCCCACTTCCTCTCCCTCTCTCCCCGATGCGTGCAGCGCGGAACGCAGTCCGGGACCGAAGCGCAACAATTTGCTGCAAAGCCGCGCTGTGTCGTCCGTCGGAACGCCTGTGTCCTAGAGCACGCTCTGTTTAGACGGAAGCATAGCCGGCGTTTGTCAGGTAGTTGGCGCATTCCGTGGGTGGGAAGAGCTCGAGAAGGTCGCCCAGCTTTCGCCAGGTGGCCTCGACGGTGCGGGCTTCGGCCCTGCGGATCAGGTGCTTGAGCTTGGCGAAGAGCTGCTCGATCGGGTTCAGGTCGGGGCTGTAGGGGGGCAGGAACAGAAGATGGGCGCCGGCGGCCCGGACGGCGCGTCGCGCGGCTTGCCCTTTGTGGCTGCCGAGATTGTCGAGGACGACGACGTCACCCGGAGCGAGCGTCGGAACGAGCACCTTCTCGACATAGAGGGTGAACAGCTCGCCGTTGATCGGGCCGTCGATGATCCAGGGAGCATCGATGCGATCGGCGCGAAGCGCGGCGATGAAGGTGAGCGTCTTCCAGTGGCCGTGCGGCACGCGGGCCGCAAGGCGCTGGCCGCGCGGTCCCCAGCCTCGCAGGGGCGCCATATTGGTCTTGACCCATGTCTCGTCGATGAAGACGAGCCGCCTTGCATCGATGCGGCCCTGATGGGCCTTCCAGCGCGCCCGCCTGCGGGCGATGTCAGGCCGCGTCTGCTCGGCCGGCAGCACGGTTTTTTTTGAAGCTCAGTCCTTCGGCGTGCAGGAAGACCCAGACGGCGCGGCGGTCGCTCTTAATGCCGCGTTCGGCCAGTTCCATCACCAAGCCGCGGGTCGTAAACGGTCCGGACCGGCAGCGCTCGCGCAGCCACTCGGCCAGCTCTCCGCGGAGCTTGGGTTTCTTGTGGCCGCCGACTTGGTCGGGCGCCAGCGAGCCCGTCTCGCGCTTGCGCTTCATCCACTTCGAGATGCAGGACGGGCTGATCCTGAGCGCCGCCGCCACCGCCCGCGTCGTCGCGCCCGCCTCGTAGCGGGCCACAGCCCGTTCGCGCAAATCCTCAGAGTAGGGTCGTGTCATCCAATGCTGGCCTCCCCCAGCACGGATCTTGAATCACACCCCGACCTCAAACGGAATCCAATTCCGCTAAACCGAAGCGCGCTCTAGGTGTCGAATCCAAGCACGTTGTTCAGGCGGCTGAGGGGTGGTTTTCCGCCGAGGGCTGAGTGGGGTCGGGTGGAGTTGTAGGCGGTGATCCAGGGCTGCATGGCGTGGGCTCGCTCGGCAGAGGTCTGGTAGGTTCGGGCGTAGGCCCACTCGCGGAGGCTGGTCTGGATGAAGCGTTCGGCTTTTCCGTTGGTCCTGGGCGTGTAGGGCTTGGTGCGGATATGGCGCAGGCCTGCCTCGGCCAGGCGGTTGCGGAAGGCGAAGCTTTTGTAGGCCGAGCCGTTGTCGGTCATGACGCGCTCGACGCGGACGCCGTGGGCTGCGAAGAAGGCGAGCGCCCGGGACAGGAAGGCCACGGCGTCCTCCTTGCGCTCGCTCGGCAGCACCTCGGTGTAGGCGAGGCGCGAGGCGTCATCCACGGCGACGTGCAGGTGCTCCCACCCTGTGCCGGCGACCCGATCGCGTCGGTTGCCGGTGACGCGATGGCTTGGCCTGGCGATGCGTCCAAGCTTCTTGGTGTCGAGATGGATGAGTTCGCCGGGCCGCTCCCGCTCGTAACGCACAACCGGGGGCTTGGGCTCAATGGCCGCGCGGCGCCCGAGCCCGAGGCGGCGCAGCACGGCGCCGACCGTGGAGCGCGGCTGGCCGAGCTGGCGGGCGATCGCCGGGCCGGAGAGGCGCTGGCGGCGCAGCCGCTCGATGGCGGCGAGGGTCTCGGGCGACAGGCGACGACGCGGCCGGGCCGGCGCCGAGCTCCTGTCGTGAAGCATCCGCTCGCCGCCGGCCCGAAAGCGCGCCAGCCATTTGTAGGCAGTTCGCTCCGAGACGCCGGCGGCGCCAGCCGCATCCCTCACGCGCCAGCCCTCCTGGCGGATGCGCGACACGAGAAGGGCTCGACCATGGACCGTCATGCGGGCATGCTGGTGAACGTTCATCCGGGTGCTCCGGTCGGGGTTGGTTGGCTTCGCAACCCCAGCCTCACACCTCAGCCCCGGATGAACAACCTTCATAGCTTCGACATCTAGGGCTCTGCCGCTGGGCGCCATGCGCGCCGCTCGGGGCAGCCGCGCGCGCCCCGCACGGGCTGGCCGAGGAGCTGACGAACCGTTCGGGGGATCGTAATGTCCGTCCGAGCGAAGGGCTTGGGCTTTCAGCGAGGATTCGGATGACGGACGCGGCACGAACCGACGACGAACTGCTTTACGAGGTGCGCGAGGGCATCGCGCGCATCACCTTCAACCGGCCGCAGGCGCGCAATGCCCTCACCTTCGCGATGTATGAGCGGCTGGCCGAGATCTGTCGGGAGGTGAACGAGGATCGCTCGATCAAGGCCATGATCCTCACCGGCGCCGGCGACAAGGCCTTCGCTTCCGGCACCGATATCTCGCAGTTCCGCGCCTTCAAGACGCCGGAGGACGCCATCAGTTATGAGTCGCGCATCGACCGCGTGCTTGGCACCCTCGAGGAGTGCCGCGTCCCGACCATCGCCGCCATCGCGGGCGCCTGCACCGGGGGCGGGGCGGGGATCGCCTCCTGCTGCGACCTGCGCATCGGCACCGCGACGACAAAGATCGGCTTCCCGATCGCCCGCACCCTCGGCAACTGCCTCGCCATGTCGAATCTGAGCCGTCTCTCGGCCTTGATCGGCCCGGCCCGGGTGAAGGATCTCATCTTCACCGCGCGCCTCGTGGAGGCGGAGGAGGCGCACCGCATCGGTCTCCTCAACGAGGTCGTGCCGGATGTCGATGCCCTGCACCGACGGGCTGACGAGCTGGCGCGGCTCATCGCGGGGCACGCGCCGCTCACCCTTCGCGCCACCAAGGAGGCCCTGCGCCGCCTGCAGCAGCGGCTGTCGCGGGATGAGGGCGAGGACCTGATCCTGATGTGCTACATGAGCCAGGATTTTCGGGAGGGCATGGACGCCTTCCTCAACAAGCGCCCGCCGCAGTGGCGGGGCGAATAGCGCGACAAGAAGCACACAAGAGGACGGCGAGGGATGGGTCCGCTCCGGGGACTGAAGGTGGTCGATCTCACTCATGTCATGGCGGGCCCGACCTGCACCCTCATGCTCGCCGACATGGGCGCCGACGTCATCAAGATCGAGAAGATGCCGGGCGGCGACGATACGCGCCGCAGCGTACCGCCCAGGATCGGCGAGGAGTCGGCCGCCTTCATGATGATGAACCGCAACAAGCGGGGCATCGCCCTCGATCTCAAGACGAAGGGCGGCGCCGAAGTGCTGCGGCGTCTCGCCCGCTCGGCCGATGTCCTCGTCGAGAATTTCGGGCCGGGCGTCATGGAGCGGCTCGGGTTCGGCTACGAGGATCTGAAGAAGGACAATCCCGGCCTCATCTACTGCTCGCTTTCGGGCTTCGGTCGCACGGGGCCCTATCGGCATCGCCGCGGCTTCGATCTCGTGGCCCAGGCCATGAGCGGCATCATGAGCATTACCGGCGGCGGCCCGGACGAGCCGCCGGCGAAATGCGGGCCGCCCCTCTCCGACATCACCGCCGGCATCATCGCCGCGATGGGGATTCTGGCGGCCTATGCGCACCGCCTCAAGACGGGAGAAGGGCAGTGGGTCGAGACCTCCCTGTTCGAGGCCGCTCTCGTCCAGACCTATTGGCAGTCGGCCATTGCACTTGCAACCGGCGTCGCCCCGCGCGCGATGGGCTCGGCCCATCCCCTCAACGCGCCCTATCAGGCCTTCCAGACCGCGGATGGCTGGATCGTGGTCGGCGGCGCGAACCAGACCAACTGGCTGAGGATCCTCGATGCGCTCGGCGCGCCGGAGCTTGCCCACGACCCGCGCTTCGTGGACAACCCGGCCCGCATGGCGCACCTCAAGGAGTTGGAGGCGGAGCTCGCCAAGCGCTTCCGGACACGCTCCTCCGAGGAGTGGCTGAACCTCCTCGACGAGGCCGGCGTGCCTGCGGGGCCCGTCAACGACATGCTTCAGGCCCTCAACGACCCGCAGACCATCGCCCGCGAGATGGTGGTCGAGGTCGAGCACCCGACGGTGGGTCGGGTGAAGACCTTGGGGCTGCCGGTCAAGTTCTCGGCGACCCCTGGCAAGGTCGAGACGGCCGCCCCGCTCTATGGGCAGCACACCCGCACGCTTCTGCGGGACTATGGCTTCAGTGACGACGACATCGAGGCGCTGGCGCGCGAGGGGGCGGTGACGCTCGGCGACGCCGCTGCCGGCGGCAAGATCGCATAGGAGGAGTCCCATGGCCGAGCAGCGGGACCAACGTCCGATCATTGCCCTCGCGATGGGCGATCCGTGCGGCATCAGCCCGGAGCTGACCGCGAAGCTCCTGGCGCTCGAAGAGGTCCACGCCGCGGCCCGGCTCCTCGTGATCGGCGACCGCCGCGTCCTGGACGAGGGAGCGATGATCGCGCGGGTGAGCCTCGCTCTCGAAACGCACCGAGGCGAGGGCGTTCCACCCGTGGGCGAGAAGCCCGTTCTGATCGACCTTGGGAACCTCGATCCGCGGACCGTGCAGCGCGCCGTCGCCTCGCCCGAGGGCGGCCGCTTCGCCCTCACGAACTATCGGTACGCCCTGACGCTGGCGCGCGACGGCCACGCCGATGCCGTGTGCTTCACGCCCTTCAACAAGCACGCCATGCGCCTCGCCCATCCGCCGTACGACGACGAGATCAGCTTCTCGGCGGAGGTGGTCGGCCTCGACGGGCCGGCAAGCGAGTTCAACATCCTCGGCGATCTCTGGAATGCGCGCGTGACCTCGCATGTGCCGCTCTCCGAGGTCGCGTCGTTGATCACCCGGGAGCGGGTCCTGCGCGGCCTCAAGCTGACCGACGCCGCCATGCGCGCCGCCGGCTTCGCGACGCCGCGCATCGCTGTCGCCGGCCTCAACCCGCATGCCGGAGACGGCGGCAATTTCGGCCGCGAGGAGATCGACATCCTGGAGCCGGTGGTGGCGGAGGCGAAGGCGACCGGCATCGCGGCCGACGGTCCGTTTCCAAGCGACACCGTGTTCCTGCGGGCCAAGAGCGGCGCTTTCGACGCCGTCCTCACCATGTACCACGACCAGGGGCAGATCGCGATGAAGCTGATGGGCTTCGAGCGCGGCGTGACGCTGCTCGGCGGGTTCCCGTTCCCGATCTGCACGCCGGCCCACGGCACCGCCTACGACATCGCCGGCAAGGGCGTCGCCCATATCGGGGCGACGCGCGCCGCCGTGCTGCTGGCGGCGGAAATGGCGAAGGCCCGCCGCGCCGGGCGTGAAGCGGCGGCCTGAGAGAGCGCTCCTTCCGCGCGGCCGCGTTCAGCGGCTCGTCGCCAAGACGCGCAGGATCTGCACGGTTTCGGGGAGCTCGATGAGAAATTCGGCGTCCCGGTCGAGATGATGGACGCGCCGCGGATCGTCCCTGCCGCCCCCGGTCATCGCCTCGATGCTGTCCCAATAGGAGATCGTGACGAAGTCACTCTCCTCCTCCCGGTCCTCCCTGAGCATCTGCACCTCGAGCGCCCCTTTTTCCTTGAGGCCCGCGACGCCGTTGGCGAGCCAGTAGCGCTCGTATTCGTCCGCTTTGCCGCGGACGGTACGGCCCCGCCAGATGCGTGCGTATCTTGGCTGTCGGGCATCCGGCGAATGCGTCATGTCCATGCTCCCTCCAAAGTGGCACCCGTCTGCCCCAAAGGGCGCGACATCGGCCATGTTGCGACATACTGTGGAAACATTCCCCGCCTTCAATGCGGGACCGATCGATCGTAAGGGGCGGGGCTATGCGCGGGATCAGGCTGGCGGCGGCGCTTGGCGTCGCAGCGATGGCGGGCGCTGGTCCCAGTCTTGCGCAGAGCTTCGATTGCGCCAAGGCCCGCACGGCGGTCGAGAACGGGATTTGCGCCTCGGCCGTTCTGAAGGGACACGACCTGGCGCTTGCCGCTCTGTACGCCGCCGTATTCGCCCTCGATCCAGCCAGGACCTCGGAGATCGCCGCGGGCCAACGGCAATGGGTCCATGAGCGCGACTGGGCCTGCGCGCCGAAACCCGGCGCCCCCGCCGATGCAGGCGCTCTGACGAGCTGTCTTGATCGCGTCTACCGGGCGCGCCTCGCCGGCTTGAATGCCGAAGCGATCAGGGCCACCGCGGCGTCCCTGCCGTCGTCGCGGCCCCAAGCCTCCGCATCCCTCGACCGCGAGACGACGCCCGCGATGGGCGCACACGACGTGATGCTGCAGGTCCGGGAGGCCGGACGCTTCTCGATCCGCGCCGAAAGCGCGAGCGGGGTGTCGCTGCAGCTCGTCGATATGATCCAGGGTCCCGGCGAGACGGCGGGTGAGCCCGGCGTGCGCGACGGACGTCTCGACGTGCTCCTGGATGTCGGCACCTACAAACTGCGCGTCGCCGGCGCGCCGAACGCCTCGGGGGACGCGAAGCTCTCGGTATCGCCTTTTCGCGAGCCGGACGCAGCGAGCACCGCCCTGCTGCAAGGCGGGGCGGTGAGCACCGATCTCGCCGACCTCCAGCAGCGCTCGTTCTGGATCGCCGTGCCGAAGCCGGGCAAGGTGTCCGTCGAGGCAGCAGGGCGCAGTCTCGCCGACCTGCGCCTGTGGCGGAACGGGGCCGATCTCGCCGATCTCGCGCCAGGTCTGCGGCCCATCGAGCCCAAGGCGGGACGGCCGCTCTGGCACGCCCGGCTCGAGGGCACCGTCGAGCCGGGCATTTATCTCGCGACCGCCTATGGCGGCGCACCGCTTTCCTGGGCCGACGGGGACGCCGCGCAGCCGCTGCATGTCCGCGCCGGCGAGCCGCCGGCCTTGGTCGGCGGCTGGGCGGAAGGACAGGTCGGGCCGCTGGGGGTCGTTCGGTTCGCCTTGCCTCAGGCCGCGTCATATCTGCGCCTGGAACTGCCCGAGCCGACGGCCGCCCGGATCACCGTCGCGCGAGGCCGCGAGACGCTCGGCAGCGCCGAAATCTCGAAGAGGAGCCGCGAGCCGGTGGCGGAGGTCCGCCCGGCGGCGCGGGACGGCCGCGTCGTCGAGGTCGCCGCGGCCGAGGGCCGGCCCTTTCGCCTGCGGGCGCTGCAGCCGGCCGGCTCGCGCAACATCACGGGCAGCGGACCGCACTGGATCGCCGTCGACGTCGCAGGGGAGGGCGCCGACGAGATTCCGGTAACCGCGCTCCTCGGGCGGTTCGACGGCAAGGGCGGCGCCACGGTGCTCGCCTCCGACATGCCCCGGATCGGCCAGGGCCAGGCTTGGCGCAGGCGCTTCAACCTGCGCGGCCCAAGCACGATCCTCTTCGAGGCCGCCGGGCCGACCCCGGTCGCCATTCGGGCGGAAGGTGTCGGCGCGCGCTTCGCCATCGAGCCGCTCCTCGGCCGGCCCGCGCCGCGCGCTGACGGCCGCCAGCGGCATCGGTGGGACCTGGAGGCCGGCTGGTACATGCTCAAGATCGAGCCGGCGGACAACGCCGTCGGCGTGCTCGACCTGACCATCGGCCCGCCGGGCCTTCTGCCGGAGCCGTCGCGACCGGCGGCGCCGCGCCTTGCGCTATCCTTCGGGGTCCACACCCTCGCCAAGGACATGAACCACGTGATCCTGGCGAACAACGCCCCCGGGCTCGTGACAGCGCCTGTGGCGCGGCCGCTGCCAGCCGATCTCGAGCAGGGGGCGCTCACCCTGCCGCAGAACACAGGCCAGGCGCACGAGGTCATGGTGCGGCTGCCGGCCCGCGGCGAGCTCCTCGCCACCGACACGACCGGCGCGCCGGTGGCCGTCAGCCGAGTGCGCGAGGCCGTCGAGGACAAGGGACGCGGGATGATCGTGCGCGTGCCAGCGCCGGACAGGCCACGCACCGTCATCCTGGCCTGGTCCGATCCGCCGTCTGCGGCCGACGCACCGCGTTATGAGCGGCCGGGGCCGCTGCCGACCGTGCAGGCCGGCCGGCCGCAATTCTTCGATCTTGCCGCGGACGAGCAGAAGAGCTTCGCCCTGGAGGTGCGGGAGGGCGGACTCTACCGCGTCGAAACGCTCGGCCGACTGCAGATGAGGGCGCGCGTCGGCACTGCCTTCATTCCGGAGCTCGACAGCGGCGAGGCGAACGGTGCCGGCGGCAACGCGCTGGTGCAGACCTATCTTCGCGCCGGGCGCTATCGGGTGGCGGTGTCCGCCTCGGAATCGGCCGGGCGCGCCGGGCTCACCGCCCGTCCCGCGCCGCTGATCGAGGGCGCGAGGCTTACGCCCGGCGGCAGCGTGCGCGCGAGCCTTGCAGGCGGCGCTGGCGCGGTCTTCCCCATCGAGATCGCCGAGGCGGGAGCCTATCGCCTGGAATTGCTGGGCCTTGGCCGCGTGCTCTCCGCCCGTCTTGAAGATGCCGAAGGCTGGCCCCTGACCGAACCGGGGGAACTGCGCCGTCTTGAGCAGCGCTTCGAGCCGGGCCGCTACCGGCTGGTGGTGTTGCCCGAAGCCGTGGATGTGCAGGCCGTGGCGCGGCTTCAGAAGGTGGAGACGGCCGCGCCGCCCCAGGGGCGCGGGCCCCATGCGCTCGTCTTCGACAGCGTGCAGCAGCACCAGTGGCGCGAGCCGCAGGGCCTCAGCGATCCGCGTGTGCCCGACCGTTGGGCGTTCGCGCTTCAAGGGCCCGCCGAGGTCGTGCTCGACATCGGCGACGGCATGACGGGCGAGCTGAAACGTTCCGACGCCGCCGGAGAGGCGGCGATCGCCCGCATCGTCCATAAGAACGGCTTCTCGGGCCGGCTCGGGGCGGGCCGTTACGTAGTGGAGGCGCGGAGCCTCGGCCGCAACGACCGTCTCGATTACACGATCGCCCTGCGCACCAAGGAACTGCAGCCGGGCCGCCTGAGGCGCGTTTCGCTGCCGGCCACGATCCCCTTCGCCCTCGGCGAAGATCGCGTGGTGAATCTGACGACCTTCGGCTCGGTCGACGTGCGCGGGGTTTTGAAGGACGCCGGCGGCGAGGTCATCGAGGGGCTGGACGACCGCGCCGACGACTGGAACGTCGCCCTCTCGCGTCATCTGCCGGCGGGCGCCTACACCTTGGAGCTGTCCGCCGTGGCGGGGCAGCGGCCGGCGCGCCCTGAAGAAGGCAGTGAGAACCAGGAGGCGTCCTCCGGCGCCGAGGGCGAGACGGAAACCGCCTCCGACGCCTCCGCGCCGGAGGCCGAGGACGACGGCCGGATCGAGGTCAGCCTCGCCCTGCCGGACGCCAAGGACGGCCCCGCCCTTGGCCTTGTGGGCGCCGCGACGGCGGCGGGGCCGGAGGTTCACCGCTTCGCCCTTCCGCCGGTCGCCCCCGGCGTGCTCACGGTGATCGCCGCGACATCTGACGCGGAACTGGTGCTGGCGCTGGAGCGCCAGGACGCGGCCTGCCGCTGGCGCACGGTCGGACAGGATCGCGGCAAGAGCGCGGTGGTCGCCGCGCCGACGGACGGCGAGCGGCGGCCCTGGCGCGCATCCGTGTGGGCGGTGGATGGCGGCGCGAGTCCCGTCGTCGTCAGCGCGCGGAGCGTCGAGCGCGGAGCGCAGCGGGCTGATGGCGAGGTGGCGCTCGGCCCCGTGCCCTTCGACGAGGTTGGCGTCGCCGTGCGGGTCGGTCTCGTCGAGAGCCCCGGCGCGGGCCTTCTTGCGCTCGAAGGAGAGACGGCAGGCCTCAGCGAGGGCTCCGTTGGCGGGCAGGCCCTCGTCCCCGCGGGCGAGCTGATCGCGCCTCAATCGGAGCGCCTCTGGCTCTTGAGCCGCGGCGAGCGGGCGATACGCCTCAAGACCGTTCCCGAAGGCGCCGACCGCTTGGCGCTGACCATCGCACCGGCGGCAGTCGCGACACTGCCGGCGCCGAACCCGCGCCGGGACGCGCTGCGCTTCTGGCAGGCGGACTCCACCTTTGGCCAGCCTGGCCTCGACGGTGGGCGCGGCGCGGGCGTGGCCAAGGGCTCGGCGCTGGCGCTCGCGGACAAGCCGCTGCGGGTGTTCAACGCCGGCGGCGCAGACCGCTTGCGGGTGTCGCTGGTCCGGACCGATGTGGCGCTTCGCGAGGCGACGGACCTGGCGGCGGGCGCAAGTCCGGTGCTCGCCCCCGCGACGGCGCAGCCCCTTCGGCTGCCCGCCGGCCCGAAGCGGCTGGCGCTCGCCCTGCCGCCCGGCACGGCGGCGGTCGCCAATTGGAATGGCGCCGATGCAGTCACCGTGTGGAGCGGGTCCGAGGCCGTCAGCCGGGCGATCGAGGGGGATTGGACCGAATTGCTCCTCGTGAACCTCACCGCCGCGCCGGCTCCGGTCTCCGTCGCGCTCGCGCCAATCCAGGGCGAGCCGACGCGGCTTGCCGCCGGGCAAGTGCTCAAGCGTTTCGTCGGCGCGGCCGGGTCCTTCGCCTTGCCCGTCGGCGGCGAAGCGGGCGATCGCCTCCTGGTCGGCGGCGCCAGGGCCACCTTCGTCGCGCAGAGCGGCCGTGTGCTCCGGGGATCCACCCTTGTCCTGCCCGGCCCCGGCACGCTCATCCTGGAGCATGAGCCGGGCCTCGTGGCGGCCTGGGTGGAGCGCGAGGGGCGCTCGCTCTGGCCGGCGGCGACGGCGCGGCCGGCGCGCATGCCCGAGGTGGTGGCGCTGGAGGGCCCGGCGATGGCTCTGGCCCTCGACGCGGAGGCGCCGCGGCTCCTCCATGTCCGCACCACCGCGCCGGTCATGGTGGCGCTCCAGCGGAAGGGCGAAGGGCCCGAGCCGCCGGCGATGTTCCCGGCCGGGGCGGAGTTCCACCGCTACCAGCCGGCGGGGGCGGCGGAGCTCAGGCTCTACTCGCCCCACGACGGCGCGCTTGGCGGCACGTTGGCGGTCACCGCGACGCCGATCGTGCCGGTCGGCGAGGGGATTGGCGCGCCGATGGCGGTGGCGCCCGGCGGAACCGCGCTCTTCGGCTTCGAGGTCACGCAAGCGGCGCGGGTCGGCGTCGGCATCCGGGCCGAGCCGGACCAGGTCGCCGTGCGGCTCCTCGACGCCCAGGGCCGCGGGCTCGGGGAGGGGGTGGCGCAGCTCCACCGGCTGGAGCCCGGCCGCTACGTGCTGGAGGCGAGGATCCCCGCCGAGGGGGTCGCCGGCACGGTGCGGCCGACGGTGCTCGGCATCGCCCCGCCGCCCGCCGGGCCGCCGCAGGAGGTGACGCTGAAGTATCTCGAAATGGTCGGCCTCGCTCCGAACCCGACGCGCTGAAGGCAGGCAAACGCAAAGGTCCTCCCATGAAGACGATTCCCCTCGCCCTCGCGCTTGCCCTCGCCGTCGCGCCCGCTCTGGCGCAGGCGCCGCAACCGCCTCAGGCCGCCTCCTTCGACTGGGTGCAGCGAGCGGATGGGGCGCGGCTCGTGCCGGAGCGTTTCCTGCAGCCCTGGGACCCGATCACCCTCTTCTTCGACCGCGACATCGGCCCGGCCCGCGGCGGCCCCGAGGACAATCCCGAGCGGATCGTCGCGATGAGGCCGGAGCAGGCCGGCGCCTGGCAATGGCTCGGGCCGCGCACCCTGCAGTTCCGCCCCGCCGAGCCGTGGCGGCCGTTGAGGCGCGTCGAAGTGACGGCGGACGGGCACAAGACGAAGCTCGTGCCGCTCCTGCCGGCTCCGGTGAAGACGGCGCCGGAGAGCCGCCCCGAGGGCATCGCCGACCTCGACCAGATCGCGCTCACCTTCGCGGAGCCGGTGGACGCGGCGGCGCTGGCGCGGCTCCTCACCATCGAGCTGCGCCCGCTACCCGGCCTCTCGGAGCGGGGCGGCCAGGTGCTGGCCGCCGGCGACTTCACCACCAAGGCGTTGGAGCGCGCCCAGCGCTCCGACCAGCAGACCTACCTCGTGACCCTGCGCCAGCCGGTGCCGGACGGGCGGCTGGTGAAGCTGCGCCTCAAGCTCTCGGACGAGCCGGGGCTCGACGATCCCACCTTCGAGCTGTCGCTGCGCACGGCGGTCCCGTTCCAGGTCACGGATCTAACCTGCGGCCGCCGCCTGCAGCGCAAGGTCGAGGACGGGGTGCTGCGCTGCACGCCCGTGCCCCTCGTCACCTACGACGAGGAGGGCAACGAGGAGAAGAAGTACCAGCCCGGCGCCCGGCGCACGCTAGCGGTCGCCTTCAGCGGCGAGCCCGAGGCCATCGACGTGGTGCGCGCCCGCGAGGCGCTGCGCATCACCCCGCCCGTCGACGACCTCGCGGTGGAGAAGGACGGCACCCGCCTTCGCCTCTCCGGCCGCTTCCAGGCGGATGTGGCCTATGAGCTGCGCATCGCGCCGGGGGCGCTGAAGGACGCGCGCGGGCGGGCCCTCGAAGGGCTGGCCTTCACCCAGCGCTTCGCCTTCGAGCGCGACAAGCCGAGCCTCGCCTGGGACGCGAACCAGGGCATCGTCGAGCGGTTCGGGCCGCAGATGATCCCCTTGCGCGGGCGCGGCTACGAGCGCGCCGACGTGCGCATCCACGCGATCGATCCGCTCTCCCGCGACTTCTGGCCGTTCCCGGCCGACGGCTTGGAGACCGACGATGCGGCGGCGCCGCCGCTCCCCGGCAACGAGCCGAAGCGATGGGCCGAGAACGAGGAGATCGGGGCAGAGGACCTCGCGGCCCGCATCAAGGTGCTGGGCACGCCGGCCGTGTCGGAGCTCGTGTCGTTGCCGATCCAGCGCGGCGGCGTCGAGGCGAAGTTCGGCCTTGACCTGAAGCCGCTCTTCGCCAAGGCGGCGGGGGCGGAGCAGGCGGGCGCCTATCTCGTCGGCCTGCGCCCGCTCGACGGCGGCAAGCGCCGCTGGATCCGCGTCCAGGTCACGGACCTCACCCTATCGGCGGTGGAGGAGCCGGAGCGCGTGCGCTTCGCGGTGAACTCGCTTCATACCACCGCGCCGGTGGCCGGCGCGGAGATCCGCCTCGAGGGCCTGCGCGAGGACAAGTTCGTCACGCTCGCGCGCGGCGTCACCGACCCGGGCGGCTTCTTCACCTGGGACCTCGCCAAGCGCGGGGAAGCCGAGATCAGGCGCATCGTCGTGGCGAAGGGCACGGACGTCCTCGTCGTCGAGCCGGATCGCGGCCCCTCGCAATATTCCGACGAGAACTGGTCGAAGCCCGAGGAGCCCTGGCTTGCCTGGGCCGGCAACCCGGAAGAGAAGCGGGCGGAGGAGGCGCGCATCCTCTGCCACGTCTTCACCGAGCGGCCGATCTATCGGCCCGAGGAGCCCGTCCATGTGAAGGGCTATGTGCGGCGCTATCTCGGCGGCGCGCTCTCCTACGCGACCACCGGCGGCACGCTCGTGGTGCAGGGGCCGAGCGACCAGGAATGGCGCTTCCCCGTGAGGCTCGACCGGGTCGGCGGCTTCTACCACAAGTTCGACGCCGAGACGCCGGCGACGGGCGACTACACGGTGCGCTTCGAGCCGGACGGGGAGGGGGAGGCCTGCGGCGAGTTCCCGTTCAAGAAGGAGGCCTACCGCCTGCCGACCTTCGAGGTCCTGCTCAACGGCCCGCAGCGGGTGCCGCTCGACGGCGAGTTCTCGGTCGATCTCCTGGCCCGCTATTTCGCCGGCGGCCTCGTCGCGGAGCGCCCCGTGAAGTGGCGCGTGACGCAGTTCCCGCATCACTGGACGCCGCCCGGCCGCGAGGGTTTCCTGTTCTCGACCGACGCCCGCTACTCGGGCGAGGGCAGGTTCCGCTCGACGCCCGTGCTGGAGCGCGAGACGAGGACCGACGCCGGCGGCTCGGGGCGGATCACGCTCGATCCCACCATCGAGCCGACGGCGCAGCCGCGCCGCTACGCCATCGAGGCGACGGTGACGGGGGACGACGACATCCAGGTGCGCTCGACCCAGAGCGTCGTCGCCCTGCCGCCCTTCGTGCTCGGCGTGAAGATCCCGCGCTACCTGCCGGACGCCGCCACCATCGAGCCCGAGGTCATCGCGCTCGACGCGGCCGGCGAGCCGCTGACGGGTCTTGAAATGACCGTGCGGCTCATCAAGCGCAACTGGACCTCGGTGCTGCAGGCGAGCGACTTCAGCCAGGGTTCGGCGAAATACGTCACCGAGGTCATCGACGAGACGCTGGTCGAGCGCAAGGTGACGAGCGCCAGGGAGGCCGAGCGCCTCGTCTTCGAGGCCAAGGGCGCCGGCGTCTATCTCGTCCAGCTCGAGGCGAGCGACCGCATCGGCCGCCGCCAGTCGGTGAGCGTCGACTTCTTCGTGAGCGGCGGCACGCCCGTCACCTGGTCGCGCCCGCCGACCCAGACCGTGCAGGTGTCGAGCGACAAGGACGCCTACGCCCCCGGCGAGACCGCGACCCTCGTCGTCCAGAGCCCGTTCCAGACCGCGCGGGCGCTCGCCATCGTCGAGGAGCCGGACGGGCGCTACCGCTACGACTGGGTCGAGATCACGAACGGCTTCGGCCGCTACGAGGTGGCGATCCGCAAGGAGGCGATGCCGAAGCTCCCCGTCCACTTCCTCGTCATGCGCGGGCGGCTGCCGAACGCGGCCGCGAACCCGACCGCGCCCTTCGACCAGGGCAAGCCGGTGACCGTGGCGGCCACGAAATGGGTGACGGTGACGCCCGTGAAGCACATCGTGACGGCGTCCCTCGAATACCCGCAGCGGGCGCGGCCGGCGCAGGAGATCGAGGTGACCTTGCGCCTCGCCGACGACGCCGGCCGCCCGGTCTCGGGCGAGGCGGTGTTCTGGATGGTCGACCAGGCGGTGCTCTCGATCGCCCGCGAGCAGCCGCTCGATCCCCTGCCGAAGTTTATCGTCAGCCGCCCGACGCAGATGGCCCTGCGCGATACCCGCAACATGGCCTTCGGCGTCATTCCGCTGGAGGAGACGCCCGGCGGCGACGACACGGGCGACGACTGGGGCATCGAGAACATCTCGGTGCGCAAGAACTTCACGCCGGTGCCGATCTACCTGCCGCGCGTCGCGGTCGGCCAGGACGGCGTCGCCCGGATCAAGGTGAAGCTCCCCGACACCCTCACCGTCTTCAAGCTGCGGGCCAAGGCGATCAGCGGCCCCGACCGCTTCGGCTATGCGACGGGCGAGCTGATGGTGCGCCAGGAGATCGTGGCCCAGCCGGCGCTTCCCCGGTTCGTGCGTCCCGGCGACCGCTTCGAGGCCGGCCTCATCGGCCGCATCGTCGAGGGGGCCGGCGGCACCGGCCGCGCGGCGCTCTCGGTCGAGGGCGCGACGCAGGAGGGGGCGAACGAGCAGCGCCTGTCCTGGCAGCAGAACCGGCCGGCGCGGGTCGACTTCCCGCTCGCCGTCGGCGAGCCGAAGCCCGGGGACGAGACCCTTCGCCTGCGCTTCGTGCTGCAGCGCGACGCCGACAAGGCGGGCGACGCGGTGCAGATCGACCTGCCCGTGCGGCCCGACCGCTCGCCGATACGCCAGCGCCAGATCGTGGACTTGCGGCCGGGCGCGAGCCTCACCCTCCCGGCGCCCGCGTCGGCGCGGCCGGGCTCCTACGCCCGCAGCGTCACCTTCGCCACCGACCCCGCCGTGGTGCGGCTCGTGGGCGGGCTCAACTATCTCGTCGAATACCCTTACGGCTGCACCGAGCAGCGCATCGCGCTCGCCCATTCGGCGGTGGCGGTGAAGGCCTTTGCGCCGCTCCTCGCGGCGGCGGGGCTGACCGACCGCCTCTCCGCCGACGTGCGCGCGACGCAGCGCGCCATCGAGCAGTCGATCGACGAGGACGGGCTCGTGGCCTTCTGGCCGCGGGCGCGCGGCAACGTCTCGCTCACCGCCTGGGCCTACAGCTTCCTCGTCGTGGCGGAGAAGGCCGGCGAGACGGTCGACAAGGCGCTCGCCGAGCGTCTCGCCAAGGTGCTGAAGCAGGCGCTGCGCTCCGATTACCAGCGGCTCATCGCGGGCGAGGAGCTGCGCGAGCGGGTCGAGGCGCTCAAGGCGCTCGCCGAGGGCGGACAGCTCGAGGAATCCTATGTGGCCGAGCTGGCCCGCCGCGCCGCCGGCCTGCCGAACGCCTCCTTAGGGCAGGCGACGGCCGCCGTGGCGCAGCTTCCGACCGAGGACCGCCGCCTCGTGGCGAGCCTCCTCGACGAGCTCTGGGGCCGGGTGAAGCTCCTCTCCCGCGACGGGCGGCTCTCCTACGCCGGGCTGGCCGGGGAGGGGGGCGGCAACCCGGTCATCCTGCCCTCCGAGGTCAGGAGCCTCGCCGAGATCACGCGTGCGGTCACTACCGCGACGCCGGACGAGCCGCGCCTCGCGGTGCTGCGGGACGGGCTGATCCGGCTCGGGGAGGGGGACGGCTGGGGCTCCACCAACGCCAACGCCGCCGCCATCCGGGCGCTCGCCGCCGCCTGGCAGCGCCCGTCCGCCGCCGTACCGCTGACGCTCGCGCAAGGCGGGGCGCCGGAGCGCCTGGCGCTTGACGGCGAGGCGACGCTCCTGCGCCGCGTGAGCCACACGCCGTCGCCGACAGCCATGGAGAACAAGGGCGCATCGCCCGTGGTGGCGCTCGTCGACACCCGCTTCCAGCCGGCGGAGCCGGGCTCGCGGGCCGAGCCGGTGAGCAACGGCTTCGTGGTGACGCGCCAATCCTTCCGCGTCCCTGGCGGCGCGCCCCCGGAGCGGCTGACGCCCGACGCGGACGGCGCGATCCGCGTCACCCTCGGCGACGTGGTCGAGGAGGCGGCCGAGCTCGTGAACCCGGAGGATCGGACCCACGTGGCGATCCGCCTGCCGCTCGCCGCCGGGATGGAGCCCCTCAACCCCAACCTCGCCACCGCGCCGGCCGAGGCGACGCCCTCGGCGGGTCCGACCCTGCCGCCGACCTGGGTCTCCTTCCAGGACGACCACGTGCTCTACGCCTATGAGCGCCTGCCGAAGGGGAACTACCGCTTCGCCTTCCGCACGCGGGCCCAGGTCGCCGGCAGCTTCACGCAGCCGCCGGGCGAGGCCGAGATGATGTACCGCCCGGGCGTCTACGGCGCGAGCGCGGGGACGCGCCTTGTGGTGGCGCGCTAAACCGCCCCTCCGGGAGGGAGAGAGCCCGCCCTCGGGCCTTGACCCGAGGGCCGAGCGCGCTGACGGCGCGCCGGGCGGGGGGCGCGCCTTCCGGCGCTTCGCGCTCCCCCTCACCCGCGCCTCCGGCGCGACCTCTCCCCACCGGGGAGAGGTGAAGCGCGGCGCCGCCTCCCACCCTCCGCTGGAAGGGGAGGGTAGGGAACGCAACGGGCGGCGGCTGAGCCAGCCTCCAGGCAGCCTCGCTTCCACGCCCACCGACGCAGATACAGGCGGCCCCCTCTGCTCAGCCGGAGCAGACGCGCGCGGCTCATTCTGCTCGATCGGCGCAGGCACAAGCACCCCCTCCCCCCTTGAGGGGGAGGGCAGGGAGGGGGGTCGGAAAAGTCGGAGCGCCTTCCGGGAAGGGGAAGCGCATCGCTTCCACGATGCACCAAGTTCTGCTCCGCCGGCGCTCCATGCCCGGCGACCCCCCTCTCCAGCTCTCCCCCTCAAAGGGGGAGAGGGCGCGTCGCCTCATCCGATCGGGATGCGGATTGGCCGAGCGGCGGCTCGCTGGTCGCCGGCGGCCTTCGGAGCGGCGGTTCTTCTCTCCGCCGCGGTCTTTATCTGGTCCGTCGCCGAGCGCGCGACGCTTGCTGCGCCGCAGGCGACGCCGATCCTGTACGACCGGCACGGGGCCTTTCTTTCGCAGATCGGCAACGAGACGCGCGAGGGCGACCGCGTCCGCGTCGACTACGGCTTCTGGACCGTCGACCCGCTCCCCGAGCGGGTGGTGCGGGCGACCCTGGCGCTGGAGGACCGGCGCTTCTTCGCCCATCCCGGCGTCGATCCGCTCGCCGCGGCGCGGGCGCTCTGGCAGAACGTCGCGAGCGGACGCCGTCTCTCCGGCGCCTCGACCATCGCCATGCAGGTGGCGCGCATGCAGCGGCCCGCCTCGCGCACCCTGTGGGCCAAGGCGGTGGAGGCTGGGACGGCGGTGGCGCTCACCTGGCGCTACGGCCGCGAGGCGGTGCTGGCGCAGTACCTGCGCCTCGTGCCTTACGGCAACGGCAGCCACGGCATCGCCCATGCGGCGCGGTGGTATCTCGACAAGCCGGTCGGCGACTTGAGCTGGGCGGAGATCGCGCTCCTCTCCGCCATCCCGCAATCGCCGGCCGCCATGAACCCCTTCCATCCGGCGGGCCTCGAGCGCGCCGTCCGGCGCGGCGGGCGCATGCTCGATGAGCTCAAGCGCCAGGGGGTGATCGACGAGACGGAGCATGCGCTTGCCCGCGCACAGCTTGCCGCCGCCCGCCTGCCGAGGGCGCCGCGCCGGCCGGACGCCCTGCACGCCATCCTGCGCCTCTCGTCCATGATCGAGGCCGGCGCGCTCAAGACCGATCCTGCCGATCCGCGCATCCGCACCACGATCGACCTCCACATCCAGGGCGACGTGACGCGCCTCGCGCGCCGCTTCGTCCGGGAGTGGCGCGCGGCCGGGGCCGAGCAGGCGGCGGTGATGGTGGTGAGGCGCGGGAGCGGCGAAGTGCTGGCCGCCGCGGGCTCCGCCGACTATCGCAACCGCCGCTCCGGGGCGATCGACTTCACGCGCGTGCAGCGCTCGCCAGGCAGCACCTTGAAGCCCTTCATCTACGCGCTGGCGCTGGAGAAGGACCTGCTCAAGACCAGCGACATCCTCGCCGACCTGCCGGAGGGCTCCTCGGGCATCGGCAACGCGGACGGGCAGTTCCTCGGGCCGATGCTGCCGCGCCAGGCCCTCGCCAACTCCCGCAACGTGCCGGCGGTGCACCTCCTGCGCGGGCTCGGCCTCGAGACCGTCTTCCGCTTCTTCCGCGAGCTCGGGCTGCACGACATCGACGCCCCGGCCGACGCCTTCGGACTGTCCATGGCCATCGGGTCCCTGCCGACGACCCTCGATCGCCTCATGCGCGCCTATGGGGCGCTCGCGGACGACGGCGTCCTCACGGGCATCGTCTGGCACGAGGGCCAGCGCCGGCCGCCGGCGAGGCGCGTGCTGTCGCCGGAGAGCGCGCGCCTCATCACCCATTTCCTCGCCGATCCCCTGGCGCGGCTGCCCAGCTTCCCGCGCTACGGACCGACCGAGTTCCCGTTCCCGGTGGCCCTCAAGACCGGCACCTCGCAGGGCTATCGCGACGCCTGGCTCATCGGCTGGTCGAAGGACTACGTGGTTGGCGCATGGGTCGGCCGAGGCGATGCCGGCCCCATGGTGCGCCTCACCGGCGGCCGCTCGGCGGCGCGGCTCGCCCGCGCCGTCCTCATGCGGCTGCACGGCAATCGGCCGGGCGAGCTCTCCGACATGTCCTTCCCCGCGCCCCAGGGGCATGTGCCGGCGGAGCTGTGCGTCTTCGACGGCAAGCGCAGCGCCGGCGGCTGCGGGCAGACCCTCGTCGAATGGGTGCCGGCAAACGCCCTGCCGCCGATTGAGAATGCCGCCGCCCTGCGCAGGGTCGGCGACGGGGAGCGGCTGACGCTCCTCATGCCGCCGGCGCATCGCGCCTGGGCCAAGGCCAATGCCTATCCTCTGGACGATGCGCCGGCGCGGCCGGAGGGCGCGGTGCGCCTCTCGATCGCCGCGCCGGAGCACAACAGCCGCATCTGGCGCAATCCCGAGGCGCCCGCCGCCCTGAACCGCCTGGCGCTCAAGGCGGTGGTCGACCCGCCCGTGCCGCAGGTCGTCTGGTATGTGGACGGGGAGCCCTTCGCCGTCGCGGAGCCGGACAAGCCGGTCTACTGGCCCATGACCCCGGGGGCGCACCGCTTCGAGCTGCGCCTGCCCTTCCGGAGCGAGACGTCGCGGACCGTGCGCGTGGTGGTGGAGTGACGGCGCGCGCTCAGCGCACCACGGTGGCCGTCTGGCCGAAGAGAACCTTCTTCTCTTCCTCGGAAATCGGCTTGCCGGCGTCGGGGTTGACCTCGCTCGCCTTGGCGTAGGCGCGGGCGGTGGCGGGGCGCGCCTTGATCGCCTCGAACCAGCGCTTCAGGTGCGGGAAGTCGTCGAGGTTCTGGCCGTGGCGCTCATACGGGACGATCCAGGGATAGGACGCCATGTCGGCGATCGAATAGTCGCCGGCGAGGAATTCGCGGTCGGCGAGGCGCTTGTTCATGACGCCGTAGAGCCGGTTCACTTCTTTCGTGTAGCGCTCGATGCCATAGGGAATCGGCTCCGGCGCATAGATGCGGAAATGGCCCGCCTGGCCGGCCATGGGCCCGAGCCCCGCCATCTGCCAGAAGAGCCATTGCAGCACCTCGGCACGGCCGCGCAGGTCGGTCGGGAGGAAGCGGCCGGTCTTTTCGGCGAGGTAGAGCAGGATGGCGCCGGATTCGAAGAGCGAGATCGGCTCCCCGCCGTCGGCGGGCTCCTTGTCGACGATCGCGGGGATGCGGTTGTTGGGCGCGATCGCCAGGAACTCGGGCTTGAACTGTTCGCCCTTGCCGATGTTCACCGGCACGATCCGGTAGGGGAGCCCCGTCTCCTCCAGGAACATCGTGATCTTGTGGCCGTTCGGCGTGGTCCAGTAGTAGAGATCGATCATGGAATACCCCTTCGGCCTTGCGACTAGGTTCTGAACTCATAAAGGTTGAAGCGGATTGTGTGGGGTGATTCAAGGCTCCTGGACGGGAGGCTTGGTCATGGCGCGATACGATCTGTCGGAAACGGAGTGGCGGTTGATCGAGCCGCTTCTGCCGAACAAGCCGCGCGGGGTGGCGCGGGTCGATGACCGGCGGGTGCTCAACGGCATTTTCTATGTGCTGCGCACCGGCTCGCCGTGGCGCGACCTGCCGGAGCGCTACGGGCCGTACACGACTGTCTACAACCGCTTCAACAGGTGGGCCAAGCAGGGCGTCTGGCTCAAGGTGTTCGAGGCGCTCGCGGCCAAGTCGCCAGGGTCTCTGCACCTGATCGACTCCTCCATCGTGCGCGCCCATCAGCACGCGGCCGGCGGTAAAAAGGGGGCGCGGATCACGCCATCGGCCGTTCTCGTGGAGGACTGACGACCAAGATCCACGCCGTCGTCGACGAGCAAGGGCTGCCCCTCCGCCTCGTCGTCTCGCCAGGGCAGGCCTCCGACAAGACCCTCGCTCCAGTCCTGCTGGCCGACCTGCCTCCCGCCAAGGCGCTCGTCGCCGACCGGGGCTACGACGCTCAGGCGATCCTCGACCTGGTGCGCCAGGCCGGCGGCGAGGCCCACATCCCGACCTGCCGCGACCGCAAGGTCCAACGCTCCGTCGCCCCGGCGCTCTACCGCCAGCGCAACCTCGTCGAGCGCTTCTTCTGTAAGCTCAAACACTTCCGCCGGATCGCCACACGCTTCGACAAGCTCGCCCGCAACTTCCTCTCAGCCGTCGCCCTCGCCTCAGCCCGTCTGTGGACCCGAGCTAATGAGTCCACTACCTAGGCCGCCGCGGGCAGACTTAAGCGCAGCCATGTCGTTGCAACAGGGGTGAGTGGGCTTGGCAGGGCTGCCATTCTGTTCCGGCATGCGGATGGGATCAGACCCGCACGTCCTCGAGCTGCTCTTCGATCTTCTGACGGATCCCCCGGATTTCTCCGATCAGCGCATCATGGAAGTTGCTTCGGCGCGTTTCAAACTCCACGAAGGCGAGGCCCTCGATCATGTCCCGCACCAACTCCGGATCGCGGCGCTGGGCGACGTTGCACATGACCTCGACCGCGATCTCATAGGCAGTGATGCGGGCGTGCACCGCCTGCCAGCGCGCGAGATCCTGCAACACATATTCGGTCATCGACGCTTCCAGAGCGTCGATGCGCCGTGCAAGGCTTTCCGCGTCCATGCGCACCACCCGACCGGCTCGGCCCCGGCGATTCAACGCCAAACCTGAGGTTTTGTGCGGGTGCCAGCACAGGTTTTTTCCGGAGCGCCCCTTGCGGGCGGTCAGACGCCGACCCCATTGTCATCGATGGCCGACCGCCAGGATGGTCCGTTCTGAAGGACAGCGAAGGAGGCTGCCATACGTCGCGTGGCCTTGCCCAATGGAGAGACCGTCCCGGCCCTCGGGCAGGGCACTTGGCAGATGGCGGAGCGCGCTTCCCGCCGGCAGGAGGAGATCGCGGCCCTGAGGCTCGGTCTCGATCTCGCCATGACCCTCATCGATACGGCCGAGATGTATGGGGAGGGCCGGGCGGAGGAACTGATCGCCGAAGCGATCGCCGGGCGGCGGGACGAGGTATTCCTGGTCACCAAGGCCTACCCGCACAACGCGGACCGGCAGAGGCTGATTGCGGCCTGCGAGCGCAGCCTTCGCCGCCTCGGCACGGACCGCATCGACCTTTACCTCCTGCACTGGCGCGGGAGCGTGCCGCTGGCGGAAACGGTCGAGGGTTTCGAGGCGCTCAAGCAGGCCGGGAAGATCCGCCACTGGGGCGTCAGCAACTTCGACACGGCGGACATGGAAGAGCTCGCCGCTATGCCGGGGGGCGCCAACTGCGCGACCAACCAAGTGCTGTACAACCTGTCCCACCGCGGCTCCGAATACGACCTGTTGCCCTGGTTGGCAGCAAGGCGCATGCCGCTCATGGCCTACAGCCCCATGGAGCAAGGGCGACTGGCGCGCACGAGCGCGCTCGCCGAAATCGCCCGCAAGCACGGGGTCACTCCCTATGGAGTGGCGCTCGCCTGGGTGTTGCGTCGGGATGACGTGATCGCCATTCCGAAGGCATCGACCGAGGAGCATCTGCGCGAGAACCGCAAGGCTGCTGACCTCCGCCTCGATGAGGAGGATCTTGCCGTCATCGATCGGGCTTTCCCGCCACCTTCGCGCAAGGGGCCGCTCGCCATGGACTGACCCTCTCCGTCCCAAGGCGGACGGGCGCGAACCGAAGCCGGCGTTAGACGTTGGACGGCGGTTGGAGGTGTCAGCAGTGGCGGAAGCGCATCCCAGCGCAGGGTTTCCCGTGTCTGCCGGAATCCTGTTCGGGCTCGGCCTCGGCGGCTTTTTCGACGGGATCGTGCTGCACCAGCTCCTGCAGTGGCACCATATGGTGACGAGCGCCGGCTACCCTGCGGACAGCGTCCAGAACCTCAAGGTCAACACCTTCTGGGACGGCGTCTTCCACGCCGGCACCTATACTTTCACCGGCCTTGGGCTCTACATTCTCTGGCGTTATGCGCGAACGAACCACATCCGCTGGTCCGGCAAGCTCTTGCCCGGCGCCATGCTGGTCGGGTTCGGCGTCTTCAACCTCGTCGAGGGCCTCGTCAACCATCATCTGCTCGGGCTTCACCACGTGAACGAGACCGTGCCTCGCGAGCAGTGGATCTACTGGGATGTAGGCTTCCTGATCTGGGGCGCCGCGATGCTGGTGGCCGGCCAGCTCCTTCTCAGGCGCGCAAGAGCGGAGACGCAGGAGCAAGCCCATGTCTTGACGATGGGGGCAGGGAAGGGAAGTTAGGCCGAGCTTGCTCGGCCTCCCGATGTCGGGCAAGACGCCTGTCCACTCCCGGAGGCTTGCTTGACCCGCGCCAAGGTCCTTCTCGATCGCTTGCGGCTGCCTGTGATCGCCGCGCCCATGTTCCTCGTCTCCGGTCCAGCGCTCGTGATGGCCGCGTCCCGCGCTGGCGTGCTGGGGACCTTTCCGGCCCTGAACCAGCGCACCACCGAAGGCTTCGCCGACTGGCTGGACGAGATCCGCGACGGGCTTTCCGAGGGCGGGGAGGCGCTGCCCTATGGCGTCAACCTCATCGTCCACAAGACCAACCCGAGGGTCGAAGCAGACCTCAGGGTCTGCGTTGACAAGCGGGTGCCCGTGATCATCACCTCGCTCGGCGCCGTGCCCGATCTCGTCAAGGCCGTGCACGGCTACGGCGGGGTCGTGCTGCACGACGTCATCAACCTGCGCCATGCCCAGAAGTCGATCGAGGCCGGCGTCGACGGGCTGGTTCTCGTCAGCGCCGGGGCCGGCGGCCATGCGGGACTGGCGAGCCCCTTCGCCTTCATCGCTGAGGTGCGCGCCATGTTCGACGGCATCATCGCCCTTGCCGGCGCCATCAACACCGGACGTCACGTGGCCGCTGCGATCGCGGCCGGCGCCGACGTCGCCTATATGGGCACGCGCTTTATTGCCACCGTCGAGAGCCAGGCGCCCGAGGCCTATAAGCAGATGATCCTCGACTCGTCGATGGCGGACATCGTCTACACACCGGCCGTCTCGGGCGTGAACGGGAACTTCATGCGCGCGAGCCTCGAGCGTGCAGGGCTCGACCCGAATGCGCCCGCGCCGCCGATGAACATGGACAAGAAGGAAGCCAAGGCCTGGCGGGACATCTGGTCTGCCGGACACGGGGTTGGCGGCATCAAGGAGGTGCTGCCCGTGGCCGAGCTCGTGGCCGAGCTGGAGGCCGGGTTCAACGAGGCCGCCGCCGCGCTTGTCGCTCGGCAGGGCAGGGCACAGGCCGTCGCAAGGAGCGAATCGTGACCTCTGCCATCAGCCGCAAGCGCGCGCCGGTCGCCATCATCGACGTGCGCGAGACCGTGGTCCCCATCAAGTCCGCGATCAGCAACGCCTATATCGACTTCAGCCAGATGACGGTGAGCGTCGTCGCGGTGGTGACGGACGCTGTCCGCGACGGCAAGCCGGTGGTCGGCTTCGGCTTCAACTCGAATGGTCGCTACGCGCCGAGCGGTCTCCTGCGGGAGCGCTTCATTCCGCGCCTGAAGGAGGCGGACCCGCTCTCGATAGCCGACGAGGAACGCCACAACCTCGATCCGCACAAAGCCTGGGCCGTGCTGATGCGCAACGAGAAGCCCGGCGGGCATGGCGAGCGTTCCGTCGCCGTCGGCGTCCTCGACATGGCGATCTGGGACGCGGTGGCGAAGATCGAGGGCAAGCCGCTCTATCGCGTGCTCGCCGAGCGCTACCGGGGCGGCAAGATCGACGATAGGGTCTTCGTCTATGCCGCCGGCGGCTACTACTACCCGGACAAGGGCCTTGAAGGCCTGCAGGACGAGTTCCGCAGCTATCTCGACCGGGGCTACACCGTCTGCAAGATGAAGATCGGCGGCGCGCCGCTCGACGAGGACCTGCGCCGCATCGATGCTGCCCTCGAGGTGGTCGGCTCGCCGCACAACCTTGCTGTTGACGCCAATGGCCGGTTCGACCTCGACACCGCCATCGCCTATGCCAAGGCGCTGAAGCCCTACGGTCTCTTCTGGTACGAGGAGCCCGGCGATCCCCTCGATTTCCATCTCCAGGCGGTGCTGCCGGCCTATTACGACGGGCCGATGGCGACGGGCGAGAACCTCTTCTCGCATCAGGATGCGCGCAACCTGATCCGCTATGGCGGCATGCGGCCCGACCGCGACTGGCTGCAGTTCGACTGTGCTTTGAGCTACGGACTCGTCGAATACATGCGCATCCTTGAGGTGCTCCACATGCACGGCTGGTCGGCGCGCCGTTGCATCCCGCATGGCGGGCATCAGATGTCGCTCAACATCGCCGCGGGGCTTGGGCTCGGCGGCAACGAGTCCTACCCCGACGTGTTCTGGCCCTTCAACGGCTTCGCCGACGACTGCCCGGTGATCGACGGCCATGTCGGCCTCCCGGACGCCCCGGGCATCGGCTTCGAGCGCAAGCGCGAGCTCTACGAGGTGATGAAGCCCTTGGAGGGCTAGGCGCCTCTCCCGGAGGGGAGACGGACATTACACACCGAGATAAGCCTCCCGCACCTTCGGATCGCGCAGCAGAGCTGCGCCGGAGCCCTGAAGGCTGATGCGGCCCGTCTCGATGACATAGCCGCGGTCGGCGATGGCGAGCGCCGCCGTGGCGTTCTGCTCGACGAGCAGAACCGTGACGCCCTCGGCCTTGAGGCTCGCCACGACGTCGAGGATCTGCTGAACGAGGAGGGGCGCGAGGCCCATCGACGGCTCGTCGAGAAGGAGGAGCTTCGGCCGCGCCATGAGCGCGCGGCCCATGGCGAGCATCTGCTGCTGGCCGCCGGAAAGGCCCCCTGCCGCTTGGCGGCGCTTGTCCGCCAGGGCCGGAAAGAGGGTGTAGACCCGCTCGAGATCCACCGCGATGTCGTCATTGCGCTGGAACGCGCCGAGGCGGAGATTGTCTTCCACGGAGAGGGGCGCGAAGACCTGCCGGCCCTCCGGCACATGGGCCATGCCGAGCGCCACGCGCCTGTGCGGAGGCGCCTTCTCGATGCTCTCGCCTTGGAGCCGGATCCGCCCGCCGGTGATCGGTTGCACGCCGGAGAGCGCCCGCAACAGGGTCGTCTTGCCTGCCCCGTTCGAGCCGACGAGCGCCACGATCTCGCCGGCCGCGACCTTCAGGCTCACGCCCTTCACGACCTCGATCCGGCCATAGGCGCTGCGCAGGTCCTCGACCTCAAGCATGGGCCGCCTCCCGCGCATGGCCCGGGCCGAGATAGGCTTCGATCACCGCCGGGTTTCGACGCACCTCCTGGGGCGGGCCCTCGGCCAAGGGGCGGCCGCGGTCGAGAACCAGGATCCGATCCGAGATCTTCATGACGAGCTTCATGTCGTGCTCGACGAGCACCACGGCGACGCCCTGATCGGCCACCTCACGGATGAGGCGGTCGATCTCCTCCGTCTCGACGGCGTTGCAGCCGGCCGCCGGCTCGTCGAGCAGAAGGACTTTCGGCTCCGATGCCAGGGCACGCGCGATTTCGAGGCGTTTCAAGGCGCCGTAGGGCAGTGCCCCGGCAGGGGTGTCGGCCGCTCCATCGAGGCGCACGAACCGCAGCAGATCGTCTGCTGCCGCACGGGTCGCCCGGTTCTGTCGTTCGGAAGAGGGCAGGCGCAGGAGGTCGGCAATGACGGAGCGGCGCTCGCGCAGATGCCGTCCGACCATGACATTCTCCCGCGCCGTCATGCGCGTGAAGACCTGAAGGTTCTGGAAGCTGCGGGACAGACCGAGCGCCGCGAGCCGATGAGGCGGGAGACCGGTCACGTCCCGACCGTTGAGAACGATGCGGCCTTCGCGCGCCTTGTAGACGCCCGAGACGAGGTTGAAGAGGGTGGTCTTGCCGGCGCCGTTAGGCCCGATGATGGACAAGACCTGCCCTGCCTCGGCGCAAAAGCTCACCCCGTCGACGGCCTTGACGCCGCCGAAAGCAATGCCGAGGTTCTCCGCGACCAGGAGGCTCATGCGGCGGCTCCGGCAGCGCGCAGGCGCCACAGGGCGCGCAAGCTCGGCACGATGCCCTCGCGCAGGAAGATCATGAAGAGCATGATCAGGAGCCCGAGCATGAGGTGCTGATAGTCCTGGAACGCGGTCAGGAGCTGCGGAAGGGTGACGAGGACGACGGCGCCGACGATCGCGCCAGCGACCGAACCCAGCCCGCCGACGACGACCATGGTAACGAACTCGACCGAGTGCAGGAAACCCGCCTGATCGGGCGTGATGAAGCCGTTCATGAGCGCAAGCAGCGACCCCGCAAGGGAGGCGTAGACGGCCGCGATCACGAAAGCCGCGAGCTTGTACCGAGCCACATCGACGCCCGCGACGCGCGCCGCGACCTCGCTGTCGTGCAAGGCGCGCAGCGCTCGCCCGGTGGGCGTATCGGTGAGATTGAGGGCGATCCACGTGCCGACGAGGAGGGCGCCGCCCGTCACCCAATACCAGGTCTCGGCGCCGGAAACGCGCCAGCCGAACAGGATCAGGCGCGGCACCGGCATGCCGTCCGGTCCGCCGGTCCAGCGGCTTTCGTTCGTCAGCACGATCGACACCAGCACGCCGAGGCCGAGCGTTGCGATGGCGAGATAATGCCCGCGCAGGCGCAGCACCGGGCGGCCGACGAGATAGGCGAGGCCGCCCGCCAGCACGGCCCCGAGAAGCAGAGAGGCCCAGGGCGGAATGCCGAGATGAGTGGGCCCGATCGCCACCGCATAGGCGCCGATGCCGAAGAAGCCCGCATGTCCGAGGCTCACCTGACCAGCCTGCCCCATGAGCACGTTGAGGCCGATGGCGGCAAGGGCCGAGATCCAGACGAGCGCGGCGACGCGGAAGTAGTAGCCCGACGGGAAGATCAGCGGGAGCGCCGCTATGGCCGCCGCCAGGATCAACAGTGTCGCGAGGCGCGAGGAGGAGAAGCTTCGCACGGTGTCACACCCGCTCGACCGCGCGCCGCCCCAAAAGGCCGCTCGGCATCACGAAGAGGACCAGGAGGATGGTGATGAACGCGACCGCATCCTTGTAGCTCGAGCTCACATAGCCGGCGCTGAACTGCTCGAAGAGCCCGAGCAGGATGCCGCCAAGCACCGCCCCGAGGGGGTTGCCCATGCCGCCGAGCATCGCCGCGGCAAAGCCCTTGAGCGCCAGGAGGATGCCCGCATCGTAGCTCGTCAGCGTGATCGGCGTGATGAGAATGCCGGCGAGCGCCCCGATGGCGGCCGAAGCGCCGAAGGACAAGGCCATGACCGTGCGGGTGTTGATCCCGACGAGCTGTGCTGCCAGCCGGTTCGAGGCCGTGGCGAGCACCGCCTTCCCGAGGAGGGTGCGGTCCATGAACAGGAAGATGGCGACGAAAGTGACGACCGCGCCCCCGAGCACCCACAGGCTCTGCGGCAGGATTGCGGCGCCCATGAAGGTGATGGGCGCGTCGCCTGAGAAGGCCGGGATCTTGTGGGCCTGCTTGTCGAAGATCACCTGGGCCGCACCGCGCAGGAAGATCGAGGCGCCGATGGTGATGATGATGAGTGTCACCGCCGAAGCTCCGCGCGCGGGCTCGATGGCAAGCGCGTGGAGGAGAAGCCCGACGACGATTGCAACCGCGATAGCGAGCAGGGCGGCCAGAGGCAGCGGCACGCCGGCATAGCCCAGGAAAGCCGTCACCATGCCGCCGATCATCACGAACTCCCCTTGAGCGAAGTTCACGACGTCGGAGGCGTTGTAGATCAGCGTGAAGCCAAGGGCGACCATGGCGTAGACGGCGCCGACGGTCAGGCCGGAGAAGAGGAACTGGAGGAATTCGGGCATGACGGAGCGCCAACCGTGACTGCCTCCTCTCCCCGCCGTGCGGGGAGAGGGCTTCGTCCCCCTTGCAGGGGACGAAGCAAGCGAAGCATCAGCGGAGCGAGGGTGAGGGGGTTTTCAGGACAGCGCGCATCCGGATGCGCCCCCTCATCCTCGCCCTTCGGGCTTGCTCCGGCCGCCGGTTTGGGGCCGGAGCCCTCTCCCCGCAGGAGGGGGAGAGGGGGTTCACGATCCGGCCTGAACCAGCTTCCAGTCGCCGTTCTTGATCTCGAGCATCTTGAACGCCGAAAGGTCGAGGCCGAGGTGGTCCGTGGGAGACATGTTGACGATGCCGCCCGTGCCGATGAACCCCTTGGTCTTCTCGATCTCCTCGTTGATCTTCACCGGGTCGGTGCTCTTTGCGCGCTTCATCGCCTCGACAAGGATGAAGAACCCGTCATAGGCATGACCGCCGAAGGTGGAGACGGGCTGCCCGGTGGTCTTCTCGTAGTGCTGCTTGTAGGCGAGAACGACCGGCTTTTGCGGATCGTTGTCGGGAAGCTTCTCGGCGACGAGAAGCGCAGCGGCCGGCAGGCGAACCCCGTTCGCGGCCTCCCCCGAGAGCTCGATGTAGCTCTTCGAGGCAACGCCGTGGTTCTGGTAGAAGGGAATCGTCAGCCCCACCTGGCGCACATTGCGGGTGACGACGGCTCCGTGGCGGCCAAATCCGGTGTGGATGAGCGCCTGGATGCCGGGCGTGTTCTTGATGCGGGTGAGCTGCGGGGTCATGTCGGCGTCGCCGGGTCCATGCGTCTCGTCGGCGATGAACTCGACGCCGCCCTCCTTCGCCGCCTTCAGGCACTGCTCTCGCATCGATTTCCCGAAGCCGTCAGTGGAGGAAATGATGCCGATCTTGGTGATCTTCCGGGCTCGCATGTCCTCGAAGATCTTCAGGCAGGCCATGCGGTCGGTGTGCGGGGTCTTGTAGACGAACTTGCGCACCGGCTCGACGATCTCGATAGCCCCGCCAAGCGAAATGAAGGGGATCTTGGCTTCCTCGAAGACGGGGATCATGGCCATCGAGGTCCCCGTGATCGAGCCGCCGACCATCGCGACGACCTTGTCGTCCTCAACAAGGCGAGTCGCGAACGTGCGCGCCTTGTTGGCGTCGCCACCGTCGTCATAGACGATGAGTTCGAGCTTCTTGCCGTTGACGCCCCCCTCGGCATTGACCTTGTCGACATACATCTTCAGCGTCTTCTCCTCGGGTTCGCCGAGGAAGGACGCAGGCCCGGTCACGGACAACACCGATCCGATCTTGATGGTGTTCTGTGCCATCGCTGGCTGGCCCAGGGCCAGGGCGAGAGCGCCGGCGCCGACGAGCGCCTTGAGCGAGATAGGCTTCATAGGTTTTCCTCCCGTTTGTTCTGGCGATATTTGAACCTTGAAATATCTTAGGCCGCAAGCGGCCGCCGCACCGTGGCCACCCGGAATCGGTTGGCAACGAATGCCGCATCGGTGAAGGACGCGGTGCCGGCAGGGTTGGCCCCGGTGACGTGGTAGTCGCTGAAGGCGGCCGACTGGTTGACATAGATACCGCCGGTGAGGTTCACCGACAGAGGCACGCCCGCGGCGGCAAAGGCTTCGGCCGCTTTCTCGATCACCGCTTCGTCGGTGGAATAGAGCGCGCCCGTGATGGCGCCCTTCTCCTTCGCGGAGCGTGTCGCGCGCTCGATTCCCTCGGCCGTGTCCCGGGTGCGGATGAGGAAGGCGATGGGTCCGAAGCGCTCTTCAAGATAGGCGGCTTCGTCGGCCGCATCGACCGCCACGAGAAGGGGCGTCGCCGTGCGCCCTTCCGCGTGGGGGAGGGGGCCCGAGTCCCGGACGACGCGCCCAAGACGCCGCGCGGCCTCGATGCGCCTCAAGGTGTCCTCGCTTTGAACGGCGCCGAGCACAGCTTGCGCCCGCTGCGGATCGCTCAACAAGCTGTCGATTGCCTGGGCGATGCCACTTGCCACCTCGTCGAAGCTCTTGCGTCCCTCGTCCGTCGCGACGCCCTCCGCCGGCACGTAGATGTTTTGCGGCGCTGTGCACATCTGCCCCGAATACAGGCAAAGCGAGAAAGCGAGGTTCTGACACAAGCCCTTGAAGTTGTCGGTCGAGTCGACGACGACCGAATTGACGCCCGCCTCCTCCGTGTAGACCGCCTTGCCACGGGCGTGCTCGCGCAGCCAGCGGCCGAAGGCGGGCGAGCCGGTGAAATCAATGATGTCGATGGCCGGATGCAGCGCAAGTTCCTTCGTGATCGGCGCCTCCGGCTCGTCGGCGGCGAGGAGCAGCACGTTTGGATCGAAACCCGCCTCGCGCAGGACCTCGCGGCCGATCCTCACGGTGATAGCGAGCGGTAGGATCGCGCGCGGATGCGGTTTGACGATCACCGCATTGCCCGTGACCAGGCTCGCGAACAGGCCGGGGTAGCTGTTCCAGGTCGGGAAAGTGGCGCAGCCGATGACGAGGCCGATGCCACGGGGGATGATGCGATAGGCCTTGTCGAGGACGAGCGGCGGGTTCTTTCCCTGGGGCTTCTCCCAGCGCGCGGATGCTGGGATTCGGGTCATCTCGTCATAGGCATAGGCGATCGCCTCCAGCGCCCGGTCCTGGGCATGGGGGCCGCCCGCCTGGAAGGCCATCATATAGCCCTGGCCGCTTGTGTGCATCACGGCATGGGCCATGAGGAAGCTCTGCTTGTTGAGGCGCGACACGATCTCGAGCGCCACGCCGACGCGATCCTCGATGCTCGCGGCGGCCCAGGAGCGCGCGGCGTCGCGGGCGGCGGCAACGAGGGCGTCGACCTCGCCCTTGGGGTAGGTGATGCCGAGGGCGCGCCCGAAGGGGGAGACTTCCTTGCCGACCCTCGCCCCGCTCGAGGGCTGGTCGAGATCAAACGGCTTGTCCAGCATGGCCTCGAAGGCGGCATCCGCCTCCGGGCGCGCCGTCTCACCATAGATCTTGCCGCTTGGGATTTCGGAGAAGGCGCTCCAGTAGCCCCGCTCCCGAGCCGCTTGCACGGCGTCTTCCAGCATGGCGCGATGAGTGTCGAAGAATCTCGCCATTGTTTCCTCCGGTCCCGCATTTGGGCTTGTCGCGCTTGCGACTTCTAGATTGACGAGCGGACCACTGCCGACATAATTAACCGACCGGTTGGTCAATGCAAGAGGCGCCTCACAGGCGTCCATACCAGGGAGAGACGCATGAGCGAGGCGCCCGTCCTCGTCGAACGGCGTGAGGGCTATCGGCTGATCACCCTCAACCGGCCGGACAGGCTCAACTCTTTCAACGAAGAGATGCATGCGCATCTCATGGCCGCCCTCGTCGAAGCCGAAGGAGACGAGGACTGCCGCGCGCTGCTCCTGACCGGCGCTGGGCGTGGGTTCTGCGCCGGGCAGGACCTATCGAACCGCGTCTATGAGCCGGGCGTCGTGCCGGATCTCGGCAGCACTATCGAGCGCTTCTACAACCCCCTCATCCGCAAGCTTCGCGCCTTGCCCATGCCGGTGGTCTGCGCCGTCAACGGCGTTGCGGCAGGAGCGGGCGCCAATATCGCCCTTGCCTGCGACATCGTCCTTGCGGCGCGCTCGGCGAGGTTCATCCAGGCCTTCGCCAAGATCGGCCTCATCCCTGATTCGGGGGGCACCTGGTTCCTGCCGCGGCTTGTCGGCCCCGCGCGCGCCCGCGGACTGGCCATGCTGGCGGAACCTCTGGCGGCCGAACAGGCCGAGGCGTGGGGCCTGATCTGGAAATGCGTCGAGGATGCCGTCCTCCTCGACGAAGCGGGGAAGCTCGCTGCCCATCTCGCCACCCAGCCGACGATCGGGCTCTCCCTGACGAAGCGGGCGCTCGACGCCGCCGAAACGAGTACGCTCGACGCGCAACTCGACCGCGAGCGCGACTGGCAGCGAGAGGCGGGGCAGACGCCCGACTACGCGGAAGGCGTGCGCGCCTTCTTCGAGAAGCGGGCGCCACAGTTCACGGGGCGTCGATAATGGATGCGTCGACGCCTTTCTCGCCTGACCCGCAGGCGCTTGCCGAAGCCTGCGCCCATGCCATGTGGGCGCAGGACGAGGCTTCCCGCGGCCTTGGGATGCGTCTCGAGCGGGTTGCGCCGGGCGAGGCCGTGCTGGCGATGGACGTGGTCGAGCGGATGGTGAACGGCCACAAGATCTGTCACGGCGGCTTTATCTTCACGCTCGCCGATTCCGCTTTCGCCTTTGCGTGCAACACCTATGACCAGCGCGCCGTCGCGCAGCACTGCGCCATCACCTTCATCGCGCCGGCGAGGCTCGGGGACGTGCTGACGGCGCATGCGCGCGAGGTGTCGCGCACGGGGCGCTCAGGCATCTACGACATCACGGTGCGCAACCAGACGGGCGCCGTGGTGGCCGAGTTCCGCGGCCACTCGCGCACCATCAAAGGCACGCTGTTGCAGTCAGAGCCGGTATCCCGGCCAGAAGGGAGGACGTGATGCTGCAGGTCACGCCGAAGAAAGCCCTCGACCTTACGCCGCGAAAGGAAGAGCTCGAACCGATCGAGATCGCCTCACGCGATGAGATCGCCCATCTCCAGCGCGAGCGCCTCAAACGCACGCTCCGCCACGTCTACGACAACGTCCCGCACTACCGAAAGAAGTTCGACGAGGCGGGCGTGCATCCGGACGATTTCAAGGACCTGCCGGATCTCGCGAAATTCCCCTTCACGACCAAGCAGGATCTGCGGGAGAACTATCCCTTCGGCCTCTTCGCCGTGCCTCGGGAGAAGGTGGTCCGCATCCACGCCTCGTCGGGCACCACGGGCAAGCCGACGGTCGTCGGCTACACCAAGGCCGACATCGAGGTTTGGTCAGATCTCATGGCGCGCTCGATCCGTGCTTCAGGCGGGCGGCCGGGCATGAGAGTGCACATCGCCTATGGCTACGGCCTCTTCACGGGCGGGCTTGGCGCTCACTACGGTGCGGAGCGCCTCGGCTGCACCGCGATCCCTGTGTCCGGCGGTATGACCGAGCGGCAGGTGCAGCTCATCCAGGACTTCGAGCCGGACATCATCATGGTGACGCCCTCCTACATGCTCGCCATCCTCGACGAGTTCCGGGCCAAGGGCCTCGATCCGCGCGCCACGTCCTTGAAGGTCGGCATCTTCGGCGCCGAACCCTGGACCAACGCCATGCGCGCCGAGATCGAGGACGCTTTCGACATGCATGCGGTCGACATCTACGGCCTGTCGGAAGTCATGGGCCCCGGCGTCGCCAATGAATGCGTCGAGACGAAGGACGGGCTGCATATCTGGGAGGATCATTTCTATCCCGAGATCATCGACCCCAAGACGGGCGCGGTGCTGCCCGACGGCGAAAAGGGCGAGCTCGTCTTCACGTCGCTGACCAAAGAGGCGATGCCCGTCGTCCGCTACCGCACTCGCGACCTGACGCGGTTGCTGCCGGGCACGGCGCGCTCCATGCGGCGCATGGAGAAGATCACCGGCCGTTCCGACGACATGCTCATCATACGCGGCGTCAACGTCTTCCCGACGCAGGTGGAGGAGCAGATCCTGCGCTGCCCCGGGCTTGCGGCCCACTACCAGATCGAGGTCACCCGCGAAGGTCGGCTCGACGAGATGAAGGTCATCGTGGAGGCCCGCGAGGACTATGCGGACGCCGCATCCCGCGCTGCGCAGGCCGAACTCCTTGCCCGTCACATCAAGGACCTGATCGGCGTCACAGCGGCGATCAACGTGGTGGACCCGGGAGGCATCGAACGCTCCGTCGGCAAGGCCAAGCGTGTCGTCGACCGGAGGCCGAAGGCGTGAGGGCGAGCGTGCATTACCTTGCCCCTCCAGGGGAGGGTGGAGGTCTCTGATGGCACGTCCCCGCGCCAGCGACTACGACGACAAGCGTCGGATGATCCTCGACCGCTCGGCCGAGCTCTTCGCAGCGCACTCCTACGATCGCGCCTCCATGAGCATGATCGCCGAGGCCTGCGGGGTCTCGAAAGCGCTCCTCTACCACTATTACCGGGACAAGGAGGAGCTGCTGTTCGACGTCATCCGCTTTCACCTCGAGGAGCTGCTGGAGGCGGTGGAGGCGGTCGACCTGCACCTGCCGCCGCAGGAACGGTTGCAGGCCCTGGCAGCGGCGCTGCTCGAGGCGTATCGGGATGCCGATGCCGAGCACAAGGTTCAGATCAACAACCTCTCGCTCCTCTCTCCTGAGCGTCAGGCCGAAGTGAAGGGCCTCGAGCGCGAGCTCGTGCGTCTGTTCGCGGATGCCATCGTCGCCGTCGCGCCGGAGCTGAGGGGCAGCAAGTTCCTCAAGCCCGTGACGATGTCGCTCTTCGGCATGCTGAACTGGCACTACCTATGGTTCAGACCGAACGGCCCGCTGTCGCGCAAGGACTATGCGGCGCTGGCGACGCGGCTGGTGGTCGAGGGTGTGAAAGGCCTGGCGAAGCGCGAGCGTTCAAAGATCCGCGCAGCGGAGTGAGGATGCTCCGCCGTCATCCGGGCGCGCCCATGGAGGCGCGCCTTATACCTGATCGTAGTCCACCACCACGCGCCGGCTGCGCGGCACCGCTTGGCAGGTCAGGGTGTAGCCTGCCTCGATCTCCCAGGGCTCCAGGGAGTAGTTCTGCAGGAGCTCCACCTCTCCCTCGACGACCTTGGCGCGGCAGGTGCAGCACATGCCGCCCTTGCAGGAATAGGGCAGGTCGAGACCGGCGCGGAGCGCCGCATCGACGATCGCCTCGCCCTCCGCCACGGGGAAGCTCTGGCGGCTGCCGTCGAGAATGATCTCGGCCGTGGCGGTGGGTGTGGCATCCGCCGGCGCGATCCGCGGCGCGGGCCGGCCTGCCCCGGCCTCGGCCGGCGTGAAGCGCTCCACATGAATGCGATGCGGGTCCATGCCCATCGCCTTCAAGGCCGCCTCCGCCTCGTCGATCATCGCCTCGGGGCCGCAGATGAAGGCGTGGTCGACGGTCTCGACCGGCACGATGGTGCGCAGCAAGAGTTTGACCTTCTCGCCGTTCAGGTGGCCGTTGAGGATGGAGATGTCCTGCGCCTCCCGGGAGAGGACATGGAAAACCGACAGGCGGTCCACAAAGCGGTCCTTCAGGTCCTCCAGCGCCTCCCGGAAGATGATGCTGCTCGTCGTCCGATTGCCGTAGAAGAGGAAGAAACGGCTCTTCGGCTCGCGGGCGAGCACCGATTTCACGATGGACATGATCGGCGTGATGCCGGAGCCGCAGGCAAGGCCGACATAGGTGCGCGAGGCCGCCGGGTCCGGCGCGATTCCGAAGCGGCCCATCGGGGTCATCACCTCGATCGTCTCTCCCGGCTTGAGACCCTCGTGGACGAAGCTCGAGAAGCGCCCGCCTTCAATGCGCTTGACCGCCACGCGCAGCTCGCCGTCGTCGAGCCCGGAGCAGATGGAGTAGGAGCGCCGCAGCTCCTCGCCGTCGCGCTTCGAGCGCAGGGTCAGGAACTGGCCGGGCGTGAAGCGGTAGGCGTCCTTCAGCTCGTCGGGAACGGCGAAAGCGATCGACACCGCATCCGCCGTCTCGCGGCGCACATCCTTGATTGTCAGCGGGTGGAAGTGTGCGGACATGGGAGCTCAACTCATGCTGCATCGTCACGGCCGGACCAAGCCCGGCCACCTCGACGGGAAAGGACTCCGTCGGGGATCACCGGGCCAAGCCTGGTGATGACAAGCGCCGGCGCTCATCATAGGCACTTGAAATAGTCGAACGGTTCGCGGCAGGTCCGGCAGCGCCAGAGCGCCTTGCAGGCGGTTGAGCCGAACTCGGCGACGCGCTCCGTGTCCGCTGAGCCGCAGCGCGGGCAGGCAACCTCTTCGACGCCGAACAGTGCCTGGCGCCCAGCCTTGGGCTTCGGCGGGGCGATGCCATACTCCGCCAGCTTGCGGCGACCCGCCTCCGACATCCAGTCGGTGGTCCAGGCAGGCGACAGCACCGTCTTGACCCTGGCTCCCGGGAAGCCCGCCTTCTCCAGAGCGAGCGCCACCTCGACCGCGATCATGTTCATGGCCGGGCAGCCGGAATAGGTCGGCGTAATGGCCACCTCGACCACCCCGTCCTCTCCGATCGATACGTTGCGCAGGACGCCGAGATCCTCGATGGTGAGCACGGGAATCTCGGGGTCCACGACCGCCGCGGCGGCCGCCCGCGCGCGGCTCACGGGATCATTCGGGTCGGCGTTGCATGGCACGGAGCGGTCCACCTCACCGGGCAAGACGGCCCTCGGACTTTGCCGACCGCCCTCCGTCGCCTTCGGTGACGCCTCCACCGCAGGGGTGGAAGGGGCGCCGCGTTTCTGGCTGAGCAACATGCTCACCACGTGGCTCCCGGATAGGCGCGCTGGAGGAACTGGAGGTCGGCGAGAATGTAGCCGAGGTGTTCGGAGTGACGGCCCGAGCGCCCGCCGGTCTGCATCCAGCCATCGGCCGGGCGCGTGAGCGTGGCCTCGTTCAGCACCTCGTCGACGGTCCGGCTCCATTCCTCGCGAAGGGACGCGGGATCGACCGCGATTCCGGCCTCGATCAGGGCCCGCTCGACGTCGTCCGTCTCGAAGAGCTCGCCCGTATATATCCACAGGTCGTCGAGCGCCTCCTGGGCGCGGCGATGGCTTTCGTCCGTGCCGTCCCCAAGCCGGACGACCCACTCGGCCGAATGGCGCAGGTGATAGGCGACTTCCTTTTCAGCCTTGGCGGCAATCGCAGCCAGCGTCTCGTCCTTTGATTCCTTCATCCTTCGCCAGAAGGGGAGCATGAAGGCGGAGTAGAGGAACTGCCGGACGATGGTGACGGCGAAATCCCCATTCGGTTGCTCGACGAGAAGAACGTTCCGGTATTGGGGCGCGTCTCTGAGATAGGCGAGCTGGTCCTCGTCACGGCCCGCTCCCTCGACCTCGCCGGCATAGGTGTAGAGCATTCGCGCCTGGCCGATCAGGTCGAGGGCGATGTTGGCGAGCGCGATGTCCTCTTCCAGCATCGGCGCATGGCCGCACCACTCGGAAAGGCGATGACCGAGCACCAGCGCGTTGTCGGCGAGCCGCAACGCGTATTGCACGAGCGGGATGTCGGCGACGGTGATGGTCGTCATGGCTCTCCTGACCTCTCCGATGCAGCGCGAGTGCCTTCTCCCACAGGGCGAAAAGCTAGCCGGCGATACTTGCCGATGGGGGGAGAGCCCCGCTAGGAAACGACGCGCTCCTCGCCTTGACGGCTGCTGCGGTCTCGACCTCTCCCTCCGGAGAGGTTCGCGCACATCACATATGTCCCACTTCCTCCGGCACCTCGTAGAAGGTCGGGTGGCGGTAGATCTTCGAGGCAGTCGGCTCGAAGAGGACGTCCTTCTCCTGCGGGTCGGAGGCGACGATGGCGCTCGACGGCACCACCCAGATCGACAGCCCTTCGCCGCGCCGCGTGTATACGTCCCGCGCGTTCTGAAGGGCCATCTCCGCATCCGCCGCGTGGAGCGATCCCACATGCTTGTGGGCAAGCCCGTTGCGGGAGCGGATGAACACCTCCCAAAGGGGCAGCTTCGGTTCTGACATCGCGAACACCTCGTTATCCCAACCGACGCGCCGCAGGCGCGCGGAGCAGGGATCGTTCTTCAAAGAGGGCGCTGCTCATCACATACTCCCGGATCGCGCCTGAAGGCCCGTCCGGGAAGACGCATCCAACTCACGCCGCCTGCGCCCTCTGCTCGCGGCGGGCCTTGCGCTTTTGCGCATAGGCCAGCGCCGCCTCGCGGACCCAGGCGCCTTCCTCATGGGCCTTGCGGCGCTGCTTCATGCGCTGCTTGTTGCACGGGCCGTTACCCGCGATCACGTTCTTGAACTCGCTCCAGTCGATTTCACCGAATTCCCAATGGCCGGTGGCCTCGTTGAACTTGAGGTCGGGGTCCGGGAAGGTGAGGCCAAGATACAGGCCCTGCGGCACCGTCGCGTCCACGAACTTCTGGCGCAGCTCGTCGTTCGAGAAGCGCTTGATCTTCCAGCGCATCGACTGGTCGGAGTGCTGGCTGTCCTTGTCGGAGGGGCCGAACATCATCAGCGACGGCCACCACCAGCGGTTCAGCGCATCCTGCGCCATCGCCTTCTGCTCGGGCGTGCCGCGGCAGAGGGTCAGCATGATCTCGTAGCCCTGGCGCTGGTGGAAGCTCTCCTCCTTGCAGATGCGGATCATGGCCCGCGCATAGGGCCCATAGGAGCAGCGGCAGAGCGGGATCTGGTTCATGATCGCCGCCCCGTCGACCAGCCAGCCGATGGCGCCGATATCGGCCCAGGTCAGCGTCGGATAGTTGAAGATCGACGAATACTTGGCCCTGCCTGAGAGGAGCTGTTCGACGTACTCCTCCCGCGAGATGCCGAGCGTCTCGGCCGCGGCGTAGAGGTAGAGCCCGTGCCCACCCTCGTCCTGCACCTTGGCGAGGAGGGCGGCCTTGCGCCGAAGCGTGGGCGCGCGGGTGATCCAGTTGCCCTCCGGCAGCATGCCGACGATCTCGGAATGGGCGTGCTGGGAAATCTGCCGCGCCAACGTGCGCCGGTAGCCCTCGGGCATCCAGTCGTTGGGCTCGATCTTCTCCTCAGCGTCGATGCGCGCCTGAAAGCGGGCTTCCCGCTCCATATCTTCGGGCGCCACCGGCCGAAGGGTTTCCTTGGTGTTCAGGGCCTGCGTGTACATGGCCGCATGATGCTCCCTAGACCGGCACTATATGTCACGGACTCGCGCTCTTTTCAAGATTTTCTGTAACATATTCCGGCCGGAAGGCGCCGGCCGAGACACGGCTCAGGCAAGGTCTTGGGCGAAGCGCTGCCGGAAGCGGCGATCGGGGGGCGGGAGCGGTCCGGTCTCGTTGCTGCCATGGGCGTCCAGCCACTGCTCGGAGGGCGGGATGAGGGCGCGGTAGAGCTTGGCGCAGAGGGTCCGGGCCTCGTGCCCGGGCCAGTCGTCAGGCAGGAGCGCCTTCGGCAGCAGGGGATCGCGCAGGATGATGCGCCGGTACTCGTGAACGAGGAGAACGCGCAGGAGAAGGCTGTCGAGCTCGGAAAGGCTGGATCCATCCACCTGCACCTGTCCAAACACCTGCTCGAAGCGCCGATAGCCGTCCGCGATCCGCTCGAGGGGCCAGGCGCGCGCCGCAAGACGCCGCCCATCCGCCTCGGAGACATCCGCCGCGGTGAGGGTGACAACGCCGTTGCGCGCCTCGGTTTCATCGAGGCCAATGAGGACGCCCGGCGCAAGCTGCCCGTAGCCGAGGCTCGTCAGCGCCTCGCGCTGGGAGGAGCGGTCGTTGCCGTCGGCGAGAACGGCGATCCGCAGGCGGCCGTCCCAGGGATGCGGCGGGGCGAAATAGATCCGCTCAGTGGCCGCCTCGAAAACGGCCCGTCCTTTCGGCGCCAAGCGATAGAAGCTGTTGCGGCCGACGCGGGTGCGCTCGAGCCAGCCGTCGCTTGCAAGACGGGACATGGCGGTGCGCACCACGCCGCCGCCGATCCCGAACCCCGCCATGATCTCGAGGAGCACGCCAAGCCACAGGGAGCCGCCTCGCGGCACCACCGCATCGCCGTAGATGGTGATGATGAGCGACCAGGCGGCGGGCGGCTTCAGCGCCTGGATGATACGGGAGACGAGCGGGTTCCTCGCTTCGCTCGCCCCCGGAATAACGGGCGACGGGATCATGCGATCGGCAGCGCCACGGTGAACTTCACCTGGCGCAGGGCGAAGTTCGACCGCACATGTTGGACCACGGGCCGCGTGAAGATGGCCTCTTCGAGGAACCGCTCATAGGCGCGGGTGTTCGGCACGACGACGCGAAGGAGATAGTCGGCATCGCCTGTGGTCGCAAAGCACTCCATGACCTCGGGCCGATGGGCGATGGCCTCCTCGAACTCGGCAATCCCCGCCCGGTCGTGCTTGATCAGGGTCACATGGGCAAAGACGCATTCGGGGACGCCGATCTTCTCAGGGTTGAGGAGGGCCGCATAGCGGGTGATGTAGCCGCGCTCCTCCAGCGCCTTCACCCGCCGCCAAGTCGGTGAGACGGACAGGCCGATACGGTCGGCGAGCTCTTGCATGCCAATCCGCCCATCCTCCTGGAGCGCACGCAGGATCTTGCGTTCGAAATCGTCGAGGCCTTGGTTCATGCAAGCGGTCTGTTTCGCAAGAGGCATCACATACGAAAAGAATTTCTAATGTCGCCCTCAGGGGCGGGCAAGATAGGGAACATTCCTCTCACAGTCTCGCTTATCGTTCAGCGTCGGGGCGTTCCGCGCGTGGCGGGAGCGAGGCATGGACGCAAGGACGATCGACTGGTCGTATCGGCTTCAGGACTGCTACGAACGGCCGGACGGCCGCGTGTTCATGACCGGCACGCAGGCGCTCGTCCGCCTCATGCTGGCGCAGGCCGCCGCCGATCGCGCGGCGGGCCTCAACACGGCCGGGTTCGTCTCAGGCTATCGCGGCTCGCCGCTCGGGGGGGGTGGACCAGGAGTTCTGGCGGGCGAAGGCGCTTCTCGATGCTGCGCGCATCCGCTTCCAACCCGCCATCAACGAGGATCTTGCCGCGACCGCTATCCTCGGCACGCAGCAGGTGGAGAGCGATCCGACGGCGAGCGTCCAGGGCGTGTTCTCGCTGTGGTACGGCAAGGGACCTGGGGTCGACCGCTCCGGGGATGCCCTGAAGCATGGGAACGCTTACGGATCGTCCCCGCATGGGGGCGTGCTCGTCGTGGCCGGGGACGATCACGGCTGCGTGTCCTCGAGCATGTCCCACCAGAGCGATCTTGCCATGATCGCCTGGAGCATGCCGATCCTGCATCCGGCCTCGGTCGCGGAGTTCATTCCCTTCGGGCTTTACGGCTTCGCGCTGTCCCGGTTTTCCGGGGCATGGGTGGGCTTCAAGGCGATCTCTGAAACCGTCGAGGGCGCCGCGTCGCTCCTTGTCGACGGACAACCGCCGTTCCGGCGTCCTGCGAACTTCACCCCGCCGCCGGGCGGATTGCATTACCGCTGGCCGGATCTGCCGAGCCCGCGCATCGAGCAACGCCTTGCCCACAAGCTGGCCGCCGTCCGCGCCTTTGCGTCCGCGAACCCGATCGACCGCCTCGTCGTCGCGCCGTCCAATCCCCGGCTCGTCATCGTGACGGTGGGCAAGGCTCATGGGGACGTCATGGAGGCGCTGCGGGTCGGCGGGCTTCCTCCCGATCGGCTGGCGGCCGCCGGCGTCGCAGTGCTGAAGATCGGACTCGTCTTCCCCATCGCCTTCGACCTCATCCGGTCGGTGGCGGAGGGGGCGGAAGAGGTTCTCGTCATCGAGGAGAAGGCGGCCGTCGTCGAGACGCAGCTGAAAGACCTCTTCTACAACGTTCCGGCGGAGCGGCGCCCGCGCATCGTCGGCAAGCGCGACGAGCGCGGCGCACCCTTGATCAGCGCGGATTCAGAGCTCCGCCCCTCGCGGGTGGCGCCGGCGCTCAGGGGCCGGCTCGAGCGCCTCGGCCTTGCCCTTGCCGTGCCGGAGGCGGCGCCGGTCGAGCCGCTTGCGCCCGATCAGCCGAGCCGTACCGCCTATTTCTGCTCCGGCTGCCCTCACAACACGTCCACGAAGATCCCGGAGGGCAGCCAGGCCTTCGCCGGCATCGGGTGCCATTTCATGGCGAGCTGGATGGATCGCAGCACGAGCGGCCTGATCCAGATGGGCGCGGAGGGGGTGAACTGGGTCGGCCGTGCGCCTTTCACAGGCGATGGGCACGTCTTTCAGAACCTCGGCGACGGCACCTATTTCCACTCCGGCCATCTCGCGATCCGCCAGGCGGTGGCCGCCGGCGTCAACATCACCTTCAAGATCCTGTTCAACGACGCCGTCGCCATGACCGGCGGCCAGCCGGTGGACGGCACGCTGACGGTGCCGCAGCTGACCCATCTTCTTGCGGCAGAGGGTGTCCGACGGACCGTCGTGGTGACGGATGAGCCCGAGAAATACGGTCGGACGGCAGCGTTTGCGCCGGGGGTAGAAATCCGCCACCGCGACGACCTCGATGCCGTTCAGCGCGCGCTACGCAAGGTGAGAGGGGTCACGGCGCTCATCTACGACCAGACCTGCGCCGCCGAGAAGCGGCGTAAGCGTAAGAAGGGGCTCTATCCGGACCCGCCGAAGCGCGTTGTGATCAACGAGCTCGTCTGCGAGGGCTGCGGCGATTGCCAGTCGAAGTCGAACTGCCTGTCCGTGATGCCGGTGGACACCGAGTTCGGCCGCAAGCGGCAGATCGATCAATCCTCCTGCAACAAGGACTTCTCGTGCCTGAAAGGCTTTTGCCCGAGCTTCGTCACCGTGGAAGGTGGTTCGCTGCGCAAGCATGCGGGCGTCGCAATCGGGAACGACGAGCTCTTCGGTCGCGCCGCCGCCTTGCCAGAACCTCTCGCCGGGATCGGCCGCGACCCTTATGAGATCGTCGTGGCCGGCGTCGGCGGGACGGGTGTCGTCACCATCGGCGCGATCATCGCGATGGCCGCGCATCTCGAAGGACGCGCCGCAAGCGTGCTCGACTTCATGGGCTTCGCCCAGAAGGGCGGGGCGGTTCTTTCCCATGTCCGGCTCGCGCGCGAGCCCTCGATCCTTCACCAGGCCCGCATCGACCACGGCCGCGCCGACGCGGTCATCGCCTGCGACCTCGTCGTTGCTGGTAGCCGCGACGGCTTAGGGCTGATGGGCGAGGGCAAGACCCGGGTCGTCGCCAACTCGCGCGAAATCCCCACCGGCGCCATGCTGCGCAAGCCCGACGCCAAGGTGGACACGAGCCTCCTCGAAGAGCTGATCCGTCGGCGGATCGGCGCCTCGCCCTCCGCCACAGCCGGAGCTCAGGCCGGCGCGGCGGCGCCCTTTAGCGCCGAGTCGGCGAAAGCCGGCCGGGGCGGGCAGGGAGCGCCAGCGCCTGAAACGACCTACGCCTCGATCGATGCGCACCGCTTGGCGGAGCGGCTCGTGGGCGATGCCATCCAGGCCAATATGCTGCTGCTCGGCTTCGCATGGCAGCGCGGGCTCGTGCCGGTGTCGTTTGCCGCCGTCGACCGGGCGATCGAGCTCAACGGCGTGGCGGTCGAGCAGAACCGCCGCGCCTTTGCCTGGGGCCGGCTGGCGGCGGCCGATCAGGCCTTTGTCGCCGGCCATCTCGGCGAGGAGCCGCTTCCGGCCGAGACGCTCGACGAGGTCATTGCGCGACGCCTTGCGTTCCTCACCGCCTATCAAGATGCAGCTTATGCCGAGCGCTATCGCCGGCGCGTCGAAGCGATGCGCGCGGCCGAGCAGGGCGCGCTCGGCTCGGAGACGCTGACGACCGCCGTCGCCAGAAACCTCTTCAAGCTCATGGCCTACAAGGACGAGTATGAGGTTGCGCGGCTCTATGCGGAAACCGGCTTTGCGGAACGGATCGCCCGCGAGTTCGAGGGGCCGTTCAAGCTCAAATTCCACCTTGCGCCGCCGCTGATCGCCCGCCCGCGCCCTGGGCAGGCAGAACCACGCAAGGTGACGTTTGGGCCGTGGATGATGCCGGTCTTCCAAGGACTTGCGAAGCTCAAGCGCCTGCGCGGAACGCCGCTCGACCTCTTCGGCTACACCGCCGAGCGTCGTATGGAGCGGCGACTCATCGCCGATTACGAGATGCTGATGGACGAGGTCCTGGAGCGCCTTGGCTCCAAGGACGTCGGACGGCTGCAGGTCGCCCTCATGCTCGAGCTGTTGCGCCTGCCCGAAGGGATTCGCGGTTTTGGGCCTGTCAAGGAACGGGCCGTGGCAGCCGTCGAACGCCGGAAGAGGGAACTCCTTGCCAGGCTCAGAGCGGAGGCGCCGGCGCAGGCGGCGTGAAATCCGTCGGAATGCTTCAAGTCAAAAATTATTCCTTTTCATGGATCGCGCTTGTGCTACCATGGAGGGGAAGCTTGCGCAGAGGCGTCCCCATGGCCGAAAGCTCAGGGTCTGCAATCGACGCGAGGACCACCTCCGACGGGCGCTTCGCTTATCTCGAGGCGGGCCCTTGCGGCGCGCCTCCGCTCATCTTTCTTCACGGCGTCGGCGGAGCTGCGCGAGCATGGCGCGCCCAGCTTGAGGCTTTCGGTGGGCGCTGGCGCGCCATGGCCTGGGACATGCCGGGTTATGGCGGCTCCCGTCCACTGCCCGAGGTCACCATTGCGAGCCTAGCGCAGGCGCTGGCCGACTTCCTTGCCGCTCTCGACGTCCGCCGTCCGGTGCTGGTCGGCCATTCCATCGGCGGAATGATCGTCCAAGAACTGCTGGCGATGGTGCCGGAGGCGGCACGCGCCGTCGTCCTGGCCCAGACCAGTCCGGCCTTCGGGCGCCCTGATGGCGAATGGCAGCGGGAATTCATTGCCGCGCGCCTTGGGCCGCTTGACCGTGGCGAGACCATGGCCTCCCTTGCGCCCAAGCTCGTCGCGGAGCTCGTCGGTGATGGCGCCGACCAAAGCGGCATGGCGCTCGCTCGCGAATGCATGGCCGCAGTGCCGGAGGCGAGCTACCGCGCCATGATGAAGGCCTTGATCGGCTTCGACCGGCGCGAGGCGCTCCCGCGCATCAGCCTGCCTTGCCTCGTCCTCGCTGGTGAAAAGGATACCAACGCGCCGGCGCAGATGATGGCGCGCATGGCTGAACGTATTCCGGGAGCCGCTTACGTCTGTCTTCCGGGCGCGGGGCATCTGGCGCCCCTTGAGCGCCCGCAAGCCTTCAACGACGCCCTGAAGGTCTTCCTCGAACACCAGGTCCCCGCAATGGAGAGGGTCGCCTCATGACAGCTCGTGCGACACTGGCCGCGGTCCAAGGTCCCGTAGAGGATCTCGACGCGCCCTTGTTTGATCCGGTCGCGTTCCGGCTCACGGAGGAGCAGGCGGCCCTTGCCGCGAAAGCGCGCGCCCTGGGTCAGGCGGTCTTCGGCCCCCGCGCAGCCCGATACGATCGGGACGCCACCTTTCCGACCGAGAACTACCGCGACCTGCACGCGGCCGGCCTTCTTGGGATTTGTATTCCAAAGGCGCAGGGCGGGCTTGGCGCCGACTACCAGACCTATTCCATCGTCGCTGCCGAGATCGGCCGCTATTGCGGCGCGACGGCGCTGACCTGGAACATGCATGTCTGCTCTACCCTGTGGTCTGGTCCGCTTGCGGATGACCTCGACATGGACCCGGCGACGCGGGCGGAGCATGAGCGCCGGCGCGCCGTCCACTATCGCCGCATCCTCGATGAAGGTGCGGTCTATTCGCAGCCCTTCTCGGAGGGCGGGGCGGCGGCGGCCGGCGCCGCTGCCTTCGAGACGCAGGCGCGCCCCGTTCCCGGGGGCTGGATCGTCAACGGCAAGAAGATCTTCGCCTCGCTCGCCGGCCACGCGGACTATTACGGCGTGCTCTGCACGGAGATCGGCGACGACGGCAAGGCGTCGCGCCGCAACACACTCTATCTTGCCGTTCCCGCCAAGGCGGAGGGCGTGTCGGTCGTCGGCGATTGGGATCCGCTGGGCATGCGCGGAACCGTCTCGCGCACGCTCCTCTTCAAGGACGTGTTCGTGGAAGAGGACGCGGCGCTGATGCCGCGCGGCGTCTACTACCAGGCGGCGACACGGTGGCCGCACATGTTCCTGACCCTGTCGCCGACCTATATGGGCCTCGCCCAGGCGGCCTATGACTTCACGGTGAAGTACCTGCGCGGCGAGGTGCCCGGCACGCCGCCTGTCAAGCGGCGTATGTATCCGACGAAGCAGATCGCCGTTGCCGAGATGCGCATCAAGCTGGAGCAGGCGAAGGCGCTCTGGTTCCAGGCGATCACGGAGGCGCGGGCGAATCCGTCGAAGGAGCAGGTGCTGCGCGCCTACGCGGCCCAGTACACGGTGATGGAGACCGCGAATGACATCGCGCGCCTTGCCATCCGCACCTGCGGCGGGCAGTCCATGCTGAAGGCCCTGCCGCTCGAGCGCATCTACCGCGACAGCCGCTGCGGTTCCCTGATGCTGCCGTGGACGGCCGAACTCTGCCTCGACCGCATCGGCCGCGAGGCCCTCTACGAGCCGGGGGAGACGGACGGGTGAGGAACGGCAGATGGACCTTTCCGACCTCATTGAGCGCAACGCCGCCTTCACGCCCGACAAACCGGCGCTGCGCTTTGACGGCGCGACACTCTCTTATGCGCAGCTCGCTTCGCGCATTGCGCGGGCCGCGGCGGCGTTGAAGAGCGAACTCGGCGTCGGCCGCGGCGACCGCGTCGCCATCCTCAGCACGAACCATCCGGACTACCTCGTCCTCCTCTACGCCTGCGCCAGGCTTGGAGCGATGCTCGTGCCGCTCAACTGGCGTCTTGCGGTCCCGGAACAGCTCTTCATCCTGACGGACGCGTCGGTGACGGCGCTGATTGTCGAGGAGGCCCTTGCGCAAGTGGCCGGGCCGCTGGCGCGGGCGCAGCCGCGCACGCGCATCGTCGGGCTCGACTACAAGCCGTCGGACGGCCTCTCCTTCGCCGAGCTTCTGGCGCGCGGCGAGGGCGAGGGGAGAAATCCGCACACGGATTTCTCCTCGCCGCTCCTCGTCGTCTACACGTCCGGCACCACGGGCCGCCCCAAAGGGGCTGTCCTGCGTCAGGAGGCGCTCTTATGGAACGGGATGATGAGCCAGCACATGCACGGGCTCACCTCGGACGACCATGTCCTTTCCGTCTTGCCTTTCTTTCACGTGGGCGGCCTCAACATCCAGACGACGCCCGCCCTGCACCACGGGGCGACCGTCACCGTTCATGCGCGCTTCTCGCCGGACGCAACTTTGGCCGCGATTGCGGCAGACCGCCCGAGCCTCGTCGTGCTCGTCCCCGCGACCATGCAGGCCCTGATCGAGCACCCGTTGTTCGAGCAGATCGACCTGTCGAGCCTGCGCGCGCTCACGACGGGTTCGACAATGGTGCCGCAGCCGCTCATCGACGCCTTCGAGGCGCGTGGGGTGCCGGTCTTGCAGGTTTACGGCGCCACTGAGACCTGCCCGATCGCGGTCTACACGCGGTTAGGCGGCGATCGCTCACGGCCGGGCTCCACGGGCCTGCCGGGCCTCGCCTGCGAGGCCAAGGTGGTGGATGCCCGGGGAGGCGAGGCACGGCCCGGCGAGCCGGGCGAGATCATCGTGCGCGGCCCCAACGTGTTTTTCGAATATTGGGGTGACGAGGCGGCGACCCGCGAGGCGCTGCGCGACGGCTGGTATTTCACGGGCGATATCGCGACTCGGGATGCGGAAGGTTATTTCTACGTCCGCGATCGCAAGAAGAACCTCATCATCTCCGGCGGCGAAAACATCTACCCGGCGGAGGTGGAGCGTGTGCTCTGCACCCATCCTGCCGTGGCGGAGGCGGCGGTCATCGGCCGCCCCGATCCGCGCTGGCAGGAAGTGCCGGTTGCCTATGTGGTGCTCCGCGCAGGAACGAGGGTGGACACGGAAGCGCTCAGGGCGCACGTGTCGACCGAACTTGCCCGCTTCAAGGTTCCGCGCGAAATAGTCGTAGTCGAGAGCCTGCCGCGAAACGCGCTCGGCAAGGTGCAGCATTTCCGGCTCAGGGCAGGCGAACAGGCTTAAGTGCTCAGCCGAACACAGGCTGCACCACCCCCTCGCGCACCACGGTGATGCCGTCGACCTCGATCGTGGTCTTCATCATCGGCAGGTCGAAATGACCGGCGGTGTAGCGACCTGCGAATTCGTTTGCACCGGTTGAAAAGAGAAAGTTGCCGGCGACGGCGCGCAGCTCGGTGCCGTTGGTGTCGCGGCGGCCGTACATGGTGAGGGCCTCATAGCGGGCCCTGCGGTTCAGGCCGAAACCGACATGGGAGACCGCATAGGCCTCGCGGTCGCCCCAGGCGTCGAGGTAGGCCCGCATCATCTCGGCATCAGCGCCATCGCCCCGGATCTCGGTGACATAGTCCTGCTCGATCAGGAGGCGCACGGGGGACATCAGATAGCGCTTGAAGGTGAGGTTGATGTCCCCCTCCGCCAGCACCAGCGTCCCGTTCACCGTCTTCTCCTTCGGGAAACTCACCACGACGCCGCCCGGCCAATGGGCGAGCGTGCCCGGCCTGTCGGTCCAGCCCCAGACGCCGACCGTCTGGGCGCCCGTCATGTCGATCGTGAGATCCGTCCCGGCCCCCGAGGTGACGCGCATCTGCTTTGCCTTCCGCAGCATGCGCGCGGCGGCACGCACCTCACGCTCGAGGTCCTCGTGCGGCGCCATGCGCTCCAGCGCCTCGGGATGTTCGTTGGAGATAACGAGGATACGCGCGCCTGCCTTCAAGATGTCCGGAGTCTCAGGGGCATGCATGAGGCCCTCGAGCGTGCAATCGACCACGAAGCCCGCTTGGCCCAGCGCCGTCACCACGGGCGCAAGCCGCCCGATGGCTTCGCTCGCCCCGGTGGAGCGTACCGGCACCGGGTGCGGGTTACGAGGCGTCGGGAGAACGATGTGAAATGGACGTGCGCCGAGCCGGAGCAGGGCAAGCTCGGCCAGGTGAACGTTGAGGGCCCGGGATTGCGTTTCGGAGAGGATCGCGGCCGTGTCGCCTCGTCTCACCGCACAGCGCTCAAATACTTCGGCGAAGGCGTCGATCCACTTTCCTTCGATGCGGTCTGCGAGCATTGTCCAACTCTCGCCTCAGCGGCCGACAATGGGGGAGCCGCCTGGTTTCTGTTGGACGATAAAACCAAGCCTGTTATATGAAAAGGAATATTTCAGCTGGAGTCTGAAGCAAGCATGGCCGGTCGTCCCGCACGAGCCCTTGCCGCGGACCCGCTCACTCCGGAGGCGTTCCGGCGGGCGCTTGGCCAGTTCCCGACGGGGGTCACCATCGTCACCGCCGAGCACGGGGGCCGGGTGGTGGGAATGACCGCCAACTCCTTCACCTCCGTCTCGCTCGATCCACCGCTTATTCTATGGTGTGTGGCGAAGGGCGCGCCGAGCTATCGCGCCTTCGTGCAGGCGGACGCTTTCGCCATCCATTTCCTCGGCGCCGGGCACCAGGACCTTGCGCTGCGTTTTGCGGGCAAGGGGGGCTCCGGCTCGGACAAGTTCACTGACCTTGCCCACGCTCCGGGAGAAACGGGCGCGCCCATCCTCGAAGGTCTGGCGCCGATTTTCGAGTGCCGCACCTGGGCGCGCTACGATGGCGGCGATCACACCATTCTCGTCGGCGAGGTCGTCCATTTCATCTCGAAGCCGCACGAGCCGCTTCTGTTCCACTCGGGCGTGCTGCGGGCCATCGGCTCCGAGCGCCCGCAGCGCGAGCTGCCGCACGACAGCTTCGCCAGGACCTATCTGGCTTACCTGCTCGCCCGCGCGAGCCATGTGGTCTCAAGCGAGTTCCATGCCTCTCTTAAACAGTGGGGGCTGTCGGTTCCGGAGTGGCGGGTGCTCGCCTGCCTCTCGGATGTGGAGGGTCTGAGCGTCGGCGAACTCGCCGCAATGGCGTTGATGAAGCAGCCGCGCATGACGAAGCTCCTCGACCGCATGGCGGCGCAGAAGCTCGTCGAGCGCCGACCTGATCCGAAGGACCGCCGTCGCGCCCTCATCCACCTGACGCCTCAGGGCCGGGCCCGAGTCGCCCCGGTCGTTCCCGCCGCCATGGCCCATGAGGCCCAGCTCCTCGCACCCTTCACCGAAGAGGAAAGGGCGACCATCAAGCACGCTCTGGATCTGTTGATCAGCCGTCGCTCATGAGGCCGAGCGGCCACGCATGGGCAGCTCGGCCCGAAGGCGGACGGAATGGCGAGCGCATCCTTGCGGAGGAAGAAGGGCGATCGATGGGCGTCGGGTCAGCTCGCCGCTGAAGTCCTCCGGCTCCGCATATCCGCTCCAGGCCTCCAGCGAGAGGAAGGGTGCCGTCGGCCGCGACCAGACGGCAAGGTGGGGGAAGCCCTCCACCTCCATGAGGATCGCGGCGCCGCTCGGACCCTCGAAGCGGAGCCACCGGCTTCGGGCCTCGAGGAAGCACAAGGCTTCTGTGAACAGATCTGGGCGCAAGGGCAGGACGCGGCCTTCAAGGGGGATGCTGCGACCGCGGGTGCTGATCAGCCCTCCCGAAGCGATCTCCGGGACGAGGGGATCCTCAGCCTCTTCGAAGACCACCCGGTGTCCGTCGCGGTCTGACATGTGCAGCGGCCAAGGGAAGGCGGGGTGGAATCCGACCGCGTAGGGGAGGGGCCGCTCGTCCAGGTTCTCCACCTCGAAGGCAAGGGCGAGACACGCCGCCTCCAGACGCACCGTCACCTCGAGCGCGAAGGCATAGGGATAGTGGCGCCGAGTCTCTTCGGTGTCCGTGAGACGCAGCCGTGCGACCGACCCTGAGCGCTCCATCACTTGGAAAACGCTCGTTCGTGCGAATCCGTGCTGGGGCATGGGATAGGCGTGGCCGTCCACATGGATCTGCCCCTCCCGGGAGGCTCCCACGACGGGAAACAGAATCGGCGCGCGATAAGACCAGTGCGCCGGATCACCCGACCACAGGAAGTCGTGTCCGGCGACGGTCCAGGTGTGAGGCTCGGCCCCTCGGGTCGAGATCGATGCTGTCGTGTTGCCGGCCCTGAGGTTGATCAACTCCGCCGTCATTGGCTCCCCTTACGGCAAGGCGGGCAACATCCGTGGCTCGATCGCCTGGCGATCCAGCTCCGGCCGCGGCGCTCGACGCAGGCCGTCGATCACTTCGAAAGTGCCGGCGAGCTCGGCCAGTGAGTCGCTACCCACCCAGATCTGGAACTGTCCGGGCTCCACCACATAAGTCCCATCCTCCAGATGAAAGCCGAGTTCGCTTGCCGGGATCCGCAAGGTGACGATCCTGGATTCCCCGGGCGAAAGGGCGACCTTCTGGAAGGCCTTGAGCTCCCGGACGGGCCGGCTGCGGCTCGCGACGGGATCGCGCACGTAGAGTTGCGCCACTTCCTGCCCTGCGCGGGTTCCCGTGTTGGTGATGGTCACCCGCACCTCGACGGTATCGGCGGCAGCGACGCGCGGCGTCGCCACATGCAGGTCCGAGAAGCGGAATTGCGTATAGCTCAGGCCATGCCCGAACGGGAACAGGGGCCTGATGCTCTCGTCCATGTAGCGAAGCGTGTAGCGGTTGTCGGCGCTGGTGGGGCGCCCGGTCGGCAACCGGTTGTAGTGGATCGGGATCTGCCCGACGGTGCGCGGGTAGGTGATCGGAAGCTTGCCGCTCGGGTTCACGTCGCCGAACAGGATTTCCGCGACGACCGGACCGGCTTCGTTGCCGAGATACCATGCCAACAGGATGGCCGACGCCGCGTCTCCTCCTGGTCCAAGGGCCAGCGGACGCCCTGTCACCAGCACGACGACGACCGGTTTTCCGGTGGCAACCAGCGCGGCAAGGAGTTCGGCCTGCTTGCCTGGGAGCGTGAGATGAGCGCGTGAGGCCGCTTCCCCCGACATCGCTTCGGGCTCTCCGAGCACCGCCACGGTCACATCGGCTGCGCGCGCTGCCTCGATCGCCGCGGCAAAGCCTGCCTCGCTCTCGCAGCGGGGCGAACAGCCCTCGGCGTAAGTGACGGAGACCCCGCTGGCGCCGGCGCGGGTCATGATCCCGTCGAGGATCGATGTCGTGTCTTGGGCGTGCCCGCGGGCGCCGTGCGGCCCGAGCTGGTCTTGCGCCGAAGCAGCCAGGGCACCGATCACCGCGATGGATCGTGTCTGCGGCGAAAAGGGAAGCACTTCACCCCGGTTCTGCAGGAGCACGACCGCCTCGCGCGCCACTTCGCGTGCCATCCGACGGGACTCGGGTGTCGGGAAAACGGCGTCGACGCGCTTCGGGTCGATCGGCGGACGCTCGAACAGGCCGAGTCTGAACTTGACGCGAAGCACGCGGCGCACGGCCTCGTCGACCATGACTTCTGGAATGCGGCCGGCGCGCACCTCATGGGCGAGGTGGCGCTCGTAAAGGCGCCCGGCGAGATCCATGTCGACGCCCGCAAGAAAAGCCTTGCGGGCCGCTTCGGCGCCATCGGCAGCGACACCATGCGCAATGAGCTCATGAATGGCCGCCCAGTCGGACACCACGAAGCCATCAAAGCCCCATTCATGCCGAAGAATCCCGGTGAGCAGCCCGGCATTGGCGGTCGCCGGCACACCGTTCAGCGCATTGAAGGCGCTCATGACGGTTTCCGTCCCGGCTGCGATTGCGGCGCGAAAGGGGGGCAGGAACACGTCGCGGAGCTCCGCCGGGGGAATGTCAGTGGCGTCATAATCGCGCCCACCGGCGGCGGCGCCATAGCCGGCAAAATGCTTGACCCCGGTCGCCAGGCCACCGGCGCGAAAGCCCTCGACCCTTGCGGCAGCGAAAACGCTGCCGAGGTAAGGGTCCTCTCCGGAGCCCTCGACCATGCGGCCCCAACGCGGGTCGCGGCTCACGTCCGCCATCGGAGCATAGGTCCACTGCACGCCGATATAGGCTGCCTCCTTGGCGGCCGCCTCGGCAGCCTTTCGCGCAAGTTCGGGATTGAAGCTCGCAGCCTCGGCCAGCGGGACGGGGAACATGGTCCTGAAGCCATGCAGGACGTCGAGGCCGAACAGGAGGGGGATGCCGAGGCGGGACTGCCGCGCCGCGTCCTGAGCCGTGGCGATGTCTTGGGAGTTGTTGAAGTTGATGACAGCGCCGACCCGCCCGTCGCGCACCTCCTCGTAGCGAAAGAAGGGGTCGTTCGAGACGAGGTTGAGCTGCCCCACCTTCTCCTCGAGGGTCATGCGGCCGAGGAGGTCCTCGACCCGTCGCTCGATATTGTCCTGCGCTTCTGCGACGCAGGGGAAGGACGGGGCGCAGGCGAGAAGCGCGGTGAGCCCCAGCACCGTCAGGAGGCGGGGCCGTTTGTCGGCGAACAGGGGGGAAGCAGCGCGCGGCATCAGGGATGACCTGCCGTGGATTGCGAGCACGGGGAGCCTTTCCGGGGCAAGCGTGGGATCAAGGTCAGGGTCAGGACAAGCGTGGCGATAATGTAGCAATGGCCGGTTCGGTTTCCTTTCCCCCGTCGGAAGCTGGCGATTGGCTAGCTTTCCCCATGAGGGGCGACTAGATGAAGCGGCCCGCCTCACCTTTCCCATAAGGCTTGCCAGAACGGACCGCCCTACGGCCAGGAAGCTTCTTCAGTTCATGGATCTCGTCAGACAAGATCAGGGATCGGGCGCGGCGGTCGAGGGCAACGGCGCTCCAGAGGCGTCTGGCGAACCGGACTATGACACGACGCCCTACCGTCGTTTCGCCTGGCTTGGCACCGTGGCGAGCCTTCTCATCTTCGGGCTTTCGGTGGCGGTGCTTTGGCGCATCAGCTCGGAGATCGACTTCTCCGAGGTCAGAGCGGCGTTCACCGCTGCCACGGCGCGCCAGCTTGGAATTGCCGCGTTGCTCACCACTGCGAGCTACTTGATCCTGACCTGTTACGACGCCCTTGCCTTGAGGCAGCTCAACGCGAAGATCCCCTATCCAACGACAGCGCTCGGCTCCTTCACGAGCTTCGCGGTCAGTTTCACGCTCGGCTTTCCCCTCCTTACGGCGGGGACGGTGCGCTACTGGATCTACGCGCCACGGGGTCTGAGCGCCGGTCGCGTGGCAAGCCTCACCGTCATCGCCGGGCTGACCTTCTGGCTCGGCATGGGTGCGGTGCTCGGCTGGAGCATGATCCGGGAAGCCGGATCCCTGGCCGTCCTCGTCTACACCAGCATCAAGATCAATCAGCTGATCGGGGCGATCGCGGGGGCCCTGGTGCTCGGCTACCTCGCCTGGGTGTCCATCAAGCGCCGGATCGTCCGCATCCACGGATGGCGCCTGGAGCTTCCGGGTTTGCGCCTGTCGCTTGCGCAGATGCTGATCGGCGCGGCCGATGTCTGCGCCGGCGCTGGCGTGCTCTATGTCCTGCTGCCCCAGGATCACGCCATCGGCTTCGAGACCTTTCTTGCTGTTTATGTGTTCGCCGTCATGCTCGGCATCGCGAGCCACGCACCGGGCGGCCTTGGCGTCTTTGAGGCGACGATCCTCCTTGCCCTCTCGACGGTGCCGCGCGAGTCGGTTCTTGGGGCTCTCCTGCTGTTCCGCCTGTGCTACTATCTGGCGCCGTTCCTGCTTGCGCTCGCTCTTCTTGGGGCGTACGAGATCGCCAAGCGCCTATCCTCCGCAGACGCCGTGCTGCATTCCGACGAGTCCTGAACCGCAGGCTTGCCCTATCGGCCGCTGAGGCGCTGGCCCGGCGCGATGCGCAAAGGCAGGGCCTTCCGCAAGATTAAAGCCATGAAACGCCCAGCAAGACACGAGTCCCTTCCGCCGCTCCGCGTCCGGCGCGAGCCGCCGACGATTTCCGAGGCGCTTGTGGCGGCGCAGGGCGTGACGACGGATGTGGAACAGCAGGTCGCGTTCGCGGCAGCCCTCATGGGCGTGTCGGAGGAAGAAGTTCGGCCGCACCTGGCCGAAATGCCCCCCGCGGCCGTTGCCGAACGAGTGCAGACCAGCCCAGGCGCCCCGCGCGTCGTCGTTCTCAAGCGGCGGACGATCTCCACAAGCGGGGGTGGCACGCGCGGGTGACGAACCCGCGCGGCGTGATGCCTCTTCGCTCGTGCCGACGCTTAGAGCACGCTCTGTTTAGACGGAAGCATAGCCGGCGTTTGTCAGGTAGTTGGCGCATTCCGTGGGTGGGAAGAGCTCGAGAAGGTCGCCCAGCTTTCGCCAGGTGGCCTCGACGGTGCGGGCTTCGGCCCTGCGGATCAGGTGCTTGAGCTTGGCGAAGAGCTGCTCGATCGGGTTCAGGTCGGGGCTGTAGGGGGGCAGGAACAGAAGATGGGCGCCGGCGGCCCGGACGGCGCGTCGCGCGGCTTGCCCTTTGTGGCTGCCGAGATTGTCGAGGACGACGACGTCACCCGGAGCGAGCGTCGGAACGAGCACCTTCTCGACATAGAGGGTGAACAGCTCGCCGTTGATCGGGCCGTCGATGATCCAGGGAGCATCGATGCGATCGGCGCGAAGCGCGGCGATGAAGGTGAGCGTCTTCCAGTGGCCATGCGGCACGCGGGCCGCAAGGCGCTGGCCGCGCGGTCCCCAGCCTCGCAGGGGCGCCATATTGGTCTTGACCCATGTCTCGTCGATGAAGACGAGCCGCCTTGCATCGATGCGGCCCTGATGGGCCTTCCAGCGCGCCCGCCTGCGGGCGATGTCAGGCCGCGTCTGCTCGGCCGGCAGCACGGTTTTTTTGAAGCTCAGTCCTTCGGCGTGCAGGAAGACCCAGACGGCGCGGCGGTCGCTCTTAATGCCGCGTTCGGCCAGTTCCATCACCAAGCCGCGGGTCGTAAACGGTCCGGACCGGCAGCGCTCGCGCAGCCACTCGGCCAGCTCTCCGCGGAGCTTGGGTTTCTTGTGGCCGCCGACTTGGTCGGGCGCCAGCGAGCCCGTCTCGCGCTTGCGCTTCATCCACTTCGAGATGCAGGACGGGCTGATCCTGAGCGCCGCCGCCACCGCCCGCGTCGTCGCGCCCGCCTCGTAGCGGGCCACAGCCCGTTCGCGCAAATCCTCAGAGTAGGGTCGTGTCATCCAATGCTGGCCTCCCCCAGCACGGATCTTGAATCACACCCCGACCTCAAACGGAATCCGATTTCGCTAAACCGAAGCGCGCTCTAGCGGATCGCAAGGCGCCGGTCGCGGCGGCGCTCCGCAGCCGGTTGATAGGCGATGCGGGCGTGGTGCGTGCAGTAGGGAAGACCGGTAATGGTGCGCGCGCCGCAGAAACGGAACTCGGGCGTGGTCGGGTCGCCCATCGGCCAGCGACACATTGACTCACGCAGCTCCATGATCGTGACACGCTCAGAAAGAGGGACGACGACCTCATCGCGATGTTCTGTTTGCGCCTCGGCCGCCTCAGCAGTCTCGACCGCCTCGAGGACGGGCGCAGGATTGGGCTCGATCGACAACGGTGCCGGAGAAGGGCTCAATGGCCGCGCCAGCGGCTTACGCGGCCGCTGCTGCGATGCTTGCGGCGCGTTCGTCTTCGCTCGCCCGGACAGGCCGAGGCGGTGCACTTTGCCAATAACGGCGTTCCGCGTCACGCCGCCGCCGATCTGGGCCGCGATCTGGCTTGCGCTCAAGCCCTCGCCCCACAATTTCTTAAGCAGCTCAACGCGTTCTTCCGTCCAACCGCCGGCATCGGTCATCATGGGCCTCCACCATGAGGCGGCGCTCGCGGACCGAATCCCTCCGCGATCGGACTGAACGCATTCAGTCACGCCGCTAGAGCTCGCCCTGCCTGGAGATCGCCGCACGAAATGTCGTATCGACGAGACGGAATCTACTAGATCGGCTGACTCCCGCGCAAGAGTCGCCGGGCCGCGCCCTCCGTTTTCCCCAGGCAATCTCGCCCGGCCGGTGGCGGGCCCGAATTGACAGGACGTGAGCCTCCAATAAAATCTGAGTGGCTGCCGCCCCTTACGGGGCGGCGCTTTCTTTTCCGGCCAACACTGCGGCTGGGCTCTCGACAGGAGACCGATCGTGAACTCCCCCCTGCTGCCGACCTACGCGCGCGCCGATCTTGCGTTCGAGAAGGGCGAGGGCGTCTGGCTCGAGACGCGCGAGGGCGAGCGATATCTCGACTTCGGGGCGGGCATCGCGGTGAACGCGCTCGGGCATGCGCATCCGCATCTTGTGAGCGCTTTGACCGAGCAAGCGGCGAAGGTGTGGCACACCTCGAACCTCTTCCGCATTCCGGAAGGGGAGCGCCTGGCGCAGCGGCTCGTCGACCATACCTTCGCAGACCTCGTCTTCTTCACCAACTCCGGGGCCGAAGCTCTCGAGGCTTCCATCAAGATGGCGCGGAAGTACCACTCCGAGAACGGCCAGCCGGAGCGCTACCGGATCATCACCTTCGAGGGCGCCTTCCATGGGCGCACACTCGCCACCATCGCTGCAGGCGGACAAAAGAAATACCTTGAGGGCTTCGGGCCCAAGGTCGACGGCTTCGACCAGGTGCCTTTCGGCGACCGTCAGGCGGTGATCGACGCCATCACACCCGAAACGGGCGCCATTCTGATCGAGCCGATCCAGGGGGAGGGTGGGATCAGGCCCCTGCCGGTCCAGGAGCTGCGGCGGCTGCGCGAGCTCTGCGACGAGCGCGGCATGCTCCTCATTCTCGACGAGGTGCAGACCGGGGTCGGGCGTACCGGAAAGCTCTTCGCCCACGAATGGGCAGGCATCGCGCCGGACATCATGGCCATTGCGAAGGGCATCGGCGGCGGCTTCCCGATGGGTGCCTGCCTTGCGACCCGCGAGGCCGCCAAAGGGATGACGGTCGGCGTACACGGCACCACTTTCGGGGGCAATCCTCTGGCGATGGCGGTCGGCAATGCCGTCCTCGACGTTGTTCTTGAGCCCGGGTTCCTGGCCCATGTGGAGCGGATGGGGCTCCTGTTGAAGCAGCGCCTTGCCGAACTCCAGGATCGGCACCCTGCCATCATTGCCGAGCTGCGGGGTCAGGGCTTGATGCTCGGTTTGCGGACGCATGTGCCGAACAACGACTTCGTGGCTGCCGCGCGCCAGCAGCATCTCTTGACCATCGCCGCCGGGGACAATGTGGTGCGGCTCCTGCCGCCGTTGATCGTCACGGAGGCTGACATCGGCGAAGCCGTCCGCCGTCTTGACGCGGCCTGCGCGGCGCTGGAGGACGAGATGCGCACTCTCGCCAGGCAGGGAGTGGCATGATGGGCGCGCCGCTCCGCCATTTCCTGGACTTGAGGGATTTCTCGACTGAGGAGTTGCGCCGCCTTCTCGACACGAGCGCCGCGCTCAAGGCGAGGCGCCGAAAGGGCGAGGCCGGCCAGGGCAACGGGCCGCTCGCGGGCAAGATCCTTGCCATGGTCTTCGACAAGCCCTCCACGCGCACTCGCGTGTCCTTCGACGTAGCCATGCGCGAGCTCGGCGGGCAGACCATCATGCTGACGGGCCAGGAGATGCAGCTCGGGCGGGGCGAGACGATCGCCGACACCGCTCGGGTTCTCTCCCGTTACGTGGATGCGATCATGATCCGCATCCTGGACCACGCCATGATGCTCGAGCTTGCTGAGCATGCCACCGTTCCGGTGATCAACGGGCTCACCAAGCAGACCCATCCCTGCCAGATCATGGCCGACGTGCTGACCTTCGAGGAGCACCGCGGACCGATCAAAGGCCGGACCGTCGCCTGGTCCGGCGATTCCAACAATGTGCTTGCGTCCTGGGTCCACGCCGCGGCCCGTTTCGACTTCAAGCTCAATATCGCGACGCCGCCGGAGTTGAGGCCGCGACCCGAACTCCTCGCCTGGGCGAAGGCGGAAGGGGCTAGCGTAACCCTCACCAGCGACCCATATGAGGCCGTAGACGGCGCCGACGCGGTGGTCACGGACTGCTGGGTCTCCATGGGAGACGAAGACGAGGGGCGCCGCCACAACCTGTTGAAACCCTACCAGGTGAACGCCAAGCTCATGGCGGCCGCTGGCCGCGACGCGATCTTCATGCACTGCCTGCCCGCCCACCGGGGGGAGGAGGTGACGGATGAGGTCATGGACGGGCCGCAATCGGTCGTGTTCGACGAGGCCGAGAACCGCCTGCATGCGCAGAAGGGCATCCTCGCCTGGTGCCTAGGAGCCGCGGACGCATGACTTCTTCCTCGTTCGAAGGCGAGGACGACACTGTTCTTCCCTTCGCAGTCGAGGCCTTGGACTGTCGGGGCCGGGCGGTGCGGCTCGGACCCGCGATCGACACGATCCTGAGCCGTCACGGTTATCCGGATGCGGTGTCGCGTGCGTTGGCCGAAGCTGCGGCTCTCACGGTCCTCCTCGGCGCGTCTTTGAAGCTCCAAGGCCGTTTCCAGCTTCAGACGAAGTCCGATGGACCGGTCGAGATGATGGTCGTGGATTTCGAAGCCCCCGACCGTATCCGCGCCACCGCCCGTTTCGACCGCGATCGGCTTGCGGCCATGGGCCCTGGTGCGCGCACGGGCGAGCTCCTCGGGCATGGCATCCTGGCTTTGACCATCGATCAGGGAACCGAGCGCAGTCGCTACCAGGGCGTGGTGGCGCTGGAGGGGCAGGGGCTGGAAGAGGCGGCGCATCAGTATTTCCGCCAGTCCGAGCAGATTCCGACCCGGGTACGCCTTGCAGTCGCCGAACAGTTCGAGGACGGGCGTCGCGCCTATCGCGGTGGGGGATTGATGGTCCAGTTCCTTCCGACTTCCCCGGAGCGGATGCGTCAGGCCGACCTCCACCCCGGCGACGCGCCCGAAGGACATTCTGTGCTCACGCCGGCCTCCGCTGATGAGGACGACGCTTGGCGCGAAGCGAAGGCCCTTCTCGACACCGTGGAGGACCACGAGCTCATCGATCCTGCCGTCTCCAGCGAGCGGCTCCTGTACCGTTTGTTCCACGAGCGCGGGGTGAGGGTGTTCAACGCCCAGAAGGTGCGCGAGGCGTGCCGCTGCTCGCGGGAGCGCATCATGCGCATGATGCGGCAGTTCAGCCCCGACGATCGCCGCCACATGATCGGCGACAACGGCCGTATCGAGATCACCTGCGAGTTCTGTTCGCAGCGCTACGATCTCGATCCTGCCGCGGTCGAGGCCGAGATCGCGCCGCCGGCAGGGCCCTGAAGCGCAGCCCGATCAGGCACGTCCCGAGCAGTGTGCCGCGAGGCGGCGCATGAAGGCCTCGCCGGCGGCAAGATCGTCCAAGGTGATGTATTCGTCGGGCTGATGGGCCTGATCAATGGAGCCCGGGCCGCAGACGACGGTCGGAATTCCCGCCGCCTGAAAGCGGCCGGCCTCGGTGGCGTAGGGAACCGTGATCGTGCCGTTGCGCTCAGCAATGCGCAGCGTCAGGCGCTCGGCTGCGGAACCAGGCTCCGGCGCAAGGCCCGGCACCGACACTTCGAGCTCCGTCTCGATGCGTCCATAGGGCCCATGCCGGTTGAGGCGCTTGAGCGCGACCTCGCAGGCGAAACGGTCGAGGCGGCGCGGGATCTCCTCAGGGTCGAGCTCCGGCAAGCCGCGGAACTCCCAATGGAAACTGCACATCTTGGGCAGGATGTTGCGTGCCGTCCCACCGACGATCGTGCCCACATGCACGGTCGTGAAGGGAGGATCGAACCGGCCGCTCTGGTCACCGCGCTCCACCATCTCGTCGGCGATCCGGTTGAGCTCGCCGATGAGCTCGGCGGCGGCCATGATGGCGTTCGCCCCGAGCGCCGGCTTGGAGGAGTGCGCCTCGAAGCCGTGGACGGTCGTGCGGAAGGTGACGATGCTCTTATGCGCATCCGCCACCTCGAGCTTCGTCGGTTCGCCGACGATCACCGCTTCCGGCCTTGGTAGATCACGCCCGAAACGGCTGATCACGTCCACGACGCCGAGGCAGGTGGTCTCCTCGTCATAGGAGAGGAGAATATGGATCGGCGTCTGGAGGCCGGCAGCGAGAAACTCGGGCACGAGGGCAAGGGCAAGGGCTGCAAAGCCCTTCATGTCCACAGTGCCGCGGCCATAAGCCCGCCCGTTCTCGATCCTTAGGGTGAGGGGATCGCTTGTCCAGGATTGGCCGGTGACCGGCACGGTATCGGTATGGCCGGAGAGGACGATGCCGCCGCGGTCGGTCGGCCCGATGGTCGCAAAGAGTGCGGCCTTGTCGCCGGTGGCGTTGAGGCTCCGCACATAGGGTATCCCCCAGCCCTTGAGGTAGTCCTCGACGAAGGCGATCAGCGCGAGGTTCGATCTTGCGCTCTCGGTGTCGAAGGCCACGAGGCGCGCGAGCATGTCGAGCGGCGTGTATCGAGGACCGGACATAAGATCCCTTAATGGACGACGCGCTTGGTCAAGGGGCTGTCGAGGGAGAAGGCGGGTATCTGCGCCTCGAAGCTCTCGCCATTCGCCTTGACCATCGTGTAGGTCCCGACCATGGTCCCGCTGGGAGTGGGGAGGGGGCAGCCGCTGGTGTAGGTGAAACTCTCGCCCGGGCCGAGCACGGGTTGCTCGCCGACGACCCCGACGCCTCGCACCTCCTGGACCCGTCCCTCGCCGTCGAGAATCCGCCAATAGCGGGAGTGGAGCTGGACGCGCTCCGTCGAGAGGTTGGCAATCTCCACCGTGTAGGCAAAGAAATACCGACCCTTCTCGGGGGCGGACTGCTCCTCGAGATATTGCGGCGTCACGGTAATGCGGATTCCGTGCGTGGTGGCCCTGTACATGGCGCTTTACGCTCCGAAGCGGCTCGCGCGGCGGCGCCTTTCCGCCCTCGTACGCCTCGCCTGTTGGGCCGTCAACGCGCAAGGAGCGGGCAGCGCGTTGTCCGGGCCGCGTGCCCGCTGTAAGCACAGGTCATGAACCCATCCCGCCCTGACCTCGACGCTGCCTCGGAAACGCAAGATCTTGCTGGCGCAAGGCGGCCGAAGCCGGGTCCGATCATGGGCAAGGCTGGCCTCTTGCCGCGGCAGGAGATCCGGACGCTGATCCACCGCAAGGTGCTGCGCGCCGCGGCCGAGTTCGAGGAAAGCCAGCTGCAGCCGGCCAGCCTTGACTTGCGGCTTGGCGCCAGAGCCTACCGCGTGCGGGCGAGCTTCCTGCCGGGCCGGGGCAAGAGCGTCGAGGACCAGCTTCGTCAACTGCAGTATGATGTGATCAGTCTCGAAGAGGGCGCCGTGCTCGAGCGCGGCTGCGTCTACGTGGTGGAACTCCTCGAGCATCTCCATCTGCCCGAGATCGTGGCCGCTGTGGCCAACCCGAAGAGCTCGACGGGGCGGCTTGACGTCTTCACGCGGCTCATTGCCGACCGGAGTGAGGTGTTCGATCACGTGCCCGGCGGCTATGAGGGAAGGCTCTACGCCGAGGTTTCACCGCGCAGCTTCAGCATCAAGGTGCGGCGCGGGAGCCGGCTCAACCAGATACGCTTCCGTCGCCGCAATGCGCAGCAGGACGAACATGTCTACCGGCCGCTCTCGGACCGGGAGCTTCGCGAGCTCCACGCGCAGACGAGCCTCGTCGACGGAGATCTGCACGTCCGCCATGGCCTCGTGCTGCGCATCGAACTCGGCGGCATCGGCCCGGAACGGCTCATCGGCTATCGGGCGCAGCGCCACACCGATGTCGTCGACCTCGACCGCGTCGCAGGCCATCGCATGGAGGATTTCTGGGAACCGATCCGCGCCCGGGGGGACGGTCGGCTGATCCTCGATCCCAACGAATTCTACATTCTGGCCTCGAAGGAAAAGCTGCATATCCCGCCGCAATACGCGGCCGAGATGGTCCCGATCGCGCCCGAAATGGGCGAGTTCCGCGTCCATTACGCCGGCTTCTTCGACCCGGGCTTTGGCTACACACCGGAAGGCCAGCCGGGCAGCCGCGCCGTCCTTGAGGTGCGCAGCCACGAAGTGCCCTTCATCCTCGAGGACGGGCAAATGGTTGGCCGGCTCGCCTTCGAACGCATGGCCGAGGAGCCGGACACCCTCTACGGGCAGATCGGCACGTCCAACTACCAGGGCCAGGAGCTGAAGCTCTCCAAACACTTCGTCTAAAGAGCCCTGATGAGGGAAGTCCCCTAGGTACGCGCCTCACAGCTGCGCGACAGGCGCCGGGTCGCCCGCCGTGTCGATCAGATGCATGAGCCCGCGCTGCGGCCACTTGAGGCGCCAGGTCCGCGCGGTGCTACTCCGCCGGGCAGGAGCACTGCCGAGGAAATTGCAAGCGCCGGCTTGCCCTCACGCCTTCTCCGCCATTCTCTCCCGCAGGGCGGCCACCTCCGCTCGCAGAGCAGAGAGCTCGGCCAGAATGCGCTCATCGAGACCGGCCGGACGGGTGAGCTTCGGCGCGTCGGCGGCGCTCTCCTCGTCGAGGGCGCTCACCACCACGCCGATGAAGAGGTTCAGCACCATGAAGGTGGAAAGCAGGATGAACACGATGAAGAAAAGCGCCGCGTAGGGGTGTTCCTCCATAAGGGGCTTCACGACGCCGGCCGACCAGTCGTCGAACGTCATGACCTGGAAAAGCGTGTAGGCGGCCGTGCCGAGATCCCCGAAGAGCTCGGGCTTCGACGCGCCGAAGAGTTTTGCGGCCATGACGGAGAACACATAGAAGATCAGGAGAAGCAGGAGCAGAATCGACCCCATCCCGGGCAGAGCGCCCACCAGACCGCCGACCACTCGCCTCAAGGAGGGAATTGCGGTGATGAGCCGCAGGATGCGCAGGATGCGCAGCGCGCGCAGGACGGTGAGCGATTCGGTCGCCGGCACGATCGAGATCGCGACGACGAAGAAATCGAACAAGCTCCACGGATCCCGGAAGAAACTCAGGCGATGCACGGCGATCCGGGCCAGGATTTCGGCTACGAACACAACGAGAACGGCTTGATCGACGGCGTGCAGGAGGCCCCCGTAGCGCGCCATGACGCTTGGGCTCGTCTCCAGGCCGAGCGTGATGGCGTTGAAGATAATAAGGCCGAGAATGACGCGCTCGGTGCGCGGATCGCGGACGATACGGGCAAGCATGGCAGGGCAGAGTTGGCGGGGAGGCCTTGCAGGAGGCCTCGTCTCGCCGCTATGTATAGCGCAGCGCGGGCGTAGTTCAGAGGTAGAACGTCAGCTTCCCAAGCTGAATGTCGTGGGTTCGATTCCCATCGCCCGCTCCAAAGCTCCCGCAAGGGGTTAGCCTTGGATCTTCGCCCAGAACATCAGGGCGGTTTTGCTGCGAGTTTTGCACCTCACGTTCTCCTTTCGTTGAGCTGTCGGATAATCGCTTTCGTCGCCGCAGCCCGGCCGACGTAGCGGCGGATGATTCGAGCGACGTATTCCTCTTCCCAGCCCATGATCTCCGCGATCACGCGCTCGGACAGGCCGGCGACATAGAAGCGGGTCGCCGCCGTGCCTCTCAGATCGTGAAAATGAAGGTCGCGGCCTGCCAGGCCGGCCTTGATCTTTGCCTTGTTGAACGAGCTGCCAAACCCGTCTGTGGTCCACGGCCGGCCGCGCTGGTTCGTCAGGATCGTGGGCGAGCGTTTAGGGATTCGCGCCAACACGTCCTGCAAGGCGCCATAGAGCGGAACAATCGCCTCGCGCCGCCCCCGGCTCTTGCCGGTCGCGAACACAATGGCGTCCTCTCCAACATGCGACCAGCACAGGCGCAGAAGGTCGCCTTGCCGCAAGCCTGTATGGGCCGCCAGGTCCACGGCGTGGGCGATCTCGGGTGAGCATGCGGTCTTGATCTGCTTAATGTCGGCGTCTGTCCAAATGATCTCGGAGCGGTCCGCGCTGTAGAGCTGCTTTATGCCGACGCACGGGTTCGAGGCGATCTTGCCCTGTTCAACAGCAAAGGACAGAACGCGGGACAGAACTTGCATTCCATAATCGGCGGTGCGGGGCGTTGCGGCGTAGGTGTTGCGCCACTTGATGATAATGGGCCTGATCTTCTCAGGCCGGTCGAACTGAGCGACGCGAAGCTCACCGAAATAGTCGGACAGGCGGTCAAGCCACGGCGACCATTGCGCCTTGGTCGAGGGCGCAAGGTCGTCCCGATAGGCGCCGCTCCTGCGGTACAGCGTTACGAGCGACCGGAACCGGCCGTCGTCCCTGGTCCGGCGGTTCTCGTGAGCCTCGTGGTAGCTGGCGACAAACTCGGGCGAGCCGGGCTCGCCCCGCAGGCGAGGGCCGCCACGCCAGGCGTAGTAGTAGGTCCGGCCTTTGGCCGTGGCCTTGAACACGCCTTTCAACTTAACGCTGACCATGCCGGGCCTCGAAACGTTTCAGCTCCTCGTCAAGCTCATTCGGCTCGCTCGTGGTCACGATAATGATCCGAATGCGGCCGTCCGGGTCGATTTCGATGCGATGCACCTCACGGCCGGCCGCCGTCACGGCCTTGATGGCCGCGGTCACGTCCCTTTGCCGAAAGGTGCAGTTGCCGCGCGCCATGACGGTGCCTCAGCCCTCCGCCTGCGCCGCCCCGGCCCCGAGCGGCACCCAGTTCGCGGGTTGATGGTAGGTGTCGCCCTCCGCAATCGGCGGCTCGTTCTCCCGGCGCCGGATGTCGTTCGGTGAGAACACGCCGATCTCACGAGCGATCCGGTAGGCTTCAAACCGCGCCTGCACGTCGCCGCGCAACAGCCCATCAAGGTCGTGCTCCACGTAGAGCGTGCGCCGGCCCTGTTCTGTCAGAAGGCAACGCCCCATGGCCGCCTCGATGCGCTTGGCGAGCGGCCCCAAGGCATTCTGAACGAGCGCGCGGGCCTCCTGCTCCGTGTTTGAGTAGGTGGCATTGTCGGGGATGCCCGCACTCGTCGGCGGGACGCCGAAGATGCGCGCGACGTCGAGATTGCCGAGCTTACGGCTGTCGAGGAACTCCGCGTCCTCGGGGCTGAACGCCAGACGCTCGAACTTGGCGCCGCCGTCCATGACCATGAACTTGCCGGCGTTGCTCGCGCCTGCGAACCGCTCCTCCACGAGCGCCCGGACCCGCGTGGCTTGCTCCGCCGACAGCCGATCCGCAAACGACAGGACGCCAGAGGGGCGCAAGGCGTTCGACGTGAGGGCGGAGGCCGTCTCATGGTGCGCCAGCGCGAGCGAGAGGGCGCCGCGCGCGATGGCAATGGGCGACAAGCCCATGATGCCGTCGCGGGACGGGCCGCGAATGTGCAACACCTCCTCCTGAAGCAGGACATAGGCGCCGCCGTTCGGCTCAGAGACGCGATAGCGCAGCCGGCCGGAGGCCAGCCGCTCCACGCCGACGCTCAGGGGCGGGAGCGGATAGAGCGCCACCACCTGCCCGCGCGCGTTGCGCTCAATCCGGGCATAAGCATTGCCGGAAAGATCAAGCGAGCGGATCAGGAACTCGCGCCCCTCGAAGGCCGTCTGGTTCGGGTTGAAGAGGTCGTGAAGGACGCCGTACAGGGGATTATCGTCCGCCCGCTCGCGGCCGCCGTCATCGGTGCGGCGGAACAGGAACAGGGGCACGCTCGCCAACAGCTCGGAGCGCAACGCCACGCACCGGGCCGCCACCGCGAGATTGCTGAGCACGTTGTCGGCGGAGACGTTCTGCGCTCCAAGGCGATGGCCGAAGAACTCCGCGAGGTAGGGATCGGACAGGCGCATCGCGGGCGAGGCCCCGGCCCGCGTTTCCGACCCGAAGAGGCGCGCAAGGAAGCCCATGTTTAGGCCCTCAACAACTCGAGATACCGGCGGGCGAGGGCGAGTCGCGCGCCCAAGGCCGTGAGCGCGGAGCGGGCGTGAACAACCGTGCCGTCATAGGCCGGCCACGCCAGGACCACGCTGATCTCGTGGAGCGTCACGTTGCGCAACTCACGGCGCTCGCCTTCCCAGTGGTCGCCGCCCTCGGGCACGGTGAACCCGAAGGACATGCCGCCTAAATCGCCGCGCTCCGCGAGCGCCAGCACGTCACGCCCGTGGCTCGTCTCGGGGATGTCGAGGTCGAAGGCGAGCCCGCGCGAGTCCTCGCCAAGGCGCAGGGTGCCGCTCTTGGTCCGCGCCAGGACCCGCGAGGGATCATGGTCCACGAGGGCGAGCACGTCGCGATTGAGCGAGCCGGAGAAGGCCCCGGCCCGGATCGTCTCAGTGAAGGTGCCGATGCGCGCCTCGTGGCCGAACAGGGCCGCATAGCCCTCCAGGCGGCGGCCCTTGGCGCGCACCTCCAGTTGAGCGGAGCGCCGTTCGGTCGTCATGCCGCAGTGTCCACGTCCGTCACGGCCACGAACGACTCGACATGCCGAACCGCCACGTCCGCGTCGAGGAAGGCGTGAAGGAGAAGCCCGCCCTTCGACGCCACGTCGCTGTGGTAGGGATTCGGGACGATATCGACGGCGCTCCAGTAGCCGATAATCAGGTCCGACCAGACGCCGTAGATGATGGCGGAGAGGCCGGTGCCGGTGCCCTTGGTCAGGTCGGAGGGGAGGGCGCGGGAGAAGGCCACCGGCTCGCCGTGGAACACAGCATTCACGCCGAACGGGGTGTCGTTAGCGTCCTTGAGCTTCATCGCCGCCGTACGGGTTTTCGGGTTGATGAGGAACCCGCGCGAGCCGCCCGCGTCGTCGTCAATGGCGCCGATCATGTCCGCCGTGATGTCGAGGCTGAGCGCGCCGCCGTTCGTGCCAATGGACAGGACGTTGAGGCCCGGCATGTCGAGAATGCCGACCGGCTCGTTGGCGCCGCCGCCGACGATGGCCGCCCGGTCCAGGGCCTCGCGCAAGAGGTAGGACAAATCATTCCGCAGGATCGGCTCAAGGGCGGTCGTCTGAAGCAGCATCCGCCGGGACACCTCGTATTCGGCCCCGACCGTCTTCGGACCCATGCTCACTTTGTCGAACTTAGGATCGGAGCGGGTCACGTTGGTGTGTTCGGCCACCCAAAACGCCGCGCCCGACTCCTTGAGCCGGGGTAGGTCCAGGTTGCCGGTGAGGTCGCGGAGCACGGTCGCGCCAAGGCGTTCCGTGGCGAGCGCCGGGCGAACGCGGTCGATGAGCGCGCCTTGCACGGTCGCCACGAGGTTGCCGCCCGGACCGCCGGCCGGCGTCATGGTCGTGAGCGCGCGGGCCTCGCATCCGAGAAACACGCTGGTCGGCATGGCGATGGCCCCCGGCCGGCCGGAGCGGCGCTCTGTGGAGAACTCCGCCTCCGCCCCCGTCAGCTTGCCGGTCTCGACATACTCCGCGAGGGCCTTGGCCGGGTTGTAGCGGGAGGCGATCTCCGCCATGTCGCGGGCCTCGCCCCCGACCGGCTCGGCATGGGCGCGGCGCTCCGCGTCGGCCAGGAACTCAGCGTTGCGAATGTCGCGCTCCAGACGCTCCACCTCCGCCCTACCGGCGTCGAACGCCGCTTGCTCCTGGTCGTTGAGGTCGCGCTTTTCGGCCTCCGCCTTGGCGACAATGGCCTTGAGCGCGTCCACCTTGGCAGCACGGGTTTCTTTGAGTTGGGGCAGATTAGGCATGGAAAAGGGTCCTTCTAGGGGCCTGGCCAGTCATCGCGACGGTCGAAGGCATTGAGAGGGTGCGGTCTGTCTCCGCCTTGGCAGGCTCGCCTAGGAGACTGTCGGCCGACCGCGGGCCGCTCCGGAGATAGAGGGCCGCGACTGCGCCCCCGGACTCGCTCCGGAAAGACGCTTCACGCTCCAGACTCGCTCCGGAAGCGTTGGCCGGTCGCGCGGCCGTAAGGTGCAACCTAGAGGCAGCGTCCTGCGTGCCCCTTTCGCCAGCGTCCCGCATGGCAAGCCCGGTTGCGAGGCGATCTCGGGTCATTCGTCGTCCTCGCCTCCGGCGTCCGTCAGGGCGAGCGCACTCAGGACGCGATCCACCACCTTATTGAGGTGCACCGCCGTCACCGTGTCGATATGGAAGCCGACGTGATGGAACAGCCACCACGCTCCGGTCTCCATATCGATGTTACGGATGATGCTCATCTCGTGGCCGGGATAGGCCAACAACAGCGTCCAACCCTCGGGGTAGAGCATACCCGGCAGACGCTCCGGCAATGGCGCCGGGCCACCCCCAAATCCCCCAGTTCCGTCGCCAACATCAGTAAAACCTAGGGCAAGGAACGCCGCCTCAGCGGGCTGGTGGCGAGCCGCAACGAGGCGAGCCGTAATCGCAACCTGCAGCGCCCGCCGAAGGGTGAACAAACGGTGCCGACCACGGCCTTCGGCGTCGCGGTCGTGCTCGCCCATCTTGATGACGCCGCGCGCCGGGTTGATCCAGTTACGCAGGGTTTCGGTCGAGATGCCGGCCGCCTTGGCGACTTGCCCGAGCCGATAGCGAGGCTGATCAAGGTCTTCGTATGAGTATCGCATGACCATTATGATAGAGAGTCATGCGATACTTAGCAAGGGAATATCCACAGGAACCTAGAACGCCCCCTCCCACCGTGCTCAACACCACGGCCGCGACCGGGGGTAAGGCCCTGCGCGATGACAGTCAGTCTGCTTGATTTGTTCGAGCGCTGTCCGTGCCAGCCATAGGCCGAGCCGGAGCTGTAGAAGCCTAAGCAGCCGCATCGGAAGCCTCCTGGGTTGCTTCGTCGCGCGCCGCGTCGAAGGCCTTGAAGTAACTCTTGTGCAGGTCCCGGATCATGCTCCCGAGCTTCAGGACGGCGAAGTGGACGGCTTGGAACTCGTCCTCGGTGAGGAGGCAAAGGCGATAGCCCTCGATAGGCTTGGTGCCGCAAATGCCCCAGGAATCGCCCCGGATGGCCTCCTCGGCGAACGTCTCCAGGATGACCGACATCGACTTGAGGTTACACACGTCGCCTTCTAGGTCGCGGAAGGCTTGGACGATGGCTTGGTCCCGCTCGCTTTGCCGCCGTGAGGCACAGCTTTCCCGTTCGCGAACCATGGGCATGGCGCGTTGCTCCGTTACTTGCTATCAATAGATTATGTTGATAGGCATAAGTGCCGCCGGTGGCGGTTGTCAACAGAAAATGTTGAAAATAATGAGCCCCGCTCAATGCCGCGCCGCCCGAGCGCTTCTCGATTGGACGCAGCCGCGTTTGGCCGAGGCTGCGGGTCTCGGCCTGTCCACGATCGTTGACCTTGAGAAGGAGCGCCGGCGCGTTTCGGAGGAAGCGATCTCAGCCATCCGATCCGCCCTCGAATCTGCCGGCGTTGAGTTCATCGAGGAGAACGGTGGAGGGCCGGGGGTGAGGCTGGCAAAACGCTAGCGTGTAGGTGCGGGGTTCACTGGCGGAAACGCCAGTCATCGACTGCGTCGTGGCGCGTCGTGTAGGTGCGGGGTTCACTTATAACGTTCGAAGTGAGCAACGACGCCATTGCGTGCGGGGCTCACTGGAATTCGTTCCAGTCAGCGAGCCTCAACCACCTCCACAAGCGGCGTCCATTCCGGCTCCGCCTCGTGGCGATGCGCCACGCCGAGCGCCATGGCGAGCGCCTGAAGCCCGTCAATCCGGCCCGTGCTCTTGCGCTTCGATAGCTTGCGGTTCCCGGCCGCGTCAGGTTCGGTCTTGGCGTTCGCCGCGCACCACGTCAGGACGGGATGGCCGCCGTGGCGCAACTTGCCCTCCACCGCCAGCCGCTCCAGGGCGTCAATGGCGGGGCTCATGTCCTTGAACCCTTGGCCCCATTCCACAAGCGGCACGTCGGCCCCGATGGCCGAAAGCTCGCGGCGCAAGTCCTCGATCCGCCAGCGATCATACGCGAGAGCCTGGAACCCGTAGCGCCCATGCAACTCCGCGATCTTCAAGGCGATAGCCTTCGGGTCCGTCGTCTTGCCCGGAATGGTCAACAGGTGCCCTTCGTCCCGCCAGCGCACATAGGGCACCCGGTCCTGATCCTCGCGGTCGCGTAGATCGTCCCCCGGCAACCAGAAGAACGGCACCACGTCAAACGCGCCGTCGTCATCCTCGAACACGAGCACGAGCGCGGAGAGGTCGCGTGAGGCCGCCAGATCGAGCCCGGCAAAGCAGCGCCGTCCCTTGAGCCCGTCGAGGTCCACAGGGCCGTTGCAGGCGTTCCACACCGCCGCCGTCAGGAATTGCTGGGTGGCATCCACGCGCTGATTCAGGATGAGGTTGCGAAAGCTCGCCTCACGGCTCGGCATCCTTTGGGCTTGCGCCGCCAGGCGCTCCACGTCCGCGAGCGAGCGGAAATCGCCAAGGGCCGGGTTCGCCAGCTTCCACGTCGCGCGGCTCCACGGGTCCGCGTCCAAGGGCGCGCTGTAGAACGTGAGGTGAAACGACGGGTCCTTCACCTCGCCCCGCTGAACCCGCAAGCCGTAGTCAACAAGCTCCGACATGGGGGCGTCGTCCCGCGCCGCCTGTGTCGAGATGACGAGCATCATGGGCTCAGCCCGCGCGCCCATGGCCGTGTCGAGGGCATCGAACAGGTCGCGGCTCGTGGCTTGGCCCAATTCGTCGTAAACTACGAACGAGGGCGAGAGCCCGTGCTTCGTCGCCACGTCCGCAGATAGGGCCGCATAGATCGTGCCGGTGCCGCCGATATCCTCCAGCTCCTTGGAGTGCCGGCGGATCGAAATGCGTTCCTCCAGCCACGGGACGCGGGCGATGATCGCGCAAAGCTCGGCAAAGATACGCCCAGCCTGGAAACGATCGTTCGCCGCGCTGTAAACCTCGCCCCGCTCTTCTGCCTCCGGCCCGGCAATGTGGCAGAGCGCCAGGCGCGCAGCGATATCGGTTTTCCCGTTCTTGCGTGCCATGGACAGCACGGCCGTCCGCACCACGCGCACTCCCTTGCGGTCCGTGCGATAGACCGCCCGGATAAACCGCTTCTGCCAGGACCGCAGGCGAAACCGCGTGCCTGCCAACGTCCCTGACGTGACAGGCAGGCTCTCCATGAACAGGATGACGCGCTCAGCCCGCGTCAGGCCCGGAGCGTCCCACGGATGCAGCCCAGATGAGGCTTGATGCGGCGCTGATGAGCCCTGAACGGGCTTCCGAATGGGCTTGGCGCCCGGCCCCCTCAGCCCCATGAGCGCCCTCGTTTGCGGAACTTAGTGCAAGCGCGAGCCCCCGGCCGGTCCAAGACCCCCAGCCGCTCGTCTTTGAAGGGGGTATCCCCTCCGAAGAACGGGTGCGACGGGTCGATGGGCAGGCCGGATGCGTCCGCGCCCTTGAAGGCGACGCCTTTGCCGCCCGCCCGGTCCACCGCGTTGGTTTTTGTGTTGTGGCAGGCGGGACACATGGACATGAGGCCCGCGAGGGGCGGGAAGGGATCGCCGCTGCTGGCGATGCTTTTGATGTGGTCCACGGTGTTGGCCGGGACGATGCGGCCCAGGCGCCCGCATGGTTCGCAGAGAGGCGAGGCCCGCAGCTTGGCTCGCCTCAACCTCTGCCAGGCCGTGGTGTTGTAGGGCCACTCAGCCACGGCGCACCTCGCGGGCCAGCTCCACGAGGGCATGAGCGATCTCGCTCTTTTCCTCGTGGAAGCGTTCGGGATTGCGGGGCGAGGGCGCGAGGCGCTGGAGACGATCCGCCAGGGAGTAGAGGGTTGCCGGGACGTTTGGGTTCCGTACCGGCTTCGCCCCGATAACATCGGAGCCCCCGATAACATCGGTAACATGATAACAAGGGCGGGCCTCACGCATCATCGCCCCCGTCCTTGGCTGCCCTGTAGGCATCCAGGTTTGTTATCTTGTTATCGTTGTTATCGGTGTTTTGGCTGTTATCGGGGTGCGCGTAGCGGCCACGGCCGGTCTTCACCACTTCGCCGGCCTTAGCCATCTTGAAGAGCAACTGCCGTACATTAAGGTTTGGCATGCCAGTCGCTGCGGAGAGGTCGGACGGGCTCAAAGGCTCGTCCGCCTCCTTGAGAGTGTCGAGAATGACGGCGCGCTCGTCCGTGCGCCGCACCTCTTCGGCCTTGCCGAGGATGCGCCACCGGCAGAGGTCGCGGTCGAACTTCACCGCAACCTCGATCTCCTCGACGTCGCGGCCCCGCCCATAAAGCGTGGCTCCGTTGCCGTCACGGTCCAGAACGAGCGTCGTGTCGGCCGCCCCCGAAAGGCCCAGCGTGCCGCTCACCTTCTCGAAAGGATCGTGCTCGGCTCCGCTCTTGCGGGTGTGATGCACCACCACAATGGCGATATTGAACTCACCCGCGAGCGCCTGAAGGCCCTTGATCGCGTTGTAATCCGCTTCGTAGAGGGTTTCCTTGTCGCCTCGCACCGGCTTGAACATGGCGAGCACGTCCACCACGACGAGGCGAGGGTTCTTGGCCTTCGCGATCCAATTCCGGATCGCCGCGATCCCGCCGTCGTTCGCGCGGGGCCATTCCGTCGCGTAATGAAAGGCCGCAGGCCATTCGGGAGCGAAAGCGCCGAGCACCCGGTCAATCCGCCCCTGCAAGCGGCGCTCGTTGTCCTCCAGAGCGAGATAAAGCACGTCGCCTTGCTCGCACTGCGTCTCGCCAAGGCAAATGCGTCCGGCCGCGACCGCGAGCCCCACGTCGAGCATGAGCCAGCTCTTGCCGAGCTTCGGCCGTCCAGCGAGGAGGGTGCAGCCCTCCGCGATCAATCCAGGAACGACGTAGCGGATCGGGGCGAACTCCTTGCGCCGCAGCTCGGCAGCCGTGCGGATCGTAGGAGCATTTTCGTCCTCGCGCGCGCCCGCCACGCAACCCTCGGGAGCGGCGTCGCCATAATCGCGAGCGGCGGCTTCGGATCGCGTGAAGATCGGGAAGCTGCCGCACAGCTCCACGAGGCCGGCCGTGTCGCCACCCGCCGCAAGCCAGTCCGAAACGTCGCCCTTCTCCGGCAGGCCGGGAAGGTTGACGATCCGAACGGTTGCAGCAATGCCCGCCAGGCTCTCCGCTGCCTTGCGGGCATGGTCCGCTCCCGCCTCGTCATTGTCCGCCAGGATGAAGACGGTCTTGCCCCTGAACCACTCGTTCAGGTCGGGCGACCACTTGCCGGCCCCTTCCGAGCAGGTCGTGGCGACGAACCCGCGTTCCGCGAGCGCGTCCGCGTCCTTCTCGCCCTCGCACACAAACACGGTGTCGTGAACGGCCGCCAGCATCTCCGGCAGGCGATAGGGCACCTTCGGCCCTTTGGGCTTGCCCCAGGCCCAGCCGGAGCCAGTCCAATGCTCTTGCGGAAAGTCGCCCTTGGGCTCCAGGCGGTTCACGCGCAGATAGGGCGTGCCGTCCGCCTGCCGATAGATATACTCGGCCACAATCGGCTTGCCCTTGTAGGTGCGCCGCTGGCCGCCTTGCGGCCCTGCATCGTTGAAGTCGAGGGGGTGCGTGGCCGGCCTCGTGGCGTGGATGCCCCGCGCCCGCTCCGCGATGCGCTCCATGATGTCGCTAGGAGCATCGGTCGGTTCCCATTGAGGGAAGCCGAGCTTGGCCCGAACGTAATCCTTGCAGGCAATAGGGTCGTCGCCTGCGAACGAATGCACCACGAACCCGTCCGGGGCCTTGTGATCGAACTTAACGGATAGCGAGCGGTCCTTGGCGGAATGGCCAGGGCCGGGGCAGAGGATGCCGCCCTTCACCACCTCGCCCCCGAGATTGCGGGCCGCCGCATGAAGGTCTGGAGAATAGACATTCATCGCGCGCCCCCCTCGATTTCGAAGAGGTCCGCGAGGCTCACGTCATGGCTCGCCTGCTGCTGATAGGCGTCGAACCGCTCCAACGGCTCCGCCGCCGCGTCTCCGAGCTGAATCCATGTGGACGCAACCCGGTGGGTGCTGTATTCGTTGGCGTCGAGAGCTGAGCTGCTTTCATCCTTTGCCCCGTTCGCGATGGCCGTCGCGGCGGGGCTTCGGTTTTCGGGGTCGGGAGGGCCGGTGAGGTTTTGCGCTCCCGTTCTAAGCCCTTGATATTGCTGAGGCTCGTAATGGCCGGTTTTGAAATGAAACCGTTGCTCAGCTTGGAAAACGCCTAGCTTCCCAAGCTGAATGTCGTGGGTTCGATTCCCATCGCCCGCTCCAGCCGCTCAGAGGTGGACAGAACCGACCTTGCTGCGGTTCGCTTTCGTCCTCCGCTGCGACCCGGAAGTAATGTCTTGATATCGAGCGGCGCGCCGGAGAGCGCCTTCCAGCTCTCCAAGGCACATTCCGAGAGCTTTACGGCACCTGATCCATCCTCCGATGGGCTAAAGCAGGCCCAGGGCCGACGATCTTAACCAATGATTAGCAATGTAATGGCGCGGCGGTCGGATCCGTGCAGATTCCGCCCGGGAGGTGCGAACCATGAGCTGTGAGGAGTCCTATGATGTCCAGCCAACACTTAGAGGAAGCCATCAGCGACGTCCTTAGAACGCAAGTGGCGCCCGCCAAGAAGGCGCCGGTCGTGAATGTGCGACCTTCCAGGACATCCGCGACGACGGACGAATGGAACGCAGAGACGCCGCGCCTTCCCGAGCGCATCCAGGGCGGGCTGCGCGCTCTCATCCAGGAGGTCGAGCAGCAAGCCCGGGACTGGCAAAGCCTGGTGCGCCTGTCCGAGCAGCAGCGGCTCCACCTCGAGGCGGCGGAGCAGGAGCAGGATCGGCTCTATGAGAAGCTGAACGAGCTCGTGCCGAGGGCGCAGGAGAGCGGGCGTGCCCTCAAAGCCATCGTCGAGAAGACGAAGGCCGGCGACGTGTCCAGCAGCCTCACCGCTCAATTCATGGCGGCCGAGGAGGCCTTCGCGGAGCTTGCCAAGCTGAGCGAGGATATTCTCGCCAATCTCCTCTGGACCCGTGCGACCTGGGAGCAATATGCCCGCAGCGTCGTCAAGGCCCATATGATGCGCGAGAGCGTCCGCTGAGAGCTCTCCACCGCAGGGCTCCTGCGGCGTCGAGATCCACCTGATCCGTTCCTCAGAGGGTCACGGGCGCGCGGCCGGCGGGAGGATCTGAAGCGGTTGTCCGACGGGCTGGCGGCGCGGCACGGGCCGTTTCGTCGCGGGCTTGCTGATCGAGGCCGTGGTGCTGGGACGAGATTGCGCCGTGGCGCGCGGGCGCGCGCGCGATATCGCGGAAGGCGCGCCGCTTCTGAGACCCGCCCGCCCCGGAGGACCCGGCGGTCCCTCCGGTCCAGGGGGACCAGGCGGCCCCGGTGGTCCGGGAGGACCAGGAGGACCAGGAGGTCCCGGCGGGCCTGGTGGCCCAGGAGGGCCAGCAGGGCCAGCAGGGCCGGGTGGTCCAGGCGGCCCCGGCTCTCCCGCAAGACCTCTCGGGCCAGGCGGCCCTTGCATGCCGGCCTCGCCCTTCGCGCCAGGTGGCCCCGGCGGGCCCGGCTCACCACGCGGGCCGGGCGGTCCGGCAGGACCCTCGACGGCAGGCCGCGCAGGCTCGGAGAGGCTTGCCCCATCCTTGGCCTCGACCGCTCCCACGGGCGGCCTGCCCCGAGCCTGATCGGGAGCGCTGGCGGAATCCGGCAGGCTCGCTTCGCCGCGGTCGCCCTTTGGACCCATCTGCCCGCAATTGGCGACGACGGCCTGCTCGGACGCTTGCGGCGTTCGCACGTGAACGATGCAGGCTGCCGGGTGATAGACCACCCTGAACTCGAACCAGCCGCGGCTGTCGGTCATGCCTTCGAAGCGGTCGTCGAGGACGATCTTCGCGCTCCGCTCGTCGGCCTGGCCGATGACCCAGAGCCGACCCTCTGCAATGCGGGCCACGGAAATGACGATATCGGCAAGGCTCGGGGAGGCGGCCGATATGCCCGCGAAGAACACCGTGGCCGCAACCGCTCGCCGACTCACGCTGCGCGCTCCAAGCCCCGAACTGTACCATGCCGATGCATCGGCGCGACGGAAATCCGCCGCGCGAACCCCGACACGATCCTTAACGCTGGACGGTTAAAAAGGCTTCCCAGGCAACGTCAGTCGGAGCTGTCGGACCCCGCTTTGGATCTGCGCGTCCGCTCTGCGGCGGCCAGCGCTGCATAACGCAGCGCATCCACCCGGTGCTGTCGCGCCCTGGAGCGCAAGGCTGCGGCTTCCTCGCTCAGCCCCCAGCGATCATGGTCCCTCGCCAAGGCGAAGCAGGCTTCGGCGCGTCGCCCATAGCGGTGGGCGCACTCATCCAGGTGCGCGCTCCCTCCTGCTGAAGCGTCGGTATTGTCCCCCATGAGCACCGGTTAGCACGGCTTGTTCTTCTCCGCGCCACGGCTGTGCAATGGTTAACAGAAATTTGCGGTGGTGTTGCAACCTTGCACTACAGCGCTGCTTCGCCCCTGGAGTCGGTGCTGCTTCGCAGCAAGTGGTTGCGCTTCCGTCCCGGACGGCGTTCCGCGCATCCGGAAAGGGTGGAGGGTGGCAGAAAGGTTCGCGCCTGAACCTCCATCGCCGCTTTCCCGGGAGCCTGGAACGAAGCCGCTTCAGGAGCGAGATGACGCTGCTGCGCATCCCTGCCGCGCGAGGGGCACGGTGGCGGTTGTTCCTCTTTTCTCCGCTTCAGGTCAGGCGTATCGTCCCACCGATGACATTCGGTGGCGACAGCACGCACCATCGCGAGGCGGGCCGGCCTTTCGGCTCGCTCCTCCTCGGCGCCGCGGGACTCTGCTTCATGGCTGTCGGTGCGATCCTGTGGTGGCAGAATGGGGCCACCGTGATGCGCGACTACGTGGTCCTCGCCCTGGCCTGGTGCTTCTGAACGGCGCCACGGGGAAGAGTGCGTTCCATTCGGCGTCGTGCGAGAGGGCCCCACGTCTTTGGCAGCAGTTACATGGGCCGCCGAGGCCGCCCGCGCCCAGGGGCGACAAGAGACCGTGAACCGCGTATGATGATCGTGAGTGCCGGTCACGTCGCGCGTGACCAGCCGAAGGGGGCACGGCGTTACGTGACTTGACCGCCTCGAGCATGGCTCAGGAGGAAATGGTCATGGCCGAATTCCATGTGCTTGCAGGTGCGCACGAGACCGAGGAGGCGCCGGTCGTCCACGACATCGGCGTGCAGGACCTGAAGGAGGCTCTGGCCAGGGGGTATGACGACTTCAAGGAGATGCCGACGCATCTCGCCTTCCTCGGCCTGATCTACCCGCTGTTTGGCGCCGGCCTTGCTGCCATCACCTTCACGAACAATGCCCTGCCGCTGCTCTTCCCACTCGTTTCGGGCTTCGCGCTGATCGGGCCCTTTGCGGCGGTCGGTCTCTATGAGCTCAGCCGGCGCCGGGAGCTTGGCCTCGATACCTCCTGGGTCCACCTCTTCGATGTCCTGCGCTCGCCGTCCTTGCCGTCGATCCTCGCCCTGGCCCTGGCGCTCATGGTGATCTTCATCGCCTGGCTCGCCACCGCCCAGGCGCTGTATGAATGGCTCTACGGCCCCATGCCGCCGGAGTCCTACAGCGCCTTCCTCTACGAGGTGCTGACGACCTCCCGGGGCTGGACGCTGATCATCCTCGGGCATCTCATCGGATTCGTCTTCGCGGCGCTCGTGTTCAGCACGAGCGTCGTGTCCTTTCCGATGCTCCTCGACCGCGATTGTGGGGCGGCGAGCGCCGTTCAGACCTCCATCCGGGCCGTGCTGAGGAACCCCAAGACCATGACCCTGTGGGCCCTCATCCTCGCCGCCCTGGTCATGGTCGGTTCGCTGCCGCTGCTCGTCGGCCTTGCCGTCGTGATGCCGATCCTCGGCCACGCGAGCTGGCACCTCTACCGCCGTGTCGTGGAGCCGCCTCATCCCCACGAGGCGCATCCTGTCGCCTGAACAAGGCCGCGCTTGTCGGAGAGGCGACCCCGGCTCGGTGCCGGGGTCGCGCATGTCAGGCGCCGCTTGCGAAGAAGAGCACGCGCCTGAGAAGGGTGTAGTTCGACTCGAACACCATGATCCCGACGAAGACCAAAACGAGCAGCGGCGGCAGCAGGATGGCGTAGATGAGCGTGAGCCGCTCCCAGGCCATGTGCATGAACACCGCCACGATCAGCCCTGCCTTGAGCAGCATGAAGAGGATGATGAGGCTCCAGCGGAGCAACCCCTGGAGGTGGAAGTAGTCGACGAGGTAGGAGAAGGTGCTGAGGACGAACAGCCAGCCCCAGACCACGAGGTAAAGCTTGATCGGGTGCTGCTGGCCTTCGACATGCGCCGTGGAGGCGCCGGGCGCAGCGTCGGCGTGGGTCGCGTGAGCCATCTCGTCACCTCACCAGAGATAGAAGAACGCGAAGATGAAGACCCAAACGAGATCGACGAAGTGCCAGTAGAGGCCCATGATCTCGACGATCTCATAGCGGCCTCGGCGGCTCGTGAAGAAGCCGGCTCGACCCGTGTCGAAATCGCCTCGCCAGACCTTTCGCGCGATGATGAGGAGAAAGATCACGCCGAAGGTGACGTGGGTGCCGTGGAAACCCGTGATCATGAAGAAGCTTGAGCCGAACTGGGGCGCCCCCCACGGATTCCCCCATGGCCTCACACCTTCCATGATGAGCTTGGTCCACTCGAAGGCCTGCATCCCGACGAAGGTGGCCCCGAGCGCCGCCGTGACGAGCATCAGGACGGCGGTCTTTTTGCGGTCGCGCCGGTAGCCGTAGTTCACGGCCATGGCCATGGTGCCGCTCGATGTGATGAGCACGAAGGTCATGATGGCGATGAGGATGAGCGGGATGTCCTGGCCGCCGATGTGCAAGGCGAAGACCTGGCTCGGGTTGGGCCAGGTCTGCGTCGTCGACATGCGGACGGTCATGTACGACAACAGGAAGATGCTGAAGACGAAGGTGTCGCTGAGGAGGAAGATCCACATCATGGCCTTCCCCCAGGACACGTTCTTGAAGGCGGTCTGATCGGAGGCCCAATCGGACGCGACCACGCGCCAATGACGCGGCCGGGCGGCGGCGTCTTGCGTCTTCCTCAGAGCCACTTCGGCCATCTGGGCCCCCCTCACGTGAGCAGCAGCAGTCCGAACAGGACGAGCCAGATCAACAGCAGGAAATCCCAGTACATGCCGCAGAGCGCGAGGCCGAGGCGGACGTCCGGTCGCTCGGCCCTCGACCTCCGCCACATCACCCACCCGAGGGCCACGAGGCCGCCCACCACATGCAGGCCGTGCAGGCCGGTGATGAGGTAGAAGAACGCGTTGGCCGGGTTCGAGGCCAGCGCATAACCAAGAGCCACAAGCTGCTGCCAGGCGACGATCTGGCCGATGAGGAAGGCGAGGGCTGTGCTCCCCGCCGCAACGAGATAGGCACGGATCTCCCGCTCGTCGTCGTGCTCCGCCGCCACGCGGGCCCGTTGAAGCGCGGCGCTGCTCAACATCAACACGCCGGTGTTGACCCAAAGAAGCGTGGGCTTCGCGACGGGGCGCCAGTCGGCGAACTGCATGCGCATCACGTAGGCGCTGATGAAGAGGGCGAACAGGGCGGCAAGCGACGCGAGCAGCACCGTCAGGCCCACTTTGGCGACCGGTGTCTGAGACACGCCCGCGCCGGGAAACTCGCTTGCCGTCCCCTGTTCGAGCCAAGGCTTCGACGCAAGCCGATGCTTCGACAGCCACCAGACGGCAAAGACCGCCACGGCCGAGAAGAACAGGATGCTGACGCCCATGGCCGCGCATCCTCACGCGGGCCGCGGCGTCGGCGGCTGGTTCTGCGGGATGAAATCCTGGTCCGCGCCCGGCACGTTGTAGTCATAGGCCCAGCGGTAGACGACGGGGAGCTCCTTGCCCCAATTGCCATGGCCGGGCGGCGTCTCCGGCGTCTGCCATTCGAGGGTCGTGGCTCGCCACGGATTGCCGTCGGCCTTCCTTCCGTGGCGGAGGCTCCAGAACATGTTGAAGAGGAACACCATCTGCGCCACGCCCACGATCAGCGCCACGATGCTGATGAAAGCGTTCAGGGTGTGCGCCGACTCCGGAATAAAGCTCGTCTGCCCGATATCGTGATAGCGGCGTGGCATGCCGAGCAGGCCGAGATAGTGCATGGGAAAGAAGATCGCGTAGGCGCCGAGGAACGTGATCCAGAAATGGAACTTGGCGAGCGCTTCGTTCCACATGCGGCCGGTGATCTTGGGGTACCAGTGATAGATCGCGCCGAAGATCACGAGGATGGGCGCCACGCCCATCACCATGTGGAAGTGGGCGACGACGAACATGGTGTCGGAGAGTGGCACGTCCACGACCACGTTGCCGAGGAACAGCCCGGTGAGGCCGCCGTTCACGAAAGTGACGATGAAGGCGAGCGCGAACAGCATCGGCACGGTGAGATGGATGTCGCCGCGCCACAGGGTAAGAACCCAGTTATAGACCTTGATCGCCGTCGGAACGGCGATGACGAGCGTGGTGGTGGCGAAGAAGAACCCGAACCACGGGTTCATGCCGCTCACATACATGTGGTGGGCCCACACGACGAAGCTCAAGGCGCCGATGGCGACGATCGCCCACACCATCATGCGGTAGCCGAAGATGTTGCGCCGTGCGTGCGTCGCGATGAGATCCGAGACGATGCCGAAGGCCGGCAGGGCGACGATGTAGACCTCAGGGTGTCCGAAGAACCAGAACAGGTGCTGAAACAGGATTGGACTCCCGCCGCCATATTTGAGCTGCTCGCCCATGGAGACGAGGGCGGGAATGAAGAAGCTCGTGCCGAGCACCCGGTCGAACAGCATCATCACGCACGCCACGAACAGGGCAGGGAAGGCGAGGAGCGCCAGGACGGTCGCCGTGAAGATGCCCCAGACGGTGAGCGGCATGCGCATCAGCGTCATGCCACGGGTGCGGGCCTGCAGCACCGTCACCACATAGTTGAGCCCGCCCATGGTGAAGCCGATGATGAAGATGATGAGCGAGACAAGCATCAGGATGATGCCCCACTCATGGCCCGGCGTCCCGGGGAGGATCGCCTGCGGCGGGTAGAGTGTCCAGCCGGCGCCGGTGGGACCCCCCGGCACGAAGAAGCTCGCCACGAGGACGAGCACGGCCAGGAGATAAACCCAATAGCTGAGCATGTTGACATACGGGAACACCATGTCCCGCGCCCCCACCATGAGGGGAATGAGATAGTTCCCGAAGCCGCCGAGGAAGAGCGCGGTCAGAAGGTAGATCACCATGATCATGCCGTGCATGGTGATGTATTGCAGGTATTGGCTCGGATCGATGAAGGAGAACACGCCGGGGAAGCCGAGCTGCAGGCGCATGAGCCAGGACAGCACCAGGGCAACCAGGCCGATCGCCAGGGCGGTCAGCGAGTATTGAAGAGCGATCACCTTGGCGTCTTGGGAGAAGACGTATTTCGTGATCCAGCTGTGGGGATGGTAGAGCTCGACATCCACGACTTCAGCAGGCGGGATGGCGTCGCCTCGCCCAATCAAGACATCGCCCATCGGAGCGTCCCTCCTTGGGGGCCGCCTCGCTTATGGCGAGGCCGGCGTGTAGCTCGCCTTCTGCGGACCTGGCCGGCCCGACAGTTCGGCGAACGTCTTCTGCTTCTCAAGCCAAGCCTGGTAGGCGGCCTCTTCCGCCACCACCACTTGTCCACGCATCTGCGGGTGCCCGACCCCGCAGAGCTCCGCGCATAGGATGTCGAAGTTGCCGGTGCGCGTCGGGGTCATCCAGAAATAGGTCACCGAGCCCGGCACCATGTCCATCTTCCCGCGGAACTCGGGGACGTAGAAATCGTGGAGGACATCGAGAGAGCGCAGCAGAACCTTCACCGGCTTGCCGATCTGGAGATGCAGATCGCCACCGTCGATCACGATGTCGTCCCGGGCGTTGGGATCGTCAGGCGTGAGCCCGAGGGGATTGTCGGCGTCGACGTAGCGGATGTCGGAGGTGCCGAGCTTGCCGTCCTTGCCGGGCAGTCGGAAGCTCCACGACCATTGCCGGCCGACGATCTCGACCTCTGTCGCATCCTCCGGAACGGTGATGAACTGCTGCCACACCACGAGTCCCGGCGCCAGCATGGCGGCAACGCCAAGCGCCGTCGCAACCGTGAGCCACCATTCGAGCCGCTTGTTTTCCGGCTCATAGAGCGCCTGGTTCCCCGTCCGATGCCGGAAGCGCAGGACGCAATAGGCCATGAAAAGAACGACTGCGACGAAGACTGCGCCGGTGATCCAGAAGGTGATGATGAGCGTGCCGTCGATGTATCCCCAGTTGGAGGCGATGGGCGTCCACCACCACGGGCTCGCGAAGTGAAAGACCACCGAGCCAATGGCGACCAGGACGAGCGCGAGCGCTATGGCCATGACGGTGGCATCCCTGTTCGAGGGGCGAGCTCGGAGAGAGGGGGCCGGTTTTCGCGAGTCCGGCCGCTCCCTGCCTGGAGAACAGGCCGGTCCTCAGGCGCGCGCAGATGGACCGCGCCAGGGGCGCGCACTGCCGTTGCAGGGCCGATGACGGAGGATCTCGGCGGCGCACTCCCCCTCCGCACCGGCGCTGGCCGGCGTGCGCTCAGAGGAGCCAAGCTCAAGCCCGCCCTGCCGGCGGGGTGAGAAACCGCCATCGCCGCACCCTCCGCACCGGGCTCGACCGCCGCGGCGCCAAGGTGACGTTGGGCACTCGGGGCAACATCCCGCATGACCGAGACGTCGCCCTGATGAATGATCGTGCGCGTCAACGTGGCTGTCAACCAGGAGGCATCAGGCTTTAGGACCGTCAGGACGCATGTCCCGTAACATCTCTCGCTTGCCAGCCCTGATCGTGAGAAGATGATGGGTCTCAACGCTCGATGTCTCCTCAATGTGTCTTGGCTAAGAGGACCGGACACAGGAGGTTCGAGGAGGTTACGACATGTGGCTGACCGGGTTCGGCGCGCTTCTCGTCATCCTCGGCGTGGTGTTCACGGCGGCCCAGGCCTTGTGGCGCGGCCGGCTGAGCGACACCCGGCGATCGGGTCCCGGCCCGGCCGGTGCCACGCTCGAACCGAGGGGACGCCGCATCAACGAGGCGTTCGGCTGGAAGACGAACTGGCCAGGTCTCGTCCTGATTGGGCTCGGAGGGGTCCTCTTGCTCGCCGGAGCGGCGACCTAGGTTCTGAACTCATAAAGGTTGAAGCGGATTGTGTGGGGTGATTCAAGGCTCCTGGACGGGAGGCTTGGTCATGGCGCGATACGATCTGTCGGAAACGGAGTGGCGGTTGATCGAGCCGCTTCTGCCGAACAAGCCGCGCGGGGTGGCGCGGGTCGATGACCGGCGGGTGCTCAACGGCATTTTCTATGTGCTGCGCACCGGCTCGCCGTGGCGCGACCTGCCGGAGCGCTACGGGCCGTACACGACTGTCTACAACCGCTTCAACAGGTGGGCCAAGCAGGGCGTCTGGCTCAAGGTGTTCGAGGCGCTCGCGGCCAAGTCGCCAGGGTCTCTGCACCTGATCGACTCCTCCATCGTGCGCGCCCATCAGCACGCGGCCGGCGGTAAAAAGGGGGCGCGGATCACGCCATCGGCCGTTCTCGTGGAGGACTGACGACCAAGATCCACGCCGTCGTCGACGAGCAAGGGCTGCCCCTCCGCCTCGTCGTCTCGCCAGGGCAGGCCTCCGACAAGACCCTCGCTCCAGTCCTGCTGGCCGACCTGCCTCCCGCCAAGGCGCTCGTCGCCGACCGGGGCTACGACGCTCAGGCGATCCTCGACCTGGTGCGCCAGGCCGGCGGCGAGGCCCACATCCCGACCTGCCGCGACCGCAAGGTCCAACGCTCCGTCGCCCCGGCGCTCTACCGCCAGCGCAACCTCGTCGAGCGCTTCTTCTGTAAGCTCAAACACTTCCGCCGGATCGCCACACGCTTCGACAAGCTCGCCCGCAACTTCCTCTCAGCCGTCGCCCTCGCCTCAGCCCGTCTGTGGACCCGAGCTAATGAGTCCACTACCTAGAGCCTTGTCGGATCAGATTGGCGCACGTCCTCTCCTTGTCACAAGGGGGCACGCAGGCGAGACGTCAGCGCCAGGGCGTGTGGCGTAGCAGCACCGTATGGATAACGTCGCAGGAGAGGGTCCGGCCAAACCGTGAAACAAGACCAGCAACCTTGGGCATGCATCGCGTTCGACGCCGACCTCGGCCTTATCTTGCACGGGGGTCGAGGGCATCGCGCAAGCCGTCGCCGAGGAGGTTGAAGGAGAGCACGGTGACGAAGATGGCAAGGCCCGGCCACACCGCCATCCAGGGGGCGTTCACGAGAAAGCGCTGCGCGGCGTTCAGCATCGAGCCCCAGGAGGGGGCAGGGGGCTGTTGGCCGAGCCCCAGGAAGGACAGGCTCGCCTCCGCGATGATGGCGGTGGCGATGGTGAGGGTCGCCTGGACGAGCAGCTGCGGCATGACATTTGGCAGGATGTGCCGCCACGCGATGCGCCAATGCGGGTTGCCGACCGCCCGCGCTGCCTCGACGTAATCCTCCGCCTTCACGGACAAGACCTGGCCGCGCGTCAGGCGGATGAAGATCGGTGTCGCCGTCACGCCGATGGCGATCATGGCGTTTGTCAGGCTCGGCCCCAGGAACGCTGCAAGGGCAATGGCGAGGATGAGGAAGGGGCAAGCGAGCATGGCGTCGGTGATGCGGCTGATGACGCCGTCGATCAGCCCGCCGGCATAGCCTGCGACGAGCCCGAGCGGCACGCCGATCGAGATGGCAATGCCGACCGAGATGACGCCCGCCGAGAGGGAGGCCCGGGCGCCGTAGATGATGCGCGAGAGAAGGTCGCGTCCCACCTCGTCGGTGCCGAGCCAATAGGTAGCCGAAGGCGGCTTGCGCACCGCCGACCAGCTCTGGGCGGTGGGATCGTAGGGCGCGATCAGCGGCGCGAAGAGGGCAACGAGGATCATCACGACGATGACGCCAAGCCCGATCATCGCCCCTTTGCGTCGCTTGAGCCGCCGCCAGGCCCGCTGCATGGGGGAGTCGACTGCCATCTCCCCTCCTTCCTGAGGGGAGGGGAAAGCGCCGGCTGCGTCGCTTATCCCGCTCATCCCCTTAGCCTCGGATTGACGAGGATGTAGCCGATGTCGGCGAGCAGGTTGAGGATGATGTAGGTGGTCGCCGTCACCAGCACGACGCCCTGCACCACGGCGTAGTCGCGGTTGAAGACCGCGTCCACGATGAGCTTGCCGAAGCCCGGAATGGTGAAGATCTGCTCCGTGAGAACCGCGCCGGAAAGCAGCGTGCCGAACTCGAGGGCGCCGAGCGTGATGACGGGCGTGAGGGCGTTGCGCATGGCGTGCTTCAGAACCACCACGCGCTCCTCGAGGCCCTTGGCGCGGGCGGTGCGCACATAATCGCTCTGCAGCGCCTGGAGCATGGCGCTGCGGGTGTGGCGCATGATGACGCCGGCGATGGCATTGCCGAGCACGAAGGCGGGCATGATCGTGGTGGCGAGGCTCTGTCGCCAGTCCTCGAGCGGGCTCACATAGCCGGAGGCCGGCAGCCATCCGAGCGTCACGGCGAAGAGGAAGATCAGCATGATCCCGAGCCAGAAGTTCGGCGTCGAGATGCCCCACAGCGAGAACACGTTCACGGCGTAGTCGACCCAGCTGTCCTTCTTCACCGCCGAGACGACGCCAGCGGTGACGCCGATGAGGAGCGCGATGATCATCGCCATGGTGGCGAGTTGAAGCGTCACCGGCAGCTTCTGCAGGATGAGGTCGAGCACCGGCACGTTGAGGCGCATGGATTCGCCGAGGTCGCCCGAGAACACCCCCTTGATCCAGTAGAAATACTGGATGGGGAGCGGCTGATCGAGCCGATAGCGGCGCCGAATCTCCTCGATGACCTCCGGGTCGCGCTCCTCGCCTGCCATCACCAGCGCCGGATCGCCGGGCAGGAGTTGCTGCAGCGAGAAGATCAGCACCGACACGAAGAACAGCGTCGGGACGAGCTGCACCAGGCGTTTGCCGATAACGGTGAGCATCACCCACCTCCCCCCTGGAGGGGGAGGTCGAGTCGGCGAAGCCGACCGGGTGAGGGGGGAAACACTACGGCAGCCATGCGAGGCCTAGCCTCGTCGCTAAGGCGTACTCCACTCCAGCAGGGTTGGTGAGCACCTCGTTGTTCCAGAACCGTACAACGGTGAAGCCGCGCGACGCGAACCACGCATCGCGTTGCGCATCATACCTGCTCTTGGCATGCTGGCTTCCATCAAGCTCCACGATGAGCTTCCGCTCGAAGCACACGAAATCGACGATGTAGGGTCCAAGCTGCTCCTGCCGGCGGAACTTGAAGCCGCCGAGGCGATGGCTGCGTAAGAGGCGCCACATGCGCTTCTCCGCCACGGTCGGCTCGCGCCTCATGGCGCGAGCGCGATCTTTGAGAAGGTTTTCGACCATCTCTATTTCCAGTGCCGCGCTGCCACCCTCACCCGGTCGCGCCTACAGCGCGACTCGGCCTCTCCCATCAAGGGAGAGGCGAAGTTGTCACTTCGCCTTCAGCCCCACGACCCGCACGAGGCCGTCCGGGCGCATCTGCAGGCCCTCGAGGCGCGCCGTGTGGGCGATGAGCCATTTGCGGTGGTAAAGATAGAGGAGCGAGCCCTCCCCCGAGAGGAGCTTGCCGGCTATCTTCTCATAGATGGCCTTGCGCTCTTTGAGTTCGCTCTTGGTGCGCGCCTCGTCGAGCCAGACGTCGACCTCAGGGTCGGAATAGCCGCCGTAGTTCTGCGGCGCCTTGGTCTTCGTGAAGATATAAAGGTTGCCGTCGGGGTCGGGCCGGCCCGACCAGTTGAGCATGTAGGCCTGGAAGCGGCCCTCCTCCGCCTCCTTGAGGGAGGTCGCGAACTCGACGACGCGGATCCTCATGTCGAAGCCCGCCTCCGCCGCCATCGCCTGGATGACCTCCGCCGCCTGCCGCGTCTCCGGGTTCTGCGGCACCATGAAGTCGACGACGATGGGCGTTGCGACGCCCGCTTCCTTGATGAGCTGCTTGGCCTTGGCGACGTCGCGCCTCGGCACCGGATACTTCTCTTGGTAATAGGGGTTTTCCGGGCTGACCCACTGGTTCCCGACGGTGTATTCGCCGTTGTAGACGACCTGGTTCAGCGCCTCGCGGTCGATGGCGAGCTCCAAGGCCTTGCGGATGCGCGGATCGGAGCCGAGCGGCCCTTTGGCCGGCTCACCCTTGCCGACATTGATGGTGATCGACTGGTAGCCGATCTCCGTCACCGTCGCGAGCTTGAGGCGCGGGTTCGAGCGCACGTCCTTGATGTCGGTGGCGAGCAGGCGCTCGATGAGGTCGAGCTGACCGGACTTGAGGTTGGCGAGCCGGACCGTGGAGTCGACGATCGGCTGATAGACGATGCGGTCGATGTGGATCGCGTCCTTGTTCCAGTAATCCGCGAACTTCTCCACCACGATGCGGTCCTGCGGCACACGCTCGACGAACTTATAAGGCCCGGCGCAGACGGGCTTCTGCCCGAACTTGTCGCCCGCCTCCTTGATCGCCTTGGGCGACATGATCATGCCGGCTCGGTCGGTGAGCTGGGAGATGAGCGGGGAAAACGGCGTCTTCAGCGACAGCTTGACGGTAAGGGGATCGACCACCTCCACCTTGTCGACGGCTGCGAGCTCCGGCCGGCGGAAGGAGCCTTGCATGGTGAGGTGCCGGTCGAGCGAAGCCTTCACCGCCTCTGCGTCCATGGTCTCGCCGTCGTGGAACTTCACGTTCGGGCGAAGCCTGATGACCACCGTCCTGCCGTCGTCCAGCGTCTCGTGGGAGAGCGCGAGCTGCGGGATGATGTTGAGCTTCTCGTCGATGTCGAAGAGCTTGTCGCACAGCGACGCGAAGACGATGCGCCCGACATAGGTGCGCGCCATGGTCGGGTCGAGTACGTCCGGATCTTCGGCGAGGCCAATGCGCAGGGTGGTTTGCGCGCTGGCAAGACCGACCGAGGCGGCGAGCGCGGTCGCGGCAAGCAAACCGGTGGCGGTGTAGCGTTTCATGTTTCCTTCCCTCCCATCTTCTTCATCCGCTCATTGCAAGGCCGCGTGAATCACGCCTCCGTCCCCGCGAACGCCCCGAACAGGCGCTCGAGCCTGGGGTCGATCTTGCCCTCGGCGGGCAGGATATCGCGTTGCTCGGGCAATGTCGGCCAGAAATGGCAGGCGGTCGCGTGCCCGGCGCCGTCATCGTCGAGCGCGGGCCGCTGGGTCTGGCAGATCTCCGCCGCGTAGGGGCAGCGCGTGTGGAGATGGCAGCCGGGCGGCGGATCGAGGGGGCTCGGCACGTCGCCTTCGAGGATGCGGCGCTCGCGCCGCGCCTCCGGCGACGCCACGGGAATCGCAGAGAGCAGGGCGCGCGTGTAGGGGTGGCGCGGGGTGGCGAAGACCTCGTCGGCCCGCCCGGTCTCGACGATGCGGCCGAGATACATGACCGCGATGCGGTCGGCGATGTGCTTCACCACCGAGAGGTCGTGCGAGATGAAGACATAGGCAAGCCCGAGCCGCGCCTGCAGCTCCTTCAAGAGATTCAGGATCTGCGCCCGGATCGACACGTCAAGGGCCGAGACCGGCTCGTCGCAGATGACGATCCGAGGCTCCACTGCCAGAGCCCGGGCGATGACGATGCGCTGGCGCTGCCCGCCCGAGAACTCGTGCGGATAGCGGGCCGCGTGCGAGGGTTGGAGGCCGACCATTTGGAGGAGCTCGCCCACGCGCCGCCGGCGCTCGCGCGCGGGCACGATATCGTGAAGCATCAGCGGCTCGGACAGAATCTCGCCCACCGTCATCCGTGGATTGAGGGAGGCGAAGGGATCCTGGAAGATCAGCTGGACCTTGCGCCGGAAAGGCCGGAACGCGGTCTCGCCGAGGGCCGTCACGTCCTCGCCGTCAAGCACGATGCGTCCGGCGGTCGGCTCAATGAGGCGCATGACGAGCCGCCCCACCGTGGACTTGCCGCAGCCGGACTCGCCGACGAGCGCCAGCGTCTCGCCGGGCCGGAGCGTGAAGGACACGCCGTCCACCGCCTTGACGGTCGCGAGAGACCGGCCAAAGGCCGAGCGCTTCGCCACGAAGTGCTTCACCAGATCGTCGACGGCAAGGACGAACTGGCTCATGGCACATCCTCCTCTCGCCGCATGTGCGGAGAGGCCGACTCGCGAAGCGAGCGGGTGAGGGGGCATCGCAGGGCGGAGCACCTTCGGGTACGCCCCCTCGCCCTCGCCCTTCGGGCTCGCCGCGACTGCCATTCCGCAGTCGCAGCCCTCTCCCCGCCGTGCGGGGAGAGGAGAATGATGTGGGTCGCGCTCATCACGCCGCCAGCCTCTCCAGCGGCGCCCGCCAGCAGCGGGAGAGGCGGCTGCCTTCGACCTCGACGAGGGGCGGCGTCTCGGCGCATTGTGCGATGCGGAAGGGGCAGCGGGCCTGGAAGCGACAGCCTTGCGGCGCCGCCGCCATGTTCGGCACGGTGCCTTCGATGGCGGCAAGGCGCGGCCGGCGCCGGTCGAGGCGCGGCAGCGCGCCAAGGAGGCCAACCGTGTAGGGATGCTGAGGGAAGCGGAAGAGATCGGCCACCGGCGCGCGCTCGACCACCTGCCCGGCATACATGACGACGACCTCGTCGCAGACCTCGGCGACTACGCCGAGATCATGGGTGATGAGGACGACGGCGGTGCCGCTTTCCTCCCGAAGCCGGCGCATGAGCTCGAGGATCTGCGCCTGGATGGTGACGTCGAGGGCGGTGGTCGGCTCGTCGGCAATAAGAAGATCCGGGTCGCAGGCGAGCGCCATGGCGATCATCACCCGCTGGCGCATGCCGCCGGAGAGCCTATGGGGATAGTCGTGGAAGCGCGCCTCCGGCGTCGGAATGCGCACCCGACGCAGCATCTCGACGGCCCGCTTCTCCGCTTCCTTCTTGGACACTCTCCGGTGACGCAGGATCGCCTCCACAATCTGGTCGCCCACCGTGTAGGAAGGGTTCAGCGACGTCATCGGCTCCTGGAAGATCATGGCGAGCCGGTCGCCGCGAAGATCCCGCATCACGCGGTCGGGCTGGCTCAACAGCTCGCGTCCCTCGAAGAGGACCTTGCCCGAGATCTCCGCCGACCCCCTTGGCAACAGGCCCATGACGGCGAGCGAGGTCACGCTTTTCCCGCAGCCGGATTCGCCGACGATGCCGAGCGTCTTGCCGCGCGCGACGGAAAAGCTGACGCCGTCCACCGCATAGGTTGTCCGCCCGTCGCTGCCGCGGAAGACGACGCGGAGGTCTTCGACCTGGAGAAGCGGCGTCGTCATGGCCTACTCCCCCTCCCGGGCCGCGGCCCGCTCGATCTCGGCATTGATGAAGTCCCGATCCGTGACACCCACCGGGTCGCCGCGCTTCGGCAGGAACTTGCGGAAATGCATCCAGCGCTCGCGGCTGACCTTCTCGAGCCGCGCCAGCTCCTGCAAGGGCTCCGGATGGTCGTCGACCCGCAGATCGAGGTCGGAATACTCCTCGGTCGAGTAGATGAGGAGCGCCGCCGACTGCTTGCCGCGCTTGTCGCCGCCGGCCGCCTCGCCGGCTTGAAGCGCCGCGATCAGGCGGCGCGGGAAGGGCAGGGCGCCATTCGCTTCATAGGCCCGCGCCGTTTCCTCGATCACGGCCGCGCCGGCCAGCATGTTGCCGGCGACGGAGAAGCGGTCGCCGATGAGGTGACCGCACCAGTCCACGCAGTCGCGCCCGGTATGGGCGGCGAAGCGCCCCTGCGCGTCCATCACATGGACCTGGCGATGCGCCTCGCCTGGATCGGCAGCGATGAGAAGCCTCACCACATCCTCCGCCGGCACGCCCTCGCGCAGGAGGGCGAGCCCGCGCCGCCCGTAGAGCGGATTGACGAGCGCCTGGCTTGCGACCGCGCCGGCGCCCACTTCAATGAAGGGCACGCGCGCGCCGACGGCGAAGAACTTGGTCGCGACGGCGATGCCGATGGCGCCGCTCGCCTCGTCCCGGGCGATGATGGACCAGGTCATGGCGCCTATCCTCCTCTCCCCGCCGCGCGGGGAGAGGGCCTTGCATGCCTTCCTGCATGCGAGGCGAGCGGAGCGGCAGTGAAGCGAGGGTGAGGGGGCGTCTCAGGAGCGAGCGCCGGTCCGCGGTCGCAGCCCTCGCTCCGCAGGCGGGGAGAGGAGGGATCAGCGCCCCGCCGCATAACCCTGCATCCCGCGCGGGTTGGCGGCGGCCTTGCGGCGGACGCCGTCGCGGGCCGCGGCCGTGAGACGACCCTCCGACCAGTCGTCGCCGATCTCCACGATGTGGCCGCGCCGGCGCAGCTCCTCGATGGTCGCCTTCGGCACGCGTCCTTCCACCACCACCACGCCGGGCCGCGAGGTGCGCGGCCAGAAGGAGGACGGGAAATGCTCCGTGTGCCAAGCGGGCGCGTCGATCGCCTCCTGCAGGTTCATGCCGGCATGGACGTGGCGCAGGAAGAACTGGGGGATCCACTGGTCCTGCTGGTCGCCGCCGGGGGAGCCCCAGGCGAGGTAGGGCTCGCCGTCGCGCAGCGCCATCGTTGGCGAGAGGGTCGAGCGCGGGCGCTTGCCGGGCTGAAGCGCCGAGGGGTGCTCCTCGTCGAGCCAGAACATCTGCGCCCGCGTTCCGAGCGGGAAGCCGAGCGCCGGGATCACCGGCGAGGAATGGAGCCAGCCGCCCGACGGCGTGCCCGAGATCATGTTGCCGTGGCGATCGACGATGTCGAAATGTACGGTGTCACCGGCGCTCTCGCCCCGGAGGCCGACCCTCGGCTCCGCGGGGTTGCGGGTCTCGTCATGGGTCCACTCGATGCGTCCGACCGTCGGCTCGCCGGCGCCTGTGCTGCCGACAGCGACGCGCGGGCCTGACGCGGGGCGCGGGTCGATGCGCTTGCCGTACCCCGCGATGGAGCCGGGGCGCAGCTCCAAGGAGGCGCGATCAGTGACGAGCTTGCGGCGGGCCTCGTTGTAGGCGTCCGAGAGCAGCGTCTCCACCGGCACCTCCACGAAGTTCGGATCGCCGTAGAAGGTGTCGCGGTCGGCAAAGGCGAGCTTGGCGCATTCCACCTGCAGATGGATGAAGTCAGGGCCGGCGGGGTCGAGCCCGTCGAGGTCGAAGCCTTTCAACAGGGCGAGCTGCTGCAAGGTGGTGAGGCCCTGGTTCCAAGGACCGCATTTCAGCACGGTGTAGCGGCCGTAAGGGTAGGCGATGGGCGCCTCGACGGTCGCCTGCCAGCGCGCCATGTCCTCGGCGGTGAGGACGCCGCGATGGCGGCGGCCGGAGGTATCCATGATGTCTTGCGTGCGGCAGAAGCGGTCGATCTCCTCTGCGACGAAGCCCTGTGACCAGGCCTTGCGCGCCCGCTCGATCTCCGCCTCGCGGCCGCCGCCTCCGCCTTCCGCCTCGCGCAGGATGCGCTCATAAGTGTCGGCGAGCGCGGCGTTGGTGAACAGCTCGCCCGCCTTCGGCGCGTGACCGTTGCGCAAGTAAAGCGCCGCCGAGGTCGGCCAATGCTCGCGGAACAGATCGGCGACCGTGTCGATGGTGGCGCAGATGCGCTCGACGAGGGGATAGCCGCTCTTCGCATAGCCGATCGCCGGCTCCAGCACCTCGCGCAGGCGCACGGTGCCGTAGTCGCGAAGCAGCAGCATGTAGGCGTCGAAGGTGCCGGGAATGCAGGCGGCGAGCAACCCGGTGCCGGGCACGAGATCGAGCCCGAGGGACCGGAAATGCGGGATGGTCGCCCCCGCGGGCGCCGGCCCCTGGCCGCAGATCACCTCCGGCTTGCCGCGCCTCACGTCGTAGACGATGAGCGGCACGTCGCCGCCCGGGCCGTTGAGGTGCGGCTCGACCACCTGCAGCGTGAAGGCCGTGGCGACCGCCGCATCGAAGGCGTTGCCGCCGCGCTCGAGGACGCCCATGCCGACGGCGGTGGCGATCCAGTGGGTGGAGGCGACGACCCCGAAGGTGCCGTCGATCTCCGGGCGCGTGGTGAAGGGGCTCGGGGAGATGAACTTCATGCGCGCCCTGCGATGGTCTGAGGTATGCCAGCAAACTATCCGAGCGCCGCGCGGGATCAACCGCGATTGTGGCGGGCAGGCATGCCGTGTTGACGAGGCTCCAAGGCGTATCTACATTCCCGTATATACGGAGGCGGCGATGGCGACGGCGAAGGTCTTCAAGTCCGGCAACAGCCAGGCGGTGCGCCTGCCCAAGGAGTTCCGCTTCACGACCGACGAGGTCGAGATCTTCCGGCGCGGCGACGAGGTCGTGCTGCGGGAGAAGCCGCGGAGCCTCGCGGACGCCATCGAAATTCTGCGCTCACTGCCGGATGACATGTTCGAGGCTATAGAGAAGCTGCGGGACGAGCCTCCTCAAGAGCGGGAAGAGCTGTAGCGATGGCTCGCTTCCTGCTCGACACCAACATCTGCATTCACATCCGCCAGGTCCGCCTACTTCAGGTCGTCACTCGTTTTCGCACTTTGGACACGGGCGCGGCGAGCATGTCGGTGATCACGTATGGGGAGCTTCGCTACGGGGCTGAGAAAAGCGCGGTCCGAGAACGTGCGCTGGCGATGTTGACCGAACTCGTCAATGTCATTCCTGTCGAGCCGATCCCGCCTTCCGCGGGCGCCGTGTATGGTGCTGTCCGTGCGGAATTGGAGCGCCGGGGGGCCATGATTGGCAATCACGACCTCTGGATCGCCGCCCATGCGCTTGCCGCCGACCTCACCCTCGTGACCAGCAACGAGCGCGAGTTCCGGCGCGTGCCGGGGCTGAAGGTCGAGAACTGGGCGGCCGGCTGAGCGCTGGGCGGTTCTCTTCCTCATTGGGAGCGGGGATGACAGGGTGCGGTCTCCGCGGCTAGAGCGAGCGCCAATCGCCGGAGACACGCCATTCCCCCGCCGCTCCTCCATCTTCAGGGCATCGCGCTCACCTTTGGCGGCACGCCGCTCCTCACCGATGCGGAACTCGCCGTGTCGCTCGGCGAGCGCGCCTGCCTCGTCGGTCGCAACGGATCGGGCAAGTCCACCCTCCTCAAGATCGCCGCGGGCCTTGTCGAGCCCGACCGGGGGGAGCGCTTCGTCCAGCCGGGCGCGACGGTGCGCTATCTTCCCCAGGAGCCGGACCTCTCCGGATTTTCCACCGTGCTGGCCTATGTGGAGGCGGGGCTCGGGCCGGGCGACGATCGTTACCGGGCACGCTACCTCCTCGGCGAGCTCGGCCTCTCCGGCGAGGAGACGACGGCGAGCCTCTCGGGCGGCGAGGCCCGGCGGGCGGCGTTGGCGCGGGTGCTGGCGCCCGAGCCCGACATCCTCCTCCTCGACGAGCCCACCAACCACCTCGATCTTCCCGCCATCGAGTGGCTCGAGGGCGAACTCAAGGGCTCCCGCTCGGCGCTTGTCCTGATCAGCCACGATCGGCGCTTCCTGGAGCGCCTCTCGACCGCCACGATCTGGCTCGACCGCGGCGTGACACGGCGGATCGAGCGGGGCTTTGCCCATTTCGAGGCCTGGCGCGACGAGGTGCTCGCACAAGAAGAGCGCGAACGGCACAAGCTCTCCCGCAAGATCGAGGCGGAGGAGCACTGGCTCCGCTATGGGGTGACCGCCCGCCGCACCCGCAACGAGCGGCGGCTCGCGAACCTGCACGCCCTCCGTCGAAGCTTTCGTGAGGACCGGCGGGCACCCGGCGCGGTGCGCATGACGCTGTCGGAGGCTGACATCTCCGGCAAGCTCGTCATCGAGGCGGAAGGCATCTCGAAGAGCTTCGGCGAGGCACCGGTGGTGCAGAGCCTGTCCCTGCGCGTCCTCCGCGGCGATCGGCTCGGCATCGTCGGTCCGAACGGGGCCGGTAAGACGACGCTCCTCAACCTTCTCACGGGAGTCCTTGCTCCCGACGAAGGATCGGTGCGGCTTGGCGCCAATGTGCAGATGGTCACCCTCGACCAGCGGCGCGAAAGCCTCGATCCAGACGCCACGGTCGCGGAGACGCTGACAGGCGGGAGCGGCGACTTCGTCACCGTCGGCGGCGAGCGCAAGCATGTCATCGGCTACATGAAGGATTTCCTCTTCACCCCTGAGCAGGCGCGCACGCCGGTCCGCGTGCTCTCGGGGGGCGAGCGCAACCGGCTGATGCTCGCCCGCGCGCTCGCGAAGCCCTCCAACCTCCTCGTTCTGGATGAGCCGACCAACGACCTCGACCTCGAGACCCTCGATCTTCTGCAGGAGATGCTGGCGGACTACGCCGGCACGGTGCTGCTCGTCAGCCACGACCGCGACTTCCTCGACCGGGTGGTGACCTCGACCCTGATGGCCGAGGGGGGAGGGCGCTGGATCGAGTATGCCGGCGGCTATTCGGACATGGTGTCCCAGCGCGGCGAGGGCATTGCGCCGCGGCGCGGGCGGCCGGCGGGCGGGCCAGAGCCGCGGGACAGGGGGCCCATCGGTCCGGCAGCGGGGCGGCAGTCATCCCCCAAGCGCAAGTTGAGCTTCAAGGAGCAGCACGAGTTGAAGACCCTGCCGGGCCGCATCGAGGAGTTGGAGGCGACAATCGCTCGCCTGCAGGCAGTGCTCGCCGACCCCGATCTCTTCCAGCGGGACCCGCAGCGATTCGAGAGTGCCACCACCGCCCTCGCCGAGGCCGAGGCCCGCTTGGCGGAGGCGGAGCATCGCTGGCTCGAGCTTGAGATGCTACGCGAGGAGCTTGAGGGCTGATGATGCCTTCCCAGCGCTTCGCGAGGAGCTTACAGGCTCTCTCGACTCCTATTGCGCAATGGACCGCGTTGGTCGTGCGCGCTCCCATGGAGGTTCAGGCCCATAGCACATCCCTCCCATCGACCGAGCGGAGGGCCATCAGGCTCACGATCAACATCTAAAGGAGCCGCAGCCCCTTGAGGCTCGCATGTCCGTCCCGCCCCACGATGATGTGGTCGTGAACGGTGATGCCGAGCGGCTTGGCGATGGCAGCGATCTCGCGGGTCATCGTGATGTCGGCGGCGGAGGGGGTGGGATCGCCCGAGGGGTGATTATGGACGAGGATGAGGGCGCTCGCGGAGAGCTCCAGGGCCCGCTTCACGACCTCGCGGGGATAGACGGGGGTGTGGTCGACTGTTCCCGATTGCTGGACCTCGTCGGCGATGAGCGCATTGCGGCGATCGAGGAACAGAAGACGGAACTGCTCCTTCTCAGAAAAGGCCATGGCCGCCCGGCAGTAGTCGAGAACCGCGCTCCACGAGGACAACACAGGCCGCTTGGCGACGGCGCCCTTGGCGAGCCGGCGAGCGGCGGCTTCCACGATCTTGAGGTCGAGCGCCACGCTCTCGCCGACTCCGTCCACTTCCATCAGCCGCGCCGACGGGGCTGCCAGGGTCTCTGCGAAGGTGCCGAACCGGCGGATCAGCTCCTTTGCGATCGGCTTCACGTCCCGGCGAGGGATCGAGCGGAACAGAACGAGCTCGAGGAGCTCGTAGTCAGGCAAGGCGTCTCCGCCCAATTCGGCGAAGCGGGCGCGCAGGCGCTCGCGGTGCCCGTGGTAGTGGGGGTCGTCCTTCCCGCTCATGCGGGCGCAGGGTAGAGGAGGGAAGGGGGCTCCTCAACCAGCCGCATGGTAGGGCGGCTTGTGATAGCCCTTCGGCGAGAGGGTGAAGATCTCGACCCCGGTCTCCGTGACGCCGACCGTGTGCTCGAACTGCGCCGAGAGGGAGCGGTCCCGCGTCACAGCAGTCCAGCCGTCCGACAGGACCTTCACATGCGGACGGCCGAGATTGATCATCGGCTCGATCGTGAACAGCATGCCGGGCTTAAGCGGAACGTTGTAGGACGGCTCCACATAATGGAGGATCGTCGGCGCGTCGTGGAAAACCCGGCCAAGGCCGTGGCCGCAGAAATCGCGCACGACCGAGCAGCGCTCCGATTCCGCATAGCTCTGGATGGCGGCGCCGATATCGTTGGTGTTGCCTCCCGGCCGCACGGCCGCGACGCCCCGCATCAGCGCTTCGTAAGTGATGTCGCATAGGCGCGCCGCCCGCCGCGGCACCTCCCCGACGAAGAACATGCGGCTCGAGTCGCCGTGCCAGCCGTCCACGATCAGGGTCACGTCGATGTTCAGCACATCGCCTTCCCGCAGCGGCTTATCATTGGGGATGCCGTGGCATACCACGTGATTGATGGAGGTGCAGATCGACTTCGGGTAACCGCGATAGAGGAGCGGAGCCGGATAGGCGCCGTGGGACATGGCGAAGTCGAAAACCAGCCGGTCCAGAAAGTCGGTCGTCACTCCGGGACGGACATGCTCGACCAAAAGGTCGAGGGCCTCGGCCGTCAGGCGGCCCGCGCGGCGCATCCCTTCGAAGGCTTCAGGCCCGTAAACCGGGGCCTCGCCGCGCCTCTGGCCCTCAAGCTGTATGGTGTCGTCGTGAATCATGGGAACTCGGTTCCTGGCCCTTGCGCCGCTTCGCCCTCGAAGGTCCAAGCGCCGATGAATGGCGAATTTAGGCATGGCGACATTCCGCGCAAGCGGCCGCCGTGTCGCTCAGCTTGCCCATCCCGCCCATTGACGCCATAACCACGCCCCGTTCGCGCCATGGACCGGCGCCAGACGAGACACGATGAACGAACCTGCCCCTTTCGGCACCTATGTGCCGTCGCCAACGGCGCGATGGCTGATCGAGCGCACGCAGACCCTCCCGGATAATTGGCTCGGGCGGCGGCTCTACGTGCTCCTGCGCCGCATCGCTATCCCGCTCCTCCGGCGGGCACCGCTCGACGTCGAGCGGCTCGGCGCGCGCATGCGCCTCTATCCCTACAACAACATCTGCGACAAGAAGGTGCTGTTTGCGCCCCAATTCTTCGATCCCGATGAGATGGCGGTCCTGCGCGAGCGGCTGACCGACGGGTTCGCCTTTGTGGATGTCGGGGCGAATATTGGCGCCTACGCCCTGTTCGTCGCCGCCCATGCGGGGCCCTCCGCGAAGATCCTGGCCATCGAGCCGCAGCCCGAGGTCTTCGACCGGCTGACCTACAACATCCGCCAGAATGCCTTCCATACGGTCAAGGCGGTGGCCTGCGCGATCGCTGACAAGCCGGGCGAACTGACCATGTTCCTCGACGCCCGCAACCGTGGCGAGTCAAGCGTCAAAGTCGTCGGTTCGGCTGCCGGAGCGATCCGCGTGCCGGCGACGACCCTCTTTCAACTCGTCACTCAGGAGGGCTTTACCCGGATCGACGCCATCAAGCTGGATGTGGAGGGCGCCGAAGACATCGTTCTCGACCCCTTCTTCCGGGATGCGCCGGCGTCCCTCTACCCGTCCCTCATCATTATCGAGAAAGGCAGCGGGCAGTGGACGATAGATCTGCCGCAGCTCCTCCTGGACCACGGATATCGGCTCTTGCGTGAGACGCGCCTTAACCTCGTCTATGAGAGGCCGGTCTCGGCGAGCGGAGGTTAGAAGGCCGATCCGGCAGGGCCGAGTCTCCTCGGTGGAGCCCCGACGCATCTCCAGTCACCGCCGCGGCAACTCGCCGGCGCGGCCAAGGCTCCGAACCTCGGTCGGAGGCCTCAGGGCGGCGTGACAACCGGGACTTCACGCGCGATCGTCACCTCCTCCGGCGTAACCCTGCAGACGAAGGCATAAGCCTCGACCCCAGCCGCTCGCGCCCGACGGAAGGCTATGTCGTAAGCAGGATCGATGTCCCGAGCGACGTCAAAGCTTCGCGCCTCCATCTGGATCACGTAAGCGACGGCGGCACGGGCGCCGCTGGCGACCATGGCGGCAAGTTCACCCATGTGCTTGGCGCTCCGGGCAGCAATGCAGTCCGGGAACTCCGCCAAGCCCGAGCTGCGCATGAAGTGACAGTTCTTTACCTCGAGATAACAGAGCGGCTGCCCGTCCGTCTCGAGCAGGAAGTCGATCCGGCTGTTGCGCCCATACTTCACCTCGGGGCGGACGCGATCGTAGCTCGCGAAGGCCGGCAGACGCCGCTCCGCCAGCGCCTCGGCGATAAGCGCGTTCGGCCGCGATGTATTGATGCCGACGAGGCCCCATTGCGTGTCGACGAGTTCCCAGGAAAAGGAGAGCTTGCGCTGGGGGTTGCTGGATCGGGAAAGGAAGACCCGGTTGCCTGGTTCGACCAGCCCGAGCATGGCGCCGGGGTTGGCGCAATGGGCGGTGACCCGCTCGCCCGTGTCGAGATCGACATCGGCCAGGAAGCGTTTGTAACGCTGAACGAGACGCCCGGGGATGAGAGGAGTGGAAAAGCGCAAAGCCGACCTTTAGACGGGGCGCCCTCATAGCAGGGCGGACCTTAAACTCTCAAGGAGCCGGCTTGAGCCGCTTCGTCCTTGGCGCTAAAGCGCTGCTGGCAAGGGCCGCCCCATGTCTGAGACAGCCATCACCGCCGCGCTCATCGTTATTGGCGATGAGATCCTCTCCGGGCGGACCAAGGACAAGAACATCGGCTACATTGCCGAATATCTCACCAACATCGGAGTCGATCTCCGCGAGGTTCGTGTGGTGCCCGACCAGGAAGCGGAGATCGTGGCGGCGCTCAACGCCCTGCGACGCCGCTACACCTATGTCTTCACGACCGGCGGCATCGGGCCGACCCATGACGACATCACCGCTGACAGTGTTGCGAAGGCCTTCGGCGTACCCATCGACGTCGACCCGCGCGCAAAAGCGATGATGCTCGAGCGCTATAGGCCCGAAGACCTCAACGAGGCGCGGTTGCGCATGGCGCGGATCCCGCAAGGGGCGGAGTTGATTGAGAACCCCGTATCGAAGGCGCCCGGCTTCATGATCGAGAATGTCATCGTCATGGCCGGCGTGCCGAACATCATGCAGGCCATGCTCGACAATGTGGCGCCGCTCCTCAGGACGGGCGCGCGCATGGTCGTGGAGACGGTCGAGGCCGACGGCGTGCCCGAGGGTATTTACGCAGCGGGCCTTGCGGAGATCGCAGCCGCCCACCCCGGGGTCTCGATCGGTTCCTACCCGTCCTTTTCCGCCGCGGGTTTCAAGAACCAGATCGTCGTGCGCGGCAAGGACCCGGCGGCGGTCGCCGCGGCGACCGCCGCGGTGCGCGCGCTCATTGCCGGCCTCAAGTCCGATCGAGCGCCGGCATAGGCAGGGGCCGACCATGGGTTCCGCGCGCCTGAGAGATCTGCTCGAACCCCCAGGGAGCGATCCACGCTCATGACGTCGGATCGAGATCCACAGGCATTGTGATTGTCGCAAGGACCCTCAGCATGAACGCTTCGTCGCAGAAGGCCTTTCCCGTTTCGTGGGACCAGTTCCATCGTGACGCGCGGGCGCTCGCCTGGCGGCTCGCCTCCGCAGGGCCCTTCGAGGCCATCGTCTGCATCACGCGCGGGGGCCTCGTCCCGGCTGCGATCGTGGCGCGGGAACTCGGCAACCGGCTCATCGAGACAGTCTGCATCGCGAGCTATCACGATTACAAGAACCAGGGGGAGCTCAAGCTCCTCAAGGACGTTTCGCCCTCCGTGAAGGCGATCGGCGACGGCACCGGCCGCGGTGTCCTCGTGGTGGACGACCTCACCGACACCGGCAAGACAGCCAAGATCGTCCGCGACATTCTTCCAAACGCGCATTTTGCAACGGTCTATGCCAAGCCAGCCGGACGGCCCATGGTCGATACCTTCGTGACCGAGGTCAGCCAGGATACATGGATCTATTTTCCCTGGGACATGGGGCTCGCATATCAGGCGCCGATCAACGAAGGCACGCGCGGATAGCCGCCTGGCATTTCAAAGGACGGCAGGCGTCAGCGCCGGAGCTCTTCCAACGGTAGCATCAGGCTGACCACGAGGCCCTCTCGCCGCCAATCCACATCGAGCGTCCCACCAAGATCCCGGGTGATGCTCCGTACCGCGAGGCGGGACCCGAAGCCCGAACTCGCGGGAGGGCCGCTGAGCGGAGGGCCCCCACGCTCCGTCCAGCGGATTTCGAAGGTTTCGCCCCGGGCGCGACAGGCGATCTCGACAACGCCGTCTGGCGAGGACAGCGCCCCGTACTTGATCGCGTTCGTCGCGAACTCGTGAATGGAGAGGGCAAGGGCAGTGGCTGCCGCCGGACCTACGGTGGGGTCGTCACCAGTCACGATGAGGCGCTCGGCTGCCCCTCCCCGGTAGGCGGCGAGCAATCCCTCGAGCAGCCCGTGGAGATGGCGCGGCTCGGCGAAGGATCCGGCCATTTCCCATTCGACCGGGCGCACATAGTCATGCGCCCGTCCAAGCGCCTCGATCCGCCCGCGGATCGTCCGCGCAAAATCCTCCACTTGCGGATTGCCCCGGGCTGACACGCTCACAAGGCTGGCCACCACCGCAAAGAGATTCTTGATGCGGTGGCTCAGCTCACGGCTCAGGAGATCGCGGGTCCGCTCGGCCTGCTTGCGGGCGGTGACATCCTCGACGACGAGGCCGAGGCCTGGCGTCGCGCCGTAATCGTCGCTCAGATAATAGGCGTGCAGGTTCCACCACAGCTTTCGCTCCGGGTCGCCAGGGCGAGCCCCTTCGCTTTCGATGTTCCGGACCGGTTCGCCCGTTTCCAGGACCTTCTGGATGGCGGGTGCAAGGCGTTCGCGCAGATCCGGCAAGACCTCGAAGAGCGCGCGTCCGACATGTTCCTCGAGCAGGAGGCCGGTCAGATTGGTCAGGAACTCGTTGACACGGACGAAACGGAGATCGAAATCGAGGAGAGCGAGGCCGACTGGGGCGTGTTGGTAGAGAGCCCTCAACTCGCGAAAGCGCATCCGCGATTCGCGCTTGCTGCGACGGAGTTCCGCCTCCACCTGCTTGCGAGAGGTGATGTCGATGTGGACGCCGCTGATGCTCGTGAGCGCGCCTTCGGCAATGCTCTCTCCGCGCTGCAGGATCCACCTCTCGGAGCCGTCTGGGCGCAGAATCCGGAACTCTGATTCGAACGCGCCGGGCATCGCCAGCATGCGCCGGTGCTCTTCGGCCACCCGTTCGCGATCGTCCGGATGAACGCAGCGGAGAAAGGTGGCAAGGTCCAGGCGTTCGTCAGGTTCGAAACCGTGCAGCGCTCTGAAGGCCGAAGAGGCGACAAAAGCTTCGATCTGGGGATCCCACTCGAACGGCAGAGCGCCCCCGAGCTCCTGGGCGCGGCGCAGCCGTGCCTCAGTGGCATTGAGGGCGGTTTCCGCCAGCATGCGGTCGCTGACGTCGACTGCGACCCCGGAGAGCCGACGCCCATCGAAATGCACATTGGCGCGTCCGTGGATCTGCACCCAGCGCACATTCGAGCTGCTCGACCGGACCCGCACAACAGCCTTGAGCTCATCCTCGCCGCGCCGGACATCGCCGGCGATGGCGCGGATGCGCTCCGCGTCGGCGGGGTGCAGCGCATCAAGAACCTGCGCGGCCGGAATGTCCGTGCGATCGGGCAGGTCGAGCAGGCGGCGGGTGGTCTCGTCCGGGAAGACCCGGTCGCTCGCGAGGTCCCACATCCACACTCCGACGCCGCCGGCTGCCAATGCCTGCCGCAGCTCCGCATCGCTTCGCAGCCCATCGCGCGTCTCGTGGATGTCCCCCACTGCGCTCACTGCCAACCCCTTCCCGCAGGTCAGGCCGCGTCCGCGCTAAGCGCACGACAGGCGCAATTCCAATTCGGCAACGTGCATTACGCAAAATCGGCTTGAACCAGCCGCACGCAATACCGTTGAGAGGAATAGCGGAATTGTTTGTTCAACTGCGAAGTTTCTCAAGCTGGGCCAGCATCCTGCCTCGCCGGGTGTGTGTCAATGAGGGAAACAGGCCAGGATGTCGTGGCTCGAAGTCGCTCGTGGTCGAGCGACGTCGTATCGTTGAGGCCCGCGGCTGATTCCGAAGTGTGGTAGAGCGGCGGATTTGTCGAAGGCGGCACCGCCGCCCGATCTGCAGCGATTGTGCTGCGGTCTTAGTGCGTTGAAATCCGCGACTCGCCCATGACGAGAGCGGACCGAGGCAGCGCGGCCGTTCCAGCGGAGTACTCGTCCATGAGCGTTGGCGGATTGCTCTCGGCCGCCCCATAGCTCTGAGGCACGTACTGGGGCTTGTTCCGCAGGTCGATCAAGGCGCGCATCTCGGGTTTCGCAAGATCCATCACATTCGCGTCCCGCCACCGCCGGCGAACGGGCGAGCGGCGCGAGAACGGCCAGCGCGCCTTTAATTCCTCCTCTACCTGCAGGACAATGCGCCCCGTCAGGGTGCGACGAAAATTGAAACGACCCGTCAGCCGCATGACGGCCTCCATCAACACGACGCTCCCGGAAATAAGCCGAAACGCAGGCTCCCGTTCCGCCCCCCGGGGCGCCACGCCATGGATGTTGTGACGCTCTTGCGGTCCGTCAACGGTGCACCGCTTATCTTCGTGGAGGAGCGGGCTGGTCCTGCGTCTGCAGCCTCATCCATACGGTGCTGCTTCGCAGCAAGTTGTTGCGCTTCCGTTCCGGACTGCGTTTCGCGCCTTTGGCGCTCCACGCCTCCGGGCAAGGGTGGCGCCGGAGCTCCAGTGGGAGGTGCGCGCCTGAACCGCGGCTGGGCGGCTCGCACCAGAACCTCTCCCGCCCTTTCCCAGAAGCCGGCGACGGAGCGCAAGCGCAGTAGAAGGCTGTCCGGGACGGAAACGCCATAAGCCGCCGCGAAAGCGGCTCTCTCTCTATGGCGCCGGGGGGCAGGGCTGCTGCGCAGCAAGTCCTGGCGCTGACGTTGGGTCTCCATGTCCCACCCTCGCAAGGAAGGAGGACATGCGTCGACCGACAGCAGAAGGCTCCAAGGAACAAAGCCGGCAACGACCGAGTTTGAGTCCGGCCGGACCCCGGGGAGGTGAGGGACGGTCGGAATGCCTCACGTCTTCGAGATTGATGCTTCGGGCGAACGCCGGCTCTCGTCAGAGGACAGCGGCCAACGGGCGCGCGGCCTTCTCGACGAGCTTGTGGAGCGTGATGGGCTGGTAGCAGCCGAGGACGTGGCGATCGTCGTTGCTCATCCCGACGATGAGAGCGTGGGGCTCGGCGCTCAGCTTCGTCGGCTCGTGGGCGCTACGGTTGTCCATGTCACTGATGGCGCACCACGCAACATGACCGACGCCGCTCGTCATGGATTCGCGAGTTGGGAGGACTACGCCGCCGCACGCCGGCGAGAGCTCGAGGCCGCGATGGAAATCGCTGGAGTGCCCAAGCGTCAGCTCGTCTGCCTGAACCTGCCGGACCAGGAAGCAGCCTTCCAGCTTTCCTCCATTGCCCGTGAACTCGCCCGGCTGTTCAGTGAGCGGGGCATCACGGTCGCCATCTCCCACGCCTATGAGGGTGGGCATCCCGATCACGACGCCGTCGCCTTCGCCGTCCATGGCGCCAGACACCTTCGCGTCCGGGCCGGATGCAGCCTCGCAGTGATCGAGATGCCCCTTTACCGTGCCGAGGGAGGAGGGTGGGCGCATCAGCGGTTCGCGCCCGAGAGCGAGGATGAGCGCGTCATTTGGATGAGCGAGGAGGAGCGGGCGCGAAAGCGTCGCATCCTGGATGCCTTTGCAACCCAGCGGCAGACGCTCGCAGCATTCGATGTGGATGCCGAGCGCCTGCGGATGGCGCCCCGGTACGATTTCCAGGCGCTCCCGAATGGTGGTGTTCTGCTGTACGAGCGCTATCCATGGGGTATGTCAGGCGAGCGTTGGCAGGCGCTCGTGGGCGCCTCCATGGACGAGCTGCAACTCGCTCCATGAGGCGGCTTTCCATCCTGAGCGTCGCCTATCCGCATGCGCCGGTGGGGCCGGATGCGGTCGGCGGGGCGGAGCAGGTGCTCCACTACATCGATCGGGCCCTTGTCGAAGCCGGACACCGTTCAATCGTCGTTGCGCAGGAAGGCTCCCAGACGGCTGGGGAGTTGATCACGACGTCTGCCGAAGCCGCGCCCTCGGACGCTGCCGCGAGGGAACGCGCCTGGAGCCGCCACCGCAACGCAATTACGGCTGCGCTGAGCCGCGGCCCGGTCGACCTCGTCCATTTGCACGGGATCGATTTTGGCGCGTATTGGCCGCCGCCGCCCCTCCCCGTTCTAGCGACCCTGCATCTGCCGCCATCCTGGTATCCAGCGGAGGTCCTGAAGCCCAGCCGCCCCTTCACTTGGCTCCACTGCGTAAGCCATGCCCAGCATGCGGCGTGCCCATGCAGCGACCGTCTTCTCGCGCCCATCGAGAACGGGGTGCCGGTCGACAGGCTCTCAAGGCGCCACGCCAAACGGCGCTTTGTGTTGATGCTGGGTCGGGTCTGTCCGGAGAAGGGCGTGCATCTCGGCATCGAGGCGGCTCGCAAGGCGGGGGTGTGCCTCCTGATCGCTGGCGCGGTATTTCCTTATGAGGCCCATGAGCGCTATTTCCGGCAAGAGGTGGCGCCTCGGCTCGACGGCATGCGGCGCTTCATCGGGCCCGTGGGGTTCGCCCGCAAACGACGCCTGCTCGCCGCAGCCCGATGTCTGCTCGTACCGTCACTCGCATCCGAAACGAGCTCGCTTGTCGCGCGTGAGGCCGCCGCCTGCGGCACCCCGGTCCTGGCCTTCCCGAGCGGAGCGCTCAAAGACACCATCGAGCACGGCCGGACAGGGTTCCTCGTCCAGGACACTGACGAGATGGCCGACGCCATCCTCACAGTCGATACGCTCAGCGGAGACGTCTGCCGAAGCGTGGCGCGCGAGCGCTTCTCGCTCGAGAAGATGACGGACTCGTATCTTGGTCTTTATCATCGCCTCGTGCGCGGCGAAGCCACCTCGCTTGGACATGTGGCATGAGCAGCCTGCAAACCGAGGAAATCCGCGACGGGGCAGCGCTCGCAGCGCTCGGGCCGGAATGGTGCGACCTCTGGCAGCGTTCGCCGGCCGCCACCCCCTTCCAGGCCCCGGCATGGCTTCTTTCCTGGTGGCGGCATTTCGCGCCGGGCTCCTTGTTCACGGTCTTGGTGAGACAGGCCGGACGGCTCGTCGGTATGGCGCCGTTCTACATCGAGGAGGGGCCGTTCGGCCGCAGGATCCTGCCCCTGGGTATGTCGCTCAGCGATTACCTCGATGTCCTCCTCGACCCGGACTTCAAGATCGAGGCGGGCAGGGCGATTGTCGCCCATGTGATGGGTCGCGGAGATCTGTGGGACCGATGGGACCTCGAGGAACTGCCGCCTGACGCCTCGGCCCTTGGCCTCTTGGCTCCCGCTGCCTGCGACGCCGGGTGGTCGCCTCACAGCGCCTGCCCCGTCCTGACACTCCTGCCCGCAGGCATTGAGGCAAGTGTGCCGGCAAGGCGGCTGCGGAAGCTGCGCATGGCGCGAAACCGCATGGCCCGCCGGGGGGCTTTCGAGATCGTCCAGGCTCGCCCGGAGGAGGTGCGCGCCTTCATGGAAGAGCTGTTCCGCCTGCACGCGGCGCGATGGGAGAGCCGTGGCGAGGGTGGCGTCCTGGCGGAGGAGCGTGTGCGCGCATTTCATCGGGAGGCGGCGGAGGGGCTGACGCGAGCGGGTCTTGTCCGTCTCTACGGGCTCCGTTTGGACGGGCGCATGCGCGGCATCTACTACGGCTTCCATCATGCGGGCCGCGCCTTTGCCTATCTTGGCGGCTTTGATCCGGAGTTCGCCTTCGAGAGCCCGGGCACTCTTCTGATCCATCACGCCATTTTGGAGGCCTATCGGGAGGGTGCGCGCGAGTTCCATTTCCTGCGTGGCCAGGAGGCTTACAAATATGAGTGGGGCGCGGTTGATCGCTGGAACCAGCGCTGCGTCATCCGTCAGCCGGCCCATGCCGAGTCCCATGCTTGAGCAGGAGGCGTGGCTTGCAGGCCTGCCCGCGCCACTTCGCGAGGCGCTCGCCGGCTGTGCCGAGGGTGTGCTCCCGGCCAACGTCGCCGCCATGCATCTCCTCTCCGCATCATCGGAGGCAGCCCTCGAGCGGGCTATCGCCGCAGTGGAGGTAGGGCTGGCAAGCGCGCTGCTCGGGGGAGCGGCAAGAGCTCGGCTGGAAGAACTCCGTCGCCTGATCGATGAGCATCCGGCCGCACGCGAACTCGTCTCCGCCGTGTTGGCGGAGGCTGCGGAGCATGGCGCGGCCATGGGAGGAGGCGGCGTCGCTTATTGGGCGCGCGCCTTCGACCGGGCGGCCAAGGCCTCGGCAGAGGCAAGCGTCGCGCTCTATTCGCTCGGCGATCCCGCGCTCCTGAATGCTGCGACGGCGGAGGTCTTCGATTGCCTGAGAGGCTGGGGATTGCTCAAGGGCGGGCGCGTCGTCCTCGACATCGGTTGCGGCATCGGGCGTGTGGCAAAGCTGGTCTCCCCTGATGTCGGCATCGTGGTCGGCATCGATATTTCACGCCGCATGCTTGCCGTGGCGCTGGAGCGCTGCGCTGGATTGTCGAACGTTCTCCTGGTCCAGACCTCGGGGCGCGACCTCGCCGCCTTCCCCGATCGGGCTTTTGACCTCATTCTGGCCGTCGACGTCTTTCCCTATCTTACGAGCGTGGGGCTTGGTCTCGTTGAGGTGCATGTCGCTGAAGCTGCGCGGTTGTTGCGCCCCGGCGGCGATCTCGTCGTGCTGAACGTCTCCTATCGCGGCAACCCGGAGTCGGACCGCGCCGATATGGCCTCCTTCGCTGCAAGGCACGGCCTCACCGTCCTGCGGTCGGGAGAGCGGCCGTTCCGCTTCTGGGACGGGCTGGCATTCCAGCTCCACAGGCCTGTCTGACTGGCACCTCCTTTGTTGGCAGCGCCGACAGGCGCCCGCCCTCCGCTCTCCTCGCCAGCGCGGTGTTCGGCCCGGCTGCAGGCGTGGTGCTGCGCCAACCTCTTGCGCTTTGCTCGGGATCGTAGAGGATGAGTGGCGACGTGAGTACATAGGAGACGCAAAGCAACACGATAGGCGTCGCTGCTCCTCGACACGATAACAAAGAACTGGGGGCGAGGGCCGGGGCGCTACGCAAGTCCTCGATCAGTGGACCACAGCGGGAGGAAACCTCGATGGCGAAACACTACCTTACGCGGCGCCAGCTTCTGGCGACGACTGCAGCCGCGTCGGCCTTTGTCGCTGCGCCTTATGTCCGGCATGCCCATGCGGCCGGCAGCCTGTCGGTTGGATTCTGGGATCACTGGGTGCCAGGCGCCAACAAGGCGACGGAGGACGTCGTCCGCGCCTGGGCGGAAAAGGAAAAGGTCGACGTGAAGATGGATTTCATCACGTCGCAGGGAAACAAGAACCTTTTGACCATCGCCGCCGAGGCGCAGGCGAAGTCGGGCCATGACATCTTCGCCTTCCCGACCTGGTGGCCTCATCAGCACGCCGACCAGCTCGAGCCCGTCAACGACGTCATGGCGGAGCTCATCAAGCAGAACGGCAACGTCAACGGAACGGTCGAATACCTCGGGAAAGCCAAGGACAAGTGGCTCGCCGTTCCGGCAACGGTGGGAAGCCAGATCAAGGGCCCATGTTCCCGCATCGATCTGATGAAGCAGCACGCCGGCATCGACGTTCAGGCCATGTATCCTGCAGGCGAGCCGCCGAAGGCCGAGCAGTGGAATATGGACACGTTCCTCAGGGCGGCCGAGGCCTGCCACAAGGCCGGCGTGCCGTTCGGGATCGGGCTCGGCCAAACGACCGATTCCGTCGACACGGCGGGGGCCATCTTCCAGTCCTTCGGCGCCGAGCTCGTGGACAAGAACGGCAAGATCACCGTCAAGTCGGACAATGTCCGCAAGGCCATGGACTACTACAAGCGGCTTGCCTCTTTCCTCCCGGCCGACGCGCCAGCCTGGGACGACGCTTCCAACAACAAATGGCTGGTGTCCGGCCGCGGCGCCCTTATCTGCAATCCGCCGAGCGCCTGGGCGGTGGCGAAGCGCGACGCCCCTCAAATCGCCGAGCAGTGCTGGACCCACGGCATGCCGGCTGGACCCAACGGCCGCTATGCGCCGTTCCTGCCGTACTTCTGGGGCATCTGGAGCTTCTCGAAGAACAAGTCGGCCGCAAAGAGCCTGTTGTTGGCTCTCTCCACCCATGACGCCATTGCCAAGATGGTGGCGGCAAGCGGCGGCTACGACTTGCCGGCCTATGACAAGCTCACGACGCTCAAGACCTGGGCCGAGGAGGGGCCGCCCAAGGGCACCCTCTACCACTATCCCAATCCGCACAACCACCAGACGCTGTCCATTGCGGCGGCGCCGGCGCCCCCGGCCATCGCTTTCCAGATCTACAGCCAAGCGGTGATGACAAAGATGGTCGCGCGGCATCTCCAGGGCGAGCCGCTCGAACGAACCCTGGCTTGGGCCGAGAGCGAGGTCGAAGGATTCATGCGCGGCTGACGTTCGGCGTGTCGTCCCGGAAGCCGTTCCGCGGCTCCGGGGCTCAGAAGCGGCGACCCTGGCGAGCAAGCCCTGCTCGGTCCGCGCCTTCTGGACCGCCGCATCGTTTCTGGATCCCGGAGGCGCCAAAGGCGCCTCCGGGACGACCCGGAGTCCGAGATGTCAGAGATTGCCGTTCGAGACCGATCCGCCTTCGCGGTGACGGTGCGGCCGCGGTCCACGTGGCGCCAGTTCTTTCAGCAGAAGTCGACCGTCGCGTTCTTCTTCACGCTGCCGTTGATCCTCCTGATCGCGGTCCTCGTGGTCTATCCCGCCTTCTATTCCATCTATCTCGCCATGCTCTCCAAGCGCATGGACCGCTTCGTCGGGCTGGCGAATTTCACCTTTCTGTTCACGCGCGAAACCTTCTGGATGGTGGTGAAGCAGTCCTGCATCTTCGCCGTCACCGCCGTCATCTTCAAAGCGCTAATCGGCTTCATCGTCGCCCACCTCGTGCACACGCTTCCCGCCGAAGGTCAGCGCAAATGGCGTGGCATGCTGCTGGTGCCGTGGGTCATTCCGCCAGCGCTGTCGACCCTGGCTTGGCTTTGGCTCTTCGACCCGTCCTATTCGGCGTTCAACTGGATCATCGTGAATTTGGGTGGTGAGCCGGTGCCGTGGACCGGTGATGCGCTCTGGGCGCGCTTCTCGGTCATCCTCGTCAATGTCTGGATCGGCGCCCCCTTCTTCATGATCATGTATCTCGCCGCGCTCAAATCGGTGCCGGCGGAGCTTTACGAGGTCGCGGCCATCGACGGCGCGAGCTGGTGGCAGCGACTCTGGTACATCACCATTCCGATGATGCGGAACATCATCGCCATTACCACCCTCTTTTCCCTGATCGTCACCTTCGCCAACTTCGACATCGTCCGTATTCTCACCGCGGGCGGGCCCATCGATCAGACCCATGTCTTTGCCACCTGGGCCTTCAAGCTCGGCATCGAGGGCGGCGACATTCCGCTCGGGGCGGCGATCTCGCTGTTCATGGTGCCGATCCTGACGGTCGCCGCGGTTTTCATCCTGAGGGATATCAACAAGCGTGGGGAGCGCATGTGATGGCGGCCGAGGCGCTTCAAACATCGATGACCGCGCCGGCGGAAGCGGACCGCGGCGCCGTCGCCGGCGACCGCCGATGGGCGCTGCGCTGGGCCTATGTCTTCCTCACCCTCTTTGCGGCCTTCGCACTTATGCCGCCGATCTACATGTTGATCACGGGGCTGAAGACCTCGAACGAGATTTCAGCCGCGACGAACCCCTGGTGGGTCTACCATCCGACCCTGTCGAACTTCATTGAGCTTCTCACGTCGCCGCTGTTCCTGACCTTCTTCAAGAATTCGGCGCTGGTGGCGGTGCTCACGGTGGTGATCACCATGCTGATCAGCGTGCCGGCCGCGTTCGCGCTGTCGCGCATGAGGTTTTGGGGGTCTGGCGTCCTCGCCACCGGAGTGTTCCTGACCTACCTGATCCCCGAAACATTGCTGTTCATCCCGCTGTTCAAGATGTTCGCAACCTTCCGGGATTGGACGGGCATCGAGCTCATCAACCGCTGGTACGTGCTGCTCTTGCTCTATCCGACCCTCACCGTCCCGTTCTGCACCTGGATCATGATCGGCTACTTCGCCTCGATCCCGAAAGAACTGGACGAGGCGGCGCTCATCGATGGAGCAAGCTGGACGCAGACGCTCACGAAGATCTTCATCCCCGTCGCTCTGCCGGGCATCATCGCAGCGACCATCTTCGCTTTCACGGTCGCCTGGGCGCAATTCCTCTATCCGCTCGCCTTCACCACCTCGCAGGACCAGCTTGTGCTCAGCGTCGGCATCGCGACGACCCTCATCAAGGCCGATGTGTTCAACTGGGGGCAGATCATGGCGGGCGCGCTCCTCGGGGCCGCGCCGCCGCTCATCATCTACGCCTTCCTGATGGACTACTACATCGCCGGGCTCACCGCCGGCGCCACCAAGGGATGACCTGCTTCGAGCGTTCGTCGAAAGGGAGCCGGCCGCCGAGCCTTAACGTTGTCCCTGCATCGTAGCCGGGCAGGGAGCGTGCTGGATGATGGATGAACACCTGGTCAAGGCGGTCCGGGAGCGACGCGCGATCCTCTTCGCAGGGGCGGGGGTCTCGATGACGGTCGGCCTGCCGTCCTGGAAGACCCTCATCGAGCATATGGTGCGGGAGCTCGCGCTCGATCCCGCGCTCGCGGACGATCCCAACACCAACTACTTCACTCTTGCCGAGTACTATCGGCTGAAGGAAGGAAGCATCGGGCCTCTCCGAAGCTGGATGGATCGGCATTGGAGCATCCCGGAGGAGAAGCTGCGCCGGTCGCGCGTGCATGAGCTCATCGTCCATCTCGACTTCCCGATCGTCTATACGACGAACTTCGACCGCAACCTCGAGACAGCCTTCGCTCTGCACGGCAAGACGTTCACCAAGATCGTCAACGCCAAGGACGTGGCGCGGGTGCAAGAAGGGGTGACTCAGATCATCAAGCTGCACGGCGATTTCGACGACGACACGTCGATCGTCATCGCTGAGACCGACTATCTCGACCGCCTGTCCTTCGAATCGCCCCTCGACATCAAGTTTCGGGCGGACGCGCTTGGCCGCACCATTCTCTTCGTCGGCTACAGCCTCTCCGATTTGAATATCCGCTTCCTCCTGCACCGGCTTTGGAAGACCTGGCGCGAGTCCGGCTACGAGAAGGATCGGCCGCCTTCTTATGTCTTCATGCTCCGCCCGGACCCGATCGGCGAGACGGTGCTGGCTCAATGGGGAATCAAGGCCTTGACGGAGGAGGGTGTCGAGCCCGAGAAGGCGCTCGAGACCTTCCTCGAGCGGCTGGCGGCTGCGGTCTCATAGAGCATGCGCCATCATGCTCCGCCGTGGGCCTAGTCGGGACACCGCGCCACGAGAGTTGCCGCAGCCGCTTCGTCAGACCACCTGGTTGCGCAGGCTCGTCTCACCGCGCCTGAGGCGATCAAGGTTCTCCAGAAGGATGTCGAGCACGTTGTCCTCGTAGCGGCGTGTCTCGCCGGCCGTGTGCGGCGTCACAAGCACGTTCTCGAAGCCCCACAGGGGCGACTCCGCAGGAAGAGGTTCTTCGACCGTCACGTCGATCCCGGCGGCGGCGAGACGCTCAGCGGCCAATGCCTCGATGAGAGCCGCCTCGTCCACCACGCGGCCGCGGGCGACATTGATGAGCACCGCGGACGGCTTCATGCGCGCAAGCGCCCGTGCGTCGATGAGCTTCTCGGTCTCGGGGGTGAGCGGGCAGGTGAGCGCCACGACATCGGCCTCGGGCAGGAGAGCGTGAAGCTCGCCAAGGCCATGCACCGAGTCGGCGCCATCGTGGCCGGCGCGCGGATCACGTCTTACGCCCATCACCGTCATATCGAAGGCCTTGGCGAGCCGCGCCAAGCGCCCGCCGATGCGCCCAAGGCCGACGATAAGGAGCGTCTTGCCCGACAGCTCGTCCTCCCGGCGAGCGAAGTCGCTCACCATGCCGCGCCAGAGGCGCTTGGCCTGGTGGTCGCGCGCCTCCGGGAGCCGGCGGGCGAGCGCGAGGATGAGCGCCATGGCATGCTCGGCGACGGCACGCTCGTTCGCCCCTTGCGCGCTCGCCAGACGCACCCCGCGCGCCGCGAGCAGGCCCTTGTCGTACTGGTCGACCCCGGCGCTGATCGACTGGATGAACCTCAACTTCGGAGCGGCCTCGATCATGTCGTTGCGCCATAAGCCCGAGACCACCAGCACATCGACCTCGCCGATACGCGCCCGCAACTCGTCCAGAGAATGAACCTGAAAGCTCCGAATGCCGGTCTGCCTTGCGTCGAAGCGGCTCTGGAGCTGATACGCCACATGCGCGAAGCCGATCGTCAGCTCATCCTTGCCCGGCAACATCGTGAACCTCCGTCAGATGCGCCGTCCTATCGGCCCCCTCGGCCTTGCGCAATCGCGTCTGAACTTGCGTCGCGTGCGTTTCCGTGCGGATCTGGATCCTTGCCGGAGAGGCCAAGACGTCAATGACCATCATCGAGCGCATTTCCGAATACGCTGACGAACTCGTCGCGATCCGACACGACCTCCACGCCCATCCGGAGCTTGGCTTCGAGGAGGAGCGCACTTCGGCGGTGGTCGCCGAGCGGCTCGCAAGCTGGGGCATCGAGGTCCATCGCGGCCTTGGCAAGACCGGCGTCGTCGGCATCGTGCAGGGGCGGCCCGGAGCGCGCAGAATCGGCCTTCGGGCGGACATGGACGCCCTGCCGATCGAGGAGACGACGAACCTTCCTTACCGCTCCAAGCATCCGGGCAAGATGCACGCCTGCGGCCATGACGGGCACACCACGATCCTGCTCGGTGCCGCGCGCTACCTCGCCGAGACCCGCGACTTCGACGGTGCGGCCGTCCTCATCTTCCAGCCGGCGGAGGAGGGGCTCGGTGGCGCCCGCGCCATGCTGGCCGACGGCCTCTTCAAGCGCTTCCCTTGCGACGAGGTCTATGGCTTGCACAACTCCCCGGACGGCCCGCGCGGCAGGATCTCCCTGCGCACCGGGCCGGCCATGGCGGCAGCGGATTTCTTCGATATCCGGATCTGCGGACGCGGAGCCCACGGCGCGTATCCGCACCAGAGCATCGACGCGGCGGTCGTCGCAATGACCCTTGGCCAGGCCTTGCAGACCGTCGTGAGCCGCAACGCCGATCCGCTGAAGGCAGCCGTGTTGTCGATCACCCAGATCCACGCCGGTGCCGCGTACAACGTTATTCCTGAGAGAGCGCACTTGGCCGGCACCGTCCGCACCTTCGATGACGAGCTGAGGACGCTTGTGAGCCGGCGCATCCGCGAGGTCGCGGCCGGCGTCGCAGCGGCCTTCGGCGCCACCATAGAGGTGGAGATCCGCGACATCTTCAGCGTCTTGCGCAACCACCCGGAGCAGGCGGCGGCCGCGGCGGCGGTGGCACGGGAACTGGTAGGCGCAGACAAGGTAGACGCCGCCGCCGAGCCAGCCATGGGCAGCGAGGACTTCGCCGACATGCTCCTTGCCGTCCCGGGCGCCTATGTCTGGCTCGGCCAGGAGCCCGGGCCTGCCCTCCACAATCCGGGTTACGTCTTCGACGACGCGATCATCCCCATCGGCGCGGCGTTCCTTGCGCGCCTCGTGGAGACGCGCGCCCGTTCAGAGTGATTGGATCCGCTGCGCCCTTTGCAGGAACGCAAGAGGCACCGTGCGTGGCAGCGGCTGGAGGAGGGCTTATCTCAAGGCGGACCGAGGGACGAGGCCATGCAACTCACCGGGATCCATCATCTCACCGCCGTCACCGCCGACGCACCTCGCAACCATGCCTTCTACACGCGGACGCTCGGGCTTCGGCTCGTGAAAAAGACGGTGAACCAGGACGACGTCAGCGCCTATCACTTGTTCTACGCCGACGGCGTCGGCTCGCCGGGCACCGACATTACCTTCTTTGACTGGCCCCTGGGACGCGAGCGGCGGGGCACCCGCAGCATCGTTCGGACGGCGCTTCGTGTGGCGGGCGAAGACACGCTCGTCTGGTGGGAGCGCCGTTTTCGCGAAGCCGGCGTTGCGCATGGCGACGTCGTCGAACGCGACGGGCGGGCGGTGCTTGATTTCGAGGACTTCGAGGGCCAGCGTCTCAGCCTCGTCGATGACGGCGGGGAAGGGGAGGCGCATCCATGGGAGCGAAGCCCGGTACCGCCGGAGCGGCAGATCCGGGGCCTTGGACCGATCACCATCAGCGTCCCGAGCCTTGAGCCAACCGACGCCGTTCTGATTCAGGTGCTCGGCATGCGAGCTACGCGGACTTATCCCGCCCCAGGCGCGGCTGGTTTGCAGACCCATGTCTATCAAATGGGTTCAGGCGGCCCCGCCGCCGAATTGCATGTGGCGATTGAGCCCGGTAAGCCGCCGTCTCAGCCGGGCGCGGGTGGCGTGCATCATGTCGCCTTCCGTATTCCCGATGCCGATTACGAGGCCTGGGCGCGGCGGCTCAAGGAGGGGGGGATCGCTTCGAGCGGGCCCGTCGACCGCTTCTGGTTCCGCAGCCTCTATTTCCGGGAGCCGCACGGCATCCTGTTCGAGATCGCGACCGACGGTCCGGGCTTCTCCGCCGACGAACCGCTCGATCGCCTCGGCGAAACCCTATCACTGCCGCCCTTCCTTGAGCCGCGCCGCGCTGAGATCGAGGCCAACCTGAAGCCGCTTTAGAGCCTTGTCCGATCGATTGGGCGCATGTCCTCTTCTTCCGAGAGGTGCGAACCTTCCTGCCAGCCTCCACCAGGGGTGAGTCCAGTCTGAGGGGGAACCAGCCCAATCGGATTGGGCTGTAGATCGGTCGGTTGCAGATCGCGGGCTGCGCGCAGGCGGCGCGGTCTCAGGACAGGAACTTGCCTCTGCCGTTGCAGTTGTTCGCTCATGCCGACTGCAGGAGCGTTTGCGACAGACACGCGCCGTACCCGCCACGGCGCGCGGCGTTATCCCATCGGCGCGGAACTCGTGGAAGGTGGGGTGTCCTACCGGGTCTGGGCGCCGGCCCGTGGCCGCGTCGCCGTCGTGCTGGAAGGCGCGGGTGAGTACCCTCTCCGGGCTGAAGGCAATGGCTATTTCTGCGGCATTGCGCCGGGAGGTGCAGGCACCCGCTACCGGTTCCGGCTCGACGACGACCGGACCCTCTATCCAGACCCCGCCTCCCGCTTCCAACCGGAAGGACCGCACGGGCCCTCGCAGGTCGTCGATGCGGCCGCCTATGAGTGGAAGGACCACTCATGGAAAGGCGTCCCGCTTGCGGGACAAGTTCTCTATGAGATGCATGTAGGGACCTTCACCCCGGAGGGCACTTGGGCCGCCGCCGCCTGCAAACTCCCGCTCCTGCGTGAATTGGGCATCACGGTGATTGAAATGATGCCCGTCAACGAGTTCCCGGGCCGCTTCGGCTGGGGCTATGACGGCGTCAACCTCTTCGCGCCCACGCGCCTTTACGGCTCACCCGAAGACCTGCGGGCCTTCGTCGATGCCGCGCACGGGCTTGGTCTCGGCGTCATCCTAGATGTTGTCTATAATCATCTTGGCCCCGACGGGAATTACCTCTCCTGCTTCACGAGAGACTATTTCACCGACCGATATGAAAACGAATGGGGCGAGGCGATCAATTTCGACGGTCCGAACGCCCACGGCGTGCGAGAGTTCTTCATCACCAACGCCGCTTATTGGATCGAGGAATTCCACTTTGACGGTCTTCGCCTCGATGCCACGCAAAGCATCCACGACTCCTCGGATGAGCATGTGATCGCGGCTATCGCACGGGCGGCTCGACAGGCTGCCGGCGAGCGCAAGGTCCTGCTCGTCGGCGAGAATGAGCCGCAACATACCCGCCTGGTTCGGCCGCCCGAGGCAGGCGGTTACGGCCTCGACGCGCTCTGGAACGACGACCTCCACCACTCGGCGATGGTGGCCATCACCGGGCGCAATGAAGCCTATTACGAGGACCACGAGGGCAGTCCCCAGGAGTTTGTCTCCGCTGCCAAGTATGGCTTTCTCTTCCAGGGTCAACTCTATGCCCATCAGGGCAAGAGACGGGGCGAGCCGGGCCTTGATCTCCCGCCGGCCGCCTTCGTGACCTTCGTGCAGAACCACGACCAGGTCGCCAATTCAGGACGGGGACTGCGTTTCCACGCCCTGACGAGCCCTGGACGCGCGCGTGCCTTGACCGCCCTCATCCTGCTCCTGTCAGGAACGCCGATGCTTTTCCAGGGGCAAGAGTTCTGGGCATCGGCCCCTTTTCTCTATTTTGCCGACCACAAGCCTGAACTGGCGGATGCGGTGCGCCGCGGCCGGCGGGAGTTCGTGTCTCAATTCCCAAGCATTGCGGATGAGACGATGCTGCGCCTGCTTCATCCGCCCGAGGACCCAGCCACCTTCATGGCATGCCGGCTTGATTGGTCCGAGTTCGAGACCCACAGGGCGGCCGTCGCTCTCCACCGCGACCTCCTGAGGCTCCGGCGCGAAGACCCTGTCCTCGCCGCTCAGAAGCAGGCAGGACTCGATGGCGCGGTGCTCGGCCCGGAAGCCTTCGTGCTGCGCTTTTTCGGCGAAAACGGCGACGATCGCCTGCTCCTCGTGAACTTCGGCCGCGATCTCGTGCGCGCGAGCTTTCCCGAGCCGTTGCTGGCGCCCTCCGCCGGGGGCAGGTGGCGGCTTCTGTGGTCGAGCGAGGCGCCCGAATATGGGGGCGGGGGCACGCCCCCCGTCGAGACCGAAAAGGGCTGGCGCATCCCGGGCCACGCGGCGGTGGTCCTTGCACCGGAAACGGGCGGAGCGTCACAGCCGGTCGAGGGCGTGCCCGGTTAGCCGCCGGCTCCCAAGGCGGGTTGAGTGTCTCAGCTCTTTGCGAGGACCTCGATGTCCCGGTCGACGCCGCTCTCCACCTTGAATTCGCGGGTGTAGACCTTCCCCTCGTGACGAGCGATGAGGACATAGTCCCCCTCCGCGAGGGTCAGGGACGGGAAGGCACCGATCGCCTCACGGATGACGTCGCCGCCGGGGGTCAGCACGCTGAAGGCAGTGCCGGCGAAGGCTTCGCCGCCCGGTGTCGCGACGAGTTTCAATGTGACGGTTGCGGCGCGATGGTTCAGCGTCGCCTCGGTCACCTTGCCGGGTTCGACCTTGAGGTCAGCGCGCATGATGGCGTTCGACTCGCCGTAGGTCGACACCACATGGTAGGAGCCCTCCGGCAGACGAATGATCTCTCCGGCCTTGGCCTTGGTGACAAAACGTCCCTCGGAATTGTTGCCGATCGGGACGAAGATCGAGAAACTCAACCGGGCGGCCGGGATCGGCATATCGCCCACGGCGCCGCCGAGCTGGAGAGCTCCGGCGCTGATGGCAAGCCGCTCCGTCGCCGGTCCAGCGGTGAGCGTGACCCGTTTGGAGGCGCCGGCAAAGCCATAAGCGACGTGAATGTAGTAGGTGCCAGGCTTGAGGGTGAAGCTCGCTCGCGCCGATGCGGATTTGGCAACCGGGACTGCTTCGCCCGCACGCTCCTCGAAAACCCGCCACACCAGCCCCGAGCGGATCGGCGTCTCGTCATGAGCGAAAACGGCACTTACCTGGAGCAGGGCAGTGGGCTGGCTCGGGTTCTGAGCCTCGGCGGAGACGGGCGCCGGAGCGGCAGGGGGCACCCTCGTGGCAGGAGAGCCAAGCGGTGTCTGCGCCTCGGCGGCCGCGCCAGCTGCGAGGAGGGCGACGACGGCGATGGCCAGGTTCAAGCGCCGGATCATGCGCCCCATTTAGCCCCTGCAGGCATGGTCGTCACCTCACTGGATGGCCGTGGCCTCCCCTTGCGGCGAGCCGCCGCCGATGAGGTCGCTCGCGGCCGCAACGAGGTTGTCGAACGAGAGGGGGCGGAAGCGGAACTCGATGCGGTGACGTCCCGGGCCAACCTCGACGCCCCGGAAGAGCAGGTTGACCCGCAGAACCGGCCGCCGCTCGCCGTTCACATAGGCTTCCCAGCCTGGATAGTAGATGTCGTGGAGGACGACGACGCTGTTGCGATCCGTCTCGACGGACAAGACGACGTCGTTCCGCCCATAGCTGGCGATCGCAACCGATCCCTGCGCCGGCGCCGGCTCGATCGCCGCGTCGCGAAGACCGTAATCGCCCTTGACCAGGTCGAGGCTCGTTTCGTCGATCAGGGCCTCGTTCGCCCGATCGAAATCCGGGAGCTCCGCCTGGGCGAGGACGCTTTCTGAATCCACGGGAAGCAAGCGTGTGGCGAGATAGGCGCGGGGTTCGCCCGGGTTGAGCCTGTACACCCACATCGTGCCGGAGCCATAGAGCAGCTTTGCACCCGCAAGACGCGGGAAATGCCGGGGAAGCCGTTCCAGCGGCCGGTCGAGCACGAGGTATTCGAGCCCGAGAAGGCTCGCAAGACGGCATTTGTAGCCGCGGAAAGTGCGCGGGAACTGGCGCAGGTTGGGATCGGCCGCGTTTTCGCCCGGTCCAATGGCCCGCTCGTAATCGGCAAGACGCAGTGGGTTGTACCCGATGGTGTCCTCGATTCCGAGAACCATCGATGCATTCTGCCAGGCGCCGCCAAGCCCGAGAATTTCGACCCTGGGTCGTTCGCCCTTCGCGTGCCGTGCCGCAAGCTCCGCCTTCAGGATCTGAAGCCCCTGAAGCTGCTCTGGCGGGAGCTCCCGAAAGACGGCGTAGCGTTCAGCCGGCTCCGCGTTGAGCGAGGAGCCGGCGTGGCGCAGGATCAGCTCTCCGGAGCCCACGATGACGAGCGCGCTCGCCACAACCGCGCGCCGGCCGGGTGTGAGGCCATGGCGGACGATGGCGGCCGCCGCCGCGGCAGCGACGGCTATCCCGAGCGCCACCTCCCGCAATGTGGCCGGGAGCTGTTTTCCGCGGACCGCGAAATCTAGGGCGCCGAGGATCGCGGCGGTCACCAGACCCACAGCGATAGCCAGACATGCGAGGCCGGCGGCACGGCTCAGCGAAAGCCGCGGTGTGCCCTCGGCGACATAGCGGTGGACGAGGTAGCCGGCGGCAAAGGCCAATGCGACATTCACGAGAAAGGTCGCGTCGGCCGGCCGTCGGTAGAGGGCAACGCCCGGCAGGTGATCGAAGATGAGTCCGAACGCGGGCGTATAGCGGCCGAGGGCGTAAATCAGCGCGAGTAGACCAAGAGCCAGGAAGAACCGGAACTCGCGTGCGAAGAGGCGCCCGGCAGCGATCCCATGCCAGAAGAGAAGGAGCGCGGGCACGGTGCCGATGAAGAGGTAGTTGATGGCGCGGTCGGTCCAGGTGCCTTCAGGGAGGTTCTGATAGTCCGGCCCCCAATAATCATAGGTCCAGTTCAGGGAGCCGAAGATGTTGCCGAAAAGGAGCGTGGCCAGGCTCTGAGGCGGCAGCGAGCCCATCGCCGCGACCCCGAACCCAAAGGAAGGCCGGGTCGAGGTCAACAGGAACTGCATCGTCAGGATGACGGGGATGGCAAGAAGGACGGCCCCCGTCATCCCCATGACGGCAATGATCGGCAGCCGGCTTCGGGCAAAGGCAAGCCGATCCTCCGCCTCCCAAATGCGCCAGGCACAGGCCGCAAGGAGCGCGATCGCAGCCAGGAACGCCACCTGGTCGCGGCCGACCGTCATCAGCGCCGCCGCTGTGCCAAACAGGACGGCAAAGACATAGGAGCGGCGGTCAAGCGCCTCCTCGAGAAGCAGGAGCGCGATGGGGAAAAAGGCGTAGCTGAAGATCATGCCCGTGTGCTGGAGTCGGGCAGATGCGGACCCGCCGAGCACGAACACGATGGCCGCAATCACCGCGCCCGCCGCATGCCAACGACGCCGACGAAACAGGCCGATGACGGCGAAGGCGCCAGCAAGGAAATGGGCGAACACCACGAAGTCGAAGAGCTGCATTGAGGGCGACGGCACCAGCCATGCAAACAGCAGCATCGTGGGTGAGAACAGGAGCGACTGGGGATCGGCGATCGAGGGGTGGCCGCTGAAATGATAAGGATTCCAGAACGGTAGCTCGCCATGTTCAAGCGCTGTCGCAAGGTAGCGGAGCATGGGATAGAAGTGATTCTTCGAGTCCCAAGGCACCACCATGCCGGTGGCCGGCCACACCGCCGCGGCCGCTGCCCACAGGAGGAGCACGGCAAGAAGTGCGCAGGCCGTCTCACGGCGCGTCCAGGCCACGCCGAGACTCATCGGCTGTTCCACTGCAATCAATCCACCCTTGCGCGCCAATCCGGGCTTTTCCGCCGGTCGGCATCTTGTCTTTGCGCTCGGGACAGGCGAGAGCGTCCCTTTCAAGAGCCACAGCCTCGCTGGCCCAGCGCCAGAGAGACGCTTTTTGACGGACCTCTGCTGAAGCGCAAATGAACGAAACTCTCAATCTTTTGAAGACGCGGCGCTCGGTCGCGCCGCATCTCCTCGGCGAGCCGGGACCATCTCCCGCCGAGATCCAGACGCTCGTGACGATCGCCGCCCGCGTCCCCGACCATGGACGGCTGGTGCCCTGGCGCTTTATCGCGATCGAGGGCGAGGCGCGTTTCCGCGTCGGGGAGGTGATCGCGCGCGTCTTTCGCGCCGACAATCCGTCCGCCAGCGAGGAGACGCTCGCCTTCGAGCGCCAGCGGCTCGCCCGAGCCCCCCTGGTGATCGCCGTCGTGTCGCGAGCCACGCCTCACGTAAAGATTCCGGAATGGGAGCAGGTGCTGTCAGCGGGCGCAGCCTGCATGAGCCTGGTGATCGCCGCCAACGCCATGGGCTACGCCACCTCGTGGATTACCGAGTGGTATGCCTTCGACCGGCGCGTCCTCGAGGCGCTTGGCCTTGCGCCGAGCGAGCGGATTGCCGGCTTCGTTCACATTGGGCGGGCGAAAGAGGCGCCGGCGGAGCGGCCGCGGCCGGCGCTCTCCGATATCCTTACCCATCTCTGAGCACCGGGCTCTCATGTTCTACGAGACCGCCAAGAACGACCACGGGCTGCCGCACAACCCCTTCAAGGCGCTCATCGCGCCGCGGCCCATCGGCTGGATCACCACCATGAGCGCCCGGGGCGAGGTGAACCTGTCGCCCTATTCGTTTTTCAATGCTGTTTCCGATCGACCGGACATCGTTGCGTTCTCCTCCGACGGATACAAGGACGCGGTCACCTTCGCCGAGGAGACCCGGGAATTCGTTTGCAATCTCGCTACCTACGAGCTGAAGGAGGCTATGAACGCCACGTCGGCGCCGCTGCCGCGGGGCGAGAGCGAACTGGACTTCGCCGGGCTGACTCCGGCGCCCTCCCGTCTGGTGAAGCCGCCGCGGGTGGCCGAGTCACCCGTCGCCCTGGAATGCAAGTGGCTGAAGACGATCGCGTTGGAGCCGTTGCAAGGACCGGCACGCTACCATCTTGTTCTCGGCGAGGTCGTCGGCGTGCATATCGACGACCGGTTCATCGTCGACGGGTACGTGGACACCGCGGCCATGCGGCCCATCGCGCGAGCGGGTTACCGCGACTATTTCGTGGCGACCCCCGAGACCAGGTTCTCCATGACCAGGCCCGCCGGCGGCTGAGGGTGGTCAGGTCCCGTTTGCGAAGGCGATGGAACCGGCGAAATGTCCGTCGGTTCCCTAGGGGAAGACTCAACATAGGACAGCGAGTCATGCCCAAGATCCTCCTACCGCTCGCCGCCGCGACCCTCTTGGCTGGCGGGGTTCTGGCGTCGACCTCCGCCTCCGCATGGCCGGTCGACCGTGCCTTCCTGAACAGCGAGGGTGCGATCGAGCGCGTCGGCTGGGCCGAGAGCCTCGATCGCGGCGGCCGGCGTTTCCTGCGCACCACCAAGCGCTACGCTCCCAAGGAGCGCGTCTCCTCGAGCGGCAATGTGAAACATCCCAACAGACCGGCGAGGCAGGCTGGTTGGGGCGCCGTGCCTGGCGGGCCTCGCCGCGCGGGCCAGTAACACGGCCTTTCTAACCTCACGGCTGAGGCGCGGCGGCCGCCAAGCTCGCCGCCCGCGCCAGGAGCCGCTCAGCTTGACGCAGATGGGGTCGGTCGATCATCCGGCCGCGGATGCCGACGACCCCGGCTGACGGGTTGGCCGAGAAGGCTTCGACGATCTCCCGGGCGTGAGCCACCGCGTCCGCAGAGGGCGTGAACGCCTCGTTGATGACCGGAACCTGCGCTGGGTGGATGGCCATTTTCGCCACGAAGCCGTCCCGGCGCGCGTCTCGGCATTCAGAGGCGAGCCCGTCAAGATCGCGGAAATCGGTGTAGACACTGTCGATTGCGTCGACCTCTGCCGCCGCCGCGGCGAGCAGGGCCAATCCCCGGGCAAGGCGGTAGGGATCCGTATAGAAGCCGTCTGCGCCATGGTTCGATTCAGCACCGAGATCCGCGGCAAGGTCCTCGCCGCCCCAGGCCACGCCTGAGAGCCGGTGGCTTGCCCCGGCCAGCGTGCCAAGGGCAAAGACGCCGCGCGCGTTCTCGGTGGCAATGGCGATGATCGCGGTGCTCCCATCCTTGAGCCCATACTCCGCCTCCCGGACGGCGATCTTCGCCGCGAGATGCGAGATGTCGGTCCCGCCGACGGTCTTCGGCAACATGATGGCATCGGGCCCTGCCGGCATGACGGCATCGAGGTCCGTATCGATCATGCCTGTGGTCAGGCCGTTGACGCGCACGATCAACCGCGGCCTCTGGGCGCCCTCTCGAGCCGCGGCCAGGAATTCAGCCGCCGCAGCCCGCGCCGCGGCCTTCGACGTCAGCGCGACCGAATCCTCCAGATCCACGATCAGGGCATCGGCGCCAGAGGAGAGGCCTTTCTCGAGTTTGCGGGCGCTGTCGGCGGGGACGAAGAGGAGGGAGCGCATGCCTAGACCTCGCCTCGTTTCTTCATGAACGCTTGGCGCCGGCATTCCGCGACGAGGGTTCCGTCCTGTTTGTAGGCCCGGTGGATGAACTCCACGATGCCAGCATCCGGCCGCGAGCGCGATTCGCGCTTGGAAGCAACCTCGGTGACCACGCTGATTGTATCTCCCTCGAATAGAGGAGCAGGGAAGCGCACATCCGTCATCCCGAGATTGCCGATGGTCGTGCCGACCGTGGTGTCATTGACGGAGATCCCGATCATGAGGCCGAGGGTGAACAGTGAGTTCATCAGCGGGCGTCCCCACTCGGTCTCGGTGGCGCAGAAATGAGCGTCGATGTGGAGCGGCTGCGGGTTCAGGGTCATGTTGGAGAACAGCATATTGTCCATCTGCGTCACCGTCCGGGTCAGTCGATGGCGGATGGTGGCGCCGACGACGAAATCCTCGAAGTAGAGGCCGCCGCGCGGGTGAGGGGCGGGGGAGGGCGAGAGGGTCATGCCGATTCCTCAAGGAAAGACCGGGCTTTAGGGTTCATTTACCATAACCGGGGCAGGCTGAGTGCTGCCTTGGCTACTTCGCCTGCCCTGGATGTCGATGTTCCTGTTCACCACGTCTTCCCCCCGCGTGCCAAGCCCGGCCAACCCTGTGGTCGACGCCATTCGGCAGGGGGCGGAGCGCACGGGGACGGGTTTCGACTACCTTCTCGCGACAGCACAGCGCGAGTCGGCCCTCGATCCCAGGGCGAAGGCACCCACCTCCTCCGCGTCGGGCCTGTTCCAGTTCATCGAGCAGACCTGGCTCGGGGTTCTCAAGGCGGAAGGCCCCAAGCACGGTCTCGGGGATGTCGCCAACGCCATCGCGGTCCGCGGCGACGGCACCTTGTCGGTGGAGGATCCCAAGCTGCGGCAGCGCGTGCTCAGCCTGCGGGAGGATCCGGAAGTGGCTGCCGTCATGGCCGGCGCGTTCACGCAGCGCAATCGCGAATATCTGACCGCCGAGCTCGGCCGGGAGCCGACGAACGCCGACCTCTATGTGGCGCATTTTCTTGGGGCCCGCGGAGCGGCGGAACTCATCCGAGCAGCCCAGCGGACGCCGAGCCGGCCGGCCGCCGCCGATTTCCCGGAGGCGGCGGCGGCCAACCGATCGATCTTCTATGAGCGGGGCGGCAAACCGCGGGGCGCCGGCGAGGTCTACGCTCTTCTTGCAGCCGGCCATAACGCGCGGCGCGAGGCGGCGAGCGCCTACGCGCCGGAGCAGGCCGCTCCCCTCGTCCGAGCCGATGGGCCAGCCCTCCATGGATTGTTCCGATCCGACGGGCGCCGGGGGCCGATCTCGGCGGAGGTGGCCCAGCTCTGGCAAAGCACGAACGCCTCCGGTTCCACGGTTCGCACGGCCGGCTTGAATCCGTTCTTCCCGCGCAACCTATCCCCCTCGCCGATGGGAGATCCGGCCGGGCGGGAGACGGCGGAGCTTTCCCCGCCGCAGGCATCGGCGCTACCGACGAGCGCGCCACTTCCGCCCCTCCGGCCTTCGTCCCTCGCGTCCCCTCGGACTGTCGCCGAGCCGGTCCGGCACGGGGCCATCCCACTTGATCTCAGCGCCTTCATGAAGTGGCGGCGCGCATGATCGTCCGACAGTTCCTCCTCTGGGCGCAGACGGCGCCCCCGGGCCAGCGCGCCGAGGCGTTGGGCGCGCTGGCGCGCGCCTACCTCTATGGCCACCTGTCGCCGCTCGACCGGGCCGAGGCGGAGACGGCCATGACGGCGTTCCTCGACGACCCGTCTCCGCTGGTGCGGCGGGCACTCGCGGAAGCTGTTGCCAACGCCGCGGAAGCGCCCCGCCACATCGTCGTCGCGCTGGCGAACGACCAGAGCGATATCGCTGCCCGCGTGCTTGCGCGCTCCACCCTTCTCAGCGAGGCCGATCTCGTCGATTGCGCGGCGCTGGGGGACGAGCTGACCCAGACCGCGATCGCCTCCCGGCCCTATGTGCCAGTCAGCGTATCGGCCGCTCTCGCCGAGATCGCCGCAGCGGGCCCCCTGGTGACCCTGGCGAAGAACAGCGGCGCAGTGATCGCGGAGCTCAGTCTAGCCCGCATGGTGGAGCGCCATGGCAAAGAGGCGGAGCTGCGCGAGGCGCTGCTCGCCAGGTCGGACCTGCCTCTGTCGATCCGCCAGACGATCGCCGTGGCCCTGTCGGAGTCTCTGGCCAGCTTCGTCCGCTCCTGCGGCTGGTTGACGGCGGCGCGAATGGAACGCGTGGTTCAGGAGGCCAAGGAGAAGGCGACGGTCGCCCTCTCGTCGGAAGCGACCCGTGAGGACGTGGCTCGGCTGGTGGCGCATCTCCGGAGCACCGGCCAGCTCACGCCAGGCCTGATCCTGCGCGCCATGCTGTCGCGGGCGCAGGGCTTCGTCGAAGCCGCGCTCGCCGAGCTGACCGGCCTGCCCGCGGAGCGGGTCGCGGGCCTGTTGTGGGATCGCCGCGGCGCTGGCGGCGCGGCCCTTCTTCGGAAGGCGGGGCTGCCGGACAGTCTGTTGCTGGCCTTCGAGGCTGCTTTGACCGCATGGCGGGAGGGCGGCCGTGACCCGCTGGAAGCGGCCGGCGCGCAGCTCTCGCGGCGCATGGTGGAACGGGTGCTCTCGGCGTGCGAAACGCTTGCGCCCGATGAGGCGGCCAGGCTCCTTGCGCTGCTGCGGCGATTCGAGGCCGAGGCGGCCCGCGACGAAGCCCGCAAGCTTGCCAGCGCGCTTGCGGACGAGGCGGCGCTCGCGACCGTGCTTGAGCATGCCCCGGACATGCTCGACCGTCCGGCCCTCATCGCGCAGGTGGCAGCCTAAGCGCTCGTCTCGTAGCCGAACTGCTCGCGCAGGATCCGCTCGTCGAGGCTGTGGCCCGGATCGTGCAGCATGACGAGGTCGACCGAGCGGTCCATGGACACATCGACCCGCGCCACCGTCCTGAACTCCGTGTGATCCGCCACGGCGCTGACCGGCCGGCGCTCGGCCTCGATCACGTCGATGCCGATCCTCGCATAATCGGGGAGAAGCGCGCCGCGCCATCGCCGCGGCCGAAAAGCGGAAATGGGCGTCAACGCCAGAAGAGGCGCGTCGAGCGGCAGGATGGGCCCGTCGACGGAAAGGTTGTAGGCGGTCGAGCCGGCGGGCGTGGCGATGAGGACACCGTCCGCGACGAGCTCGTCGAGACGAACCTTGTTGTCGATGGCGATCCTCAGCTTCGCGGCCTGGTAGGTCTGCCGCAACATCGAGACCTCGTTGATCGCACGGGCCGTATGCGTGACCCCGGCGACGTCCCGGACCACCATCAACAACGGATGGACCACGCTCCGATGCGCGGCTTCCAGGCGCTCGAGCAGCCCATCCTCGCGGAACTCGTTCATGAGGAAGCCGACCGAGCCCTTGTTCATGCCGTAGATCGGCTTGGCGGTGCCCATGAAGCGGTGGAGGGTCTGCAGCATCAGCCCGTCGCCGCCGAGGGCCACCACCACATCGGCATGGTCCGGGTCCACGTGGGGATAGATCGCGGCAAGGCGCGCCGCCGCTTCCTGCGCTTCCGGCGTCGCGCTCGCCACAAACGCTACCGTGTTGAAGCGCCGCGCCATTCCCGCTTGCCTTCGTCCGTCTCGCCCGCCACCTAGACCCCGGACGCGAAATGCGAACGAGGGAGGGCATGGAGCAACCGCTTCTCGTCTATACGACCTTTCCTGACGAAGCCACGGGGCTCGCCATCGGCGAGGCGCTCGTACGGGAGAAACTCGCCGCCTGCGTCAACATCGTTCCGGGCATGAGGTCGGTCTATGCCTGGAAGGGCGCCGTGGAGCGCGGCGAGGAGGTGGTAGGCCTCATCAAGACGCGCGCTGCGCTCAAGGAGGAGGTCGCTGCCGCACTCACGGCTCGCCACCCCTACGAAACGCCGATCGTGCTGTTCCTCGCCGTCGAGGCGGACGCGGCCACGGCGGCATGGCTTCTCGCGGAAACGAAGGCGGGCGCGTGAGCGCCCGCCCGCGCCCGAGATTCTCTTGGGGCCTCAGATGGAAGGCATCCACTGCACGGGCACGAGCTCGTAGCCATTGCCATTCTTGGCGATGTGGCCCGTGGCCGGGAACGGGGCGTGGTAGAACGCGACCTGCACGCGCTCGACGGCCGCCATGTCGAGGAGTTTGCGGCGGGTGTCACGGGCCTGGTTGCCGTCCATGTCGAACACGGCCTGCCAATCGGGATTGCGAACGAACAGGGCCGGGTGGTTGGTGATATCCGACATCACCATCAGCTTGCCGCTGCCGGACGACACCACATAGGTCGTGTGCCCCGGCGTGTGGCCCGGGGCGGCAACGGCGGTCACCCCTGGGGCGATCTCCTTGCCCGGCTCATATTGCTTCACGTCCTTGGCCATGGGCCCGAACACGCGGCGCACATTGGCGAAACCCGCCTTGAGCCCCTCAGGCGCGGAGGCCATCTTGCCGTCGTCCATCCAATAGGCCCATTCCGCCGCCGGCACCATCACCTCAGCGTTCGGGAAGACGGCGGTGCCGTCCTTCAGCCTAAGACCGTTGATGTGGTCGCCGTGGAAGTGGCTGATGATGACGGTGTTGACCTGCGCCGGATCGAAGCCGGCGGCCTTGAAATTCGCCATCCATGTGCCGGACGTCGGGGCGCCGGAATCGCCATTGCCCGTGTCGATGAGGGTGAGCCGACCGCCGGCGTTCAACACCAGCGTCGTGAAGGTGATGGGCAGGGCGTCCTGAGGGAAGAACGCCGCCTCCATCGCCTTCTTCACTTCCGCGAGTTCCGCGTTGCGGACAAACCCTTCCAGCGGCCAGCGGGCAAAGCCGTCGTGAACCGCAGTCACTTCGATGTCGCCCACCTTGTAGCGGTAGAAGCCCGGTGCCTGCCGGGACAGCGACACTTGCTGGGCGGACAGCTGTGATTGCGCCATGGACGGGCCTGAAACCGTGATCGCGGTGGCCGCCGGGGCGGCGGCCAGCAGGTTACGTCGCGTGAATGCCATCAATTGGCCTCCCTGGGTAGAGTTGCGTGTGCGTCCCACCGCCCTCTGGCGGGGCGACGGTATTGAACCGATTTCATCTCTGGGACGCGCCTCACAAGACGGTGAGGGCGACGCCGTCATCAGCGATTGGCGCGCGCCACCGCAGCGTTCAGCAGGAGGTTGACGCCGGGGAGCGTCTCCTCCAGCACAATGTCCTCGGCCTCGTTATGCGTGATGCCGTCCTTGCACGGGGTGAAGATCATGCAGGCGGGAGCACATTTGGCCATGTGGTAGGCGTCGTGGCCTGCCTGGCTGCGTAAGTCCATCGTCGGTATGCCGAGCCGACGAGCTGTGTCGCGCAGGAGCGCGATGAGCTCGGCATCGAAGTCGAACACGCCGAAGCCCCACTCCTCGGCGACCGAGATTTGGGTTCTGGAGCGTTCCGCGCAACCGGGCAGGGCGGCGAGGAACTCCTCCTTCATCCGCGCGAGGCGGTTCACATCCGGCGCCCTCATGTCGACGAAGAGCTGGGCGTACTCCGAGAGGATGCCGGGCAGGTTCGGCACGAGATCGAGCCGCGCTGCCGTGGCCTTGGCGTCGTCAGCCGCGTGCGCCCAGCCGATATCATTGACCGCAACCGCCACCATGGCGGCGCCAATGAGCGCGTTGGAGCGCTTCGCCATCGGCGTCGGACCAGCATGGGCCGTCTCGCCTTGAATGGCGACGCGTGCCCCGTAGCTCGGGAAGCCGCCGATCACGATGCCGACCGGGATCTTCGTCTCGTCGAGCTTCGGCCCCTGCTCGATGTGGAGCTCGAAATAGGCATCGACGGTGCGACCGCCGACGGGCGCCTCGCCGCGATAGCCGATGCGCGCGAGGGCGTCTGCGAACCGGACGCCGTCCTTGTCGATGCGATCGTTGACCCATTCCTCGCTCGCTTGGCCGGACCAAGCGAGCGAGCAGAGCATCGGCGGCGAGAAGCGCGCCCCTTCCTCGTTCGTCCAGTTGACGACTTCGATCGCACGCCTGGTTTGAAGGTTGAGGTCGTCGAGGGTGCGTAGCACCTCGAGGCCGGCGAGAACCCCGAGGACGCCATCGAAGCGCCCGCCGGCCCATTGCGTGTCGAGGTGACTGCCGATGAGCACCGGCGGCAGGCTCGGCTCGGACCCCTCGCGGCGCAGGAACATGTTGCCGAGCCGATCAATCGAAAGGCGATAACCCCCGTCCTGCGCCCAGTGCTTGAGCTGATCGCGCATCTGCCGGTCCTCGTCCGTGAGGGTCAGCCGGCGCAGGCCCCCGCGGGGACCCTTGCCAATACTGGCGGAGACCAGGATGGTTTCCCACAGGCGGGAGCCGTTGACGGTGAGGTTCGAGGCCACGGGCGGTATCCGATTCCGATGCGTGGCAGATTGCGGGCTTCGCCGCGCCTGTGCAATCACCCTGATCTCTCCCGGGAGGGAGCGGTTCCGTCGAGGGGACGCAGCATCTCTCCCTTCGCGGGAGGCTCCACTCGTGCCGGACGCCCATCGCCGTGGAGCGCCGTCAGGCTCGGGGAGGCTGACGCTGTCGCCCCTATGCGCCCGTATCGCCCACAAGGCCAGCGGCGTCGATGCCGGCGAGGGCGGCAAGCTCGTCGTTGTCGGAGGTGTCGCCGGAGACGCCGACGGCGCCGAGGAGCGCGCCGTTCTTGTCGCGAATGAGGACGCCGCCCGGGGCCGGGATCAGCATTCCGCCAATCGCGTGGCTCGCTGCCGCGATGAAGTGCGGCTGCTCGACTGCCCGCTTGGCGAGGGCCCGCGAGCCGGCGCCAAGGGCCAGCGCCCCATAGGCCTTGCCGGTGGCGATCTCTGCACGCTTCAGACTGGTGCCGTCCTCGACGGCCGCGGCCTTGAGCGCCCCGCGCGCATCGAGCACCACGACCGCCAGCGGTTTCATGTCCTTCTCGCGGGCGAGCTTCAGAGCCGTGACCACGATGGTCTGGGCGGCCGCTAGGGTCAGTTCGGGCATGTCCTCTCCTTCATATCAGCGCTTCAGGGTCGACAGCCAGGCGGCGACGGTCTGCCGCTCCTCGGGCGTCATCCCGGTGAGGTTGTTGGGCGGCATGGCGTGGGTCAGCACGCTCTGGATGCGGATCGCTTGCGCATGACGGGCGATCTCCTCCGGCGTGTCGAGGCGGACTCCCTTCGGCGCGATTGGGAAGCCGGGATGCGCGGGCTCTGCCGCGTGGCACATGGCGCAGCGCGACTGGATGGCGAGCACGGCATCGTCGAAGGCGGCGGAGACGGCCGCGGCCGAGGCGCCCTGCGGCGCGGCCGCGACGGCGCTTCCGGGTTTGCCCGCGATCGAGAGCCAGATGGCGAGCGCGAGGCAGGCCGCGGCGACGCCCCAGGTCCACCAGGGCGACCCCCGGTCGGCATGACGGGAGTTGTAGAAATGCCGGATCACCGCGCCGGCGATCACGACGAGCCCGACGATCGCCCAGCTCCAGCGCGACGACCAGGCGAGCGGATAGTGGCTCGACAGCATCAGGAAGACGACGGGCAGCGTCAGATAGTTGTTGTGCGTCGAGCGCTGCTTCGCCGCCTTGCCGAGGGAAGGATCAGGCACCCGCCCGGCGAGGAGGTCGGCCACGACCTTCTTCTGGTTCGGGATGATGACCATGGCGACGCTCGCCGTCATCCAGGTGGCGATCATCGCCCCCACATGCAGGAAGGCCGCGCGTCCGCTGAAGACGAGCGTGAAGGCATAGGCCGCCGCGACGATGATGAGGAACACCACTACGGCGAGGGCCGCATCGTTGCGGCCGAGCGGCGAGCGGCACAGCCCGTCATAGACGAGCCAGCCGACGACGAGCGCCCCGATGCCGATCGCAGCCGCCTGCCAGCCGGGAAGCGCCCGCACGGCCGGATCGACGGTGAAGAGGTCGGCCTGCAGGTAATAGACCCAGACGAGCAGGAAGAACCCGGTGATCCAGGTGGAATAGCTCTCCCATTTGAACCAGGTGAGCTCCTTCGGCAGCTCAGGCGGGGCCACGACGTATTTCTGCATGCGGTAGAAGCCGCCGCCATGCACCTGCCAGGCCTCGCCGCCGACCCCGGCGGGCAGGCCCTCCCGCTTCTTCAGGCTGAGGTCGAGGTGGATGAAATAAAAGGACGAGCCGATCCAGGCGATGGCGGCGACGACATGCACCCAGCGCAGGAGCTGGCTCACCCATTCGGAGATCTGCGGGTCGATCATGGCGGCGTTTAAGCATCTTGCAGGCCCGCCGTCATCTTCCCACCGCCATCATCGCGGCCGGCGCGCACCTTCTCTCCCCTCAGGCGGGGAGAGGGGGCCATGGCACATCGCCCGCGCTTCCTCTAAACAGCGGCCCCATGACCGCCATCGACATCTCGCATATCCGCCGCGCCGCCGAGCGCCTGTCCGGCCGCATCGTCCTCACGCCGCTCCTCGAATCGGCGATGCTCAACGAGCTTGCCGGCTGTCGTCTCTTCCTGAAGGCAGAGCCTTTGCAGAAGACGGGCTCCTTCAAGATCCGCGGCGCTCTCAACAAGATCCTCTCGATTCCCGAGGCGGAGAGGAGACGCGGCGTCGTTGCCTTCTCGTCGGGCAATCACGGGCAGGCAGCGGCGGCGGCTGCCCGGATGATGAACTGTCCGGCGGTGATCGTGATGCCGGGCGACGCCCCGGCCATCAAGATCGAGAGCTGCCGCTGGTGGGGGGCAGAGGTGATCCTCTACGACCGCGTCAAGGAGGATCGCGAGGCCATCGGCCGCCGCATCGTCGAGGAGCGCGGCATGACGCTGGTGCCGCCCTTCGATGATCCTGAGGTCATTGCAGGGCAGGGGACCATGGGCCTCGAGATCGCCGACCAGATGCGCGAGGCCGGCGCTACGCCCGACGTGCTGCTCGTGAATTGCAGCGGCGGCGGCCTCGCCTCGGGCGTGGTCACGGCGGTGAAGGCCGCCTTTCCTGAGACCCGGTGCTATACGGTGGAGCCCGCCGGCTTCGACAAGATGGCGCGTTCGCTGGCAAGCGGGGCACCATCACGCAACGAGCGGCTTACGGGCTCGATCATGGACGCCTTGATGGCGCCGGCGCCCGGACATCTCACTCTGGCGATCCTTCGGCATCATCGGGTCGAGGGATTGACCGTGACCGACGAGGAAGCGCTCGTCGCCATGGGAGCGGCCTTTCGCACATTGAAGATCGTTGTCGAGCCGGGCGGGGCGGCGGCGCTGGCCGCGGTCCTTGCGAAGAAGGTCGACCTCAGCGGCAAGACGGCGGTCGTGGTCTGCTCGGGCGGCAATGTCGACCCGGCCCTCTACGCGCGAGCGTTAATGGCGCCGTCTGAACTCTCGGTCGCACGTCCTCTCGACGGATGACGAGCCGGGACGAAGCCCCCACCACGGATTGAGCTTCGCCTGAATCTTCGGAGGCAAGCGTGCAAGATCGTCTGACCCGGATCGGACTCATCCTCGCCGTGCTCATCGTCGGCGCCTTTGTGGCCGAGCCCTATGTGGCGCGGCTGTTCTACGCCGCCGACACGCCCCGGCTGGTGACGCCGCGAGGCGATCTTGGCCCAGCGGAGCGGGCCACCGTGGAGCTCTTCGAGAGGGCGTCCCCCTCCGTTGTGCATGTGTTCGCGCAGTCGCGGGGGCGACGGTTCCAGTTTCCCGGCGACGAGGAGGGGGGCGGAGGCGGCGGCACTGGCACGGGCTTCGCCTGGGACGCGGCCGGGCACATCGTCACCAACAACCATGTCGTGCAGAATGCCGATCTCGTCGCCGTGCGCCTGGCTTCCGGCGAGATCGTCTCCGCCACCATCGTCGGCACGGCGCCGAACTACGATCTTGCGGTCCTGCGGATCGGCCGCGTCAGCCGGCCGCCGCCTCCTCTCGCGGTCGGCACCTCGGCGGACCTGAAGGTGGGGCAGTTCACCTATGCGATCGGCAACCCCTTCGGCCTCGACCAGACCCTCACGACGGGGGTGATCAGCGCCCTGCAGCGGCGCCTGCCGACCGGGGAGGGGCGTGAGCTTGCCGACGTGATCCAGACGGACGCGGCCATCAACCCCGGCAATTCGGGCGGGCCGCTCCTCGACTCGGCCGGGCGCCTGATCGGCGTCAACACGGCGATCTTCTCGCCCTCCGGCGCGTCGGCCGGCATCGGCTTCGCGATTCCCGTCGATGTTGTGAACCGGGTTGTGCCGCAGCTCATCCAGAACGGGCGCATGCCGAACCCTGGCATCGGCATCATCGCCGGCGCGGAGTCCGCCGCGGCGCGGCTCGGAATCGAAGGGGTGGTGGTCCTGCGGACCTTGCGCGGCTCGCCGGCGGCGCAGGCAGGCTTGCGCGGAGTCGACCCCATGACCGGCGAAATCGGCGACGTCATCGTCGGCATCAACGGCAAGCCCGTGCGGCGCCTGTCCGACCTTACCCAGGAACTGGAGCGCACAGGCGTGGGAAAGCCGGTCGAGCTGACGGTCGAGCGCAACGGGCGGACCATGACGGTGACAGTCCAGGTCACCGATGTCGGCCGGGTGCCCCTGTAGGTTCGTTGCATCGCCGAACGGGCGGGCAGCGGGTTGACGCGGCGCCGGTGCGGGCGGACAGTCCCAGCGGGAGGAATCGGATGGGGCGTCTGTCCACCCATGTTCTCGACACCGCCCACGGCCGACCGGCTGCGGGCCTCTTGGTCGAGCTCTACGCGATCGACGGCGGCAGCCGGCGCCTTGTGACCTCCGCCGTCACCAATGCCGACGGCCGCACGGACGCGCCGCTGATGGCGGGCGACGCCTTTCGTCCCGGGCTTTATGAACTCGTGTTCCATGTCGGCGACTATTTCCGCAGGCGAGGGGCGACGGTGGCCGACCCGGCCTTTCTGGACCAGGTGCCCGTTCACTTCGGGATCGCGGAACAGGACGGGCACTATCACGTGCCGCTGCTCGTCTCCCCGTGGAGCTACGCGACCTACCGGGGGAGCTGACGGCCGGCGCTCTTGACCCGCCATGCCGGATCGGAGAGGCGTGGCCCACGAACAAGGTCGTCGGCCAACGACGATCGCGAGCTTGGGGCTCCTCATGGTGGACACCACTTATCCGCGTGACCTCATCGGCTATGGCCGCATCCCGCCGCATCCCCGCTGGCCCGATGAGGCGCGCCTGTGCGTGCAGTTCGTCATCAACTACGAAGAGGGCGGCGAGAACTGCATCCTCCACGGCGACCGCGGCTCCGAAGCTTTCCTCTCCGAGATCGTGGGAGCCCAGCCCTGGCCCGGCCAGCGCCACATGAGCATGGAGTCGATCTACGAATACGGCTCGCGCGTGGGCTTCTGGCGGCTGTGGCGGATGTTCACGGAACGCGACCTGCCCGTGACCGTCTATGGAGTCGCGACCGCCCTTCAGCGCAATCCGGACGCCGTGGCCGCCATGAAGGAGGCCGGCTGGGAGATCGCCAGCCATGGCCTCAAATGGATCGACTACAAGGACTTCTCCTCGGACGAGGAGCGCGCCCATCTCAACGAGGCGATCCGCATCCACACCGAAGTCACAGGCGAGCGGCCGCTCGGCTGGTACACGGGGCGGACCTCCGAGCACACCTTGAGGCTCGTGATGGAGGAAGGCGGCTTCCTCTACAGCGCCGATTCCTATGCCGATGAGCTGCCCTACTGGGTGGAGGGGCCGAACGGGCCGCAGCTCATCGTCCCCTATACCCTCGACGCCAACGACATGCGCTTCGCGACCCCCCAGGGCTTCAATTCGGGCGACCAGTTCTTCACCTATCTGAAGGACTCCTTCGACGTTCTCTACACCGAGGGCGAGACCGCGCCGAAGATGCTGTCGGTCGGCCTGCATTGCCGGCTCGTCGGCCGTCCGGGGCGCGCGGCGGCGCTCGCGCGGTTCCTCGACTATGTGCGCTCTCACGAGCGCGTATGGATCGCAAGGCGCATCGACATCGCCCGGCACTGGATCCGGCATCACCGGCCGGCCGGGTTGCGGCCGAGCGGCATGAGCCGCGCCCTGTTCGTCGAGCTCTTCGGGGACGTGTTCGAGCATTCGCCCTGGATCTCCGAAGGCGCGCATGGGGCGGGGCTGACCACCGCCAACGACACGGCGGAGGGGCTCCACGAGGTCATGGTGCAGGTGCTGCGCGGGGCGGATCGGCCGCGCAAGCTCGCCCTCATCCGCGCTCATCCCGATCTTGCGGGGCGTCTGTCCGTTTCGGCGCTGACGCCGGACTCGCGGGTCGAGCAAGCGTCCGCCGGTCTCGACAGCCTCACGCCTGAGGAGCGCGAGCGGTTCCTCGCCTTCAACGATGCTTATCGGGCGAAGTTCGGCTTCCCCTTCATCATGGCCGTGAAGGGTCGCCGCAAGGACGAGATTCTTGCCGCCTTCGAGGAGCGGCTGGAGCGCGACCCCGAAGAGGAATTCGAGGCGGCGCTTCGTGAGATCGAGACCATTGCGCTCCTGCGCCTGAAAGAGCGCCTGCCGTCGCGCGTCGACATGTTCTCGACCACCGCGTGAGCAGCGGCCCCCCTCTCGGCAGCCCGTCATCGACGCTTGATCTCGGCTGCCCCGCGGGATTCAATCATCTCCTTTCGGAGGGATTGCCATGGGCCTGGTCACGTTCATCAAGGACGCCGGTGCCAAGATCTTCGGCAAGGGAGAGGCGCAGGCCGCCACGCCCGCCGCTCTCAAGGAGGAGGTGCAGAGCCACGGCTTTGCCGCCGACAAGCTCAACATCGACGTCCAGGGCGACAAGGTGAAGCTGTCGGGCCAGGCGATGTCGCAGGAAGAGGCGGAGAAGATCATCCTCTCCATCGGCAACACAGTCGGGGTGGCGGAAGTCGACACGAGTGAGCTCAAGGTGGAAAAGCCGGCCCCTCAGTCCAAGATGTATACGGTCCAGAAGGGCGACACCCTGTGGAAGATCGCCGAGATGCATTACGGCAAGGGGCAAGGCGCCAAGTACACGGAGATCGTGAAAGCCAACACGCCGCCGGTGAAGGATCCGAACCTCATCCAGCCGGGATGGGTGCTGCGGATTCCGCCCCTCCCCGAAGCGTCGACGAAGCAGGCATGAGGGCGGGCATCAAGGACGTTCGCCTGGACGAGCTTCGGGACGGCCTCGCGTCCGGGACGCTGACGCTCGTCGACGTGCGCGAGCCGCACGAGTTCGCGGCCGGGCACATTCCGGGCTCGATGTCCCATCCGCTCTCGACCTTCGACCCGGAGGTGATCCGGAAGCTCCACGGGCGCGTGGTGTTCTCCTGCGCGGCCGGGGTCCGTTCGCTCAAAGCCATCGAATGGGCGCAAGCCGCGGGCCTGCCCCTCACGGAGCACTATGCAGGCGGCTTCAAGGAATGGCTGATGAGTGGCGGGCCGGTCGCCTATGGCGCTGATTGAGCATAAGGCTCTGCGACCCCGAGCGGCGGCGTAGGAGAACCTCCGGGTTCGTCAGCGCTCAGCCGCTGCTGTGGAGAGGGCGCACGCGAAATGTGCGCTAGCGCACATCATCAGGCTTGGCCGCGTGGTTGAGCCGGCAGGCCTTCGAGGTTGTCCCATGTCGTTTCGTTCCGCCTTCCTGGCGGCGGCAGGTGCCGCCGCAATCGTCGTTGGGCCGGCTGTCGCCCAGGCGCCGCCCGGTGCGCCTCCGCCGCCCGTCACCGTAGCCAAGCCTGTTGTGAAAGAGATTGTCGAACGGGATGAATACACAGGCCGCTTCGAGGCAGTGGATCAGGTGGAGGTGCGGGCCCGCGTCTCCGGCTATCTGGAACGAGTGGCGTTCACGGATGGTGCGATCGTCAACAAGGGCGATCTCCTCTTCGTCATCGATCGACGACCCTACAAGGCGACGCTCGACCAGGCCGAAGCAACGGTGATCTCGGCTCAAGCGCGGCTCAACTTCGCCGAGGGAGACCTGGAACGGGCCGAATCGCTGCGTCGCACCGGCAACATTGCCGAGCAGCTTCTCGAACAGCGGCGGCAGAACTTCCTTACCGCCAAGGCGGATCTCGACCGGGCCAACGCTGCCGTTCGGGAGGCCCGCTTGAACTACGAATTCACGGAGATCCGCGCGCCCATCTCTGGTCGCATCGGCCGCAAGCTCATCTCCGAAGGCAACCTCGTCAACGCTAACCAGACCCTCTTGACGACCATCGTCTCCCTCGATCCGATCTATTTCTACTTCGACATCGATGAGCGCTCCTACCTTGCCTACTGTCGGACGTTCGGAGCGGAGAACGGCAGCCCCCGGCGTTGCCAGCCGGGCGAGGTGCGTCTTGCCTTGACAGGCGAGCGAGAGCCGACGCGGCCAGGCCAGATCGATTTCATCGACAACCGCGTGGATCAGGCGACCGGCACCGTTCGCGCCCGGGCCATCGTCCCGAACAAGGACCTGTTCATCACACCCGGCCTGTTCGGCACCATCGCGGTGCCTGGCTCATTGCCCTACCGAGGCATCCTTGTTCCGGATGAGGCCATCGCGACGGATCAGGACCGGCGCCTCGTGTGGGCGATCGCGGAGGACGGCACCGTGAGCCCGCGGCCCGTGCGGCCGGGCCCGCGCATCGATGGCTACCGCGTCATTCGGGAGGGCCTGAAGGGCGATGAGACCATCGTCATCAATGGCCTGCAGCGGGTGCGGCCCGGCGCCAAGGTCACGCCGCAAATGGCGACGTTGCCACCGAAACGTTAGGACGGACGGGTGGTGAAGGACGAATAGCGAGCGGCGGACCTTCCTTCGATGCTCCTCGTCCTCTCCTTCGGGCAGCCCGCTCCATCCCATTCGCTCTTCGTCCGCTGTTCGCCACCCCAATTCCCGGATCGAGCTCAATGAAGTTCACCCATTTCATGGTCGATCGGCCGATCTTCGCATCGGTGCTCTCGATCCTCATCCTGCTCGTAGGCTACATCGCCTACGTGAACCTGCCCGTGGCGCAATATCCCGACATCGCGCCGCCGACCATCGTCGTGCGCGCCACCTATCCCGGGGCGAATGCCGAGACGATTGCCGCCACCGTCGCCACCCCGATCGAGCAGGAGATCAACGGCGTCGAGAACATGCTCTACATGTCGTCCTACTCGACCGCCGACGGGACGATGCAGCTGACCATCACCTTCAAGATCGGTACCGACCTCGATCAGGCGAATGTGCTGGTGCAGAACCGGGTGGCGGTGGCACTCCCGCGCCTGCCGGAGGAGGTGCGGGCGCTCGGCGTCGTCACGCGCAAGAGCTCGCCCAACTTCCTCATGGTGGTGCATCTCCTGTCCCCCGACGACAGCTTCGACCAGCTCTACCTGTCGAACTACGCGCTGATCCGCGTCCGCGACGAACTCCTGCGCCTCGAAGGGGTAGGCGACATAACCGTCTTTGGCGCACGCGAATACTCGCTGCGTGTCTGGCTTGATCCCAACAAACTGTCCTCTCTCGGCCTCACCGCGGGGGACATCGTGCGCGCCCTGCGCGAGCAGAATGTGCAGGTGTCAGGCGGCGCTCTTGGCCAGCAGCCAGCGCCGTCCGACACCGCTTTCCAGCTCACCGTGCAAACGCAAGGCCGCTTCACCGATGTGCGCCAGTTCCGGCAAATCATCGTCAAAGCCGGCGAGGACGGACGCCTCGTTCGCCTCGACGACGTGGCGCGCGTCGAGCTCGGCGCCCGGGACTACGTCACCAACTCCTATCTTGACAGCAAGGAGGCCGTGGCGATCGGCGTCTTCCAGCGCCCCGGCACCAATGCCCTCCAGGCCTCGACCGACATCGTCAACAAAATGGAGGAGTTGAAGAGAAACTTCCCCCGTGGGATCGATTACACCATCGTCTACAACCCGACGGAGTACATCGCGGCCTCGGTGCGGGAGGTCTACACGACCCTGTTCGAGGCGGTGATCCTCGTGATCATCGTGGTCGTCGTGTTCCTTCAGTCCTGGCGAACGGCGATCATCCCGATCATTGCGATTCCCGTGTCGCTCGTCGGCACCTTCGCGGTCATGGCGGCCTTCGGCTTCTCCCTTAACACGCTGACGCTGTTTGGCCTCGTGCTGGCCATCGGCATCGTGGTGGACGACGCCATCGTCGTCGTGGAGAACGTGGAGCGCAACATCGCGGAAGGCATGACGCCGCGGGATGCCGCTCACGAGACCATGGACGAGGTCGGCTCGGCGGTCGTGGCCATCGCACTCGTTCTGTCGGCAGTGTTCATCCCGACGGCCTTCATCCCCGGCATATCCGGGCGGTTCTATCAGCAGTTCGCGCTGACCATCGCCGCATCGACCATCATCTCCGCGTTCAATTCGCTGACTCTGTCGCCGGCGCTCTGCGCTCTCCTTCTGAAGAAGCACGATCCCAGACACCGGCCCCGCTTCTTCCTGACCCGGCTGGGCCTCTGGCTGGCTAACAGCTTCAACCGCGGCTTTGACCGCAGCGCACATGGCTATTCGCGCGCCGTGCGGGGACTGGTCGCTCACAAGCTGGTGCTGGTCGTGGTGCTCGCCATGTATGGCGGCCTTCTCCTCGCGACGGCTCATGTGGCACGGACGGTACCCACAGGGTTCATCCCGGCCCAGGACCAGGGTTATCTCATCACCGTCCTCCAACTTCCTGACGGCGCCTCGCTCAACCGGACGGATCAGGTGGTGCACCGCGCCACGACTATCATCCGCGAGACGCCGGGGGTGGCTCATGCGGTCGGCATCGTCGGTCTTGAAGGCTCCACTTTCACCACCTCGCCGAGCGCAGCGGTCATCTTTGCGACCCTGAAGCCCTTCGAGGAGAGGCTTCAACAAGGCCTGACGGCCGGGCTGATCGCCGGCCAGCTCTTCGGACGCCTCCAAAGCATCCAGGAGGCCTTCACGCTCGCCATTCCGCCGCCTCCGGTCCAGGGCCTCGGCAATGCGGGCGGCTTCAAGATGCAGGTGCAGGACCGCACGGGGGCAGGGCTGCAGCAGCTCCTTGCCGCAAGTCGCGACCTCATCGCCAAGGCCAACCAGGACCCGAACGTGGTGCGGGTCTTCACCACCTTCGGCGCCAACACGCCGCAGATCTATCTCGAGATCGACCGGACCAAGGCACGGATGTTGAACGTGCCGATCGCCAACATCTTCGAGGCCCTGCAGGTCAATCTCGGTTCGGCCTATGTCAATGACTTCAATGCCTTCGGCCGCGTCTACCAGGTGAGGGCCCAGGCCGACGCTCTCTTCCGCCTCGATCGCGAGAGTATCCTGAAGCTGAAAGTTCGCAGCGCCGCCGGCGCGCTTGTGCCGCTCGGCTCCCTCGTCGAGATCCGCGACGTGGCGGGACCCACGCTCGTGCAGCGCTACAACATGTTCACGAGCGTCCCGATCCAGGGCGACACCCGCCCGGGGGGATCGAGCGGCGCAGCGCTCGATGCCATGGAGCGGCTCGCCGCCGAGACCCTTCCGCCCGGCATGGGGTATGAGTGGACCGATCTCGCCTATCAGGAGCGTGCCACAGGCAACACGGCCATTCTGATCTTTGCGCTTGCGGTCCTGTTCGTCTTTCTGGTGCTGGCCGCCCAGTATGAAAGCTGGGCGCTGCCGCTGGCCATCGTGCTCATCGTACCCATGAGCGTCCTCTCGGCGCTTGTCGGCGTGATGCTGCGGGGCATGGACAACAACATCCTCACGCAGATCGGCTTCGTGGTGCTGGTGGGGCTTGCCGCCAAGAACGCGATCCTCATCGTCGAATTCGCCAAGCAGGGGGAGGAGAGAGGGATGGGCCCCGTCGAGGCGGTGGTCGAGGCGGCGCGGCTGCGCTTGAGGCCGATCCTGATGACCGCCTTCGCCTTCATCCTCGGTGTGCTGCCGCTCGTGATCGCCAAGGGCCCCGGCGCCGAGATGCGTCAGGCGCTCGGCACGGCCGTGTTCTTCGGCATGCTCGGCGTCACCTTCTTCGGCTTGTTCCTGACGCCTGTGTTCTACGTGGCAATCCGCCGCCTCGTGCTTTGGCTCCGCCGGCCGCGGGGGCGCCTCGGGCCGGGACCACAGCCGCAACCTGCAGGAGAGTGATACGTCCAGGTAGTTGCTATCGCGATGCGCATCATCCACCCTTCGGAGGAAGGGGAGGGTCGACGCTGTGCCGCCTCTACTCCGCAGGAAGGTGCAGGCGGCGCGACCCTCCTCTGGAGGGTGGTCTTAAGCCCGAGGGGTATCGCCCCTCAACGGAGAGGTTGACCTGTGCGGATTGAACCATGCGCCCGATGAAGTTCGGTGTCGGCCAGCCTGTGCGTCGCGTCGAGGACGTCCGCTTCGTCACAGGAGCCGGGCGCTACACCGACGATCACCATCCGGAGGGCACGGTTCACGCCCATGTCGTGCGCAGCCCCCATGCCCATGCCCGCTTCCGGATCGCGGATGTGGAGGCCGCCCGCGCCATGCCCGGCGTGCTCCTCGTCATCACCCATGACGACGTCAAACATCTCGGCGACGTGCCCTGCCTGGCACCGGTCGAGAACAGCGACGGCTCGCGGATGCGGCTCCCGCCTTATCCGCTGCTGTGCAGGGATACGGTCCGGCATGTGGGCGACGCAGTCGCCTTCATCGTCGCGGAGACGGTGAACCAGGCGAAGGATGCGGCAGAGGCGATTGTGATCGAGTGGGAACCCCTTGACGCCGTGGTCGGCATCGCCGGTGCCGAGGTCGAGGGCGCACCGCTGGTCTGGTCCGACATTCCCGGCAATGTCGCTTTCGATACCGAGGTGGGCGACGCGCAGGCGACTGACAGGGCCTTTGCCGACGCCGCCCGAGTGATTGCCCTTTCCCTCGTCAACAACCGGCTCGTCACCAACTACATGGAGCCGCGCGACTGCGTCTGCGAATACGACGAGGCATCGCAGCGCTGGACGATCACCCTCGGCACCCAAGGCAGCCATTCCTTACGCGACACGATTGCCGGCATTCTCAAGGTGGACAAGGCGCGGCTTCGCGTCATCACACCGGACGTGGGCGGCGGCTTCGGCACCAAGGCCTTCATCTATCGCGAGTACCCGCTTTGCGCCTTCGCCGCCGAGCGGCTCAAGCGCCCGGTGAAATGGGTCGCGGACCGCACCGAGCACTTCCTCGGCGACGCGCAGGGCCGCGACAACCTCGTGCTTGCCGAAATGGCGGTCGACCCGCGCGGGCGCTTCCTCGCCATGCGCGTCGACCTCAAGGCCGACATGGGCGCCTATCTCTCGCAGTTCGGCCCCTACATCCCGGTGCTCGGCGCCAGCATGACGCCCGGGAGCTACGACATCCCAACGGTCCATGTGCGCATCCGCGGCTATTATACCCACACGGTGCCGGTGGACGCCTATCGCGGCGCCGGGCGGCCGGAAGCCGCCTACGTGATCGAGCGCCTCGTCGATCACGTGGCGCGGGAACTCGGCATGACGCCGGACGCCATCCGCGCGCTCAACTTCATTCCGCCGGAGAGGATGCCCTACACGACGGCGACGAAGCGCGTCTACGACACGGGCGCGTTCGAGGCCCATATGCGCCGGGCGATGGAGATCGCCGACTGGGCGGGCTTCGAGGCGCGCTGGGAGGCCGCGAGGAGAGCGGGAAAAGTGCGCGGCATCGGCATGAGCTCGTACATCGAGGCCTGCGCCGGCGGATCTCCGGAGCGCGCGAGCTTGCGGCTGGACGAGGACGGCGGCGTCACTCTGCTCATCGGAACGCAGTCGACAGGGCAGGGGCATGCGACCGCCTATGCGCAGGTCGTCTCCCAGCACCTCGACCTGCCGGTCGAGATGATCCGCGTGCATCAGGGCGACACCGACATGATCCGCTCCGGAGGAGGCACCGGCGGCTCCCGCTCGATTCCCATCGGTGGCGTCGCCGTCGCGCAGGCCTCCGAGAAGCTTGCCGACAACCTGAAGGCGCTCGCCGCCGAGGCGCTGGAGGCTGGCCTTGCCGACCTCGAGATCGCCGACGGCACGGTGCGGATCGTCGGGACCGACCGGGCGATCTCACTTGTCGACCTCGCAAGGCTGCCGACCGCCACGCCCGAGCTCCTGAAGGCTGACGGAAAGTGGCAGCCGCCGGAGGCGACCTATCCGAACGGCACCCATATCTGCGAGGTCGAGATCGATCCGCAGACCGGCGAGACCGAGGTCGTGCGCTACGTCATCGTCGACGATTTCGGCGTCACGGTGAACCCGCTGCTGCTCGCCGGTCAGGTTCATGGGGGAGTGGTGCAGGGGATCGGCCAGGCCCTGCATGAGCGCACGGTTTACGACGCCAGCGGTCAGCTTCTCACGGCGTCCTTCATGGACTATCGCCTGCCGCGCGCCGCCGACGTCCCGGATTTCCACTTCGAGACGCGCAACGTGCCCTCGACCACGAACGCGCTCGGCATCAAGGGGGCCGGGGAGGCTGGCACCATCGGCGCCTGCCCGGCCGTGATGAACGCGGTGGTCGACGCCCTCTATCGGGCCTATGGCATTCGCCACATCGACATGCCGGCAACGCCGGATCGGGTCTTCCTCGCCATCCAGGACGCCGAGGCGGCGGGGTCTTCCCTCGAGTTGGCATGAATGCAAAGCTTGCTTTGCATCACGACTTGTTCAACGGACGCGACGCTTGGGTTCTGACAGGATCCCGCCGCTCGCTCCCGGTGGCTTGGCGTCGATCAAGAGCCTCGATGCGACCGATGGGGAGAGCAAGGGCATGACGCTGCTGAAGTGTGGCATCCACGGCTCGGCGTCTCGCCCCGAGGGGAACTAGCGAAACGATCAGGAGAAACTGGATGATGCGTTCCGTTCTTGTCGCTGCCGCCGTCGCGGTGCTTGGAGTCACTGCCGTTCTGGCCCAGGGCGACCCGATTGCCGCGCGCAAGGAGCTCATGAAGAGCGTCGGCGCCGCCACCCGCACCGGCAACCAGATGGCGAAAGGCGAGATCCCCTTCGACGCTGCCAAGGCGAAGGAGATCATGCGCGTCTATGCCAACGCTGCCGACAAGATGCACACCTATTTCCCCGAGAACTCCAAGACAGGGGGGGACACGACGGCGAGCCCCAAGATCTGGGAAAGCCAGGCCGAGTTCCGCAAGCGTTTCGACGACTGGGCGGAAGACATCAAGAAAGCCTCCGCTCAGACGGACGACATCGAGAGCTTCAAGACCGCGTTCGGAAACGTCACCAAGGCATGCGGCGGCTGCCACGAGACCTTCCGCATCAAGAGGAACTGATCCCCTCTCATGATTCAGTCGGGAAGGCGGGCGTGGCCCGCCTTTTTCGTTGGAGCGTTCGATGAAGCGTGTGGTTGCTGCCTTCGGTCTTGTGGCGATCCTCACCGCCGCCGCTTATTGGTACCTGACGAGCCCCAACCGGCAGACCGCCGGCCTGGAGCCGATGCCGGGAGGGCCGGCGGATCTGGCGAATGGGCGCGCCATGTTCTTCGCGGGCGGCTGCGCCTCCTGCCACGCGACGCCGAACCAGGACGACCGCACACGCCTCGGGGGCGGCCTCGCGCTGCACTCGCCTTTCGGCGCCTTCTATGCGCCCAACATCTCGCCTCATCCGCGCGACGGCATCGGCAGCTGGACGGAACAGCAGTTCCTGCGCGCCATGCGCGCCGGCGTCTCCCCCGATGGCCGGCACTACTACCCGTCCTTCCCCTACACCTCCTACCAGCGCATGACCGCGGCAGACATCCGCGACCTGTTCGCCTTCATCAGGACACTGCCCGCCGTCGAGGGCCGCGTCCGCGACCATGAACTCGGCTTCCCGTATACGCTCCGCCGGGGTCTCGGCCTGTGGAAGCTTGCCTTCCTCGACGGTCGGCCCTTCGTGCCGGATCCGACCAAGAGCGCGAGCTGGAACCGCGGCGCTTACCTCGTCGAAGGACCAGGTCATTGCGCCGAATGCCATAGCCCCCGCAATGTCTTCGGTGCCGTCATCGAGGAGCGGCGCTTCGCGGGCGGGCCGAACCCGGAAGGCAAGGGTTGGGTGCCGAACATTACCCCGCATCCCACAGGGCTCGCCGAATGGACCAAGGGCGACATCGCCGAACTGCTCTCGTCGGGGCTGACCCCGGAAGGCGATTCCGTCGGCTCGACCATGACCGCTGTCGTCCGCAACACCTCGCAGCTCGCGGAAGCCGACCGGGACGCCATGGCCGAGTATCTGCGCTCGCTTCCTCCCCGCGAGGGTCGCAAGGGGCCGCGATGACACCCCGGCTCTGCCGGTGAAGGTCTGGATCCGAATGTGGGTGGAGCGCCAAACCTGAAACGCGATCGACGTCCGGCGGCTCGTGACGCGAGTCACGCTCGAGTCTCGTCGCGTCTGGAGGCCGGGCTTGCACTGCGCCGCACGATGACTGCGCGTTTCGCCTTGCCTCCCTGCCATGTCCGGGCTCTGCGCCGTTGCGCCGCCGCATCCAGAACGACGAAGGGCAGACGAGAGCGTCAGTGCCTCACCTGCGGCTCGGCGATGACGGGCCAAGGCCGGATCGCCTCGAAGGCGCGGGAGGCCTGCAGCACAAGGTCGTCGCGACGCATCGGTCCGACGATCTGCAGGCCCACGGGAAGGCCTGATTGCGTCACGCCGCAGGGCACGCTTGCCGCCGGCTGCTGGGTGAGATTGAAGGGGTAGGTGTAGGGAGTCCAGGCGAGCCAGTCGTCGCCGAAGCGGCCGTCCTTCGGCGTGTTGGCGCCGAGCTCAAAGGCCGGTGTCGCGAGCGCCGGAGTGAGTAGGAGGTCGTAGCGCTCGTGGAAGCGAGCCATCACTGTGAAAAGCGCCCCGCGCGCATTGACGGCGGCGATATAGTCCGCGCCGAGGAGCGTGCGGCCCTTCTCGGCAAGAGCGAGGAGGCCGGGATCCATCTCGCTCCGCCGCTCCTCCGGGACCGTGCGCACGATGGACCAGGAGCCGATGTTCCAGATCGTCCTGAGGACCTCCGTGGGATCATCGAAGCCGGGATCCGCTTCCTCCACCGTTGCCCCGAGTTCCTCGAAGGCTTGCGCCGCTTGCGCAGCGAGCGCCTCCGCTTCCGGATCGATCGTGCGTACATAGCCGAGCCGCGGGCTCCAGGCGATGCGCAAGCCTTTGACCCCATCGTTGAGGCCGATGCGGAAATCCGGCGGGGCGACGTTCATCGCGGTGATGTCGCGATGGTCGGGCGCGGCGATGACGCTCAGCATCAGGGCCGCGTCCGTGACGGTGCGGGTCATCGGGCCGACATGGGACAGGATGGCAAAGGGCGACGCCGGGTAGGCCGGGACCCGTCCGTGGGTTGGCTTCAGTCCATAGACGCCGGTGAAGGCCGACGGGATGCGAATGGAGCCGGCGGCGTCGGTCCCAAGATGCAGCACGCCGAGGTTGAGGGCAGCCGCCGCGCCGGCCCCGCCCGATGAGCCGCCCGGCGTCATGCGCGTATCCCAGGGGTTGCGCGTGTCGCCCGTGAGCGGACTATCGCACAGTCCCTTCCAGCCGAACTCGGGCAGCGTCGTCTTGCCGAGCGGCACGGCGCCGGCGGCCAGAAGGGCGTCCACGGCCGGCGCGCTCTCGCTCACCGGCGCTGCCTCGCTCGTGCGCGAGCCGCGCCGGGCGGGGCGGCCTGCCCACAGGAGATTGTCCTTGATCGTGAAGGGAAGGCCGTCGACCGCGCTGAAGGGCCGCCCTCTCGCCCAGCGCTCCTCGGAGGCCCGGGCCGCCTCAAGCGCCGCGTCCGCGTCAATCAGGTTGAAGGCGTTGACGGTGGGGTTGAAGCGTTCGATCGCTTGCAGCGCCGCCCGCGCCGCCTCGACCGGCGAGAGGGTGCGGTTCCGGAAAGCCGCGAGCAGGCTTGCGCCGTCGAGGGTCGTGATGTCACGCATATGAACCGTCCCGCCTGATGCCCGCGTCGAGCTTAGTGGGCGCTCATCAAATGATGAAGCGCGATTCCGCTGGCCGTCGCGACATTGAGGGAGTCGAAGCCGGGCGCCATGGGGATCCGGACCGTGCGGACACGGGCAAGCACCGTCGCCGGCAGGCCCGATCCCTCCGCCCCGAGAAGCAGGGCAGTGCGCTCACTCGCCTTGACCTCGGCCAGCTTTGACGTGCCTGCGGGGCTCAATGCCAGGCATTCGAAACCGCCCGAGCGCAGATGCTCGAGCAAACCTCCGGCAGAGCCGGCGCGGGCGAACGGCACGATGAGGCTTGCGCCGACGGAGACGCGGATCGCCTTGCGGTAGAGCGGATCGCAAGAGGTGTCGTCGATGAGGACGGCATCGGCGCCGAAAGCGGCGGCGTTGCGGAAGATCCCGCCCATATTGTCGTGGTTGGCGATCCCGATCAGGCCGAGGATGATGCTGCGGCCTGGCAGGGTTTGCAGGAGATCGGGTGGGGAGAGATCGCGGCGGAGCCCGACGGCGAGGATGCCGCGGTGGATCGGGAAGCCGACGATCGTCTCCATCAGCGGCTGGGGCGCTACATAGACGGGCACATCCTGTGGCGCTTCTGTCAGCAAGGGGCCGAGGGAGGGAAGACGCCTTTCCGAAATGAGGATGGACTCCGCGGGAAGGCGTGATCGCCTGAGCAGGACGCGGAGCACCACCTCACCCTCGGCAATGAAGCGGCCGCCACGGCCGGCAAGATCGCGCTCGCGCACCGCGCGATAGGCGGCGATTCTCTCATCGGTCGGGTCGTCGATGCGAATGAGCATGGCAGCGGGCCCGGGCGGCGCCTTGCAGGAACCTCTCATGGCGCGCACCGTTCAGAGAACCGTAAGGGTTTCCCGGGAGAGCCGCATGGCGCAAATGGTCTCGCTTGCGCCGACGCCGGACGACTTCCACCGGCCGCCGATCTTGAACAACGCGGAGGGGAGGATCCGCACCATCGGCGTCGAGATCGAATATGCCGGCGTGAGCGCCGAGGAGTCGGCGCACGCGCTCGCCCAGGAGTTCGGAGGCGAGATCGCCAGCACCGATCCCCACGCCTTTCGCGTGACGGGTTCCGCCATCGGCGACTTCTCGATCGAGCTCGACAGCCGCTACGCTCATCCAGACAAATATTCCGGTTTTCTCGGCGAAGTCGGCGCCAAGGTCGCCTCCTGGGTGGGCGCCGCGGCGAGCTATCTCGTGCCCTGTGAGCTTGTCACCGGGCCGATGCCGATCGATCAGATTCATCGGATCGACCGCGCGGTCGACGTGCTGCGCCGCGCCGGCGCCAAGGGGACGCAGGACGGCGCCCTTTATGCCTTCGGACTCCACCTCAATCCGGAGCCGCCGCGCCTCGATGCCGAGACCATCGCGTCCGTGCTCAAGGCGTTCGTGCTCTTGAACGCCTGGCTGCGGCGGCAGGTGGCGCCTGATGCAACCCGCGCCCTCCTCGGCTTCGCCGACCCGTTCCCGGAGGAGTACGCCCGCAAGCTCGTTGACCCTCTCTATTGGCCTGACCTGGCGACCTTCACGGACGACTATCTGATCGCCAATCCCACCCGCAACCGGGATCTTGATCTCCTACCGCTCCTGGCCCTTCTCGAGGAGGGGAGGGTGCGAGCAGCGCTGCCCAGCGAGAAGATCCGCTCCCGCCCCACCTTCCACTACCGGCTTCCCGATGCGCGCGTGAGCGATCCCGGGTGGAGCGTAGCGCCCGACTGGAACCGGTGGGTGATGGTGGAGCGTCTCGCCGCCGACCGCGCGCGCCTCGACGCTATCGGTCAAGCTTACCGTGCTTTTGAGGGCGAGGCGAAGAGCTGGGCCGACACGGTCGAAAGGATCGCTTTCGGATGACGGCGCCGGTCATCGGGGTAACCACCTCCCGCAGCGGCGGCTGGCGAAGCTTCCTCCTCCACCGCCTCGCGCTGGCTCGGGTAGGCGCGCGGGCGCTGCGCCTGACGGCCGGCCGGGACGTCCCGCACGAGGCGCTCGACGGTCTGATCATCGGCGGCGGCGACGACATTGGCGCCGAGCTCTATGGCGGCCAAGTGCTGCCGGACGTGCGCATCGACCCGCAACGGGACAAGCTCGAACTTGCGCTGCTTGAATGGGCGCTGCCGCGCTCCCTGCCGATCCTCGGCATCTGCCGCGGTTCGCAGATGATCAATGTCGCCCTGGGCGGCACGCTGCACACCGACATTTACGAGGTCTATGTGCAGGCGCCGCGCATGCGCACTGTGCTGCCCCGCAAGACGGTTCACATCGTCGACGGGAGTCGCCTTGACCGGATCCTCCGCTGCAACCCGTGCCGGGTGAATGCCCTTCACCATCAGTCGGTCGACCGGTTGGGGCGAGGGCTTGCCATCGTCGCCCGTGACGAGGCCGGGATCGTGCAGGCCATCGAGGGGGCAGGACCGGCCTTTCTCCTCGGCGTGCAGTGGCATCCGGAGCTGCTGGTTTTCACACCGGCGCAGCAGCGCCTCTTCGCAGCACTCGCCGACGCAGCGCGCACTGCCCGCAAGGGGCAAGCCCACACGGGCGGCCTTGCCCTCACCGCAAGCGGACAGGGATCGAGGTGAAGCCGCGGAACCGCACCCTTTGGCTGCGCACCGGCGGCGCGCTTGGCTCGTAATCAGGGAAGCGCCGAAGGAAACGGCTGATCGCGATGCGACCCTCCAGCCGCGCGACATTCATGCCCGCGCACTGATGGATTCCGGTCGCAAAGGCGAGATGTCGGTTCGGATGACGCGCAATGTCGAAGACATCAGGGTTGGGGAACTGCTCCGGGTCGCGATTGGCAGAGCCAATGCACAGGGTAATCTGCGTGCCCGCCGGAAAAACTCGGCCGCCCATCTCGAAACCGGCGGTAGCGATGCGGTTGCCGAGCTGGTTCGAGCTTTCAAACCGCAGCATTTCCTCCACCGCGGTGCGGATCAGCCGGGGCTCCTCGATCAGCCGCCGGCGAGCCTCGGGCCACTCGATGAGGAGCTGCAGCCCGTTGCCGATCAGGTTTGTCGTCGTCTCGTGACCGGCGTTGAGGATGAAGATGCAGTTCTGCAGGAGCTCCTTTTCCGACAAGCGCTCGCCGCCGGCCTCGCCCTGGATGAGGCGGGTAAGGATGTCCTTGTCAGGGTCGCCCGGTCGCGCCCGCCGGTCAGCGACAAGATGCGCGAGATAGTCGAGGAAGTCGCGCACGGCCGCGTTGCCTTCCTCAAGCTTGTCCGCGGACGGAAAAGGCTCGAGAGCGCCAAGGATCGCCAGCGACCATCCGCGCAGCGGTCCGCGTTCGCTCCTTGGCACCTGGAGAAGATTGCCGATCACCTCGACCGGGATCGCCGCGGCATAGTCGTCGATGAGATCAATGGCGCCGCGTTCCTCCGCCTGATCGAGCAGGTGGTCGACGAGGTCGACAACGCCGCTCTCCATCTCGGAGATGGCGCGCGGCGTCAGGGCGCCGGCAATCAGGCGGCGGACACGGGTGTGGAGGGGCGGATCGTTGAAGACGAGACTGGTCGTGTGATGCTCGTAGAGAGGCGAATTGCCGTACTTGGCGCCGAATTCGATGGTCTTGTCGGAGCTGAAGGTCTTGGGATCCTTGTAGATGCGCTCCACATCCGCGTAGCGCATGACCAGGATCTTCTCTTCGTCGAGCCGATGCACCGGATCATGCGTGCGCAGCGCGGCGTAATAGGGGTAAGGATTCTCGTGGAAATCGGCGGGTAGGCGCTCGAAGGTGAAGCTCCGGGCGAAGGTTTCCCAATCGGGCTTTGCTGCCGCGGCCATGTGCTGCTGCGCCATCTGTGCCATCGCCGTCTCCGTTCGTGACGCGGTGAGGTGTAAGGGATATCTTGCCGGTCCCGGCGGGCAAAGAGCTCGGACTGAAGGAGGCAGGGACATGCAAATCTCGGTTTTTTCGGACGTCGTCTGTCCCTGGTGCTTCATCGGCAAGCGCCGCCTCGAGCGCGCCCTCGACGAGATGGGCGCGAGCGCCTCCGTGAGCATCGAATGGCTGCCCTTCGAGCTCAATCCCCAGATGCCGGCAGGCGGCATGCCGAGGGCGGAGTACCTGGCCCACAAGTTCGGCCCCGAGCGGGCTGCGGCCATGCAGGCGCAGATCGGCGAGGTCGGAGCGCAGGAAGGCATCGCTTTCGCATTTGACCGCATCGCGCGCTCCCCGAACACGCGCCGCGCGCACATGCTGATCGCCTACGCCTCAGGCGAGGACAGGGGCCCGGCTGCTGCCGAAGCGCTCTTCACGGCCTATTTCGAAGAGGGGCGGGACATCGGCGAGGAGGCGGTGCTCCTGGGAGTGGCTGAAGAGGTCGGGCTTGATCGGAGCGCCGCGAAAGCCGCCATTGAGGACCTCGATCTACGCCGCCTCGTCACGGCCCTCGAGAGCCGGGCGGCGGAGCTGGGCATCACAGGAGTGCCCTTCTTCATTATCGACGGAAAATGGGCCGTTTCGGGCGCACAGCCCACCGATGCCTGGGTCGAGGCGTTGCAAAGGATCGCCGCGCAGCCGCAGCAATGACGAGGATCGCAACCAAGAGGCGCCAGCAGCCGGCGGGGCCGTCATCCGCCTGCGAAGACAAGGACGCCGCTGAGCCTGCGAAGGCGGGCGCAGGCGAGCGCGAGCCCTTCTGGCGGGCGAAGTCGCTCGAAGACATGAGCGAGGCGGAGTGGGAGAGCTTGTGCGACGGGTGCGCGCGCTGCTGTCTCGTCAAGCTCGAGGACGCAGACACCGGCGAGATCCACTATACGGATGTCGGCTGCACGCTGCTGGACAGCGGCGCTTGCCGCTGCCGGGCCTATGCCGAGCGCCAAAGGCTGGTGCCCGATTGCGTCAGTCTCACGCCCGAAAACGTTCGTGGTCTCGATTGGCTTCCGCCGACCTGTGCCTATCGCCTGCTGGCGGAAGGACGGGATCTGCCCTGGTGGCACCCGCTGGTTTCCGGCGATCCCGAGACCGTCCACAGGGCTGGGATTTCGGTGCGCAACCGCGTTGCAGGCCTTGAGGACGATTTCTCGGTGAGCGGCCTGATGGAGCGGATCGTCCGATGGCCCCGTTCACGCCATGCACGCAAAGGCGCGAGCAAGTGACGGAATGCAAAAGCCATGGGCACCGGTGCTGTCCCTCCTGCCCCGGCTCCAGCACAGCTCCGGACTGGCCGAACGAGGGTTGGCGGTAAAAACGGCGGGGTGCTGCCTCGCAGCACCCCAGTTCCGACGCCTCTTTATTAGTGATCGGTCCTAGGCCGGCGAGCCGGCCCGAGACCTATTTCTTCGTGCTCTTCGAGCCGCTCTTGGTGCCGCTCTTGGAACCGCTCTTCGAGCCGCCCTTGGAGCCGGACTTCGCCGATGATTTCGTGGTGCTCTTGGAGCCGGCCTTGGCGGTCTTCTTGGCCGCGCCAGTCGCAGTCTTCGCAGCAGTCTTCGCGCCCGACTTCTTCGTGGTTTTCGCGCTGCTCTTCGCCGTGCTCTTGGTGCTCTTCTTGGCGGCAGTCTTCTTGGCGGCGCCCGCCTTGGACGATGTCCGGGACGCGCCGCCGGCGGTCTTCGCCGCTGACCTCGTACCGGTCGACTTAGCGCTTCCGCTCGTCTTCGCGCTGCCGCTGGTCCTGCTCTTGGTGGTTTTGGTGGGGGTGTTGGAATCGCCCATGACTTTACCTGCTGTCTCTTTCATCTTGCTGATGGCGGATTGAGCGGCTTCCGTCACACTTTGGGCTGCGCCCGTGATCAGGTTCTTGGCCACTTCACCCTCTCTCGGTACCGACGCGCTCATGTCGCGTCACAAGTGAAAGTTGGCTGGCAGGCGTCTTCTCCTGTCAAGTTCTTTCATTCACCGTGCCAAGTGGGAAGCGACTTTTCCACTGGAGATTTCTCCTGCCACTACTTTGATTGCCAGCAGACGGCACAAGATCAGCAAGAACAGGCGTTCCATCGCGAATCACCTCGCCGGCTTTGGAGAGCCGTCCTCCCCGCCTATTCGCCGGCTTGGCATGCAGTCATGTCCCTATTCGAAGCACCAATAACCAAGGCACATTTTACAGTCTGAAATCAGGAATTCGCGGGGCATATACGTACATTCGCGAACCAAGACTGAACTTCTGGTCTCCGCGAGCTCGTGCGAAGCAAAGAGGCCTTCGTTCAACTGTATATCCGATTGCGTGAAGACCAGCCCAGCGTCCGTGGCGGCGTTCAGCGAGGCCGTCGAGCCCTTGCGGAGCCTGGATTTGAACACCAAGGGGCGCACGCGGCCTCTTCGCCTCGTGGGAAGCCGTGGTCTTGGGTTTGTTCTTCCAAAGGAAGGGCCTTGCGGATTGCGGCGGGCACTGCTCACGCCCGCTGAAAGGCGCTCGCTCTCCCTCGTCGTTCTTCAGTAAAGCCGTTTACGGATATTGGAGCGGACGCGCTTGCGCGGCGCGTGTTCGGCGGCGCCGTCACCGCGATCAGCGGTGCCGTGCGCCGCCGTTGAGCGATCCGTTCGCGCGCGTTGGGCTGCGCTTGCAGAGTGCGGCCTTTCAAATCTCGGCTGTGTTGACGCGCTCTCGTCGATGAACCGCGCCTTCGTGCATGAGGCGGACGGCATCCTGTTTCAGGGCGCGGTGCGCGGTCCGTGTCCTCATGCCGATGAGGCTTGCTGTTGCTGGCAGGGACCCCCTTACGAACCGACGGTCCGGCTTACATACTCCCGGGGCGCTCCCGCCGCTCGAGCTCCTGGACCAGCATCCTCAGTCGCTCCGGGAGCGGCTCGTTCAATACGTCGGAATAGAGGGAGACGAGCAAGTTGGCCGCGAGCTGGCGCTCATAAGACATGGGCCGGAGCTCGCCACGATCTCTTGGCCCAAAATGATCATTGTCTTTAACGAACATGACCTACACCTGATCTGACGTTCGGCCTCCCTTTCCGCGGTTGAACCGAAATATCTGGAAGCGAGGCAAATACACTGGGGAAACGCTTTTCTCGGCAAATCAACGTGTCGCATTAAGACGGGTTCCTCGGGCCGGCCATGAAGCACTCGCTTGTCTGCGATGACGAGCGCCTGCACCGCCGCGCGAGGCGGAGCGGCGCTGCCCCGGCTTTACTTGCGTTGTTGATGGGGCGTCAGCGCTGGGGGCTGCTGTAGGGCGAGGGGAGGATCACCCTAACAGTAGGCCGTTTCGGGGAGGTGGAGGGCGGGTGCTCGGGCAACGCCGCCTTAGGCTCGACCTTCTCGGTGTCCTGCGGCGGTGTCGGTGCGCCGCGTTCTGGCGCAAGCTGGCCGCCTTCCGCCGCAATTGCCGCCGCGAGCGTTACGGCCGGGAGAACTGATGCGCACCAACGCTTCATTGGGAGGCTCGATCATGCTTGGCAAAGAGAACCCGCGGCGATCGCGGCGCACTTTCCTCATAGCCGAGCCCGATTAACGTCGGCTTGCCTGCCGCCGAACGCTTACGCTCGTCGCAGCCAATCAGATTTTAACGCCTCGCTAAGATAGGTTGCTGCGGGCTCCTCCCCGTTCCTGATATGTTTCTGGGCTTTTGTCGGCTCCTGTGCCCCCGCCGGCCTTTCGGGAGGCACGAGTTTGAGGTGCCCATGCCTGTTGGCAATGATAACCGTTCGCCCCTCGTCGCCCTTGAGCGCTTCGCGCTCGAGTTGATGCTGACCTTGGTCGATCGCGGCGTCCTCAGCCAAGCCGATGCTCGTGAACTTCTGAGCAGGGCCGTGGCGGATTTCAATCGTGTGGCTGTGGCAACGAAGGACGACGCTGGCCTTCGGGAGGCCATCACGAAGGCGCTTGACGATGTGGCTCGGCGGCTCGAGGACCGCTCTTGAGGTTTGAGGCGGTCCTCGCAGAGCGGAAACCAGTTACTCCCTGTCCTGCGTCTCGAGGGCGTCGGCAAGCTGCGCGACGATCCTCGCCGCCACAGTCCGGTTTTCGTCCTGCAGGCCGGCGATGGCGATGTCGCAAATCTCCCGCACCTCCGTGCGGGTTATGACGCCTTTCCTGATGAGGGCCGTGAGCACGGACCGGAGAAGGACAAGACTGGCTTCAGAATCCGCCATTGTCGGAAGAATCCGGCTGCTAACGCTTTGGGGAACAGGAGCTCCGGAAACTCGGAGCCGGGATGCGCGTACGCGGTAAAGCCCGAAATTACTTCAGCCGCCCACGGCGATCAACGCGGCGCGCCTGTCCAAAGCCTATACCTTGGTCGTTGATCCTCAGATTGGAACCGGTGGTGCCGGTTGAGGGATTCGAACCCCCGACCTACCGCTTACAAGGCGGTTGCTCTACCAGCTGAGCTAAACCGGCCGCTCACTCATGCGGCTAGCAGCGCCGTGGCCTGGTGGCAAGCCGGGACCGTGCGCCGCGGGGGCGGAGAGCCGGAATTTCAGGCTTGGCCAGCCCGCAGCGAGACATTGAGGGCAGAGGTGCGCCAGCGCACCGCAACCAAGCTGAGGCCTTGCGAATTGTCTCCTCCGGAACCCGGCCCTGAACGCCGGACGTAAGAGGCCATAAGAGGGGGCTCCATGACCCGCCGCTATTCGCCTGCCGGTGCTGCGCTCGCGAGCGCCACGCTAATCCTGTCCGTCGGTATTCTCCTGATGCCCCTCTCGGACGCCGCCGCGGCTCACACCGACCGCACCAGGATGGCAGCGGCGGAGACGCCCCCGTCGCCCTCGAGCGGAGCGGCCGCGGAGCCGACGTCCACCGGCGCCGCGCCGGCATCCGAAGAGGCGTCCGGCTGCTACAAGGCGCGCCGGAAGCTCTGGGTGGATGGCCAGGGCTGGTATGTTCGCCGGGTCACCATCTGCCCTTAACGCCCCAAAAGCGGGGTCGTTGGATGCCCGATGCGTGATGACTTGAGGAGCCGGGCCCGCTATCTTGGCAGGTGAGGAGGCGGGACAACGGAGCGTCGCCATGCGGCTTCTCTCATCCGCCATTGCAACAATTGGCTTCGCCTTAGGCCTTGCCGCAGCGGTTCCGGCTGCCGATGCCGCTCCCATAGGGGGGTACGGGTTCAAGCGGTCAGGGATCGCCGGCGCAGGTCCGCGCTATGGTGCCTTTCGAAGGGGCGTGGGCTCGTATGCTGTCGGACGGCGCTTCGGCCACGGCCCGGCATTTCGACACGATCCGGTTTTCGCCCGCCGCTTTACCCGTTTCGGTCACGGCCGGCGCTTTCCCTTCGCGGCAGGTTATTGGCTGACAGGCGTGTATGCCTGGCCGTCCGGCGCGGACCAAACGGTGGTCGTCGAGAACAACATCTCCCAGATATCTGCGTCCTTTGGCCCCCCGTCGCTCCTCGACCTGCCGGCGGTCAGCGGCATTCCTAGCGAAGCCGCTGCGCCGTCGATCATTTACGTGGTCGATGCCGTCCCGTCTCGCGAGGGCCGGATCCGTAAGGGCGAGACGGAGCGGATTCCCTCGGCCACGGCGCCTGGTGGCCCGGCGCGGATCGTGTCGGTGAGGGTTCCCCGGGAGAGATAGGCCCTCCTGCGCGGCAAGGCCCCAGGTCAGGCCCGCAGGCGGGTTGTCAACGCGTAAAGCGTGACAGCGGCCGCGTTGGAAACGTTGAGGCTCCTGATCGGACCTGGCATGTCGAGCCTCGCCACGACGTCGCAGCAGTCGCGGCTGCGCTGGCGCAATCCCTTGCCCTCCGCCCCGAGCACGACGACGAGGGGGCGCCGCACCGGCACCTCGCGCAAATCAGTCGTGCCCGCCGAATCGAGGCCGATTCGCAGAAACCCCCGCTCGCCGAGGGCGATAAGCGCCTCGGCAAGATTGCGAACGATCAGGAAAGGAACGTGCTCGAGGCCGCCGGAGGCGGATTTTGCAAGAACACCCGTGGCGGCGGGGCTGTGCCGGGCGGTGGTGAGGATGGCGTCGACCCCGAAGGCCGCGGCGCTGCGCGTGATCGCGCCGACATTGTGAGGATCGGTGATCTGGTCGAGGGCAAGGACCAGGGCCCCGTCGCCGAGGCTTTCCAGGCTCGGAGAGGGCAGGGGATCGGCTTCAAGATAGAGACCCTGGTGGACCGCGTCCTCCTCCAGGAGGCGGTTGATGTCGTCCGGCCGGACGATCTCAGGCTCGATCGTCAGGTCGGGGAGGGCTTCGGCCAGCCGGCGCGCCGAGTTCTCGGTGGCTAAGAGCCGCCGCACGTGCCGGCGCGGATTGCGAAGCGCTTCCACGACCGGGTGCCAGCCATAGAGGACGGCGCGGTCATCGCTGGGGGGCGGGCAGCGGCGGATGTCTGCGAAAGGAGGACGGTCGCGCCTCGTGCCCGCGTCAGGCCGGCGCCTCGGCTGCTGCCTTGTCATGGCCACGTCCCTACAAGACTTTTCATCACCCGCCTACATGCATGCCCGATCCGCCGTTGGCGGTTGACATGGTAAACGCCCGCCAGCATAACGACGCGCGCCGAGCGCGCGTCCGCACGGGCGGGCTCGGCAGCTCGAGATGCCTGCAGCGTCTTTGGGGGAATGTCCCGAGCGGCAAAGGGGGCGGACTGTAAATCCGCTGGCTTACGCCTTCGTAGGTTCGAGTCCTACTTCCCCCACCAGGCGGGTGTAGCTCAATGGTAGAGCAACAGCCTTCCAAGCTGAAGACGGGGGTTCGATTCCCCTCACCCGCTCCAGAGGCTCAGAAGGGCGCCGGCAGGTCGTGAGGTGGGCCGTCGGCGAACCTCAATCGACGGACGACTTCGAGCGGAAGGCGAGCACCTGCGCAGGAGGCTCGGTGACCGACACGATCATCGCCGCAAGCTGCTTCTGCACGAATGGCTTGTTGAGCCTCGGGGTTTCAGGGCTCTCGGACGGTTTGAGTTCGGCATAGCCCGTGGTCAGGATGACCGGCAGATCAGGCCGCTCCTGGCGGATGGCGGCAATGAGCTGCGTGCCGGCCATTCCCGGCATGAGGTGATCCGTAATCACGAGATCGACGGAATGCTCCCGCCGCAAGATCCTGAGCGCCTGTTCGGCAGAGGTCGCCTCGATGACTTCGTGGCCAAGGTCGTCGACCATGGCGGCGGTGTTCATCAAGACGAGGGGGTCATCGTCGACGACGAGCACCGTCAGTCGGCGCGATGGCCGTTTCAGAGGCGCGGCGTCCTGTACCGGCTGCGGTTCGGACAAGCAATTCTGAGCGGCGACGGGCAGCCACAGCTCGGCCGTAGTGCCTTCGCCTTTGACACTCTTCAGCACCAGCTTTCCGGCGGACTGCTCGGCAAAGCCATGGATCATGGAGAGGCCAAGGCCCGTGCCCTTGCCGACCCCCTTGGTGGTGAAAAAGGGTTCGATAGCCCGTGCGAGAGTATCCTCGTCCATGCCCGTGCCGGTGTCCGTGATCGACAGGCAGACGTAGTCGCCAGGGGCTAGGCCGATCGGGTCTTGAACACCGGCTCGCCTTTCATGGGCGGCGATGGTGATGGAGCCCCCGTTGGGCATCGCATCGCGCGCGTTCACCGCAAGATTCAGGATCGCGAGCTCGAGCTGGTTGGCGTCGACGATGGCCGGCCTGAGCCGTATCGGGAATTGGGTCGTGACGTTGATGTCGGACCCCAAAGTACGCTCGAGGAGCTCTGTCATATTGTGAACGAGCTCGCGCACGTCCACGGGCTGGGTTTTCAGTTCCTGGCGGCGTGCGAAGGCCAGCATGCGCTGGGTCAGCGACGCCCCGCGCCTGGCGGCCTCCAGCGAATTTTCGATGAGCTGCCGCAATTTCGGGTCGTTCGGCAGGCGCTTGCGGGCGAGGTCCAGATTGCCGAGCACCACGGCAAGGAGATTGTTGAAATCATGGGCGATGCCGCCGGTCAGCTGACCGATGGTTTCCATCTTCTGTGACTGGACGAGCCGGGCGCGGGTCTCCTCGAGGGCAAGTTGCGCCTGGCGCCGCTCCGTTGCATCGCGCGTGATCTTCGCGAAGCCGATCAGATTGCCTTGGTCGTCGTAGATGGGATCGATGACCACATCGGCCCAGAACCGGGTACCGTCCTTGCGCACCCGCCAGCCCTCATGGACGAACCGGCCCTCACGGACCGCGGTCTGGAGCGCCCTGGCCGGCAGCCCAGTCGCACGGTCTTCTTCGGTGTAGAAACGGGAGAAGTGCTGGCCGACGATCTCCTGCTCCGTATAGCCTTTGATCCGCTGCGCGCCGGAATTCCAGTTCGTCACATGGCCCTGCGGATCGAGCATGTAGATGGCGTAGTCCTTGATGTTCTGAACGAGCAGGCGGAAGCGCTCTTCGCTGCGGCGGAGCTCTTCCTGCGCCTTCTTGCGCTCGGTGATGTCGCGGGTGATCTTGGCGAAGCCGATCAGGTTGCCCTTGGCGTCCCGGATCGGGTCGATGACGACATGCGCCCATATGCGGCTGCCATCTTTCCGGACCCGCCAGCCTTCCCGCTCGAAGCGTCCCTCCCGGGCGGCGGTCTCCAACGCCGTTGCCGGCAGCCCGATGGCGCGGTCTTCCTCGGTGTAGAAGCGGGAGAAGTGCTGGCCGACGATCTCGTCGCGCGTATAGCCCTTGAAGCGTTCGGCCCCGGCATTCCAGGTCTGCACGATGCCGCTCCGATCGAGCATGTAGATGGCGTAATCCGCGACCGACTCAACCAGGAGGCGAAACCGCTGTTCGTCCTCAATATGTTGCAAGCCTTCGTCTGGCACTTTGCCCCCGCCGCAAACGAACTCCGCACTCCGGCGCAAATCTTAGAACGTGGCCATAGCTGACAGGTTCCGCTGTTCATAGCGGTCCTCCGGTCGCTCGGCTCTTGCAGAAAGGGGCGATCGGCTCTAATCGGGCGCCGAAATTCCTGCTCACAGGGCGTCAAGGACAGGGCGATGGCGAAGGAAAAGTTTGAGCGCACGAAGCCGCACTGCAACATTGGGACGATTGGTCATGTGGACCATGGCAAGACGTCGTTGACGGCGGCGATTACGAAGGTTTTGGCGGAGCAGGGCAAGGCGCAGTTCACGGCGTATGATCAGATTGACAAGGCGCCGGAGGAGAAGGCGCGGGGGATCACGATTTCGACGGCGCATGTGGAGTATGAGACGGACAAGCGGCACTATGCGCATGTCGACTGCCCGGGCCATGCGGATTATGTGAAGAACATGATCACCGGGGCGGCGCAGATGGACGGCGCCATTTTGGTGGTGTCGGCGGCGGATGGTCCGATGCCGCAGACGCGCGAGCACATTCTGTTGGCGCGTCAGGTGGGTGTTCCGGCGCTGGTAGTGTTTTTGAACAAGGTCGACATGGTGGACGACCCCGAGCTTCTGGATCTGGTGGAGCTTGAGGTGCGGGAGCTGTTGTCGAAGTATGATTTTCCGGGCGATGAGATCCCGATCATCAAGGGTTCGGCGTTGATGGCGCTGGAGGACAAGAACCCGGAGATTGGGCGTGAGGCGATTTTGAAGCTGATGGCGGCGGTGGACGAGTACATTCCGCAGCCGGAGCGTCCGATTGACCAGCCCTTCCTGATGCCGATTGAGGACGTGTTCTCGATTTCGGGCCGGGGCACGGTGGTGACGGGCCGGGTTGAGCGCGGGGTGATCAAGGTCGGCGAGGAGGTGGAGATCGTCGGGCTGCGGGACACGCAGAAGACGACGGTGACGGGGGTGGAGATGTTCCGCAAGCTGCTCGACCAGGGGCAGGCGGGCGACAACATCGGGGTGCTGCTGCGGGGCACGAAGCGGGAGGATGTGGAGCGCGGTCAGGTGGTGTGCAAGCCGGGGTCGGTGAAGCCGCACACCAAGTTCAAGGCTGAGGCGTATATTCTGACCAAGGAGGAGGGGGGGCGGCACACGCCGTTCTTCACCAACTACCGGCCGCAGTTTTACTTCCGGACCACGGACGTGACCGGGGTGGTGAAGCTGCCGGAGGGCACCGAGATGGTGATGCCGGGCGACAATGTGACCATGGATGTGGAGCTGATCGTGCCGATCGCCATGGAGGAGAAGTTGCGCTTCGCCATCCGCGAAGGCGGCCGCACCGTCGGCGCCGGCGTCGTCGCCCAAATCACGGAATAAGCCTATATATTAAAGAAGCGGCGGCGCTCTTGCGCTGCCGCGCCGGTTCGGCGATGGTCGCGCCGGCTGTCCGCTGAAGGAGTGTAGCTCAACTGGTCAGAGCACCGGTCTCCAAAACCGGGGGTTGGGGGTTCGAGTCCCTCCACTCCTGCCAGCGGAACATCAGCAAGGACCGGGGGCGCAGGCGACCCGCCCGACTGGCAGCAGGCGGGCCTCTGAACGCCGGGACGGTCGACAAGCTCCGGAAGTTGGGTTATAGGCGCTCTCATCCCAGCTCATCGGTTGGATTGCGTGGCGCGAGGCTGACGGCTTCGCGCCGCAGTCAATTTCGGCGATGAGCCCCAACCGGAACGGAACTGCACCGCGGCCGGGGCCCGGGGCGAGGAAGCTATGGCGAAGACGAGCCCATTCGAGTTCATCCAGCAGGTGCGCGCGGAGGCCGCGAAGGTCACCTGGCCGACCCGCAAGGAAACCATGGTCACCACGGCCATGGTGTTCGTGATGGTGATCCTGGCGAGCCTGTTCTTTCTTCTGACCGATCAGGTCGTGCAATTCGCCGTGCGGCTGATCCTCGGCATCGGCGCGTAGGGGTTCCACGGAAATGGCGAAGCGCTGGTACATCGTCCACGCCTATTCGAACTTCGAAGACAAGGTCGCCAAGGATCTTCGCATGCTTGCCGAGCAGCGGGGCCTTGCCGACAAGTTCGAGGAGATCCTCGTGCCCAAGGAGAAACGGGTCGAGGTTCGCCGGGGCCGCAAGGTCGAGACCGACCACAAGTTCTTCCCCGGCTACGTCCTCGTCAAATGCGATCTCACCGACGAGGTCTATAGCCTCATCAAGAATACGCCCAAGGTCACCGGCTTTCTGGGCGCTGACAAGGCCAAGCCCGTGCCAATCCCGGATGCTGAGGCTGAGCGCATCAAGGGACAGGTGGCCGAGGGCGTCGATCGGCCAAAGCCGGCCCTGCACTTCGAAATCGGCGAGCAGGTGCGGGTCGCGGAAGGTCCGTTCGCGTCCTTCAATGGGGTCGTCGAAGAGGTGGACGAGAGCCGCGCCCGCGTGAAGGTGGCGGTCTCGATCTTCGGCCGCGCGACGCCGGTCGAACTCGAATACGGTCAGGTCGAGAAGGTCTGACCGTCGGCAGTTGGCGTTCGGCAGACGCAGACGGGTTCACCCGGCCGCCACTGCCTGTCGTCCACTGCCCTCATCCGCGGGAGGCCTGCCCGGTCGCCAGCCGGGCCTTGAACGGGCCGCACCGCGACCTGCAACCCTCGCCATCCGGTCGGCAGCCGGATGACGAATCTCTGGGAGCAGTCCCATGGCGAAGAAGATCACGGGCTACGTGAAGCTTCAGGTTCCGGCCGGCGCAGCCAACCCGTCGCCGCCGATCGGTCCCGCGCTCGGCCAGCGCGGCCTCAACATTATGGAGTTCTGCAAGGCCTTCAACGCAAGGACCGCGCAGATGGAGAAGGGGATGCCGATCCCGGTGATCATCACCGCCTACCAGGATCGGTCCTTCACCTTCGAGATGAAGCAGCCGCCGGTGTCCTATTTCCTCAAGAAGGCGGCGAAGATCGACAAGGGCTCGCAGACCCCGGGCCGTGGCCGTGTCGGCCAGGTGACCCGCGACCAGATCCGCGAGATCGCCGAGAAGAAGATGGCCGACCTCAACTGCGACACGGTCGAGGCCGCGATGAAGATGATCGAGGGCTCGGCTCGTTCCATGGGCCTTGAGGTCACGGGCTAAGGGGGAGGGTCAAATGGCTGAAGCAGGAAAGCGCATCCGCGCCGCCCGCGAGGGCATCGACCGGACGAAGGCCTACCCGCTCCCCGAAGCGGTCAAGCTCGTCAAGGAGCGCGCGAAGGCAAAGTTCGACGAGACGATCGAGGTCGCGATGAACCTCGGGGTCGATCCGCGCCACGCCGACCAGATGGTGCGGGGCGTCTGCAACCTGCCGAACGGTTCCGGCCGCACCGTCCGTGTGGCGGTGTTTGCGCGCGGGCCGAAAGCGGAGGAGGCGCGGGCGGCGGGGGCCGATGTGGTGGGGGCGGAGGATCTCGTCGAGACGGTGCAAAGCGGCACCATCGACTTCGACCGCTGCATCGCCACTCCCGACATGATGCCGCTCGTAGGCCGCTTGGGGAAGGTGCTGGGCCCGCGCGGTCTGATGCCGAACCCGAAGGTCGGGACGGTCACCATGGACGTGGCGGGCGCGGTCAAGGCCGCCAAGGGCGGCGCCGTCGAGTTCCGCGTGGAGAAGGCGGGCATCGTGCACGCCGGCATCGGCAAGGCGTCCTTCGACGAGAACAAGCTCATCGAGAACATCCGCGCCTTCGCCGATGCGGTCGCCAAGGCCAAGCCGACGGGGGCCAAAGGAACCTATATCCAGCGCATCGCCATTTCCTCGACGATGGGCCCAGGAGTGAAGGTGGATCCGGCGAGCGTGCTCAATGCCTAAATCGCGACGCAGCCTGGCTCAGGCTCGAGGAGTCCTTTCCGGACGGCTCGGGCGGGAGGGCCAAGGCTGCGACCGATTTTCTCGCGTCCAGGCCTTGGCAAAGCGAGCGCGAGAGGCTATGTGGCCCGTTCCAGTTTCCCAAACCTGACGGAGGTCGGCTGTTCGGCCGAGCTTCCACATTGAGATGCCGCCCGGGCAACCGGGCGGCGACGGGCCGGCAGGCTTGAGGGATATCCTCACAAGGATAGCCCTCGGGCCTCGTCGGCCATGTCCTGTCCGAGACTGCAGGCGCCGGCATCTCCCGGCTTAATCCGTAGGGGCCTGCATAGACGGGGAAGACCGTTTCCGCTCCAGCGGCTTTCCGCCGCTGGACGGGTGATCGGTTCGAACCATCTCGCCCGCTTCGCGGCCCGTTGCAGCGATTCGGGGGACAGGGCTTGCGAGAGCGTCGCCCAGGCGACCTGAGGCAAGCCGCGTGCGAGCCGGGTCTTGGGCGACAGGTGCAACCGGCGGAACGCCCGTTCCGCCAACCGGAGAGAGCCCAGTGGACAGAGCAGCAAAACGCGAGCTCGTCTCGACGCTCAACGGCGTGTTTTCGACCACGTCCGTCGTCGTCGTGGCCCACTATGCTGGCCTCACCGTCGCCGACATGCAGAAGCTGCGCACGCAGATGAAGCAGGCCGGCGCGACGGTGAAGGTCGCGAAGAACCGCCTCGCCAAGATCGCTCTCGAAGGCACGGACGTCGCGTCGATTGCGGGCCTGCTCAAGGGTCCGACGCTGATCGCTTACTCGAGCGATCCGGTCGCGGCGCCGAAGGTCGCCGTCGAATTCGCCAAGGGCAACGAAAAACTCGTGATTCTTGGCGGAGCGATGGGCGCCACGGCCCTCAACGCGGACGGAGTGAAGGCCCTTGCCAGCCTTCCGTCCCTCGACGAACTGCGCGCCAAGCTGGTCGGCCTCATCCAGGCGCCGGCCACCAAGGTTGCCCAGGTCGTCAATGCGCCGGCGGCGAAGCTCGCCCGCGTGTTCGGGGCCTATGCCAAGACAGGCGAAGCGGCGTGAGGCCGTAACACCAACCCTTCCATTCTTCGAACCGATCAAGGAACTGACACGATGGCTGATCTTGCCAAGATTGTTGACGATCTCTCGTCCCTGACCGTCCTCGAGGCGGCCGAACTCGCCAAGATGCTTGAGGAGAAGTGGGGCGTCTCGGCCGCGGCTGCGGTCGCCGTGGCTGCCGCCCCGGGCGCTGCTGGTGGCGCCGCTGCTCCCGCCGCCGAGGAGAAGACCGAGTTCACGGTCGTGCTTGCGGCTGCTGGCGACAAGAAGATCGAGGTCATCAAGGAAGTCCGCGCCATCACAGGCCTCGGCCTGAAGGAGGCCAAGGATCTCGTCGAGGGCGCGCCGAAGCCGGTCAAGGAAGGTGTCGCCAAGGACGAGGCCGAGAAGATCAAGGCCACCCTGGAGAAGGTCGGCGCCAAGGTGGAATTGAAGTAACTGGAGCGGTCGCTTCAGTTTTGTCCCCGGACGGAGCCCTGCGACGATCCGGGGATTTCGGGCCGAAGCGTCTCTTTCGGATCGCGATGGTCGGGTTCGAGCCTGCCATGACGTGCGAACGGACGAGATGGCTGGTCCGGCAATGACGACTTAAACGAGCATCGGCGGTCTCGGGCAACTCGCCCGGGACCGTCGTTCCGTCCCGCGGGTCGGAGGCGGGGTGGCGATGCGGGCTCAGGAGCGCCTCGGGCGCGGGCCGGGCCCGACACGAGTTTTTCAGGGCGGACATGGGTCCGTCGTGGTCGAGCGGACGTTTCTTGCGCCGTCGCGCGGGTCCGTCGGCCGGTGAATGAGGAGCGAGGTCGATATGGCCAATACCCTGGTGGGCCGGAAGCGCATTCGCAAGTTCTTCGGAAAGATCAAGGAAGTGGCCGAGATGCCGAACCTCATCGAGGTTCAGAAGGCATCCTACGACCAGTTCCTGATGGTCGACGAGCCCAAGGGCGGCCGGCCTGACGAGGGCCTGCAGGCCGTGTTCAAGTCCGTGTTCCCGATCGCGGATTTCTCGAACACTGCGCTCCTGGAGTTCGTGAAATACACCTTCGAACCACCGAAATACGACGTCGACGAGTGCCGCCAGCGGGGCATGACCTATGCCGCGCCGCTCAAGGTGACGCTGCGCCTCATCGTGTTCGATGTCGATCCCGACACGCAGGCCCGTTCGGTCAAGGACATCAAGGAGCAGGACGTCTACATGGGCGACATGCCGCTCATGACGGACAACGGCACCTTCATCGTCAACGGCACCGAGCGGGTCATCGTTTCCCAGATGCACCGTAGCCCGGGCGTGTTCTTCGATCACGACAAGGGCAAGACCCACTCCTCCGGCAAGCTCCTCTTCGCGGCGCGGATCATCCCCTATCGGGGCTCCTGGCTCGATATCGAGTTCGACGCCAAGGACATCGTGCACGCGCGCATCGATCGCAAGCGCAAGATCCCGGTCACTTCGCTCCTCTACGCCCTCGGCCTCGACGGCGAGGAGATCCTCAATACCTTCTACAACCGGATCCTGTTCACCCGGGACGGCGACTTCTGGCGCGTTCCGTATGACGCGGAGCGGATGAAGGGCTTCAAGGCCTCGGTCGACCTCATCAACGCCGACACCGGCGAGGTGGTGGTCGAGGCCGGCAAGAAGCTCGCGGCGCGCTCGGCCCGCCAACTCGCCGAGAAGGGCCTCACCGCCCTGCGCGCGACCGATGAAGACCTGATCGGCCAGTACGTGGCCGAGGATTTGGTCAACTATCAGACGGGCGAGATCTACGCGGAAGCCGGCGAGGAGATCTCGGACAAGCTTCTCGGCACGCTTGCAGAGGCGGGCATCGACGAGGTGCCCGTGCTCGACATCGACCACGTCAATGTGGGCCCCTACATCCGCAACACGCTGGCCGTCGACAAGAACCAGAGCCGTGAGGACGCCCTGTTCGACATCTACCGGGTGATGCGTCCTGGCGAGCCGCCGACACTGGAGACGGCGGAGGCCATGTTCCACTCGCTGTTCTTCGATCCCGAGCGCTACGATCTTTCGGCGGTCGGCCGCGTGAAGATGAACATGCGCCTCGACCTCGATTGCCCGGACACGGTGCGCACGCTTCGCCGCGACGACATCATCGCGGTGGTGCGGGCGCTCGTCGATCTGCGCGACGGCAAGGGCGAGGTCGACGACATCGACCACCTCGGCAACCGGCGTGTGCGCTCGGTCGGCGAGCTCATGGAGAACCAGTACCGGCTCGGCCTCCTGCGCATGGAGCGCGCGATCAAGGAGCGCATGTCCTCGGTCGATATCGACACGGTCATGCCGCAGGATCTGATCAATGCCAAGCCGGCAGCGGCGGCGGTGCGCGAGTTCTTTGGCTCCTCGCAGCTCTCGCAGTTCATGGACCAGACGAACCCGCTGTCCGAGGTGACGCACAAGCGCCGCCTCTCGGCGCTGGGCCCGGGCGGCCTCACTCGCGAGCGGGCGGGCTTCGAAGTGCGCGACGTGCACCCGACGCACTACGGCCGCATCTGCCCCATCGAGACGCCGGAAGGCCCGAACATCGGCCTCATCAATTCGCTCGCCACCTTCGCCCGCGTCAACAAGTACGGCTTCATCGAGACGCCGTTCCGCCGCGTGCGTGACGGCAAGGTGACGGACGAGGTCGTCTATCTCTCGGCCATGGAGGAGGCGAAGTACAACGTCGCCCAGGCCAACGCCGACATGGACGAGGACGGCCGGCTGACTGAGGACCTGGTGGTTTGCCGCCGGGCCGGCGAGGTGATCGTCGTGCCGCCCGACCGCGTCGACCTCATGGACGTCTCGCCAAAGCAGCTCGTGTCGGTGGCGGCCGCGCTCATTCCGTTCCTCGAGAACGACGATGCCAACCGGGCGCTGATGGGCTCCAACATGCAGCGCCAGGCGGTGCCGCTCGTCCAGTCGGACGCGCCGTTCGTCGGTACCGGCATGGAGGCTGTCGTCGCCCGCGATTCCGGCGCCGCGATTGCCGCGCGCCGGGCAGGTGTCGTGGATCAGGTCGACGCTACCCGCATCGTCATCCGCGCCACCGAGGAGACGGATCCGACGAAGCCGGGCGTCGACATCTATCGCCTGCAGAAGTTCCAGCGCTCGAACCAGTCGACCTGCATCACGCAGAAGCCGCTGGTGCGGGTCGGCGACATCGTGGCCAAGGGTGACATCATCGCCGACGGCCCCTCGACCGATCTCGGCGAGCTGGCGCTCGGCCGCAACGTCCTCGTCGCCTTCATGCCCTGGAACGGCTACAACTTCGAGGACTCGATCCTGCTCTCCGAGCGGATCGTCAAGGACGACGTCTTCACCTCGATCCACATCGAAGAGTTCGAGGTGATGGCCCGCGACACCAAGCTCGGGCCGGAGGAGATCACGCGCGACATCCCCAACGTCTCGGAGGAGGCGCTGAAGAACCTGGACGAGGCGGGTATCGTCTATATCGGCGCCGAGGTTCATGCCGGCGACATTCTCGTCGGCAAGATCACGCCGAAGGGCGAGAGCCCGATGACGCCAGAGGAGAAACTCCTGCGCGCCATCTTCGGCGAGAAGGCGTCCGACGTGCGCGACACCTCCTTGCGCGTGCCGCCGGGAGTCACGGGAACGGTTGTCGAGGTGCGCGTCTTCAACCGGCACGGTGTCGAGAAGGACGAGCGCGCCCAGGCCATCGAGCGCGAGGAGATCGAGCGTCTCGCCAAGGATCGGGACGACGAGCAGGCGATCCTCGACCGCAACACCTATGCGCGGCTTGCGGACATCCTCGTCGGCCATAAGGCCGTAGCGGGACCCAAGGGCTTCAAGAAGGACACCCAGCTCACCCGCGAGGTCTTGAACGAGTACCCACGCTCGCAGTGGTGGCAGTTCGCGGTCGTCGACGATCAGGTCATGACCGAGATCGAGGCCATGCAGAAGCAGTACGACGAGTCGAAGAAGCGCCTCGAGCAGCGCTTCCTCGACAAGGTCGAGAAGCTGCAGCGTGGCGACGAGCTGCCGCCGGGCGTCATGAAAATGGTGAAGGTCTTTGTGGCCGTGAAGCGCAAGATCCAGCCGGGCGACAAGATGGCTGGACGGCACGGCAACAAGGGCGTCGTATCCAAGATCGTGCCGGTCGAGGACATGCCCTTCCTCGAGGACGGGACGCCCGTGGACATCGTGCTCAACCCGCTCGGCGTGCCGAGCCGCATGAACGTCGGCCAGATCCTTGAGACGCATCTCGGCTGGGCGGCCGCAGGGCTCGGTAAACAGGTCGCGCAGGCCGTCGACACCTATCTCAAGACCAGGAACGCCAAGCCGCTCCGTCACAAGATGAAGGAGATCTATGGCGATGGCGAGTTCGAGGCCTTGAGTGACGAAGAGCTCGCGGAGCTTGGCAACAACCTCCGCCGCGGCGTGCCGATGGCGACGCCCGTGTTCAACGGCGCCAAGGAAGCGGATATCGAGCGCATGCTCGAGATGGCCGGCCTCGACAGATCGGGCCAGGTGACGCTCTACGACGGGCGCACCGGCGAGCCTTTCGACCGCAAGGTCACGGTGGGCTACATCTACATGCTGAAGCTCCACCACCTGGTCGACGACAAGATCCACGCCCGTTCGATCGGTCCGTACTCCCTGGTCACGCAGCAGCCGCTGGGCGGCAAGGCGCAGTTCGGCGGACAACGGTTCGGCGAGATGGAGGTCTGGGCCCTCGAAGCCTATGGCGCGGCCTACACCCTCCAGGAGATGCTCACCGTCAAGTCCGACGACGTGGCCGGCCGCACGAAGGTCTACGAGGCGATCGTGCGCGGCGACGACACCTTCGAAGCGGGCATCCCGGAGAGCTTCAACGTGCTGGTGAAGGAGATGCGCTCACTCGGCCTCAATGTCGAGCTGATCTCCCGCAAGGCGACCCCGGAGCTGCCGCCGGCGGAAGCGGCTGAGTGACACGCCTTGCGCGTGTCGTCGGCGGGCCTAGGCGAACGCTCAAGGCCCGCAGATCTCGAAACGATTTTGGCGCGTGAGGCGCCCTCGTGGCTTGAGGTGATCGGACGAAGTCTGTGATCGCGGCCCCGAGAATAAGGAGATGACGATGAACCAAGAGGTCATGAATCTCTTCAACCAGACGGCTCAGCCGCAGAGCTTCGATCAGATCAGGATCTCGATCGCGAGCCCGGAGAAGATTCTGTCTTGGTCCTACGGCGAGATCAAAAAGCCGGAGACGATCAACTACCGGACCTTCAAGCCCGAGCGCGACGGCCTGTTCTGCGCGCGCATCTTCGGTCCCATCAAGGACTACGAGTGCTTGTGCGGCAAGTACAAGCGCATGAAGTACAAGGGCGTGATCTGCGAGAAGTGCGGTGTGGAGGTGACGCTCGCGCGGGTACGGCGCGACCGCATGGGCCATATCGAACTGGCGGCGCCGGTCGCCCATATCTGGTTCCTGAAGTCGCTGCCGAGCCGCATCGGCCTTCTGCTCGACATGACGCTCAAGGACCTGGAGCGCATCCTTTACTTTGAGTCCTATGTCGTCATCGAGCCGGGCCTCACGCCTTTGAAGGAGCGTCAGCTCCTCTCCGAGGACGAGTATCTGCGCGCGCAGGAAGAGTATGGCGAGGACAGCTTCACCGCCATGATCGGCGCCGAGGCGATCCGCCGGATGCTGACCGACCTCAACCTCGAGAAGATCGCCAACGACCTGCGCGAGGAAATCGCCACCACGACGTCGGAGCTGAAGCCGAAGAAGCTGATGAAGCGCCTCAAGGTCATCGAGGCCTTTCTCCAGTCCGGCAACAAGCCCGAATGGATGGTCATGACGGTCATTCCGGTGATCCCACCGGATCTGCGTCCGCTCGTGCCGCTCGATGGCGGCCGCTTCGCGACGTCGGACCTCAACGATCTCTACCGGCGCGTCATCAACCGCAACAACCGCTTGAAGCGCCTCATCGAGCTGCGCGCTCCGGACATCATCATCCGCAACGAGAAGCGCATGCTTCAGGAGGCGGTGGACGCGTTGTTCGACAACGGCCGCCGCGGCCGCGTCATCACGGGCGCCAACAAGCGGCCGCTGAAATCGCTCGCCGACATGCTCAAGGGCAAGCAGGGTCGCTTCCGCCAGAACCTGCTCGGCAAGCGCGTCGACTATTCAGGCCGGTCGGTGATCGTGGTCGGTCCGGAGCTCAAGCTGCACCAGTGCGGCCTGCCGAAGAAGATGGCCCTCGAGCTCTTCAAGCCGTTCATCTATGCGCGGCTCGACGCCAAGGGCTACTCGGCGACGGTGAAGCAGGCGAAGAAGCTGGTCGAGAAGGAGAAGCCGGAGGTCTGGGATATCCTCGACGAGGTGATCCGCGAGCACCCGGTCCTGCTCAACCGCGCCCCGACCCTGCACCGCCTCGGCATCCAGGCCTTCGAGCCGGTGCTGATCGAGGGCAAGGCCATCCAGCTCCATCCGCTCGTCTGCGCGGCCTTCAACGCCGACTTCGACGGCGATCAGATGGCGGTGCACGTGCCGTTGTCGCTGGAGGCTCAGCTCGAGGCGCGGGTGCTCATGATGAGCACCAACAACATCCTGCACCCTGCGAACGGCGCGCCGATCATCGTGCCGAGCCAGGACATCGTGCTCGGGCTCTACTACCTGTCGATCGTCGCCGACGGCGGGCCGGGACAAGGCAAAGCCTTCGCCGACGAAGGCGAGATCGAGCATGCTCTCGCCGAGGGCGTGGTCACCCTGCACTCGAAGATCAAGTATCGGTGGACGGGTGTCGGCGAGGACGGCAAGCCCTTCACCAAGATCTACGACACCACGCCTGGCCGGGTGTTCCTCTCGCGCGTGCTGCCGAAGCACCCGGCGGTCACCTTCGACGTCGTGAACAAGCTCATGACGAAGAAGGAGATCTCCAACATGATCGACACGGTCTACCGCAACTGCGGGCAGAAGGAGACGGTGATCTTCTGCGACCGGATCATGGCCATGGGCTTCTACCACGCCTTCAAGGCCGGCATCTCCTTCGGCAAGGACGACATGGTCGTGCCGGAGAACAAGGCCCAGATCGTGGAGGAGACCCGCGCGCTCGCCAAGGACTACGAGCAGCAGTACCAGGACGGCCTCATCACCCAGGGCGAGAAGTACAACAAGGTGGTGGACGCCTGGGCCAAGTGCTCTGATCGGCTCGCCGCCGAGATGATGAACCGCATCTCCGCCGTGCAGAAGGATGAGAACGGCCGCGACAAGCCGCTCAACTCCATCTACATGATGAGCCACTCGGGCGCCCGCGGCTCGCCGGCGCAGATGAAGCAGCTCGCGGCCATGCGTGGCCTGATGGCGAAGCCTTCCGGCGAGATCATCGAGAGCCCGATCATCTCGAACTTCAAAGAAGGCCTGGACGTCATCGAATACTTCAACTCGACCCACGGCGCCCGCAAGGGCTTGGCCGACACGGCGCTCAAGACTGCGAACTCCGGATACCTCACCCGCCGTCTCGTCGACGTGGCCCAGGACGCGGTCATCCGCGAGCTCGATTGCGGCACCGACAAGGGCATCAAGATGCGGGCCATCATCGACGCGGGCCAGGTGGTCGCGTCGCTGGCCTCCCGCATCCTTGGCCGCTGCGCGGCGGAAGACATCCTGGCTCCGGACGGCACGGTGATCGTGCCCAAGGGCAGCATGATCGAGGAGCAGCATATCGAAGCTATCAACGCCGCCGGGATCCAGGAGGTGAAGATCCGGTCGGTGCTGGTCTGCGAGTCGAAGAACGGCGTCTGCGCCACCTGCTACGGGCGCGATCTTGCACGCGGCACGCCGGTCAACCTCGGCGAGGCGATCGGCGTCATCGCCGCGCAGTCCATCGGCGAGCCGGGCACGCAGCTGACGATGCGCACCTTCCACATCGGCGGCGCGGCCCAGATTGCCGACCAGTCGTTCATCGAGTCCAATTTCGAGGGCACGGTGAGGATGCGCAACCGCAATGTCGCCCGGAACTCCGAGGGCGAGCTCATCGTCATGGGCCGGAACGTGGCGGTCGTCATTGTCGGTTCGGATGGCGTCGAGCGCGCGGTTCACCGCCTCCAGTATGGCGCCCGGCTGAAGGTCGACGAGGGCGACACCATCAAGCGCGGGCAGCGCATCGCGGAGTGGGATCCCTACACCCGGCCGATCCTCACGGAGGTGGACGGCACGGTCGGCTACGAGGACCTGGTCGACGGGCAGTCGATGCTCGAAACGATGGACGAGTCGACCGGCATCGCCAAGCGCGTCGTCATCGACTGGCGCGGCTCGAGCCGCACGGCCGATCTGCGTCCGGCCATCGTCATCCAGCAGAACAACAAGATCGCGAAGCTCGCCCGCGGCGGCGACGCCCGTTATCTTCTGCCGGTTGATGCCATCATTGCCGTGGCGCCGGGCGCCAAGGTCAAGGCTGGCGATGTCCTCGCCCGTATTGCGACCGAGAGCGCGAAGACCCGCGACATCACGGGCGGCCTGCCGCGCGTGGCGGAGCTGTTCGAGGCGCGTCGGCCGAAGGACGCGGCGATCATCGCCGAGAAGTCAGGCACGATCCAGTTCGGGCGCGACTACAAGAACAAGCGCCGCCTGACGCTCGTGCCGCATGACGGCTCCGAGCCGGTGGAGTACTTGATCCCCAAGGGCAAGCACATCCACCTGCAGGACGGTGATGTGGTCGAGATTGGCGATTTCATTGTCGACGGCAACCCGGCGCCGCACGATATCCTGGCGATCAAGGGCGTGGAGGAACTCGCGGCCTACCTCGTCAACGAGATCCAGGAGGTCTATCGACTCCAGGGCGTGTCCATCAACGACAAGCACATCGAGGTGATCGTGCGTCAGATGCTGCAGAAGGTGGAGATCACCGACGGCGGCGACTCTGACCTTCTCGCGGGCGAGCAGCTCGACCGCCTGGAGCTCGAGGAGATCAACGAGCGGCTGGTGGCGGAAGGGAAGAAGCCGGCGCAATCCGTGCCGGTGCTGCTCGGCATCACCAAGGCGAGCCTGCAGACCCGCTCCTTCATCTCGGCGGCGTCCTTCCAGGAGACCACGCGCGTCCTCACCGAGGCGGCGGTCAACGGCAAGGTCGACATGCTCGAGGGGCTCAAGGAGAACGTCATCGTCGGTTCGCTCATTCCGGCCGGCACCGGCGCCATGATCGCGCAGATCCGTCAGATCGCCGCCCGCCGCGACGAGATGATTCTCGCCCAGCGCGCTGCGGAATCGCAGGCGCAGGCCGAGCTTCCGCCGGCCGCAGAGTAGGCCCTCTGCCGGCCCGATTGAGAACGAGAAAGGCCGCCTTCCGGCGGCCTTTCTCATGCGCAGAAGCGGAGTGGGCACCGTGGGTGCCTCAAGCGTGCGTGTCGCGTAATAAAATTTCTCGGACGGGTGAAGCGCAGCCGTTTTCTTGTCCTGCTGCTAGCTTCATGAATTCACCCGCCTTTCAGCCGATTTTCTGGTTGACGGCGCGGCGCGCGGGGCTTATACCGCGCGAACTTTCCGGCTGGCCGTAGGTGAGTGCCGACTGATGCGACGCGCGTCGGTCAACCCCGCCTAAACGCTGCCGAGCTCAACACCGACTGACAGAGCGTCAGCTTTGGGCACGACCGCGACGGGTCATCCGCCGTGGTCCTCTGCGAGGGCAACGCGCCAAAGGCCGCAAGCGCCGATGGCGCGGATTCGTTTTGCCGACGGCGCGCGGTCGCCAGGCAAGACGTTGCGGCGCAGCGACGAAACTGAAGCAACCGGCCGTCGAAAGGCGGCCTGAAACGAGGGCACGGATGCCGACGATTAGCCAGCTGATCCGCAAGCCGCGGGTCGCTCAGAAGAGCCGGAACAAGGTTCCCGCGCTTGAGGCCTGCCCCCAGAAGCGGGGTGTGTGCACGCGCGTTTACACGACCACTCCGAAGAAGCCGAACTCGGCCCTTCGCAAGGTCGCCAAGGTTCGCCTGACGAACGGCTACGAGGTCATCGGCTACATCCCCGGCGAGGGCCATAACCTCCAGGAGCACTCGGTGGTCATGATCCGCGGCGGCCGCGTCAAGGACCTGCCGGGCGTCCGTTACCACATCCTGCGCGGCGTCCTCGACACGCAGGGCGTCAAGAACCGCAAGCAGCGCCGCTCCAAGTACGGCGCCAAGCGTCCGAAGTAAGACGGAGACGAGAACCATGTCCCGCCGTCACCGCGCCGAGAAGCGCGAGATCATCCCGGACCCGAAATACGGGGATGTCGTCGTCACGAAGTTCATGAACTCCGTGATGTACGAGGGCAAGAAGTCGGTCGCTGAGCGCATCGTCTATGGTGCCTTCGATCTGATCGAGAGCCGCGCCAAGGCCAACCCGCTCGAGGTGTTCAAGGCCGCACTCGACAACGTGGCCCCGGCGATCGAGGTCCGCTCGCGTCGTGTCGGCGGCGCCACCTACCAGGTTCCGGTCGAGGTTCGCCCGGAGCGGCGCCAGGCGCTTGCCATCCGTTGGCTGATCCAGGCCGCGCGGGCCCGCAACGACAAGACCATGGTCGAGCGTCTGTCGGCCGAGCTTTTGGACGCCGCCAACAACCGCGGCAACGCCGTCAAGAAGCGCGAGGACACGCACCGGATGGCCGAGGCCAACCGCGCCTTCTCGCATTACCGCTGGTAACGGCAGGGCCGTTCAGGAGCACCACGATGCCTCGCACGCACGCGATCGAGGACTACCGCAACTTCGGCATCATGGCCCACATCGATGCCGGCAAGACGACCACGACCGAGCGGATCCTCTATTACACCGGCAAGTCGCACAAGATCGGCGAGGTCCATGAGGGCGCGGCCACCATGGACTGGATGGAGCAGGAGCAGGAGCGCGGCATCACCATCACCTCCGCGGCCACGACCTGCTTCTGGCGCGGCAAGCGGCTGAACATCATCGACACGCCGGGCCACGTCGACTTCACGATCGAGGTGGAGCGCTCGCTTCGCGTCCTCGACGGAGCGGTATGCGTGCTCGACGGCAACCAGGGCGTGGAGCCTCAGACCGAGACGGTGTGGCGCCAAGCCGACAAGTACGACGTCCCGCGCATCGTGTTCGTCAACAAGATGGACAAGATCGGCGCGGACTTCTTCAAGTGCGTGAAGGACATCGTCGACCGCGTGGCGGGCAAGCCCGTGTGCCTGCAGCTTCCGATCGGTGCCGAGAACAACTTTCAAGGCGTCATCGACCTTGTGAAGATGAAGGGGATCGTCTGGTCGGGCGAGGCCTTGGGGGCCAAGTTCGACGAGGTCGAGATCCCGGCCGAGCTTCTGGACCAGGCCAAGGAGTACCGGGCGAAGCTGGTCGAGGCGTGCGTCGAGCTCGATGACGAGGTCATGATGTCCTATCTCGAGGGCCATGAGCCCGACGAGGACACGCTGCGCCGGCTCATTCGCCTCGCGGTGCAGAAGCGCGCCTTTCATCCGGTGCTCTGCGGCTCCGCGTTCAAGAACAAGGGCGTGCAGCCGCTGCTCGACGCCGTGGTGGATTACCTGCCGTCTCCGGCCGACCGCGAGGCGATCAAGGGGATCGATCCGAAGACGGAGCAGGAGATCGTTCGTCGTCCTTCCGACGACGAGCCCTTCGCGATGCTCGCCTTCAAGATCATGGACGACCCCTTTGTCGGGACGATCACCTTCTGCCGCGTGTACTCCGGCAAAGTGGAGTCGGGCGCGGGCCTGTTGAACTCGACGCGCGACAAGCGCGAGCGCGTCGGCCGCATGCTGCTCATGCATGCGAACCAGCGCGAAGACATCAAGGAGGCCTATGCAGGCGATATCGTCGCGCTGGCTGGCCTCAAGGAGGTGCGCACCGGCGACACGCTCTGCGACCCGCAGAAGCCGGTGATCCTCGAGAGGATGGAGTTCCCTGAGCCGGTGATCGAGATCGCCATCGAGCCGAAGTCGAAGGCGGATCAGGAGAAGCTCGGCGTCGCACTGCAGAAGCTCGCGGCGGAGGACCCGTCCTTCCGGGTGTCGACGGATCCTGAGTCCGGGCAGACCATCCTGAAGGGGATGGGCGAGCTCCATCTCGACATCAAGATCGATATCCTGAAGCGCACCTATAAGGTCGACGCGAACGTCGGCGCTCCTCAGGTCGCCTATCGCGAGAAGATCACCAAGCCGGTCACGGTGGACTATACCCATAAGAAGCAGACCGGGGGCTCGGGTCAGTTCGCGCGGGTCAAGCTCGTGGTGGAGCCGAACGAGCCAGGCGCGGGCTATGTGTTCGAGTCCCAGATCGTCGGCGGAGCCGTGCCGAAGGAGTACATCCCGGGCGTCGAGAAGGGCCTTGAGTCGGTCCTCGGCGCCGGTGTGCTGGCGGGCTTCCCCGTGGTCGATCTCAAGGTCGCGCTGGTCGACGGTGCCTACCACGAGGTGGACTCCTCGGCGCTCGCCTTCGAGATCGCGGCTCGCGCTGCTCTGCGCGAGGCCCTTCAGAAGGGCGGTTCGGTTCTGCTCGAGCCGATCATGAAGGTCGAGGTGGTGACGCCGGAGGAGTATACCGGCTCCGTCATCGGCGATCTCAACTCGCGGCGCGGACAGATCCAGGGCCAGGACATGCGGGGCAACGCGGTCGTCATCAATGCGATGGTGCCGCTCGCCAACATGTTCGGCTACGTGAACACGCTGCGGTCCATGTCTCAGGGCCGCGCCACCTTCACGATGCAGTTCGACCACTATGAGCAGGTGCCGTCGAACGTCGCTGCTGAGGTACAGGCGAAGTACGCGTAACGAGCGGACTCCGCTTCTGGAAAAACAATCGACGACCTACCCGGGAAGGACAGGGCGATGGCGAAGGAAAAGTTTGAGCGCACGAAGCCGCACTGCAACATTGGGACGATTGGTCATGTGGACCATGGCAAGACGTCGTTGACGGCGGCGATTACGAAGGTTTTGGCGGAGCAGGGCAAGGCGCAGTTCACGGCGTATGATCAGATTGACAAGGCGCCGGAGGAGAAGGCGCGGGGGATCACGATTTCGACGGCGCATGTGGAGTATGAGACGGACAAGCGGCACTATGCGCATGTCGACTGCCCGGGCCATGCGGATTATGTGAAGAACATGATCACCGGGGCGGCGCAGATGGACGGCGCCATTTTGGTGGTGTCGGCGGCGGATGGTCCGATGCCGCAGACGCGCGAGCACATTCTGTTGGCGCGTCAGGTGGGTGTTCCGGCGCTGGTAGTGTTTTTGAACAAGGTCGACATGGTGGACGACCCCGAGCTTCTGGATCTGGTGGAGCTTGAGGTGCGGGAGCTGTTGTCGAAGTATGATTTTCCGGGCGATGAGATCCCGATCATCAAGGGTTCGGCGTTGATGGCGCTGGAGGACAAGAACCCGGAGATTGGGCGTGAGGCGATTTTGAAGCTGATGGCGGCGGTGGACGAGTACATTCCGCAGCCGGAGCGTCCGATTGACCAGCCCTTCCTGATGCCGATTGAGGACGTGTTCTCGATTTCGGGCCGGGGCACGGTGGTGACGGGCCGGGTTGAGCGCGGGGTGATCAAGGTCGGCGAGGAGGTGGAGATCGTCGGGCTGCGGGACACGCAGAAGACGACGGTGACGGGGGTGGAGATGTTCCGCAAGCTGCTCGACCAGGGGCAGGCGGGCGACAACATCGGGGTGCTGCTGCGGGGCACGAAGCGGGAGGATGTGGAGCGCGGTCAGGTGGTGTGCAAGCCGGGGTCGGTGAAGCCGCACACCAAGTTCAAGGCTGAGGCGTATATTCTGACCAAGGAGGAGGGGGGGCGGCACACGCCGTTCTTCACCAACTACCGGCCGCAGTTTTACTTCCGGACCACGGACGTGACCGGGGTGGTGAAGCTGCCGGAGGGCACCGAGATGGTGATGCCGGGCGACAATGTGACCATGGATGTGGAGCTGATCGTGCCGATCGCCATGGAGGAGAAGCTGCGCTTCGCCATCCGCGAAGGCGGCCGCACCGTCGGCGCCGGCGTCGTCGCCCAAATCACGGAATAGGACGCAACAGGAGAGGAGGCGCGGCTTGGCGGAAAGCCGGCCGCGTCGTTCTTGCTGAACGGGTAAACCCATGAACGGTCAGAACATCCGCATTCGCCTCAAGGCGTTCGATCACCGGATCCTCGACGCCTCGACGCGCGAAATCGTCTCGACGGCGAAGCGGACGGGCGCGCAGGTCCGTGGGCCTATCCCGCTGCCCACGCGCATCGAGCGCTTTACGGTGAACCGCTCGCCGCACATCGACAAGAAGTCGCGCGAGCAGTTCGAGATGCGCACCCATAAGCGCGTCTTGGACATCGTGGACCCCACCCCGCAGACGGTCGACGCCCTCATGAAGCTCGATCTCGCCGCGGGCGTGGACGTGGAAATCAAGCTCTGAACCGGCAGGTTCAGGGCCAATAGGAACGCGCCGAGAGGATACGCACATGCGCTCAGGCGTCATCGCACAGAAGGTTGGCATGACCCGCGTCTTCACCGACGCCGGGGAGCATGTTCCCGTGACCGTGCTGAAGGTCGACAACTGCCAGGTCGTCGCCCACCGGACGAAAGAGAAGAACGGCTACACGGCGCTGCAGGTCGGCGTTGGCAAGGCCAAGGTGAAGAACGTCTCGGCCGCCGAGCGGGGACGCTTTGCCGTCGCCAAGGTGGAGCCGAAGCGCAAGCTCGCGGAGTTCCGCGTGAGCGAGGACGCCGTCATCCCGATCGGGGCGGAGATCACGGCCGATCACTTCATTCCGGGCCAGTATGTGGACGTGACCGGCACCACCACCGGCAAGGGCTTCGCCGGCGGTATGAAGCGCTGGAACTTCGGCGGCTTGCGGGCCTCGCACGGCGTGTCGATCTCCCATCGCTCGATTGGTTCGACGGGCGGCCGTCAGGATCCCGGCAAGACCTTCAAGAACAAGAAGATGCCGGGCCATCTCGGCGTCGAGCGCGTGACGACGCAGAACCTGCGGGTCGTGCAGACTGACCCCGAGCGCGGCTTGATCCTCGTTCAGGGCGCTGTTCCGGGGGTCGCCGGCGGGTGGATCTATGTGCGTGACGCCGTCAAGCGGAAGCTGCCCGCGGAGGCGCCGATGCCGGGCAAGTTCCGGGCACCGGTGGCTGACGCTGCGCCGGCCGAGGCTCCGGCGGTTGAGGAGAACGCGTGATGAAGATCGACATCACCACGCTCGACGGCGACAGCGCCGGCTCGCTCGAGCTCAACGACGCTATCTTCGGCATCGAGCCGCGGGCGGACATCCTCCAGCGCTGCGTGCGCTGGCAGCTCGCTAAGCGCCAGGCCGGCACCCACGCGGTCAAGAACCGGTCCGACGTCAATCGGACCGGCAAGAAGATGTACAAGCAGAAGGGCACCGGCAATGCCCGCCACGGCGCGGCGAGCGCGCCGCAGTTCCGCGGCGGCGGTCGTGCCTTCGGCCCGCAGGTGCGCAGCCACGCGCATGATCTGCCGAAGAAGGTGAGGGCGCTTGCGCTGAAGCACGCATTGTCTGCGAAGGCGAGGGGCGAGGCCCTCATCGTCGTCGATCAGGCGGCGCTGCCCGAGGCGAAGACGAAGGCCCTTGTTGAGCGTTTCGGCAAGCTCGGCGTGTCGAACGCGCTGGTCATCGCGGGCGCCGAGGTCGACGCCAATTTTGGCCGTGCCGCCCGCAACATTCCGAATATCGACGTCCTGCCGGTGCAGGGCATCAACGTCTACGACATCCTTCGCCGCGACAAGCTTGTGCTGACGCGCGAAGCCGTCGATGCGCTGGAGGCGCGCTTCAAATGAGTCTCGATCCGCGCCATTACGACGTGATCGTGAGCCCGGTGATCACCGAGAAGGCCACGGCGCTGTCTGAACAGAACAAGGTTGTCTTCCGCGTGCGGAAGGACGCGACCAAGCCGCAGATCAAGGAAGCGGTCGAGAAGCTGTTCGACGTCAAGGTTGTCAGCGTCAACACGCTGACGACGAAGGGCAAGGTCAAGATGTTCCGCGGCGTGCGCGGCCAGCGCTCGGACGTGAAGAAGGCGATCGTGACCCTCGCCGAGGGTCAATCGATCGACGTTACGACCGGCCTGTGAGCGGTTGAGGATTCGAACCGATGGCTTTGAAGACATTCAAACCGGTTACGCCAGGCCTGCGCCAGCTGGTCATCGTCGACCGCTCGGAGCTCTACAAGGGCAAGCCGGTCAAGGCTCTGACCGAGGGCAAGATCGGCACCGGCGGCCGCAACAATCTTGGCCGCATCACCGTGCGCTTCCGGGGCGGTGGCCACAAGCGCGCCTACCGCTATGTGGACTTCAAGCGCCGCGCGCGGCTTGGCGAGCCAGCCGTGGTGGAGCGGATCGAGTACGACCCGAACCGCACGGCGTTCATCGCTCTCATCCGCTACCCGGATGGCGAGCAGTCCTACATCCTGGCGCCTCAGCGGCTCGCCGCCGGCGATACAGTGGTGTCGGGCGAGCAGGTCGACATCAAGCCGGGCAATGCCATGCCGATCGGCAACATGCCGGTCGGGACGATCGTGCACAATGTCGAGTTGAAACTCGGCAAGGGTGGCGCGCTCGCTCGGGCGGCGGGCACCTACGCCCAGATCGTCGGTCGCGACCAGGGCTACGTGACCGTGCGACTTAACTCTGGCGAGCAGCGTCTTGTGCACGGCCAGTGCTTCGCCTCGGTCGGCGCGGTCTCGAACCCGGACCACATGAATATCTCGATCGGCAAGGCCGGCCGCAACCGCTGGCTCGGCTGGCGGCCTCACAACCGCGGCGTTGCCATGAACCCGATCGACCATCCGCATGGCGGTGGCGAGGGCCGCACCTCGGGCGGCCGGCACCCGGTGACCCCGTGGGGCTTCCCGACCAAGGGCAAGAAGACCCGTTCGAACAAGCGGACGGACAAGTTCATCGTGTCGAGCCGGCACGACCGGAAGAAGAAGAAGTAAGGGGGCGGGACATGGCACGTTCGGTCTGGAAGGGCCCGTTCGTCGACGGCTATCTGCTGAAGAAGGCAGAGGCCGCCCGCGCCTCGGGTCGCAATGAGGTCATCAAGATCTGGAGCCGCCGCTCCACGATCCTGCCGCAGTTCGTCGGACTGACCTTCGGCGTCTACAACGGTCAGAAGCACATCCCCGTCTACGTGACCGAGGAGATGGTGGGGCACAAGTTCGGCGAGTTCTCGCCGACCCGCACCTTCCACGGGCATGCGGCGGACAAGAAGGCGAAGAGGAAGTAAGATGGGCAAGCCCGCTACGCCCCGCGCCGAGGCCGAGAACGAGGCCAAGGCGGTCGCGCGGATGATCCGCGTGAGCCCGCAGAAGCTCAATCTCGTCGCCCAGCTCATTCGCGGCAAGAAGGTCGCGACCGCGCTTGCCGACCTCGAATTCTCGCGCAAGCGCGTTGCGCGCGACGTGAAGAAGTGCCTCGAGAGCGCGATCGCGAATGCCGAGAACAACCACGACCTCGACGTGGATGATCTCGTCGTCAAGGAAGCCTATGTGGGCAAAGCGCTGGTGATGAAGCGCTTTCACGCCCGCGCGCGCGGCCGTGGCGCCCGCATCCTGAAGCCGTTCTCGAACCTGACGATCGTGGTTCGGGAAGTCCCTGCCGATGCGCAGGCGTGAGGTGATCTGATGGGTCAGAAAGTCAACCCGATCGGTCTTCGGCTCGGCATCAACCGGACCTGGGATTCGCGCTGGTTCGCCAACAAGGGCGAATATGCGAAGCTCGTCCATGAGGACATGGCGATCCGCGAGGCGCTGATGAAGCAGCTCAAGCAGGCTGCCGTGTCGAAGATCGTCATCGAGCGGCCGCACAAGAAGTGCCGCGTCACGATCCACTCGGCGCGGCCGGGCGTCGTCATCGGCAAGAAGGGCGCCGACATCGAGAAGCTGCGCAAGCTCGTCGGCCGCATGACCGATGCGGACGTCACGATCAACATCGTCGAGGTTCGCAAGCCGGAGATCGACGCGACGCTCGTCGCCGAGTCCATCGCCCAGCAACTCGAGCGCCGGGTGGCGTTCCGTCGCGCCATGAAGCGCGCGGTGCAGTCGGCGATGCGCCTCGGAGCCGAGGGCATCCGCATCAACTGCTCAGGCCGTCTCGGCGGTGCTGAGATCGCGCGCATGGAGTGGTATCGCGAGGGCCGCGTGCCGCTGCATACGCTGCGTGCCGACGTCGACTACGGAACGGCAACGGCGTTCACCACTTACGGCACCTGCGGGATCAAGGTCTGGGTGTTCAAGGGCGAGATCCTCGAACACGACCCCATGGCGCAGGACAAGCGCGCGAGCGAGGAAGGCCAGCGATCCAGCGGCCGGCGTGAGCGCGATCGCGAGCAGGCGGCCTAGGGCCGGCGCGACGGATTGAAAAGAGGTTCGCCATGCTGCAACCCAAGAAAACCAAGTTCCGCAAAGCCTTCAAGGGTCGCATCAGCGGCACTGCGAAAGGGGGCACGGAACTCAACTTCGGCCAGTTCGGGCTGAAGGCGCTGGAGCCGGAGCGCATCACCGCGCGCCAGATCGAAGCCGCGCGCCGGGCGATCACCAGGCAGATGAAGCGTCAGGGGCGGGTGTGGATCCGCATCTTCCCTGACCTTCCGGTCTCCCAGAAGCCGACCGAGGTCCGCATGGGCTCGGGCAAGGGCTCGCCGGAGTACTGGGCAGCGCGTGTTGCGCCGGGACGCATCATGTTCGAGATCGACGGCGTCTCCGAGGAGGTCGCCCGCGAGGCGCTTCGCCTCGGGGCGGCGAAGCTGCCGATCCGGACACGCTTCATTCAGCGCATCGCCGAGTGAGGAGGGCCCCATGAAGTCGAGACAGAGACTTGCGGACCTCAAGGTCATGACGCCGGACCAGCTCGCGGACGAGTTGCTGAAGCTGAAGAAGGAGCAGTTCAACCTGCGCTTCCAGCGGGCGACCGGGCAACTCGAGAACACCGCCCGGGTGCGGGAAATCCGCCGGGACATCGCGCGGGTGCGGACGCTTCACCGGCAGAAGCTCGCCGAGGCGAAGGCTTAAGGAGAGAATTATGCCGAAGCGCGTATTGCAGGGCGTCGTCGTCAGCGACAAGCAGGACAAGACGGTTGTCGTGAAGGTCGAGCGGCGTTTCACGCATCCGGTCCTGAAGAAGACGGTCCGGCGCTCCAAGAAGTACCATGCCCATGACGAGAACAACACCGCGAAGGTGGGAGACGTCGTCATGATCGAGGAGTCGCGGCCCTATTCCAAGCTCAAGACTTGGAGGCTCATCGCGCCGACGGCGTAGATGGCAGGGCAGGGTTGAGCCGGGAAGGATGCCGCGTTTCGCGACGGCCTTCCCAAGACAATGGTCGGGGACGTCAGAGCCCCATCAGGCGTAGTCCGGAGTGGTGCGGCCCTCCGGAAACCGATCTGAAACAAGGAAAGGATCAAGGCCATGATCCAGATGCAGACGAATCTCGACGTCGCCGACAATTCGGGCGCGCGCCGCGTGATGTGCATCAAGGTTCTCGGCGGCTCGAAGCGTAAATACGCCAGCATCGGAGACATCATCGTGGTCTCCGTGAAGGAGGCGATTCCGCGCGGGCGCGTGAAGAAGGGCGACGTCATGAAGGCGGTCGTAGTGCGCACCGCCAAGGACATCCGGCGTCCGGACGGCTCCGTCATCCGCTTCGACCGGAATGCGGCGGTTCTGATCAACAATCAGAAAGAGCCGATCGGCACCCGCATCTTTGGTCCGGTCCCCCGCGAGCTGCGCGCCAAGAACCACATGAAGATCATCTCGCTGGCTCCGGAGGTCCTCTGATGGCCGCGAAAATCAAGAAGGGCGACAAGGTCGTCGTCCTCACCGGGCGCGACAAAGGTCGCACCGGCGAGGTCATCCAGGTGATGCCGAAGGAAGGACGGGCGCTCGTGCGCGGCGTCAACATCGTCAAGCGCCATCAGCGCCAGACCGTGAACCAGGAAGGCGGCATCATTTCCAAGGAAGCGCCGATTCACCTGTCGAATCTGGCGATTGCGGACCCGAAGGACGGCAAGCCGACCCGGGTCGGTTTCAAGGTTTTGGACGACGGGCGCAAGGTGCGGTTCGCCAAGCGTTCGGGAGATCTGATCGATGCCTGAGAAGCAGAAGTCCGAGAAGCCGAAGGCGGACAAGCAGCCGAAGGCCCAGGCCGCCGAGCCGAAGAAGAAGGCTGTCAAGCAGACCGCGAGCGAAGCCGCGCCCAAGCCCGCCCCTGCGCCGCTCTCGACCGACGGCTATACGCCCCGGATGAAGCGGCATTATGAAGAGGTGGTGCGTCCGAAGCTGATCGAGGAGTTCGGCTACAAGAACCCCATGGAAGTGCCGCGGATCGAGAAGATCGTGCTCAACATGGGGATCGGGGAGTCGACTTCCGACTCGAAGAAGGCGTCGATCGCCGCCGAGGACCTGGCGCTCATCGCCGGGCAGAAGCCCGTGATCACGCGCGCCCGCAAGGCGATCTCGCAATTCAAGGTGCGCGAGAACATGCCGATCGGCTGCAAGGTCACCTTGCGCAAGGCGCGCATGTACGAGTTCCTGGATCGCCTGATCACGATCGCGCTGCCGCGCGTGCGCGATTTCCGTGGACTCAACCCGAAGTCGTTTGATGGACGCGGCAACTACGCGCTCGGGATCAAGGAACACATCGTGTTCCCCGAGATCAACTACGACAAGGCCGAGGCCGTATGGGGCATGGACGTGGTCATCGCGACGACGGCCAAGACCGACGCCGAGGCGCGCGCGCTCCTGAAACATTTCAACTTCCCGTTCCGGCAGTGAGGGACGTGCCCTCAAACGCGGACACCGGAGAGAGGCTACATGGCGAAGAAGAGCTCGATTGAGAAGAACAACCGGCGCAAGCGCCTGGTCAAGCAGTACGCCGCCAAGCGCGAGCGACTGCTCGCGATCGCGAACGACCAGTCGAAGTCGATGGAGGAGCGCTTCGAGGCGCGCCTCAAGCTGGCCGAGTTGCCGCGGAATGCGAACCCCACCCGGGTGCGCAACCGCTGCGAAATGACAGGCCGCCCGCGGGCGTATTATCGCAAGCTCGGTATGTCGCGTATCGCGCTTCGGGAGCTGGGCTCCAAGGGCCTCATCCCAGGCCTTGTGAAGTCGAGCTGGTAAGGAGGCGCGCTGATGTCCATCAACGATCCTCTGGGCGATATGCTCACCCGCATCCGCAACGCGCAGCAGCGTCGGCTCGGGACAGTGACGACGCCGGGCTCGAAGCTGCGCGCGCGCGTGCTCGATGTGCTCAAGGCCGAGGGCTACATCCGCGACTATTCGACGGTGGAGTTCGGCAACGGCCGCACGGAGTTCAACATCGAGCTGAAATACCATGACGGCGAGCCGGTGATCCGGTCCGTGCGGCGGGTGTCGAAGCCGGGCCGGCGTGTCTACACATCCGTCGATGCCATGCCGCGCGTGGCGGATGGGCTGGGCGTCACCATCCTCTCCACGCCTCAAGGCGTCATGGCCGATCATGAGGCTCGCGAGAGGAACGTGGGCGGCGAAGTGCTCTGCACGGTCTTCTGACCGGCCGGCGCGACGAGAACCACGGGAGAAAAGAAATGTCTCGGGTAGGCAAGAAGCCGGTCGCGGTGCCGTCGGGAGTGACGGCCTCCGTCGCCGGGCAGACCGTGAAGTTGAAGGGTGCAAAGGGTGAACTGTCCTTCGTCGTGCCGGACGAGGTTTCGGTCACGATGGAGAACGGCGCGATCACTGTGAGCCCGCGGAGCGAGTCGAAGACGGCACGGGCCAAGTGGGGCATGTCCCGTGCCCAGGTCGCGAACCTCGTCGAAGGCGTGACCAAAGGTTTCGAGAAGCGGCTTGAGATCAACGGCGTCGGCTATCGCGCCCAGGTTGCCGGCAAGGTGCTCAAATTGTCGCTCGGCTACAGCCATGACGTGGACTACGCCATCCCGGCCGGGGTCACGATCACGACGCCGAAGCCCACGGAGATCGTCGTGGCTGGCATCGACAAGCAGCAGGTCGGCCAAGTCGCGGCGGAGATTCGCGAGTTTCGCGGACCCGAACCCTACAAGGGCAAGGGTGTGAAGTACGCCGACGAGTTCATCTTCCGCAAGGAAGGCAAGAAGAAGTAAGGACGCCCGTCATGGCTGAGAAACTGGGAGCCCAGGACCGCCGCAAGGCCCGCGTGCGTCGCGCGCTCCGCAAGAGTGCGAATGGACGTCCGCGCCTGTCGGTGTTCCGCTCGTCGAAGCAGATCTACGCGCAGGTGATCGACGACGCGCAGGGCCGCACGCTGGCGGCCGCGTCGTCGCTCGAGAAACCGATGCGCGAGAAGCTCAAGACGGGCGCTGACGTGAACGCCGCCAAGGAAGTCGGGCGGCTGATCGCCGAGCGCGCCGCGGCGGCCGGTGTGAAGCAGGTGGTCTTCGACCGGGGCGGCTACCTCTATCACGGCCGTGTCAAGGCGCTGGCCGACGCCGCCCGCGAAGGCGGCTTGGAATTCTGATCGGCGGGTTTTAGCAGGACCCTTTTGGAGCGAGCGGGTCCCGCCGCCCGCGCAAGTGAGAAGGCTGATGGCAAGAGAACCAAGAGAGCGTTCGGGCGAGCGTGAAAGGGTCGACAGCGAATTCGTCGACCGCCTCGTCCACATCAATCGCGTCGCCAAGGTCGTGAAAGGCGGGCGGCGCTTCGGCTTTGCGGCGCTTGTCGTCGTCGGCGACCAGAAGGGGCGCGTCGGCTTCGGCCATGGCAAGGCCCGCGAGGTGCCGGAGGCGATCCGCAAGGCGACGGACGCGGCCAAGCGCGCCATGATCCGCGTGCCACTGCGGGAGGGGCGGACGCTCCATCACGATGTGCAGGGTCGCTGGGGGGCCGGCAAGGTCATCCTGCGCGCTGCTCCGCAGGGCACCGGCATCATCGCTGGCGGCCCGATGCGTGCCGTGTTCGAGACGCTGGGGATGCAGGACGTGGTGGCCAAGTCGCTCGGCTCTTCAAATCCTTACAACTTGGTGCGGGCGACCTTCAATGCCTTGAAGAACGAGGACAGCCCCCGTTCGGTGGCTGCGCGCCGGGGGCTCAAGGTCTCGACGCTTCAGGCCCGCCGCCGTGAGACCGAGCAGGCCGACGGCGCCGGTGCGGAATCGTGATCGGAGTGACGGCCATGGCTGAAAAGACGATCACGGTGAGGCAGATCGGATCGCCGATCCGCCGGGAGGCCAAGCAGCGTCAGACGCTGATTGGCCTTGGACTCAACAAGATGCATCGCACCTCGACCTTGCCCGACACCCCTGAGGTGCGCGGCATGATCGGGAAGGTGAAGCACCTCGTTCGCGTCGAAGACGCGTCTTCGAACGGGTGAGGAGGCGACGATGAAGCTGAATGACATTCGTGACAACCCCGGCGCCTCCAAGGACCGGACCCGCGTCGGGCGCGGCATCGGCTCCGGCAAAGGGAAGACCGCCGGCCGCGGCGTCAAGGGTCAGAAGGCTCGCGCGGGCGTGTCGATCAAGGGCTTCGAAGGCGGCCAGATGCCGCTGCATCGGCGCCTCCCGAAGCGCGGATTCAACCCGCCCCATCGGCGCGACCTCAACGAGGTCAATCTCGGCCGTATCCAGGAGGCGGTGAATGCCGGCAAGCTGGCGACGGATGCGCCGATCACAGTCGAGACGCTGGTGGCCGCGGGTGTGGTCTCGAAGCCGCGGGACGGCGTGAAGATCCTTGGTGTAGGCGAATTCTCCGCCAAGCTGTCGTTTGCTGTTGCAGGGGCGTCCAAGGCGGCTCGTGAGGCAATCGAGCGGGCAGGGGGATCGGTGACCATCCTAGGCGCTGAGGCGGTTGCGCAGGGCTGACCGCCGCCCCACATCGCAGTGACTGGCGGCGGCCCGCGCGTTCCTCGCGAGGCCGCCGCTCGCGCGACCGGAGCCCGGTCCGCAAGCTTTGAGGACAGATCATGGCCTCCGCAGCCGAACAACTCGCGGCCAACATCAACTTCGGCGCCATCGCCAAAGCCGAGGAGCTGAAAAAGCGCATCTGGTTCACGCTCGGCGCGCTTATCGTCTACCGGCTTGGCACTTATATCCCGCTTCCCGGCATCGACCCGGAGGCGCTGCGGCAGAGCTTCCAGAGTGCTGCGGGCGGCGTGCTCGGCTTGTTCAACATGTTCGCGGGCGGCGCCGTCGAGCGGATGGCGATCTTCGCCCTCAACATCATGCCGTACATCTCGGCATCGATCATCATCCAGCTGCTGACCTCCGTCGTCCCGACCCTCGAGGCGCTCAAGAAGGAGGGCGAGTCGGGACGTAAGGTCATCAACCAGTACACGCGCTATCTGACGGTCGTGTTGGCGGTGTTCCAGTCCTGGGGCATCGCGGTCGGTCTGCAGAGCGCCGGCAACATCGTTCAGGAGCCGGGGCTGTTCTTCGTCGTCTCGACGGTGATCACGCTCACCGGCGGGACCCTCTTCCTGATGTGGCTGGGCGAGCAGATCACCGCACGCGGCATCGGCAACGGCTCGTCGCTCATCATCTTCGCAGGCATCGTGGCGAACCTGCCTTCAGCTCTGGCCGGCACGCTCGAGCTCGGCCGGCAGGGCGCGATCTCGACAGGGCTTATCCTGGGCGTGCTCGTCATGGCCGTTGGGGTCATCTATTTCTGCGTCTTCATGGAGCGGGCGCAGCGCCGGCTCTTGATCAACTACCCCAAGCGCCAGGTCGGCAACCGGATGTACGAGGGTCAGACCTCGTTCCTGCCGCTGAAGCTCAACACCTCGGGCGTGATCCCGCCGATCTTTGCCTCTTCGCTCTTGTTGCTGCCCGCGACCATCGCGAGCTTCCAGGCGAACCAGGGCGGGACCGGCATCCTGTCGACCATCACGGCCTATGTCGGCCATGGGCGGCCGCTGTACATGCTCTTGTACGCGGCCCTCATCATCTTCTTCGCCTTCTTCTACACGGCCATCGTCTTCAATCCGCAGGAAACGGCGGACAACCTGAAGAAGCATGGCGGCTTCATTCCCGGTATCCGGCCGGGCGAGCGGACCGCCGATTTCATCGACTATGTGCTGACGCGGATCACGGTCATCGGCGCGGCCTATCTGACCGTCGTCTGCCTGATTCCCGAATTCTTGATCTCCTATGCAGCGCTGCCGTTCTACTTCGGCGGCACGTCCCTCCTGATCGTGGTCTCAGTGACCATGGACACGGTCGCCCAGATCCACGGTCACCTGCTTGCGCACCAGTACGAGGGACTCGTGAAGAAGGCGAAACTGAGGGGGGCAAGGCGCCGTTGACAGCCGCCATCCGGCGGTTTCGGGCGGCGTAGAGGGGCGACGCTTCGATGAGAATCATCCTTCTTGGGCCGCCGGGAGCGGGAAAGGGAACGCAGGCGGCACGGATCGTGGAGCGCTACGGCATCCCGCAGCTTTCGACCGGCGACATGCTGCGTGCGGCCGTGGCAGCCGAAACGCCCATCGGGCGGCGGGCCAAGGCCGTAATGGAGGCGGGCGGTCTCGTCTCCGACGATATCGTGATCGGCATCGTTGCAGAGCGCATCGAGGCGCCGGATGCGCAGAAGGGATTCATCCTGGATGGTTTCCCGCGCACGGTCGCCCAGGCGGAGGCACTCGACCGGATGCTCGCCGACAAGGGGCTGAAGCTCGACGCCGTGCTTGCCTTCGTCGTCGATCAGGACGCGTTGCTCGGCCGCATCGCTAATCGGGCCGCCGAGGCCAAGGCACGCGGCGAACCAGTCCGCAAGGACGACGATCCCGAGGTGTTCAAGACGCGGCTCGCCGCCTACAACCGCGACACGGCCGTGGTGGCGCCCTACTACAAGGCCCGCGGTCAACTTATCGAAATCGATGGCATGAGACCCATCGACGAGGTCACGCGGGCCATTTTCGAAGTACTCGAAGGTCGGAGAGGCCGGGGTTGACGGACGAAGCCAGATGCGCTATGCGCGCGCTTCTCTTTGAGAACTGCAGGGGCCCTGGCGCACCTTCCTGAGGAGGCGCTGCGGGTTTTTCGTGTTTTCGGAAGAACAAACCGCGCATGGGCCGGGCTCCACCGGACGCGCGAAACAAGGACCCTCGGAGCTCGCCTCCGAGCCAAATGGAGATTGAACGTGGCCCGCATCGCAGGCGTCAATATCCCGACCAACAAGCGCGTGGTGATCGCGCTGCAATATATCCATGGCATCGGCCCCAAGAAGGCCCAGGAGATCGTCGACAAGGTGGGCATTCCGCCTGAGCGCCGCGTAAACCAGTTGACGGACGCCGAGGTGCTCCAGATCCGCGAGACCATTGACCGCGACTATGTGGTCGAGGGCGATCTGCGTCGTGAAGTGGCCATGAACATCAAGCGGCTGATGGACCTCGGCTGCTATCGCGGCCTGCGCCACCGTCGCAGCCTGCCGGTCCGAGGCCAGCGGACGCACACCAACGCCCGTACCCGCAAGGGCAAGGCGAAGCCCATCGCCGGCAAGAAGAAGTGAGGTCGAGGCTGCGCCTCAACCTCATCCTGGATGGCGCGGCGCCGATCCGGGCTGGCTTATGAGGGCCCGAACCTCTCCAACGAACCCGGCTCGGCGCTTCGCCTCGACCGGAATGATAAGTGAAATGAAATCCCCAGCGCCTGGCATCACGGGCGCGCTTGAAGGATCAACGAATGGCTAAGGAAGTCACCCGCGTTCGTCGCCGTGAGCGCAAGAACATCGTCTCGGGCGTGGCCCATGTGAACGCGTCGTTCAACAACACGATCATCACCATCACGGACGCGCAGGGCAACACGATCTCCTGGTCCTCCGCCGGCGCGATGGGCTTCAAGGGGTCGCGGAAGTCCACTCCCTATGCGGCCCAGGTGGCCGCCGAGGACGCCGCCCGCAAGGCCGCGGAGCATGGCATGCGGACCCTCGAGGTGGAGGTCTCGGGGCCGGGGTCCGGGCGTGAGTCGGCCCTGCGCGCGCTGCAGGCGGCTGGGTTCACGGTCACCTCGATCCGCGACGTGACGCCCATCCCCCACAATGGCTGCCGGCCGCGCAAGCGCCGCCGCGTCTGAAATCTGCGAACTGCGATTGGCCGAAGGCGAATGGCGTCAGCCTGTTCGCCGCTCCCATTCGCCATTCGCCACTTACCATTCGCCTAGAGGTGTAGCCGTGGCCATCCAAAAGAACTGGCAAGACCTTATCAAGCCGAGCAAGCTCGATGTCACGCCGGGCGACGATCCGAAGCGCGTCGCCACGGTCGTAGCCGAGCCGCTGGAGCGGGGCTTCGGCACGACGCTCGGCAATGCATTGCGGCGCGTGCTCCTGTCCTCGCTTCAGGGTGCGGCGGTGACCTCCGTCCATATCGACGGCGTCCTCCACGAGTTCTCGTCGATCCCCGGCGTTCGCGAGGACGTGACGGACATCGTGCTGAACATCAAGTCCATCGCCGTCAAGATGCAGGGCGAGGGCACGAAGCGCATGACCCTGCGCAAGACCGGCCCCGGCCTCGTCACAGCCGGCGACATCAACACGGTCGGCGATATCCAGATCCTGAACCCGGACCTGGTACTCTGCACCCTGGACGAAGGCGCCGAGATCCGCATGGAGTTCACGGTCGCGGTGGGCAAGGGCTATGTCCCCGCCGAGCGCAACCGGCCGGAGGACGCGCCGATTGGGCTGATCCCGGTCGATTCGCTCTATTCGCCGGTGAAGAAGGTCTCCTATCGCGTTGAGAACACGCGCGAAGGCCAGATTCTCGACTACGACAAGCTGACCATGACGGTGGAGACCAACGGGGCCCTGAGCCCTGAGGATGCCATCGCCTATGCAGCCCGCATCATACAGGACCAGCTCGCGGTCTTCGTGAACTTCGAGGAGCCCCGCAAGGAGGAGGCGCCTTCGCTCGCGCCGCAGCTTCCCTTCAATCCAGCGCTGCTCAAGAAGGTGGACGAGCTCGAGCTCTCGGTGCGCTCCGCGAACTGCCTCAAGAACGACAACATCGTCTATATCGGCGACCTCATCCAGAAGACGGAGGCGGAGATGCTCCGCACGCCGAACTTCGGCCGCAAGTCGCTGAACGAGATCAAGGAAGTGCTCGCTGGAATGGGCCTCCATCTCGGAATGGAGGTGCCCGGCTGGCCGCCGGACAACATCGAGGATCTCGCCAAGCGCTTCGAGGAGCACTACTGACGGCAACCGGCGATAGGAAGTGCATTGTCGGCCCTGTTCGTGATCGACCGTCGGGCCGCCCACTCCCGATCGCCATAACCAAAGACCGGCCGACCCTTGGCACGGCGGCCGGAGAACGGAAGGAGAGAGCCATGCGTCACGGCTACAGGGGTCGCCGCCTCAACCGCACGTCCGAGCATCGTCAGGCGATGTTCGCCAACATGTCGGCCGCGCTCATCAAGCACGAGCAGATCATCACCACCCTGCCCAAGGCGAAGGACCTTCGCCCGGTGGTCGAGAAGCTGATCACGCTCGGCAAGCGCGGTGATCTCCACGCCCGCCGCCTCGCCATGGCGCGGTTGCGCGACGAGGCGATGGTGAAGAAGCTCTTCGATGTGCTCGGGCCCCGCTATAAGGAGCGCCCGGGTGGGTATACGCGCGTGTTGAAGGCAGGTTTCCGCTATGGCGACAATGCGCCGATGGCGGTGATCGAGCTGGTCGATCGCGATGTTGATGCCCGGGGCCAGGACTCCGGCCCGACCCAGAAGACGGAAGTGGTTGAGAGCGCCGCGTGAGGCGCGCCCAGCCACCTGCATGAGAGGGCGGCATATTTGCCGCCCTTTTTATTTGGCGAAGCGCTCGTCGCTCTCAGTGGAGACGCGGCGCCTTCAGGAAGCGGTTGCGGTCGCCGGAAGTGACCCGCACATCGAAGACATCCGCCTCTCGCCGTAGCGTCAGGGGCACATCGCATCCCGCCTCGCCCAGGGCCCAAACGGCACGGTAGAACTCAGCGAGGGTACTCACCTCGTGTCCAGCCACCGCCACGATGACATCACCAGCGCGCAGTCCAGCGCGCGCGGCGGGGCCTTTGCCGGCAAGACCGACCACCACGACCTGATCTTCCGCTTCGGATGCGAACAGGCCGAGCCAGGGACGGGGCGGGCGGCGCGGGCGGCCGATGCTGATGAGGTCCTCCAGGATCGGCGATAGGAGGTCGGTCGGGACAACCATGTTGAGATGGGCGGTGCGTCCCGGCCCGATCTGCTGCTGGACATGGAGCGAGCCGATGCCCAAGAGATCGCCCGCAGGCCCGATCAGCGCTGCGCCGCCCCAGTGCGGATGGGCGGGCGCCGTGAAGATGGCGTCCTCGAGGAGGTATTCCCAATACCCGGCGAACTCCTGGCGTGCCACCACATAGGCCGCGACGGAGCGTGTGCGCCCTCCAGCGCCCGCCACGACAACGCGTTCGCCCACTGCCGCATCCCGCGAGGCGCCGAGAGCAAGGAAGGGAAGATCAAGAGGGGCGAGCGCCTGGACAAGGCCAAAACCCGTCACCTGATCGTAGCCGAGCACATGGCCGGGCGCCGCCTGCCCATCGGGCGACGTGAGCCAGATCGTTTCAGCCTCGGTCACCAAATAGCCAATGGTCAGGACGAGCCCATCTTCCCGGATGAGGACGCCGTTGCCGGCGCGCTCCGTGCCAAGCGTCTCCGCCGTAAAGGCGTCGGGCGGCACATGGGCGCTCACGCTTACAACAGAGGAGAGGGCCGTTTCCAAGTCATAGGCGTAGTCGCCCGGGCGGGGCTGCACGGCCAGTGGAACACTCCAGTCGCCCAAGGAAGGCATTCGGCTCCTCCTTCGTGCTCGTCCCGAGAATAAGGATCGGGCCAGCGGCGGCAACAGGGCGCGCTTGCGCGCGAAGGGAACGGCTCTGCTTCGCTCACGTTGTCGTAGGGAGCGGCCAAGGTTGGGGCGACGCTCCGAGGACCACGCCATGATCCGACTTCTCGCTCTCAGCCTCGCGCTGACCGGCCTCGGCTGGGGGGCAGCACAGGCCGGCCAGTCCGTTTATCCCGTTCACATCGAGCACCAGTGGGGCACGACGCTGATCATCGAGCACACGCCCGTTCCCGGCACCTTTCGGCGCAAAGTGGTGGTGCGCACGAAGAGGGTTGTGAAGGCGGCCGCCCGCCCGAGAGCCGCCACCATGCGCAAGCGTGCGCTCTACAAGGCGCGGGTGAAGCGGGTCGCTTACCGGTACACCGGAATCGCTGGCGGCTGCCGGGACGGCGGTCTTGTCGAGCGCAGGATTGCGCCGACGCAGGGGCTCATCCTTCAGCGCGAGGTCTGCTACAGCATCGCACCCATCATGCCATGGCGCTGACCACCGCGAGGGTTGCTCGGGTGCACGGGCCACGTCAGGGCTCTTAAAGGACGAGATGGAGCAAGCGATGCCGGGGATCAGTCGTCGCGCGGTGGTCTCGGGTGGGGGCGCGATCCTCGTGGCGGGGTTGGCTGCCTGCGTTAACACGCCTGCGCCGCAGCCACAGATGGCCCTTCCCTGGGAGCCGCCGGAGCCGGATCTCGCGCCAGAACCGTCGCCGGAGAGGCCTCCTGAGTCCTATGCCATCTATGGCCCAGTCCCGGGGGAGCGCTTTCCTGTGCCGGCCGCGCCTTTGTCGCGGATCAATCCAGCCTTCTTGCGCAGGCGAGTCGCCTTTCCCACACAGGAGGCCCCCGGGACCGTAATCGTCGATCCGCGCCAGCGCTACCTGTACCTCGTCGAGGAGGGGGGGCGCGCCACCCGCTACGGGGTCGGCGTCGGCCGGGAGGGCTTTGCCTGGTCCGGCACTGCGACGATCAATGACAAGCAGGAGTGGCCTGACTGGTATCCTCCCAAAGAGATGATCCAGCGCCAGCCCGAGATCCGCAAGGAGCTCACCCAGCTTCCGGGCGGCCTTGGCGTGCCGGGTGGTCCGCGCAACCCTCTCGGCGCCCGCGCCATGTACCTATGGCAGAACGGAAAGGACACACTCTACCGCATCCATGGCACCGTGGAGCCCTGGACGATCGGCACCAACGTGTCGTCCGGCTGCATCCGGATGATCAACCAGGATGCCATCGACCTCTACGATCGCGTCCCGCTCGGCACCAAGGTGGTGGTGCTGGCCTGAGGAACCCTCAGCCCTCTCTGGGAAGCGCGTTTCGTTGCAGCGGCAGCCACCGCGCCAGGGAAGACCCTACATGCCCATCGTTCCTCCCGCGAACCGTCACCGAGCGGCCGGCGAGGCGCTCGCGCCGACGCGCCGGTCATCGCTCGCCCGCGAGCTGCTCCCGGCGAGCCGCGAGGCGAAATAGCCGATCGTCTGTGCATAGACCGCCGACTTGTTCCACTCTCGCAGCGCCGCATAGTTCGGCGATCCCGGATCCCAGCCGCCACCCCGCTGCCAGCCATGGGCTCTGAGGTAGTTGGCGGTGGAGGCGAGCACATCGGGCACGCTGCGGATAAGGTCTCGGCGTCCGTCGCCGTCGAAATCCACGGCGTATTTCAGGTAGTTCGCTGCCATGAACTGGGTTTGGCCGATCTCTCCGGCCCAGGCGCCGCGCATGTCGCCAGGGGTGAGATCGCCCCGGTCGATGATCTTCAGGGCTGCGAAGAGCTGCTCCCGAAACAGATCTGAGCGTCGGCAGTCATAGGCGAGCGTGGCAACGGAGCGTAAGACGGGCAGGTTGCCGCGCGCTGCGCCAAAGTCGCTCTCAAGCCCCCAGATGGCCACGAGGATGGGACCAGGGACGCCGAAACGCTCCTCGATGCGGGCGAGGAGGCCCGCATGCTGACGAAGGAGGCTCGAGCCTTTCTGGATGCGGTAGGGCGGCACCATTTTCGCCGCGAATTGCTCGAAGCTTTGGCGGAAGAAGCGCTGTCCGCGGTCCCTTCGGATGACGCTCTGGTCATAGGCGACGCCGGCGAGCCCGGCATTGATCGCCTGCTGCGAGATGCCCTGCGCGGCCGCCTCTCGGCGGATGTCGCCGAGCCATTTCTCGAATCCGGCCGGGTCCTGGCAGGTAGCCGCGAGCGCCTGCCCGCTTGCCACGCCACTTGCGGCAAGAAGGCTCGCCGCGAAAATTCGCTGCATTGCGCGCATCAATTCCTCCGCCTGAAGCCCGCGCCAATGTTTCGCATCGCGCGGGCGAGCGCAACCGCCCCAGGGCACTCCATGCCTCAGTCCGCCCGGCGGAACCAAGAGAGCTCTCAGCGCCTAAAGCATTGAAAAGAGACAGAAAGGTGAAGGGCCGCCGGTTCTGGCGCAAGCGCGGCCGGAACCAGGTTCGTCATCGGGGGTTAAGCTCCAGACACCTTGGAGGAGCATACAGATGCGACAGACGATTCTTGCAACGGGCGCCATCCTGGCCCTTTTGACGGCGCCGGCTCTCGCCCAGAGCGGCGGCGGTGCGGCGGCCGGCGCGGCGACCGGCGCCGTCGGCGGCGCCATTGTCGGCGGTCCGGTGGGCGCCGCGGTCGGCGGCGTCACCGGCGCCATCGTTGGCGGCCTGGCCGAAGCCGAGCAGCCCAAGTTCCGGCAGTATGTGGTCACCCGGAACGTTCCGTCCTACCGCTGGGACGGAGCCGTCCAGGTCGGCGCCGTCCTTCCGGCGCAGGGGGTGACCTACTACGAGGTCCCGGCGGAGTATGGGGTGCGGGAGTATCGCTACACGGTGGTCAACGACCGTGTCGTCCTGGTGGATCCGAGCTCCCGCCGGATCGTGCAGGTCATCCAGTAGATCATCCTGGCCCCAGGGTCGAACCGTCAGAGAGGCGGCCGACGGCCGCCTCTCGCCGTCGTGATGCGGCCGTCGGCAATCTCGATGCGGCCGAACGGCTGACTTCGCGCAAAGCCTCGATATCCTTCCCTCTGAACAGCCAGGAGGAGGGAAGGATGATCCGGGTCGGCGTCGGCGGGTGGACCTTCGAGCCCTGGCGAGGCTCGTTCTATCCGCCTGGACTGCCCCACGCCCGCGAGCTCGAATATGCCAGCCGCCGACTGACATCGATCGAGATCAACGGCACCTTCTATCGGACGCAGACTCCGGCAAGCTTCCGCAAATGGTTCCAGGAGACGCCGGACGATTTCGTTTTCTCCCTCAAGGCGCCGCGCTTTGCGGCTCAGCGGACGGTCCTCGCCGAGGCGGGTCCCTCCATCGACCGTTTCCTTCAGAGCGGCGTGACGGAACTCGGGCACAAGCTTGGGCCCATTCTCTGGCAGTTCGCTCCGACCAAGCGGTTCGACTCCGCCGATGTCGGCGCCTTCCTGGCGCTCCTGCCGAAGGAGCAGGACGGGATCCCGCTTCGCCATGCTATCGAGGTGCGCCATGACAGCTTTCTCGCCGCGGACTTCATCGAGCTCCTGCGGAGGCATGAGGTCGCGGTCGTCTTCGCCGAATCGGAGAAGTATCCCGCCCTCGCGGATGTGACCGCCGAGTTCGTCTATGCCCGCTTGCAGCGCGCATTAGAGGAGGAGCCGGCCGGCTATCCGCCGTCCGCCCTGGATGCCTGGGCGAAGCGCTTCCAGACCTGGGCCGCAGGCGGAGTGCCGGCGGACCTGCCGCGCGTCTGCAGCAAGACCGCTCCCCCAAAGCAACGGGATTGCTTCGTCTATTTCATCAGCGCCGCGAAGGTGCGAAATCCCGCCGCTGCGATGGCGCTGATCGAGCGCTTGGGTGGGTGAAGCGCGCCCTGGATCGAAGTCAGAGCGAATCGACGGGAAGAGAACTACGGCGCTTCTCTTTCCCTACCCTGAACCAGTCTGATCGGATGCTGGTCCACGAGGCTGCGAGCTGCGCTTGATCTCGATCTCGAGGAAGGCATAGGCCCGGCCGGAGCCGTTGATGACGTTGTGCTCGACACCCTCGTGCCGGAAGTAGGGGATGCCGTTCTCAAGCACCGCCTCGCGGGTGCCGCCGCCGGGCTCCTCGAGGATCAACTTCCCGTCCTCGAGGGGCACGACCACATAGTCGTGGCCGTGGCGGTGCCAGCCGGTTTCCGCCCCGGCCGCGAAGCTCCAGCGGGTGACGACAACCCGCTCGTTGTCGATGAGGACGGTGGGCTCGGCCTTGGGACGCGGCATCAGTAGGTTTTCGTGCCCTGCGGGCCGGCGGTCTGACCTTCGGGCGTCCAGGGCACATAGTCGCCAGTCGCCGCCGGGCGCTGGGCCTCAGCGAGAAGCGAGCCGCGAGGGCGGTAGGCGTAGGGCGTGCCGGTCATATTGGGCAAGTGCGGCTTCTGCCATTCCCGCGGCCTATAGTCCTCCTGGCTCGGAGGCACGTCGACGGTGTGGGTGAGCCAACCCCGCCAGCCCGGCGGCACCCGGGAGAAATCCGCTTCCCCGTTGTAGATCACCCACCGCCGCTCCGGCCCGGCGGAGGGATCGATGAGCGGCCCTTGGGCCCGGTAGTACTTGTTGCCGAATTCATCCTCACCGACGAACTGCCCATGGCGCCAGGTGTAGAAGCGGGTGCCGAGCGTCTGGCCGTTCCACCAGGTGAAGAACTGCAGCAGGAATTCCTTGACGGTCATGGCCTTGCCGAGGTCCGAAATCGGCCCGGACTATGGCCTCGGTGGTCGGCGAAGTCCAGCGGCCGGCGGGCCGCCATCAGGGGGATGACGCTTGGAGACCCGTTCCAGGCCGCCCCGTCCAGGGCGCGTGGGCCGCGGGCCATCGTCCCCGCCTCCTGGCCGGAGCGCTGGCGCCGGCCTGTAGGCGCGATGGTCGACGCTCCGGCCGGGCCGGATCCAGCCAAGGCAGGAATGGGAGCGGGGCGAGCGCACGCGTCCTCTTGATTCTGCGATGTCCAAAAGGAGGCGTCGCCTGTGAGTCGGCTAGCGCGGGACAGCGAGTCTTCTCGGCCTCGGAACAGCTTGCATCCCGTTCCATCGATGCCGTCTTTTGCGGACATGCTCCAGGTCTGCTGTCAAGAGGCGATGCCGGCGATCGGGCCTGCCGTGCGCGCATGTTCCTGCGCCCGGCTTTGCGCGCCGCTGTAGGAATCTATTGATTCTGCGAGACTCTTCCGAGGCTTAACGAGGACGGTGAAGATATCCACAGATTTAACAGCCTCGTCACAACATCTAGCGGGGAACTCGGGGCGGCAACACTAGTTCTTGACGAAGAGCCGTTGGCGGTCTTAGCCTTCAGGGGTTGCCGACAGAACGCGGCGGCTGGTCCGAAAGGGCGAGCCAACACCCCCAAGGGCAGGTTTCGAGCGGCTTACGCCAGGTCTTGCGGTCTGGCGTCGAGGTGGCGTGCCATGAAGGGGTGGAGAAGGCGTTCTGCCGAAACGAAACAGTCGGCGCCGCCAAGGCGCCGCGGGGGCGTGAACAGATCATCTGGGGCGGGTGAGCCGCGCGGCGGCGCGGACGGGGACGCTTGTCTCCGGAATAGGGGTTGAAATCGATGCGGATCGAGCGGCGGTATACGGCGGCGGGGCGGTCTCCTTATGAGACGATCAGGTTCAGGCTCGCGACGAGCGAGATCCGCAATCCGGATGGTTCCACCGTGTTCCGGCAGGAGAACATCGAGGCTCCGGAGACCTGGAGCCAGGTGGCCGTCGATGTCCTGGCCCAGAAGTATTTCCGCAAGGCGGGCGTGCCGGCGCGGCTGAAGAAGGTGGAGGAGAACGACGTTCCCTCGTTCCTCTGGCGCTCGGTCCCGGATGAGGCGGCCCTTGCGGCGCTCCCCGAGCATGAGCGCTATGGCTCGGAGCGTTCTGCGAAGGAAGTCTTCGACCGGCTTGCCGGCTGCTGGGCGTATTGGGGTTGGAAGGGGGGCTACTTCTCCTCGGAGGAGGACGCCTCCGCCTTCTACGACGAGTTGCGCTACCAGCTCGCCATGCAGATGTGCGCTCCCAATTCCCCGCAATGGTTCAACACCGGGCTGCATTGGGCCTACGGCATCGATGGGCCAAGCCAGGGCCATTACTACGTCGATTTCAGGACGGGCGAGCTCGTCAAGTCGAACTCGGCCTACGAGCATCCGCAGCCGCACGCCTGCTTCATCCAGTCCGTCGAGGACGACCTCGTCAACGAGGGCGGGATCATGGACCTGTGGGTGCGCGAGGCGCGCCTGTTCAAATACGGCTCCGGCACGGGATCCAACTTCTCGAAGCTGCGAGGCGAGGGCGAAAAGCTTTCCGGCGGCGGCAAGTCGTCAGGGCTGATGTCGTTCCTGAAGATCGGGGACCGCGCCGCAGGGGCGATCAAGTCCGGCGGCACCACCCGCCGGGCGGCGAAGATGGTGGTGGTCGACATCGATCACCCCGACATCGAGGAGTACATCGATTGGAAGGTGAAGGAGGAGCAGAAGGTCGCCGCCCTCGTGACCGGCTCCAAGATCTGCGCCAAGCACCTCAAGGCGGTGATGAAGGCCTGCGTCAACTGCGAAGGGGAGGGGGATTCCTGCTTCGATCCGGACAAGAACCCGGCCCTGAAGCGTGAGATCAAGCTCGCGCGCCGGGCGCAGGTGCCCGACAACTACATCAAGCGGGTCATCCAGTTCGCGCGCCAGGGCTACACCGACATCCGGTTCGACATCTACGACACCGACTGGGATTCGGAGGCCTATCTCACCGTCTCGGGGCAGAACTCCAACAACTCGGTCTCGGTCACCGACGATTTCCTGCGCGCGGTCGAGGCCGATGCGGACTGGAACCTCGTCTATCGCAACGGCAAGGTAAAGAAGACGGTCAAGGCCCGCGAGCTGTGGGAGAAGATCGGCTATGCGGCCTGGGCCTCGGCCGATCCGGGGCTGCACTTCAACACCACCATGAACGACTGGCACACCTGCCCCGCAGGCGGCCGCATCCGGGCGTCGAACCCGTGCTCGGAGTACATGTTCCTGGACGATACGGCCTGCAATCTCGCCTCCGCGAATCTCCTCGCCTTCTACGATCGGGAGAGCAAGCGCTTCGATGTCGAGGCCTATGAGCATCTGGTGCGTCTGTGGACCATCGTGCTCGAGATCTCGGTGACGATGGCGCAGTTTCCCTCGAAGGAGATCGCGCAGCTCTCCTACGAGTACCGCACGCTGGGGCTCGGCTATGCCAATATCGGCGGGCTCCTGATGACCATGGGCCTGCCCTACGACTCGGACGCGGGCCGCGCCATCTGCGGGGCGCTCACCGCCATCATGACCGGCGTCGCTTATGCGACCTCCGCGGAGATGGCGTCCGAGCTCGGCCCCTTCCCGCGCTTTGCGGAGAACAGGGACGCCATGCTGCGCGTCATCCGCAACCATCGCCGCGCCGCCCATGGGGAGGTGTTCGGCTACGAGTTCCTGCAGACGAACCCGGTGCCGCTCGATCACGCGTCCTGCCCCGATGGACGCCTCGTCGAGCGCGCCAAGGCGGCCTGGGACCGGGCGCTGGTGCTCGGGCAGCAGCACGGCTATCGCAACGCGCAGGCGACCGTGATCGCGCCCACGGGCACCATCGGCCTCGTGATGGATTGTGACACCACCGGCATCGAGCCTGACTTCGCGCTGGTGAAGTTCAAGAAGCTCGCCGGCGGCGGCTACTTCAAGATCATCAACCGCGCCGTACCCGACGCCCTGCGTGCGCTTGGCTATCGCGAGAGCGAAATCGCGAAGATGGAGGCCTATGCGGTCGGACACGGCTCCCTGGCGCAGGCCCCCGGCGTCAACCACGCGACGCTGAAGGCGAAAGGCTTCACGGAGGAGAAGATCGCCGCCGTGGAAGCCGGCCTCAAGAGCGCCTTCGACATCAAGTTCGTCTTCAACCGCTGGACGCTGGGCGACGACTTCCTGACGGGGACCCTGAAGGTCCCGGCCGAGAAGCTGGACGACCCGTCCTTCGACCTTCTTCGTTTCTTAGGCTTCTCGAAGGAGGAGATCGAGGCGGCCAACATCCATGTCTGCGGGGCGATGACGCTGGAGGGCGCGCCGCACCTCAAGCAAGAGCACTACCCGGTCTTCGACTGCGCCAACCCCTGTGGGCGCATCGGCAAGCGTTATCTGTCGGTGGAGAGCCATATCCGCATGATGGCGGCGGCGCAGCCTTTCATCTCGGGCGCCATCTCCAAGACCATCAACATGCCGAACGAGGCGACGGTCGAGGATTGCAAGAACGCCTACATGCTCTCCTGGAAGCTGGGGCTCAAAGCGAACGCCCTCTACCGCGACGGCTCCAAGCTCTCTCAGCCCTTGAACGCGGCTCTCATCGCCGACGAGGAGGAGGACGAGCTCGAGGCTGTCGAGGCGCTCCTCGCCCAGCCGAACCAGGCCCGCGCCGCCCAGGTGGCGGAGAAGATCGTCGAGCGCGTCATCGAGCGCGTCGAGCGGGTGCGGGTGCGCGAGCGCGAGAAGATGCCCGACCGCCGCAAGGGTTATACCCAGAAGGCGATCGTGGGCGGTCACAAGGTCTATTTGCGCACCGGCGAATACGACGACGGTCGTCTCGGGGAAATCTTCATCGACATGCACAAGGAGGGCGCCGCCTTCCGGGCGATGATGAACAACTTCGCCATCGCGGTGTCGCTCGGCCTCCAATACGGCGTGCCGCTCGAGGAATATGTGGAGGCCTTCACCTTCACGCGCTTCGAGCCGGCGGGCTTCGTGCAGGGCAACGACGCCATCAAGAACGCCACCTCGATCCTCGACTACATCTTCCGCGAGCTCGCCATCTCCTATCTCGGCCGCACGGACCTCGCCCATGTGGATCCGAGCGAGATCGGCAACACGGTGATCGGCCGCGGCGAGGAGGAAACATCGCGCCTGCCGGGCAGCGGCGGGGGAGCGCCGGCCGTCGCGCCTGCGGCGCAGGTGGTCTCCAAGGGCCTCGTGCGCGGCAAGTCCGACCGCCTCATGCTCATCCAGGGTGGGGGAGGCCCCGTCATCGAGGGGGCGACCGCTTTGAAGGGCGAGCTCGGCGGGGCGCCTGCGCAGGAGACGGGCATCCTCGATCTTCCCTTCCAGGCCCCTGCTCCGCGCGCCAGCGCTCCCGCCCTGGACAAGCGCACGGAGGCCCGCATGAAGGGCTATGAAGGCGAGGCCTGCCCGGAATGCGCCAACTTCACCCTCGTCCGCAACGGCACCTGCCTGAAGTGCGACACCTGCGGCGGCACGACAGGGTGCAGTTGAGAGGAAGGCCGTAGTCGTTGGCGGCAGCAGCAGGGGGACTGGGACGCCCACCGTCCCGGTCGACCCGCCGCCATCGGGTTTTTGATGTCACGGCTCGACGTGTCCGGGCCATCCATGCTCCGGGGTCAGCGCCGGTCGGCGCCTCGCAGCCTACGGCGCCCTGATCGCGCCGCAAGGCTTGCCCGCCTCTCGCCGTCCCTCTATATGTCCGCCCGCATTCGGCGGCTCGCCGCCCTGCGCCCATCGTCTAGCGGTCTAGGACGCCGCCCTTTCACGGCGGAAACACGGGTTCGAGTCCCGTTGGGCGCGCCATCCCCCTCGTCGCTGGGCACTGCCCCTCGTTCAAGGCCCATCCCAGCGGCGGCGCCGGCACTGCCATCGCCATCTCCTTCGGCCAAGGGCCCGGGGACAGGGCAGGCCATATAAGCGATGGACGACGCCGCGGCTGCCGCAGGGGACGAAGGCGTCGACGGTTTTGAGCACTCGGCTTTGAGTGCTATCATCAGCTTGACGCTGCCAGGACGGCCTTCCTTTCTCGGATCCGGCGTGTTCAATGGGAGGCGGAATGACCGGCGAGGGTGGTGCGCGTTCGCTCATCGGAGCCCTTGAGCGTTTCGCGCTCGACTTGCTGCTGACGCTGGTGAAGCGAGGCGCCCTGAGCCGATCCGAGGCGCTCGAGCTGTTGGCCGACGTGGCAGCCGATCTCAAACGTTCGTCAGCCGATGCGCAGCCAGATCCAGCCGCCCGCGAGAGGGTGGCGCAGGCGATCGACGCCCTGCGCGCGCAGCTCGAGGGCGCTGACGATCCCGAGGCAATGGCCGCAAGCGACAAGAATGTCCTCCGCCAATAGGCTTCGGTTCGCGCCGGATCGGTGACAAATGAGACCCCCGCCGTCGGGCCATATGCTATCGTGCAGATACGGGCCTGCCGGGAGGACCTCCTGACATCTCGCAGGTTCGCGAGGCTCCGCTGGCGGCGCGGCGGAGCCTCTTTCCGTCATGGTGAGGCGATGTGATAGCGGGGCGTCTGCCTACAGATGCGTCTTGCTGCCGCTCGCCTGAACGCGCCGCAGGAGCGTATCCTTCGCCCGCTCAGCTTCGCTCCGTTCCTTCGGGCCGAGACCGTCGCAGTCCTTCGCCGCCTCGGCATGGTCGCTCGGATCATGGGTTTCTTCGGTGATGATGAGCCGCCACGCGCAGCTCAGGACGGCCGAACGGCGCACCTCGACGCAACCCTTGCGATAACAATCCGCAAGCTGCCGCTGCTTGTCGAGGCTCGCGAAGCGCTCGTGATCGCGGGCTCCGGACGAGTGCATGGGAGCGCGCGACAGAACTCTCTCGCCGAACAGGATGAAAGCGACACACAGGAGACAAACGAAGATCAGCGGAGCGACCAGCAAGCGGCTCATGAATCCTCCTCCGTCACCCGCAAGGTGGCCTGAGTGGCAGCCCAGGATCAGACCTTGCCGTTGCCCGTGCCGCTGCGCGACTACAAAAGTCGCTTGCCCTCAAGCTCCGGGTCCGCCGGCGGGCGCTGTCGTCGGGCCGCCACGTCTGCGATCCGGTGCATTCGTGGCGCAACGTAACTTTTGTATTCGCAGCATCGAATCGGGTTGGGCATGATGGTGAAGAGCATGATCGATGCCCCCACACCCTGATCCTGCTCGAGCGGTCTTTCGCGAGGACCGCATCTTGAAGCCGGGCCCCGCGGATGCACCGGAGCCCGGCTTCTATTTTTTCTGAGCTGCGATTGGGTCCACGTTCCGTCGAACGGAACGACCGCTCATGCGTTGTCTGCGGACAGTATCGCTTGATCGAGGTCCCATGCGCCCGACGTTTGTCTCGGCCCAGATGGTCGCGTTGTTGCTGGCGGTCTCGCCTGCGGCGCTGGCGCAGACCCGCCCTGTCACTTCCATCTGCGAAGGCTGCGGGGTGGAACGCGCAGCGCGACAGGCGGCGCCCGAACGGCGCGCGGGGAGGGTCGAAGGCCGCCAGAAGCAGGCGCCGAGAACCGCCGGGCGGAGCTCCCGCAGTCCGTCGCGCGTGGCCGTTCCAAGAAGCGCTCCCCTTAGCTCCGGCGTAAGATCCGCCGATCAAACGATCACCCAGCAGCGGCAGCAGGTGCGCGACAGCCAGCAGATGCAGTTCGAGTTGAACCAGCTTCGCCAGACCCATCTTCCGCCCGTAGGCAGCATCGGCGCGCCTCGCTGCGGGCCGGGCGCCATCACCTGCTGACACCGCCGGCTACCGTCCCTAGGCTTGATCCCGCGGGCCGGGTTCGCGCTCACGACTCCCGGAACGCCCTTGCCATGCTGTCCTTGATCGGCTGCATCAGATATTCGAAGAAGGTCCGTTCGGCCGTCTTGATGTAGACCTCCGCCGGCATGCCGGGCGTCGGATGGAAGTCGGGAACCGCCGCGGCATCGGCGGCGTCCAGCTTGATCCGCGCCACATAGACGTCGGGGGGAATCTGCTGGCGCGCCTTCTCGTCCGGCAAGGCGTCGGCAGAGACATAGATCACCTCGCCCGCGACCATCGGCGTGGTGCGCTGGCTGAGGGCGGTCAAGCGGACCACGGCCCGCTGCCCGCGCCTGACATTGTCGATGTCCTGCGGCCGGATGCGGACTTCAATGATCAGTTCGTCGCTGAGCGGCACGATCTCGAGGATGTTCTTGCCCGGTTCGATCACGCCGCCCGGCGTGTGATAGCGCATCTTCACGACGATGCCTCGGACCGGTGCCGCGATCCTGATCCGCTCGAGGATGCGGCGCGCAGCGTGGATGCGCTCGCGCACGTCGTTGAGCTCCGCATGCACCTCGTGCATCTGCTCGACCGCTGCCTTGATGGCGGCCTTGCGCACGCTATGGATCTGCTCGTTGGTTCGCGAGATCCGCTCTCGCGCATCCCCGATCTCGCCGATGAGGCGGCCGATCTCGCCCTGCAAATTGGCCTTAGCGCGTTGGAGGGCCAGCACCTCCGGCTTGCGAATGAGCCCGGTCCGCAGAAGCGACTCCTTGGTCTGCAGCTCCTCGTCGATGAAGGCGAGCTGCTGATGCACCGACTTCAACTGCGTCTTGCCGCCCTCGATCCGCTCCTGGAGGGCATTGATGCCTTCCTTCAGGGTCGCGATCTCGCTCTTGAGGGCGTTGCGCCGCGCTTCGAAGGTGTGTTGCTGCGTGCTCAGGATGGAGGCGATATCCGGATCCGCTGCCTGCTTGAGCAGATCTTCGGGAAACTGCGCGGTGTCCTCCTCCTTCGCTTCCGCCTGGAGACGAACCTCCATGGCGGCAAGCCGCGCCTGACGCAGGACGAGGCGCCGCAGCTCGGTCGTCGGTGAGGTTTCGTCGAGCAGGATCAAGGTCTGGTCCGGCTCGACGAGGTCACCCTCGCGCACCAGGATCTCCCGGATCACGCCACCTTCGAGGTGCTGCACGATCTTGTTCTGGCCCGTTGCGACGAAGGCGCCGGAGCTGACGACGGCCCCGGCGATCGGCGCCGCGTTGCCCCAATACCCGAAGACGGCGCCGGAGATGATCAGCGCGCTCAGTCCATAAAGCGTGGCTGAGCGCGTGCTCCGGGGAACCTCGGAATACCATTCGGTGGACTGGCTCGACGACATGTGAAGGCTCCGCAAGCCGAGGCTCGTGATAGCGGGTGGAGGAGGGGAGGGGCGCCGCCATTTGATCGTCAGGCTTCGATCTGCGGCGGAGCCTTGGCGGACGGACCGCTGCCGCCCGGCGCCTGCCCGGCGAGGATGGGCAACACTTCGTCACGCTTTCCGAAAGCCTGGATCGCTCCGTTGCGGAGGATCATGATCTTGTCCACGCTCTTCAGAAGCGCTGGACGCTGCGTGATCGCCACCACCGTGATCCCTTTCGCCTTGGCGCGGATCAGCGCCCGGGCAAGGGCTTGCTCCCCAGGGGTGTCGAGGTTGGAGTTCGGCTCGTCGAGAACGACGAGGCGCGGGTCGCCGAAGAAGGCCCGGGCAAGCCCGATCCGTTGCCGCTGGCCGCCGGATAAGGGGCTGCCGTCCATGCCGACCACGGTCTCGTAGCCTTGCTGAAACTGCGAGACCATCTCGTGCACGTCCGCCATCTCCGCTGCGTCGAAGATCGCCTCGTCCGTCGCATCCTCGCGCATGCGCGCGATGTTGGCCTTGATGGTGGCGGGGAAGAGCTGCACGTCCTGCGGCAGATACCCGACGCTCTCGCCGAACTGCCGCGGATCCCAGTTGCGCAGATCCATCATGTCGAGACGCACATTGCCGGCCGTCGGCGCGAGGGAGCCGACCAGCATCCGGCCGAGAGTGGATTTTCCAGCGCCCGACGCGCCGACCACCGCAAGGGACTCGCCCGGCTCGAGCTGGAATGTGATGCCGTTCAGGATGACCTTCTTGGACGGGGGCGGAACATAGAGCAGCCGTTCCACGCTGAGATGTCCCCTCGGGCGCGGCAGCCGGAGCCTGTCGGCGTTGAGGGGCGAGCTTTGAATGAGGGTCTTGATGCGCGCATAGGCCGCCCGGGCGTGGATGAAGTTGCGCCACCCTTCAATGGTTCCTTCGATCGGGGCGAGCGCCCGGCTCGCGACGATCGACGCCGCGATCACCATGCCGCCGGTGAGTTGCCCCTCGAGCGCAAGCCAGGCTCCCCAGCCGAGGATCGAGATTTGGGTGGACAACCGGACGAATTTGGAAACGCCGGTCATCAGGATGTTGCGGTCCTGCGCCTTGACCTGCGCCTTCAACGATTCCGCAGTCTCGCGGCCCCAGATCGCGACCCCTTCGGGGATCATGCCCATGGCGTTGATGACTTGCGCATTGCGCGCCATGGCGTCGGCCTGGAGATTGGCGCGGCTCGCATAGGCATTCGCCACGCCGAAAGGCACTGCCGTCAGCTTCTGATTGATCAGCGCCAGAACCAGGAGAACGAGGCCGGTGGTGGTGACGATCCAGCCGAGATCCGGGTTGATGAGGAAGACGACGAGCAGATAGACCGGCGCCACCGGCGCATCGAGCATCGTCAGGATCACCGGGCCGGTGAGGAACGCTCGCAGCTGGAGGAGGTCGCCGAGGGTCTGGTACTCGCGACTGGAGCCGGCTTGCGAGGCCTTGGCGGCCGCGCTCAACACCGGCGCGCCGAGCTTGCTTTCCGCCTCGACGGCGATCCGCATCAGGATGACGCGCCGCATCATGTCCAGGAACACGTGCACGATGAGCGCGCCGACGACGATCGCGGTCAGCATGATCAAGGTGTCTGTGCTGCGGCTCGTGAGGACGCGGTCGGAGATCTGGAAGAGGTAGATCGGGACTGCGAGCACGAAGCAGTTCACCCAGAACGAGAAGATCGCGACCGTCACGAGGTTGCGCCGGCAGGCGTTCAGGCCCTTGCCGAGCACGTCGCGAAATTCCTGGTCGCGGGCGCGCTGCTGAAGAGGTGAGGAAGCTCCTCCGCGCCGGCCACCGCCTCCTCCGCCGGACCCTCCCTTGTTGCCGCCGCCTCCGCCCGGACCATCGGGCGACGCCTTTTCTGGAACCGGCGCTTGGGAAGGCGGGGCGATGGGCTCAACGGTGATGGAGGGCTGAGCCGGGGAGGGCGAGTCCACCCGTGCCTTGGCGCTTGGAGCCGCTTGCGCCGGCGCATCCGTCGTCGTGCGCGGCTGCGCTACGCCCGCCGGTTCGCCGGTCGTGCTGCCTTGGGCTGACACCCGCGCCTGTTTGGCCGCCACAATGGTCTCGGCGAGACCTGCAGGGTCGGCGGGCTTTTGCGACTCGGCCCTCGGCGCCTTGGAAACTCCCTGCCCAGCGGCCGGAGGTTGACCAAGGCCTGTCTCAGCCGCGCGGGCCGCGACTTCGGACGACTTCGGCGGATATCCGGAAGCGGCTGCGGATAGGCGCTCCGAGCCCTGGTTGGGCCGCCTCCTGGCGTCGAGGCTTCGTACGATCGCCGCGACGTCGTCGCGGATGATTTCCACGACCGTATCGCCAGGCTCGCGAGCGAGGACGTCCGCACCCTGGCTCCTGTGCACGTCCGCCGGCGCCGAGGCCGTGCGCGCGACCGGGCTTGGGGTCGGCGTCTCGTGAGAGGACGAAGAGGCGGGGTCGACGCCGGCCGAGATTGCCTCGGGCGCAGCGCATGCAGGATCGGCAGGGCCGATATAGCTCCCACCGGCAACGCTTCGGTAGGAATGCTCCAAGGCCTGGAGCCTCTGCGAGAGAGATGCCGCCCTCGCGCTGTTCCCGTCCGAGGGCGAAGCAGGAGCCGCAAACGGTGTCGCGTTGGATGCGGCGCTTCGATCCGTGCCGTCGGCACTCGCCCCGCTCGGCCGCAGGCCGGCTTGAGCGTTGCCGGCGGTCGATCGATCCTCATGCCAACCCATAGCCCCTCCTCGATGACAGAATGTCGTTCTGGCCGAACTAGCGACCGCGAGGATGCCGCGGCGCCCGGCCTGCCAAGCGATCCTCACGTGAGCATGGAACCCATCACGTCGTCCGCGTGGACAGTGGGTCTTGCGAGCGGCGCCTCCTCGGAACCTGCCGGCTGAGGATCGATGAAGGCGATGACCTCGGAGATGAGTTCGTCGGGGTCGGGGGCGACAATCCTGTCTTCCTCGTCAGCGCCCACCACGATATTGGCCTGCACCAGCATGGCGTCGTGATAGAACTCCCCGCCCAGATATTGGTCGGACAGGGCGCTCACATCCATGATGGCGGCCGTGTTCGTCTGAACGTTGCCGCCCGTCGATGCCGTCTGTTCGAGCGTCTCGCCCCTCGGGGCGAGGATATCCGGCAGAAGCTGAACGGCCGTGTCCGCATCGACCATCACATTCGTCTGGGAGACGATGTTGATGTCGTAGTAGTTGCCGGTCACATAGAGGATGTCGAAGGTGCCGGTCCCATCGCCGTTCAGGAGCCGGCCGTAGGACGAGGCAAGCTCGGTGTCGCCGTTCCTGATCGCCTCGATCAGGTTCATGAGCTGCTCGTCGATCGTCCCGAAGGACGAGCTGCCGATCCGTTCGATAACGGCGTCGTTGGTGAGCGTATTTCCTTCCCACGATACCGATTGCGACGACCGGGCAGCGTCGTCCTCGCCGAGCGACGCCGCGATCTTCAGGATATCGTCATCAAGAAGAATATTGGTCTGTAAGATGAAGTTGGAGGTGTAATAGTTCTGGCCGATGATGATGAGCTCGTACTTCCCCAGATCGACGATATCCGCGAGACCGAGCTGCAAACTTCCCCCGGCCAGCACCCGGTCATAAGCACCGGACGTCGTCTGCACCGTCACGTCATTGTCGATGATCCAGTTCTCCTGGACGAGCGTCTTGATGTCGAGGAAATCGCCCTCGAAGATGTCGACCCTCCATTCGAAGCCGGCAAAGATCGCGCCGGGCTTCAGCGTCGCGAACAAGTCGTTCTGAATGAACTCCGCGATGTTGTTCGCGATGTTGCCGGCGGGGGTCATGGTGCCGCCACGCTCCGGCCCGACGATCTCGACGTGGTCGTGATCCTTCAAGACGTTGGTTTGGATGATGGCGTCGGTCTGGAAGACGTTGCCGAGGACGACCAGCGTCATCGTCTCTTCGTTCGCGTCCACGATCCCGGCGGCGCTGTACGAGGTGTTCGATCCCAACTCCGCGCTCACGCCGGCTACTGTGCCATCCGTGCGCGGCAGATCGAATTCATGTCGCTCCAGGGACGGGGCGGTCGGACGTTCCTCGCCCTCAGGGAGAGGAGCGCCGTTGACATACACCTGATTGGCGACGACCTCCTGGACTGTTCCCTGTCCTGCTTCGTCGGCGGATTGCTCCCCGACGCCTGCCGCCAGGGCCACGCTTTGCGCCTTGATGAAATCGACCACCGCTTGCGCGTTGCCGCCCGTGAGCAACTCGAACTCGGCCGGCAGATGCGCCTTCGCCTCGTCGAGCATCGTTCGCAGTGTGGCCGGAAGATCGAGCGTTTGGAGGTTTTCGACGCCAGTGCCGGCAACGAGGTAGAGGAGGTCGCTATCCACCAGCATCTTGATCTGGGACGCATGGAACAGACGCTGATCGCCGCCGATGTCGTAGGTCACGCGGATCACCGGATCGGGGTCGTCGCCCGGGCGCCACGCGGCAGGGCCGAGCGCGGTGCTGCCGGACCCGACGCCTGACGGGGGAAGCTGCATGCGGCTTCCCGTCGGTATCTCACCGGCGTGCCGCGCCGGGGGACTCAACGGATTGGCTCCCGGAATCGGATCGACGGCAAATCGGGGCAGGCCGTCAATCAGCGTGTAGCGTGGACCGGCGCTCGTCAGCTCGTCGAGCTCGGGCGGCGGTCGAACATCGCGGAAGGGAAGGGGAGCGTATTCGAGGACGACGTCGTGGTGGTTGCTGTCGTACAGCAGCCTGGCTCGGGCAATCTCCTCCGTAATATGCCAATATCCAATGAAGTGAGTAATGATTTCGGTCACGCCGCCCGGGGTCATCACAGTCTCCGTCTGCCGTGAGGCGGGCGCTTATTTCCGCACCGTCTGACTGGTAGGCCCGTGGGCCCGCGCGGCGAACCGCGCGGGCCCTGAAGTCATAGCCTCAGGCAAGCCTCAGGCGACGTCATCCATGTCGCCGCCGGCCATGTTGGCGAAGAACGTCTGGCTCTGCGAATGCGCGCCGAGGATGATGTTGTTGTTGAACATCTCCACGTGCACCCCGGCTGCCACCGAAGCGTTGGCTCCGAGCGATCCGTCATGGCCGATCGAGTTGCCGTCGCCGCCCGTGACCGCGCCGGAGGTGTCTCCGCCGAACAGGTCATGGATGCTGAAGCCGGTGACGACATAGTCGCCGCCATCTCCGCCCGCGCCGCCAAAGCCGCCCGCGCCGCCCGTGCCGCCGCCGCCGCCGGCGCCGCCGAAGGCGTCGCCTGCCCAGGCATGGGCATCCGCCCAGCCGCCGGTCGCGTCACCACCAGTGCCGTTCGCCGTCGCCGAGCCGCCGGTCGCCGCGCCGCCGGCGCCGCCGGTGCCCGCAGCGCCTGCGCCGCCGGTGCTCGAGCCGACGGTCGCCGTGCCGTCGCCGGCCGTCGCCGCGCTCGCGCCGCCTGCGCCGCCGGTCGCCGCACCGCCGGTTCCGGTGCCTGCACCGCCCGTCGCCGTGGCTGCGACCGTCGCCGTGCCAGCGCCGCCCGCTCCACCTGCCGCGCCTGCCGCGCCGCCGTCGCCGCTGTCGCCGCCGTCACCGCCGACGCCCACGCCAGCGCCGATCCCAACACCGACCCCAAGGCCGCCGTCGCCACCGTCGCCGCCCGTGGCATCGCCACCCCGAGCAAGGCCGAGGCCGAGGCCGTCGCCAGCGTCGGCAGCGCCGCCGCCGCCACCGCCGCCGCCACCGCCGCCACCACCGCCGGCGAGGCCGCCACCACCGCCGCCGCCGCCGCCACCGCCGCCGCCGTCGCCGCCGTCAGCCTTGCCGCCGACACCGACGCCCACGCCGAGCGCGTCCCCGGCGTCCGCCTTGGCGCCTTCGGCGCCTTCGCCGCCGAGCCCGATGCCGGCTCCGATGCCAAGGCCATCCGCCTTGCCACCATTGCCGGCCTCGCTGTCGCCGCCCTCGGCGTCAGCCCTGCCGCCATCGCCGCCGTCGGCCTTGGCCGCGCCGAGCGCAAGAGCCGCGCCGCCATGACCCTTGCCGTCGCCGCCGTCAGCCTCGCCGCCATCGCCGCCGTCCGACTTCGCCGAGCCGCCGACGCCAACCGCGATGCCGCCATTGCCGTCGCCGCCGTCGCCGCCGTCGCCCTTGCCGCCGTCGCCGCCGTCAGCCTTGCCGCCGAGCGCCAGGCCGCCGTCGCCCTTGCCGCCGTCGGCCTTGCCGCCGAGCGCCAGGCCACCCTGGGAATTGCCACCCCTGGCTTCGCCGCCGTCGCCGCCATCGGCATCGCCGCCATTGGCGTCGCCGCCCCGGGCGCCATCGCCGGCCCGTCCGTTATTGGCATTGATGGTGTTGGTGAAGGTGTAGGGCGAGTTGGCGCTGTCGACGTCGTAGATGTTTTGGATCTGGTCGTTTTCGAAGTTGATCCCGCCGCCGGTCAGCGACTGTTGGACGGCCTCGTTGAAGTTCACGCCATAGAGGTTCGGAATGTCGTTATGGACGTGGTTGAGGTCGCGGAAGTCGCGGTTGTTGCCGCTGTGGTCGTCGTTGTCGCGGTTGTTGCCGCTCTTGTCGATCTCGATGTGCTTGACCCAGCTGCCTTCAGACGCGCGATAGTCGCCGGCGCCGCTGTTGTCATCGTTGTCCTTCACGTCCCCGTCGTCGGTGGCGCGATAGTTGCCGTCGCCCGCCCCGCGATTGTTGTCTTCGACATCGCCGTCAGCGGTGCTGTAGTCGCGGCCATTGTTCAGGTCGTTGAACTTCACGTCGCCGTCGGCCGTGCTTTGCGCGCCGCCGCCGTTCGAGTCGTTGTTGCGGTTGTTGCCGCTGGCGTTGACGACGCTCGAGTCCTGCGCCGCACGATAGTTGCCGTCGCCATTGCCGTCGTTGGCCCGGCCGACCGTGTCCGTCCCGCCGCCGTTGCCGTCGCCGGTCGTGTCGTTGCCTGGCCCGTTGCCGTCGCCGTCATCGGCGACGGTATCGTTGCCGGCGCCGTTGCCGTCATTGCCCTTGATGTTGTTGTCGCTGAAGAGGTCGTTATTGCTATGAACGTCGTTGTCCGTGAGCAGGTCGTTGTTGTTCAGCGTGTCTTCGATCGCGACCGCGACTCCCAAGGCCGCAGCGATAGCGCCGTTATTCGAGCTGTCTGACATCATACGTCTCCCTGACGCCCAGGAGACGCATCTCAAGACCTCGAAACCGCCGATCTTCTACGTCCGCGGCCTCAATGTCGTCCGATGCTTCCCTGGCGTGCGTTGGTCTGTGTTCGGTTGAGTTCGGAAAGGCTGCTCTGGGGCGGGCTCCCGCAGTCGCAAGGAGCAGCGCATCGAAGGCGAGCCGTCGATCGAGGATGAGGAATCTGAGCCGGGCGCCTCCTCTCTCTGTGGTGCTCACGCCGCCGCTTCGGTGAGTTCGCATGCGAACTGCGGCCGCTGCGGCACGACTTCCGCTGCAAGCACGCGCAGCAGACCGGTCCGTCGCTGATCGTTCGAGCAGCGGCGGGTGACAGCGTCTCGGCGGCGCTGGATGCGCCGCTTCGTCGACACCTCTGAGCGACAGGAGCCGTCCGCGAAGGGGGTACGAGCTCTCTACGCCTCCCAAGCCTCAATTCTCGTTTTACTTTCGGAAAGGATCAGAGCTTTAACCAATTCTGTCAAAAGCTGATCTTCTCGTTATGGACATTTGTGGAGCGTCGCATCACTTGGCGTACCCACGCGCTCCGCTCTGGTGGTCCTCCGAACCGGCTCAGGCCCTCAGGCGCCGCAAGCTGCGGCAAGTCGGTGCAACGGATGTCTCTGGAAAAGGGGTGCGACGGTGCGCGACGTCGACTCCGCCGCCATGCCGATTCGCGCGGCGAGCTAACTTGCGCGCGACAGTTCGATGTCGTTGGCCTCGGTCGCACGCCGAGGAAGGGGGGCGGGCGCAGGCGAGGCGCTGACGTCTGCAGATGCGAGGGCAGCAAGGCGCGCCGCTGCGTCGCGATCATCGGGGACGAGCTCCAGCACTTTCCTGAAGCTCGCGATCGCTCCTGTCGTGTCGCCGAGCCGCTCGAGCACGCGGCCCAGGCGATCCCAGGCCTCGACGCGCTTCGGGTCGATCGCCACGAGCTCCTTCAAGGTTCGCTTCGCCGCGCCGTATCGCTCCTGTTTTTGCAGGGCCTCTGCAAGCCGGGAGAGCGCACCGGAATGTTTCCCGTTCACCGCGAGGATCTGTCGGCAGCCCCGTTCGGCCTCCGCGAAACGCCTTGATTCGAAGAGGCGCGCGATCTCCTGGAGAACGATCGGGATGGTGCCTGCATCAAGCTGGTCGCCGAGATTGCGCCGGTTGCGGGTGACGATGGCGAAGTGCTTAAGGTGCCGCTCCTCAACGCCGAACGCGTATTTGTAGGGCTCGTTCCCGTTCAGGAAATCATAACTCTTGAGGCCAGCGCCGATCGCGGAGCGGATGCTGTAGGTGTGAAGGAGGAATCCCGGCGGCGGATTGTTGAAGCTCTCGTCGCGGGCGCCCATGATGAAAAGCATCGAGCGCTTCTGCCGGTCGATGACGTTGCCGAGCGCTCCGATCGGCCGCTCGCCCCGCCAAAGCACCGGCAGATACAACGTCTTCTCAGCAAAGCAGCGCGTGAACAGGATGCGATGCGTCTTGAGGATGCCGGGCAAACGCCGGCCTTTGTAGGGCCCCCATTTCCGTTCCCAGAACTGAAGGAGGATGTCGATGTCGCGCTCCAGGGTGGCAGGCTCAGGCAGCGTGATGCGAAACTCGTCCGAGCTGTCGATCCTCTTGAGGAAGCGCTTCATCTTCTGGCGCGTATTGGCGCTCACCCTGGTGTCCAGATACTCGTCCCAGCTCTCCGGCAGCGCCGCATATGGACAGACGTATTGATCGACGTTGTCGCCGTTATCGATCCGCGGCAGAGGCTCCTCGGCAAATCGGGATTCCGCGAACTCGTTCGTGAACAGTCGCAGCCGCTCCTCCGAGAGGAGCAGGTTCTCGAAGCGCAGTTTCGCCCAGTGGAAATGGTGCTTCAGGAACTTGGCGAGTGCCGGAATGGCCTCGCGCTCGAAGCCCGGCGCGCAGATGAGGCCCGTATAAGTGCCGAAATTGCACGCCATCCCGATCTCGTTATGAAAGCCGCGCTCCTTCGTCAGTTCGGTTCGGACTTTGAGGGGGAGGAAAGCGACGTAGTCTGATGCGCCGCGGGGCTTTGCCGCCAGCACCAGCCACACGCCCTTGAAGGCGTGCAGGTAGTGCCAGATCCAGGTCCACGACAGAAAGAATTGCGCCTCCGGATCGGCCGCATAGACGGCCTCCCAGTTGCGGCCGAGCGGGCCCGTCCGACCAAAGCTCGTGATGACATCCACCTGCATGGGCGATATCGCAGCCGGCGCGTACGGCAACGCCTCCCTGTCGATTGGCCCGCGGGGCGGCGAGCGATCCCGTCAGGAGCAAAGCTAGAGGTGATGCCGAGCGGGTGCGGTTACAAATGTGCCATCGACCGTCAAAACGGCGGCGATGAGAGCCGATGGCCGGACGGCATGGCCTCCCTGCCTCAGCCGATCACGAGTGAGGCGCAGGCTCGTTCGTCGTGCCCGGCGGGGGTTTGGCATTGCGCCCCTGCGATCCCTTGGCGCTGCGCCGGCGGGCCATGTACTCCTGAAGACGAGGCAGGAAGTCCCAGATGTCCCGGTTGAGCTGCCTCAGCTCGCCGACCGTCGTCATGATCTCGGTGAGGCGCGGGTCGTCCATGGGGCGCGGCGCGCTCCATTGCAGCCGCCCCTTGGCTTCCTGGACCTTTATGGATTGCGTGTGCGTGATCTCCCCGCGCGGGTCGACGAAGTACATGCAGTGATTGAACTCGTTGCGGGCGCGGGTGCACTCGTTGAACCGCTCGATGAGCTTCGTGAGCTCCTTGTCGAGCGCCTTGTCGAGGAGTTTCGCCTTGGCGAGCCGCTGGATGAGCTCGAGGCGGGCCCGCGTCGTGTTGAGGGTCACGAACACCACTGCTGCCGAGGCCTCGTCGGTCTCAAGGAGCAGCATCAATACATAGATGAAAAGGCTCTCGTTGTTGGACCAGCTGTAGACCAGGTTGCCGATGAGGGCGAGGATGAGCGTTCGCCGGTCGGCTGACTCGTGGGCAGCCGCCTCGATCGCCTCGAAATCTGGTTTCGGCGGCAGCGTGGTCAAGTGCCGGCTCCTGCAGTAGGGCTGGTGCGGATGGCGGCAGGCCGCCCCCTGTTGCCGCCGGCCGCACCCGGAGCCATCATAGGGGGCGGAAGGCCGACGGGAAATTGGCTATGCTCGTCCGCGCCGCATCCTTCAAGGAGCGGCGCGTTTGTGGATCGCAGCCGATGCTTGATTTGTGGCGGGCGCGACGGGCGCGGAAGGCGGCGGTGACGACCATCGCGCCCCTTGTGGCGCAGAGCCGTCAGCGGCTTGGCGACATCCCCGAGGGAGCGTGGCACGACCCCTACATCCTCGGCCTCGTGGTCGGGCTCGTCACGCTCGTCGCCCGGCGGGCGACCGGTCGCTTGACCCCGCATGCGCTTGCCCTTGCGCAAGCCGAGGCTTGGGCGAAGCTCTCGGGCTTGGGAGACGACATCGTCGGCGAGGAGCTGTTCCTGCTCAGCCTCGGGAGGCACCGCGCGTTCGAGGCCGGTTGCCGGCACGCGGTTCAGCTCGCGCAAGCCATGTACGGCCCCGTGGCCTCGGAGGCGGAAGAGGATGTCTTTGCGCTGCTCACCTCGGCCGTCTTCCTGGCCAGCCAGGACGATGCTGCGCGCAATGTCAGCCGGAGCGAAGCCGCGGATGCGTCCGTTGCCGCCCTCTGGGCGGAGTATTTCGACGCCCATGTTCTCTCGTATCCCGACGGCGCCGCGGCTTGAGCGCGCGTGGGTCGTCAGTGTCGATGGTAGAGCAGGCGTGCGCGGATCGTTCCCTCCAGGGCACGAAGCTCTGAGAGGATGGAAGTGCCGTCCTCGCCCGTTTCGTCGGTCTCCACCACCACGTACCCGATCTCGCCGTCGGTCTGATAGTATTCGGCGGCGATGTTGACGTCGCGGCGGGCGAACACTTCGTTCAGGCGGCGCAACATGCCCGGGACGTTCTCCTGGACGTGGATGAAGCGCATGCCCCGCGGACGTGCCGGAAGCTGCACCTGAGGGAAGTTCACCGCCCCGGTGGTGGAACCGACATCGCTGTAGTCGATCAGCCTGCGCGCGACCTCCGCGCCGATGCGCTCCTGCGCTTCCCTGGTCGAGCCGCCGACATGCGGGGTCAGGATGACGTTCTCGATCCCCTGGAGAGGGCAGCGGAAGGCGCCGCCGTTCGACGAAGGCTCGACCGGGAAGACGTCAATCGCGGCGCCCCGCAAATGGCCTGCGCGCAAGGCGTCGGCCAGGGCGTCGAGGTCGACCACGGTGCCCCGGCTGGCATTGATGAGATAAGCGCCCTTCTTCATCGCCTTGATCTCGGGAGCGCCGATCATGCGATGCGTCGCGGGCGTTTCCGGCACGTGCAAACTCACCACATCGCTGATCGCCAGCAGCTCACGCAGGGTCGCGGTCGGTTCGGTGTTGCCGTGGCGCAGCTTGTCGGCATGATCGTAGAACACCACGCGCATGCCGGCGGCCTCGGCAAGAGTCGAGAGCTGCGAGCCGATATTGCCGTAACCGACAATGCCAAGCGTCTTGCCACGCACCTCGTGGCTGTTCTCGGCCGACTTGTCCCACCGCCCGGCGTGAGCAGCGACCGACCGCGGGAAGACGCGCCGCAGCAGCATCACGATCTCGCCAAGCACCAGCTCGGCCACGGAACGGGTGTTCGAGAAGGGGGCATTGAACACAGGAATGCCCCGCCTGCGCGCGGCCGAGAGATCGACCTGGTTGGTGCCGACGCTGAAGCAGCCGACGGCGATGAGCCGCGCCGCTGCGGCGAAATCGGGTTCGGCAAGCTGGGTGCGTGAACGAATGCCGAGGACGTGCACGCGGGCGATGGCCTCATGCAGATCGGCGCCGGCGAGCGCCGTTGGCAGGCTCGTGACATTGGTGTAGCCGGCCGCCTTGAAGAGCGCCGTCGCGCTCTCGCTCACGCCTTCGAGAAGCAGGACGCGCATCTTGTCCTTGGACAAGGAGAGGCGCGGCGCCTGCGGCGCTGCCGAGGTCTCGGCCCCTGCGAGCGGCTCGGTGGTCAATGACATCGCGATCTCGTCCACGGGAGCCTTCTCCGGACGGCCCTCGCGCATACTGGCCTGCGGCGCGAACGCGGACACTTACAAAAGTTACGCCGCGGGAGGGACCAATCGTCTAGTGTCCTCCTGATCAGGCACGGGTCGCGAAGACGGCCGCTTCCCAAGGCAGGGGAGGCATAACAATGGAATTGGAACCCATTGGGGCGGGCGCGAGGAGCGGCGAGTTCGTTGCGCTGTTCGATGAACCGACGGGTGGCTACGAGGTCGCCCGTTGGTCGCGCGAGGCTGGAGCCTGGGTCCGAGAGAACGGGGACCCGGCCGGGTTGGAGCCGACCCATTGGACCCGCCTCCCCCAGGTCTGCGCAAGCGGGTCCGCGCGGGAGGGAACGGAGGCGCGAGGGGAGGCCCAAGGGAGGGTCGCGCACCAGGCGGGGCGTCAAGCCTCGCGCAAGATGATCGGTGTCGCCGGCGCGAGCATGCTCGTGGTGATTGCGATTACGGCTGCGCTTGGCTTCGGCCTCGTTCCGTTTGGCGGACGTGAGATTGCTGCCCTCGTCCAGAGCGGTCGATCCTGGTTTTCGCGCCTTCACGAGCCGGGCGCTGCGTTCTGGAGCGCACCGTCCCTCGAGATCAAGCAGGCCTCCGCTGCCCCGTTCACGCAAGGCGCTTCAGTCACCGGCGCGCTTTCGGCGGCAATCCCGGTCGGCGCCTCGCCGGCCGAACCGCTGCAAGCCACAGCCGCAGTGGTCGGCCGAGAGGCCGCGCAGGAGTCAGGGCGGGGAAAGTTCGACGCCCTCGCCGAAGAGCTGTCGGCAGCGCGCGAAACCATTCGCGCCCTGGAGGCCCGCTCCGCGGCCGCGACATCGGCGCTGCAGGCGGCTGAGACGGCGGCACGGGCGCAGGAAGCGGCGGCACGAGAAGCGGCCGCAGCCATGGAGCGCGAGCGCGAGCGGGCGGACGCGCTCGCCCGCCAGCTCGCCGCTGCGAACCTGATCATCGAAGCCCTGAAGGCCAATGCGCGCAGCGTGATCAGCGCAGAGCGCGACGCCTTGGAGGCGATGCGGTCCGCGGAGGCGGTCGCCGCCGAGCGGACGGATGAACTCCGGCAGGAGCGTGAACGCAGCGCAGCGCTCGCCCGGCAACTTGCGGCCGCCCAGGAGGAAGGCGGCGCGATCCGAGCGCGGGCTGAAGCCGCTGCCGCGGAGATCGCGGACGTCAAGGCCGCCTACGCGAATGCCGTCGCGGCAGGCGTGGAGCAGGCCAACAACCTGGAGCTCGAGCGCACGCGCGCTAAAGCTCTCGCCAGCGAGATCGCGGCTGTGAGAGCGGAACTCGCAGAGCTCAAAGCTGGCGCTGCCTCGACCGGCGCCGCCGCCCTCGAACAAACGCAGGTCGTGGCCCGCGAGCGCGAGCGGGCCGACGCTCTCAGCCGCGAGCTGATGCTCGCACGCCAGGAGCTGAAGTTCGTCAAGGATCAGGCCGAGGCGCTCCTTCGCGACCGCGACCGCGCCGCGCGGCTGGCGAGCGAGGTGTCATCGGCCCGGGAGGAAGCGGAAGCATTGCGGGTGCGGCTCGCTGCTCTCGAGGCAGGGCAAAGCGCCGACAAAGCGTCACGGGACCCTGCCGGTGGCAACGACAGCCCTCCGCCGGCATCCATGTCCGGCTCGGCGCAGGTCGCCACGTCCCCGCGCGGCGATGTGGCGCGTGCGCTCGCGCGCGGCGAAGCCCTCGTTCGTCAGGGCGACATCAAGGGGGCGCGGCTTGTGCTCGAGCGCGTCCAGGAGGCTGGCGATCCCCACGCCGCCTTCGCGCTCGCGGAGACCTATGACCCGCGCATGCTCGCGACCTGGCGGACCTACGGCGTCCGCGCCGACGTCGCGAAGGCGCGTGAGCTCTACGCGCGGGCCTATGCGGGTGGAATCCGGCAGGCGGCGGAGCGGAAGGACAGCTTGAAATGAACGCGGCGGCAGGATCCTCGCCAGGGGAGGGTTTCATGAGGAAAAACAAGCGGTGCGGGCTGCTCGCGCTGGGGCTGATGCTCGGCTGGGCGTGCTCGCAGGCGGTCATGGCGCAGACGCCGTCGCCGCCAGCGGAGCAGCCGCGCAAGCGTTCTCCGGCCAACCTCGAAGTGCCGGGCAAGACCGAGGTCAACGAATGGACCGTGGGTCTTGCGGGCGGCCTTCTCGAAGGCACCTTCATCCGCTACGCGGCCGACATCGCCAAGGTCCTCGACGACGGTCCTCGCCTGCGCGTCATTCCCCTCGTCACTTTCGGGGCGGTGGGCAATGTGAGCGATCTTCTCTTCTTGAAGGGCGTCGACATCGCCATCACGCAATCGGACGTCCTGGATCACTTCCGGCGCGAACTGAAGGTGCCGAACATCGAGGAGCGGATCCACTACATCTCGCCGTTGTTCCGGTCGGAGGTGCACATCTATGCGCGGGGCGAGTTCAACAGCTTGAAGGATCTGGCCGGTCGCAAGGTCGCGTTCAACACGCGCGGCAGCGCGGCGAATCTCACCGGCCAGGTGGTGTTTCAGCGGCTCGGCATCGAGGTCGAGCCGGTGTTCATGAACAATGCCATCGCCCTCGAGAAGATGCGCAGCGGCGAAATCTCGGCGGTCGTCCATGTGGTCGGCAAGCCGAACGACCTCTTCGCGAAGTTCAAGCCGGAGCCGGGCTTTCACTTTCTGCCGATCGAGGACGATGCGCAGTTCGCGGACTACTACGTGCCGGCCCGCCTGAGCGCCGAGGATTACCCAAATCTGATCCCGTCCGGGCAATCCGTCGAGACGATCGCGGTGCCAACCGTCCTTGCCGTCTTCAACTGGCCGACGAACAGCGACCGCTACCGCCGGGTGGCTCGCTTCATCGAGGCGTATTTCGCCAAGTTCTCCCAACTGCAGCAGCCCCCGTTCCAACCGAAGTGGCAGGAGATCAACGTGGCGGGCACGGTACCCGGCTGGACGAGATATCGCGTCGCTGAGGAGATCCTCGCCCGCATGGTGCGGAAGGAGGAGCCCACTGGGGAGGCGCAGCTTCGGTCACAGTTCGACACGTTCCTGGCCAATCGAGCAACGAACGCTCGCATGTCCAGGCGAGAGCGCGAGGCGCTGTTCAACGACTTCCTGCGCTGGCGGCGCAACTGACGCCTCGATGCCCGATCGGGCGTTGGTTCACGTCGCGGAACTCCAACACCGTGGAGAAGCGGGGACTCCCCGTTGCCGATGAGGCCCAGGAGAGCCCCCGGAACACCCTTTAGATGACAACGAAGTCCGCGTTGGAGAGCGGAAGGCCCGGCGGCAGCTGCGCGAACACGACGCCGGCGCCTCCGCCGGCACCGTCTTGATCGTACATCACGGCGCCGTTGCTCGCGTCATAGATGATCCGGTCCGTGAGATCATGCGCTTGAGCGCCGATGTGAAAGGCCGAGGATGCAAGCGTTCCACTCCAGCCGAGCTTCGTGAAGATCGCGTTCTCGAGCCGGATCGTGTCGGCGATCACGGAGAAGTCCGTGATCTGGTCCACATTGGTCGCGGCGTCGAGGATCGTGTTGAACACGAAGCTGTCCTCACCATTGCCTCCGGTCAGGACATCGTTGCCAGGACCGCCGTAGAGGAAGTCCCTGCCATCGCCGCCGAGAAGGGTGTCGTTGCCACCCTGCCCATAAACACGATCGCTTCCGCCACGGGCGTCGATCCGGTCCGCCTCCGGCGTGCCGATCAGGCGTTCGCCTGACCCCGTGCCGATCACCGTCTCCGGTTGCGGCGGCTGGGGTTGAGGTTGAGGGGCGGGTTGAGGAGCGGGCGTGACCACCTGGTCGCCGTCCGTCAGAGCCGGATCGACGAGATCCACTTTGACGTTGTCCGTGCCGATCGTGACCTGCTGAGTGGTGGTGGCCACACCGCCGCCGGAGAAGGTGACGCTGTAGGTTCCAGCGGCGAGGTTCACGTCGTACCCGCCCGAAGCCATGGTGGTCGTCGACGCGACGACCGCGCCGCTTGCGGTGGTGACGGTCACGTTGATCCCGCCGAGGCCCTCGCCTGGATCATAGAAGCGGTCGCCGTCCCTGTCGTCGAAGGCGACGCCGGTCAGGAACGGGCTCGTGGCTGTCTTGGCGAAGTTCTGGGTCACGAAGGCGCTGTCGCGGCCGCCATAGTCGCCCGTCTCGAAGCCGATGCCGATTTCGCGGAAGTTGCCGTTGAGGATGTTCGCGCGGTGGCCGGAAGAGTTCAGGAGGTTGGTGTGCAGGAGGCTGACCTCGTCCTGCAGACCGCTCGGCGCCCGCGTCGTCGCCCACGCGATATTCTCACCCCAGGACCAGCTGCCGGTGAAGGAATAGCCGGCCGCGCTCATGCGCTGTCCGGCGTCTGAGCCGCCGGCGCCGGTATGGGAAAAGGTGTCGGTCTGGATCATCCATTGGCTATGGCCCTCGGCGGATTCGTTGAGATCCCCGTCGAAGGCGAGCGGCTGGACGCCAGCCTTGGCACGCTCGGCATTGATCAGTTCGAGCATGTATTGCTCGTAGGCGGTCGGCTGCGACATGCAGAAATCCCGTATCTTCTATGGATTATTGGAGCGGGGCGCATGGAATATGCACCGATGAACGAGATCTTCGCTAGGAACAGACTGTGACCAACCTGCGGCATGGATGGGACGCTGTTATGGAGGCGGTAGGTGTTGCTTGAAAGGCACTAGCCTGATGTCCTTCGGGCTTCTCGATTATTTTACAGATCGAGGGAGGCAATGCCTCCTCGGCGTGCGAGCGTTCCACGACGCGCGCTCGCCCGGACCGGACGTCGACCATGCCGGCTACCGTCGGCTGCCAACCCTCCCTCTGGTCGGGGACGCGAACGCGGCGCGGGGCCGATGGTTCGCGAAATGAGGGTTGTACAAACAAATGTTGCCGTAGGCGGGCTGCGGTTGAAACTTATGACACCGCCTCGCGGCGTCTCTCGCATTAACCTTAAACATCTGTACTGCGAGGAACGTCATGCATACGCGGTCTTTAGCTCTTCTGACGCTCGGGCTTCTGGCCGCGAGCTCTCAAACGACACTGGCGCAGGTCGGCAGCGGTGAAGTCGAATACTATGAAGGGACCTCCTCGACCGGACGCATGACGCGCCGGCCGCGGCCGGGATGCGAACTGATCGCCGACGGGACCCGCCGACTCTGGGCCTGCCCACCGGCTGCCACGAGCGCAATCCGCTCGCAATCGATGACGGCCGCCTCGAGCGGACCCGTCGCCGGCCAGGTCGAATATTACGAGGGCGTGTCCGACCGAGGCAGGCCGACGCGGCGGCCCCGCCCGGGTTGTGAACTGCAGCAGATCGGTTCGCAGCGGTTGTGGGCCTGTCCGCCGACGGCGACGGGAGCGATCGGGGCGGCCCCGGCGATGTCCGTCGGCGGGAGCGGGGTCCAGATATTCCCTGGAACGACCGCGACGGGCGTGCCCCTCGCGGCGCCTTTCCCCGGCTGTCAGCTGGTGCAGCGTGGTGCTGAACTCGTCTGGCTGTGTCCGCCGCGCGCTGTCGGCGCCGTCACCGGCGCGAGCAATCCGGGCGACGGCGGCGGTGGCCCCGGGAGCGGCGATAGCTCCGGCGGTTCTGGCGGCTCTGGCGGGTCGGGCTCGGGGGGCGGCTCCGGCGGCAGCGGCGGTGGCTCCGGCGGCAGTAGCGGCGGCAGTGGTGGCTCCGGCGGCGGCTCTGGTGGCTCAGGCGGTTCGGGCGGTTCCGGTGGTGGCTCCGGCAGCGGCTCCGGCGGTGGCGGCTCGGGCGGCGGCGGTGGATCTGGAGGCGGTGGCTCCGGTGGTGGCGGAGGCTCCGGCGGTGGATCTGGAGGCGGTGGATCTGGAGGCGGAGGCTCCTCCGGTGGAGGCGGTGGTTCTGGCGGCGGAGGAGGCGGCTCCGGCGGTGGCGGCGGAGGCTCCGGTGGAGGCGGTGGTTCTGGCGGCGGAGGCGGCTCCGGCGGCGGAGGCGGCTCCGGCGGTGGCGGTGGTTCTGGTGGCGGTGGCGGCTCCGGAGGTGGAGGCGGCTCCGGAGGTGGAGGCGGTTCGGGAGGTGGTGGCTCGGGCGGTAGCGGCGGCGCTGGAGGCGGCGGTGGCTCCGGTGGTGGTGGAGGCGGCGGCGGCGCCGGCGGCGGCGGCGGCGGTGGAGGAGGGGGCGGCTCCGGTGGAGGCGGCGGGGGCGGTGGCTCCAGGTGACGCGGTGGCGAGGGGCCGCGAGCCCCGCCACCGCCTAGCGGCCGCTTGTCCGAAGGGGATTGCGCGTTTCGGCGGCAAACTGTCCAGGCACGCCGCCCCGAACGGCAACCCAGTGCCGCGGATCGGACGCCGATTGGCGCGTGAAGAACATGTAACCTGTGTCTGTCCACAGACGGATGCGCGAGGTCTTGTTGTCGAGCACGTAGTCGCCGCGATCGGTCACGACCGTGAGCACCGCGTGACCCTCGCCGGACGAGGTGGCCGCAACGGTCAGAAGGAGGGCGGATGACGGCCATCCGCGGGCGATAAGGAGCTTGCGCTTCAAGAGGGCGAAATCCTCACAATCGCCTTGCTGGCCTGGGACCGTCCAAACGTCCTCCTGCCCGTGCTGCTCGTAGTCGGAGACTTCGCGAAGGGAGCCGTTGACATAGGAATTGATCGCCTCGAGCTCCCGGTAGCGCTCGGCCGTGAGGACCATCGGGCCGGCGCGCCGGTCTGTCGGCCTGCACTCTGAGGGGTGCTGCTGACAGAAGGTGCGAAAGGCGGGCGGCGGACTCGCCTTTCCGCCGATGGCCATCGCCGCATCCGGAGCGGCCGACGCGCAGGTGGACCAAAGCGAGAGGGCGCCGACGAGGGCAGCGGGAAAGAGTTTCAAGTTGAGACCCCCACGAAGGCGATCCGTTGATCGAATCGACGGTGTGTGATCTCGGTGGAGAAACCGTTAAGCGTGTTCGATTTGTGGCGCGTGCCAGAGGAACGGGCGGGTCGCTGGTTGATTCCTGGCTCGCTGTTGCCTCAATTCATCCGTGATCCGGGAAGACAACTTGCCGGCCGCAAGAATCTTCTTACAGCCATCTGCCAATCCGCATAAGTATGATGTGATTTAGGGGGCGATAGGCGGAGGCGGCGCAGCCGCTCTTCCGCAACGGCGTGACCCAATGCCGGCAAAGACGCCTCGGGCGTTGAGCGATGCTTGGACCCGGTGTCGGACCACCTGGCGGCTTGCGATGGCCTTCGTCAGCGCCTTCATGGAGGTGGTCGTGGCACGGCTTGCAACAGTAGGGGGCGGCCGCCCGATGCCTGAGACGCACCAGGATCCCGAACCGCCCCCACTGCTCCGGGAGCTCGCGCTCCTGAACGAGACCAAGCAGGATTCCGTGGCCATCAGACTGGCCGAGCTGTGGGACGCGTTCGAGACGCGGTTTGGCGGCGTCAGCGCCCTCCACGAAGCCGGCGAGTCCGTGCGGCAAGAATACATTGGATCCCTCAGTCGGTCGGCGGCCGTCATGGAGAGGGCAAAAGGGTCCGAGGGCGAGCCATTCTACTACAGCACCGCATTAATGGCCGAGTACCTGACGGTGCTTGCGACTGGTGCTTCCGATCCGCACGCACGAGAGATCGCCATCAAGGCCGCCAGCCTGATCGAGCGTGGGCGCCTTCTACGCGCGTGCGGCCTGCCTCGAGGGTCCGATTCGCCGCCCGGCGAACGCGAGGCTCCACCGCGCTGATGGGGTCGGTCGCTCCTGCCAAGCGCTTCGCGGCAGTCGGCGCAAAAGCCCCACGCGGCATCGTGCAAGCGCGGCACCGAAATGCTATGGGCCCGCGTCTTGCGCGGACATGGGGGATCCAACGCTGAATAGACGGAGCATGCTTGGGAGAGGCTTGTTGCTGACGGTGAGCCTTCTCGCCGGGCCGGCGCCCGCCCGCGCCGAGATCGAGGTCGTGGTGGCGCGCATCGCGGAGGGCTATCTCTGGGTGATCGGCCGCGTGCGGGAGCCCGGCACGGAGGTGTCGCTCGACGGCCTGTTCAGGACCGTTGCCGACGGGCGCGGCCAGTTCCGCTTCCAGATCACCTACCATCCGGCCTCATGCGTCGTGACCTTGATCAGCCGCGACGAGGTGCGCGACGCCGTCATCGCCAATTGCGGGCAGCGGGGCGAAAAAGGGGAAAAGGGAGATCCGGGTCCGCCGGGACCGGTGGGGCCGCCAGGCCCGCCGGGGCCGCCGGGTGCGTCAGCCCTCGCCGATCCGGGTGACCGACCGCCCGATCTGAACGGCGACGCCGACCGGTCGCGGGCGCGAGGAGCAGGCCGTGGGACGGGCGGTCCCTCTGTCCGCCCAGAGCGCGAGACATCGCGAAACGAGCCGGTCCCCGGCCGCCAACCTGCTCTTCCACGCGGAGCCATCGAATGAGACGCAAGGCGTGCGGGTCGAACATTTGTTCAGCTGGCGCAATTCTGCCTGCGGAGAACAGCGCAGCTGTGGACCTCGGCACGCCACTTGCTAGTTGACCCGGCAGTTAACGGCGAGCTGTCGCCGCGTCCGTGTGCACCAAACGAGTTCTCCCATGACAACCGGAACGGGCCAGATGCATGTCCTGGAGGCAGTCTTGCTGCTTCTGGTCGAAAAGAGGGTCATCCACAAGGAAGAGGTGATCGAGGCGCTTGATGACGCCGGAGCTGCCCTGGAGGCCGAAGATCGGCGCGAGGACAGCGCGTGCGTCGAGGCCCTCAAGCGCTCGATTGCCCGCGCTGCGATTCCTCAGAGCGCCCCGGCCCTGCACGGCCGTCCGGGTCGTTCGGGGCGTCGGCCGCAGCGCCAGGGCGTGGCCAACCCGCCTCGCATGGCGAAAAGCAAAGCTTCGGACCCAATAAAGTCCGCCGGATAACATATGTGACTTGCGGATAAGCAGGTGGACCGGCAGATCGGGGCGGCGCCTGATCGCGGCCATGTTGTTCGCATTCCTCGCTCGTATGCCCGTTGGCCCGCACGCAACTGCATCGGCTTTGCGAAAGAAAAGGGGGTTACCGTGGTTGACCACAGCAGCAATGCAGCGCTCGCCGTGCTTGAGTCCGTGACGCTTCTCCTGATCTCCAAAGGGCTCTTGAGCAAGGAGGAGGTCGTGGAGGCGATCGAGATCGCGACCGAGGCCCTGAGCGAACGCGCGTCAGGCCACGATCTGTCGGCCATCCACCGCTTCGCACGCTCGGCGCAAGTGGCGACCCGCCCGGAGGAGTACTCCGCCGCCTGAGAGCTTCGGCTGTCCCCGCAGCTCGCCCGGTCGTTTCAAAGAAACGGCCTTGTCTCTTGCGGCGGGCCAGCGCAGGCGCCGATCTCGCGAAGGCGATGGCCGTCGAGGATATGGACGTAGCCGTGGTCCAAGTGCAGGATTCCCTCCTTCCGTAAGCCCCGAAGCACCCGATGGAGATGCACGGTGGTCAGTCCGAGGGCGTCCGCAAGCTGGCGCAGGGTGAGGGGAAGCCTGAACCGTTCCGCCTGGGCCATTTGGAGGCGGACGAGGCGGCTGTGGAGATCGCAGATGAAATGCGCGAGATTCCGCCTGGCATCGAACGCCCCGACGATGGCGAAACGCTCGATGATCTGTTGGAGCTCCGCGGCCTGAAGGGCCGCGAGCCGGCGCGCCATCCGGGGGTTCTCGAGAAGCTCGCGGAAGCGAGCCGGCTCGAACGAGCAGAAGGTCACGTCGGTGATGGCCTCGATGGAGTGGGAGGGAGCGCCAAGGAGCACGCTCTCCAAGCCCACGAGATCGCCGGGCAGAACGATGTTGATGAGCTGCCTTTCTCCCGAGGGCAGGGTGCGGCAGCGCGCGGCCCACCCCGAGAACAGGGTGAGAAGCCGGGGCTGGGAGGCCGCCTGTTCGAGCAGGGTTTCCCCCGCCCAAGCCCGCTGATGGCTGACCTTGAAGCCGCGCATGAACTCGAGCTCGGCATCGGCGAACCCGTCGAAGCCATGGCCGTTCGTCAGCGGGCAGCGCTGACACCATGGAGTCACGCGATCAACCCGAGCGATCGCCAGTTGGCCTTCCATGGAAGTCATGTGACGCCTCCCAACTTCGAGGGTGAGGACCCTCGCATTGCCACCACGACGAAAAGAAGTTGGCAGCGACAGGACAATGAGCTTCTTAGATGAAACGGCACGACTGCTTTGGGTGGGTAGGAATTCCGCTCCTTCACATCATCAATCGGGACTTCGAGAGTTCATGCCGCGGGATCCGCACATTGCCGCGGGTTGAGCTCAGGTCTCCGCGCCGGGGGGGGGGGCGGAAGGAAGCGCCCCAAGTGCTGCTGGGCAAGACCGTAGGCGCGAGGGGCGGGCAAAGGGCTGCTCAGCCGTCGCTCGCCCAGGCTCGCCAGAGACCGTAGGCTGATCGGAAGCCATCCACGCATTCCTTCCCCAAAGTCAGGCAGCAAGCGTAAATTAACTTTGCGGCCGCGTCCGCAACAAATGTTAACCCAATCGACACATGGGCGACCTCAATCCTCAATTCCCGATGGGGCAAGTCAATTGCCGGACTCCGAAGGCTGAATCTCCCGCCCGCCGTTTGCGAGCGCCACGAGCGCGAAAGCTCTCACGGGACGAGCCGTGACTTGCCTTTCGAACATTTGTGCTTGGCGTTACACGAGATTCTGATCAAATCACTTCGCATTTCGCGCGTCTTGTATTCGAGACGATGTTCGACCCCCCAAGCTGCAGATGCCGGCGTCGAAGCCGTGAAGGGAGACGGGGTCATGCTCCATGCTTATGGGCCATATTTTCAGGACGAGCAGGCGGCTTACGCCTTCGTTGAGAGTCATGTGTGGCCGGAAGGAGCGATCTGCCCGCGCTGCGGCTGCGGGGACCGGGTCGGCAAGATGGCGGGGCGCAGCACCCGCATCGGGACGTACAAATGCTATCGCTGCCGCAAGCCGTTCACGGTAAAGGTCGGCACGATCTTTGAAGCGAGCCACCTCCCGCTCCACCTTTGGCTGCAGGCGATCTATCTCATGGCCGTCACACAGGAGCGACTGACCGGACGCAAGCTCGAGGGAGTCTTGGGGGTCGCGCCGCGCACGGCGGCCCAATTGATCCACCGCACCCGCAAATCGCTGCGCGGCATACGGCGCGCAGCCGAGTCCGGCGCGGCCTTCCCGCCGATTTGAGCTGTCCGCTAGGCGGGCTGCTCCGCCTCGATAAGCCAGCGACCGCAGGTCGGGAGCGGGAATCTTTGTCGATGAACCCAATTTTTTATCGATCAATGTGAGGGAGGCCGGCGATGCCGCGCAGGGAAGAGGGGACGCCTGGCAGAGCGAAAGCAGCGCAACACCGGAACGACGAGCAGCAGTTCGCCCGCTTTCTCGACGCGGCCCGGACATTCGCGGTGGACAGCGCCGACGCCAGCTTCGAGTGGATCTTCCAACAGATCGTTCCCTCGCGGCGGCCCGCCCCCGCGGCCGACATGCGGACGTCTACGGGCGAACCCTCGCCCCCTCGGCCCGCCACGGGCGCGACAGGGTCCGACCGGGAGCTGTGACGCCGATCGTCTCCGAGCGTCTCGAATAAGCCAGGCTGGACGGCCCGGCGGCCGCAGGGAGAACGCAGCATGCGAGCTTGGCGCGCTCTGGCCTTCGTCGCGTGCTGTCTTGCTGCGACCCCCATGCGCAGCGAGGAACGGCTTCTCGTGGAGGAGACGTTCCTTGCCGTCGATATACGCGGCCATCTCTACAACCTCGAAGCGCTTGTCCTGCGTGAGGCGGGAAGTCCGGGCCGATTGCCGGTCGCGCTCATCACCCATGGCCAAGCGCCCGACCCCGGCGAGCGAGAACGGGTGAGCGCCCGTGCCTTCCTGCGCACGGCGCGGGAGTTCGCACGGCGGGGATGGCTTGCCGCCGTCGTCGTCCGGCGCGGCTTCGGGCGCTCCGAGGGCCGTCAATTTTATGCTCTGCGCGGCTGCCGTGACGGCGATTACGCGCCCATGCTCGACGAGCAGACGGACGATGTGGAGGCGGCGCTCGTCTCCTTGCGCCGCCGCCGCGACGCGGATCCCGAGCGCATGATCGCCCTTGGCGTTTCAACGGGAGGCGCGGTCGTCCTGAACCTTGCGGCACGCCGTCCCGAGGGGCTGCGAGCCGTCATCAATGTCTCCGGCGGCGTGCGCACGAGAGCGCCCGAGGGCGGCTCCGCCGCCTGCAAGCCCGAGGACCTGATCAGCCTTTTCGCACGGCTCGGCGAGCGCGGCCGCCTGCCGAGCCTGTGGCTCTATGCCGAGAACGACTCCTTCTTTCCCGGCGATTACGTCCGTCAGCTTCATGAGGCTTACGTCGCCAAAGGCGGCCGAACGGAATTCCACATGTTCGAGGCGATCGGCGAGGATGGGCATTCCATGTTCCGCCAGGCCGAGGGCATGCTGCGCTGGATCCCGGCGCTCGATCGGTTCCTGCGGGCACAGGCGCTGCCCACCCACGACCCAAGCGCCGTCGATGCCTTGTTGCGGGGGCTGAAACTCAGCCCGTCCGGGCGCCAGGTGGCTATGCGCTATTGGGGCCGACCGACCGAGAAGGTCATGGCTGCCTCGCAGACGAACAAGACCATCTACGTCCAGTTTGGAGGCGATGATCTCGACGAGGTCGAGGCGAAAGCGCGCCAGGTCTGCGAGGAACGGGCCAAGGAACCCTGCCGCATCCTGCTGCGCAATTTCGAGGTGGTGAGCGGAGCTGAATAAGGCCCGGAGCTTGCATCGGGAACGGGCTTTTTGAGAGTAGGGGCACAGAACGAACGGTTTCCACCATGCCCAATTCCAACGAGTGCGGCCCTGTGATCCTCCAGACGCTCCTGCGCCTCCTCGTCCGGAAAGACCTCGTCTCGGCCGAGGAAGTGAGGGAACTCTGCCGGGCCGCGGCGCAGGGCTTCGACGAGGGAGGCACGCGCCAAGAGAGCGCCGCAGGGGAGCCGCTCGTCGATTCCTTGGCAACCGAGGTCCTCGACCGGTGAGACGCGAGGGCGCCGTCCAGCCTTCGAGGTCGCAGTTCCGGGCCCTCTTCAGGCGGCGCCGCAACAAAGACGTCGAGCCGACTCCACCTGAGTGGAATCGGCTCCGAGGGTCTTCAGGTCGCAGGCGAAGACTGGCGCTCAGTTCTTCTGCGCCAGGGCCTTCGCCCGCGCATGCCAACGCTCGGCCTCCGCCGGGTCAGGCTTGACCCCGAAGACGGGAAGGGTCTTGAGCACCGCCCCGTCATAGGTGCGGGCCATGCCGTCCGCCCCCCGTGGATCGCCCGCCTGGGCGAGGCGCATGAAGAACGAGCGTGCCACCGAGATGTCGCCACGCCGCAGGGCGGCATCGGCCTTCGCTGCGATGGCGTCAGCCTCGGCCGCCGCGAGCGGCGCCCGCGGCTGCGCCGGGGCGCTGGGGGTCGGCTCTGGCGCGACGGGAGCGGGCGCTGGCACCACATTCAGCGCCGACGCGGCGGCACCGTCGGGCGGCAGCGAAGCCGTCCGAAGCGCCTCCGATGATGGTCTCGTCTCGGGCGGTGCTGCGGGAGCGGGAGGCATCGACGGGACTTCCGCGCGGGCAGGCGGCACGAGGACCGCTGCGGGCGAGGCTGTCGGCTCCGCCGCCGGTGCCGGCCGGGCGGCTGCGGCCTCGGGCGTCGCCTCCGCCGCCTTGGGCTCGACCCCTCGTGCCGAGCCAGTCTGCGAGGCGGGATGAGAGGCTGGGGTAGCCGAGGGTTTCAACGGCACCGCCGTCGAGGCGACCTGGGCCGGCGCCGGCCCAGCCCTGCGCTCCCCTGAGAAGAGGGCGAGCGCACCGACCGCTCCGAGGGCCAGCACGCCGCTGACGAAAAGCGTGCCCAGGGGCAGGCCGCGGCGCGCCAGCGGCGGGCTGCCAGGGTGGCGAAGGTCGAGGACCGGATCGTCCTCATTGGCAGGCTCTGGCGTCGGGGCGAGGGTCTGCCGCTTGCGCAGGGCACTCATTGCACCTTCTCCCGCCAACGCATGAATTCCTCGAACACCTTCTCCCGGGCGGAGCCTTTGAGGCCGCGCTCCTTGGCGAAGCGCTCGAACTCGGCGCGCAGGGCTGCGCTGTCGCCGGCCGGCCGCACGGATGCGGTCTGGAGACCCGCCGCGGCCAGGCGCTGCGCCGCCGGCGCGAAGCGCCGCCATCCGGGGACATCGGCCGCCAGGTTGACCTCGCGCCACTTCGGGTGGCGCGGGGCCTGCTGGAACTGGTCGATCTTGTCGAAGAAGGTCTGCACGAAGGTCTCGAGCCGCTTGTAGCGCACCGAGTTCGCGGGCCAGTTGAAGGCGACGAGCACCGCGCCGACGGCGATCGTGTCGACCGACTGGCCTTCGGGGATCAGCCCGGGATAATCCGCCGGTTCGAGGACCGCCGGATAATAGTTGTCCTCGAAGCCTGGCCCGTAGGGGACGGAAAGGAAGTGAAAGCCGACGTCTTTCGGCGCCCGCACGAAGGCGGAGCCAGGCTTGCCGGCGATGTAGACCGTCGCCGCGACCTCGCCCGACTTCATCTTTTCGATCGCGTCCACCTGGCCGTAATTCACCTCCCTCACGGGGATCCCGAGCTTCTGGAAGAGCTCCTTGGCCACGTACTGGGTGCCGCTGCCGATGTCGCTGAAGTTCACCGCCTTGCCTTCGAGGTCCTTGAGCGAGCGGATCTCGGGACGGGCCAGGAGGTGCAGCTCCTCGTTATAGAGCTTCGTGATGTAGACGAGGCGGTCGGCGACGTCCGGCTGCTCCCGCTTGACCCGCGCCAGGTCCGTGGTCTGGGCGATGCCCATGTCGACGCCCTTGAGGCTGAGGACATCGCGGATGTTCTGCGCGCCCCCCTTGCCGAGCATGGGGATGACACGCAGCCCCTGCGGGTCGTCGAGAACCGCGGAAAGATCGTAGGCGATCTGCAGATAGGTGCCGGCCGGCGTGCCGGAGACGATGCTGACCGTGTTCTGCTGATTGTCGGCCCCCTCTTTGGCCGGCCGTGGAGCGGCGCTCGCGCCCAGAATTCCAAAAAAACTTACGACCGCAAGCGCGCCGAACGCGGCTGCGGCTCTCCAATGACTAAGAACCATCCTTGACCCCCGGGGGTTGGCGAGCGGCCCGCTCCCTGGGCCGAGCCGGGAAGTTCAACCCTTCCTCTTGTAAAGCCCCCGCGGCCGCGTCCGGACTTATATTCCGCTGAATTAGGCAACATTGTGGGCTTCAAGCATTCGCAGGTGCAATTCTTTGTAAGAGAAGTTCTTCAGCCCCATGTTTTACAGGACGATACTGGAGAATGACCGTACCGTCTTCGACCGCCAAGTGAGCGTCATGCCTATCGCCACCGGTGCTGGCAGGATTCGCTCTGCGGGGCAGAGGATCTGCGGGATCGGAAGGGGCGGCCCGAACGCGCGGACCTATGTTGCATTGCAGCAACAGGTGGAGCCTCACAGCCGTGTCCCTAGGAGACCGGCACGGCTTGCCACAAATCGGCCGGAGTGCTCATGGTTCTTTAACCGCGGCTGAGCACTTTGCGGTAACCAAGGCGCAGGGGGCCCTCGCCGAGCGCCTGACGGGCTCAGCCTGCACTGGATTCCCGGTTCTTTGGCGGGTCGATAATGAATCTACGCTCCTCCCTCGTGACGGGCTCGATGGCCCTTGCGCTCCTCTCGACGCCCGTGGCGGCGCAGAACTTCGCCGAACTCGGCAGCCAGGCGGAATGGCGCCAGAACTACGACGCCGTGTCGCGCATTCGCATCCCGCGCTCCTCGACGCCGATCCTGTCCGCCCAGGCGCTTGCCGCCACGGAGGAGATGATCGACCGTTACAAGGATATCGTCGCCCGCGGGGGCTGGGCGCCGGTTCCGACAGGGGAGCGCCTGCGGCTCGGCTCCAAGAGCCCGGCCGTGGTGGCGCTTCGGCAGCGTCTCATCATGACCGGCGATCTCGATCCGGCTGCCGGCTCGTCGCCCATCTATGATTCTTATGTCGAAGCGGCGGTGCGGCGGTTCCAGGCCCGGCACGGCCTCAACACCACGGGCGCGCTCAACTCCTCGACGGTCGCGGCGATGAACGTGCCGGCGGAGATCCGCTTGAAGCAGCTCGAGCTCAATGCGGTGCGGCTGCGCTCCTATTCGAGCAATCTCGGCAACCGCTACGTGATCGTGAATATTCCTGCCGCCGTAGTCGAGACGGTCGAGGCCGGGACGGTGGTGACCCGCCACGCGGCCGGCGTCGGCAAGATCGACCGGCAGTCGCCGATCATGAACGCCAAGATCACGGAGGTGAACTTCAACCCCTTCTGGACCGTGCCGGCCTCGATCATCCGCAAGGATCTGATCCCGCGCATGCAGAAGGAGCCGAATTATCTCACCGAGAACAAGATCCGCATCTACAATCAGCAGGGCGTCGAGATTCCGCCTTCGCGGGTCAACTGGTTCTCTGACGAGGCGACGCGCTACATGTTCCGGCAGGATCCGGGCGCCGACCTCAACTCCATGGGCTTCGTGCGCATCAACATCCCCAATCCGCACGGCGTCTACATGCACGACACCCCGGCCAAGGGCATCTTCGGCGACGATTTCCGCTTCGTGTCCTCGGGCTGCGTCCGGGTGCAGAACGTGCGCGACTTCGTGGCTTGGCTCCTCAAGGACACCGCGGGTTGGGACCGCGACCAGATCGAGGCCACCATCCAGAGCGGCCAGCGGGTCGACGCCAAGCTCGCTCAGCCCGTCAACGTCTACTGGACCTACATCACCGCCTGGGCGACGCCCGAGGGGATCGCTCAATTCCGGGACGACATCTACAACCGCGACGGCCTCGGCGGCATCCCGGTGGCCCGCGCGGCCGACAAGGAGCCGGAGGAGAACGTCAACTAGCAGCCTGGGCCCGGCATCGGAAGACGACAAAGGGCCGGGGTTTTCCCGGCCCTTTGTCGTTGGGGCGCCCCGCCTCGCGAAGGCGCTACTGCGTCAGGCGCAGGGTGCCGATGCTCTGGGCGATCTTCTGGAAGGCGGCGATGAGAGCGGTCGCGTCGTTGGCGACGAAAAAGCGCTCAGGGGCCCCGGCGCAGTCCCGCAGGAGATTGAGGCCTTGCTGGTCGATCGGGTCGTTCGGAACGCTGAAGCCGATCGTGTAGATGATGACGCCGGCCTTCGCCGCATTCCGGCACGCCTCCTTGGTGAGGGCGTCCATGGCGGCCCGCGCCTGCTCCTCAGTTGAGGGATTCGCATGACTCGCGGGCAGACGGGCGTTGGGCGCCGAACCGTCGGCGTTCCTGAAGTAGCCATAGGCCGAGTAATACGACTTCGTCACGCTGTTGTAGGGATTGGCGCCCCAGGTGTTCATGCCGTCGGTCATGAGCACGAGCACCTTGGTGGTGTTCTTCTGCTCATAGGGGACTCCGTCCCCGAACACGCTGCGGGGGGAGAGGGTGCGCCAGCCCCACATGGTGCCCTCGTGGATGTTGGTGTTGCCGTCGGCCCGCAGGGCGGCGATTTCCGACAACAGCTTGCTGGAATTGTTGGTCAGACGGGTGAGAGGACGTGACCGGCACGCCCAGTTCGGCCCGATGGCTCCGTAGGCATTGGTGGAGTCGGCGCCCTTGTAGTGAGCATATTTGCAGGCGCGCACCATGCGGGTGCGGTCGTCTGGCGGGGTGGTGGTGCAGGTGCCGGCCGAGGTCGAGTTGTCGTCGATGTAGCTGTTCGGGTTGAGCTGGTAGCTCCCGGAACTCGTCTCCTTGCGCCAGTGCTCGCCGCCATTGCCGGCCTCGTCGGGGGCGAACATCGGGACATAGAAGCTGTCGGCCCTGGAGACGTCGGGTCGGCCGTCCTCGACGTTGAGCGGGTAGGGCAGGGACTCGAAGCAGCCGGCCCAGTCCCATTGCAGATAGGCGTTGCGCAACTTGGTGAAGATATCGAGCCGGCTCTTGAAGCTCGCGGCGGCCGCCCCGGAGATGTTCTGCCAATGGAGGCTCGAGGCCCCGTTCTGGTCGATCCAGGTGGCGTTCCGGTAGGCCTGCGGGTCGACGGCCACTGCCGAGGAGAACGGCACCAGGGAGATCTTGGTGTGGTTCTTGAGGGTGTCCGTCTTGTAGACGAAATTGACGAATTCCGTCGCTGCCCGGCGGAGGGCTTCGATCTTGGTCATCGATCCGCCCGACACATTCATCGAGCCCGTCGTGTCGACCGACAGCGCGATCTCGAAGTAGCGCTCCTCCGCCTGACAGGCGCCCTTGGCCCCGAGTGGCATGTCGTTCACCCCTGCGACCCGGGCGAAAGCGGTCTCGTAAGTGGCGCGGGCGGAGAGGATGATCTGGCGCGGGCTGTTGCTGACCACCACGGGATCCACGCTGGCGTTCGGCAGAAAGCCCGTGATCGACTTCTCCGCGATCTGCTGGAGCTGGGTCTGCGTCAAGGTGGCGTCGGCCTGGCAGAGATTGAGAAGGGTGCTGTCGACCGCGGCCTGCAGCTTCGTGCGCAGGTTGGTGGCGCGCCCGTAGTCGAGAGCCGTTCCGGCAGCAAAGATGATCGGCACCATGGCAAGGCCGAAGACGATGGCGACGTTGCCCCCGGCGTCGTCCTTGAACGAAGAAAAGCGTCGAAGTGGCATGGCTCGCGTCCATCTCGCCTGTTGCGACGAACGCATCGTAACGGCCCATCTGTGAAGTAATGGTGGGGGGGAAGTTGCGCATTTGCGGGCCAGGTACTTGGCGAATTTGCGTAAATGCCTGCAATGATTTGACGGACGTTCTACAGAAGACGCACTTTGAGGCGCCGCTGCCTCGTGCCAGGGCCTTTGGCCTGGGAAGGGGCGGGGTTGGCGGGGTAAGAAGGGCCATGCTAAAGCCGGCCCGTCAGGAGGGACGGCCGGGACCCGCGGCTGCCGCTCCCGATCAATGCGTCCTCCCGCGAGGAATCGGAGGGCGCCGTTAAGACACCAGCAGATCGAGGCGGGCATGAGCTCGAGCCAGGCGGCGAACGCGCATCTCTCCAACAGCTTCTTCTCGGCAGGCCTTTCAGACGTGGATCCCGAGATCGCCCGCGCCATCGCTCTCGAGCTCGGTCGCCAGCGCGACGAGATCGAGCTGATCGCGTCGGAGAACATCGTCTCCCGCGCCGTTCTGGAGGCGCAGGGCTCGGTGATGACGAACAAATATGCCGAAGGCTATCCGGGCCGGCGCTATTACGGCGGCTGCCAGTTCGTCGACATTGCCGAACGTCTCGCGATCGAGCGCGCCTGCCGCCTGTTCGATTGCAAGTTCGCCAATGTGCAGCCGAATTCCGGAAGCCAGGCGAACCAGGCCGTGTTCATGGCGCTGATGAAGCCCGGCGACACCTTCATGGGCCTCGACCTCGCTTCAGGCGGCCACCTCACCCATGGCTCGCCGGTGAACATGTCCGGAAAATGGTTCCATGTGGTGAGCTACAATGTCCGGCCGGATGACCAGCGGGTCGACATGGACCAGGTCGAGCGCCTTGCTCGCGAGCACAGGCCCAAGGTGATCGTCGCCGGAGGCTCGGCCTACTCCCGCCACTGGGATTTCGCCCGCTTCCGCCAGATCTGCGACGAGGTCGGCGCGATCTTCATGGTCGACATGGCGCATTTCGCCGGTCTCGTCGCCGGCGGGGCCCATCCCTCGCCCTTCCCGCACGCCCATGTTGTGACGAGCACCACCCACAAGACGCTGCGCGGCCCGCGGGGCGGCCTCATCCTCACCAATGACGAGGAACTGGCCAAGAAGATCAATTCGGCCATCTTCCCGGGGCTCCAGGGCGGGCCCCTCATGCATGTGATCGCCGCGAAGGCCGTCGCTTTCGGCGAGGCGCTGCGTCCCGAGTTCAAGCTCTATGCGCGCGCAGTGGTCGATAATGCGAAGGCACTTGCGGAGACGATCGCGAGCGCCGGCTACGCCATCGTCGCGGGCGGCACCGACAACCACCTGATGCTCGTCGATCTGCGCCCCAAGAAGCTCACCGGCAGGGCCGCGGAGGCGGCGCTCGGCCGGGCCCACATCACCTGCAACAAGAACGGCGTGCCCTTCGACCCGGAGAAGCCGATGGTGACGTCAGGCATCCGCCTCGGCACGCCGGCCTGCACCACCCGCGGCTTCGGCACAGCCGAGTTCCGCCGCGTCGGCGAGCTCATCGTCGAGGTGCTGGACGGCCTTGCCCGTGCCGGCGAGGAGGGCAATGGCGTCGTGGAGGCGGACGTCAAGGCGCGGGCCCAGGAACTGACCCGCCGTTTCCCGATCTATGGTTGAGGCGAAGAAGGCATGCGCTGCCCCTATTGCGGGAGCCTCGACACCCAGGTGAAGGACTCGCGGCCGACGGACGATTCCTCGGCGATCCGCCGCCGGCGCATCTGCCCGGATTGCGGCGGGCGGTTCACGACCTTCGAGCGCGTTCAGCTGCGCGAACTCATGGTGGTGAAGCGCTCGGGGCGGCGGGTGCCTTTCGATCGTGACAAGCTGCAGCGCTCCGTGGAGGTGGCGCTGCGCAAGCGGCCGGTCGAACCGGAGCGGGTGGAGCGCATGCTCAACGGCATCGTGCGCCAGCTCGAGAGCCTCGGCGACAACGAGATCACCAGCGAACAGATCGGCGAACTCGTCATGGAGGGACTCAAAGGTCTCGACGACGTCGCTTATGTCCGCTTTGCGTCCGTCTACAAGAACTTCCGCGAGGCCAAGGACTTCGAGGATCTCATCGGCGAACTGACGAGCGAGGAGCCTGCGCCCCGCCGGCGAGGGACGCGCAAGCCCGCGCGAACCGAACCATGACCCTCGCCGCTCGACTCCCGTCGGCGGCGCCGATGTCCGTTCTCGACGAGAGGTTCATGCGTCGGGCGATCGCCCTTGGCGCGCGTCATCTCGGGCAGACTTGGCCGAACCCCTCCGTGGGCGCGCTTATCGTCCGCCATGACCGGGACGGTCCCATGATTCTGGCGGAGGGCATCACGCAGGCTGGGGGACGGCCCCATGCCGAGCGGATCGCGCTGGAGGCGGCGGGAGAGGGGGCGAGGGGCGCCACGCTCTATGTCTCGCTCGAGCCATGCTCGCATCACGGCAAGACGCCGCCCTGCGTCGACGCCATTCTTGCGGCGGGCATTGCCCGGCTCGTCACGGCCCTCGACGATCCGGATCCGCGCGTCCGCGGGCGCGGCCATGAGAGGCTGCGTCAGCATGGCGTCGAGGTCGTCACGGGCGTGTTGGCGGACGAGGCCCGACGGGCACATCGCGGCCACCTCCTGCGCACGACCCAGGGCCGCCCGGCCGTGATGCTCAAACTCGCCCGGACTGCCGACGGCCACGCGGCGCGCCTGTCCGGGCCGCGGCTTCTCATCACCGGCGAGCGCTCGAACGCGCGCACGCACCTCATGCGCGCTCACGCCGACGCCATCATGGTGGGCGTCGGAACGGTGTTGAGCGACGATCCGCTCCTCACCGTGCGGCTGCCGGGACTGGAATCCCGCTCGCCCCTGCGCGTGATCCTCGACAGCCGCCTGCGCACTCCAGTCACCGCGAAGGTGATTGCGACAGCGCACGCCACGCCGACCTGGATCGTGACCGCGGCCGACGCGCCTGCGCAGGCTGGCGAGGTCTTGGCGGACGCCGGGGCGCAGATACTCCGGGTCGAGGCCCCCGGCGGCCGCGTGGATGTCGCGGCGGCGCTCCGGATGCTGGCGGGCCGGGGCGTCACCCGCGTGTTCAGCGAGGGCGGGCCACGCCTTGGCGAGGTGATGATGGCCCAGGATCTCGTCGACGAGTTCGCCCTCGCGACGAGCGCCGCCGCCCTTGGCGAGCCTGGCGTCCCGGCGCTCGGGCCGCGCATCGCGGCCGCGCTCCAGGAGCGTTTCAAGCGCGTCGGCGAGGAGCAACTCGGCCCGGATCGCCTGGAACTGTACGAGCGGATGGGCTGAATGTTCACCGGCCTTGTGACCGACATCGGCACGGTGGCGGCCGTCGAGGACCTTGACGGGCGCTTGCGCCGGTTGCGCATCCATTCCTCCTATCCGGCGGACGGCATCGCGATCGGGGCCTCGATCGCCTGCTCCGGCCCCTGCCTGACGGTGGTGGCGGTCGGCCCACGCGACGGCGGTTCGTGGTTCGACGTGGATGCGGCGGCCGAGACGCTCGCCCGCACCACCGTCGGCGCCTGGCAGGTGGGGGACCGGATCAACCTCGAGCGCTCCCTGAAAATCGGCGACGAGCTTGGCGGACATCTCGTCACGGGGCATGTGGACGGAGTGGCGGAGATCGTCTTGCGCGAAGAGCTGACGGGCGGCGACCGTTGGGGCGCCACGGCCCGTTTCCAGATCCGCGCGCCGCAACCGCTTGCCCGCTTCATCGCCGAGAAGGGCTCGGTGGCCCTCGACGGCACCTCGCTCACCGTCAATGAGGTTGCCGGCGATGTTTTCTCGGTGCTGCTGATCCCGCACACGCTTGCCGTCACCACCTGGGGTGAGCGCAAGGCGGGCGACCGGGTGAACATTGAGGTCGACCTCATGGCCCGCTATGCCGCCCGGCTTGCCGAGGCCCGCGCGGCGGGCTACTGACCGCCGCTCCTGGCCGCTTGAGGCGGCAAGAGCAGATCCTTTCATGGCCATTCCTCGTCAATCGTCGAAGAACGAATCGGCTCTGCCCGGCGCCCGCATCCTCGTGGTCGAGGCGCGGTTTTATGACGATATCGCCGATGAGCTGCTCCGTGGGGCTCTGGCGGCGATCGCGACCGCCGAGGCCTCGGCCGAGGTGGTGACTGTGCCGGGCGCGCTCGAGATCCCGTCGGCCCTCGCCATCGCCCTCGACGGGGCGGAAGCTGCCGGCCGGCCGTATGATGCGGCCGTGGCGCTCGGCTGCGTGATCCGCGGCGAGACGAGCCACTACGACATCGTCGCCGGCGAGAGCGCGCGGGCGTTGATGGACCTGTCCGTCGCCCGGCGTCTGCCCCTTGGGAACGGCATTCTCACCGTCGACACCGAAGCGCAGGCGTGGGCGAGGGCGCGGGTGGGCGAGCTGAACAAGGGGGGCGGGGCCGCCGAGGCGGCGCTGGCCGTGCTGCGCATCAAGCGTCGCTTCGCGGCGGAGGGCCGGTCATGACCAAGCCTGCCGAGCGCAGCGCGGCGCGCCTTGCCGCCGTGCAGGCGCTCTACCAGATGGATGTCGCCGGCAAGGGGATCGTCGACGCCCTTGCGGAATTCGAGGCCTTCTGGATCGGTCAGGAGGTTGAGGGCGTGAGCTTCAAGCCGGCGGAGACGGCCTTCTTCCGCGACATCCTCTCGGGCGTCGTTCGCGAGCAGCGCGCCATCGACCGCAAGGTGGACGCCGCGCTCGCGGCAGGCTGGCCGCTCAAGCGCGTCGAGGCGGTGCTCAGGGCAATCCTCCGGGCGGGCGCCTACGAGCTCATGTTCCGCAAGGATGTGCCGGCCCGCGTCGTCATCTCCGAGTACGTGGACGTCGCCCACAGCTTCTACGACCAGGACGAGCCCGGGCTCGTGAACGGCGTCCTCGACGCCCTTGCCCGCGAGGTGAGGCCGGGCGAGCTCGACGCCCGCAAGCCGTCTCCCCGCACCCGCAAGACGCGGTGACCCGCTTGGGCAGGCCACCGGTTTCTGGCATGCTCGGCGGGCGCCGTTCCCGTCCGCCCGGGGTCCCGCGATGACCGAGGACGAGCTGATCGCCCGATTCCTCGCGCCCATGGCCGGCGCGGGCGGGCTGTCGCTCAAGGACGATGCGGCCCTTTTCCGTCCGACCCCCGGGCACGAGCTCGTGATGACGGCGGATGGGATCGTCGCCGGCGTCCATTTCTTTCCCGATGACCCGCCGCAGGGCATCGCCCGCAAGGCGCTGGCGGTAAACGTCTCCGACCTGGCGGCGAAAGGGGCAGAGCCGCGAGGTTTTCTTCTGACCCTCGGCCTGCCGACCGCCTGGACACCGGATTGGCTCGAGGCCTTCTGCGCCGGCCTGGCCGCCGCGGTGCAGGATTTCGGCTGTCCGCTCCTCGGGGGCGACACGGTCCGATCGCCCCTCGGGCTCGTCCTCAGCGTGGCCGCCTTCGGCGAAACGCCGCAAGGCACGATGGTCCGGAGGACCACAGCCCAGCCGGGCGACGCCGTCTGCGTGACGGGCACGATCGGCGATGCGGCGCTGGGCTTGGCGTTGCGCGTGGCAGATCACCCATGGGCGGGGCGCCTTGATCACGCGGACCGCACCTTTCTGGTGGACCGCTACCTCCACCCGCAGCCGCGGCTCGCTCTTGCAGCCGCCCTCCGCGAACACGCGTCAGCGGCGATGGACGTGTCGGACGGTCTGGCCGGGGATCTCGCCAAGATGCTGCGCGCCAGCGGCGTCACGGCCACAGTGCAGCTCGATCGGGTGCCGCTGTCGGACCCGGCGCGCCGCGCCCTCGCGGCCGACCCGACCCTTCTCGATCGCATTGTGACGGGCGGAGACGACTATGAGATCCTCCTCACGGTCCCGCCGGTGCGGCTTGCGGCATTCCAGGCGGCGGCGACCACGGCTGGCGTTCCGACCACCGTCATCGGCGAGGTGAGGGAAGGCGAGGGCCCGCCGGTGTTCCGTGACGAAGCAAGCGAGCGTCGCTACGCGCGCGGCGCGTACAGCCATTTCTGAGGGCGCCATGATCGACGACCGCGTGGCACGGCACAACGCACGGGTGCTCGCCGTGGCGCAGGCGCTCGGCGGCGCCAGTCCTGCCATCATCGTCTCCCTTGGTGGGCTCGTCGGGCAGATGCTCCACGAGGACAAATCCTTGGCGACCCTTCCCGTGAGCCTGCTCCAGGTCGGGATCGCTGTCGGGGCCATACCGGCCGCCATGCTGATGCGCAGCCTCGGGCGGCGCACCGGATATCTCATCGGCGGAACCATCGGCGTCGCCGGCGGGGCAGCGGCGGCCCTCGGCGTGGCGCTCCAATCCTTTGCTCTCTTCTGCGTGGGGACGGCGGTGTCGGGCCTCTACGCCGCCTTCGTCCAGAGCTATCGCTTCGCGGCAACCGATTCTGCCTCGGCCGCCTTCAAGGCGCGGGCCATCTCCTGGGTCATGGCCGGTGGCCTCGCCGGCGGCGTGATCGGGCCGCAGGCGGTGATCTGGACCCGCGACCTCGTTCCTCAAGCCATGTTCGCCGGCAGCTTCCTCGCCCAAGCGAGCCTGGCGCTCCTCACGATCCTCGTCGTGGCCTTTCTCCGCCCGGCGCCGGTCGCCATCCACGTCATGAGAGGAGGGGGGCGGACGCTGGGCGACATCCTTCGTCAGCCCCGGTTCCTCGTGGCGGTGGCGGCGGGGCTCGTCTCCTATGGGCTGATGAGCTTCGTCATGACCGCGGCGCCGGTCGCCATGGTCGGCTGCGGCCATCCCGTGGGTGCGGCGGCCCTCGGCATCCAGTGGCACGTGCTCGCCATGTATGGACCGAGCTTCTTCACCGGCGGCCTCATCAACCGCTATGGCAAGGAGCGCGTCACGGCGCTTGGCCTTACCCTGATCGCCGCGTCGGCTGCGGTCGGCCTCTTGGGCATCAGCCTCGGCCATTTCTGGCTGGCGCTCGTGCTCCTCGGAGTGGGCTGGAATCTCAGCTTCATCGGCGCGACAACGCTTGTCACGGATTGCTACCGGCCGGAGGAGCGCGCCAGGGTGCAGGCGGCCAATGACTTCCTGGTGTTCGGCTCCGTGGCGGTGGCGTCCTTCTCCTCGGGGCAGCTCCTCAACGCGGGGGGCTGGGAGGCCGTCAACTGGCTCGTCTTCCCGCCGGTGGCGGTCGTCCTGGCTCTTCTCCTCTGGCAGGGGCGGCGCACCGAGTCGATGGCCTGAGAGGGTTTTGGCGCTTCTGCCGCCCGCGAGACCGCCGTCGCGGCATGCAACGGAAGTCCCGTTTGCGATTCTGGTGAAATTTTGGCAGTAGAGCGCCCGCATTCCATCGGGCGGCTAGCGGTCTCGCTACGGCGCGAACGCGCCGACGCCTTCCACAAGTCACCATAGCAAGGACGGTCAGATGACCCTGGTTCTCATCATCGTCGGCGGTTTGGCGGCGATTCTGTATGGCTTCTGGGCCATCAACGACGTCATGAAGCGGGACGCCGGAACGCAGCGCATGCAAGAGATCGCCGCTGCGATCCGCGAGGGGGCGCAGGCCTATCTGCGCCGGCAATACACGACCATCGGCGTGGTCGGCGTGATTCTGTTCGTGGTGATCGCCTACTTCCTCGGAATCTGGGTAGGCATCGGCTTCGCCATCGGCGCCATTCTCTCGGGCGTGGCAGGCTTCATCGGCATGAACGTGTCGGTGCGCGCCAATGTCCGCACCGCCCAGGCGGCCACCGTCTCCCTTGGCGGCGGCCTCGATGTGGCGTTCAAGGCGGGTGCGGTCACGGGCATGCTGGTGGCCGGCCTCGCTCTCCTCGGCGTCGCCGTCTACTACACCTTCCTGACCCGCGGTCTCGGGCTCGCGCCGGATAGCCGCGGGGTCATCGACGCGCTGGTCGCCCTCGGCTTCGGCGCCTCGCTGATCTCGATCTTCGCCCGTCTTGGCGGCGGCATCTTCACCAAGGGGGCGGACGTTGGCGGCGATCTCGTCGGCAAGGTCGAGGCCGGCATCCCCGAGGACGATCCCCGCAACCCGGCCACCATCGCCGACAATGTGGGCGACAACGTCGGTGACTGCGCCGGCATGGCGGCGGACCTGTTCGAGACCTACGCGGTCACCGTGGTCGCCACCATGGTGCTGGCGGCCATCTTCTTCGCCGGCCAGCCGATCCTCGGCAGCATGATGGTCTATCCGCTCGCCATCGGCGCGGCGTGCATCATCACCTCCATCATCGGCACCTTCTTCGTGAAGCTCGGTCAGAACCAGTCCATCATGGGCGCCCTCTACAAGGGCTTCGTCGGCACGGGTGTGCTCTCCGTGTTGGCCATCGCCGGCGTGACGGCGCTGACCATCGGCTTCGGGCCGATCCCGAACACCAACTATACCGGCGGCTCACTTTTCTGGTGCGCCGTGGTCGGCCTCCTTGTGACGGGCCTGATCGTGGTCATCACGGAATACTACACCGGCACCAACTTCAGGCCGGTGAAGTCGATCGCCGCCTCCTCGGTCACGGGTCACGGCACCAATGTCATCCAGGGCCTTGCGATCTCCCTCGAGTCGACGGCGCTGCCGGCGATCGTCATCGTGGCGGGGATCATCGTCACTTACAGCCTTGCCGGCCTGTTCGGCATCGCCATCGCGGTCACGGCCATGCTGGCGCTCGCGGGCGTGGTGGTGGCGCTCGACGCCTTCGGCCCGGTGACCGACAATGCCGGCGGCATCGCGGAGATGGCCGGCCTGCCGAAGGAGGTCCGCAAGTCGACGGACGCTCTCGACGCGGTCGGCAACACCACGAAGGCCGTCACCAAGGGCTATGCCATCGGTTCGGCCGGGCTCGGCGCGCTGGTGCTGTTTGCGGCCTATACCTCGGACCTCAACTACTTCATCACCGAGGCGAATCGGGCCGGCTCGACCACCTACCAGTATTTCCGCGGCGTGACGGTCGACTTTTCCCTCTCCAACCCGTATGTCGTCGTGGGCCTGCTGCTCGGGGGGCTGATCCCCTATCTCTTCGGCGGCATCGCCATGACGGCCGTGGGCCGGGCCGGCGGCGCGGTGGTGGAAGAGGTGCGGCGGCAGTTCCGGGAGAAGCCCGGGATCATGCAGGGAACGGACCGGCCGGACTACGGCCGCGCCGTCGACATGCTCACCCGCGCCGCCATCAAGGAAATGGTGGTCCCCTCCCTGCTGCCGGTGCTCTCGCCCATCGTCCTCTACTTCGTGATCTACTGGATCGCGGGCAAGAACCAGGCCTTCGCGGCAGTGGGCGCCATGCTGCTCGGCGTGATTCTCACGGGCCTCTATGTCGCCGTCTCGATGACCTCGGGTGGCGGCGCGTGGGACAACGCCAAGAAGTACATCGAGGACGGCCACTACGGCGGCAAGGGTTCGGATGCCCACAAGGCGGCCGTCACCGGCGATACTGTGGGCGACCCCTACAAGGACACGGCGGGACCGGCCGTGAACCCCGCCATCAAGATCACGAACATCATCGCGCTCCTGCTTCTTGCCATTCTGGCCCATAGCTGAGCCGGGCGCTCTCGGCGGCCTCCCCAGCCGGGGAGGCGGCCCTGCAGGAGAGGAGCACAAAAAATCCCGCGGCGGCCGCCGCGGGATTTTCATTTGCGCTCGACGAAGAGGAAACGGACTTATGGATTGGGAATGAAGCTGCCAAGGCCCCGGAAGAGCTGGCTGACGAAATTCAGGTCGCTGCCGCCTGTCGGGGTGGTGCGGCTCACGAAATCGAAGATCTTCCCGTCCTGGAGGCCGTAGATGGCGACCCGTTCGACCTTCAGATTCTTGTTGAAGTAAACGGCGGTGACCCGCTGGTCGACGACGCTCTCCTTCATGAAGGCCACGGGCCGCCGCGAGATCTGGCTGATGTAGTACCAGGTCTTGTTGCCCACGGTGGACACCGTCGACGGTGTCCCGAGCGTCTGGAGGACCTGCTCGGCGCTCCAGCCCGGCTTCACCTGGCTGACGGTCCGTTCGTCGACGAGATAGCCGCGATGAAACTCTTCGCCCATGCAACCCGCGATGCCGAAGCCCATGAGGGCAAGGGCGGCAACCCGCGCAACAATCTTCCCGTTATGACGCGTCATTCCCACATCCAAAGGAAAAGCAGGCGCCGCCAGGGCGCTTGCGCCAGTGAAGGGCGATGGCGTAACGCGGGGTTGCGGCTTTGACAAGGCAAAGCCGCCAGCGCGAAAGGACCGATGATCTTCAGGCTCTTCCACAGGCGCTCGGCCCGCGCGACGATTGATTCGCTCTACGGGCGGATCGTTGCCGCCTCGCTCCGTCCCGACCTTTATGCCCGGCTCGGCGTCGCCGATACCGTGGAGGGCCGCCTGGAGAGCCTCATCCTCCACGTGGTTCTGGTCCTCAGGCGGCTCCGCCGTCTGCCCCCGCCGGCGGACGCCGTCGCGCAGGATCTGGTCGATGCCTGTTTCCGCCATCTTGATGCTTCCCTTCGGGAGCTTGGCGTTGGCGACATGAAGGTGCCTCGACGTATGAAGGAACTGGCAGGCGGCTTCTACGGCCGTGCTGCGGCTTATGACGCGGCGCTGGATCGAAGCGACATGGATGCGCTGTCCAGCGCGATCGAGCGCAATTTCGAGGCCGCTCCGGCGACGGCAGCGGCGCTCGCCCGTTATTGCCACCATGCGGAGACCGCACTCGCCGGGCTGTCGCTCGAGCGGCTGCTTGGCGAGGCGGACCTGTTCCCGTCCTGGCAAGCATCGGAGTGCAAACCATGACCCCTGAATCCGTGGGCCCGCTCTCCCGCCCGGTGTCCGTTGTCCGCTTGCCGGCGGAGGGGCAGGAGGTGATCGTCGAGGCGAGCGCCGAGGAACGCGCGGCCCTTGCCAGGGATTTTAATCTCCCGGCCATCCACGCCCTCTGCGGCCGCTTCCGGCTGTCCGGGTCGCCAAGCCGAGTTCACGTCACGGGCCTCGTCACGGCGCGCGTCAGCCAGACCTGCGTCGTGACGCTCGATGCGTTCGAGGCCGAGATCGCGGAGGAGGTGGAGATCGACTTCAGCTCCGCCGAGCCAAGCACGTCGCCCGGCGAAGAGGAGGAGCCGCCGGACCCCATCGTTGCCGGCCATATCGATCTTGGGGCGGTGACGGCCGAGTTCCTGGCTCTTGGCCTTGACCCTTATCCGCGCAAGCCTGGCGCCCGCTTCGAGGGGGCCTCCGAGCTTCGCCCGGAATCGCCCTTCGCAGCGCTCGATCGGCTGAAGCGGAACGAGTAGGGCGCCGCTCCATGACGTCCGAGAAAGCGGTTGCGGCGAAAGGGCGAGACGCTATGTTCCGCGGCTCCCGTTTCATCTGTCTCCTGGAAAGCCCAGCTCTCGATGCCCAAGCCAGTGCGCATCTCCCTTGATGCCATGGGCGGCGACCACGGCCCTTCGGTCGTCGTGCCCGGGGCAGCGCTGGCCCTCGAACGCCATCCCGGCCTGCGCTTCATCATGTTCGGCGACGAGCATCAGGTCGGCCCTCTCCTCGACGCTCACCCCAAGCTCAAGGAGGCGGTCGAGCTGCGCCATACGGAGGTGGTCATCCGTATGGACGACAAGCCGAGCCAGGCGGTGCGCGCCGGACGTTGGAAGTCCTCGATGTGGCTTTGCCTGCAGGCGGTGCGCGATGGCGAGGCGGATGCGGCGGTGTCGGCCGGCAACACGGGCGCGCTCATGGCGATGGCCAAGTTCTGCCTGAAGACCATGGCCCATATCGAGCGCCCGGCCATTGCGGCCCTATGGCCGACCCTGCGCGGCGAGAGCATCGTGCTCGACGTCGGAGCCACGATCGGCGCCGATGCCATGCACCTCGTGGACATGGCCGTGATGGGCGCGGCGATGGCCCGCATCGTGTTCGACCTCGAGCGCCCGACGGTGGGCCTTCTGAATGTCGGCACCGAGGAGATCAAAGGCATCGAAATCGTCAAGGAGGCGTCCCGGATCCTGCGCGAGGCCACCTTCCCGAACCTCGCCTATCACGGCTTCGTCGAGGGGGACGATCTTGGCCGGGGCACCGTGGACGTGGTCGTCACCGAGGGCTTCACCGGCAATATCGCCCTCAAGACGGCCGAGGGCACGGCGAAGCAGATCGCGGAATATCTGCGCAGCGCCATGAGTCGCACCTGGCGGGCGAAGATCGGCTACCTGTTCGCCAAGCCGGCCTTCGACGCCTTGCGTGAGAAGCTGGACCCGAGCCGCGCCAATGGGGGCGTTTTCCTCGGCCTTGACGGGATCGTCATCAAGAGCCATGGCGGCGCGGACGCGTCGGGCTTCGCAAGCGCGATCGATATCGCCTACGACATGGCGCATTATGATCTGATGCGGACCATCCGGGATATGCTCGAACAGACGCCCGGCGTCGCCTCCGCTTAGGGACCACGACCTTTGGCCACCATCCGTTCTGTTGTCCGCGGCTGCGGCTATCACCTGCCCGAGCGAGTGCTCACCAATGCCGAGCTCTCGCGTATGGTGGACACCTCCCACGAGTGGATCGTCCAGCGCACCGGGATCGAGGAGCGACGGATCGCGGCCGAGGACGAGACCACCTCCACCCTCGGCCTCAAGGCAGCCGAGAAGGCGCTTGCCGATGCGAGGCTGACCCCCGCCGACATCGATCTCATCGTCGTCGCCACTTCAACGCCGGACTTCACCTTCCCGTCGGTCGCAACCCAGATCCAGGCAGGCTTGGGGATCACCCACGGCGCCGCCTTCGATCTGCAAGCGGTGTGCACCGGCTTCGTCTATGCGGTGGCGACGGCGGACAAGTTCCTCACTTCCGGCTCCCACAAACGCGCGCTCGTCATCGGGGCGGAGACCTTCTCGCGCATCCTCGACTGGACGGACCGCACGACCTGCGTCCTCTTCGGCGACGGGGCGGGAGCTCTCGTGCTTGAGGCGCAGCTCGGTACCGGCACATCCGAGGACCGCGGCGTGCTCACCTCGCATCTGCGGTCCGACGGGCGCCACCGCGAGAAGCTCTACGTGGACGGAGGCCCTGGCTCGACCAAGACCTGCGGCTTCCTGCGTATGCAGGGGAAGGAGGTGTTCAAGCACGCCGTCGGGATGGTCACGGACGTCATCACGGACGCCTTCAAGGCCACCCGCACCAGCGCCGCGGACATCGACTGGTTCGTGCCGCACCAGGCCAACAAACGCATCATCGACGCCACCGCCGAGAAGCTCGGCATCCCGTCGGAGAAGGTCGTGATGACGGTGCAGCGTCACGGCAACACCTCGGCCGCCTCCATTCCCCTGGCGCTCGGGGTGGCCCGCGCGGATGGGCGCATCAAGGAAGGCGACCTCGTGATGATCGAGGCCATGGGCGGGGGCTTCACCTGGGGCGCCGCCCTCATTCGCTGGTGACACCCAAGCCACACCGCCTCGCTTCCGCTGCGGCAGCGTCGGGGGCTGGATTGACCAGCCGGCGCGCACTCAATAGCGTGGCTTTTCAGATAGATACGTCAGTTTGCTGATTGGGCTTATTCCGGGGGGACGAATGGCTGGCCGGACCGTGACGCGGGCCGATCTGAGCGAGGCCGTTTACCAGAGGGTCGGGCTGTCACGGACCGAGTCGGCGGCCCTCGTCGAAGCGGTCCTCAAGGAGCTGTGCGATTGCCTCGCCCGCGGGGAGACGGTGAAGCTCTCCTCCTTCGGCTCCTTCGTCGTACGCTCCAAGGGCGAACGGATCGGTCGTAACCCGAAGACGGGTGTCGAAGTGCCCATTGAGCCGCGCCGGGTGCTGGTGTTCAAACCATCCAACGTCCTCAAGGCGCGCATCAACGGCGGCGGCGAAGGCGAATGACCGCGCCGGCGCCTGGCGAATCGTCCCGCGCCATGGACAAGAGTCCCGACGCTTTCAGGACGATCAGCGAGGTCGCCGAAGACCTTGACGTCCCCCAGCACGTGCTGCGGTTCTGGGAGACGCGCTTTTCCCAGATCAGGCCGCTCAAGCGCGGCGGCGGCCGCCGCTACTACCGGCCCGAGGATGTGGACCTTCTGAAAGGGATCCGTCACCTCCTCTATGGTCAGGGCTACACCATCAAAGGCGTGCAGCGCATCCTCAAGGAGGAAGGCTCGCGCTTCGTTCAGGCGATCGGGCGCGGCGAGCAGCGCGTTGAAGCACCCGGGAAAGCGGAGGCCGAGCCGGGCCTCCCGCCGGAGCCGTGGCAGGGCGACGCGTCCATGCCGTCTGCGCCTGGCCCATGCCCGATGGGAGAGGCCCGGCATGGCGCCGGGGAGGGGAGTGGCAGGGGCTCCGGCTTGGCGCCGAAGGATCGGGCACGTCTCGAGGCCGCCCTTGCGGAGCTCGAGGAATGCCGCCGTGTCCTGGCGACCCTGAAGGCTCCCCTCGCGGAGATGGACGCCAGCTGAGCGCAGCGCGGCACGCGCCTCGAACCGAGCCATCGCACGCTCGCACCATGTCTTCGCGAGCAGGATCTGATCAGGCCTTCAGATGCCAGGTGACGAGGACGGTGAGGGAGGCTCCCTCGGGGAGGTCGGCGGAGAGGCGCAGCCAAGTCCCGAAGTGGGAGACGCGCGCGAAGGTGACTTCGTCGGTCCGCATGGGCAGGTCGAACTCGGTACCCTCGGCTACCCAATGCATGCCATCGGGCGACAGCTCGATGCGTGCCCGGCCTGGCATTCCGACAGCATCCTTGAGGGCGCGCACGAACACGATGGCCTCGCTCGCCCAGCCGGCCTCGTAGGGCTCCGTGGCAACGGAGCCGAACCATTCCTCATTGCGGGCGACGACCGCGGCCTGGCTCTCGCGCAGCATCAGAAGTCTCCCGACAAGATGGGCGGTCCTACGGCCTTACACCAGCGGCATTGCTGGGTGGCGAGCGCAGGTGAACGAAGTCGCCTTTCGCGATGTGCGCCGCCTCTTCCGTGGTCGAAACGCGTCCGAGGATCGGATTGCGATGGGGAAAGCGGCCGAAGCGCGCGATGATCTCGCGATTGGCTTGCGCTTGGGTCAGCGAGAACTCCCAGACGGGCTTCAGATGCGGCGGCGCTTCTGCAAGGGCCTGTTCCGACACGCTGACGACGCGCTCCATCCGCTTCAGATGATCGGGACCCTCCGCATGCGCGAGAGGGAGAAAATAGAAGAACCGCTCATAAGGGTTCGAGAGGGCGTCGTAGTGTCCGTTCAGGAAGCCCTGCTCAGCGAGCCGCAGCGCCTCCGGGTCAGAGGCGAAGGCCGCCGGCGTGCCGGCATGAAGGCCGCGCGGAAACTGATCGAGCACGATGATGAGGGAGAGGCGGCCGCGCGGCGTCTCTGGCCAATGGTCGAGCCGGCCGCTCCTGCCGGCTGCGAGGACAGGGGCGAAACGGCTCAGCTCGGCATTGGCGCCGCCTCGCATCCACCATTCGAGCATCCGCCAGTGGCTCTCGATGCCCGCCGTTGTGAGGTCGAGAGGGAACCAGAAATCATAGACAGGCTGCCAGTCCATCGCCGTGCCCTTTCAGGAGGGTGAGGAGACAAGGCTATTCGTCTCCACAGGGGCGACCGTGGTCTGCATCACAGATGACTTGACGCGAAGCGTGGCGGTCCCTGCTGGCGCCTTGAGAGCCTGCCATGCTCCTCGATGGCGGCCTTTCGGCTATTCATGGTCGCCAAGCGGCTGCGAACCGTTCGGTGCCGTTCCGTTCCTATTTTGACCTGGAAGGGGTTGCGGCCGTGGAGGGGAAAAGCTAGATCACCCGAGCCCTTTGAGGCGTCGGAGCGTAGCGCAGCCCGGTTAGCGCACTAGTCTGGGGGACTAGGGGTCGTGGGTTCAAATCCCGCCGCTCCGACCATTAAAAATCAATGACTTAGCCGCGTGGATCGGGACAAAGGGCGACCGCAACGCGCCGGTTTGCAAACGGTTTGCCCGCAACGTGCAGAACCGGCACAAGATGACGCCCGCCGAGCGGGCGCAGCGGCCCCCGTGGGAAACCGAGACGATGTGGGATAGCGAAAAGGGTTATTCAGGCAAGCGGCCGATGACCCGGAAGGAGCACATCGTGCCGCTTACGTCTGTTCCGTGGTGACAACGGTCAGGATCGCCTCGGCGTCCGGGATGAACTCACGCCACTCGCGCTCGGCCCGGTGCGCCGCCACCACTACCGGGTCCACGTCGGTCGGTGGAAGCCGCTCATAGAGCTTGCGGTATGCGGCCATTGCGATCAGTCGGGCGATTTGCTCGATACGTTCGTCCTGCTGCATAGGTCGGCCCTCAAAAGAAAGTCCCGGCGGCTCACCCCTAACCGCCGGGACTGTTGGCACCCACCATGAACGGAAGCATCCCGCTCCCTATCCTGATTATCCACAGGCACACGGGGCTACGTCAATCGCGCCTCTGCCGCTTGAGCACCACTGTCCCGTGCGGGAGCACCGCGACTGCTTCCCACCCGCCTCTGCCGCACCTATCAAGCGGCGCCCGCCGACGGCACGCTCCCGCCGCTTGGTCGCCATACGGGATACCCGTTGTTCGGGCCATGGCGTGCGCTGGGCCCTGAGACCGGCCCCAAAGCGCCCACGCCAAGCGCTCGGCCGGGACGATCCGGCCCTGGCGTGTAGCGACCACATGCAGGAGGACGGCCCACCTGCGGCCTGACGCGAGCGATGCGCGTGCCGGAGCGGATCACATTGGCATTGAGGTCGACGAGCCTGCGCTACCGAGCGCGCCGGCGGGCGGCGCCGGGCGCATCGGGTGGGGCGGGCGGATTGGCTTGCAGCATCGGGATCAGCTCCGACGAATGACTTAAAGCCGCACGCATCCGTACCTCGTGCCTGCCCGCAGGTAGAGAGACGAAAGCGATCGGCTGTGGACGGCTGGAATGGTGCAGCGCCTCATTATGCGGCCAATCGCACCTCATGCTCGGCTTGCAGGCGGGCCGCTCGCTAGGTTCCTTTATCGCCATGAACAAGACGCTGATCTACACCACCGCGGCGGCCCGGGACTTCTGGAAGCTCCCCGAGGAGGTTCAGGAGAGCCTCGTTGAGAAGCTCCTTCGATACGGGCTCACCGGCGAGGGTGATGTGAAGCGCATGAAGGGCGACCCGGCCCTCCGGCTGAGGGACGGAGACTACCGCGTGATCTTCGAGGAAAGTGAACACGGTCTCACCATCTTGGCGGTCGGGCACCGTCGCCACATCTATCGGTAAGGAGCGGCCATGAACTTCCAGATCATCATCACCCCCGCCGGCGAAGAGCTCGTCGTGGTTCCAAGGGGCGAGTTCGACGCCCTGCTCGCCCGCGGCGGCGACGAGGAGGCCGAGGACCGCATGACGGTTCGCATCGCGCAGGCGGTTCGCGCCCGCCTTGCGGCTGGGGAGGAGCGCTTGGTGGCGGCCGGTTCCGACGTCCGGCCGCCCAAGCCGAACCTCGGCATCGGCGAGCGTATCCGCGCCGCGCGCAAGGCGCGCAGGATGAGCCAGGTCGAGCTTGCCGCCGCCGCCGGCATCGGCCAGGGCTACCTCAGCGAGATCGAGCGCGGCGAAAAGACGCCGAGCGACGAGGTGTTGGAGCGCCTCGTCGCGGCGCTCGGGATGACGCTCACCGGCCGCTAGCTGTTGTGGAACGAGGGTATGAATCGGGTTGGGGTCTCAAGCCGGTCGTAGCGTGATTCCGGCTGTCTGCCAGAAGGAGCCTGGCAGCTATGTCGACACCGCTCTCGTTGGATCTGCGCGTTCGTGTTCTGGCAGCGGTCGCATCGGGGCTGAGCCATCGCCAAGCAGGCGTCTTCCCGGTCGGGTCCGGAGAGTCTACACTTCGCGAGGACGATCGGCGCGTGGCGGTGCCCACGGCGCTCGAGGTGACCGGCGCCTGTGCCATGACGAGCGAGAGCTGCGAGGTCGGGATCCTGTTCAGCGACGTTGCCGGGAGTACGCGCCTCTACGAGCTTCTGGGGGACCGCGCCGCGCTGGCTGCCATCGAGACGTGCCTTGGCGTGATGTCCGAAGCGGTGCGGTCGAGCGGCGGCGTCGTGGTCAAGACGATCGGCGATGAGGTGATGGCTGCCTTCCGGGGCGTGACGCAGATGTGTCGCGCCGCCATCGCCATGCAGCGCCGCATCCAGGACCTTCCGCCGGTGGCGGGTCCGCGGGGCGAGATCAGGCTCTCGGCGCGGGTCGGCTTCCATTACGGCCCGGCGCTGGAGGACGCGGGCGACTTCTTCGGCGACACCGTCAATGTCGCCTCGCGCATGGTCGGCCTTGCGAAAGGCGGGCAGATCATCACGACCGAGGAGTGCGTTCAACGACTTGCGCCGGCGCAACGCCGGACGATGCGCGCCCTCGACAGCGTCTCCCTCAAAGGCAAGGCGCGCCGCGTGCCCGCGGTGGAGGTGTTGTGGCGGGACTTTGCGGACCAGACCATGATCTTCAGGAGCCGCACGACGGATCCGACCCCCGCATGGCGTCGTCTGAAGCTGCGACACCAGCAGGAGGAATGGAGCTTCGGGGAGGATCGCGACACCATCACGCTCGGGCGCGAGGCCGGCAACGACATCGTGGTCACGGACCACAGCGCTTCGCGGAACCACGCGACGATCGAGCGCCGCGGCGACAAATGGGTGCTCATCGATCACAGCACCAACGGGACCTTCGTGACGTTCTCCGACGGCGAGGAGCTGCGGGTCTATCGCGAAGAGGTGATCCTTTGGGGGGCAGGGGTCATTGCATGCGGTCGCTCGGCGGCGGGCATGGCCTTCGAGGGCCTGCGCTTCCACGTCATCGGCGCGCACGACGCCTGATCGCGGTCCAAAAGCGCTGCGCCTCACGCGGGGGCCGACCGCGTCCGTTCCGGGCCCTCTGGCCTTCCTCACTGGCTCGCGTCGCGGCCGTTAGCGACCCGTTAACCACATCCCCGCAGGCTTGAGTCTCAAGGCCGCGCAGGAAGGGGACACCATGAACGTCATCGTCGTCGCATCTCGTAAGGGCGGCTCGGGCAAGAGCACGCTGACCGCTCATCTTGCGGCCCATGTCGCCAAGCCTTCGCGGCGGACGCTCGTGATCGATGCCGACCCGCAGGGCTCGTTGTCCCTGTGGCATTCCCTGCGCGGCGGCGAGCGGCCGGCCCTGACGAAGCCCGGTCGGCCGCTGTCCGATACCCTCAAGGCGGCGAAGAAGGACGGATTCGAGTGGGTGTTCATTGATACTCCGCCGAACAAGTCCCCCATCGTCGGTGAGGCCATTCGGGCCGCAACCCTGGTCGTGATCCCGACACGCCCCAGCGTCTTCGATCTTGCCGCGGTCACCGAGACAATCGAGGCCTGCCGCGCCGAGGGGAAGCCTTATGCGGTGGTCATGAACGCGGCGCCGCCGCGGCGCGGGGAGAGCGAGTCGTTCATGGTGCGGGATGCGCGGGCCGGTCTGAGCGGCATGAAGGTGCCGGTCTGGTCGGGCCAGATCACCCATCGGACCGACCTCTCCTTTGCCGTCGGCGCTGGCGCAGGGGTCAAGGAGTTCGATCCGGACTCGGCCGCGGCGGCAGAGATCGCCGCCCTATGGTCCGCCATCGACAAGTCGGTGAAGGTCATCAACAGCGCGCAGGGCGGCTCCGGAGCGATGCACAAGGCTGCGGCCTGACGCGCACCCCGCAGGGCATCGAAGGCGACCCAACGCCGCCGACGAGCTGTCGGCGGCGTTGTGGCGTGATGCGCGGTGCTTGCTTTTCCAAGGCGCCCTGGCAATCCCTTGCTCCAAGCCCCACCTTCTGCGGGCGCCATCCGCTCGGAGCAGCCCTCCATGCCGAAGGACACGTTGAAGCCGCCGCTGCCCAAGGATCCCCGGACCTTCCATCTCTGGTACTGGGTCGTCGCGTTCTTCGCGCTGATGCTGGTGCAATACGTTTATGTGACGACGCAGCAGGTCGCACATATCCCGTACAGCCAGTTCGAGCAGCTCCTGCGCGAAGGCAAGGTGGCCGAGATCGGCGTCTCCGACCGCTTCATTCAGGGCAAGCTGCGAGAACCGCTCGACGGCAAGAGCGTGTTCGTGACGACGCGGGTCGATCCGCAATTCGCCGAGGAGCTTCAGAAATACAACGTCCGCTATACCGGCCAGATCGAGAGCACGCTCTTGCGGGATATCCTGTCCTGGGTCCTGCCGGTTCTGCTGTTCTTCGGCGTGTGGGCCTATCTCGGCCGCCGCATGGCGCAGGGGCTTGGCGGACCTGGCGGCCTGATGGCGATCGGCAAGTCGAAGGCGAAGATCTATGTCGAGGCCGACACCGGCGTGACCTTCGACGACGTCGCGGGCGTCGACGAGGCGAAGGAGGAGTTGCGGGAGATCGTCGACTTCCTCAAGAACCCTGAGGAATATGGACGTCTCGGCGGCCGCATGCCCAAAGGCGTTCTCCTCGTCGGCCCGCCGGGCACCGGCAAGACCCTGCTCGCCAAGGCCGTGGCCGGTGAGGCGAAGGTCCCGTTCTTCTCAATCTCCGGCTCAGAGTTCGTGGAGATGTTCGTCGGGGTTGGCGCGGCGCGCGTGCGAGATCTGTTCGAGCAGGCCCGGCAGAGGGCGCCGGCGATCATCTTCATCGACGAGCTCGACGCGCTCGGCCGTGCCCGCGGGATCGGCCCGTTTGCGGGACATGACGAGAAGGAGCAGACCCTCAATCAGCTCCTGGTGGAGCTCGACGGTTTCGACAGCCGCGCTGGGCTCGTGCTGCTCGGCGCCACGAACCGCCCGGAAATCCTCGATCCAGCGCTTCTGCGGGCAGGGCGCTTCGATCGGCAGGTCCTGGTCGATCGCCCGGACAAGAAGGGCCGTATCCAGATCCTCCAGGTCCATATGAGGAAGGCGAAGCTCGCCCCGGACGTAGACCCGGAGAAGGTCGCGGCGCTCACCCCCGGGTTCACTGGGGCCGATCTTGCCAATCTGGTCAACGAGGCCGCGCTGCTCGCGACCCGCCGCGGCGCGGACGCCGTCACGATGACCGACTTCAACAACGCGATCGAGCGCATCGTGGCGGGGCTCGAGAAGCGGAACCGCCTGCTCAATCCTCGCGAGCGGGAGATCGTCGCCTATCACGAGATGGGCCACGCCCTCGTGGCGCTGGCGCTGCCAGGGGTCGACCCGGTGCACAAGGTCTCGATCATCCCGCGCGGCGTGGGGGCGCTCGGCTACACCATCCAGCGCCCGACCGAGGACCGGTTCCTCATGACCAAGGAGGAGCTCGAGAACAAGATGTGCGTCCTGCTCGGCGGGCGGGCCGCCGAGTTGATCGTGTTCGGGCACTACTCGACAGGCGCCGCCGACGATCTGCGTCGCGTAACGGACATCGCCCGCTCCATGGTCACCCGATACGGCATGTCGCCGCGGCTCGGCAGCGTCGCCTATGAGCGCGACACCCGCTCGTTCCTTCAGGGGCCGGACCTCTCGTCTCCGCCGCGGGAGCGCGACTTCGGCGAGGAGACCGGCAACGCCATCGACGAAGAGGTGAAAGCGATCGTCGAGGGGGCTCTGGCGCGCACCATCGCCATCCTCAAGGAGCGGCGCGACATCCTGGAGCGGGCGGCACGCCGCCTTCTGGAGAAGGAAACGCTGGAGGAGAAAGAGCTTGCCGAGCTCGTCGGACCCCAGCCACCCCCGCTGAAGGAGGCGGCGGAGTGATGGGGGGCTGCAGCTTGATGGAAGGGCGGTGAGGAAGCGGCGCTGAACCACCGCGCCCTTTCCGAAGGCCTGGCGGACCCCGGACCTCGTTCGGGGGAATGGAAGGCTTCCGAGAGAGAGCAACAAGCTGCCGCGAGGCGGCTCAATCTTTTGCGCCATCGAAAGGCGCTGCTTCGCAGCGGAGTCCTTGCGCTTCCGTCCGGACTGCGTTCCGCGCTGATCGCGCTCGACGCATGCGGCAAAGGGGTGGAGGGTGGCAGGAAGGGTGGCACCCCCCGGCCGGAGCCTTTATGCAAAGCCTCACATGCTACTGTTCCGCCGCGGTGATCCGATGACGTTCAACGCTCCTCAAGACGCTGTTTCCTGGCTCGCCTCGCAGCGGGAGGCGATGCTCGCTTTGCTCGAGGAGGTCGTGAACATCGACTCCGGATCGTACGACAAGGCCGGCGTCGACGCGGTCGGCGAGCGCTTCCTTCGCTTCTTCCGCGAGCAGGGTATCCCGACGACGGTGATCCCGAACGACACCTATGGCGATGTGATCCAGGCGCAGGTGGGCGGCGCGGGCGGATCGAACAAGCCCATCGTGCTCCTCGGCCATCGCGATACCGTGTTCCCGAAGGGCGAGGCGGCGCGCCGACCCTTCCGGACGGCGGATGGAAGAGCCTACGGTCCCGGCGTTGCCGACATGAAGGCGGGGCTCGTCATGAATGCCTTCGTTCTTGCCGCTTACAACAGGTCGGGCGGTGCGCCGGCGCCTCTCGTCGCGCTCATGACCTCGGATGAAGAGATCGGGTCGCCCACCGGCCGGCCGATCATCGAAGACCTGGCACGGCAGGCGAGGGCGGTGTTCAATTCGGAGCCGGGCCGGCCGTCGGGCAATGTGGTCACCGGGCGCAAGGGCGGCGTCTTCATGCACATGGAGGTATTCGGGAAGGCGGCTCATTCCGGCGGCAATTTCGAGCAGGGCGTCAGCGCCATCAGCGAACTGGCCCACAAGATCGTGGCGCTCCATGCGATCACCGATCTTGCTCGCGGCACCACGGTCAATGTGGGCCTCGTGTCTGGGGGGCAGTCGGTCAATACGGTCGCCCCGTGGGCCGAGTGCCAGATTGACCTGCGCTACGTGACGCCGGCGGATCGGGAGGACGCCATGCGGCGCATCGAGGCGGTCCTTGCAAGCGCGACGGTGCCGGGCACCTCCGCTCGCCTCACGATCAAGGGTGAGTTCCGGCCCCTCGTGCAGGATGCGGGCGGAGAAGAACTCTTCCGTCTTTATCGCGACGCCATGCGTGATCTCGGCCGCTCCGTTGAAGGCGAGTTCACGGGCGGCTGCGCCGATTCCGGCTTCACCGCGAGCGTCGGCTGCCCGACCCTCTGCGCTGTGGGTCCCGTCGGCGGCAAAGCGCATTCGCCGGAGGAGTATCTCGAGGTCGAGAGCCTCGTGCCACGGGCGCAGGCCGTGGCTTTGGCTATCGCCCGGCTTGCCTGACGATCACCGAAGGCGGACAGCCCGCGGCAGGTCGTCGAAAAGCATCGGTCCTTTCTCGACAAGCGCCCGCTCGATCTGGAGGAGGCGCAGCTTCATCGCGACGCCACCGCGCGCCGAGAACCCGCCGAGCCTGCCGTCGGCCGCGAGCACACGATGACAGGGCACCACGATTGGAAATGGATTTTGCCCCAGTGCTTGGCCCACCTCTCGCGCCAAGCTCGGATTCCCGAGCCGCGCCGCGACCTCTCCATAGGAGAGGGTGCGGCCCGGTGGGATGGTGCGTGCGATCTCATAGACCTGTCGTTGAAACGTCGACAGGCGGCTTGTATCGAGCGCGACGTTCGAGAGATCGCGCGGCTCGCCGGCAAGGAGGGCCGCGACGCCGTCAATGGCCGCCTGGATCTCCGGAGGCGGGTCCCCCTCCGTGGCGTGAGGTAGCCTCCGCAGGAGACGGGCCCGGGTCGCGGCGTCCGTTCTCTCAGGAAAAAGCACGGCCTGCACGCCGGCCGGCCCCCAGGCCATCGCACAGCGGCCGAGAGCGGTGTCGAACAAGGTGAAGCGCGTTTCGCTCATGACGCTCACCATATCCCGGCGCTGTTCCGAAAGCCGCCCGAAAGCTGCTGACGGCCACGGTGCTGGGCGCGATTAGCCGCTTCTTAAGCGTGTTGGGCGAATCTCCCCGGAGGTTCAGTTGCGTCGAGGAGTTTCGCGTCATGTCGTCGTTTGCCGCCAATGTCGTCCCGTTCCGGAGCGCTAAGCGGCCAGGGGCGGCCCGACGCGACCAGAAGGGCCTGATGGAGGCGGTCTATACCGCCGGATCCTTGCCGATCTCGGCGGAAGACTGCGACGCGAAGCTGATGGCCGCGCGTCTGCAGATCTTCGGCTTCGTCGTGATCGACCAGATCGAGGCAGACGGCACGGCCCGGCGCTTGCGCCCCTCCGAGGCCATGCGCGCCGAACTCAGTCGGCCATGGCGGGTCTCGAAGCCGTCCTTCTCCGGCTACTCCGCCCCGGAATCCGATGAAGCGCTCTTCGAGCCTCGGCCTGTGGCCTAAGGGCCGGCTCGGCCGCGCAGGAAGCGCTTGTCGAGCATGACATGCACCCCCTTTGAGCCGTTGACGACCTGGGTGATCCGAAGATCCGCGGCGAGGCTGCAGAGCGCATAAGCCTCCTGGCGGCTCAGGCCAGTTCGCGCGGCAATCAGGGACAGCATCTCGCGAAGCGCGATCGTCACGCAATCGTCGAGATCGGGGTCGAAGGCCATCGTCATCACGTGCGTGGGGGTCTCGGCCATCGGCCAGGTGAGGGACATGTCCTCACGCACGTGAAGCTCGAAGGTGCCAATGAGGCCCGTCTCGAGCGCGGTGATGCAGACTTCGCCGTCGCCCTGCGCACCGTGCCCGTCCCCGACCGAGAACAATGCGTCGTCGACGTGGATGGGAAGATAAAGAGTCGTCCCGGCGACAAGCTCCTTGTTGTCGAGATTGCCGCCATTCCGGCGCGGCGGCAGGGTGCTGACTGAGCCCCAGGACCTTGGCGGCGCCACGGCCATGACACCGAAGAAGGGCGCCAACGGCAGCTCCAGCCCCCAGGGCAGATGTCCGACCATGCGTTCCCGGTCGAGCGGGATGTGCATGAGGTGCATCTCGGGAAAATCGTCGGGGAGCGCGCCCCGCAAGGGTCCCGAATAGGTGTAGGCCCAGTCGTAGTGAAGCGCGATGCTCGCGATCCGTACCTCAAGCGTGTGGCCGGCCTTGGCGCCCCGCACGGCGACCGGACCGACGCAGATGTGACCGGGGAGCTTCGGCTTGTGCGCCGCATGAATGGCAGCGAGGGCCGGGGGAATGGCGAAGGGCGGGGGCGGCATCACCTCGGGTCCGCCCGACACGGTCGAGATCGTGACGGTGTCGCCGCTCTCGACCGTCAGCACCGGTGGGAGAGCCGCGTCGAAATAGCCCCAATGGACCGTCTCAGGACCTGCGTCGAGCTGGTAATGCGCCATCTCTGCCTCGTTGCGCCGCCAAAAACGCCTGCCGTCCAGGAAACATCTTTCGTCCTCGGGCGGAAGCCGCCGGTTTGACATTGCCGACCCGATGAGGAAGAGGGGCCGCTTCAGACAAGCCCCAGGGCCGCAAAGCTCTTACCATGTCGACCTTCGCCGGGACGGAACACAATCTGCGGGACGGCGCCCCTGCTGCGAGCGTCGCGGAGCGCCTGCTCGGCTTCGTCGAGCGGAGCCACGTGCGCGCCTGCGCCATGCTCTTCCTGCTCGCCCTCGTCGCATTCCTGCCCGGATTTGTCTCCTTGCAGCCGATGGACCGGGACGAGCCGCGCTTCGCGCAGGCCTCGAAGCAGATGCTGGAGAGCGGCGACTTCGTCGACATCCGCTTCCAAGACGAGGCCCGCCACAAGAAGCCGGTCGGCATCTACTGGCTCCAGAGCGCCGCGGTCGCGGCGGCGGAGGTCATCAAGGTGCCCAAGGCGCGCACCACGATCGCCGTCTACCGGGTTCCCTCGCTCCTCGGCGCCATCGCGATGGTTCTCCTCACTTATTGGGCGGCGCTCGCCTTTGCGGGACGTCGGGAGGCCTTCCTTGCCGCCGCGTTCATGGGCGCATCCGTCATCCTCATGGTGGAGGCGCGCCTCGCCAAGACCGACGCTGTGCTTGGGGCATGTTCCGTCGCGGCCATGGGCGGCCTTGCCCGCGCCTATCTGGCCCGCGGCGCGCCGCGGCTGCCGGGCCCGACGGTCTGGGTGTTCTGGACGGCCATGGCGCTCGGGATCCTCGTCAAGGGTCCGCTCGTGGTCATGTTCACCGGGCTTGCCGGCCTTGTCTTGTCCATTCGCGAGCGCTCGGCCCGTTGGCTGCTGGCCCTTCGGCCGGGGCTCGGCGTGCTGATCCTCGGCGCGGTGGTCGCGCCCTGGTTCGTGGCGATCGCCGTGAAGAGCGGGGGCGCCTTCTTCTCGGAAGCCGTCGGCCACGACATGCTGGGCAAGGTCGGCACCGCGCAGACCTACCACTGGGCGCCCCCGGGCTTCTACCTCCTGGCGTTCTTCGCCACCTTCTGGCCCGCGGCCTTCTTCGCAGCGACGGCCGCACCCTTCGCCTGGCGCAAGCGCCATGAGGACGAGATTGCCTTTGCCCTCGCCTGGGTCGTGCCAAGCTGGGTCGTCTTCGAAGCCGTGCCCACCAAGCTCCCCCACTACGTGATGCCCCTGTACCCGGCGCTCGCGATCGTGACCGCCATAGCCATCGCCCGCGGGTTTGTCGGTCCCCACCGGCCGGGGGCCAAGGCCGGAGCGCTGCTCCTTCCCCTTATCCCAGCCGGGCTTGCCGCCGGATTGTCCTTCGCGGGCCTGTCGCTGGATGGGACGATCCCGTGGGCCGGTCTGGTCGTCCTCGTGGCGGCGAGCGCCGTGGCCGCCTGGGCGTGGCTTCTGTTTGCGCGCGGGAAGGTCCGACGGAGCACGATGGCCGCCGTTGGAGCGGCCGCGGTTCTGGCCATCGGCGTGTTCGGCCTCGTGCAGCCGGTCCTGCGATCCCTGAAGCTCTCTCCTCGCCTGGCGAGCGTTGCCGAAGGCGTGTCATGCCCCAATGTCGCCGTGGGGACGCTGGGCTACCGCGAACCTAGCCTCGTCTTCCTTGTCGGAACGGAGCTTCGCATGCTCCCCACCGGGGCGGACGCCGCGGCGTTCCTGAACGAGGGCGGCTGCCGCCTGGTCTTCGTCGAGCGGCGGCTCGAGGAGGGCTTTCGGAGCGAGGCCGACCGGCTGGCCTTGCGGCCGTCGCTCATCACGCGCGTGCAGGGCTTCAACATCAATGGCGGCCGGCGCGTGGATATCGGCGCGTATCTCGTCGCGCGGTGATGGAAGCCCTCGGATCCGAGCCTGTCATGCAGCCCAGAGCCTCCGAGCCGCCGGTGCGCGTCAGTGTCGTCGTTCCCGTGAAGAACGAGGCGCCCAACATCGCTCCGCTTCTCGATGAGATCGAGGCGGCCTGTCGGCCGCTCGGCCTCTTTGAGGTGATCTATGTCGACGACGGCTCCACCGACGGCACTGCCGCCGAACTCGTGCGTGCCTGCAAGACGCGGCCGTGGCTGAGGGCGCTCGCGCATGAGAGGAGCTGCGGCCAGAGCGCCGCAGTGCGCACCGGTGTTCTCGCCGCCCGTGCGCCCATCGTCGTGACGCTGGACGGAGACGGCCAGAACGATCCCGCCTTCATTCCGACCCTCGTCGCCGCGCTGACGAGCGGAGGGGAGCGCACGGGGCTCGCCGCGGGCCAGCGGGTCGGCCGCAAGGACACGGGCTTCAAGCGCTTGCAGTCCCGCATCGCCAACAGGGTACGCGCCTTCGTCCTGAAGGACTCGACCCGGGACACCGGCTGCGGCCTCAAGGCGTTCCGGCGCGAGGTCTACCTTCGGCTGCCCTATTTCGACGCGCTGCACCGCTTCCTGCCGGCCCTGGTCAAGCGGGAGGGCTATGACGTGGTGCACGCGGACGTGGTCGATCGCCCGCGTCGGGCAGGACGCTCGAACTACGGTTTGTTCGACCGGCTGTGGGTCGGCATCCTCGATCTTGCCGGCGTGTGGTGGCTGATTCGGCGCCGACGAGAGATTCCCGTGGTCATCGAGCTCAAGTGATGCTGATCCGTTTGTCGCACGACATCAGCGCGTATTTCTATGACGTCTTCGTCGCGCGCTTCGACCTCTGGGTGGCGTTCGGCCTCGTTGCGCAGCTTCTCTTCGCCGCCCGCTTCATCGTGCAATGGATCGCGAGCGAGCGTGCGGGCCGGAGCGTGATGCCGCTGGCGTTCTGGTTCTTCTCCATGGCCGGCGGCGCCATGACCCTGATCTACGGACTCGTGCGGCGGGAGCCCATCATCATCCTTGGCCAGGGCCTGGCCATGTTCATCTACTTGCGCAACCTGATGCTCATCTTCCGCGAGAGGCGGGGAGGGGGCAGTAGCGGCGAGGGCGCAGCAAAGCGCGGATGAAGACGCCTCCTCCCTCTTCGCCCTCCAGCCCGCTCAGGCCGCCCGAGCCGCTTCCCGCCGCAGGCGGGCGAAGCCGGCCTCCAGGTCGGCCCTGAGATCGGCGAGATCCTCGAGGCCGATCTGAAGGCGCACCCCGGGTCCTCCCGGGTTCCAGGGAGCAGCGGTGCGGTAGCCGGTGCAGTCGAACGGGGTGATCAGGCTTTCGAAGCCTCCCCAAGAGGCGCCGATGCCGAACAGTTCCAGCCCGTCGATGAAGGCCGCGACCGCCTGCGGCGGCACGGGCTCCAGGATGATGGAGAAAAGTCCTGACGAGCCTTTGAAGTCCCGCTTCCAGACGGCATGGCCCGGACAGCTCTCGAAGGCGGGATGCAGCACGCGTTTGACCTCGGGGCGGGTCTCGAGCCACCGCGCGAGCTCCAGCGCCTGCCGTTCCGCCTCCTGGAGGCGAAGGGGCATGGTCCGCAAGCCCCGCAGACAGAGGAAGACGTCCTCCGGCCCCGCGCACATGGCGAAGGCGTCGAAGGTGCGCCGCAGGGCCGGCCAGCAACGCTCGTTCGCGGACACGAGACCGAGAAGGAGGTCGGATCCGCCGCTGACATATTTCGTGCCAGCCTCGATCGAGAGGTCCACGCCGTGCTCATGCGCTTTGAAGAACAGCGGCGTCGCCCAGGTGTTGTCCATCAGCACGACGGCGCCATGCCGATGAGCCGCCTCCGCGATGGCAGGGACGTCTTGGACCTCGAAGGTCTGGGAACCCGGGGATTCCGTGAAAACGGCAGCCGTGTTGGGCCTGAACAGGCGTGCGATGTCGCCCCCGATCAGGGGATCATAGTAAGTGGTCTCGATGCCGAAGGCTTGAAGGACGCTGTCGCAGAACTGGCGCGTGGGGCGATAGACGGAGTCGGTGACGAGGAGGTGATCGCCGGCCTTCAGGCAGGACATCAGCGCCACCGTCACCGCCGCGAGCCCCGAGGGGGCGAGGACGGTCCCGGCAGCGCCCGTGAGTTGGGTCCAGGCCGTTTCCAGGGCCTCGATGGTCGGACTGCCCTTGGTGCCGTAGGGGAAGCGCGCACGCCGATGGAGGAAGTCGTCCGTGGTCGGGTAGAGGACGGTCGAGCCCCGGTAGATCGGCGTGTTGACGAAGCCGTGCTGGTCGGACGGGTTGCGCCCGGCATGCACCAGGCGGGTGCGGGGACCGAAGCGCTCGGGCTTGTCCGGAGGAGTGTTGGCCATGCTGCTCGCCGCTCGTGGAAAGGCGGCATCTGAGCGGATTACGTGAGGCCGTCAAGGAACGGCGTTGCAGGGCACCTTGACCAGGCCTGAAATGTCGCCTGTGATGGGCCAGCGGCGCGGCGGCGCTGGATCCGCAAGCTGCCTTGCGCTCGGGGCCACCTCCGTTGACGCCGATGCGCAGGTTTGCAAGAGAGCCATAACCTTGGCGGTTTGCGGCCACCCGGCGCAGGCTGCTGCGGAGGAGGGAGGCCGCTGCCCGCGGCTGCCCGACGTCAAGACAGGACAGAGTGGGAGAACAGGATAGATGAAACGGGCCATCGCTACGATCGCGGTCGGACTAGCCGCGAGCCTTTTCGCCGGCGCGGCTTTCGCGCAGTCGACGCTCAACAACGTGAAGCAGAAGGGCTTCCTGACCTGCGGCTCCAACCCTGGCCTTGCCGGATTTGGCGTGCCGGACGCGCAGGGCAACTGGACGGGGCTCGACGTCGATTTCTGCCGCGCCATCGCGGCAGCGATCTTCAATGATCCGACCAAGGTGCGTTTCATCCCGCTCTCAGCCAAGGATCGCTTCACGGCCCTGCAGTCCGGCGAGATCGACGTGCTAGCGCGCAACTCGACCTGGACGATGTCCCGCGACACCCAGCTCGGGCTCGATTTCACCGGCATCAACTACTATGACGGCCAGGGCTTCATGGTCCGCAAGAAGCTGGGCGTGTCCTCGGCCAAGGAGCTCAACGGCGCCACCGTCTGCACCCAGCAGGGCACGACCACGGAGCTCAACCTCGCGGACTTCTTCCGGTCCAACAACATGAAGTATGAGGTCGTCGCCTTCGCTACGGCGGACGAGACCTTCAAGGCCTACGATGCCGGCCGGTGCGACGCGTTCACGACCGATGCTTCGGGCCTTTACGCCGAGCGCCTCAAGGCGGCCAATCCGGACGAGCACATCGTGCTTCCGGAGATCATCTCCAAGGAGCCGCTCGGGCCGGTCGTCCGGCATGGGGACAATCAGTGGGCCGACATCGTGCGCTGGGTGCACTTTGCGATGCTCAACGCCGAGGAGCTCGGCGTCAGCAAGGCGAACGTCGATCAGCAGCTCAAGTCCGAGAATCCGGAGATCAAGCGGCTTCTGGGCACCGAAGGAAAGTTCGGCGAGGCCATCGGCGTGACCAACGATTGGGCCGTGCGCATCATCAAGCATGTCGGAAATTATGGTGAGGTGTTCGAGCGGAACGTCGGGGCGGGTTCGCCGCTGAAGATCCAGCGCGGCCAGAACGCTCTGTGGACGAAGGGCGGCCTGCAATACGCCCCACCGATCCGCTGACGCTTTCGCAGGACCGGGGCGTCCGGGCGCCGGGCGCCCCGCAAGTGCAAGATGACACCTACCAGCCCGCCATCCGTCTCTGCACGAGCCCTTCTCGCGCTGAGCGCTTTGGCCGGGTGGCGATAACGGAAGGCGCCCTTCAGAAGGCGTCCGCTTGAACAAACGGGGACGGTTCGGTGCCGACAGAAGCAGGAGCGCAAGCGCCAGCGCGGGGGTCGCTCGCCTACGATCCCCGAGTGCGCGCGGCCGTCTACCAGATCGTTCTCGTCCTCCTCGTCACCTTCCTCATCTATGAGGCCGCGACCAACGCCATCGCCAATCTGAGGGCGGCCAAGATCGCGTCCGGGTTCGGCTTCCTCGAGGTCACGTCCGGCTTCGACATCAGCCAGACGCTCGTTCCCTACAGCGCGGCTGCCTCCACATATGGCGACGCCTTTCTCGTCGGCCTGCTCAACACGCTCCTTGTGGCAGCCATCGGGATCGTGCTCGCCACGGTGCTCGGCTTCATCGTCGGTCTCGCCCGCCTGTCACGGAACTGGGTCGTCGCCAAGCTGGCCACAGTCTATGTCGAGGTGATCCGCAACCTGCCGCTGCTGCTGCAACTGCTGTTCTGGTACAATGCCGTCCTCGCGCCGCTGCCGGCGCCCCGGGAGTCCTTGCGCATCTACGGGGTGACACTCGGCGCTCCGGGGATGTTCGCCTCCCTTGTCGTCCTGGTCGGGCTCGCCGCCGCCTATCTCCTCTGGCGTGCGACCGAGCGCCTCGCCCGAAGCCCTCTCGAGCGGACCCTTGGCAAGATCGCCGCCACCATCATCGGCGTGCTTGCCGGCTTTGTGCTCCTGTTCCGATCGGGCCTTCTCGAGGCAACTGAAGGGGGCATCGGGTTCCTCAACAATCGCGGCCTGTTCCTGCCCAAGCCGCTCTTCGGGGAAGGGGCCTGGCTCGTGCCGGCCGCGCTCGCGGTCGGGCTCGTCGGCGCAGTCGCGTTCCGGGTCTGGGCCAAGCGCCGGCAGGAGGCGACCGGCGAGCAGTATCCGGTGGGTCTTGTCGCATTCGGGTTGATCGCGGGCCTGCCGGCGCTCGCCTGGGTGGCGACGGCGCTCGTCGCCGGAAATCCGATTTCGTTCGAGATCCCCCAGCAGCAGCGCTTCAACCTCCGTGGCGGCCTCCAGGTGCTGCCGGAGTTCGTGGCGCTGCTCGTCGGGCTTGTCACCTACACCGCCGGCTTCATCGCCGAAGTGGTCCGCGCAGGCATCCTCGCGGTCTCCCGTGGTCAGACGGAGGCGGCGGCGTCGCTCGGACTGCGCCCGGGGCAGATCCTGCGGCTCGTCGTGGTGCCTCAAGCCATGCGGGTCATCATCCCCCCGCTGACGAGCCAATACCTCAACCTCACGAAGAACTCGTCCCTTGCGGTCGCTATCGGCTATCCGGACCTGGTGCAGGTCTTCATGGGTACGGTGCTGAACCAGACCGGTCAGGCGGTCGAGGTGGTGGCGATCACCATGGCGGTGTACCTCACCATCAGCCTCATCACGTCCGCCTTCATGAACTACTACAACAGCCGCATGGCGATCGTGGAACGGTAGGAGCGGGCCATGAACGTCGCCACCGACGCCGTCCGGTTCGTCAGAGCGGAGCCCGTCGCCGCTGCGCCGCCGCCCACCCTCACGCGAGGCCCCGTCGCCTGGATCCGTGAGAACCTCTTCGCAGGGCCGGTCAACACCGTCCTCACCCTCATCGCGCTCTATATCGTGATCGTGACCGTGCCGCCGGTGATGAAGTTCTTCTTCATCGACGCGGTCTGGAGCGGATCCAACCGCGATGCATGCCGCCCCGAAGTGCTGGGTCGGCCCGTGGGAGCCTGTTGGGCCTATGTGATCGATAAGATCAACTATTTCGTCTACGGCTCCTATCCCATCAGCGAACGTTGGCGCGTGAACGCGTTCTTCGTCCTGCTCGCCCTCGGGCTCGGTTGGCTCCTGTGGCTCGACGCGCCGAGGCGCAGTCTCGGCGCGATCTACTTCTTCGTGGTCTTCCCCCTGCTCGCCTACCTGCTTCTCAGCGGATCCCATTTCTTGGGGCTCGAGCCCGTGCCGACCTCCCTGTGGGGCGGCATCCTCGTCACCGTGATCGTGTCCCTGGTCGGCATCGTTTTCTCGCTGCCCTTCGGCGTGGTCCTCGCGCTCGGGCGCCGCTCGAGGCTGCCGATCATCCGCTTCTTCTCGGTGGTGTTCATCGAGTTCGTCCGCGGGGTGCCGCTCATCACCGTGCTGTTCATGGCGAACACCATGCTGCCGCTCTTCCTGCCGGAAGGGACGACCGTCGACCGTCTGGTGCGGCCGCTGGTCGGCGTCGCCCTGTTTGCGTCGGCCTACATGGCGGAGGTGGTGCGCGGCGGCCTGCAGGCGATCCCGAAAGGGCAATATGAGGGGGCGATGTCGCTCGGCCTGAACTATTGGCAGATGATGTGCTTCATCATCCTGCCGCAGGCGCTCAGGATCGTCATTCCCGGCATCGTCAACACCTTCATCGGCCTCTTCAAGGACACCACCCTCGTCGCCATCGTCGGGATCTTCGACCTCATCCGGACCGTCGAGGCGTCGCGGGTCGATCCGAACTGGGCGGCGCCGACCATCAACACGACCGGCTATGCGTTCGCCGGGATCTTCTATTTTCTCTGCTGCTGGGGCATGTCGCGCTATTCGCTCGCGGTGGAGCGGCGCCTGGCGGCGGGACAACGACGCTAGAAAGACACGGCACGCCCATGAATGCCCCTTCTCTTCGCGCCGCCATGGCCGATCCGACTGCTGAAGCCGCGGTCCAGATGATCGGCGTGCACAAATGGTATGGCGAGTTCCACGTGCTCCGCGACATCAACCTCCATGTGCGGCGCAGCGAGCGGATCGTGATCTGCGGACCGTCCGGATCGGGCAAGTCGACCATGATTCGCTGCATCAACCGGCTCGAGGAGCACCAGAAGGGACGCATCATCGTCGACGGCATCGAGCTGACGAACGACCTCAAGCGCATCGATGAGATCCGCCGCGAGGTTGGAATGGTGTTTCAACACTTCAACCTGTTCCCGCATCTGACCGTGCTCGAGAACTGCACGCTTGCACCCATCTGGGTGAAGAAGATGCCGAAGAAGGAGGCGGAGGAGGTCGCCATGAAGTACCTGACCCGGGTCAAGATCCCGGATCAGGCGCACAAATATCCGGGCCAGCTCTCGGGCGGCCAGCAGCAGCGCGTGGCCATTGCCCGCAGCTTGTGCATGAATCCCAAGATCATGCTCTTCGACGAGCCGACGTCCGCCCTCGACCCGGAGATGGTGAAGGAAGTGCTGGACACGATGGTGTCGCTTGCCGAAGAGGGCATGACCATGCTGGTCGTGACCCACGAGATGGGCTTCGCCCGCCAGGTGGCCGACCGGGTCATCTTCATGGACTATGGGCAGATCGTCGAGATGAACACGCCCGACGAGTTCTTCAAGAACCCCCAGCACGAACGGACCCGGCTGTTCCTGAGCCAGATCCTGCATTGAGCGCGGTCGGCGCTCGGCCACAGGGGCCGGAAGCTTCCCCGGCGACGGCCTACCGTCCACTCCCGACAGACGCAGGCCCCGTCGCCACCGGACAATCCTCCCGCGCGCCCCACTCCGCCCAGGAGCCGTCGTAGAGCGCCTTCGCGGGCCGGCCGAGCACTTCCAAGCCGAGCGTCAGGATCGCGGCCGAAACGCCGGAGCCGCAGGTGGTGACGATGGGACGGGCAAGGTCGATCCCCGCCTTGTCGATGATCGCCCGCAGCTCCGACGCGGACTTCAGGCGCCCTTGCGCGACGAGCTCGGAGGAGGGGAGGTTGAGCGCGCCCGGCATGTGGCCGGACTTGAGGCCGGGGCGCGGCTCCGGAGCCTCGCCCCGGAAGCGCTCCGCCGGCCGCATGTCGACCACCTGCGCCGCTCCCGTCTCGAGCGCCCGGCGCACATCGGCAAGATCGGCGACGGCGGAGTGGTCGAGCCGTGCGGTGAAATGCCGTCGGGCGCGCGGGCGCGGGGGACCCTCCTCGACCGGCCGCCCCTCTGCCTTCCATTTCGGAAAACCGCCGTCGAGCACGGCCACGTCGCGCGCCCCGAACACCCGAAACGTCCACCACACCCGCGGCGCCGAGAAGAGCCCCGCGCCGTCATAGACCACGATCTTCATGCCATCCCCGATGCCAAGCGTCCGCATTGCCGAGGCGAAGGCTTCCGCCGAGGGCAGCATGTGGGGCAGGGGCGAGTCGTGGTCCTTGACGGCGTCGATGTCGAAACGGACCGCGCCGGGGATGTGGCCGGCGAGGAATTCCGCCTCCGGGTCCCGGTTCATGGCCGGCAGGTACCAGGAGCCGTCGACGACCACGATGTCAGGCGCGCCCAGGCGCTCGGCGAGCCATTCGGTGGAAACGAGAGGGTCGGGCATGCGGTTTCCTTTCCTGCCTCACGGCACGGCTGGGACTGCCCGTCCACCGTCAGCCCGCGCCGGGCGCAACGCAGGCATGGATGACAGCCCAGGCTGCGCGCGATCACCTTACGCAAGCGCGATCCGCACGCGGCGATTCTGCTTGCCCTTCTTCTCGATGTCGGTGACCGCCACGCGTCCGATCTCGCCAGTGCGGCGCACATGGGTGCCGCCGCAGGGCTGGAGGTCGACGCCTTCGATCTCGATCAAGCGAACGCGCCCCGTCCCGCGCGGCGGTTTGACCGACATGGTCTTGACGAGGCCCGGGTTGGCGTCGAGTTCCTCGTCGGTGATCCAGCGCTCGCGCACCGGCGCGTCGCGGGCGACGAGGGCATTGAGCTTCTCCGTCAGGTCGGCCTTGTCGAGGCCTGCCTCGGGGATGTCGAAGTCGAGCCGCCCCTCGCCCTCGCCAATGGCACCGCCGGTGACGGGGTAGGGAAGCACAACGCTGAGGAGATGCAGGGCCGTATGGACGCGCATGCGGGAATAGCGGCGGTTCCAGTCGAGCCGTAGCCGCACCCGCTCCCCGGGCTGCGGCACATTCGCCGCGTCCGCCGCGTTGTGAAGGATCGTGCTGCGGTCGGGGCCGTAGACCGTATTCGCGATGGGAATCTCCGCCCCGTCGGCGCGCTCGATGGAACCCACATCGCCTGGCTGTCCGCCGCCTTGGGCATAGAAGACCGTCTGATCGAGCACGATCCCGCCCTCCGGCGTCACGGCGAGCACGACGGCTTCGCACTCCCGGGCGTAAGGATCGTCGCGAAAAAGAAGGCGCGTGCTGCTCATGGCATCCCGAATACAAGCCAAGTCCGAACCCTAGGCGGAGCCGCTGCCCGAGCGCAACTCGTCCATGGTCGATGCACGCCGCAAAATGCCAGTATAGCGGCGGCCTGTTCTACATCGGCGCTGACTGGAAAACCGACATTGAGGGTATCCTGAGGAGGGGGCTATGGAACGACGGCGGCCCGCTCGATACGTGACTTTCCGCCTCTGAGGATTGTATATGGGATTCTATGAAGCTCATAGTTGCATGCCTCGCAGCCGTAATCGTCGTCGCACTCACCGCGGCTCAGGACATCCGCCGCGCGGCAGCGCTGCGTCAGGTCGCCGTCGAGTTTCGCGCAAAGGCGGAAAACCACGCGGCGGTCGTAGAGCCGGCGATCCTGGACGAGATACGGCGCGCGGGCGGGCGGCCGAACTATATTGTGCTCGGCGATTCCATTACCCGCGAGGCACCCCTTCGACCCGTCTGCGGGCGGACGCCGATCAATGCCGGCGTGGGCGGCGCCTTTGTTGCCACGTTCCACGGACGCGCGCCTCACCTGGTCCGCTTGGCAAAGCCAGATCTCGTGGTGGTTGCGCTGGGCATCAACGACAGCTTCGTGGCTGACCTCGACGAGTTTCGGCGGGACCTCATTGGTCTTCTGGACAGCCTACCTGACTTGCCTGTCGTTCTCATGGGCATACAGCCGATCGAGCCTTCCAAATGGCTCGGGGCCGAGCACCCTGATCCCGCGCGCATCGCGCGCTTCAACCGGGCGCTGCGCAAGACAGCGTCTCAGCGGGGCATGCCCTTCATAGGGCCCGCGGCCACGGTCGAGACGACGGACGGAGTGCATCTTACGAAAGATGCCTATGAAGGCTGGGTGCGCGCGCTCGAGCAGGAATTGTTGGCCGCACTGAGGTGTTGACCCGCGAAGGGGCGTCTCACGGCCGCGAAACCAAGTCCGCCAAGTGCTGGCGAGCTGCGCCCTGACGCCGGTCCGGGCTGACGATGCGGGGGGGTGAGAATGGCTCCCGGAGCAGGATTCGAACCTGCGACCAATCGGTTAACAGCCGATTGCTCTACCGCTGAGCTATCCGGGATCGCGGAGGCCCGCATATAGCATTCGCATCGCGCCGCGCAAGGGTCTCGTCCACGACGAAAGGGCGCAGGCAGCCGGTGGCGGGACCGGTTGCCCTTTCGCACGGGGCTCTGTTAAAGAGCCGCGGCCACTCGCATATCTTTGCGCACAAGGCCTCGTGGCGGAGTGGTTACGCAGAGGACTGCAAATCCTTGTACCCCGGTTCGATTCCGGGCGAGGCCTCCAACCTTCCCTTCGACCTTTGGCGTGGCCTTCGCATCGCGACGGAAGCGATGGCGTCTGCAATCTCGTCCTCAGCGAAGTAGTGGAGCATGTGCCCGAGCCCGGGCAGCAGGCGCAGCTCGCTGCCGGGGATCGCATGGTGCAGGCGCTCCGCCTGGCGCGCCGGGCAAACGATCTTGTCCTCAGTGCCCGACAGGATCGCGACGGGCATCCGCAGCTCCCCATAGCGCGACGCGAGCATCGCCGCCCCAGGCACCATGAGGGCGCTGTCCTCGGCGCTTGCGCGCAGCTGCCAGGGGCGCAGCGCGAGCCCGATCGGGAAGCGCGCCGTGAAGCGACGCGGCACCGAAAGGGGGGCGAACGCCTTGCGCACGATCGCCGGCGCGACGATCGGCGCAAGGAGCGGGGACAAGGTGTAGCGGATGAGATCGCCGGCCAAGGGCAGGGCGGGCGGCGACAAGATCCAAGCGTCGGGCCGAGCCGTTGGAAAATAGTAGCCCGACAGGAGAATCAGCCCTTGGACCCGCTCCGGATGGTCGAGGGCGAGCGCCGCCGCCACCAACGCTCCCCAGGAGTGCCCGACGACGGTGGCTTGGTCGATTCCAAGGCGATCGAGCACGGCCGTCGCCAGCGCCGCCTGCGCCGCCGGCATCCAGAGGCGGCTCCTTGGCCGCTCGCTGTAGCCGAAGCCGGGCCGGTCAACGGCGATGACCCGATACTCCTGACTCAGCCGGTCCAAGAGCCCGCTGACCAGCCAGTCATGGACCATGGTGCCATTGCCGTGGAGAAGAAGGAGCGGCTGCCCGCGGCCCGCCACATGGACGTGAACGCGGACGCCGTTCACCTCGATCAGACGCCCCACCGGCGGAGACTGCCTCTCGGCTCGGCGCGCGCGCATGTAAGCCAGAGCGGCAACGGCAGCGGCTCCCGCCGCGGCAGCCGCAAGCACCCGCGACCTCGTCCGCGGCGACGAGGCGCGGTGGCCGTCTCGAGCGAAAGCCTTTCCCCGGTTCGAGGCACTGGTCATGACATGGGACATGGCGAGACCTTCAAAGGCCGCGCGAGCCGCGGCGCCTTGATGGAAGCACGGCGCCCGCGGGTAGGTTCCATTCCACCGCTGCCCCGCCATGGACAGCAGCCTTGCGTTTTTCAGGGCGATCCACCACAAGGCCGACCATCGTTCGCAGCTTTGTCTTGGAAGCCTGAGATGCTCGACTACGCGCAAGCGCGCCGCATGATGGTGGATTGCCAGCTGCGGCCCTTCGACGTGCACGATCTTCGGGTCCTCGCGGCCTTCGACGCCGTCCCGCGCGAGCTCTTCGTTCCGGACGAATGGCAGAGCCTCGCCTATAGCGACCAGGACATCCCTGCCGGCATGGGCGAGGGGGAAACGCGATGCCTCCTGAAGCCCATGGTGCTGGCGCGTCTCGTTCAGGCGCTCGACATCAAGGCCGGCGACCGCGTGCTCGACGTCGCTGGCGGGCGCGGTTACTCCGCGGCGGTGCTGGCCCGGCTCGGCGCATCGGTCGTCGCCCTGGAGGCGACACAGAGCCTCGCCGAGACGGCGCGCGCCTGCCTCGCCAAGGCGGGGGTCGCCGGTGCCGAGGTGGTGGCCGGACCTCTCCAGGCCGGCCATGCGGCGGGGGGACCCTACGACGCGATCCTAGTGAACGGAGCCGTCGACGAGCGCCCGGAGACGCTTCTTCACCAGCTTCGGGAGAATGGCCGCCTGGTTTGCGTGCGCGGGCGGGGACGCGCGGGCAAGGCCACCCTGTTCGTCCGGTCAGGCGACGCATTCGGCGCTTGGCCGCTGTTCGACGCGGCGGCGCCGCTCCTTGCTGCCTTCAAGGTCGAGCCGGGCTTCGTGTTCTGAGTCGCATCCGGGACAGGCGCCGGGCCTCTTTTCCAGACGCGGCAGGTGTCGCCTTTTTGCGCCACTTGCCGTCAAAGTCGGACATCGAAGCCGGAAGGGAATTGCCCAGCCCGCGCCGTCCGGTATGTTCCGGGCCGGAGCATTTGAAACATTTTAACAGATTCCGCCGCGAACTAGGATCGGGCGGTCAAGGCCTTGGGGCAGGTGAGCGTGGCACGATCGCGTGACATTGCCGGACGCCAGGTGCTGCTCGGCGTCCTTGCCGCAGCTTTCGTCTCCACGACGAGCCCCGTCTCAGCGGAGACGCTGGAGAGCGCGATGGCCCGCGCTTATGTGGCCAATCCGACGCTCAACGCACAGCGGGCCAGTGTCCGGGTCACCGACGAGAACGTGCCGCGGGCGCTGTCGGGCTACCGGCCGCGGGTTTCGGCGACGGCCGATGTGGGCGCGCAATTCTCGGAAGTCGAGACGCCGGCCCGGCCGAACCCGGCCGCGGGAACGGTGACCCCTAACAATACCTCCGTGACGCGCTCCGCCCCGCGCGGGGTCGGTCTTCAGGTCGAACAAACCCTCTTCAACGGCTTCCGCACCTTCAACAACACGCGAAGTGCCGAATCCCAGGTCCTGGGCGCCCGCGAGACCCTGCGCAGCACCGAGCAGAGCGTCCTGTTCGCCGGCGTGACTGCCTATATGGACGTCCTTCGGGACACGGCCAATTTGAACCTCCAGCGGAACAACGTGGAGGTGCTCGAGGAGCAGCTTCGGCAGACCCGGGACCGCTTCGACGTCGGCGAGGTGACCCGCACCGACGTGGCCCAGGCGGAGTCGCGCCTGGCGCTGGGACGGGCCCAGGTGAGCGCGGCCGAATCGAGGCTGCGGGCGAGCATCGCGACCTTTCGCCGCGTGATCGGCATAGAGCCGCGCCAACTCGCCCCGGGACGACCGCTGGACCGCCTTGTGCCAGCCAATCTGGAAACAGCCATTCGGATCGCCCTCGACGAACACCCGGCGATCCATGCCGCCCTTCATGCTCTCGACGCCGCGGAGCTTGTGGTGAAGGTCGAAGAGAGCTTCCTTTATCCTTCGGTCGCCCTGCGGGGCACGGCCCAGCAGCGCTACGATTCCCAGTTCGTGGGAGACGAGCGGTTTACGGCCTCTGCCGTGGTCAGCGTCACGGTGCCGATCTATGAGGGCGGCGAGAACTACGCCCGCATCCGCCAGGCCAAGGAGCTGGCTGGCCAGCGCCGCATCGAGGTCGACCTGACCCGCGACCAGGTGCGCGAGGCCGTCGTCACCGCCTGGGGGCAGCTCGAAGCCGCCAAGGCGCAGATCATCGCCACCCAAGCGCAGGTCGAGGCGGCGGAGACGGCCCTTGCCGGCGTGCGCGAGGAGGCCCGCGTCGGCCAAAGAACGACCCTCGACGTGCTGAACGCCCAGCAGGAGCTGCTGACGGCGCGAGTCAACCTCATCACCGCTCAGCGCGACCGCGTCGTCTTCTCCTACGCGGTCGTGCAGGCCATGGGTCGTCTCACCACCCAGACGCTCGGCCTCAAGGTCGCCCAGTATAGCCCCAAGCAGCATTTCGATCAGGTGAAGGACCTCTGGTACGGCGTCCGCACGCCGGACGGACGGTGAGCGGATTTCCTGTTGGTGCCCCTCGGCCGTGCTTGTGTCCCGAGTCGCACATGAAATACTGGCTTGACCAAGTCTGATTCACCGCCGCGAGCGGCCAAGCGGTTGTTTCCATGAGCGCAGCGAATCCCAAGGCGCAGGAACCCTCGATGGAGGAGATCCTCGCTTCCATCCGTCGCATCATTGCCGACGATCAGGAGGTTGCGAAGGACACCGCCCCGCCTCGCGCCGCGCCGCCGCCCCCCGACGAGAGTGAAGAGGAGGACGTGCTCGACCTCGCCGATGCTGCGGCATCCGCGGTAAAGGTGGAAGCGCCGGAGGTGTCGTTCCGCAAGGTCGACGAAGGCCAGATCGACTTCGACGCCATCACAGACGAGGAAGAGGAGGAGCAGGAGGAGCCGCCGCGTGTAGCCCACGCGCGCGCCCCGGCGGCGAGACTGGCTCCGGAGCCGGAGCCGGAACCGGAACCCTTCTTCGCGCGCCTGCCGGACCCGCCGCCGGCGCCTCAGCCCGAGGACCGGCTTCTGTCCCACGCAACCGACGCGGCCGTGGGACAGGCCTTCAACCTCCTGGCCCACACCGTCCTGACGAACAACGCCAGGACCCTCGAGGATCTCGTCCGCGATATGCTGCGGCCCATGCTGAAGAACTGGCTCGACGACAATCTCCCGAGCATGGTCGAGCGACTCGTGCGGGCCGAGATCGAGCGGGTGGCCCGCGGAAGCCGCCGCTGAGGGCGGGTTCCGCCCCGACAATCGGTTTCCTTGGCCGACGCCCGGCGGCGCGACATGCGCCCGCTGCTCGCCTGATCCCGCGCCTCGATGCTCGCCAGAGCCCAGGAGGTGGCGGCGAGCCCGCCCTGCGAGGAAGTGCGGGAGCTGCTGCTTCAACCCCTGCGCCGCAGCAAGCTTCGATTCAGTTTATGGGCCGGTAACCTGAGTTTCCGCCGGATTCATCTCAAGTTTTAAGCGAAGTTTTCGGAAGTCGAGCGACATTCTTCCCGTCATGAACGCGGGGAGGGGACAGAACCCGCGTCGAACAAGGAACACGGGGACGTCGAATGCTGAGGATGGAACTGGCGGAGCCCGCACTGGCCGTCATGGCGGGGATGGGGATGTCGGGCGAAAGCTGTTATGAGCTTGGCCTGATGTATGCGACGGGGGCCAACGCGCCCCTCGACCGGGTCGCCGCACACAAATGGTTCAACATCGCCGTCGCGCGAGGGTATCGGCCGGCCGCGACCATGCGGGCTGAGCTTGCACGAGAGATGTCGCCGGAGGAGATCGCGGCGGCGCTGCGGGAGGCCCGCCTGTTCCTTACGCGGCACTGATCTTCCATGCTCCATCGGCCGGCATCGTGCGCCGGCCGCTGTCATCGAGAGGGCCGGCCCTGCGCCGGCCCTTTCCATCGGCTCGCGCGGGCGCGCCTTGAGGCAGTGGCGAGGCGCCGCTATAAGCGCGGCTTCTCCCGAACCCTTGCAAGCAATGGATCTGCCATGGCCATCGAGCGCACCTTCTCGATCATCAAGCCCGACGCGACCGAACGGAACCTCACCGGCGCCATCAATGCCATGATCGAGGAGGCCGGCCTGCGCATCGTCGCCCAGAGGCGCATCCGCATGACGCGCGAGCAGGCCGAGACGTTCTACGCCGTGCACCGCGAGCGCCCCTTCTTCGGTGAGCTCGTCGAGTTCATGACCTCCGGACCGGTCGTGGTCCAGGTGCTCGAGGGCGAGAATGCCGTCGCCAAGTACCGGGACATCATGGGCGCCACCAACCCGGCCAACGCCGCCGAGGGCACCATTCGGAAGCGCTTCGCCCGGTCGGTCGGCGAGAACTCGGTGCACGGTTCCGACAGCCCCGAGAACGCGGAGATCGAGATCCGCCAGTTCTTCGCCGGCAACGACATCGTGGGTTGAGCGGCGGCCCGGCGGAAAGGAAGGCGCCGAGCGCCACCGACAGCCCCCGTCCGGTAAGAGGAGAGCCCTTTGCCGGACGGGGGCGCTCTCACCTGGTCCGTTGTCGCGGGCCCGCCTCTCCGAGGGACATGGCTGCCTTCCCCCAGGGCGTCCCATCCGGCACAATGGCCGGATGAACGCTGCCACGAGAATCGACCGCCGCTTCTCCGCCTGCCCCCACGATTGTCCCTCGACTTGCGCGCTCGACGTCGAGGTCGTCGACGGACGCTCCATCGGCCGCTTGCACGGGGCGGAGCACAACACCTACACGGCAGGCGTCATCTGCGCGAAGGTGGCGCGCTATGCCGAGCGCATCCACCACCCGGAGCGTCTGCTCCATCCTTTGCGGCGCACGGGCCCGAAGGGCTCCGGCCAATTCGTGCGCATCTCCTGGGACGAGGCGCTCGATATCGTCGCCGAGAATTTCCTCAAAGCAGAGCGCGCCCTCGGCCCCGAGGCGGTGTGGCCCTATTACTATGCCGGCACCATGGGCCTCGTCATGCGCGACGGCATCAACCGGCTGCGGCACGCCAAGCGCTATTCGGGCCAGTATTCCACGATCTGTACCTCGATCGCCTGGCCGGGCTGGATCGCCGGGACGGGCAAGCTGGCCGGGGTCGATCCGCGCGAGATGGCGCTCTCGGATTGCGTGGTCATCTGGGGCACCAACCCGGTGCACACGCAGGTCAACGTCATGACCCATGCCACCCGCGCTCGGAAGGAGCGTGGGGCGAAGCTCGTCGTCATCGACGTCTACCGCAACGCCACCATGAAGCAGGCGGACCTCGGCATCGTGGTGAGGCCCGGCACCGATGGGGCGCTGGCCTGCGCGGTCATGCATGTGCTGTTCCGCGACGGTTATGCCGACTGGGACTACCTGGAACGCTACACCGATTGTCCTCGGGAGCTTGAGGCGCATCTGAAGACCCGCGATCCTGCCTGGGCCTCGCGGATCACAGGTGTGCCGGTCGAGGAGATCGAGGCTTTTGCGAGGCTCGTCGGCACGACCAGGAAGACCTTCTTCCGCCTTGGCTACGGCTTTGCCCGCCAGCGCAACGGCGCTGTCAACATGCATGCGGCGTCCTGCATCCCGGCCGTCACGGGAGCATGGCAGTATGAGGGCGGGGGCGCCTTCTTCAACAACGGCGCCATCTATCACTGGCGCAAGACCCTGATCGAAGGGCTCGACGTTCGCGACCCTTCGGTGCGCCAGCTCGACCAGTCCCAGATCGGCCGTGTCCTTACGGGAGATCGGGCGGCGCTACGCCACGGGCCGCCGGTCACCGCCATGCTGATTCAGAACACCAACCCGGTCTCGGTCGCTCCGGAGCAGGAGCTCGTGAAGCGCGGCTTTTCGCGGGACGATCTGTTCGTCTGCGTCCACGAGCAGTTCATGACTGAAACGGCGCTCATGGCCGACGTGGTGCTCCCGGCCACCATGTTCTTGGAGCACGACGACATCTACCAAGGCGGCGGCCATCAGCACATCCTCTTGGGGCCGAAGCTCGTCGACCCGCCGGGCGAGTGCCGCACGAATCATGAGGTCATCTGCGGCATCGCGGCGCGCGTCGGCGCGGAGCATCCGGGTTTCGCCATGACGGTCCGGGACCTCATCGACCGCACGCTGCGGGATTCCGGCTGGGGAACGCTTCAAGAGCTCGAAGCGAAGAAGTGGATCGAATGCCAGCCGCCGTTCCGGCAGGCGCATTACCTCGACGGCTTCGGCTACAAGGACAAGAAGTTCCGCTTCAAGCCGGACTGGACCCGCGTCCCCTGCGCGAATGACGGGCCGATGGGGCCGTGCGCGGCCATGCCGTCGCTTCCCGACCATTGGGAGGTCATCGAGGAGGCTGATGCGGAGCATCCCTTCCGGTTGGCCACGAGCCCAGCGCGGCAGTTCCTCAACTCCACCTTCACCGAGATGCCCACCTCTCGCGCCAAGGAGGGCCGGCCCGAGGTGATGATCCACCCGGAGGACGCCGCCGGGCAGGGAATCGAGGAGGGCGACTGGGTGCGCCTGAAAAACCATCGCGGCGCAGTGCTCATCCGCGCCAGGCTCTTCGACGGGGTGCGGCGCGGCGTGCTGATCGCCGAATCGATCTGGCCCAACGCCTTCTTCCCCGACGGGCGGGGCATCAACACGCTGACCGGCGCCGATGCGGTTGCACCCTATGGGGGTGCGGCCTTCCACGACAACCGGGTGGCGCTGGAACGGATCGGAGCGACCCTCGACCCCGGCGCCACCGCTGGGGAGGGGAGGCGGGAGCCGGCGCCGGCTTAGCGCGGCCTTGCTTCGGCCGCTTGACGAAGCGGCCGCCGGCCTCTTTGAAGAGGCCAGTTGCCGCTTCGGGAATGCCCATGATCCGCCGCCTCCTCGCTGTTGCGCTTCTCGGCCTCACAACCAGCCCTGTCATCGCTGGGGGTTCGTCCGCCCCGTTCGATTATCAACCGGACCCGGCGCTCAAGACCGCGAGCCGCGGCGAACTCGAGGCTCGCATCCGCCGGACCTGCGCGGCAACCCAGGCAAAGCTGCAGAACGCCTCGGCCACCGCGCTCGAGCGCCCGTGCGCCTGCTATGCCTCGCGCACCCTGCGCGCCCTCGACCGCAACGAAGTGCAGGCCTTCCGCGACACCGGCTATTTCAACGACAGCGCCCGCGCCAAGGCGCTCGCCGCCCTCGACGCCTGCCGTCTGCCGCGGCCGGTGTGATCACCGCTCGCGGGCGGCGGGACGAGGGGCGATCAGCGCTGATCCTTCGTCCCAGGCGCCCTCGAGCCTCACGCGCCCGTCTGCGAGCCGAACGCGGCCCTGCGCCACGAGCGACAAGGCTAAGGGATAGAGTGCATGCTCCTGCCGCAGGACCCGGGCTGCGAGCGCCTCTTCCGTGTCGTTCGGCAGCACCGGGACGGCCGCCTGCGCGATGATCGGCCCTGAATCGACCTCTGGCACCACGTAGTGAACGGTGCAGCCGTGGATGCGCACGCCCGCTTCCAGCGCCCGGCGGTGCGTGTGCAAACCCTTGAAGAGAGGCAGGAGCGACGGATGGATGTTGAGCATCCGGCCCTCCCAGTTTCCGATGAGCCAGGGCGTGAGGAGGCGCATGAAGCCCGCAAGACAAACGAGCTCGGCTCGGTGGGCGACGAGCGCCGCGTGAAGTTCGCGCTCGAAGGCTTCACGGTCCGCATGGGCCGTGTGGTCGACGACGATGGTCGGGATGCCGGCAGCCGCCGCCCGCGCAAGGCCGCCCGCTTCCGGCCGGTTGGAGATCACCACGACGATCTCGGCCGGATAGGTGGGATGTGCGGCGGCCTCGATGAGGGAGGCCATGTTGGAGCCGCGGCCGGAAATCAGGACGCCGACCCTGCGCCGATGCGAGGCGGCCACGGTCAGAACCTCAGCCGGCCCGAATAGGTCACGCGCTGCGTCCCGCCGGCCGCCGTGATCTCGCCGAGGCGGTAGGGTTCCTCGCCGGCGGCCGCGAGGGCGGCGGCGACCGCGTCGGCCTCGTTCGCCGCCGCCACCACGATCATGCCGACCCCGCAGTTGAAGGTGCGCAGCATCTCGGGCGCGGCCACATCGCCCGTCTTGGCGAGCCAGCCGAACACGGGCGGCGGGACCATGGCGTCAAGGTCGAGCCGGGCGCCGAGCCCCTGCGGCAGCACCCGGGGGATGTTGTCCGGGAATCCGCCTCCGGTGATGTGGGCGAGCGCCTTGATCCCGGCCGTCGCGCGCAGCGCCGCCAGCAGGGGCCTCACATAGATCCGCGTCGGCTCGAGGAGCGCTTCCCCGAGCGACCGGCCAGCCTCGAAAGGCGCCGGCGCGTCCCACGAAAGGCCGGAGCGCTCGACGATGCGGCGGATGAGGGAGAAGCCGTTGGAATGCGCCCCGGACGAGGGCAGGGCGAGAAGGACGTCGCCCTCTCTCACGTCCCCCCGCGGCAGCAGCGCCCCGCGCTCGGCGGCGCCGACGGCGAATCCGGCGAGGTCATAATCCCTGTCGGCATAAAGGCCCGGCATCTCGGCCGTCTCGCCGCCAATGAGGGCACAGCCCGCCTGCCGGCAACCCTCGGCAATGCCCTTGACGATCTCGACCCCCACCCCCGGCACAAGCCGGCCGGTGGCGAAATAATCGAGGAAGAAGAGCGGCTCGGCCCCCTGGACCACAATGTCGTTGACGCACATCGCCACGAGGTCGATGCCGATCGTGTGGTGGATGCCGGTCTCGATGGCGATCTTGAGCTTGGTGCCGACGCCATCGTTGGCCGCCACCAGGACGGGGTCGCGGAATCCTGCCGCCTTCAAGTCGAAGAGCCCGCCGAAGCCGCCGATCTCGGCATCGGCGCCCGGCCGGCGCGTTGAGCGCACCAGCGGCTTGATCGCCTCGACGAGGGCGTTTCCGGCGTCGATGTCCACGCCCGCTGCGGCATAGGTGAGGGCGCTCGATGGCTCGGCGGTCATGCGGTTCCCCAGGTGGCGCGTCGGCACTAAGGCTGGTAGGAGCGTATGGCAAGCGCGGCGCGGTCCTTCGCGCCAGGAGCACCGGTCCGTTCCCTGTTTCGCCGCGGTGTCATGACGCTTCCGAACCTCATCACCATCGGCCGCCTCATCATCGTGCCCCTCGTCATCGTCATGATCGTGCAGGGGCGGTGGGGCGCGGCCTTTGCCCTGTTCGTCATCGCCGGGGTTTCAGACGCCATCGACGGCTACATTGCGCGCCGGTTCGACATGCGCAGCGAATTTGGCGCCTATATCGATCCGCTCGCCGACAAGGCCCTCCTGGTATCGATTTACGTCACCCTGTCGATCATCGGCGTTCTGCCGGCCTGGCTCGCCATCGTGGTCGTCTCCCGCGACGCCATGATCGTCGCTGCCATCATGATCTCGTGGCTGATGAGCCGGCCGGTCGCCATCAAGCCTATTGCCATCAGCAAGATCAACACCGCCGTGCAGATCGCATTCGCCGCCTGGATCCTGAGCAAGAAGGGGTTCGGGTTCGAGCTCGGCTCGCTCGATGAGGCGGCGATGGTGCTCGTGGCCAGCTTGACCGCCGCTTCCGCGGGCGCCTATCTCGTCGGCTGGCTGAGGCACATGACGGCCTGAGCGACCGTTGCGCCGGGCGAGCAAGGCAGGGCAGACATGACGGTCCCGCAACGGGTGGGCTTCTGGGTCGCCGGCGTCCTATTCGCCGCTCTGTCGCTCTTCCTTCTTCGCGACATCCTTCTTCCGTTCGTTGCCGGGCTGGCGCTCGCCTATCTCCTCGACCCGATCGCAGACCGCTTCGAGCGCCTGGGATTGGGGCGGCTTGGCGCGACGCTCCTCATCCTCGCTCTGTTCGTCCTCATCTTCGTCCTCGTCCTGGTGCTCGTGGTTCCTTTCATGATGCACCAGCTCCAGGCCTTCATCGACAGGCTGCCCCACTACATCGCGCGCCTTCAGGAACTCGCCGCCCGCCAGGGCGGCCCTCTCCTCGAGCGCCTGGGGGGAGCGGAGGCGCTGCCGGACATGCAGCGTTCCATCGGCAATCTCGCCGGCGAGGCGGCGGCCTGGTTCGGGCGCTTCCTGCAAGGGCTGTGGGCGGGCGGCCAGGCGATCCTGAACGTGTTCGCGCTGCTCGTCGTCACTCCGGTGGTCGCCTTCTATCTGCTCGTCGACTGGGACCGGATGGTCGCGACCGTGGACAGCTGGGTGCCGCTGCAGCACCGCGAGACGGTTCGGCGGCTGGCCCGGGAGATCAATAGCGCGATCGCCGGCTTCATCAGGGGGCAGGCGCTGGTCTGCGTGATCCTTGGCAGCATCTATGCGGTCGGCTTGACGCTCGTCGGCCTCAACTTCGGGGTGCTCATTGGGATGACGGCAGGGCTGATCAGCTTCATCCCTTATGTCGGCTCGCTGACCGGCCTCATCCTGGCGCTCGGCGTGGCGCTCGTTCAATTCTGGCCGGACTGGATGATGATCCTGGCGACGCTCGCGGTGTTTGCGGTCGGCCAGTTCATCGAGGGCAACATTCTTTCCCCGAAGCTCGTCGGAGCCTCGGTCGGATTGCATCCCGTGTGGCTGATGTTCGCCCTCTTCGCCTTCGGGTCGCTGTTCGGCTTCGTGGGCCTTCTGCTGGCCGTGCCCCTGGCGGCGGCGGTCGGAGTCCTCGCCCGCTTCGGACTGGAGCATTATCTCGCCAGCCCCCTCTATCATGGCGGGGCAACGGCCTTGCCGCCGCGCGACCCCGATGCCTGACGCGCCAAAGCAACTCGCCCTCGACCTGCCGCTTCAACCCCGCTACGGCCGGGAGGATTTCCTGGTCAGCCCGTCGAACGAGCGCGCCTATGCCTTGATCGAGCGCTGGCCGGACTGGCCGGAGACGACGCTCGTCCTCTCGGGCCCCAAGGGCAGCGGCAAGAGCCATCTTGCCTCCATATGGGCCGCCGCCGCCCACGCCTGGACCATCGACGCGTTCGAGATCCAGGGCTCGCAGGTGCCGCACCTCGTCTCGAACGGAGCGCTGGCGGTCGAGGATCTCGATCGGGGAGGGATTGAGGAGGCGGCCCTGTTCCACCTCATCAATCTCGCCAGGGAGCGAAGGGCCTTTCTCCTCTTGACGACCAGCGTGCCGGTCGATCGCTTGGCCATTCGCACCCCCGACCTTCTGTCGCGCCTGCGCCTTGCGCCCAGCGTCCTCCTCGACCCGCCGGACGACGCGCTGCTCAAGGCGGTTCTCGTCAAGCTCTTCCTTGATCGCCAGCTCGTGGTCGACACCAGCGTCGTCGATTACCTCGCCTTGCGCATCGAGCGTTCGCTTGCGGCGGCGGCGGAGATCGTCGCCGCCCTCGATCGCGAAGCTCTCAGCCGCGGGCGCCGCATCACGCGCGCCATGGCCGCCGACATCCTCGGGCAGCGATGCGGCGAGACCGACGATTGACGACCGTCGACGCTTGTCGAAGGCGCAAGGGCGTTCTCCAGCGAAGTGGCTCCGGTTCGCCGCAGAGGATGCGTTGCAGCTGAGGCTAACCGCCGATTTCACGCCCATGGAAACGGCTCTAAAGTCATCCAACTGTCGGGACGGCGTCTTAGACGTTTCGCAGGCGGGGGCTTGAGCTTTAATGGAGGAAGAGGTGCGCGGGACGGCGATCCAGGAGCTCGCGGACGTCAACATCGAGGCGCCTCCGCCGCGCATCGAAACTCATCCCGATCTCGAGAACGGCGCCGCGCTGCGCAACTCGCCCCAGCGCTTCGTCAACCGGGAGCTGTCCTGGCTGCAGTTCAACCGACGCGTCCTCGAGGAGGCCAGCAACCGGAATCATCCGCTCCTGGAGCGGCTCCGGTTCCTTTCGATTTCGGCCAACAACCTGGACGAGTTCTTCATGGTGCGCGTTGCGGGGCTCAAAGGCCAGCTCCGCTCAGGCGTCGTCACCATCTCGCAGGACGGCCTTACCCCGGCCGAACAGCTCGCCCAGATCGCGGCCGAGGTCTCGGCCCTCGCCTCCGATCAGCAGCGGCGTTGGCGAGAACTCAAGGATGCGCTCCTCGAAGAGGGCATTGTGCTCGTCGATGGCAGCCATCTCACGAAGGCTGAAATGCGGTGGTTGGAGGATTACTATCTCCATTACATTTTCCCGGTCCTGACGCCGCTCGCCATCGACCCCGCCCATCCATTTCCTTTCATCCCTAATCTTGGTTTTTCAATCGCCCTTCAGCTGGTCCGTCAGAGCGACAGCAAGCTTCTGAACGCGCTGATCCGGCTGCCCGGCAAGATCGAGCGCTTCATCCGCTTGCCGGACCTGGCGGAAACAGGCGCGCTGCGGCTGATCGCCCTCGAGCAAGTGATCGTGCTGTTCACGGCCCGCCTGTTTCCCGGATACACGGTCAAAGGGCAGGGGGGCTTCCGCGTCGTCCGCGACTCCGACATCGAGGTGGAGGAAGAGGCGGAAGATCTCGTTCGCCTGTTCGAGACGGCGCTGAAGCAACGGCGCCGCGGCGTCGTGATCCGTCTCGAGGTCGAGGCGGCGATGCCGGAAGACCTCCGGGCCTTCGTGGCGAAGGAACTCGAGATTTCCATCGACGAGGTGTTCGTCGTTGAAGGCATGCTAGCCCTGAACGAGCTCCTGCAGATCGTCGCGACCGATCGGCCAGACCTGAAGTTCAAGCCCTACAACCCGCGCTTCCCGGAGCGTATCCGCGAGGCGGGAGGCGACTGCTTCGCTGCGATTCGCCAGAAGGACATCATTGTCCACCACCCTTACGAGTCGTTCGATGCCGTGGTGCAGTTCCTGACGCAGGCCGCGCGCGATCCCCATGTGATCGCGATCAAGCAGACCCTGTACCGGACCTCGCCCAACTCGCCGATCGTGGCGGCGCTCGCCGAAGCCGCCGAGGCCGGAAAGTCGGTGACTGCGCTCGTCGAGCTCAAGGCGCGCTTCGACGAGGAGGCCAATATCCGCTGGGCGCGCGACCTCGAACGCGCCGGTGCCCAGGTGGTCTATGGCTTCATCGAGCTGAAGACGCACGCCAAGTTGTCGATCGTGGTGCGGCGGGAGGCAGGCCAGCTCATCAGCTATTGCCATGTGGGGACCGGGAACTACCATCCGGTCACCGCCCGCGTTTACACCGACCTCTCTTTCTTCACCGCCGATCCGGTGATCGCCCGGGACGTGTCGCGCATCTTCAACTTCGTCACAGGCTATGCCGAGCCCGCCGAGCTCGAGCGGATGGCCGTGTCGCCCGTGAGCTTGAGGAAACGCGTGCTGACGCATATCGGCGAGGAGATCGCCCATGCCAAGGCTGGCCGGCCGGCGGCTATCTGGGGCAAGTGCAACGCGCTCGTCGACCCGGAGATCATCGACGCCCTCTATGAGGCGAGTGGCGCCGGGGTGCAGATCGACCTGATCGTCCGCGGCATCTGCTGCCTGCGCCCAGGCATCCCAGGGCTCTCGGAGAACATCCGCGTCAAGTCGATCGTCGGCCGCTTCCTCGAACACGGCCGGATCTATGCGTTCGGCGGCGGGCACGGCCTTCCGCACCCGAAGGCCCATGTCTACATCTCCTCGGCCGACCTCATGCAGCGGAACCTCGACCGGCGGGTCGAGGTGCTTCTGCCCATCCTCAACCCGACCGTGCATGAACAGGTTCTGGACCAGATCCTCGTTGCCAACCTTCTCGACAACGAGCAGAGCTGGCGGTTGCTGCCCTCGGGCATGAGCGAGCGGATCGTGCCGGGTCCAGGCGAGGAACCCTTCAACGCCCACAGGTACTTCATGACCAATCCCAGCCTTTCCGGCCGCGGGAAGTCGCTGAAGACCTCAAGCCCCCGGGCCCTGACCAAGCGTGCGCACCGTGGTTGAGAGCCTGTCGCCCGAGGCGCCCGGGCGTCTCGCCCTCGGGCGCCCCGTCGCCATCATTGACATCGGGTCGAACTCGGTTCGCCTCGTCGCCTATGAAGGCCTGACCCGCGCACCGACCCCGCTCTACAACGAGAAGGTCCTGTGCGGCCTTGGCCGACACGTGGCGACGACCGGGCGCCTCGACGAGGAGGCGGTCGGGCGGGCCCTCAACGCGCTGAGGCGCTTTCGGATCCTCTGCGATACCATGGGCGTGGGCGACATCCATGTGGTGGCCACGGCCGCCGCGAGAGATGCCGCCAACGGCGAGGCCTTCCTTGCTGCCGCGGCCGAGGCCTGCGGCCGCCCGGTCGAGCTTCTGTCAGGCGCCCGCGAGGCCCGGCTCTCTGCGCTCGGTGTCATGTCCGGCTTCGTCAACCCGGATGGGTTGGTGGGTGACTTGGGGGGCGGCAGTCTCGAACTCGTGGAGATCGCAGGCAAGACGGTCGGCGATGCCCTGACGCTGCGCCTCGGCGGGCTGGCGTTGCGGGACCTGAGCGGCAATTCGCCGGAGAAGGCGCGGCGGCTGGTGAACGAGGCACTGAGCGCGGCGCCGGTCCTTCCCCGCCTTCAGGGCCGCTGCTTCTATGCGGTTGGAGGCACCTGGAGGGCGCTTGCCCGTCTCCACCAGGCCGAGCGCGGCTACCCGCTGCGCGTGATGCATGGCTACCTCATCGACCCTGAGATGGGGCTCGGCTTCCTCCGGCTTGTGGAGGAGGCGGATTCCCGGACCCTGAAGGCGATTGAGAGCGTTTCCGAGGCGCGTCGGCCGCTCCTTGCCTATGGCGCCCTCGTGCTCGAGGAAATCATCCGCCTCGGGCAACCGGCCTGCATTGCGGTCTCCGCCCTTGGGGTCCGGGAAGGGCTGCTGTTCGAGAAGCTCGACACATCGGCCCAGGACCTCGATCCGCTCCTTGCCGCAGCCGGCGAGCTCAACATCCTGCGCTCGCGTTCGCCCCGGCACGGGGAGGAGCTTCGCGTCTGGACGGACCACTTCGTTCGATCGGCTGGGCTTGCCGAGACGGCTGACGAGCGGCGCTACCGGCATGCCGCCTGCCTTCTTGCCGATATTGGCTGGCGCGCCCACCCGGACTATCGCGGCGAGCAGAGCTTCAATGTGATCGCCAACGCCGCCCTGGTCGGCATCGATCATCCGGGCCGCGCCTACCTCGCCCTGTCCGTCTTCTTCCGTCACGAGGGCGTGTCCGCCGGTCGCGTAAGCGCCAAGCTCAAGGATATCGCCGGCGAGCACTATGTGGAGCGGGCGCGCCTCCTCGGCGCGTTGATGCGCGTGGCCTACCCCGTTTCCGTGGCGATGGCGGGTGTCTTGCCCCGCACGCCGCTCGTCCTGCGGGACGGGGCCGTGGTGCTCGAACTGCCCCGGGAGCTTGCGCCCCTTGCGAGCGAGCGGCTCCTCAACCGCATGCGTCAGCTTGCCCGGCTCCTCGGTGTCGAGGCTCGGATTGCGGTGAGCGCCTGAGCCGAGCGACGGGCGCGATCCTGCCGATCGCCTCAGTTTGCAGGAGCTTGCGCGAAGTCGGCCGGCAGCTCGGTCACCGTCACTTGCCCGTTGCGTAGGGCAAGGCCGAGCCGGCCGGCCTTGAGCGCAAGCGCCTTCTCGCCGAACAACTCGCGCCGCCAGCCACGAAGGGGCGGCACGTCGGCCTGGTCGCTCTCGGCGATGGCCTCAAGGTCGTCGACGGTGGCGATGATCTTGGCGGCAACGCCCTCCTTCTCGGATACGGCCTTCAGCAGGACCTTCAGCAGCTCGACGACGGCCCCGCTGTTGGGACGGAGGCGCCGACGCTCGGGAGCCGGCACCGTCTTCGGGTCGCGCGCGAGGCCCCGCTCGACGGCCGCCAAGATGTCCGATGCTGCTCGCGAGCGCTCGAAGCCGCTTGGAAGGGAGCGCAAGCGTCCGAGCGCCTCCGCATCCCGCGGCGCCGAGACGGCAAGATCGATCACCGCATCATCCTTCAGCACGCGGCTGCGAGGCACGTTGCGCGCCTGCGCCTCCCGCTCGCGCCAAGCCGCCACCTCGATGAGCACGGCGATCTCTCTTGGCTTGCGCATCCGCCCGGCGAGGCGCCGCCATGCCTCCTCCGGGTCGGCGCGATAGGTGTCCGGGGAGGTCAGGACCGCCATCTCCTCGTCGAGCCAGCCGTGGCGGCCGTTCTCGTTGAGCTGCTTCTCGAGCGCCTCATAGACCTTGATCAGGTGCGTGACGTCGGACAGCGCGTAGGCCAACTGCGCGTCGGACAAGGGGCGGCGCGACCAATCGGTGAAGCGGGACGATTTGTCGATGCGGGCCTTCGCAAGGTCGTTGACGAGCTGCTCATAGGACACCGAGTCGCCGTAGCCGCAAACCATCGCCGCCACTTGGGTGTCGAACAGCGGATGGGGGATGATCCCGCCGAGGTTCCAAACAATCTCCAGATCCTGGCGGGCCGAATGGAAGACCTTCAGCACGCGCTCGTTGTTCATCAGGTTCAGAAAGGGGGCAAGGTCGAGCCCCGGCGCGAGCGGGTCGACCAGAATGCCCTCCTCGGGGCTTGCCATCTGGATGAGGCAAAGCTTCGGGTAATAGGTCGTCTCCCGCATGAACTCCGTGTCGACCGTGACGAACGGGTGCGAGGCAAGGCGGGAGCAGGCGGCGGCAAGCGCGTCGGTCGAGGTGATCAGGTCCATGCGCGGGCTATAGCGAGGTTTTTCGGCCGCTCACAAGGGTCAAGGCGCGCGCAGGGCACATGGTCCTTGGCCGAAAAGGGATGCGGGAACAGGCGGTGGGCCGCCCCGTTGTCACGGGCGGAGGAGAGCAAATGCTGAGATTTCTCTTGGTGCTCGCGGTGATCGCCATCGGCGCAGATGCGCTCCTGAACAATGGCGCCTACACCCAGGCCGCTTGGCGGGAGCTGTCGTCCATCAGGATCGACGCCGAGGGCGGCAAGTTGACCGTCGATCGCCAGGGCTGAGGTGCCGCAAGGCCGAAGGTCAGAGGAAGCGGTCGAGCCGGATGACACGGCAAATGGTGCCGGCTTTCGCCGGCGGGCTGTGCGGCGGCCGCACGATGACGGCATTGGCCCTGGCAAGCACGCTGAGCATGGACGAGTCCTGCGTCTCGAAGGCGGTCGCCATGGGCAACCCGTCGGGACAGGGGTTGAGGCGCGCTCTCAAATAGTCTTGGCGTGCATCATTCGCCGGAAGCTCTTTGCCGAGCCGGGCCGGTTCGGTCGGGTCGCCCGCCGCCTCAGGGTCGCCCAGGAGTTGGCGGATCGCCGGTACCAGGAACAACACGCTGCAGACGATGGACGAGACCGGATTCCCGGGCAGGCCGAGGATGAGCATGTCCCCGAGGCGTCCGTGGAGCAGCGGCTTGCCCGGGCGCAGCGCCACCTTCCAGAAGGCAAGGCTCATCCCTTCCTTCGCCAGCGCGCCCTGCACGAGGTCGTGCTCTCCGACGGACGCTCCGCCGAGAGTGGCGAGCACGTCGAGCCGGGCGTGTCGTGCCGCCGCGACCGCGCGCGCAAGGTCGTCCGGCGTATCGCGCGCGATGCCGAGATCGATCGGCTCTCCGCCGGCGCGATCGACGATCGCGCGGACGGCGAAAGGATTGGAAGCCACGATCTGGTCCGGCCCGGCGGCCTCTCCCGGCGGGACGAGCTCGTCTCCCGTGGCGAGGATCCCGACGCGAGGCTTGCGCCTGACGGGAAGAGCGGCATGCCCCCCGGCTGCGGCCAGCGCCAGAGCCCCGGCATCAAGGCGCCGGCCCGCGCAAAGGAGGGCCTCGCCCTCGGTGAAGTCGAGCCCCGCCCTTCGCACGAAGCGTCCGGGCGGCACCGGCGACGAAACGGTGACGCATCCATCGTCTGCGACAACCTCCTCCTGAGGAACCACGGCGTCCGCACCCTCTGCGATCGGTGCGCCCGTGAAAATCCGCACCGCTTCCCCCGGGCCTAAGGAGCCGCGAAAGCCTGCGCCGGCGACGCTGCGGCCCGCGATCCGCAGCCGCGACGGCGGGTCCTGCAGATCGGCGGAGCGCACCGCGTACCCGTCCATGGCCGCCGCGTGGAAGGGCGGCTGCGTGCGTTTCGCCCTGATGTCTTCGGCCACGGTGCGCCCGGCGCACTCCGCAAGCGGGACCTGTTCGGCCTCGACCGGGGCCTGGATACCGGCGAGAATACGCCGGAGCGCTTCTTCGACGGAAAGGAGCGTCACGGCGCCGCCTCGGCCTCGTAGAGGCCGGAGCGGCCGCCGCTTTTCCGCAGGAGGCGGATACCCTCGATCCGCATGGCCCGATCGGCGGCCTTGACCATGTCATAGATGGTCAAGCATGCCACCGACACGGCAGTGAGCGCCTCCAGCTCGACTCCGGTCTGGCCCGCCACCTTGGCTTCCGCCGTCACGCGGACGCCTGGCAGAGCCTCGTCGATCGCGCACTCCACATGCACCTTGGTGAGCAGGAGCGGGTGGCAAAGGGGGATCAGCTCGTGGGTACGCTTGGCCGCCATGATCCCGGCGAGCCGCGCCGTGCCGAGCACGTCGCCCTTCTTCGCGTCCCCCTCGCGAATGAGCCGGACCGTCTCGGGGGCCATGACGACGCACCCCTCGGCCCGGGCCGCCCGCGCGGTCACCGCCTTGTCCGACACATCGACCATGTTGGCGGCGCCGGTCTGGTCGAGATGCGTGAGGCCCGACATTCCCGTCACCCGAACAGAAGCGCCCGAGTCGCCGCTGCGACATCGGTTTGGCGCATCAGGCTTTCGCCGACGAGGAGCGTGCGAATGCCGGCGGCCGCAAGGCGTTGCACATCTCCATGGGTGAAAATGCCGCTCTCGCCGACCACGATCCGATCGCGGGGCACCCGAGGCGCAAGCCTCTCCGAAACCTCGAGGGAGGTCGCGAAGGTCCTGAGGTCCCGATTGTTGATGCCGATGAGCTTGGCGTCGAGTTGCAGGGCGCGGTCGAGCTCGCGCTCATCGTGGACCTCCACAAGCGCGTCCATGCCGAGCTCTCGGGCCGTCTCGACGAGGCGTCGGGCTTCTTCGTCGGTCACGCTCGCCATGATGACGAGGATGCAGTCGGCGCCCCAAGCCCGCGCCTCGAAGACCTGATAGGGCTCGAAGAGGAAATCCTTGCGCAGGACCGGAAGCCCGGACGCCTCCCGCGCCAAGCCCAGATACTCGGGCCGGCCCTGAAAGGAGGGTTCGTCGGTGAGGACCGACAGGCAGGTGGCGCCACCCTCGGCGTAGGCGCGGGCAAGGCCCGGCGGGTCGAAATCGGCGCGGATCAACCCCTTGGAGGGGCTTGCCTTCTTGATCTCGGCGATGAGTGCCGTGCGGCCCTCGGCCAAGTGCCGCTCGATGGCGGCGGCGAAACCCCTCGGCGGCGGAGCGGCCCTTGCGCGCCGCTCCATCTCTGCGGGAGCCGTGCGCGTCTTCGCTGCCTCGATCTCGCGCCGCTTGTAGGCCTCGATGCGGGCGAGCACGTCGCTCATGGCCAGGTCACGCATTCGACGCCGCGACGAGGCGATCGAGCACGCCTTTCGCCGCACCGGAATCGATCGAGCGCTCGGCGCGCTCGACGCCTTCCCGAAGGTTTCGCGCTTCCTCAGCGACGACGAGCGCGGCTGCCGCGTTCAGGACCGCGATGTCGCGGTAGGGAGTGCGTGCGCCCTCAAGCACGGCCCGCAGCTCGGCCGCGTTGTGCTCGGGATCGCCTCCCTTCAGGTCCTCGGGCCGCGCAGGGGCAAGGCCCACCTCCTCGGGCGTGATGGTGAAACGGCGGATCGCACCGTTCTCGAGAGCGACCACGAAGGTCGGCCCGGTCGTGGTGATCTCGTCAAGGCCGTCCGAACCGTGCACGGTCCACACGCGCTCGGAGCCGAGCTCGCGCAACACCTCGGTCAGCGGCTCGAGCCAAGCGGCCGATGGCACCCCGAGGAGCTGCCGTCGCACCCCGGCGGGGTTGGACAGGGGGCCCAGCAGGTTGAACAGGGTGCGGGTTCCAAGCTCGATCCGCACGGGCGCCACATGGCGCATCGAGGCGTGATGCGTCTGGGCGAACATGAAACAGAGATTGGCCTCGTCGAGGCACCGGCTCAGGGCCTCGGGGCCGAGCCCGATCTTCACCCCGAGCGCTGTCAGCACATCGGCCGCGCCCGACTTCGAGGAGGCCGCGCGGTTGCCGTGCTTGGCGACCGGCACGCCGCAGCCGGCGACGATCATCGCCGCGAGGGTGGAGATGTTGTAGGTGCCGGCCTGGTCTCCGCCGGTGCCCACGATGTCGATCGCCTGAGGCGGCGCCTCGACCCGGAGCATGCGGGCCCGCATGGCCGAGGCGGCTCCGACCAGCTCGTCGAGAACCTCGCCGCGCACGCGCAGCGCCATGAGGAAGCCGCCCGCTTGCGCATGGGTGACCTCGCCGGACAGAAGGGCGTCGAACGCAGCGCGCGCCTCCTCGCGGGTCAGCGCGGCGCCGGTGGCGACCTTGGCAAGATAAGGCTTGAAGGACTCCATGGCCCGTCAATGCACGGCAGCGGCGCGCTTGTCACGCCCTTCGCGATTCCAGGCCGCGGCAAGATCGAGGAAATTGCGGATGATGCGCTCGCCGTGTTGCGACAGCACGCTTTCGGGGTGGAACTGGACGCCGCACACCGGCAGTTCGCGATGGGCGAGGCCCATGATCAGGCCGTCCTCCGTCTCGGCGACGATGTCGAGGGCGGCCGGGCAGGTCTCCCGCGCCACGATGAGCGAATGGTAGCGGGTGGCCTCGAACGCCCCGTTGATGCCGCGGAAGATGCTGCGGCCCTCGTGGCGCACGGTGGAAACCTTGCCGTGGACGGGCAGCGGCGCCCGGACGACCTTGCCGCCGAAGGCTTCTCCGATGGCCTGCATGCCGAGGCACACGCCGAAGATCGGCACGGCGCCTCCGAGCTTGGCGATGACGTCGAGACAGATCCCCGCATCCTTCGGCGTGCACGGCCCGGGCGAGAGGATGATGGCGTCCGGCGCCGCCTCGGCAAGGGCGTCGATGCTCGTCTGATCGTTGCGGATGACGCGCACCTCGTCCACCAGCGGCCCGATCAGATGGACGAGGTTCCAGGTGAACGAGTCGTAGTTGTCGATGACGACGACCTTCGGCATCAGCTCCCCTTGCGGCTGCGCGGCACTCCTCTAAGCCCTTTTAACCCTAGAGGCGCGCGGAGGGTAGGGCAGGGCCCAATGACCCGCCGTTCTCCGGGCTTCAAGAGCGCGATCCGATCAGGCTGCTTCGGCGCATCCCCCTCATCGGGCGAGGCTTCACAGAACGCGGCGGTCACTGTCCGCGTTTGGCGCTGGTGGCAAAGCGCACCGCATCCTCGGCCGCTCGGAACAGGGCTTTCGCCTTGTTGACGCACTCCTGCTGTTCCAGGGCGGGCGCCGAGTCGTAGACGATGCCGGCTCCGGCCTGCACGCTCATGCGGCCGTCCTTCACGATGGCCGTGCGCAGGACGATGCAGGTGTCCATCTCGCCATCGGCCCCGAAATAGCCGATGCAGCCGCCGTAAGGACCCCGCTTCTCCTTTTCCAGTTCGTCGATGATCTCCATCGCGCGCACCTTGGGGGCGCCGGAGACAGTCCCGGCCGGGAAACCGGCGATGAGGGCATCGAGGGCGTCCCGGTCCTTGGCGAGCCGTCCCTCGACATTGGAGACGATGTGCATGACCTGCGAGTAGTACTCGAGGAAGAAGCTGTCGGTGACCTTGACGGTGCCAAGCTGCGCGACGCGCCCCACGTCGTTGCGCCCCAGATCCAGCAGCATGAGGTGCTCGGCCCGCTCCTTTGGGTCGGCGAGAAGCTCCTCCGCCAAGCGCCGATCCTCCGTCGGGGTGGCGCCCCGCGGACGGGTTCCGGCGATCGGGCGGATGGTGACGCGCCCCTCGCGCACCCGGACCAGGATCTCGGGGCTCGAACAGACGATCTGGAAGCGTTGGAAATCGAGGTAGCAAAGGAACGGCGCCGGGTTGATCCGTCGCAGCGACCGGTAGAGCGCGAAGGCGGGGAGGGGAAACTCGGTTTCAAACCGCTGCGAGAGCACGACCTGGAAGATGTCGCCGGCGCGGATGTACTCCTTGGCGCGCTCGACCATCGCCATGAACTCGCGCTCCGTCGTGTTGGAGCGCGGCGGCGCAAGGTCGAGACGCAGCGGACTGGGCCTCTCGTCCAAAGGCACCGGCCGTTCGAGCGCCCATAGCACGCGCTCGATGCGCGCCAGCGCCGTCTCATAGGCCGCCCTCGCCGAGACGCCTTGCTTCGGGCGGACCGGCGTCATGACCGAAATCTCGTCGCGGACCGCGTCGAAGACCACCATGACGGTCGGCCGCAGGAGGATCGCGTCCGGGACGTTGAGCGCGTCCGGCGGGGGCGGCGCCAGCCGCTCCATAAGCCGCACCATGTCGTAGCCGAGATAGCCGAACAGGCCCGCCGCCATGGGCGGAGAGCCGGGGGGAAGCCGGATCTCGCTCTCTGCGATGAGCGCCCGCAGGCTGTCGAGGGGGCCTTGCGTCTCCGCAACGAAGGTCTCGCGGTCCGGCTCGCCGTTGCGATCGATCTCGGCGATGCCGTCCCGGCATCGCCAGATGAGGTCCGGGGCGAGTCCGATCATCGAGTAGCGGCCGCGCACTGCCCCGCCCTCGACCGACTCGAGCAGGAAGGCCGGCCCCTCATGGGCCGCGCGCAGCTTGAGGAAGGCGGCGACCGGGGTTTCGAGATCGCCGAGGAGAGTCGTCCTCGCGACGGTCGCAACGCCGGCCTCGTAGAGACCTGCAAAGTCCGCGAAATCCGGTTCGACACGCACGGCCTAGATCTCGCCGCCAACAGCCCGGCGCACCGCCTCCTGGTTGACCCTCACGCCGAGCTCCTGCTGCGCCTGGGCGACATATTGCGCGATGAGGTCGTCGGAGATGGACAGCCGCAGCTGGTCCGCCACCTGCTCGGCCTCCCGCGTCGTCGTGACGAGCGGCGAGACGGTCGCGGCCGCGACCTTGAACACCGTGCGGGAGTCATCCCCCTCGGCACTGCCGGCGCGGCCGACCGGGACGGCGAAGATGCGGTCGACCACCGCGGCGGTGAGGGCGTCCTTCGCGGTCCGGCGCGCAAGCTCGCTCGCGGTCCTGACCTCGGCGCCCGCTTCGGCCGCCACCGTCTCAATGCCTTCGCCCTTGTCAATCCGGTCGACGAGGCCGCGTGCCTTCTCGGCCAGGCGGCGGGAGACCTGTTCCGTCCGCCATTGCTCGGCGACCTGGCTCTTGACCTCCTCAAGGGTCTTGTCGCGCGCAGGCTCGATGCCCGTGACCTCGAACCAGAGATAGCCGCCGTCCCGCGTCCGCAACGCCTCGTTATCGACCCCCACATCGGATCCGAACGCGGCCGTCAGCAACGCCTCCCGCTCGGGGAGGTTCGGGATCGGAGCGCCGGTCTTGTCCCGGCCGGAGCGGTCCACCGCCGCAAGGGTGATGAGGGCATGACCCTGCTCCCGGGCGATGTCCGGCAAGGGGCGGGCGCTGGCGCGCTGATCTTCGATGCGGTCGTGAACCTCGTCGATCTGCCGCCGCGCCCGCTCGATCGCGAGTTCGCGACGGATCTCGGCGGCAACCTCCTCGAAGGGCTTGACGCTCTCGGGCTCGATCATCGTCACCCTGACGAGCACGGTTCCAAACCGGCCCTTCACCGGCCCGCTCACCGCTCCGGGCTCCAGGGCGAACGCCGCGTCGGCGACGGCAGGATCGATCATCTCGCTCTTGGAGAAGGTGCCGAGCTCGAGATCCTTCGGATCGATGTTGTGCTCGGCCGCCACCGCCTCGAAGGCGACGCCGTCCTTGATGCGTTGGAAAGCCGCCTCGGCCTCCTCCGCGGAGGGGAAGACGATCTGCTGCACGGTGCGCCGCTCGGGCCTGCCGAAGCGGTTTTTCGCCTGCTCGTAGCGCTTGCGTGCCTCCTCGTCCGACACGGCCTCGGGGCTGGCGATGCTCTGGGGGCTGATGACGAGGACGTTCAGCGCTCGATATTCGGGGGCGCGGAAGCTCGCCTTGCGCTCGTTGTAGAAGGCCTGCAGCTGCTCGTCGGTCGGTGCCGGAATGTCGCCGACGCTCGATGCCGGCAGGACGAAATAGGACGCGGTCCGGCGTTCGGCGCCGTAGCGATGCACAGCCTCGCGCACGGCGAGCGGGACATGGAGCGCGCCGGCGATGGCTTCGGCAAGATGCGTCCTGACGAGAGCGCTCCGCTGCTCCCGCAGGAATCCGGCCTCGCTCAAGCCCCGCTCGCTCAAGTAGAGGTCGAAGCGCGCGCGGTCGAACTGGCCGTCGGTCCCGCGGAAGGCGGGTTCCTCGATGACGGTCCGGGCGATCAGTTGATCGGAAGCCGCAAGTCCCAGCGCCTGCGCCCGCTGGCTGAGGGTCGCCTCCGTGACCATCCGGGACAGAATCTGGCTGTCGAGCCCGAGCGCCCGGGCCTGTTGCGGCGTGATGCTCTGCCGGGTGCGCCGGATGAGCTGCTGCAGCTCGCTCTGGTAGGTCGAGCGGAACTCCTCGGCCGTGATCTCCGCATCGCCGACGCGCGCCACGGTCACTCGCGTCGAGCCACGGAAGATGTCGTTGATGCCCCAGATCGCAAAGCTGACGATCAGGAAGCCGAACAGAACGGCAATGATGGTCTTGCCGAGCCAAGTCTGCCCGGCGGTCCGCAGTCCCTTCATCATGACGGCGAGCTGTCCTTCTCTCGAGATGGCGATAGCCCATCATCCGGGGCGGGAAAAGGGCAGCACGCCTGCCGACGAGGCAGGAGCCTGCGGCGATTGCGATGGCCGCGGCCCTTTGCTACCTCGCTCGCGTCCTTTGAGGGAGATGCCGAATGACCGATCGTCCGCGTCCGCTCGTCGCCGGGAACTGGAAGATGAACGGGTTGAAGAGCTCGGCGCGGATCTTGGGCGATCTCCAGATCGGCTATACGCCTGGCTTGCGGTCGAAGGTCGACCTTCTCGTCTGCCCGCCGGCCACCCTGATCCAGAACTTCGCAGTGCTCGCGATCGGCTCGCGCATCGCGATCGGGGGCCAGGACTGCCATGCCGCCGAGAGCGGCGCCTACACGGGGGACATCTCGGCCGAGATGCTGGCCGATATGGGCGCCAGCTACGTCATCGTCGGCCATTCCGAGCGCCGCACCTATCACCGCGAAAAGGATGCGGACGTGCGCGCCAAGGCCGAGGCCGCGCACCGGGCCGGCCTCATCGCCATCGTCTGCGTCGGCGAGAGCCGGGAGGAGCGGGAGGCCGGCAAGACGCTCGCGGTAGTGCGCCGGCAGCTGCGCGGCTCGGTTCCCGAAGCGGCCACCGCGGCGGATCTCGTGATCGCCTATGAACCCGTCTGGGCGATCGGCACGGGGCTCACGCCGACCCCGAGCGACGTTGCCGAGGTGCATGCCCTCATCCGCGACGAATTGCGGCGCATCGTCGGCCGCGCCGATCAGACGAAGGTCCGCATTCTCTACGGCGGCTCGGTCAAGCCGTCGAACGCCAAGGAGCTGCTTGCGGTGCCGAATGTCGATGGGGCGCTGGTCGGCGGCGCGAGCCTCGTGGCGGCCGATTTCCTCGCGATTGCAGGTGCTTACCTGGTCTAGCGGACGGACCTTGGCGCCTGCCCCGTGCATGACGCCGACCCGGCATCAGCCATGCTCGCAGCCTCTCGAGCGTCGCGGCCGAGCGCACCGACGGGGCCGCGGACGGCGTTCAGATCACTCGGCGCGCAAGGCCCCGATGGGCGTGGAGGTGCTGATGTCGGGAAGCGGCTTGGCGATCGTGATCTCCATCCCTATCTGCGAGGTTTGGTCGCGGGAGGTGCCTTGACCCCGCGGTTGCAGGCCGACGAATAGCTTCCGACTTGGATAGGCATTCCCGATCCTGTATGGACGCCCGCGAATGGCGGACCAGGGTTCGCCGCGAGTAGAGATATGCAAACTGTTCTGATCGTCATCCACCTCCTGATCGTGCTCGCTCTGATCGGGGTGGTTCTCCTTCAGCGCTCCGAGGGAGGGCTCGGCCTCGGGGGCGGCGGGGGCGTGTCCGGCTTCATGACCGGGCGTGGCCAGGCGAACGCGCTCACCCGTGCGACCGCCATCCTGGCCACGGCCTTCTTCATGACGAGCCTGGCGCTCGGCGTCCTTGCGAACCGCGAGCGCGCGCCTCGCTCCGTGTTTGAGACGGTGCCCGGAGCTCCTGCCGGCCAGGCCGCGCCGGGGACAGCGGCGCCGAACGTGCTCGAGCAGCTTCAGCGCATGCAAGGGGACCAGCCGAGCGGACCGGCGACGCCAAGCGGCCCGCCGCAGGTGCCGCAGTCGCGCTGAGGGGCGGAAACGAGGGCCGGGGGTGCCGGCCCTCTCGTTTTGAGGGTCGGCGGCCCTCGCAAGCGGATCCGTCCGGGTCCGCAGGTCTTGTGGATGGAAGGGAACCGAACCGGTTCGCGCGGTTTCGCGAATCGAGGGCGCTCGTTTATGGATCAAGTCCCATGACACGCTACGTGTTCATCACCGGCGGCGTGGTGTCGTCGCTCGGCAAGGGCTTGGCGTCGGCAGCCCTGGGAGCGCTCCTGCAGGCGCGCGGCTACAAGGTGCGGCTGCGCAAGCTCGACCCCTATCTCAATGTCGATCCGGGGACGATGAGTCCCTACCAGCACGGGGAGGTGTTCGTCACGGACGATGGGGCCGAGACCGACCTCGATCTCGGCCATTATGAGCGCTTCACGGGTCGCGCGGCGACCCGGGACGACAACATCACGACGGGGCGCATCTATCTCGACATCATCACCAAGGAACGGCGCGGCGATTATCTTGGCGCCACGATCCAGGTGATCCCCCATGTCACCAACGCCATCAAGGAGTTCATCGTCTCGAACAACGAGGGGTTCGACTTCGTCCTTGTCGAGATCGGCGGCACCGTCGGCGACATCGAGGGGCTGCCCTTCTTCGAGGCCATCCGTCAGCTCGGCAACGAGCTGCCCCGCGGGCAGGCGATCTACATCCACCTGACCTTGCTGCCCTACATCCCCTCGGCGGGTGAGCTCAAGACCAAGCCGACGCAGCATTCGGTGGCTGAGCTGCGCTCGATCGGCATACAGCCGGACATCCTGCTCTGCCGCACCGATCGACCAATCCCGCGCGAGGAGCGGCGCAAGCTCGCGCTCTTCTGCAACGTGCGCGAGAGCGCCGTCATCGAGGCGCGGGACGTGAGCTCCATCTATGACGTACCGCTCTCCTATCACGGGGAGGGTCTCGATCGGGAGGTGCTGGAGGCGTTCGGGATCGCGGATGCGCCCGAGCCGAGGCTCGAGGGGTGGCGCACCATCTCGAGCCGCGTGAAGAACCCGGAGGGCGACGTCACCATCGCCGTCGTCGGCAAATATACTGGCCTCAAGGATGCCTATAAGTCGCTGATCGAGGCGCTTCACCATGGCGGCATCGCCAACAAGGTCAGGGTCAATCTCGAATGGATCGAGAGCGAGGTGTTCGAGCACGAAGACCCCGCGCCTTTCCTTGAGGGCCTGCACGGAATCCTGGTCCCCGGCGGCTTCGGCCAGCGCGGAGCGGAGGGGAAGATCCGGGCCGCCCGCTACGCGCGGGAGCGCAAGATCCCCTATTTCGGCATCTGCTTCGGCATGCAGATGGCGGTGATCGAGGCGGCGCGCTCGCTCGCCGGGATCAGGGAGGCAAACTCGACCGAGTTCGGTCCGACGCCTGAGCCCGTGGTCGGCCTGCTGACCGAGTGGCTCAAGGGCAACGAGCTCGAGCGGCGCGCCGCTGACGGGGACCTTGGCGGCACCATGCGGCTTGGCGCCTATCCCGCCCGCCTGCGCCAGGGCAGCAAAGTCTCGCAGATCTATCAGGCAAGCGAAATCTCCGAGCGTCACCGCCATCGCTACGAAGTCAACATGGCTTACCGCGACCGGCTCGAGGACCAGGGCCTGATCTTCTCGGGCCTCTCGCCGGACGGCCTTCTCCCTGAGATCGTGGAACTCGAAGACCACCCGTGGTTCATCGGCGTCCAGTTCCACCCGGAGCTGAAATCGCGCCCCTTCGAGCCGCATCCCCTGTTCAAGGGGTTCATCGCAGCAGCCATCGAGCAGAGCCGGCTCGTGTAACCGGCCGGTCCGGCGGCACCCCTGAATGCCGTGGATCGAGGCTGCAGGAGGCACTCGAAGACTGGCCCGCCGACAGGCTTATGGCTACGGTGAGGGCGGTTGTGTCATGCCAGTCCGAGAGTCGACGTGGTGTCGTCCATCGCGAACCTGCTTGAATTCCTGCTCTACTTCGCCACGGCCATCGCGTTGGCGGGGTTTTATCTCTTCGTCTACTCGCTCGCGACCGCCCATAACGAGCTCGCCCTCATCCGGCAGAACGTCATCGCGGCCGGGCTTGCGCTCGGATTGAGCCTCATCGGCTTCGCCTTGCCGCTTGCGAGCGCCATCGTGCATGCTCAGAACATCGTCGATTGCCTCGTCTGGGGCGTAGTGGCCTTGATCGTCCAGATTATCGCCTACTGGCTGGTGCGGCTTTTGGTGCCGAATCTGTCCGAACGCATCGCTTCGAACGAGCTCGCTCCGGCGTTGTTTCTCGGCTCTGCCTCACTGTCCGCCGGCGTCATCAACGCCGCCGCCATGACGTTCTGAAGGCGCAGCCTTACGGCCTCGCCCGCCGTTCGACCGCTTCCGCGAGGAGCGAGCGGATGACCGCGCGGACCGGCTCGGGCGTGGCGTCGCGGGCGAATTTCGCCTCGATCTCCTCAGCGAGGACCGACCCGTCGTCGCTCTTTGTCATCTCGGCCGCCGATTCGGCACGCAGAAGCGAGACGAACGCGCTCTCTACCGCCTCGGCCATGGCGCGTCCGCTCGCCGGCTCCACGAGCCGGCCGGTGAGGTCGAACACATCGGCCTCGTACGGCAGTTCCTGGCGCTCGAGCTCCAGGTCGGGGTGGAGGATCCAGGCGCAGGGGCGGTGCTCGGCAAGGTCGACGGACTGCCGGTTGATGTTGCCGGGGTTCAGCCAGCGCGTGCAGCCCGCCGCCACCGGGGCCTTGGTGGCATGGACGTGGCCGTTGATCGCGACGGCGCAGCCCTCGATGGCGGAGGGCGGGGCTGCGCCCGGATAGGCACTGCCGAAGGCGATGTCGTGATGGGTCAGCCACGCCACCACGTCAGCTTGCGGGAAGGTGTCGCGGACGTCCTGCGGAATGGTCTGGCCGTAGGGCGTCATTCCAAGCCCGATGCGGCGTCCCCCGACGACGAAGACGGCCGCCGGACCGGAGAGCGCCACCACGTCGACGACGTCGGCAAGGCCGAGCACCGCCAGGCTGTCCTGGTCCGTCAGCATGGTGTGAGCCATGTCATGGTTGCCGACATTGACGAGCGGTCGGATACGGGCCTGCTTGAAGATGCGGATGAGCCGTGCCTTCACGCCCTCATCCGGCTCGACCGCCTGCTCGAACAGATCTCCGAGGACGACGGGCGCCAGGTGGCGCTCATTGGCGATGGCGATGCAGCGCTCGAGCTTCTTCAAGATGGGCGTGGGCCAATCGGTGTCCTTGCGGCGACCGGGCCGGCGCGAGCCGATGTGGGGATCGCCGATGATCAGCAGCCCTTCGCAGGCGATCGGCGAGCCGGGCAGGGGCTGTCCGGAGAGGATCATGGTGTGGCCTCAGGCGGCATGGGCATGGTGCTCAAGGAGTGCTTCGGCCTCGACGGAGGCGCCGCAGGCTGGGCAAAGGCCGCCGGTCGCCTCGACGATCCGGGCGATCTCGGCGCGCACCGCTTCCATGCCTGTGTTCGCCGCCCGAGCGCGCTGTCGGGCGCTCGCCAGAGCCGTCGTCAAGCTCTCGATACGATCCAAGGCCGCCCGGGCTCCGGAGCTGTCGCTGAGAGCGGGGAGGCCGGCGGGCACATCCTCAACGATGACGCGCCGCCGCCGAGCCGCCGCAAGGGCCTCGCTGAGCGAAAGCACGCGGCGGGCGAGACGCTCGCGCTCCTGCTCGCGCGCAAGCCGGGCCGACAGGTCAGCAAGCCGCTCGGGAGCCGGGACGTCCGCGAGAGCGGCCGCGCGGCCTCGGCCGCGCTGTAGGGCGGCCTTGGCGGCGGCGAGGCGGGACGTATGCCGGGCAAGGGCCGCCTGCCCTCGCGACAGAGCCTCGATCCGGCCAGCCAGCCCGCGCGCCTTGGCGATCTCGGCCGCGACGAGGGGCAGGGCCTCGAAGGCGTTCAGCGCCTCCCGGATGTCGGTGAGCTCCTGTTCCCCGGTGCGCACCAGCGCCTGGTCCCGCAGGACACGCTCACGGTGGAGGGCCTGCATGTCGCGGATATAGCTCGCTTCCTGGCCGATCGAGAGCACGGCCGAGCGGCGTGAGGGCGTCTCGCCCAGGAGGAACACGGGGAACTTCTGATGCGCCACATGGACGTCGAGGTCCTCGACCTTGACGATGCCGAAGAGGCGGTCGACCCAGTCGGGCGGGGCGCGCCCGCCGGTCTCGTAGCGAAGGCCATTCTCCTCGACGATCGAGCCATCCGCCTCCAGAAGCGACCAGACATTGACGGGCGTGCGGCGAGGCCGGCGCGTGAAGCGCAGGGTCCGCCCGCCCGCAACCCCGATCTCCACCGTGGCGGAGGTCGCGCCCGTGCGGACGAGGCTGTCGCGCGCCTCCCCATAGAACACGGCTCTCAAGGCGCGAACGAAGGTCGATTTGCCCCGGTTGTTGGGGCCGATGAGCGCGTTGACGCCAGGGCCGAGGGTCAAGGTCGCATCCTTGTAGCCCTGCACGTCGACGAGCCGGATGAAGCGGAAGCCGCGCGCAGCCTCGTCCACGGCGCTGCCATCCTCCGGGCAGATGACGCTGACGCCCGTGGCCGGCTCCCCTTTGATCCGGCACACGCGCAGGCGGTCCCCAAAGGCCGCCACGTCATGGTGTGAGATGACGAGGCACTGCACTCCAAGGCGCGCGGCGCTGTCCTCCAGCACGCGGTAGAAGGCGGGGATGCGCTCGGGGGCGATCCAGCAATCCGCCTCGTCGAGCGCGAGGAAACGTCCGACGCCCGCCTTCACCACGGCGATGAGACGAAGCGCCATGCCGACCACATTGGTCAGCGCCCCGCCATTGTCCTCGAGCACGTCCTCGATCACGCCGTCCGGCCGCATCACGCCAATGTCGAGGGAGGCGAGGCCCCGCTCGGTCGCAAGCTGGAGCGCGACCGGCTTCTCGCCCGGCAGCACCTCCTGGACGAGCGCGGTGAGGAGCGCCTCGAAGCTCGCCAGGTTGCGACGGCTTGCCTCTGCCTGCACTTCCTCCATGAAGCGCTCGACCTCGCCGCGCACGGCAAGACGCGCCTTGGCGAGCGCGACCTCCTTCACGAGCTGGTCGTGCCGCTGCGTCAGCGCCTCGCGGCGACCCTCGGCCCGGGCGAGCCGCTGCGCCACGCGGTCAAGCTCACGGGCACCTTCGAGGAAAGGCATGTCGGCGACGGAACGCTCGCTCACGCCTCGAGCTCCTTCAGGCGCTGCTCGATGGCGCGAATGGTGGCCGCGAACTCCTGAACGAGGGCCGCGTTCTCGGTCTCGGTCGCGGCGATGAGCCGGCGGATCTCCTCTTCGTCGTCGGTGCCGAGCTCGGCCCTGGCTTCGGCACGAGCTTCCTCGAGCTCCTGTTCCAGACGCTCGATGTCGCTTTCCGCACGGATGCGTTCGGCCCTCAGCTTTTCGAAAGTCGGCCGGAGCTGCTCGAGAAGCTTGAGGTTGTCGGCGTTGCTGCGCCCGCGCGAGGAAGTCATAGAGGCTCGTTCTGCAGTGAAAAAGAAATTGGGACCCCCATATAGGGGCGGTTGCCGCCGCTGAGACATGCAACCGCTTCAGAACATACAGGGAACGTCAGCGCGAGTCATCCTGTCGCAGCAAGCCTCCAGCCGTTGATTTCAAGGAGCGCAGGGCGGCAATGTTCACTATATGTTCTAGTCCGGCGCGCGGGTGATTCGCGGCGGGTGAGGAAGGGACCGGAATGGACGGAGCGGGACAGGAGCCCGTGCTTTTCGAGAACGCGGCGTGGCGCGTGACCGAGGCGGGTCTCGAGCACAAGGGCAACGGCTACTTCATCGAGCGGGCGCAGCTGGGAGAGCGGCGCTGCGATGGCTTGTGGGCTTGGCCCATGCACCTCGCGGAGAAGGCATGGTGCGACGCGGAGCTGTTCGCGGAAGCGTTCCTGGAGGCATTGAGGCACAGCGGTGTGACCGCCGATGGGGATCTTGCGATTTCCCTCGTCGCCCTCGGGCGGGAGGACGGCGAGCGAGACAAGGGGCCGAGCCGTAAGCGGACCGGGCGGAGCGAAGACGTGCCAAGCCTCGGCGACCTTGTGATGGTGGAGGTCGAGGCGATCGGCGAGGCCGCGCAGCGCAAGCTCAAGCAGTCGGAGCGGGCACCCGTCGAGGTGGACGTGGCGATTTTCGAGATCGGCCGCGCGGTGCGCGAGCTGTTGGCGGCCGCGCGCGATCCTGCGGCACGCCCCTATCTTGCCGCCCATCGCAAGCGGGTGATGAGCGACCTCGATGCCCTGTCCGCGGGGCTGATGACGCTCGATCGCGAGGCCGCCTGAGCGCCGGCGGTTGGGCTGTCCGTCGGCGGTCAGGCCCTTTGCCGCAAGGCGGCCCGCTCCGGCGGGCGGGCCAGGGCGGCGCCGGGCCATAGGGCAGGAGCGACGCGGGCATATTGCGGCGGCCTCGGCGTATCGACCCCGAGCGCCTCGGCCGCGTGCCAGCCCCAGCGCGGATCGTCGAGGACGGCACGGGCGATGGCGATGAGGTCGGCGTCGCCGCGGGCCACGATATCGTTCGCCTGGTGAGGGTCGACGATGAGCCCGACGGCGCGGGTGGCAAGGCCTGTCGCCCGCCTCACCTTGGCGGCGAAGGGAACCTGGTAACCGGGACTGACGGGGATGCGGGCCTTGAGGGCGATGCCGCCCGTGCTCACGCAGACGAAGTCGAAGCCGAGCTCCTTCAGCCGCCCGGCAAGGTCCACGGCGTCCTCGGGCTGAAGACCATCCTCCGTCCAGTCGGTTCCCGTGATGCGCGCGCCGAGCGCCACATAGTCCGGCACCGCCCGGCGCACCGCCTCCGCGACCTGGAGCGGGAAGGCGAGCCGACCCTCGCGGCTGCCGCCCCACCGATCGTCTCGGCGGTTCGACAGGGGCGACTGGAAGGTGTGCAGAAGATAGCCATGCGCCATATGCAGCTCGATGGCGTCGAAGCCGATGCGCACGGCGCGCTTCGCGGCTTCGACGAACGCCCGCTCGATGCGCGCCAGGCCTGCCTCGTCGAGCGCGTTTGGAAGGGGCCAGCCATCGTCATAGGGCAGGGGCGAAGGCGCGACCGTCGCCCAGGGATCTTCGCCCTCGCGTAGCGCCTTCCCTCCCTCCCAGGGGCGCTGCGCCGAGCCCTTGCGGCCGGAATGACCGATCTGGATGCCAAAGCGCGTGCCCGGCAGCGCCACCCCGCGTGCAGCAAGGAGGGTGCGCGCCATGGCCCGCTCGTTGTCGTCGCTATAGAGCCCGACGCAGCCATGGGTGATGCGGCCCAGGCGCTCGACCGCCGTTGCCTCCACGACGACGAGTCCCGCGCCCGACATGGCGAGGCTCATCAGATGCTGCAGGTGCCAATCGCCCATGCAGCCGTCATGGGCGGAGTACTGGCACATGGGCGCGATGACGATCCGGTTGGACAGCCGCACAGGGCCGAGATCGAAGGGGGTGAAGAGAGCCGCGGTCATGGGGTCCTGTTCGTCGAGGAGGCGCAGTGGAACGGCTGAGCGTCCGGCTGTCCAGCCCCGCCAACGCATTCCTGGGCCGCACCATCGTCCCCAGGTGCGCCATCAGGTGCAGCCTTCGACTCGCCGGCGACAGGGGCCGACTCGATCGGGATGATGTGAGGCGGTCTTGCCATTCGCGGGCTTTCGGCGGAGCTTCGGGCCTCCTCCGAATCCGGTCCGGTCCCATGAAGATCCGTGAAGACGTCATCGCCGCGATTGGCAACACGCCTCTCATCAAGCTCCGCCGTGCCTCGGAGGAGACCGGCTGCACCATCCTCGGCAAGGCCGAATTCATGAACCCGGGACAATCGGTGAAGGACCGGGCGGCGCGGCAGATGATCCTGGAGGCCGAGAAGCGCGGCGAACTGCGCCCGGGCGGCCTGATCGTCGAGGCGACCGCCGGCAACACCGGCATCGGCCTCGCGTTGGTCGCCAACGCGCGCGGCTATCGCACCGTCATCGTCATTCCCGAGACGCAGAGCCAGGAGAAGAAGGACACGCTGCGCCTCTATGGCGCCGAGCTTGTCGAGGTTCCGGCCGTCCCCTACAGCAACCCCAACAATTACCAGCATGTGGGCCGCCGCATGGCGGAGGAGCTGCGCAAGAGCGAACCCAACGGCGTGCTCTTCGCCGACCAGTGGAACAACCTCGACAACCGCAAGGCCCATTACGTCTCCACGGGCCCGGAGATCTGGGAGGAGACCCAAGGCAAGGTCGACGCCTTCATTTGCGCCATCGGCACCGGCGGCACCATCGCCGGCGTGTCCACTTACCTCCGCGAGAAAAGGAAGGACATCGTCATCGGCGTCGCCGACCCGCGCGGGGCGGCCATGTACAATCTGTTTGCCTACGGCGAGGCCAGGGCATCGGAAGGCGGCTCGATCAGCGAGGGCATCGGCCTTGGCCGTGTCACGCCCATCATCGAGGACATCGCCGTCGACCGGCCCTATCTCATCGAGGACGAGGAGGCGATCCCGCTGGTCTTCGACCTGCTGCGCGACGAGGGCTTATGCGTCGGCGGTTCGTCGGCCATCAACGTGGCCGGGGCCATCCGGCTCGCGAAGGATCTCGGCCCGGGCCACACCATCGTCACCGTGCTCTGCGACTACGGCACGCGTTACCAGTCCAAGCTCTTCAACCCCGCCTTCCTGCGCTCGAAGAATCTGCCGGTGCCGGAGTGGCTCGAGCGGAAGGAAGCGCTCAAGCCCAGCTTCGTCTCGACTTGACCGCGAGGTCCAAGCTCCCTTACGACTTGAGCCTCGTGGTGATTTGAGCCGGCTGGCTTGCGCGCCACGTTAAACAAGGCGCTAAAAGGCCGGGGCACCTCCGCCAAAGCCTTTTATGACCAGCCGGCGTCGAGGTGTCCGGGGCCGTCCCCGGAGGGGATGGCCATGAGCGACTTGTCTGACCCAGGATGTGCCGCGCCGTCCGAGGCTGGCCCCGAACTCGCGCTCGAGACGCAACTCGTCCATGGCGGGACCTTGCGATCCGAGTTCGGCGAGACCTCCGAGGCCCTTTTCCTCACGCAAGGCCATGTCTATCGGACGGCGGAGGAGTGCGAGGCGCGCTTCAAGGGGGAGGACCCCGGCTACATCTATGCCCGCTTCTCGAATCCGACGGTCGGCATGTTCGAGGCGCGCATGGCGGCGCTCGAGGGCGCTGAAGCCGCTCGCGCCACGGCCACCGGCATGGCGGCAGTCACGGCCTCGCTCCTTGCCCAGGTGAGGGCGGGAGACCATGTGGTGGCAGCGCGCCAGCTCTTCGGCTCCTGCCGTTTCGTCATCGAGGATCTGCTGCCGCGGTTCGGTGTCGCCTCGACCCTGGTCGACGGGCGCAACCTCGAGGAATGGCAAGCGGCGGTGCGCCCGAACACCAAGGTCTTTTTTCTCGAGAGCCCAACGAACCCCAACCTCGACCTCATCGACATCGCGGCGGTGGCCGAGATCGCCCACGCCTGCGGCAGCCGCCTCGTCGTGGACAATGTCTTCGCGACCCCCTTGTGGCAAAGCCCGCTCAAGCTCGGGGCCGATTGCGTAGTCTATTCGGCCACGAAGCACATCGACGGCCAGGGCCGATGCCTCGGGGGCGTGATTCTCGCGTCGCAGGAGTTCATCGACAAGCACATCCACACCTTTCTTCGCCAGACAGGGCCCGCGCTCTCGCCTTTCAATGCCTGGGTGCTGCTCAAAGGGCTGGAGACGCTGTCGCTGCGGGTTCGGCGCCAGACGGAGAGCGCGAGCATCATTGCCGATGCGCTCGCCGGGCATCCGAAGGTGCGGCGGCTCATCTATCCCGGTCGGCGGGATCATCCGCAAGCGGAGCTCGCGCGACGCCAGATGCGGGCCGGCTCGACCCTCGTCGCGATCGAGATCGACGGCGGCAAGGCAGGCGCGTTCCGCTTCCTCAACGCGCTCAAGATCATCCGCATTTCCAACAATCTCGGCGACGCCAAGAGCCTCGTCACTCATCCTGCCACGACGACCCATGAGCGCTTCGCCCCCGCCGTGCGGGAGGCGATGGGCGTCACGGAAGGGCTTGTGCGCCTCTCGGTCGGGCTGGAACATCCCCGCGACCTGATCCGGGATCTGGAGCAGGCGCTCGCGTAGTCGGACGCCGGGAAGCTGCTGACGTCTCTTGCCGGGAGAAGGGACTCTACGTCGCCGGCCCCGTCTCCACCGGACGGGTCTCATCCTGGGTCCACTCAGTCATCGAGCCGTCATAAAGGCGTATATCAGGGTGCCCGAGGAGTTCGGCGAGGACGAACCAGTTGGTCGCGGCTGCCTGGCCGGTATTGCAGTAGCTGATCACAGGCATGCCCTGGAGCCCGTCAAAGAGGCGCCCCAGTTCCGGAATCGGCTTCAAGCGGTTCGCGGCCGCATCATAGGCCTCCGCCTGGTTCAGGAGGCGGGCTCCTGGAAGGCGGCCAGGCCGTGCGGCCTGCGGGCTCTTCTCCCGGCCTTCGAAGTAGCTCGCGCTGCGGGCGTCGAGGAGCACGGCGGATCCCTTCTCAAGCGCCCGCTCCACCTCGTCGAGGGTCGCCCGCAGCCGCCCGTCGATCCGCACGGGATACGAGGTGGGTTCGGGCTGCCGCGCCGCACCTCTCTCCACAGGTCGGGACGAATCGGCCTGCCAGCCACTCCAGCCCCCGTCGAGAAGCGACAGGCGCTCATGCCCTGCCGCCTTCAGGGTCCAATAGACCCTGGCGGCGGCGCTGAAGTCGCTCGTGTTGACGCCCGTCGGCACCACGACGACGTGCTGATCGGGTGTGAGCCCAAGCCGGCCGAAGAGCTGCGCAAGGGCGTTGGCCTCTGGCAGCATGCCGACGGCCGATCCCTTCGCCGCTCGCCAGCCGTCCCTGGCATAGTCGGTGAAGATCGCGCCGGGGATGTGGCCCGTCTCGAAATCGGCCCGGCCATCTGCTCCGGCCCGCAGGCGAACGTCGAGAATGGCGAGGTTCGGATCCCCGAGGCGGTCCTGTAGCCAATCGGCGGTGACGAGGGGTTGCCGTGGATCGGCCATGGATGGCTCCGGTCAGGTCAGAGGACGCCGTAGCGCTCGAAGACGTGCCGCAGGCTCTCGCCCGCCAGCAGCGCGGCCCGCGTGCGGTCCTCGGCGGCGACCTTCTCGAAGGCCCGGGCCACGGCGCTGGGCGCCACCGCCTTCGGGACGATCACGCAGCCATCGACGTCGCCGAAGACGAGATCGCCCGGCTCCGCCCGCACCCCGCCGATCGCCACCGGCACATCCATGGCGGCCATTTCGGCCCGTCCCCTCGTGTCGAGCGGCGCGATTCCGCCGGCAAAGACTGGAAACCTTGCCTCGCGGATGAGGCGCACGTCTCGTACGAGCCCGTCGGTGAGGCAGCCCGCGGCGCCGCGCACCCTGGCAGCGGTGGTCAAGAGCTCGCCCCAGGGCGCGATCCGATCGGTCGGACCGTCGCAGGCGAGCACCGCCACTTCGCCGGGCTTCAGGCTGTCGATGAGGTCCATTTCAAGGGCATAAGGGTTGGTCCCCGGTTCCACGTGATAGACTTTCCGGTAAAGCCCGGTCCTGGCGAAGCCGCACAGGACAGACGCCTCGTCAAGCGGGCGGACGAAGGGCGGCAGCGCCTGGTGCATCAGACCCAGCTCGTCGAGCACGTCGGAGAGGACGGCGGTGTAGAGGCGGGCGGCAACCTCCGCGAGAGCCGGGAGCGGATCGGACATGAGGGTCTCCGGGACGCCCGCGGCAGCTAACACTCAACTCCGGATGATCTCAAGCTGAACCAGCGGCGGCATCCCCGCGTTGACAGATTTCAGCAAGGGAGGTCGCCATGAAGCGCTCCACCCTTCTCGACGCCATTCTGTTCTCGTGCCTTGCCGTGGCGGCGACGGCGCTCCTGGCCTTTGTCCAGCGTGCGCCACCGGCATGCCCGCCGCCCGACTCGAGCAGCGTCGCGTCTCTCTTCGCACCCTGCCTTGTCCAGAGCCGCTTCGAGCTGAAGGATTCGGGCGCCTTCGCCCGCCTGGATCTGCCGCCGCTGCCCCGATCCGGCGAGCGCTTTCCGGTGACGCCTGCCGGACGCGACAGGGATGTGGACGCCACGGGGTCGATTCCGTCGAACGGCGGAGTCTCCCATTAGCAAAGCGGCAAAGAGTTGGCGGTTACGCTGAGCGGGTCACCGCAGCGTCGGCAATGATCGCCACTCCTTTGTTTCCCGACCTCGCCGCCCTCGTCGCCGACGAGAGCCTCTACATGCGGCGCATCCTGCGCGACATGCTGACCCGGGTCGGGATCAAGCGCGTGCTGGAGGCGCCGGACGGGGCGGAGGCGCTTGGAGTGTTGGGCGAAAGCAAGCCCGACCTCGTCATCCTGGACTGGGACCTGGCGATCCTGAGCGGAGAAGAGTTCGTTCGCCTCACCCGCACCCCGACCACCTCGCCAGCGCCCACGGTCCCCATCGTTCTCATGCTGTCGAAGCCGCGACGCTACGTGGTGGAGCGTGCCATCGCCCTCGGGGTCAACGAGATCATCGCCAAGCCGTTCTCGCCCAAGGTGCTGTGGTCGCGCCTCGACGAAATCATCAACCGCCCGCGGCCGTTCATTCAGGCAAAAGGGCTGTTGCGACCAGCGCCGCGGCAGGTCCCGCAGGACGGCGAAAAAGCCGCCTGAAGCCCAGGAACGGCCGGACTTGGCATCGGCGCCGAGCCGTTGCACTCTTCGCTCCAACCTCTTGCCTCGCCCGTCGGCGGGGCGCCCAGGATCAGACCGTGCCGGTCAAGGACGAAGCTTTCGCTCCGGAGACGCTGGGAGTCAGCGCTTCGGCAAGCTCCCCCGCACCGCGTCTCTTGACGCGCAACGGGCGCGCGCCCTGGGTACGGGGGCGCGACCGATGGAGCGGGTCACGGAACGGCCAAGCCTACGCGGCGCTCGACCTCGGCACCAACAATTGCCGCCTGCTCGTCGCCGAACCAGCCCCTTATGGCTTTCGCGTCACGGACGCCTTCTCGCGAATTGTCAGGCTGGGCGAGGGGCTCGGCTTCGCGAATCGCCTCAGCGAAGCCGCCATCGACCGCACGATCGAAGCCTTGAGGATCTGCAAGTCCAAGATCCTGGCCCGCAATGCCATGCGGGCCAGGCTCGTCGCTACGGAAGCCTGTCGCCTTGCCGACAATGGGGCCGAGTTCGTGCAACGGGCGCAGGACGAGCTCGGCATGGAGCTCGAGGTGATCGACCGACGGACGGAGGCCTACCTCGCCGTCACCGGCTGCGCTGCGCTCTCAGACCCGCGCGCCCATTCGGTGGTCGTCTTCGATATCGGGGGCGGCTCCACCGAGATCGCCTGGCTTGACGGGCGGGCGGCGAGCCCGCTCGCCGATCCCACAAAGCGCATTCGCGCCTGGGACTCCTTGCCGGTCGGAGTCGTCACCCTCGCGGAGCGTCATGGCGGCGTCCACGTCACCCCGGAGAGCTTCGAGCGCATGGTCGAGGAGGTGAGCGATCTCCTCGCCCCCTTCGGGCTTGCCGCCGGTCGGGCCGCCACCGCGCCCGGCTTTCACCTTCTGGGGACCTCGGGAACGGTGACCACGCTCGGGGGCATTCATCTCGGGCTGCCGCGTTACGACCGGCGGCGGGTGGACGGGTTGTGGATGCGGGACGAGGAGATCACGCGTGTGATCGACAGCCTCATCAACACCCCTTTCGAACGCCGGGCGTCCAATCCATGCATCGGCCGCGACCGGGCCGATCTGGTTCTGGCGGGCTGCGCCATCCTCGAGGCGATCCGGCGCGCCTTCCCATCCGAGCGGCTGCGCATTGCCGATCGGGGCTTGCGGGAAGGAATCCTCATGAACCTGATGCGGGAGGACGGCGTCTGGCGCCGAAAGGGTTTCGGGTGAGCGACGAACGCAAGGCCGGCGTGCGCGGCCTGAAGCAGAGGGTCAAGACGGCGCGCAAGCGCACGCTCTCCTCCCAGCGCTGGCTCGAGCGCCAGCTCAACGATCCTTATGTGGCACGGGCCAAGCGAGAGGGCTATCGCTCGCGGGCGGCCTACAAGCTCTTGGAAATCGACGAAAAACACCGGCTCCTGAAGCCCGGCCAGCGGGTTGTCGATCTCGGTGCGGCGCCCGGCGGCTGGGCGCAGGTCGCGGCAAGGAAGGTGGGCAGTCCCGAGGGTAGGGGAAAGGTGGTCGGCATCGACCTCCTGCCGATCGAGCCGCTGCCGGGTGTGGATTTCGTCCAGCTCGACTTCCTCGCTCCCGAAGCGCCCGAGCGCCTCGTGGAGCTCCTTGGAGGCGAGGCCGACGTCGTGCTCTCCGACATGGCCGCCAACGCCACGGGCCACAAGAAGACCGACCACCTCAAGATCATGGGGCTCGCCGAAGCGGCGGCGGAGTTCGCGCGCTCGGTGCTGGCGCCCGGCGGCGCATTCCTGGCGAAGGTGCTGCAGGGCGGCACGGAAGGCGCGCTCCTGACCGATCTCAAGCGCGATTTTGCGACCGTGCGCCACGTGAAGCCGGCCGCGAGCCGCTCGGATTCGGCCGAGCTCTACGTGCTCGCAATGGGATTTCGCGGGCGATAAGAACGCGAACCTTCCCGTTCTCCGCCAAGCGTGAGAGAATGACCGCCGGCGCGGGGCGGAGGAGCAGGACCATGAGCTCCCCGGAAGAGCACGTGGCGCGTCACTATGCCCATGGCGCGCTCGAAGAGGCGATCCGCGAGGGCTTGAAGCGCCTCGGCCATGCCGACGGCGACATCTCCGCCGACGATCTCGCCAGCATCGACGAATTCCACATGGGCGGGCGGCAGGCCACGGTCGAGCTGGCCGACGCCCTCGACCTCGGGGTCGGCGACGTGGCCCTCGATGTGGGATCGGGCCTTGGGGGCACCGCCCGCTTCCTGGCGCGGCGCTTCGGCTGTCGGGTCGTAGGGGTCGACCTGACGCCTGAATATGTCCAGGTCGCCGGGGCCCTGAGCCGGCTCGTGGGGCTGGCGGACGTGACGGAGTTTCGCGTCGCGAGCGCTCGACTTGCCCTTCGAGGCCGAGGCTTTCGACGCCGCGACCATGCTCCATGTGGGCATGAACATCGCCGACAAAGACCGGCTCTGCGCCGGAGTTGGGCGCGTTCTGAAGCCCGGCAGCGTATTCGCCCTCTATGACGTGATGCGCACCGGCGAGGGCGAGATCGCCTTTCCCGTCCCCTGGGCCGAGACGCCGGTCACGTCCTTCGTGGCCACGCCGGACGACTACAAGCGAGCCCTGGTCGCGGCCGGCTTTGAGATCTTGTCGGAGCGGGATCGCGGCGAACTCGCGCTTGCCTTCTTCGCGCGTATGCGGGCCATCGTCGCTGAAAGCGGTCCGCCGCCGCTCGGGCTGCACATCCTCATGGGCGAGAAGGCCGGGCTGAAGGTGGCGAACACGATCGAGAACCTCGAGCGAGGCCGCCTGGCGCCGGTCGAGATCGTCAGCCGGAAGTCGACAGGCTGACCAGCGGCGCTGCTACCCGGACGTCCTTTCCCCTGAGCCCAGGTGCTTCCTGAGGAAGGCGATCGTGCGGCTCCAGGCGAGGTCGGCCGCCGCCTTGTTGTAGCGTGCGGCGTTCGTGTCGTTGTTGAAGGCGTGGTTCACGCCCGGATAGATGTGGAGCTCATAGGCCTTACCGGCCTCCTTCAGCGCCGCCTCGAACGCCGGGATGCCGGCGTTGATGCCCTGATCGAGCTCCGCGTAATGAAGAAGGAGCGGCGCCCGAATGCTCGCCACGGCCGAAGCCGGCGGCTGGCGGCCGTAATAGGCGACGCCAGCATCGAGCTCTGGCGCTGCCACCGCCAGCGCGTTGACCTGCCCGCCGCCCCAGCAGAAGCCGACGGCGCCCACATGGCCCACATTGGCCCGCCCTTCGAGGTGGGTGAGGGCGGCGCGGGAGATGCGCAGCGCATCCTCGGGCTTGAGACTCGCGATCATCTCGCGGGCCTTGTCTTCGTCCGCCGGCGTGCCGCCCATGGGGCTGAGGTAGTCCGGCGCCAGGGCGACGAAGCCCTCCACCGCGACGCGCCGCGCAATGTCCTTGATGTGCGGGTTGAGGCCGCGGTTCTCGTGGATGACGATGACAGCCGGCCGGCGCTCGCCCGATTGGGGCTCGACGAGATAGCCGGTCAGCCCCTCGACGCCGGCGATCGCGATGGTCTGGGCGGCGATGCGTGGGTCGTTCTCGGGCACGACCTGCGCGAGCGCGTAGTTGTTCTCAAGGAGCGGCAGGAGGGCGCTCGCCGCACCTGCGCCTCCCGCAAGCGCCGCCAGCCGGTCGAGGAAGGCCCGCCGCGTCATGCCGCCATGGGTGTAGGCGTCGAAGAGCTCGATGATGCGCTGGTCCATGCGTCCTCACTCCCGTCGGCGAAGGGTCCGCAGAGTAGCGCCTGCGGCCTCGCCGGAGGGCTCACGTTTACGTGCTCTCGGCAACTGGCTTGGCCCGCATGGCGGCATGACCCGAGAGCTCCGCTCCGGCGCCCGGCTCGAGCCGGGCGAAGATCAATCCCGACAGCGCCGCGACGACGGCGATGACCAGGAAGGCGGGCCAGAAGTCCCCGGCGGCGATGGCCGTGTCGCCGCGGGCCAGGGTCACCGCCTCCAGCACCGCCGCGCCGAGCGCGACGCCGACGCTGAGCGAGAGCTGCTGCGCCACGCTCGCAAGGCTCGTCGCCGAGCTCATGGCGCGGTTCGATATGTCGGCATAGGCGATGGCATTGAGAGCGGTGAACTGCAGCGACCGGAAGCAGCCGCCAACGAGCAGGACGAGCATGATCAGCCAGTAGGGCGTCGCCGGCGTGAACCAGCCCATCGCCGCCATGAAGCCGGCCGCGATGAAAGCGTTAACCGCAAGCACCGCCCGAAAGCCGAATCGGCGCAAGATCATGGCCGCCCAGGCCTTCATGAACAGGGCTCCCGCGGCCGAGACGAAGGTGATGAGCCCGGACTGCAGCGGGGTGAGGCCGAAGCCGAGTTGCAGCATGAGCGGCAGCAGGAAGGGGATCGCGCCAACCCCGATGCGGAACAGGAAGCCGCCGAGCACGCTGGCCCGGAAGGTCGGGATCTTGAGCAAGTCCAGACGGATGAGCGGATGCGCTGTCCGGCGGGCATGCAGGAGATAGGCGAGGAGCGCCCCGAGCCCGGCGACCACGCATCCGGCCGACAGCTCCGGCGGCAGCAGGTGCCGACCGCCGGTCGCAAGCCCCAGCATGAGTGCGGCAAGTCCGAAGGCGGAGAGCAGGAACCCTGCAAGGTCAAGGGGCGGCGGGTCGGGCTCGGGCAGGTCCTGGAAGTAGAGGGTGGCGAGGGTGATGCCGAGGAGGCCAATGGGGATGTTGATGAAGAAGATCCACCGCCAATCGAAATAGGTGGTGATGAAGCCGCCGAGCGGCGGGCCGACCACCGGCCCGACCATGGCAGGGATGGTGAGGAAGGCGAGGGCCTGGATGAGCTCGCTCTTCGGCACGCTGCGCAGGACCACGAGCCGTCCCACGGGCACCATCATGGCCCCGCCGACGCCCTGCAGAAACCGCGCCGCCACGAAGCCGCCGAGCGAACCTGCCGCCGCGCAGGCGAGCGAGCCCGTCATGAACACCGCGAGCGCAGCGCGGAACACGGTGCGGGCGCCGTATCGGTCTGCCATCCAGCCGCTGATCGGGATGAAGACGGCGAGGCTGACGAGGTAGGATGTCAGCGCGAGCTTGAGCGCAATCGGATCGACGCGGAGATCCGCCGCGATCGCTGGCAGGGAGGTCGCGATGACCGTCGAGTCCGTGTTCTCCATGAACAGGGCGGTCGCGACGATCAGCGGGACGAGGCGGGCTTGCTTCATGGACGAGGCGTGCTCACGCCTCTCCCTCGAGGGAGAAGCGCGGGTGAGGGGATAGGGCTCGGTATAGGGGCAGGTCCCGTCGATGTCGCGCCCGATCCTTTGCGACGCACCTTTCCTCTGCTTCTCGGCTGCGCCGTCGGGAGGAGAAACACAGCCTTTGCCAGGTCGCGGTGCCCATGCTACGGACCCGCGCCAACCTGGGCGGCCCGCACGTCGCCGTCACCTTGCACCTGGAGTTGGCCATGCCCCGCATTGTCGATCAGCTCATCGAAGGCCTGACCTTCGACGATGTGCTCCTGCGGCCCGGTCGTTCCGAGGTGCTGCCGAGTGAGGTCAGTATCGGGACCTCGCTGACCCGATCGATCGCTTTGAACCTGCCGATCATCGCCTCGGCCATGGATACGGTGACCGAGGCGCAAATGGCGATCGCCATGGCCCAGAACGGCGGGCTCGGCGTCATCCACCGCAATCTCGAGCCGGACGCGCAGGCCGAGCAGGTGCGCCTCGTCAAGAAGTTCGAATCGGGGATGGTGATGAACCCCATCACCATCTTCCCGGACGAAACGCTCGCCGATGCGCTCGAAGTGATGAAGCGTCATCGCATCTCCGGTATTCCGGTCGTGGAGCGGGGCCCCAACGGCGGCAAGGGCAAGCTTGTGGGCATCCTCACCAATCGCGACGTGCGCTTCGCCACCAATCCCGGCCAGCCGGTGGCCGAGCTCATGACCAAGGATCGCCTCGTGACGGTGCGTGAGGGGGTGACGCAGGACGAGGCGAAGCGCCTCCTTCACCAGTTCCGCATCGAGAAGCTGTTGGTGGTCGACGATCATTATCGCTGCATCGGCCTCATCACGGTGAAGGACATCGAGAAGCAGGTCGCCTATCCTAACGCCGCCAAGGACGAGCAGGGTCGGTTGCGCGTCGCCGCGGCGACGACGACCGGTGAGGCGGGCTTCGAGCGCTCCGAGCGCCTCATCGACGCTGGCTGCGACGTCATCGTGGTCGACACCGCGCATGGGCATTCCGTCCGGGTCCTTGAGACCGTGACGCGGGTGAAGAAGCTGTCGAATGCGGTGCAGGTGATCGCCGGCAATGTGGCGACAGCTGAGGGCGCCAAGGCGCTCATCGATGCCGGGGCCGATGCGGTGAAGGTGGGCATCGGCCCGGGCTCCATCTGCACGACGCGCATCGTGGCGGGCGTGGGAGTGCCGCAGCTCACTGCCATCATGGAGGCGGTCGAGGAGGGCGAGAAGGCCGGCATTCCCGTCATCGCTGACGGCGGCATCAAGTACTCGGGCGACCTCGCCAAGGCGCTCGCCGCCGGTGCCGCCTGCGCGATGGTGGGCTCGCTGCTCGCCGGCACCGACGAAACGCCGGGCGAGGTGTTCCTCTATCAGGGACGGTCCTACAAGGCTTATCGGGGCATGGGCTCCGTCGGCGCTATGGCGCGCGGCTCCGCGGACCGCTACTTCCAGGCAGAGGTGAGCGATGCTCTGAAGCTTGTGCCGGAGGGGATCGAGGGACAGGTCCCCTACAAGGGCCCGGTCTCCACCGTCCTGCACCAGCTTGCCGGCGGCTTGAGAGCCGCCATGGGCTATGTGGGTGCAAAAACCCTCGCCGAGTTCCGCGAGAAGGCCCAGTTCGTCCGCATCACCAACGCCGGGCTGCGGGAGAGCCACGTGCACGACGTCACCATCACCCGCGAGAGCCCGAACTACCCCACGCGAACCTGAGCGCAGGCGCCTTTCGCCATTGCCTTGGCCCGGAAGGCTCGGCATGGTCCACGCATCGCGGGGGCTGTCATGTCAGTACAAGCGGTTCTCTTGCCCGTGTTCGTCCAGGTCGGGCTGACCTTCTTCTTCCTGTTCTGGATGGGACACTCGCGCCTGACCGCGCTGCGCAAGGGCGAGGCCAAGATCAAGGACGTCTCCCTTCGCCAGCCCGCCTGGCCCGAACGGGTGACGCAGATCGGCAACACGTTCCACAACCAGCTCGAGCTGCCGATCCTCTTCTATGTGCTCGTCCCGCTGGCCCTCATGACCCGCCACGCGGACCTTGTGTTCGTGGTCATGAGCTGGATCTTCGTCGTCACCCGTCTCGTTCATGCCTATATCTACGTGACGACCAACGATATCCGCCACCGGTTCGGAGCGTTCGTCGCCGGGGCCCTGGTGCTGCTCGCCATGTGGGCGATCTTCGCGGTGCGCATCCTCGCCGCGGGCCTCTGAAGGCGGACGCCGTCCGGCGATGCGGACCGGACCTTGGGCCGTCGGCGAGCCGCCGCTTGCCCCTCCGCGCCAGTGATGCCACATGCAAGGCGCGATCGGCCCGTGCCCTCACGCCTTCCGCATTCCTCACGCCGCCCTGTTTGGCTCGATGACCCCTGCAGCACGCCTTTCCGCCGCGATCGAGGTCTTCGCCGACATCGAGACGCGCCGCCGGCCCGCCGCCGACGCCCTGAAGGACTGGGGGCTCGCCCACCGCTTCGCAGGATCGAAGGACCGCGCCGCCATCGCAAGCCTGGTTTACGACGCCTTGAGGCGCAAAGCCTCCGCGGCATGGATCATGGGCGAGGCGACACCGCGCGCCGTGCTTCTCGGCATGCTGCGCCTGCAGCGCGGGCAGGACGTCGAGACAATTGCTGCTCTGTGTTCGGGGGAGCGCTTCGCGCCGGCGCCGCTTTCCGACGAGGAGAGGGATAGGCTCGCGCGCGGCACCCTCGACGGGGCGCCTGCGCATGTGGCGGGCGACTTTCCCGAATGGCTGGGCCCGTCCCTCTCCCGCGCCTTCGCCGACGAGACGATCGCCGAGTTGCAGGCGCTTGCCCGGCGAGCGCCCCTCGACATCCGGGTGAACGCGCTGAAGACGGACCGGGATCGCGTCGCAGCGGCCCTGGCGCATCTCGACGTGGCGCCAACCCCGCATTCCCCCTGGGGGCTCCGGATCCGAACCGGCGAGGATGGGCGCGGGCCGGCGCTGCAGAGCGAACCGGAGTTCATCAAGGGCTGGTTCGAGATCCAGGACGAGGGCTCACAGCTTGCCGCCCTGCTTGCCGCCGCCAAGCCGGGTGAGCAGGTGGTGGATCTGTGCGCCGGCGCTGGCGGCAAGACGCTGGCTCTTGCCGCAGCCATGCAGAACAAGGGCCAGATCTACGCGACCGACCTTGATGCCAGGCGGCTTGCCCCGATCCACGAGCGGCTCGCCCGCGCTGGTGTCCGCAACGTCCAGGTGCGCACGCCGCGCGGCAAGGCGGACGCCGTCGCGGATCTCGAGGGCAAGATCGACTGCGTCCTCGTCGACGCTCCCTGCTCGGGAAGCGGCACCTGGCGGCGCAATCCCGACGCCAAGTGGCGCCTGCGGCCCGGCAGCCTCGATGCCCGACGGAAGGAACAAGCCGGCGCGCTGGAGCGCGCTGCGCGCCTCGTCAAGCCCGGCGGCCGCATTGTCTATGTCACCTGCTCGCTGCTGCCGGAAGAGAATGACGAGGCGGTGGCCGCGTTCTTGGACAGGCACGATGAGTTCTTGCCGGAACCAGAGCTCGAACACTCGCCCGAGCTGCCAACCGGCCTCTCCGACGCCGTGCGCCCCGGCTCCTTGGGAATCCAAATGTCCCCTCGGCGCACCGGGACGGATGGCTTTTACGTGTCCATTCTCCGTCAGTCCCAATGACTTGATGCGTTGCGTGGCCGCACCGGATGGCCTAACTGGGCGCCATGACGCAAGCTCCCGACACGCCGAGCCACGACAAGATCCTCATCATCGACTTCGGCTCCCAGGTGACGCAGCTCATTGCGCGGCGCGTGCGGGAGGAGGGCGTCTATTCCGAGATCGTGCCCTTCCACGCGGCCGAGAAGGCGTTCCGCGAGATGAAGCCGAAGGGCGTCATCCTCTCCGGCGGCCCGGAGTCCGTTACGAGCGACGCGTCCCCCCGCGCGCCGCAGGCCATCTTCGAGGCGGGCGTGCCGGTGCTCGGCATCTGTTATGGCGAACAGACGATGGCGGCTCAGCTCGGCGGCGAGGTGGAGGGCGGCCACCACCGCGAGTTCGGGCGCGCGGAGGTCGAGGTCATCGCCGAGAGCCCTCTGTTCGAGGGTGTCTGGCGCAAGGGCGAGCGCTATCCCGTCTGGATGAGTCACGGCGACCGGGTCACGAAACTGCCGCCTGGATTCGAGGTGATCGGCATTTCCGAGAACGCCCCCTTCGCCGCAGTCGCCGACGAAACGCGCCATTTCTATGCCGTGCAGTTCCACCCTGAGGTGGTGCATACCCCGCACGGGGCGGCGCTGCTGCGCAATTTCGTGCGCAAGATCGCCGGCGCCCGGGGCGACTGGACCATGAAGGCTTTCCGGGAGGAGGCCATCGCCCGCATCCGTGAGCAGGTGGGCCGGGGCCGGGTTGTCTGCGGCCTGTCGGGCGGGGTCGATTCCGCCGTCGCGGCGGTCCTCATCCATGAGGCCATTGCCGACCAGCTCACCTGCGTGTTCGTCGACCATGGTCTCCTGCGCCTCGGCGAGGCGGAGGAGGTCGTGACCCTCTTTCGCGACAACTACAACATCCCCCTCGTCCATGTTCAGGCGCAGGACCGCTTTCTGATGGCACTCGCCGGCGTCACCGATCCCGAGGCCAAGCGGAAGATCATCGGCAAGCTGTTCATCGACGTGTTCGAAGAGGAGGCCAGGAAGATCGGAGGGGCGGATTTCCTGGCTCAAGGAACGCTCTATCCCGATGTGATCGAGAGCGTTTCCTTCACCGGCGGTCCATCGGTCACGATCAAGAGCCATCACAACGTGGGCGGCTTGCCTGAGCGCATGAACATGAAGCTCGTCGAGCCGCTGCGGGAGCTCTTCAAAGACGAGGTGCGGGCGCTCGGCCGCGAACTCGGTCTGCCCGACAAGTTCGTCGGCCGTCATCCGTTCCCAGGCCCGGGCCTCGCCATCCGCTGTCCCGGCGAGGTCACCCGGGAAAAGCTCGAGATCCTGCGCCAGGCCGACGCCATCTATCTTGAGGAGATTCGCCGCGCCGGACTCTATGACGACATCTGGCAGGCCTTTGCGGTGCTTCTCCCGGTGCGCACGGTCGGCGTCATGGGCGATGCCCGCACCTATGAACATGTGTGCGCGCTGCGTGCCGTCACCTCCATCGACGGCATGACGGCCGATTTTTATCCTTTCGACATGAATTTCCTTGGCCGCGCCGCGACGCGCATCATCAACGAGGTGCGCGGCATCAACCGCGTCACCTACGACATCACCTCCAAGCCGCCCGGCACGATCGAGTGGGAATGATTCAGGGCCTGCCCAGGGTATCCTGCAGTATCCTGCGATTTCCACCTAACATATTGATCTAGATAGAAAAATGTCGATTGCCGTTCGGCATCTATCGGCCCGCTAAGATCGGCGCCGACGGACCGCCTGACGGTGCACGATACCGTTGCCAAGTCCGACTCCTGCCGCTACCGTCACTGTCCGGATGGCCGCTGACGGTATTTTTTGTGATCTAAGCTATTGAAATATCGTTGATTATCGCCGGATCGGCGGCCCAAAAATGGCTGACGGTATTGCGGGTCGAGAGGCGTGCGGAGATGCTGACGGACGTGGCGCTTAAGAACTTGAAACCAAAGGAGAAACCGTACAAGGTCACCGACCGTGACGGTATGTATGTGCTGGTGAGTACGGCGGGAACGGTGTCGTTTCGCCTGGACTACCGTCTGAACGGGCGGCGCGAGACCGTCGTGCTGGGGAGGTACGACAAGGCCGGCATCTCGCTCGCGCGAGCGCGGGAACTGTGCATCGACGCCAAGCGCATGATTCGGGAGGGGCGCTCGCCCGCCTTTGAAAAGCAGCGCGCCAAGCGGCGCCTTCTCGAGGCGAAGAGCTTCGGCGAGTTCGGTGAGAAATGGCTCACCATGGCGCCGATGGCCGACAGCACGCGGTCCATGCGCCGGGCGATCTTCGAGCGTGAGCTTCTGCCGGCGTGGCGCAAGCGGCTTCTCACGGAGATCACGCCGGATGACCTGCGGGCACATTGCAGCGCCATCGTCGACCGCGGCGCGCCGGCGACGGCGCTCCACGTTCGCGACATCGTCAAGCAGATCTATGGGTTCGCCATCCTCCACGGCGAGAAAGTCGCCAATCCGGCCGACGAGGTCGGCCCCTCGGCGATCGCTCATTTCACCCCGAGGGACCGGTCGCTGTCGCCGACCGAAATCAGGATCATGCTCAAGCAACTCGAGAATGTCGCAACGCTGCCGACGATCCGTCTCGGCCTGAAGCTGATCCTGCTGACGATGGTGCGGAAGAGTGAGCTGCAGGATGCGGTGTGGGACGAGATCGATTTCGAGAACGCCGTCTGGACGATCCCGAAGGAGCGGATGAAGCGCTCCAAGGCGCACAACGTCTATCTTTCGCGCCAGGCGCTCGACATCTTCATCGCCCTCAAGACCTGTGCCGGCAACTCACGGTACGTCCTGCCTTCGCGCTACGATGCCGATGCGCCGATGTCGCGGGCTACCTTCAACCGTGTCACCTATCTCGTCGTGGAGCAGGCGAAGAAGGAAGGGCTGCCGCTCGAGCCGTTCACCGTCCATGACCTACGCCGGACGGGATCGACGCTGCTCAACGAGCTCGGCTTCAACAGCGACTGGATCGAAAAGTGCCTCGCGCATGAGGAGGGCCGTTCCTCGCGCGGCGTCTACAACAAGGCCGAGTACGAGGTGCAGCGCCGGCATATGCTGCAGGAATGGGCGAACATCGTCGATGCGTGGGTGGCAGGCGAGAAATACGCTCCGGTCCTCATCCCGCCTTCGATGCCGCTCCTCGCCCCTGATCCCGCCCTCTGACCGGGCGGGCACGGCGCTGGCGGACATCGGGGTGCTGGGCGCGTCGCACCGGTGACGCTCGCCGCGCGGCCAGCCAGGCCTCGACTTCGGCCAAGTCCCACACCACGCATCGAGGTGAGAGAGCGAAGCGACGCGGGAACTCGCCGCGCTGTTCCATCTCGTAGATCGTGCTGTCGGCCAGCGGCACCATTTCGCGCAGCTGGTGCCGGCGGATGGTCCGCTTGATTGGGGCGCCATTCCGATTAGCCATCATCGTCTCCTCGGCTTTTCCTTCCGAGGAAATGAGCGCGATAGGCTCCGAATGGGAAGGGAAGAAATTTGGCATTCGGGGAGCCGGATAGCATGGCGTAGAAATAGAAAGTTGCCTGGTCCGACGACCGATGCGCCGCCTAGGTTGCCTCAAGGTGCGTAGTAACCGAGATCGCCAATGGCTTCGTCGCCGAAGGGGCCGCTACCTTAAGGGATCGTCGTCGATGACCTCTACCCGCTGTTTGTCAGATGTGTTGGATATTCGCGCAGCGGCCCTCTGGATACGTTAAGAAATGATTGCTGGTGACCCTTCGAAGCAAGGCACGGGTCCAGCATGATCTGACTTTCACCGGCTCTGTTGTATCCTCCGCCGAAAAGAACCGTATCGCCGACTTCCCGTCCGTCCTTACGGTATGTGACGCACAACACTTGAACCCCCGGCTTCTGACACATGACGAGGTAAGCCAACGCGCCATCCCACCCGACTGCGACAAGCTTACCTTCGATAGCGAAGCTGATGCGGTCGTCTATCTGCGGGGCATGGTAAATCCAGTAGTTTGCCGTCTCGCAGGTGGCTACGACATCGGGACAGGCCTCGCCAATCACGAACGGACTATCGGGCCGCTTCCATTCTTGGCCATTCGCCACGCCACCCGATGCGAGCGCGATCGTGCATAGGATCATGGCTGCGCACGCTCCACGATGAGGTTGGCTGCCAACTGCTTCGCGTGCTGCGTGGTATTGCATTTGTTTTCGGAAACGTTGCTTCATGCGATATTCATCCGTCGCATCTGGCGATCCACGCGCCCCAGAACAGGCTCGAGAAGAACAGCCTGGGCTCCTTGAAGCCCGCAAATTCAAGCAGCTTCGCGATCGCTTTGTTCGACGCCGGCGGATCGGCACCTTGAAGAATTTTTCCGATCTTGCCTTGAATTTCGCTTTCAGGTGTTCCGGCCATGCGCCAACGCGTTGCCCAGGCGTCGAGGAAGAGCGGTTGATCAGCATAGGTTCCGCGGTTGCATGCGAGAATGATGGGCGCATTTGGCTTCAGGCGAGAGGCGATGCCTCTCAGCAAGGATAGTTTGGCTTCGTCACCCTGCACGTGATGCAACACGCCGATGAGCGTTGCGGCATCGAAGGGCTCGCGCGCACTCAAACTTTCCACTAGTCCAAAGTGCCACTCGGTGCGGGCAGACAGACCGGCGGCCTCGATTGCTGCCTGCGCACCCTGCAGCATCGGCGCTGAGGGATCGATCGCTGTGAAGCGCCAGTCTCCTTCAAGGCGGCCCGCCACCAGTATTTCTTGACCGGTGCCGCCAGCGCCCACGACAAGAAGATGGCATCGGCTATCTCGCCCCAGGATGCTGGACAACAAGCAGGCCGCCAGCTCATGACAGGCCTCATAACCGGCGAGCGCAATACGACTCTGTTCTGCATACTCTTCGGCACGAGAGCTATCGAACTTCGACACCGCCGAGACCATGGTATTTCACTCCGATCAATCTCTACGCCAGATGAGATCATTGTTGTCACGTCGGTCGACGAGCGCGACCACCTTGCCCCCGTTGTCGCGGCGGAAGAATCGCTCGCCTCTGGGCGCTCCAGCCCGGACGAACCGATCATTGCCGATTGGAATCAGTTCTTCACGCGCGCGTCCGGTGCGCTGCATGAAAAACTGATCGTCCTCGCGCCAGATGCGCGCGCTGATCTCCGGAGACAGCCGATATGTCCCGATGTAGTCATCGAATACGGTGGGATCGACGGCGGCGCGCGACAACTCCCTAGGGAGTACAGACGTTTGCGATGCGACGAGCTGCCAACCCTCATCGGTGCGTTGATAGACGTCGGTCGTATGGAAGCGCGTGCTTAGGCGCTGGCCGAACAGTTCAAGTGTTTCAGCAACGTCAAATGCTACGATGCCCACGTCGCCGAGAATGCGAACACGCGGATCGACCATCCGCAAATTTCCGGAATAGCCTGACGGCAAGCCACGCACTTCCTGAACGACTGCCGCGCCCGTGCGCACGTTGCCATCTTCGTCTGAGAAGAGGCCCTCGGGATCAAGCGTCTGGGCGAATACGGCTTTGTCACCGCTGGTGACGGCATCGAGCAACGCTTGGCTCGCATGCTCCAATTGCGAGGCATCGCTGCCGCGCGATTCCACGACCGTTGAGCAGGCTACGAACAGCGGCAGCACAAGTACAAGCGCACCCTTCATCCCGTCCTTCTCCCTCCACGCGCCGAGCTCGGCCCGCCACTGCGAGGCAGCCAGTCGAAGGTCGCGCCCAACGGGCTTGACTCAACCATAGCCGGCCGGTTATCAGTATATTCATATCTGCTTGGTTATGGATTGTCCATGTACCCTGCTGCCGATGCCATTTTCAAGAGCCTGGCCGACCCGACGCGGCGGGCGATTTTTGAGCGGCTGGCCCGTGACGGGGAGCAGACCGTCCATGCGCTGACAAGCCAAGCGGGCGTCTCGCAGCCCGCCGTCTCGAAGCATCTTGGAGTCCTCAAACTTGCCGGCCTGGTGCGTGATCGGCGCGCGGGGCGGGAAACTCACTACAGAGCGGAGCTGCAAGGCCTCGCGCCCCTTATCGACTGGATGGCCCACTATGGCGCCTTTTGGCAGGGCCGGTTCGATCGCCTCGAAGACCTACTGAACAGGATGGACCAATGAAGAACGACTCTTTGCGCTCAATCGTCTTTCAGCAACAGATGCCATATCCGCCGGAAAGGATCTGGCGCGCGCTGACCGAAGCTCCGCTGATCGCTCAGTGGCTGTATGAGAACGACTTTCAGCCGGCAGCAGGGCATCGATTCAACTTTCGCGGAAAGCCGAGGCCTCACTGGAACGGCATCATTGATGGCCAGGTCTTGTTTGTCGAACCTAACAAGCGGCTCCTCTATGACTGGAACGCTTCTGGAGAAGAGGCAGAACAGGGATTGAAGACAGTTGTGGCCTGGACACTGACCCGCGTGGACGGCGACGCGACCTTGGTGCGGATGGAACAGTCGGGCTTCCGGTCCGAAGATGAGGCGAAGGGGCCGAGCTATGGTTGGGAGAGGCTCTTTACGAATCTCGAGCGCGTGATCGGATCAGGCACCCCTCAAGCTTGAACCCCTCGATTGTAAGGGAGCCTTAATCGCGCCCCGGGGCGGACATCTTGATCAACTGGGATCCCATTTGAGGGAGGAATTGATGAGCGGAGCTCACGCGGCCGTACGCTCGGTCATCGTTGAACGTGAGATACGCCACCCTCCCGCAAAGATCTGGCGTGCGTTGACGCAAGGTGCGTTGTTGGAGGAATGGCTGATGAAGAACGACTTTGAGCCGGTCGTTGGTCGCCGTTTCAATTTCCGCACTACTCTTGTGCCGCACTGGAACGGTGTGGTCGATTGTGAGGTGCTGGCCGTAGAGCCGAACAGACGCCTCGCCTACAGCTGGAACGCGGCGGGTGAGGGTGAATCAGGCCTAAGGACAATTGTCACTTGGACGCTCACTCCGACGCAGAATGGGGTTCTGCTTCGCATGGAGCAATCAGGTTTCCGGCCAGAAGACGAAGGCGGCTATCAGGGCGCTCAATTTGGTTGGCAACGGTTCATCGCAAACCTCGAAAACCTGCTGGTCGGCATGGAATAGCTCGTGGCGGTTCGCACACGTTGGCACCTCGCCATCGCGCTGCATCCAAGGGCCGGAAGTTCGCACGGTGCCCGCCGTTCGTGGCAAAGAACTTAGGAATCAACCTATTTTTCCGCGTCAGGTCCTAAAACGTTTCTATTGAAGCATGCCCAATTCACTTAGGTATTGCCCTAACTGTGTCATACCTGTAGGATCGTGGCGCTATTGGAGGAAAGGTCTAGTCAATGAGTGCCGCCCCCGCACTCCAACCGATCGATAGTGTGTTCCGGGCACTCGCCGACCCGACGCGGCGGCAGGTGCTGGAGCGGCTAAGCGAAAGTCCAGCGTCTGTCAGCGAACTGGCCGCGCCGTTTGCTATGGCGCTGCCTTCGTTCGTCGAGCATCTCAGCGTGCTCGAAGGCAGCGGCTTGGTGAGTTCAAAGAAAATGGGGCGCGTGCGGATTTACCGGCTGGCGCCGAAGCGGCTGCGGCTGGCGGAAGACTGGCTGGCTCGACAGCGTGATCTGTGGGAGCGCCGCCTCGATCAGCTCGACGAGTATCTCATCCATCTCAAGGCGAATCGAAAGGACGCTCCGTGAGCACGAAAATTTTTGTGAATCTTCCAGTCAAAGATCTGAGCAAATCAAAGGATTTCTTCCAAGCGCTCGGTTGGACGTTCAATCCTCAATTCACCGACGAGACGGCGGCTTGCCTGGTGATCTCCGACGAGATCTACGCGATGCTGCTAACCCACGAAAAGTTTTCTGGGTTTACGAACAAACCGATCGCGGACCCCTCAGTGGCGGAAGCATTGATTGCCGTCGGCGTAGACAGCAAGGAGGAGGTCGCGCGCATCGCCGACGCGGCTCTCAAAGCTGGCGGGAGCGAAGCCAAGCCCCCGCAGGACTATGGATTCATGCAAGTGCGTAGCTTCCTCGATCCCGACGGGCATCATTGGGAAGTCATGCACATGGACCCCACTCATGTGAAGCCTCAGAGCTGAGCTCGGGGCGAGTTCCGTCAACTGCAGGATGTCGGCACATGAGAAGGTCGCCACTACAGAAGCCCGATCCCAAGCTCGATCTGGTCTTGGAGCGTGTGGTTGATGTGCCGCGCGAACTCGTGTGGGAAGCGTGGACCCAGCCGGAGCACGTCAAGGCGTGGTTCACCCCGCGACCCTGGCGAACGATCGAATGCGAAATCGATCTGCGGCCGGGCGGGATATTCAGGACCGTAATGCAGGGGCCCAATGACAGCGCTGAGGTTAACAATGTTGCTTGCTATCTAGAAATACTCCCAAACGAACGGCTGGTTTGGACCGACACATTGCTTCCTGGCTGGCGACCGGCGGATGGTGCGCGGTTCGGGATGACTGTAGTGATCGCCCTCGAATCGCTCGGAGACCAGACTCGTTACACTGCCACCGCCCTTCATCGGGACGAGACGAGCCGTCGCCGGCACGAGGACATGGGCTTCCTCAATGGCTGGGGCACTGCCCTCGAGCAGCTCGTGGAACACATCAAGACCCGAACGATCAATTAGGACTGCGGCCCGCCGCCGGCCCACTGGGGTTTAGATTGGCAAAGGATTGCGTAATGAAAAGAGCGAACATTGCATTTTGGGTCGTCAACGGCTTGCTGGCGGCGTTTATGACGTTGGCAAGCATTCCGGATCTTCTGTCCGTGCCCGAAGCTGTTGTCGTCTTCGAGCGCCTTGGCTATCCGCTCTACCTCTTACCGTTCATCGGCGTCGCAAAACTGTTCGGCGTGGCCGCGATCTTGCTGCGTGTGCCGTGGCGCATCAAGGAATGGGCGTATGCGGGATTCGCGTTTGATTCCCTGGGTGCGGTGTACTCGCACATCTCTGTTGGCGACGCGCTAAGCCAGTGGTGGGGTGCGTTGCTTGGCGTGGTCCTCGTCGGCGGCGCTTATGCACTCTACTGCACAAGGTCGCAACCGAGCATGGTTGCTGCCCCGGCATGAGACCCTGGAGCCTTCACCGGCTAATGGCGTGCGTCTCACTCTTCAGGGGTCGGCCGGTGGTCTGGCCGATCGTGCATCAGCTCACTTCATCGTCTGGAAGAGGAGCGAACGGCGTCGAGGATAATGAGTTCGAGCACGGAGTAAGTCATTGGAGGCGACGCTCCGACTGGAATAGGAAACGTCACGCGATGATGAGGCGGCCCGTCGGCGCACCACGAGCGCTTCGCGGCCGCCTATCACACGGTCCGGGCTCCCATAGCGCCCTTCTAGCGCGATAGGGCGAGCGCTCTTGTGTCAATCGACATCAAACATTTGCGATACGCTGACGTCGCGGAGCGTTGTGGCAGCTTCCGTAAGGCCGCTGACTCGCTCGCCGTCAAGCAATCCAACCTTAGCAGGGGGGTGCGACAGCTGGAGGAGCAACTCGGGACCGCGCTGTTTGAACGGACGAGCGGCGGTGTCAGGCCGACGTTAGCAGGCCGAGATTTTGTCAGTGGCGTGAGGCGGGTGCTCAACGAGCTACAGATCGTCATCGACGACGCCAAGGCTGCTGGACGCGGCGAGGCCGGATATCTGGTCGTCGGCTTCTATACTTCGCTCTCCGCCGGCAATCTCCGTAGCACACTATTCGACTATTCGAACCGCTTTCCACAAGTTCGCATCAATACGGTCGAGGACGAACGTTCTCACTTGCATATCGGCCTGCGGAACGGGACCATCGATATTGCGATCGTTACTGGAGAGCCAGGCGCGGAAAGCGGTAGATCGATGGCGCTCTGGAGCGAACGGATTTTGATTGCACTCCCCGAGGCGCATCGGCTCGCCAGCAAAGATGTGCTCAACTGGGCCGACCTGAAGCGTGAGCGCTTCGTGCTTAGTTCGCGTGACCCCGGACCTGAGATCGAGGCTATTCTCATAGCAAAGCTCGTGACGCCCGGGAGTCACTCGACATCGATCATCAGGACGTCAACGCGGAGAGCCTCAAGAGCTTGGTAAGTGTCGGACGCGGCATCACCGTGGTCTGCGAATCGTGCATGGGATCGGCCCCGCCCGGCATCGTGTTTCGCGAGACGCGTGATGGCAACGGATCAACCCGCGTGGGGTTTTGCGCGTATTGGATGCCGAGCAACAAGAACCCAGCATTGCGCAAATTTATTCAGGTTCTGGAAGAGCGTTGTCCCCCGCTGAGTGCGCGCTCGAGCGGAGCTTGATTTGGAAGACAAGTATGGCGATTAGGATCTGCTGGCATGTATCTCAACGTGTTTCGCAACTATAAACGGGCCGACATGGATGCTGAGGCCTATGCGGCCGACGCTGCACGCATGGAAGAGTTGGCGCGTCTGCAGAAGGGGTTCATCGCATTCAAGCGATATTTGGCATCCGATGGGGAGGCGCTGTCGATCTCCGAGTGGGAGACCGAGGAAGATGCTCGTGCTTGGGCGCGTAACGCCGAGCACGCCGCCGTGCAGGCCCGAGCGAGATTGACCTACTACGAGAGCTACGTCGTTTATTCCTGCGTCGACCCGGCGATACGTCGCTTTCAAGCAAGTTAGGCTCTGCGACGAGTCGTTTGAACTACTCTTACAGCCTTGCGCTCATAGCCCATAGGAGAGCATTGGCGCGTTAGAGGCTGCGTCGTAGAAGGCCCGTCGGTCCTTCCAAACCTTGGCTAGACGCGCGCCCGACACTCACGATGCGTTGGTGCTCCTAGCGCGCCTCGCCTTCACGAATCCGCGATCGGTCGCCATGAACCGCTCGATCATCGGAGGAATGAGCTTCACGGGATCGGAGACGGGCTTGCCGGTCTCTTGCGCAAGCACTTCCGCATAGGCGCGCAGTTCGCGGTGGACCGCTGCCGGCAGTTCGATCGTTATCTTGACCGGCTTGTCATCCTCCAGGGCGCCGAGCTTCAGTTTTGCCATTCCTCATGCTCCATAGGGTTCGAGGACGAGGTCGCGCGTCACGATCACGCGGACCGGGAAGCCAGGCCGGATGGTGAGCGTCGGCGGAACGTTGAGCTGCCGGCGGATGATTTCCTGGCCGGCGTCGTTGATCGTGTCCTCGCCGCCGTTGCGGATGGCGCGCAGCAGGCGGTCGTCGTCGTCGATCGCGAGCTCGGCGCCGACGCTCAGCAGCGTGGAAAGACCGGCAGCCTTGGCGAGGTCCCACCAGTGATAGTCGACACCATCCTCGAGGCCCGCATAGCCCGCCGCGTCCGCGCCCGGCTGGCGCTCCAGGACGATCGAGCGGCCGTTGGGGAAGATCAGCCGATTCCACACCAGCAGCACGCGGCGCTGGCCGAACTGCACGGCGTTGTCGTACTGGCCGATGATGCGGGTGCCCTGCGGCACGAGGAGAATCCGCCCGGTCGGACTGTCGTAGATGTTCTCCGTGACCTGCGCCGTGATCTGGCCGGGCAGATCGGAGCGAATGCCGGTGATCAGTGCGGCCGGGATCACCGCGCCGGCTTGCAGGACGTAGGGCGAGGCCGGCGGCATCACGCGATCCGGGGCGACGGTGCGACGATCGGCGGCGGCATTGAGGAAGGAGAGCTGCCGCTCCTGCGCGCGCTCTTGCGCCGTCGGCATGTTGAACTGGCCGGGAAGCCCGAGGCCGGTCAGGTTCGCAGTGGTGACGGTGCCGCCTGGCGCCGTGGAAGCCGCCACCGTCCGTGGCTGCGTCTGGAAGAAGACGCGGCTCGTGCGTGCCGCTTCCTCTTCGGCGAGCCGGCGCTGCTCGGCCGCATCCACGGTCGGCTGGATGGATGGCGGGATGACCGGCTGTCCACGATCCTGAGCGTTGAGGATGGGTCGGCCAAGGTCGCCCGGCAGCGGCGGTCCAAGTCGCGGGCCGGTGTAGTCGCGCGGCAGCCCAGCAAGCCCGTCGGCGGTCGGACGGTTGGTCGTGGAATAGAGCTCCTCGTTGCGGGGGCCAGCATCACGGGTTTGCAGCGCGTAGATCAGGGCGCCGCCGAGGCCGATCGATGCAATGAGGCCGAGTCCTGCCAGTGCCTTGCGGGACAGGCGGGTAACGCGGGGCGGATCGCCGCGCAGCCGCATGGGGGCCGCGGTATCGCTCCTTCCCTCCGTCCCGAGATCGCGGTTGTCGGTATCGCTCATGAGGACGGCCTCCCGTCGCTGCGTGAGATTCTGACCGTTTGCTGATGGTCACCGCTGCCGAGGCGAAGCTCCGCGGCGCCGAAGAGGCGATCGACGATCAGGATGTTCTGAAAAATGCGGCTGTTGGCGATTTGGAGCTCGCCCTCCGAGCCGATGACGAATAGCGGCGGCATCTCGCCCTGGACGATGCCGCGCGGGAACTCGACATAGACCCGACGGCCATCGTCGTAGACGGCGACCGGCCGCCAGGGCGGATTGTCGCCGCTCAGGGCGTAGCGATAGTTGCGCGCCGCGGCGGCGGGAATGACTGGCGTCGCCGGCATGGCCTGACGCTGCGAAGCGGGCGGCTGCGGATAGGCCCAGGCCACGGCCGGCATGTACGGGTTGGCGCCGGCGCGCAGCTCGATCATGTAGATGCGGCGATCGGTGGTGATGACCAGGTTGGTCGTGATGTCGGGCCGCGTCGGCTTCACCAGCACGTGGACACGGCGCGTAACCCCAGATCCGCTCTCGGTGTCGCCGATGATCCAGCGCGCGGTGTCGCCGGCGGCGATCGGGCCGGCGCCGGTCAGGCTTTCGCCGGGCTCGAGCGCGATATCGGTGATCTGCCCCGGCGAGGTGTAGACCTGATAAAGCGCGCCCTCCGACCATGGGTAAATCTGGATGGCGTTGTAATAGCCCTCGCGGCGCGGCTCGACGCGGGCGGCGGCATTGGCATTCGCCACGCGCGCCGTCGGCGAATTGGCGGCGGCCCCGCCATGGCCGGGGGTCCAGGCGGGCGGGATGTGCAGCGGCCGTGGCCGGTCGGTGAGCGCGGCCGGAACGGGCGGCAGCGGCGGGACATCGGAGTCGTAGGTGATTTGCGGGGACCTTTGCGTGGCGCATGCGCTGAGCAGCGTGGCCGACAGAAGGGCGGCCGGGATTGCGGATTTACGGAAAGCCGCATTTGCGGCGCGGACGTTCGTTCGGCTCATTGCCCCAGCTCCCGCGACCAGTTGATCGCATTGACGTAGATGCCGAGCGGATTGGCGCGGAGCCGCTCGGCGTCTCGCGGCGGCTGCACGACGATCGTGAGGATGGCGGTCCAGCGCTCGGTCGATGCGAGCTGGCCGTTCTCGTAGCGCCGCTCGGTCCAGGCCACGCGGAAGCTGTCGGGCGAGGCCCGGATGACGCTCGAGACGTCGACCGCGACCTGCTGCTTGCCGAGCTTGGCGAAGGGGTCGTTGGCGCGCGCGTAGTCGTTCAAGGCGGCGGCGCCGCGGTCGGTCGTGAAGTCGTAGGCGCGAAGCCAGTTCTGCCGGACAACGATCGGATCAGCCGGGATGGAGCGGACCTGCTCGATGAAGCGGGCAAGATGGAACGCGACCTGGGGATCGGTGGGGCGATAGTCGGCAACCGCGGGCGCGACCGCCTGCGCCTGACCGAGATTGTCGACCTGCACCACCCAGGGCACGACCGTGCCGCGTGCCGACTGCCAGACGAGAGCTGCGGCGAACCCGGCGGACAGGAACAGGCAGCCGAACGCCATGAGGCGCCAGTTCTTCGCCTGCACGCGCGCCGAGCCGATGCGCTCGTCCCAGACCTGCGCGGCGCGCTGGTAGGGTGTTTCCGGTTCTGGAGTCTTTCCGTAGTGCGTGGAAGGTCGTTTGAACATCATTGGTCTCGCCGGGAGAGGTTGACGGAGGCGCCGCCGCCATGGCTGTCGCCGCTGCGGATCGCGTGCGCGGCGGCCATGACGCCGTGATGGAGCTGCTGGGAGCGCTTCATGCGGCGGGCCCAGGCGGGGGGACCGTCAGACGCGGAAGCTCCTGACGCGTCGACCGCGCCGCCGCCGATTGTGCCCATGGTCGAGGCGCCGCCGGTCGCCTTGAAAGCGGACTGGGCGCCTCGGGCGTAGCTGGAACGCATGCTGTCGGCCGCGTGAGAGACCGCGCGGCGAAGCGGCGAGACGGCCGCGCCTCCAGCCGCCCGTGCGACACCGCCGAGGCCGGAGGCAACGCCGGCCGCGCCGGATTGTCCGGCCGCCCCCAGGCTGTAGGCCGTCGCCGTGCCTCCCGCGAGCGTCGCACCGCCGCGCGCTGCCGCGGCGGTGCCTGAGATCGCGGCCGCGCCGCCGCGCAAAGCGAGACCGCCGGCTGCACCCGCTGCGACCGCCGCGCCGCCGGCGGTAAGGCCGGTGCCCACGGCCGCGCTGGCGCTGAGCTGCGGGCCGCCGCTGACGAGGCCATTGGCGATGCCGGGTCCGAAGATCCCGAGGCCGAGAAGCGAAAGCGCCGCGAGCACGATCGCCATGGCCTGATCGATGGTCGGGCTGGCGCCGCCGAAGCCGGCGGTGAACTCGGAGAACAGCGTCGAGCCGATGCCGATGATGACGGCGAGCACCAGCACCTTGATGCCGGAGCTGATGACGTTGCCGAGCACGCGCTCGGCCATGAAGGCGCTCTGCCCGAACAGCCCGAAGGGGATGAGGACGAAGCCCGCGAGCGTCGAGAGCTTGAACTCGATCAGCGTCACGAAGAGCTGGATGGCGAGGATGAAGAACGCGAGCAGGACGAGCGCCCAGGCGAGGAAGAGGCAGGCGATCTGAATGAAGTTCTCGAAGAACGACCAGTAGCCCATGAGGTCCGAGATCGAGTCGAGCAGCGGACGGCCGGCGTCGAGGCCGGTCTGCGCGACGCGGCCCGGGCGGAGCAGATCAGCCGTCGTGAAGCCGGTTCCGCTCGCCTTCAGTCCGAGGCCCGCGAAGGACTCGAAGACGATGCGCGCGAGGTTGTTCCAGTTGCCGATGAGGTAGGCGAACACGCCGACGAACAGCGTCTTCTTGATGAGGCGGGCGAGGATGTCGTCATCGGCGCCCCAGCTCCAGAACAGAGCGGCGAGCGTCACGTCGATCACGATCAGCGTGGTCGCAACGAAGGCGACCTCGCCGCCGAGGAGGCCAAACCCGCTGTCGATATAGCGGGTGAAGACCTCAAGGAAATGGTCGATGACGCCTGTGCCGCCCATGATGCTACTCGCTGCCTGGCGCGGCGCCGCGGTGGCGCGTCTCACCGATGGAGCCCGGCAGTCCGGACCCGGCCTGCGGACGTGTCGTGCCCGGGGTCAGGAAGCGCCGCCGGCTCTCCGCCCAGGCGCGCAGGCATGCGGGATCGCGCGGGCCGGCCTCGCCCAGGCTCTGGCATCGGAACAACTCGGCTTGCAGCGGGTCCGTGGCACCTGTCTGCGCTGGGGGCCGCGGCGGCGCTGCCTCCGGCCGTTCCTCCTTCCGGCTCAGCACGATGACCGTCGCGGTGATCGCAACAGCGACGAACGCGATTGCGCCGACACGAGCGAGGGTCTTGGGGTCCACGAGTGCCCTCGTCAGTTGCTGCTGCCCGGGAACATGCTGGCGTTGCCGGGCTGATAGCCGGCGCCGGGCGTGAGGAAGCGCCGGCGCTGCTCGCGGCCCTGTTCGGCCGCGGCCGCGCGCTCCGCTTCGGCAAGAGCCCGTGCGCGTCCATCGGCCGCCACGACGGCGGTGAGGTCGGCGAGCTGCTGGGCCTGGAGCGCGAGGATCTGGTTGCCGGCCTGCGTCGCCTGCAGCGCGCCGGTCGCGCCCTGGCTCTGGCCGACCAGCGCCGACATCTCCGTCCGATTGGTGTCGAGATTGCCGACGACGGTCGCCTGGACGCGCATCGCGTCCTGCAAGCCGCCGACCGTGTTCTGCCAGCGCGTGCGCGCATCGGCGATGAGCTGCTGGTCGGACGCGGACAGCGAGGCATTGCCGTAGGTCGTCTGAAACGCCTGGTCGATCTGCTGCACGTCGAAGGCGATGTTCTGCGCCTGGCCGAGAAGCTGCTGGGTGCGCTGGATGGACTGTTGCAGACGCTGCAAGGACGAATACGGCAGGCTCGCGAGATTGCGCGCCTGGTTGATCAGCATCTGCGCCTCGTTCTGAAGCGAGGTGATCTGGTTGTTGATCTGCTCCAGCGCGCGGGCCGCCTGCAGCACGTTCTGTGCGTAGTTGGTCGGGTCGTAGACGATCCACTGGGCCGATGCGTGGGCAACCATGACGGGTGACAGCGCCAGCGGAAGCGAGAGAGCCGTCGCGGCGAGAAGCGCCGCGCGCAAGCGACGTATGGTCATGACGGTGTCTCCAGATTGGTGAGGCTTGGGATGAGGTCGGCGGCCCACGCGACGCCGCGGTGGCGGAGCCAAGCGGGCAGGAAGCCGCTGTGACCGAGCTCCAAGATGATGCGGTCGATGGCGGCCTGATCGGTCTTGGAGGACGCGGCGCAGAGCGCAAGGGCGACGTCGGAGAGGCCGAGCTCGAAGAGGCGATTACCGCGGCGCGATTGGCAGTAGTAGTCGCGCTTCGGCATGGCGCGGGCGAGGATCTCGATCTGGCGGTCGTTCAGCCCAAACCTGCGGTAGATTGTGGTGATCTGCGGCTCGATCGCCCGCTCGTTCGGGAGCAGCAACCGCGTCGGGCAGCTCTCGATGATCGCCGGCGCAATCGGCGAGTTGTCGATGTCGGAGAGCGACTGCGTGGCGAAGACGACGCTGGCGTTCTTTTTTCGGAGCGTCTTCAGCCACTCCCGGAGCTGGCCAGCGAAGCCTTCGTCGTCGAGCGCCAGCCAGCCTTCATCGACGATCAGCAAGGTCGGCCGCCCGTCGAGGCGATCCTCGATGCGATGAAACAGATAGGCGAGCACGGCCGGCGCCGCGCCGGTCCCGATGAGGCCTTCGGTCTCAAACGCCTGGACCGATGCTTCGCCGAGATGCTCGTGCTCAGCGTCGAGGAGGCGGCCATGGGCTCCGCCGACACAGAATGGCCGAAGCGCCTGCTTGAGGTCGTTGGATTGCAGGAGCACCGCGAGGCCGGTGATCGTGCGCTCGATCACGGGCGCGCTCGCAAGCGAGGTCAGCGCGGTCCAGAGATGCTCCTTGACCTCGGGCGTGATGGCCACGCCTTCGCGCATCAGGATCGCGACGATCCAGTCAGCGGCCCAGGCCCGTTCGGGCACATGACGGATGTTGGCGAGCGGTTGCAGCGAGACGCTCTCGGCGGACCCTTCCGTGAGGCCGCCGCCGAGGTCGTGCCAATCGCCGCCCATCGCCAGCGCCGCGGCGCGGATCGATCCGCCGAAGTCGAAGGCGAAGACCTGCGAGTTGGGATAGCGCCGGAACTGAAGCGCCATCAGCGCCAGGAGCACCGACTTGCCGGCACCCGTCGGGCCGACGACGAGCGTGTGGCCGACGTCGCCAACGTGCAAAGAGAACCGGAACGGGGTGGACCCTTCAGTCTTGCCGAACAGCAAGGGGGGCGCACCAAAGTGCTCATCCCTTTCCGGCCCCGCCCACACGGCCGACAGCGGGATCATGTGGGCGAGGTTGAGCGTCGAGATCGGCGGCTGGCGCACGTTGGCGTAGACATGCCCCGGCAGCGAGCCGAGCCAGGCATCGACCGCATTGATCGTCTCGGGCATCGCGGTGAAGTCGCGGCCCTGGAAGACCTTCTCGACCAGCCGCAGCTTCTCGGCGGCGATGCGGGGGTCATTGTCCCAGACCGTCACTGTCGCGGTGACGTAAGCCTCTCCGGCGTAATCCGCGCCGAGTTCCTGGAGCGCGAGGTCCGCGTCGGCCGCCTTGTTCGCGGCATCGGTGTCGACGAGAGCCGACGCCTCGTTGGTCATCACCTCCTTCAGAATTGCCGCGATGCTCTTGCGCTTGGCGAACCACTGCCGGCGGATTTTTGTGAGCAGCCTGGTTGCGTCGGTCTTGTCGAGCAGGATGGCGCGCGTCGCCCAACGATAAGGAAATGCCAGCCGATTCAGCTCATCCAAAATGCCCGGCGTGGTTGCTGTCGGGAAACCGACGATCGTGAGCACGCGAAGGTGCGCGTCACCGAGCCGCGGCTCGAGGCCTCCCGTCAGCGGCCGATCGGCCAGCAGCGCGTCGAGATACATCGGCGCCTCGGGCACGCGCACGCGATGGCGCCTGGTCGAGATGCAGGAATGGAGGTAGGTCAGCGTCTCGCCGTCATCGAGCCAGGCGCATTCGGGCATGAAGGCGTCGATGAGCTGCAGCACGCGGTCGGTGCGATCGACGAAGCCGCGCAGGATCTCGTGCGGATCGACGCCGCGGTCGGCCTTGCCCTCGTACAGCCAGTTCTCGGCGCGCGAGGCGTCTTCGGCCGGCGGCAGATAGGCGAAGGTGAGGAAGTAGCTCGACTCGAAATGCGCACTCGCTTCCTCGAAGTCCGCCTTGCGCTCGGCGTCGACGAGCGCCGACGCAGCATCGGGAAAGCGGCTCGACGGATAGGCGGCGACGCCGTGGCGCTGCGCCTCGACGAAGATCGCCCAGCCCGAGCCGAGCCGGCGGAAGGCGTTGTTGAGGCGGCCGGCGACGGCGACCAGCTCGGCCGGCACGGCGGAGTCGAGGTCGGGGCCGCGAAAGCGTGCCGTGCGCTGGAAGCTGCCGTCCTTGTTGAGGACGACGCCCTCTGCGACGAGCGCTGCCCAGGGCAGGAAGTCGGCGAGGCGTGAAGACGCGCGGCGATATTCGGCGAGGTTCATCATCGGCCGCCTCACACGCCCAGGAAGCCCGGAATGCGCAGGTGCCGGCGCGTGACCTCGACGAACATCGGATCGCGCTTCGCCGCCCACACCGCCGCGAAGTGACCGACGGCCCAAAGGCCGAGGCCGACGAGCCAGAGCCGCAGTCCGAGCCCGAGCGCGGCCGCGAGCGTGCCATTGAGGATGGCGATCGAGCGCGGCGCGCCGCCGAGAAGGATGTGCTCGGTCAGCGCCCGATGGACCGGCACCGAGAAGCCGGGGACCTCGGCGGTATCAAGCACACCAGCCATCACACCACCGCCCCACCGCCGAAGCTGAAGAAGCTCAGGAAGAAGGAGCTGGCTGCGAATGCGATCGACAGGCCGAACACGATCTGCACCAGCCGGCGGAAGCCGCCGCTCGTATCGCCGAAGGCGAGCGTCAGACCGGTGACGATGATGATGATCACCGCGATGACCTTGGCCACCGGGCCTTCGATCGATTGCAGGATCTGCTGGAGCGGCTGCTCCCACGGCATGGACGAGCCGCTGGCATAGGCCGGCGCCGCGTAAAGAAGTCCTGCCGTGGTCACACTGATGGTGCCGATCCGATCGCGGACCGGGCCGGCAAATGGACGTTGCTTGAATGATGGCTGCCGGGCGGCGGTCATGCGTGATCTCCTGCTGTGGCTGCTGTCGCGGGGGTGATGCGGTAGTCGCCGCCGGGTCCGAGGCCCTCCACGCGGGCGAGCTCGGCGAGACGACGCGAGGCGCCGCGGCCGCTCAGCACGGCGACGAGATCGATGGTTTCTGCGATCAGCGCGCGCGGGACCGTGACGACGGCTTCCTGGATGAGCTGCTCGAGGCGGCGGAGCGCGCCGATAGCGGTGCCGGCGTGGATGGTGCCGATGCCGCCGGGATGTCCGGTGCCCCAGGCCTTCAGGAGATCGAGCGCCTCGGCGCCGCGCACCTCGCCAATGGGAATGCGGTCGGGCCGCAGGCGCAGAGACGAGCGCACCAGATCGGACAGCGTGGCGACGCCGTCCTTGGTGCGCATGGCGACAAGATTGGGCGCTGCGCACTGAAGCTCGCGTGTGTCTTCGATGAGAACGACCCGATCGGCCGACTTCGAGACTTCCGCGAGGAGCGCGTTGGTGAGCGTGGTCTTGCCGGTGCTCGTTCCCCCGGCGACCAGGATGTTGCGGCGGTCGGCGACCGCACGGCGGAGAATCTCGGCTTGGTCCGCCGTCATGATGCCGGCGGCCACATAGTCCTGCAGGCCGAATACGGCGACCGCCGGCTTGCGGATTGCAAAGGTCGGCGCCGCGACCACCGGCGGCAGTAAGCCTTCGAAGCGCTCTCCCGTTCCGGGCAGCTCCGCGGACACACGCGGGCTGCCGGCGTGGACCTCGGCGCCGACATGGTGGGCGACCAGCCGGACGATGCGCTCGCCGTCGGCAGGCGACAGTCGCTCACCCGTATCGGCCAAACCCTCGGAGAGCCGGTCGATCCAGAGCCGCCCGTCCGGGTTGAGCATCACCTCGACGATCGACGGGTCTTCCAGGAAACCGGCGATGGCCGGGCCAAGCGCCGTGCGCAGCATGCGCGTCCCGCGAATGACAGCCTCGGATTGCTGGAATGAAACCGCCATGTCGTCCCCGTTCTGCGCGGGACCGCTCGCGAGCGGCCCTGGATCGGGGATGAGTAGAAGAGGCAGAAAATCGGGCGGCGCAACAAGCGCGATGCGGTCGTCGTAGTGTAGCGTGCAAAGACAGGGAAACGGCGAAGTCGCTGACGGCTTCCAAGCAGCGCGGTCGCGCCTATTCGTTGCTCGCGTCGGCCGGAACGTCCTCGGAGATTTCCTGCCGAAGCCTTGGCCCCTTGGCGAGTCGCCGGCCGAGCGCGGCGACGAAGGCGTCATAGCGTTCGCCGGCCTTCGCGCGCGCAGCGGCCTGGGCGGGCTCTGGCAGCGGCGGGTTGGTGGTCAGCCAGAAGCGCACAAAGACCGCGAGCGTCTCGACGGCGATGCCGAGATCACGCTCGAGGCGCGCCATGCGCCGGTCGAGCTGGTCAAGGCGCCTGGTGAGCGCCGCCTCCTGCCGTTCGGCGGCGTCGGGTGAGAGGAATGAGGCGATGGCCGCCTCTGCGACGAGCGAGCGCGACTGGGCGCGGCGCGCGGCGTACTCGGCCAGCGCTTTGGTGACGCCCGGCTCGAGATAGACGGAAAGCCGCTGCTTCTTGTTCAGATTCGGCATGGCGTCCTACAGCTCCATGCCGTCGTTGGGATCGAGCGAGACCTGACGTGCGAGGCCTTGCACGAGACGGCTCATGCGGCTCAGCCGCGCGGCATCGTCCGGCTCGTCGTCATTGGGATCGATCTCGAACTCGTTGTCGATCGGCGACTTCTTCTCGACCGGGCCGGTGCGATTGAGCTCCGGCTGGCGCCGCTTCTCGGAGCCGGTAGGGTCTTCGTCGTCCGGGCTGCTCGTCGCAATCTCAGTTTCCTGCGGAGATCGCGGCGGCAGGGGCCTGCCCGTCCAGTCGTCCGGATGTGGATGGTCCGCCTTCGTGAGGGCTGGCGGCGGCAAGATGCGCGCCTGTAATCTCCGGTCCTCGAAGTAGCGCGCCTTCTTGGCGCGGATGGGCGGCGTGCCGGCGACCATCACGATCTCGTCTGTGGGCGGGAGCTGCATGATCTCGCCGGGCGTGAGCAGCGGCCGGGCCGTCTCCGAACGCGAGACCATCAGGTGGCCAAGCCAGGGGCTGAGGCGATGGCCGGCGTAGTTGCGCATGGCGCGGAGCTCGGTCGCCGTGCCGAGCGCGTCGCTCACGCGTTTGGCCGTGCGCTCGTCGTTGGTCGCGAAGCTCACTCGAACATGGCAATTGTCGAGGATCGAATTGTTGGGTCCGTAGGCCTTCTCGATCTGGTTGAGGCTCTGCGCAATCAGGAACGACTTCAACCCGTAGCCAGCCATGAAGGCCAGCGCGCTCTCGAAGAAGTCGAGGCGGCCGAGCGCGGGAAACTCGTCGAGCATGAGAAGCAGGCGGTGACGGCGGGCCTTGGTATGGAGATCTTCCGTCAGGCGTCGTCCGATCTGGTTGAGGATCAGCCGGATCAGCGGCTTGGTGCGCGCGATGTCGGACGGCGGCACGACGAGGTAGAGCGTGGTCGGCTGCGCGCCGCCGACGATGTCGGTGATGCGCCAATCGCAGCGGCGCGTGACGGCCGCGACGACGGGGTCGCGGTAGAGGCCGAGGAAGGACATGGCGGTGCTCAACACGCCGCTTCGCTCGTTGTCCGACTTGTTGAGGAGCTCGCGCGCGGCGCTGGCGATGACCGGGTGCGGTCCGGCCTCTCCGAGATGCGGGGTCTTCATCATCGCGGCAAGCGTCGACTCGATCGGTCGGCGGGGATCGGAGAGGAAGCAGGCGACGCCCGCGAGCGTCTTGTCCTCCTCCGCATAGAGCACGTGGAGGATGGCGCCGACCAGCAGCGCATGGGAGGTCTTCTCCCAATGGTTCCTCTTCTCCAGCGATCCTTCCGGGTCGACCAGGATGTCGGCGATGTTCTGAACGTCGCGGACTTCCCATTCGCCGCGCCGGACTTCGAGCAGCGGGTTATAGGCAGAAGACTTGGCGTTGGTCGGATCGAACAGCAGCACGCGCCCGTATTGCGCACGGAAGCCGGAGGTGAGCTTCCAGTTCTCGCCCTTGATGTCGTGGACGATGGCGCTGCCGGGCCAGGTGAGCAGGGACGGGATGACCAGGCCCACGCCTTTGCCGCTTCGGGTCGGGGCAAAGCAGAGGACGTGCTCGGGCCCGTCGTGGCGGAGGTAGTCGCGGCCGAGCTTGCCGAGCACGACGCCGTCGGGGCCGAGGAGGCCGGCGGCCTTCACCTCGTCGGGCCGGGCCCATCGCGCCGAGCCATAGGTGTCGACGTACTTCGCCTCGCGGGCGCGCCACACCGACATGGCGATCGCGGCGGCGATCGCCATGAACCCGCCCGACGCCGCGATATAGGCGCCCTCCACGAAGATCGCCGGGGCATAGGCGTCGTAGAAGAACCACCACGCATAGAAGGACGGGGGATAGTAGACCGGCCAGCCGAACACGACGAACCAGGGCGCGCCGAGCTGCGCCTGGAAGCCCAATCGCCATGCCGTCCATTCCGTCGCGCCCCAGGTCGTCGCGAGGATGATCAGCGCGACGACCAGAATCTGACCCCAGAGAATCTTCGTTGCTGACATCACGCGCTCTCCTTGTCCGATCCTCTCATCACAGGCCGATCCCCCGCTTGCGGCCGAAGCTCCAGTCGATGCCGCCGTCGCCGCGCGCGACGCCGGAGACATGGCGGCCGAGATGCTGTTCGAGCGAGGGCGACCAGGGCACGAGCTGGAAGCCGAGGCCATCATCGAGCATCGCGAAGCGTCCAGAGGCGAGATCGAAGCGGCGGCGGTAGGTGCCCGCGACGTACTCGCCGGCGGCGGATTTGACGGAGGCTTGGCCCGTCTCGGTGGTGAGGCGCTCCCTCAGCGCATCGAGCTCGCGACGCCGCAGCTTCTCGATCAGGTTGCGGCTGAAGCTGACCCCGCGGCTTTGCCGCTCGGCGAGCCCCTGGCCGATGAGATGCTCGGCGCGGCGCTCGAGCGCGGCGCGGACCTCGGCGCCGAAGCCGCCGGCGCCGAGCGGGATCGGCTCGCGCGCGATGGCCCGGCGGTCGAGCCAGGTGGCGCCGTTCGCCGTGATCTGCTGCTCGAGCGGAAGGTCCGACCGGACGGCGAGCGCGACGCGCCGCCGGCCCTGCGCATCGTCGAACCGGCGCAGCTCGACGATCGAGCCGGGGGCGGAATCCCCGGCCGCGTTGAGATCGGGAAGCCTGATGTGGTGGGTGCGGCCATCGATGCCGTCGACGACGGCGTAGGCGGTGCCCTTCAACTCGTCGTCGAGCCCGCGGGCCAGCAAGCGGCCGACGATTGGCTCGTCCAGGCTCTCGCCGGCCAGCACATAGCTCGAAGGCCCGCGTTCGAGGCCGCGCTCCGCGAGGCCGCGATGAATCCGCTTGATGATGTCGCCGCGCTCGCCGAGCTCGCGCAGCCGCTTCTCGGCAGACTCAGAGATGACCCATTGGCCCGGCCCGATCTGGTCGGCGAGGCCGAGAGCCTCCAGCTTGCGCAGGCGTCCGACCTTCAGCGCATGGAATTCATCCGGCTGGCGATCGGGATGCCGCGCGAGATCGATGATGCCCGTCCGATGGGCGTCGCGCGCGAGCTGGCGATCGAGGTTCGTCCAGCGCTCGGCCTCGATCTGTCGCTCCAGCGCGGTGCGGATGTCGCGATCGGTGCGCGGGCCCAGCTCTTGGGTGATCAGGTTGCGCGCGCGGTCGCGCATGCCTTCCTTGATGTAGTCGCGTGCGATGACGAGGTTCTCGCCGTCGTCACGAACGCCGCGCACGATCAGGTGGATATGCGGGTGCTCGGTGTTCCAGTGGTCGACCGCCAGCCAGTCGAGCCTCGTCCCGAGATCCTTCTCCATCTGGCCGACCAGGTCGCGGGTAAACCGCTTGAGGTCCGCCATCTCGATCGCGTCGTCCGGCGACACGATGAAGCGGAAATGGTGGCGGTCGTCGGCGCAGCGCTCCGCAAAAGCCTTGGGATCGGCGTCGTCAGTACCGGGACCAAAGAGCCGCGCCTTCTCTCCGTCCCGGGTGACGCCCTCGCGCCGCAGATAGCCGAGATGGGTCGCGAGCGGCGCGCCGCGTGCGCTGTGGCGGACGACGCGCGCCTTCACGACGGCGCCGCGCGAGCGCGCGGTGATGAGCCGGTTGGCCTGTACCGAGGCGCGCTGGCCGCGGCCAAAGCGGGAGCGATGGCCGGGGCCGATCACCCCCTTCCGGGAAACGGAGCCGCCGGCGCGCTCAGCGGCGGCGAGCGCCTGTGCGATGAAGGGCCGTGCCCGCTGTGTGCGGGTGGAACGGATGCGGCCAGGGCGGATGCGGAAGTCGTCCTCGGCGCTCATGGCCGCGGCTCCGCACATCGCGTCAAGAAGCGGAATTCATTGCAAAAGTGCCGAAGCCGCAGGCTGCGCCGGGATGGCGCACCTCGCGGTTTCGGCATGCAAGCTATTGAAAAAGCACGACCGTCCTGGCGCGCACATCGCGCCCCTTTATCCTGCCATCGTGCGGTCGTGGTTGCGCCCTCCCGCCTCACCACACGCTCTTGTGCGCTGGGGGTCGCTACATCGCGATTGGGCAACGAGCGCGTCATTGCTGCGGGTCCGGACTCGCCTGCGCGACGAAGAGGCCGGAGGAGCGCGGTGAAAGCGCTGCCGCGTCCCGCGCTCGTGGTGCTGTCGCGTTGTCACCGCGCACGCGCTGGTCTTGCGATGGTTCTGCATTCGGACTGCCGTTCGCGCGCACGACGAACAAAGGAGAGCGAGTCCAGGCGAGCGGATCAGCGGCCGAAATTGTGGTCGCGCGCTTGAGCGGCTTGCCGCCGATAAGGGGCGCCAGCAAAGCGACATAGGCGCGGGTCTCCGCCGGCAATGCGCGTACCCCGGCGAGGTATTCGTCATAACGCTGCGGGCCCGCATTGTAGGCCGCGAGGAAGCCCGGCGATCCGTAACGGTCGTGCATCTCGCGCAGGTACGCGGCGCCAGCCAGGATGTTGTCGCGCGGATCGAACGGATCGCGGCCGAGACCGTAGCGCATGCGCAGCTCCGACCAGGTATCCGGCATGATCTGCATCAGGCCCATCGCGCCGTTGCGAGAGACGGCGTGGACATCGCCGGCACTTTCCGCGTCCATGACGGCCCGTATCCATGCGATGGGCACGCCGAAACGCCGCGCCGCTTCCGCGATGTAGTCAGCGATTGTGTGGTTGCTCCGAAGAGGCGCGGCAGACGCGTTCTGCGCAAGCGCAACGCTGGTGAACGGCGCGGCGATCAGCAGGCCGGAAAGGAGAAGAGCGGGAAGACGCCGGACGAGCGAGCGTCGCCCGGCGGCCTTGTTCCGTCTCCGCAATGGCGAGCGGATGGGCATCGCCTCAGTCCCGCTCCGGCCGCTTCTGGGGGCGGTTCCAGTGCAGGCCCCAGTCAGACTTCGTGTCGCCCGACTGGAACAGGTTGGCGCGGATCGGCTGGCCGAGCGCCGGGTCGTCGATCTGGACGGAGACGTAGTCGCCCGCCTTCTCGCCGGTACGCTTCCATCCGGCGCCGATCTCGGGACCGTTGCTGTCGCCGAGATGGACGCGGTAGTCCGGCGCGTTCTCGGCGTCCGAATGTTCGGCCGGAACGAGCACCATCTCGCCGTTGAGCGTGAGCGTGCGGACATGGCCGGTATAGCCGTTCTTGGTGCGGGTGAACTCTCCGATCTGTGGCATTGAAAGCTCCCTATGTGCGGTGAAGGGGGACGTGCTCGGCGCGCCGTCACCGCGTTGCGGCATGCCATTGGAAGCGGCTGTCGCCGTCCTCGTCGGTCCACAGCGGGACTGCGCGGCCGATGATCGTGTTGGTGGAGAGCGGGCCGAAGTAGCGGCCGTCCATGCTGTCGGGAGCGGCCCAGTTCATGAGGAAGACTTCGCCGTCGGCGATGCGGCGGCAGCCGTGCCAGGCGGGCAGGACACGGCCGGCGCGGTCGCGCGCCAGCGCGTCGCCCATGTCGATGCCGTCGATCGTGATATGTGCGCCGTCGCGGCAGACCTGCTGGCCCGCAACGGCGGCGACGCGCTTCATCAGCGGCACGCCGCGTGGCAGGTAACGGCGTTCGGCCATGAAGGAGGCGAGCGGTTCGGGCGTGCGGACGGCGACCAGATCAGTGACTTCGAGGTGACGCGCCGGCGCGATGGAATAGAGGCCGAGCGGCACGCTGGCGGACGCGTTCCAGATGAGCTTCGGGACGACCGGAAGGAAGGAGAGGACGCCGACCGCCAACACGGCGAAGGAGGTCGTCACGATGTAGCCGAAGCGCGTCACGGCTCGACCCTCCGCCGCAGGAGGATCGCCCGATGCTGCTCGACGGTGTAGCGGCGCGGCTCCTCGCCGGCGGTCAGGCGGTTGTGGACGTGGCGCCAGTGATGCGGCGACACCTCGGCCGGGTCGATGCCGATCGCCTCGATCGCATCGACGATCTGGAGGACGCGCTCGACCTTCGGCCAGCCCTCCATCTTGAGAAGGATGTCGCCGCCGGGGCGCACGAAGGGCAGCGTCTGATAGCGCTCGCCGGGCGCGATCGCGCGCACGATGTCGATGCGCGACAAGATGGTGCCATGGTCGTTGGAGGCCCAGCACACGAAGGCGAAGACGCTGTTGGGCGTGAAGGCGAGCACGCGGCGGCGCCGGTCGAGGATCTGCTCGTCCTTCTCCTTGCCGAAGCGGATCCAGTATTCGACCTTCTTCTCGATCCAGGTCAGCTCGACGCGTGTCAGGCCGTCGGCGGGAAGCGGCGACGGCACGAGGCGCAGGTGAGGCGCACCGGTCATGGCTGGTCTCCTTCGGCTGGAGGGAATTCGCGGGCGAGCAGGTCGCGCAGCATGTCCGCGACGGTCAGGCCGCGCTGAAACGCGACGATCTTGATGCGGCCGCGCAGCTCCGGCGTGATGTCGATCGTCAGCCGCGCGGTGAAGGCGGCCGCGTCGTCGTTGCTGTTGGAGCGCGGTGCAGATGCCTTGATCCAGCGTTCGGGATCGGCCGGCCGCGCGATGAAGGCGCGTTTGGAAGAGCGCTGCGTCATCGCGCCAGCCTCCCGACTTCGGCGGCAAGAGCGGTGATCTCGCGCGCCGCCGGACTTTCTGTGTGTGCTTTCCAGACGAGGCGGCCGGACTGCGCGGCCTCCGCAAAGGCGACGCGCTGACCGATCCTGGAGGCGAGCAGTGGCGGATCGTGATCGGCGAGCGTCAGCGCCGTTTCCCGCGCGATGATGGTGCGCGCGCCACATCGATTGAGGACGAAGCGGGCAACGAGGTGCGGGCGATAGACACGCGCCTCGCTCAGCAGCGTGAGCATCTCGGCCGATCCCCAGCCGTCGAAGGGCGACGGCTGCACCGGGATCAGGACGAGGTCGGCCGCGAGCAGCGCCGAGCGCATGAGCCCGGCGACGCGGGGCGGACCGTCGATGACGATGTGATCGGCATTGCGCGCGAGCTCGGGCGCTTCCCGGTGCAGCGTATCGCGCGCCAGACCGATGACGCCGAACAGGCGTGGCAGGCTCTCGCGTGCGCGCTGCTGCGACCAGTCGAGGGCAGAACCTTGCGGATCGGCGTCGATGACGGTGACGCGCTGGCCGCGTCGTGCCCATTCGCCGGCGACGTGGAGGGCGAGCGTGGTTTTGCCGACGCCGCCCTTCTGGTTGAGCATCGCGACGATCATGGCGCCGCCTCCCGTTGGCGGCACTCATCCACAGGTGTGGAACGCGGAGCGGCCGTTAGAAAGATTCCGAAGGAATCCTGGTTAGAAGAGTTAGGCCGCGCGCATTGTTTTGAATCGACGCTCGAATTCGATGAATCCGGTCCCCGATAGCACGAGGATCGGGTCCCCGATGGCACGACAGGCCGGGTCCCTGATAGCACGAGGCGATTCACAGCTTGTCCCCAGCGCGAGAAGTCCCGCGCGGCCGCAGCGGAGCGAGGGCCGCGGAAGCGACGGGAACGAATGCGAGGCGTTCGGGGGCGTCCGGCGGCTGCTCGATGGTCAGCCGGTAGCCGGGCAGCGTCTGCCGGCGGACGATCTCGCGCAGGTCGTAGGCGAAGTGCTTGAGCGGCGAGAGGCTGCCGGACTTCGCGTGCAGATACGCGATGTCGAAGCTCCAGCCGTGCTGCTGGCGGCCGCCATGCTTGCGCACCAGGCGGTAGAGCCAGCGCTCCAGTCCGCCGGTCAGGCGGAAGTAGGCGCGGTCGATGGTCAGGACCAGCGCATCGTCGAGGACGGCGGCGTAAAACCAGTCCGGCACGATCAGCTCGAGGCCGAGCGGACGGCCGTGCGCGTCCGCTCGCTCCTTCCATTCGTTGATCCAGGAGAAGCGGTGCATCCGCCGCTCGCTTGGCTGGCGGATCGACGTCGCCACGGTGGTTGATTGCAGGCGGTCGAGAGCGGCTTTCAGCCGGTCATAGTCGCGCACGCTCACGCCGCGGCCGATGAAGGAGAGGATCTCGTAAGGCGTCGCCGCCATCAGGCGCGACGGCCGTAGGCCGAGATCGCGCGCCTCGACGATCTGCGAGGCCGCCCAGATCAGCACGTCGGCGTCCCAGATGGTCGCCATGCCGTGCTCCGGGACTGCTTCGACGCGGATGACAATCGAGCCGGCTTTGAAGTCGATCGGCGTCAGCCGCTTCGACTTGGCGAGCGAGAAGAATGGATAGGCCATGAGGTCCTGCGCGTCGCGCGGCGCGAGGTCGCCCGGCAGCGCCCGGAAGAGATCGAGCTGATCGCGTTCGCCATTGCGTCGCGCCGGGGACATGCGCCGCCTCTCAACGGCGGCCGCGGCCGGCCTGCACCGGGGCCGGACCGTGGCGCTTGGCCGGCAGCACCGAGCCGCGCGGGTCGGACGTCGAGGTGACCGCGCCGCGGTCGGCCCAGGCCTTAAGATCGTCCAGCGCGTAGACGACGCGCCCGCCGAGCTTGCGATAAGCGGGGCCCGTACCGTAGGTCCGATGCTTCTCGAGCGTCCGGCTGGAGAGGCCGAGAAAGTCGGCGGCCTCTGGCGTCCGCAAGAAGCGCGGCGGAAAGCCGGCGAGATTCGTCATGTCGCACCTCCGGGCGTTCGTTGCGATCGCCGGTGAGGTCCGGCGAACGGCGGCCACGGTGGCGGAGGGGTGCTGCGTCGGGGGATGGCGAAGATACGGATGCTAAAATCGCACCCCCGCGGCCGCCCGAGCTATGGGCGGCGTCGCCGGCGCAGGAGGGAGCGATAGCCGCCGGCGATCAGCGCGAGTCCGTCCTTCACGAGATCGATCGTCGCGTCGCGAAGGGCGGAGGTTTTCCAAGGCGTATCGGCAACGCGCGCGGCGCCGAAGATGGCCTCGGCGATCTCGCGATAGCTCGCGCCGTCGTGGCGGCCGTCGACGGCCTGAAGCATACGGCGAAGCCGTCGTCGTTGCTGGCTCGTCAGTCTCGCGTCGGCCGGGATGCGCCGGCCGTTGATGGCCCGCCAGAGGCGGGCGACCGCCTCGATCCGGTCAAGCCCGTCGGCTCCCAGAGAAACCAGGGCCACGAGCGGGCCCGCCGGCGAAGCATCGGACAGGAGCAAGAGCCGCACGGCCCTCGATCCGCGGCCATGGACGATGCTCAGCCCGTCGGGGCCAGCGCGGGCGGTATTCAGATCGAGCTCGGGAAGGACGGTGCTTTCGACGGGGGGTGTGGCAGGAACGGTCTTGAGAATGACCGTGCCCGGGTCAATGTCTGGCGCCCAGAATACGGTCGCGGTGGTCGCATCGAGCGCGGGGTCGATCGCGAAAGCGCAGCCCCCAGCGCCGCTGGATTGTCGCGGCAAGGTGCTCGGTGGCGTCGGGGGAGCGCGTGCTTTCGGCAAAATCGCGTTGATAGACGGCGTTGCGCCTCAGGCATTCCCAGGCAAGGTCAGGCGCGACGAGCTGATCCAGGTAGTCGTAGGTGTCGGACGAGCGCCAGCGCGATGTGTCGGGCCCCATTCTGCTTCCTCCCCCGACCCGCGGGCCGGGCGCGTGCGAAGGAGCCGTAAGATTGCGAGTCCATCGGGGTTGGAGAAGTCCCGTTTTGCGCAACACGCGATGCCGTGACGGCATCACGTGTGGGGATCACTTGTCCGTCTCACGGGCGAGTTGCCGGTAGCCTTGCTCGGTCATCCAGCGGGCGCGCGCGAGATGGCTGCGGTGCACGCGACTGGCGCGTTCCGGTTCTTTTGCGGGATCGATCCCGAAGAGGACCTCGACCGCCTCGCGCCAGTCAGCGCCATCCGTCTCGGCGTCGAGCAGGCGCAGATAGAGCTTCATGTGCGCGCGGTCGTAGCTGGTCAGAACGGCGCTCTGCGGCGGTTCGTCCATGAACGGATCGTGTGTCAAATCGAACCCCGCGGGCCGACGCTGGCGCGCGTCGACGAGCTGTTGACGCTACGCCCTGGGGCGCTGAGCGCAAGGCGACGCGTTAGCACGAAGATTCGATGACCGCGGCGCCCCGCGGCATCATCGGCTCTTGCGGGTCTCGACCTTCGCGCGGACAAGCATCACTCCTTCGCCCTGGTCTGACGACAGGAAGACGATGCCGTTGGCCTCCAGCGTGCGACGGATCTGATCTTCCGTCGACTCGTAAACGGCGCGATGGCCCGACTCCAGGCGCTTCAGCGCTGTCAGCGATACCAGGGCCTTGTCGGCGAGCGTCTCCTGCGTCCATCCCAGCAGCGCGCGAGCGGCCCGCGATTGTCGGGCGGTGATCATGCATGATCACCTCCCACCGGGCCGATCGAGCGTGCCAGAACTACGACTAAAATAGTCGTTCTTGCCCGGCGAGGCGAGCAAATTTGGCAGCTAAAGACGGGAAGTTGGGCGAATCGCACCGAACCGATTCGGTCGCCCTACGGTGCTGGCCGCTACCGGCGAGCCGAGCCCCGCCCGGTCGGACCGGGCGGGGCCGGGGGTTCGCGCCTCACTCGCCGTTGCGGCGGTTCGGGCGGGACCAGATCAGGCTGTAGCCGTCGCCGTCCTCGTCGTCGAAGAGGTTGGCGTAGATCGGGGCGGTGAAGCTCGGATCGTCGAGCTTGAGGCCCAGATAGTCGCGGCCCTCGTTGGAGCGCTTGGCCCAGGCGGCGCCGATCTCGACGCGCCCCGCGAAGACGCGGTGGCTGGGGGCGTTCTCGCCGGAGCGGTTGGCTTCGGGGACGATGCGGACGTTCTTGGCCTGGACGCTGAGGGTGACGATCTGGCCGACGAACTCGTTGCCGGACTTCCTGAAGGTGCCGATGGTCGCCATGGTGGTTCTCCTTGATGTCTGTTTCGAGCCCGCACCATTGCGGCCTCGATGGCGATCGGCAGGCCGCGGGCGATCGACGCCGCACCTGCTCCGCAGGCCGGAGCGCAGCGGAGGATGGCGGCCGGGCGACTTTCTTGTTTCGCGAGGAATGGGCGCAGCCCAGGGGAAGAAAGTCGATCGGCGCCATTGCGGCATAGGCGATCGAGGCGAAGCCGGCCTGCGGCCAGATCAGCCCATCAAAGAGGCCGCTTGGAGCGCTCGATCAGGCAGAGAGGATCAAGGAGAACCTGGCGACTCCATCGTGCAACCGAGGGGGCCGGCGGCGTCGGTGCACGGCGCTCATCCCGCGTCGAGGCGACCGGCCGCATCGATGCTCCCGATAAGCAGGGACAGGCGTGCGATCAGTCCGCCGCATTCGAGGGCGTGGAGGTTCACGCGGGCCAACACCGCGTTCCAACGCGGTCTGCGACCGATGGGTCAGCGCGACCCGGCGCTCATCCACACCTCAGATTGCCAACAGGCGAGGAGGAGATCGCAGGCGGCGTGATGTCGTCATGCCGGTAGCCGGAACGGCGTCAGGCGCGCGCCCTGCGCTGGCCGGTGCGACCGGGCGGGGCCAGCGTCGCCAGCCGCGCGAGGGCGGTGATGCCGACCACAAGGGCTCCGACCAGCGGATAGTGTATCAGTTTGAATTTCGGCTTCTGACGGTCAGACAGGCAGGTTTCGGGCCGGCTGAAAACAAAGCGGACGCGCTTGAACGTGCCAAGACAGCCCGCTAGCTTCCTTGCATCGACTGAGTGGCAACTAGGGTTCCGGACGGCAGCGCCGTCGCTGGACCGAGCGTTGCAGAAACCGTGGGTGTTCCACGGCTGCACCCGAGGGGCAAAATCCCAGAGGCGGAGAAGTCGAGATCAACCAGCGCCGATTGGCGCGTTAGGAGGTCTCGATGGCGTTTGCCTCGCTGCTGCTTGTCGTTCTTGCGTCCTTCGTCCATGCAAGCTGGAATCTGCTCGCCAAAAAGGCGGCTTCGGTCGGCCCCGTCTTCGTTTTTGCCTATAACCTGATCGCCTGCGTCGCCTATGCGCCGTGGGTTCTCTATCTGCTGATGCAGGGCGACGGCATCGCCTGGACATGGACAGGCGTCGGCTTCGTCGTGCTTAGCGGCCTGGTCCATCTGGCTTACAGTCTCTGCCTGCAAAGGGGGTATCAGGTTGCCGACCTTTCCGTGGTCTATCCCGTCGCACGGGGAACCGGCCCGATGCTCTCATCGCTCGGCGCGTTCCTGATCCTCGGGGAAATGCCATCGGGGCAAGGCGTGCTCGGCCTGCTCCTCGTGGTCGCCGGGATCGGCCTGATCGCCACGCAGGGCGATCTGTCCGCCTTCCGACGTCCGAGTGGGCAATCCGGGGTGCGTTGGGGTATCGCGACGGGCGGCTTGATCGCGTCCTATACGGTCGTCGACGCCTACGCCGTGAAAGCCCTGGGGATCGCGCCGGTCGTGCTCGACTGGTTCTCGAACCTGTTGCGCTTCTTCCTGCTGGCACCGCTAGTCGTCGCGAATCCGCGCCGGGCAATCGAGGCCATGCGCGGCTATTGGTGGATCGCGATCGGTGTCGGCCTGCTCTCGCCGCTCTCCTATATCCTCGTGCTGGCGGCGCTAACCTCGGGAGCACCGCTCAGCCTCGTCGCGCCTATGCGCGAAATGTCCATGATGGTTGGTGCGCTTCTGGGAATGTTGATCCTGCGCGAGAAGGTCGGACCGTGGCGGCTTGTGGGGTGCGGGGTGCTGATCGCTGGCGTCATCCTGCTCTCCGGAGCGTGAACGTCGGACTCTGGGCCGGCGGATTGTGCGTTGATACGCCTCAGACGAGGGTCGATGGCCGAAATTCCCACTGAGACACGACCAACCAGCGAGAAGGCGACCTGCCAGGTTTCCGAGGGTGTCGCGTACTTCACGATACCATGTGTCGCGCGATAGCCGGCGATGGCCGCCGGCGCGACGAAAGAGGAAGCATCCTCGCCGGCCGCCGGTCAGCCGGCGACGGTCCAGGGATCGATGACCGTCAGGCCGGCGGCCGCGAACGCGGCGGTGTCGCGCGACGCCACGGCGAAGCCGTGCGCGGCAGCGATCGCGGCGATGTACCCGTCGGGCGTCGGGAAGCCCTTGCCGGCTTTGCGCGCCTTGACGGCGAGGTCGGCGTATCGCCGCGCCGCTTGCGTATCGAAGGACAGGATTCTCGGCTCGAACAGCTCCATCACGCCGTCGAGCGTGGTTGCCAGCCGGTCTTTGCGCTTGCCCCTGGGCAGCGCGCCGATGCCGAACATCAGCTCCGCGATGGTGACGCTGGAGAGAAACAGCGTCTCCGCGGCCTGGTCGTCGAGCCAGCCTCGGACCGACGGGTGCGGCTCGGGCTTCATCGCCTCGGAGACGACATTGGTGTCGAGCAGGATCATCCGAAGCGCATCGGCTGGGCGGGCCGGGTGTCGCGAGCCTGTTCGAGCGCCTCGACATCGGCATTGGTGAGCCCGATCTTGCGGCTCATCTCCGAGAGCGCGGTGCCGATCTTGAGCCGCCCCGCGGGGCGCACGGCGGCTTCCAGAATGGCGCGCATTTCGGCTTCCGCGCTGCGGTTGTGCTGCGCCGCTCGGACCTTCAGGGCGCGATGCGCCTCCTCCGAGAGGTTGCGAATAGTGACAGCGGGCATGATAGCGTCCTTGTCGGATTGACTGCAATGCTATCAATATGCCAAATGTGATGGCATTTTTCAAGAATGATGGCGGCGCTCAGGCGCCGCCGAACCGCCAGACCGGGATGCCGAGCTTGCGGGCCTTGTCGGCGAGGTTCTCCTGGATGCCGGTGCCGGGGAAGATCATGACGCCGATGGGCAGCACGGCCAGCATGGCGTCGTTGCGCTTGAAGGGCGCGGCCTTGGCGTGTTTCGTCCAGTCGGGCTTGAAGGCGATCTGCGGCACGTTGCGGTGATCGGCCCAGCGCGCGGCGATGCGCTCGGCACCCTTCGGCGAGCCGCCGTGCATGAGCACCATGTCCGGGTGCCTGGCGTGCACCTGGTCGAGCCTGGCCCAGATCAGCCGATGATCGTTGAAGTCGAGCCCGCCGCTCAGCGCGACCTTCGGGCCGGGCGGCAGCATGACCTCGGTCTCGACGCGCTTCTTCGCGGCGAGGAAGTCGCGGCTGTCGATCATCGCCGCGGTCATGGCGCGGTGGTTGACGAGCGAGCCGCTGCGCGGCCGCCAGGCGGAGCCGGTGTGGCGCTCGAAATGCTCGCAGGCCTGGTCGCGCATGAGCTCGAAGGCGTCGCGGCGTTCGATGAGCGTCTGCCCCTCGGCGATGAGCCGCTCCAGCTCGACCGACTTGATCTCGGTGCCGTCCTGCTCGCGCTGGCTGCGGCGCTGCGCCTGCTCGTTGTCGTCTAGGTCACGGGCGACGCGGTCGGCGGCGCGGTGGAATAGGTTGACGGTCGACCAGAGCAGGTCCTCGAGATCGGGCTCGAGGCGGGTGTCGCTGAGCGTGGTGACGAGAGCATCGAAGACGTCGGCGATGGCCCCGGCAACGGCATTGCCCTCGGGAAGCGGGCGCGGGTCGGGTTCGTCCTGGAAGGGGCGGAAGCCGTAGAGCTGAAGCTCGGTGAGGACGTGGTCGGTCGGAGACGAGCTGTGATGGGGCTCGAAGTCGTCGTCGCTGGTCATGGGATGCTCCGTCGCTGGATTGGCCGCGACCCTCGCGGCCTTCATGGCGACGGAAGACGGCGGGCGGGCCGGCCCTGCACCCGGAGCGAAGCGCAGGGCCGAAGCGCGAGCGGAGGATGGCGAAGGCCGGCTATTTTGCCTCGCGATGCAAAGGCGCGTCAGCGCCGGCGGAAAATAGCCGGCCGCAGCCATTGCCGGGCCGGGCCGCTTGCCGTCCCGTTCGCCCTCTCAGGAAGGCCGCGGGCGCGGCTCTGTCCCGGCCCGAGGAGCACCGGCCGCCGGCGTGACGGCGAGCCCCATCATCCGTTCCGGCCGAACGTCCACGTTCATGAGGGCTACGCGGCCTCGGCCATGAAGCGAGCGGCATCCCGGGACGCGATCTGCGCCCGAAGGTCCTTGCGCAGCACGTTGGGGCCGAGCATCTGGAGATCCTCGTTGAAGTCGGCGAGCCTTGGCGAGAGTACGATCGCCTCGATGCTGTCGGCGGACGCGCGCTCGATCAGCGCGGCCATCGCGCCATCGCCGGCCGGATCGTCGTCGCGCGCGATGTAGAGCCGGCGCAGTGTGTCGGCGAAGAGGATGGCCGAGAGATGAGCCGCCGAGAGGGCGGCGACCATCGGCATGCCGGGCAGCGCCATCCTCAGCGACAGCATGGTCTCGATGCCTTCGCCAGCGGCCATGACCTCGCCCGCCACGCCGAAGCGGACGGCGTGTCCGAGAAGATCGCCCATCGCGCGGCGCGGCGTGTCGATTGGCGCCTTGCCGAGACGGACGGGGTCGAAGCCATCGGGATCGAGCCAGGTCCGGTGCGCGCCGGTGAGGCGGCCATCGAGATCGGTGACGGCGGCGATCATGGCGGGCCAGGTCTCCGTGGCGGAATGCTCGTCCGGCCGGTAGTAGCAGCGCGGGTGGAAGCGCAGCGATCCGGTTCCGTGTAAAGACGTAATGCCGCGCCGGCGGAGATATGTCTCGGCGAGCGTGCCGTGGATCGGCCGCGACATGGCGAACAGCCGCCGCGCGGCTTCCGGCGAACCCGTTGGGGCTGGCTGGATGGCGCGACGATGTTCGTGCGCTTGCGGTTCGGGTTGCGGCAGGCTGAGGAAGGCGCGCGCCTCCCTCGCGACGTCCGCGAAATCCACGAGGCCGCAGGACTCACGGATGACGTCGAGCAGATCGCCATGCTCGCCGGTGGCGGCGTCGGTCCATTTGCCTGCCGCGCCCTTGCCGCTCTCCGGGCCTGTCAGGCGCACGAACATCGAGCGGCCGGGCGTGTTGCGCACGTCGCCGACCATCCAGTAGCGTCCTTCGCGATGGCCGTTGGACAGGTAGTGGCGGCACACCGCCTCGGCATTGCGCGCGAGACGGTGCGCCAGTTCGGAAGCGTCGAGCTGGGACATCACAGCGCCTCCCGCTCGCCGACGCGCTCGATGGGATAGCGGTCCATCACCTTGGCGAGGATCGCGGGACCGCTGGCGTCGGTGGGCACGAACAGGCGCAGTTTCCACGAGATGATCTCGTGGAAGAGGCCGTAGGCCGTGAGCCGCTCGCGCATGGTGTCGGTGAAGCCCGACAGCTCGATGCGATGGCCGCCCATGATGCGGACGCGGCGAAGCTGAAGACCTTCGGCGAGATCGATGACGGCGTTGCCCTCGATCAAGGCGGAGAAGGCGTCGTCAGGCGTCAGCGACGGCAGGCCGGTCGCGGTGGCCGCGGCGGCCCAGGCCGGGGAGACCTTGCGGCCGATGATGCGCTCGCCATCGTCGGTCTGCAGGCGATAGACGCGGGTCGACTCGTTCGTGAGCCGCTTCCAGATCGGCAGCAGCAGGCCCGAAACCATGTGCAGGGTGGAGTCGGTGAACGCGGGAACTTCGGCGAACTCGGCCGTCCAGGCGGCCGCGAAGGTCGCCTCGTCGGCGTCCTGCCAGTGGCTCTCCGCCATCGCGCGGACGGGCACGTTTGGCGCTTCCATCGGCCGGATCAGGCGGACGCGGTACTCGACCTCGCCATCGTCGAGCATGACGGACGGGGCATGGATCTGCACGGCGGCGCGGCCGGACCGCGCGTTGACGAGAAGCCGTGCGCCGCGTTCGCGCAGCCGGCTCAAGGCTTCGTCGAGCGTGACGGGCCGGTTGCGCTGGCGCTGCTTGATGGTCAGCAATCGCGTCTCGGCGCCGGTGCCGGGATGGGTATAGATCGTCTGCCGGCCGGTGACGACGAAGCTCTCGGCCCGCAGCGTCTCCAGCCCGACATCATAGGTGCCGGCGGCGATGGCGCCCTCGATGCGCGCGTTGAGAAGCTGCTCGAACGCGGTGAAGAGCACGCCCTGGAGCTCGATCGTCAGCGCGAGCATGCGGTTGAGGAACGTGCTGATGCCCGGCAACTGGTCCTTGAGGCCGTTCGCATCGGTGAGCGTCAAGCCGGTGGCCGCCTCGAACCGTTCGAGAGAGCAGCCCTCGATCCTGCCGCGGGCGAGCAGATGATAGAGCTGGCGCAAGGCGTCGCGCGCATAGTGGGACTCCAGATTGTCCTCCGGCCGGAACAGGCCCTGGCCGGCGGTTTCGCGCTGTCCGCGCGTGATAGCGCCGAGGGTGTCGAGCCGGCGGGCGATGGTGCTGAGGAAGCGCTTCTCGGCCTTGACGTTCGTGGCGACGGGCCTGAACAGCGGCGGCTGCTTCTGATTGGTCCGGTGCGTGCGGCCGAGGCCCTGGATGGCCGTATCCGCCTTCCAGCCGGGTTCGAGCAGGTAGTGCACGCGCAGCCGCGTGTTTCTCGCGGAAAGCTCCGCATGGTAGCTGCGGCCGGTGCCGCCAGCGTCGGAGAAGACCAGGATGCGCTTGTGGTCACCCATGAAGGCCTGCGCCTCGGCGAGGTTGGCGGACGCGGCGCGGGTCTCGACCACGAGACGGTCGCTTCGGCCGGCGCCGCCCGGCTTGCGGACGATCCGGCGCGAGCGCCCTGTCACTTCGGCCACCATGTCGGCGCCGAAGTGCTGGACGATCTGGTCGAGCGCGCCGGGAACGGGCGGCAGGCTCGCGAGTTTTGCGATCAGCGCATCCCGGCGCTCGACCGCCTCGCGGCTCTCGACCGGCTGGCCGTCGCGATAGACCGGACGCGACGACAGCTTGCCTTCCGAATCCGTGAACGGCTCGTAGAGCTGGATCGGAAAGGAGTGGGCGAGATAGTCGAGGACGTATTCGCGCGGGGTGATGTCGACGCAGACGTCGTTCCATTCCTCGGTCGGCAGCTCCGCGAGGCGCCGCTCCATCAGGGCCTCGCCCGTTGAGACGATCTGGATGACGGCGGCATGGCCTTGCTCGAGATCGCGCTCGATTGCGCGGATCAGGGTCGGGGTCTTCATGCTGGTGAGCAGGTGCCCGAAGAAGCGCTGCTTGGCGCTCTCGAAGGCCGAGCGCGCGGCGGCCTTGGCCTGCCGGTTCAGCGTGCCCGATCCGCCCTCGCTGCCGCCGGTGATGTTGGCCGCCCGCATGGCCGCATCGAGGTTGTTATGAATGATCGCGAAGGCGTCGGCGTAGGCGTCATAGGTGCGCGTCTGCTCGGGCGTCAGCGCGTGCTCGACCAGCTCGTATTCGACGCCGTCGAAGGAAAGCGAGCGGGACGTGTAGAGCCCGAGCGCGCGCAGGTCGCGGGCGAGCACCTCCATGGCCGCGACGCCGCCGGCCTCGATCGCCTCCACGAACTCCGCGCGCGCCGAGAACGGAAAGTCTTCGCCGCCCCACAGGCCGAGCCGCTGCGCATAGGCGAGATTGTGCACGGTGGTCGCGCCGGTGGCGGAGACATAGACGACGCGTGCGTCCGGCAGGGCATGCTGGAGCCGCAGGCCCGCGCGGCCCTGATGCGAGGACTCCTGATCGCCGCGTTCGCTCCTGGCGCCGACCGCGTTCTGCATGGCATGGGCTTCGTCAAAAATGATCACGCCGTCGAAATCCGGGCCCAACCATTCGACGATCTGCTTGACGCGGGAAAGCCTTTCGCCGCGGTCGTCGGAGCGCAGCGTGGCATAGGTTAGAAATAGGATGCCTTCCCGCAGCGTGATCGGCTTGCCCTGCGGGAAGGGGGAGAGCGGCGTGATGAGCAGCCGCTCCATGCCGAGCGCGGACCAGTCCCGCTGCGCGTCCTCGATCAGCTTGTCGCTTTTCGAGATCCACACCGCCTTGCGGCGGCCCCGCAGCCAGTTGTCGAGGATGATGCCGGCGGCTTCCCGGCCTTTTCCGACGCCCGTGCCGTCGCCGATCATGAAGCCGCGCCGGAAACGGACCGCGCCCTTCACGTCCTCGGCCGCGGCGGTGACGACGTCGAAGGTCTGGTCCACGGTCCAGGCGCCGGCGAGATAGCCGGAATGCGCTTCGCCGGCATAGATCACGGTTTCGAGCTGGGGGCCCGAAAGCAGGTTCAAAATGTTCGCCGGCAGGCGCGGACGATAGCTCGGCTTGGGCGGCGCGACCGAGGCCATCGCCGCCGACTGGACGAGCTGTGTCGGGTGATCCTGCGCGCCGGGAATTCTTATGCTCTGGAGCGCGTAGTCCTCGTAGATGGAATCGGAGAGACGTGCGCCTTGCGGCGGCGTCCAGTCGACCGTCTCATAGGTGAGTTCGACGCCGGTGGGTTCGGCCGCGCTCGTGGACTGCGATGCGGCTCGGGTGGAGCGTGCGAGGTAGCCGCGAACGGTGCGCGGTGTGGTGACAGTGGGCACAGCCGCGGAGGCATCGACCGGCAGCCGTGCCGGAACGTGCTGCGCGATCCAGGCCAGCAGCGTGGCGACGTCCGGCGCGACGCCGGGCGCAGCCGGGAACACGGCGGGATCGTCGGCCGGGCGCTTGTCGATGACGGTCAGCCGAGTCTGGAACGTCGTGCCGTGCCTGGCATAAACGCGACCGTCGATGGCGGCGGAGAAGACGACGCGGCCGCGCTCCTGCAGCCGGACATAGGCGTCGCGCCAGGCCGGAGCGTCCGGCGCGAAATTGGCGCCGGTGATCGCGACCAGGCGACCGCCGTCCGCGAGCCGCGCCAGCGCCGAGTCGATGTGCCGATACGCGGCGTCCGCCATGCGGCCCTGCACGTTGGCCATCGCCGAGAACGGCGGATTCATGATCACGACGCTCGGAACGACTGCGGCGTCGAGGTGATCGTGAATCTGCGCGGCGTCATGCCGGCTCACGGCGATGTCCGGAAAGAGGAGGGCGAGAAGGCCGGCGCGGGTCTCCGCGAGCTCGTTGAGGACAAGCGCTCCACCCGCGATCTCGGCCAGGATGGCGAGGAGCCCGGTCCCGGCCGAAGGTTCGAGCACGCGGTCGCCGGGCCTGATTGCTGCGGCCGTCGCGACCGCGTGGCCAAGCGGGATCGGCGTCGAGAACTGCTGGAAGGCTTCGCTCTCGATCGAACGGCGCGTATGCGTCGGCAGAAGCCCGACGATCTTGTCCAGCATGGGGAGGGCCAGGGCCGGAGAACCGGCCTTGCGCAGAAGCGCCTTTCCGTATTTGCGGAGAAACAGGACGGTCGCCGCCTCGCAGGCGTCGTAAGCCGCCTTCCAGTCCCACGCGCCCGTCGTGTCGGAGCTGCCGAAGGCCTGCTCCATCGCAGCGCGAAGGGTTGCCGCGTCGACCTGACGGCCCTGTTCGAGATGCGGAAGGAGATGGTGCGTGGCTGCGCCGATGCAGCGAGCGATATCGGAGGGAGACGCAAGCGGCGACGCCGCGACCGCGGGCGCGGTCGCGAGACCGGTGGACGGGGTCATGTCGGTGAACCTCTCGGAGAGCGGGGACGGGCGAGCCGGCCGGCGCTCTCTCTGGACCGCACCGGCTCAAACCCGTCCCGGCCAGGCTCTCCCTCTTGTCATGCCGCCCTCACCGCGCGCCGCCATGTACGCGAGGATCAGGGAGCCGGCTCGTCCGGCAGGGTTGCGGACGGCGGCACGTAGGCGTCGAAGGGATTGCCGTCGGCGAGATGGCCGAACGGCGTGAACACGAAATCCGTGCCGTCGCGCCCGACAGCGCAGATGACGTAGCGCGCCTCGCCAGTCAGGGCGTCGGCACACTCCATGAGCGCGAGGTTGCCGTTGGCCGCGGCGCGCAGCAGCGTCGCAAAATTCGCCCGGGCGTGATCGGGGATGCTCATCGCGCACCTCGCTTTCCCAGCCGGGCGGACAAGGTGCGGTCGAGCCAGCCATTGGTCGCGATCCACGCCACGGTTTTGCGGCGGCCGAGATCGAGCACATGCGCGCCGCCACCGAAGGCGTTCACGCGCGGGCGCGAGCAGGTGTTCGCCCATTGGAAGCCCCAGCGTCCGCTGAGCCCGAACTCCTCGGCGCAGCGGAGCACGAAATCGATGATGGCCTGCGGATCGCCGGTCGTGTCATCGCGAATCCAGAGCTGCGTCCCGCCATGCTCGGGCTGGATGGAAAGGAGAAACGCTTCGGAGGGCGGGTCCTCTGCGGCGTTCTCCTCCATCAGGCGATTGTAGAGGTCGAGCGCACGCGCGGCGTTCTCCGGCGTGCGGACATCGAGAAGGCAGGAGAAGTGCGTGAAGAAGTCGGCCATGTCAGACTCCTGAAACGACGAAGCCCGGCGCGATGGCCGGGCTGGTTGAAGGACGGGGTTGCGGATGGATCGTCAGAGCCGGAATTCGCCGGCGAGGCGCTGCGCGTTGGCGTGATGCTCCAGCATCTCGCGGTAGAAGCGCTTGCGCGCCTCCCGCTTCGCCGGATCACGCCGCGCCGATCGCGCGAGCTTGCGCCGTGCCGCGCGGATCACCGTGCGGTCGCTGGCCCAGACCGTGACGCCGAGGCGGAGATAGGTGCCGTACATCTCAGCCTCCCTTCGAGTTCTTGACGGCTCGCAGGGCAGCGAGCGCTGCGCGGAACTCGGCGGCGCCGATTTCCTCCGAGAGATCGATGCTGGCTGCGACGGACACGCAGGCGGCGTGAATGTCACCGTCCGACACTGCGTCCGCCGTGAGATGTGCGAATTCCGGATCGGTCTCGATGATCGCGGCGATCTGGTCGCGAACGCGGTCCTCCTGGAGCTGCGCCAGGAGATGACAGGGGCTCAGCGCCGGCACTGACTCGTCGGGATCGCGGGCGCCGGCAAGGATCGCTTCGGCCTTGCCGACCGCGGCATTCGCTCGCGCGAGCCAATAGGGGTCGGTCTGCCGTTGAGCGACCTGGTCGGCAATGACGATCTTGAGGAGGCCGAACAGCACCTCGAAGTGCGCGGCCTTGCGCTGGATGGTCTCATCGAAATGCGATGGGACCGGGACGGTGTCACCTGAATAGGCGGCATCCGCCCCGAGCCAGATGCCGGTGACATAGGTTTCGCCGGCGGCCTCGTAGTCGAGCTTGTCGTTGGACCAGTCATCGTCCTCGATGGCCTGGCGGCAGGCTTCGGCCGGCGTCGCGGCGTGATAGGTGCGCTGCCGGTAGACCGGCACGCGGTAGGTCGTTTCGACGGTATAAGTGGGCATGACAGGCTCCTGAAAACGCAAAAGCCCGGCGCGGTGGCCGGGCTACTGGTTGGATGGAGAGAAGGTCGGGCTAATGGCCGAACTGCCAGGACGGCCAGGGCTGGCCGTCATCGGCGGCCTTCACCGCCTCCTCCAGATAGTCGGCATCGCCTTCCACGACGGTCGGGTTCTCGACGGGCGTTTCGTCGATCACCGTCACGCTGCGGACGAGGCCGTCCTCGACCTCGACATGGACGGGCACGAGATACTGGAATACGACGCGGCGAGGCGTGGCCGAGCTGAGCTTGGTCATCGGATTGCTCCTGATCGAGGGGTGGCGGGAGCGGCCGGAGCCGCCCCGCCGTGGTCGCGTCACTCGGCGGCGATCATCGCCCGGTCGTCGGCATCGCCTTCGCCGTCATCCGCCTGCTCGTCCTCATCGTCGGCGAGGAAGGCCGGCAGTGTTTCATCGCCTTCACCTCCGCTTACATCGACCGAGGTCGTCGCATCGGGATCGGCGGACCGCAGCGGCTCCGGCAGCCAGCCGGTGTCGGCGAGCAGGCGCTCGGCCTCCTTCGCCATCTCGGGCTTCTTGAGATGATCTATGAGCTGAGCCTTCTCTTCGCCGAGCGCTTCCCGGACGGCTTCGATGATCCGGCTCTTCGTCACGCGGCCGAGATAGTTCGCTACGCTCGGGCGCCATCCGGCCTCCACCATGTCGAGGCCCGTGGCACGGGCGAGCCGATCGGCTTCGCGCATGCGCCGGTCGAGCCCGTGCTGGGAGACGCCGTTGCCGCTATACGGATTCGGACGCTCGTAGAGCGCGTTGATCCCGTAGCTGACACAATGCGCGAGCAGCGCGAGGCGGCTCGCATCGTCGAGGCCGGCGATCCAGTTCCACAGCCGGTCGTCGTCCTCGAGCGGCATGTCGGCCTTCCAGGTGTCGGCGCGTGCCTGGATGGCCTTGGCGGAAACGCTGTCCTTCAGGTCGAGGGCCTGGATGGGGAAGTGGACCTCCCGGACCGACGCCCCGACGGCGCAGCCATGCGCGTTGCGCTTGAAAGCGTCGAGCACCAGCTTGTGCAGGAGCGCCGTGAGAGCGACCTGCGGGTGGTTAGCCACCGCGTCGCGCAGCGCCAGCGTGCGATGGGCGGTGAGCTCGACGACCAGCCGCTCGGGCAGTGGCTTCACGGCATCGTCCTCGTCGTCCTCCTCAGCCTCGGTGGTTTGACCGCCGATCGTGATGACGGCGCGCTGAGCGGACGGAGCCGCGGGAGCATCGTCGCCGCCGGACGCTCCATCGGTTTCGGTGTCGCTGCCTTCGACGGAGATCGGCGCTTCGTCCTCCGGCCGCACATAACCGCGATCGATCACGAGGTCGCCGTCGCGATCGACGCTGACAAAGACGCCGGCGCGGGCGATGTCGACGGGGTCGAAGATAACGGGACGCTTCTCGAACGCTTCGAGAGCTTCCTCGATCTCGCCCAGGCGCTGGTCGATTTCGTCCGGCAGCTCATCGGCGCCCTCATACTCCGCCTCGAGCCGATCGTACTCGGCGCGCAGCGCCTCGCGTTCGGCCCGCTCGTCCTCGGTGAGATCGACGAAGGCGCCGGTGATCTGGCGCAGGCCCTGGTCGTAGCCATAGGGTAGGTCGAGGTCGACCTTGATCCACTTCCAGCCTTCGCTGGCGATCTCGTCGGCCACGGCCTTGAGCTTCTCGCTGACCAGGCGGTGAAGCAGCGCCGGGTCGGCAAGCCAGCCGCCGTTATCGTCCTCGAACAGGTCGCGCAGCACCGTGCCGCCGGCGGCGACATAGGCGTCGATGCCGACAAAGCGCGCACGCTTGTCGGAGGCGGGGATCGTGGTCTCGGTCAGCAACTGGCGGATATGCCAGGGCTGCCGATTGTATGAATGCTGCACGGCCTCCCACACCTGCTCCTGGCGCGCGTGATCCGGGTTGACGGTGAACGCCATCAGCATGTCGAGCGTCATGCGCTCCTCGGCATAGGCGTCGCGCAGTACGGGGGAGACCGCGTTGAGGCGCAGCCGCTGCTTCACGACCTGGACCGTCGTGAGGTACGCCGCCGCGATCTCCTCCTCGGTCATGCCCTTGTCAAGCATGTCCTGGAAGGCGCGGAACTGGTCGAGCGGATGAAGTCCGGCGCGCAAAAGATTCTCGGCGAGGGAGTCGTCCTCGGCGAGGATCCTGGTGTCGGACTTGCGCACGATGCAGGGGACGAGTCCGTCCTTGGGGAAGCGCTTGGCCTTGACCAGGCGCTCGATGGCCCGGTAGCGGCGCCCGCCCGCCGGTACCTCGAACATGCCGGTCTCGTTGCCGTCCTCATCGAGGATGGCGCGCACGTTGAGGCCCTGCACGAGGTCCTCGCGCCGATCGATGTCGTGGACCAGCTCGTCGAGCTCGGCCTCCGGCCGGGTTCTTCGGACGTTGGACTCCGAGAGCACGAGCTTGTTGAAGGGGATGTCGCGCGAGCGCGAGAAGACGATCTTCCTGGCAGCCTTTGCCATGTCGGGATACTCCGCGACGGGCGCCGAGAGCCTCTCTCCCAGCTTCCGACCCGTCACGAAGCGAAGCGCCGCCCTCTCACTCTGAGGACGGCGCCGCCTTCCGGGGATCGGGAGCGCAGAACCGGAGATGCGCAAACGCTCATCTCCGGTTCCGCGGATTTCAGGAGGGGCCTCACGCGCCATCGCGACGCGGCTGCGCTGCTCGGTAGAGGATGCGCTCGGCCGCCCGGATGCTTCCCGCCTTGCGGGCGGCCTCCGCCCAGACCGAGATCGGGAAGTCGCCAGTGAAGAGGATGTCGCGCTCGATTCCCATGCCGAAGGGCAGGGTGATCGAGGTCAGTTCATCGAGCGAAAAACTGCCCAGTTCGGGATAGCCGAGATCGGCGAGGCCGAAGAGCGTATCGCCGTCCGCGTCCAGCTCGGTCGCGAGCCAGACGCCTTCGCCTAGCGGGTTGAAGAACTTGACGACGGGCACATGGTCGGCGCCACGATCACGCCCATTGGCGAGCAGGCGCTCGAGCAGGTCGTCGGTCAGGAGGATCATGCCGCCCTCCTGTCGTTTGCTGCTTCGCTGGCCGGTTCGGTTTCGGGTAGGAACGCGAGCAGCCAATCGGCGGCCTTGCTGGCCTGCGATGCGGCGCGGACGATGGCGCGATTGTCCTCGCGCAGCACGTCCAGCCACGAGCCGATGTAATCGGCGTGGCGCACCGTCGGAGTGATGCCGAGCGAGGCGCAGCAAAAGGCCGCGTTCATCTCGGCGACGAGTTCTTCAAAGGCGTACTTCTTCGAGCCGTAGGAGCCCGACAGGTCGCGGCCGAGGCGGGACGCATGCCCCGTCGCATGACCGAGCTCATGCAGGGCCGTGCGGTGCCAGTTGATGGTCTCGAAATACGCCTGCGGCGGCGGCACCTGCACATAGTCCTGCGCCGGCACATAGAAGGCGCGGTCGCCGCCGATGCGGAAATCGATACCGGTCGCCTTGATCAGCGCCTCGACGCGCGGCTCGATCAGGCCGGGTTCCGGTGCGGGCGGCGCGACGGCGAGGTCGTCGGGCAGGTCCTCGCACTGCGCGACATTGAACACGGTGAAGCGCTTCAGGAACGGAATGGCCTGCGCTTCCTCGCCGGTCTCCTGCGCGCGCTTCTTCTCGTCGTCTGGAATGAATCGATCGGCGTAGACGACGGTGGTGCCGCGCTCGCCTTTGCGGACATGGCCGCCGAGCGATAGCGCCTGGCGGAACGTCAGCCAGCTCTGGACCGGGAAGCCATGCTCGACGACCGCGCCCCACAGGATCAGCACGTTGATTCCGGAGTAGACGCGGCCGGTGGCGGCATTCGCTGGCATGGCGAGCGGCGCCTTCGCCGCCGCCGTCCCCCAAGGCTGGACCCAGGGCACGCGGCCGGCCTCCAGCTCGGCGATGATCTTGTTGGTGATGTCGTCGTAGAGACTCGTCCGGTCGGCGCCGGCGCGAGCGTTGCGGTCATGTCTGGACATCGCGGTTCTCCGCGACGGGCGCCGGAGGCCTCTCCTCCAGCCCTCAACCCGTCACGGCGAACCCGGTCCGCACTCTCACTCTCTATAGGGGGCGTTGCGGGGTCTACCCCGCTAGAAGGGGTCGGCCGAGACCTTGGCTCGGCCGCAGGGGAAGGCTTTCCCCTTCATTTGGATTGATGCGGGATATCGTAGGCTGGCTACGATTCAGTCAGTGAATTCAAGCTTGCCGATTTTTGAATTTATTCGTATAATCGTAGCATGGCTACGACTCCAAGAGACAAGCTAAACAGGCTCTATACCCACCTGGCGCAAGGGACGCCGCTGACTTCCGAGGACCTCGCCGGCCTCGGAATATCGGCCGACCTCGCGGTCCACTATGTCCGGGCGGGCTGGCTGGAGCGGCTGGCGCGCGGGGTCTTTTGCCGCCCCAATGATCCGCCCGCCTTGCAACCCAGTGTCGTGCTCCTGCAGCGGAGCTTCGAAGGTTTGCATGTCGGCGGCAAGTCCGCGCTCGACTGGCATGGCATCCGCCACTACGTGGCACAGCGGCCTGTCCTTCATCTCTACGGCTGGAAGGCTGGGCGCCTCCCTGAGTGGTTCACCCAGCGCTTTCCGGCCGAGTATCACCGCAAGCGGCTGTTCGAGGAGCGCCCGGCTGCATTGCTGCACGTCCGGCCCTTGGAAAACCGCAAGGGCGCTCCGCTCGTCTCAGCGCCGGAGCGCGCACTGCTGGAGGTTCTGAGCGAGGTTGGCGTCCGGCAATCGCTGCAAGAAGCGCGCGAGCTGGTGGAGAGCAGCTACAGCTTCCGCGCCGACGTGCTGCGCGACCTGCTCAAGCACTGCACCAGCGTCAAGACCGTGCGCCTCTGCCTGCAGCTCGGCCGCGAGCTCTCCCAGCCCTGGGCCAGCAAGCTCGATCCGTCCCAGTTGCCCAAGGGCAGCGACCGGCCGTGGGTGTCGCGCTCGGCTGACGGCCTCCTGGTGCTGAAGCCGTGAATCAGATCTATCTGGACAGCGCCCGATTGCTGACGCGCGTCGCGCCGCTCGTGCTCGTCGACGACACGTTCGCGCTCAAGGGCGGCACGGCGATCAACCTGTTTGTGCGCGACATGCCGCGGCTGTCGGTCGATCTCGACTTGGTGTTTCCCGATTACACGCTGCCGCGCGAGGAGGCGCTCAAGCGGATCAACGAAGCCATCCGCCAGTCCGTTGCGCGCTTGAAGAAACAGGGCTTCCAGACCCATGCGCCGGCTTCATCGGATGCCGGCGAGACTAAGCTGCTGGTGCGCCAGGGCGCCATCGAGGTCAAGGTCGAGGTCAATTTCGTCATGCGCGGCACCGTTCATCCGGTGCGCAAGGCGTCACTGACACAGAATGCGCGCGACACGCTTCAGGCGGATCTCGATATCCCGGTGGCGTCACTTGAAGACGTGTACGGCGGCAAGCTGGTCGCTGCGATGGATCGCCAGCATCCCCGCGATCTGTTCGACATCATGCAGATCTTCGCGCACGAGGGAATTACGGCGGGCATCCGCCGCGCGTTCGTCGTCTATCTCGCGAGCCATAACCGGCCGGTGCACGAGGTCCTGTTTCCGTCGCTGCGCGACATCCGCCACGAGTTCGAGCACAATTTCGCGGGGATGACCGCCGAGCCCGTCGAGCTCGATGCGCTCCTGGCGGCTCGCGAGCGGATGGTGCGGGAGCTTCAGCAGGGCCTGACGGCCGCCGAGCGGCGGTTCCTACTATCGCTGGTCGCTGCGGAGCCCGCGTGGGACTTGCTGGGCGTGCCGCATCTGGAGCAACTCCCGGGCCTGCGATGGAAGCTGCAAAACCTGGAGCGACTGCGGAAGGCCAATGCGCGCAAATTCGCCGAGCAGTCCGACGCGCTCAGGAGAGCACTGGAATGAGTCTGGGCTGGAGAACAACTTTTGTCGGGCACAGCGACGGAGATCGTTAGGGAGGCGCGAACATGCGCAAATCGCGAGATATCACTCAGAAGGGGCGAATTGCAGCGAAGTCTCTGGCGCATCGGCTAACTGGATTTTCGCTGCCATTTTTCGGCGTCCAATGGACGCCTCCCGCCGATGAGCGCGAAATAGTCAGAGGACTCCTGACCGCTCTGGAAGATCGCCGCGTCCTGTTCGTTCCGTATCACTTGGAAGTCGTGTCCCAAGTCACGTCCTCCGTGCTGCAAATGCGGGAGATATTGACGAAGACGTTGCAGGCTTTGCCCGAGACATCGCGCGCGGCGGGATCGATCCGCGCGATGCGCGCAGCGTGTCGTCGTTTCCTCGAGGAGCCGATGCCTGACTTTCGCAACATCATGCGATGGAGGCACGGGGGTGATGAGGAAGGGGACCCGTCACTTTTCGTCGCATTGGGCGAGCTGCGAGCAACGTTCGGCACACACATCGCGGCTCTCGCATATCAGTACGGTCTTGATATCGAGCCAGAGCTGGCGTCGATCCTTCCGTCGGCGGACGCATCGTGACAGGGCGGATTCCCGAAACCGGCGCGCAACCCGCGACGGCACTTGGCCCAGCCCGGCATCCCGTAGTCGCCGCTATGCAAATGTGTATCCATTGGCTACACTACCACAATGGCAGGTAAAGACGCTGGACTTCGCATAAGGGTTGAGCGCGAGCTGCGTGACGAGTTCCTTGAAATCTGTCGTGCGCAGGATAGGCCGGCGGCTCAAGTGATCCGGGAGTTCATGCGGCGGTACGTCTCGGAACACGAGACAGCGCGTGAGCTAGGCCGAAAGTTACCTGCCGATCGGGGGGATCAACGGTGACGCAGCACTTCTTTGAACATCCGATACTGAATTCCCCATACGGCTATCCCGCCCGCCATTGGGAATTAGTCGACGGACAGCCCACGAACAAAATCCTCGAGACAAGACGGCGCTCGGAGCTCATCACGCCGGTCCCGCAGCCCAAGAAGCGGCGGCAGAAGCGCGGCCAGAAGGAAATGGTCTTCGACGAGGGCAAGGGCCTTTCGAGCGAGGAGCAGGAGTACAACCCGACACCGATCATTAACGAAATCCGCTCCTACGTGGATAGCTGGCGCAACCTGCCCAATCCGAACGATTGGCAGGTGACACCGGAGACGGCGCGGCTGCTTCAGCATTGGCGCCATCATCCCTTCCAAAGCCAGCGCCCCTTCTTCTGTCAGGTTGAGGCCATCGAAACGGCGATCTGGCTGACGGAGGTCGCGCCGAAGCTCGGCAAGCGCGCTGAGAAGTTCTGGGCGCATATCGAAGGAGCGAATGCCCAGGCGAACCCCGAACTGCTTCGTATTGCTCTGAAGCTCGCGACCGGTGCCGGCAAGACGACCGTCATGGCGATGCTGATTGCCTGGCAGACGGTCAATGCCGCTCGCCATCCCAACAGCAGACACTTCTCGCGCGGCTTTCTCATCATTGCACCCGGCATCACGATCCGCGACCGCCTGCGGGTGCTGATGCCCAACGATCCCGACAGCTACTATAAGAGCCGCGAGCTTGTTCCGAGCGACATGCTTGCCGACATCGACCGCGCCAAGATCGTGATCACCAATTATCACGCCTTCAAGCTGCGCGAGCGCATGGAGGTGTCGAAAGGAACGCGCGCCGCCCTCGAAGGCTGGCGCGGCGAGACGCACCAGACGCTTGAGACCGAAGGACAGATGATCCAGCGGGTCATGCCCGAACTCATGGGACTTAAAAACGTCGTCGTCCTGAATGACGAAGCGCATCACTGCTATCGCGAGCGGGCACAGAACGACGATGTCGAGGATCTGAAAGGCGAGGAAAAGGACGAAGCGAAAAAGAACAACGAGGCGGCGCGGCTCTGGATTTCCGGGATCGAGGCAGTGAAGCGCAAGCTTGGCGTCCGCGCCGTCTATGACCTCTCTGCAACGCCCTTCTTCCTGCGCGGCTCCGGCTATGCCGAAGGCACGCTCTTCCCGTGGACGGTGAGCGACTTCTCGCTGATGGATGCGATCGAGTGCGGGATCGTGAAGCTCCCGCGCGTGCCTGTAGCCGACAACGTGCCGGGCGGTGACACGCCGAAATTCAGAAACTTGTGGGAGCACATCGGCAAGAAGCTCCCGAAGAAAGGGCGCGGCGCTGGCGGCAAGCTCGATCCGCTGAGCCTTCCCGTCGAACTGCAAACTGCGCTAGACGCTCTCTATGGCCATTATCAAAAGACCTTCGACCTTTGGGAGCAGGCCGGCATTGCCGTGCCCCCGGTCTTCATTGTGGTCTGCAACAACACCGCGACCTCGAAACTCGTCTATGACTACATCTCCGGCTTCCAGCGCGAGAATGACGACGGCACCAGCACGCTGGAGAATGGCCGGCTTCCGCTGTTCCGGAACTTCGATGAGCACGGCAACAGGCTGCCTCGGCCACGGACGCTGCTGATCGACAGCGAGCAGCTCAAATCCGGCGAGGCGCTCGACAAGGACTTCCGGGAAATGGCCGCCGACGAAATCGACCGCTTCCGGCGGGAGATCGTCGAGCGCACCGGCGACCTCCGCGCCGCCGACAACATCACCGACCAGGATCTGCTGCGGGAGGTGATGAACACCGTCGGCAAGAAGGACCGCCTCGGCGAACAGGTGCGTTGCGTGGTCTCGGTGTCCATGGTCACGAACACGCTCCGTGGTCAGTCGGGTGGATCGAGGGACGGTCTTCGACGCCGCAGGAAGTCGATCCGCACGAACGATGGCAGCCGGCTGCAGCAGCGACAGCATCGTGGTGAACGCGATGTCGCTGTTGTCGCCGGGCCTTCGAGACATGCCGGTTGTCCGCCGGCGACAGTGATCGAGGCCGGCGGCACTACATCATCCACTTCCGCAACGGGTGAACCCTGATGCGTCACGATTTTATTGCGGGCCCGGTAACGTCGGGCGCGAGCCGCATGCAGATGGCGGCCGCGATGGGTGCGTTGATAGCGCCGGCCGGCGTCGCGCACGCTCGCCCGCCGCATCGTCCTGGAGCACGCAGCTGTGCAATAGCGCTGACCGCGATCGCAACGACCACAGATCACCACCTGGGCCCGGCAGCGGGCACACAAAAACAAACGGCCCGCGACCTGCATCGGCGATCCCCGGCAAACGCCGAAGACGAGGCCGACGTGAGGCTCGACGGAGGTGCGATGACTGCTATACTGCGTGCCACGCAGTCCGCCGTCTGCCGATCACGCAGACCGTGGGTGGATTGGGTACAGGCGCGGCTCCGGCTTCACTTTTGCAGAGGGTTACGACGGCGCCGCGCCTGTGGTCTCTTCAGCGACCGTTCCCTATCCGCCAAGGCGGCGCGCTGCGCAACCCAGGGACAGCTCCGCGCCCCGCCTCGGCTACTAGCCCATCGTGGGGCAACACCGTCTTCCGCCATCTGTGACTAAGTAGCTTCCCGCTCAATCTCGCCGCGCTGCCGCGCGCACGATGTCGTCAGATTTACGCGGTTCTCGAAAGCCATCGACAGTAGTCGTTCGGCGTGATCCGAAGGGGCTTTTTCGCCCTTGGCCCCGATTGTCTTGTAGCGCCGCAGCTCACGCGGCCACGCGGCTCGATCCGCACACTGCCGCCCGGCGGATGGCCGCAATGTTGTCCCGATAGCCGCCGAGGCCGTCCTTGAACACTGCCGATCCGGCGACGAGCGTATCCGCGCCGGCCTTGGCGACGACGGCCGCCGTCTTGGTGTTTATGCCGCCGTCGACCTCGATGCGAATGGGCCGGTCGCCGATCAGCGCGCGGATGCGGTGGATCTTGTCGAGCTGGCCGGGAATGAAGGCCTGGCCGCCGAAGCCTGGATTGACGGTCATCACGAGCACGAGGTCGACCTTGTCGAGGACGTGCTCGACGGCGCTCTCCGGCGTCGCCGGGCACAGGGCGACGCCCGCACTCTTGCCGAGCCCGCGGATGACCTGGAGCGACCGGTCGAGATGCGGGCTCGCCTCGGCATGGACGGTGATGAGATCGGCGCCGGCCTTGGCGAAGGCCTCGAGATAGGGATCGGCCGGACTGATCATCAGATGCACGTCGAAGAGGCGGTCGGTCGCCGGCCGCAGGGCCTTCACCACGTCCGGCCCGAACGTGATGTTGGGCACGAAATGGCCGTCCATGACATCGAGATGGATCCAGTCGGCGCCGGCGGCCGCCACGTTCCGCACCTCGTCGCCCAGACGAGCGAAATCGGCGGCCAGAATGGACGGGGCGATGACGATAGGGTCAGCCATGGGACGCCTCCGTCGTAGCGGCCTGGGCGAAGACGCGGCTTGCCAGAACATCCTCCGCCTCGATGGTCATGAGGGCCTCGGCTGTCACGCGCCGCCCGGCCGAGCCGGCGACGAGGCGGTTCGCCTGCCGCAGCCGTGCCCGGTCGAGGGCGTTGCGGATCGAGCGGGCGTTGGCGAAATGCGGCTGGGCCTTGCGGGCGACGATGTAGCGGCCGAGTGCCGCTCGCGCCGCTTCGCTCAGGCGGTAGTTCTGCTCGGCGAGGATCTTCTCGCCGATGGCGAGGAGCTCGTCGTCCCGATAGTCGGGGAAGTCGATGTGGTGGGCGATGCGCGAGCGGAAGCCCGGATTCGACGTGAAAAACCGCTCCATGCGCTCGGCATAGCCGGCGAGAATGACGACGAGGTCCCCCCGCTGGTTCTCCATCACCTGGAGCAGGATCTCGATCGCCTCCTGGCCGTAGTCGCGCTCGTTCTCCGGCCGATAGAGGTAATAGGCCTCGTCGATGAAGAGCACGCCGCCCATCGCCTTCTTGAGGACTTCCTTCGTCTTCGGCGCGGTGTGCCCGATGTATTGGCCGACGAGGTCGTCGCGCGTCACCGAGACGAGCTGGCCGCGGCGCACGAAGCCGAGGCGGTGGAGGATGTCCGCCATGCGGAGCGCCACGGTCGTCTTGCCCGTGCCGGGATTGCCGGTGAAGGACATGTGCAGGGTCGGCGGCTCGGAGGCGAGGCCGAGCTTCTGCCGCGCGCGCTCGACGAGCAGGAGGGCGGCAATCTCGCGGATGCGCGTCTTGACCGGGACGAGGCCGACAAGTTCGGCGTCGAGCGCCTTCAGCACCTCGTCGACGCCGAGCTCGGCGAACTCTTCCTGGAGATCGATCGTGGCGGGAGGCTCGGAAATCGCATTCGGCAAGGCTGTCATGCGTCACCTTCAAAGAAAAGAGTCCGGCGCTCCGAGCGCCGGACCGAGTAGGCCGGCTCGATCTGCAAAAGCCGGCCAGGGGAGGATCGAGACCCGTGGCGCCCTCGATCAGGAGCTCGTGTAGCGCGGGCCCTGGGGACGCTGCGCCGCATAGGCGTGCGTCGTGTAGCGGATGCTGCGGCCGGCGCCTTCCGTGCGGCGGAGATCAAAGCCCGGCTCCTCCTTCGGCCGGTTGGCGATGAAGGAGAGCTTCACCGATTCCCAGCCGTGGCTCGCGTCGAAGGCGGAGATGCGGATGTAGCGGTCGCCGTAGACCTTGCGGCATTCGGTGAATTCCATCATCACCGCCGCCGCGTCGCGGATGTCGAACATCGGCAGGCCCCACATCTCCCAATAGGTGTTGCGGGGGTGGGGATCGTCCGTGAACTCGATGTTCACGGCCCAGCCGTTATCGATGGCATATTGCACCTGCGCACGAATCTGATCGTCCGTCAGATCCGGCAGGAACGAGAAACAGCCCTGGGTGAGGCGCATCGCGTATCTCCGTTCATAATCTCGCATAGCTTCCGCCGTTCATCGGGACAAAGCCCGGCCACGACGGGGTCGAGTGTCTTCACACCGCCGCCGTCGCCGTCGGCACGAAGTCGGGCGTGTCCGTCGAGGCGTAGTCGAAGGTCACATCCTTCCAGGTCTCGAGCGCCTGCTTGAGCGGCAGGCAATGCCGGGCGGCGGCCTCGAGCATCTCCGGCCCCTCGCGCAGGATGTCCCGGCCCTCGTTGCGGGCGAGGATCATGGCTTCGAGCGCCACGCGGTTCGCCGTCGCCCCGGCGGCGATGCCCATCGGATGGCCGATGGTGCCGCCGCCGAACTGGAGCACCACGTCCTCGCCGAGAAGGTCGAGAAGCTGGTGCATCTGCCCGGCGTGAATGCCGCCCGAGGCGACCGGCATCACCTTGCGCAGGGACGCCCAGTGCTGGTCGAAGAAGATGCCGTTTTCGAGCCGCTGCGGATTGAAGTCCTCGCGGCAGATGTCGTAGTAGCCGCGCGTCGTGTGAGGATCGCCTTCGAGCTTGCCCACCACCGTGCCCGCGTGAATGTGGTCGACGCCGGCGAGCCGCATCCACTTGGCGATGACGCGGAACGACACGCCGTGCGTCTTCTGCCGCGTATAGGTGCCGTGGCCCGCGCGGTGGAGGTGCAGGATCATGTCGTTCTTGCGCGCCCACTTGGCCATGGACTGGATGGCCGTGTAGCCGATCACGAGGTCGATCATGACGATGACCGAGCCGAGCTCCTTGGCGAATTCGGCGCGCTCGTACATGTCCTCCATCGTCGCGGCGGTGACGTTGAGGTAAGTGCCCTTCACCTCGCCGGTCGCCGCCTGGGCGCGGTTCACCGCCTCCATGCAGTAGAGGAAGCGGTCGCGCCAGTGCATGAAGGGCTGCGAGTTGATGTTCTCGTCGTCCTTGGTGAAGTCGAGCCCGCCCTTCAGCGCCTCGTAGACCACGCGACCGTAGTTGCGGCCCGACAGGCCGAGCTTCGGCTTGACGGTGGCGCCGAGGAGCGGCCGGCCGAACTTGTCGAGCCGTTCGCGCTCGACGACGATGCCCGTCGGCGGCCCGTCGAAGGTCTTCACATAGGCGACCGGCAGCCGCATGTCCTCCAGGCGCAGCGCCTTGAGCGGCTTGAACCCGAAGACGTTGCCGATGATCGAGGCCGACAGATTGGCGATCGAGCCCGGCTCGAACAGGTCGAGATCGTAGGCGATGTAGGCGAAATAGGAGCCGGGCGCGTTGGGCACCGGATCGACACGGTAGGCCTTGGCGCGATACTTCTCGCAGGCGGTCAACCGGTCCGTCCACACGACGGTCCAGGTCGCGGTCGAGCTCTCGCCTGCAACGGCTGCGGCCGCCTCGATCGGATCGACGCCGTCCTGCGGCGTCACGCGGAAGAGCGCGATGACGTCCGTATCCTTCGGAACATAATCGGGCTCCCAGTAGCCCATCTTGCGGTATTCGAGGACGCCCGCCTTGTAGCGGTCCTTGCCGCGTACGGTGGCTGGCCTCGCGTCGAGAGGCTGGACATTCCCATTCATGGCGGTCTCCTCTGGTGATCGGGCCGATCGGCGATGCGAATACGGTCCGGATTCGTCGCTCAGGCGGTTCTCAGGCGGCGCGGCTCACCTCGATGCGGGGATCGAGCGCGCCGGCGCGGTAGCGCTTCGCCATCTCGGCAAGCGACAGCGGCTTGATCTTCGAGGCGTGGCCGGCGCTGCCGAACTGCTCGTAGCGCTCCCTGCACAGGGTCTTCAGGGCATCCATCGACGGCTGCAGGAACTTGCGCGGATCGAACTCCGAGCGCTTCTCCGTGGCGATGCGCCGGATCTGCGCGGCCATGGCGAGCCGGCAATCGGTGTCGATGTTGACCTTGCGCACGCCATGGCGGATGCCGGCCTGGATTTCCTCGATCGGCACGCCCCAGGTCTTCGGCATCTCGCCGCCGTAGCGATTGAAGAGCTCCTGCAGGGACTCCGGCACCGACGAGGAGCCGTGCATCACGAGGTGGATTCCCGGCAGGCGCTCGTGGATCGCCTTGACGACGTGCATGGCGAGGATCTCGCCGTCGGGCTTGCGCGAGAACTTGTAGGCGCCGTGCGAGGTGCCCATGGCGATGGCGAGCGCATCGACCTTCGTCGCCCGCACGAACGCGACCGCCTGGTCCGGGTCGGTCAGCAACTGGTCGTGGGACAGGGCGCCCTCCGCGCCGTGGCCGTCCTCCTTGTCGCCCTTGCCGGTTTCGAGCGAGCCGAGCACCCCGAGCTCGCCTTCCACCGACACGCCCACCTTGTGGGCCATCTCGGCGACGCGTCGGGTGATGGACTCGTTGTAGTCGTAGGAGGCCGGTGTCTTGGCGTCGGCTTCGAGCGAGCCGTCCATCATGACGGACGTGAAGCCGTGCTGAATGGCGGAGAAGCAGGTGGCCTCGTCGTTGCCGTGATCCTGATGCAGGCAGATGGGGATCGTCGGATGCATCGCCTCCGCGGCCTCCACCATCTTGGCCAGCATGACGTCGCCCGCGTAAGCGCGCGCGCCCCGCGACGCCTGCAAAATGACGGGCGCGTCGCATTCCTCGGCCGCCGCCATGATCGCCAGGACCTGTTCCATGTTGTTGATGTTGAAGGCAGGCACGCCATAGCCGTGCTCGGCGGCGTGATCGAGCAATTGTCGAAGCGTGATGCGGGCCATGATCTCATCTCCCCTGGCTCGTGGTTTCGTGCATGAGGACCGCCACGCCGGGAAGCACGCGTCCCTCGAGCCACTCGAGGAACGCTCCGCCGGCGGTCGACACATAGGTGAAGCGATCGGCGGCGCCGGCCGCATGGAGGGCCGCCACCGTGTCGCCGCCGCCGGCGACGCTCTTGAGCCGGCCGTCGGCGGTGAGCCGGCCGGCCTCCTGCGCCAGGGCGAAGGTCGCCCGGCCGAAGGGGGCGGTCTCGAAGGCGCCGAGCGGGCCGTTCCAGAGCAGCGTCCTGGCGGATGCGAGGAGCCCGCTCAGCCGCTCGATGGTGGCGGGGCCGGCGTCGAGCATCATCTGGTCCGCCGGCACCGCGCCGATGTCTGCGGTCACCGTCGCCACGCCCGCCTCGAGCTTGGGCGCGCACACGGCATCGACCGGCAGCACGATGTGGCAGCCCTTTGCCCTGGCGCGCGCCATCAGCTCGCTCGCCTGGGAGACGAGGGCGGGCTCGGCCAGCGACTTGCCGACGGCAATGCCCTGGGCCAGCAGGAAGGTGTTGGCCATGGCGCCACCGATCACCAGGTGGTCGACCTTGCCGAGCATGTGCTTCAGGATCGGCAGCTTGGTCGAGACCTTGGCGCCGCCGACCACCGCCACCACCGGCCGCTCGGGCTTCTCGAGCACGCTCTCGAGAGCCTCGATCTCGGCCTGCATGGCCCGGCCGGCGCAGGCCGGCAGCAGGCGGGCGAGGCCCTCGGTCGAGGCATGGGCGCGGTGCGCCGCCGAGAAGGCGTCGTTGACGAAGACATCGCCGCTCGCCGCCAGTGCCCGCGCGAACTGCGGATCGTTGCGCTCCTCGCCCGGATAGAAGCGGGTGTTCTCGAGGAGGAGCACGCGACCGCTGCCGAGCCCGGCGAGGGCGCGCTTCACCTCGCCGCCGATGCAGTCGTCGCAGAAGGCGACGGCCTGCCCGAGGGCCGCGGCGACCGCCGCGCCGACCGGGCGCAGCGAGGCCTCGGGCTCACGCCCCTTGGGGCGGCCGAAGTGCGACAGCAGGATCACGGTGCCGCCCCTGGCCAGGATCTCGCGCAGCGTCGGCACGGCGCGGTCGATCCGCGTCGCGTCCCTCACCGTGCCCCCCTCGAGGGGAACGTTGAGGTCGACACGCACGAGGACGCGCTTGCCCGTCACGTCGACGTCGTCGAGGGTTCTGAGCCTGCCTGCCGGCGGCCCTGCCTGCACCTGCCGGGCAAGTGCCGTATCGATGCGCGCTGCCATCGCTGCCTCCTCAGCCTAGCAATGTCCGTGCCGCTGCGGTAATCGCCTCGGCGGTGATGCCGAAGTGCCGGTAGAGATCCTCGGCCGGCGCCGAGGCGCCGAAGCCGTTCATGCCGATGAACCTGCCGCGCTCGCCGATCCAGCGGTCCCAGCCGAGCCGCGCCGCCGCCTCGACGCCGATGCGGGGGGCCTGCCCCAGCACCGCGCGGCGATAGGCGTCGTCCTGCGCCTCGAACAGCTCCCAGCACGGCATGGAGACGACGGCCGCGTTGATGCCCTCCTTCAGCAGCGCCTCGGCGGCGGCGACCGCGATCGCCACCTCCGAGCCCGTGGCGAGCAGGGTGACGTCACGACGGCCGGCGGCCTCGCGCAGCACGTAGGCGCCGCGGCCGCTGAGGTTGGCGTCGCCGGGCACGGTGCGCAGGGTGGGAAGGGCCTGGCGCGACAGCACCAGCACCGACGGCGTGTGCGCGGCCTGCAGCGCGAGGAGCCAGCACTCGGCCGTCTCCACGGCATCGGCCGGGCGCATGACGTAGAGGTTGGGGGTGGCGCGCAGCATGGCGAGATGCTCGATGGGCTGATGCGTGGGGCCGTCCTCGCCGAGCCCGATCGAGTCGTGCGTCATGACGTAGACGACGCGCTGGCCCATGAGCGCCGACAGGCGGATGGCGCCGCGGGCGTAGTCGGCAAACGCCAGGAAGGTGCCGCCGTAGGGGATGAAGCCGCCATGCAGGGCTATGCCGTTCATGGCGGCGGCCATGCCGTGCTCGCGCACGCCGTAATGGATGTAGCGGCCGGCGAAGTCGCCCGGCCTCACGGCGGCGAGGCCCTTGGTGATGGTGAGGTTCGAGTGGGTGAGGTCTGCCGAGCCCCCCAGCGTCAGGTCGGTCGCGGCATTGATGACGGCGAGCGCCATCTCGGAGGCCTTGCGGCTCGCGACCTTGGGCGCCTGCTGCGCCAGCTCGCGCGTGTAAGCGGCGACCTTGGCGGCAAGCTCCGCCGGCAGCTCGGTCCGGATCTGCGCTTCGAAGCGGGACCGCTGCGGGGATGCCGCGAGCCGTGCCTCCCAGGCGACGCGTGCAGCGGCGCCGCGCCCGCCCGCCGCGCGCCAGGTGGAGAGCACCGCCGGCGGGACGACGAAGGGCTCGTGCGGCCAGCCGAGCTGGGCACGCGCCGCCTTCACCTCGTCCGCGCCGAGGGGGGCGCCATGCACCGACTCGCGGCCCTGCTTGTTGGGGGCGCCGTAGCCGATGATGGTCTTGCAGGCGATGAGCCAGGGCTTGTCGCTGCGTGCGCGGGCCGCGGCGATGGCGCCGGTCACCGCCTCGGCATCGTGGCCGTCGACCTGCGCGACGTTCCAGCCGGCCGCCGCGAAGCGGCGCAGCTGGTCGGTGGAGGTGGCAAGGCTGGTCGGCCCGTCGATCGAGATCGCGTTGTCGTCCCACAGCACGATGAGCTTGCCGAGCTTCAGGTGGCCGGCAAGGTCGATCGCCTCGTGGCTGATGCCCTCCATGAGGCAGCCGTCGCCGGCGATGACATAGGTGTGGTGATCGACCAGCGCATCACCGTAGCGCTGATTGAGCAGGCGCTCGGCGAGCGCCATGCCGACGGCCGTCGACAGGCCCTGACCCAGGGGTCCGGTGGTGGTCTCGATCCCGAGCGCGTGCCCGAACTCGGGGTGGCCGGCGGTCCTGGCGCCGAGCTGGCGGAACCGCTTCAGCTCCTCGAGGCTCATGTCCTGGTAGCCGAGCAGGTGGTGCAGGGCGTACTGCAGCATCGAGCCGTGTCCGGCGGACAGGACGAAGCGGTCGCGATCCGGCCAGGCGGGGGCGTCCGGGTCGAGCTTGATGAAGCGGGTGAACAGCACGGTCGCCACGTCCGCCATGCCCATCGGCAGGCCGGGGTGCCCGGACTTGGCTGCCTCGACGGCGTCCATCGCCAGCGCGCGGATGGCGTTGGCCATGTCCTTGTGCAGGACCGGCGCCTCGGCTGCGGATTTGGTCTGTGTCTGCAAGTTCATGGCCGTTCCCCTGCCCTCTAAGACGCGCGCTTCTTCTTTTCCATCAGCTTCCAGATCATCGGCGTGAGAATGAGCTGCATCGCCAGATCGAGCTTGTTGCCCGGGATGACGATCGAGTTGGCGCGCGACATGAAGCTGTCGTGGATCATCGAGAGCAGGTAGGGGAAGTCGATGCCGCGCGGATTGCGGAAGCGGATTACGACCATCGACTCGTCGACCGTCGGGATCCAGCGGGCGATGAAGGGGTTCGAGGTGTCGACCGTCGGCACCCGCTGGAAATTGATGTCCGTCTCCGTGAACTGCGGGCAGATGGTGTGCACGTAGTCCGGCATGCGCCGCAGGATCGTGTCCATCACGGCTTCGGTGGAATAGCCGCGCGTCGACCGGTCCCGGTGAATCTTCTGAATCCATTCGAGATTGATGACCGGCACGACGCCGATCTTGACGTCCGCGTGACGGGCGATGTCGATGCCGTTGCTCTTCACCGCGCCGTGCAGTCCCTCGTAGAAGAGAAGGTCCGTCGGCTCGGGAAAGGGCTCCCAGGGCGTGAAGGTGCCGGGCGGCGAGCCGTAGCGTTCGGCCTCCTCGGCGTCGTGGACGTAGTGGCGCGTACGACCGGCGCCGGTCTCGCCATATTGGGCGAAGACCGCCTCGAGCTCAGCAAGCTGGTTCGCATCCGGGCCGAAATGGCTGAAATGCCGGTTCCCCCGCGCGGTCTCCTCGGCCATCTTCCGCTGCAACTCGTTGCGGTCGTAGCGGTGGAAGGCGTCGCCTTCGATGAAGGCGGCGGTAATCTTCTCGCGCCGGAAGATCTGCTCAAAGGTGTTGCGCACCGAGGTCGTGCCGGCTCCCGACGAGCCGGTAACGGAGATGATGGGGTGCTTGACGGACATCGGCGCGCCCTCACACCCGGAACAGGCTGCGCTTGCCGAAAAGCGGTGAGCGCTCGGCGAGCGATGAGGGATCGGTGTGATAACGGACGATGCGCCTCACCTCCTCGCGCGAACCGAACACGAGCGGCACCCGTTGGTGGAGCGAGGTCGGCAGGATTTCGAGAATGGGCTTTGCCCCGTTGGTTGCGGCGCCGCCCGCCTGTTCCATGAGGAAGGCGATGGGATTGGCCTCGTAGATCAGCCTGAGCCGTCCCTGGCCGTAACCCTGGCGGGCGTCCCGCGGGTAGAGGTAGACGCCGCCACGCATGAGAATGCGGAAGGCCTCGGCCACCATGGAGGCGATCCAGCGCGTGTTGAAGTCGATGCCACGCGGGCCGTCGCGTCCCTGCTCGCAATCCCGGACGTAGAGCTGGATAGCCTCATCCCAATGGCGCCGGTTGGAGCCGTTGATGGCGTATTCGCGCGTCTCTTCGGGCACGCGCACCTCATGCGTGGTGAGGAGGAAATTCCCGCGCGAGCGGTCGAGCGTGAAGATTTGCGTGCCTTCGCCGACGGTCAGGACAAGCGCCGTCTGCGCCCCGTAGATGAGGAACCCGGCGGCGAGCTGATGCCGTCCCCGCTGGAGGAAGGCCGAGAAGGACGAGGCATCGCCTGCGTCCTGCGGCATGGGCAGGACGGAGAAGATCGTGCCGATCGGCGCGTTCGTGTCGATGTTGGAGGAGCCGTCGAGGGGATCGATGGCGACGGCGAGCGGGGCACCGGGCGAAAGCACAAGCGGTTCGTCCATCTCCTCGGAGCCGACCACCGCCACAGGGGCAGAGCGCAAAGCCTCGATCATAAGGGCATCGGCCTTGAGGTCGAGTTCCTTCTGGGTGTCGCCGAAATTCGACTCGCCGCGCACCGCGGCGAGCGGCCCGGCGAGCGGGCCCGCGCCGACCAGGTCGGCGATGCTGCATCCGGCGCGGGCGATCGCGAGGATCGCCTGGGCCGCGGCGGCCCGCACCGCATCGGACCCCTTGAGGTGGCGTTCGAGATGATCCTCAAGCTTGATGCCATGCGCCATGGACGTCTCCCCGCTCGTCGCCTTCCAAACTGGCGACCTGATCGCGGTGGCATTCGCGGTGCGATGCCACTCAGGGAACATCATAGGGAGAAACCCGATGGTAAGTAAATTTAAATCATGTTACGATTCTCTTCAGAAATTCTGAATGCAGCGGTTCCATGCGAAACGTTACCCTCAAGCAGCTTCGCGTCTTTGCCGCCGTCGTGAGAACAGGCTCGGTCACGGGGGCGGCGCAACGGCTCAACGTCTCTCCGCCCGCCGTCACGTTGCAGATGCAGCTCCTGCAGAGCCAAGTGGGACTGCCGCTCGTCGAGCGTTCTTCGTCCGGCACCACACCGACGGACGCCGGCCGCGAGCTTCTGGCAGCGGTGGAGCGGATCGAGGCGATCCTGGCCGATTGCGGCGCCGTGCTCGCCGCCCTCGCCGGAACGGAGCGGGGCACCGCCTCCGTGGGCGTCGTCAGCACGGCGAAGTATTTTGCCCCGCGCGCACTCGCCGCCTTCGCGCGGGCGCATCCCGGCATCGATCTCCGCATCACCGTCGGAAACCGGGCCGACATCATTTCGGGACTGCGCCACTACGAAATCGACGTCGCGGTGATGGGCCGCCCGCCCGAAGAGCTCGATGTCGCGGCGACCGTCATCGGCGATCATCCGCACGTCATCGTCGCTCCGCCCGATCATCCGCTGGCGCGGCGCAGCGCCATCGACCCCAAGCTGCTCGAAGCAGAGACTTTTCTCGTGCGCGAACCGGGCAGCGGAACGCGCAGTCTCATGGAGCGCTTCTTCGCCAGGCTCGACATCGCCCCGCGCATCGGCATGCAGATCGGCAGCAACGAGACCATCAAGCAGGCCGTGATCGCCGGGCTTGGCATCGCCTTCATCTCAGGCCATACGGTCGAGGCGGAGGTCGGTACGAGCCGTCTTGTCATCCTGAACGTGAAGGGTCTGCCGATCACGCGACAGTGGTACATCGTCCATCTGCGGCAGCGACAACTGATGCCCGCGGCGAGCGCCATTCGCACGTTTTTCGCGAACGAGGGAAGGCGCTATCTTCCCAAGATCATGCTCGCTTGAGGGCTTCGTGGAGGTTGCGCAGGAGGGAGCTTGCACCGAAAGCGGGCGTGCGGCGGCCGTGGAAAAGGAGGGCTTTCGGGTCTCACGTCTTCCCTCGGGCCCGGGAGCGACCGCCACTTGCCGCACGTTTCCAGATGAGGTTAACGTGCTCCCTATTCAGAAGAAAAAAGATCGAGAGGGAGAATGGGAGGAGCGCTAAGTGGGCGTTGCACATGAGCCATGGCTTGTAGCGCTGTCACTCTTCGTTGCGATTCAGGGGGCCTATGTCGGGCTCAATCTCGCGCTTAAGCTCGACGCCGTGCGCGGCGTCCGCCGCCGACCGCTTCTAGCCGGCGCCGCCCTGACCCTTGGCGTCGGCATCTGGGCGATGCATTTCGTCGGCATGCTTGCCGCCAAGCTGCCAGGGCCGGTTGACTATTTGGTTTTGCCGACGCTCCTGTCGTTTCTGGTGTGCGTGATTGTCGTCGCCCTCGCGCTGCTGGCGGCGAGCGTCCATGTTCCCAAACCATGGAGTATCGGCGCCGCCGCCGTCTTCATGGGGCTCGGGATTGTCTCGATGCACTACATCGGGATGATGGCGCTGCACGCGAGCCTGCACCTTGACCATGACTGGCTGTATGTGATCCTGAGCGCGGCGGTAGCCATCGGTGCCTCGGCGCTGGCGCTCTGGCGCTGTTTCGGCAAGGGACCGAAGCCGTCGCCGACCGTGGCGGCCATTGCCCTCGGGCTCGCGATTTCAGGCATGCACTACACCGCCATGGCGGGCTTGACTGTGCGGCCGCGCGCCGGCAGCGTAGCCGCGCTTTCGCCGGCCCTCTCCGCGGACCTGCTGGCGATCGTCGTCGCCATAATCGCGTTCTTCGTCTCCGGCATCTTCCTGCTCACGCTTCTTCCGGACCGGCCGGACGCCGGCGTTGAGCCGAATGAATTGGCTGTGCTGCAACCGGAAGTCGCTGCACCGGCAAGCATTGCTCCGACGCGTGAAGCACAGAAGACTCCCGGGCGCGGGCCCCTCGGTGGGGCGGGGCAGCCATCGCGGCGCTATGCCGACCGGCTGCCGGTCGAGCGGGCAGGCGCCACGGATTTCATTCACGTCGACAAGGTTGCTGGCGTGCAGGCGAACGGGCACTACACATTCCTCTTCGATGGGGCCAATGATCTGTTTTGCCCTCTTCCCATCAGCGACGTTGCGGACCGACTGGACCCCAGCAAGTTCGTGCGGGTGCACCGCAGCCACCTCGTCAATCTCGATCACATCACGTCGCTCAAGAAAGTCGGTGACAGCACCGTCCTAGAACTGGCCGGCGACGTCCGCCGCACCGTTCCCGTAAGTCTGGCTCGGAGCGGAGCACTGAAGGCTCAGCTCGGTTCGCGCATTGGCAGTTCGAGCGTCTAAATCGGCCCCAAAGACGCCTTTCGTGCGGAATAGGCGGCATTTCGTGCAAAAGCCCGCTTCGTTCACGCTGTCCACGGTGCAGCAGGCGTTCAGGGGCTAGCAAGGCCGCGCCGGGCGCAAGCCAAGTTCGGGGAAAATGCGGAGAATGGGTCCGCTCCGCGCGTTGGTCGTCGCGCGGTCATCGTCGTTCCCAAAGGCTTCGGCAGGGGGCGGAATCCCAGGGTTCGACCGATCAAGCGGCAGTGCTCGTCCGTCTGGCCACTGTGGACCGCGCGCGGCCAATCGGATCATTCCAAAATGCGACCTGCCGAGTTGCTGATTCTCGCACGGGCCGGTCCGGCGGGCAGCGCAAGTGCCCGGTCCCTGTCAGCACGCCGACAGTCCCTGCGAATAGGACAGCAAAGCTGTCGTTTTCCATGCTGAGCGAGCGGCGGTTCGTGCAAAACTGAGCTGGTTCGTGCAATTCCTGGTGTGGTCGCAAGCATCTTCAAGCACCTGTGAATACGGCGTTTCAGGCCGGTCCTTAACCCTACAATAATCATTCAAAGCGCCTCGGGAGGTGCCGCTCATGATTCCAGGTCAGTTTGCCTATCATCGGCCGTCATCCATCGAACAGGCTGTACGCCTCCTTGCCGACCTCGGTGACGAGGCGCGTCCGCTCGCCGGTGGTCACAGCCTGATCCCGATGATGAAATTGCGCATGGCCGCCCCGGAGCACCTGATCGATCTCGGCGGCATCGCCGACCTGAAGGGAATCAGGGACCGGGGCGCCTCGATCATCATCGGCGCGATGACGACGCAGAACGAGCTGATCCACTCGGATCTCCTCGCCGCGAAGCTGCCGATCATTCGCGAGACATCACTCCTTATCGCCGATCCGCAGATCCGATATGTGGGCACGCTCGGTGGCAACGTCGCCAACGGCGATCCCGGCAACGACATGCCGGCGCTGATGATGTGCCTCGATGCCGCGTATCACGTTGCCGGCCCGTCGGGCAACCGCACCATCAAGGCGCGCGACTTCTATGAGGGCGCTTATTTCACGGCGCTGCAGGAGGGCGAGATCGTCACATCGGTCGAGATCCCTGTCCCTCCCGCCGGCCATGGCTACGCCTACGAAAAGCTGAAACGCAAGATCGGCGACTATGCGACCGCCGCGGCGGCGGTGGTGCTGTCCTTCTCCGGTGGCAAGGTCGCGACATGCGCGATCGGCCTCACCAACGTCTCCGAAACGCCGCTTCTTGCGGAGGAGGCAGCCGAAATCCTCATCGGCACAGCCCTCGACCCCGCCAGCATCGCCAAGGCAGTCTCCGCTGCAGAGGCGATCACCGCGCCGGCTTCCGATGGGCGCGGACCAGCCGATTATCGCACCAAGATGGCGGGCGTGATGCTGTCGCGCGCCCTGCAACGCGCCGCCCGTCGCGCCGCAGCCTGATTTTCGGAGAGCATTCAATGAGCACCATCGAGCAGGTGCCTGTCACCGTCACGGTGAACGGCAAGAAATACCAGCGCTTTGTCGATCCGCGGATGCTCCTGATCCACTTCATCCGCGAGGAATTGAACCTGACCGGAGCCCATATCGGTTGCGATACCTCCCATTGCGGGGCCTGCACGGTCGAGATGAACGGCATGTCGGTCAAGTCCTGCACCATGTTCGCGGTGCAGGCGGACGGCGCCTCGATCACGACGATCGAAGGCATGGCCGCGCCTGACGGCACGCTGCACGCTCTTCAGGAGGGCTTTCGCATGATGCACGGGCTGCAGTGTGGCTACTGCACGCCGGGCATGATCATGCGCGCCCACGTGCTCCTCAAGGAGAATCCGGACCCCACCGAGGAGGAGATCCGTTCCGGCATCGCCGGCAATCTCTGCCGCTGCACGGGCTACCAGAACATCGTGAAAGCCATTCAGTACGCTGCCGCGAAACTCAACGGCCGCACAGTCCAGGAGGCCGCAGAATGAACGACATGACCCCCACTCGGGAACAGCGCGAGGCGCAGCTTCAGGGCATGGGCTGCAAGCGCAAGCGCGTCGAGGACATCCGCTTCACGCAAGGCAAGGGCAACTATGTCGACGACATCAAGCTGCCGGGGATGCTTTACGGCGACTTCGTGCGCTCGTCTCACGCTCACGCCCGCATCAAAGGGATCGACGCCTCGAAGGCGTTGGCGCTGCCCGGTGTCATCGCCGTATTGACGGCGGAGGAGCTGAAGGGCCTCAACCTCGCCTGGATGCCGACACTCGCGGGCGACATGCAGATGGTGCTCGCCGACGGCAAGGTGCTCTTCCAGAACCAGGAGGTTGCGTTCGTCGTCGCCGAGGATCGCTACACGGCGGCCGACGCGATCGAGCTCGTCGAGGTGGAGTACGAGGAGCTTCCGGTTCTCGTTGACCCGTGGAAAGCCATGGCCCCGGACGCGCCTGTCCTGCGCGAGGACATCAAGGACAAGACGGAGGGCGCCCACGGCCGGCGCGAGCATTACAACCACATCTTCAAGTGGCAGGTGGGCGATAGGCCAGGGACGGACGAGGCGTTCGCGAGGGCTGATGTTACTATCAAGGAAACATTCTATTACCACCGCACCCATCCATGCCCCCTGGAGACCTGTGCGGCACTGGCTTCCTTCGACAAGGTCAAGGGTGAGCTGACGCTGTGGGGAACCTTCCAGGCGCCCCATGTCGTGCGGACCGTCGCCTCTCTGCTCTCCAAAATCCCTGAGAGCAAAATTCACGTGATCGCGCCCGATATCGGCGGCGGCTTCGGCAACAAGGTCGGCGTCTATCCCGGCTATGTCTGCGCCATCGTCGCATCGATCGTCACCGGCCGGCCGGTGAAGTGGGTCGAGGACCGCATGGAGAACCTCTCGACCACCTCCTTCGCCCGCGACTACCACATGACGACCGAGCTCGCCGCGACGAAGGACGGCCGGATCACCGCGATGCGCGTGCATGTGCTCGCGGACCACGGCGCCTTCGACGCCTGCGCCGATCCGTCCAAGTGGCCGGCGGGCTTCATGAACATCTGCACGGGGTCCTACGACATCCCCGTCGCGCATCTGACCGTCGACGGTGTGTATACCAACAAGGCGCCGGGCGGTGTCGCCTATCGCTGCTCGTTCCGCGTCACAGAAGCCGTCTACGCGATCGAGCGGGCGATCGAGGTGCTGGCTCAGAAGCTCGGCATGGACTCGGTCGACCTGCGAATGAAGAATTTCATCCGCCGGGAGCAGTTTCCCTACCAATCGGCGCTCGGGTGGGAATACGACAGCGGCGACTACTATATGGCCATGCAGAAGGCCTTGGACGCCGTCGGCTACAAGGAGCTACGGGCGGAACAGGCGCGCAAGCGCGAGGCCTTCAAGCGCGGCGAGACGCGCGAGCTCATGGGCATCGGCGTTTCGTTCTTCACCGAGATCGTCGGGGCGGGCCCGTCGAAGAATTGCGACATCCTCGGCGTCGCCATGTTCGACTCGTGCGAGATCCGCGTCCATCCGACGGGCTCGGCGATCGCCCGCATGGGGACGAAGACGCAAGGACAGGGACACGAGACGACCTACGCGCAGATCATCGCCACCGAGATCGGCATTCCGGCCGACGACATCATGGTGGAGGAAGGCAACACCGACACCGCGCCCTACGGGCTCGGCACCTACGGCTCGCGCTCCACGCCGGTCGCCGGCGCCGCGATCGCCATGGCCGCGCGCAAGATCAAGGCCAAGGCGCAAATGATCGCGGCCTATCTCCTCGAGGTCCACGAGGACGATCTCGAATGGGACGTCGACCGCTTCCAAGTGAAAGGGCTGCCGGAAAAGTTCAAGACGATGAAGGACATCGCGTGGGTCGCATACAACGCGCCGCCACCCGGCATGGAGCCGGGGCTCGAGGCCGTGAGCTACTACGACCCGCCAAACATGACCTATCCCTTCGGCGCCTACATCTGCGTGATGGATATCGACGTCGACACCGGAGTGGCGAAGACGCGGCGGTTCTACGCGCTCGACGACTGCGGCACGCGCATCAACCCGATGATCATCGAGGGACAGGTGCACGGCGGCCTGACGGAGGCCTTCGCCGTCGCCATGGGGCAGGAGATCGACTACGACGAAGCCGGCAACGTGAAGGGTGCATCCTTCATGGATTTCTTCCTTCCGACCGCCGTCGAAACACCGTACTGGGAGACCGACTACACGGTTACTCCGTCGCCGCACCATCCGATCGGTGCGAAGGGCGTGGGTGAAAGTCCGCATGTCGGCGGCGTGCCGTGCTTCTCCAACGCCGTGAACGACGCCTTCGCGTTCCTGGGGTCGACCCACATTCAGATGCCCCACGATCCCTGGCGGATCTGGAAGGCGGCCGAGCGGCTCGGGCTGCACCAGTGACAACCGGACTGCCCCGCCGCTTCAACGGCGGGGCCAGCCGCGCAGCGACGATGATGACACATCGCGACACCATTGCCGCCAGACTTGCGGATGTCGGCTACGTTGCCGATCGCGATATCGCAACCGCGCTCTGGTTGATGGACCACCTCAAGCGGCCGTTGCTGCTCGAGGGCGAGGCGGGCGTCGGCAAGACAGAGGTGGCCAAGGCGTTGGCGCAGGTCCATGGCTGCGAGCTGATCCGCCTGCAATGCTATGAGGGGCTCGACCAGAACGCGGCGCTCTACGAATGGAACTATCAGCGCCAGCTCCTCGCCATCAAGGCGCGCGAGGCGTCGCGCGAGGACGCCGCGCGGATCGAGGCGCATATCTTCTCCGAGGACTATCTCCTCGAACGGCCGCTGCTGGCCGCCATTCGGCGCGAGCGGGCGCCCGTCCTTCTCATCGACGAGGTCGACCGCGCGGACGAGGAGTTCGAGGCGTTCCTGCTCGAGCTTCTCTCCGATTTTCAGGTCACCATTCCCGAGCTCGGAACGATCAGGGCGAGCACGATCCCGCGTGTCGTCCTGACGTCGAACGGCACGCGCGAGCTCTCGGACGCCTTACGCCGTCGTTGCCTGTACCACTACGTGGAGTTCCCGGACATCGACCGGGAGGCGCGGATCATTCTGACGAGGCTGCCGCATATCCACCAGGCGCTCGCCCACGAAATAGCGCGCGTTGTCCACGCGATCCGGAAGGAAGAGCTGCGCAAGGTGCCCGGCGTGGCCGAAACGCTCGACTGGGCTGCGAGCCTCATGGGTCTCGACGTGAAGCATCTGGGGGACGATCCGGAAGCGGTCCACGCAACGCTCATCTGTCTTCTGAAGACGCAGGAGGACCGCGCGCGGATCACAGCGGAGGTCGTCGGCCGTCTGATCGATTTTCGCCATGAGGGCGCATCGCAGCAGATGGAGGTGGGAGGCACGGTATGAGCGCCGCATCCGCCTCGATCGTGGGCATCGACCGCAGCGCCCCGGTGAGACGTATCGCCGGGTTCATGCACATGCTGCGCGACAATGGCTTTCGCGTCGGCCTTGCGGAGACGCACGATGCGAGCCTGATCGTGGCGTCCGCCGCCGGTCCAAGCCCGAGGCGTCTGCGCGAGTCCTTGAAGGCGCTTTGCTGCTCGACCCATTCCGACTGGGACCGGTTCGACAAGCTTTTCGACAGCTATTTCCTCGGCCGTGGCGTGAAGCGCGTGGTGCGCATGACGGGCGCCTCGCAGGACAACCGCAAATGTGTGCGCCGTCTCGGCGAATCCGGCTCGCCGGAGAGGGGCTCGCAGCCCGACCGTGTCGAGAGCGACGAGGGCCAATCAGCAGGCAATCCGGCGGATGGGCGCGGCCGGCGCATGAGCGCCTCGCAGGCCGAGGCGACGCAGGTGAAGGACCTCCGCCGGATCGTCGATCCGGAGGAAGTGGCGCTCGCCAATGCGCTGGCGCAACGCCTGGCCCGCTCCATGCGCGCGCGGCTCACGCGCCGGGAACGGGCGCGCGCCAAGGGCCGGCGGCTCGACCTTCGCCGGATCATCCACTCGAGCATTTCCAAGGGCGGCGAGCCGTTCGATCTCGTCTGGCGCCGTCGCAAACCCAAGCCGCTGCGGCTCGTCATTCTGCTGGACGCGTCGGGCTCCATGGAGCTCTACGCACCCTTCTTCATCCGCTTCATGCACGGCGTCATCGACGCCTTTCGCGAGGCGGAGGCTTTCGTCTTCCACACCCGGCTTGTTCATATCGCGGCCGCGCTGCGTGACCGGAACGTCACGCGGGCGGTCGAGCGGCTCAGCCTGATGGCACAGGGCATCGGCGGCGGCACAAGGATCGGCGAGAGCCTTGCCGACTTCAATACATGGCACGCGCGGCGCGTCATCCATTCGCGGACCTGCGTGATGATCATGTCGGACGGGTTCGACACCGGCGCGCCCGGCGTCCTCGCGTGCGAAATGCGGCGGCTGCGCATGCGCTGCAAGCGCATCGTCTGGCTCAATCCCATGATCGGCTGGCACGACTACGAACCCTCTGCGCGCGGCATGCGCGAGGCGCTGCCTTACGTCGATCTGTTCGCGCCGGCACACAACCTCGAAAGCCTTGCAGCTCTCGAGCCCTATCTCGCGAGGATCTGATGGAGGCCGTCATGAAGCCCGCGGCGGACATTCTCGATCTCGTCTCGAACCTGAAGGCGAAGGGCGAAGCGTTTGTGCTTGCCACCGTGGTGCGCACCGTTTCGGTAACCGCGGCGAAGGCGGGAGCCAAAGCCGTGATCCGGCCGGACGGAACCATTTCGGAGGGCTGGATCGGCGGGGGCTGCGCGCGCGCGGCGGTGCTGAAGGCGGCGCGTGAGGCGATCGCCGACGGCAAGCCTCGGCTCATCTCGGTGCAGCCCGAGGAGCTTCTCGAGGAGCAGGGTGTCAAGCCAGGCGAAGAAAAGGACGGCGTGCGCTTCGCCCGAAACATGTGCCCGAGCCAGGGCACGATGGACGTTTTCGTCGAGCCGGTGCTGCCCAAGCCTCAGTTGATCATTTGCGGATCGAGCCCCGTGGCCGTCGCGCTCGCCGATCTCGGACGGCGGCTCGGATTCGCAGCCGTCATCTGCGCCCCCGCCGCCGAGCAGTCCGCGTTTGCCGAGGCGGACCGGCGCATCGAGGGATATGCGCTCGGCGTGGAGAGCGAGGGAAAGCGGTTCGTCGTCGTATCGACACAGGGGCGCGGCGACGAGGCCGCGTTGCGCGCGGCGCTCTCCGTCGAATCCGATTACGTGGCCTTTGTCGGGAGCCGGCGGAAGATGGCTGCCCTGCGCGCCAAGCTCGTCGCTGACGGCGTCGCGCCGGAGCGTTTCGACGCGCTGCGCGCGCCGGCGGGGTTGGACCTCGGCGCTATCACGCCGGAGGAGATCGCGCTCACGATCCTCGCCGAGATTGTCGAGATCCGCCGCCGCGGGCAGCGCGGCCTCGCTGATAAGCCGGAATAATCCGATGGCGATGCCAAGAGTCTCTGCGGTCGTGCCGGCAGCGGGTGCGTTGACGCGAATGGGCGGCCCCAACAAGCTGCTGCCCTTCGCGAGCGTGGATCCCGCCCTGTTTGAAACATCATACGTCAGAAGCCTGCGTCGTTCTTTTTTCCGCGCACCGGGCTTCGTGCGTCCCACGCTCAGACCAAAATCAGCAAAAGGGGATCTTTACTCATGGAAATGATCGGTTCGCAGCGTATCGAGGCTTCTCGCGAGCGCGTTTGGCAGGCGCTGAACGACCCCGAGATTCTCAAAGCGAGCATCCCGGGCTGTGAGCGCATTGAAAAGCTGTCGGATACGGAGATGGCGGCCACCGTTACCCTGAAGGTCGGCCCCGTCAAGGCGTCATTCCAAGGCGATGTGAAGCTTGCAGATCTCGATCCGCCCAACGGCTATACCATCACCGGCGAAGGAAGGGGCGGCGCGGCCGGTTTCGCGAAAGGGTCCGCCCGCGTCTCGCTCATCCCGGAGGGGGGCGCGACTGTTCTCAGCTACTCCGTGAAGGCCGACGTCGGCGGCAAGCTCGCTCAGCTCGGCGGGCGCCTCATCGACTCGACCGCGCGGAGGCTCGCAGCCGAGTTTTTCGACCGTTTCGCCCAGGCCATGGACGCGGCGTGCGCCGGCGGCGCCCCTGGAACACCGCAGTTGGCCGGATCGGCAGCAGAAGCCATTCCCACCAGAGCTCGGTCTATGCGTAGTTCGCCAGTGCTCTGGGTTTCGGGTGCAGTCATTGCCATTGTGTTGGCAGCCATTTTGCTTTGGCTCCAGTAGTTGGAACTAAGAAAAAGGCGCGCTGATCGATCGGGTTTCCAGGGCGCCGAACAGGGTTGTGATCGCAATAGAGAAATATCAGGCGTTATCTAATTCAGTAATGGAAGAGATGAGTTTCGTCGCCACGGCCAACGCATCCGAAAGGCTTTCACCACAACCAGGGAGTAACGCTCAATGACGATTGAGGGGTTACAATATATCGAGGCGCCTTGCGCGCAGATCTATGCTGCGATCAAAGTCGCCAACTTTCCAAAGCAAGGCAGCAGATCCGACCGCATCGGGCGCAGCCAGGGCAATTTTCCCGAGGCACCTGCGGAAACACATGGCAGGGGCTGGTCCAGCAGGGCCTTCATCCTGATCGGCGCCAGCGCCATCGCAATCACACTAGGCACGCATTGGTGCTGTTTTACGGGCAACGCCCACCTCGTGGAAGAATTCGCAAATGCGCCGATCTGCCGCTCGCAGGTTTGAGGCGGCGTAGGCTCCCCGACTAGTTTGCGCGCTCGGCGGGCGGAGTATTGTTGGTCGAAGACAACGCTGTGTTGATGAATGGCTTGCAGGTCGGGCTGGGTCTGGCCGGCTTCACCGTGGACGCCGTCGCCACCTGCGCCGAAGCTTCGGCCGCCTTGCGCAGCTCCGCTTTCGACGCGATCGTTCTCGACCTGATGCTGCCGGACGGATCGGGCCTGGAAGTCCTGGGCGAACTGCGCGGACGTCAGGTCGGAACGCCGGTGCTGCTGCTGACCGCGCGTGACAGCGTGCCCGACCGCATCGCCGGGTTGGATGCCGGCGCGGACGATTATCTCGGCAAGCCGTTCGACTTGAACGAAGTCGCAGCGCGGCTGCGCGCCTTGACGCGACGAAGCAACGGGGGCGGATCCGCCTGCCGGGTCCGGCGGGATCTTCGCCTGGAGCCTTCCACCATGGCCGTCTTGAAATGTGGTGAGGCGGTTCGCCTTTCGCACCGCGAGTTCTCCATCCTGCACGCTCTGATGGATCGGCCGGGCCAGATCCTGTCCAAATTGCAGCTCGAAGAAAGGCTCTATGGCTGGCAAGAGGATGTCGAGAGCAACACGATCGAGGTTCACATTCACAATCTTAGGCAGAAACTCGGCCCCGGAATTATCGAGACGGTGCGAGGGGTGGGTTACAAGCTGGCGGAGGACAGTGCATGAGGTCGATCCGCAGCCGGCTGTTCATGATCCTGATGATCACAACCGGCGTCATCTGGATGTTGGCGATCGTCTGGATTTATCTCAGCACGCGTCACGAGGTCGAACGGGTTCTGGACGCGCGCCTGATCGAAGCGGCGCGCATGGTCAGCTCGCTGATCACCAGCCAGGAGATCGACCCCAAGCGCGCGGCGCAGATACCGACTGTCGAGCCGGCGCTCCACGCTTCCTACGACCGCCAGCTCTCGTGCCAGATCTGGGCGCTCGACGGAACATTGGTCGGGCGCTCGGACGCGGCGCCGGCGACGCCTCTCACCGAGAGCGGCGAAGGGTTCTCCCAGACGTTGGTCGGAGGAGAAATCTGGCGCGTCTATGCCGTGATGAACAGCGACCTCGGCATGCGCGTGCTCGTTGGAGACAATATGCGCGTCCGCGACAGGCTGGTCGCCGATGTGATCCGTGGCCTCGCACTGCCCGCGTTGCTGATCCTGCCGATCCTGGCGGGGCTGATCTGGTTGAGCGTTCGCAAGGGGGCTTGCACCGTTGAACGTAATGGCGAGCACGTTGGAGACGCGACCGGCGTCAGATCTGAGCGCGCTGCCGGACGCGGACACGCCCTCGGAGATCAGGCCCGTGATCCGCTCACTCAACGGGCTGTTCGGCCGTGTGAGCGCGGCCCGCCAACGAGAGCGCGACTTTACCGCTTTCGCGGCGCACGAGCTGCGAACGCCCATTGCCGGGCTAAAGACGCAAGCGCAGGTCGCGTTGGGAAGTGAAGACCCCAGGATTCGAAACAACGCTTTGCGTCAGATGGTGATCGGAGTGGACCGGACATCTCGTCTGGTGCGGCAGCTTACCGATATGACGAATACCGAGAGCGGCGAGATCGCTACGGCTCAACAGAATGTAAATCTCGGGAAAATCCTCGGGCAAATGGCGGATGACATCGGTCAACATTATTCGGACACGGCTGCGATCGAAGTGGATCCACAGCTAGCGGGCATCTGCCTTTCGGTCGATCCGTCGCTGTTCACACTTGCGGCGCGGAACCTCCTGGAGAATGCCGCCCTGCATTCGGGGACTGATGGCGTGGTGCGCTGCTTGGTGCGTACCGAGACAGACAGCATCGCCGTCGTCATTGACGATAGCGGGCCGGGCATACCCGAGGAGGAACTGCCGAAGGTTCGCGACAGATTTTACCGAGGCCGCAACAAGACGGCGATGGGGAGTGGTCTTGGTCTGGCGATCGCCGATCTCGCGATGAAACGTCTCGGCGGGGAGGTATACCTCGAAAACCGTCGCGAGGGCGGGCTTCGAGCGGAGCTGCGTCTTGCCGACAAGGTAAGAACCGACTGCTCGGAAAATTCCGCTGCCCGACAGCGGCGAGAACACCCTGTAGGATCGATCAGCTCATGACACGACGGGGGGCGAAGAGGTGTGATGCCATAGAGATTCGTCACCTGTGTTACTTCGTGGCGGCTGCGGAGCATGGCAGCTTCAGGAAGGCAGCGAACGTTCTCGGGATATGTCAATCAGCGATCAGTCGTCGCATACGCGATCTCGAAGACGAGGTTGGTGTCTCACTTTTTCACCGCTGCACGAACGGAGTGTCGCTGACCTATGCTGGCCAGATATTCCTGTTACGGACCAGGCAAGGCCTGAGAGCGATCCACGAGGGGCGTCGCTACATCGGCACAGTCGGCCGCGGCGAAGAAGGTGTGGTCAGAATTGGCATCTCCTCGTCTCTGGCTTCAGGTTTCCTCTCTGATTTGTTGCGCTCCTACAGCAAGGACCATAGCGGTGTACGGACCGAGTTGATCGACGGCAATCCAACGGAGCATGTCGCCGGCATCCGGCAGCTCCGCCTGGATGTCGCGTTCATCACAGGCACATCTACCTGGACCGAGTGTGAAACGGCGCATTTGTGGTCGGAGCAGGTGTTCGCGGTTTTGCCTGAAGACCACGCGCTGACGCTCAAAGAAGTGTTAAACTGGGCCGATTTGGCAGGCGAGCACTTCATCGTCAGCGACGTCGCGCCAGGCCCTCAAATACACGAGTACCTCGTCCAAAGACTTTCCGACTTGGGGAATCCCCCTTATATCCAGTCGCAATATGTTGGGCGCGACAGTCTCTTGCCTTTGGTTGCGATTGGCCGCGGCCTGACTTTGACGAGTGAGGCCACGACGGCCGCTCAATTTCCCGGCGTGACATATCGACCGATTGCCGGGGAGGTCCTGCCCTTCAGCGCGGTTTGGTCCGCAAGAAATGACAATCCCGCATTTCGGCGCTTGCTAAGCTTGGCCAAAGCAATTTCGCGGCAGTCTCCTCCCCAGCTATGAATGGTCGGGCCGGGAATGATTCGCTAGACCCCGGGGACGTTCGACAGTCGTCGCGAATCTCGCAGCAAGTTGCTGTGCTTGAAAGTTTTTTCTGCTGGCAGCTATCGCGGGCTATCGGTGGGCAGCAATCGCGTCTGACGGCGAAATTGACGGACCTGCATCGGCTTGAATTTGTGCGCGCATCGCCATACCGTCAGCTGCAGAAGTTCGGATGACGGTAGTTTTTGCAGCGTAAGTGCCTGTCAGCGCTGCAGAAATGAGGGTAGTGGTGGCGCCGCTCCGGGCTGACGGTATCCTCATAAGGAGCCCGTTATGCTCACCGATGTTGCGCTCAGGAACCTCAAACCGAAGGAGAAGCCGTACAAGGTTACAGACCGCGACGGCATGTACGCCTTCGTGTCCCCTGGCGGCTCGATCTCGTTCCGCTTCGACTACCGCATGCACGGTCGGCGTGAGACGCTGACGCTGGGCCGTTATGGACCGGCCGGGCTGTCTCTCGCGCGAGCGCGAGAGAAGTGCATCGACGCGCGCCGTGCGCTCGCCGAAGGCCGCTCGCCGGCACAAGAGAAACAGCGGGACAAACGTCGCCTGCGCGAAGCCAAGAGCTTCGGGGAGTTCGGCGAACGCTGGCTTCAGAAGGCGCCGATGGCGGACAGCACGCGTGCCATGCGGCGTTCGATCTTCGAACGTGAGCTAAGGCCTGCTTGGCAGAAGCGGCTGCTCACGGAAATTCAGCCGGATGACCTCCGCACCCTTTGCGCGAAGATCGTGGACCGCGGCGCGCCGGCGACCGCCATCCACGTCCGGGACATCGTGAAGCAGATCTACGGCTTTGCAATCTTGCACGGAGAGCGTGTGCCGAACCCGGCCGACGAAGTCGGTCCATCCTCTGTCGCAACCTTTGTTCCTCGGGATCGCTCGCTCACGCCGGCAGAGATCCGCGTGCTGTTCAAGGTTCTCGAGCAGGTCGCGACTCTCCCAACCATCCGGCTGGGGCTTCGGTTGATCCTGCTCACGATGGTTCGCAAGAGCGAGCTACAGGATGCGACCTGGGACGAGGTCGACTTCGAGAACGCCGTCTGGAGCATTCCGAAGGAGCGCATGAAGCGCTCGCGTCCGCACAACGTCTACCTCTCCACTCAGGTGCTGGACATCATGGTGGCGCTCAAGACCTGCGCGGGGAACTCCAAGTATCTTCTGCCGTCGCGCTACGACGCCGACGCGCCGATGTCGCGAGCGACGTTCAACCGGGTCACTTACTCGGTCGTAGAGAAAGCGAAGGAGCAGGGACTTCCCATTGCGCCATTCACCGTCCACGACCTTCGTCGGACTGGATCGACACTGCTGAACGAACTCGGTTTCAACAGCGACTGGATCGAGAAGTGCCTTGCTCACGAGGACGGACGATCGTCTCGGGGCGTCTACAACAAGGCGGAGTATGAGCATCAACGACGGCACATGCTTCAGGAATGGGCCGACCTGGTCGACGCCTGGTGCGAAGGGCGGAAGCGCGCGCCCGCTATCCTCCCGCCCTCTGCGCTGGCCGCGCTGCTGGATCCGGCTCTCTGACGGGACGCGTTCGGCGTTGGCGAACATCAGGGGCGCGCGCCCGCTCGATTGGGCGGGCGCGTCGTTCGGCCAGCCAAGCCTCGACTTCTGCAAGGTTCCAGACGACGCAACGAGGGCTCAGCGCGTAGCGCTTCGGGAACTCGCCCCTCTGTTCCATCTCGTAAATGGTGCTGTCTGCGAGAGGGACGATTTGCTTCAGCTCATGTCGTCTGATGGTGCGGGGCAGGTCTAACCTAGAGTCTGTTATGGACTGAGGGTGCGGCTATGGTGCGGGCATGATTGCTCGCAAGTCTTATCCCTCGGACGTTTCGGATGACGAATGGGCGCTGGTTGCGCCCTATCTTGCACTCTTGCCTGAGGCGGCGGGGCAGCGGGAGCACTCGTTGCGCGAGGTGTTCAACGGGCTGCGCTATGTTGTCCGCAACGGCATTGCCTGGCGGGCGATGCCGAATGATCTGCCGCCTTGGGCGGCCGTGTATCAGCAGGCGCAGCGCTGGCTGCGGGCCGGTTCGTTCGAGGCGCTCGCCCACGACCTGCGCGTGCTGTTGCGGGTGGCGGCCGGGCGCCCGCCCGCACCCTCGGCCGCCATCCTCGACAGCCGGACGCTGCGCTCCACGCCCGAGAGCGGCCACCGCGCCGGCTATGACGGCGCCAAGCGCAAGAAGGGCTCCAAGCTGCACCTGGCGGTCGACACGCTCGGCCACCTCCTGGCCCTCCACGTCACCCCCGCCACGGCGGACGACCGCGCCGAGGTCGGGCGCCTGGCCGCCGCCGTGCAGCAGGCCACCGGCAACAGCGTCGAGATCGCCTTCGTTGACCAGGGCTATACCGGCGACAAGCCGGCCGCGGCCGCCAGCGAACACGGCATCGCCCTGGAGGTCGTGCGCCTGCCCGAGGCCAAGCGCGGCTTCGTCCTCCTGCCCCGGCGCTGGGTCGTCGAGCGATCCTTCGCTTGGGCCACCCGCTGCCGCCGCCTCGTCAAAGACTACGAGCGCCTGCACACAACCCTCGCAGGCCTCCACGTCGTCGCCTTCGCTTGCCTCATGCTCCGTCAAGCCGCAGAACTGGTCCATAACAGACTCTAGTGGGACGCGCCGCCTCGCCCCCTGGAGCAAGCCCCGGGGCATCGGAAACTAATTCGGGGCGCGAGCCCCCAGCCGGTCCCGCGCCCCCATTGTCATGACTTTTCGCCCCCCCTCCCGGTTGCGATGCCTTGCCAAGCGCCTCAGGGGCTCGCACGCGGGCGCCGTGTCCGGATAGCTGTCGAGGAGCGGTGTGGACGGCCTGGCCGTGTACAGCCGCGGGAGCCGCTTTGCGTCCGTAGAATGGATGATCCCTGTCGATTGGAAGGCCATCGGCCCCGATGCGGCTGGAGTAGCCGCGGATCTCCTGGTGTTGCTTGGCGCCGCTATGGTGGTGCGCGCAGAGGCTCTGCCAATTGCCAGGATCCCAAAAGCGCCGCTGGTCTCCACGATGCGGGAGGATGTGGTCAACGTGCGTCGCGCGGCAGACGCGGCCCTCCTGGGCGCAGATCCTGCACCACGGGTAGCGCCGGAGATGCTCAGCTCGAGCACGCTCCCACTCTCTACTGTAACCGCGCTGGCGAGGTCCGGGGCGGGTCATCCGAGCACCCTTAGCTCGATACGGACCGCCTGCTCGCCGATCCTGCGGACGTGGACGGCCTCGACGTTGCGGACCCGGCCCTGGATGACAGCCTTGTCGCCCTTGCGTGGCGGGCCTGGCCACGCTGCGGCCTCGATCTCCAAGGGGGAGAGGATGACGCGACTGTCGGTCTGCGCGATGCCGCCGGCGAGCTCCTCGGGCTGGTAGCCGGTAACGACGGCCCGGACGGCAACATCAACGTAGGTGACTGGACTGGTGCTCGTCTGTCGGCGCAGCACGACGGGCTCGCCGAAGCGGGCGAGTTGGCGATCAAGGGCCTCACGATACCGGATCACTTACGTGCGGGGGCGCTATGCCCGCCTCCGACTCATTGCAATTGTGCAAGAATATCGTGTCGGCGAAGGCGCTTGTCAAAGCCGAAAGTGCTAACTGGCTCAAAGGATTGATTATCGGTCGTTTCGGGCGGAAGAGTCATCAAAGCAGATGAAAAAGAGTGCATCCATGCATAGTGTCGGCCGGCGACCGGTGCTCAGGCCGACAAAAGCTCCAGCAGCCTCATGGCCGGGCCCTCCGACAGGCCGAAGCGGCGCTGGCCGGCGTTGGCCAGCTGAGGACGGCTCACGCCGATGAGGCGCGCAAGCTCCTCCTGCTTGAGCAAGTGGCGGCGCTTGTAGGCAGCGAGGGCGGCCCGGATCTCGTCAGGCATCTTGCCGCGACCGTAGGCGGGCAGGGGAGCAGGCGAGGGCGGACTAAGCGCCTCGAACATGTCGGGCTGGATCGGCCTCTGAGACAGGTTCGTCGTCAGCTTAGTACGTAGTACTATAGGTGCCGACGAATTTGTCTCAGGCGGTCTGAATGCACCGGTTTCGATTGCCGACGAATTTGTCTCAGCCCCTCGCTTTTGCCGGTACCAGGCGGCCCGACTGAGTCCGAGCGCCTCCCATGGGCGCGTCCGGGATAGAGACTGCTCCCGGACTGTGGCACCTGCCTTCTGCCGTTTTGCACGCTGATATTCCCGGTCCCGCTGCTTCCGCTCGGCAAGCCTCTGCCGGCGGGTCCAGTCGACCGCGCCGATGGTCGTCAGGCCCAAAGCCTCCCTCTAGGCTCGCGTCACCTGAAGCAAGCGGGCGATGGCGTCTGCCCTGAGTGGCCTCTTGCGGGACCTTGCCTCTGCCTCCATGCGCTCGATCTCATCCAGGACGCGGACGTCCCGGACCTGGTCCAGCATCTCATCGAGCAGACGCGGAGCCCATCGCTGGGCCCAAAGCACCGGCTGAGTGCGGTACAGCGGCGTCCGAGGGGTAACTGCCAAGGCGAGGATATGGGGCACGGCTACCTCAATATATTCGAGGCCGGGCGAGGAGAGGTCACACGGTCCGCCATGCCGATGCAGGATCAGCCGTTCGATCTCGATCAGCCGCGCCTCGGCGATGCTCCAGGGCTTGCGCAGCCGCGTGGGCTTGGCGCGGTAGCCGAGCACAACATTGCCGCTCCGGCCCGACGTATCGCCCGGCGTCGCGGCCCTGACCAGCTTCGCGGTCGGCGGCACCACACGGGCGACCGCTGCATCCTGGTCGGTGACGACAGCCGCGGGGAGGTGCGTCGTGCGAGCCGCCGGCTTGGCCGAATCGGCCCATGCGAAGAGGTCCGGCCCCATGTCGACGGGGAAGCTACGGCGGGCGGCTCTCATTCCGCGCCTCCAAGGCGCGCTCGCACGAGCTCGGCGAGATCGCTAGCAAGTTGCGGTTCAGCGCCGCGGTCGGTCGCGTGCGCGATGACGTTGGCCGGTGTCGGCTCGATACCCGCCTCGCGCAGGGCCGCGATGATGGCGTCAAGCATGGCTGCCACAGGCGAGGCGAGAGGCAGGGGATGAGTGTCAGGCGTCGCCACGGATCGCCCTCCCGAGCTCATCGGACTCCAACAGCAGGCTCAGCAACTCCCGGCCCTGGTGGTGGGCCACGGCGCGCGGGATCCCCCAGACGATGCGATGAGCGGTCCAGCGGCGACAGTAGCGCTCGAGGTAGGCCACGGCTTTCCCTCGCGGCATCTGCCGAGCCCGGGACGCAACCATGGCCGCACCGACATGGCGGCCGAGCGGGAATGGCAGCACCTCGGCCGGGCGATGCCCGGAGGGGCGGGGCGTCTCAGTCGGCGCCGAATCAGGCGCGGCAAGCGCCCGGAACAAGGGCAGGTCTGAGGGATCGCGCAGCATGCACGTCGTCTCCGGTTTCGGGTCGGGAGGGGAGGGGGCGACAAAACAGCGCCGTCCCTGCGGGGACAGCGCGTTCCGAATTCAGATTCTGGCTATTGGCCGCTGTGTGATTTCCGAGTCGGAACAGTCTTTGATCTACTTAGCTTTTTAGCTGGCCTGTCACGCCGGAGGTCGCGGGTTCGAGCCCCGTCGCCCGCGCCAGTGCCCCACAGTTCTGCAGCCCGATCCGATCGGGCTGATGGATGGTCGGGTTGGTCCTGCTCCTGCGATACCACCGGTACAGCGCTGCTTCGCAGCAAGTTGTTGCGCTTCCGTTCCCGGACTGCGTTCCGTGCATCCGGGAAAGAGGGGGTGTGAGGAAAGTTCGCACCTGAACCCCTCCCGCCCTTTCCCAGAAGCGTGAACGGAGCGTCAGCGCAGTAACTCTTGCCGCGAGTGGCGCCTTCTTCTGTCGCGCCAACCATCGGCGCTGCTACCGCAAAATCGTGATCGTGATGCCGCCCTCCATGCCCATGGCCGGGAGGGCGGGGCACGCGCCAACCGCGGTCGGGCAACCATGCTCCGGATCCACGGCCCCGATCGGAGCTGCCGCGGCCATGCGGGGCGTCCCGACGCCGCCCATGCCTTTCTGGCGAGCGTCGCCGCCTCCTATGGGCCTCGACGAGGCGCGAGGGGAGAGGACGTGCCGAACGGCGGCTGGGCCGGCGGCTCCGGTTCGAGCGGCGCAAGTCCCAAGAGAATCGCGCGCGCCTCGGCGCTGATGAGGGGCAAGTCGGGGCGCTTCCCGCATGCCTCGCGCAGCTTGGGAATGGCCGACTCGAACTGCCGCGCGTCGACGGCCGTGCGCTGGGCGGCGCCCGCATAATAGCCATGAAGCCAGAGAGCGAGGCGTTCCGCCTCGGCCGGACGCATGTCGAGGAAGTGAGAGCAGCGGGCCAGGGCGAGATCGTTCACCTGCGCCGCGAGGATACCGGGAGCGGTGGTCGCGAGCATCGTCAGGATCGTCAGGCTCGCCCGGCGCATCTTTTCCTCCAACCATCCGAATCGTCTGGGCGCCGTAGCTGACCACAGCTTCCGTTCCTCGCGAAAGCGCAACCCGCTGGAACCTGCAAAAACCTCGCCCGCGCGACGCCGTAAACCCTTGTCACACCGAGGGTCGTCGGCTAAGCCACGCGCGCGTTCACAGGCCTTTGCGCTGCCGTGCGGCCCCGGGCCGCGGTCCCAGCCGGGACGGAGCGGCCAAGCAATCGCGGTTGTTGGGTGTCATGCCGAATCTCCTCGCCGACTATCTGCCGCTCGTCATTTTCATCGGGGTCGCGACGGCGATCGCCATGGCGCTGCTCGTTGCTCCCTTCATCGTGGCGTATTCCAGGCCAGATGCGGAGAAGCTGTCGGCCTACGAGTGCGGCTTCAACGCCTTTGACGATGCGCGCATGAAGTTCGACGTGCGGTTCTACCTGGTCGCTATCCTGTTCATTATATTCGATCTTGAAGTCGCCTTTCTCTTCCCTTGGGCCATTACTTTCGGGGACCTTGGCTGGTTCGGCTTCTGGTCCATGATGATCTTCCTGGGGGTCCTGACGGTGGGCTTCGTGTACGAGTGGAAGAAAGGGGCTCTCGAATGGGATTGATGGCGGACGCCCGCTCTCCCCTGGTCGCTCCGGCGCCGCGCGGGATCATCGACCCCAACACGGGCAAGCCGGTCGGGGCGGAGGATCCATATTTTCTGTCGATCAGTGACGAGCTGGCCGACAAAGGCTTCCTTGTGACGGCCACGGACGACCTCATCAACTGGGCGCGCACCGGCTCCCTCATGTGGATGACTTTCGGGCTCGCCTGCTGCGCCGTCGAGATGATGCAGATGTCGATGCCGCGCTACGACGCCGAGCGCTTCGGCTTCGCTCCGCGCGCCTCGCCCCGGCAGTCGGACGTGATGATCGTGGCCGGAACGCTCACCAACAAGATGGCGCCGGCCCTGCGCAAGGTCTACGACCAGATGCCGGAGCCGCGCTACGTCATCTCCATGGGCTCCTGCGCCAATGGCGGCGGCTACTATCACTATTCCTATGCCGTGGTGCGCGGCTGTGACCGCATCGTGCCGGTGGACATCTATGTGCCGGGTTGCCCGCCAACCGCCGAGGCGCTGCTCTACGGGGTGCTTCTGCTCCAGAAGAAGATCCGCCGCACCGGAACGATCGAGCGTTGAGGGCTGGAAGGGCGCACATGTCCGCTGAACTGCATCAGCTTGGTGAGCACATCGCCGCGTCCCTCGGAGAGGCCGTTCTCGATTGGACGGTCGCTCATGGCGAGCTGACCGTCCTCGTGCCAGCCAAAGACATCGTTCGGGTGATCGCGTTCCTGCGGGACGATCCGGAGTGCCGCTTCGTCAGCTTCATCGACCTGTGCGGGGCGGACTATCCGGGCCGCGAGAAGCGCTTCGACGTCGTCTACCACCTCCTGTCGCCGCACCATAACCGGCGTATCCGCGTGAAGACCGAGACGGACGAGACGACGCCCGTGCCGTCGATCATCGCTGTCTTCCCGGCGGCCAACTGGTATGAGCGCGAAGCCTACGATCTTTACGGCATCCTGTTCTCCGGCCATCCGGACCTGCGCCGCATCCTCACCGACTACGGCTTCGAGGGGCACCCGCTGCGCAAGGATTTCCCGCTCACCGGCTTCGTCGAGGTGCGCTACGACGAAATCGAGAAGCGCGTCGTCTACGAGCCGGTGAAGCTTCAGCAGGAATTCCGCAACTTCGATTTCCTCTCACCCTGGGAGGGGACGGATTACGTGCTGCCGGGGGATGAAAAGGCGCAATAGGGCGAATAGCGAGTAGGGAATAGCGAATAGGGGCGAAGATGTGGATCAGGCCACAGTCAACTCGTATCGTGATTTGCGGGTTTGGCAGGACGCAATGATGCTGGCTGAGGCTTGCTTCCGAGTGACTCGGGATCTCCCGCGTGAGGAGCTGTTCGGCATGACTGCTCAGATTCGGCGGTCTGCCGCATCGATCGCCGCTAATATCGCCGAAGGACATGGCCGGGAACACACAGGATCTTTTGTTCAATTCCTAAGGATCGCACAGGGTTCGCTGAAGGAGTTGGAGACGCATCTTATCTTGGCGCAGAGGGTTCAGCTTGCGCCTGGAGGCGCATTGCAACCGTTGCTGATGAGCTGTGACGAGCTTGGGAAGATGTTGCGATCGTTGATCCGGTCGCTGCAGAGGCGTGTGGAGAAAGCGTAGATGCGGGCCCCCTATTCGCTACTCGCTACTCGCTATTCGCGAGCGCCCTCTGCGCTAGCGGATTCCGAGGCTTCGCGATGACCGAACACAACATCCGCAACTTCACGATCAACTTCGGCCCGCAGCATCCTGCAGCGCATGGGGTGCTGCGCCTGGTGCTGGAGCTCGACGGCGAGGTGGTCGAACGGGTCGACCCGCATATCGGCCTGCTCCACCGCGGCACTGAGAAGCTGATCGAGTACAAGACCTATCTCCAGGCGAACCCCTATTTCGATCGGCTCGATTACGTCGCGCCGATGAATCAGGAGCACGCCTTCTGCCTCGCCATCGAGAAGCTGCTTGGCATCGAGGTGCCGAAGCGCGGGCAGCTCATCCGCGTGCTCTATTCAGAAATCGGCCGTCTTCTCTCGCACCTCCTCAACATCACCACCCAGGCGATGGACGTCGGTGCCCTGACGCCGCCGCTCTGGGGCTTCGAAGAGCGCGAGAAGCTAATGGTGTTCTACGAGCGGGCCTCCGGCTCGCGCATGCACGCCAACTACTTCCGGCCGGGCGGCGTCCATCAGGATCTGCCGCCCAAGCTCATCGACGACATTTGGGATTTCTGCGATCCCTTCCTCAAGGTCGTGGACGATCTCGACGAGCTTGTCATCGGCAACCGCATCTTCAAGCAGCGCAACGTCGACATCGGCGTGGTGTCTCTGGAGGACGCCTGGAAATGGGGCTTCTCGGGCGTCATGGTGCGCGGCTCCGGCGCCCCCTGGGACCTGCGCAAGGCCCAACCCTATGAATGCTACGAGGAGCTCGAGTTCGACATCCCGGTCGGCAAGAACGGCGACAACTACGATCGTCAGGTCATCCGCATGGAAGAGATGCGGCAGTCCGTCCGCATCATGAAGCAGTGCCTGGAGAAGCTGCGTTCGCCGGAGGGGCAGGGGCCGGTCTCGACGCCCGACAACAAGATCGTGCCGCCCAAGCGCGGCGAGATGAAGCGCTCCATGGAGGCGCTCATCCATCACTTCAAGCTCTACACGGAAGGGTTCCACGTGCCGGCGGGCGAGGTCTACGCCGCCGTCGAGGCGCCGAAGGGCGAGTTCGGCGTCTATCTCGTGGCGGACGGCACCAACAAGCCCTATCGCTGCCATATCCGCGCGCCGGGCTTCGCCCATCTCCAGGCGATGGATTTCCTCTGCCGCGGCCACATGCTCGCCGACGTCTCGGCCGTGCTCGGCTCGCTTGACATCGTCTTCGGGGAGGTGGACCGGTGAACGTGCCCGCCGCCGCTTCGCCATCCCGCATGACCGTCCGGGAGTTCCTCGATTGGGCGGTCGCTCAGGCACCCGGCCGCTACGAGCTGGTGCAGGGGACGCCCGTCGCTATGGCGCCCGAGAGGAACCTGCACCTGATCGTCAAGGGTGCGGTCTTTCGCGCCCTGAGCGAGGCCGTCGCGGCCGCGGGCCTCGATTGCACCGTCCTGCCCGATGGCGCGACGGTCGTCATCGACGAGACCACGGCGCGCGAGCCCGACGCGGCCGTGCAATGCGGCAGCGCTCCGGATCCCGACGCTCTGACGATCGATGCGCCGATCATCGTGGTTGAGGTTGCCTCGCCGACCTCGGTCCGAACCGACGAGGACGACAAGCTCGTCGAGTACTTTTCGGTGCCGAGCATTCAGCATTATCTCGTCCTGCACCCGAAGCAGCGGGTGGTGGTCCATCACAAGCGTCACGAAGCGGATGAGATCCGCACGCGCATCATGCGCGAAGGGGTGATCGACCTTGCGCCGCCTGGGTTCTCGGTCGCTGTGGCGGACCTGTTCGGACCCGCGTTGCCGATGCGCGAAGCTGTAAAAGGATGAGCGCTATGTACGTCGCTCGCCACCTGCCCTGGAACCGAAGGGCCACGAGAGACTAAGATGGCCAACAGAAGGCTTGCACCCGCCGATGTCCAGCCCGCCTCCTTCGCCTTCACGGCGGAGAACGAGAACTGGGCTGAGGGGCAGATCGCCAAATATCCGCCAGGCCGCCAGGCTTCTGCGGTGATCCCGCTTCTGTGGAAGGCGCAGGAGCAGGCGGGCGGCTGGCTGCCGCAGAAGGCCATCGAGGCGGTCGCGGACAAGCTCGGCATGCCCTACATCCGCGTGCTCGAGGTCGCGACCTTCTACACCATGTTCAACCTCGAGCCGGTGGGGCGCTACCACATCCAGCTCTGCGGAACCGTCCCCTGCCACAACTGCGGGGCGCTCGACCTCAAGGAGGTGCTGCGTCGCCGGATCGGCGAGCAGAACCACGTCACGGCGGATGGTACCTTCTCCTGGATCGAGGTCGAGTGCCTGGGCGCCTGCTGCAATGCCCCGATGGCGCAGATCAACTTCGATTATTACGAGGACCTGACGCCGGAGATCCTCGAGAAGATCCTCGACGATCTTGCCGCCGGCCGGCCCGTCAAGCCGGGCTCCCAGCAGGGCCGCCGCTCGTCCGAGCCGAAGGATGACGTGAAAGCCCTCACCGATCCCGCTCTCTTCGATGGCTCGGTGATCGGCGCCTGGCGCAAGCGCTTCGAGGAAGAGGCGATCAAGGAGCTTGAGACAAGGACCGCCTCCGAGGCCGCCGCCGCGACCGCCTCCGCGCCCTCGCAGCCGAAGCCGGCCAAGCCGGACGCCGGACGCGCCATCGAGAGCGAGGCCGCCAACACGCCGGCCAAGAGGGCGAAGGAGGGCGAGACGCCGGTCAAGCCCGACGATCCGAAGGGCGCGGCGGACCCGGGCAAGGCCTTCGTCGCCTCCAACAAGGAGCGGCCCGAGAGCCAGCCCGCGCCGCAGAGCGACAAGTCCTACACCATGACGCCGTCCAAGCCGGAGGAGGGGCGCACGGCCGCCGACGCCAAGACCGGGCGAGGCTCCGATGGCTGAAGTGACGAACGAACTCCTTTACGAGGTGCTGAAGGCCGTCCAGGCGCGACTCGGCAACCTGGAGGAGGGTCAGCGCAACTTGAGTGCGCAAGTGCACGCCGTCCGTGGGAACCTGCAAGCGATGCAGGCCCAGATGGGCGCGATTCAAACGGATATCGCCAATCTCTATGAATCGTTCGCTGCGTTCGATGGCCGGCTTTCCCGGATCGAACGCCGCCTCGAAATCATCGACACACCGGCGAGCTGAGAGCGGCAGGCCCGATGCTTCAGGACAAAGACCGCATCTTCACCAATCTCTACGGCTTCCACTCGCCGGGGCTTGAGGCCGCGAGGATGCGCGGTGCGTGGGACGGGACCAAGTTCCTCCTGGAAAAGGGACGCGACTGGATCATCGACGAGATGAAGAAGTCGGGTCTGCGCGGGCGCGGCGGCGCCGGCTTCCCGACCGGCCTGAAGTGGTCCTTCATGCCCAAGCAGTCGGACGGGCGGCCGCATTACCTCGTCGTCAACGCAGACGAGTCGGAGCCCGGCACCTGCAAGGATCGGGAGATCATGCGGCACGATCCGCATCTCCTGATCGAGGGCTGCCTCCTCGCTTCCTTCGCCATGGGGGCGAACGCCTGCTACATCTACATCCGCGGCGAGTACATCCGCGAGCGCGAGGCCTTGCAGCGGGCGATCGACGAGGCCTATGAGGCGCGCCTCATCGGCAAGGACAACATCCACGGCTGGCCCTTCGACCTTTACGTCCACCATGGCGCGGGCGCTTATATCTGCGGCGAGGAGACGGCGCTGCTCGAGAGCCTCGAGGGCAAGAAGGGCATGCCGCGGTTGAAACCCCCATTCCCGGCCAATATGGGCCTCTACGGCTGCCCGACCACGGTCAACAACGTGGAGTCGATCGCCGTTGCGGGCACCATCCTGCGCCGGGGCGGGGCCTGGTTCGCGAGCCTCGGCCGGCCGAACAACACCGGCACCAAGCTCTTCTGCATCTCGGGGCACGTGAACAGGCCCTGCAATGTGGAGGAGGAGATGGGCATCCCGTTCCGGGAGCTGATCGAGCGGCACTGCGGCGGGGTGCGCGGCGGCTGGGACAATCTCCTGGCCGTGATTCCCGGCGGCTCCTCGGTGCCTTTGGTGCCCGCCGAGCAGATCATCGACGCGCCGATGGACTTCGACACCCTGCGCAATTTGAAGTCCGGCCTCGGCACGGCGGCGGTGATCGTGCTCGACAAATCGACCGACATCGTGCGCTCGATCGCCCGCATTTCCTATTTCTACAAGCACGAGTCCTGCGGCCAGTGCACGCCCTGCCGCGAGGGGACCGGCTGGATGTGGCGGGTGCTCTCGCGCATGGCCGAGGGCCGGGCGCAGAAGCGCGAGATCGACATGCTTCTAGAGGTGACGACCCAGGTCGAGGGCCACACCATCTGCGCCCTCGGGGACGCCGCCGCGTGGCCCATCCAGGGCCTCATCCGCCACTTCCGTCACGAGATCGAGCGGCGCATCGACGACTATGCGGCGAACCCGCATCCCGAGCCCGTGCTGCTGGCGGCGGAGTGAAGAGCATGGCCGAGCCCGACAACATCGTTCTCGTCTACCTGCGCCGTATCGATGAGAAGGTGGAGCGGGTGATGGACGACGTGCGCGACCTCAAGGTTCGCATGACCGAGGTCGAGGAGCGCCTTGGCAAGATCGACGTCTCGATCGCTGGGGTGAACCGCCGAATTGACCGAGTCGAGGCTCGGCTGGATCGCATCGAGCGCCGCCTGGACCTCGTTGAACTTCCCACCGAGTCGCATTCATGACCAAGCTCATCGTCGACGGCATCGAGGTTGACGTCCCGCCGGAGTACACGCTCCTCCAGGCCTGCGAGGTGGCGGGCGCCGAGATTCCGCGCTTCTGCTTCCACGAGCGGCTGTCGATCGCCGGCAACTGCCGCATGTGCCTCGTCGAGCTGAAAGGCGCGCCGAAGCCGGTCGCCTCCTGCGCCTGGGGCGTGCGCGACTGCCGTCCCGGCCCCAATGGGGAGCCGCCGCAGGTCTTCACCAGGACCCCGACGGTCAAGAAGGCCCGCGAGGGCGTCCTGGAGTTCCTGCTGATCAATCACCCGCTCGACTGCCCGATCTGCGACCAGGGCGGGGAATGCGACCTGCAGGACCAGACCATGGTTTACGGGGTCGATTCCTCCCGCTTCCACGAGAACAAGCGGGCGGTGCCGGACAAGTACATCGGCCCCCTTGTGGCGACGAAAATGAACCGCTGCATCCACTGCACGCGGTGCATCCGTTTCGTCACGGAGGTTGCGGGCGTGCCCGACCTCGGCGCCATCGGCCGCGGCGAGGACATGGAGATCACGACCTACCTCGAACAGGCGATGCGCTCGGAGATCCAGGCCAATGTGGCCGATCTCTGCCCGGTGGGCGCTCTCGTCCACAAGCCGCAGAACTACAACATGCGGCCCTGGGAGCTCGCCAAGACCGATTCGGTCGATGTGATGGATGCGGTGGGCTGCGCCATCCGGGTCGACACCCGCGGGCGCGAGGTCATGCGGATCATGCCGCGGGTGAATGAGGCCATCAACGAGGAGTGGATCTCGGACAAGACCCGCCAGGTCGTGGACGGGCTTCGCCTGCAGCGCCTCGACCGGCCCTTCATCCGCGAGAACGGTCGTCTGCGCCCGGCCTCCTGGCAGGAGGCTTTCACAGCCATCGCCGGGCGCGTGCGGGGCGTTCCGCCGAACCGCATCGGCGCCATTGTCGGCGATCTTGCGGCCGTGGAGGAGATCTTCGCGCTCAAGCTCCTGATGCAGGCCCTGGGCTCGCCGAACCTCGACTGCCGGCAGGACGGCACGGTCCTGCATCCGGCCTATGGTCGCGCATCCTATCTCTTCAACGCCACCATTGCCGGGATCGAGAACGCGGACGCCATCCTGATCGTCGGCGCCAATCCCCGCATCGAGGCCTCGCTCCTCAACGTCCGCATCCGCAAGCGCTGGCGGCAGGCGCCACTGCCCATCGGTCTTATCGGCGAGCGGGCCGACCTGACCTATGACCACGAGTATCTCGGCGCCGGTCCCGACACCTTGAACGAGCTCGTCGGCGGCCGGCTCGGTTTTGCCGAGACGCTGCGAGCGGCGCAGCGCCCGCTGATCATCGTCGGGCAGGGGGCCTTGAGCCGGCCCGACGGCCTGGCGGTACTGGCGCTTGCGGCCCGTGCCGCCCAGACCTTCGGCGCGGTTGCGGAAGGGTGGAACGGTTTCGGCGTGCTCCATACGGCCGCCGCCCGGGTGGGGGCGCTCGATCTCGGCTTCGTGCCGGGCGAGGGCGGCCTCGACGCCGCTGCGATGGCGCGGGCAGGGAGCCTCGACGTCCTCTTCAACCTCGGCGCCGACGAGATCGACATCGGCCCGGGCGCCTTCGTCATCTACCAGGGTACCCATGGCGACCGCGGCGCACACCGCGCGGACGTCATCCTGCCGGGCGCCGCCTACACCGAGAAGAGCGGCACCTATGTCAACACGGAAGGCCGTGTGCAGATGGCGAACCGCGCCTCCTTCCCGCCGGGCGACGCCCGTGAGGACTGGGCCATCTTGCGCGCCCTGTCGGACGTGCTCGGACACCGGCTCCCGTTCGACTCGCTCGCGCAGCTCCGCCAGAGGCTCTATGCGGCGCATCCGCATTTCGCCGCCATCGACCAGATTGCGCCCTCGGATGGGGCCGCGGCGGTGGACGCCCTCGCCAAGCTCGGCGGCACACTGACGGCCGAGCCCTTCGTCAGTCCGATTCTCGACTTCTATCTCACCAACCCCGTCGCCCGGGCCTCCCGTGTGATGGCTGAGTGCTCGGCCATCGCCCATGGACGCCATCTCGAGGCGGCGGAGTAGGAGGGCGGCCATGGATTTCTGGGATGCGCTCCTGACGGTCGCGATCATCGTCGGCAAGACCCTCCTCCTGCTGATCGCGCTCCTCGTCTACATCGCCTACGCGCTTTATGCCGACCGCAAGATCTGGGCAGCGGTGCAGCTCCGCCGCGGCCCGAACGTGGTCGGGCCGTGGGGATTGCTGCAGTCCTTCGCCGACCTGCTCAAGTTCGTGGTCAAGGAGCCGGTGATCCCGGCCGGGGCGAACAAGGGGTTGTTCCTCCTGGCGCCCTTGGTGACGGCGGTGCTCGCCTTCGCCTCCTGGGCGGTGATCCCGCTCGCCGACGGCTGGGCCATCGCCGACATCAATGTGGGCGTGCTCTATATCTTCGCCATCTCGTCGCTTGGGGTCTATGGCATCATCATCGGCGGTTGGGCGTCGAACTCGAAATACCCGTTCCTCGGCGCCCTGCGCTCGGCGGCGCAGATGGTCTCCTACGAGGTCTCGATCGGCTTCGTGATCATCACCGTGCTCATGTGCGCGGGCTCCCTCAATCTGTCCGAGATCGTGCGCGCGCAGGACACGCGCTTCGGGCTCCTCGGCTGGTACTGGCTGTGGCTGTTCCCGATGTTCGTGATCTTCTTCATCTCGGCTCTCGCCGAGACGAACCGACCGCCCTTCGACCTGCCGGAGGCCGAATCGGAACTCGTGGCCGGGTTCGCGGTGGAATATTCCTCGACCCCCTATCTCCTTTTCATGCTGGGCGAGTACGTGGCCATCATGACCATGTGCTCGCTTGGGACGATCCTGTTCCTCGGCGGATGGTTGTCGCCGATCCCCTTCGCGCCCTTCACCTGGGTGCCGGGCGTGATCTGGTTCGTGCTCAAGGCGAGCTTCCTGTTCTTCCTGATCGCCATGATGAAGGCGATCGTGCCGCGCTACCGCTACGACCAGCTCATGCGGCTGGGGTGGAAGGTCTTCCTGCCCATTTCCCTGGCCGCGGTGGTGGTGGTCGCGGCCGTCCTCAAGCTCACCGGGCTTGCGCCCGGGGCGGCAGGGTAGGGCGGTGTCGCCGGCCGGGCTGATCGGCGCTGCCCTCGGGCTGATCCTCGGCTGGGTGGATTACAAGGTGGTCGGGGGCATGGTGGAGCGTCGCTTGCGCGCCACCGACCGCTCCGCGACGGCCGCGGAGAAGGCGGACTACGAGCTTCGGATCGCTTGGTTTCGCCGGATCTGGTTCGTGGCGACGGTGGTCGCCTTTCCGGTCGTCGGCTATGTGCTCGGCCGGACGATGGCTGGATGAGGGTTTCGGGCCGCTGCGAGGCGGTCCGCACGAGTGGATGGAGAGCGGGCGATGAAGCTCGACCAGGCAGCGCGATCGATCTTCCTCAGGGAGTTCGTGTCGGCCTTTTGGCTCGCGATGAAGTACTTCTTCAAGCCGAAGGCGACGATCAACTACCCCTTCGAGAGCAACTACCGCAGCCCGCGGCTGCGGGGCGAGCATGCGCTTCGCCGCTATCCCAACGGCGAAGAACGCTGCATCGCCTGCAAGCTCTGCGAGGCGATCTGCCCGGCCCAGGCCATCACCATCGAGGCCGGGCCGCGGCGCAACGACGGCACCCGCCGCACCACCCGCTATGACATCGACATGGTGAAGTGCATCTATTGCGGCTTCTGCCAGGAGGCCTGCCCGGTGGACGCGATCGTCCAGGGGCCGAACTACGAATTCTCGGTCGAGACCCGGGAGGAACTCCTCTACGACAAGCAGAAGCTCCTCGATAACGGCGCCCGTTGGGAGCGGGAGATCGCGCGCAACATCGCGATGGATGCGCCGTATCGGTGAGGAAATCCCTTCCGGCGAGGAAGGGCCGGGTCGCGCCGGAGGCGCGGCCGGGTGGGGCGGCGCCACGTTCGGAAAGGCTGATGCCGCCGTCCCTTGCGTCGGCCCTTCGCTGACACCTTACGCAAGGTCCTGGGCGGCAGCCCAGTTGTGCCGCCCGGAATCGGGAACTATAGACAGGCCGCCCGGCCCAGCCGGGCATCACATCCCAGGGGCCGCCGATTGGCGGCGTGAGCTCACCTCATGACGGTCACGGGCGCCTTCTTCTATCTCTTTGCCACGGTCGCCATCGGCTCGGCCTTCATGGTGATCGCGTCGAAAAACCCCGTCCATTCGGTCCTCTTCCTCATTCTGACCTTCGTCAACGCGGCGGGACTGTTCCTGATGATGGGGGCCGAGTTCCTGGCGATGATCCTGGTGGTCGTCTATGTGGGCGCGGTCGCGGTGCTCTTCCTGTTCGTCGTGATGATGCTGGACGTAGACTTTGCGGAACTCCGCGAGGGCTTCCTGCAATACCTGCCGATTGGAGCGCTGATCGGCGTCATCTTCCTCGTCGAACTCGTCCTCGTGGTCGCCACCTGGACGGTGAACCCCGGCCTCATTCAGGCCCCGACGGCCCAGGTGATCCCGGCCGGCGACGAGCTGACCAACACCGCCGCGCTCGGCCGCGTGCTCTACACCCAGTACTTCTACTTCTTCCAGGCGGCCGGGCTCATCCTGCTCGTCGCGATGATCGGCGCCATCGTCCTCACGCTGCGCGAGCGCCTCGGCGTCAAGCGCCAGGACATCTCTGAGCAGGTGGCGCGCACCCAGGCCACCGCCATCGAAGTGCGCAAGGTGCCTTTCCGCCAAGGACTGAAGGACGTGGCATGATCGGCCTCACGCATTATCTGACCGTCGCGGCGATCCTTTTCACGCTCGGGGTCTTCGGCATCTTCCTCAACAGGAAGAACGTGATCGTCATCCTGATGTCGATCGAGCTCATCCTGCTCGCCGTCAACATCAACTTCGTCGCCTTCTCGACCCATCTGCAGGACATCGTGGGCCAGGTCTTCGCCCTCTTCGTCCTCACCGTCGCCGCGGCCGAGGCGGCGATCGGCCTCGCCATTCTCGTCGTCTTCTTCCGCAACCGGGGCTCGATCGCGGTCGAGGACGTCAACATGATGAAGGGCTGATCGAGGCTCATGTACCACGCGATCGTCTTCCTTCCCCTCGTCGGCTTTCTCATTGCCGGGGCGCTCGGCCGCTTCATCGGCGCGCGCCCGAGCGAGGTCGTCACCACCTCCCTCCTGTTCGTCTCCTGCCTCCTCTCCTGGGTCGCTTTCGTGGACGTCGCCTTCGGAACCGGCGCGACCCGAGTCCAGGTGGCGCAGTGGTTCGCCTCGGGCGACATGGTGGTGGACTGGGCCTTCCGCGTCGACACGCTCACGGCCGTCATGCTCGTGGTGGTGACGACCGTCTCCGCGCTCGTGCACCTCTACTCGATCGGATACATGCACGAGGATCCGTCGCGGCCGCGGTTCTTCGCCTACCTTTCCCTGTTCACCTTCGCCATGCTGATGCTGGTGACGGCGGACAACCTCGTGCAGATGTTCTTCGGCTGGGAGGGCGTCGGCCTCGCGAGCTATCTCCTCATCGGCTTCTGGTACGAGAAGGACTCGGCCCGGGCGGCGGCGATCAAGGCCTTCATCGTCAACCGAGTGGGCGATTTCGGCTTTGCCCTGGGCATCTTCCTCGTCTTCGTGCTGTTCGGCAGCGTCGCCTTCGACGGCATCTTCCCGCGCGCTGGTGAGCTCGCCACGCAGACCTTCCGGTTCCTCGGTTTCGAATGGCACGCCATGACGCTCGCCTGCATCCTCCTGTTCATGGGAGCGATGGGCAAGTCGGCGCAGTTCCTCCTGCACACCTGGCTGCCGGACGCCATGGAAGGCCCGACGCCGGTCTCGGCCCTCATCCACGCCGCGACCATGGTGACCGCGGGCGTCTTCATGGTGGCGCGCCTCTCACCGCTGTTCGAGGTGGCGCCGGCGGCGCAGACGGTGGTGATCGTGATCGGCGCGACGACCGCGTTCTTCGCGGCCACCGTCGGCCTCGTTCAGAACGACATCAAGCGGGTGATCGCCTATTCGACCTGCTCGCAGCTCGGCTACATGTTCGTCGGCCTGGGTGTTGGCGCCTACTCGGCCGGCATCTTCCACCTGTTCACGCATGCCTTCTTCAAGGCGCTGCTGTTCCTCGGCGCGGGCTCGGTCATTCACGCCATGCACCATGAGCAGGACATCCGCCACATGGGGGGCTTGCGCCGCTATATCCCCTTCACCGCAGCGATGATGGCGATCGGGACGCTGGCGCTGACCGGCTTCCCCTTCACGGCGGGGTACTTCTCCAAGGACGCCATCATCGAGGCGGCCTATGTCTCGCACCGTCCCGGCGCGGCCTACGCCTTCCTGTGCACGGTCATCGCCGCCCTGATGACCTCGTTCTATTCCTGGCGCCTCTACTTCCTCACCTTCGAGGGCAAGGCGCGCTGGGGCGCCGGCGCCCATCATCAGGGGGCCGCCGCCCACGCCGCCCATGCGCCGCATGTCCACGAGGGCGTCGAGCATCACGGCATCGGCGGCGCGGACGCGGAGCCAGCGCATGCGGCCCCGCACGAGCATGGCCATCACGGCGACCACACGCCGCATGAGAGCCCCTGGGTGATGCTGATCCCCCTCCTCGTGCTGGCGGTCGGGGCGGTCGTCGCGGGCTTCGCCTTCAAGGAAGCCTTCATCGGCCACAGCTACGACGCCTTCTGGAAGGGGGCGCTGTTCACGGCGAGCGACAACAAGGTGCTCGAGGAGATGCACCACGCCCCGCTCTGGGTGGTGCTGTCGCCGGCCATCATGATGGTGATCGGCTTCGCGCTGGCCTTCTGGATGTATATCCGCGATCCGGCGAAACCCGCCCAGCTCGCGGCCGAGCACCCGCTGCTCTACCGTTTCCTCCTCAACAAGTGGTACTTCGACGAGCTCTACGACATCCTCTTCGTCCGCCCGGCCATGAGGCTCGGCCGCTTCCTCTGGAAGACTGGCGACGGGCGCATCATCGACGGCTTCGGACCTGACGGGGTGGCGGCGCGGGTGGTCGACGTGACGCGCGGCGTCGTGCGGCTGCAGACCGGCTACGTCTATCACTACGCCTTCGCCATGCTCATCGGCGTGGCGGCGCTCATCACTTGGTACCTCACCACCGGCGCGGGGGCGCACTGATGCTCGGCCTCGGCATTCTCGCTGGTCTCCTCATCCTGCCGCTCGTCGGGGCGGCGATCATCCTTTGCCTGCGCGGCGAGGACGAGGCGGTGCGCTCCAATGCCCGCTGGACGGCCCTGTTCACCACCGTGGCCACCTTCCTCTTGTCCCTATGGGCCTGGCGGGCCTTCGACCCGTCGAGCGCGGCCTTCCAGCTCGTCGAGACCCACGCCTGGCTGACGGACACGATCCGCTTCAAGCTCGGCGTCGACGGCTTCTCGATGCCCTTCGTGCTGCTCACGACCTTCCTGATGCCCTTCGCGATCCTGGCGTCGTGGGAGTCGATCGAGCATCGCGTGAAGGAGTACATGGTCGCCTTCCTCGTGCTCGAGACGACCATGATCGGCGTCTTCGTGGCGCTCGACCTCGTGCTCTTCTACCTGTTCTTCGAGGCCGGCCTCATCCCGATGTTCCTGATCATCGGCATCTGGGGCGGCAAGCGGCGGGTCTACGCGAGCTTCAAGTTCTTCCTCTACACGCTGCTCGGCTCGGTGCTCATGCTCCTCGCCATCGTGGCGATGTATTGGGTCGCCGGCACCACGGACATTCCGACGCTGCTGCAGCACAAGTTCGCGCCCCATCTGCAGACCTGGCTGTGGCTCGCCTTCTTCGCGTCCTTCGCGGTGAAGATGCCCATGTGGCCGGTCCACACTTGGCTGCCCGATGCGCATGTGGAGGCGCCGACGGCGGGCTCGGTGATTCTGGCCGCGATTCTCCTGAAGATGGGCGGCTACGGGTTCATCCGCTTCTCTTTGCCCATGTTCCCGGAGGCGTCGGCCTCCTTTGCGCCGCTCGTCTACGCCCTCTCGATCGTCGCCATCGTCTACACCTCCCTCGTCGCCCTCATGCAGGAGGACGTGAAGAAGCTCATCGCCTACTCCTCGGTGGCGCATATGGGCTTCGTCACCATGGGCCTGTTCACGATGACCCCGCAGGGCATCCAGGGCGCCATGTTCCAGATGATCTCCCATGGGCTCGTGTCGGGCGCGCTCTTCCTGTGCGTCGGCGTCATCTACGACCGCATGCACACCCGCGACATCGCGGCCTATGGGGGCCTCGCGAACCGCATGCCGCTTTATGCAACGGCCTTCATGGTCTTCACCATGGCCAATGTGGGCCTGCCCGGCACGTCGGGCTTTGTGGGCGAGTTCCTGAGCCTTCAGGGCGCCTTCCGGGCCAATTCGTGGGTGGCGTTCTTCGCCACGACCGGCGTGATCCTCTCCGCTCCCTACATGCTCTGGCTCTACAGCCGGGTGCTCTACGGCCCCCTCGAGAAGCCGAGCCTCAAGGGCATCATGGATCTCAACCGCCGCGAGGTGGCGCTGCTCGCGCCGCTTGCCCTTCTCGTCATCTACTACGGCGTCCAGCCGGGGCCGATCCTCGACGCCTTCGCCGCGTCCACGGATCACCTGATCAAAGGATACCAGGCCGCGCTCTCCGCCACGACGAAGACGGCGGCGCTGCCCCTCAACTGAACGAGTCCCGATGAACCCCGTCATCACCACCCCCGTCTTCAGCCCGGCCCTGCCCGAGATCATCCTGGCGGTGGGCGCGATGGTGCTCATTCTCATCGGCGCCTTCCGCGGCGAGCGCTCGACGGGGCTGGTGAACGTCCTGGCCCTGGTCCTCCTCGCGCTTGCCTTCCTGTCCGTCGGCGCCCTGCCGAACGAGCGGGTGACGACCTTCAGCAACGCCTTCGTGGTCGACGGCTTCGCCAAGTTCATGAAGGCATTGACCCTGCTCGGCTCGTTCGCCGCCATCGCCATGGCCGGGGACTACATGCGCCGCGAGGGCTTCGCACGCTTCGAGTTCCCGATCCTCGTCGTGCTCGCCACCATCGGCATGCTGATGGTGATCTCGGCCAACGACCTCATCGCCCTCTATCTCGGCCTCGAACTGCTGAGCCTGCCCTCCTATGTGATCGCCTCGATCCACCGCGACAACCTGCGCTCGACCGAGGCCGGGCTGAAGTATTTCGTCCTCGGCGCGCTCTCCTCGGGCATGCTGCTCTACGGCGCCTCGATGGTGTACGGCTTCACCGGCAGCGTGTCCTTCCCGGCGATCGCAGCCGTGCTCAAGGGCGAGGCGGGCATCGGCGTCATCCTTGGCATCGTGTTCGTGGCCGCGGGCGTCGCCTTCAAGATCTCCGCCGTGCCGTTCCATATGTGGACGCCCGACGTCTATGAGGGCGCTCCCACCCCGGTGACGGCGTTCTTCGCCGCCGCGCCCAAGATGGCGGCCATGGCGATGGCGGTCCGCGTCTTCGTGGGCGCCTTTCCGAACGTCCTCGGGCAGTGGCAGCAGATCATCATCTTCGTCTCGATCGCCTCCATGGCGCTCGGCTCGTTCGCTGCCATTGGCCAGCGCAACATCAAGCGCCTGATGGCCTACTCCTCCATCGGCAATGTGGGCTACGCGCTCATCGGCCTCGCCGCCGGGACGCCCGAAGGCATCCAGGGCGTCGCCATCTACATGGCGATCTACCTCGCCATGACGCTTGGCGCCTTCGCCTGCATCCTCGCCATGCGCCGCGACGACGTGATGTTCGAGAACATCGACGAGCTCTCGGGGGTCGCCCGCACCCATCCGGTGATGGCGTTCTGCTTCGCGATGATGCTGTTCTCCCTCGCCGGCATCCCACCGCTCGCCGGCTTCTTCGCCAAGTTCTACGTCTTCGCCGCCGCGATCAAAGCCAACCTCGTGACGCTGGCGGTGGTCGGCGTGGTGACGAGCGTGATCGGCGCCTACTACTACCTCCGCATCGTCAAGATCATGTATTTCGACGAGCCGCGCCCTGGCTTCTCGCCCATGGACAACGAGCTCAAGATCGTGCTCGGCATCACGAGCGCCGTGGTACTGCTGTTCTGGCTGATCCCGGCGCCGCTCGTCGGCGCGGCGGGCGCTGCCGCCCGCTCCCTGTTCTGACGGTATGGGATTCGCCCTCGCGACCTGCGCGGAACAGGCCGGCTTCCGGCTTCTCGCCTTCGATCGCATCGGCTCGACCAATGCCGAGGCCCTGCGCCTCGGCCGCGAGGGGGAGCGCGGCCCTCTGTGGGTGGTCGCGAAGCAGCAGACGGCGGGCCGCGGGCGCCGAGGACGGGAATGGGCGACGCCCTATGGCAACCTCGCCGCCAGTCTCCTGGTGCGAGAATCGGATCTTCCCCCCGCCACCGTGGCAACGCTCGGCTTCGTCGCCGGGCTTGCCCTGCGCGAGGCACTCGCCCGGCTCTTCCCGCTTCGGGCGGCCGCGTTCGGCCTGAAATGGCCCAACGATCTTCTTGCCGACGGGGCCAAGCTTGCCGGTATCCTGCTGGAGGGCGAGGCGGTTGGAACCCGGCGCGTGACGGTCCTCGGGATCGGCGTGAACGTGGCGGCGGCGCCAACGCATCTGCCCTATCCGGCGACGTCGCTCGAGGCGATGGGATGCGCCTGCGACGCGGAGGCACTTTTTCGGGAGCTTTCGGAACGCTGGGTCGCCTTCGAGCGGATCTGGGACGAGGGGAGGGGCTTCGCCCACATCCGAACCCTGTGGCTCGAGGCAGCCGTGGGGCTCGGGTCGCCCCTGACGGTCAGCCTGGGCGACCGGACCCTGCGCGGCGTCTTCGAAACCGTGGACGCCGGCGGGCAGCTGGTGCTGCGCCTCTCCGATGGCCGCCAGCAGGCGGTGGCGGCGGGAGAGGTCCATTTCGGGAGGGTCGCGACGGCCCGGGAAGAGGCTTGAAGCATGGCGCTGCCGGATGAGCTCGTCTTCGTGCCGTTAGGAGGTCTTGGCGAGATCGGCATGAATGCCGCTCTCTACGGCTTCGGCTCGCCGCAACGCCGTCAATGGATCCTGGTGGATTGCGGCATCGGCTTTGCCAACGAGGAGGGGCTGCCCGGCGTCGATCTCATGATGCCGGACATGCGCTTCCTCGAGAGCGAGCGTCAGAATCTTCTCGGTATCCTCATCACCCACGCGCATGAGGACCACATCGGCGCGATTGCCGAGCTCTGGCCGCGGATTCCCGCGCCGGTTTATGCCACGCGCTTCGCCGCAGGCCTTCTCGAGACCCGCCGCCTCTCCGAGCCCGGCGCGCCGAAGGTGGAGATCCGGGAAGTCGCTCCCGGCCGCCGCATTCCGCTCGGCCCCTTCGAGGTGGAGTATGTACCGGTGGCGCATTCGATCCCCGAATCGAACGCGCTCGCCATCCGCACGCCCCTCGGCCTTGTCGTGCATACCGGCGATTGGAAGCTCGACGACACGCCTTTCCTCGGCGACACCACCTCGGAGGCCAGGTTTCGGGCGCTCGGCGACGAGGGCGTGCTGGCGCTCGTCTGCGATTCGACCAACGCCGTGCGCGAGGGGCGCAGCCCGAGCGAATCCGATGTGGCTCAGCGCCTCAAGGAGATCATCGCCGCCTCGCCCGCCCGGGTCGCGGTCACGACGTTCGCCTCGAACGTCGCCCGCATCCGCGCTGTCGTCGAGGCTGCACGGGCCTGCGGTCGGGAGGTCGTTGCGGTCGGCCGGGCGATGGATCGGGTGATCGAGGTCGCCAAGGAGTGCGGTTATCTCGACGGTCTGCCGGACATCCAGCCGCCGCAGATGTACGGCTATCTGCCGCGCGAGAAGGTCGTGGCGCTCCTGACCGGCTCGCAAGGGGAGCCACGGGCCGCGCTTGCCCGGATTGCCGACGACGAGCACCCGGAGATTGCCCTGTCGCCAGGCGATCGCGTGATTTTCTCCTCCCGCGCCATTCCCGGAAACGAGAAGGCCGTCGGGCGGATCGTCAACGCGCTCCTGAGGCGAGGCATCGAGGTCATCACCGACCGCACCGAGCTCGTGCACGTCTCGGGCCATCCGCGCCGGGACGAGCTTGCCGCCATGTATCAGTGGACGCGGCCGCGCATCGCGATTCCCGCCCATGGCGAGGAACTGCATCTTGCCGAGAATGCGGCGCTTGCCCGCGCCCAAGGCGTGCCCGAGGTGGTGCGGGCCCGCAACGGCACGGTCGTGCGGCTCGCCCCCGGCAAGCCGGAGATCGTCGATGACGTGCCCACCGGCCGCCTCTACAAGGACGGCGACCTCCTCATCGACGCTTCGGACCGCGCCATCCCGGAGCGGCGCAAGCTCGCTTTCGCCGGCATTGTCTCGGTCGCCATCGCCATCGACGAGAAGGGCGAGGTCGCCGGCGATCCGATCATCGACCTCATGGGAGTGCCGAGCCTGACCCGCCGGGGCGAGCCCATCGACGAGCTCATTGCGGATGCGGTCGAGGAGGTGTTGAGAAGTCTGCCGCGGGCGCGCCGCCGCGATCCCGACGCGGTCGAGGATGCGGTCAAGCGCGCCATCCGTGCGGCGGTGCAGAATGTGTGGGGCAAGAAGCCCGCCTGCCACGTGCTCGTCGTGGAGGTCTGACTGGTTCCGTCGAGGAGGAGCAGCGTCGATGATCGGCCGCCTGAACCATGTAGCGATCGCCGTCCGGGACCTTGCCGCCGCCGCGAGGATTTATCGCGAGACGCTGGGAGCCACGGTCTCCGAGCCGTCGCCCCAGCCGGAGCACGGCGTCACGGTCGTCTTCATCACCCTCCCCAACACCAAGATCGAGCTGCTGGAGCCCCTTGGCGAGGGCTCCCCGATTGCGGGGTTCCTGGATCGGAACCCGGACGGGGGCATCCACCATGTGTGCTACGAGGTCGAGGACATCCTCGCTGCCCGCGACAGGCTGATTGCGGCCGGGGCACGGGTCCTCGGGGGCGGCGAGCCCAAGATCGGCGCGCATGGCAAGCCCGTGCTGTTCCTCCATCCCAAAGACTTTTGCGGAACCCTCGTCGAGCTCGAGCAGGTCTAGGGGGAGGCGCCCGCGCGGCGCAGCTGCGCCTTACCGGTGGCGCGACAGAACAAGGAGCCGCTTTCGCGGCCAGTCATTGCGCTTCCGTTCCGGACAGCCTTCCACTTGCGGCGAGGAGCGCATCCACGGTTGTCACCTCGGCAAATTCGAAGGCGAGCGTCGCCACATGCGCCCGGTGCACCGCTTCCGCGGCGATAAAGCCGCCGCGGCCGTCGGGCAGATCGAAACAGTCGCAGGCGTCCTCCACGAGGATCATGCGATAGCCAAGGTTGGCGCCGACCCGCACCGTGGTGGACACGCACATGTCCGTTGAGACGCCGAAGGCGACGACCGTCTCGGCCCCCAGGCGGCGGAGACGCAGGTCGAGATCCGTGCCGATGAAGGCGGCGTTGACGCTCTTGGCGACGAGAGGCTCGCCGGGCCGTGGCTCAAAGCCGGGTCGGAAGGCGTGGCCCGGCTCTCCGGGCCGCAGCGTCGAGCGCGGTTCGGCTGAGTCGTGGCGGACGTGGATCACCGGCCGACCCGACTGGCGCCAACCGCGAAGGAGCCGCAGGCCGTTCTCGTCGAGCGCCGCGTTCCAGCGCCTCGGCCAAGGCGGAGCGTCGAAGGCCCGTTGCAGGTCGATTGGCAGAAGGACGGCGTGAGCGAGATCCATGAGCATGTCTCCAACAATAGGGGCGGCAGCCTCCACCAGGCGCGCATAGGCCGCGACGAGGCCATAAGGCGGGCGAAGCCTGCAAGAATGAGAGGGATGACCCACACCCTGGTGGACCGACGCCGACCCGTTCATTACTGGGACGGCATGAACCTGCTTCAGCGCATCGCCGCGTCCATGGCCGCCACCGCCGCCGTCGTGATCGTCCTGTCGGCAGCCGGCGTCGCCCTCGTGGTGGCCATGTTCGGGCACACGGTCTCGGGAGCCCTGGCTCTCTATTTCGTCATCTGGTGGACATTCCTGTTCGCGGTGCTGCCCTTCGGCGTGCGCAGTCAGGCCGAGGAAGGGGAGGTTGTCACCGGCAGCGAACCCGGCGCTCCGACGGCGCCGCGCCTGCGCGAGAAGGCGATTGGGGCGACCCTGGTGGCAGTCCTCGTCCTGATCATAACCGCCGTCGCGCTGCCTTGGCTCGAGCTGTGAGAGGGGACGGGCAGGGCTTGCGACCCTTGTCCGCGCAGCCCTGCGGTCAGGGCGGGAGGGCACCAGCAGCCAGAAAAATAAAAGCAAGGCCAAAGCCTTGCTACGATGCGTTGCATCAGATTTTCAGCCCCGGCTATGCTGCCGGCCGCCTGACCGGATGTCGGCGGGTCTAAGCCCTTCGCTTCCTCCCGAGACTCGGACCGCCTGATCATGAACTGACGGTGCGCCACCATTAGGGGAAAACCTTCGGCCTGTCACGTCTTTGTGCAAGTGGTGGTGAAAGTTTTTGCAGGACAGGAGACAAGGGCGGAACCAACTCGCCCGCTCGCCCCTGCGGCGCGTCTTGTTTTTGCCCGCGAGCCGTGGTGTTAGCGCCTTGACGCCAGCCTCTCATCATTCGGACCCGCGATGCGCCTCAGCCGCTACTTCATGCCCATCCTCCGCGAGACGCCGCGGGAGGCGGAGATCGTCTCGCACCGCCTCATGCTGCGCGCCGGGCTCATCCGCCAGCAGGCGGCGGGCAGCTTCGCCTGGTTGCCGCTGGGCTTGCGGGTGCTCGACAAGATCAACCGCATCATCCGCGAGGAGCAGAACCGCTCCGGCGCCATCGAGCTCCTGATGCCGACCATCCAGTCGGCGGATCTGTGGCGGGAGTCCGGGCGCTACGAGGCCTATGGCAAGGAGATGCTGCGCATCAAGGACCGGCACGAGCGCGATATGCTCTACGGCCCCACCAACGAGGAGATGATCACCGACATCTTCCGGGCCTATGTGCGCTCCTACAAGGAGCTGCCGCTCAACCTCTACCACATCCAATGGAAGTTCCGCGACGAGGTGAGGCCGCGCTTCGGCGTCATGCGCTCGCGCGAGTTCCTGATGAAGGACGCCTATTCCTTCGACCTCGACCAGGCCGGGGCGCGCCACTCCTACAACAAGATGTTCGTGGCGTATCTGCGCACCTTCGCCCGGCTCGGGCTCAAGTCGATCCCCATGCGCGCCGACACCGGCCCCATTGGCGGCGACCTCTCCCACGAGTTCATCATCCTCGCCTCGACGGGGGAGAGCGAGGTGTTCTGCCACAAGGACTATCTCGGCTTCGATACGCCGCCGGCGGACACGGATTTCGACGATGTCGCCGGCCTGCAGGCGATCGTCGACAGGTGGACCTCGCTTTACGCCGCAACCTCCGAGATGCACGATGCCTCGGCCTTCGAGTCCATTCCGGCCGATCGGCGCATGTCCGCCCGCGGCATCGAGGTCGGGCACATCTTCTATTTCGGCACCAAGTACTCGGCGCCCATGAAGGCGACGGTGATGGGCCCCGACGGCCAGGAGCACGAGGTCCATATGGGCTCCTACGGCATCGGCCCGACAAGGCTCGTCGCCGCCCTCATCGAGGCGAGCCATGACGAGAACGGCATCATCTGGCCGGAGGCCGCGGCGCCCTTCGACGTGGCGCTTCTCAACCTCAAGGCCGGCGACGGCGCCACCGACGCCGCCTGCGCCGATCTCTACACCGCCTTGCAAGCCGCCGGCTTCGACGTTCTCTACGACGACCGCGACGAGCGGCCGGGGGCCAAGTTCGCGACCGCCGATCTCATCGGCATCCCCTGGCAGGTGGTGGCGGGTCCGAAGAGTCTCGCCGAGGGCAAGGTCGAGCTGAAGCGGCGGGCGACCGGCGAACGCGAACTCCTTCCCCTCGGAGACGTCGTCGCGCGGCTTCGGGCGTGAGGGGCGGCGTGTTGCATCGCGGAGGATCGGGGCGCGGCGCGACCTCTCCCTCCGGGAGAGGCAGACCCCGATGAGCGCTCCCACGACCCGGCCCTTCGCGGCCTTCGAGTGGATGCTGGCCGGGCGCTATCTGCGCACCCGGCGGCGGGAGGGCTTCGTCTCGGTGATCGCCGGCTTCTCCTTCCTCGGCATCATGCTCGGCATCGCCACCCTCATCATCGTCCTCTCGGTGATGAACGGCTTCCGCAAGGAGCTCCTCGGCAAGATCGTCGGCATCAACGGCCACATCTTCGTCGGCGCCTTGGAGAAGCCGCTGAACGATCATGCCGAGGTGGCCGAGCGCCTGTCGAAGCTCGCCGGCGTGCGCCGCGCCATCCCGCTGGTGGAAGGCCAGGCCTTCGCCTCCTCGCCCTACAACGGCAGCGGCGTCCTGGTGCGGGGCATCCGCGAGGCGGACATCCGCCGCATCGAGGCGGTCGCCGGCAATATTCGGCAGGGGAGCCTCGACGCCTTGGGACAGGGCGCCGTCGCGATCGGCCGCCGGCTCGCCGAGCATCTGGCGCTTCAGGTCGGCGACACCATCACGCTTGCGACCCCGAAGGGTGCGACCACGCCGTTCGGCACCGCGCCCCGCATCAAGGGCTATCCCGTCGGCGCCATCTTCGAGCTCGGTATGTCGGAGTTCGACGCCACCTTCGTGTTCATGCCCCTTTCCGAGGCCCAGGCCTTCTTCAACCGGGAGGATGACGTCAACGTCATCGAGATCTTCCTCGAGGACGCCGACCGGGTGGACGAGGCGAGGGCGGCGATCGAGATGGCGGCGGAGCGGCCGGTGCTGCTCAGCGACTGGCGTCAGCGCAACCGCAGTTTCTTCGCGGCGCTCGAGGTCGAGCGCAACGTCATGTTCATCATCCTCTCGCTCATCGTGCTGGTGGCGGCCCTCAACATCGTCTCGGGCCTCGTCATGCTCGTGAAGGACAAGTCGAGCGACATCGCGATCCTGCGCACCATGGGCGCGACGCGGGGCTCCATCCTGCGGGTCTTCGAGATCACCGGCGCCTCCATCGGGGTCGCCGGCACATTGGCCGGGCTTCTTTTGGGGCTTGTCTTCGCGGCGAACATCCAGGGAATCCAGGAATTCGTTTCCTGGGTCCTGAACAAGCAGCTCTGGGATCCCACATTGCGCTTCCTGTCCCAGGTGCCCGCGGAGGTGGATGCGGGGGAGGTGGCGTCCGTCGTGGCGATGGGCATCGGCCTTTCGCTCCTGGCACCCCTTTATCCGGCGTGGCAGGCGGCGCGCCTCGATCCGGTCCAGGCGCTGCGCTACGGCTGACGCATGCCCCCGCAGCAGCCTGTCCTCTACCTGTCGAAGGTCGAGCGGCGCTATCCGCAGGCCGAGCGCCCCCTTGAGGTTCTGCGGGGGGCGACGCTCGCGGTGTGGCCGGGTGAGCTTGTCGCCCTTGTGGCGCCTTCCGGGACCGGCAAGTCGACCCTCCTGCACGTGGCGGGCCTCCTCGAGAAGCCCGACGGCGGCGAGGTCTTCATCGAAGGCGCTCCCACCGTGGACATGGACGACGCCGAGCGGACGCGCCTGCGCCGGGAGGAGATCGGCTTCGTCTATCAGTTCCATCACCTCCTGCCCGAGTTCTCGGCCCTCGAGAACGTGGTCATGCCGCAGCTCATCCGCGGCTTGCGGAAGGCGGAGGCGAGGGAGCGGGCGGCCGAGCTTTTGGGCTTCCTGGGCCTTGGCGAGAGGCTCCATCACCGCCCGGCGGAGCTGTCGGGCGGCGAGCAGCAGCGGGTGGCCATCGCCCGGGCCGTGGCGAATGCCCCGCGCCTGCTCCTGGCCGACGAGCCGACGGGGAACCTCGACCCGCAGACCGCCAACCACGTCTTCTCGACCCTCGTCGCCCTCGTCCGGGCAAGCCGCCTCGGCGCTCTCGTCGCAACCCACAATCTCGAACTCGCGGCCCGGATGGACCGGCGCGTGACCATTCGCGAGGGGCGCGTGGCCGAGTTGCCCTGACCTCGGTTTGCCTTCGCGCAGGCGAGCGGGCTCGTCCTCAGGCCGGGTTGGGAAGGGGAGGCCTGGAGGGCTCGCCCCCAACCTCGATGGGGGAGGCTCACGCCTGAACGATCCCCGCCCTTTCCCGGAAGCCTGCAACGGAGCGCAAGCGGAGTGGAAGGCTGTCCGGGAAAGGGGAGAAGGGCGGCGCCTGAACCACGACAGGAGGTTCGCGGCTGACATGACCTGTGCTGTCCGAACGCCTCGAGCAGATCACCCCCGCGTTAACCATGTGCTGAAGCCGCTGTCGGTCGGGGCGGGTCTTGCCTTTACGCCAGAACAAAACGTGAACAATAATCCCGGCCATCACTGCAGGAGGCCGAAATGGTTCGGAGCTTGATCGAAGGGCTCGTCGAGATCGCGTCGCTGACGATCTTCGGCGTCATGGTGGCGGTCATGGCGATCGGCATGAATGCCCTGCCGTAAGGTCGGCTATCCACAGGCCGAGACTCGACTCCGACGCCGCGACTCGGGAAAGGTGCCCTCGGAAGGCCGGAAGGCGTGGCAAGGGCGGCATGGCGAAGATCTTGAGCGAGGTGGGTTTCGTCCACCTGCATGTGCATTCGTCCTATTCGCTTCTCGAGGGCGCGCTCAAGATCGGCGACCTCGCCAAGCTCGCCGCGGCCGACCGGCAGCCAGCCCTGGCGCTGACCGACACCAACAACCTCTTCGGCGCGCTCGAATTCTCCGAGAAGCTCGCCGGCATGGGCATCCAGCCGATCGCCGGCCTCCAGCTCTCGGTGCTCTTCGAGGAGCCCGAGCCTGGCGCCCGCCATGGCAACCTGCCGCTCGCCGACGTCGTGCTGCTCGCCCAGAGCGAAGAGGGTTACGGCAACCTGATGCGGCTGGCGAGCCGGGCCTATTTCGATGTGCCGCTCGGGGAGGCCCCCCGCATCCCTGTGGACGTGCTCGCCGAACTTGGCGCCGGCCTCATTGCCCTGACGGGCGGGCCCACCGGTCCCCTCGACAAGGCCCTGCGGCTCGGCGGCCGCCTCGAGTTGGCGCAGGCGCGGCTAAGAGCGCTCGCCACGGCCTTCGGCGACAGGCTCTATGTCGAATTGCAGCGGCATGGCGTGCCCGACGAGCGCGCGATCGAAGCTGAACTCATCCGCCTCGCCGACGCGCAGGGCCTGCCCCTGGTGGCCACGAACGAGCCCTTCTTCGGCAAGCCTGAGGATTACGAGGCTCATGACGCGCTGCTCGCCATCGCGGAGGGACGGCTTCTCTCCGACGACAAGCGCCGGCGGGTGACGCCGCAGCACGCGTTCAAGACCCGCGCCGAGATGCGGGAACTCTTTCGCGACCTGCCCGAAGCGCTGGAGGCGACGGTCGAGATCGCCATGCGCTGCGCCTATCGGGTGCGGACGCGCAAGCCCATCCTGCCGCGCTTCGGGCGCGGGCCGGAAGCGGAGGCGCTCGACGAGGCCGAGGAGCTGCGCCGCCAGGCGGAGGAGGGGCTCGAAAGGCGCCTTGAGGCCCATGGGCCTGCGCCGGGATTGACCGCGCAGGACTACCGCGACCGTCTCGCCTATGAGATTTCGGTCATCAGCCGGATGAAATATCCGGGCTACTTCCTGATCGTTTCCGACTTCATCAAATGGGCCAAGGAGCACGACATCCCGGTCGGCCCCGGTCGCGGGTCGGGCGCAGGCTCGCTCGTGGCCTATGCGCTCACCATCACCGACCTCGACCCTCTCCGCTTCGGCCTCCTGTTCGAGCGCTTCCTCAACCCGGAGCGCGTGTCGATGCCGGATTTCGACATCGACTTCTGCGTCGAGGGGCGGGAGCGGGTGATCGAGTATGTGCAAAGCCGCTATGGCGAGGATCGGGTGGCGCAGATCATCACCTTCGGCACGCTGCTCGCCCGGGGCGTCATGCGCGATGTGGGTCGCGTGCTGGAGATGCCCTACGGGCAGGTGGACAAGCTCACCAAGCTCGTGCCGCAGAATCCGGCGAACCCCGTCACCTTGAAGCAGGCGATCGAGGGCGAGCCGCGCCTTCAGACCGCCATCGCCGAGGAGCCGGTGGTGGCGCGCATGCTCGCCATCGCCCAGAAGCTCGAGGGCCTGCACCGGCACGCCTCGACCCATGCCGCCGGCATCGTCATCGGCGACCGGCCGCTCGAAGAACTCGTTCCCCTCTACCGCGACCCGAAGACGGGCATGAGGGTCACCCAGTTCAACATGAAGTGGGTCGAGCAGGCAGGGCTCGTGAAGTTCGACTTCCTGGGGCTCAAGACGCTCACGGTGCTGCGCACCGCGGTCGATCTTCTGAAGGCAAGGGGAGTGAGGATCGATCTCTCCGCACTCCCGCTTGACGACAAGAAGACCTACGAGACCCTCTGCCGCGGCGAGACGGTCGGCGTGTTCCAGGTGGAAAGCGCCGGCATGCGCAAGGCGCTGGTCGAGATGGAGGCCGACCGCTTCGAGGATCTGATCGCGCTCGTCGCGCTCTACCGTCCGGGGCCGATGGCCAACATCCCCGTCTATTGCGAGCGCAAGCTCGGCAAGGACGAGGCGAACAGGGAGCGCTGGTACCCCCACCCGAAGCTCGAGCCCATCCTGAAGGAGACCTTCGGGATCATCGTCTACCAGGAGCAGGTGATGGAGGTGGCGAAGCTCCTCGCCGGCTACTCGCTCGGCGACGCCGATCTCCTGCGCCGCGCCATGGGCAAGAAGATCAAGGCCGAGATGGACGCCCAGCGCGACCGCTTCGTGTCGGGCTGCGTCGAGCGGGGTCTCGACCGCGCGAAAGCGAACGAGATCTTCGACCTTCTCGCCAAATTCGCCGATTACGGCTTCAACAAGAGCCACGCCGCGGCCTACGCCCTCGTCGCCTATCAGACGGCGTATCTGAAGGCGAACCACCCGGTCGAATTCCTGGCGGCGTCGATGACGCTCGACCTCGACAACACCGACAAGCTCGCTGAATTCCGTCGCGAGGCGCAGCGCCTCGGCATCAAGGTCGAGCCGCCCTCGATCAACCGCTCGGGCGTCGTGTTCGAGGTGCATGGCGGCGCCATCCGCTATGCGCTTGCCGCGATCAAGGGAGTCGGGCGGCAGGCGGTCGAGGCGCTGGTCGAGGCGCGGGGCGAGCGCCCCTTCACCGATCTTGCCGACTTCGCCCGCCGCCTCAACCCGAAGCTCATCAACAAGCGGACGCTCGAGAGCCTCATCGCCGCCGGGGCCCTCGACGAGCTCGAGCCTGACCGCGCCAAGGCCACCGCCTGCATCGACGCCATGATGGCCCTCGCCCAGCGGGCGCATGATGCGGCGAACATCGGCATCACCGACATGTTCGGCGGCGTCGCATCGGCGGAGGTGGGCCTGCGCGTTCCGCTCTACGAGCCCTGGCCTGCCTCGGTCCGGCTGCAGAAGGAATATGCCGCCGTCGGCTTCTTCCTGTCCGGCCATCCGCTCGACGAATACGGGTCCGTGCTGCAGCGCCTGCGCGTGCAGACATGGGTCGAGCTCTGCCGTTCGGTGCGCGCCGGCGCGTCGGTCGGCCGGGTCGCCGCCACGGTGCTCGACCGCTACGAGCGCCGCACCAAGTCCGGCAACAAGATCGGCATCGTCATGCTCTCCGATCAGACCGGGCATTTCGAGGCCATCGTCTTCTCGGAGGCGCTCCAGCAGTACCGCGACCTTTTGGAGCCCGGGCGCGACCTGATCCTCGTCCTGCAGGCGGGGGTCGAGGGCGAGGAGGTGCGCGTGCGCATCCAGTCCGCCGAGCCGCTCGACGAGGCCGCCGCGCGCTGCCAGAAGACCATGCGCATCTTCCTGCGCGACACCAAGCCGCTGACGAGCGTGCGTGAGCGTCTGCGCGACCGCGGGGAGGGAGAGGTGTCGCTGGTGCTCATCCTCGACTCGGGCGAGCAGGAAGTGGAGATCAAGCTGCCCGGCCGCTATCAGGTCTCTCCCCAGGTCGCGGGCGCCCTGCGCGCCGCGCCCGGCGTCGTGCAAGTGGAGATGAGCTGAGCACGATCCCTGGGCCGCAAGCGCCGTCGGGCGATGCGTCTTGCCTTTCCCGAGCTTCGCGCCTATATGCGCGCCCTATCCCACACGCGGAGCCGGCCTCATGCCCCAATGAGGCGTTCCGGTGGCCGGCTTGCCGGTCCACTGCTCCGCGGCGGCTTAACCGGAGACAACCATGGCGCTTCCTGATTTCTCGATGCGCCAGCTGCTCGAAGCTGGCGCCCATTTCGGCCACCAGGCCCACCGCTGGAACCCGAAGATGTCGCGCTACATCTTCGGCACCCGCAACAACATCCACATCATCGACCTCGCCCAGACGGTGCCGATGTTCTATCGCGCCCTGCAGGCGGTGAGCGACACGGTGGCGAAGGGCGGGCGCGTGCTGTTCGTGGGCACCAAGCGCCAGGCGGCGGACGCGGTCGCCGACGCTGCCCGCCGCTCGGCCCAGTACTACGTCAACTCCCGCTGGCTCGGGGGCATGCTCACCAACTGGAAGACGATCTCGGGCTCGATCCAGCGCCTGCGCAAGCTGGACGAGACCCTGACCGGCGGCGCGCAAGGGCTGACCAAGAAGGAGCGTCTCATGCTCTCCCGGGAGAAGGAGAAGCTCGAGAGGGCGCTCGGCGGCATCAAGGACATGGGCGGCACGCCGGACCTCCTGTTCGTGATCGACACCAACAAGGAGCAGCTCGCGGTGAAGGAGGCGAAGCGCCTCGGCATTCCCGTGGCGGCGATCGTCGACACCAATTGCGACCCCGACGACATCACCTATCCGGTCCCGGCCAATGACGATGCCGGGCGGGCGATCTCGCTCTATTGCGACCTCGTGGCCCGCGCCGCCATCGACGGCATCTCCCGGGCCCAGGGCGAGATGGGGATCGACATCGGCGCGTCCGAGACGCCGGTGGTCGAGACGCTCCCGGCCGAATCCAGCGAGGCGCCGGAGCAGACCGAGCAGTTCGAGCTCCTGGCGGCTCCCCGCGGCGCGCCGGACGATCTCACCAAGCTCTCCGGGGTCGGCCCGCAGCTCGAGAAGAAGCTCAACGATGCCGGCATCTACCATTACTGGCAGATCGCCGCGATGAAGCCGGAGGACGTGGCCAAGATCGACGCCACGCTCAGGCTGCACGGGCGGATCGAGCGCGACGGCTGGATCGGGCAGGCCCGCACGCTGATCGAGGCGGCCTGAGACGAGCGGGCGCGGCGCCCTCGATCGGGGGCGCAACGACATGATGGACAAGCCCGGCGTTCGGCCGCGAGCGCCGGGTTCCCTTTATCCGAACAAGAGGATTGGCCATGGCGACTGTGACCGCGGCGATGGTGAAAGACCTGCGCGAGAAGACCGGCGCAGGCATGATGGATTGCAAGGCGGCGCTGAACGAGACGGGCGGCGACATCGAGGCCGCCGTCGACTGGCTGCGCAAGAAGGGCCTTGCCAAGGCGGCCAAGAAGTCGGGCCGTGTGGCCGCCGAGGGGCTGATCGGGGTGGAGTCGTCGGGGCGCACGGCGGCGATCGTCGAGGTGAACTCCGAGACCGATTTCGTCGCCCGCAACGAGACCTTCCAGGCCTTCGTGCGCGAGGCGGCGAAGCTGGCGCTCATGGGCGAGGGGACGGTCGAGGCCCTGGAGGCGGCCCACTTCCCGGGCACCCAGACGACGGTGAAGGACCGGTTGCAGGAGCTCATCGCCACCATCGGCGAGAACATGACCCTGCGCCGGGTGGCCAAGCTCAGCGTCGGCAGCGGCCTGATCGCCACCTATGTCCACAACGCGGTGAGCGAAGGCCTTGGCAAGATCGGCGTCCTCGTGGCGCTTGAGTCCTCCGGCGACGTGAACCAGCTCGCGAGCCTCGGGCGGCAGATCGCCATGCATGTGGCGGCGGCCAATCCGCTGGCGCTCGACGCCTCGGGCCTCGATCCGGCCATGGTCGAGCGCGAGAAGGCGATCCTCGCCGAGAAGCATGCCGGCAAGCCGGCGAACGTCGTCGAGAAGATCGTCAACAGCGGGCTCCAGACCTACTACAAGGAGGTCACGCTGCTCGACCAGGCCTTCGTCCATGATCCCTCCAAGTCGGTGGGCCAGGTGCTCAAGGAGGCGGCGAGCAAGGTCGGCGGCGACGTCAAGATCGCGGCCTATGTGCGCTATGCCCTGGGCGAGGGGATCGAGAAGGAAGAGAACGACTTCGCGGCGGAGGTCGCGGCGCAGTCGGGGCTCAAGAAGGACTAAGTCGAAATGGGCGGCCTCGGCCGCCCATCTCTTGTACCCCTTCTCTCCGATCCGGCGCGGCCGGGGACTGAGAGCCATAATGTCCCGGGCGTTGTCGCCAAGCGCCCGGGACGATGCTGAACGAGCGGGACGATCGAAGCCGTGACGACACCCTTCCGCCGCATCCTCGTCAAGCTCTCGGGCGAAGCCTTCATGGCGCCGGACGGCTATTGGCTCGATCCGCAGACCCTCACGGCTCTCGCCGCCGACATCGCCCAGGCCACGGCCGCCGGCTTCGAGGTCGCGCTGGTGGTCGGGGGCGGCAACATCATCCGCGGAGCGCGCATGAGCGCCGCCGGCTGGATCGACCGCGCCACGGCCGACTCGATGGGCATGCTCGCCACGGTCATGAATTCGCTTGCCCTCGAGACGGCGCTCAACGCCGCCGGGGTGTCCGCCCGCACCATGTCGGCGGTATCGATGCCGACCATCTGCGAGACCTATGCCCGCCAGCCGGCGCTCCACTATCTCAGCCGCGGGCAGGTGGTGGTCTTGGCCGGGGGCACCGGCAATCCGTTCTTCACGACCGACACCTCGGCGGTGCTGCGCGCGGCGGAACTGCGCTGCGACGCCGTGCTCAAGGCGACCCAGGTGGACGGGGTCTATTCCGCCGATCCGAAGACCAACCCCGACGCGGTGCGCTACGAGCGGCTGAGCCACGACGAGGCCATCGCGCGCGACCTGCGCATCATGGACACCGCCGCCTTCGCCCTGGCCCGGGAGAGCCGCCTGCAGATCATCGTCGGCTCGGTTCATGCGCCAAGTTCGGTCACCGCCATTCTGCAGGGGCACGCACCGTCGACCGTGGTTGCCCCTTGAAGGCGTGACGGCAGGGGCGTAAGCCCTTGCCCGGACGTGCATCGGCCTTGGCCTCTCGCCGCGTCGGTGCCCCTGTGTGAGGGACGGGAATGGCTGCAACGACTTTCGACCTCGGCGATGTGAAGCGCCGCATGCAGGGGGCGATCAACGCCCTGAAGCACGAGCTCGGGACCCTTCGCACTGGCCGGGCCTCGCCCAGCCTCCTCGAGCCCATTCGCGTCGATGCCTATGGCTCGCACATGCCCATCAACCAGGTCGCCACGGTGAGCGTGCCGGAGCCGCGCCTCTTGAGCGTGCAGGTGTGGGATCGCGGCATGGTTCACGCGGTCGAGAAGGCGATCCGCGACTCCGATCTTGGTCTCAACCCGATGACGGAGGGCCAAGTGATCCGGCTCCGCATCCCCGAGATGACCGAGGAGCGGCGCCGGGATCTGGTGAAGGTCGCCCACAAATATGCGGAGGAGGCGCGCGTCGCCGTACGTCATGTCCGCCGCGATGGTCTCGACCTCCTGAAGAAGCTGAAGAAGGACGGCGCCTTGGGAGAAGACGAGGAACGCCGTCAGGAGGAGCAGGTGCAGAAGGCGACCGACCAGGCCATTGCGGAGATCGACGCCCTGCTTGCCGCCAAGGAGAAGGAGATCATGCACGTCTGAACGGTCGTGCAGGCGCACCATGGCCTTCAAGAGCGAAGCTTCCGCAGCCGTCGCGGCCGCACCCGAGGTGGGCGCCGGCGTTCCGGTCCATGTGGGCATCATCATGGACGGCAACGGGCGCTGGGCGGTCCGCCGCGGCCTGCCGCGGGTTGAGGGTCATCGGCGCGGGGTCGAAGCTGTCAGGCGTGCCGTCCGCGCGGCCATGGAGCTCGGCGTCAAGTACCTGACGATCTACAGCTTCTCGTCCGAGAACTGGCGCCGGCCGGCGCAGGAGGTGTCGGACCTGATGGGCCTTTTGCGCCGTTTCGTGCGCAACGATCTCGCCGAACTCCATGCGCATGACGTCCGGGTGAGGATCATCGGCGAGCGGGAGGGGTTGCCCGCCGACATCCGCGCGCTGCTTGACGAAGCCGAACACCTCACGCGGGGCAATTCCCGCCTGAACCTCGTGGTCGCGTTCAACTACGGGGGACGCCAGGAGCTGGCTCGGGCGATGCAGCGTCTTGCCGAGAAGGTCAGGCAAGGCGCGCTCGACCCCGCCGCCATCGACGTCGACGTGATCGCCGGGGCGCTCGACACGGCGGGCATCCCCGATCCGGATCTCATCATCCGCACGTCCGGAGAGCAGCGCGTCTCGAACTTCCTCCTCTGGCAGTCGGCCTATGCGGAGTATGTCTTCATGCCGGAGCTCTGGCCGGATTTCGACGAGGCCGTGTTCCGGGCCGCCGTCGCCGAATACGCCAGGCGCGACCGCCGCTTCGGCGGCACCGGCCCGCAAGAGGCCTGACATGGCCGAGCCGAAGGAGATGCCCGGCTCCACAGGCGTCTCCTCCTCCCGCACTCGCTCCGAGCTGAGCCGACGGGTCGGCTCCGCCCTCGTCCTCGGCCTCGCGGCGCTGTTGGCCGCCTATCAGGGCGGCGTTCTGTTCGCCTCCTTCTGGCTTCTGGCCGCCCTGGCGATTCTGCTCGAATGGACGACGGTCACGGGCGCCGCGCCGCGCCTGCCGCTCGCGGCGATGGGCGGCGCAGGCCTGTTGGCGCTCGGCGCTGCGACGCAGGGCTGGATCGGTCCTTTGGCCCTCGCTTTGCTCCTTGTCGCCTGCGGCGCCGGCGCCGCCTTTCTCGCCCGAACCCGTGGCGACCGCGTCTGGGCCGTCGCCGGCTTCGCCTATGCGGCCGTCATCGCCGTGGTTCCTCCCCTCGTCCGCGATGACCCGGGGCTTGGTCTTGTCGCCTTCCTGTGGATGCTGGCCGTGGTGTGGTCGACGGACATCGCCGCCTATTTCGTCGGCCGCCGGTTCGGCGGCCCGAAGCTCTGGCCGAAGGTCAGCCCGAAGAAGACCTGGTCGGGGTTCTGCGGCGGCGTCGCCGCGGGGACGGCGGCGGGGACGGCGGTGGCGGCCCTGGGCGCGCGCTACGGCTGGACGCCTCCGGGCGGGCTTTTCGCCGTCGGCCTTTTGTCGGCCGCCGCTGCGGCCTTGTCGCAGCTCGGCGACCTTGCCGAATCGGCGTGGAAGCGGCGTTTCGGGGTGAAGGATTCAAGCCATCTGATCCCCGGCCATGGCGGCGTCATGGATCGGCTCGACGCGTTCTGGGCCGTCGCGGCGCTGATGGGGCTCTTCCTCATCGCCCACAAGACCTCCGGGGCGGCTGCGGGAGCCGTCCCGTGACGCGGACCGTCACCATTCTCGGTGCCACCGGGTCCGTCGGGCGCTCCACCCTCGACGTCGTCGCCCAGCATCGCGACCGTTTCCGCGTCGTGGCCGTGGCAGGCGGTAGCGACGCCGCCGCGCTTGCCTGCTGCGCCAAGGCCGTCGGCGCCGCTTTCGCGGCGATTGCCGATCCCGGCGCAGGGGAATTGCTGCGGGACGCGCTCGCCGGAACCGGGATCGCCTCCGGCGCCGGCGCGGCCGCGCTGCGCGAGGCGGCGGAGCGTGAGGCCGACATCGTCGTTGCCGCGATCAGCGGCGCCGCGGGCCTCGGCCCCACTTATGCTGCGCTCACGGCCGGCCGGACCATCGCGCTCGCCAACAAGGAGACCCTGGTCTGCGCCGGCGAAGCGTTCATGCGGGACGCAAGGCGCCTTGGCGCGCAGATCCTCCCCATGGATTCGGAGCACAACGCTCTCCTCCAGGCGCTTGCAGCCGGCCGGGCGGGCGACGTCGAATCGATGGTGCTGACCGCCTCCGGCGGCCCCTTCCGCACCTGGCCGCGCGAGCGCATGGCGCACGCCACCCCCGAGGAGGCCGCCGCCCATCCCACCTACGCCATGGGGATGAAGATCAACGTCGATTCGGCGAGCCTCATGAACAAGGGTCTCGAACTCATTGAGGCTCATCATCTTTTTGGTCTTGCCGACGATCGGCTCGATGTTGTCGTCCACCCCCAGTCCATCGTGCATGGCCTCGTCCGGTGGCGTGATGGCGGTCTCACCGCGGCGCTGTCCTTGCCCGATATGAGGATCCCGATCGCGCATTGCCTCGGGCTCGGCGAAAGGCTGGCTCTTGCGGGGGATCGTCTCGATCTTGCCAGGATTGGTGCGTTGACCTTCGAGCCCGTGGACGCGACACGCTTTCCCTGCCTCGGCCTTGCCCGCGCGGCGCTTCGCGCGGGCGGCGCCTTGCCCACCGTGCTGAATGCCGCGAACGAGGTGGCGGTGGCGGCGTTCCTTCAGCGGCGAATCGGGTTTCTCGACATTTCCGCCGTGGTGGAGGAAGCTTGCCTGTGGGGCGCGTCGAAAGGCTGGCCCGCGCCGTCCTCCATCGAAGAGGCGCTGGCGATCGACAGCGAGACGCGGCGCCGGACGGCGGAGTGGTTGCGGCAGGCGCCGCTGTCGCCGCCGCACAGAGATAGGAGATCGGCCTGATGGAGTTGTTCGGTCTGCTGGGTGGGTGGACGGGATCCCTGCTCGGTTACCTCATCCCGTTCCTGGTCGTTCTGACGATCGTCGTGTTCGTCCACGAGCTCGGCCATTTCCTGGTGGGCCGCTGGTGCGGCGTCGGCGTCACGGCCTTCTCGGTGGGGTTCGGACCGGAGCTGATCGGCTGGACCGACCGCCATGGCACCCGCTGGAAGCTCTCGGCGGTCCCCCTCGGCGGCTACGTGAAATTCGCCGGCGACATCAATGGGGCGAGCGTGCCGGATGCGGACGCCCTCAACCAGATGAGCGCCGCCGAACGGGCGGTCAGCTTCCATCACAAGAGCGTGGCAAGACGGGCGGCGATCGTCGCCGCCGGTCCGATCGCCAATTTCCTGCTCGCCATCGCGATCTTCAGCGCCGTCATCTACGTCAACGGGCGCCAGGTCCTGGCCCCCAGGATCGACGCCGTCCAGGCCGGCAGCGCGGCCGAACGCGCGGGCTTCAAGCCGGGCGACCTGGTGATCTCGATCAACGGACGCTCCATCGGGAGCTTCTCGGACATGCAGCGCATCGTCAGCGCGAGCGCCGAGGACACGCTCGAAGTGGTCATCGAGCGGGACGGCCGCCAGATGACGCTGACCGCCGTGCCGGACCTCAAGGAGCAGGAAACGCCCTTCGGCAAGCAGCGCATCGGCCTTCTCGGGCTGCAGGCCTCGCGCTCGCCCGAGGACCTGAAGGCCGTCCAGTACGGCCTGCTCGACTCGCTGCGGCTCGGCACCCTCGAGACCTGGTATGTGGTGGAGCGCACCTTCACCTATATCGGCCGCCTCATCGTTGGGCGGGAATCGGCCGATCAGCTCTCCGGCCCCATCAGGATCGCGCAGGTGTCGGGCCAGGTGGCCAATATCGGCGGCGCCGGGGCGCTCATCAGCCTCGTGGCCGTCCTGTCGGTGTCGATCGGCCTCATCAACCTGTTCCCGATTCCCCTTCTCGACGGCGGGCACCTGCTGTTCTACGCCATCGAGGCGGCGCGCGGCCGCCCCTTGAGCGACCGCGCCCAGGAGATCGGTTTCCGCATCGGCCTTGCCATCGTGGTGATGCTCATGCTCTTCGCCACATGGAATGATATTGTTCACCTTGGCGCGGCGTTCACTTCGCGGGGGACGTGACACGAAGGACACGCATCGCCAAAATGCCGCCCCGGTGGGGATGCTCGGCGTTTGCGTGAACGCCGAACTTTTGTAGAAGCGCTGCAGGACCGGAAGGTAGGGGCTCTTGCCCCCTGACCTGCGGGTGAACTCGCGGCAGTAAATAAAGAGACGGGCCAGTTGATGAAAACGACGACAGTGACGAGCCGGCGGAGATCGGCGCTGAACGCAAGCGTCGTAGGCGCGGCGCTTGTGGCGCTGCTCTCGACCGCAGGACCCGCCACGGCGCAGCAGGTCGTTGTTCAGGGCAATCAGCGCGTCGATTCCGCGACCATCCAGTCCTATGTGACGGGGGCGGGCTCGCTGGAGGAAGCGCGCCGCAACCTCCTGCAGACCGGGATGTTCTCGGATGTGCGAATCGCCCGCCGCGGCTCGCAGGTCGTGGTGTCGGTCAGCGAGAACCGGGTCATCAACCGCGTCGTGTTCGAGGGCAACCGCAAGGTCGAGCGTGCGACGCTCGAGGCCGAGGTCCAGACCAAGGCGCGGGGCGCCTATAATCAGGCGACGGTCGACGCGGACGTCCAGCGCATCCTCGACATCTACCGCCGCACCGGCCGCGGCAATGCGACGGTCACCCCGCGCGTCGTCGACCTGCCCAACGGCCGCATCGACGTGGTCTACACGATCAACGAGGGCGACAAGACGGGCGTCAAGGAGATCAACTTCGTCGGCAACCGGGCCTTCTCGTCCTCGAAGCTCCGGGACCTCATGACCACGACGGAGATGAACCTCTTGAGCTTCCTCAAGAACTCCGACGTGTACGATCCGGACCGGCTCGCCGCCGATCAGGAGTTGATCCGGCGCTATTATCTGAAGAACGGCTACGCCGATTTCCGCATCGTCTCCACCGACGCCCAGTTCGATGCGGCCCGGGGCGGCTGGATCATCACCATCACCGTCGACGAGGGCGAGCAGTACCGGGTCGGCGACGTCCAGCTCGATTCGCGGCTGCCCGACGTCGATCCCGACAACCTGCGCCGGAAGATTCGCACCCAGCCGGGCCAGGTCTACAACGCCGAGGCGGTCGAGAGGTCCTTGCAGGACGTGACCACCGAGGTGGCGCGGCGCGGCTATGCCTTCGCCCAGGTCCGGCCCACCGGTCAGCGCGATCCGACGAGCCGCACGGTCAACATCGGCTACGTCGTCGAGGAGGGGCCGCGCGTCTATATCGAGCGCATCAACGTCCGCGGCAACACCCGCACCCGCGACTATGTCATCCGCCGCGAGCTCGACCTCGGGGAGGGTGACGCCTACAACAAGGTGCTTCTCGACCGGGCCGAGCGGCGCCTGAACAACCTCGGCTACTTCAAGCGGGTGCGGATCACCAACGAGCCGGGCACCGCGCCCGACCGCGTCGTCGTCAACATCGACGTGGAGGATCAGCCCACCGGCGCCTTCTCGATCGCCGGCGGCTACTCGACCGCCGACGGCCTCATCGGAGAGGTCTCGGTCAGCGAGTCGAACTTCCTCGGCCGCGGCCACTTCGTGCGCATCGCCGGCAATCTCGGGCAGAAGACGCAAGGAATCGACTTCTCCTTCACCGAGCCGTACTTCCTCGGCTACCGGATGGCGGCCGGCATCGACCTGTTCTCCAAGTTCAGCGATCAGACCCAGTACTCGCGCTATGAGAGCCGGGTCACGGGCGGTCAGCTGCGCCTGGGCCTGCCCATCACCGAGGAGATCGGCGTCACCTTCCGCTATTCGCTCTACCAGACCGAGCTCAAGATCCCGAACAGCTTGAAGCAGCCCTATAACGACTGCTCGGTGCCGCTGCCGGGATACACAGCGATCAATCCGGCAACCGACCCCCTTACTCGGGCCACCGGCGCTCCCGGAGAGACTGCGCTTTACCCGAACTGCGCCTATGACGGCGAGGCGTCCTTGGCGCTCAAGGAAGCGGCGGGCGATACGCTGACCTCGCTCGTGGGCGTCACGCTCGCCTACAGCACGCTCGACAACGGCAAGAACCCCAAGAACGGCTTCTATGCCGAGATCAAGCCGGACGTGGCCGGGCTTGGCGGCGACTCGCGCTTCCTGCGCGTCACCGGCGAGGCCCGCTACTACTACGAGCTCTGGGAGGACATCGTCGGCATCGCCCGCGTCCAGGGCGGTCACATCATGGGCTTCGGCGGCAACGATCTGCGGGTGGTGGACCACTTCTTCCTGGGCCCGAGCCTCGTGCGCGGCTTCGCTACCGCCGGCATCGGCCCGCGCGACATCTCGTCGGGCGATCCGAACGGCAACGCCGTCGGCGGCACCACCTATTTCGGCGGCACCCTCGAGGTCCAGTTCCCCATCTTCGGGCTGCCCCGCGACCTCGGCCTCAAGGGCGCCGTCTTCGCCGACGCCGGCACCCTGTTCGACTACAAGGGCAAGACCATCTTTGACCTGAACGCCGACGGCAGAATCTCCGGCCTGGGGCCGAACGGATGCTCTGCGGTACGTGCCACTGTGTTCCCGGAGTGCCTGAACATCCGCGACAGCTCGATGATCCGCTCCTCGGTGGGCGCGAGCCTCCTCTGGAACTCGCCGCTCGGGCCGATCCGGTTCGACTACGCCTTCGCACTCACCAAGGATGAGGGCGTGATTGATCCGGCGACCGGGGTTAAGATCGGCGGGGACCGCACCCAGGCCTTCCGCTTCTCGGGCGGCACGCGGTTCTGATCGCGGCTCCGCCTGCGGGCGGGGCCATGCCACCGGCACCCGACATGGCCGAACCCGTGTTCTTCCCCCGTGCCGAGCCGCTGTCTCTCGCGGCCATCGCGGCGATCGCGCGGGTGCCGCTCCCCGCAGGCGTCGACGGCGCAAGGACCGTGACCGGCGCGGCGCCGCTCGAAACGGCAGGTCCGAGCGATCTCGCCTATATGGACAACGCGAAGTACGCGGAGGCGCTCGCCGCCACGCGGGCGGGGATCTGCCTCGTCTCCCCGCGCTTCGCCGACCGTGTGCCGGACGGCTGCATCGCACTCGTCACGCCGAAGCCCTACGAGGCCTTCGCGGAGGCGCTGGCGCGCCTCTACCCGACGGCGCTGCGGCCGGCATCGGTGTTCGGCGCATCCGGCATCTCGCCGGGCTCCTTCGTCCATCCGACGGCGCGCCTGGAGCAGGGGGTGACGGTCGATCCGGGCGCCGTGATCGGGCCGTTCGCGGAGATCGGGTCCGGGACCATCGTCGCCTCGCAGGCGGTGGTGGGGCCTCATGTGAAGGTCGGCCGGGACTGCTCCATCGGCTCCGGCGTGACGCTCCTCAACGCCCTCGTCGGCAACCGCGTCATCCTCCATCCCGGCGTCAGGATCGGCCAGGACGGCTTCGGCTTCGCCATGGGGCCCGGGGGCCATCGCAAGGTGCCGCAGATCGGGCGCGTCATCATCCAGGACGATGTGGAGGTCGGCGCCAACACCACCATCGACCGGGGCGCGAGCCGCGACACCGTCATCGGCGAGGGCACCAAGATCGACAACCTGGTCCAGATCGGCCACAACGTGGTCATCGGGCGCCACTGCGTGATCGTCGCCCAGGTCGGCATCTCGGGTTCGACCACCCTCGAGGATTTCGTGGTCATCGGCGGCCAGGTGGGCGTCATCGGCCATGTGCGGATCGGCCGGGGCGCGCAGATCGCCGCTTCCAGCAATGTCAACAGCGACGTGCCGGCGGGCGCGCGCTGGGGCGGCACGCCGGCGAAGCCCGTCCGCGACTGGTTCCGCGAGCTGACGACGTTGAAAAACCTTGCATCGCGGCGCGATCTCGCCAAAGACGACCCGACGCCCTCGCAGGAGTAAGCGTTGCCTGCGGGCACCGGAGCAAGAGCATGAGCGAGACGCCGACGAAGCTCGAGACGGCGGACATCATCCGGATCCTCGATCTTCTTCCGCACCGCTATCCTTTCCTGATGGTCGACCGGATCGTCGAGATCCAGGGCGACGAGAGCTGCATCGGCATCAAGAACGTGACCGTGAACGAGCCGCAGTTCACCGGCCATTTCCCGACGCGGCCCGTGTTCCCGGGCGTGCTCCTGATCGAGGGCATGGCGCAGACTGCCGGGGCCATCTGCGTGGCGGCAAAGCTGGCGGAGCAGGCCCGGCCGAAGCAGGTCTTCTTCATGACCATCGACAAGGCCAAGTTCCGCAAGCCGGTCGTGCCCGGCGACACGGTGGAGTACCACATGCGCAAGACCAACAACCGCCGGAACATGTGGTGGTTCAGGGGCGAGGCGAAGGTCGGCGGCGTGCTGGTCGCGGAAGCCGAGGTCGGAGCGATGCTGGTGGCCGAATGACGGCGACGATCATCCATCCGACCGCCATCGTCGAGCCCGGCGCGCAGCTCGGTGCGGGCGTGCAGATCGGCCCCTTCTGCCACGTGGGACCGCATGTGGTGCTGGGGGACGAGTCGCGGCTCGTCAGCCATGTGGTCCTGGCCGGCCACACGACCATCGGGCCCCGGGCGCGGATCTTCCCCTTCGCCTCGATCGGCAATCCGCCGCAGGATCTGAAATACGCCGGCGAGCCGACGCAGCTCATCATCGGTTCCGACTGCACCATCCGCGAGGGCGTCACCATGAATCCGGGCACGGTGCAGGGCACGTCCCGCACCGTGGTCGGGGATCGCTGCGTGTTTCTCGCGAACTCCCACGTCGCCCATGACTGCGTGGTGGGCAACAATGTGGTGATGTCGAACAACGTCATGCTCGCCGGCCATTGCAAGATCGGCGACTTCGTGATCCTCGGCGGGGGGGCGGGCGTGCACCAGTTCGTGCGCATCGGCGCCCATGCCTTCATCGGCGGCCTGTCCGGCGTCGAGAACGACATCATTCCTTATGGCATGGCGCTGGGGAACCGGGCGCATCTTGCCGGCCTCAACATCATCGGCCTGCGCCGCCGCGGCTTCACCCGGGATCAGATCCATGATCTTCGCCGCGCCTATCGGCTCCTCTTCGCCAATGAGGGCACGCTGAAGGAGCGCGTCGAGGACGTGGCCGAGGAGTTCGCGAAACATCCCATCGTGCACGAGATCCTGGACTTCATCCGCGAGGGCGGCGATCGGGCCATCTGCACGCCGCGGGACGCCGTCGGGACCGCTTGATGGGGCCGATCTCTGGCCCGATCGTCATCCTGGCGGGGTCGGGTCAATTGCCGCTCCTGCTCGCCGATTCCCTGAGGCGACGGGGCGTGGAGCACCGCATCCTCGCATTCCGCGGCTTTGCCGCGCCCCCCACCCGGCGCCGGGCCGACGCCGTGATCCACCTCCTCGACGTGAAGCGCATCCTGCGGTGCCTCGAAGGTTGGCGGCCGGGGGCGGTCATCCTGGCCGGGGCGGTGCGGCGGCCGAACCCTGCCGTGTTCCTCAGCGCCTTCTCGGCGTTCCGCAACCGCCGCGAGCTCTCGGCGCTGCTGGAGAAGGGGGACGATCAGCTCCTGCGCAGCGCCGTGGGACTTCTGGAGCAGGAGGGGCACCGCGTCGTCGGGATCATCGATCTTGCCCCCGAACTCCTCGCCGGCTCCGGGTGCCTCACCCGGGCGCAGCCGGCCGAAGAGGACCTTCGCGCCATCACCATCGGAACGACCGTGCTCGCGGACCTTTCACCCTACGACATGGGACAGGCGGCGGTGGTGGCCGGCGAACGCATCGTTGCGCTCGAAGGGCCCGAGGGGACCGATCGGATGCTGGCCCGCGTGCGAGGCTTCCGCCGCCTCTGGAGCCGCGCGCGGGTCCATGCCGGCGGCGTGCTCGTGAAGACCGCCAAGAGAGGCCAGGACCTCCGGGTCGACCTGCCCGCCATCGGACCTCGCACCATGAAGGAGGCCCATGCGGCGGGCCTTCGGGGCGTGGCCGTCGGCAGCGGAGTGACGCTGATCCTCGACCAGCCTCAGACCCTCGCGCTCGCCGACCGGCTCGGCCTCTTCCTGGTGGGTGTTGCGGGCCCCACGGGCCTCGTCGAGAGGACCGCATGAGCGCGGCTCGCCCTCTGACCATCTGGCTCGTCGCCGGCGAGGAATCGGGCGATCAGCTCGGCGCCAAGCTCATGGCGGCGCTCCGGGCGCGCCTTAGTCCTGAGGGTGTGAGGTTCGGAGGCGTCGGCGGCCATGCCATGGCAGGGCAGGGGCTCGTCAGCCTCTTCCCCCTCGCCGACATCGCCGTCATGGGCATCTTGCCGGTCCTCAAGCGGCTGCCCTCGCTCATCGAGCGGGTCTACCGCACCGTCGATGCCGTGGTGACGCACCGCCCGGACGCCCTCGTCATCATCGACAGTCCGGACTTCACCCATGCGGTCGCCAAGCGCGTCCGCCGCAAGCTCCCCGACCTGCCGATCGTCAACTATGTCAGCCCGACCGTGTGGGCTTGGCGGCCGGGCCGCGCGCGCAAGATGCGCGCTTATGTCGACCACGTTCTGGCGGTGAAGCCGTTCGAACCGGCCGCCCACCTGCGGCTCGGCGGACCGCCCTGCACCTATGTCGGGCACCCGCTCGTCGAGCGGATGGCCCAGTTGCGTCCCGGGCCTGGGGAGCGCCGTCCCCTCGGCGAAGGCCCTGTGGAGCTCCTGGTGCTGCCGGGGAGCCGGCGCTCGGAGATCGCGCGGCTGATGGAACCGTTTGGCGGTGCCCTGGCGAAGCTCGCGGCGACGGCGCCGCGGCCTCTCGCCGTCACGCTGCCGGCGGTCGCGCATGTGGCCGAGGAGATCGCGGCGGCGGTTCGGACCTGGCCGGTTCAGCCGCGCATCGTGCAGGGCGAGGCTGAGAAATATGCCGCCTTCCGCCGCGCGCATGCGGCGCTTGCCGCCTCCGGCACCGTCACCCTCGAGCTGGCCCTCGCCGGCGTGCCCTTGGTCGTGGCCTACAAGGTCTCGAAACTCGAGGAACAGCTCAAATACCTGATCACGGTGCCGTCCATCGTCCTCGCCAACCTGATCCTCGAGGAGAATGTCATCCCCGAATTCCTGCAGGGGGACTGCACGCCGGAGAAGCTCGCCGGAGCGCTTCTGCCGCTGATCGACGATACGCCGGAACGGCGGCGGCAGACCGAAGCCTTCGCGCGTCTTGATGCCCTGATGGCGACCGGCGACGAGACGCCAAGCGAGCGCGCGGCCCGCATCGTCTGCGAGACGATCGATCAAAGAAGGCGGACGACGCACCCGTCAGGCTCAATCGCCGACGAAGCGCCCTCGAGCCTTTAAGAGCCCGGCGGCTCCGTAGGAGCAGCGCCACTCATAAGGAGCCGCTACGCGGCTTCATTATTGCGCTGGATCCCGGACAGCCTTCCACTCCGCTGCGCTTCGTTCCAGGCTTCCGGGAAAGGGGAGAGGTTGAGGCGCAAACCTCCCGTCGTGGGTCAGGCGCGAACCTCCTCCACACCCTCCGCTGCGAAGCAGCGCCGTTCGGTCGCGGCAAGCTTGCGCCAGAGCCTGCTCAGCCGCGCTGGTTGATCGCCACATACTCACGGCGGGGGGCGCCGGTGTAGACCTGGCGCGGGCGGCCGATCTTCTGGGAGGGATCCTCGATCATCTCCTTCCACTGCGCGATCCAACCGACGGTGCGCGCCACGGCGAAGAGCACCGTGAACATGGAGGTCGGGAAGCCCATCGCCTTGAGGGTGATGCCCGAGTAGAAGTCGATGTTGGGATAGAGCTTCTTCTCGATGAAATATTCGTCGCGCAGCGCGATCTGCTCGAGTTCGAGCGCCACTTCGAGCAGCGGATCGTCCTTGATGCCGAGTTCGTTCAGGACCTCATGGGCGGTCTTCTGCATGATCCGGGCGCGCGGGTCGTAGTTCTTGTAGACGCGGTGCCCGAAGCCCATCAGACGGAACGGATCGTTCTTGTCCTTGGCCTTGGCGATATACTGCGGAATGCGCTCGGGCGTTCCGATCTCCTCCAGCATCTTCAGAGCCGCTTCATTGGCGCCGCCATGGGCGGGGCCCCACAGGCAGGCAACGCCTGCCGCGATGCAAGCGAAGGGGTTGGCGCCCGAGGAGCCGGCAAGCCGCACGGTGGAGGTCGAGGCGTTCTGCTCGTGGTCGGCATGCAGGATGAAGATGCGGTCGAGCGCGCGGGCGAGCACCGGGTTGACCTTGTATTCCTCGCACGGCACCGCAAAGCACATCCGCAGGAAGTTCGACGTATAGTCGAGGTCGTTGCGCGGATACATGAAGGGCTGGCCGATCGAATACTTGTAGGCCATTGCCGCGAGGGTCGGCATCTTGGCGATCATGCGCATGGAGGCGACCATGCGCTGGGTGGGATCGGAGATGTCCGTCGAGTCGTGATAGAAGGCCGACAGGGCGCCCACGGACCCGACCATCACCGCCATGGGGTGAGCATCGCGCCGGAAACCCTGGAAGAAGCGGGTCATCTGCTCGTGCACCATGGTGTGGCGCGTGACCCGATAGTCGAAATCGGCCTTCTGGGCGGCGGTGGGCAGCTCTCCGTAAAGCAGGAGGTAGCAGGTCTCGAGGAAGTCGCCGTGCTCGGCGAGCTGCTCGATGGGATAGCCGCGATACAGCAGGATGCCCTTGTCGCCGTCGATGTAGGTGATGCCGGATTCGCAGGCGGCCGTCGACGTGAAGCCGGGGTCGTAGGTGAACATCCCGGTCTGGGCGTAGAGCTTCGAGATGTCGATGACGCTCGGGCCGATGGTGCCGTGCTTGACCGGCAGCTCAACCTGCTTGTTGTCCACGACCAGGGTGGTGGAGGCGCCGCTCATGAGTTCTCGCCTTTCGTGAGATGCGCGAAGCCGTGCCGACCGGCGCTCGCCGTGAGGTCGCGAGGCCGCGCCGTCCCCCGAGCTTCGCCCGCCGGAAACTTGGCGCCTCGGTAGCGTATCGGGTCGCCGCGTTCAAGCTTCGGCCTTGTCCGCTCGGGCCGGCGCCCGTCCTCCTTGTGAGGTGGGCACGCACACCAGCCGTCACGCCGGACTTGGCGCGCAGCGCTTCCGCAGAGGTGGCGCAACAAATAGAGCTGCGAAGCAGCACAATGTGGATGGCACCGCAGGAGGACGCCCCGCCTGTGCGTCAAGCCGACAGCATCCGGGCTGCAACCGCGGATGAAGCCCGATCAGGCCGCCGCGCGTGCGACCTGGTCCTTGAGCCGCGCCAGGCTCTCGTCCCGGCCGAGCACAGCCATGACGTCGAAGAGCCCAGGGGAGGTCGAGCGGCCCGTGAGGGCAGCCCGCAAGGGCTGGGCGATCTGTCCGAGTTTCAGCCCCGCCTCCTCGGCGAAGCGCCGCACGGCCGCTTCCGTGCTCTCGGCCGTCCATTCCGGGAGCGCGGCAAGGTGGGGGAGCACGCCGGCCAGCCGAGCGCGCCCCCCATCGGCGAGGATCTGAGCCGCCTTGTCTTCGAGCGCCAGCGGCCGAGCTGCGTAGAGGTATCGGGCGTTGTCGAGGAGCTCGACCAGCGTCTTCGCGCGCTCCTTGAGACCGGGCATCGCGCGCAGCAATTTGTCCTTCAGGTCAGGCGAGAAGGTCGCGCCGAGGCCGCGGGGCGGCCCGTGTTCCGGGAGGATGGCTTCAAGCGCCGCGACGAGACGCTCGTCGCTCGCCTGGCGCATATAGTGGCCGTTCAGGTTCTCGAGCTTGGCGAAATCGAAGCGCGCCGGCGAGCGGCCGACCTGCTCGAGCGAAAAGGCGGAGATCATCTCCTCGGTGGAGAAGATCTCCTGGTCGCCGTGGCTCCAGCCGAGGCGCACGAGGTAGTTGCGCAGCGCTTCGGGGAGATACCCCATCGACCGGTAAGCGTCGACGCCGAGGGCGCCGTGCCGCTTCGAGAGCTTGGCCCCGTCCGGGCCGTGGATCAGGGGGATGTGCGCCATGACCGGCACCGTCCAGCCCAGCGCCTGATAGATCTGCGTCTGGCGGGCCGCGTTGGTGAGGTGGTCGTCCCCGCGGATGACATGGGTGACGCCCATGTCATGGTCGTCCACCACCACGGCGAGCATGTAGGTGGGCGTGCCGTCCGAGCGCAGCAGGACGAGATCGTCGAGATCCTTGTTCTGCCACACGACCCGGCCCTGGACGCGGTCCTCGACCACGGTCTCCCCGTCGGTGGGAGCCTTGAGCCGGATGACCGGCTTCACGCCCGCAGGCGCCTCGGAGGGGTCGCGATCGCGCCAGCGCCCGTCGTAGCGCATCGGCCGGCCTTCGCGCCGGGCGGCCTCCCGCATCTCCTCCAATTCCTGGGGGGTTGCGTAGCAGTAGTAGGCCTTGCCGGCGGCCAAGAGGCTTTCGGCCACTTCCCGGTGTCGCTGCGCGCGGGCGAACTGATAGGTCACGTCGCCGTCCCAGGTGATCCCGAGCCACTCCAGGCCGTCGAGGATCGCCGCGATGGCAGCGTCCGTCGAGCGCTCGCGGTCGGTGTCCTCGATGCGCAGCAGCATCTTGCCGCCGTGCCGGCGGGCGAAGAGCCAGTTGAACAGCGCCGTCCGCGCCCCCCCGATGTGGAGAAAACCGGTCGGGGAGGGGGCAAAGCGGGTGACGACGGTTTCGTTCATTGCGCGATCGGTCGGCTCGGAAGGAGAGGGGGCCCAAGCGGGGCCATTGGCCCCTGGCGGCGATCGTGTAGCATTTAGGCGCTCCTCCCGCGCAAGTCGAGCAATGCCGCATCCTTCCAGCCGCTCAGGGGTGACAGCCGTCGCGCGGGCGGCGGCCCTCGCGGCCCCACGCGCTTGGCGGCAGCCGGGGTGGCCCCTCGGCTGGCGTTCGTCCCTCGCCCGCTGGCTCGCCGAGGAGGCGGAGCAGCGACGCCTCTTCCCTCTTCTGGCGGTGAGCTTTGGCCTCGGCGTCCTTCTCTCCTTTATGGCCGACGGCCGGCCGGCCCTGTGGGCACCGGTGCTGGGCGCGGTGCTGGCCGCGGGCGCCGCGGGGCTCGCCCGGTCCAAGCCCTTCGCGTTCGGCGTGGCCGTTGGCTTGTGCGCGGCCTTCTCGGGCTTTGCGGCGAGCGTCCTGCGGGAGCGCTCGATCAGCGCGCCGGTGCTCGCTCGAGCCGCCGTCGGGCCTCTCACCGGCTTCATCGAAGCGGTCGAGGAGCGCGGGGAGGGCGGGCGGCTCGTCATCCGCCTGGCGAGTTTCGCCGATCTGACGGAGGAGCGCCGGCCGCGTCGGGTGCGGGTGGTGGCCGGGCGTTCGCGCGGCCTCAAGCCCGGCGATTTCATCGCAAGCCGCGCGCGCCTCTTGCCGCTTCCCGAGGCGGCCTGGCCGGGCGGCTACGACTTCGGCCGGGACGCCTATTTCCGCGGCATCGGAGCGGTCGGCACTCTGCTCGGGAGCGTGGAGGTCCGCCCGCCGCCGGCGCCGCCCCCGCTCGACCTCGCCGCCGCGGCTGCGATCGACGCGGCGCGCAACGCCCTCACGCGGCGCATCGCGGAGGGAATCGGCGGCTCCGCCGGAGCCGTCGCCGCGGCCCTGGTGACCGGCAAACGCGGCCTCATCGACGAGCCCACGAACGACATCCTGCGCGGGGCAGGGATCTACCATATCGTGTCGATCTCCGGGCTCCACATGGTGCTTGCCGCGGGCACGTTCTTCGCCCTGGCGAGGGCGCTGCTTGCCTTGAGCCCGTTCGCCGCCCTGTGCTGGCCCATCAAGAAGATCGCCGCGCTGGTCGCGATGGCGGGCGCCTTCTCCTATTGCGTGTTTTCGGGCGCGGAAGTGGCGACCGAGCGTTCGCTCGTCATGGTCCTCGTCATGTTCGGAGCGATCCTCGTCGACCGGCCGGCCCTGAGCCTGCGCAATCTCGCCATCGCCGCCCTGGTCGTGCTGCTGCGCGAGCCCGAGACGCTCTTGGGTCCGAGCTTCCAGATGTCGTTTGCGGCTGTCGCCGCCCTCATCGCCGCGGCGGAATGGGAGCGCCGGCGCCGGCCCGTGGACGAGGAGCTCGGGCCATGGGCCAGGGTCCGCTTCTTTCTCCGGCGGGCGATGATCGGCCTTTTCGCCACCACCCTCGTCGCTTCGATCGCCACCGCGCCTTTCGGGGCCTACCACTTCCATACGCTGAACACGCTGGGCCTCATCGGGAATGCGCTCGCCCTGCCGCTCGTCTCCCTCGTGGTCATGCCGTTCGGCGTCCTTGGCATGCTCGCCTTGCCCTTCGGCCTCGACGGATGGGCGTGGCAGGTGATGGGCTATGCGGTCGGGAAGGTCCTCGTCGTCTCGGCATGGGTCAGCTCGCTCAAGGGATCGACGGTGCCGGTCCCGGCCTTCGGGAGCGGCGCCCTCGCCCTGATGACGGCGGGGCTCCTGGTGGCGACCCTGTTCGTGTCGCCCCTGCGGTGGCTCGCGCTCGCTCCCGCGCTCCTCGGCCTGTGGCTTGCGTCGTCTCCGGTCCGATATGACGTCTTCGTGGACCGGACAGGCCAAGGCGCCGCGGTCCGCGACGGGTCGGGCAGCCTCGTCATCCTTGGTCGCCCGTCCACCTTCACGGTCGAGCAATGGCTCAAGGCCGATGGCGATCCGCGCCGGCCCGACGACGAGACCTTGCGACGATCCGCCCGGTGCGATTCCTTGGGCTGCACCGCCTTGGCGCGGGACGGGCGCTTCATCGCCCTCGTGCGCGACCGCCGCGCCTTTCCGGAGGATTGCGCGCGCGCCGCCGTGATCGTGACGCCGCTGCCCGCGCCGGCGTTCTGCCAAAGCCCGACGATTATCGACTCGGCCCACCTCGCCGCCGCGGGCGCGACCGCTCTGCGCTTTGTGGACGGCGCGCTTCCGGCCGTCACCACGGCACGCTCGCCCCGCCATGCGGCCGCCTGGCAGCCTCAAGCCAGGCCACGACCGCAAGCGCCTCCTGCGCCCGCCGAACCGCGCTCCACCGCGCCGCCCGACGAGGCCCCCGAGGGCTTTCAGTAGCGGCGAACCAAGCTCACGAGCTTGCCTTGGATCTTGACCCGGTCGGGACCTAAGACCCTCGTCTCGTAGTTCGGGTTGGCGGCTTCGAGGGCGATGGACGATCCGCGCCTCCGGAAGCGCTTCAGGGTGGCCTCCTCGTCGTCGACGAGAGCCACGATGATGTCGCCCGTGTTGGCGGTGTCCTGCCGGCGCACCACCACGATGTCGCCGTCGAGGATGCCGGCGTCGACCATCGAATCGCCCCGCACCTCGAGAGCGTAATGCTCGCCGCCGCCCAGGAGGTCCGGCGACAAGGCGATGGAGTGGCTCGGGTTCTGGATCGCGGTGATGGGGGTGCCGGCGGCGATGCGCCCCATCACCGGCACCATCACCGGCTTGCCGCCCGTCTCCACGGGGGGCGTCGGTCCGGCAGCCTTGCTCCGGGACAGCCCGCCCTCGACGACGCTCGGCTGGAAGCGCCCGCGCGGCGGCCCGGCCAGCGTCTCGGGGAGCCGGATCACCTCCAGCGCGCGCGCCCGGTTGGGCAGGCGACGGATGAAGCCGCGCTCCTCAAGCGCCGTGATGAGACGATGAATGCCCGACTTCGACTTCAAGTCGAGCGCGTCCTTCATCTCGTCGAAGGAGGGCGGGACGCCGGTGTCACGCACCCGATCGTGGATGAACCGGAGCAACTCGTGCTGCTTGCGTGTGAGCATCGACCGACTCGCTATCATGCCCCGCACGCGGAGCGATTCCCGAAACAAAGCGGGAACAAGCTAGCCGTTCCCGGTGTGTTCCGCAAGCTCAGCTTTCACGTCTTCGGTTGGTGGTGGGAACGCAATAATTGGTTGGCGACGGCTTGCAATAATTAATTGGCGACGAAAAGGGCCTAAGCCATTGAAAAATAGGGGACGCAGGGGGTGTCCAATCAGCCGGCGGGCATTGGCTGATGACTTCCGCCAAATAATTATTGCCTAAGTCCTAACTACCTGTCGGGATTAGCCTTTAGGAGCAGCATTGCGCAACCCCACCACTGAAACATCAGCGATTGCGCAACCCTTTGAGCAACCTCTGCAATCGATAGTTACCCCAACGTCTCAAGCCACACCGGCAGATCGGCCTCCTTGATTTGAGCACACGCCTCCTCATAGGCGTGGCGAAGCGTATCTTCTGAGTTCGCTTCTCTAAAACGGTCCTTGAGATATTCATAGAGACCGTATAGACGAAACCCTGTCCATACATCCTGGTAAGATTTATCCGAGAAGCTTATCCGTTCGTCTATGAGTCTTGCAGCAAGTGCCACAAGCGCGAAGGCGTAAGCCTCTCGAAGTGCGACAATGCTTGCGGACACGCCAATCTTAGATCCAATAAATTGATCGCGCCGGCTCGCGGCCCGCAGCACATACTTGTCCGGAACCTTACCGCGGCGCCGCCATGCCGAAACAGCGGTGGGGTCCAGCCCAAGCGCCTCAGCCAAGTCCCGATCTAGCTCCACGCCCAGAGCCTGCTTCATCGCGGCGATCTCGCGCGATGCGGTCGAGTCATCAGACATGATGCACCACTTGACATAGATGACATAATGTCATCTATGGTCATTCTAGTAGGGAGCTTAACATGCACGTTCTGTTGCACGAAAGCGAAGAGCTCTACGAGCGGGAATACCAGCTCGTTCGAGCCACGCTCGTTGCTAAGGGTTCCTCGCTCAACGAGTACCTACAGTCCCAAGGCATCAACCGTCAGCTCGCTTACAAGGCTCTGAAGGGCCAGTCATTTGGGCCGAAGGCTCGAGAGCTTCGGCGGCGCATCCTCCTGGATGTGCTCTCGCGAGATATGGTAGCGGCCTAGCTATGGCATACAGCTGGGTCACACTGGCTGATTTGTCTGCGCTCGCAGGCATTTCGCCACAGCGGCTCAGAGCCGTTCTGTCGCGTGGTCTGCAAGGCGACGTCCGCTGGCGAGGCGCAAACCTGGTCGTGCGCCAGGTAAGAGGGCGTGGGGGTCGCTCGGGCTGGAAACATGAGGTCCGCCTCGACAGCCTCCCCCCAGCTCTCCAGCTGCGTTGGCGATCCCTTCAAACGCCGCTCGATCGGCCATTGAAGCACGATGAAACAGCCGATGCCGAGCGGGCATGGCGGTTCACCATCATCAAACCGGCGGTCGACACCAAGAAGCATTCCCGGAAGCGCCGAGCGGCGATCGTCGACATTTCGACGCGCGAGCATCCCCACTTCAAGACCGGCGAGCCGGTCAGGATCGCGGAGCGCACGGTCGAGCGTTGGCTCGCTGCCTACGAAAAGCTGGGGTTAGCGGGGCTTCATCGGGAAGCGCGGAGCGACAAAGTCGAGCGCCGGAAGCGCCGAATCCTCTGCCGCGAATGGGACAAGGCCGTTCCCTTCGATCGCGACACCAAGCAGCGCATCGCCCTCGTCTTCGGGCAGTTCCTGGCGGGGCTGCACAAGCAGGGCTTCAAGCCCAAGCTCCTCGCCGTCCGGGCAAGCCAGAAGCTTGCCGAGCTGACCGTCCTGCACGGCTACGATCCCGGTCCGGAGCGGCTCAAGGCGATCTGCGCCGTGCCGCGGAACCTCATCGAGGAGTATCGCCTCCACCGGAAGGTGCACATCGCGCGAACTGATGCCAAGGCCTTTCACGACAATCTTCCGCACGTCTCTCGCGATGCGAGCCGTCTGGCGCCGATGGACATCCTGGTGGCGGACATCCACCCGGTGGACATCCTCTACACGCGTGCGGACGGATCGACGGCGACGCCGCGCGCCGTCGCCTGGCTCGACTGGGCCACGCGGCGCATATGGATGGATTTCCTCTTCCTTGAGAAGGGCGAGGGCGTCCGCAACGAGCACGTCATCGCCAGCTTCGTGCGCGTCTGTTCGGCCTGGGGCGTGCCGCGGGCGCTCTATCACGACAACGGCGCGGAGTTTAACTGGAGCGCCTTCGTCGACGATGCCTTGAAGCTTGTCGACCGGACCGGGCGCCGGCTCATCGGCGATCTCGCGCCCTGGGAGCTGCGCCGCAGCAACGTGATCAAGGCGATGCCCTACCGGGCGGCATCGAAGCCGATCGAGGGCGTGTTTGGGCATCTCGAGCAATCGTACTTTTGCCAGGTCCCCGGCTGGATCGGTGGCGATCGGATGCGCAAGAAGACGCACAACGTCGGTCGCGCTCCCCAGCCCTGGCCCAGCACGCCCGAGCAGCTGAGTGTTGTCCTGCAAGGGCTTCTCGACACCTATCACTTGGTGCCGCAACAGGGGCAGCTTCGTGGGCTTTCCCCCGGCGAGGCGTATCAGAAGGCGATTGCCGGCGGCTGGGCGCCGGTCATCCCCAGCCCGGAGGATTGGTGTCTCGCCTTCTCCCGGCCGGAGCCACGCGACATCACCAAGGGACGGATTCGCCACGCCAATCAGCTCTGGTGGTGCGAGGAGCTCGACTCGTATCTAGAGGACCGCGTCACCGTCCTCGTCCCGGCTTATGGCCAGTGGCAGCTCCTCCCGCTCCTTGATCGCGAGGGGAGGGTGTTCGCCTTTGCGAAGCCCGACCGTGCCCGCCACCCGCTCGATGTTGAAGGAGCGCGCGAGTCGCATCGTCGCCGCCAGCGGCATTTGGCGGCCACGCGGGCGCTCGCAACTTCGACGCCCGAGCTGAACGGTCTCGAGGAAATGTTGGCGATCGCGGCCGGACCCGCGCCTGGGCCGGTCTCGGCCAAGGGTTTCGATCGGATCACGCTCACGCCGGCGGCAAAGCAGATTGCCGCGGCTCTGACTGAAACCCCAGAGGCCCGGCAAGCCCGCGAAGAGCAGGAGATCGCGGAATACAACCGGCGGCAGGAAGAGCTGGCCGCCAAGTTCAGACGGTCGCGCAATCCGGGAGTTCAGCCATGAGCTATGTCCTGACCGCGCCGGCCACGGACCGCTTCGTGGAAACCTCCATTCATCGCCAAGTGCTGGGGGCCGTCGACTACGCCATCACGATGCGCTCGACAGCGCTCGTCACCGGCCGGCCGGGCAACGGCAAGTCCACGTCGGCGCGGCGCCTCAACGACACTGATCCCAAGGCCGTCTACCTCATGATCGGCCGCGATCAGAAGACGGTCCGGCGCATGTATCTGGCGATCCTCGCGGCCTTCGACGCCGTCGTTTATCGCAAGAACAACACTGATCTTGGGGCAGTGGTCTATGCCAACCTGCCTAACTGGGTCGAGAGAGGCCACTATCTCCTCGTCGATGAGTACCAAATCCTGGACGTCGACGCGCTCCGCGAACTCCTGAACTTCAACGAGATCCACAGGTTGCCAATCGTCCTCATCGGGAACGAGGGCCGTCTGAAGCGCACGGGCGCCGACGTCTACACCTACGATCAGATCCGCAGCCGCATCGGGAAGCACACACGCCTGAAGCCGTTGATGCGGGACGACTTCATCAAGATCGGCGTTGAGTACAACGTCGAGGGCAAGGAGGCCTATGAGGAGCTCGTCACTCTCGGTCTGCAGACCTCGATGCGCGCCGTCATTCACGTTCTCGATGCCGCGCGGGAAATGCGAGGTCCGAGCGGGAGCCTTCGGATTGATAACCTTCGGGAGGCGGTCGCCTTCCTGACGAAGGACGCCACCACCAACGTCGTGCTGGCGACGCCGGGGCTTCGGCGCATTGCGTGAGTGCTTGCCTTTGCTCACCCACGCTCAGGAGGGCGGCAGGCATTCGAGCCGAGTTGTGTAAGCCGCCTCTCGGGCGGTTGAAGCGTACATCTGCCAATTCGCATCGCAATGTAGGAAGAAAATGGCCGCTTTTCAAAACCCGACGCTCCGCGATTCCCCTGCCGCTGCCCTCAGCCGTGAGCAGCTCCTCGACATGATCTGCCGCAAGGATCAGCTGACCGACCGCGCGGCCTTGGACCTGAGAAGGGCATGGGCACTGTTGTGGCTCTCCTTCCACGCCTCGGAAACGGGCAAAGAGGAAGACTATAACGAAGCCGCCTTCATCGTGTTGGGCGAGGCGCTGGAACTCGCCACCGCAGCCCGGGCAGCCCTCGAGCGGCACACGGGTGTCTATTACCGCGTCGCTAACGGGCTCGCCGAAGACGAGGAGCCCGTGTCGTGACCACCGCGACTCAGCGGGCCTTGCTCAAGCGCGCTCGCGAAACGATTGCCCTCGATCAGGAAGAGTTTGCAGCGGCGCTCAAGCGCTTTGGCGGCGCCGAGCGCGTCGAGGCCCTCACGGCAGCCGGCTGCGAGCGCCTGATTGATTACTGCATCGTGCGCGGCTTCCGCGATCGGCGCCGCCCGATCCTGTCCCTCAAGACAAGGCAACAGGTGGAACGCTCGCGCAAAGCGCTCGGCATCTCCGACTACTATTTCGAAACGCTTCTGCGCTCGTGCGGCGGCGCCGATCTGCGCGATCTCAGCGGGCTGCAGTTTCTGCATCTCCTGGCCTGGCTGGAGCGGTATCGGCTCGACGTGGAGATGTTCAACCGGACCCGGCGGGAGATCACGGACAAGCAGCTCAAGCTCCTCCAGGTCGCGCGGCGGCAGCTCGATCTCCCGGATGCGCGCTATTTCTGGGCCCTCCAGACGTTCGGAGGCGTCAACACGGCCAGCGACCTCGATGCGCGTGGCTTCGAACTGATGCTGATCTTCATGGAGATCGCAGGCTTCGAGCCGCGGGACAGGCGCCGCGACGCACTTGCAGCACAGCTCGGCGTCCGTCCCGGCATGGCCACGCCGGAGCAGCTTGCTCTTGTTGCGAGTCTTTGGCGCGAATGGTCGGGAGCAGACGATAAGAAGGCGCTGAACAGCTGGCTGGAGCGCTTCTACCGAGTCTCCGACCTCCGATTTCTGACCGCTCAAGCGGCATCGAAGGCGATCAATGGCCTGCGCGTCATGGTGTCGCGCGGTCACGGGGATGATGCGGCATGAACCCTGCCGGTTCACAACTCCCGCCCACGGAGCGACACCTCACGATGGCTCTGTTCCCCTGCGCGAAGATCCTCGAGCGCCGCAAAGTCGGCCTGCTTTCTCGATCCGCGCCTCAGGAGACGTAGGCTCGCCGTGGCGTCCAATCGCCAGCTCGCGATCCTTTCACGCGCTCGCGCGCAGCTGGAAATCGCCGACGAGGCCTTCGTGGGACTCGTTTCGCTTTTGGGGGGTGTCGACGATCTCCGGGCCCTAGACAATGCCGGCTTTGCCGCCCTCACGGATCATCTTTTTGCCTGCGGCTTTCGTGATCCGGAGCTGCCGGCAGTCTCGCCCGACTATCTTGAGGCCCTGGACCGCGGCCGGCGCGAGTTCGGGGTGGGCGACGAGCTCTTCGGCGCAATGGTGAGAGCGGTCGGCGCTGACCGGCTGGAGCATCTCGACGGCATCGGCTTCGCCGGCGTGGTGTGGGCGCTGGCGAGTTCCTACCGTTTCGAGCTGAACCGGCTCCGCCGCTCCTTCATGACACGAGAGCGTGCGGCCCTTCTTCACCTGGCCCGACACATCCTCGACCTGCCGTGGCCAACCTATGAGGCAATCCTCGCCGAGTATGGCGGCGGCGCCTTCAGGACCGCGTGGCTCGACGAACGCGGCTTCGAGCGGGTGCTGGCGTTCTGCCGAGCGCAAGGGTTTGCCCCGCCAGATGCCCCCGCGCCCTATTGCAGCGGCCCTGGCTTGGCGACGGCGGGCCAGATCAACCTCATCCGCGGCCTCTTCCGGGAGAACTGCGGTTACAAGGATTCGACGGATGAGGCGGCGCTTTATGCATGGCTTGAAGCCGCCTTCGGGTTCTCCGGGCTGCAAGGCCTGACGCGAGCTGGCGCCCGCAAGGTCATCGATCGCCTCATTCGGTGGCCTGTCGTCATAAGACGCGCCACAGCAATGCGGGAAGAGCTGCAGGATGCCGAGCCGGATCGGACCGGGTGAATTCGCCGCCGCGCTGCAAGCCGAAGCCGGCCTGTGTCTGCCGCGGCTCTCGAGCCTTCCAAGGAGCTTAATTTTCATGCTGACGAGGCGCCAATGGGCGAGACGCCGGAGCCACGGACAGCCATGCTTCGTCCTGCGCGGGAATGCCGCCCCCGCCCGGCGTCGCTCCTCGGCAACATCCCAGGATCGACGTTGAAGGGGGTTTGAAGGCCGTTGAAGGGGGTCGGAGACGCTGGCCGGTTCCGATTACCGCAGCCAGCTCTCGGCGCTGCTCCTAAGCCATCTGTGAGGCTCGGCGTCACCCTGCCTGAGTCCGCTGAAATCGTCCCTCCTGGAGCGATATGGCCCCCAGCCGCACCTGGCTACTGTGTCTCCGACGAACGCAGCTGCGTCCGGATTCACAGTGATACGGAGAGCGCAAAACGCGCAGCCTTCTCGATCTCTTGGGATTGGCGCAACAATCGCATCCATGCGATCGCGGCTGCTTTCAAGGTACTTCTCTGTCGAGTAGATCAACTCTATCCCTCCGCGCGCGTGCCCTTCAGGATGCCGCAGGTGAGAGATCGGCAATTTTGAGAGACTGTCCGGGTTCAGACACATGTGAGACAATGTGGTCGGGGCTGAGCTGCTGCTCAGACCACGGTCTTGATCCCTTGCCGAGCCTCTCGCCGGTGTCGGCGGCTCGGGTCAAGGCTTGCGCAGCAACCGCACCAGCGGCCTGCCTTGAGGCGAGCCGACGACGCTGGCTTGCTCCGTCTCAAGGCTAGGCGACGCCGTCTCACGAGGATCAGACCGTCTCATACGTAGTGAAACAGCAGGGGAATCGCATTTGGATTGTTGCGTGGTGGGGTGAGGTGGATTCTGTTGTCGGCTTCTCTGCTGGGGGGAGCCGATGGGCTGGTTTGGGGAGTGTTTTGGCGATCTGCCGGACCCGCGCCGTGGCAACGCGCAGCGTCATGATCTCCTCGAGCTTGTGACGATTGCGCTCTCGGCGACTCTGTGTGGGGCGGAGAGCTGCGTCGATTTCGAGCTGTTCGCGCGCTCGAAAGAGGGGTTCCTGCGCGAGTTCCTGGCTCTCGAGGGAGGGATCCCGAGCCACGACACCTTCAGCCGCGTGTTCCGGCTCCTCGACCCTGAGGCCTTTGCGGGGGCGCTGACCCGCTTCGCGGATGGGCTTTCCCAAGCGGCGCGGGAGAAGGGCGTGGTCGCCCTCGACGGCAAGGGCCTGCGCGCCGCCGCCTCGTGACGGCCGACGCCATGCATTGCCAGCGTGAGACGGCGCAGGCGATCGTCGACAGCGGCGCCGACTACGTGCTCGGGCTCAAGGCCAACCGCTTCGCCATGTACGACGACGCGGTCCTCTTCCTCGACGACCCAGCCGTCGCAGCCGATGACGCCGCCGAGACGGTCGATGCCGACCATGGCCGCATCGAGACGCGCCGCGCCCGTGTCGTGGATGATGTAGCTTGGCTGGCCGAGCGCTACCGCTTCCCAAGCCTCGCGGCTCTTGGCGAGGTCGTCGCCGTCCGGGAGGAGAGTGCCGGCAAAACCATGACGAGCCGACGGCTCTTCGCCCTCTCCAAGCCGCTCAGCGCCGCTGCGCTCCTCGCCGCCGTGCGAGCGCACTGGAGCATCGAGAACCAACTCCATTGGGTGCTCGACGTCGTCCTCGACGAGGACAACGCCCGCGCCAGGCGCGACAACGCGCCCCTCAATCTCGCCGTCCTGCGCCGCCTCGCCCTCAACATCGCCCGAAGCAACCCCGCCAAGGGCTCGATCCGCGGAAAGCTCAAGCGCGCCGCATGGGACCACGCCTTCCTCTCAACCCTCCTCGCCCAAATGCGATAGCCCTGGTGAAACAGGACCCTGGTGAAACAGGACAGAGACTTGATTCCAGGTCAACGCTCCCTAAGCTACGACAGTGGCCGCGCAAACTATCGGGGTGCCGGGCATCGCGCCCGCGGAGGGGTCACGTCCTCCCGGCTACGCGGTGGCGGCGCAAAATCGTGCAGCCGGGCGTTACCAGCCCGCGGAGGGACTGAGGCGTCCTCCCCGCCACCGCCTCCTTGATCTGGCCCTGACCCTGACAGATGCTCTTCGCGGTGGCGGCGCAAAATCGGGGAGCCGGGACACGAGCCCGTGGAGGGATGCCACGTCCTCCCCGCCACCTCTCGCCTCTTAGCTGCTTTGCCTGACCGCGACGCCGCACGATGACGCCTGTCATCGTGGCCGACGCTCGTCAGCATGAGGCAGCTTGCCGCTCAACGCCCACAACCAAGCAGACGGCGGTTCACGTGAGCACCGAAGTGGGGGACGAGCCGCTTCCCAAATTCCTGGCGGACGTGGAAAGGGCCGTAGGACGCCAAGCCGCGCTTGCAATTGCGCGTCGATACGGCGGCACGCGCGTGTACTTCCCCAAGGCGGAGCAGCTGACGCCGGATCACCATCTGGCGGTGGAAATCGGCTTCGAGACAGCACGAGCGCTCCTGGAAGCCCTCGGCCCAGGAGGAGAATACTTCACCGTGCCGCTTGGCCCGTTCGGACATCACGCGCGGCTCCGGCGGGTCAAGAGACTCATCCTCACGACGGCGCTCAGCGCCAACACCATCGCCCGGGAATGCGGTGTGACCGTCCGTTCCGTATATCGCCAGCGAAAAGCTCTGCAGCGGCGCGGCCTGCTCAAACAGCCGAATGCACGTCAGTGGCAAACGGCCGCGCATTGGGAGAGGGAGGGCTAGGAGTGGCTGATCTCGACGTTGCGCTGACGCTGCGCCTCATCAACCAGCTCTCCGGCCCCGCCAAGGACGCGAAGCAGGACCTCGCCGCGCTGCGCGGGGCGGCGGAAGGCCTCAACGGCGCGAGGGGCGGCGATGCCCTGAAGGCGAATCTCGCCGCGACTGCGCAGGCCGCCTCGACGGCGCGCCGCGAACTCGGCGAGGTGCGCGGCGCCGCCGACCGTTTGCGCGCCGCCGACGGCGGGACAGCCCTCAAGGCGAGCCTCGGCGCCACGGCCGCCGCCGCCGGCGAGGCCAGCGGCCGGTTTAGCGAAGCGCGAACCGCGGCAGAGCGCCTCCACGGCGTCCGAAGCCCGAGCGCCTTCCAGGCGGAGCTGCAGCGCATCGGGCAGACGGCGGGGCAGGCCACCGGCCGGCTCGAGCGCCTGCGGACCGTCGCCGCGAAGCTCGGCGGTGCGCGCGGCCCGGAGAACCTCTCCCGGTCCATCTCCCAGGCGACACGGCAGGCGGATGGGGCGGCGGGCAGCCTCGGCCGTATGAGTCGCGCCGTGAAGACGCTCGAGAGCGCCCGCGGGCCGGAGCGGTTGACGCGAGAGCTTCAGCGCGCCGCGGCGGCGGCGAGCACGGCGGAGCAACGCCTCGGCGCGGCGGCGCGCAAGGCGAGAGAGGCCGCGAGCGCCGGCGGTGCCCGCACCCGTGCCGGCACGCGGCTCGATGCGCTTAAGGGCGCCGGCGAGGCCGGCCGCGAGGCGCTCTATCTCGTGCCGGGGATCTCCGGCGCGGTGGCAGGCGCGGCGACCGCCGCGGGAGCGGCCGGAGCGGCCGCCGTCGCCGGCCTCGTCGGCCTCGGCGCCGCCGCCGCATCGACCACGGGCCAGGCCATCAGGCTCGAGACCGCCATGGCGGAGATCCGCAAGGCGGTCGACGGGCTCGACGCGGCCGGCCTCCAGGCCATCGAGCAGGACATCCTGCGCATCACGCGCGAGACGCCGCTTGCCGCCGAGGAGGTGGCGAAGCTCTACGCCCAGGCGGGCTTCGCCGGCCGGCCGAAGGAGGAGCTCAAGGACTTCGCCGTCTTCGCCGCCAAGGCGGCCGTCGCCTTCGGCATGCAGGCCGAGGAGGCGGGCGACAAGCTCGCCAAGCTCGGCAACGTCTTCAAGCTCGATCAGGCCGGCATCGAGGACACGGCCAACGCCATCAACCTCCTCGGCGACACCACCGCCGCCAAAGAGCGGGACATCGTCGAGTTCCTGACCCGCACTGGCGCCGGGGCGCAGCTCCTCAAGATGACCGCCAACGAGACGGCGGCGCTCGGGGCGGCGATGCTGGAACTCGGCACCGCGCCGGAGGTGGCGGCGACGGGCGCCAACGCCCTCATGACCAAGCTCGCCACGGCGGGCAAGCAGGGCAAGGACTTCCAGGCGGCGCTCAAGGCCATCGGCCTCGACGCGAAGAAGGTGGCCGAGCTTCTGCGCAAGGGACCAGCCGAGGCGCTCATCGAGATCGGTGAGCGCATCAACAAGCTGGAGGACGAGAAGAAGATCGACGTGCTCGAGGGGCTCGGCGGCGGGGAATATGTCGACGATCTCGCGCGCCTCTTCAGCAACCTCGACGGGTTGATCCGCCACCTTGCCCGCGTCCGCGACGCCATGCAGCGGGTGGGATCGGTCGAGAAGACGTTCAAGATCTTCGACGACACCACCGACGCCAGGCTGAAGAAGCTCGGCAACGCCTTCGCGAACTTTGGAACGACGATCGGGCAGCAGTTCACCGGGCCGGTGGGGCGGGCGGCCGAGGCCCTGGCCGAGTTGCTCAACAAGATCAACGCCGCCCATGAGCGGGCGACGGCCCGGGCTCGGGCGATCGAGCACCTGGCGGATGGCAAGGACCCGGAGCAGCTCGATCCGAGCGCCAGGTTCGCCTACGAGGCCGACCGAAAGGGCGTCGAGAAGGAAGCGGGTGCCATCAAGGACGAGCGGGCCCGCCGGGAGGCCAAACGTGAGGTCGAGGCGGATCGGGCCCGCGAGCTCCTTCCGTCGGTGCTGCCCCGGCTGGACGAGGAGATCGCGCAGCTCAAGCGGCGGCAGGAGATTCTGAAGGCGCACGGCGTCACCGAGAAGGACATGCGCCTGGACGCCCTCATCCGCCGCCGCGACGAACTCCTCTCGCACAGTCCCGATGGGCGCCGCTTCGGGCCGCACGATCCCGAGCGGCCCTCGAACAAGCCGGAGGGACGCGAATGGCCCAAGGAGCCGCCCGCGCCCGCTCCGACCGCGGCGGCCCGCGTGCCGCTGCCGCCCGAGCCGCCGCCGGATCTGAAGCAGAAGCGCCAGGAGCTGGACGCGGCCGCCCGCGCCGAGGAGCTGCGGCGCGCCCATGAGGAGGAGATGAAGGCGCGGATCGCGCGCCAGAAGGAGAAGCTGCAGGGCGCCTCGCCGAAGCCGGAGATCCCGCCCGCGCTCAAGCCGACGGAACCGGCGGCTTCCCCGCCGTCTCGCGGCGAGGCTGCTCCAACGCGCAGCGCAGCAGGAGAGCTGCCTGCCCCCGCACAAACGCCGACGCGCGGCAGCGCCCGGGTGCTCGCAGAGACCGTGCGGCACGATGGGGATGAGCGGCAGCGCGCCCCGACGCCGCCGCGCCCATCGCTCGAGCTTGATGCCCCGCGGCCGAAGCCGGACATGCCGGCCCCGCTCGCAGCCCCTCCGTCGGCCCCGGCGACCGAAGAGCCGCGCCGGCGCGGCAGCCGGCGCGCGCTCGCAGAAGCGGTGCCGCGCGATGGGGAGGAGCGGCAGCGCGCCCCGACGCCGCTCCGCCCACCGCTCGAGCTTGATCCCCCGCGGCCGAAGCCGGACGTGCCGGCCCCGCTCGCAGCCCCTCCAGCGGCCGCGGCGACCGAAGAGCCGCGTCGGCGCGGCAGCCAGCGCGCCATCGGCGAGGCGGTGAGGCGGGAACTCGACGAGCGCTTCCGCGGCCTCGCAGCCGCGCCCTCGCGCGAGATCCCGCCGGCTCTCGCTCCTCCCGTGGCTCCGTGGGACACCGACAGCCATGCCCCTCGGCCGAGGCCCGACGCGCCGCCCGCGCTGCAGGCTCCGCCGGCGATGGGCGGCGGGATCGAGGCGCAGCGGGCGAAGCTGCAGGAGCTCCGGAAGGAGCTGGAGGAGGTCAACCGGCAGATCGCCGGCATGGGAGCCATGGGGGTCGACGCCACGCCGTTGCTGCAGCGGGCGGCCGAGATCGAGCAAGCGATTGAACGGCTCGAAGCCATGCTCCAGCGCCTGAACCAGGTCTCGGTCGCCCCGACCGTCGACACGGCGAGCCTCGCCGCGGCTGAGACCAAGGCGCAGGCCGCGGGCCCCGCCATGAAGGCGGCGCTCGAGATCACGGCCCGGCCGCTTGTCGACACCTCGTCCATCGACGGCGCCTTGGCCAAGCTCCGGCATCTCCACGCAGCTACCGGCGGCCTCGCCGGCACCGGGGCTCGCCTCCAGGCAGCACGCGAGATCCGCGCCCAGACCCGGCCGAGCCCGCCGAAGATGTCCCCGCGCATCTCGCCTCCGGGCGGCGGAGGGGCACAGCAGGCGGCCGCTCGCCTTCGGCGCCCGGCACCGGCCTCGAGCGGCAATATCCAGATCGCAGCCATCCATGTGCATGGTGTCCGCGATCTCGCGAGCCTCGAGCGCGAGATCCAGCGCGCCGCCGATCGCCGCGCCCGCGGCGCCCGCGATAGCGCCTTGCACGACCTGGGAGACACCGCATGACTGGAGAAACGGGTGCCGGGGATCTGATAGGCCTATATTTCAGGGCGCGGCGACAGGAACTCGGGGCAGAGCGCGAGGCGCAGCTCGCCCAGCTCCTCAACCATATCGATCAGGAAGGGGATGAGGCGTTCCGGGCGCTGTCCGTTCTCGCGCAGCACCGCGATATGGAGGAGATCCTCGCCATCTTGCTGCTGGCCCGCGCGCAGGCCTGCGGTCGGTTCCGGCTCGAGCACGTCCGCGCCGTCGTGGCGCAGCGATACGGCGGCTACGGCCTCACCACGTTCTTCAAGCCGCGTCCGCGCGGCGCATCGGCATCAGACGGGGGTTGTTGAGGGCGCCGCGGCCCGTCCAATAACGGGAAGTCTCCTCCTGCCCGCCTGAACGACTCCGCCAGGTCCAGGAGGCAAGGCCGCGATCAGCTTCGTGAGGTGTGGAATGCACGGGAAACTCTCTTACCGCGAATTGGCCGCCATGGTGGCGATGCAGCACGATTCGTCCGTGCCGGACACGGCGAAGCAGCTCAACGGCTTGGCCGCTGCGGCCGAGCTGTCCGATGCGGACGTCTACTTCTGCTTCACGACCGGGAAGTCCTACGTGGATCACCTCGCCGCGCTGCGGTTGGAGGAGGCGCAGGGGCCGCTCCGGGATCGGGCCGCGAAAGGCGAAGGCATCTACAAGGGTTGGGGCCAGACGAGGTGACGGCGAGGGCGCCGCCTGCGTTCAAGCACAATCAAGCACAAGGAGAGACGAGCGATGGCGCTTTTTGGAGAACGAAACACCCCGACCCGCGGCAACGGCGACTGGGCCTATCCCATCGCCGCGAACGTCAAAATCTTCGCGGGCGGGCTCGTCGCGATCGAGGGCGGGTATCTGACGAAGGGCCGGGAGGCGACGGGCCTTCTTGCCGCCGGCCGGGCCGAAGAGAGCGTCGACAACACCGGCGGCGGCGCCGGTGCGGCCATGGTCAGGGTGCGCCGCGGCATCTTCCTTTACCGCAACAAGGGCGACGACGCCGTCACCCAGGCCGATGTCGGGAAGGACTGCTTCATCGTCGATGACGAGACCGTCGCCAGGACGGACGCAGGCGGGGCACGCTCCAAGTGCGGCACCGTGCGGGGCATCGAACCGGGCGGCGTGTGGGTGGAGATCTAGGGGGATGCGCCCGCCGGTTTTGCAGATCGCGGCTCTTTTCGCCCGCGTTCCAGCGAGCGGCAGCGCTCTGCCGCCCCCTCGTCTTCAGCTTTTCGGCCGGCAGGGCACGAACAAGACCCGTGACGGGAGGGCTTTCACCGTCGATTACACGGTTCTCGTCACTACGTTTCGCGCGGATGGTGTCAAGCTCCCGATCGACATCAACCATGCGACCGAGATCAAGGGGCCGAAGGGCGAAGAGGCCGAACCCATCGGCTGGATTGTCGATCTTGTGGTGGAGGACGGACGGCTCTTCGGGCTGACGCAATGGACGGACAAGGATCGAGCTGCCCGCGCCTGCAGGAGCTACGCCTATGTCTCGCCAGCCTTCTTCCACGACGCGGACGGGCGGGTGACGCGGCTCAAGAGCGCCGCCCTTGTTGCCTCGCCCGCTTTGGCAAACCAGCCCGCGCTCGCGAGCGCCCAGACCGCTCGGACTAAGGACACCGGCGGGAGCGCGTCGGTTTTGTGTGCCGCGCTCGGCATCGGGGCGGCTGCCGGCGAGGCGGAGATCCTAACTGCCATCGAGGCGCTGAAGGCGCGGATCGTTCCTCGCGAGGTCCACGAGAAGGCGGTGGTGACCCTCGCGACCGTGAATGCGGAACTGTGCCGCCTCCAGGCCCGGATGCGGGCTGCGGAAACCGAAAGGCTCATCAGCGAGGCCATCGCGTCCGGCAAGGCCCCGGCGAGCATGGCCGACCTGTACCGCTCGTGGTGCGCGAGCGAAGAAGGCCTCGCCAACCTGCGCAGTTTGCTAGCGACGACGCCGGCCGGCTTCTATCCGGCGCGGCGGTCTGAGCGCCAGGAGGAGGCGCTCGGCGAAGAAGAGCGGCAGGTTGCGCTCACTCTGGGCCTGACAGAGGCCGAGTTTCTCGCCGCCAAGCGGCTGCATTGAGCGCGTATCATGAGCATCGAAGGGGCTTCGAAGGCGGTTTCAGAGGGCGTTGAACCCCCACCGGCAGAGGCTGATCTTCGTGTCGAGGCGACTGTTCTACCTGGCGTGGAGGTGCGGCCGGCCTTTCCGATGACGGCGAACGTGCTTGGCGTTCCGGCCGTCTTGATCTCCGCGGCGGAGTACAAGACGCTGCTCGACAAGCAGGTTCAGTTCGACGCCGGCCGCCTCGGAGCGCAACTGGCCGCCAGCCCACGCTCGCGGATAGGCCGAGACCCGGAAGTCGCCGTCTTCCTGTCCGAGTGCCTCGGCCGCATGCTCATCAAGGAGGCGGTCGCCGCGTGCGAGGAGCGGTTCGGGCCGGCTCGCACACCGTCACGGTCGGCCATCGATCGCTACTGGGGTCGGCTGCGGGCGCGCCGCCCACTGCGATGAGTATTCGCAAGATCAGCCGTTCCCGCCACGGCAGTGAGCAGGACAGGGCAATTCAGGGCAATCCCGGGCAATCCCCGTCACCGACTGATGGATTCCGCCAATCAGTTATTGCGGATACATTGGAACCGGAAAGGCTCGGCGGTGCGCGATGGCGTCGAGGAAGGTCTGCTCGTAGAGGCGCGCCACGCGATCGGGCTTGAGGTCGTCGATGCGACGGGCGAAGTCCGCGCTGGAGAGCGTTCGGTCGCGGCGATCCTGAAGGCGCGTCGTGAGCAGCGCGGCGAGCGCTTCGGCCGAACCTGCCTCGAAGAGCCAGCCCGTCTTGTCCTCGTCGATCTGCTCGGGAATGCCGCCGGCCCGGGCGCCGATGACCGGTACGCCATGCGCGTAGGCCTCGAAGACGACCCGGGGCTGCGGATCGGGCCAGAGCGAAGGCACCACGAGCACATCGATGCTGCCGAAGAAGCGCTCGGGCGCCGTCCAGCCGAGAAAGCGCACCTGGGGCGGGGCGGCGGCGCGAAGCTCGGCGACATAGGCCTCCTCGCCCGTGCCCGCGACGTCGAGCGTCCAGCCGGTCGAAGGCAGGACCCGGACCGCGTCGAGCAGGAGCTGCGCGCCCTTGTCGGGGATGAGCCGGCCGAAATAGCCAAGGCGCAGGGGGCCGTGCGCGGCCGGCGGCCTGCCGGCGAAGGCGAGCCGGTCGAAGATGTTCGGCAGGACAGCGCGCCGCGCCTCGGGGAAGAAGCCCCAGGCGAGGTGACGTTCGAGCGTGAAGCGGCTCACCCCGACCACGGTGTCGACGAGCCGCGACAAGCGCTTGCGTGGCCGGGTCAGCACGCCGCACGCAAGGCAGGCGCGCTCGCACAGCGTCCCGTCCTTGAAGGCCGAGCCGCGCGGGCACATGGTCCCGTATTCGTGAAGGTAGTGGACGACCGGCACCCCCCGCCGGGCCGCTTCGCGCCACACGAGCTGCGACAGGCCGACGAGGGCGTGGGTGTTGACGAGCTCGGGCTTCACCTCGTCGAGGACGCGGCCGAAGGCGCGCGCCATGAAGGGGTTGGCGCCGTCGAGCGCATGCCAGGCAAGGCGCAGCGGGGCGGGGCGCTTCCTGCCGTCGAAGGCATAGTAGAGGTTGCGGTTCGGCAGCGCCAAGACGCGAACGCCGTCTTCCTCGCGCCGTTCGAGCGCGCGACCGCCGTGATGGACCACGAGCGTCACCTCATGGCCGCGCCTGGCCAAGCAGCGGGAAAGGTCGAGCACGGCCGCTTCAGCACCGCCCTTGATGTCGGCGGGATGGCCGGTATTGGCGAGAAGGATGCGCATGCGACGCCCTAGAAAGGCGCCGACGCTAGCAGGCCCTGGTTAGCAAGCCTTGAAGGCGTCCGCCGCAGGAGCGCCGCTCGCGCGCGCCGCCCGGGCGCGCGCCTCCTCCCGGGCCGTCCGGATGGCCCGCTTGAGGAGCCAGTCGAGAATGTTGCGCTCGACCACCGCCCCGGTGGCCATGTCGACGAGCAGCCGGATGCGATCGGCGCGAAAGCCCCGATAGGCGTCGCGGTCGCGGTCCACCGCGCCGAGCAGGGTCTTGCCCGGCCCGACTTTCAACTCCTGTCCGACCACGCGGCGGATCGAGCGCGCGCCCGCCTCGTCCTCGTAGACGAGCTCGAACCGGCCCTCGATCGGCAGCACCCGCCAGGGCCCGTCCATGCGCTCGCGGACAGCCTGCGAAGCCGCATTCAAATTCAGCCATTTCTCGTGATTCATCATGGGTTTGATATGGGGATCGGAGGCCGTTCGTGCGAGGCTCCGGACCGTGTGCGGGGGCGAGTCAAACCGCCGCGCCGGCGCGCGCGTGGAACCATCCTTGCCGCTCCCGGTTCACGCCGGGCGGGGCGGCGAGGCGGGAGCCCACCGGCCGTGACGGGAGAGCGCCCATGAAAGCCCTGGTTTGGCACGGCAAAGAGGACATCCGTTGCGAGGAGGTGCCCGATCCCAGGATCGAGGAGCCGCGCGACGCCATCATCAAGGTGACGTCCTGTGCCATCTGCGGCTCCGACCTCCACCTCTACAACGGCTTCGTGCCGTTCATGAAGTCGGGCGACATCATGGGCCATGAATGCATGGGGGAGGTGGTCGAGGTCGGCCCGGAGGCGAAGGGGAAGCTGAAGGTCGGCGAGCGGGTGGTGATTCCCTTCACCATCATCTGCGGCGAATGCGAGCAGTGCCGGCGCGGCAACTTCTCGGTCTGCGAGACGACGAACCGCAACAAGGACCTGGCCGCCAAGGCTTTCGGCCGCACCACGGCAGGTCTGTTCGGCTACACCCACCTGACCGGCGGCTACCCGGGCGGGCAGGCGGAGTATCTTCGCGTTCCTTATGCGGACCGCACCCACATCAAGGTGCCCGACGGGCTCTCGGACGAGCAGGTCCTGTTCCTGAGCGACATCCTCCCCACCGGCTGGCAGGCGGCGGTGCAGTGCGACATCCAGCCGACCGACACGGTGGCGATCTGGGGGTGCGGCCCGGTGGGCCAGATGGCCATCCGTTCCGCCGTCCTGCTCGGGGCTAGGCAGGTGATCGCCATCGACCGGATCCCCGAGCGCCTCGACATGGCGAAGGCCGGCGGCGCCGTCACCATCAACTTCGAGGAAGAGAGCGTCGTCGAGCGCATCGAGGAGCTGACCAAGGGCAAGGGTCCGGAAAAATGCATCGACGCGGTCGGCCTTGAAGCGCACGCCACCGCGACGCTCGATTCCATGTACGACCGGGTCAAGCAGGCGATGATGCTCGAGAGCGACCGCGCCCATGTGCTGCGCGAGATGATGTATCTGTGCCGCCCGGCCGGCACGCTCTCCATACCCGGTGTTTATGGCGGGCTCATCGACAAGATTCCCTTCGGGGCGGTGATGAACAAGGGCCTGACCATCCGCACCGGCCAGACCCATGTGAACCGCTGGACCGACGACCTCCTGCGCCGCATCGAGCAGGGCCAGATCGACCCGACCTTCGTCATCACCCATCGCGTGCGGCTCGAGGACGGGCCGGCCATGTACGAGACCTTCCGCGACAAGAAGGACGCCTGCGTGAAGGTGGTGATGACGCCCTGAAGGCAGTCGGCCATCGGCGCTTGAACACGAGGAATGCCACCGCCCACGGCCGACGGCCAAACAAACGAGGTGACGCCATGCGCTCTGAAACCGCTCGCACCCGCCGCGGCCATGCCGGCACGCAGACCGCTACCCTCGCCCGGGGGCTCGGGGTCTTCTCCATTGCCCTCGGTCTTGCCGAACTCCTTGCCCCTCGCACGCTCACCCGCAGCCTCGGCATGGAGGGGCAGGAGCGTCTCGTCCAGGCCTACGGGGTGCGCGAGATCGCAACCGGCGTCGGCCTTCTCGCGGCGCGCGACCCGACCCCTTGGGTCTGGGGCCGGGTTGGCGGGGACGTCCTCGATCTGGCCACGCTTGCGACCGGGCTCGAGGGCGACAACCCGCGCACGCCTCATATCGGGATCGCGCTCGCTGCGGTGGCCGGCGTGACGGCGCTCGACCTTTATTGCGCCAAGGCCCTCTCGGGCGACGGCTCGCAGCCACGGCTGCCCCTACGCGACTACAGCAGCCGCAGCGGTTTCCCCCGGCACCCGGACGCCATGCGCGGCGTTGCGCGCGATGCCGACATCCCACGGGATTTCCGCACCCCCGAGGCGCTCCGACCCTGGACGTGAGCCGTCCCGTTGCGGATTGCCCTCACCCGGTCCGCTTCGCGGACTCGACCTCTCCCGCTGCGCGGGAGAGGATAGGGCGCGCTCCCTCTCCCGCCTGCGGGAGAGGGTTGGGGTGAGGGCACCATGCGCGAGGGTCAGAAGCGCGATCAGGCGCGCCTCTTGCGGCGCGAAGCAACCACGGTGGAGAAGCGAATGTGGCGGCTTCTTCGCGATCGGCGCTTCGGCGGCGTCAAGTTCCGTCGCCAGGCGCCCATTGGGCCTTATATCGCCGACTTCGCCTGTCTCACGCACCGTCTCATCGTGGAGTTGGACGGCAGCCAGCACGCCGAGAGCGAAAAGGACAAGCGGCGGGACAGCTATTTCGCAAGGCAAGGCTGGCGGGTGCTGCGCTTCTGGAACGCGGAGGTGATGGAGAACCCTGACGCCGTGCTGTGGCAGATCGGCCGGGCGATCGGGGTCGAGTGGGAGCCGATCTGAACGCCGACGCCAGCCTCGCCCTCGCCCTCACCCCACCCCTCTCCCGCAAGCGGGAGAGGGAGCGCGCCCCCATCCTCTCCCGCGCAGCGGGAGAGGTCGAGTCCGCGAAGCGGACCGGGTGAGGGCATAAGACGCGGACCGGGTGAGGGCATAAGACGCGGACCGGGATGAGGATCCCGTGACCGCTCGCTCACGTCATGTCGCGGCCCGCTGCGGCCGAAGGGGGCTCCGCTTGCGCGCCTGGCGCTGCGGCCGCTCCTCCTCGTCGAGGGTGCGGGAGAGGCGGACGAGGCGCAGGGCGCGATCGAGTCCGGCGCGACGAGCGGTCGGGTCCATCTCCTGCTGGAAGAGCAGATGCTCGGCCTGGCGCAGGAGGCTCTCGGCCAGGGCGCCGCGGCGCAGCTTGCGCCGCCCTTCCGGGGAATAGTGCTCGACGGGCAAGCCCGTGCCTGGCCGCAACCACCCCCCGCGGCGGGCGTGGCGCGAGACCGTGGCCGCCGAGGCCCCGGTCGCAGCCCCGATTGCCCGCAGGGGCATGAGGGTCGTCTCGTAAAGCTGGCGGACGCGGTCGAGCGTCGCCGGCTCATGCGGGCGACAGCGCGCAACGCGCCGCTTCTCCGCCTCCTCGGGCTCCGGGGCCCGGATCAGGGCGGCGGATTGACTTATGCGGGCATAATAGGGCAGCATGCCTAGGACTATTTGCACAAGCGTGACGCTGTGTCAAGGCAGGGCGGATGCGGGATCGAGAGCGGCGCGGGTCTACCCGTGCCCTGGCCGGCGGGGTCGCAGCATTTCGGCCTTTGCGTTTCCAAGCCATTTCAAACCGCCTTTCTGCCGCGAAACGACGTGCAACGGGTGCAACAGGCGTTGCACGGGGCGCCGCCGCTTGACATCCCCTTGCCCCCGTGAATGGTGCGCCGCATCCCGAGACCCGAGGCGCCCATGCACCGTTACCGCACCCATACCTGCGGCGAGCTCCGCTCATCCCATGTCGGCGAGACCGTGCGCCTGTCCGGCTGGTGCCATCGCATCCGCGATCACGGCGGCGTGCTCTTCATCGACCTGCGCGACCACTACGGCATCACCCAGTGCGTCGCCGACCCGGACTCGCCGGCCTTCCGCGACGTCGAGAAGGCGAGGGCGGAATGGGTCGTGCGGATCGACGGCCGCGTCCGCAAGCGCCCGCCGGGCACAGAAAATCCCGACCGGCCGACGGGCGAGATCGAGGTCTATGTTCAGGACTTCGAAGTCTTGGGGCCGGCGGACGAATTGCCGATGCCGGTGTTCGGCGATCTCGACTATCCGGAAGAGACGCGGCTCACCTACCGTTTCTTGGATCTGCGCCGGGAAAAGCTTCATCAGAACCTGATGACCCGCGGCGCCATCATCGATTCGATGCGCCGGCGCATGAAGGCGGCCGGGTTCTTCGAGTTCCAGACCCCGATCCTCACCGCCTCGAGCCCCGAAGGCGCGCGCGACTTCCTGGTGCCCTCGCGCCTGCACCCGGGCAAGTTCTACGCCTTGCCGCAGGCGCCTCAGCAGTTCAAGCAGCTCATCATGGTGGCGGGCTTCGACCGCTACTTCCAGATCGCGCCCTGCTTCCGCGATGAAGATCCCCGCGCCGACCGGCTGCCGGGCGAGTTCTATCAGCTCGACGTGGAGATGAGCTTCGTCACGCAGGAAGATGTCTTCCAGACGATGGAGCCAGTCATCCGCGGGATCTTCGAGGAGTTTGCGGGCGGAAAGCCCGTGACGCCGGTCTTCCCGCGCATCAAATTCGCCGAGGCGATGCTGAAATACGGCTCCGACAAGCCCGATCTTCGCAACCCGCTCGTCATTGCCGACGTGACGGAAGTCTTCGCGCGCGAGGACGTCACCTTCAACGCCTTCAAGAACGTGATCCGCGCGGGCGGCGTCGTGCGGGCGATCCCCGCGCCGGGCGCCGCCGCCCAGCCGCGGTCCTTCTTCGACAAGCTCAACGACTGGGCGAGAGGCGAGGGCGCCCCGGGGCTCGGCTATGTCGTCTTCGACGAGGAGGGGGGAACGCTCACGGGCAAGGGGCCGATCGCCAAGTTCGTTCCGGCCGCGGCCCTTTCCGCGCTGGCGGCCGCGGCCGGCTCCAAGGCGGGCGATGCCCTCTTCTTCGCCGCCGGCGAAGAGGCCAAGGCGGCGGCGCTCGCCGGCAAGGCGCGCGTTCGCATCGGCGACGAGCTGGGGCTTGGCGACAAGGACCAGTTCGCCTTCTGCTGGATCACCGACTTCCCGCAATACGAGTGGAACGAGGACGAGAAGAAGATCGACTTCTCCCACAACCCGTTCTCGATGCCGAACATCGCGATCGAGGAATTCCTTGCCCTCGACATGGGCGACAAGGAGCGAATTCTGGGGATTACCGCGTTCCAGTATGACGTTGTTTGCAACGGCTACGAGATGGCCTCGGGAGCGATCCGCAATCATCGGCCTGACATCATGCGCAAGGCCTTCGCGATTGCCGGCTATGACGAGAAGGTCCTCGAGGAGCGCTTCGGCGGCATGTATCGCGCCTTCCATTACGGCGCGCCGCCGCATGGCGGCATGGCGGCGGGGATCGATCGCATCGTCATGCTGCTCGTCGGCGCCATCAACCTGCGCGAGGTGACGCTCTTCCCCATGAACCAGAAGGCGGAGGATCTGCTGCTCGGCGCCCCCTCCGAGGTCACGCCGAAGCAGCTCCGTGAGCTGCACATCCGCCTCAACCTGCCTGAGAAGGGCTGAAGCCGCGGCCGCACCGGGGCGAAGGGATGGGGGCCGTCGAGGCCATCGTTGTGGCCCATGACAGCGCGCAGGTGCTGCCGGGCTGCCTCGATGCGCTCAGCCGCGCCGACGCCCGGGCGATCGTCGTGGACAACGCGAGCGAGGACGGGTCGGCGGACGTGGCCGCCGCCCGGGGCGCTCGCGTGATCGCCAACCCTCGCAACGAGGGCTACGGCCGCGCCAACAACAGGGGCGTGCAAGCGGCGAGCGCGCCTTACGTGCTCATCTGCAACCCGGATGTGGTGGTCGCGCCGGACGCCGTCCGCGAGCTCCTCGCGGCGGCGGAGCGCTACCCGGACGCCGGCCTCCTCGCGCCCCGGATCATCGAGCCGGACGGCCGCTTCTTCTTCCAGCCACGCTCGCTGCTCGCGCCCTACCTCCAGAACCCTGGCGGCCGGCTCGTCCTGCCCGAAGGGGACTGCTGCGCTCCCTTTCTCTCGGGCGCCTGCTTCCTCATGCGCCGCGAGCTGTTTCTCGCGCTTGGCGGCTTCGACGAGCGCATCTTCCTGTTCTACGAGGACGACGACCTTTGCCGTCGGATCGCGGATGCCGGGTATGCCCTCGTCCACGTTCATGGGGCCGTTGCCCGGCACAGCCGCGGCCGGTCGTCAGAGCCGAAGCGCGGCCGCATCTTCAAGGGGCGCTGGCACCAAGCCTGGTCGCGGGCCTATGTGTCGCAAAAATACGGCCTCGCCAGCCCCGCATGGGGTATGTTCGTCCTCAACGCCGTGAAGACGGTCCTGGCGCTCGCGACGCTGCGCCGCCCCTTGGTCGAGCGCTATGCCGGCTCGGCCGCAGGAGCCCTTGCTTTCCTCCTCGGCGGAACGGCGCTAGGCAAAGAGGGCTTGACGCAAGGGGACCAGGGCTGATGCGAGGGCAGCTGGCGCGCCTTCGGCCGTCGATCGCGGAGGCGATGGCGGGCCGCGGGAACAATTTCACGGCGCTGCGGCTGGGCCTTGCGCTCGCGGTGATCGTGTCGCACGCCTTCAGCGTCACCACGGGATCGCTCGCGAACGAGCCGCTCATGCGCTCGACCGGCTTCACCTTGGGCGAGCACGCGGTCAACGGCTTCTTCGCCGTGTCCGGGTTTCTCGTCACCATGAGCTTCGACCGCCGCGGCTGGCGCGACTACCTGTTCGCCCGTTGCCTGCGGATCGCCCCGGCCCTGGTGGTGGCGACGCTGACGACCGCTCTTCTGCTTGGGCCTGCGCTCACCCGGCTGCCGCTTGACGAATATCTCGGTCATCCCGGGCTTTGGCGATTCGTGAGTGCGACGCTGACGAGCTTCAAGAGCGCGATCGGCCTGCCTGGCGTCTTCGCCGACAACCCCTTTCCCTATGCCATGGGAACGGTGTGGACTCTGAAATACGAGATCCTCTGCTATTTCGGCGTCTTCCTCTTCGGGGCCGCGGGTCTTCTCCGCCGTCCGGTCGCGGCCGCGGCGCTGACGAGCACGCTGTTCCTGTCGATCGTCGCAACGGAAGCATTCCACCCGGCGGCCTCGAAAGCCGTGCAGACCAGCCTGCGGCTCGCCTTCCTCTTTGCCGCTGGGGGAACGCTCTATCTTTGGCGCGACAAGGTTCCGCTGAACGGTTGGGCGGTCCTCGCCCTTCTCATGGCGACATGGCTCGCTCAGGAGACGCCCTTCTACGAGGGCCTCCTGTTCGCGCTGGAAGCCTATGGCGTGCTTTGGCTGGCGCTCGCGCCTCGTTTGACGCGCCCCGGCTTCGAGCCGCGGGCGGACCTCTCCTATGGCGCCTATCTGTATGGCTGGCCGGTTCAGCAGGCCCTGGTCCAGATCTTTCCCGCTGCGACGGCGCTGCAATTGCTGGCGCCGTCCATCGCGCTGTCGCTCATGGTGGCGGCCGTCTCCTGGTATCTTGTCGAGAAGCCGGCGCTGGCGCTCAAGAACCGCCTTGTGCGCATGCCGGCCCCCGTTCCTTCGCCTCAGCCGGCCGAATGACCGGCGATTTTCGAGCGGATGCGCCGGACATGGTCGACAAGCGCATCGATGTCATGGCTCTGCAGGAGCGGGATGAGCGACTCCACCTCGCTCCGCGGCAAGTCCCACCAGGCGACCTCGAGAAGGGCCGCGATCCGGGCGTCATCGAAGCGCTTGCGCACGACCTTGGCCGGATTGCCGGCCACGATGGCATAGGGGGGCACGTCTCGGGTGACAACGGCTCGTGCACCGATCACCGCGCCGTCGCCGATGGTGACGCCCGAGAGGATGGCCGCTCCCGATCCGATCCAGACGTCATTGCCGATGCTCACATCGCCACGGGAGACATGCGAGCGCTCACCACCGGGCGGCGCCGTCCAGAGGCCGGGCCGATTGTCGAAGGGGTAGGTGCTGACCCAGTCGGTGCGGTGATTGCCGCCCAGAAAGATCTCGACCTTGTCGGCGATGGAGCAGTAGCGGCCGATCGTCAGGCGCGCACCCGTCTCCGGGAAGCGCACTTTGGGGTGTCCGTAGCTGTATTCGCCCACGACGACGCCCCACCGCCGAACAAGGGGCGCCAGGTGCAGCCGCGTTTCGCCGTGAGGGTTGCGCCAATGGCGAATCCGGTGGAGGAGGCTCACGGATCGCTCCTGACCAGTTCCGCATGACGACGCGCTACTACGATACGGCCCGCCGCGAGGTGCTCGCCTGGCTGCCCGCGCGCCTCGACCGCCTGCTTGACGTCGGCTGCGGCTCCGGCGCCACCACGGCCGCCATTCGGCAAGCGCGCCCGGTGTGTTGGGCCGGCGGAATCGAGTTCGTGCCGGAGGTCGCCGCAAGGGCGGCGCCGGTCTTCGACCGGATCTGGACCGGTGACGCAGCCCAGGTTCCGTTTGAAACGGCCATTCCATCCCATTCCCTCGATCTCATCCTCTGCCTCGACGTGCTCGAGCACATGGCTGATCCCTGGGCCCTGGTGAGACGGCTGTCCGGGCTTCTCGCGCCGGGCGGCCGCCTGATCCTGTCCGTGCCGAACGTGCGGAACTGGAAATTCATCTGGCGTCTCGCCGCCCGCGGCGACTTCGTCTATCGGGATGCGGGGTTGCTCGACCGCACGCATCTGCGCTTCTTCGTGCGCTCGACGGCGATCGAGCTTGCGACCTGCGGCGGGTTGCGCTTGGTCGAAGCCGCCTCGGCGCAGCGTTGGCGTTTCCCCGAGCCGCGCTGGCTGCTTCATCGGATGAGCGGCGGCGCGCTCGACGAGTGGATGGCCAAGCAATGGCTCGTCGTGGCGGAGCAGCCGTCGGAGCGTGCCGACGATGGTGTGGGGACAGCGTGAGGATCGACGCATGAACGGAGGAACGAGGGACGGGAACGTCTCGCAGGATCTGAAATCCGGCGCGCTGTTCTATCACCGCAACCCGCGGCCGGGGAAACTCGAGATTCAGCCGACGAAACCCCTCGGCAATCAGCGCGACCTCGCGCTCGCCTACTCTCCCGGCGTTGCCGCCGCCTGCGAGGCCATTGCCGCTGATCCCGCCGAGGCTGCGACGCTGACCACGCGCCAGAACCTCGTCGCCGTGGTCACGAACGGCACCGCCGTCCTGGGGCTCGGGGACATCGGCCCGCTCGCCTCCAAGCCGGTCATGGAAGGAAAGGCAGTCCTTTTCAAGAAATTCGCCGGCATCGACGTGTTCGACATCGAGCTCGCGGAGAAGGATGTCGACCGGCTCGTCGACGTCATTGCGGCGCTGGAGCCGACCTTTGGGGGAATCAATCTCGAGGACATCAAGGCTCCCGAATGCTTTGAAGTCGAGGAGCGCCTCAAGGCCCGCATGGGCATCCCGGTCTTCCATGACGACCAGCACGGCACGGCCATCATCGTCGGGGCGGCCGTTCTGAACGCCTTGGAGCTTGCCGGAAAACGGATCGAGGACGCGAAGATCGTGACCTCGGGCGCAGGCGCCGCCGCCATCGCCTGTCTCAACCTGCTCGTCTCGCTCGGCGCCCGCCGGGAGAACATCTGGGTCACCGACATCGAGGGCGTCGTCTACGAAGGACGCCCACAGCTCATGGACCGGTGGAAATCGGCCTATGCGCAGAAGACCACGGCGCGGACTCTCGCCGATGTCATCGAGGACGCTGATGTGTTTCTCGGCCTTTCGGCAGGCGGCGTGCTCAAGCCTGAATTCCTGCAGCGCATGGCGCCGCGGCCGCTCGTGCTTGCTCTTGCCAACCCGGTACCGGAGATCATGCCGGACCTCGCGCGGGCGACCCGGCCCGATGCCATGATCTGTACCGGCCGCTCCGATTTTCCCAACCAGGTCAACAACGTTCTTTGCTTCCCGTACATATTCCGCGGCGCCTTGGACGTCGGCGCCTCGGCGATCAACGAGGAGATGAAGCTTGCCGCCGTGCGAGCGATCGCCGCGCTGGCGCGGGAGACCCCCTCCGAGGTGGTGGCGCGAGCCTATGGCGGCGAGGCGCGGCCCTTCGGCGAGGACTCGCTGATTCCCAGCCCCTTCGATCCCCGGTTGATCCTTCGAATCGCGCCGGCGGTCGCGAAAGCGGCCATGGACAGCGGCGTGGCGACGCGGCCGCTCGACAACCTGGAAGCCTATGCGGACTCGCTGATCCGCTTCGTGTTCCGCTCCGGCTTCATCATGAAGCCCCTCTTTGCCAAGGCAAAGGCCGATCCGAAGCGGGTGATCTATGCAGAGGGGGAGGATGAGCGCGTTCTTCGCGCGGTGCAGGCGATCGTGGAGGAAGGTATCGCAAGGCCTATCCTGATCGGCCGCCCGAGCGTCGTTGAAACGCGCATCAAGCGCTTTGGCTTGTCGATGGCGATTGGGCGCGACTTCGAGCTCATCAATCCGGAGGATGATCCGCGCTATCGCGATTATGTCGCGACCTATTGCGAGGCCGCAGGGCGGCGCGGGATCACGCCTGACGCGGCCAAGACGCTGGTTCGCACGAACACCACCGTCATCGGCGCGCTGGCCGTGAGGAGAGGGGACGCGGACGCCCTCATCTGCGGCTTGGAGGGACGGTTCCGGTCGCGCCTCAACCATATCAAGGACATTATCGGGCTTGCGCCCGGAGCGCGCCAGCTGGCGGCATTGAGCCTCGTGGTCACCTCCAAAGGCGCCTTCTTCCTTGCCGACACCCATGTGCAGCCCGATCCGCGAGCAGACGAGATCGCCGACATGACCATCGCCTGCGCGAGCCATGTCGAGCGCTTCGGGATCAAGCCGAAGATCGCTCTTCTGTCCCATTCCGACTTCGGCTCGGCCGACACCGCCTCGGCGGCCAAGATGCGGAAGGCCCTCGCGCTCATTCAGGAGCGCGCACCGGATCTCGAGGTGGACGGAGAGATGGCAGCCGATACCGCCTTGTCCCAGCTCATCCGCGAGCGGGTTCTGCCGTCGTCGCGGCTGCGCGGCGAGGCAAATGTGCTGATCATGCCGAACCTCGACGCCGCGAATATCGCATTCCAGTTCACCAGGGTGCTGGCCGACGCTCTCCCGGTCGGGCCGATCCTGATCGGCCCGGCCAAGCCGGCCCATGTGCTGACGCCTTCGGTGACGGCGCGCGGCATCGTCAACATCACGGCGGTCGCAGTGGTGGAGGCGCAGGCGGCGGGCTGATGCCCCCGCCGCCGCGGCGCGGCTACTCCCCCTGCACGGTCACATCAAGCTTCTGCAGAAGAGCGGAAGGCTGGTCGAGCGCCACGAAATCCCCAAGGCCGAGGCCTGCGGGGTCTTTCGTCTTTGCCGAGATTGCCAGCTTCACAGGCTTCGCCACGAAGCGGGCGACCGCCTGCCCAATGGCTTTCGCCTGAGCGGAGTTGCCGAGCAGAGCTGGCACGGCAACGGCTGCAGCCATCCCATATTCGCGGCGAAGGTCGTCCGCGGATTTCTTCTGTCTTGCCGCCTCGCGGGCGAGGACCTTTTCAAACAGGCCTCGATTCTCGACCGTGAGATCCGCGCTCTTCACCGTCGCCCCAAGCAGCGCCACCATGGCAACCGCGCTGTCGGTATTGAAGACGTCGCGCGTGACGCCTCCAAGAACCCCGCGGAGGCTGAGGCTGCCCATGTCAGCGCTGCTGAGGGAGACCTCACGCACGAGGAGCTCGTTGCCGGGCTCGCTCCAGGTGAGGGCGATCAGCCAGGAGAGATCGAGGCGCGAATAGCCCATTGCGACGAGGTCTCTCAGCCCGTCCTCCTTTGTGCCCGCCGGGATCTGGAAGCTAAACCCGTTCGTCCCGATCCTCACGCTTGTAGGGATGCCGTTGACGGGGTTCTCCGCCGTCGCCTCGATCCCCTTCACTGTGAATTTGATGTTCTCCGGTTCTGGCGCCGCGGACTTCTCGTTGGGAACATCGAAGTCAATGCCCGAGATCCGGACGGTCCCGATGGTCGGCATGAGCTTGCGCAAGGTACCGAGGTCGGCTTCTTCAATCGGTCTTGCCGCGAGCTCCCTCAGCCCTCCGATGGTCGACCTGAACGAGAAGCCGGTGAAAACAATGGACCCAATTCGGGCGGAACCGTTCTTGGCCAGAACCTCAACACCTTCCATGCGGGCGTCGGCCGGCCGGCCGGCGCTCTCGCCCGCATAGGCCATACGCGCGATGCGGATGGTGGCCTGGTTCTTGTCCTTGGGGTCGCGGATCTCCACACCGACCACCTCGGTGAGGCCGACGGAGAAGGAGTCCATAAGTTCGGCGAGCGCTGCGACGACGCTCGCCCGGTCGCTCGGAGACGCATTGTCGACCTCGACGGCACCCAGCGTCTTGATGATCTCAGCCCAGGACCCCTTCGTCGGCCGGGCGAGAAAGTCCTGGCCCGCGATCCGTTGGATGCGGATTTCGGCTCCCTCGCTGCTGCGCAGGTAAAGCCCATCGAGGCTGAAGGCGCTGTAGATCGTCTTCAGCTCGCCAATCGCGGAGGCCCGCTCCTCATAGATCCGGGCGGCCTCGGCCATATCCAAGCCGGAGATAGCCAACCGGCCAACCATGCCTGATACGCTGCCGCCCTTGGGGGACGTGATCTCAATTGTGGCGCCGGCCGCTGTCATCGATGAAACGCGGCCCTCGACCACGTCGCGGAGCTCAACGTCACGGTACCGGGTCACCTGCCGCTCGGCGCCAATCTGCTGCTCGACCACGACTTCGGGTGCGGCCAAGCGCTTCGCCGACAGGCGCTTGAGGCGCGGCGCCAGCGGGCCGCCCTCGCTGGCGTCGAAGATCTTGAGCAACTCGTCCCTGTTGAGGCTAGCTCCTGTGAGCTCGAGCCTCGGTACACGGTACTTGGCGAAGCCGAGGTCGAAGGTCACCCCCTCGAGGGTCGCAATGCCGCCGCCCTCCGCGGTTTGGGCCAAGGCTCCCCCGATCGGCCAGCCAAGCGGCCCTGCGACCCCGCCCATGAGGATCAAAGCGGCTGAAACTGCCGTGACGATGCGCAAACGGGCGCGCCGCGGATCTGCCCCCAACATCGATAATCTCCTGATGACGGGGCGATCATACGCGGGCGACGGCCCGAGCGCACGCCTCGCGGTTCGCTCGGTCCTAGGCCCCGGCGTTTGCCTTCGGATCAGATCGAGAAAGACGTCCCGCAGCCGCACGACATCGTGGCTTGCGGATTTTGGACTTTGAAGGATTGTCCGATGAGGTCGTCCACGAAATCGATGGTCGATCCACTCATATACTGGACCGAGACCGGGTCGACCAGCACCCTTGCTCCGTCCCGCTCCACCACCAGATCGTCGTCCTGGCGGGTCCGGTCGATCTCGAAGGCGTATTGGAATCCTGAGCAGCCGCCCCCTTCCACGCTGATCCTCAGCGCCGAGCCCTCCGGCTCGCCAGCCATGATCTCCTTGATGCGCCGGGCGGCTCGCTCGGTGAGCACGATGTCGGTCATCCGCGATACCGTCTTGTCAGAACCTACGGCACAAAGGTAAGTGCCGACCATTCCTGCTGCAACAGGAGGGGCGAGCGGTGCGTCCGTTTGGCGAAAGGTGGCGGGCCCCCTATGCCAGCGATCCCGCGCATGGTCGAGGTCGCCGATTTGCAGAAGTGCCCTCTCCCAGCCGCAGCGAGTTCCAGCGCGACCGCGATCGCATCATCCATTCGACCGCCTTCCGGCGCCTCAAGTTCAAGACCCAGGTCTTCGTCTTCCATGAGGGCGACCACTACCGGACGCGCCTGACGCACTCGATCGAAGTGAGCCAGATCGCCCGCGCCCTGGCCCGCTCGCTCGGGCTCGACGAAGACCTGGCGGAGGCGCTGGCGCTGTCCCACGATCTTGGCCATACGCCCTTCGGGCATACCGGCGAGGATGCGCTCGATGCCTGTTTGGCTCCCTTCGGCGGCTTCGACCACAATGCCCAAACGCTCCGGATCGTGACACGGCTCGAGCGACGCTACGCCGCGTTCGACGGCCTGAACCTCACCTGGGAGACCCTGGAGGGTTTGGTGAAGCACAACGGGCCGCTCCTGCAGCCTGGCGGCCTGCCGACGGCGCGCTACGCGGCGCGGGGCGTGCCCTTGGCGATCCTGGAATACAACAACTCCTTCGACCTTCGCTTGTCGAGCTATGCCTCCGCCGAAGCTCAGGCGGCGGCGCTGGCCGACGACATCGCCTACAATGCTCATGATCTCGACGACGGGCTGCGAGCCGGCCTCTTTGCCATCGAGGATCTGAGGGAGATCGAACTCCTCGCCGAGCAGCTCGACGAGGTCGATGCCTTGTATCCTCGGCTGGAGCCGGCCCGGCGCATCCACGAGCTGACCCGCCGCGTCATCACCCGCTTCGTCGAAGGCGCCATCACGGAGAGCGAGCGCCGGCTGGCGGCGCTCGCGCCCCAGAGCGTGGACGACATCCGCATGGCGGACGCACCGGTGGTGGCCTTTCCCGACGAGCTGACTGCTGCGGATCAGGCCATCAAGGCCTTCCTGTTCGAACGCATGTACCGCCATCCCCGGGTCATGGCCGTTCGCACCCAAGCCGATCGCATCGTGCGCGACCTCTTCGCTCGGTTCACTGCTGAGCCCGAGGCGATGCCCGAGGAGTGGCGTAGCGGGCTCCAAGGGGCGGAGGAGGGCCGCTTGGCGCGCCGGGTCGCCGACTACATCGCCGGCATGACGGACCGCTACGCCCTGCAGGAGCATCGGCGCCTGTTTGACGCCACTCCACAGTTGCGATAGGCGCGCCCTGCCGCTCAAAGGCACCTGAAGCCCACCTGAGACCATCCCAGATGAACATTTTTGCGCTGTTCGAACAGCGTGTGGCGGACGCGCTCGCAAGCCTCGTGGCGAGCGGCGCGCTTCCGGCCGAGCTTGACGTCAGCCGGGCCGCAGTGGAGCCGCCCCGCGATCCTACCCACGGCGATCTCGCCACCAACGCCGCCATGGTGCTGGCAAAGCCGGCCAAGGCCAATCCCCGCGCGTTGGCGGAGGCGATCGCCGCCGAGCTGAAGCGTGACCCTCGAGTGGCAAAGGCCGAGGTGGCTGGGCCCGGCTTCATCAACCTCACGCTCGCGCCAGGGGTGTTCCAGGACGTTCTGCGGGCGATCATCGCCGCCGGGCCTGATTTCGGGCGCGGGCTGAAGCAGGACGCAGCGCCGATCAATGTCGAGTATGTTTCCGCCAATCCGACCGGACCGCTCCATGTCGGGCATGGACGCGGGGCGGTGTTCGGCGACGCGCTCGCCAATCTGCTCGCGTTCGTCGGCTATTCGGTGACCCGCGAGTACTACATCAACGATGCGGGGGCGCAGGTCGACATCCTCGGCCGCTCCGCCTTTCTCCGTTACCGCGAGGCGCTCGGGCACGACATCGGCACGATCCCGGAAGGGTTGTACCCGGGCGACTATCTCAAGCCCGTAGGGCAGGCGTTAGCTGAACGGTTTGGTAGGGCCCTCCTCGATGTGCCGGAAGAGGTGTGGCTGCCGACCGTCCGGACCGCAGCCATCGACGCCATGATGGCCATGATCCGCGACGACTTGGCGACGCTCAACATCCGCCACGACCTGTTCTTCTCAGAGCGGTCCCTTTCTCAAGGCGGAGTCGACCACATCCGCGCAACCATCGACGACCTTCGGGCCCGCGGGCTCATCTATGAAGGGCGCCTCCCGCCACCCAAGGGCCAGCCGGTCGAGGACTGGGAGGATCGGGAGCAGACGCTATTCCGCGCCACGGCCTTCGGGGACGATGTGGACCGGCCGCTGCTCAAGTCCGACGGATCCTACACCTACTTCGCCGCCGACATCGCCTATCACCGCTCGAAGTTCGAGCGCGGCTTCCGCACGATGATCGACGTGTGGGGCGCCGATCATGGCGGCTACGTGAAGCGCATGAAGGCGGCAGTCGCGGCAGTGACCGACGGCAAGGGCGAGCTTGACATCAAGCTCTGCCAGCTCGTCAGGCTGCTACGCGGCGGCGAGCCGGTCAAAATGTCAAAGAGGGCCGGGGACTTCGTGACGCTGCGCGAGGTGGTCGAGGAGGTGGGCTCCGACGCCGTTCGTTTCATGCTCCTGTTCCGCAAGAACGACGCCCAGCTCGATTTCGATCTCGAGAAGGTGGTGGAGCAGTCCAAGGACAATCCGGTGTTCTACGTGCAGTACGCCCATGCGCGCTGCGCGTCTGTTTTCCGCCAGGCCAGGGAGGCGTTTCCAGGTCGCGATTTTGGTCCAGCGCGGCTTGCCGAGGCGGATCTCTCGGTCCTGCAGGATCCTGGCGAGCGGGATCTGTTGCGCCTGTTGGCGCAATATCCGCGGGTTCTCGATGGCGCCGCCGACGCCCATGAGCCTCACCGCATCGCGTTCCACCTTTTTGAGCTTGCAAGCGCCTTCCATAGCTTGTGGAATAAGGGCAAAGACTTGCCGCAATTACGGTTTGTTAATCAAGCCGATCAACAGTCCACAGAGGCAAGGCTCGCCCTGGTGTACGCGGTTCGCAGCGTCCTGGCGTCGGGCCTTGGCATCCTCGGCGTCACGGCGCCCGACGAGATGCGATAGGCTCGCATCAGCGCTCTCGCTTGCGGGCCGCTGTCGCTCTCGGACCGCCGGGCCGCCTAACCTCAAGGCCCGAGTGTCCCATGGCCCAGCCGAAACCGCGTCTCGCCCTCGATCTCGACGAAATCGAGCGCCAGCTCAACCAGGCGCAGCTGCAGGCGCCCCCCTCGAAGGCCGATCCATTGGCGGAACTCGCCCGCATCGTGGGCCAGGACGATCCCTTTCGCACTCTCCTGAACGATCCGGGGCGGGCAGGGGCGGCACGCCCGCACGCTGCGCCGAACCAAGGGGGGCTGGCCGCCGATGCCCCGCCGGCGCCTCCGAACCGCGGCGGTGCTTACGGCCCCGTCGAGGAGGACGATCTCTATCCGTCGGGCGTCGAGGATCTCCACCCGCTTCAACGCCGCCGCTCGCGCAAGGGCCTGATAGCCGTCGGTGCGGTTCTCGGCTCGGCCGTGATGGCGGTCGCCGCGGCACTGACGCTGCGCGGCGGAGGGGGAGCCGTGGCGACGGGCGAGCCCCCGGTGATCGCGGCGGACCGCGATCCGCTCAAAGTGAAGCCGGAGAACCCGGGCGGGGTAAGCATCCCCAATCAGAACGCGCAGGTCTACGAGCGCGAGCGCCAGGATGCGACGACGCGTGTTGTCAACCGCGAGGAGCAGCCGAGCGACATCAGGCAGGTCGCAGGCGCCGGCGCCAGGAGCAACGCACCTGCCCTGACCCCGTCGGCGCCGGTCACGAGCCCGATCCCGGGCCTTGGAGAACCGCGGCGAGTGCGCACGGTTTCGGTGCGGCCGGACGGCACCATCATCGAGCCGAGCCAGACGTCTGCGGCTCCACCTGCCACGTCGGCGCCCCAGGTGCGGCCGAATAGCAACGGTGCTGCACCGGCTCTGGCCAGCACGCCCGCTGCCGCTCCCGCCCTTCCTCAGCGGCGGACCGACGCGCAGCCGCCGAGCGCGCCTGCGCCGGGCGGCACGGCTGCAGCGACAACGCCCTCACGCGACAGCGCTCCGTTGCAGATTTCACCCAATGGCGGTGCCGCCGCCAAGCCGGCTCGCACCGCCGCGGTCGCGGCGCAGCCCCCGGCGTCCGATCCGGTCGAAACGAGCGCCGCCGGATTTGTCGTCCAAGTGGCGACAGCGGGCTCGGAGCAGGAGGCCCGGTCGCGCTTCCAGGCGCTTCAACGCCGTTTCGCCAGCGAGCTCGCCGGCCAGAACGCTCTCGTCCGCTCGGCTGAGGTCAACGGCAAGACGGTCTACCGGGTGCGCGTCGGGCCGCTGTCGCGCGACGACGCCAATTCCTTGTGCTCGCGGCTGAAAACGGCAGGCGGTGAGTGCTTCGTCGCCAGGAACTGAGCGCGGGCTCCCGCTCCTCTCGGCATTGACCCTTATCGAGCGGGATCGTAAGCGCGCGCGATGACCACACGCGCCTTCATCGTCGGATGCTCAGGTCCTCACCTCACGCCGGACGAGGCTGCATTCTGCCGCGACGCACAGCCTTGGGGGTTCATCCTCTTTCGGCGCAACATCGACACCCCTGAGCAGGTGAAGGCGCTGACCTCTGCATTGCGGGAGACGGTCGGTCGGGAGGATGTGCCGATCCTGATCGACCAGGAAGGGGGACGCGTCCAGCGGATGGGCCCGCCGCACTGGCCGGCCTATCCCGCCGGACAAGCTTTCGGCCGGCTCCCGGGCGGCTGCCTTGGCCAGCGCGAGATGGTCCGCCTCGGTGCGCGCCTGATCGCAGCGGATCTGCGGGAGGTGGGCATCAATGTCGACTGCCTCCCCGTCCTCGATATCCCAAGCCCCGGCGCTCACGAGGTCATCGGCGACCGGGCCTATGGCCGGGATCCGGACACGGTGGCGGTGCTCGGCCGTGCGGCCGCCGAGGGTCTGATCGCGGGCGGGGTCCTGCCCGTGATCAAGCACATGCCTGGACACGGCCGGGCAGGCGTGGACAGCCACCACGCCCTGCCCGTCGTGGAGGCGCGGTTGGAAGAGCTCGAGACCTGGGACTTCCGGCCGTTCCGGCATTTGGCGGATATGCCGCTCGCCATGACGGCGCACGTGGTCTACACGGCCCTCGATCCGGACCAGCCGGCCACGACGTCGCGGGTCGTCTTGGGTGAGGTGATCCGCGGCCGGATCGGTTTCGATGGGCTCGTCATGACCGACGATCTGTCCATGAACGCTTTGTCGGGCTCGCTCCGCCAGCGCGCCGAGGCCGCCTTCGCGGCCGGCTGCGACGTGGCTCTTCATTGCAACGGTCGCCTCGACGAGATGGGAGCGGTGGCGGAAGCCGCCCCGCCGCTGGAAGGCGAAGCAAAGCGGCGGGCCGAGGCGGCGCTTGCGCGCCTCCGGCATGACCCCGAACCCCTGAATGTTGTGGACGCCCGCGCCCGCTTCGCGGCCGCGCTTGCGATGGTGGCCTGAGAGGACCAAAGCTCGTCCCAGGACGAATCATCCGATGGCCGCGCAGCTACCTTTTGAAGACGTCGCGCTTGCCGAGCGGGCCGAAGGCGATCCGACCCTGCATGTGGATGTGGACGGATTCGAAGGCCCGCTTGATCTTCTCCTGGAGCTCGCCCGTCGTCAGAAGGTCGATCTTCACCGCATCTCGATCCTCGCTCTTGCCGAACAATACCTCGCCTTCATCGAGGAGGCCCGGCGCCTGCGGCTGGAACTCGCGGCCGACTATCTCGTCATGGCCGCTTGGCTCGCCTATCTGAAGTCGCGCCTCCTCTTGCCCGACCCTCCGAAGGGCGATCAGCCGAGCGCCGCGGACCTCGCCACCGCTCTTGCCTTCCGCCTGCGGCGCCTCGAGGCGATCCGGGAGGCGGCGAAACGGCTGGCAGAGCGGCCCCAGCTCGGCCGTGACGTGTTTGCACGCGGCGCGCCGGAGCCGGTCGAGATCCGCAAGCAGCTGCGGTGGGAGGCCACGCTCTACGACCTCCTGTCGGCCTATGCCCGCCAGCGGCAGAAGCAGCTCAACACCCGTATCGTCATGCCCAAGAGGCATGTCTGGTCGCTGGTCGAGGCGCGGGAGGCCTTGGAGCGGCTCGTCGGCCTCGCTCAGGACTGGACCGTTCTCGATTCCTACCTCACCCGCTACATGGCCGAGCCCGAGCAGCGGCCGACGGTGCTCGCCTCGGCGCTCTCGGCAACGCTGGAGCTCGTGAAGGAAGGCAAGCTCGCCGTCCGGCAGGAACGCGCTTTCGCGCCGATCTGGGTGAAGAGCGAAATCTCGCGGACAAGCGACATGGCCGAGGCCTGAGATGGAAAAGCGCATGGCGGCGGCCGTACAGGCGATTTCGATGGACGTGGCGGAGGCGCCGGACCGCGCCGAGGCCTTGCGTATCGCCGAGGCGTTGCTGTTTGCCGCCCGCGAACCCTTGAGCGTCGAGGAGCTTCGCAGCCGGATGCCGGAGGGCATCGCGGTCGAAACGGTCCTGGCGGAACTCGGCGAGCAATACGCATCACGGGGCGTCAACCTGGTGCAGGTCGGGGGCAAGTGGACGTTCCGCACAGCCGAAGACCTTGCCTACCTCCTCGCGCGCGATGTCGTCGAGCCGCGCAAGCTCTCCCGCGCCGCCATGGAGACGCTCGCCATCATCGCGTATCATCAGCCCGTGACCCGAGCTGAAATCGAGGAAATCCGCGGCGTAGCGACCTCGAAGGGCACGCTCGACACGCTTCTCGAGACAGGCTGGGTGCGCCTGCGCGGGCGTCGGCGCGTTCCGGGGCGTCCCGTCACATACGGAACGACCCCCCTGTTCCTCGAGCATTTCGGCCTCGAGACGATCGATGCCCTCCCGGGGCTGGAGGAATTGAAAGGGGCGGGGTTCCTGGAAGGGCGGATACCGCCCGGCCTGTCGGTGCCGACGCCTTCCGATGAGGCGACCTTGCGCGAGGACGAGGATCCGCTCGAAGAGGACCTGTTCGAACCGCTCATCGGCGAGGCAGACAGGGCCGGTGCGCCCGTCGATTACGCCCAAGAGCAAGACGGAGGCGAATGAGCGAGCCCGCGCCGACCCGGGACAGGCTGCGAGGGTTGCATTGGGGCCAGCGCGGCACGACGGGCGCGTCGATCCCGGCCGCCCTCGGCTTTGAGGGTGTGAGTCAACGTTATGGTGCGGTCCAGGCGCTGGACGGCGTCGACCTCACGGTGAATCCGGGCGAGCTCGTGTGTCTGCTCGGGCCCTCCGGCTGCGGCAAGACGACGCTGCTGCGGATCGCGGCTGGGATCGAGGTGCCGACTGCGGGCCGCGTGCTCCTCGACGGGCGCGAGGTCTCTGGCCGGACGCTGTTCCTGCCGCCCGAGCGACGGGGCATCGGCCTGATGTTCCAGGACTACGCCCTCTTTCCACATCTTTCGATCCTGGAAAACGTCACCTTCGGGCTCCGGGATTTGCCCGCGCGAGACGCGACGGCAATCGCCATGCGGGCGCTGGCGCGGGTGGGACTGGAGAAATACGCGGCGGACTATCCGCACATGCTTTCCGGAGGCGAGCAGCAGCGGGTTGCGCTCGCCCGCTCCATCGCTCCGCGCCCGGGCGTGCTCCTCATGGACGAGCCCTTCTCCAATCTCGACCGCCGGATGCGGGACGCCATCCGGGAGGAGACCGTGGCGATCCTGCGCGAAACCGGCGCCACCACCGTCATCGTCACCCACGATCCGGAGGAGGCGATGCGCACGGCCGACCGCGTCGTGCTCATGCGCGAGGGGAGGGTGGTGCAAGCAGGCTCGGCGGAAGAGATCTATCGGCGCCCAGCAGATCTCTTCACAGCCCGCTTCTTCTGCGATTTCAACGAAATAGAAGGGGTGCGCCGGGGAGGGCGCATCGAGACGCCGATTGGGCATTTCCCGGCCGGGGCCCTTCCGGAGGGTGGTGCGGCGGTGGTCTGCGTAAGGCCTCAGGGGGTCCGCCTGCGCCCGCCTGGCATGTGTCTTCCAGGCCGGCTGCTTTCGCGGCGTTTCCTCGGTGAGGTCGATCTCGTCAGTGTCGCGGTGCAGGGGCTCGACCGGCCTCTGCAGGCGCGCGTCCGAGGCGCGCTTCCCGCCAGGCTCGGCGAGGAGGTTGGGGTGGATATCGAACGCGACGAGGTGCTGGTGTTTCCCGTTTGAGGATCCGCTGCCGATGAAGGCCGGAGACCTGCACACACTCCGGCGATTGCGACCGCGGCGCCTTGCCCGAGGTTCTTGTTTTCGACGCCCGCCCCCCCTAGTTTGGCCGCGAGACAAGATGTGACCGCGCCGGGCCACGCCCGCGCAGGAGGATTCCATGGGTGGCATGAGTTTGTGGCACTGGCTCGTGGTCGGCATCGTGGTGATGCTGCTCTTCGGGCGCGGCAAGATCTCGGAAATGATGGGCGACGTCGCCAAGGGCATCAAAGCGTTCAAGAAGGGCATGGCAGAGGACGATACGGCTGCGGCGCCTAGCCAGGCGCCGGCGACCGGCGAGCCCGTCAAGACGATTGAGCACCAGCCGGGCGCAGCGAGCCCGTCGGCGTCGTCCACCACGGCTGCAACCCCCATCGCCGACCGCAAGGTCGGCTGACACCGGGCACAGTGCCGGCCGCCCGGCAGCGGGCCTGGCGGCGCGAACGCGTTTGGGCTTGAGGACAGGCCATGTTCGACATGAGCTGGGGTGAGGTGCTGATCATCGGCGCCGTCGCGCTCATCGTCATCGGCCCGAAAGATCTTCCCAAAGCCCTGCGCACGCTCGGCAACATGACGGCCAAGGTCCGCCGCATGGCCTCCGAGTTCCAATCGCAGTTCAACGAGGCGATGCGCGAGGCTGAGCTCGACGACATCAAGAAGCAGGTCAGCAGCATCAACGACTCGGTCAGTTCGCTCAACACGAGCTTCAATCCGCTTGAGACGGCCCGAGCCGAGATCAAGGGCGCTATCGAGGCACCGCCGACCCTATCGCCCGCGGATGCAGCGGCCACGCAGGACGGGGCGGCGAGCCTGCCCGCCCCACCCGCGTTTGACGCCGCAAGCGAGCCGACGGTCGCGGCCCCCAGGGCTGACGATCCATCCGTCCAAGGCGCCAAGGGATGAGCCGATCGCCTGAAGAGGAAGCCGAGATCGAGGCGTCGCGGGCGCCGCTGATCGATCACCTGATCGAGCTGCGCCAGCGCCTCATTCGCGCGCTCATCGCCTTCGTGGCGATGTTCATCCTGTGCTTCGCCGGGGCGAAATATATCTACAACATCCTGGTCGAGCCTTACGTGTGGGCCGTCGGCAGCCCGGAAAAGGCGCAGATGGTCTATACCCATGCGCTCGAGTTCTTTTTCACCCAGCTTCAGGTGGCGATGTTCGGGGCCGGCTTCCTGGCTTTCCCGGTGATTGCGAACGAGATCTACAAATTCGTGGCGCCCGGCCTGTACCGCAACGAGCGCCAAGCCTTCCTGCCTTTCCTCATTGCCACGCCACTACTGTTTCTGCTTGGCGCGCTCGTCGTCTATTTCATCGCCATGCCGCTCCTGATGCGGTTCTCCGTGTCGATGCAGCAGCTTGCGACAGCGGACGGGCCGACCATCCAGTTCCTGCCGAAGGTCAACGAGTATCTCTCGCTCATCATGACCCTGATCTTCGCCTTCGGCATCTGCTTCCAACTGCCGGTGATCCTCACGCTCCTGGCGCGGGCGGGGATCATTGATTCCGAGTTCCTCAAAGAGAAGCGGCGCTATGCCATTGTCTTCGTGTTCGTGGTCGCCGCCGTGCTGACGCCGCCCGACGTGATCAGCCAGCTCGCCCTCGCCGTGCCGACGCTCCTGCTTTATGAGGCCTCCATCCTCGCCGTGCGGGCGGTGGAGAAGAAGCGCGCCGAGGCGGAGGCGGCGCGCGCTGCGGCGTGATCCTTCCTTCGCCTCCACCATCGGGCTTGTCCCGGTGATCCCGATATGGAAAAGCGCCTTCACCATTCCGACCGGGTGGCCGGCACAAGGCCGGGCATGACATGAAGGACCGCTGAGCACCACTCATGCACGACATCCGCCTCATCCGCGAGAATCCGGCCGCCTTTGATCAGGGCTTGCGCAACCGTGGGCTCGAACCCTTGGCCGAGAGGCTGATGGCGCTCGACGACCGGCGGAAAGAGGCGGTTTCCGCCCTGCAGGCGGCTTTGGAGCGGCGCAACGCTCTCTCCAAAGAGATCGGGCAGGCCAAGGCGCGAAAGGACGAGGCCCGAGCGCAGGAGCTCATGGCCGAGGTGGCGCGCCTGAAGGACAGCATGCCGGACCTCGAGAAGGCCGAGCGCGAGGCAAACGAAGCGCTGGAGAAGGAGCTCGCCGGCCTGCCCAACACGCCGAACCCGGACGTGCCCGTCGGCAGGGATGAGCGCGACAACGTGGAGAGGAGCCGGTACGGCGAGCCGCGCCATCTCCCTGCCGCCAAGCAGCATTTCGAGCTCGGCGAGGCCTGGGGGCTCATGGATTTCGAAGCGGCGGCGAAGCTCTCCGGCTCGCGCTTCGTCGTCTTGCGCGGCGAGCTCGCGCGCCTTGAACGGGCGCTCGGCCAGTTCATGCTCGACCTCCACACCGCCGAGCACGGCTATACGGAGGTCGCGCCGCCTCTGCTTGTGCGCGACGAGGTTATGTTCGGGACCGCGCAGTTGCCGAAGTTCGCGGAGGACCAGTTTCGCGCGGGAAGCGAGCACTGGCTCATTCCAACGGCCGAGGTTCCTCTGACGAATCTCGTCCGCGAGGCGATCCTTTCCGAGGACGAGCTGCCCCTGCGCTTCACGGCGCTCACCCCTTGCTTTCGAGCCGAGGCGGGCGCGGCGGGGAAGGACACGCGCGGCATGCTCCGCCAGCACCAGTTCATGAAATGCGAGCTCGTCTCGATCACCACGCCCGAGCAATCGGCGGAGGAGCATGAGCGCATGCTGGCTTGCGCCGAGGCGGTGCTGCGGCGCCTTGATCTTCCCTATCGTGTGGTGACGCTCTGCACCGGCGACATGGGCTTTGCGTCGGCCAAGACCTACGATATCGAGGTCTGGTTGCCGGGGCAGGGCGCCTATCGGGAAATCTCGAGCTGCTCTGTCTGCACCGACTTCCAGGCGAGGCGCATGAACGCCCGCTACCGGCTGAAGGACGGCAAGGGCCTGCGCTTCGTGCACACCCTCAACGGCTCCGGCGTCGCCATTGGGAGGGCGCTCATCGCAATCCTCGAGAACTACCAGAACGAGGACGGCAGCGTCACGGTCCCGTCGGCGCTCGTGCCGTACATGGGCGGAGCGAAGCGGATCGGCGGTGCAGGCCGTTGAGGCGGGTGTGTCATCCCCCGACGAGCCGCAGGATCGGATCCGGCCGGGGATGACGGGAAACGAGGCTGATCGATGCGCATCCTGGTCACCAACGACGACGGCATCCACGCGCCGGGGCTCAAGGTTCTCGAGCGGATCGCGCAAGGCCTGTCGGACGATGTCTGGGTCGTGGCGCCGGAGACTGACCAGAGCGGCGTCTCCCATTCGCTTTCCCTCAACGACCCCTTGCGCCTGCGCGAGATCTCGCCCCGCCACTTTGCCGTGAAGGGCACGCCGACCGACTGTGTGATCATGGGCATCCGCCATGTGGTGCGCGAGGCGCGCCCGAACCTCGTGCTCTCCGGGGTCAATCGGGGCCAGAACGTTGCCGAGGACGTCACCTATTCCGGCACGGTCGCGGGCGCCATCGAGGGCACCCTGCTCGGAGTGCCCTCCATTGCCCTGTCGCAGGCCTATGGGCCGGGCGGCCGCAACGCCATCCGTTGGCACTGTGCCGAAGTCCATGCGCCGAAAGTGATCCGGCAGATCCTCGAACTCGGCATCCCCGAGGGGAGTCTCGTCAACATCAATTTCCCCGATTGCGAGCCCGACGAAGTGAAAGGCGTCGCCGTCACGGCGCAGGGCCAGCGCTCGCAGGAGCTGTTGCGCATCGAAGAGCGGGTGGATGGGCGCGGCAACCCCTATTACTGGGTCGCTTTCGCGCGGGCGAAGTACGTGCCCGCCAATGGGACGGATCTCTGGGCCATTGCCGATCGGCGCATCTCCGTGACGCCGCTCCAGCTCAACATGACCGACGAGCCGACCATGACGCGCTATGCGGCCGCCTTCCGGTGACGGAGCAAAGGCGTCTTTGGCGCCGGCGCCGTCCGCGCTAGGATGGCGCAAATGGGCGCGCGACGTCATCCTATCCTCCTCTGTGTGCGGGTGGCCATTGGCTTCGCGGCCGTGAGCCTTGCGGCCGAGCCGGCGCTCGCCGGCTGCTCGGATTCCGCCCGACCCCGGGTCGACTGGTCGCGGTGCCACAAGGGCAACCTCATGCTGGGCGAGAGCGATCTTGCCCAGGCGAACCTCATGCGCGCCACGCTGATCGCGACGGACCTCTCCCGCTCCATCCTCTCCGGCGCGAACCTGACCGAGACGGAGCTGACCTTCGCCAAGCTCGAGCGGGCCAACCTCTCCGGTGCGCAGCTCGTCAAGGCCGTGGGATGGCGGACCAACCTGCGAGCGGCCGACCTCTCGCGCGCCAACCTGCACATGGCCCAGTTCAGCCGGGCGAGCTTTGCGCAAGCAAAGCTGGCGGGCGCCGACCTCTCGAAGGCGGAGCTCAACCGTTCGGATCTCAGCGGCGCGGATCTGACCGGCGCCGATCTCTCCAAGGCTGAGCTCGCGCGCACGATCTTTGCAGGAGCGAGGCTTGCCGGGGCCAAGTTCACGAACGCCAACCTCGCCCGGGCGCGGCTGACCGGCACTGCGCTCGACGAGGCTGATTTCACGGCCGCCTATCTCTACCTCGCGGATGTCGCCGGCGTGGACCTCGCCCGGGCCGTCGGGCTGACGCAAGCGCAGCTCGACCAAGCCTGCGGATCGCCGGAAACGCGCCTGCCTCCCGGCCTTGCTCGACCGAAATCCTGGCCCTGCGGGGACGACGAATAAGCCTCACGCCACGAGCCACGACAGCGCTCGGCGCAACTCACGGGTGCCGTCGCGCTCGAACCAGCGCCCGTGGGCGAAGATGACGCGTTCCGGCGCGCAGGCGAGGAGGCGCCGGGCGGCGGCCTTCGCCGGCTCGCCTGCCATGCGCAGGAGAAGACGAAGATAGGCGGGCGCCCGGCCGTTGGGGCTGAGCGTGCCGGTGAGCTGGGCGAAGGCGCGGGTGAGCGGCGGCGTCTTGTCGGCCTCCAGATTCACGATCAGGTCCGTGAGGAGGAGGGTGCGGGTGGCCTTGTGAAAGAAAGCGACCTCCCGGAAACCGAAAGCTCCTGGCACGACCACCTGCTCGATCTCGCCGGCCCAAGGCTCTGGCGGCGCATCGGCGAGGTCACGATCGAGCCGGACGTCCTTCGCCCGCTCGCGGAGCTTCGGCGCGGCCCAGGTCGTGGCCTGCGGGCAGCGCTCCTGCCAGTCCTTGAGATAGCTCCAGTGAGCGATGTTGGGCGCCACCAGGTGGCGGACGGGCCCGATCGCCTCGACCGAGCGCTTGAGGGCTTCATCGAACCGGGTGGGCGAGTGGAGCCACATCTCACCGGAGGCGAGGCGGATGGCCGTCATCCGCACCGGCAGGAGGAACGGCCCGAAAGACAGGGGACCGCTGTCGACAATCCACACATTCTCGGCGACGGGCTTGAGCACGTCGACGGGTTGGTAGGCGATCGCGGCGGCAGGAAGCGTGTTCATGGGCGTGGGATCCTCGAACCGGGCCTGCGATCATATCCCGGTGCGTCGGCTTGGCGGAAACCGAGCCCATGCGCCGCCTGTATGATGGCTAGGAGGGTACCGGGGCGCAGCGCGCACCCGGCCCCCCGTGCGTCCGTCCGTGGCGGACCTCAGCGGACGGACGACCCGCGCAACGCTCCGGGCTCGTCGGCGCTCATCGCTTTCGCGAGCGGCACGATCTGCCACGCGGCCGAGATCCCGACCAGGATGTAGACCAGCCGCGCCAGGAGCGAGCCGCTGCCGAAGATCGCGGCGACGAGGTCGAAGCTGAACAGCCCGACCAACCCCCAGTTCAGTCCACCGACAATGACGAGAAGTAGGGTCACGAGATTGACGGCCTTCATAAGGTGCCTCCTCGATGGGTGATGCCGTTGCCGTGGCGCTTCAGCCACTTTGCATCTGGAGGCGCCCGGTTTGACTGGCAAGAGTCGATTTGCACTCTGTTCAAAGTTGTTTTCATGGCATGAAACGATCGCCGTTGGGTTTTTCCCCACACGAAAATCCGAGGAGGACGATGGTCTCGGACACGCTCTCAGCAGGGCTGCAGCAGTACCGGATCGGGCCGAAGCTGCGGGCTCTTCGGCTCCGCAAGAAGCTTGGGCTCACGGAGCTTGGGCGCCACACCGGCCTGTCGCCGGCGATGCTGTCGAAGATCGAGCGTGGCTTGCTTTTCCCGACGCTGCCGACCCTCCTCCGCATCGCCCTGGTGTTCGGGGTGGGCCTCGATCATTTCTTCAGCAAGGAGGCCGGCCCGCGCGTGGCGGTGATCCGCAAGCGCGACAGGCTCAAGATGCCGGACCGGCCCGGCGCCGATCCGCCCGCTTATCTGTTCGAGAGCCTCGACTTCCCGATCACCGGGCGCAAGATCGAGGCTTTCTATGCCGAGTTCCCGCGCGATGGAGTGCCCTCGGAAGTGCACCGCCACGAGGGCGCCGAGCTCATCTACGTTCTGCGCGGCAGGCTGACGGTGCGTGTGAACGACGAGGAAACGGTCCTCTTTCCAGGCGACGCCATGTATTTCGACAGCGGCGCGCCGCACAGCTATCTCCGCCACGGCCGCTCCGCCTGCGCCGCCATCGTCGTCGTCGCGCCGTGACCCGCGTCCAGACGCAAGTCGGGTCTGTTCCCGACTTGCTCATTCAAGGTGCGATCTCGGCAACAGCCGAGATTGTTCGACGCATGGGTCATGGGTCTCGCGGTCCTTTCGGCCCGAGGGATGGATCGAGGGGAGCGCGGGGCGCCACGGGCTCGATGGGTGAAGGACAAGGGGAGCCCGGAGGCGCCCCGCGCCGGTGTTGTGCGCTCCTCGAGCGGGGCCGGCGATGCGGCGGCGGCGGGCGAGGGACCCGGCGCTTAAGGCGCGGCTGGCCCGCCGCGGCGTGTTCCCCGGAAGAGCGCCCGGACCGGGGCCTGCGTGAGCCCCGGCGCGGCACCGGTCCCGTCCCACGTCACGACGCCTCGCGAGCGCGCCCCTCGGATGAACAGGACACCCCCACCCTAGGACAATGTTCAAGAGTTGTCAAGGATTATTTTCAGGTTTCGGATCAGACCCGCCCGAACCACCTTGTCGGCTCCCTTCCGCCGACCGTGCTGCATCGGCCATGGAGGGCCACGTCGCTGGCGCTCCCTAGCGCGACATTGTGATCGTCGCACCCGGCCTGAGGATGCAATCGTGATCCGTGCCTGAGGCGTTACTCTGCCGCTTCCCGCCGCTGCGCCTTCCCCCGCAAGGGCCGCCGCTGGAGCACCTCCCTTAAGAACCGCCCCGTGTGGCTCGCCTCCGAGCGGGCAATGTCCTCCGGCGTGCCTTGCGCGACGATGCGGCCGCCGCCCTCGCCGCCTTCCGGACCCAGATCGATGATCCAGTCGGCAGTCTTGATGACCTCGAGGTTATGCTCGATCACCACCACCGTGTTGCCGGCGTCCGCAAGCTCGTGCAGGAGTTCCATGAGCTTCGCCACGTCGTGGAAGTGCAGGCCCGTGGTCGGCTCGTCGAGGATGTAGAGGGTGCGGCCGGTGGAGCGTTTGGAGAGCTCCTTGGCGAGCTTCACGCGCTGCGCTTCGCCGCCCGACAGCGTCGTCGCCTGCTGGCCGACATGGATGTAGTCGAGGCCGACGCGGGCCAGCGTTGCGAGCTTCTCACGGATCGAGGGCACCGCCTTGAACAGTTCCTTCGCCTCCTCGACCGTCAGATCGAGCACGTCGGCAATGGATTTCTCCCGGTACTTCACCTCCAACGTCTCGCGGTCGTAGCGCTTGCCCTTGCAGACGTCGCAGGTGACGTAGACGTCGGGAAGGAAGTGCATCTCGATCTTGATGACGCCGTCCCCCTGGCAGGCCTCGCAGCGCCCTCCCTTGACGTTGAACGAAAAGCGCCCCGGCCCGTAGCCGCGGGCCTTGGCCTCGGGCAGCCCTGCGAACCATTCGCGGATCGGCGTGAACGCGCCGATATAGGTGGCGGGGTTCGAGCGGGGCGTGCGTCCGATCGGCGACTGGTCGATGTCGATGACCTTGTCCAAATGCTCCAGCCCCTCGATCCGGTCGAAGGGGGCGGGCTGCTCGAAGGCGCCGTTGAGGCGCCGCGCCACTGCCTTATAGAGCGTGTCGATGACAAGGGTCGACTTGCCGCCGCCCGAGACGCCGGTGATGCAGGTGAAGAGGCCAAGCGGAATCTCGGCGGTCACGTTCTTGAGATTGTTGCCGCGGGCGCCCACGAGCTTGAGGCTGCGCCCCTTCTGCGGCTTGCGGCGCCGCGCCGGGATCGGCACCGACAGCTCGCCGGAGAGGTACTTGCCCGTGAGCGAGTCCGGGCTGGCCATGATCTCTGCGGGCGTTCCCTGTGCGACGATACGACCGCCGTGGATGCCGGCGCCGGGGCCCACATCCACCACATGATCCGCCTGCAGGACGGCGTCCTCGTCATGCTCGACGACGATCACCGTGTTGCCGAGATCGCGCAGGCGCTTGAGGGTGACGAGCAGGCGTTCGTTGTCGCGCTGATGGAGGCCGATCGAGGGCTCGTCGAGCACGTAAAGCACCCCCGTGAGACCCGAGCCGATCTGGGAGGCCAGCCGGATGCGCTGGCTCTCTCCGCCCGACAGGGTGCCGGAGGCGCGGGAGAGCGTCAGATATTCGAGCCCGACATCCACGAGAAAAGCGAGACGGTCGCGGATCTCCTTCAGGATGCGCGCCGCGATCTCGTTCTGTTTCGGGGTCAGTGTCGAGGGCAGCTCGCCGAACCAGCGTTGCGCCTCGCGCACCGAGAGCTCGGTCGCCTGGCCGATGTCGAACCCTGCGATCTTGACCGCCAGCGCCTCGGGCTTGAGGCGCTTGCCGCCGCAGGCGGCGCAGGGCGTCTCGCTCATGTAGCGGGAGATCTCGTCCCGCGCCCAATCGCTCTCCGTCTCCTTGTAGCGGCGCTCGAGATTGGGAACGATACCCTCGAAGGGCTTCTTCACCTCATATGCACGAAGGCCGTCATTGTAGGCGAAGCGGATCACCTCGTCGCCCGAGCCGTGAAGGATGACGTGCCGCACCTTCTCCGGCAGCTCGCCCCATGGGGTCGTCATCGAGACCTTGAAGTGGCGCGCAATGGCCTCCAGCGTCTGGCCGTAATAGGGAGAGGAGGATTTCGCCCAGGGCGCGACGGCGCCGCGCTTGAGGCTCAAAGTCTCGTCCGGCACGATGAGCCCGGCATCGACCCGCATCTCGTGGCCGATGCCGCCGCAGGCCGGGCAGGCGCCGAACGGATTGTTGAAGGAGAACAGCCGCGGCTCGATCTCGGGGATGGTGAAGCCCGAAACGGGGCAGGCGAATTTCTGGCTGAAGACGAGGCGCCGAGGCTTCGCCCCTCCCCCTTGAGGGGAGGGGGAGGGGGTGGGGGTCGTGCCGGAGGAGACGCCGGCGGTGCCTCCTGCGCGCGCCCCCTCCCGGTCGCTTCGCGACTCGACCTCCCCCTCCGGGGGGGAGGTGGGCGGGTCCGCGAACTCGACCACCGCGATCCCATCGGCGAGGGCGAGGGCGGTTTCGAAGGACTCGGCAAGGCGCGCGCCCATATCCGGCCGGACCACGATGCGGTCCACCACCACGTCGATATCGTGCTTGATCTTCTTGTCGAGGGCGGGGACCTCGTCGATGGCGTAGAACGCGCCGTCGATCTTGAGGCGCTGGAACCCCTTCTTCTGGAGTTCGGCGATCTCCTTGCGGTACTCGCCCTTGCGGCCGCGCACGATGGGAGCAAGGAGGTAAAGCCGCGTCTTCTCGGGCAGCGCGAGAACGCGATCGACCATCTGCGAGACGGTCTGGCTCTCGATCGGCAGCCCCGTGGCGGGCGAGTAGGGGGTGCCGATCCTTGCCCAGAGGAGGCGCATATAGTCGTAGATCTCGGTGACCGTGCCGACCGTCGAACGAGGGTTCTTGGAAGTGGTCTTCTGCTCGATGGAGATGGCCGGCGAGAGGCCGTCGATCTGGTCGACGTCCGGCTTCTGCATCATCTCCAGGAATTGGCGGGCGTAGGCCGAGAGCGATTCCACGTAGCGCCGCTGCCCTTCCGCATAGATCGTGTCGAAGGCCAGGGACGATTTTCCAGAGCCCGAGAGGCCGGTGAAGACGACGAGCTTGTCGCGCGGGATGACAAGGTCGATGTTCTTCAGGTTGTGCTCACGCGCTCCGCGGATCGCGATGACACGGGCGTGGTCGCCGGGACCGGCCCGGTCGAAGAGATCGTCAAGCTCAGCCATCGGTCATCGATCGTTGGCGCCAGATCCCCGGCGCGCTTCGGGGAAGACGCCCTATCTAATGGGTCGGAGCAGCGGAATCACCCTGCCTCGCCAGCCTTTGTGCCTAGAACAAATCATGTACGAGGCGCAAGCGCCTGCCGACGCCGTGCCCGATGCACGCAAAGCGCGAAGTGCCGCTTACGAAATTCTAAGGTGGGCGCGTCAGGCTCGTGGCCATGGCTTTGTCCGCGCTCTCGCCCGCCGAACTCGACCGCGCTCTCGAATCCGCGCCGCCGGGCAGGCTGGCGCAGACCCTGTCCCGCCTCACGGCCCTGTTCCTCGAACAGGCGCCGCGCCTTGGCGAGCCGCATATCGCGGTGTTCGACGAGGCCATCCTGCGCCTGTCGCGGGACATCGAGTTCAGCGCCCGGGTCGAACTCGCCGAGCGGCTGGCGCGCGTGGAGAAGGCGCCGCCGCAGGTGGTGAAGGATCTCGCCTTCGACGATCGCATCGAGGTCTCCGGACCCGTGCTCGAGCATTCGCCCTGCCTCAGCCATGCGGCCCTTCTGCAGATCGCCTCGACGAAGGGGCCGCCGCAGATGCTCGCCATCTCCCGCCGCAGCTCCGTCCATGAGCGCGTGAGCGACGTGTTGATCCTGCGGGGCGATCGGGAGGTGGCGTTGTCGCTCGCCGCCAATCCCGGCGCCAAGCTCTCGGAGCGCGGCTGCACCAAGCTCGCCCGGCGCGCCGCTGCCGATTCAGCGCTTGCCGAAGCGCTTGTCGCCCGGGCCGGTTTCCCGGCGGAGCTGGCGCGAGAGCTCGCGGAAGTCGCGCGACAGCGCGCGGAGCAGGCGCTTGCCCAGGAATTCGGCTCGGCTGAGAATGTCGGCGAGGCGGTCGAGGCGGCGACGTTCCGGGCCGCCCAATCCGCTGGACAGGGTTCCCCGGCGGACGATTTCGCCGACGCGCTGCTTTATGTCAGCCGCCTCAGCAAGAGCGAGCGCCTCGACGAGCGCAACATCGCCGGCTGGGCGCGCGCCGGCCGCATGGACCGCGCCATCGCCGGGCTTGCCTATATCGCCCGCATTCCGGTGCAGGCGGTGGCGCGCGCTATCATGCGCCGGACCATGAACCCTTGCTGATCCTGCTGCGGGCGCTCAGCTTCCCGGTCGAGGTCTTCGAGTTGCTGTTGGCCGCCCGTGCCGGGCGGGAGCTGCCGCCGGCGATGGCGAGCGAAGCGCGCGCGGCCTTCGAGGCGCTCGCTCCCGCGGATGCGGCGCTCCTCCTGCAGAAGGCGCTGAAGACCTCCAAGCACTAGCCGCCTCCACGGGACTGGAAGCGGATCCGGGGTTGGCGCTCGCGCCAGCCCCGGAGCGACGATCCCCGGTCAGTGCTTGTGACCGTGGGCGGCGCCGTCGTCGCCTCTCGCCCCCATGGCGCGGACGACGAACTCGAGCTCGATCGGCCCGGCCTTCTCGAAGACGAGGACGCCCTTCGCCGTCTCGCCCTCCTTCAGCGGCCGCTTGAGGTCGAGGAACATGATGTGCAAGCCGCCCGGGCGCAGCTCCACCGTTTGCCCCGGCGCGATGACGAGACCTTGATCCAGCGCCTTCATGCGCATGACGTTGTCCACGTTCGACATCTCGTGGACCTCGACGCGGCCGGCGAAGTCCGCGCTGCCGCCGATCAACCGGTCGGGCTCGCCGCCCGTGTTGGTGATGCGCAGATACCCGCCGGCGACCTTGGCTCCGCCAGGGGTGGCCCGCGACCAGGGCTGATCGATGACGAGCGGACCCGCCTTCTTCGACCGGCTGACCGTGGTCGATCCGGTGACGCTGGTGGCTCCGACGCGCAAGGAGGCGGCCGGGAATGTGAGGCGGTCGGCATCCTGCCCGGGACTGGGAATCTCGACCCAGTGGGCGCGACCGGCCGTGCACTCCTGGAGCACGGGGAAGTAGATCGTCTGCCCGGCCAGTTCCCCGGAGATGCGGCTGCGGAAGACGAACTCGTCGTAGAAGGGGTCGGGTAGCTCGCCACCGGTCCAGACGACCTCGCGCACGCCGCGGCTCACCGGTTTGCCGTGGAGGATGTGGGACTTGGCGTAGTCGCCCTCGATCGTCTTGAGCTGCCAGCCGGCTTTGGGCATCGGGCGGACGTCCAGGACGCCCTCCGGAATGCGGATGCGGATCTCGCGGGTCGCCTGGCCGTCGCAGCCATGGCCGACCCGCGCCACCGCCTTGTAGGGCGCGTCGGCGGCGGCCTCCTGGACCTCGAAGGTGACATGGGCGAGAGCGCCGGTCGCGGCGAAGGCGAAGAGGGCGGCCGCGCCCAGCGCGCCGCTCCAGTGATGGTGGTTCATGGGAGACAATCCTGTCGCAGAGGGTGAATGGGAACGATCGATCACGCTGCGACAGGAGGGGCGCGGGCTCCGAGAGGCTCGTCGATCCGTGCATGACCATGGCTGCCCTCGGCGCCGGGCGCCAGGCGCGGCTCGACGGCGCCATAGGCGACAGGGATGGCCGCGGCGGAAGGCGGCGTGGCCGCTTCGCTGCCGGCGAAGCAGTTGAGAAGGCAGCAGGTCTGGTCTTGAGCGGATCTCGCCGGCCCCTCGCGAGAGGTCGAAGGCGCTTCGCCAGGAGCGCAGAGGGCATGCTCGGCGGCGCCCGCCCCGGCGTGGAGCGCACCCGCAAGGCCGATCAGGAATCCTTGCAGGGCGAGCACATAGGCGAGCGCCGCCGCAAGCGCCGCGCGCCTGCACCAGCCCCGATGGCGTGGACCCCTGCTCATCCGCATCATGCTTAGTCAACACGCTGCCCGCCGACAATGCGCCCGGACCGACGCGAAGGCGAGAATCGTCGCCTGCGTCTGTCACCCTGGCCCGCCGCGGCGGGCCCTCCCAGAGCCGATCGGTCCCTGGCCGGCACGGCGAAGGTGAGGAGGCAAGGAGACGATCGCTCGGCGGCGCAGCTTGCGTTACGTCAGGAACAAATGTAGAACAATCGCGATGGCCCCGTGTTTAGCGGGGACAGGAGTGTGATAGGCCAATCCCCGCCTTGCTCGCGGCGTCTTCAGGCTCCAAGACGGCGGGGAGAAAGATTGTGGAGAGCTCCCATGGCGGGCAGCGTGAACAAGGTCATCCTCGTCGGCAACCTGGGCAAGGACCCGGAGGTGCGCCGGCTGAATTCCGGCGAGCCGGTCGTCAATCTGCGGATCGCTACCTCCGAGACATGGAAGGACAAGGCGACAGGGGAGCGTAAGGAAAAGACCGAGTGGCATAACGTCGTCATCTTCAACGAGAACCTGGCTCGGGTCGCCGAGCAGTATTTGAAGAAGGGGTCCAAAGTTTACGTCGAGGGCCAGCTCCAGACCCGCAAATGGCAGGACCAGTCGGGCCAGGAGCGCTACACGACCGAGGTGGTGCTGCAGCGCTACAGGGGAGAACTCACCTTGCTCGACAGCCGCGGCGGCGGTGCCGAGTATGGCGAGGAGGAGCCCGGGCAGGTGAGTCGCGGTGATTTCGGCCGTGCCTCGCCGCTGGAGCGTCGCCCGACGTCGGCGGGGGCCGGTCGCTACAACGACCTCGACGACGACATTCCGTTCTGAAGGCAGGACGAACCTCCCCGCGAGGGGTGCAGGTCCAAGCCCGGGACGAGGCCCGGGCCGCCCAGCCGGGTCCTCGAGGGCTCTGCAGATCAGGCGGTCCGGCGTCTGCGGCGCATCGCGGGTTCTTCATGGGCTGCGCTCAGGACGAGGGCGCCGGTCGCTTGCGTTCCTGGCGGATCGCCCGTTTTGGTAAGCCATGAGCTTGCAGACGATGAACGTCGCCGCCGTTTCCTGGAGCGGCGGCAAGGATTGCGCGCTGGCCCTGCACCGGGCGCGACAGGCGGGGATCGACGTCCGCGTCCTCATCGCCATGTTCGACGAGACAGGCGAGCGCACGCGCTCGCATGCCGTCCCGCGCGAACTCATGGAGGCCCAGGCAGCGGCGCTCGGCCTCGATCTCGTCGCGCGGAACGCCACATGGGCGGACTACGAGCGCGTTTTCATCAAGGCGCTGGGCGAGCTGAAGGAAAGGGGCGTTGAGACGGTCGTCTTCGGCGACATCGATCTTGATCCTCATCGGGAATGGGAAGAGAGGGTCTGCGCCGCGGCCGGCCTGCAGCCCCTTCTCCCGCTGTGGAAGGAGGAGCGCCGCAAGCTTGCCGACGAGGTCCTGACGCTCGGCTTTCAGGCGATCGTCGTCTGCACCGACGACCGTTGGCTTGGCCCCGCCTATTGCGGACGCGCCTATGACGCAGGCTTCCTCGCCGACCTGCCGGACGGGGTCGATCCTTGCGGCGAGAATGGCGAGTTCCACACCTTCGTGAGCGGCGGGCCGACGTTCCGGGCGCCCGTCGCGGTCGACGTCATCGGCGTCGAGAGCCGCGAGATCGCCTTCGGCAACCAACGCTACACTTATCACTACGCGCGCCTCGCCCGTGTGCAGGCGCGTGCTTGACCCCGTCTCTGGAACGTCGGACATGGCCCGCGACAACGAAGGGCGCTGGACGACATGACCGCCGACGACATCATCCTCGACAAGCTTTCGGCCTGGGCCCGCCAGGAAAGCCCGACCCACGCCCCGGACGGCGTCAACCGCATGATGGACCTCGTCGCGACCGAGGCGAGGGAAGCGCCGATTGCGGTCGAGCGCATCCCGGGACAGGGCGGCCTCGGCGATTGCCTCATCCTGCGGGCCGGGCCTGAGCGCGACGAGCCGTCGGTGCTCGTCCTGTCCCATCTCGACACCGTCCACCCCCTCGGCACCGTGGAGCGCGACCTTCCGGTGCGTCTTGCGGGCGATCGGCTCTACGGGCCGGGTGTCTACGATATGAAGGGCGGCGCCCTCCTGGCGCTCGAAGCCTATAAGGACGTCGCGCGGCAAGGGCAGGCCCGCCGTCCCCTGGTCTTCCTGTTCACCTCCGATGAGGAGATCGGAAGCCCCATGACGCGGCCCATCATTGAGGCTCTCGGGCGCAAGGCAGCCTATGTGCTCGTGACCGAGCCCGCCCGCGATGGCGGCAAGGTGGTCACCGCCCGCAAAGGCGTTGGCCGGTTCGAGGTGGAGGTGGAAGGCCGCCCCGCTCATTCGGGCTCCCGCCATCAGGACGGCCGCAGCGCCATCCGTGAGGCGGCCCGCCAGATCCTGCGCATCGAGAACATGACCGATTATCTCCGCGGCGTGACCACGACGGTCGGCCTGATCAGCGGGGGCACGGCAGCCAACGTGGTGCCCCAGCACTGCCGCTTCTCGGTCGATCTGCGGGTCACCAACGCAGCGGACGGGGAGGCCTACGCGGCCGCCATTCTCGGGCTCACTCCCCATGATCCCGACGTCCGTGTCCGGGTGACCGGAGGGATGAACCGTCCCCCTTACGAGAAGACGGAGGCCGTTGCCCGCCTGTTCGAGCACGCGAAGAAGGTTGCGGCCGAGCTTGGCCAATCGCTTGCCGAGACGCCTATGACCGGCGGCGGGTCGGACGGCAATTTCACCGCGGCGCTCGGCGTGCCGACCCTCGACGGGCTCGGGATCGACGGCGACGGCGCCCACACGCTGGAGGAATACGGCCTGGTGTCCTCCATCGCACCGCGGCGGGAGCTCATGGCCCGTCTTCTTGCGACCCTCTAGCCTGCCCGGCGGGCTCAGCCGCCCATGACCGTGCGCACGCCGTCGATCACGAACTGGACGGCAAGCGCAGCGAGGACCACCCCAAGAAGGCGGGTGAGGACGACCTGGCCCGTCACTCCAAGAAGCTTGGCGATAGGCTCCGCGAGGGCAAAGACGATCAAGCAGGACAGCATCACGGCGGCGAGGAGGCCCAGGAGCAGGACAAGGAAGAGTGCGCTCCCTTCCGCGCGACCGGCGAGGAGGATCATGGCGGTGATGGCGCCAGGACCCGCCATGAGGGGAATCGCGAGCGGGAAGGCGGCGACGTTGCGGATGTGGTCGGTGGTAATGGCCACGTCCGCCGTGTGCCGCTTGCGGTCGTTGCGCCGCTCGAACACCATCTCGAAGGCGATCCAGAACAGGAGGAGCCCGCCGGCGATGCGGAACGCCGGCAGACCGATGCCGAGAAGATGCAGGAGCGCCTCGCCGCCGAGCCCGAAGAAGGCGAGGACTCCGAAGGCGATGATCGCGGCCCGGATCGCCACGCCCCGCCGCTGCTCTGCCGTCATGCCCTGGGTCAGCGACAGGAAGATCGGCGCGAGCCCGACAGGATCGATGGTCACAAGCAGCGTGACGAGAGCGGAAGAGAGGTAATCAGCCACGGCAAGGGGTCCAAGGTGGTTAGGCTTCGATACGCCCGCCGCTTGCTCACCGGAAGCGCGTCACGCGCGCGGGCGGACATGGAGCGGCGGTGTTCAAGCTTTGCCATCAAGAAATCATCATATAAGGCAGAGCGTTGGGACGTTTTCCTCGTGCGTGTCTGGAAGATCGAGCACCGAATACCGCTGCCCGCGCCACGGGTCCGCGCAAGCCGGGCAAACCGGCGTTTCCGGTTGAAAACGAGCCCCGGATCGACCATGTAAGAACTTGATTTCCTTCAGATTCGTCTGGCTCCCGCGCCCGCCGAGGGCGGATCGGACGCAGGCGAGGCACCGGGCTTTTCCGGCAAGAGACCAGTTCCAGCGAAAGACCAAGACCTTGGCAGACCCGAACGATCCGCGCTCCGGCGGTCCCGAAGGCCCACCGCCCGCGAGCGACATCAAGCCCATCTCGATCGTCGACGAGATGAAGCGCTCCTACCTCGATTACGCCATGAGCGTGATCGTGTCGCGGGCGCTGCCCGATGCCCGCGACGGGCTCAAGCCCGTGCACCGGCGCATCCTCTATACCATGTTCGAGAACGGCTTCACGCCGGACAAGCCCTACAAGAAGTCGGCCCGCGTCGTCGGCGACGTGATGGGTAAGTACCACCCGCACGGGAATCTTGCGATCTACGATGCGCTGGTGCGCATGGCGCAGGACTTTTCCATGCGCCTTCCCCTCATCGACGGGCAGGGCAATTTCGGCTCCGTGGATGGAGATCCGCCGGCGGCTGACCGCTACACCGAGGCGCGCCTTGAGAAAGCGGCCATGCCGCTGCTCGACGACCTCGACAAGGACACGGTCGACTTCAACCTCAACTATTCGGGCGAGTTCAAGGAACCGTCGGTCTTGCCGGCCAAGTACCCGAACCTCCTGGTCAACGGGGCTGGCGGCATCGCCGTCGGCATGGCGACGAACATCCCTCCCCATAACCTCGGCGAGATCATCGACGCCTGCATCGCCTATATCGACGACCCGGCGGTCTCGATCGACGCCCTCGCCGAGATTGTGCCCGGGCCGGACTTCCCGACCGGCGCCCTGATTCTCGGCCGCTCCGGGATCCGCGCCGCCTATCAGACCGGCCGCGGCTCCATCGTCATGCGCGCAAGGTCCGTGATCGAGGAGATCCGCAAGGACCGCGAGGCGATCATCTTCACCGAGATCCCCTATCAGGTGAACAAGGCCACGCTCGTCGAGCGGATCGGCGAGCTCGTGCGCGAGAAGAAGATCGAGGGCATCGCTGAACTGCGGGACGAGTCGGATCGTCACGGCATGCGGATCGTGGTCGAGCTGAAGCGCGATGCGGTCGCCGATGTCGTCCTCAACCAGCTCTACCGCTTCACGCCCCTGCAGACGAGTTTCGGCGCCAACATGGTCGCGCTCAACGGCGGCCGGCCGGAGACGATGACCCTCCTCGACATGATCCGCGCCTTCGTCGAGTTCCGCGAGGAGGTGGTCAGCCGGCGCACCAAGTTCCTGCTCGGCAAAGCGCGCGAACGCGCCCATGTGCTGTGCGGCCTCGCCACCGCCGTCGCCAACATCGACGAGGTCATCCGCCTCATCCGCGCCGCGCCGGACCCGAACACGGCCCGCGAGCAGCTCATGGCCCGGGACTGGCCCGCGGCCGACGTAGCCCCGCTCATCGCGCTCGTCGACGATCCCCGCCACCGGGTCGCCGAAGATGGAACCTATCGCCTGTCGGAAGCCCAGGCACGGGCGATCCTGGAGCTGCGTCTGCAGCGCTTGACCGCGCTTGGACGGGACGAAATCGGCGATGAACTTGCCAAGCTCGCGGCCGAGATCACCGACTACCTCGACATCCTGCGCTCTCGCGCCCGTATCCTCTCCATCGTCAAGGACGAACTTGCAGAGGTGAGGGCAGCCTTCGCCACGCCGCGGCGCACCCAGATCGTCGAATGGGACGCGGAGGTCGATGACGAGGACCTCATCCAGCGGGAGGACATGGTCGTCACCGTCTCCCATGCCGGCTATATCAAGCGCGTTCCGCTCTCCACCTATCGTGCCCAGCGCCGGGGCGGCAAAGGCCGCTCCGGCATGCAGACCCGGGACGAGGATTTCGTCACCCGTCTGTTCGTGGCGAGCACGCATGCGCCGGTGCTGTTCTTCTCCTCCCGCGGCCAGGCCTACAAGGAGAAGGTGTGGCGCCTGCCGCTCGCGGCGCCGAACGCCCGGGGCAAGGCGCTCGTCAACATGCTGCCTTTGGCGGAAGGCGAGCGCATCACCACCATCATGCCCCTTCCGGAGGATGAAACCTCCTGGGACACGCTCGACGTGATGTTCGCGACGGCGAGCGGCAACGTCAGGCGCAACAAGCTCTCCGATTTCGTGCAGGTGAACCGCAACGGCAAGATCGCCATGAAGCTGGAGGAGGGCGATCGCATCGTCAGCGTCGAGATCTGCACGGAGAAGGACGACGTGCTGCTCACCACGCGCAAGGGCCAGTGCATCCGCTTTCCCGTGCCGGACGTGCGCGTGTTCAAGGGACGGGACTCCACGGGCGTGCGCGGCATCGCCCTCGCCCCGGGCGACGAGGTGATCTCCCTTGCCATCCTGCGCCATGTGGAGGCGACGCCCGAGGAGCGCTCCGCGTATCTCAAGCTCGCGAGCGCCGCCCGCCGCTCCGTTTCCGGCGAGCCGGGGCAGGCCGCCGACGATACGGCGACGGCCATGGATGCGGAGGCCGAGGACGCGCTGCCGGCCATCGAGCTTGGCCAGGAGCGCTATGCGGAAATGGGCGCGGCCGAACAGTTCGTCCTCACCGTCTCCGAGAACGGCTTCGGCAAACGCTCATCGTCCTATGAGTACAGGATCACAGGCCGCGGCGGCAAAGGGATCGTCGCCATGGCGGTGACCGAGCGCAACGGTCCCCTCGTGGCGTCATTCCCCGTAAGTCACGAGGACCAGATCATGCTCATCACCGACCAGGGCCAGACGATCCGGGTGCCGGTGGACGATATCCGCATCGCCGGCCGTGCGACGCAAGGCGTGACAGTCTTCAAGACCGATGGCGCCCGCGTGGTCTCGGTGGAGCATATCGAGGGCGACGAGGAAAACGGCGCCGAGGACGAGGAATCCGAGAGCTGACCTCGCCCTGGCGCACCCTTTGAAGCGGACCTGAGACGCAGCGGTCGGGTGCAGGCTGGGGCTGGTCAAGCCGCCCGCCTCTTGTCCGGACCGTTCGCAACGGCCGCTTGCCCGGCTTGTGCCCTCCCGCCATCCTCCGTCGCAGATGGTGAGCGCCGGCCGCGTGGGTCAGGTGCCAGGATCGGCAAGAGGCGGCGGACGGGACGCGTCGCGTGAGACAACGCACGCAAATTCTGGACGTGCTCCTCTAAGGTGGAAGCGCCGGTTCTCACGCTGCGCGGCCAGCCGTCTCAGGGAGCAAGCGCATGACCATCCAGATCAACATCGGGGATCACACGAGTTCGCTCCAATCCGAAGGCTACATCGCCTTCCCCGAGCGGCATCGCGAGACGATGCGCTGGGCGCGGCGGCACGCCTTCTGGATCGCCCGGAACAAGCCTGCCGCCAATGTCTTCTACCGGAGCCTGCCGGACGGCCGCTCCCTGTCGGAGCTCCTCGCGGACCGTTCGATCTGGATCAACTACCATCCCACCATGCCTCATTTCGGCGAGGCTGTGATCAGCGGCACCGAGCTCGCCATATCGGAGCGGGCTTTCAAGATCGGCCGGTGGACGGTGCTCGCCACCCTGGTCCACGAGCTCGCCCATATTGACGGCGCTCCGGGCGGTGCGGACCGTCGGGCTGAGGAGGCGGTCCTCGCCTGCGGCATGGGATACCAGTCCGAAAGGAGGACCGGACGGGACGATCCTTTCACACCTTACAATCCAGGCATCTCCGGCTAGCGGCTCGATCCTTGGCGGAACGCCGTCAGGACAGGATCTCTCCCGTCGGGAGAAAAACATGCGATTCCACCTGTTTGGCCCTTGGCGCGCCGCGGCCTGCGTCGTCGTGCTGGGACTCAGCGGCGCCCTGATCTTAGGTTCGCAGGCGGCAGAGCGCGGCGTGACGTCGGCCCCCGGCGAATGCCGGCCTCTCCAGGGCACTCCGGTCGCCGATGCGATGTGGGAGCGAGGAACACGTCTGATCATTTCAGGTCGGCGGGTGGGCGAGGGTCGATCCGACCGTCCCTTCGAGATCCTCGACGCCCACTTGTCGCTGGCTGGGCGCGAGGGGCGATGTGTGCGCGCCACGGCTCCGCTGGGCGAGCTCACACGCGCGGCCGGACGCAGGAAGGCCCCTCTGAAGCTGACGATCGGGCGGCTTGGCGAAGTGGAGACCGTCGACACGGTGGCTGTCGAGCGCGCTTCCTGGGCCGAAGGCCTCTCGGTGCTGATCGTTCACCTCGAACGTGAACGAGGCTGGGGCGTGACGGAGCGCTTCGCCGTGCCGCTGCTCGTCGGAGATGGCACGTTTCTCGCCGGCCCCCGCGTGCAGACCGGCCGAGATGCGTTCAGCCCTCCCGTCTTCCAAGGCACCTTCCAGCTGGACCGGTCCCCGGGCGGGCCGCGTCCAAGGCTCGTTCTCAAGCGGTCGGGGATGGGTTGCTTTTCCAAGCTCGCGCTTCTTGCGGCCGCGGAGAGCGGCATCGACCTTCTGGAGGAGCCCTCGGCCTGTCAGGCCCAGGCGACCCCGTGAAGCCATGGAGGCATGGCATGAAAAGCGTGATCCTCGCCGTCGGTGTGCTCGTCGTGAGCGCATGGGGCGCCGCCCAGGCGGCACCCCAGCTCTGCGAGCGACCCTGCCCGTCCGGGTGCCGGGGCGTCCTGATGTCGACCGATCGGTGCGCCTGCGAATGCCCGCAGACGACAGGCAAGAAGCCCGCAGGACGTTCGAAGAAGCGATCGGCGCAGCCGCCGCCTTGAGCGCAGGGTGGGGTTGCCGAAGGCGGGCCGTCTGCGGTCGTGCTCGGGCCTGATCCATGCTTGCCCGGAGCGAGCCTACCCGCTAACGCAGACCGATGGCTCGCACCGCCCTCTACACCGGGACCTTCGATCCCGTCACCAACGGTCACCTCGATGTCATCCGGCGGGCCTGCCGGCTCGTCGACCGGCTGGTCATCGCCATCGGCGTGCATTCGGCAAAGACGCCGGTCTTCTCCGCCGAGGAGAGGGCCGCCATGCTCGAGGAGGTGTGCGCGCCCGTTTCGGCCGAAACCGGCGCCGCCATCGAGGTCGTCACCTTCTCCGACCTGGCTGTTGCGGCGGCCCGGCGCGCCGGCGCGACCATCATCCTCCGCGGCCTGCGCGACGGCACCGATTTCGACTACGAAATGCCGATGGCTGCCATGAACGAGACCATGGCTCCGGAGGTTGAGACCGTGTTCCTGCCGGCCTCGCCCGAGGTCCGCTTCATCACGGCCACACTTGTGCGCCAGATCGCGGCCATGGGCGGCGACATCGGGGGATTCGTCCCGCCCCTCGTCGCCGAGCGCCTGAGGGCGAAGTTCGCGGCGCGCTGAGGCGACAGGACGCCAGGATCACAGGAGAACAGGATGAGGCCTACGCTTCTTGCTTTCATGATCGCGCTTGCTATCGCGGCTCCGGGCGCCGCGCAGCAGGCGCCGGCGGACCCCGAGAACACCCTCTACCTCGACACGAAGGATGGCCGCGTCGTCATCCGGCTGCGGCCGGACCTCGCCCCGAAGCACGTCCAGCAGATCAAGACGCTGACGAAACGTGGCTTCTATGACGGCGTTGTCTTCCATCGCGTCATCCCGGGCTTCATGGCCCAAACCGGTGATCCGACGGGCACCGGAACGGGAAGGTCGGACCTTCCCAACATCCCGGCCGAGTTCACGTCCACGCCCTACAAGCGCGGCTCGGTCGGCATGGCGCGGGCGAGCGACCCGAACTCGGCCAACAGCCAGTTCTTCATCTGCTATGAGGGCTGCGGCTCGCTGACCGGGCAGTACACCCTGTTTGGCGAAGTCGTGTCCGGGATGGAGGTCGTCGACAAGATCAAGAAGGGCGATCCGGCGCGCAACGGAATCGTCGTCAACCCCGACAAGATCATCAAGATGCAGCTTGCTTCGGAGGCGAGATGAGGGCTGCGCTTGCAACCGCCGTCCCCGCCGCAGCGAAGCGGAAAGCCGGGGCCACCTGCCGATCAAGAGCGTTCTAATGGACAACCATTTCCGGGTCTTACTGCGCTCGCCCGGAATGAGGAGCACCACCATGACCACTGATCCTGAAAACACCCTCGTCATGGAGACCACGAAAGGCCGCGTGGTCATCGAGCTGAGGCCGGATCTTGCCCCGAACCATGTGGAGCGGATCAAGACGCTGGCCCGGCGCGGCTTCTATGACGGCATCGCCTTCCACCGGGTGATCGACGGCTTCATGGCCCAGACCGGCTGCCCGCAGGGCACCGGTACGGGCGGCTCGGACCTTCCGGACCTCAAGGCCGAGTTCAACGCGGAGCCGCATGTGCGCGGGGTGTGCTCGATGGCGCGCACCAGCTATCCGCACTCCGCCAATTCCCAATTCTTCATCTGCTTCGACGATGCCCGCTTCCTCGACAAGCAGTACACGGTCTGGGGCAAGGTCGTGGAAGGCATGGAGAATGTGGACAAGATCAAGCGCGGCGAGCCGGTGCGGGACCCGGACCGCATTCTCTCCATGCGCGTCATGGCCGACGCGGCCTGAAGGGCTGGGGTGATGCCCGAGGTGGCTTCCGTGGTGCAGGTGGGCAAGGTGCGGTTCGGCAACGCCCTGCCGCTCGCCGTCATCGCCGGTCCCTGCGTCATGGAGAGTCGCGAGCACGCGCTCGAAATGGCCTCGGCATTGAAGGAAATGGCGGATCGGCTGGGGCTTGGCCTTGTCTACAAATCGTCCTTCGACAAGGCGAATCGCACCTCGGCGGCAAGCGCCCGCGGCATCGGCCTCGACAAGGCGCTTGCTGTCTTCGCGGAGGTGAAGGAGCGCCTTGGCCTGCCCGTCACGACGGACGTGCACGAGAGCGATCAATGCGCGCCGGTGGCGGAAGTCGTGGACATTCTCCAGATTCCGGCGTTTCTCTGCCGGCAGACCGACCTCCTTGTCGCGGCGGCGAAGACCGGGCGGGTGGTCAATGTCAAGAAGGGCCAGTTCCTGGCGCCCTGGGACATGGCCCATGTGGCCCGCAAGATCACGGATGCCGGCAATCCCCATGTGATGGTCACTGAGCGCGGCGTCTCCTTCGGCTACAATACGCTGGTCTCCGACATGCGCGCCCTGCCGATCATGGCCGAGACCACCGGAGCGCCCGTGATTTTCGACGCCACCCATTCGGTGCAGCAGCCGGGCGGGAAGGGCGCGTCATCTGGCGGCCAGCGCGAATTCGTCCCGGTCCTGGCGCGCGCCGCCGTGGCGGTGGGCGTCGCGGGCGTCTTCATCGAGACGCATCAGGACCCGGACAGGGCGCCCTCCGACGGTCCCAATATGGTGCCGCTGAAGGACATGCACGCGCTTCTTATGGAGCTCAAGGCTTTCGACGCGCTGGCAAAGAAGCGCTCCGCCTCCTCCCATCAACTGACCTAAGCTCCCGCTCCCGCCTCGCGAGGAGGGGAGCATTGCGCCGCGTGCATTCGCCATCACGCCTCAGGGCCGCTAAGCGAGAGCGCTTCGACGCCATGTCCTTCTCGCCTGCCATCCAGCGCCTGATCCTGATTCTCGCGGTGAGCGGGTTTGCGAGCACCTTCGCCGGACGCTCCCTCGAGCCGCTCGTGGGCGTCATTGCGCGGGACCTCTCGAGCGATCCGCGCACCGTGGCCCTTCTGGCGACGGCCTTCGCGCTTCCTTACGCCTTCATCCAGCCGATTCTCGGACCCGTCGGCGACGCCATCGGCAAGGAGCGGATCTTCCCCATCTGCCTTGGCATGCTCGCCGCGGCGATGGCTCTCTGCGCGGTGGCCCCCTCGACCGAGGTGCTCTTTGCCTTGCGCATCCTCGCCGGGATGGCAGCGGGGGGCGTGATTCCCATGTCGCTTGGCCTAGTCGGCGACCGGGTGGACATGGGAAGCCGGCAGGTCGCCATCAGCCGCTTCCTCGCGGCCGTGATCTTGGGCCAGCTCGCCGGATCCTCGGTGGCGGGCTTCCTTGCCGAGTGGGTCGGCTGGCGCGGCGTATTCATCCTCGCTGCGGGGCTCACGGCGGCTGCCGCCGTCGGAGCGCTGTTCGGCTTCGAGAAGCCGGCTCGTCCGCCCGGCCGGTTGAGCGTGGCGGAGGCGCTTGCCCGCTACCGGCGTGTCATCACGAACAGGCGGGCGCGATTCCTTTACGCCTTCGTTTTCATCGACGGCATCGCGTTCTTCGGCCTGTTTCCCTACATCGCGCCGGCGCTTGAGATCCGCGGCGAGGGCGGGCCCTTCGAGGCCGGTCTTGTCCTTGCGGGCTTTGCGGTCGGGGGGCTCGTCTACTCGGCGCTGGTGACGTGGCTCCTGCGCGCGCTGGGCCTCGGCCGCATGTTCGCCTTCGGCGGGCTCATCGGGGGAGGGGCCCTCTTCGGCATGGCCCTTCAGCCGGGCTGGATCTTGGATCTCGCCCTCATGGTCGCCCTCGGCCTGTCCTTCTATATGCTCCACAACTCCTATCAGACGCAGGTCACCGAGGTGGTGCCGGACGCCCGCGCCTCGGCGGTGGCGCTCCACGCCTTCTCGTTCTTCGTCGGCCAGGCGCTTGGGGTGGCCCTGTTCGGCGCCGCCATCGGGACGCTTGGCTGGGGCTCGACCTTGGCGATGGCCGGCGCCGCGATCGTGGCGCTTGGGCTCGTGTCAGCGTGGATCTTGGTGGGGCAGAGTCACGGGCGGGCCCGGTAGGGCGCAACGCCCTGGTCCGGCAACCATAGGTTCTTGGGCCGTTCGCCGCTCTGCCAGAACACGTCGATCGGAATGCCGCCGCGCGGATACCAGTAGCCGCCAATGCGCAGGAAACGCGGTTCGAGGAGCGACACCAGGCGCTTGCCGATCGCCACCGTGCAGTCCTCGTGGAAGGCCCCGTGGTTGCGGAAGCTGTGGAGATAAAGCTTCAACGACTTCGATTCGACGAGCCAGCGGTCGGGCACGTAGTCGATCACGAGCAGCGCGAAATCCGGCTGCCCGGTCACCGGGCAGAGCGAGGTGAATTCGGGCGCCGTGAAGCGGGCCACGTAGTCGGTATCGGGATGCGGGTTCGGCACGCGGTCGAGCCGTGCTTCCTCGGGGGAGGCGGGGAGGGGGCTCGTGCGGCCGAGCTGGAGCTCTTCGTTCATGCGGACCTCCTGTCATTCAGGCGCCGCGGAGCGGCGAACCTGGACCCATACACCAACCTGATCGTCGTGGATGGTCGGAACCTCCTGCGCGACGCTCGCGCCGGCTTCCAGGCTCGCCGCTGGGTCGTCCAGGATGACGATGCAGATAGGACGCTCGCTTGCCGGATCGCCCGTTTGCGCCCATAAGCCGCGCATCCCGACCGAGCCCCTCTGAAGGAGTCCCGCATGACAGCGATCGTCGACATCGTCGCCCGCCAGATCCTCGACAGCCGCGGCAACCCGACCGTCGAGGTCGACGTGACGCTGGAGGACGGATCGATGGGACGAGCGGCGGTCCCGTCGGGGGCCTCGACCGGCGCCCATGAGGCTGTCGAGCTCCGGGACGGCGACAAGACGAGATATCTCGGCAAGGGCGTGGAGAAGGCCGTCGCCGCCGTCAACACGGAAATCCTCGAGACGATCGGCGGCATGGACGCGGAGGAGCAGATCGCCATCGATCAGGCCATGATTGAGCTCGACGGCACGCCGAACAAGAGCCGGCTCGGCGCCAACGCCATCCTCGGCGTGTCGCTCGCCGTGGCGAAGGCGGCCGCGCAGGCCTCGGGGCTGCCCCTCTATCGCTATGTGGGCGGCACGCAGGCTCGGGTGCTCCCGGTGCCGATGATGAACGTCATCAATGGCGGCGCTCATGCGGACAATCCCATCGACTTCCAGGAGTTCATGATCATGCCAGTTGGCGCGCCCTCCCTGGCGGAGGCCGTGCGGATCGGCTCGGAGGTCTTCCATACCCTGCGCAGGGCGTTGAAGGACGCGGGCCACAACACCAATGTGGGCGACGAAGGGGGCTTCGCCCCCAATCTCTCCTCCGCCGAGGCGGCCCTCGATTTCCTCATGACCTCGATCGAGAAGGCCGGCTACAAGGCCGGGGAGGACGTGGTGCTGGCGCTCGACTGCGCTTCAACCGAATTCTTCAAAGGTGGCGCCTACCACTATGAAGGGGAAGGAAAAACGCGCGATCCTGAAGCCCACGCGGCCTATCTCGCCAAGCTCGTCTCCGATTATCCCATCGTGTCGATCGAGGATGGAATGGCGGAGGACGACTGGGAGGGCTGGACGGCGTTGACGAACCTCGTCGGTGACCGGTGCCAGCTCGTCGGCGACGATCTGTTCGTCACCAATGTCGACCGCCTGTCGCAAGGCATCGCGCGGGGCGTCGCCAACTCGATCCTCGTCAAGGTCAACCAGATCGGGTCCTTGAGCGAGACGCTCGCCACCGTCGAGATGGCCCACCGGGCGGGCTACACCTGCGTCATGTCTCACCGCTCCGGGGAGACGGAGGACGCGACCATCGCCGATCTCGCCGTTGCCACCAATTGCGGGCAGATCAAGACAGGCTCGCTCTCCCGCTCTGACCGGCTCGCCAAGTACAACCAGCTTATCCGGATCGAGCAGCAGCTTGGGACGCAGGCCCGCTACGCGGGCAAGACGGCGCTGAAGGCGCTGCGGTGAGGCGAGGTTCGGTCGCCAGGCAGGCCCGTTGGGCACGCCGGGATCGGCGGAGCGAGTACGGCCGGGGCCATGGCGGCGTTGCCCTAACGCAATCTTAACCACGCCACGCCAGTCTCGGCGCATGGTGGTGAGAAGGCGCGCCCGCAGGTTCCTGGTGCCTTTGGCGCTCTATGGCGTCTCGGCAGCGGCCGTCGGCTACTTCGTGCACCATGCTCACCACGGCAGCCGCGGCCTTGAAGCAAAGCGTGCGCTCAAGGTTCAGGTCTATGAGCGCAACCAGGAGCTCGAGCAGCTCCGGCAAGAGCGCCGCGAATGGGAGCGGCGCATTGCGCTCCTCAGGAGCGACCAGATCGACCGGGACCTCATCGAGGAGCGCGCACGCGTGGTGCTTGGCCGCGTGCACCGGAACGACCTCGTCATCATCACCGGCGAGTGACATCGGTCCGCCATGGTCGATTAACAAGATTCCTGTTAATTCGAGAATTAACTCATCGTTTCAATAACTTGCTCCGAATTGCGGACCAGCCCTGGCTCCGGCGCAGGGCCTCGCTTTCGTGCGTGGGCTGGGCTAAAAGCGGGTCAGGAAACGCTTCGGAGGATACCGATGCCCGCAGCTTCTCGCGCCGGCAGCCGCGCCCCTAAGGGCACTCCCAGGGATCCGGCGAAGAAGACGATCCCCAACGTTCTTCAGTTCAGCAAGGAGGAGGAGCTTCACGCCTACCGCGAGATGCTGCTCATCCGCCGCTTCGAGGAAAAGGCGGGCCAGATGTACGGCATGGGCCTCATTGGGGGGTTCTGCCATCTTTACATCGGCCAGGAGGCCGTCGTCGTCGGTATGCAGATGGCAGCCCAAGAGGGTGATCAGGTGATCACAGGATACCGGGATCACGGACACATGCTGGTGTGCGGCATGGATCCGAAGGGGGTGATGGCTGAGCTCACCGGGCGCCGTGGCGGTTACTCCAAGGGCAAGGGCGGCTCGATGCACATGTTCTCCAAGGAGAAGAACTTCTTTGGCGGGCACGGCATTGTCGGCGCCCAGGTCTCGCTCGGGACCGGGCTCGCCTTCGCCAATTGGTATCGCAACAACGGGCGCGTCTCGCTCACCTATTTCGGGGATGGCGCTGCGAACCAGGGCCAGGTGTATGAGAGCTTCAACATGGCCGCCCTGTGGAAGCTGCCGGTCGTCTACATCATCGAGAACAACCGCTACGCCATGGGCACGGCGGTGACCCGGGCTTCCGCCCAGACCGACTTCTCCAAGCGCGGCCTCTCCTTCAACATCCCGGGCGAGCAGGTGGACGGCATGGATGTCCGGGCGGTCCGCGATGCCGGCCGGCGGGCGATCGACTACTGCCGGTCGGGCCAGGGGCCCTACATCCTCGAGATGCAGACCTACCGCTATCGCGGCCACTCCATGTCCGATCCGGCCAAGTACCGCTCCAAGGACGAGGTGACCCGGATGCGGGAGGAGCACGACCCCATCGAGCAGGTGCGCCGCCGGCTTCTTGGCGAGTGGAAAGTGAGCGAGGACGAGCTCAAGACCATCGACGCCAAGGTCCGCGAGATCGTGAACGAGGCGGCGGAGTTCGCAACTCACGACCCCGAGCCGGACCCCTCGGAGCTCTGGACCGACGTGCTCCTGGACGCTTGAGTCCTTCGTCCCGGATTGTCGCTCGCCGCAGTCCGGGACTGTTCGCCGAACCGACACCCGACGTCAGAATCGTCCCGGCTCTCCGCTCCGGCCGGAACGACGCGGACAGAACCGAAGAGCATCCCATGCCCACCGACATTTTGATGCCCGCCCTCTCGCCGACCATGGAGCAGGGCAAGCTCGCCAAATGGCTCAAGAAGGAGGGCGACCGCGTGAAGCCCGGCGACGTCATTGCCGAGATCGAGACCGACAAGGCGACGATGGAGGTGGAGGCGATCGACGAGGGCATTCTCGCCAAGATCCTGGTGCCCGACGACACCGACAATGTGGCCGTCAACACGCCGATCGCCATTCTGGCCGGCGAGGGCGAGGACCTGTCGGCTGCGGCGGCGAAGGCGCCGGCCAGCCCTGCGCCCGCCGCGGGGGACGGCGCTCATGCTCAGCCCGCCCCGACCCCGGACGCCGAGGCCGAGGGCATGGCCGACCGGCCGGCTCCCGCGTCGCGACCGCATCAGGAGGAAGGCGGCATCGCCCGCCCGGCCGCGCCCGCCGTGGTGACGAACCGGGCGAGCTATGACGCGTCGGCGGAAATTCCGGAGGGGACGGAACTTGTCACCATGACCGTCCGGGAAGCGCTGCGCGACGCCATGGCCGAGGAGATGCGCCGCGACCCCAATGTCTTCGTGATGGGCGAGGAGGTTGCCGAATATCAGGGCGCCTACAAGGTGACGCAGGGCCTGTTGCAGGAGTTCGGTCCGAAGCGAGTCGTCGACACGCCCATCACCGAGCACGGCTTTGCGGGCCTCGGGGTCGGCGCGGCGATGGCAGGGTTGCGGCCGATCATCGAGTTCATGACCTTCAACTTCGCCATGCAGGCGATCGACCAGATCATCAACTCGGCGGCCAAGACGCTTTATATGTCCGGCGGTCAGCTCGGATGCCCGATCGTCTTTCGCGGGCCCAACGGGGCCGCCGCCCGGGTTGCCGCCCAGCACAGCCAGGATTACGCCGCCTGGTACTCGAACGTGCCGGGCCTCAAGGTGGTGATGCCCTACACGGCGGCTGACGCGAAGGGCCTGCTCAAGAGCGCCATTCGCGACCCCAATCCCGTGATCTTCCTGGAGAACGAGATCCTCTACGGCCAATCCTTCCCGGTCCCCAAGCTCGACGATTTCCTCGTGCCCATCGGCAAGGCCAAGGTGCATCGCCGCGGCGACGACGTCACCCTCGTCTCCTGGGGCATCGGCATGACCTACGCCCTGAAAGCCGCCCAGGAGCTCGAAGGCGAGGGCATTTCGGCCGAAGTCGTGGATCTTCGCACCATCCGGCCGATGGACACCGATACCATCATCGCCTCCGTGCAGAAGACGAAGCGTTGCGTCGTCGTGGAGGAGGGCTGGCCGCAGTCGGGCGTCTCGGCCGAAGTCGGCATGCGCATCATGGAGCACGCCTTCGACTATCTTGACGCGCCGGTGGCGCGTATCACCGGCAAGGACGTGCCGATGCCCTACGCGGCCAATCTCGAGAAGCTCGCGCTGCCGAGCGTTGCCGAAGTGGTCCAGGCGGCGAAGGCCGTCTGCTATCGCTGAGGAGGATCGCTCATGAGCGCGCCGAAATTCGAAGCCCTCTCCGTTCCGCCCGATGCGCTCGAGAAGGGCGGCCACGAGGTGCTGCGTGCCTCGATCGTCGACGGCGGGGTGAGCATCGCTCTTCGGCGCTCGTTCGACGATCCCTTCACCTGGGGTGTGCTCCTCGTCGACCTCGCCCGTCACGCTGCCCGCATCTACGCGATGGAGACGGATCTTTCCGAGGACGAGGCTCTGGCCCAGATCCGCGAGGGGATGGAGGCCGAGCTCAACCGCCCGACCGATCCCGGCTCGACGCAGGCGCTGAACTGATGGCACCTGCCGCGACCCGTGCTCCTGCCCCTCCCCGAGGGAGAGGTCGAGTCGGCCAACGGGTCGGGCCGAAGGCCCGCCCGACGACAGGCTCCGCCGACCGGGTAAGGAGAGCGCCAGCTCCGGGGAGGACTCGCCCCTCATCCGGCCGCTCCGTAGCCGCCTTCTCTCCCTTGGAGAAGGAGACGCGCAACCCGGCAGATTTCCAAGCTCAGGATCCCACGCGATGCCCATCAATGTCCTGATGCCCGCCCTCTCGCCCACCATGGAAAAGGGCAATCTGGCCAAGTGGCTGAAGAAGGAGGGAGATCCCGTCAGATCGGGGGACGTGATCGCCGAAATCGAGACCGACAAGGCTACGATGGAGGTTGAAGCGGTCGACGAGGGGGTGCTCGCCAAGATCGTCGTGCCGGAGGGCACCCCGGACGTGCCCGTCAACGAGCTCATCGCGCTGATCGCCGCGGAGGGCGAGGACCCGAAGAGCGTCTCGGCGTCAGGCCAAGGCGCCACGCCGCCTGCGCCAAGCCCTCAGGCCTCCGCGCCTCCCGCTGCGGCGCCAACACCGGCCTCGCGGCCAGCGGCTCCCGCCGCCGCGCCTCAGCCCTCGGCGGCAGCCTCCCCGAAGCCGAATGGGGCGCGTCACAACCGTCTCTTCGCCTCGCCCCTCGCTCGGCGCCTTGCCAAGGAGGCGGGGCTTGATCTTGCCATGATCAAGGGCACCGGCCCGCATGGCCGCATCATCGAGCGCGACGTGAAGGCGGCTCTTGCGGGCGGCGCGCCGAAAGCGGCGCCGCAGCCGGCCCCGATGCCGGCTCCAGCGCCCGCTGTGGCCCGGCCTCCAGCCCCAGCCCCGAGCGCCCCCTCCGACGCCCAGGTCAAGGCGCTGTTCGCGCCGGGCTCCTACGAGGAGATCCCGCACGACAACATGCGCCGGACCATCGCGCGGCGTCTGACCGAGGCGCGGCAGACGATCCCGCAATTCTATCTGACGGTCGATTGCGAGATCGACGCGCTTCTCAAGCTGCGGGAGGAGGTCAACAAGGCCGCTCCGGGGGCGCGGGAGGGCAAACCGGCCTGGAAGGTGTCGGTCAACGACATGGTGATCAAGGCGCTCGCGCTCGCCCTCATGCGCGTGCCCGACGCCAACGTGACCTGGACCGAGGGGGCCATGCTCAAGCACAAGCACGCCGATGTCGGCGTCGCGGTGGCGCTGCCCGGCAACGGCCTCATCACCCCCATCATCCGCGCCGCCGAGACGAAGACGCTCTCCGTCATCGCCCAGGAGATGAAGGACTACGCCGCCCGGGCCAAGGAGCGGAAGCTGAAGCCGGAGGAATACCAGGGCGGTACGACGGCGGTGTCGAATCTCGGCATGTTCGGCATCAAGGACTTCACGGCGGTCATCAACCCGCCTCACTCCACCATCCTTGCCGTCGGCACCGGCGAGCAGCGCCCGGTGGTCAAGAACGGCCAGCTCACGGTGGCGACGATGATGAGCGTGACGCTCTCCTGCGATCACCGGGCCGTCGACGGGGCGCTGGGCGCCCAGCTCATCGGCGCCTTCAAGGAGCTGATCGAGAACCCGATGGGGATGTTGGTGTGAGGTACAGTGTTTCCCTTCGCCAAGGGGGAGGGGAAATGGAGGCGTAAGTGGCTGATCCCTACGACATCCTCGTCATCGGCGCCGGTCCTGGCGGCTACGTGACCGCGATCCGCGCCGCGCAGCTCGGCTTCAAGACGGCGGTCGTGGATCGCGAACATCTCGGCGGCATCTGCCTCAACTGGGGCTGCATCCCCACCAAGGCGCTGCTCCGCTCGGCGGAGATCTACCACTATCTGCAACACCCGAAGGATTATGGGCTGACCATCGAGGGGAAGGTGGGCTTCGACGCCGCCGCCATCGTCAAGCGCTCCCGCGACGTCTCGGCGCGGCTCTCGACGGGCGTCGGCTTCCTGATGAAGAAGAACAAGATCGACGTGATCTGGGGCGAGGCCTCGATCGAGGCGCCGGGCAAGGTCACGGTGCGGCCGGCAACGCGGTCCGTCCAAGGCCCGCCGGCGCCGGCGCCGAAAGGAGCGCTCGGACCGGGCTCTTACCAGGCGAAGCACATCATCATCGCCACCGGCGCACGCCCGCGCGTGCTGCCCGGCATTGAGCCCGACGGCAAGCTCATCTGGACCTATTTCGAGGCGATGGTGCCGCCTGCCGTCCCGAAGTCGCTCCTCATCATGGGCTCGGGGGCGATCGGCATGGAGTTCGCCTCCTTTTACCGTACGCTCGGCGCCCAGGTGACCGTCGTCGAACTCCTGCCTCAGATCCTGCCCGCGGAGGATGCGGAGATCGCCGCCTTCGCCCGCAAACGCTTCGAGAAGCAGGGAATGACGATCATCACCGGCGCCAAGGTGACGAAGGTGGAGAAGGCGGAGAACTCCATCACCGCCACCATAGACGATGGCAAGGGCGGCACCCGAACCATCGCCGCCGAGCGGCTCATCTCGGCCGTGGGCGTGGTCGGCAACATCGAGACTCTCGGCCTCGAAAAGCTCGGCGTGAAGACGGATCGGGGCACGATCGTCACCGATGGCCTCGGGCGCACCAACGTCCCTGGCATCTACGCCATTGGCGATGTCGCCGGTCCTCCCATGCTCGCGCACAAGGCGGAGCACGAGGGCGAGCGCTGCGTCGACGCCATCAAGGGCCTCCACGCCGAGCCCCTCGACAAGAACAAGATCCCGGGCTGCACCTATTGCCACCCGCAGATCGCCTCCGTCGGCCTGACCGAAGCGCGAGCCAAGGAGCAGGGCTTCGACATCCGCGTCGGGCGCTTTCCCTTTGTGGGCAACGGCAAGGCCATTGCGCTTGGCGAGCCGGAAGGGCTGGTGAAAACGATCTTCGATAGGAAGACGGGTAGGCTCCTCGGCGCCCACATGGTCGGCGCGGAAGTCACGGAGCTCATCCAGGGCTTCGTGATCGCCATGAACCTCGAGACCACCGAGGAGGAGCTGATCCACACGGTGTTCCCGCATCCGACCCTCTCGGAGATGATGCACGAGAGCGTTCTCGACGCTTATGGCCGCGTGATCCACGTCTGAGGGACGGCACGTCGCTTCCTGCAACCCCGCGGCGCCTTGGCCGTTATTGACGAGGAGTTCGGGAGATCAGCATGGACGGCACCACTTACGGAGCGCTTGGCCAGCCGGGCGTCGGCTTCCTGATGGCCATCATCGTCGGGGCGATCGCGGGCTGGCTCGCGGAGAAATTCACCCGGTCGGACCACGGGCTGCTCATGAACATCGTCATGGGCGTCATCGGTGCGATCGTCGCCAATTTCCTGCTCCGGCTTCTCGGCATCGGGCCAGCCTATGGCTTCCTTGGCAACCTGATTGCTGCCACGGTCGGGGCGATCCTCGTCATCACCATCTACCGGGCGATCGCGGGACGGCATCAGCCATACCAGTAAAGCAACACACCGCGGCGCCGGTGGGCGCTTCGCCAGGTTTGCACCAGGCTGCAGAAGGTCTTAAGTCACCCCTGTTGCAAGAAGCCACAGGGGTGATCCTTCATGGCCGTCGTTCTCGACCTTCTGACCAAGGATGTGCGACCGCGCCATCCCGAGAAGGCTCATCGGCCTGATCAACCCGTCCAACGCAAGCCCGACTGGATCCGCGTCAAGGCGCCCGGCTCGCCGCAATGGGCGGAGACGAACCGCATCGTCCGCGAGAACAGGCTGGTCACGGTCTGCGAGGAGGCGGGCTGCCCCAATATCGGGGAGTGCTGGGAGAAGAAGCACGCCACCTTCATGATCATGGGGGACACCTGCACGCGGGCTTGCGCCTTCTGCAATGTGCGGACGGGCCTACCCGGTCCCCTCGATCCGCAGGAGCCGAAGCGTGTCGCGGAAGCGGTCGCGAAGCTCCGCCTGTCGCATGTGGTGATCACCTCTGTCGACCGGGACGATCTGCCCGATGGGGGCGCCCAGCATTTCGCCGATGTCATCCATGCCATCCGCGAGCGCTCGCCCGGTACCACCATCGAAGTTCTGACGCCGGACTTCCTGAGGAAGGACGGCGCCCTGGAGATCGTGGTGGCGGCGAAGCCAGACGTCTTCAACCATAATCTGGAGACAGTGCCGTCGAAGTATCTGACCGTTCGCCCCGGCGCGCGCTACTTCCACTCGGTTCGCCTGCTTCAGCGGGCGAAGGAACTGGACCCGACGCTCTTCACCAAATCGGGCATCATGGTCGGCCTGGGGGAGGAGCGGAACGAGGTCCTGCAGCTGATGGACGACCTGCGCTCGGCGGATGTGGATTTCTTGACCATCGGCCAGTATCTTCAGCCCACGCGCAAGCATCACCCGGTCATTCGTTTCGTGCCGCCGGACGAATTCAATTCGTACGAGACCACCGCCTATGCCAAAGGGTTCCTCCTGGTCTCGGCGACGCCCCTCACCCGTTCTTCCCACCATGCGGGCGAGGATTTCGCGAGGCTGAAGGCGGCGCGGCTTGCGCGCGTCAGGACCTAGCGCCGGCAAATGCCGTCCTTTCGGAGTACGCGCCAAGTGGCGCACTCGCCGCAGAACATGTTCGACCTCGTTGCGGATGTGGAGGCCTATCCGGAGTTCCTGCCGCTCTGCGAGGATCTGCGCGTGCGGCGGCGGGTGGAGAGCGGGGAGGGGGTCGAGACGCTGGTGGCCGAGATGCGTGTCGGCTACAAGGCGATCCACGAGTCCTTCACTTCGCGCGTGACGCTCGATCGGACGCGCTTGCGCATCCTGGTGGAGTATGTGGACGGGCCGTTCAGCTATCTTGAGAATCGCTGGGCCTTCCACCCAGATCCCGCCGGCTGCCGGGTGGAGTTCTTCATCAATTACGAGCTGAGGAGCTTGGCCTTGCGCATGCTGATGGGCGCCATGTTCGACAAGGCCTTCCGGCGCTTCGTGGAGGCGTTCGAGGAGCGGGCCGACAAGGTGTACGGCGCGCGGGCGGCCTGACACTGCGCCTCAGCGGCCGCCCGGAGCGGCTGATTCGAGAAGCGCGAGCGCGTCTTCCACCGATCGCAGACGCACGGCGCTACGCCCCAGATCGCCATAGCGCCGCTCCAGATGGAGGGTGGGCCGCTCGGCGGCGGCCAGTCCAAAATGGACAAGCCCCACCGGCTTCGTCGCGGTGGCACCCCCCGGACCAGCCACTCCCGTCACCGCAACTGCAAGCTCCGCCTTCGAGCGGCGAAGGGCGCCCTCGGCCATGGCTCGCGCCACCTCGGCGCTGACGGCCCCATGGCGCGAAATGAGCATCTGCGGCACGTCGAGGAGCTCGATCTTGGCCTCGTTGGAGTAGGTGACGAAGCCGCGTTCCACGACGGCTGACGAGCCAGCGATTTCGGTCAGGAGAGCCGCGATGAGGCCACCCGTGCACGACTCAGCGGTGGCAATGCGCCAGCCCTCTTTCTTGCACCGGTCGAGCAGGGTGGCGGCGCGGTCGACAAGTTCGGGCGGGAACATCAGGCCGTCTCCAAGGGCAGGCGCACGGCTGCGATGGCTTGGGCCGCCAGGCCTTCCCGGCGCCCGATGAACCCCAGGCGCTCCGTTGTCGTCGCCTTGAGGGACACAGCCCCTTCAGGGATGTTCGCAATCGCTGCGATGCGCTGGCGCATCGCGTCACGATAAGGGCCGATGCGCGGGGATTCGCACAGCACGGTCACGTCCAGATTGTCGATCACGCCGCCCCGAGCCCGGACCCGCTCGGTCGCAAAGGCCAGGAATTGATCGGAGGAGGCGCCGCGCCATTGTGGATCGCTCGGCGGGAAATGGACGCCGATGTCCCCGTCCGCGATGGCTCCGAGCAGGGCGTCCGTGAGGGCATGCAGGACCACGTCTCCATCCGAATGGGCGACGACCCCGCGGTCTGCCGGAATGCGGATGCCCCCGAGCCAGAGATGGTCTCCACCGCCGAAGGCGTGCACATCGAAGCCAGTGCCGACCCGAAAGAGCCAAGCGCGAGCGCGCTCAGACCCGGCGAGGCGACGCTCGGCCTCGACGAAATCGCGCTCGTAAGTGAGCTTCACATTGCCCAAGTCGCCCTCGAACACGGTCACCGACAGGCCGGCCCACTCCGCAAGCGCGCCGTCGTCGGGGAACGACATGAGGCCCGCATGCGCCGCACGGCGATGGGCATCGAGAAGCTCCGCGAAGGCGAAAGCCTGCGGGGTCTGAATGGCGCGCAGGGCCGTCCGCTCCGGTGTCGCAACGACCCGCTCTGCCTCGTCCACGATCTTGATGGTGTCGCTTGGCGTCATGCCTGGGACCGCCGCTCGCCAATGGTGGCCGGCAGCGATGGCGCGCTCAAGCAAGGCAGAGCTCACAAAAGGCCTCGCCGCATCATGAACCAACACGAGGTCGGGTCTGGCATCGGCAATGGCTTCGAGCCCCCGTTTGACCGATTCCTGCCGAGTCGTTCCCCCGCTCACGGCCGGGCGGAGCTTGCCGAGGTCCGCATCTTTCGCGAGAGCTGTTCGGAAGAGGGCTTCGTCGCCCTCGCCGATCACCGGCTGGATGATCTTCACATCCGGTGCCGCCAGGAAGGGCACGAGCGCGCGCGCCAGAACGCTCCGCCCGGCCAGCGTGCGATATTGCTTCGGGACTGCGCCTCCCGCCCGCGATCCTCGGCCCGCGGCAACGATGATCGCGGCGACGTTCATTCCTCTGTCCTCCTGACCGACATGCAGTGATACGGGATGCGGCGCGCCGAGCAAGACGGCGGCGCTTGCCCTTTTCGCGAACTTGTCTAATCATTGTGCAACATGACATGTGATGAAAATTTAGGCGACGGCTACTCGGTCGGGCCGCTTCGCATCGTCGGGCGGGCCGTCCTGGCACCTCTCTCGGGCGTTACCGACCTCGGCTTCCGCCGCGTTGCCCGTCGCTTCGGCGCAGCGCTCGTCGTCTCAGAGATGGTCGCCTCCGACGATTACGTCCTCGGCGCTGCTGAGGCGCGGCTGCGGGCCGAGGGCGAGGGCGTTGCACCCCATGTCGTGCAGCTGGCGGGCTGCGAGCCCGGCTGGATGGCCGAGGCCGCCCGCCTCGCCGAGGCCAGCGGCGCCTCCGTCATCGACATCAATATGGGCTGCCCGGCCAAGCGGGTGACCGGCGGCCATGCCGGCTCCGCCCTGATGCGGGATCTCGATCTCGCCACCCGGCTCATCGAGGCGGTGAGGGGCGCCGTGTCCGTGCCGGTCACGGTCAAGATGCGGCTCGGGTGGGATCACGCGCACCTCAACGCGCCGGAGCTCGCGCGCCGGGCGGAGGCCGCGGGCGTGGCGGCGGTGACGATCCACGGCCGGACGCGGCAGCAGTTCTACAAGGGAAACGCCGATTGGCGGGCGATCGCCGAGGTGACGCGGGCCGTCGCGATCCCGGTGGTGGCAAATGGGGACATCGGGTCCACCGACGATGCGCGTCGCTGCCTGGCCGCATCAGAGGCGACGGCGGTGATGGTGGGCCGTGCGGCCGTGGGTCGCCCTTGGCTCGTCGGCCGGATCGCGGCCGAGCTTGCGGGTCGGTCGTACGCCGAGCCGACCCTGGCGGAAAAGGGGGAGGCGGCGGTCGAGCATTACGAGACATTGCTGAGCCTGTTCGGGCGCGATGCGGGCGTCCGGCATGCCCGCAAGCATCTTGCGGCCTATGCGGACGCTGCCACCGAGGATGGCGGCGGCCTTAAGCCCGCCGATCGCCTGAGGCTCGTCACCACCGATGATCCGGCGACGGCGAGGGCGCTCATCCGACAAGCCTTCGCTGCGCGCCCGGAGCTGCGAGCAGCGGCATGACGGCGCCGTCCAGCGATCTCGTCATCAATGCCCTGCCGCTGCCCGTCCTGACCATTGGCGCCAAAGGGGAGATCCTGCACGCGAACAGCGCTGCGGAAGCCTTTTTCGAGCTCGGCCTTCGCGTCATGCAGCGCCAGCGGCTCTCCGACATCCTGCCCTTCGGATCGCCCATTCTCACCCTCGTCGAGGAGGTCCGCCGGCGCGGCGCGAGCGTCAGTGAATATCGGATCGATGTCGGGAACCCTCGCTCGGGGGTCGATCATGTGGTGGACGTCTTTGCGACGCCGCTGGCGGACGATGGCGAGGTGGTCGTGCTCACCCTGCAGGAGCGCACCATCGCCGACAAGATGGACCGCCAGCTCACCCACCGCAGCGCCGCCCGGTCCATCAGCGCGCTCGGCGCCATGCTGGCCCATGAGATCAAGAATCCATTGTCAGGGATCCGCGGAGCGGCGCAGCTTCTCGAGCAATCGGCAGACGAGGGCGACCGCATGCTCACCCGCCTCATCTGCGAAGAGGCGGATCGCATCGTGCGACTCGTCGAACGGGTGGAACTGTTCGGAGACGAGCGCCCGGTCGAGCGCGGCCCCGTCAATGTCCATGGCGTGCTGGACCAGGTGAAGCGCCTGGCGCAATCGGGTTTCGCCCGCCACATCCGCTTCGTCGAGGTCTACGATCCCTCCCTGCCGCCCGCCCTCGGCAACCGGGACCAGCTCGTTCAGCTCTTCCTCAATCTCGTGAAGAACGCCGCGGAGGCGATCGGGGAGGATGCCCCGGATGGGGAGATCGTCCTCTCGACGGCCTATCGGACGGGGATCCGACTGCAGGCGCCGGGCTCCCGGGAGCGCGTCAGCCTGCCCATCGAAATGACGGTGCGCGACAACGGCCCCGGCGTGCCCCCGGATCTCCTGCCGGACCTCTTCGATCCCTTCGTGACCACCAAGGCCAACGGAAGTGGCCTCGGACTTGCCTTGGTGGCGAAGATCGTCGGGGACCACGGCGGCATCGTCGAGTGCGATCCGGCCCCCCGGCGCACCACGTTCCGCGTGCTGCTCCCCATGTACAGCGCCCGCGACGGGCGCGGCGCTGAAGCCGAGATCGAATGATGCCCAATGGACATATCCTTGTCGCCGACGACGACGCGGCCATCCGCACCGTCCTGAACCAGGCGCTTTCGCGGGCCGGCTATGAGGTGCGCTCGACCAGCAACGCGGCGACCCTCTGGCGCTGGGCGGCGCAAGGAGAGGGCGACCTCATCATCACCGACGTGGTGATGCCCGACGAGAATGCCTTCGACCTTCTGCCGCGCATCAAGCGGGTGCGCCCGGATCTGCCGATCATCGTCATGAGCGCGCAGAACACCTTCATGACGGCGATCCGGGCCTCTGAACGCGGCGCCTACGAGTATCTGCCGAAGCCCTTCGATCTGAAGGAGCTGATCGCCATCGTCGGCCGCGCGCTCTCCCGGCCGCGCGGCGCCGCCGCCCCAAGCGGTCCGACCGAGGGCGAGGACATTCCCCTGGTCGGGCGCTCACCTGCGATGCAGGAGATCTACCGGGCCCTGGCCCGCCTCATGCCGACCGATCTCACCGTGATGATTACCGGTGAGTCGGGGACGGGCAAGGAGCTCGTGGCGCGCGCCCTGCACGATTATGGCCGCCGACGCTCAGGCCCCTTCGTCGCCGTCAACATGGCGGCGATCCCGCGCGACCTCATTGAGTCGGAGCTGTTCGGGCACGAGAAGGGGGCCTTCACGGGCGCGCTCTCGCGGAGCGCCGGGCGCTTCGAGCAGGCCGAGGGCGGAACGCTCTTCCTCGACGAGATCGGGGACATGCCGATGGAGGCGCAGACGCGCCTTCTGCGCGTGCTCCAGCAGGGCGAGTACACGACCGTGGGCGGGCGCGTTCCGATCAAGACCAATGTCCGCATCGTCGCGGCCACCAACAAGGACCTGCGGGTCTCGATCCAGCAGGGATTGTTCCGGGAGGATCTGTTCTTCCGCCTCAACGTCGTTCCCCTGCGGCTGCCGCCCCTGCGGGAGCGCATCGAAGACATTCCGGATCTGGTGCGTCACTTCTTCGGCCTCGTGGAGAAGGAGGGTCTCCCGCGCAAGCAGCTCGACGCCGAAGCCATGGAGCGCCTGAAGCGCTATCGCTGGCCAGGCAATGTGCGCGAGCTCGAGAACCTCGTCCGGCGTCTCGCCGCTCTCTATCCGCAGGAGACCATTACCGCGCCCATCATCGAGGCCGAGATCGACACCCCTCCCTTTGCGGCGCCGCCATCCGCTGGTCGCGTGCCAGAATCCGAAGGCGACACTCTCTCCGCTGCCGTGGAGCGGCATCTTGCCGCCTATTTCGCAGGGTTTCGCGACGGGCTGCCGCCGCCGGGTCTCTACCACCGCATCTTGCGGGAGGTGGAAGGTCCGCTGATCGGGGCGGCGCTCGCCGCGACGCGCGGAAACCAGATCCGCGCGGCGGAGTTGCTCGGCGTCAACCGCAACACCCTTCGCAAGAAGATCCGTGATCTCGACCTGCAGGTGATCCGCGCGCCGCGGTGACGAGCGGGGTCGCCGCGCCGACAGCGGCCTGTATTAATTTGGCCACAGTGTTGTGGTCATGCACCACCCCAGGATAACGTCACCTGGGGAGCGCGGCGCGGCGTTCCAACGGTTCGGGGGTGTTCTTGGCGCACAGAGTGCAGGGCGGCACGTTGCCGGTCGATGCAGCGGAACTCAGTCCGCGCGGGCCGGGCTGGATCGGCACGCTGACGGTTCTCGCCGCCCTGTGCTCGGCGCTGGCCACCTTCCTCATCCTCGCGGGGGCGACACCGATCGTGCCGACGCACCAGGTCGTCGTCACGGTGCTGTTCCTCAATTGCGTTCTCGTCCTTTGCCTGATCGCCATCGTTGCTTGGGAGGCGCGCTCGCTCGTGCGCGCGCGCCTGGCGGGGGTTGCGGCGGCCCGCTTCCACGGACGAATCGTCGGGCTCTTCAGCCTCGTGGCGACCCTGCCGGCGATCCTGGTGGCCGTGGTCGCGTCGGTGACGCTCGAACGGGGTCTGGAACCCTGGTTCTCCGACCGCATGCGGGACGTCATCTTCAAGTCGGTCGAGGTGGCCGACGCCTATCGGGCGAGCCAGTGCCAGAGCCTCGGTCGGGAGATCCGGATCCTGACGGACGATCTGACGCGAGCGCGCCCGGTGTTCGATGTCGATCGGCGCTGGTTCGACGGCTTCTTGACAAGCCGCGCCACGTCTCTCGGACTTCCTGTCGCCCGCATCCTGCGCGCACCCGAAGACGTCCTGGCCAAAGCCAATATCGACGTGCTGAAGGATGCTCCTTCGCCGTCGGCCGAGGCCTTCACCGACGCCAAGGCGTCGTCCGACCCCATCTGCATCGTACCCCGGGAGGGGCGCGTCTTCGGCGCGCTCGTCAAGCTTTCCGCCTACAATGACGCCTTTCTTTACGTCGCCCGAGAGGTAAATCCGCTGGCTGTCGAGTTCCCGGCGATCACCCGCATTGCCGTCGCCGAGTATCTCGCCATCGACAACCGGCGAAAGGGGATCCAGATCGCCTTCGCGTCGATGTTCGCGCTCATCGCGCTCATCTTGTTGTTCTCCGCGATCTGGTTTGGCCTGAGCTTCGCGAACCGGCTCGTCGCGCCGATCCGCCGCCTCATCTACGCCACCGACCAGGTCGCGTCGGGCAATTTCTACGTGCAGGTCGCGGTCCGCAAATCGGAGGGCGACCTGGCGCATCTCGGCGAGACCTTCAACAAGATGACCTCCGAACTGCGCCGCCAGCACGATCGGCTTCTGGAGGCGAACGACGTGATCGACCGCCGCCGCCGCTTCACGGAAGCGGTTCTCTCAGGCGTGCCGGCGGCCGTGATCGGGATTGATGCACAGGGCGCGGTCACGATCGTCAACCCTTCCGCCGAAGCTCTCCTGGGCGTGGATCGGGAGAAGCTGGTTGGGACGCCCATCAGGGAGGTGCTGCCGGAGATCGTACCGCTTCTCGACGAAGCCCGACACGTGCGGCAGCGCCTTGTTCAGCAGCAGATCCAGCTGGTGCGCAACCAGCGCGAGCGGACCATCAATGTGCGGATTGCCAGCGAACAGTCGCGGGGAGACGACCGTGAGCTCGTCGTGACCCTGGACGACATCACGGACCTCGTTGCGGCCCAGCGCACGTCGGCTTGGGCGGACGTTGCGCGCCGGATCGCCCACGAGATCAAGAACCCGTTGACGCCCATTCAGCTCTCGGCAGAGCGCATCCGCCGCAAGTACGGGAAGGTGATCACCACGGACCGGGAGGTCTTCGACCAGTGCACGAATACGATCGTGCGCCAGGTGGACGACATCAAGCGGATGGTCGACGAGTTCTCGTCTTTCGCCCGTATGCCGAAACCCAAGATGGCGCCGGACGACATCGTGGAGACCGTCCGCCAGGTCTTGTTCATGATGCGGATCGCTCATCCCGACATCGAGTTCGTGGACGAATGTCCCACGGCGCCGATCACAGCGTCATTTGACAGGCGGCTGCTCTCGCAGTCAGTGACCAACATCGTCAAGAACGCGGTCGAAGCGATCGCAGCGGTGCCGGAGGCCGAGCGCGGCCAGGGACGGATTCGCGTCGGCATCGAGAAGCGGCCGAGCGCGATCGTCATCACCGTCACCGACAATGGCAAGGGCTTTCCGACGGAGGGCCGGCAGCGCCTTCTCGAACCCTACATGACGACCCGCGAGGGCGGGACAGGGCTCGGCTTGGCCATCGTGAGCAAGATTTTGGAAGAGCACGGCGGAGGCATCGAATTGGGCGACAACCCAGACGGGCGCGGAGGACAGGTGCGGATGTGGATCGCGTGCGAATGGTTGCAGGAGGAGCTTGCAGGCGGCGATTTGCAGGTCGCCGACGAACGTCGTAGGGCCGACGCATGAGTTCAGACATCCTCATCGTCGACGACGAGGCGGATATCCGCGAGCTGGTGGCCGGCATTCTCGAGGATGAGGGCCATCGCACCCGCACGGCAGCGTCGTCGGACGAGGCCTTGGCCTCGATCGAGGCGCGGCGCCCGCACCTCGTCTTTCTCGACATCTGGCTGCAGGGGAGCCGCCTCGACGGCCTCCAGGTGCTCGAATTGATCAAGGCCGACCATCCCGATTTGCCCGTGGTCATGATCTCGGGCCACGGCAACATCGAGACCGCCGTCTCGGCCATCAAAGCCGGCGCCTATGACTTCATCGAGAAGCCCTTCAAGGCCGATCGACTGGTGCTCGTCGCGGAACGCGCCTTGGAGGCCTCGCGGCTGAAGCGGGAGGTGAAGGACCTGCGGACCCGCTCGGTGCAGGCGAGCCGGATCGTGGGACATTCGCCCGCCATCAACCAGCTCCGACAGACGATCGAGCGGGTGGCGCCGACGAATGCGCGCATTCTCATCACCGGCGCCCCGGGCTCCGGCAAGGAGCTGTCGGCACGCACCATTCACGCCATGTCCAGCCGGGCGAGCGGCCCGTTCGTCGTCATCAACGCGGCCACGATCACCCCGGAGAACATGGAGGCGGAGCTCTTCGGGGTGGAAGGCGGGGAGGGGGCGGTCCGTCGGATCGGCGCTCTCGAAGAGGCCCATGGCGGCACCCTCTACATCGACGAGATCGCGGACATGCCGCGCGAGACGCAGAATCGGATCCTCCGCGTCCTGGTCGACCAGAATTTCCAGCGCGTCGGCGGGACGACGCGTGTCCATGTGGACGTGCGCGTCATCTCTTCGAGCAGCCGGGATCTGGCGGCGGAGATCGCTGCGGGCCGCTTCCGGGAAGACTTGTTCCATCGCCTGAGCGTTGTTCCGATTCGGGTGCCGTCGCTCTCGGAGCGGCGGGAGGACGTGCCTGAGCTCATCGCCTTCTTCATGGACCAGATCTCCGCGGCGACGGGTCTGCCGAAGCGGCGCATCGCCGAGGACGCGATGGCCGTCCTTCAATCCCACGATTGGCCGGGCAATGTCCGGCAGCTCCGCAACAACGTCGAGCGGCTCATGATCCTGACGACGGCGGATCCTGATGCGGAGGTGACCGCCGAGATGCTGCCGTCGGAGGTCGGAACCCTCGTGCCGACGACACCGAACGGGGTAGGGGGGGAAAAGCTCATGGGCCTGCCGCTGCGCGAGGCGCGGGAGATCTTCGAGCGTGAATACCTTGTCGCCCAGATTGCGCGATTCAGCGGCAACATCTCGCGAACGGCCGAGTTTATCGGAATGGAACGCTCGGCTTTGCACCGTAAGCTGAAATCGCTTGGGATCGGCACGTGACGGCGAAAGACGCGGATTTTCAACCGAAATCAGACGTTTGAGGCACCGCGCCCCTTGCGCAAGCTTGGGCTTCGCCGTGTAATGAACGCTGCCGGCTCAGGCCCGCGGTCGCGGGCGGTCAAGAACGGAGTAGGCCTGCCGGCCAAGAACCGGCGGCAAATGGCTGAAGAGGCATACTAATGGCGGGCGAGCGCGCGCAGAACTTGCAGGACACGTTTCTGAACCATGTCCGCAAAAACAAGATTCCTCTCACGATCTTTTTGGTGAACGGGGTGAAGCTACAGGGTGTCGTGACCTGGTTCGACAACTTCTGCGTCCTCCTGCGGCGCGACGGGCACTCTCAACTGGTCTACAAGCACGCCATCTCCACCATCATGCCGGGCCATCCCGTGCAGTTGTTCGAGCAGGCAGACGAAGTCACCGAAAAGGCTTGAGGTGACAAAGCCCAGGTCGCCGGGCGAAGAACGCCTACAACGTCTCGCCGAGCCTGAGCGGGACGTGGCGGCCGGCACGCGGGCGCTTGTGGTCGGCGCCTATTTGCTGGAGCGGCGGCGCGGCCGCGGGCCGGCCCGCAACGGCGGAGAGGCAGCCCATCAGCGCCCCTTCGAAGCGCGGCTCGAAGAGGCTATCGGCTTGGCGGCGGCGATCGACCTCCAGGTGGTCGAGTCCCGCCTGGTGACGCTTGTAGCCCCGACGCCTGCGACCTTCATCGGCAAGGGGAAGGTCGAGGAGCTGGCGGCGGTCGTGCGAGCCCTCGAAATCGGCCTCGTGATCATGGACTGCGCGCTGAGCCCTATCCAGCAGCGCAACCTGGAGAAGGCGTTCGGGGCGAAGGTCATCGATCGGACAGGGCTCATTCTCGAGATCTTCGGCCGCCGCGCCCGCACGCGCGAGGGGGCCCTCCAAGTTGAACTCGCCCATCTGAGCTATCAGCGCAGCCGCCTGGTGCGCTCCTGGACGCATCTTGAGCGCCAACGGGGAGGGTTCGGGTTCCTCGGCGGCCCCGGCGAGACCCAGATCGAGGCGGACCGCCGCCTCATCCAGGAGCGGATGACGCGCATCCAGCGGGACCTCGATTCGGTCACCCGCACGCGGGGGCTCCACCGCAAGAGCCGGCGGCGCGTGCCTTACCCGATCATCGCCCTGGTCGGCTACACGAACGCCGGAAAATCGACGCTGTTCAACCGGCTCACGGCAGCGGATGTCTTCGCAGAGAACCTGCTCTTTGCGACGCTCGACCCCACGTCTCGGGCCATTGAACTGCCCCACGGCGAGAAGGCCATCATTTCCGACACGGTCGGCTTCATCTCCGATCTGCCGACGACCCTCATCGCCGCGTTCCGGGCGACCCTGGAGGATGTGGTCGAGGCCGACATCTTGCTCCATGTCCGGGACTTGGCCCATGGCGAGACGGAGGCTCAGGCGAGCGATGTCGCCAAGGTCCTCGACGAACTCGGCATCCGGCCTGATGACCCGCGCCTCATCGAGGTCTGGAACAAGGCCGATCTCCTGCCCGACGCCGAGCGGGAGCGTCTTTCGGCCTTGGCCGCCCGTGACGCGCGGCGACCGGTGCTCGTTTCCGCGCTGACCGGGGAGGGGATGGACCAGCTCCTCCAGGCCATCGAAGCGCGCCTCGCCACGGAACGCCCGTCCTTCGTCGTCACACTCGATCCGGCTGACGGGGCACGGTTGAACTGGCTCTACGAGCAGGCCGAAATCCTCGACCGGCGGGAGGATGCGGACAGCCGAGTGGTGATCATGCTTCGGATCGCTCCGGAGAAGGAGCAGCGCTTCTTACGCCATTTCCCGGACGCGCGCCGTCTGCAAAGCCCTGGCGGTTAAGCGGGTCCAGATGCATACGGATGGGAGCGGAGCGCGGCGCGCTCGCTTCTCCCGGCTTCGCCGGCAAACCCCGGCCCGCCGCGACGCATAGGATAGCGAGACGTCAATCGGACTGCTCCGCTCTTTTGATCTCGGCCCAGAGCGCTTCCATCTCTTCGAGGCTGGCGCTTTCCGGCGACGCGCCCCGGCGGGCGAGGCCTGCTTCCACGGCACGAAAGCGCCGTTCGAACTTCGCGTTCGCCGCCCGCAAAGCGGCCTCAGGATCAACGCCCCGGTGGCGGGCGAGGTTGGCGACGGCGAAGAGAAGGTCGCCGATCTCCTCGGCCACTTCATCCTGCGTTCTCTTGTCGAGCGCCTCCCGCACTTCCTCGACCTCCTCGGTGATCTTGTCGAGGACCTGGCTCGCGTCCGGCCAGTCGAACCCGACGGCGGCGGCCTTGCGCGTGAGCTTGTCGGCCCGCGTCAGGGCGGGAAGAGCGATCGGCACGCCGTCGAGCACACTGGAGCGCTCCTCGACCGGAAGGCCGCGCTCGCGGCGACGCTCCTCCCGTTCGGCCGCTTTGGTCTCGGCCCAGAGGCGCTTGACGGCTTCGGGAGAAAGGTCCTGCGCCGGCCCAAAGACATGCGGGTGGCGGCGAATGAGCTTGCGCGTGATGCTCTCGACAACGTCCTCGAAGGTGAAGGCGCCGATCTCGCCCGCCATCTGGGCGTGGAAGACGACTTGAAGCAGCAGATCGCCAAGCTCGTCCCGCAGATCCGAAAGGTCGTTGCGCTGAATGGCGTCGGCAACCTCGTAGGCCTCTTCGATCGTATAGGGTGCGATCGTCGCGAAGTTCTGCTGGACGTCCCATGGACAGCCGCGTTCGGGGTCACGCAGCGCCGCCATGATCTCGAGGAGGCGATCTATCTCGCGCGAGGGCGTCATGGGCAGTCCTTTTCTCGTGGGTCGACGCAGAGCCGTCCTGCCTCGCGGTCGGCGAACCCCGATAAGCGCCGTTGCGGCCGCGAACAAGCCGGGGGAGAGGTCGTCCTTCAGGGACAGGGCTCGTCACGAGCGTGAAGGCGTGTCGATGGCCTGGTGTGCAAGCGTCCCGATGATCTCTCGAAGTCTCTCATCGTTGAGTGGAGCCATGGCTCGGCCGAGCGGTGGGTAGACACGCAGGGCCAAAACGTGCTGGTCCCGAATGCGATGCCGACGGCTGCAGTCTCGGTTCGCATAAGATATATTATGGAACGTAAAAGGCGATGGTCGCCTGCATGGCGAGGCTGGAATCTCCGCGCCGGCTCAAGGCCTTGGCGGTTGTTCTTGAGGATCGTCCGCTAATCAAGGACGATCCGCATGCCGTCGAAGGCGGGCTCAACTCCAGGCGGCAGTTCTGCGGCCAGGCGCGCATAGTCGAGATCGGTGTGGAGGTTCGTCAGGACAGCGCGGCGCGGCTTCACCTCGGCAATGAGCGCCAGAGCGTCGGCAACCGAGAAATGGGTCGGATGCGGCGTGTAGCGCAGCGCATCCACGATCAGGACCTCAAGGCCGCGCAGGTAAGCGAGGCTCGCTTCCGGCAAGGCGCTCACATCGCTCGCATAGGCAAGGCCATCGAAGCGGAAGCCGAGCGCTTGCCCTTTCCCGTGTTGCATCGGGAACGGCAGCGCTGTGACCGGCCCGCCTGGGCCTGCGACGACGACCGGTTGGCCCGGTGTGATGCGGTGCTCATCGAGGATTGGCGGATACTCGCTTCCGGGCGGGGTGTGGAAGCAGTAGCCGAAGCGGGCATGCAGCACGGCCCCGGTCGCTTCATCCGCGTAGATCGGGATGCGACGGCGCATATGGATCACAAGGGGCCTGAGATCGTCGATCCCATGCGTATGATCCGCGTGATCATGTGTGTACAGAACGCCGTCGAGCCGTGTGATGCCGGCGCCGAGGAGCTGATCGCGCAGATCGGGCGAGGTGTCGACCAGCACTGTCGTCGTCCCGTCCCGGCCGATCCTTTCGACGAGAATGGAACAGCGCCGCCGCCGGTTCTTCGGGTTTGCCGGATCGCATGCCCCCCAGCCGGAGCCGACGCGGGGCACCCCAGCCGACGATCCGCAGCCGAGGATGGTGACGGCGAGGCTCATGCAGCCGCCTCGCTCAAAAGACCGTCGAGCGCGGCCGCCTTACGGAACAACCGGTAGAAGTTGCGGGTCGTCGCGGCAGCGAGCTCTTCGGCGGTGAGCCCGACCACATCCGCCAGAGCCGCGGCGGTATGGGCGACGAAGGCCGGTTCATTAGTCTTGCCCCGGTGGGGCTCGGGGGCAAGATACGGAGCGTCGGTTTCCACGAGCAGCCGCTCCGGCGGCACGGCTGCAGCAATGGCGCGCAACTCCTCTGACCGCTTGAACGTCACGATCCCGGAGAAGGAGACATAAAAGCCGAGCGCAACGCCCACCTCCGCGAGCCGCCGGCCAGACGAGAAGCAATGGAGAACCGCCCGAAACGGGCCCTGCCCCATCTCGTCCTCCAGGATCCCGATCATGTCCTCGTCCGCATCGCGCGCGTGGATGACGAGCGGCAAGCCGCTCTGCCGCGCAGCGGCAATGTGGGTCCGGAAGACACGCTGCTGCACGTCCCTGGGGCTGAACTGATAGTGGTAGTCGAGCCCCGACTCGCCGATGCCGATGCAGCGGGGGTGCTGCGCTTTCTCGACGATCGCCGCCGCCGGAACATCCGGCTCCTCAGCCGCATGGTGCGGATGGGTGCCGATGGTGAAGAACACGCTTGGGTGATGCTCGGCCAGCTCCCGGTACCTTTCGAACCGCGACACATGGGTCGAGATCGTCACTACGCGCTCGACCCCGGCGGCGCCGGCGCGCGCGAGGAGTTCCGGCACGCGATCGCCGAGCTTCACATGGTCAAGATGGCAGTGACTGTCGATCAGCATAGGGTGTCAGGCGTCACGCTTCCGCCGCCTCCACGTAGCGCGGGAAGATGGGTGCCGGCGGCGGCAGCCGCGTGCCGGGCTTGAGGCCAAGCTCCGCTCTGATCGCGGCGAAGCCCCGCTGGTCTGTCGGAACGGCGAGAAGATCAAGGAGCTTCGCCGCCGCGGTCGGCACGAAGGGCTGCGCTAGGATGCCGATGATCCGCAGCGCTTCGGCAGTCACGAACAGCACTGTCCCCATCCTCACAGGATCCTGTTTTCGTAGGATCCAAGGCTCCTGGGAGGCGAAATAGCGGTTCGCCTCGGCGACGACGCTCCACACCTCGGCAAGAATGGTATGGAGCGCGAAATCCTGCATCGCCCGTCGTGCCTTGTCCGGCAGCGCTCTCGCCGCGACGAGCAGCGCCTCGTCGGCATCCGTAAAGGCCCCCGGCTCAGGCACGATCCCGTCGCAATTGCGCGCGATCATGGTGAGCGAACGCTGGGCGAGGTTGCCGAGATCATTGGCGAGATCGGCGTTGATGCGGTTGACGATCGCCTCGTGCGAATAGTTCCCGTCCTGGCCGAAGGGAACCTCGCGCAGGAAGAAGTAGCGGAATTGATCGACGCCGTAGGCCTCGGCGAGCGCGAAGGGGTCGATGACGTTGCCCACCGACTTCGACATCTTCTCGCCCCGGTTGAACAGGAAGCCGTGGCCGAAGACGCGCTTCGGCAGCGGCAACCCGGCCGACATGAGGAACGCCGGCCAATAGACCGCGTGGAAGCGGACGATGTCCTTGCCGATGATGTGCACGTCCGCGGGCCAATAGCGCCAACGCGGATCGTTCTCGTCCGGGAAGCCGCAGCCCGTCACATAGTTGTTGAGGGCGTCCACCCAGACATACATCACATGCCTCGGATTGCCCGGCACCGGCAATCCCCAGTCGAAGGTGGTGCGGCTGATGGAGAGGTCCTGAAGCCCTCCCCTCACGAAGCTCACGATTTCATTGCGTCGTGTCTCCGGCCCAATGAAGTCGGGGTTTGCTTCATAGTAGGCGAGCAGCCGGTCCTGATAGGCGGAAAGACGAAAGAAGTAGCTCTCTTCTTCCGTCCATTCGACAGGCGTGCCCTGGGGGCCGACGCGCACGCCGCCCTCGGTCACCTGCGTTTCGGCTTCGTCATAATAGGCCTCGTCCCGGACCGAGTACCATCCCGCGTAGCGGGAGAGGTAGATGTCTCCCCTCGCCTCCATCCGGCGCCACAGCTCCTGGGTCGACGGGAGATGGTCCGGGTCCGTCGTGCGGATGAATCGATCGAAGGAGCAGGACAGCCGCTCCGCCATGGCTCGGAACTTCGGCGCCATCTCATCCACGAAGGCGCGCGGCGTCTTGCCGTTGCGCGTGGCGGTCTGCTGGATCTTGAGGCCGTGCTCGTCGGTGCCCGTCATGAAGAAGACGTCGTGGCCGTCGAGACGCTTGAAGCGGGCGATGGCATCGGCGGCAACGACTTCGTAGGCGTGTCCGATATGCGGCGCGCCGTTGGGATAGGAGATGGCGGTGGTGATGTAGAATTTCGGCCTGTCGGCCAGCTTCTCGGCCATGCGGCGACGCTCCCGGAATGCGCGATTAGCCTGCCCTGCGGACCGCGTCAGCGAGATCGCCAAAGAGCGCAATGACGAGCGGCCGTTTGTCGAGGTTGAAGACCTCGACCTCGCGCGCGGCGCGGGCGGCCTTCTCACATACCTCGGCAAGCGGCGCAAGGCGGGCGGGGCCCAGGGCGGCGCTTTGATGGACCCTGGCCGACACCCAGGCAAAGGCCGTATCGAGGACGAGCCGGAACCGCTCCTCCGCGCCCCGTTGGGCAAGGCTCTCCGCCAAGGCCAGCACGCGGCTCATGTCGAGGCGCGGCAGGGCGGACAGGGTGGCTCGCGTCTCGGCGACCACGCTCCGAAGATCCGAATCGAGCATTTCCAGGGTACGCCGGACCGAGCCCGAGCCGAGAGCGACGGCCTCTTTGAGGGCAGCCGGCTCCGCCTCCGCCCAGGGCGGGCCGAGGGAGCGGACCACCAGGCCGAGATCCTTTTCATCGAGCGGCCGCAGCAAGAGGCGACGACACCGGGAACGGACCGTGGGTAGAAGCCGTTGCGGCGCATGGCTGACAATGAGGAAGATCGAGCGCGGCGGCGGCTCCTCGACGAGTTTGAGAAGAGCATTGGCGCTGCTGGCGTTGAGATCGTCGGCAGCGTCGACGATGCAGACGCGATAGCCTCCCTCCCCGGCCGTTGCCCCGAACAGGTCGAGGGCGCGCCTGACATCATCGACCCGGATCTCGGCCGAATAAGCCTTGCCGTCGGCACGCAGCCCGCGCCGGATGACGGCAAGGTCCGGATGGGATTGAGCCGCGACCCGTCGCGATACGGGATGGTTCGCATCGACGTCGAGACTTGCCGCCGGGCGCAGGCCGTGTGCGAGGAGGAAGCGCGCCACCCGATAAGCGAGTGTCGCCTTGCCGATGCCCTCGGGACCGCCGATGAGCCAGGCATGATGAAGACGTCCGGCCGCGATGGCATCAAGGAAGGACTTCTCCGCCTCGTCATGGCCGAACAATTCTGTCCGCTCCCGGGGATGAGGAGCGCCGGGGAAGCGGTCCGGCTCGGGCAGATCGCGATCAGCCATGTGCCCTCCGCCGGGCCGTCGCGGCGGCAAGATCGGAGCCGAACCGATCTTTCACGACATGCCAAATCTCAGCCTCGACCTTGTCTGGCGGGCGCGCCGCGTCGATCAGAACGCAGCGGGCCGGTTCGCTCGCCGCGATGGTTCGGAAGGCTTCTCGAAGCCGCTCGTGAAAGGCCAGATCCTCGGCCTCGAAACGGTCAGCCCCCTCCCCCTGCTCCGTTCTCCGCGCGGCGGCGCGCTCGAGGCCAAGCTTCGGAGGCACGTCGAGAACGATGGTCAGATCGGGCCGCGTCCCTGCAACGACCACGCGCTCCAGGGCTCGGAGGATGTTGCCCTCGATGCGGTCGTCCAGCCCCTGGTAGGCGCGGGTGGAGTCGAGAAAGCGGTCGCAGAGGACGAAGGCGCCGCGCGCAAGCGCCGGCCGGATCGTGGCGTCCAGGTGGTCGAGGCGCGCAGCCGAGAACAATATCGCTTCGGCCAGCGGTCCGAAAGGCTTGGCGCCTCCGCCGAGCACCGCTTCCCGGATCCGTTCCGCTCGCGGCGAGCCTCCGGGCTCGCGGGTCACAACGACGGGAAGCCCCCTCGCCTCCAGCCGCGCCCCGAGCCGGGCGATCTGGGTCGACTTGCCGGCCCCCTCGCCGCCTTCGAAGGTGATGAAACGACCCGCCATGGCCGTTTGTTCAGCTGCGGCTGAAGGCGCGCCGAACGAGCCCGGTGCCGAACTCCAGGAGACCGTCCACGGCCCGCTGTTGAAGGGTGCCGACCTCGACTGTCTCGCCAGCATAAAGCGGCAGATCGAGCGCTTTCACATCGCCGCGTGTGACGCGCAGCCGCGCCACCTCCGTTCCCTCCTTCACCGGCGGAATGAGGGGACCCTGGTAGATGATACGGGCGGTCACCCGCTCCCCCGAGCCACGGGGGACCAAGAGGCGGACGGGCTTCTTCGCCACGAGAGGCACGGAGCCCCGGCTGCCGCCATGAACCTTTGCCTCGCCGACGATCTCGCCCTTGTCGAACAATTGACGGGCCTCGAAGGCGCGAAATCCCCACTCGAGCAGTTTGCGAGACTCGTTCGCCCGATCGCGAGCGGTTTTCAGTCCATTGACGACCACGATCAGGCGCTGGCCGTTCTGGACAGCCGATCCCACGAGACCGAAGCCGGACTCTTCGATGTTGCCGGTTTTCAGCCCGTCGGCCCCGATCTCCATGGTGAGCAGCGGATTGCGGTTCTGCTGCCGGATCTTGTTCCAGGTGAACTCCCGCTCGCCAAATATCTTGTAGAGTTCGGGATAGGTCTCGATGATGTGAGCGGCCAGGATGGCAAGCTCCCGGGCCGTCACCTTCTGCTCCGGATGGGCGTAGCCGGTCGCGTTCTTGAAGGTTGACACCGTCAGACCGAGCTGGCGGGCACGATCGGTCATCATGCGGGCGAAGTTGTCTTCGCTGCCGGCGATGCCTTCAGCCACGGCGATGGACGCGTCGTTGCCGGACTGGACGATGATGCCGCGCAAGAGGTCGCCGAGCTTGATGCGATCGTTGAGCTTGGCGAACATGGACGAGCCGCCGGAGCCCCCCCCGCCCCGCCGCCAGGCGTTCTCGGAGATCACGAATTCACTGTCGAGCGTCAGGCGGCCCTGTTTGATCTCGTTGAAGATCACCTCGACCGCCATGATCTTCGCCATGCTCGCTGGCGCCATCGGGTCGTCAGCCGCCTTCTCGAAAAGGACCGTCCCCGTCTCGGCGTCCATGAGGATGGCGTGCGGCGCTATGGTCTGAAACGACTGAGCGACAGCCGGCCGCGGATCGGCGACGCAGCCGACCGCAACCCACATGGCCAGAAAGGGAAGAACAAGACGCCGCGCCGAAAACCACTGCCCCGATAAACGCCTCATTCCTGAGCCTCGCACTCCGCTGGAAGCAAAATGTGCGCGCTCAGGGGCGCGAAATCAATGTTGCGGACAGGCTTAAGTAAGCGCCAGCGTGCGAGAGACCTTAGAGGAGGCCAGCGACTTTCGGACGTGTCGGCGGAAGAAGTGCCGCCACCGGGCCACGGACCGCGCCGTTCGGCGCCGCTCCGAGGTCGAATGGCCGCTCAGGCGGCAGAGGAATCCCGGCCGCGACCTGTTGCGTCGCCTCCGTCTCCGCTTCTCGTCCTTCGCGTGCCGGCGCGACCTCTCTAGCGGAGCGCTCAGAGAAGCTGGCCAAAATCTGCCCGGAGCTCCGCAGGCTCGATGGAGCGGGCTCGGCGGCTGCCACCAGAACGGGCGGCGTGGCTCCCGGGAACGGGGCCGGCGTCCCGTCGGTCCTCAGGGTGGCCAGCAACTTGCGATCGTCGCTGCCGCGGGTCGAAGCGCGACCGACATAATCGACCTTCACCCGGGCGGTTCCGATGCGCTTGAAATCGAGGGCCTCCGCGACGCGCTCCGAGACGTCGATCAGGCGGTTGCCGTGATAGGGCCCGCGGTCGTTCACGCGGACGATGATGGAGCGCCGGTTCTCCAGATTGGTGATCCGGACATAGCTTGGCAGGGGCAATGTGGTGTGCGCTGCGGCGATGGAGTGGCGGTCGTATACCTCGCCATTGGCGGTGAGCCGCCCATGGAAGGCAGAGCCATACCAGGACGCGAGCCCCGTCCGCGAATATCCCGACGGGTTCTCGTGAGGAACATAGGTGCGGCCGGCGATCTGATAGGGCCGGCCCACCATCTCCCGCCCGCCTCCCTTCGGCACAGGCTCACCCTCTTGCACCACACGAGGGCTTGGAGCGACGCCATATTTCGGGTCGACGCCGCGGCCGCCGGCCACCTGTTGCGAGCTGCAATTGGCGGTGATGGCTGCAACCGCAGTGACGGCCAAGATCTTCAGGGCCGCTCGCGGCGCAGGCGCCGACGAGGCCCGCACCGCGGCACCTGATCCCATCGCTTCCCTTCGCATTCCCCTCATCGATCCCGCGACGTCCGCGCGTTCGCCTTCTTCCTGAGGCAGCGCTCTCCCCGCATCATCATCTCATCGACCCGCTAACAGGACGTTAAGGGACCGACCATCGTCAACAAGCCTGGCCGTTCCGCGGAGCGAAAGTCAGGCAGCGTGGCGGGCGCGCAACAGATGGTTCGAGAATCCAGAAATATGTAGATATTCCATCATCTTGATGAATGAAGCTAATCCTCTACTTTGTTGCGGGCGACGGCGCCTCTCACTCATAGAGCGAAAGGACGGAACGAGCCTCGCTGGCATGACGACCCCCTGAACCTGCGAGAGCCTGATGCGCGTTGCTGACATCACTTTTGAAGATCCGATGTCAACTGTTTGATGGACAACGCCCCTCTCTGCTTGAAGAGCAGATCCAGCGCCTCCAGCATCAAGGGGTGGATTTTGGTCCGCTCTGCGTAGGCAAGATCGCGAAGCTGGTCATAGACCGGCGGCTCGAGATAGACGGAGAGCTGCCGCGCCCGTTCTTTTAGGGTGCGCTTCGGCCGCGCTGGCGCATCGGCGGGGCGCAGCGGGACGACCGCACCGAGCTCGCCCGCCGCGGACACGGACGCGGCGACGATCGACTTCAAATCGAGCTTATGCTGCTTTGACATTCTTGATGCCCTTCTTGAGCTTCTCGGTCGTCCGGCTCTCGAGGGAGGCCTGCGTGCGGCGCTCAATCCATGTCCACAGCCGACGGATCTCTTCCGCGGCAGCGCCCTTGGGGTTGTACTCGGTCACGCCTTGTCCAAGGCCGATCGCGTCCTGGTGGTCGTTGCGCATGACGATGTTGACGTCCGGGAGGACGCCGAGCACCGCAAGACCGTCGGCCGCGTCGCGAATGCGGTAGCTGCGCGGCGGGGTCTGGTTGAGCACAAAGGCGAACCGCTTGTCGAGGCGGTAGATCGCTGCCAGCGTGGGCTTGAAGGCGCGCAGATCGGCAGGAGTCGGCCGGCACGGGATGATGCAGAGGTCGGCGGCGCGAATGGCGGACAGGGTGCCGGGGCTGTCGACCCCAGGGGTATCGATGAAGACATATTCATAGGCCGAGCCGGCGAGGTTCTTGATCACCGCCTCGAGCTGCGGTGCATCGATCTGCGCGACCTCTGGCGTCGCGGCGCTGCGGTGCTCGGCCCAATCGCTGATCGTGGCCTGGCGGTCCATCTCCAGGATGCACACCGACCGGCCAGCCTCCTGCGCTGCGATGGCGAGATTAATACACAGCGTGCTCTTGCCGCTGCCGCCCTTCTGCGTGACGAACGTGATCGCCTTCATGCGATGTTCCTTTGTTTGCGGGACGGCGCGAGGGAGGCTGCGGCCCCGACATGGCGGCGACCTTGGATCCTGGGATCGCAGGCCATCATCCAAGGATGCCTTGATCCCTGGTTTCACCTGTTATGGTTAATTGTGGGTTAAGAGCGCCCGTCGGATCCGGTGGTCACGGGATCCCTGGATCCTGGACCGGCCGGAGCCTCAAGGGCTTCGCGGCGAATGTGGCGGCGTGCCGGCGCCGCCCTCCGGCCTAGGGTCTGAGGCCGGATGAAACCGATCCCCTACCGCAAGGGGCTGTTGGCGGGGCCGAGCGCGCTCAGGTCCAGAAAAGCGGAAAGAGCGCAAGCCAGGATGAGGAGAGCGAGCAGGAGGGTGCCGAACGGAACGTGACGCGCCTTGCGGTTCATGCGCATCGCTTCGCGGTGGTCCAAGAACCTTGAGCGTCGAGAGAAAAGCCACATGGTCGCGCTGCCTTTCTTCTCGGAATCCGCAACTCTGCTCCCGGCAGGTCGAGGACGGTGTGCGGCAGGACACAGACGCCCCATGCTGATGCAAACATCTTGAGTCGAGTGGCGTTCACATCCCATGCGCTCCCCGCCGCCGCGACACCGGACATTGGGGGGCTCCCAGGTCAGGCGCTTGGCACTCGGCAGACCGAAGGGGTGCGATGCGGCGAGGTTGACGCGCGACTCCTGGCAGCCCTACACAGGCGGAAGGCGCGAGTGGCGGCAGAGCGGTTGCCGATGCTCTGCCGGTCGTCCGCGCGCGTAAGATCGACCAAGTCTCTCATGGCTTGGAAGGGTGGCCGAGCGGTTTAAGGCAGCGGTCTTGAAAACCGCCAGGGGTGCAAGCCCCTCGTGGGTTCGAATCCCACCCCTTCCGCCACGCTCGGGTCACGTCCTCGCGCCCTCACGGCCGGTGTCGTAAATCCCTCTCCCGGTTGGCGGAAGCGGGGTCGTTTTTGTCAAGCTGAAACCAGCGGGCCATGATGTGGTTGCCCGTTCATGGAGGAACGCCGCCACCCCAGCTTTGCCGACGCCGAGCTTGATGCGAACTGCGCCAAGCTGGCGGTTGCACGCAACCTGCAGCGCCTCTATGGCGACGTCCTTGACGCGCCGATCCCGAAGGATCTGCAGCTCCTCATCGACCGCCTGGAGGCGGCAACAGGAGGGCGCTGCACGGACGATGCGCTCAATGGCCGACCGCCGCGACGCCCAACGCCGTCGCGATGACGCCTGCCACGATCGCAAGCTCGATCAACAGACTTCCGTCCATGGCGAACCCTATGTCACGCGACGGCGCTATAGGCCGCTGAGATGAAGCGCATGTGAACAGCCGGGGCGAAGCACGTCCCATGCCCGGGTTTCGCGCAACACAGGTCTGTTGGAGCCGTTGCTTGACGCTTCAGCGGCTAGAGACGGGGGCGACCGCAAGCGGCCGCCACTCAGCATCGCCTCGCGCATCCGGGGCCTTGCCGCTCTTCAAGGCCTGGAGCTCGCTTTGCAGGTGGAGCAGGAGGAGGCCCATGCGGCCGACTTCCGCCTCGAGGCTGCGCACGCGCTCGGCCCAATCGGGGACGGCGCCCCGGTCGAGGCCTGGACGATCAGGCTGCTCCACGGCGACGCCGACCTCGTCGCCCCGTCGCCATTGCACCGTGACGGTCATCCTCTCCCGTCTCTGAAGGACATAGAGGTCGAAGCGGTGAGGCAGCGTCACGGCTTCCGAGAGCTGCAGGCGGGCGCCCGTCGCGGAAATATCGCGGATCAGGCAGTCCAGGGTCGACTGCCCGTTGTTGAAGATGACCGTGCCTCTGAGGAAGCTCCTCATGCGCGGCGCCGACCGCTTCTCTTTCATCCTTCGCCCCAGATCCGAGGGCAGGCTAGCGAAAAGAAATTGAAGAAAGCTTGATCCGATCGCGCAACGGCTCCGTCATGAAATGGCCGCCCTTCGCGGGTCTTGCGAGGAGATCCTCCAAGCCCCTGGAAAAAAGGCAAAAGGCGTGCGAGACCGCCCTGCCCAACCTGTCTCTCCCCGATGACCGCACCCGCCCCCAAGATCTCGTTCGTGTCGCTCGGCTGTCCCAAGGCCCTGGTCGATTCCGAGCGCATCATCACGCGCCTGCGCGCCGAAGGCTATGAGCTCACCAAGCGCCACGACGGCGCGGACGTCGTGATCGTCAACACCTGCGGCTTCATCGACAGCGCCAAGGCCGAGTCCCTCGAGGCCATCGGCGAGGCCATGGCCGAGAACGGCAAGGTCATCGTGACCGGTTGCATGGGGGCGCAGCCGGAGGAGATCCGCGACCGCTTCCCGAACCTCCTCGCCATCACCGGCCCGCAGGCCTACGAGTCGGTGCTCCAGGCGGTCCATGAGGCCGCGCCGCCGGCCCATGACCCCTTCCTGGACCTCCTGCCGCCGCAGGGGATCAAGCTGACCCCGCGGCACTACGCCTATTTGAAGATCTCGGAGGGCTGCAACAACCGCTGCACCTTCTGCATCATCCCGAAACTGCGCGGGGATCTCGTCAGCCGCCCGGCGGCGGAGGTGCTGCGCGAGGCCGAACGCCTCGTGAAGGCGGGGGTCAAGGAGCTTCTCGTCATCTCGCAGGACACGAGCGCCTACGGCGTGGATCTCAAATATCAGGCAAGCTTATGGAGGGAGCGGGAGGTGCGCGCCCGCTTCCTCGACCTTGCGCGGGAGCTCGGCCAGCTCGGCGCCTGGGTGCGCCTTCACTACGTCTACCCCTACCCGCATGTGGACGAGGTCATCCCGCTGATGGCGGAAGGCAAGGTGCTGCCCTATCTCGACATTCCCTTCCAGCACGCCTCGCCCAAGGTGCTCAAGGCCATGCGGCGACCGGGCAACCAGGAGAAGACCCTCGAGCGCATTCGCAAATGGCGCGAGATCTGCCCGGACCTTGCCATCCGCTCCACCTTCATCGTCGGCTTCCCCGGCGAGACGGAGGAGGATTTCGCGCTCCTGCTCGATTGGCTGAACGAGGCCAAGCTCGACCGGGTCGGCTGTTTCCGTTTCGAGCCGGTCAAAGGTGCCCCGGCGAACGATCTTCCCGGCGCCGTGCCGGACGAGGTCAAGGAGGAGCGATGGCACCGCTTCATGAAGGCGCAGCGGGCGATCAGCGCGCGGAAGCTCAAGGCCAAGGTCGGCCGCCGCCTTCCTGTGATCGTTGACGAAACAGGACCCACAGTAGCGAAGGGTCGCTCCAAGCACGACGCGCCCGAGATCGACGGCGCCGTCTACGTCGCCTCGCGACGGCCCCTGCGCGCGGGCGACATCATCACGGTGAAGATCGAGCGCGCCGACGAATACGACCTGCATGGCGTGGCCGTGTGACGGCCGTGCCGTCACGCCACATCCGCCGATGCGATGCGCCTGACGCCGGCTTCGTCCATGTCCTTGAGCGCCCGCGCGAGCGAACCGTTGGTATCGATGCCACGGCAGGCGTCCTCGATCACGTAGGTCTCGAAGCCCGCCTTCCGGGCGTCGAGAGCTGTCCAGGCGACGCAGAAGTCGGTGGCAAGGCCGGCGCAGAAGACGCGCTTGAAGCCGCGTTCCCGCAAATAGCCGGCAAGCCCCGTCGGGGTCTTCCGGTCGGCCTCGATGAAGCCTGAATAGCGGTCGATCTCCGGCCGGTAGCCTTTGCGCACGATCATCTGCGCCTTCGGAATCTCGAGTTCCTTGGCGATCTCGGCGCCGCGGGTGCCCCAGATGCAGTGGTCGGGCCACAGGATCTGCGTGCCGTAGTGGAGCTGGGTCGTCTCGAAGGGCTTCTTGCCAGGATGGCTTGACGCGAAGGAGGAATGACCTTTCGGATGCCAATCCTGCGTCAACACCACGTGAGCGAAACGCGTCGCCAAACGGTTGATGACGGGAATCACCGCGTCCCCCTCCGGCACGGCGAGCGAGCCGCCGGGGAGGAAATCGTACTGCACGTCGACGACGACCAGGATGTCGTGCGCGCTCGGCTTGATCGTCATGGTCTGCGCTCCGGCTCCCGACGCAAAGGCGGACGCAGCTGCGCCGCCGAGGGCCAATTGCAGGGCGCCGCGCCGCGTGGGCGCGCGATTCGTATCCCGCATGACCGCCTCTCCCCTTCCTCAGCAGCATCCGCGCGAGCGCTGGATGCGGCACCACGGAGGGTGCGCCCGTTCGGCAGTTCTGTGAAGGGGGTTCTGGCGGCGCTGGCGCGGCTTCGTGCGGCGGCTCTCGGCGGCTCGGCCGTGGCGAACGCCTGGGTCGGCGCCGCAGCGTCAAGCGCGGCGGCGCCGATGAGATGGCAGTGGTCTATTGGGGCAGCCTGTCGTCGATGCCCTTCACGTAGAAGTTCATGCCGAGGACCTGCTCGTCGGAGAGAGCGCCGTTGCCTTTGCACTCGACTTCGGAACCGTCCTGCTTGAACACCGGGCACTTGAACGGGTTGAGCCGGCCCGCCTTGATGGCGGCCTCCGTCTCCTCCGCCAGCTTTTTCACGTCGTCGGGCATGTTCTTGTAGGGCGCCATCTTGACCATGCCGCTCGCGAGTCCGCCCCAGGTGTCCTCTGATTTCCAGGTGCCATCGAGGACGGCCTTGGCGCGCTGGACGTAATAGCCCGACCAATCATCGACGATGGCCGTGAGTTGGGCCTTCGGCGCGAAGCGCTCCATGTCCGAGGCCTGGCCGAAGCCGAGCTTGCCGCGCGCTTCCGCCTGCTGCAGGGGGGCCGGGCTGTCCGTGTGCTGGGCAAGCACGTCGACGCCCTGGTCGAGAAGGGCCTTGGCGGCGTCCGCCTCCTTGGCCGGGTCGTACCAGGAGTTGACCCAGACGACCTTGATCTTGACGTTCGGGTTCACCGATTGCGCGCCGAGGAAGTAGGAGTTGATGCCGGCCACCACCTCGGGGATGGGGAAGGCGCCCACATAGCCGATGATGCCGGTCTTCGTCATTTTGCCGGCGATCTGGCCGATGATGTAGCGCCCCTCGTGGAACTTCGCGGCATAGGTCGCGACGTTGGCGGCCCGCTTGATGCCGGTGGCGTGTTCGAACTTCACGTTCGGATAGCGCCGCGCCACGCGCAGCGTCGGTTCCATGAAGCCGAAGGACGTCGTGAAGATGAGGCCATGGCCGGTGCGGGCAAGGCCTTCGATCGCGCGCTCCGAATCCGCCTCGGGAACGCTTTCGACGAAGGTGGTCTCCACGCGGGCGCCGAGTTCCCTCTCGATGGCCTTGCGACCTTGGTCATGCTGATAGCTCCACCCGTGGTCGCCGACCGGCCCGACATAGATGAAGCCGACTTTCAGCTTCTGCTGAGCGGACGCCGGTCCGACGCCGAGCGCCAAGGCCAGGGCCGCAGCCAATCCGAGCAACCGGTGAGTCATGGGTCGATCCCTCTGGTGTTCCGAGGCATTCCTTGCAGGTCTTGCGCCAAGCCGCAATCGACTCACCTCAACGGCCTGTGGGTTTTACCGCTCCGGCACGAAGGGCTGGCCGAGCGAGCCCGGCGCACCGATCGCCCGTCCGCGTCCGAGCGAGAGCAGGACGAGCGCGAGAATGGTCGCCACATACGGCGCCGCGGAGAGGAGCTGAGCGGGCAAACCGATCTGCCCCGCTTGCGCGTGGAGCTGCAGCACCGTGGCCGTGCCGAAAAGATAGGCGCCAATGAGAGCATAGGCCGGCCGCCACGCGGCGAAGACAACGAGCGCGAGAGCGATCCAGCCTCGGCCCGCGGTCATGCCGGGCGACCAGAAGCGGGTGTAGATGAGCGACAGGTAGACACCTGCAAGCCCGGCGCAGGCGCCGCCGAACAGGAGCGCGAGGAGCCGCGTGCGGAGCACCGGAAGCCCCAACGCATGAGCCGAGGCGTGATTCTCGCCGATGGCGCGCAGCGTCAGCCCCGACCGGGAACGCCCGAGGAAAAGAGCGACCGCGACCGTCAGCGCCAACGAGAAGTAGACGAAGGCGTCCTGGCCGAACATGAGGCGTCCCACCCCCGGCAGGTCGGTGAGGCCCGGAATGGCGAGGGGGCTGACCGGATCGCGCCGCGCGCCGACGAAGGGAGCGCCGATAAGGCCGGAGAGTCCAAGCCCGAAGATCGTCAGCGCGAGCCCCGAGCCGACCTGGTTGGCGGCAAGCCCCAGCACGGCGAGCGCGAACAGGCCCGCCATGGCGGTCCCCGCCAATACGCCGACAGCGATGCCAATGATCGTCGAGTCGAAGGTGACAGCGGCGGCGAAGCCGCAAGCGGCTCCCATGGCCATCATGCCCTCAACGCCGAGATTAAGGACTCCCGACCGTTCCGCGACGAGTTCGCCCATGGCAGCGATCAGGAGCGGTGTCGATGCCGTGACGATGGTGAGCAGAATCGCTTCGAAGGCGGTCACGCAGCACCCCCTTCGGTCCGTAAACCCACCGCAAAGGGCAAGCGCTCCCTCCCCCCTTGAGGGCAGGGAGCGGGGTCGGGAGGGACCGAGCGGCTTTGGGCTCTCTGAAGCCGGTCGCCTGGACGAGACGCCCTCCTCTCGGCCGCCTGCGCTCCCGGCACGGCAAGGCGCGGCGGCGTTCCTCGCGGCACAACAGGCAGTCTCCCGCTCATGATCCCCCTCCCCTTCGCACGAGGCGCAGGCGGTAGCTGACCAGGGCGTCGGCGCAAAGGACGCAGAGGAGCAGCAGACCCTGGAAGGCGGTGGTGAGGTCGAGTGGAAGCTTCAGGAGAATCTGAGCGCTCTCCCCGCCGATGAAGGTGAGGCCGACGGCCAGGGAAGCGGCCAGGATCCCAAAGGGATGGAGGCGGCCGAGGAAGGCGACGGTGATCGCAGTGAAGCCATAGCCCGGCGAGATGGTGGGCTGGAGTTGCCCGATCTGCCCCGACACCTCGACGATGCCGGCAAGCCCCGCGAGACCCCCCGAGATGGCGAAGACGGCAAGCGTCGTCGCGCCGGAGTCGAAGCCTCCGAAGCGCGCCGCACGCGGGGCTTCGCCCGTGACCCGCAGGCGATATCCGAACAGGGTTCTTCCCAGTACGAAGGCTGTCGCCAGCACGGCGAGAACAGCGAAGACGGCGCCGAGATGGATGCGACCGGCCCCCAGCAGCGGCAGCGTCGCTGCGGGGTCGAAGGTGACCGATTGTGGGAAGTTGAAGCCCTTGGGGTCGCGCCACGGACCGCGCACCAGATAATCGAGAGTGAGCTGGGCCACATAGACCAGCATCAAACTCACCAGGATCTCGCTCACGCCGAAGCGCACGCGGAGCATCGCCGGCAGGAGGCCGTAGAGCGCTCCGCCGAGGACGCCGAGCAGCAGCATGGCGGGCCACACCCAGGGCCCGGCATCCGTCCCATGGGTCGCAAGTGCCAGCCAGCCGCCGAGCACGGCGCCCATCACGTATTGTCCCTCGGCGCCGATGTTCCAGAGATTGGCGCGAAAGCAGTAGGACAGGCCGAGGGCGATGAGGGCGAGCGGCGTCGCCTTCACCACCAACTCCTGGAGCGCCCAAGGGTCGCTCAAGGGGCCGATGACATAGACCTGGAGCGCCGCAAGCGGCGAGCGGCCGAGAAGCCAGACCACGCCGCCAGCCAACACGAAGGCCACCATGAAGGCGGCAATGGGCGCGAGCACCCGCGCGAGTGGCGACGGATCGAGGCGCGGAGTGAGCTCAAGCCGCATGGGCAGCCTCGGCCGGCTCCTCGCCGGCGGCCAGCATCTCGAGCCCGATGGCTTCGCGGGTCCAGGCGGCTCTCGGCCGTGCTTCGGTCAGCCGGCCGCTGTGGATGACCGCGATCCGGTCCGCGATCTCGAACAGCTCGTCGAGGTCCTGGCTGATGACGAGGACAGCTGCGCCCTCCCCCGCGAGATCGACAAGGGCCTGCCGGATCAGCCTCGCCGCGCCGGCGTCGACGCCCCAGGTCGGCTGATTGACGACGAGGAGCGCCGGGCGCCGGATGATCTCGCGACCTACCGCGAACTTCTGGAGGTTGCCGCCGGAGAGCTGACGGGCGAGAGGATCGCGCTCGGGGGTGCGCACGTCGAACGTGTCCGCGATCGCGCGGGCGAGCCGCCGGGCAGCGCTGAACCGTACAAGGCCGCCCCGCACCACATCTCCGCTGGCATGGTGCGACAGCACCGCGTTGTCGCTCAGGCGGTGGCTCGGGACAGCCGCGTGTCCCAAGCGCTCTTCGGGAACGAACGCAGCGCCAAGCCGGCGCCGCCCGTCGATGCCGATCCGCCCGCAGGCGCGACCGGCGATGATGACGTTCTCCGGGCGGGGTGCCAGCTGCTCGCCGGAGATGGCCGCGAAAAGCTCCCCCTGGCCATTGCCGGCTACGCCGGCGATGCCGACGATCTCCCCCTTGCAGACGGTCAACTCGATGTCCTTCAGCCCCCATTGGTGCGGCTCGGCCGGCGGCAGGGTGAGATGTCGCAAGGACAGCGCCGCCTCCCCCCCGCCGCCGGACGGCCCATGCGGCTTCACCTCCCCGACATCGCTCCCGACCATCAGCGCCGCGATCTCCCGGGCGCTGCGGGCGCGGGGGTCGACGGTCGCCACCACCCGTCCGGCGCGCAGGATCGTCGCCGATCGGCACAGCCGCCGCACCTCTTCAAGGCGATGGGAGATGTAAAGAATGGCACGCCCCTCGCTTGCGAGCCGCTCCAGGGTCTCGAACAGAGCCTCCGCCTCCTGAGGCGTGAGAACCGAGGTAGGCTCGTCGAGGATGATGAGCTTCGGGTCCTGGAGAAGACAGCGCACGATCTCGATGCGCTGTCGCTCGCCGGCAGAGAGGGTCCAGACCGCCCGGTCGGGCTCGAGGCCAAGCCCATAGCCGCGGCTGATCTCGACGAGCCGAGCGCGAACATCCTTGAGCGAATCTGCGCCGGACAGGCCGACGGCGACGTTCTCTGCCACCGTCATCTGGTCGAACAGGGAGAAGTGCTGGAAGACCATGCCGATGCCGAGCCGGCGGGCTTCCACGGGCGACGCGATCGTGACGTGCCGCCCCTCCCAGACAATGTCGCCGGCGGTCGGCTCGACGACCCCGTAGAGGATCTTCACCAGGGTCGACTTGCCCGCCCCGTTCTCGCCGAGAAGCGCATGGATCTCGCCCCGGTGGAGAGCCAGGTCGATGCGGTCGTTGGCGAGAAGATCGCCATAGCGCTTGCTGACGCCGCGCAGTTCGACGAGCGGCCTCTCCGCAATGGAGGTCGCCATCACAGGATCACCGGATCCCAGGAGTGCCCTTCAACCATGGACAGGCTGTCCCGTCATCCTTGGATCACGGGATCAGCACCGTGGCTCCGGTCGTCTGCCGGCTTTCGAGGGCCCGATGCACGTCGGCCGCCTCCTGGAGGCGCGCCCGTGCATGGACCGGGATCTTCACCACGCCCCTCTCGACGACATCGAACAACTCGCGCGCCATCTCCTCCAACGTTTCCCGCTTCGCCGTATGCGTGAAGAGCGTCGGCCGGGTGGCATAAAGGGACCCTTTCTGCGCGAGGAGGCCGATGTTGAACGCTTCGATCGGGCCGGACGCCGCACCGAAGCTCACGAATACGCCGAAGGGTCTCAAGCAGTCGAGGGAGGCTGGGAAAGTGGCCTTCCCCACCCCGTCATAGACGACGGGGCATCCTTCGCCCTTCGTGATCTCCTTGACCCGCCGAACGAAGTCCTCTTCACGGTACAGGATCACATGATCGCACCCGTGCTCGCGGGCGAGCTTTTCCTTGTCGCGAGAGCCGACCGTGCCGATCACGGTGCAGCCGAGATGCTTCGCCCATTGGCAGGCGATCAAGCCGACGCCGCCTGCCGCCGCATGGAACAGGATGGTGTCCCCCCTCTTCACGGCAAAGGTGCGGCGCAGAAGGTACTGGGCCGTCAGGCCCTTGAGCATCATGGCGGCCCCGGTCTCGTCGTCGATTCCCTCCGGGAGCTTCACGAGCACCTTGGCGTCAATGATGCGCTCCTCGGCATAGGAGCCGAGTTGGCCCGCATAAGCGACCCGATCGCCGGGCTTGAAGCCCGTCACCCCCTCCCCGACCGCCACCACCTCGCCCGCGCCTTCATTCCCGGGAACGAAGGGCAGGCTCGGGACCGGGTACATTCCCGTGCGGTAATAGGTGTCGATGAAGTTGACGCCGATGGCGCGCTGCTTCAGGCGAACCTGACCCGGGCCGGGAGCCCCGACCTCAACATCTTCATACGACAGCACTTCCGGCCCGCCATGCTTGTGCACTCGGATCGCTTTCGGCATAGCTCACCCCACCTGAACCTGGCGATCATAGGTACTCGCGTACAGGCTCGGCAATGGCCGGCCTAAGGTCCCCATCCACAAGTTTTCAGCGGCAAGGCCGGCCGGTGAGCCAGCCCGCCCATCGGTCTCCTTCCACCCGGCGGAGGTCCTGTGAAGAGCGTCTTCGATATCGCCGTCGTCGGTGCCGGAGCCACCGGCTTGGCAGCGGCCCTGGCCTTTGCGCGGGCGGGGTTCACCACCTGCCTCGTCGGGGCTCTCGATGTTCATCGTGACGGCCGCACCGTCGCTCTCCTCGACGGCTCGGTCCGGTTCCTGCGGGCTCTAGAGGTTTGGGCCAGCATCGAGGCCGACTCGGCGCCGATGACGGCTATGCGCCTGATCGACGATACCGACAGCCTGTTCCGGCCCCCGCCGGCCACTTTCCACGCCGCCGAAATCGGCCTCGATGCGTTCGGCTGGAACGTGGAAAACGCCACGCTTGTCGAGCGTCTGGCCGCGGCCGCGGCAGGAGCGGCGAACCTGCGCCTCATTCCCAAAAGAGCAGCCAATGCCTCGTTCAACGAAGAGGTTGGCCGAATTTCCTTGAGTGATCATTCAACTGTCGAGGCGCGTCTGGTGGTAGCGGCCGACGGGCGCAATTCGCTTCTGCGCGAGGCCGGCGGGATCCGCACGCGACGCTGGACCTATCCCCAGTCAGCCCTCGTGACCCTCCTCACCCATGAGCGAGCTCACGGTGACGCTTCCACCGAATTTCACACGCGGCACGGCCCGTTCACGCTTGTCCCGCTCCCCGGGCGCCGCTCGAGCCTCGTGTGGGTCACGAGCCCTGCCGAGGCGGCTCGGCTTGGCGCCCTCGGTAACGAGGACCTCGCCGCGGCGGTGGAGCGGCAGGCGCATTCGCTCTTAGGCAAGATGCAGGTGGAGGGTCCAAGGGCGGTGGTGCCGATGACGGGCTTGTCCGTGGAGCGCTACTTCGCGGATCGGCTGGCGCTCGTCGGCGAGGCGGCGCATGTTTTTCCGCCGATCGGCGCTCAGGGGCTCAACCTCGGTTTCCGAGACGTCGCGTCGCTGTACGACGCGGTGGTCGACGCCCGGGCGGCGGGCGAGGATATAGGTCACGCAATCACCTTGCGACAGTATCAGCGCAGCCGGGATCTCGACGTGCGCTTGCGGACGGCCGCCGTGGACGGTCTCAATCGAACACTGCTCGCCGGTGTTCTTTCCGTCGACTTTCTCCGCGGAGCAGGCCTCATCGCGCTGTCGCTGATCGGGCCCCTGCGACGCGTCGTGATGCGCGAGGGGCTGCAGCCCTCCCTCGGATCACCACGGCTGATGAGAGCAGAGGCACCCTGAGGCGCCCCTGCAAACCTTCCCCTCTCGTTAGGCATATGGAAAGGGGGCGACGCGGCATTTCACCGACGTCGCCTTACTCTCCGGGTCCAGGAGAAGGGATGATGCGTCAGTCGACGATCTGCACGACGCGCCGGGTCGAGGGGTCGACGAGCACGACGTCGTCGTTCCAGACGAAGTAGCGGTAGCCCCGGATCGCCGGCACGTCGGTGACGATGGTGTCCGGCACCGTCATGAGCTCCACGTCAGAGGGCACCGTCATGCCGACGGTCACCTTCTCCTTGACCTGTACGGGCTTGGCCGTGCTCAGCCGCTGCTTGATCACCGTCCGCTTCTCGGGCGCGATGGTGATTGAGCCCGTGGTCTCGGTGGTCGTCGTGGTCACCGAGGTCTGGGCCACGGCCGGGACTGAGGCCAAAAGGCCAAGAGCCGCGACGCCTGCGACGAACGCATGTCTCATGGAGTTCCTCCTTTCGGTGATGGTCCCAGCCGACAACGCATTCCGGGCCGCCCCGTTCCGGGGATGGGGCGAGCTTGCCAAGGCGCGTTCCCTTCAGGAGAAAACGGTGCGAACCATCCCCCTCTGGTCCCATGTCCTTCGTCCCTGAGGAGCTGCCGACATGAGCTTGCCAAGAATGCTGATGATTGCCCTTGCCATTGCCAGCGTGCCGGGCTCGGCCGGGGCTGATCCGTGGAAAGACGAGAGCGGCCAAGGCCGCTGGCGGGGCGCATTCGACCGCCATGACGACCGCGGCTGGGACGTCCGGCGCGACCGCAAGGTCAAGATCCGGACCGCCGACGGGTGCGAGATCGAGCGCAAATGGAAGAAGGGCGAGTACGAAGAGAAGGTGAAATGCAAGCCTGCCCGTCCTCGCTATCGCTACTGACCGGGCGCCTCCTGCCCCGAAAGCAGGAGCGAATGTTCCCCAAGGCCGGGAACACGGCGCACTTCGTCGAGGCCCTTCCGCAGGCTCGGCGCGACGGGGATGACGGCAGCAGGGATCGCTGCTCCCTCCCGTGTGCTGGCAGACGCCTCGAACAGGCCGCGTCCTTGAAAATGCGGATCGGCAGCGGCCTCGGCAAGCGACCTCACAATGGTGGCACAGCAGTCGAGAGGTTCGAGGATGATGCGCCACTCGGCCGCGCTCCGACGGCGGATGATCTCGGCGATGGCGGCGCGGGTCGCAGCGGGATCGCAGGCATCGCGGCGCAAGCTCTCCGGCAGGCCGATCGCGCCACAGAACGCTTCCCAGAACTTCTGCTCGAGAGCTCCGACTGCCAGGAACTGCCCGTCCGCGGTCGTGTACAACGCATAGCGGGGCGATCCGCCGGCAAGCATGTTCTCCTGTGATCCAGGGAAGCGACCGCTCGCGAAGCCTTCGGCCAACGCGAACCACGCGAAGGTGAACATGGCGTCGGCCATGGCGATGTCGAGGTGCTGCCCCTCGCCGGTCAGGTCGCGCTGGCGCAGGGCGAGGAGGATGTTGAGGACCGCCGGCATGGCCCCACCGGCGATGTCGGCGACGAGCGCGGCCGGGACGCTTGGTGCCTCCGGGGTGCCGGGAGAAAGCGACAGCAAGCCGGTGCGCGCCTGGTAGTTGATGTCATGGCCCGCCTCCTGGGCCCGGGGCCCGCCCTGCCCGTAGCCGGAGATTGAGCAGTAGATCAGACGCGGATTGACCGTCCTGACCTCTTCGTAGCCGAAGCCGAGCCGGTCCATGACGCCCGGTCGAAACTGCTCGACCAGGATATCGGCCTTCGCGATCAGGGGGCGCAGCGCCTCGCGGGCATCGGGCGACTTCAGATCGATCGTGACGCTTTTCTTGCCCCCGTTGAGCACGGCGAAGGGCGCCGATTCGCCGTCCAACCGGGGCGGAAAGCGCCGCATGTCCTCCCCCTCCGGACGCTCCACCTTGATCACCTCTGCGCCGGCCTCCGCCAATATGAAGGTGGCGAGCGGCCCTGGCAGGAGGGTCGAGAAGTCGAGGACGAGGAGGCCTTGGAGAGGAAGAGGCATGCGGGCCCTCAAGAGGGAAAGAGGTCAGGGGTCATCCTGCCCGTCTTGATGAGCCAGAGGAAGGCGGTGAGCGTCGCCATCGAGACCAGCGTCCCCACGAGGACGCAGGCCGAAGCCCGCTCGACGCCGATGTTGTATTGGGTGGCGATGACGAAGATGTTGAGAGCCGGCGGCAGCGCGGCCATCAGCACGGCGGCGTACACCCAAGTGGGGTCAAAGGCACCAAGCGCCGAGAGCAGCACCCAGACGAGCAGCGGGTGCAGGACAAGCTTGATCAGGACGAGCGCCGGCACCTCGCCGGGCATGCGGTTGAGCGGCCTGAGGGCAACCGTCACGCCAAGGAGGAACAGGGCGCAGGGGGCGGCCGCGTTGGAGAGCCATGTGACGATCTTGTCGAGAGCGGTCGGCAGTTGGAGTGTCGCATAGGCGGCCACGACGCCAGCGACCGTCGCCAAGTTGAAGGGGTGGGTGGCGACTTTCCAGCCCACGTCGCGGGCGGTTGCCGCAAGGCCGCGCTTCTCCGCGCCTGCAATCGCCATCAGGAACGGCACGAGCGAAAAGAGAAGAAGGTTATCAAAGACGAAAATGAGAACGACAGGCGCGCTCGCCGCCTCGCCCAGGGCGGAGAGAACGAGCGGCGGGCCCATATAGCCGATGTTGGAATAGGACCCGGCGACCCCTTGCATCACGCCCTGCGGCATATCCCAGCGGGTATGCCACATACCAACGGCAAAGGAGAGCGCGAAGGCGCAGTAGGTGCACAGCGTGGTCGTTATGACGAAAGGCCAATTGGCCAGCTGCTCCAAGGGCTTGTCTGCGATGAGCCTGTAAAAAAGGCACGGCAGCGCGACGTAGATCAGGAAGAACTGCATCCAGGCGAGCCCGCCTTCGGGGCGCCTCACGATCTTGGCGCAAAAGAAGCCAAGCCCGATCAGTCCGAAGAACGGGGCGAGCAGATTGAACAGCCCGACAAGGTCGGACATGCGGGGGAACTCCGCGTGAGGGGTGCGGGAGGGCGAGATCGCCGGCCGGCGTGGCTGGCTTTTTGCAAGGTTCGGCCGAGGCGGCAACGGGGCGAGGATTGCGACAAGGGTCGAACTGGCCTGCGTGGCACGGCTGGCGTAACAGGTCGGCAGATCTTCGGAGCCATGCCCATGAGATTGCCTCGCCGCTACTTCCAGCCGCTCGCGATAGGGGCCCCAGAGCCCTACCGGGAGTTGCCGGCGCGGCTCGAGCGGATGATCCATTTCATCCCGCCGCATATCGAGAAGGTGCGGGCCAAAGTCCCTGAACTCCTGTCTCAGGTCGACGTCATCCTCGGCAACCTGGAGGATGCCATTCCCGCAGACGCCAAGATCGCCGCGCGCCGTGGCTTCATTGCCCTCGCGCGGGAGAACGACTTCGGTCAGGTGGGGCTGTGGACGCGCATCAATGCATTGAACAGCCCCTGGGCCCTCGACGACCTCGTCGAGATCGTCGGCGAGGTCGGCGACAAGCTGGACGTGATCATGCTTCCCAAGGTCGAAGGCCCCTGGGATATCCACTACATCGACCAGCTCCTGGCGCAGCTCGAGGCGAAGCACGGGCTGAGGAAGCCGATCCTGGTGCATGCCATTCTTGAGACGGCAGAGGGTGTCAAGAACGTGGAGGCGATTGCCGCCGCTTCGCCGCGCCTGCACGGGATGAGCTTGGGACCGGCGGATCTTGCCGCCTCCCGGGGCATGAAGACCACGCGCGTGGGCGGCGGCCACCCGGAGTACAAGGTCATCGCCGATGCATCGGGCGACCGTGAGCGGGCGAGCGCCCAGCAGGACCTCTGGCACTATACCCTGGCGCGCATGGTGGATGCCTGCGTGGCCAATGGCCTGAAGGCCTTCTACGGCCCGTTCGGCGATTTCTCGGATCCTGTTGCCTGTGAGGTGCAGTTCCGGAACGCCTTCCTGATGGGCTGTGCAGGGGCTTGGTCCCTCCACCCGTCGCAGATCGCGATTGCCAAGAAGGTCTTTGCCCCCGACCCGGCCGAGGTTGCTTTCGCCAGGCGGATCCTTGAGGCCATGCCCGACGGCACCGGCGCCGTGATGGTCGACGGCAAGATGCAGGACGACGCAACCTGGAAGCAGGCCAAGGTCATCATGGACCTTGCCCGGCAGATCGCCGCTAAGGATCCGGCAGCGGCGGCTCGCTATGGCCTGTAGTCGTCCTTTGAATCGGCCGGGCGTCGCTCTATATCGACGGCATGAAGCTGCGTAAGGCCAAGTTCGCGATCGGAGATGTGGTGAAGCACCGGATCTTTCCCTTCCGCGGTGTCATCTTCGACGTGGATCCGGAGTTCAACAACACAGAGGAATGGTGGCTTTCCATTCCCGAGGAGATCCGCCCCGCCAAGGACCAGCCCTTCTACCATCTCTTGGCGGAGAATGAGGAAACGGAGTACATCGCCTACGTTTCCGAGCAGAACCTCTTGCCCGACACGTCCGGCGAACCGCTGCGCCACCCGCAGATATCAGACGTCTTCGAGCGCGGCCCCAACGGGGGGTATCGCATTCGCGCGAGCATCGCCAACTGACGCCCTCCGTAAAAGGAAAGCCGGGCTGCGGGCCCGGCTTCGACACCCCTTAAAGGGGTTCTCCCCTATTGTTTCGCGGCAGGGGCCGGCGCAGCAGCGCCGCCAGCGGGCGCGCCGGCAGCGCTGCTCTGCTGTTCAAGGCGCTTGCGAAGCTCTTCCGAGCGCTTCTCAAGCTCCTCCTGAAGCTTTTTCTGCTGCTCTTCCAATACCTTCGGATCGATTGCGGGACCATCGAAGGCCTTGCCGAACCCGGCCAGCGGAACAGCAAAAGTGACCTCGCGCGCGACCTGGTTCTGGACGCTCACGTTGAGCGTCGTGCCCCTTTTCATCTGATTGATGAAATCGTCCTTGAGACCTGTGGCCTCCGCGAAGCAGCCGTTCGGGAAGCAAATGGCATATTGGCCCGGGATGGGCTGCCCCTGGTCGACCGCAAAGCGGATGCCCGGCCTCAGCAATAGGCCCAAGGGCATGAGGAAGCGGACGACCTTTTGGTTCTGGGCGCCCTGCCCCTTGGCGTCGTAGACCGCCACCGCGAGCACCGGCTGGCCCTGGTCGGACACGAAATCGCGCGTCGTATAGCAGATCTCGGCTCCGCTTGCGGGATCCTTGCCGCAGACCTTGGTCCAGTCCGTTTGCGACGGCTCAGGCTTCACATGGACGATGGAAGGTCCAGCCTGGGCTGCACCTTGCTGGGCGCCAGCGGCGGGGGCCTGCTGAGCCGGCGCGGGCTGAGCTGGAGCCGGCTGAGCGGCCGGCCGCTGCTGCTGACGCTGCTGCTGTTGCTGCTGCTGCTGTGCGAGCGCCCCCGAGGAGAGCCCAAGGCCCGCAGCCACGCTCGCGGCCGCGAGGACGCCGATCGGTCCGCGCATGCGTGCGGGACGTGTCGCAACTGACATTTCGTTTTCCCCTGTGGTCCTGAAGGACGGATTGGTCGGCCGAGCCGGAGGCGCTCGCCCCGTGGTCGCTGGCCTGCTTCCGCATCGATTACGGCGAACACATGACGCGCGACGCGCCTCACTTAACCGGTCGCGGGCTCCTTTTCCAGTAACCGCGATAGAAAGGACGTCGAACCGGCTCTGGAGGGCTCGCCGTCGACTGGCAGTGGAACGATCCCTGGCGCACACTCTGCCGACGATTCGCTCGCAGGGTCGGCAGGATAGATCGGTGGGTTGGGCGGTTGAAAAGCAGACGGGAGAACCGGACTTCAGCGGCTGGAGCTCGATCCGCCTCTCTGGCCTCCTGCAGGCGGCCGCCGGTCGGGATGGAGCGCGCTCCATCCTGCGGGATTCCCCCGAGCGCCGCGTCTGGAGCGGGCGCCCGCAGCTGGAATGGACTTATGCTGGCGCATGCAGCCTTGTCGCCCGCCTGGCCCTGTTTTTCAGCCATCTTGGCCTGAAGCCCGGAAGTCTCGTCGGCATCTGCCTTCCCAACGGCACGGAAGCGTGTGCGGCCTTGCTGGCGGTCGAGCAGGCCGGACACGTGCCGTGCCTTCTTCCCCTCGCCTGGTCGGAAGCGGAACTCGGGGCAGCCATCGAAGCAGCTGGCATCCAAGCCATTGTCACCCAGGGAATGGTGGGCGAGCAGCGCCCGGCCGAGCTCTTCTGCCGCCTCGCCTCGCGCTACTTCGGATTGCGGTTTCTATGCGCCTTCGGCCCCTTCGTGCCGGACGGCGTCATCGACCTTGACCGCGTGGTCGAGCTCGCCGCTGCTGTCGAGGACAGCGTCGACGGCGATCGGGGGCCGACCCCTGGGACGCCGGGCCTGGTCACCTTCCCCGCCGGTTCTGACCTTCCGAGACCCGTCTATCGCCCGACGCGATCTCTCGTCGCGGCGGCAGTCGGCCTCCTGCGGGCGGTCAGGATCGAAAGAGGCGAACGCATCCTCACCCTCATCTCGGGAGACACCCTCGCCGGGGTAGCGACGGGGTTGACCGCCGCTCTCCTGACGGGAGCGACGCTCGAATGCCACGGACTGTTCGACGGCAAGGCGCTTACGAGAGCGCTCGAGGACGGCACGGCCACCCATCTCGTCGCGCCCGGCTGGCTCGAGCCGGCGCTCGCCGAGGCGGGCTGTTCCGAGCGTGCCGCATCGACGATCCTCGTTCATCGGGCGCCGGTCCGGTTCAAGGCAAACAACGACATCCGGGCGCGCGCCATCGATGTCCTTGCCTTGGGGGAGATTGCGCTGCTGGCGCGACCGCGGGGACCGGACGGGTGTCCCGCGCTGACGCTCGATTTGCGCGATGATGAGCCCCTGCCCCTCCGCGAGCTTCTGCGCGCTCAGAGGCGGGTCGATGGGGCAATCCTCCTCGCAGGTCCTGCCGCGGAGGTCTGGGATTACAGCCGCGCTGGCATGCAAGACGTTTCTGAGCCGCCCGAATGGCGCGATTCGGGATTCAAGGCGGATGTCTTTGCCGGCCGCGTGATCGGCGTCACCCGTTAGGCAGGCTGTGCCTTAAGCTGCCGCAAGCCTTCAGGGATTGAGCGGGGCACATGTCAGGGCTGTGCAACGAATCGGGGCGGTTGGCGTTACAGTGACGGTTCAGATTTCTCCTGCCAGAACATGCCTATGAATGATTTTCCCAAGGTCCTGGTCGTCGACGACGGGACCCGCACCGCCGATCACGCCCTTTCGGCAGAGTTGGCCGAGCTCGGCTATGCCAGCGTCACCACCTCCATCGAGGCGACAGACGAGGTGCTGGAGATGATCCCGCCTCCCGCGGCGATCCTCGTCCAGGTCCCAGCAGGCCGCCGAGGCGCGGGGCGGGATCGGTTCATGGCCCTTGCGGAGAGACTCAAAGAGCGCACTGGCGCGTCGGGGATCCCGGTCATCATCGTCGAGGGGCCGCCCGGCCTTCGGGCCGGGGGCTTTGCGGCCGCGCTCCAGAGCAAGCTCGGCTCGCCCGTCCTCAACAGCCCCGAGCGCTAGGGACCTTGCCTCACGCCGCCTTCTTGCGTTCCGCGATGCGGACGAGGTTGCGCAGGATGGCGTTTGTCGCCTTCAAGCGCTCGTCCAGATTCTCGACGTCGCGAACGAAGACGATCTTCATGTCAGGCCGCACCTTTGCGAACGAGCCCTGCTCGGCCACGTAGGACACAAGACCAGCCGGATTGGCGAAGGCATTGTCGCGGAACGACACGATAATGCCCTTCGGGCCGGCTTCCACCTTCTCCACATTGGCGCGCCGGCACAGCACCTTGATCGCCATGATCTTGAGGAGCTGACCGACCTCTTCCGGCAGCGGTCCGAAGCGGTCAACGAGCTCGGCGCCGAAGGCGTCGATTTCCGCATCGCTGTCGACACTTGCGAGACGCCGATAGAGGCCCAGCCGGAGCTGCAAATCGGAGACGTAGCTCTCCGGGATCATAACCGGCGCGCCGATTGCAATGGTCGGCGACCACTGCTCCTCGGCCGGCTCCTCGATGCCGGCCTTGAGCGCCGAGACGGCCTCTTCGAGCATCTGCTGGTAAAGCTCGTAGCCCACCTCCTTGATGTGGCCCGACTGCTCCTCGCCGAGCAGGTTGCCGGCGCCACGGATGTCGAGGTCGTGAGAGGCGAGCTGGAAGCCGGCGCCGAGGGTGTCGAGGGATTGCAGCACCTTCAGGCGGCGCTCCGCCTGTGGCGTGAGCGTCCGGTTCGCGGGAACCGTGAAGAGCGCATAGGCGCGCGTCTTCGAACGTCCGACCCGGCCGCGGAGCTGATAGAGCTGCGCCAGGCCGAACATGTCGGCCCGATGGACGATGAGCGTGTTGGCGGTGGGAATGTCCAGCCCCGACTCGACGATGGTGGTCGAGAGCAAAATGTCGTACTTGCCCTCGTAGAAGGCCGTCATGACGTCCTCGAGCTGGCCCGCCGCCATCTGCCCATGAGCGACCGCCACCTTGGCTTCGGGCATCTGCTGATCGAGGAATGTCTTCACCTCGCCAATGTCTTCGATCCGCGGCACGACGTAGAAGGCCTGTCCGCCCCGGTAACGCTCGCGCAAGAGGGCTTCGCGAATGACGAGGGGATCGAAGGGCGTGACGAAGGTCCGCACGGCCAGCCGATCGACGGGGGGCGTGGCGATGATCGAGAGCTCCCGCACCCCGGTCAGCGCAAGCTGGAGCGTGCGGGGGATCGGCGTTGCGGACAGCGTAAGCACGTGCACTTCCGCGCGCAGCTCCTTCAGTCGCTCCTTGTGGGCCACCCCGAAATGCTGCTCCTCGTCGACGATCACGAGGCCGAGGCGCTTGAAGCGGATCGACTTGCCAAGGAGCGCATGCGTGCCGATGACGATGTCGACCGTGCCATCGGCGAGCCCCTCCTTGACCTTCTTCAGCTCCGTGTTGGGCACGAACCGCGAGGCCTGGGCCACCTTGATCGGTAGGCCGCGGAAGCGCTCCTCGAAGGTCCTGAAGTGCTGACGGGCAAGGAGGGTCGTCGGTACGATCACCGCGACCTGCAGGCCGTTGATGGCAGCGGCGAAGGCGGCTCGCAGCGCCACCTCCGTCTTGCCGAAGCCCACATCGCCGCAGACGAGGCGGTCCATCGGCCGTCCGGCGGCAAGGTCTTCGAGCACGGCCTCAATGGCGTTCTGCTGGTCCTCCGTCTCCTCGTAGGGAAAGCGGGCCGCGAACTCGTCGTAAAGCCCCTCCGGCGGGAGCACACGGGGCGCCTCCTTGAGAATGCGCGCGGCCGCGATCTTCATGAGCGCTCCGGCCATCTCGCGGATGCGCTGCTTCATGCGCGACTTGCGCGCCTGCCACGCGCCACCGCCGAGGCGGTCGAGCTGGACTTCCGTCTCCTCCGACCCGTAGCGGGTCAAGAGCTCGATATTCTCGACCGGCAGGAAGAGGCGGTCGCCGCCTGCATAGTGGATTTCGGCGCAGTCATGCGGCGCGCCCGCCGCTTCGATGGTCTTGAGGCCCGCGAAGCGGCCAATGCCGTGGTCCACATGGACGACGAGATCACCCGGGGTGAGCGCGCTGACTTCCGCGAGGAAGTCCTGCGGCCGCTTGGCGCGGCGCTTTGGCCTCACCAGCCGGTCGCCCAAAATGTCCTGCTCGCCGAGAACGGCAAGGTCGCCGGCCTCAAACCCCGCCTCCAGCCCCCAGACTGCGGCGGCGACATCCGTCTGTGGAAGCGCCAGCGCCTCGGAGAGGCGTGAGACGGGTCTGGTCTCCCTCAGCCCGTGATCCTCAAGCACATGGCACAGTCGCTCGCGGGAGCCCTCCGACCAGGTCGCCAGGATGACGCGGCGTCCCTCCGCCTGAAGGGCCCGGACGTGGGCGACAGCGGCGTCGAAAACGTTGCGGCCCTCTTCGGCTCGCTCCGCGATGAAGCTACGCCCCTGCCGCGCACCGCAGTCGATGATGAGCCGCCCCTCCGACTCCGGCAGGGCGAAGGGGGTGAGACGCGCCAAGGTCAAGGCGTCGAGCCGCTCTGCCCACTCCTTTGGCGCCAGATAGAGCGCTTCGGGTGGCAGAGGCCGGTAAGGCGCAATGCCCGCCTGAGGATGCTCGAGCGCGGTCCTGCGGGCGTCGAAATAGTCGCGGATCTGGGACAGCCGCTCTCCGGCCGCGTCCTCGACCAGGGTGTCGAGCACAACCGGCACGCCAGGCACGTAGTCCAACAACGTGTCGAGCCGCTCATAGAACAGAGGCAGCCAATGCTCCATCCCGGCGTAGCGGCGTCCCTCGCTCACCGCTTCGTACAGGCGGTCGTCCCGGGTCGGCGCTCCGAAGGCCGCTACATAGCCCTGGCGGAAGCGGCGAATGCTCTCCGTCGTGAGCTGCACGTCGCTCAGCGGCACGAGGTCAAGGGCGCGCAGCGTGCCGACGGTCCGTTGCGTCTCGGGATCGAAGGCGCGGATCGATTCGAGCGTGTCACCGAAGAAGTCGAGGCGGACAGGATTGGGCAGGCCCGGCGGATAGAGATCCACGATGCCGCCGCGCACCGCGTATTCGCCCGTGTCCCGGACAGTGCCGGTGCGCAGGAAGCCGTTCGTTTCGAGCCACGTCACGAGCTCGTCCAGGCGAACCATGTTGCCGGGAGCTGCCGAGAATGTTTCGGCCGCGATCCGCGATCGGGGCGGCACGCGCTGGACAACGGCGTTGACCGTCGTCGAGACAATGCGGGGGCGATCCTCGGAGCTTCGCGAGCGGACGAGCCGCGCCAGGGCCGTCATCCGCTGCGCCGTGACGGCCGTATTCGGCGAGACGCGGTCGTAGGGCTGACAATCCCAGGCCGGAAACGCCAGCACTTCAATCTCGGGCGCAATGAACTGGAGCGCGTTCTGAAGCGCCTGCTGGCGAAGCCCGTCGCGCGCCACATGGACGAGAACTGCCGGCGCATCCGCTGCCGCACGCAGGCCCTGGGCCAAGTTGGCGACGAGCAGGGCGTCGAAGCCGTCCGGCACGCTCGACAAGGTGGCGTGGTCGCCCCGTTTCAACGCATCGAGGGCTCGGGCGATGTGAGGATCCATGGAAGAGGCTTGGCTAAATGACAAGAACGCGTCCGAGCAGGGCCCGGTTCAGGAATGGAGCGGAGTTTCGTGGGCATGGAAGCGCCGCAGCCGCTGGAACACGGGCGTGTCGAATGCAGCCGGCGCGCCGCCTTTGGCGATCCAGCCGAACAGATCCGGGTCGGGCACTTCGATCAGGCGCTCGAAATCGGCAAGATCGCTCTCCGACATGGTGGCGATCTCGACATCGGCGAAGCGGCCGAGAATGAGGTCCATCTCCCGGATGCCGCGGTGCCAGGCGCGGAACAGGGCGCGGCGACGCCGCGGGTCGAGATCGGCGCTGGTGCGCATTGAGCCGCTCATTCCCTTCGCTCCCGGTTTCGCTGCCCGTGGCTGGCGGCCTATATAGCGGCGACCCCGTCAGCGCCAGATGCCCGGCCCGCATGCCCCTGCGTCCCTCGGTTCTCGATCCGCTGTTTGCGCCAGCCTCTTCACTCCCAGGGGTCGGCCCGAAGATCGAGACCCTCCTCGACCGTCTCCTGGGCGAGCCTGGGCGCCCGGCGCGGGTCATCGACCTTCTGCTCCATCTGCCCCAGGGCGGCATTGCCCGAAACCTGACGGGTTCGATCGCCAAAGCGCCGATTGGCGAGATCGTGACGATCGGTGGGACAGTGGCGGCGCATCGCCCGCCGCCGCCCGGGCGAAGCCGTGCGCCCTACAAGGTTCTCCTTGAGGACGAGACGGGTGACGTGACCCTCGTCTTCTTCCATGCCCAGCGCTCCCGTATGGAGAAGCTCTTGCCCGTCGGGGGGCGCCGTTACGTTTCGGGCAAGCTCGAACTTTGGGACGGGCACCGGCAGATGGTCCATCCCGATCGCATCCTCGACGAAGGCGGCCTGGCGGACCTGCCCGCGGTTGAACCGGTCTATGGGCTGACGGAGGGCCTGACCTCACGGGTCTTGGGCAGGTTCGTTGCGGCTGCGCTCGAGCGCGTGCCCGACCTGCCCGAATGGCAGGACGCCCGATGGCGCGAGCGCAATCGGTTTCCCGCGTTCGGCGCGGCCCTGCGCCTGCTGCATCGGCCGGCAAGCGCGGCAGACGCCACTCCCGAGGCCACGGCCGCAAGCCCCGCCCGGCGGCGCCTCGCCTATGACGAGTTGCTGGCTTCCCAACTCGCCCTCGCTTTGGTCCGCATTCGCATGCGGCGCCAGCCTGGCCGCGTCAATGCGGGCGACGGGACGCTCGTCGCGCGGCTCGAAGCGGCGCTGCCCTTTGAGCTCACCGGCGCGCAGCGCCGCGCCATCGACGACATTCGGCGCGACCTCAAATCCGACAGGCGCATGCTGCGTCTCGTCCAGGGGGACGTGGGCTCCGGCAAGACCGCAGTCGCGCTACTGGCGATGGCAAGCGCCATCGAGGTCGGCCGCCAGGCAGCGCTCATGGCACCGACCGAGATCCTCGCCCGCCAGCATTTCGAGCGCATCGAGCCGCTGGTGCGGAAGGCCGGATTGCGGGTCGCCCTCATTACCGGACGCGACCGGGGCGCCGAGCGCCGGCGGGTTTTGATGGGTCTGGCCGAGGGCGCCATCAACATCGCGATCGGCACCCACGCCCTGTTCCAGGAAGACGTTGAGTTCCGCGACCTCGGTCTCGCGGTCGTGGACGAGCAGCACCGGTTCGGGGTGCATCAACGCCTTGCTCTCGGCGGCAAGGGCGATGCCGTGGATGTCCTGGTCATGACCGCGACGCCCATCCCGCGGACGCTCGCCCTCACCTATTTCGGCGACATGGACGTGTCGGTGCTCGATGAGAAGCCGCCCGGCCGGCAACCGGTGACGACCCGGCTCGTCTCGAGCGAACGGATCGGGGAGGTGATCGCCGCGATCGGCCGGGCCATTGCCGCCGACGATCGTGTCTATTGGATCTGTCCTCTGGTGGCCGAATCGGAAACGGTCGATCTTGCTGCGGCGGAGGAGCGCTACGCGGAGCTGCGGGCGATCTTCGGCGATGTGGTCGGCCTCGTGCATGGCAAGCTGAGCGGCCGCGACAAGGACGCGGCCATGGAGCGCTTTGCCGCGGGTGAAACCAAGATCCTCGTCTCCACCACCGTCGTGGAGGTCGGTGTCGATGTCCCCGAGGCGACCATCATGATCGTGGAGCACGCCGAGCGCTTCGGGTTGGCCCAGCTCCATCAGCTTCGCGGCCGAATCGGGCGCGGCGAGCGGCCCTCCACCTGCCTTCTCCTGTACAAGGGGCCGCTCGGGGCGATGGCCAAGGCCCGCCTCGAGATGATGCGCCAAACTGACGACGGATTCCGCATTGCCGAGGAGGATCTGCGTCTTCGCGGCGAGGGCGAAGTGCTCGGAACCCGGCAATCAGGGTTGCCTGGCTTCCGGCTCGCGCGGATGGAGGTCGATGGGGATCTTCTGGGCGCCGCGCGCGACGACGCCAGGCTCATCGTCGAGCAGGATCCCGGCCTCTTGAGCGAACGCGGCCAGGCACTCAGGATCCTGCTCTACCTGTTCGAGCGGGACGCCGCGGTGAAGCTCCTCGGCGCCGGCTGAATCAGGCGGCAATGGTCGGTTTGGCGGGCGGCGCGCCTGCCAGTCGCGGCACTCCGGGAAGCGGTCCAGCGCGGGTTTCAGGCTGAATGATGCCCATGGACATCAGGAGCTTGAAGGCGTCATCGGTGGAAAGCTCGACCTCCTTCACGCGAGAGCGCTCCATGACCACCAGGTAACCCGTCGTGGGGTTGGGCGTGCAGGGCACGAAGACGCAGAGATGGTCGCCTTCGGGAAGCGCCTCGGCCAGCGCCCCCTTCGCCGATTCCGTGATGAAGCACAGCGACCACAGTCCCTCGCCTGGCCACTCGATCAGCCCGACGCGGCGGAAGCTGTGGCCGTCCTGTTTGAACACGGTCTCGAAGATCTGCTTGACACCCTTGTAGAGGCCTCGAATCACGGGCATCCGCTCGAGCATCACCTCGCCCAGATTGACGAGCGATTTGCCGACGAGGTTTGCGGTCAAGAACCCGAGCATCGTCAGCCCGAGCAGCGCGATGAGGAGCCCGATGCCTGGAATGGCAAAGGGCAGATAGGTATCCGGCAGATAGGCTGCGGGCACGAGCGGCTTCACCCAGCCATCCACCAGGGTCACGAACCACCAGGTGATGTAAAGCGTAATAGCCAGCGGCCCGGCGACGATGAGGCCGGTCAGGAAATAGTTGCGCAACCTTGCCCGTGCACTCAGCAGATGGTGGCTGCCGGCCTGGGCTTGACCCGCTGAAGGATTCTGCGCCGTCGATCGCTCGGTGTCGCTCATGAGACAGGCTTTGGCCAGATTTGGCCGTCAAGCAAGAGCTTAGCGCGTGCTGGGCGGGGCTCAAGAGAGCCTCGGCCGCGGGATGGAGCTGCCGTGAGGAGAAACGAACCGGCCCCACCGTTCACCACCCCCGAGCGGGCCTCGGCCCGCGAGCGCTTCAAACGCAGGGTCCTGTTCCTGGCTGGCCTTCTCTTCCTCGCTCTGGGTGCCGTCGGGCTCGTACTGCCCGGGCTGCCCGGCACACCGCTGCTGATCCTGGCTGCCGCGTCCTTTGCGCGATCGTCGCCCCGCTTCGAAGCTTGGCTCCTCAACCACCCGCGGTTTGGCCCGCCCGTGCGCGCCTGGCGGCGCCGGGGCGCCATCCCCCGCTTTGCCAAATGGATCGCCTGTCTCAGCATGGCCGCCAGCTACGCCATGCTCCTTCTCACGGGCGCATCGGTCCTTGTGGCGGCCTTGGCTGGCGGGATGATGCTCGCCGTTGCGGCCTACATCATCTCCCGGCCAGATCGATGACGTGCCTATTCGACGGTCACGGACTTGGCCAGGTTGCGCGGCTGATCGACGTCTTTCCCCATGAAGACCGCCGTGTGGTAGGCGATGAGCTGGACCGGGAGTGCATAGAGGATGGGCGCCACCACCGGGTGGACCGTTGGCATGACGACGGTGGCGACGGTCGCGATGCCCGCCTCGGCCGCGCCCCGCTCGTCGGTGATGAGGATGATCCGCCCACCGCGCGCAGCCACCTCCTGCATGTTGGAGATGGTCTTCTCGAAGAGATGGTCATGGGGAGCGATGACGATGACCGGCATGTCCTCGTCGATCAAGGCAATCGGCCCGTGCTTGAGCTCGCCGGCTGCATAGCCCTCCGCGTGAATGTAGGAGATTTCCTTGAGCTTGAGCGCCCCTTCCAGGGCGAGCGGATAGGACGTGCCGCGACCGAGATAGAGGACGTCCGACGCCTTGGCGAGGTCCCGGTTGAGGGCCTCGATCCGGTGCTCCAGCTTGAGGGCGTCAGCCATCAGGCCCGGCAGCGCGATCAGGGCGTTCACGAGCTCTCGTTCGTGCTCCTCGGACAGCGTCCTGCGTGCCCGCCCGGCCGCCATGGCCAGCGACAGGAGAACCGACAGTTGGCAGGTGAAGGCCTTGGTGGAGGCGACGCCGATCTCAGGTCCCGCGAGCGTCGGAGCGACGAGGGTGCTTTCGCGCGCGATGGTCGAGCTCGGGACGTTGACAATGGAAAGGACGTGCTGGCCTTGCGCCTTGGCGTAGCGCAACGATGCCAAGGTGTCGGCCGTCTCTCCGGACTGAGAGACGAAGAGGGCGAGCTCGCCTCCTTCGAGAGGGGGTTCCCGATAGCGGAACTCAGAGGCGACGTCGATCTCCACGGGTAGCCGCGCCAGCCGCTCGAACCAGTATTTGCCGATGAGCCCCGCGTAATAGGCCGTGCCGCAGGCCGAGATGGACAGCCGCCTCAGCTTCCCGAAGTCGAAGGGAGCCTCCATGGGCAGCCTCACCCGGCTCGATGCGAGATCGATGTAGTGGGCGAGCGTGCGGCCGACGACCTCCGGCTGCTCGTAGATCTCCTTGGCCATGAAGTGGCGGTGATTGCCCTTCTCGGCGACCAGGCTGCCTGCGGGCACCCTCTGGCGCGGGCGCTCGACGGGGCAGCCTGAGGCGTCCCGTATCCCGGCGCCGCTCCGGGAGAGAATGGCCCAGTCGCCATCCTCGAGATAAGTGACCTCTTCCGTGAAGGGAGCCAGCGCGAGGGCGTCCGAGCCGAGAAACATCTCACCCTGGCCATAGCCGATGGCCAGCGGCGCGCCGTGGCGGGCGCCGATCAACAGATCTTCTTCTCCAGCGAAGAGAAAGGCCAGCGCGAACGCGCCGCGCAGGCGCGGCAGCGTGACCGCAACCGCCTCGATGGGAGACCGGCCCTGCCGCATCTCGTGCGTGACAAGCTGAGCCACCACTTCGGTATCGGTTTCGGTCTCGAAGACCACGCCGGCCGCTTCAAGCTCCGACTTGAGCTCGCGGAAATTCTCGATGATGCCATTGTGGACGACCGCCAACTTGTCGGTCGCATGCGGGTGAGCGTTGATCTCGTTGGGCTTGCCGTGGGTCGCCCAGCGGGTGTGTCCGATGCCGATCAGCCCGGATAGGGGAGATCGGGCGAGCTTTGCCTCAAGATTGCGAAGCTTGCCCTCCGCTCGCCGGCGTTCAAGCCGGCCATGTTCTAAGGTCGCAACGCCCGCCGAATCGTAACCGCGGTATTCCAAGCGCTTGAGAGCGTCGACGATCTGTGACGCGACGGCCGACTGTCCCAGTATTCCGACGATTCCGCACATGTGCTGCGACCCAAGAGCGTTATTGAGACGGTCCCCGGTTCCCGTTTAGCGAGCAGGGCCGTCGGTCAGCAAATCAACTCACGTTACTGTTTCTTTCACAAGGACTTAAGTGATCTGTCTTAATCTTTCTTCGCCGCCGTGGCCCTGGCCCGGAAGGCGGGTGCCCAGCCTTCCTTGATGGCCTGGCGACCCCGGCCAAGGGCCAGGGCGTCGGCCGGGACATCGTGCGTGATCACCGACCCCGAGCCGACATAGGCGTTGTCACCGATCCTGACCGGCGCGACAAGCGACGAGTTGGTGCCGATGAAGGCGCCCTTGCCGATCACCGTGCGATGCTTGGCGAAGCCGTCGTAGTTGCACGTGATCGTGCCGGCCCCGATGTTGCTCCCCTCGCCCACGCTGGCGTCCCCTACATAGGACAGGTGGTTGACCTTCACGCCTGCGCCGAGGGTTGCGTTCTTGATCTCCACGAAATTGCCGATCCGCGCCTTCTCCCCGAGTGCGGCCCCAGGCCGGAGGCGCGCATAAGGGCCCACGCTCGCGCCCTTGGCGACGCGCGCCCCCTCGAGGTGGGAGAAGGCGTGGATCACGGCGCCCTCCTCCACCACCACGCCGGGTCCGAAGACCACATAGGGCTCCACCAGGACGTCGCGGCTGAGGATCGTATCGAAACTGAAGAAAACCGTTTCGGGCGCGACCAAGGTGACGCCATCTGCAAGGAAGCGGCGCCGCAGCCGCGCCTGGAACACGCGCTCGGCGGCGGCAAGCTGAGCCCGGTCGTTGATGCCGAGCACCTCCTCCTCATCAGCGATAACCACCGCTACCTCGTGCTCTGCGCCTGCGATCTCGACCGCATCGGTGAGGTAATATTCGCCCTTGGCGTTGTGGTTCCTGATGCGTTCCAGGATGCCAAGCGCCAGATCGCCCCGAAGGGCCATGAGGCCGCCGTTGACGAGCGTGATCGCGCGCTCATCCGGGCTTGCATCGCGCTCCTCCCGGATCGCCACCAGGCGTCCATCCCGGCGGATCAGCCGTCCGTAGCCGGTAGGATCCTTCGCCTCGAAGCCGAGGACAGCCACGGCGGCTCCCTGCGCGAGCGGTGCACGCAGCCGCCGGAACGTCTCCGCCGTGACAAGGGGCGTGTCACCGAAGGCGATGACGACGTCGTCGGCGCTGCGCGCCAGGGCTTCCCGGGCCGCGAGGACGGCGTGCGCTGTGCCCAGGCGTTCAGTCTGGGTATAGATTTCTGCCGGCGGCGCCGCGATGCGGGCAGCGGCCGCAACGTCGGCCCGTTCGGGTCCCACCACCACGGCAAGCCGCGACGCGCCCGCCTCCTGAACCGTGTGCAGGACGTGCCCGAGGAGCGAGCGCCCGGCCACATGGTGCAGGACCTTGGGCGTGGCCGATTTCATGCGCGTACCCTCGCCCGCTGCAAGGACGATGGCGAGGCAGGTGCGGGCAGGAACAGCGATGGGATCGGCGGAGGGCGCCATTTCAACACTCTCTAGCTTTGGCCGGCACCTACCAGCACTTCCACCCTTTTCGCAATCGGGCATCCTCTGATCGGTCGACAAGGGCAGGCTTTCGAAAGCGATCCCCTTCAGAAGAAATTGATCCCCCTCGGAACGGGCCTTATAGTGCCCCCGCCGCGGCAAGGTTGCCCTGCGGCCGGGCCTCTGATGCATCTCCTCAATGATGAAGCATGCACCGGCATCTGCCGGTCCTCTCGATTTGACCGCGCGTGGAAGCCTCCGTCGCCGCGACGTGTTGCGGCTGATGGGCGGCGTGGCCGCTTCCATCGTCGCGCCACCCGGCAGCTATGCTCAAGCCCCGACACAATCTCTCGTCCAAAGCCTTCTCGGGGAAGGGCAGCGCTTCGAGCCTGCGGCCGTCGTCGAGGTGGCGCGGGCCGTTTCCCGACGGCCCTATGCGCCCGTGCCGGCTGACCTGCCGGAAGGCTTGAACAACCTCAATTACGAGCAATATGTCGGTATCCGCGCCCTGCCTTCGGCGTATATCTGGGCAGGAGAGAGCCGGGGCTTCGTCGTCGAGCCGCTGCACCGCGGCTTTCTGTTCTCTGCGCCCGTCGCCCTTTTCCTGGTCGAGGATGGGGTGGTGCGACGGGTGGCCTACGACCGCAACCGCTTCGACTTCGGCCGGCTGAATTTGCCCGCAGGCATCGGCGACCTCGGCTATTCCGGCTTTCGCCTCTTCACCACCAGCTGGGGCGATCAGCCGGCGGAGTTTGCCGTCGTGCAGGGGGCGAGCTTCTTTCGGGCCATTGCGCGCGGACAGAATTTCGGGCTTGTCGCCCGCGCCCTCACCCTGCGCCCGGCGGAGACCCGCGGCGAGGAGTTCCCCTTCTTTCGCGCCTTCTGGATCGAGCGGCCGGTCGCGGGCACGAACGCGCTTGTCGTACATGGCCTCATCGACTCGGAGTCCGTGAGCGGGGCGGTGCGCATGACCTTCCGCCCCGGCGACACGACTATCGTGGATGTGGAAACCACGCTCTTCCCCCGTGTCAGCCTGGAGCATGTGGGGCTCGGCGGGATGGGCTCGAGCTATTTCTTCGGACCGAACGACCGCCGCAATGTGGACGATGCACGCCCCGCTGTTCACAAATCGAGCGGGCTGCAGATGTTGAACGGGTCCGATGAGTGGCTATGGCGGCCCCTTCAGAATCCCGAGACGCTGCAGATCTCCGCCTTCCTGGACCGTAATCCACAGGGCTTCGGGCTCCTCCAGCGCGACCGCGACTATGCGTCCTTCCAGGACGATGGGCAGCTTTGGGAGCGCCGACCGAGCTTGTGGATCGAGCCGATCGGCGAGTGGGGACAGGGCACCGTACAGCTCATTGAGATTCCAAGCGATGCCGAGATCCACGACAATATCCTCACCTATTGGCGACCGCGGGTGCCGATGGCGGCCGGTGCCGAGGTGACATTCAGTTACCGCCAGTTCTGGTGTTGGACCCCGCCCGAGCGCCCGCCTCTCGCGACGGTGACGTCGACGCGCGTCGGACGGGGCTCAGCCGGACGGCGCCGCCGTTTTTTGGTCGATTTCGGCGGCGAGGTGTTCAATGGCGGCGCGCCGGCGGAGATACGACCGGTGCTCACGACGAGCCCCGGAACCATTCACGGATTGAGAACTTGGCATTATCCGGAGCGCAAGGCATTGCGCGTCGCCTTCGAACTTGACCCCGGGAACGAAAACGCCTCCGAGATGCGCCTCCTGCTGGAGGCCGCCGGGAGGCCGATCAGCGAGACATGGCTCTACCGATGGACGCCGTAAGGCGGATTGAGTTCGAAACACCCTCCCCGCCAGCACCGATCATCCCCGCGATGCCGGCGGAGGCGCCGCTTGCGATGCCGGAGCAGTCCCTCTCCTCCTGGTCGCGGGCCGAGGAGCGGCGCCCGCTCCGGGTCTACGGCGTCCCTTGGGTGACGCGGGTTGCGGTGTTCGGCGGCGCTGCCCTCCTTACCGCCTATGGCGCGTACGAGATGTACCAGGTGGTGTCGGTGAGCCGCACCACGGTGCTGCAGTGGCTGCTGCTCATCCTTTTCACCATCAACTTTTCGTGGATCGCGCTTGCCTTCACCAGCGCGGTCGTCGGTTTCATCGAGATCCTGCGCGGCACTTCCTGCGCCCTTCCTCCCCCGCCTCGGACGCTCAACACGCGAACGGCAATCGTGATGCCGGTCTACAACGAGTCGTCGGCACGGACCTTCGCGGCAATCGAGGCTATCCGCGAATCCATCGAGGCGACGGGACTCGGCGCCCATTTCGACTATTTCGTTCTGTCCGATTCGACCAACGCCGATGCCTGGATCGCGGAGGAGCGGGCCTTCCTCGCGCTGCGCGAGAAGCTAGGACCTCAGGCCCGGATATTCTACAGGCATCGGCCGAAGAACCATCATCGCAAGTCCGGCAACATCGCCGATTTCGTGACCCGGTGGGGCGGCGCCTACGAGCATATGATCGTGCTCGATGCGGACAGCCTCATGACCGGGGAATGCATCGTCCGGCTCGCGGCGGCCATGGAGGCCGACCCCGATGCCGGCATCATCCAGACGCTCCCTCTGATCGTGAACCGCAACACCCTTTTCGCCCGGGCGCAACAATTCGCCGCCCGGGTGTATGGGCCGGTCATTGCCTCCGGCCTGTCGGCATGGATGGGCAGGGACGGCAATTACTGGGGGCACAACGCCATCATCCGGACGCGGGCCTTCGCCGCCCATTGCGGCCTGCCGAACCTGCCTGGCAAGCCGCCGCTTGGCGGCCACATCCTGAGCCATGACTTCGTCGAGGCCGCCCTGATGCGCCGCGCCGGCTGGGCGGTGTACATGCTGCCTCATCTCCCAGGCAGCTACGAGGAGAGCCCGCCCTCGCTGATCGATGTCGCCGCCCGTGACCGGCGCTGGTGCCAGGGTAATCTCCAGCACATGCGCGTCATCGGGGCGCGAGGGCTGAAGCTTGCGAGCCGCCAGCACTTCGCGACCGGCATCATGTCCTATCTGGCCTCGCCCTTCTGGCTGTTCCAGCTCATCGTCGGTATCGCCCTTGTCCTGCAGACGACCTACATCCGGCCGGAATATTTCTCGCGCGAATTCACCCTTTTCCCGGTCTGGCCCCGCTTCGATCCTGAACGGGCCCTGGCGCTGTTCGGACTCACGATGGGCGTCCTGCTGGCGCCCAAGGCCTTTGGGCTCGTGGCGACCTTGCTCGACGGGCCGGCCCGGCGCGCCTGCGGGGGCGCCATGCGCCTGATCGCCTCGGCGCTTCTCGAGACCATCTTTTCAGCCCTCATCGCCCCGATCCTGATGGTGATCCAATCCGGCTCGGTGTTCCAGATCCTGCTCGGACGCGATACGGGCTGGCAGCCGCAGCGCCGGGACGACGGCTCGATCCCGCCCCGGGATATCGTGCGCCGTCATCGATGGCATACGCTGCTTGGGGTGGTGACCGGCGTCTCCGCGTTCATGATTGCCACGTCCCTGTTCCTGTGGATGTCGCCGACGATCATCGGGCTCGTGCTGGCGATCCCCTTGTCCTGGCTGAGCGGACAACTCGCCGCCGGGCTTGCCCTGAAGCGGCTCGGGCTGCTCCTCACGCCGGAGGAGACCCAGCCGCCCCCGATCATCGGTCGCGCCAACGCGCTTCAACGGGAGAACGCCGCCCGCGGCTTCGACGACGCGGACGGGCTTCGCGCCCTGTTCGCAGACCCGTCCTTGCGGGAAAGCCATGAGGCCATGCTGCCCCCCGCCGTGCCGCGACGGCGCGGCGACATCGATCCCGATCGCGTGCTGGCGCAGGCCAAGATCATGGAGGCCGAGACGATCGAGGACGCCGTGCGTTGGCTGAGGCCCAGGGAGCGCTTGGTTGTTCTTCATGATCGCGGCCTGTTGAACCTTGCCATGCGGCTGCGCCCGGAACCGGCTGCCGGCTAGGTTCTTCGTCCAGCTGCGAGGAAGGGCGAAAGCCGAAGGTTTTCCATGACGACCCAAGAGATGGAGATTGAGCGTGCGGTTAGAGACCCTCGACCGGTATAGCCCCTATGCGCTTGCGGCCCTGCGGATTGTGACCGCCCTGATCTTCATCGAGCACGGGACCCAGAAGCTCTTCGGGTTTCCGGCGCCGCCTGCGAGCGGGCTACCAGCCGCCTTCACACTCCACTGGATCGGCGCGGTTCTGGAGGTCGGTGGCGGAATTCTGATCCTTGTCGGCTTCCTCACCCGGCCGGTCGCCTTCATCCTCTCCGGGGAGATGGCGGTGGCGTATTGGATGTTTCACGCGCCACGCAATCTCTACCCGATCCTGAACGGCGGCGATGCAGCCATCCTGTATTGTTTCGTGTTCCTGCTGCTGGTCTTCACGGGGCCTGGCGCGTGGAGCGTCGATGGCGCGCGCAGCACGCCCCGGTTCCGTCACGCCTGGGAGCGATGATCGTCCGAGGCGGCAGGAGCTTGAAACGGGCTCGAAACACGCCCGCAATGATTCACCGCTAGGGAAAGCGGCAGGGAATCATAAGCGGGGAACGCCTCATGCTCGCCCTGGACCTCTGCCTGCCTGATTGTCGCCGTCGCTCGGACGCGCTCAGTGGAGACGAGGATCTCGACGGGAATCTGCGCCGGTCGATGAGCGCCGTCCGCGCCCTCCTCGAGGACATCCGCCCGGCGGCCCCGTCGCGCGCCGAGGTCCTGGCGCTGATCGAAAGCGTATGCGGCGAACGACTCGAAAACAGGGAAGCGGAGCGCCTCGCCGATGCCGTGGCGGAGCTCTACCGCCGCCCTTGACGGCCACGAGCGGGCCACGCAAGCAGGCCGGCTCACCCAGCCGGCCTGCATCCGGCGTCAGGCTCCAAGCGGGATCAGCCCGTCTTGCCCATGGCAATGGCGACGAAGCGGGTGCCCTCGCCGCTCTTGATCCGCAGCAGAACCGCCTTCCTTCCCTCCTTATGTGCCGCCTCAAGGCCCGCCACCACGTCGGAGGGCGTGGACACCGGCTTGCCGCCAATCTCCAGGATCACGTCGCCTGCCTTGACGCCCTTGGCCGCCGCCGGCCCGTCCGGGTCGACGCTCACCACCGCCACACCTTCTTCGCCCGCGCCCGGGATCCGGTCGGCGGGGGCAAGCTGCAGCCCCAGCTTCGGCGACCCGTCCGGTCCGCGACGCTCGCCGCGGCTCTCGGCCTTGTCGCCTGGTTGCGGGGCGAGTTCGACCGTCGCCCTGCGCTCACCCCCGTCGCGCAGATACGTGATCTCGGCCGTCGTCCCGGGCTTCAGGTGCCCGATCCTGCGGCTGAGCTCGCGGGCGTCCTCGATCTTCTCACCGTTCACGGCCGTGATCACGTCACCCGCCTTGAGGCCCGCCTTGGCCGCCGGCGTCCCCTCCTGAGCGCTGGCGATCAGGGCGCCTTTCCGGTCGGAGAGGCCCAGCCCATCGGCGAGGTCCTTGCTCAAGGATTGGATCTGCACGCCGAGATAGCCGCGGCTGACCTTGCCATCCTGCTTAAGCTGGTCGACGACACCCTGGACCGTGTCCGAGGGGATCGCGAAGGCAAGGCCGACATTGCCGCCCGACGGCGAATAGATCGCCGTGTTCACGCCCACCACCTCCCCCTGGAGGTTGAAGGTCGGGCCGCCGGAGTTGCCCTTGTTGATTGGCGCGTCGATCTGCAGGAAATCGTCATAGGGGCCGGCGCCGATGTCGCGCCCGCGGGCGGAGACGATGCCCGAAGTCACGGTGCCGCCGAGTCCGAAGGGGTTTCCGATGGCGACGACCCAGTCGCCAACGCGCGGCTGCGCCTTGGCGAGACGGACGTAAGGATATGTCCCCTCCTCGTTGACCTTGAGCAGGGCGAGGTCCGTCTTGGGGTCCGTCCCCACCACCTTGGCGTCGACGGTGCGGCCGTCGTCGAGGGTCACCTGGACGGTCTTGGCGTTGTCGACCACGTGGTTGTTGGTGACGATGTAGCCGTCCGCCGAGATGAAGAAGCCGGAGCCGACCCCCTGCCGCACCCGCGGGCCGCGCGGCGGCATGCCGTTCTCGCCGAAGCGGCGGAAGAGCTCGCGCATCTGCGGCGGAAGGTTCTCGAGCTGCGAGGAAAGGCCCTCGCCGTCATGCGTCGCGCTCTCGATCTTCACCCGCACAGAGACGACCGCGGGCTTCACCTTCTCGACGACATCCGCGAAAGAGGCGGGCGCCTGGGCGTTGGCGGCGATAGGGGCTTGCGCGAAGGCGGGCGTATGGCTCTCGTAAAGCGTCGCCCCGAGGGCGCCGGAGGCAATCATAGCCACGGCGGCTGTCGTGGCGAGAAGCCGGCGACGGCCGGCGTTCCGGTCGATCGTGAAATTGCTGTCAGTCATGGTCCGCTCCGATGCAGCCGATTCTGCGGCCTTGTCGGACCAAGACATCACTATTCGCGATGAAGATGTCCTGGAGGAACGATTAAACTTTGTTCATCGTCAGATCCTTCATTCCTATGGGAGCAGGAGGCCGAGCCTTGCCATCCGCTGCAGATTGGCCTCGACCGCAGCGCGGTCCACGGGAATGGTCGGCTCGACGGTTGCTTGCATGTCCTGCAAGAGGTCTTGCACCGTGCGTGTCCCGTCGACGAAGCGGATGAAGCGCCGCACGGTCTCGTCCTGAATGTGCACCGAGCCATGCCGCAGGGTGGTGATCAGGGCCCCATGCATCGCCTCGAGCCGCGCGAGCTCGCTTGCCCGCGGACGCTCGGCGACTCTGTGCGTGAGCTTCGGCGGGGTGAGGTGCAGTTCGAGAAGCCCGGCCGAGAAGGCTTCCGCCAGCGCCTCCGCCATGCGCTCGATGTCTGCCTCCCGATCGTGCGGAAGCTCGTCCGGGGAGGGTTCGAGCTGTCGAAATGCCGCCTCGTACAATTCTGAGAAAGGGATGGCCTCCGGCCAGCACTCGCGCAAGTGCAGCAAGGCGGCCTTGGTGAGGCGGTGGTCGGTCGTGAGCCGGCCTCCCTTGCCGGTCGTGAACATCACACGCTTGCCCTGGGTCGGATCGAACTCCGCGGGATCCGAGGTGAGCTGCGCAGACAGATGGAATTGGGCGATGCACTCTCTGACGGGCCGGCGCTCGAGCAGGCGCCCGGCGCGGCAGAACAGGCTTTCCCGGAACATGCGGCCTTCGATGAAGTCGAGATACTGCTCCCGCATCACCCGGTCGGGAATGCGCTGGAGCAGCGCCTTCTTCTTCGGCGGGTAGGTCTCCACATTCGAGAAGGCGAAGGTCGACTCGGAGAGATATTGCAGGCCGTGCCGCGCCGCATCCTCCGCCACCTGGTGGAAGTAGAAGGGGGTCGTGTTGGAGGCGAGGTCGTCATGAAAGAGGACCTGATCGGCCTTCTTCCTCACCCGCTCGGCCTGGTCGCGGATGACAGCCCCATAGACCTCGTTCGCAGCAACCACTTCCGCCAGGGCATCCATCACGGCGCGGCTTTGTTCGATCTTTTCCTGCGCCTCCTCCACCGCTTGGGTGTGGTACCGCATGACCTCGCGGGCGATATCGGCCATGCGCCAGCCCGGATAGCAATTATAGCTGACGTAAGCGATGCCTTCTGGTTTCAGGTTCGCGGCAAAGATCGACAGCATCTTCTCGCGCACGCAGGGCGGCACCCAGGAATAGACGCCATGGGCGATGATGTAGTCGAAGGCGTCGTAGCTTTCGTCCACCTCCATGATGTCGCCGTGGCGCAGGGCGATGTTCTTGAGGCCGAGCGCGGCAACGTTCTGCATGCCCCGCTCGATGCTGACTTGACTCAGGTCGATGCCGACGAACTCGCTCTCGGGCCACTGATAGGCGAGCGGAACGAGGTTGCCGCCCACCCCACAGCCGAGCTCCAGCACCCGGCAGCGGGAGATCGGCGCCGGCTCCATGCCATAGAGCGAGCCGATCACGGCGAGACGGTCCGGGTGCGTCTGCTCGTAAGGGTGGCCGGGGTAGAAGACCTGGTCGTAGGCCGAAGGCGCGCTCATCCCCCTCCCCCTCCGGCAAGCGCGAGGACGAAGTCCCGAGCAGGCGCGCCGACCCGGGCGCCGAGCCGGACGGCCGCCGCGTTGGCATGGGAGATGACGCCGTCCTCGAAGGTCGAACGAGCCTCGCCGATGCGGGCGGAGGACGCCGCCACCGTGGCGGCCGGAATACCCCGGCTGTCCAGGGCGGGGAGCCGGCCGATCCCGGCTTCCTCGATTCCAACCCCGGCGTCGTTGAAGACGGCGGCATAGCCGTCCGTCCTCAGAGCCATAGCAGGGTCGCCGCCCACGAGGCCGCCATGGGAGCCGGTGACGATGATCTGCCCGGCGTCCTCGGGACGCACCATGGCCGCCGAGTCGACGAGGACAATGCGTCGCGCTCCGGGCGCGCGAAGTTCGCTCCGCCCCTCGGCGAGCTTCGGCGGGCTCGCCCTGACGTGAACGGCCTCGCGCAGGCGCTCGGCGGCCTCCCGGCAGGTCATCCCCGGCGCCGCCCCCGCCTGGAGGGCCGGACCGTTGACATGGCTCACGACCCCGCGGGCCAGCATGTCTGCGGTATCGCCGATGCGGCAGCTTCGATGCGAGACGGCGGCCGCCGCAATTCCGAGCGCCTCCAGGTAAGGCAAAGCACCGATGCCGGCGTCGTCCTTGCCGACTCCCGCATCGTTGAGGATGACGGCGCGCACGCCGGCCGCGGCGGCGAGGTAGCCCGGATAGCGCCCGCCATGGGATCCGGAGACGACCACCGCCCCCTCCGCCTCCCGCCCGAGCTTGGTGATGGTGTCGGCGACCATGACGCCTGAAGGGAGGTCATGACGTGGCGACATGGCTTGGCGGCTCCTCGCCGGCGGCGCGTTGACGCGCCCGCGGCCGTGAACCTAGTCTCGCCCCGAAGGATCGCCGCGCGCAAGAGAAGGCGATGGCGGGAGCCGAAAGGGGGCGTTCGATGCGAAAGCAGTGCAACCGTTCGATGCGGCGCGCGCCCTGTCAGCTCCTGCTCCCGTGAGCGATCCCGCATCTCCTCCAGCAACGAGCGGCGGCGGAGGTCCGCGCGCCACATCCAATCTCGATGTGGAGCGCTTGTGCGCGCATCATCGCCTCATGTGGCGCATCCGCGCCTTCGAGGAGCTGGCGCTGCGCGGTCTGCATGAGAAGCTGGTGCTGGGGGCCATCCATCCCTCCATCGGCCAGGAAGCAGTCGCGGCCGGGGTCTGCCCCAACCTCGATCGCCACGACGTGCTGCTCTCGACCCATCGCGGCCATGGCCACACCCTCGCGAAGGGCGCCGACCCGCTCGCCATGATGCGCGAGCTCTTCGGCCGCGCAGGCGGCAACTGCGGCGGCAAGGGCGGCTCCATGCACATCGCCGATTTCGGCGTCGGCATGCTCGGCGCCAATGGCGTGGTCGCCGCCAACATCGTCATCGCCGCCGGCGCCGCGCACGCGGTGAAGCTCAAGCGCGAGAGCAAGGTCGTGTGTTGCATCTTTGGGGACGGCGCCATCAACCGCGGCCCATTCCTGGAGGGGCTGAACTGGGCGAAAGTCTTTGGTCTCCCTGTCCTGTTCGTGTGCGAGGACAACGGGTTTGCGGCAACCACCCGCACGCGGGCCATGACGGCGGGCGAAGGCCCTTCGGCTCGGGCCCGCAGCCTCGGCATCGCTGCCGAGGAGGTCGATGGCAACGACGTGCTTGCCGTGGACGCCGCCGCGCGCCAAGCGATCGCTGCCCTGCGCGACGGCGGCGGACCTCGATTCCTCCATCTGCACACCTACCGGCTCACCGGCCACACGGGCGCCGATCCCGCAGCCTATCGCCCCAAAGAGGAGGTCGAGGCGCGCTGGAAGGACGACCCCATCTCGCGCGCCGCGGCCCTGCTGGAGGCAGCCGGCCATCCAACGGCGAGCCTCGCCGAAGCGAGGAATGCCGCTTATGCGGAGATGATCGCCGCCTATGAGGCCGCAAGAGAAACCCCCTTTCCTCCCGTCGATCAGGCTTTCGCCGATGTGCAGGACGTCGGGGACCCGCGCGCGGAGGCCTTCTGATGCCCTTCATGACCTATGCCGAGGCGTCGCGCGCTGCCATCGCCGAGGAGATGCGCCGCGACCCCGCCGTCTGGGCGGTGGGCGAGGACCTCGGGCGCGGCGGCGTCTTCGGCCAGTACAAGGGCCTGGTCGAAGAGTTCGGGCCGGAGCGCGTATCGGATGCGCCGATCTCGGAGGCCTGCATCATGGGCGCTGCGGTGGGCGCCGCCATGATGGGTACGCGCCCCATCGTGGAGATGCGCTTCTCCGACTTCGCCCTGTGCGCCGTCGACGAGCTCGTCAACCAGGCGGCGAAGGCGCGCTACATGTTCGGCGGCCAAACGCGTGTCCCGCTCGTGGTGCGCGAGCCAATCGGCATGTGGCGCTCCTCGGCCGCACAGCATTCGCAGTCGCTGGAGGCCTGGTACGCCCATATCCCGGGGCTCGTGGTCGTCTGTCCATCGACGCCTGCCGACAACAAGGGGCTGTTGAAGTCGGCCATCCGCTGCGACGACCCGGTCGTCTACATGGAGCACAAGAACCTGTGGGGGCTCGAGGGCGAAGTGCCCGAGGATGACGATTTCACCGTGCCGATCGGCGAGGCGCGGGTCGTGCGCGAGGGCGGTGACCTCACCATCGTTTCATGGTCGGCGCAGGTGCATGTCTGCGTGAAGGCGGCGGAGGCCCTTGCGACGCGCGGCATCAAGGCCGAGGTGATCGATCTCCGCTCCCTCTGGCCCTGGGACAAAGCTCGGGTGCTGGCGAGCGTCGAGAAGACCGGCCGGCTTCTGATCGCACAGGAATCGGTGTCGGTGGCCGGCTTCGGCGCCGAGGTGGCGGCGACCGTTGCCGAGCGCCTGCACAAGGCGCTCAAGGCGCCGGTGAAGCGCCTCGGCGCCCCAAGAGCCCCGATCTCCTACGCCCCGCCCCTCGAAGATGCAGCGCGGGTGAGCAAGGAGATGATCGTGAATACGGCGGAAGGGCTGGTTCGGACCTAGGCGCCTCATTCCGGGCGGGCGCGAAGCGTCGAGCCTGGAACGGTGCCCGTCTTGGGATTGGTGTCGAGCGCCGCAGGCCGCTGTACGCTTGTCGCCTCGATTGGTGTCAGGGGGCCCGGGCCCGCCTTCGCGAGCCCCGGAATGGAAGGGATAAGGGAACCGGATGATGCCCACCAACGAGATGACCGGCGGCGAAGCGCTCGCCCGCATGATCAAGGCCCATGACGGCGGGCCAATGTTCGGAATGGGCGGCTTCCAGCTCCTCCCCTTCTACGACGCGGCGCGGCGCCTTGGTCTTTCCCACCATCTCATCAATGACGAGCGCGCCGGCGTCTTCGCGGCCGATGCCTACGCCAAGGTGTCCGGCCGGGTCGGCCTCGCCGACGCCACCCTCGGGCCCGGCGCCACGAATCTCGTGACCGGCCTTGTGGAAGCGCTCAACGCCGGTACGCCGCTGGTCGTCCTCACAGGCAATACCCATCGCCTGCATTCCTGGAAGAACATGACCCAGGAGTCGCGCCAGTCCGAGATCCTGCGCCCCGCCTGCAAGGAACTGATCCGCATCGAAACCGTCGAGCGCATTCCCGAGCTCATGCGGCGCGCCTTCGCGGTGGCGACCACCGGCCGGCCGGGGCCGGTCGTCGTGGACGTGCCCGAGGACATCTGCCACGCCACCTTCCCCTTCGACGAGGACGCGTTCAAGGCCAATCCGGCCCATAAGGCGGCGCCGGCCCTGCGCTGCCGGCCGGACCGGACCTCGACCGAGCGCGCCGCCGCGCTCCTCGCTCAGGCGAAACGCCCGCTCATCCTCGCCGGTGGTGGGGTCCATATCAGCGGTGCGGCGGAGGCGCTGACGGCCTTTGCCCGCGCCTTCCGGCTGCCCGTGGCCCACACCATGACCGGCAAGGGCGCGATCCCCTGCATCGATCCATTGAGCGCCGGCCTCTTTGGCCGCTACGATCGCATCGCGAACAAGCTCATCGAGGACTCCGATCTTCTCCTCGTCATCGGCTGCAAGCTCGGCGAGATCGCCACGAAGCGCTACACGGTGCCACCCAGGGGCAAGCCCCTGATCCATCTCGACATCGTCGCCGAGGAGTTCGGCCGCACGGTCGAGCCCAACATCGCCCTCTGGGGCGACGCCCGCGCCGGCATCGAGGACCTGCAGGAGGCGCTCCGGAGCGACGGCGACGCCATTCGCGCCGCTCGCCAGGAGTACGCGGGCGAGGTCGCCGGCCGCATGGCCGCTTGGCGGGAGAGCGTGAGAGAGCGCTACACCTCGGAGGAGACGCCAGTGAGCATGGGGCGGCTCATGGGCGAACTTAACAAGGCCATGCCCGCCGACGGCATCCTCGTCGCCGACGGCGGTTTCGCCGCCCATTGGGGCGGCCTCCTCTACGACACCAAGCGGGCGGGGCGCGGCTTCGTGCCGGACCGCGGCTTCGCCTCGATCGGCTACGGCTTGCCTGGCGCCCTGGGCGCGGCGCTTGCGGCGCCGGGCCGCCAAGTGGCGAGCCTCACCGGCGACGGTGGCTTCAACATGATGCTGGGCGAGCTCGAGACGGCCCGCCGGCTCCGGCTCTCCTTCACGATCATCGTGGTCAACAACGCGGCCTCCGGCTACGTGAAAGCGCTACAACATCTCATGTACGGCCCCGGCGCCTACCACGCCTCGGACCTCGCCGAGACGAACTACGCCGAGGTCGCAAAGGCGTTAGGCTGCACGGGCATTCGCGTCGAGGAGCCCGGGGCGATCGCTCCGGCCTTGGCGGAGGCATTCCGAACCGATGGACCGATCGTGATCGACGTGGTGGTGACGCGGGACCCGGCCAAGATGCTGCCGGCCGTCGACAATCGCGCCGTTCAGGTGAAGCGGGGGGACCGCCTGGCCTGAGCGGTTTCGGGATTGCCTCTTGTCGGCGCAAGCCGCCTCTGGTCATCTTGACGGGAGGGCCCTGCGGTCAGGGTAAGTTGAGTGGCGGCCGCCGCCGCCAAAGGGAGGATGGGATGATCTGGAAGCCGACCCGTCGTGCCGTGCTTGCTGGCGCGTCAGCAAGCGTCGCCCTGCCCTGGGTCGCCCGCGCGGAGACCCAATACAAGCCGGAATACAAGCTCTCGGTCGTCGGCAACCGGCCGATCCCCCTGTCCGAAGGGGCCTTCCGCTGGGCGGAACTCGTCAATGAGCGCACTCAGGGACGGATCAACGTCAAGGTCTATCCCGGCTCCCAGCTCGTCGGCGGCGACCAGACCCGCGAACTCGTCGCCATGCGCCAGGGCGTCATCGACATGCTGGTCTCCTCGACCATCAACATCGCGCCCCAGATCCGCGAGATGAACCTCTTCTCGCTCCCCTTCCTGATGCCGGACCACAAGGCCTTCGACGCCCTCATCACCGGAGAGGTGCGAGCCGATCTCGACGCCACGCTTGCCAGCCGGGATTCGGTCGTCCTTGCCTGGGGCGAGAACGGCTTCCGGGAGCTGTCGAACTCCAAGCGTCCCGTGCGCAAGCCCGAAGACCTCAAGGGCATGAAGATCCGCTACGCGGCGGGCCCTATCTTCGCAGACATCTTCAATGCCCTTGGCGCCAACCCGCTGCAGATGTCCTTCGCCGACCTCCAGCCCGCTCTCTCGACCGGCGCCGTGGACGGCCAGGAGAACCCGATCAACCTGTTCCTGGCCTTCAAGATGGACACCCTGGCGCAGAAGTATCTGACGATCTGGAACTATGTTGCCGACGCCGGCATCTTCCACCTCTCGAAGTCGGTTTGGGACAGCTTCAGCCCGCAGGACAAGGAGATCGTGAAGGCCTGTGCGGAGCAGGCCGCCAAGGAGCAGATCGCCTCCACGCGCAAGGGCCTGGGCCTCGACGGCGACCGCTCCTCATTGGACGAGCTCGCCAAGCGCGGCGTCCAGGTGGCGGAGCTCACCGAGGCCGAGAAGGCTGCCTTCCGGGAACCGACCAAGCCTGTCTTCGAGAAATGGGCGCAGACGACTGGCGTCGATCTCGTCAAGAAGGCGCAGGCCGCCATCGAGAAGCGCGGCTGAGCCTTCCTGCCACGTCATGGCCGCCGATCTTGATCCCACCGCGACGGGCGATAATCCGCGGACACGCGTCCCGTTGAGACTCGAGGAAGTGGCGATCGCCACCTGCATGGCGGCGATCGCGCTGATCACGGCTGCCAATGTCGTGGTGCGCTACATGACCAACATCTCCTTCGCGATCACGGAGGAGTACTCGGTCGTCCTGATGGTGGTCGTCACCATGCTCGGCGCGGCTTACGCCATGTCCGGCGGGCGTCACATCCGCATCGCCTACTTCGTCGACATGCTGCCGCCGCGCGGCAGGCGCCTTGCCGAGATCGGGGCGATGGCCGCTGTCATCCTCTGCTTCGGACTCCTCGCCTGGTACGGGGCCAAACTGGCCTATGACGAGTACCTCTACGAGGTGACGACGCCGGGGCTCGGCAATCCGCAGTGGCTCTATTCAGGCTGGCTGCCGCTCCTGTCGCTCGCCGTGATCGGCCGCGCCGTGGGCCGGCTCATTCGCATGGCCCGGGGGCAGGACCGTTGATCGGCACCATCCTGTTCCTGGCCTTCCTCGTCATGATGCTTGGCGGCGTGCCGATCGGCGTCGCCCTCGGGCTTGCGGGGGCGCTCGCCATCCACCTCGCCGGCCAGAGCATGCTCGCCATGCCGACCAACGTCTACGCCGGCATCGCCAAGTACCCGCTCATCGCCATCCCGATGTTCGTGCTCGTGGGCTCGGTGTTCGACCGGACCGGGGTGGCGCTGCGGCTCGTGCGCTTCGCGACGGCGCTGGTCGGCGCGGGGCGGGGCGCCTTGGCGACCGTGTCGGTCATGGTCGCGATGGTGATCGGCGGCATCTCGGGATCGGGACCCGCTACCTCGGCGGCCGTCGGGCAAGTCGTCACCAAGAGCATGGTCAAGGACGGCTACCCCCGTCCGTTTATCGCGGCGACCGTCGGAGCCGCGGCTGCGACCGACATCCTCATACCGCCTTCCATCGCCTTCATCATCTACGCGGTGCTGACGCCCGGCGTATCGGTTCCGGCCATGTTTGCGGCCGGCATGTTTCCCGGCATCCTCGCGGGGCTCGCGATCATGGTGCCGATCATCATCATCTCGCTGCTCAAGGACTTTGGCGGCAAGAGCCGCGGCGCCGACCGGCCCGGTGTCTGGCAGAGCTTCAAGGAGGCCTTCTGGGGCCTCATGGCACCTGTGGTCATCCTCGGCGGAATGCGGATCGGCGCTTTCACGCCGACGGAAGCCGCCGTCATGGCGGTCTTCTATGGCCTGTTCATCGGCTTCTTCGTCTATCGCACCCTCACCTTTCGGGATCTCTACGAGATGCTGGTCGAAGCGGGCGAGGTATCGGCCGTGATCATGGTCGTGGTTGCCCTCGCCTCCGTGTTCGCCTGGTCGACATCGACCCTCGGCATCGTGCAGCCGATCGCGAGCTGGATCGTCAATCTGGGTCTTGGCGAGTACGGCACCATCGCGCTCCTCATGGTGGCGCTGATCGTGATCGGGATGTTCCTCGACGGGGTCTCCACCTATCTCATCCTGCTGCCCGTGCTGCTTCCCATCGCCGGCAGCTTCAAATGGGACCTCGTCTGGTTCGGCGTCATCCTGACGATGAAGATCGCGATCGGGCAGTTCACCCCGCCGATGGCGGTGAACCTGATGGTCTCCTGCAAGATCGCCGGGGTGCCCATGGAATCGACCATCCCTTGGGTGTTCTGGATGATCCTGGCAATGTTCGTGGCTCTGGCGATGGTGGTCGCGGTGCCGGACATTGCGCTCTGGCTTCCCCGCTCGCTCGGCTACTGACCGGCCGCCATGCCAGCCCCCGAAGCCGTTTCGGCGTTTCTCGAAAGCAAGCCCACAGCCAGCCTTCAACGCCGACCGTAAACGCGGCGCTTGCGGGTGATGTGGGAGCATTGTGGGAGCGTTCTTGCCACCGCCGGACTCTCAGGGAGGGCCGGCAGTCAAAACCCTAAGTCTGTCAGGTGCTTACGCTTGGCGTGGCTGGGGGACGTGGATTCGAACCACGACTAACGGAGTCAGAGTCCGCTGTTCTACCGTTAAACTATCCCCCAACTGAAACCCGGCGCTCCGAGAATACAGGCAGAAGCGAAGCGCGATCTGGCGATTCCGCGCTGGGGAGGCCGGGCGGGCCGGGCCTCAGATAGGGCGGCTTTGACGTCCGGTCAACCTCCTGTCTCATCCGCCATGGCCGGGACCGGCTCAAGGAGCTTCTGGTGCCAAGTCATGGGCCACGCATCAACCTTGAATTGTGCCGCTGCGCACAACATGCGCCGCGATAGCCTCTCCTGGGCAAATTCATGTAGCATGGACATGCTCCGCCAATGCTTATGGCATCGCTAGGGCGCAGATGATTGCAATTGCGCAAGGAACAGGCCCGGATGGACCCCGGTCCGACAGGCGATTCACCGGGCTGGTGGGAGAGCGCCGGCCCATCACTGCGCTGTTCTACGACATCGTCAACTCGACGGGCCTCTTGAGCGTCCTTGATGCTGAGGACTTTGGCGTCATTCAGCGCCAGATCCACGAGAGCGCTGCCGCTGCGATCCGCACTTATGGCGGGCACCTGCAGCAACTTGTCGGTGATGGGGGGTGCGCCTTTTTCGGCTACCCGCACCCGGCGGAAGACGCCGCGGAATGCGCCGTCGCGGCCGGTCTTGAGCTGCTTCAGCGCTGCACGGCGCTTGAAACGAGTATGCGCGTCCCGCTGCCTCCTGCCGTTCGAGTCGGCATTGCGACAGGCGTGGTGGTGATAGCGCCGCATAACACGACGCTGCCAGGCGAGGCAGAGATTATCGGGCTCGCTCCGACCCTTGCCGCGCGGATCCAGGCGGAGGCCGCCCCTAACACCGTCGCGGTCTCTGATCTGACCTACAAGGTCACCCGTCTCGGCTTCGAGTTCGAGTGCCTGGGCCGGCGCACCTTGAAGGGCTTCTCCGAGCCGCAAACGATCTGGCGCGCCCTCGCCCGGCGGCGATCCGACACTCTTTTCACGCTCTCCCGCCGCGCGGAAACACCGTTGCTCGGTCGCCACGCCGAGTTGGACGCGTGCCGGAAACGGTGGGAGCGGGCTCGCACCGGCAGGGGCCAGGCGGTGTTCCTCTGGGGGGAGCCCGGAGTCGGCAAGTCGCGGCTGGTGACGGAGCTGCGGCGGGACATCGGGGATGCGGAGGCGCATGTCCGTTTGCTCCAATGTCGGCCGCGGGGCAATGCGATGCCCCTCCACCCTTTTCTCGATTGCTTCAAGCGACAGATCGTGGGGGAAACCGAGGCGGCGCCTGAGCTCGAGGCCATCCGCCATTACCTTGCCGCCGAGGCGGCTCAGGTGCCGCCGCTTACGGCCGATGTGCTGCATTGGATGTTCGAAGGCGTCGGGGAGGCCCAGGGTCCTGAAACGGAGCTCCTGACGCGCTCGCCGGCGGAGGTCAGGCGCCAAGCCATCGATGCCGCCCTTCACGTCGTCGTGGCTTGGTCGCAGGTCAAGCCGCAACTGCTGGTGATCGAAGACCTGCACTGGGCGGACAGCGCCACCGAGGCGTTCCTGGCTGAGTTGCTGCGACGGATCGAGGATCTCCCGATCCTGGTCGTTGTCACGGACCGGAATCCTCCCCCGCCGTCCCTGACCAGCGGCCCGCACATCCTACCAATGGCGCTCTCACGCCTTGATCTGGACACCGTCAGCCGCTTGCTCGAGGCGATCTGGTCTCCCCTGTCTCCCCCGCCCGGGCTCGATCGCTTCGTCCATGAGCGCAGCGACGGCGTCGCGCTCTTCGCCGAGGAGCTCGCTCACTTCCTGAAGGAGCGTTTCGGGGGAACCGCGTCGACCGTCAGGGACTGGTCCGGCGCGCTACGGGAGAGCGGCATCGTCCGGCTGCAGGACCTCGCCTCCGCCAGGCTCGCGGGCCTCGACGAGGTGCGAAGCCTCGCGCAGATCGCGAGCGTCATTGGTCGGGACTTCTCCTACGATGTCGTCGCCGCCCTCTGCGCCGAGCAGGCACTTCCCTTCGAGCTCGATGAAGGTTTGAACCGGCTGCTTCAGGCACGGTTGATCGAGCGCGGCAACACTGCCGAGGGTCTCACGTTCCGGTTCCGGCACGTGCTTCTCCAGGAGGCGGCCTATGACAGCCTGCTCAGGAGCAAACGTCGGGAGCTTCACGGTCGCATCGTCGAGCTGGCCGAGCAGGGCGCGATTGCACCGCCCGCGGACGAGATTATGGCGTGGCACTGCGGCGAGGCGGGCCGTCACCTCGAGGCGGCGCGGTTCGCCATCAGCGCGGCCGAGGCCTGCGCGATTCGCTCGGCCAACGAGGAGGCGGACGCGCTTCTTGCCAAGGCCGAGGCGCTTCTTGCCGCCTGCGATGATGCTCCCGAGGCCATGGATCTGAGCCTGCAGCTCCTTGCCGTGCGAGGCCCGGTGGCCACGGCGCTCCATGGCAAGGGATCCGAGGAGGCGAGGAGCATCTACGAGCGGAGCGTCGCGCTGTGCAAGGAACTCGCTCCCCAGGAGCGAGAACGGTTCTTCCCCCTTTATTGGGGCTGGTGGTTCACCTCCCCGGACCAGGGAACCAAGCGTCAGAGGGCACAGGAAATTGTCGCCGACCTCGACCGCGCGGCCGACCCGGAGATCCGGCTTCAGGCGCTTCATTGCGCCTGGGCCGCCAATTTCCATGCCGGCAGCCGGCACGAGTGCCTGCACTGCATCGAGGAGGGGCTGTCGCTCTACGATCCGGAGCGCGCCGTGGCGAGCCGCGTTCGGTATGGCGGCCACGACGCAAAGGTCTGTGCCCTCGGGGAACGCGCACAGCTGCTGTGGAGCATGGGAGACGAGGCCCGCGCCCGCGCCGACATGGAAGCCGCGCTCTCCTGGGCCGAGAGCCTCGGCCATATCGGAAGCCTCTGTCATGCTCTCGACAATGCGGTGCTGCTGGCGCGCTACCGCCGAGACCCGCACGAGGTCGCGTTGCTCGCGCACCGGATGCAGGTGATCGCCGAGGGCCATGGTCTGCCGGGCGTGAGCGTCAAGAGCCGTATTTTCGCCGGATGGGCGAAGGGTATTCTCGGCGACCCTGCGGGACTTTCCGAGCTCAAGGAAGGGCTTGCCCTCAACCAGACCATTGGGACCGGCGAGGACATGCCGGTTTATCTCGACATGCAGGCCGAACTGCTCGCGCTCACTGGTCAGCCGCAACCGGCTCTGCGCGTCCTGGACGACGCCGTCGCCTATGCCGAGCGCAGCACCAATCTCTTCTGGCTCCCCGAGCTCTATCGGCGGCGCGCCGGACTCCTCGCGCTGACCGGCAGCGCAACCGAGCGCGCGCGTGGCGACCTTGAACGGGCGCTTCGTCTGTCGGAGCGATCGGGTGCGACGACCCTGGCCGAGCGGGCGCGCGCCGATCTTGCACGGCTGGGGGCGGGCGAGCCGGCGCCGTGACTCTCGCTCCGCCGGCCAATGACGTCCCTGAAGCCTTGCGATGGTCGCCGGCCGACAGCACTGGTTCGGGGAACAGTGCCGAAAAGATCGTCCGCACGGTACTGGCGCGGCGGCGGACCTTCGGCATCACGCGCCTCGGATCGATCACCCGGCTCGATCGCATCGGGATTCCCGTCGCACAGGTGGTCCGCCCCCTGGCCCTCTCAAACGCCGTTGCCCAGGGAAAAGGCCTGACACTCATCGAGGCCGCTGCATCCGCGCTCATGGAGGCCGTCGAGACATGGGCTGCCGAACGGATTCCGGAGGACAAGCTGCAGGTTGCCAGCGCTGCGGAAATCGGCCCCGCCGCCGCCAGCCTCTTCAGCGGCATGGTGAGCGCGGAGGCCGACGCGCATTGGAGCACCCGCCCGCTCGCCTGGGTCGACGGCTGGGACCTTTTTTCCAGCACCATCATCCCGGTTCCGGCTGCGCTCGTCGACACGCAGTACACCTGGCCCTCGCCTCATCCGCGTGTGTTCGCGCGCACCACGACCGGTCTCGGCGCCGGCGCAAGTCTGCGGGCTGCCTTCATCCAAGCTGCGTGCGAAGTCCTGGAGCGGCAAGCGGTGTCCGCGGCCGATCGGGACGTCTGTTTTTTCGACCGCTGGCAGATGGACCTCAGCAAGGTTGGGCGGGCCTCCGCGGGTCTGCTGCACAAGCTGCGCGAGGCTCATTTGCTCGTAGGCGCTTGGCGCGTGCCGGCTCCTCACAGACTGCCGGTCTACTGGGTTCATGTGATGGAGAAGGACGAGGGCTCCGAGCTCGCGCCCCTTCCGGCCGAGGGGTTCGCCTGCGCGTTCGATCATGATCTCGCCCTCGCAAAGGCGTTGCTCGAGGCCTGCCAAGCCAGACTCGCCGCGATCGCAGGCGCGCGGGAAGACATGACGCGGAGAACCTATCTGGAAGAGTACGACCGTGCGCAGCTCGCGGAATGGCGTGTGCAGCTTGCCGAGCCGCCGCGGCCTCTTCGTTGGGACGGTTCGGCGCTCCCCTCACCTTCCGATCCGGTGGACACCCTTATCGACGCGCTCGCGAAGGCAGGAGCGCGTGCGGCCATCGTCGTTCCGCTCTTCTCGGACGAGGCTGCCGGCATTCACGTCCTTCGGCTTGTCGCACCCCCTCTGGACCCGGGAAGACGCCACTGAGATGACGGACCGAATCGTCGTTTTTCTCGGACCAACACTCGAACGGGATCGTGCGGAAGCGATTCTCGACGCCATCTACCTGCCGCCCGTCGAGCAAGGCGCCGTGGTCCGCGCGGTGAAGACATACGAGCCGCGCGTCCTCGTCCTCATCGACGGCGCCTTCGCCAGAGTCCCGGCCGTGAGGCACAAGGAAATCCTGTGGGCGCTCAGTCGCGGCGTTCTGGTCTTCGGCGCGGCCAGCATGGGGGCGCTGCGCGCAGCCGAACTCTTCGGCTTCGGCATGCAAGGCCACGGCCTGATCTACCGCTGGTATCGAGCGACCCCGCTCGCCGACGACGACGAGGTCGCGGTCGCCATGACTCCGTCCTCGATTGGCGCCCATCCGCTTTCGGATGCTCTCATCAATATTCGTCTCACCCTGCGACGAGCCGAGCGTGCGGGGCTCGTCAGGGCTCATCAGCGGCGCTCGCTCGAAGACATTGCAAGGGGGATCCACTTTGTCGACCGCACCTTCGCCCATGTCTTCGCCAGGGCGCGCGCTTCATGGGACGAGGAGTGGCGGCAGGATTTGCCTCCTCTTGAGCGCTGGATTGCGGAGAACGCAGTGGACCAGAAGCGGAACGACGCTGTCGGCCTGCTGGAGAAGCTGGCGACCGGCATGACGCTTCCGCCACGAGCCGGCGAGATTGCGTCCTTCCGGTGGACCGAGGCGTTGATCGACGACCTGGATGCCGCCGGGATCGAAGCGGAGTAGGCGTGGACGCCCCCAGGCCGTTGTTGGTGCTCAAGCGCTTCAAACGCTGTGGGCGCGTCGTCCTCAGAGGTGACACAGCCACTGAATTATGTTCCTCTACGTCAGCTATTCCGGGGGGGCGGGGCTCCATTCCATGAGCCCGGTTGCAGATGTGCGCATGGAGGCGGCCGCCGTCGGATCCGGTTGGCTTGGAACGCGTTTCCTCGTCTTTCCGCAACCTCCGTTCATCCCTGGATACGAGCGACCCGAGCCCGTGTGGATCGCGACTCCGCCGGACCGCATCGGTCCGGGACCAGCCGATCGGCGGATCTACGTGATCGATCCACTCGTGCCGAAGGAGCCTTATGGCTTTCCTTTCCTCCCCCCGTGCCGGAGTGCCTGCTATCCTCCGCCCGAGCCGGGACCCGATGGCCATTACGATCACCTGCCGCCCGATTCGCGAGGCTTCCTTTCCGCCCATGCCTTCGCCTGCGTGCATCGCGTTCTCGACATCTGCGAGAACTACTGGGGAAGCGAAATCCCCTGGTTCTTCGAGCCGGACTATGACCGGCTCGAAGTCGTGCCGCGCATCCCCTGGAACAACGCCCAGTCCGGCTTCGGCTACCTGGAGCTTGGTGAGGATGATTCACGCGACGAGCCGATCCCATATGCGCTGAACTTCGACGCCATCGCGCACGAGACTGGACACTTGGTTCTCCTCGGCGTGCTCGGCACACCGCGAGGGGCACCGTCCCAGGAGTTCCTTGCCTACCACGAGGCCGTGGCCGACTTTCTCTCGCTCCTCGGGCTTCTTCATTTCGACACCGCGGTCGACCGGATTCTGCGTCGCACGCGCGGCAATCTCTACATCGTCAATGAACTCGATCGCTTCGCAGAGCTGGGCGACGAAAAGCAGATCCGCGTGCTCAGCCACTCTCTCAAAGCGGGCGATGTGGGCGCGGAAGTGCATGATTTCTCCAAGCCGTTCGCCGGCGCCCTCTTCGACTCTCTCCTTGAGATCTTTCAGCTCCTCCTCCTCGAACGCGGTCTCTCCGATCTCGACACCCGAGAGATCGAGGAGGTCAGGGTCGACCTCACTCAGGCCGACATCGACCGGGAGATCCTGGTGTCCCGCGACAGCTACGAGCTCCGTCACTTTGCGGTGAAATCTGCGCTCGTCGAGGCGCGGGACCTCGTAGGGGAGACGCTGGCACGGTCCTGGCGCATGCTCGGCCCGGACGGGCTGTCCTTTGCGGAAGCAGCGGACGCGGTCGTCGCGACGGCCGAAGCGGGCCGTGCGCGACGTTTCGCGGCTCGCATCCATCAGAATTTCGCTTGGCGCCTGATTGTCTGACTGCGGTGAGGAACGGCCGAAGGGCGGCCCTTGTTGGAGGCGAACATGGATGATTGCAACTGTATTCCAGCGCCCGGGAGGATCAGCCGGTTCTCGCCAGACGAAGTGATTTTCTATGGAATAGCGCTGACCGGGCACACGGGCGTAACGGGGTTCCAGAACCTCGTGGGAGGCACACAATATGACAGGCACTCCCCGCCAAGGGTCGAATTGACGGGCGGCGGAGGTCAGGGAGCCCGCGCCCGTGCCGAGGTGAACGCCGCGGGCGCGGTCACCCAGATCACCATCATCGACTCCGGCTTCGGGTACAACAACCCACCCACCGTCGTGATCGATCCACCGGGGGCTGGCGGGGTTCAAGCGACGGCAGCGGCGCAGATCGGCGCGATCGGCTATGCCAATCTGAACATCGAGGGGCCGTGGGACTTGCGCGTGGAGGGCTTCAAAGCTGGTGCGCGTGCAGGGCGGCAACTGCAAATCATTGCAGCCTATGGCTATGCCTTCGAAGGCCATTGCTACCGCTTCGACAAGCCACGGATCTTTGCGTTCGAGGGAGAGGACGGAGACGACCGGCATATCGGCTGTGGCTTCGATCTCGACCCGCCACGATCCAACCCGCCCGCTTGGTATCGGGCATGGCGCGTCAAATCCAACACCCGGGTCATCGAGCTCAACGTGTCCGTGGACGACGTACAGAAGCTTGTGCTCGACGCCAATCTGCCGGGACGGCGGCCGCCCAATACCTACCGTTCCGACATGCAGATGGCCCATCGAGGAGGTCGTTTAACCGGCCCCTGACGGCCACGCGCCGCCTTGCGGAGGACGAAGGCGCCGCCCTCGATGCCTATGGCTCCCCGTTCTCGCCACATTGGAGCTCGTCTAAACAGAGCTCGTCTAAACGCTTGCGCGATCTTGCTTTCTTGACCGGATGAGGTCGTGCGTGCTTTGACGCGACGGCGCGCCATTGACGGGCGTGGAAGGTTCTCCGGTTCGCCGCCTCGGACACGCAACCGCTCATGCAAGACGATCGCCGCCGGGTGCCCATCATACGTCCGACCCGGCAGGGAAAGACTCCGACAGACGCTTTGCCGGACCGCGACGCAGGAGCGCTCCGGTGAAGGTCGCACATGTTCCGGTTGACCGCCTCCCTGGCCGAGCCCGCATGTTTCGCAGCGCGCCGGCGTGGTCCATCCTCGTGCTCATCGGCACGGCCGGACTCGTTCTGACGCCCATCGTGTCGCTGACTGTGACCGCGCTGAGCGGCGACGCATCGGTGTGGCCGCGCCTCGCGTCGCATGTCATGCCTGCGGCTCTCGCCGAGACAGCTGCCCTTCTGATCGGTGTCGCTCTTCTTGCGGGCACGATGGGCCTCGGGACGGCGTGGCTCGTCACCGTGCATCGCTTTCCCGGCCGGGACGCGCTTGCCTGGCTCCTCCCGCTCCCGCTTGCAGTTCCGACCTACATCACAGCCTATATCTATGTGGAGATCCTCGATGCAGCGGGACCCGTTCAATCCGCGCTGCGCGGCGCGATCGGTTGGCAGTCCCGTGGCGAATACTGGTTTCCCGAGATCCGGTCGCTCGGCGGCTGCATCGCGGTGATGTCGTTCGTTCTGTACCCCTACGTGTATCTTACGGCCCGCACCATGTTCATGACCCAGAGCGCCTCGATGCTGGAGGTGGCGCGAACACTGGGAGCGAGCCGCTTTCAGCTGTTCCGCACCGTTGCGCTGCCCCTCGCCCGCCCAGCGCTCGCCGTCGGCCTTGCTCTCGCGCTGCTGGAGGCGTTGAACGACATCGGCGCCGCCGAGCATCTCGGCGTGCGGACCCTGACGGTCTCGATCTACACGACATGGCTCAACCAGGGCAGCCTGCCCGGAGCCGCCCAGATCGCCTGCACCATGCTGGTTCTGGTCGTCGGCCTCATTCTCCTCGAGCGCGCGGGCCGGCGATCACGACGCTATGCCGGAGCGACGCGGCGCCACCGTCCACCCGCCCCCGTCCCGCTCACCGGGTTCGCAAGCCTGGCGTCCTTTGTCGCCTGCGCTCTGCCCGTCGCGCTGGGCTTTGTTCTTCCGGTCGGATTCCTCCTTAGTGAAACCCTGAGGCGCGGCCTCCTCACCCAGTTCGACGCCGACTTCATGCGGCACCTGGCGACAACCGTTGGGGTAGCGGTGACCGCCACTGTGGCCGCCCTCCTCCTGGGCATCGTGGCGGTCACGGCAGCCCGCCTCGCGCGGCGCGGACTGACCGAAGCGATGACCTTCGTCCTTAGCCTCGGCTATGCGCTCCCGGGCACGGTCCTTGCGCTCGGCCTGCTCTCACCGCTGATCGCTACCGACGAAATTCTCAGCGCCCTCACGCAGGGGATCGCTGGACAGCGGGTCAGCCTCTTCCTGATGGGCTCAGGCGTCGGGATCGTCATCGCATATCTGATCCGCTTCCTGCCGATCGCGACCGGATCGCTCGGCGCGGGGCTCGCGCGGGTGTCGCCCAATCTGGAGGATGCCGCACGCATGCTCGGCGCCTCTCCTCGCGAGCTCGTGCTGCGTGTCCAGCTTCCGCTTCTTCGTCCGACGCTGGCGACGGCGGCTCTCCTCGTCTTCGTCGATTGCGCCAAGGAGCTGCCGGCCACCCTCCTCCTGCGCCCCCTCAATACCGAAACACTCGCCACGCTGGTTTACGGTCATGCCGCCCGGGGTTCGTTCGAGGACGGGGCGTTGGCAGCCCTTGCCATCGTCGTCGTCGGCCTGTGGCCCGCCGCCAGGCTGACACGAAGCGCGGAGCTGCCCGGCGCTCTGCCAGGCGCCCGGTCAGCTCCGTAGCTCCGGAAGATCGCGGAAAAGCTCGAGCGCCTCAGGATTGGCGAGGGCCTCCTTGTTCTTGACCTCGCGGCCGTGCACGACGTCGCGCACCGCAAGCTCGGTGATCTTGCCCGATTTCGTGCGCGGGATGTCGGCAACCTGCACGATCCGGGCCGGCACATGCCGTGGCGAGGCCCCGGAGCGGATCTTTGCCTTGATGGCGTTCACGAGCGCCTCATCCAGGGTGAGCCCGGGCTTGAGCCGGACGAACAGGACGATCCGGACGTCCCCCTCCCACTCCTGGCCGATGGCGAGCGCCTCGACGACCTCCGGAATCTGTTCCACCTGGGCATAGATCTCGGCCGTTCCAATGCGCACGCCGCCCGGATTGAGCGTCGCATCAGAGCGCCCGTGGATGATCATGCCGCCATGCTCGGTCCACTCCGCAAAATCGCCGTGATGCCAGACGCCTGGGAAGCGCTCGAAGTAGGCGGCGCGGTATTTGCGTCCGTCCGGGTCGTTCCAGAACATCACCGGCATGGAAGGGAACGCCTTGGTGCAGACGAGCTCCCCCTTTTCCTGACGCACGGGACGACCGTCCTCAGCCCACACGTCGACCGCAAGGCCGAGACCCGGAACTTGGATCTCGCCGCGCCACACGGGGCTCGTCGGGTCGCCTAGAACGAAGCACGAGACGATGTCGGTCCCACCCGAGATGGAGGCCAGATGGATGTCGGGCTTGATGGCTTCGTAGACGTAGTCGAAGCTCTCCGCCGCCAGCGGCGAGCCTGTGGAGGTCATGAGCCGCACACTCGAAAGGTCGTGAGTATCACGCGGCCGCAAGCCCTCCTTGCGACAGGCGTCGATGTATTTCGCCGACGTGCCGAACAGGGTCATGCCCTCGGCTTCAGCATAGTCGAACAGGACGCTCGGCTTGGGGTGGAAAGGAGAGCCGTCGAAGAGGAGCAGCGTCGCCTCGCTCGCGAGCGCAGAAACCAGCCAGTTCCACATCATCCACCCGCAGGTGGTGAAGTAGAACACGCGGTCGCCAGGGCGGACGTCGCAGTGCAGCCGATGCTCCTTCAGGTGCTGGAGGAGCGTGCCGCCGACGCCGTGCACGATGCACTTCGGCACGCCCGTCGTGCCGGACGAGTAGAGGATGTAGAGCGGATGGTTGAAGCCCACCCGCTCGTACCGGATGGGCTGCGCCGCAAGGGGCGCAAGGGCCTCTGCCAGGGGAAGGGCGTTGGGCAGAGCCCCAGCCACGTCGTCCGCGATCCCAAGATACGGGACGATGAGCGTGCTCCTGACCGTCGGAAGCGCCGGCACGATCTCCTTCAGCTTCTCGGCGATCTCGATGCGCCGCCCCCCGTACCAGTAGCCGTCGCACGCGATGAGAACGGTCGGCTCGATCTGGCCGAAGCGGTCGAGCACCCCGCGCACCCCGAAATCGGGAGAGCAGGAGGACCAGGTTGCGCCAAGGGACGCCGTGGCGAGCATCGCGGCCACGGTCTCGGGCATGTTCGGCATCATGGCTGCGACCCGGCTGCCGACCGTCACCCCCTGGCTCGCGAGCCATTGCTGCAACCGCGACACGAGGGCGCGCAGCTCGGCCCAGGTGAGGCGGGTCTCGAGCTTGTCCTCGCCACGAAAGACGATGGCCTCCTCGCTGCCGTCCCGGCGCAGCAGGTTCTCTGCGAAGTTCAGGCGGGCGTCCGGGAAGAACCGCGCCCCCGGCATGCGATCGTCGATCAGCACGCGCTCGCCCTTGTCGCCGACAACGCCGAACTCATCCCACACCGCCGACCAGAAGGCCTCGCGCTCGGCAACGGAGAAGGCATGCAGCGCCCGATAATCGCGGATCGGTCGCCCGGCGACCTCGCTCATGCGACGCATGAACGAGGCCATCTGAGTTCGCGCCGCCCTGTCCGGATGGGGCGTCCAAAGGGGGGCTTTCGCCATTGGGGTCTCCGACATGCTGTCCGACCTTCTAGAGCGACGATCGGCCCCGCAGCAAGATTGCCGTCCCCTGCTCCCGACGTTTCGCGCAAGGGAAGCCGTGATTTAGACAATGTCCTCAGGAATCTGTAAGCATCGGAAGGGGGTCGGGCAGTTTGCCTTCGCCGCCGCGGGCCCTCGCCTCCGGTGATCGACGAAGCACCTCCCGTCAAGGATTTCTTCAACAAACTTATGTCCCGTCGCGTCATCCTCATTCTTGCGCTCGCCTGCCTTGGGCTTCTTGGCCTTGCGATCGCCCCGTGGAGGGTGACGACGGGCGCTTTGACTGCGGGAGTGGCCCGCCAGCTCAATGCGGCCTATGGCCTTGAGCTCGCAGTCGAAGGGCGCCGGACCATCGCCTTCCTGCCGGTGCCTCGTCTCAAGTTCGAGAACGTTGTGCTTTCGAGTCCCCAGACGGGGCCTCTCGTGGAAAGCGCGCAGCTTCGGGGAGAATTCCGCCTGCTGCCCCTCCTGTTCGGTGAGGTTCAGCTCTCCGAGCTTGCCCTCAACGAGGCGCACATACGGGTGCCTGTGGGTTCGACAGACGCGATCACTTGGCAGGCGGTGATCGCGCGTCTGAGGACCTATCTCGAACAGCCGCAAGGTGTTCGCCACATCCGGCGCCTCATTCTCACCAACGCCACCCTGGAACTCACCGATTCTGCGGAAGGTGACCGCACCGCCTTGCGAGACCTGAACCTGGTGGTCAACTGGCCGACCCGCGACGGCCCTCTCGACGTGACCGCTGCCGGACGCTGGCGCGGCGAGGACGTCCGGTTCGGAGTCTCGAGCTTGGACCCCGCGGCCCTCCTGGCGGGACGCAAGAGCCGGTTCGAGATCGATGCCGTCGCGCCGCACGGCCGTCTTGCGGCAACGATCGAAGCCGTGGCCGGGGAGAACTGGCGGGCCAGCGGACGGACGACCCTTACCTCCCGCTCCCTTCGGGACCTGTTCCATTGGAGCCGACTTCCCATCCCCCTCGGCGGGCACTTGCATGCCGCAACGCTTGCCGGCGATTTCACCGTCGACCGGAACGGCCTGTCCTGGCCCGCGGTCGAAGTCACTCTTGGCTCGGATCGACTCACCGGAGCTCTCTCGGCCCGCCTTGAGGGCAGGCGTGTCGCGTTCAACGGGACCTTGGCTGCGGACCGCCTGATCCTGCCAGATCTGTCGGACGGGCTGTCCGCGTCGCTGGCTCCCGGCGGTCAGTGGTCCACGGATGCGATCGCGCTTCACTCCCTCGGCGCCGCGGATCTCGATCTGCGCCTTTCGGCGGCCGCGGCGCGGATCGGGGGCGTGCGTCTCGACGACGTGGCGGCGAATCTCCTCGTGAAACCTGGCCGTGTCGAGATCTCGATCGGCCGCGCGAGCGTCGGGAAGGGCACTCTGAAAGGTCGTTTCGCCCTCCTGCCTGGCGCACAGACGAACGAGGTCAAGCTTCAGGGCTCCTTTGACCGAGTGGAGATCGGCAACCTCCTCGTCGACATCGGGCAAGGCCGTTGGATCTCGGGCATTGCCCACGGTCAGATCAATCTCGACGCCGTGGGGGGCTCCCCGGCCGATATCGTTCGTCACGCCCAAGGCCGCGCGAGCATCACGGTCCGCCAAGGCGAGTTGCACGGCGTCGCCCTGGCAGAAGCCCTGAAGCGGGCTGAGCGCCGGCCCCTCTCGGCGCCGCTCGAGTGGAAGGGCGGACGCACGCCCTTCGAGCAGGCGCACGCCATCCTCAACTTTCACGATGGCATCGGCGACTTGGTCGAAGGTCAGCTTGCCGGACCGGCGGCCCAGGCCGCACTTCAGGGCCAGGTGTCACTGATCGACCGGGCGCTGGCCGTCAGCGCCAGGGTGGAGCCGGCTCCCCTTGCCCAGGTCAATGGCGCCGCTGGTTCGTCCCTCGTCTTCCATATCGGTGGGCCTTTGAGCTCCGTGTCGGTGACACCGGACGTTCGTGGTCTTATCCGCCGCTCCGGTGCGGCGCGGCAGCTCTTCACGGCCGAGCCGCGCACGGAGGACGGCGCTTCGCCCCGCCTTCAACCTTGATCACAGGCGCGCCTGGGTTTGCGCAGCCCGCTTCGTCAGCAGGGCGGCGGCGGTCACGCCCAGGGTGACAAAGGCGATGAGCAGCGTTGCCGCCGCATTGATCTCGGGCGTCACGCCAAGACGGACCTGGCTGTAGATCCGCATCGGCAGGGTGGTGGCCCCCGGGCCGGAGGTGAAGCTGGCGATGACGAGATCGTCCATGGAGAGCGTGAAGGCGAGAAGAAACCCTGCCGCCACCGCCGGTGCGATGAGCGGCAGCGTCACGCTCAAGAACGCCCGCAAGGGCGTCGCTCCAAGATCCATCGCCGCCTCCTCCAGCGAACGATCGAAGGTGATGAGGCGCGACTGCACCACCACCGTCACGAAGCACATGGTGAAGGTCGTGTGCGCGATGGTGACGGTCCAGAAGCCGCGGTCGAGACCGACGGCTACGAAAAGCAAGAGCAGGGAGAGACCCGTGATCACCTCCGGCATGACCATGGGAGCGTAGATCATGCCCGTGAACAGCGTGCGGCCTGAAAAGCGCCCATAGCGCGTGAGCGCGACCGCAGCGAGCGTTCCAAGGAACGTCGCGACGGTGGCCGACAGAAAAGCCACCCGGAGGGTGACCCAGGCCGCCTCCCGCAAAGCGTCGTTACGAAGCAGAGCGCCATACCATCGTCCTGAGAAGCCGCCCCAGACGGTGACGAGTTGGGAGGCGTTGAAGGAGTAGAGCACCACGAGGAGGATGGGCAGATAAAGGAACGCGAAGCCGAGCGTGAGCGAGGTCGCATTGAACCAGGTGAAGCGACGCGCCATCACCGTGCCTCCCAGCGGCGTGCTTCGATCTCGCGGTAGAACACGATCGGGATCACGACGATCAACAGCAGCACCACGGCGACCGCTGAAGCCAGCGGCCAATCCCGGTTGGAGAAGAACTCGCTCCACAGGGTGCGACCGATCATGAGAGTGTCGGAACCGCCAAGGAGGTCCGGCACGACGAACTCACCGACGATCGGGATGAAGCACAAGAGCGACCCCGCCACGACCCCAGGCAGGGAAAGCGGAAGCGTCACCGTCCAGAACGCCTTCCAGGGCGGCGAGCCGAGATCCTGAGCTGCCTCCACCAGCGTCCAGTCGAGCCGTTCGAGGGCCGCATAGAGCGGCAAGATCATGAAGGGAAGATAGGCGTAGACGACGCCGATATAGACGGCTGTCGGGGTGTTCAGAATGGTGAGGGGGTCACTGATCAGTCCGAGGGCGAGGAGGAACTGGTTCAGCAGCCCCTCGGGCTTGAGGATGGCGATCCAGGCATAGACCCTGATGAGAAAGCTCGTCCAGAAGGGCAGGATCACAAGCGCGACGAGGAGCGGCCGGAGGCGCGGTGCGGCGCGAGCCATGCCGTAGGCGACGGGGTAGCCGATCAGGAGAAGGAGGACCGTGGAGACAAGGGCGATCGTCACGGAGGAGATCGCCGCCTCCCAGTAGAGGGAGTCGCTTGCAAGCGTCTCGAAATTCTCGAGATCGAGCGCGCCAAGAAAGGCCATCAAGGCGTCCCAGCCACCCGTCCAGTCGAACAGCGGCCGGTAAGGCGGCTGCGCCGAGGCCGGATCGGACAGGCTGATCCGCAGCACGATGACAAAGGGGAGAAGGAAAAAGGCCGCGAGCCAGGCATAGGGCGGGAGGATCACCGCCGCCCGTGCCAGCCGCTTGCGCCATCCGGACCGGCTCATGGTCACCGCGACAGGAGGATCGCCGCATCCGGCGCGAAGGCGACGAACACACGCTCGTCCCAGGTGATGGGATCAGCCACGAAGCGGCTCGCGTTCGCGCATGAGACCCGCACCACCGCCCCGCTGCCGAGATGAACGCGATAGACGGTCCAATCTCCGAGATAGCCGATATCCCACACCTCCCCCTCGAGCACGTTCGGCCCTTGCGGCCTCTGGCGATGGATCGTCATCTTCTCGGGGCGGACAGCCACGGCGACAGGCTGACCATGCCCCAAAACCTCGTCGGGATCGAAGACCGTGAGCGCCTGGGAGGCGTGAGGAGTCTCGACGCGCCAGCCTCCCTCCTCCATGCCGGCAACCTTGCCTTCGAGGATGTTGATGTCGCCGACGAACTCGGCGACGAAGCGCGTCCGCGGCTGCTCATAGAGTTCGCCCGGGGTCGCGACCTGCACGATGCGGCCGTGATCCATCACGGCGATGCGGTCTGACATGGTCATGGCCTCCTCCTGATCGTGGGTGACCACGAGGAAGGTCATGCCGAGGCGTACCTGCAGATCCATGAGCTCGAACTGCGTCTCCTCGCGCAGCTTCTTGTCGAGGGCTCCCAGCGGCTCGTCGAGAAGCAGCACCTTGGGGCGCTTCGCCAAGGCCCGCGCCAAGGCCACCCGCTGGCGCTGCCCGCCCGAGAGCTGGTCCGGGCGACGCGTCGCGAGCTTCTCGAGCTGAACGAGCCGCAGCATCTCCTCAACGCGCGCCTCGATCTCGCCCCTGGGCAGTCGGTCCTGCTTCAAGCCGTAGGCGATGTTGTCCGCGACGCTCATATGCGGAAACAAGGCGTAGGACTGGAACATCATGTTCACCGGCCGCCGATAGGGCGGAACGCCGGTGAGATCCTGCCCGGCCAAGAGAACGCGCCCAGCCGTGGGCTCCTCAAACCCCGCGAGCATGCGCATCAAGGTTGTCTTGCCGCACCCGGAGGGGCCGAGAAGGCAGAAGAATTCGCGCTCGAAGATATCTAGCGAGAGGTCCTCAACGGCCACCGCTTCGCCGAAGCGCTTGGTCACACTCTCGAAGCGAATCAGCGGCCGAGCCTGGGGATCGGTCCAGGGGGAGAAGGAGCGGCGGACGGCGCCGATGGCGGGGCGCAGGGCGCGGGTGGTGTCGTTCAATTCATGCCGTCTTGAGACAGAGGACGGGCTCTGTTAGCGGCAGGGCGCGCGGAGCGCAACGTGCTCCCTCACCCTTCAGCCGGCATCCTCGCGCATCGCTTCGGCGATCCGCGCCTCGAAGATGTCCGGCCGCTTCAAGACCAGCGCCCCGCGGGTCCGTTCGACGAGCCCCTCCTGCGACATGGTGGTGAATTCCCGCGTCACCTGCTCGCGGCGGCAGCCGATGCGGGCCGCAAGCACATGATGGTAGGGCGGCGGCGTGACCACGCGCTCCGCGCCCGACCCCGCCCGCGGCACCGACAGGCGCAGGAGTTCGGAATAGAGGCGGTGACGCAGGTCGAGGACCGCGTGCTCCATGAGGCGGGCATTGAGCTCCCGCACCCGCTTGGTGAGGAGACGCAGCAGCCGGTCGGCGACGACGGGCGAGGCGAAGATGATCTCTCGGAAGACCGAAGCGGGCATGACGCACACCTCCCCCCGGGTAAGAGCCGTCACGTTCGCGGACCGGCTCACCCCGTCGATGGCCGCCAGCTCGCCGAACATCTGGCCGCCACGCATTTCGCCGAGGATCACCTCCTTGCCGGACTGGGTGCGGATGAGGATCCGCACATCGCCCGAGGTCAGGAAATAGACATCGGTCGAGACGTCGTCGAAGTCGACCAGGATCTCATTGGGCTCGAACCGTCGCCAGCGGCAGCGAGTCTCGAAGGTGGTGAGGTCAATTCCCGCATCCTGGAGAAAAGCGACGTTGTTCAGCCGCGCCATGCCCACCCCTCAAGCATCCTGGACGGACTTGGAAGCCGAGCCCTCCGGACGCGCCATGCCGCCGCGGACGCCCGCGTTCGGAAGAGGGCGCCTGCAACCTTGAGGGGATCGTCGTCCTTCGCCTGGCGGCGGTCAAGAGTTGCACAGGGCGGGAACGGAGATCGCGGCCCGCCGCACTCTCATGCCCGGTCAGCGGATCGGCACGCGTTCGCTCGTCTGGAGACGCCCGTCCGGAGCCATGACATAGAGGTGAACAATGCGCGCTCCACCTGGCAGCGGCAGGACCGCAACCTCGGTGAGAGTCCGCACGAGCATGGCGCACATGGCCTGAGCCGGCCGCGTGAGCGTGACGGTGATCGCCTCCGCCCCCTCGGGCGTTCTCACGGATGCCGGCGCTCCCCGCGAGATCGAACCGACCCTGGTGCATGCGTCGCTCGCCACCGCCGTCACCTCGAGCCGCACCCGCCCGTCGGCTTCCCGATAGGCGTGGCTTCCCGGATGATGGGCCGTCGCCTGCATCGAGATCCCAATGGCGGCAAGCCCCGCCACCCCGGCGACGAGGGCGGCTGGGCCTGAACTTTGTCGCTTCGGCCGGCTGGCGAACACAGGGACATCCCGCGCGAACCAGGCGGCCATCGTGGCAGAAAATGGCCGTTCCAAGGCAAAGCTTGCGGGCATGGCGCAATTGCTGATGCGGACGACTCCACCGACGGACGGCGGGCATGGGTCATGGGTCTCGCGGTCCTTTCGGCCCGAGGGATGGATCGAGGGGAGCGCGGGGCGCCACGGGCTCGATGGTTGAAGGACAAGGGGAGCCCGGAGGCGCCCCGCGCCGGTGTTGTGCGCTCCTCGAGCGGGGCCGGCGATGCGGCGGCGGCGGGCGAGGGACCCGGCGCTTAAGGCGCGGCTGGCCCGCCGCGGCGTGTTCCCCGGAAGAGCGCCCGGACCGGGGCGTGCGTGAGCCCCGGCGCGGCACCGGTCCCGTCCCACGTCACGACGCCTCGCGAGCGCGCCCCTCGGATGAACAGGACAGAAGGGAAATAAACACATGATAGGATAATTGTCAAGGGGGGTGGTGCTCGCTCCTCAGTCCCCTCACCCTCACGGGCTCTCCTGAGCCATGACACCGACGGGCGTGATGACGCCATGATCGCGCGTCAGCGGATCACGGCGCGACGAGCTCGACCACGACGATCTCAGGCGGCATTCCGAGGCGCAGGGGAAAGCCCGACACGCCCAGCCCCGCACTGACGATGAGGTGCCCTCCCCGCTCACGGATATGTCCATTGGCCCAGCGCCGGGGCGCACGCCCTGATGGAACGACGGGCGCCGGCAGGCCGGGGATGCGGATCTGGCCGCCATGCATGTGGCCTGCGACGACCACCTGCCCTTCGGGAATGTCCCAATAGAGGCCGGGATCATGGGTCATCACAAGGGCCGGCATGCCGGGCGGCACCCGCTCGAAGAGGGAAAGGTCGGGATTGCCATAGCAATCGTCCTCGAGGCCGAGCACCGCGAGCCTCTCGCCCGCCCGCTCGACCACGACGATCTCATTCTCGACCACCGCAAGACCGGCCGCTGCAAAGGCGTCGGCGACTGCGTCCCGACCGTATTTCCATTCATGGTTGCCGAAGATGGCGAGCACGCCGGCCGGGGCGGAAAGCCGCGCCAATACTTGCGCGATGGTGGTGGGCGGAATCCGCCCGCCTCCGAACGGCATCATGTTCATGTAGTCGCCAAGGAGCAGGATGAGGTCGGGCTCAAGCCCGTTCGTCTCCGCGACGATGGCTGCGAGACGTCGCAGATCCTGGGCGTGGCCGCCGACATGCAGATCCGCGAGAAGCGCCGCCCGCCAGGGCCGCGCGCCGATCCCGGCGAGGGGCACACGGTAGGTCACGAGCCGGTGGTCGGGCGCATGGGTGAAGCGGGTCCAAAGCCCCTTGCGGCCCTCCGGATCCGAAAACGGGGTCCGCGGCGAAAGGACCCGGTTGAGCCAGGAAACGAGGCTCGTGCGCTCGCCCCCCGTCTTCGGAGACCTCACATCTGACCTCCGAGGCGCTCCAGCGCCTCCAGGATCTTTGCCCGCCGCGCGAGGGCTTCTGCGCGGCGCTCATGTTGTTCCTCGACGACCTCCTCGGGGGCGCGCTTGAGGAAGTCGGGGTTGCCGAGCTTGGCGTCGATCCTGGCCACGTCCGCGTCGATCTTCTGACGCTCCTTCTTGAGACGTGCGGCTTCCGCCTCCAGATCGACGATGCCCTCGAGCGGCAGCACCGCGGTCTCGCCGCGCACGATGAGCTGCACCGCGCTCTTCGGCGCCGCATCGCCGAAGCCGATGCCCGACAGGCGTGCAAGGCGCCGGATCGCCTCCTGCCAGCGCTCCACGCGCGCCCGGGCCTCCGCTGACGGGCGAACCATGAGCAGGGGGATCTGCGCCCCCTGCGGCACGTTCGTCTCCGAGCGCGCCGAGCGGATCTCGCTGATGAGCTCCACCACCCATCCAAGCTCCGCCTCGGCCGCCGGATCGACGAGCCCGTTAAGCTGCGGCCAGGGCGCAAGGGCGAGAAGCCCGCGATCGTCCACTCTCCCCTGAGGAGTGGAAGCGGCGCGGGCTTCCTCTCCCTTGATCGCCCACAGCTCCTCGGTGAGGAAGGGCATGAAGGGGTGGAGGATCTTGCAGATCTCGTCGAAGATGAAGGCGACGCACGCACGCGTCTCGTCCTTCGCCGGCCCGTCCTCGCCCTGCAACACGGGCTTGGCGAGTTCGAGATACCAGTCGCAGAAGACGTTCCAGACGAAGCGGTAGGCGGCTCCTGCCGCCTCGTTGAACTTGTAGGCGACGAGCCCTTCCGTGACCTCGGCCACGGCCTTTTGGCATTCGCCGAGCGCCCAGCGGTTCAGCGTCTCCTGCGCCTGCCGCGGGTCGAAACCCTCGGCGCGCACGCAGCCATTCATCTCGGCGAAGCGGGCGGCGTTCCAGATCTTCGTCGCGAAGTTGCGGTAGCCCTCGACCCGCTGGATGGACAGCTTGATGTCGCGCCCCTGGGCCGCCATGGCGGCCAGCGTGAAGCGCAGGGCGTCAGCCCCATACTCGTCGATCACGGCGAGCGGGTCGATGACGTTGCCCTTCGACTTCGACATCTTGGCGCCCTTCTCGTCGCGGACGAGGGCGTGGATGTAGACGTCGCGGAAGGGCACCTCCTTCATGAAATGGAGGCCGAGCATCATCATGCGCGCGACCCAGAAGAAGATGATGTCGAAGCCGGTGACGAGGACGCTCGTTGGGTAATAGCGCTTGAGCTCCGGCGTCTCGTCGGGCCAGCCGAGCGTTGAGAAAGGCCAGAGTCCCGAGGAGAACCACGTGTCGAGCACGTCCTCGTCCCGGGTGAGATAAGCGGCCGCCCGCTCCGGATCCTCGGCGATCGCCGCTGCCTGCGCCTCCGTCAGCTCGTTCTTCAGCACCGCCTGGGCAAGCGCCTCCGCCAGCGCCTCCTCCTCGGACTCGGCCACATAGACGGTGCCGTCCGGCCCATACCAGGCTGGGATCTGATGGCCCCACCAGAGCTGGCGCGAGATGCACCAAGGCTCGATATTTTCGAGCCACTGGAAGTAGGTCTTCTCCCAGTTCTCGGGGACGAAGCGGGTCTTCCCCTCGCGCACGGCCGCCATGGCGCGCTCAGCGAGGGGCTTCACGTTCACGTACCACTGGTCGGTGAGGTACGGCTCGATCACCACGCCCGAGCGGTCCCCATGGGGGACCATGTGGATGTGCGGCTCGATCTTCTCGAGAAGGCCGCGCTCTTCCACCATGGCGACGACCTGCTTGCGGACGGCGAACCGATCCTGCCCGTGAAGTGCGAGGACGGCGTCGAGTTCCTCGGAGCCGGGAAGCCCGTCAAGGAAGGCGTCGTTGCCGGCGACGGCCAGCCGGGCCTCCGCGTCGAAGATGTTGATCAGGGACAGGCCGTGGCGGCGGCCGACCTCGAAATCGTTGAAGTCGTGCGCCGGCGTGATCTTGACCGCGCCCGTGCCCTTCTCCGGGTCGGAATACGGATCGGCGACGATCGGGATCCGCCGTCCGACGAGGGGCAGGACCGCGTATTTGCCGACGAGGTCGCGGTAGCGCTCGTCGTCCGGATGGACGGCAACGCCCGTGTCGCCGAGCATGGTCTCGGGCCTTGTCGTCGCGACGGTGATGAAGCGCCCCTCCTCGCCTTCCACGGGGTAGCGGATGTGCCAGAGGTGACCCTTGACCTCGACCTGCTGCACCTCGAGATCGGAGATGGCGGTCTGGAACCTGGGATCCCAGTTCACGAGGCGCTTGTCGCGGTAGATGAGCCCCTCGCGGTAGAGCTGGACGAAGACCTTGATGACGGCCTTCGACAGCCCCTCATCCATGGTGAAACGGGTCCGCGACCAGTCGCAGGAGGCCCCCAGGCGCTTGAGCTGCCCGAGGATCGTGCGCTCCGATTCCTCCTTCTGCTCCCAGACCTTCTCCAGGAACCTGGCCCTACCGAGGGTCCGGCGGTCGGGCTGCTGCGTCTCCATGAGCCGTCGCTCGACGACCATCTGCGTCGCGATGCCGGCATGGTCCGTGCCCGGCTGCCAGAGCACGTCGCGCCCGCGCATGCGCTCGAAGCGGCAGAGGATGTCCTGCAGCGTGTTGTTCAGGGCATGCCCCATGTGGAGCGAGCCCGTCACGTTCGGCGGCGGGATGACAATGGCATAGGGCTCGGCGCCGGCGCGGTCCGGGCGGCCCGCCTTGAACGCCTGAGCCTCCTCCCATCGGGCGGCGATGCGCGCCTCGACGGCGCTTGGATCGAAGGTCTTTTCCATGATCTGAACCGGACGGTGGGCGCGCTAGGCAGAAGAAGGCGCGCGGAGCGCTCGGGCTAGAAACCGAACGGGGCCTGGCAAGTCAACCGGCCCGAAGCCCAGCCCAGACCGGCCCATGCCGGGGTGCCCCACCCGGATTGGAGCGATCGCCCGGGCGACGACCTTACGACGACGCATTGACGTGCGAAGCTTCGCCGTTAGCATCGCCTTGGATCAGGGTGATGGGAGGGATCATGAAAGGGGCTTTTCTCCTTGCGGCCGGGCTCTTGCTGGCGAGCGGCACGGCAATGGCGCAGCAGCCGCCAAGCCCGGTCGGCACGTGGCTGAGCCAAACCGGCGAGACGCGGGTGCGGATCGCCCCTTGCGGCGCGCAACTGTGCGGGACGATCGTCTGGGTGAAGACTCCGGGCAAGGATGTGCACAACCCCGACCCCGCGCTCAGGAGCCGGGACCTCGTCGGTCTGCGCATGATCACCATGAGCCAGAGCGGCGATACGTGGAGGGGCACCCTCTACCGCTATACGGACGGGCAGACCTTCAGCGGCAGCTTGAAGCTGACGGGCCAGAATACCCTGGAGCTCTCGGGCTGCATCGCCGGCGGCCTCATCTGCCGCTCGCAGACCTGGACGCGGGTGAACTGACGAGGCGGCGGCGCGCCTGTCTAGCGGCGGGCGCGCTGGCCGAACAGCACCTTCTGAACCTCGGGATCGAGCAGGTCCGTCGCCCGCTTGTCCCGCGCGTTGAGCGCGATGCCCCGCTGCACGGCGGGCCGAGCCAACACCGCGTCGAGCCAGCGCTTCACGTTCGGGAACTCGGCGATGTCCTGGCCCTGGCGCTCCCACAGCTTCGCCCAGCCGACGCAGGCCATGTCGGCGATGGAATAGTCGCCGGCCAGGTATTCGTGGTCGGCGAGGCGCTTGTCCATGACCCCGTACAGGCGATGTGCCTCGTTGGTGTAGCGGTTGATGGCGTAGTCGATCTTCTCCGGGGCGTAGATCCGGAAATGGTGGGCTTGGCCGAGCATCGGCCCGAAGCCGCCCACCTGCCAGAACAGCCACTCCTCCACGGCGACGCGCTTGCGCTCATCCGTGGGATAGAACCGGCCGGTCTTGCGTCCGAGATATTGCAGGATGGCGCCGGATTCGAAGATCGAGATCGGTTCACCGCCGGGCCCGCTCGGGTCGACGATGGCCGGGATGCGATTGTTGGGCGAAATCGCCAGGAACTCGGGCTTGAACTGGTCCCCCTTGCCGATGTTGATGCTGTGCACCCGGTAAGGAAGGCCGCACTCCTCCAGCATGATCGAGACCTTCCAGCCATTCGGGGTCGGCCAATAGTAGAGCTCGATCGGTGCTGAGGACGGTCCGCTCATTCCTCTTCCTCCACTGGGGGGTCGAACCTAGCCGAGTTCCATCTGTGCGCCTACTCTGCCGCCTTGCACAAGGCGCTTGCACAATGCGCGATTTGCCGTCGGAATAGGGCGGCTCAGTGCCTTCCGGGACAAAGTGTCAGCCGGTCCATTGTGGGGAGTCATCGCATGAAGATGGAGTTGCGCGGCGCTGTCGCCGCAGCCGTTCTCGCCGTCGCCCTCGGGGCGGCGAGCTTCGCGCCGCCGGCAATCGCCGCGGAGGGCGCCCTGGTGGTCGCCCAGGCTCAGCCGGGATCGGCCGCGGAGGGTTCCAAAGCCCGCAAGCGCGGCGCCTCCAAGAAGGAGATGACGGTCAACCAGATGGCCGCCCGCGAGCGACAGAAGAAATGCGCCGCCGAGTGGAAGGAGGCCAAGGCCGCCAAGACGGTCGCCGCCGGCGTCAAATGGCCGAAATTCTGGAGCCAGTGCAACGCGCGGCTGAAGGGCAGTTCCGCCTGATCCCAAGCCGTTCCGGCTGCATCCGAGGGATCGCCTCAAAGCACCCTTAAGGAAGGAGGACGCAGGAGCGCGTTCGGCGCTGCAAAGCCGGGCAGCGCAGCAACGCGATCCGTCCAGCGCCCGAGATTCTGGAGGGGCTCAAGAGCGTGCCCTGCCTCGGCGGCGTAGGCCACCACGCCGTAGATATCGATATCCGCGATGGTCGGCGCCTCGCCGACGATCCAGCTGCGTCCCCGAAGCGCATCGTCGAGCAGCTCCAGCGCCGCCCTGCCCTCGACCAGGTAGTGGCCGATGACCTCCTCGGGCAGGGGCGACAGCCCCGCCCTCGCCGACCGCGGACGGTAGACGCCTGGCGCCAAGCGATCGGCCTCCCAGAACATCCACTCCCGCGCCGTGAGGCGCTCATCGAGGCTCGCGCCGCCGAACTTGCCGGTTCGGTCCGCGAGGTACTCGAGAATCGCCGCCGACTGGCACAAGTGCCGGCCATTGGAGTTGTCGACAAGAAGCGGCACCTGCCCGAAGCGCTGCTTCACGAGGTATGGGGGCCGGGTGTGCTCGCCTGTCGGGAGATCGACGTGGACGTAGTCGAAGGCCTCGCCGGCAAGCGAGAGGAACAGGGCGATCTTGTAGGTGGGGCCCGATGCCCAGAACCCGTGCAGGGTGTATCGTGCGGCCATGGCAGGTCTCCGGGCGTGGGGCGGGACGCTTTCCGCAGCACGCTCGCGAAGCCGATCTTAAGAGCAATGTCCTGAGAGCAACATGTCTGCGGAGAACGAGAAGCGCTATCTCCAACGCACCGTCGCCGTGCTGGCTCTGATTCCGGTCGCGGCAGGACTGTTCGGCGTGCTCTATGGCCCTGCGGTGACGGGCGACCGCATGAGCGTCTCAGCCGAGAGCCATTTCCGGTTCCTGTCGGGCATCCTGCTCGGTATCGGCATCTGCTTCTGGGCCACCGTCCCGAGCATTGAGGAAAAAGGAACCTTCTTCCGCTTCCTGACGCTCATGGTCGTCCTCGGCGGGCTCGGACGGCTCATTGGGCTTTGGCTCACCGGCGTTCCGTCGCTCACCATGCTCTCGGGCTTGCTTCTGGAGCTGATCGTGACACCCCTCGTCTGCCTGTGGCAGGCGCGCGTCGCGAACCGCTATGCGGAAACGGAAGGCGTCGCGGACGTCTCGCAGCGCGAGCTCGCGTGACCGCCTCCGGTCTCGCTCTCGGCGCGCCCTCGGGCGAGACGGTCCTCAGAGGGTCTTTTCAAATCGGTACTCGACGGAGTTGGAGATGTCGCCGAGCTCGCGCGTTCCCTCGCATTGACGGTAGCCGAGGCGCTCATAGAGGCGATGGGCGTCGACGAAGCGGGTGTCCGAGTAGAAGAAGATCGATCGCGCTCCTCTTGCAGTCGCTTCGCGCTCGACGAGGCGGACGAGCCCCTCGCCCAGGCCGCGGCGACGCATGTCCGGACGCACGTAGAGCCGGTGCAGTTCGGCGACACCTCGCCCCGGGAAATCGACCCCGACGCAGGCGCAAATCCGCCCTCGCCTGTCCTCCACCACCCACAGCGCCCCATCCTTCGCCGCAAAAGACGCGCCAGGGCGCCGCAGATCCGCCAGGTCCTGGTGGGGATCCACATAGCACCCGGGATAGTCCGCAAAGCACAGGGCGAGCAGGCCGAAGAGATCCTGCGCGTCCTGGTCCTCGGCCGCGCGGACGGTCAGTGGCAGCTCCCGACGCCCCTCTTCAGACGGCGCTTCAGCCTGCAAGGCGACTCTCATAGACCCGTCTCCCTCAAAGCAACCGGCCGGACCGACCGGACGCCCACCCGACCCCCATGGCCGCCGATTGACTTCATCCCCTCGCCGACCCATGCGTAGGAGAGCAGGAGATCAGGTGCGAAGGGTGCCGTTGTGCAAGGGGTGCAATCGACGCCGCCAGCGCATGCCCCGCTTCACGCTTCAAGGCAAGGATGGCCGCTCATGACCCGGTTGCTTGCTCCATTGGCCCTCGCCCTCTTGCTCGGGATGGTTGCTGGCGGTGCAAGCGCAGAGAGCCGGCGCGACCCTGCCGAGGGAGCGATCCCAGCGCAGGCTGGCGCAGGCCAGCCCAAGGCGAAGACGACATCAACCCCGTCAACCCCGTCTCCCCGATCGCCCAAAGTCACTGCCCCAGGCCAGCAGCCCCTGCGCTTCGACCCCAACGACATCGACGACCCTTACGGTCGGCAACCCGGCGAGGCCCGCATCCGCCCGATGATGACGCCTGGCGGCCGGGCGGGCGTCGGCGGCCGCTTCTAACGGGCCTGCGCAAGGGAACCGAACGGGTTTCCAGCGGCGGCCCACCCCGAGGACCCGTCTTTGTCCGATATGGGTCAGACGAAGATTCTGCGCTTCAGCGCTGCCGCGGACCGAACTCGATCGTGTCCTCGACCACATGTTCGAGCGGCGCGTTCTCCGCGGTCAGCGTCATGCGGACCTTGAGCGCCGTCCCCTGCACCTTGCCTGAGCGCACCACCTTCTCGATTTCCCGCTGGGACGTGACGCCGACCTGCTTGAGAAACTTGCGCACTTCCATGTTGAAACGATCCTCGTCCATCGCGTGCTCCATGGCTGACGGGGCCATGCTACCAATCCTCCACAGCGTCACGGAAGGAAGCTGCGCGAAGATAGAGGGCTCGCCGAACCGCAAGCCCCGCGGGAGAGCGCTCTTCAGCTGCGAGGCGCGAGAGGTGCCGGCGTCGTCGCGATCCGACCGAAGCGCCAGAGGCAAACCTCATCGTACCCGTTCGACAACCCGCTTGCGCTTCGCCGCCCGGCGCTTCTCATAGGCCGGCGCCCGGACGATGCGCCGGGGCGCGACGTAGCCGTAGCCAGGGGCGACCGCTTCGGGCTGATAGGCGCCGATAGGCGGGTAGACCGGCCGCCCTGTACGCCGGTAGTGCTCGATCGCCGCGATCTGGCCAGGCGTCAAGGGCGTGCCCGGCTGCGCGAAGGTGGTCTCCGGTCGGTAGGCCGGACCCCACCCGAATTCGTCGTCATAGGCTGGATCAGGCCCGGGAATGCCGGTCACATAGCCGACGCTCTGTGCAGCCGCCGGAGAGGCAAGAACAACGAGCGTGGTCATCCCGGCAAGCGCGCCGGCGAGCAGGGTTTTCATGGATCGCATGGCGACCTCCTTGCCCCCGGGTTTGAACGCTCGGACCCGCTCCATCGATCCAACGGCGCCCTCCAGGACGGCCAAGCTGAAACCCGCCCTGTTCCGCTGCGTTGCCGCTTCAGGAACGGAAATCCCACGCCCGGAGGTGCGACGTGCAGAAAATCGCCATCATTCTCGCCGCGTCCGTCATTGGCAGCGCGGCCTTCGCCCAGACCACCATCATCCGCGAGGAAGGTGCCGGCAGCCGGACCATCGTGAAGGAACGCTCCGTCAACATCGATGACGACGCGCCTACCGTGGTGAAGAAGAAGGAGGTCACCACGACGGGAAGCGTTGGCTGCCAGTCGAAGACCACCGCCAAGACCGATGAGTTCGGCGACACGACGGTGAAGCGGAAGGTGGAGTGCTGACCGTCATCCGGAACGACTCTTCCAGCATCATGGCCCGGCCCAAGCCGGGCCATTTTCTTCAGGAGTGTACCGAACGCCACACTCGCTGCGGGAATGTTTCGATCGAGCTTGTGCCGGCGACGCGTCGCTGGCGCCTCTCTTGATCTGAGATCGCCCTCCCGGCAGGCTAGGGCATACGTTCAGAGGCAGGTTCGATGACGCGCAGCTTTGTTGGGATCGGTTTCCTCGCGATGACAGGGTTGGTCGGCTGCAGCCAGCCGCCGAACCCGGTGATTGCGCGCGATCCAATTCCGCCGCCGCCGGCGGGTTACACTGTCTTGTGCAGGTCCCACCCTGTCATTCTCAACGGCTATTTCAGCCACTGCGCACCGGCTGCGCCGGCGATCGAGCGGGGACAAGCGGTGATTCGCGCCAAGGGCTGAGCGCAGCACTCCCCCAAGGGCAATGAAGAAGCCCAAGGCCCGCTTGCGCCGGCCCTGGGCTTGTCGTTCGGGTCAGGCTGTCAGCCGCTTGCGCCAGCGCGAGCGGCCTCGGGGCCAAACGCCTGGAGGGCCGCGATGGTGATGCCATCCGGGGCGAGATCGTCGGTTTCCTCGAGGAACATCAACTCGGCCAGGCGCTTGCGCGCCCGGTTGACGCGACTCTTGATGGTTCCGACGGCGCAGCCGCAGATCCGCGCCGCATCCTCGTAGGAGAAGCCGGACGCGCCCACGAGGAGGAGCGCCTCCCGCTGGTCCTGCGGCAGCTTCGCGAGAGCCGCGCGCAGATCCTCGAAATCCAGATGGGCATGCTGGCTTGGCGCCGTCCGCAAGCTCGCCGCGTACCCTCCGTCCACGTCCTCCACTTCGCGCTTCCTCTTCCGATACTCGGAGTGGAAGAGGTTGCGCAGGATGGTGAAGAGCCAAGCATTGAGATTGGTCCCGCGCTCGAAGCGATGGATGTTCGCCAAAGCGCGCAAGAGCGTGTCCTGGACAAGGTCGTCGGCGCGGTCCACGTCTCCCGACAGGGAGATGGCGAAGGCGCGCAGGCTCGGGACGGCGCCGAGAAGGGCGTCCCGCAGGTCCGGTTCGATTGTCATGATCTACCCTTCTGGGCTCTCGAGCTTTTTCAGCAAATCCAAGAGCCGTTGCGGGATCGGCTGACGCTCGAGGTCAACATACATCGCCCGCAGCTCCCGGCCGATCCGCCCTTGCACGGTCCTGTCAAGGATGGGGGGAGGAAGGGAGGGATCGCGCAAGGCGATACCGGGCTGCGGAATGAGGGGGTGGGCGGGGCAGTCGGAGACTGTCCTCCCCCTTGTTGGCTTTGCCATCGCGATAGAAATCCCGTCCTCCATGTGGAAACAACGTGGGATCGTGGCCAAGGTTCCCCCGCACCGGCCACGCCCCTTGAGGAGCGGCGCCGATGCTGGCATGTCACTCACCCCGCCTCATCAGGCGGCCAGCTGCGGCCCGTTCCGGGCCGAGTGCGCGCCCCGGGTGCGGGAGACCTGACCGTCGCACCGCGACGGCGCACTCCGGAGGTCTTTCCCGTGAACGGCGCTGAAGCCCTCGTCCGGACGCTCCTCGCCCACGGGGTCGAGGTGTGCTTCGCCAATCCGGGCACCTCTGAAATGCACTTCGTCGCGGCTCTGGACCGCGTCGAGGGGATCCGCTGCGTGCTTGCCCTCGCTGAGGGAACGGTGACGGGGGCAGCGGACGGCTACGCCAGGATGGCGGCCAAGCCGGCCGCAACCCTCCTGCATCTCGGGCCCGGGCTCGCGAACGGCCTTGCGAACCTGCACAACGCGCGCCGCGCCGCCTCGCCGATCCTCAACATCGTCGGCGAGCACGCGACCTACCACCGCATTCATGATGCGCCCCTGACCTCCGATATTGAGGCCCTCGCCCGCCCGTTCTCGGATTGGGTCCGCACCAGCACGCACGCCCGCGAACTGGCGAGCGACGCAGCGGCGGCCATTGCCGCTGCCATGGTGCCGCCCGGACGCATCGCCACGCTCATCCTCCCGGCCGACGTGGCCTGGAGCGATGCCCCTGACGGACCTGCCGAGCCTCTTCCGCCCACCTCCCACGCGCCCCTCGACGAGAGCGCCGTTCGCGCAGCGGCTGCCGCCCTCCGCTCGGGCAAGCGTGCTGCGCTGCTCATGACCGGATCGGCGCTTCGGGCCGACAACCTGGCGATGGCCGGCCGCATTGCCGCGGCGACCGGGGCACGGCTTCTGGCACCCACGGCCAATGGGCGCATTGAGCGGGGCGCCGGTCGGGTCGGTGTCGAGCGAATCCCCTACCCCGTCGATCTCGCGCTCGATCTCCTCAAGGACCTCGAGCATCTGGTTCTGGTGGGGGCGAAGGCACCCGTCGCCTTCTTTGCTTACCCAGAAAAACCGAGTGTGCTGACCCCCGCCGGGTGCGAGATCCACGCGCTTGCCGGCCCAGGCCAGGATCTCGGCCTTGCGCTCGAGGCCTTGAGGGATGCGCTCGGGGCGGCGCGCCAGCCCTTCGCGGTGGAGCCCCTGCAGCGCTGTCCGCTGCCCGAAGGGCCCATCACCGGCGATGCGATCGCTCGCGCGCTCTGCGCGCTCCTTCCGGAGAACGCGATCATCGTCGACGAGTCGATCACGGAGGGGCGCTCCTGCTTCGGGATGCTCAAGACGGCCCCGCCGCATGACTGGCTGCAGCTCACGGGGGGCGCCATCGGCGACGGCCTGCCCATGGCGACGGGTGCGGCGATCGCCTGCCCCGACCGGCGCGTGATCTGCCTCGAGGCGGACGGCAGCGCCATGTACAACCTCCAGGCGCTATGGACGCAGGCGCGGGAGGGCCTCAATGTGACAACCGTCATCTTCAACAACCGCGCCTATGCGACACTCAGGAAAGAGCTCGCCAATGTCGGGGCGCGCAATGCAGGCCCGAAAGCGCTCGAGATGATGAGTCTCGACCAGCCGGCGATCGACTGGTGCGGCCTCGCCCGGTCGCTTGGTGTCGCCGCCTGCCGCGCGACCGCCATGGCCGACTTCAATCGTGCTTTTGCTGCCTCGATGATGGCGTCCGGGCCGTCACTGATCGAAGCGGTGCTGTAGGCTCCGGCGCCTTGAGAGCTGCGGATTCGCGGCTCAAAAGAAGTGTCAACGGACCGAAATCGCGTGGCACGAGGGCGCCGGCGGCTCAATCATGTGTCGGCGAACCGGGCGCCCCCTCCGGGCTTCCGGAGCCCCGCCCGACGAGACGCAAGGCGCCCGCAATCAGAACGATGGAAAGCGGCATGACGAGCGTCGTCCAGGAAAGGGGCTCGTCTCTGGAGGCGAGGTCCGTGGCGAAGTCAACGATGAGATAGACGATGATGACCTCAACGAGGGTGTGCTTGAGCTCGCCTATTCCTTCGATGCGCATCCAGCGGGGAAGCTGATCGATCAGGGCCGAGGGGCCAAGAACGAGGCCGAGACTGATGGCATAAGCAAAGACGATCAACACGACCCCGAACAGGAAGGCGTCAGTGGCCGACAGCACCGCCACCGTCACCTCCGTTGCACTTGCCCCCTCGGTCAGGATGAGGACGACCGCCCGCGCGATCTTCGCGCCGCCGAGATAGAACATCAACGCGGCCCCGAGGATGGCCCCGAAGGCTGCGAAGAGCATGCCGAAGCGCAATGACAAGAGCAGGCGGAGCATGGGTCAGCCCCCATCGAAGGTTGGGCGCCGACCTTTCGAGGCGACGGCTCGGCGGTCAAGCGCCGATCGGCGCCTCGCGCAGGAGGCCCGATTCCCCTCGAGGCTCAGTCGAAATCGAACAGCTCGCCTAAGAAGCCCTTGCGCTTGCGATGCTGGTGATCATAGCGCGGATCGTATCCGCGCTGTCCGTAGCCTTGAGGCTGGCTGTAGCCTTGCTGCGGGGGCGCCATGGGCGCTTGGGGAGACGGAGACGGCGTGAACGAGGCCTGCGGCGCCTGTACGGCCGCGCGCTCGATGATCTTGTCCAGCTCGCCGCGATCGAGCCAAACGCCTCGGCATTTCGGGCAATAGTCGATCTCGATTCCCTGACGGTCCGTCATGACCAGATCCGAGCCGTCGATCGGGCATTTCATCGATCTCTCCTCACACTGTCCTTCGCAGGGGCGCCGGAAAGATATGGCGACGCCATCCGCGACTGTCCTGTAGGCGCGACATCGTGGCCGCCTGCGGCGTGCCAAGATGGACCCGCTGAGCGTGGCGACCCCGGCAGGATTCGAACCTGCGACCAACAGCTTAGAAGGCTGCTGCTCTATCCGGCTGAGCTACGGGGCCGATCAGCGGCCCTCTCTCTAGACCACTCGTCGGGAGCTGCCAACGGGCGGTCACCTGCCGCCCTCCGGTGAGCGCCGGGAGGAGGCGGCAGGCGGCGGCCTGCCATTCTCCCATGCCGCTCTCTCTTGCCGCGATGGCTCCGGCCGGAAAGCGTCCTCGCCCGCATTCGAGGCGAAACGGGTGCTCCTTCGCATGGCGCACTCCCGCACTTGGCGCAGGAGCCCCTCGTTGCTCCAGGGCTTCGGCACGAACAGCGCTCCTTCGGGCAGATCGCCCGGCTGGGGCTGAACTCGCCCCGACGAGACAATGATCCCGATGGTCGGCCAGCGGTCGGCCACGTGCCGGGCGAGCGCGAAGCCGTCGAGCCCGGGCATGTTCACGTCGGTGACGAGGAGCGAGATGTCACGACGGGCTTCGAGAAGCGCGAGCGCCTCCGCCGGATCGGCCGCCTCGATGGTCTTGAAGCCTCCCTCCTGGAGGAGATCCGCAATCACCATCCGGACCAGGACCTCGTCCTCGACGACGAGGACCAAGGGACGGTCCTGGCTGAAGCTCGTGAACAATGGTCCGCCCCGCGCTGTTTGCACGGAACGCGCGTTCGCGATGATGGTTCCCGGCGCGGGCACCCCGAGAAGGCCGCGGAGCGTGGGCCGGCGGCCTCACCTCGTGCGCGGCGAAGCGCCGGCTCAATGGGTCCACATGCCGACCCGGTTGAACTTGAAATTGTCCGCGTAGGAGATCGTCCGCCGCTTCGGCTCGCGGGGCTCTTCCACCCGATAGGCGAGGCCGGCGCGGGCGGCGTAGGCGATCGCCTCTTCCTTGGTATCGAAGGAGAGGCGCACCTGCTGCCGCGTGTCGCCGGAGCTCGTCCAGCCCATCAGCGGCTCGATCTCGCGCGGATGCGCCTGTTCGAACTCGAGCTTCCAAAGCTTCGTCCGCGCCATGCCGGACTGCGTCGGGCTGTTGGCTTCCTTGAAGATGCGGGCCGTCGTCATCGTCGCGTTCTGTCCCAAGGCCTCGGACCGGACGGGTGGTCGGGGCGGCCGGATTTGAACCAGCGACCCTCTGCTCCCAAAATACAAACCCCTGTTGACACGTCAATTACATAGCTGCAAACCATAGGAAAAACCGGGTATGAAAAATCAACGACTTAGACGCGAAACGCAAACCGAGCGGAGGCCGATTTTGTCGCTCCCGAACGCCCCTAAGTCGCTCACCCTCGACCAAATCCCCGACACCGGCCCCGGATGGAAGGACATGCAGCCGGCCGCCCGGTGGGAGTATATGTTGCTGCCGAAAATGACAGACGGGCAGCTTCAGGAGAGGCTTGATTTGTTCGGTAGCGACGGGTGGGAAGCCGTCGCGGCGCTCCCGCACGGGACAGTGGTGCTCAAGCGGCAGAGGCGCGATTGACGTAGCCCCGTGTGCCTGTGGATAATCAGGATAGGGAGCGGGATGCTTCCGTTCATGGTGGGTGCCAACAGTCCCGGCGGTTAGGGGTGAGCCGCCGGGACTTTCTTTTGAGGGCCGACCTATGCAGCAGGACGAACGTATCGAGCAAATCGCCCGACTGATCGCAATGGCCGCATACCGCAAGCTCTATGAGCGGCTTCCACCGACCGACGCAGACCCGGTAGTGGTGGCGGCGCGCCAAGCCGAGCGCGAGTGGCGTGAGTTCATCCCGGACGCCGAGGCGATCCTGACCGTTGTCACCACGGAACAGACGTAAGCGGCACGATGTGCTCCTTCCGGGTCATCGGCCGCTTGCCTGAATAACCCTTTTCGCTATCCCACATCGTCTCGGTTTCGACCGCCACTACCTCAACAAGGGGGTGGAGCTCGCCGAGAGCGCGATCGCCAAGCTAGAACGGAAGCAGCCCAAAAACAGCAAACCGACAGCAAACCGTGCCTGACGTGTTCCCTTAACACCTCGGGCTAAGCCCTTGAAACCGAATGGTCGGGGCGGCCGGATTTGAACCAGCGACCCTCTGCTCCCAAAGCAGATGCGCTACCAGACTGCGCTACGCCCCGGACCGTCCGGTCTTGTGCGGCTCGCTACCATGCGTTCCCGCCCTCCGGCAAGCATGAGCCTCAAGGGGCCTTGAACAGCGGGTGTTCGACCCGGTCCCCTGCTTTGATCCCGAGTCGCTCCGCCGTCCCGCCGATCACCTCCAGCACGGCCAGCACCGGTTCCCCCGAAGGGATGGTGCGGGTCGACAAGGGCTCGGTGCGTTCGGCGATCCGGGCGATGCTCCCGTCAGGACGGATGAACAGCATGTCGAGGGATATATAGGTGTTCTGCATCCACATGGACACAGGCTCCACCCGCTTGAAATCGAACAGCATGCCCCGGTCCGGGGCGAGGCTGCGGCGGAACATCAGCCCCTGGGCGCGCTCCGCATCCGTCCGCGCCACCTCCACCTGGAAGCGGTGGCGGTTCGCGCCCGAGACGATCGTCAGCGGCTCCAGGGCCTGCGCCGCTGCCGCGCTCGCGATCAGGAGAACGGGAAGAGCAAGGGTGGCAAGACGCAGCGCCGGCCCGAAGGCAGCCAGCGCGGCCTCAATGCGACGCCGGCAGGGCGCCATCAACCAGCCTCACCTCTGCCGCCATCAGCCCCTTGCCGCCGTCGCCGAAGCGGACCAGCACTTTGTCGCCCGGCTTCAGCTCGGCGATACCGTAGCGGCGCAGAGTCTCCATATGGACGAAGATATCCGGCGTCCCCTCGCCCCGGGTCAGAAAGCCGAAACCCCGCAGCCGATTGAACCACTTGACCGTCGCCGGCTCGAGCCCACTCGTCGGCACCACCGTCACATGGGTGCGCGGCATGGGCAGTTCGGAGGGGTGGATCGCGGTCGACTCGTCGAGCGAGAGGATGCGGAAGGCCTGCAGGCCGCGCGGACGCTGGGTCGCCTCGACCACAATCCGCGCTCCTTCATGAGCCGTCTGATAGCCGTCGCGGCGCAGGCATGTGATATGGAGGAGCACGTCCGGCAGGCCGTTGTCGGGGACGATGAACCCGAAGCCCTTGGCAACGTCGAACCACTTGATGCGGCCGCTCACCTCGATGAGGTCCAGGGGTCTTTCGGTCGCGGCCTCCTCACGCCGCCTTACCTCCCCCGAAGCGCTCCCCTGCATGCGACCCAACGGACCTGACTCAAATTCGTCCGGCATGAAAACAACCCGCATCGAATCGCGCCGCGCGATTCGCATATGAAAATAACATCGCCGGGAATCCGGGGAAGCCTGAAACCATCCCCGGCGCCGGCAATCAACGGAAGTGTAACCTAATCGCGACGCCCGATGAACGGCGCGAGCACGGGGCCGATCTCGCCGCGAACGACGAGATCCGCGAAGGCGTCGAGATCGGTCGGCTCGCGGTTGATGATGACGAGAGTCCCGCCATTCTGCTTCGCGATCAGCGGGAAGGCCGCGGCCGGATAGACCACGAGGGACGTACCGATGGCGAGAAACAGGTCGCACGCCAGGGTCAGCTCCTGCGCCCGACGCATGGCCTCCTCCGGCATCGCTTGCCCGAACGAGATGGTGGCGGATTTCAGGATCCCGCCGCAGACCGGACAAGCCGGCGGATCGCCGGTGACCTCGAAGACCTCGCGTATCCAGGCGAGCTCCTGCCGCGCCCTGCAGGACAAGCAGGCGGCGTAGGTGCCATTGCCGTGGAGTTCGATCACCTTGGCCGCCGGGACGCCCGCTTCCTGCTGAAGTCCATCGATGTTCTGGGTGATGATCGCCGGCATCTTGCCGCTGTTGATGAGCGATGCGATCGCAAGATGGCCGCGGCTCGGTCGCGCGTCGCGATAGATATCGTCCATGGCGAATTTCCGTCGCCACGCTTCGCGCCGCGCCTCGGGGCTGCTCAGGAACGCCTCGAAGGGGATCGGCTGGTGGCGCCGCCATGGGCTGTCCGGGGACCGGAAGTCGGGCACGCCGCTTTCGGTCGAAATGCCGGCCCCCGTGAAGCCGGCGATGACCCGAGCGCGCTCGACAAGGCTCGCCAATTCGTCGATCTGTTCCATGAGACGGGCGCCGAAAGAGCCGGAAGGCATGGACCAATTATCCGATGGTTTGGCCGCAGGCCCAAGGGGAGTTCTCGCGAGCCTCGGCATGAGGTCTGCGCCGTGACGGCCCTTGCCGCCTCTGAACCGGGCGTCTTGGCCCGGCCCGCCGGGCGCCTTGAGCTCATCGACGTCGCACGCGGCCTCGCCCTGCTGGCGATGGCTCTCTACCACCTCTTCTGGGACTTGAGCTTCCTGAAGCTGATCGAGACTCAAGTCGCGACCGCCGCGCCATGGCCGTGGGCGGCGCGGGCAATCGCGGGCTCTTTCCTGTTCCTCGTCGGCGTGAGCCTCGTGCTTGCCCATGGCGACGGGCTTCGCTGGCACGCCTTCTTGAGGCGTTTGGGCATGATCCTCGCAGCGGCGGCCGCTGTCACGCTCGTTACGTTTCTCGTTTTTCCCGAGAGCTACATCTTCTTCGGGATCCTGCACTGCATCGCCCTCTCGAGCCTTCTCGCCCTGCCCTTCCTGCGTGCGCCCCTGCCGCTCGTGGCGCTGTCGGCCGCGATCGTGCTGTCGGCGCCGCTTTGGGCGACCTCGCCTGCTTTCGATGCTCCTCTTCTCGCCTTCCTTGGCCTTGGCACCCGCCTGCCCGTCACCAACGATTACGTGCCGCTCTTTCCCTGGTTCGGGATGGTTCTGGCCGGCCTCGCGACCGCGCGAGTGACGCTGCCCTGGCTCGCGGCGAGCGCCGTCTGGCGCTGGCAGGCGTCAAGCCGCGCAGGACGGGCCCTCGCCTGGGCAGGGCGGCACAGCTTGAGCGTCTATCTGATCCATCAGCCGATCCTGCTGGCGGTGCTGTACCCGCTGTCGGTTGCGGTTGGCCCCCATCCTGCCGCTGAGGCGGCGCCCTTCATCCGGAGTTGCGAGGCGCAATGCGTCGCGGCCGGCCACACGGGCGATCGCTGCCATCGCGCATGCCACTGCACGGTCGAAGAACTCAGGCGCCGGGACCTTTGGGCGCGCACGCTTCAGAACGCCCTTGGCCCGGACGAGCGGCTGCAGGTGGAAGCGCTCGCCCGGCAATGCTTTGCCCGCGCCGGTGGGGCCCTCCGCGCCCCTTAGTCCTTGGCCCGCTCCACATAGGAACCGTCGGCGGTCATCACCACGATCCGGGTGCCCGCGGTGACGTGGGGCGGCACCATGGTGCGCACTCCGTTGGAGAGGATGGCAGGCTTGTAGGAGGAAGACGCGGTCTGGCCTTTCACGACCGGCTCGGTTTCCGTCACCTCGAGGGTGACCCGCTGCGGCAGCTCGACGGCGACGGCGTTGCCCTCGAACACGGAGATCATGCAGGGCATGCCCTCCTGAAGATAGACGGCCTGCTCCCCAACGACGTCCTGGGGCACCTCGATCTGGTCGTAGGTCTCCGGGTTCATGAAGACGTATTTGTCGCCATCCTGATAGAGGTAGGTATGCTCGCGGTCCTCCACATAGGCCCGCTCCACCTGTTCAGTGGTCTTGTAGCGCTGCGAGATCTTGGTGCCGTCCGACAGACGGCGCATGTCGATCTGGGTGGTCGGGGTGCCCTTGCCCGGGAAGAAGCTTTCCGCGGAGAGGACGACGTAGAGTTGCCCATCGATCTCCAGGATGTTGCCCTTGCGAACCGAGCTTGCGATGACTTTCACGGATCAAATCCTTGGCGGGTGGTCGAATTCACTGGTGCGCAAGCGGCCGGATTGCGGCATTTGCCGCAGACGCTTAGGACGCAACCTCGGGTCCGCCACCTAGCCGATCTTGCCGCGCTTCGCCAGCCCATCCGCACATCCCGCATGACCGAGCCTTCACCCTGGTGGGCGCCTGCCCGCCACGCCGACCGTAGGCCGCTCCTTCTCGCCCGCAACCGCCTCAAAGCGGAGCTGCGGCGCTTCTTCGAGGCGCGCGGCTTCGTCGAGGTCGAGGCGGCGACACTTCAGGTTTCGCCCGGAAATGAGGCGCATCTTCATGCCTTTTCCACGGAAATCATCGGCACCAACGGGGAAAGGCGGCGCCTTTTCCTCCACACCTCCCCGGAATTCGCCTGCAAGAAGTTGCTCGCGGCAGGGGAACGGCGGATTTTCGACTTCGCGCGGGTTTTCCGCAACCGGGAGCGCAGCGCTCTCCATCACCCGGAATTCACGCTCCTCGAGTGGTATCGCGCCCATGAGCCCTATGAGGCGATCATGCGCGACTGCGCCGAGCTCCTGGCCTGCGCGGCCGAGGCCATGGAGGCGAGGGCCTTCCGCTTCCGGGAGCGGGAGGCCGACCCCTTCGCGGAGCCGGAACGCCTGACCGTCGCAGAGGCCTTCGCGCGCTTTGCCGACATCGATCTCCTGGCCACCGTCGATCCAGGCGGCGGCACGGATCGCGACGCGCTCGCCGCTGCGGCCCGTCTGGCCGGGCTGCGGGTGGCCCCGGACGACACCTGGGCCGACATCTACAGCGGCGTGCTTGTCGAGCGGATCGAGCCGAAGCTCGGCCTCGGCCGGCCGACCATTCTGTACGAGTACCCGGTCGCGGAGGCAGCGCTGGCGCGGCGCTCGAGCCGCGACCCGCGGTTGGCCGAGCGGTTCGAGCTGTATGTGTGCGGCGTGGAGCTCGCCAACGCCTTCGGGGAGCTTACGAGCGCTGAGGAGCAGCGGTGGCGGTTCGAGCGGGAGATGGAAGAGAAGGAGCGGGTTTACGGCGAGCGGTATCCCATCGACGAAGATTTCCTTGCCGCGCTCGGAAGAATGCCCGAAGCGAGCGGGATCGCGCTTGGCTTCGACCGGCTCGTCATGCTCGCCACCGGCGCTGCCCGGATCGAGCAGGTGCTATGGACACCGGTGGTGGATTTCGAATGAGCGCGCTGATCGTCATCCCGGGATCGCCCATCGGGTGTGGCCGCCGGCCGGCCGGACCACGGGCTTCGCGAGCGCCTGGGGCCCATGAACCTCGCTGGATCACAAGGAGACGGAGCGCTCAGGCGCAGTTCTTGGGCCTTGGCGTATATGGGTTTCGGGCCCGCGCCCTTGGCGCGTCCTCGAACGGCGTGCACGGACGATGAAGACCCTGCGCACCCCTCGCGAGCTGGCCGACGCCGGGCTTGTCCCGCCAGAACGCCTCGCTGCGATCGAACAGGTCGCTGCGCAATATGCCGTCGCGATCACCCCGGAGATGGCGGAGCTGATCGACATGGCCGATCCGGCCGACCCGATCGCGCGCCAGTTCGTGCCCAACGAGGCCGAGCTCGTGCGGCGGCCCAATGAGAGCGGCGATCCGATCGGCGATGCGGCCCACAGCCCGGTCGAGGGCATCGTTCACCGCTATCCCGACCGGGTCCTGCTCAAGCCGCTGCACGCCTGCGCGGTCTACTGCCGCTTCTGCTTCCGGCGGGAGATGGTGGGGCCGGGGGGCCTCGGTGCGCTCTCCCCCGAAGCGCTCGACGCCGCGCTCGCCTATATCGCGCGCCGGCCCGAGATCTGGGAGGTGATCCTCACCGGCGGCGATCCGCTCATCCTCTCCCCACGACGCCTCGGCGGCATCGTGCGCCGTCTTGCGACGATCGAGCATGTGAAGGTCATCCGCTTCCACACGCGCGTGCCGATCGTCGATCCGGGGCGCGTCACCCCCGCCCTGGTGCGCGCCTTGAAGGCGCCGGGCAAAGCCTCTTACGTCGCCCTTCATGCCAATCACGCCCGCGAGTTCACACCTGCCGCCCGCGCCGCACTGGCGCGGCTCGCGGACGCCGGCCTTCCGCTCCTCGGCCAGTCGGTGCTCCTGCGCGGCGTCAATGACGCGCCCGAAGCCCTCGCCGCGCTGATGCGCGCCTTCGTCGAGAACCGGGTCAAGCCCTACTACTTGCACCATGGGGACCTCGCCCCCGGCACGGCGCATCTGCGCACCTCCATCGCCGCCGGACAGGCGCTCGTGCGGGACCTGCGCGGTCGCCTTTCGGGCCTGTGCCAGCCCACCTACGTGCTCGACATCCCCGGCGGCCACGGCAAGACGCCTATCGGCCCGAACTATCTGGAACCAACGACCGACGGCGCGTGCACCGTCGAAGACTACACAGGGCGGCGGCACGCGTATCCGCCCGAGTGAGTCACACCCATCCGCCGCGCCCATCGCCGTCCCGTGCCAGCCGAAGCGGCGGCGAAACCGCCAAGCGGCTTATCCGTTGTGCTGGCGGAGGGAACGGTCATGGCGAGATCTGGCGCGCACGGATCGCGGGCTCCGGCCGCGAAAAGCGATCGGGTGGTCGGCACGATCGTCGAGACCGACATCCCGGCGCGCCTCGATCGCCTGCCCTGGGGACGCTTCCACAATCTGGTCGTGGCGGCGCTCGGCATCACCTGGATCCTGGACGGGCTCGAAGTGACGCTGGCGGGCGCCGTGGCGGGCGCCTTGAAGGAAAGCCCGACCCTCCAGTTCACCAACACCGAGGTCGGCCTCGCGAGCACGGCCTATCTCGTCGGCGCGGTGCTCGGAGCCATCTTCTTCGGCTGGCTCACCGACCGCCTCGGGCGCAAGAAGCTCTTCTTCATCACGCTCTTCGTCTATCTCATCGCCACGGCGGCAACGGCCTTCTCTTGGGACATCTGGAGCTTCTGCCTGTTCCGATTCCTCACCGGCGCCGGAATCGGCGGGGAGTACACGGCCATCAACTCCACCATCCAGGAGTTTATTCCGGCGCGGGTACGCGGCTGGACCGATCTCGTCATCAATGGCAGCTTCTGGTTGGGCGCAGCGCTCGGCGCGGCGGGCTCCGTGGTCCTGCTGAACCCGGCCGTTCTCGGCATCGACATGGGCTGGCGGGCGGCCTTCTTCATTGGAGCGGTGCTCGGGCTGGTCATTCTCTTCATGCGCGTGTGGCTGCCGGAAAGCCCCCGCTGGCTCATGACCCATGGCCGCGCAGCCGAGGCCGAGGCGATCGTCGCCGGAATCGAGAACAGCTTCCGGAGCCAAGGCTACCACCTCGAGCACGGACCGTTGCCGAAAGTGCGCCTGCGCTCGCGCAGCCACACGCCGCTCTCCGAGGTGTTCGATACGCTCTACAGGCGTCATCGCCAGCGCGCGCTGGTAGGCTTGACCCTGATGGCGGCGCAGGCGTTCTTCTACAATGCCATCTTCTTTACCTACGCCCTCGTGCTGTCCGACTTCTATGGCATCGCCGCGGACCGCCTGGGCCTCTACCTCCTCCCCTTCGCAGCCGGAAATTTCCTTGGCCCCCTCCTTCTTGGGCGGTTCTTCGATACCGTCGGACGCAAGCCCATGATTGCCTTCACCTATGCGATGTCCGGCATTCTCCTCGCGGTGATCGGCTATCTCTTCCAGCAGGGACTTCTCACCGCCACCGGCCAGACCATCGGCTGGATGGTGGTGTTCTTCTTCGCCTCGGCGGCCGCGAGCTCCGCCTACCTCACGGTCAGCGAGAACTTCCCTCTCGAGATCCGCGCCCTCGCCATCGCGGTCTTCTACGCGGTGGGAACGGGCATCGGGGGCGCCTCGGGACCGTGGGTGTTCGGCATGCTCGTCGAGACCGGATCCCGGACCAGCGTGTTCATGGGCTACCTCTTCGGCTCCGCCCTGATGGTCGCGGCGGCCTTCGTTGCCCTGCGATGGGGCGTGGCGGCCGAGCGCAAGCCCCTTGAGGCCGTGGCTCGCCCTCTGGCCTGGGCGGAGGCCGAGACCGGGCGAGTGTGACCTATCGCGCCCAGCTTGCGGCCCTGTAGGCGAAGCGGGTCGGCTGTGCGGCGAGCACCGCCAGGCCGCGCAGGGCCGGCGCGGCCTCGGCGATGACATAGGTCGGTACGGTCTTCATCCACTCGCCGAACACGGCCTTCCGCTCGAAGGCGGCGCGGAAGCCGCCGCCCTGCAGCACCCTTGCGATCCGTGGCGCGATCCCGCCGCCCACGTAGACCGCGCTTGCCCCGAAGATGAGCGCCAGGTCGCCGGCATAGCGCCCGAGGAGCCGCGCAAACCACTGCAGAGTCTCCACGGCGATGTCGTCCGTGCCGGCGAGGGCCGCTTCCGAGACGTCGGCCGGCGTGGTGCATCCCTGGTCCTGCCGGCGCTGCGCCGAAAGGGCGCAGTAGAGGCGGAACAGCCCAGGCCCGGAGAGCACGGTCTCGGCCGTGACACGCCCCTCGACCCGTTCGATCAGAGGCCAAAGACCCGCCTCCTCCTCGGTCGCAGGGCCGAAATCCGCGTGGCCTGCTTCCGTCGACAGGATGAGGCACTGCTCCCCTGCCGGAAGAAGCGCGGCGGCGCCGAAGCCGGTCCCCGGGCCGAGGACGATGCGGGCGCCGGCCGCAGGCGGTGCAGCCGCGGGTCCCACCTGAAGGAGGTCGCCTTCTTGCTCGCTCAAGGTCGTCAGTGCGGCCGCCACGGGCACATAATCGTTGACGAGCTGAACCGACTGGAACCCGAACCGCTCACCGACCGCGGCGATGTCGATGGTCCAGCCGGCGTTGGTGAGTCGCGCCACAGGACCGTCGACGCGGGCCGCGACCGCGAGAAAGGCGGCACGGGGCCTCATGGCCGGCACCTCGCCGAGCGCCGCCCCGATCGCATCAATCGGGGTGGCATGGTGGGCCGTCAGGGAGGGCGGCAGGCGGCGGAGCGGCCCGCCTGGCCCCTCGAGAATGGCGAAGCGGGTGTTCGTCCCGCCGATGTCGCCGATCAACAGGGGAAAGCTGGAGGTCGCGCTGTTACTCATGCGGTGCCGATCTTGGCCAGATCAATCGCTCCCTGGTCCGCCCATGCGGCAAGGCAACGTCTGAGCTCCCCGGGCGTTGCGATCCTCCTCTTGGCGCAGGTGGGTTCGTGGCCGATGCGGAACGTCATCCCGCCAAGCCCGTTCACCACCTCGAAGCCGAGCTCGTCCGTCAGGTCGTCGCCGACGAAGATCGGCCGCCGCCCGCGATAGGGCGCATGCTGCAGGAAGTGCTGGATGATCGCCCCTTTGGCCGCGCGCGCGGGGAGGACCTCGATGACGGCCTTGCCCTTTTGAAGACGATAATCGGCGCCTAGCTCCGCCGCCATACTGGCCATGAGGTCCCGAACCTTGGCCTCCGCGTGCGGGGCCAGCCGCCAGTGTACGGCGACCGAGCAGCCCTTATCCTCCACCAGCACCCCCTCCATCTCCGCCACGCGACGCCGCAGGCGCTCGATCGCCCGGCGCAAGGCCGGGTGCTCCTCGGGCCGGCACGGGTGGAGCGTGCCGGCCAGTCGATACTCCACGCCGTGGAGGCCCGCCACATCCAGCCGCCGGGGAGAGAGAAAGTCGTCGATGGTCGCGATCGGCCGGCCGGTGACAATGGCGAGCGCTCCGGCGAGCTGCTGCTGCAGCCTTTCCAGCACGGGCGGAAGCGTGGGATCGACAACGACCGCCTCCGGCCGCTCGGCAATGTCGACCAGAGTGCCGTCGAAGTCGAGAAAGAGCGCCCAGCCGTCGGAACGCGGCGCCGACATGGCCTCTCCTGTGAGGATCCTATCAGACATCACATAAATGCGCCCATGGGGCAGGCTTCGTGACCGTGCCCGATCGCCGCGAACGCCAAGCTTTCCGAGCGGCGTGAGCAGATCTCATCTCCCTCCCCTCCCCGAGCCCCCGATCGTGCATGGGAGCTTGGCCATAGACCGACCTCAAAGACGCAGGAGATCGCAAAATGGTTCCCGCGTTCCCCTGGCACCATCCTGGCTCGGGCAAAATCCGTTGGTACGCCCGAACGGGCCTACCGAGGTGTACCGGGCTCCCCCAGATCCCAATACAGGCCTGCCATGAGTCCAAGGCCCTCCCGGATCACGTCGAGGGGCAGATGTTCGTTCGGCGCGTGCTGCGAGCAGGAAGGATAGGAGTGCGGGACCCACACCGTCGGAAGGGCGAGGGTGTCGGAGAAGATGTCGTTCGGCAGGGAGCCGCCGAGGTTGGGCAGGATGGCCGGCTTCTTGCCCGTGCTCCGGGCGATGGAAGCGACGGCCCACTGCACCCACGGGTGATCAGGGTCGAGCCGCGTGGCCTGGAACACCTCGTCCCGTGACGGGGCGATCTGCACCTGGGGAAAGCCTTGCCGGTCAAGATGACGGCGAAGCGCGGGAAGCACGTTCCGCCAGTCGACGCCGACCACGAAGCGAAGTTGGCACCGGGCCCAGGCTTTCGCGGGGATGGCGTTGACGGGGCTTCTTGGATTTCCCGCCTCGAAAGCGAGGACCGTGAAGGAGCACCAGCCGAACACCTTCTCCGCCGGCGTCAGGCCTGGTTCGCCCCACCAGGGCTCGATCGCGGGACCGTCCAGCCCGCTCTCCGGCTGGCAATCCGCCAGGGCTTTGCGCACGCTGTCCGGAATGCCGTCCGGCACCCATTCCGGGATTCGGATCTGGCCGGTCGGCCCGCAGATGCTGGCAATCGCGTGAGCAAGCTGGATCGCCGGATCCGACAGAAGCCCGCCCCAGTTGCCGGAATGGTGGCCTCCCTTCCGCGCGTCGATCCATAGGTCGAAGGTCACGCCCCCGCGTGCACCGAGGAAAACGGTCGGGCGCGCGGCTGTGAGCCGCGGTCCGTCGGAGGCGATGAGCACATCGGCGCTCAGCAGCGCCTTTTCGCGGCTGCAGAGCTCGCGAAGCCCCGGCGAGCCCATCTCCTCACCCATTTCAATGAGGTATTTCGCGTTGAAGCCGAGCCGGCCCCGTGTCTCGATCACGGCGCCGAGCGCCGCAAGGTTGATCGTGTGCTGACCCTTGTTGTCGGCCACGCCGCGCCCATACCAGCGATCCTCACGCTGGGTCAGCGTCCAGGGCGACAGACCTTGCTGCCAGCCCTCATCGAGGCCGCGGATCACGTCGCCATGTCCGTACCCGAGGACAGTCGGCCGCCCTTCCTCCTCGTGCCTCTCCGCCGCGAGGAACGGCCACCGTCCCTCGCGCAAGACACGGCAGGAGAAGCCCAAGCTTTCGAGCGCCGGGCGCATCTCCTCTTCAAGATATTGGGCGAGCACGGATGCACGCTCAGGGTTCTGGCTTTCGGTGGGCATGGCGACGCGGCGCGCCAGATCCCGCCTGAGTGCGCCAGTATCGAGACAGCGCTGGGCAGCGGCGATGGCAGCTTCGCGGCTCATTTCATTCCTTTCTTCCAATTGGCGCGTCCATCCACTCCGGCGTCCCGTTCACACGGGCCGAGGGCGCGCTCGGCTCCGTGCGGCCGACCGTTCGGGCGAGGTAGGCAACGGGACGCTCGATGTGCTTTCATGCGACCACTAACACCAACGGGCGCATCCCGGGATCTGGAGGAAACGATGAAGGCAGCTTTTGCTTTGGCCGCGATTGCGGCCTTAGGGGTGGGCTCCGCCTCAGCTCAGGAGTGGAAACCGACGAAGCCAGTCGAATTCGTGGGCGCCGCAGGTCCGGGCGGCGGGACGGACATCTTCGCGCGCAACGTCCAGGCCATCATCCAGAAATACAACCTCGTCGACCAGCCCATCCTGGTCTCGAACAAGGGCGGAGGCTCCGGCGCCGAGGCGTTCGTCTATGTGAAGGCGGCGGCGGGCGATCCCCACAAGCTCGTGTTCGGCACCTCCAATCTCTACACCTTGCCGATGGTCGCGAAAGTCGCGTTCAAGCACACCGACTTCGTGCCTGTGGCGGCCATGGTGTTCGACGAGTTCATCCTCTGGAACAAGGGGGACTCACCGTATGACGACTACAAGTCCTACACCGCGGCGGCCAAAGCCGCGAACGGCACCTTCAAGATGGCCGGCGCCCTCTCCAAGGACACGGACCAGACGCTGACACGCTACATCGAGAAGGACACCGGCGCGAAGTTCATCTACATCCCATACAAGAGTGGCGGCGAAGCGTCTGTCCAGCTCTCCGGCGGCCACGCCCACTCCCATGTCAACAATCCAAGCGAGAGCGTCGGCCATTGGAAGGCCGGACAGGTGAAGCCGCTGTGCGTCTTCTCGAAAGAACGGATGCCGCAAGGTCCCAAGGTCACCGAGACCAAGGGATGGTCCGACATCCCGACCTGCAAGGAACAGGGCTCTGGCATCGAGGAATACAAGATGCCGCGCACGGTCGCGCTTCCTCCCGGATCTCCCCCAGCAGCCGCCGAGTTCTGGGCGAACGTCCTCAAGAAGGTGAGTGAGACGCCCGAGTGGAAGGATTATCTCGAAAAGACGTCACAGACGGGCCGCTTCATGGCGGGGGCCGAACTCAAGGCGTTCATCGACGAGGACGAGAAGCGCACGCGCAAGGTCTATGAGGAAGAAGGCTGGCTGGTGAATTGACCGCCTCTGCCCGTGAGCGGCCGGCCGCGGCAACCGAATGAGGGCGAAGCCGCCGTGAAGGGGCGTGCCCTCATCTGCGCCTTCGGCGCGATTCTCGGGTCGGAGCCCGAAGGCAGGCTCGCGACCCGTCGTCATCGACGACGACTCTTCCCGAAGAAAGCTGTCGATGACGAAATGCTTCTCAAGCTCCTGCCGGTAAGCTCATGACGGAACGCGCGCTCGTCTCGCGGACGACCATGGAAGTCGTGACGGCCCTTGCAACCGCGGCGATCGGAGCCGCGGTCATGTGGGGTTCGATCGAGCACGACATCGGCTGGGGGGATTCAGGTCCGGCCGCAGGGTATTTCCCGTTCCGCATCGGCGTCCTGATCGTTCTCGGGAGCTTCGTCAATCTCGCGGTCGCGCTTTGGCGACGAGGCACTCAGGACGTGTTTCTAACCGCCGAGCAGGCAAAGCGCGTCCTCGCCTTCGGTCTTCCCATCCTGGCCTTCGTCGTCCTCTCGCTCTTTCTCGGGCTTTACGTGGGGGCGATCCTTTATCTCTCCGCCGTCATGGTCTTTCAGGGCGGCTATCGCCTGCTTCCCTCCCTGACACTCGGGGTTGCCGTTGCCGTCGCGATGCGGCTCATCTTTCCCATGTGGTTCAAGGTGCCGCTTCTGACCGGTCCGCTCGAAGCGTGGCTCGGACTCTACTGAGGCGTCGCCATGGAGAATGTGGGCTCGCTCTTTCACGGATTTGCCGTCGCCCTCACCTGGTATCACGTGGCCCTGATGCTGGTCGGGGTGTTGCTCGGCATCCTGGTCGGCGTGCTGCCGGGCTTGGGCGCGCCGAACGGCGTCACCATCCTGATGCCGCTGACCTTCACCATGGATCCTGTCTCGGCCATCATCCTGCTCACCAGCATGTATTGGGGGGCGTTGTTCGGCGGCTCGACCACATCGATCCTGTTCAACATCCCGGGCGAGCCCTCTTCAGTCGCCACAACCTTCGACGGCCATCCGATGGCGAAGCAAGGACTTGCGGTCGAGGCCTTGTCCTTCGCCTTCCTCTCGGCCGGCTTCGGCGCGCTGGTCGGCGTGGCGGTCATCACCGTGCTCTCAGGCTGGGTGACCGAGTTCGCGCTGAAATTCTCCTCTCCGGAATATTTCGCGGTCTATTTCCTGGCTTTCGCGAGTTTCGTGGGGCTCGCAGGCGGCAACCCGGTGAAGACCGTGGTCTCGATCCTGCTCGGCTTCGCCTTCGCGACCGTCGGCATGGACACGGTGTCGGGCAGCCTGCGCCTCACCTTCGGGTTCGATGAGCTTTTGCGCGGCATCAGCTTCCTCATCGTGGTGATCGGCCTGTTCGGCATTGGGGAGCTCCTCCTCACCATGGAGGAAGGGCTGAAGTTCGAGGGCGTGAAGGCGAAGGTGAACCTGTCGGGCGTCCTTCGCACGCTCACCCGCCTGCCTCGCTATTGGATCGCTCTCATCCGTGGCAGCCTAGTCGGCGTCTGGATGGGTATCACGCCAGGCGGGCCCACGGCCGCTTCCTTCATGAGCTACGGCCTTGCCAAGCGCTTCTCGCGCCGGCGCGGCAATTTCGGCAAAGGCGAACCGGAAGGCGTGATCGCGCCGGAGACGGCCGATCATGGCGCCGGCACGGCGGCCATGCTGCCCATGCTGGCGCTTGGCATTCCGGGCTCCGCCACCGCGGCGGTGATGCTGGGCGGGTTGATGATCTGGGGCCTCAATCCCGGTCCGATGCTGTTCCTGGAGCGGCCGGACTTCGTGTGGGGCCTCATCGCCTCCATGTATCTCGGCAATGTGGTGGCGGTGGTGCTCGTCCTCGCAACGGTGCCGCTCTTTGCCGCGATCCTGCGCATCCCCTTCGCGATCATCGGGCCGCTGATCGTGGTGGTGTGCTTCATCGGCGCATGGACGGTCGGCGCGTCCAAGCCCGACCTGTGGCTGGCCTTGATCTTCGGCCTTGTCGGCTATGTGTTCAAGAAGCTCGACTATCCGGTTGCGCCGCTCGTGCTCGCCCTCGTCATCGGCGACAAGGCGGAGGACGCCTTCCGGCAGTCCATGCTGATGAGCCAGGGCAGCCTCACGATCTTCTTCTCGAACCCGCTCGTCGGAACCATCACCGTTCTCGCGATCCTGCTGCTCGCGTGGCCACTTTTCTCCATGCTCTTTGGTCGCGTGAGGGCGGGGCGGGCCGAAAAGATGAGGTTGGCGGAATAGGCCCGTGGTTCCAGGAGGCAGGAACCGCTTCGACGGCCCGTTCCGCTTGGCCTAATCCGCCCTTTGCGCGACAGGCCCGGCGTTGCCCGCAAGATAGGCCATGGCGGCTTCCACGCCGCCGGGCCGGTAAGGGACGCCGCACGCCTTGAGGCCGATCTCCACCCCCGACAGGGTGCCGGTCACCATCAAATCGTGGAAGTCTCCCAGATGGCCGATGCGGAACACCCGGTCGGCGAGCGGGCCCAAGCCATTGCCGAGGCTCATGTTGCAGCGGGCGAGGATCTCGGCCCGCAACGCGTCGGCCGAATGGCCCTCCGGCAGCCGCACCGCCGTCAGCGAGGAAGAATATTCGTGCTCGTTGCGGCACTGGATCTCGAAGCCCCAGTGACGCACCGCCCGCCGCGTCGCCTCGGCCGCGCGATCATGCCTCCGGAACACGTTGTCGAGCCCTTCATCGTGCAGCATGTCGATCGCCACCTTCAGCCCCTGCAAGAGGTTGGTGGAAGGCGTATACGGGAAATAGCCATTGGCGTTGGCGGCGAGCATCTCGTGCCAGTCCCAGAAGGAGCGCGGCAGCTTCGCCGTCCTGGAAGCGGCAAGCGCCTTCTCCGAGATCGCGTTGAAGGACAGTCCCGGTGGCAGCATCAATCCCTTCTGCGAGCCGCCGACGGTGACATCCACGCCCCACTCCTCGTGGCGGTAGTCGATGGAGCCGAGGGATGAGATGGTGTCGACGAGAAGGAGGGCCGGGTGGTTCGCCCGGTCGATCGCCCGACGCACGGCAGGAATGTTCGACGTCACGCCGGTGGAGGTCTCGTTGTGCACGACGCAGACCGCCTTGATGGCGCGGGCTTTGTCTTCGGCAAGGCGGGCCTCGATGGCCGCCGCATCGACGCCTGAGCGCCAGTCACCTTTCAAGAATTCAGGCTGAAGGCCGAGCTTCGTCGCCATCCGACTCCACAGGGTGGCGAACCAGCCCGTCTCGAACATCAGGACCTTGTCGCCAGGCGAGAGCGTGTTGACGAGCGCCGCTTCCCAGGCTCCGGTGCCGGAGGCCGGATAGATGATCACCGGCTGGGAGGTCCTGAAGATCGTCTTGATGCCGTCGAGCACCTCGCGGCCAAGCCTGCCGAACTCGGGGCCACGATGATCGATGGTGGGCTTGGCGATCGCCGCCAGCACCGGCAACGGCGTGTTGGTCGGCCCCGGGATTTGCAGGAAGTGGCGGCCGGGCTGGTGGCTCATGACAGACCCTCGTCTTTCGCGCTCTGGCATCTTCTAGGCCAGCTTCGGCGGGGGTACTAGAAGGATATGGAGGCCGCGATCACCGTCAGCGCCCGGAGAGGTGAAGGAGAACGATGTGCATGGAAGGGCGCCGAACAAAGCCGTGACGCGGCATCTTGGCCTGGAGCGCCGCCTTTCGCGGACGCTGGAGGGCGAGGTGCGCTTCGATGCCTTCACGCGGGGCCGCTATGCCACCGACGCTTCGATCTATCAGATCATGCCCCTTGGCGTGGCCTTTCCCAAGCACGCGGACGATGTCGCTGCCGCGCTCGCGATCGCCCTTGAGGAAGGCGTTCCGGTCATTGCACGGGGTGGCGGCACGTCGCAGAACGGACAGCCGATCGGGGCCGGGCTCGTGCTCGATTTCAGCCGGCATTTCAATGGCATCGTCGACTATGACGCCGATGCTCGAACGGTGAGCGTCGCGCCCGGGCTGGTGCTCGAGCATCTCAACGCCCGGCTGCGCACGGACGGTCTGTTTTTTCCCGTCGAGCCCTCGACGGCGAGCCGATGCACCATCGGCGGCATGGCGGGCAACAACTCCTGCGGCGCACGCTCGCTCCGCTACGGCAAGATGGTCGACAACGTCGTCGCCATCGAGGGCTTCCTTCGCGACGGCGAGCGGTTCGCCTTCGGCCCGCCGGAGTGCGACGTCCATGATCGTCATGGCTCGGACCGCACCCGCACCATCGCCGACACGGTGCTTGCCATCGCCGAGAGGGAGCGTGTCGAGATCGAGGCGCGCTTCCCGAAGGTGCAGCGCCGGGTCGGCGGCTACAACCTCGACAGCCTCCTCGCGCCCCGCCCGAACCTCGCGCACCTCCTCGTCGGCTCCGAAGGCACCCTCGCTGTCTCCACCGCGATTACGCTGAAGCTCTCGGAATTGCCCAAGCACCGGGTCATGGGCGTGTGCCATTTCCCGAGCTTCGGCGACGCCATGCGGACGACCAGGCACCTCGTGGCGCTTGGGCCCGTGGCGGTGGAACTCGTGGATCACAACGTGCTCTCGCTCGGGGCCGACATCCCGCTCTTCCGCCAGACCTTGTCCCAGATCACGAGAGGCGCTCCGGACTGTCTGCTGCTCGTCGAGTTTGCGGGCGACGACAAGGAGGCGCTCCTTGCCGACCTCAAGCGCCTCGACCAATGCATGGCCGACCACGGCTTCGCCGACGCGGTGGTCGAGGTCACCGATGCCGGGCGACAAAGGTCGGTGTGGGAGGTGCGCGAGGCCTGCCTCAACATCATGATGTCCATGAAGGGGGACGGGAAACCGGTGTCCTTCATCGAGGATTGTGCGGTTCCCTTGGAGCACCTCGACGCCTACACGGCAGCGATCACCGATCTTTTCTCCCGCTATGGAACGCGTGGCACCTGGTACGCCCACGCCTCCGTCGGCTGCCTCCATGTGCGGCCGATTCTCAACGTGAAGACGGAGGCCGGCGTCAGAGCGATGCGCGAGATCGCAGAGGCCGCCTGCGATCTCGTCCAGGAGTTCAAGGGCTCCCATTCCGGCGAGCACGGGGACGGCATCTCCCGGTCCGAATTCCATGAGCGGATGTTCGGACCTCGGCTCGTGCGCGCCTTCGAGGAGGTGAAGGACGCCTTCGACCCGGGGAATGGCCTCAACCCCGGCAAGATCGTCCGACCCTATCGGATGGACGACCGCTCGCTCATGCGCTTCCCGCCCGACTACGTGGTGAAGGAGCCGGCGAGAACAGCGCTCGACTGGTCGGAATGGGGAGGGTTCGGCGCTGCGGTCGAGATGTGCAACAACAACGGCGCCTGCCGCCGCATCAGCGGCGCCGTCATGTGTCCCTCCTATCGTGCCACGCGCGATGAACAGCATGTGACGCGCGGGCGCGCCAACTCGCTGCGCCTCGCCATCTCGGGCCAACTCGGGCCGGAGGCTTTCACCTCGCGGGAGATGAAGGAGACGCTGGCTTTATGCGTCTCATGCAAGGGCTGCCGCCGCGAATGCCCGACGGGTGTCGACATGGCGATGATGAAGATCGAGTTTCTGCATCACTATCATGAGCGCCACGGCCTGCCGCTGAAGGAGCGGCTCATCGCCTATCTGCCCCGTTACGCTCCTCTTGCTGCTCGAGCGCGCTCCCTCGTCAATCTTTATGACCGCCTGGCGCCTTTGAAGGTCGTCTTGGGGCGGGCGCTTGGCTTCAGCACGCGCCGCAGCATGCCGGAGTGGCGAGAGCCTTGGCGTGAGCCCGGCCCCTCGACCGCTCCTGCCGCCGTCAAGGGCGACGGTTTGGACCTCGTTCTCTTTGGCGACACCTTCAACCGCTACTTCGAACCAGAGAACCTTGCAGCCGCCGAGCGCGTCCTTGCGACGGCCGGGTATCGCCTCCATTGGGCCATGCCGGAGCGCAAGCGCCCCCTGTGCTGCGGGCGCACCTTCCTGTCGGCCGGATTGGTCGAGGAAGCGCGGGCGGAAATGCGGCGCACGGCGGCGGCGCTCACCCCCTATCTGACGCGGGGCGTGCGCGTCGTCGGCCTGGAGCCGTCCTGCCTCTTCACCTTCCGGGACGAGCTTCGCAAGCTGCTCCCGAGGGAGGAGGCCGAGCCACTCGCAAATGGCGCCTTCCTGTTTGAAGAAGTGCTGTCGGCCGATCTGTCGGCCGGCCGGATCGCCCTCCCCCTTCGCGACCAGAGCGGGCGCAGGGCGCATCTCCACGGCCATTGCCACCAGAAGGCGTTCGGGGCGATGGGCGCCGTCGAACGGGTCTTGCAAGCCGTGCCGGGGCTCGAGGTACGGCTCATCGAGTCGAGCTGTTGCGGCATGGCAGGCGCCTTCGGGTACGACCCGAAGACCATCGATGTGTCCTTCGCGATGGGGGAACTGTCGCTGTTCCCGGCCCTCCGTGCCACTCGGCCCGACGACTTCGTCATTGCCGATGGCACGAGCTGCCGCCATCAGATCAAGGACGGTGTCCGGCGCCATGCCCTCCATGTCGCCAGACTGCTGGATTCAGCGCTTCATCCTTGAGCACCGGGCTTACCATCCATAGTAGTAGGTAGGATTGTTCCAGTTGTCGGAATAATATCCACCGTACACGGGGTAAGACCCGTAATAGGCCGGCGCATATCCGCCATAATAACCGTAAGCAGGGTAGCCGTAGGCGGGATAGTAGCCGTACGACGGATAATAATAGGGCTCGTAATAGGAGCGCTGGGCTGCCGTTGCCGCTATGCCCCCTATGATGCCGAGCGCTGCGCCTGCAATGGCTGCACCCGTGCGGTCTCGCCGATAGGAGCGAACGACTCGGGGATACGCCCGGTGCGAGCGGCGGTACTGAGCATAGGCGGCCGGAGTGTCGCCTGCTCGCGCCACGGCCGCCCGAGATGCCGCCTGTGCCGGATCCGAAGGCACGAGCGCAGCGGTCATTGCCACAGTCATGCTCCCGAGAAGAAACTGACGCCTCATGGAACGTCTCCTCGCAAGCGCCCCATCCCGTTAACCCGTGCCGGAGATCGGTGTTCCGCAGGATGTCTCGGGTTGGGAATGGGCTTGGGATGGCATGACGGGGGATTGCTGCGCCATAATGCGCCCGCAATCGCCGCCAAGGCTGTGTCGGATCCTGATCCTGCATTTGGCAAGTAATTGATTGCAGTGAGGAATTTTTCTCTCTGGGGAATCGGGCATGGAAGTGGACTTCAGCGTCAAGGACCGGCGGGGCACGGACGCTCGCCGTGCAAGACGCGCCGAGCCTGCGGCTGCCGGAGCGGGTGCTCTCACGGCCGCCGAGAAAAGGCTTCTGAAGCGGGAATACAAGAAGGCTCATGCACTCCTCGGGGGCGTCGGACCGGCCTGGCGCAAGCGCGCCATCAGGGCCCTACGGCATCAGCCCGCAGAGCTCCCCCTGTCCAAGCGCTTGGATGGCGCATCCTCAGCAAGGGCGAGAACCCTGATGGGGCGCGCCGGCCTTGCCCTGGCCGGCCGGCGGGCGCTTCGAATCGGCGGTTCGCAGCCCAGGGCGATTGCGGCCGCGGGAGCGTTCGTCGCCTGCTTCGCGATCGTTCTCGGCGCCGGCCCGCGCGATCACTCATCCGTCGGTTCGGCTCCGGAACAGGTCCTGACACAGGCCTCTCTCGGGCGCCCGGCTGAGCCCGACCGGACCCGTCCGCTCCTGAAGTCTGCCCTCCTCTCATCAGAGACGGCGAAGATGCTGCAGGATTCCCCCTCCGTCCGTCCGCACAGCGATCCAGCGCCGGAGGCCGCGCCTTCGGTGACGCCTCCCCTCGCCCCGGCACCGGAGCCCATGGCTCCCGCTGCTGCGATCGCCAAGCCGCTGGACATCAGGCCGACCGTGCAGCTCGCCGCCATGGGCTCCAGTGCCGGGCCGCTCGTTGCCGTCGCGCCCCCGCCTGCCATCCAGGCGACCTATGTCGGCGTGTGGGGCGCAGACCAGTCTGCCTGCTCCGCGCGCAACAAGAAGGGGCTGCTCCCGACGGTCATAGACACGGAGGGAGCTCGGGCTGGAGACACCTTCTGCCGCTTTACGAAGAAGAAGCACGGCTCGAGCGAGTGGACCATCGCCGCCGCCTGTCTCAACGGACGGGAGCGATGGACCTCTAAGGTTCGCCTGAAGGTGCAAGGAACGAAGCTCACCTGGTCAAGCGAGCGGGGAACGCAGACCTATGTGCGCTGCGAGCCCGGAGTGATGATGGCGCAGGTCGATTGATTCTCCTAGAGCGCGCTTCGGTTTAGCGGAATTGGATTCCGTTTGAGGTCGGGGTGTGATTCAAGATCTGTGCTGGGGGAGGCCAGCATTGGATGACACGACCCTACTCTGAGGATTTGCGCGAACGGGCTGTGGCCCGCTACGAGGCGGGCGCGACGACGCGGGCGGTGGCGGCGGCGCTCAGGATCAGCCCGTCCTGCATCTCGAAGTGGATGAAGCGCAAGCGCGAGACGGGCTCGCTGGCGCCCGACCAAGTCGGCGGCCACAAGAAACCCAAGCTCCGCGGAGAGCTGGCCGAGTGGCTGCGCGAGCGCTGCCGGTCCGGACCGTTTACGACCCGCGGCTTGGTGATGGAACTGGCCGAACGCGGCATTAAGAGCGACCGCCGCGCCGTCTGGGTCTTCCTGCACGCCGAAGGACTGAGCTTCAAAAAAAACCGTGCTGCCGGCCGAGCAGACGCGGCCTGACATCGCCCGCAGGCGGGCGCGCTGGAAGGCCCATCAGGGCCGCATCGATGCAAGGCGGCTCGTCTTCATCGACGAGACATGGGTCAAGACCAATATGGCGCCCCTGCGAGGCTGGGGACCGCGCGGCCAGCGCCTTGCGGCCCGCGTGCCGCACGGCCACTGGAAGACGCTCACCTTCATCGCCGCGCTTCGCGCCGATCGCATCGATGCTCCCTGGATCATCGACGGCCCGATCAACGGCGAGCTGTTCACCCTCTATGTCGAGAAGGTGCTCGTTCCGACGCTCGCTCCGGGTGACGTCGTCGTCCTCGACAATCTCGGCAGCCACAAAGGGCAAGCCGCGCGACGCGCCGTCCGGGCCGCCGGCGCCCATCTTCTGTTCCTGCCCCCCTACAGCCCCGACCTGAACCCGATCGAGCAGCTCTTCGCCAAGCTCAAGCACCTGATCCGCAGGGCCGAAGCCCGCACCGTCGAGGCCACCTGGCGAAAGCTGGGCGACCTTCTCGAGCTCTTCCCACCCACGGAATGCGCCAACTACCTGACAAACGCCGGCTATGCTTCCGTCTAAACAGAGCGTGCTCTAGAGCGCGGGCAGCGCGAGGCCAGCACACCAGCCGCGCAGCGGCGCCTCCTCTGGCGCCCCCAACGCGGTGCCGCTTGGCAGAAATCCGGGTGCTGACGACTGAACTGCATGTCCGCCGCCACAAGGAGGGCGGGAGGACCATGCAGCACCCAATCAGAAGATCCCTCAGAGGCGATAACGGATCTGGTCGGTCCAAAAACGCTCCAGGCGCGTCAGGGCGAGGTTCAGGCGCTGGAAGTCCTCGCTCGGGATGCCGCCGATCGGCTCAATGGTGCGGCTATGCTTGTCGTAGAGGCCCTTGACGATTTCGTGGACCTCGCGCCCCTTGTCCGTCAGGCTGATACGGACCGAGCGCCTGTCGATCCGGGACCGGGCGTGGTGGAGATAGCCCATCTCGACGAGCTTCTTGACGTTGTAGGAGACGTTGGACCCGAGATAGTACCCTCGGGTGCGCAGCTCGCTCGCGGTCAGCTCCTTGTCGCCGATGTTGTAGAGGAGGAGCGCCTGAACGCTGTTGACGTCGTCCCGGCCACGCCGCTCGAACTCGTCCTTGATGACGTCCAGAAGCCGCCGATGGAGCCGCTCGATGAGGTGAAGCGCCTCGAGGTAATGCGGCTTCACCGACGGTTCTTCATCCCGAACGGGCTGGGACACAGCCCTCGCTGCATTTTGCATAACATGCCTCACTGTTACGAAATGCGGCCAGTTGTCCCGGCTCGCTTGTGAGGCCCAATCTAGGTTACGGGTGTGAAAACGCGTTTAAAGAATAAGATGAAAGCCGTTTTTACCTCTGGATCTGAATCAATTGTAAAATCACCTTCTATTTACGCAAACCGCTCCGCGGCAGGCGCCCTCGAGCACTGGGTCATGACTCGTCGAAAGCAGCAAGCCAGGACACGGCAAGGTAGCCCACCATCGCCGCCACGAAGAAGGCCGTGGACACCACGTTGCTCGGGACGACTGCGGGAAAGAAGAAGGACAGGATCAGGTGGCTCATCACGGCGAGCAGCCACATGACCCCGCCCCAGACGCTCGCGAGCCACAACCCCACCGAGGCGATCGGGTCGATGACGGCGAAATAGATCACCGTCGCCTGGTGGCCCATGCTGCGCGCCTCGAAGGGCGGAACCGGATAGCCAGCTCCCAGGATTAAGGCCCAGGCGCTCAATCCCTTCGCTATCCAGAGGAGCGCCAGCACGCGCATATACCAGATGAGGACGCGCTCCCAGCGCGCGGCGCGAACCGCTCCTGGCTCCTCGGCGCGGGGCCGGATGACGTCGTCGCCGATGTCTTGCAGGGGCTGGTCGCGCCGGAACGACACCATCATGTGAGCTCAAGCTCGCCGGCGCGGAGCGGCTCGAAGTAACGGGCGATGTCCGCCGGCGACACATCCTCGAGGCGCGACGGTTCCCAGCGAGGCGTACCGTCCTTGTCGATGATGGTGGCGCGCACGCCCTCGTAGAAATCGTGGCCTTCGATGATGCGCGAGACGATACGGAACTCCGTCCGCATGGCGTCCTCGAAGGACAGGGAGCGCCCCCGTCGCATCTGCTCGAGGGCGATCATGAGGCTCGTCGGCGACTTGGTGCGCATCGTGTCCGCCGCCCTCCGGGCGAAGGCCGAGCCGCCCTCAGCCGCCGCATCGAGTCCAGCGAGGATCGCCTGGACGCTGTCCGCCCGGAAGCAGGCATCGATGATCGGCCGGTCGGCCTCGATCGGCGCCGGAGGCTGCAGGCCCGCGAGCCGCGCGAGCGTCTCGTCCACCGGCTCTCCCCCGATCAGGGCGTCGCGAATCTCCGTCAAGGCCGCGGAGCCCGCCACATGGGTGGCAAGGCCGAGGGCAAGCGCGTCTGCCGCGCGCACCCGCTCGCCGGTGAGCGCGATCCAGGTCCCCGTTTCCCCGGGCAGGCGCGGCAGCGCATAGGTCGCGCCGACATCCGGGAAGAAGCCGATCCCGACCTCGGGCATGGCGAATTGGTAGCGGTCGCCGGCGACCCGATAGGAGCCGTGCAAGGAGACCCCGACGCCGCCGCCCATGACGATCCCGTCGATCAGCGCCACATAGGGCTTGGGGTAGCGCTTGATGAGCGTGTTCAGCGCGTACTCCTCCCGCCAGAAGGCAAGGGCTTCCTCACGGCGGCCAGCCTTGCCGAGCTCGTAGAGATGGCGGATGTCGCCTCCGGCCGAGAAGGCGCGCTCGCCGGCCGCGGTGACGACCACGCGGGTCACGGCCGGATCCGCCGCCCAGGCGTCGAGAGCCCGGCGCATCTCGCGCACCATGCCGTGCGTGATCGCGTTGAGCGCCTGCGTCCGGTTGAGGGTCACGACCCCCGCCACCCCTTCCCGCACGCACAGGATCTCCGCCGGATCCGCCATTCCCTCCTCCTTTGGACTGCCGGCTTAGACGCTTGACGCCGAGAGCGTCAACCGACGGCTCGCAACCGCCTGCTTCCGCAGATCACGATGACATCATCGAGGCCAAGGGCTTGAAGATGCTCTTGCCCAAGAAGGAGTGGCCCCGTTTCCGCACCATGGTCTCAAGCACGCGGCCTCGCCAGCACGAGCGCTGCCCAAAGCCGGACTTTGAGGCAGTTTTTGGATCCGTTCTAATGTGCTAACCCAGCCGCCATGTCCCCGGGCTGCCGCGGAGCCGCCATGTCCTCGAACTTGACCCCCTTCTCACGGCCCAAACCTGCGCAGCCGCAGCGGCTCGACGCGCCCGCGCTTGCGCTCACCCACCGGCCGCGGCGCAACCGCAAGAGCGACTGGGCGCGGCGCCTCGTGCGCGAGACGCAGCTTACGGCCGACGATCTGATCTGGCCCATGTTCCTCATCGAGGGAGCGGGACGGCGCGAGCCTGTTGCTTCGATGCCGGGCGTCGAGCGCCTCACCGTCGATGAGGCGGTCCGGGAGGCCGAGCGGGCGGCGAAGCTGCGCATCCCGGCCATCGCCGTCTTTCCCAATATCGATTCGAGCTTGCGCGACCCCGTCGGCTCGGAGGCGGTCAACGGCAAGAACCTTGTCTGCCGCGCCGTGCGCGCGATCAAGGCAGCGGTTCCCGAGATCGGGGTGATCACCGACGTCGCCCTCGACCCCTACACCAGCCACGGCCATGATGGGCTCCTCGAGAACGGAGTGATCCTCAACGACGAGACCGTCGCCGTGCTCGTGGAGCAGAGCCTCGTCCAGGCCGAGGCCGGAGCGGACGTCATCGCCCCGTCCGACATGATGGATGGCCGGATCGGCGCGATCCGCGCCGCTCTCGACCGGGCGGGCTACGGGGACGTGCAGATCATGTCCTACGCCGCCAAATACGCCTCCGCCTTCTACGGCCCGTTCCGGGATGCCATCGGCACGAGCGCGACGCTCACCGGCGACAAGCGCACCTATCAGATGGACCCCGGCAATGGAGAGGAGGCCCTGCGGGAGGTGGCGCTCGATCTCGACGAGGGAGCCGATATGATCATGGTGAAGCCCGGCCTCCCCTATCTCGACGTGGTTCGCCGGGTGAAGGACGCCTTCGGCGTGCCGACCTTCGCCTATCAGGTCTCGGGCGAATACGCGATGATCCAGGCGGCCGCGGCCAATGGCTGGCTCGACGGCGACAAGGCGATGATGGAGAGCCTTCTCGCCTTCAAGCGCGCCGGCGCCGACGGCATCCTGACCTATTTCGCTCCGAGAGCGGCCGAACGGCTGAAGGACTGAGGTTCTGTCAGGCGTCCGATACCTCTTTGTAGAAGACCGTCGTGTCGCAGAAGCCGCCCTTGGGCCAGAGGGCGTAGTTCGGGATCACACCGCAGCGCTTCCAGCCGAGACGCGTATAAAGACGCTCGGCGTCGCCGCCCGTCACCGTGTCGAGGACGAGGACCGTCTTGCCCGCGCGCCGCGCGGCTGCCTCCGCCTCCCGCATGAGGGCGGCCCCCACCCCTCGCCTTCGCGCCCGCCGGTGCACCAACATCTTGGCAATGTCGGCCCGGTGGGGCTGGTTCTCGGGCTGCGCGAAGACCACCTGCACAGTGCCGAGGAGCTCGCCGCTGCCCGGCTCCTCGGCGACGAGAAGGATGCGGTCGCCCGCTGCGACACCGGCGGCGACGCCCTGCCAGAAGGCGCGCGCCCGCTCGGCAGAAAGCGGCGCCATGAAGCTGACGGATGCGCCACCTTCGACGCAGTCCATCAACACCTCCGCGAGGGCATCCACCCGCTGCTTTGCTTCTTCGGCGGAGAGGACGCGAATAAGAGGAGGATCGCTCATCAGATGATGTCCGCTGCGCATTGCCGGAGTGAACCATCCGGTTGCATGGTTGCAACCCGAAGTCGGATGGCAGCGCCAGCAAGGTTTGGGCCATTTGTGCAATGATCTGCCGCCTCGGCGCGCTTGGCATGCTCGCCCTCGCGCTTTCATCCTGCGGCGTGTCGGTGGACGCCGAGCAGGCCCGCCTTTGCCGCCTCGCCCTCCCGGCCTTGAACGAGCCGGGCAACCGAATCGTCGTGACGCGCACGGCGCCCTGGCTCGAGGCCCGCAGCATCCGCATGGAATATCGCGTCGAGCGTGAGGGCGCCGCGCCGATCGACCGCTATGTCATCTGCCGCTTCGCGGCCGAGGGCCTTTCGCCCAACAAGGCCGATCTCATCGGCCTGAGCACCGAGGCGGGACCCGTGGCGGGAGCGACCTTGTACCTCCTCAAGCGTTTTTACATCGACACGCCGGAGGGGGTGGCGAGCGACCCCGGCCCGGGCGATCGCGCCGCGGGGCTCGTCGAGATCCCGCGGCCCCTGGCCTATGGGCTGCAGCAGTTCCTGGGAGGCCTGCCGCGGACGGCCATCTATGGACTGCTCGCTGCCGCCTATGCCCTCGTCTTCGGGCTTGTGGGGCGTTTCAATCTCGCTTTCGGAGAGCTTGCGGCCATAGGCGCCGCTGCAACGGCGGTCGGCGTTGGCCTTGTGAGCGCTCTGGGTCTCACCGAGCCCTCGGCCGCGCTCCTGATCGGAACGGTTTGCGCAGCGGCGGCGGCCGCCATGCACGGGCTGGTCGGCGGCTATTTCGCCATCGCGCAGGTCGCCGGGAGAAGCGGCCAGGCGAGCCTCATCGCGACGGTCGGCCTCTCCCTCGCCCTGATGGAGTATCTGCGCGTCGTGCAGGGCACGGCAACGGTGTGGTTCCCACCGCTCTGGTCCGAGGCTTGGCCGTTCGTGCGAGCAGGCGACTTTGTGGTCGGTCTGACGCCGGTTTCGCTCCTGACTACCAGCGTTGGACTGTGCGTCGGGGGCGGGCTCGTCGCGCTGATGCGGGGCTCGCGGTTCGGCCGTCATTGGCGCGCCTCGGCCGACGACCCTGCGGCCGCTGCTCTCTTCGGCGTGAATCCACGGTCTCTCTTGTTCAAGACCCTGGCGCTGAGTGGCGCCGTCGCCGGGCTCGCGGGCGCTCTCGTCGTCGTGCAATATGGCGGGCTCGGCTTTGCGGGCGGCTTTCAGCTCGGGCTGAAGGCGCTGGTAGCGGCGGTCCTCGGCGGCGTCGGGTCCGTGGCCGGGGCTTTCCTCGGCGGGCTTGCCATCGGCTTGTTCGAGACCCTTTGGTCCGCCACGATGCCGATCGAGGCCCGCGACGTCGCTCTCTATTCGGTGCTCGCGGCGGTGCTAATCTTCCGACCTGGAGGCTTCTTCGGTTCGCAGGAGCCAACCCCGCGACAGATATGACTACAGCGACGCCCGATGCAACCACGGCAACCGGCCCTGCCGGTCATGCCATCAGCCTGGACGATGTGCGGCGGGCCGCGGCGGTGATCGCCGACCATGTCCTGCGGACGCCCTTCGTGCCCGCCCCGCGCCTGTCCGAGCTCACCGGCGCGACCGTGTTCGTCAAGTACGAGAACATGCACCCCACGGGCGCCTTCAAGGAGCGGGGCGCCGTCAACAAGCTGCTCGGCCTCAGCGATGAGGAGCGCCGGCGCGGCGTCATCGCCATGTCGGCCGGCAACCATGCCCAGGCGGTGGCCTACCACGCACGGCGCTTCGGCATCCCCGCCACCATCGTCATGCCGGTCTCCACGCCGCTCGTGAAAGTGGAGAGCACGCGCGGCTATGGCGCCCGCGTGATCCTCGACGGAGAGACCCTCGCCGAGGCGGCGGAGCGCGCCGAGGCCTTGGCGGAGGTGGAGGGCCTCGTTTTCGTCCATCCCTATGACGACCCGGCCGTGATGGCCGGCCAGGGCACGGTCGCCCTGGAGATGTTGACGGACGTTCCAGAGCTCGACCAGCTCGTGGTCCCGGTGGGCGGAGGCGGCCTCATCTCCGGCATCGCCATCGCGGCGAAGGCCCTCGCCCCCGCGGTCGAGGTGATCGGGGTCGAGGCCGCCCTCTACCCCTCCTTCCACAACGCGCTGACCGGCGAGACGAGGCCGATCGGCGGGCCGACCCTTGCCGAGGGAATTGCGGTCAAGAAAGTCGGACGACTGACATTGCCGGTCGTGCGCGACCTCGTCTCGCGCCTCATCCTCGTCGAGGAGGTCTTCATCGAACAGGCGGTCAGCGTCTACGCCACTCTGCAGCACAGCATGGCGGAGGGAGCCGGCGCCGCGGGCCTTGCCGCGATGCTGCGGGAACCCGATACCTTCCGAGGAAGGCGCGTCGGGCTCGTTCTGTGCGGCGGCAACATCGACGCGCGCCTCCTCGCATCCGTGATGGTGCGGGAGCTTGAACGGGCCGACCGCATCGTCTCGTTTCGGATCACCGCGAGCGACCGCCCGGGCTTCCTCGGCACGATCGCAAGCCGGCTTGGAGAGCTCGGCGCCAATATCCTGGAGGTGTCGCACGGCCGGCTGTTCCTTGACGTTCCGGCCAAAGGGGTCACGATCGATCTCACCGTCGAGACAAGGGGAGCCGATCACACCCTGGACATCATCGAGGCGCTGGCACGCGACGGCCACGCTCCCCAGCGCATGAGCCCACGTGGGCTGTCCGAGCCCCCGTTTTGAGGAGCCGACCATGGCGAACGAGCACTACCGCGTGAGCCCGCCCCCTTACCCGGGCGCGCCGCCGGAACGGCATGATCCCGACCTCGCTCGCCAGACGGAGGGTGTACTCGGGCGGCGGCTCTTTGCTTATCTGATCGACCTTCTGATGATCGCCCTGTTCGCCGCCCTGCTGTGGGTGGTGATCGCCATCCTCGGCCTCGTCACTTTCGGCCTCGGCTGGGTGTTGTTCGCGATCCTGCCTTTCGCCGGCATCCTCTACAGCGCGATCACGGTCGGCGGATCGAAGCAGTCGACGATCGGCATGCGCGTGATGGGGCTGCGGGTCGTCAACCTCGTCTCGGGCCGACCCGTCGACCTCGTCACCGCCGGAGCCCACGCCCTCCTCTTCTATGTAGCGGCGAGCACTTTCATCCTGTGGTTGATCGATGTGGCCGTCGGTCTTGGCCGAAGCGACCGGCGCCTTGGCCATGACCTCCTCGTCGGCCTCGCCCTCGTTCGAGGGCCGTGAACCGCTCGCCTGGCCTCAAATCCATCTTGAGCATGGCGGGCCCGATGCTACCCTGACCATCCGATGCAGCGGGACCAACCAGACGAGAGCCTCGGCGTGACGAGCCATCTGCGCCAGACGCCGCAGTTCTATCTCACCGCTCCTTCTCCGTGCCCCTACCTGCCGGGCAAGGAAGAGCGGAAGGTCTTCACGCATATCGTGGGCAAACGGGCCCGCGACATGAACGAGATCCTGACCCAGGGCGGCTTCCGCCGCTCGCAGACGATCGCCTACCGGCCCGCCTGCGAGAACTGCAGGGCCTGCGTTTCGGTGCGCGTGCTCGTGCGGGAGTTCGAACCTTCTGCCAATCTCAAGCGGGTGCTCAGGCGCAACCGCGACATCGTCGCACTCGCCGCGCCGAACCGGCCCTCTTCCGAGCAATACGCGCTGTTCCGCCGCTATCTTGAATCCCGTCATGCCGACGGGGGCATGGTCGACATGACCGTGCTCGACTACGCCATGATGGTCGAGGACAGCCATGTGGAGACGCGCATCGTCGAGTACCGGCGGCGGAGCCTCGACACGGCCATCGATGGGCGCGGCCAGGGCGAGGCGCTGGCCGTGTGCCTGACGGACGTCCTCAGCGACGGGCTGTCGATGGTCTATTCCTTCTACGATCCCGAGGAGACGGACCGCAGCCTCGGCACCTACATGATCCTCGATCACATTGCGCGCGCGCGCGCAGCGGGCTTGCCCTACCTGTATCTCGGCTACTGGGTCGAAGGCTCCCCGAAGATGCACTACAAGGCACGTTTCAGGCCTCAGGAACGGCTCCTGCCGCAGGGATGGGTTCGGGTGGATTGACGTCGACCCAAGGAGCGCTCCCTAAAGGCGCCAGGCGCTGCGCCTCCGGATCTCGGCCTTTGCTGCGCTACGGCCGGAATGTTGGGAGCTGAAGGCCATGCGGCCCCTCGCCTCTCCTGAACGGCACTCGAAATTCCTCAGCCATGGTGTCGGCGTGAGACGGGTCTGTTCGTCTTAACATCGACAAGGCTGATCCGAGCCTTGAACCGCGAGGGAGAAAAAGTGATGCGCGTCATGGTTCTGGTGAAGGCAACCCCGGAGAGCGAGGCGGGAAGGATGCCGACGAGCGAGCTTCTGGAGGCCATGGGCAGGTACAACAGCGATCTTATCGACGCCGGAATCCTGCTGGCCGGCGATGGTCTGCACCCCTCCTCCAAGGGCAAGCGCGTCGCCTTCGACGGGCCGAGCCGCACCGTGATCGACGGTCCCTTCCCCGCCACGCGAGAGCTCGTGGCCGGCTTCTGGATCTGGCAGGTCAAGGACATGGATGAAGCCGTGGAATGGGTGAAGCGCTGCCCCAACCCCATGCTGGGCCCGAGCGAGATCGAGATCCGCCCCCTGTTCGAGGCCGCGGATTTCAGCCAAGCCTGTGGCGAAGCCCTGACCCCCGAGATCGCGGCGCTGCACGAGCGCAACCGCGAGAAAGCGGCCGCCTCTTGACCATTCCTTGAGCGGCATATTTGCCACTCCGGGGTGCCATCGGGTTTGGCGCGCCCTAGAGCGCGCTTCGGTTTAGCGGAATCGGATTCCGTTTGAGGTCGGGGTGTGATTCAAGATCCGTGCTGGGGGAGGCCAGCATTGGATGACACGACCCTACTCTGAGGATTTGCGCGAACGGGCTGTGGCCCGCTACGAGGCGGGCGCGACGACGCGGGCGGTGGCGGCGGCGCTCAGGATCAGCCCGTCCTGCATCTCGAAGTGGATGAAGCGCAAGCGCGAGACGGGCTCGCTGGCGCCCGACCAAGTCGGCGGCCACAAGAAACCCAAGCTCCGCGGAGAGCTGGCCGAGTGGCTGCGCGAGCGCTGCCGGTCCGGACCGTTTACGACCCGCGGCTTGGTGATGGAACTGGCCGAACGCGGCATTAAGAGCGACCGCCGCGCCGTCTGGGTCTTCCTGCACGCCGAAGGACTGAGCTTCAAAAAAAACCGTGCTGCCGGCCGAGCAGACGCGGCCTGACATCGCCCGCAGGCGGGCGCGCTGGAAGGCCCATCAGGGCCGCATCGATGCAAGGCGGCTCGTCTTCATCGACGAGACATGGGTCAAGACCAATATGGCGCCCCTGCGAGGCTGGGGACCGCGCGGCCAGCGCCTTGCGGCCCGCGTGCCGCACGGCCACTGGAAGACGCTCACCTTCATCGCCGCGCTTCGCGCCGATCGCATCGATGCTCCCTGGATCATCGACGGCCCGATCAACGGCGAGCTGTTCACCCTCTATGTCGAGAAGGTGCTCGTTCCGACGCTCGCTCCGGGTGACGTCGTCGTCCTCGACAATCTCGGCAGCCACAAAGGGCAAGCCGCGCGACGCGCCGTCCGGGCCGCCGGCGCCCATCTTCTGTTCCTGCCCCCCTACAGCCCCGACCTGAACCCGATCGAGCAGCTCTTCGCCAAGCTCAAGCACCTGATCCGCAGGGCCGAAGCCCGCACCGTCGAGGCCACCTGGCGAAAGCTGGGCGACCTTCTCGAGCTCTTCCCACCCACGGAATGCGCCAACTACCTGACAAACGCCGGCTATGCTTCCGTCTAAACAGAGCGTGCTCTAAAGCGCCGGCCGGTATTTGTCAGCCGAAGTCTTCACCTCAGCGACCACAGTGCCGGGGATAGAGGCGGTGAGCTTCCATTGCGGCACGCCGGAGCCCGGCGGATACTGCTCGTCCGAGTCCATGTTGGGGTCGTGCGCGATCCCTGGGATGACCTTCACGAGACGATCCGGACCGGTCAGGCTCCACCGCGACACAGCGAGCGACTTGAGCTTGGAGGCGTCGAGCCCCGGCGGCGTCGCGTAGCGATGCGACGCGGTCATGGAATAGGCGGCAAGCTCGAACTCGCCCGCCTGCGGCAGCCGATCGAGCCTGATGAAGGTGGCGCCGAGCGCCAGGCGTCCGGCATGGAAGCCGAGATAACGCTCAAGCTCGGACAGGCGCCGCCCAATGAGGTACTTGTCCTGGGTGATATAGCCCCGGACCGTGGTCACTGCTCCGATGGTCATGCGTTCCCCACTTTCATGCCTGCTCGCCTTTCTCTATGGCGGTGAGGAGTGTCTATCAGAGGTCGCGGAGGGGCTGTGAGGCGGAGCACGTTGCTGCGGCGCAGCGCGCGATGACGCGCGGCCCCACCCGCATCGTCTGCCTGACCGAGGAGACGGTCGAGACTCTCTATCTCTTGGGCGAGCAGGAGCGCATCGTCGGCGTGTCCGGCTACGCCGTTCGGCCACCGGAGGTGCGGCGCGAGAAGCCGCGGGTCTCTGCCTTCATCAGCGCCGATTTGCCCAAGATCCTGGCGCTCAAGCCCGACCTCGTCCTGGCCTTCTCGGACCTGCAAGCGGAGATCGTGCGCGACCTGATCAGGGCCGGCCTTGCCGTCCACGTCTTCAACCATCGCGATCTTGCGGGCATCTACGCGATGATCGCGATGCTCGGAGCCATGGTCGGCGCGCCAGAGAAGGCGGAGGCCCTTGCGGCGAGCCTTGCCGAGAGTGTCGAACGCGTGCGCGCCGCCAGCGCAGCGTTGCCCCGCCGCCCACGCGTCTATTTCGAGGAATGGGACGAGCCGATGATCTGCGGCATCCAATGGGTGTCCGAGCTCATTGGCATCGCAGGCGGCATGGACGTGTTTGCGCACCGCGCCGTCTCCCCGAGCGCCCAAGGCAGGCTCGTGACAGCGGAGGAGGTGATCGCGGCGGCGCCCGAGATCATCATTGGGTCCTGGTGCGGCAGGCGCTTCGTTCCTGCCAAGGTCGCGGCGCGTGCCGGGTTTTCCGATGTGCCCGCCGTCCGCAGCGGGCATCTCTTCGAAATCAAATCGCCGCTCATCCTTCAGCCGGGACCAGCCGCGCTGACCGACGGACTGGCCGAGCTGCACCGGATCATCTCGGCCGTAGCGATGCAGCCTTACCCGGTCGCATCGGCATGAGCGCCCTGACGCCTTGTGCATCGGGTCGGCGCGCGGGCTCTCCTTCTGGCGACAGGGGGACGCAGGCTGGAACCGAAGCGCAATAACTTGCTGCGAAGCAGCACCGTATCCCAGGAGCCTGAACAGCTGTCCCTGATCCAGGACGTAACGGGACGGCGGCGAGGGTCGCTACGCCGCCTCGCCCATCAGCCGGCGGCCTGCCCTCTCTGGACCGATGAGAGGCAGCAAATGGGCCAGTTCCGGCCCGTGATCCCTGCCGGTGAGCGCGAGGCGCAGGGGCATGAAGAGAGCCCGGCCCTTGGCGCCCGTGGCCTGTTTGAGGGCCTCCGTCCAAGCCTTCCAAGTGGCCTCGGTCCAAGGGGGCGGGGGCAGATGCTGACGCGCCGCGCGAACGACTGCTTCATCCTGAATGACGGGCGTGATCGGCCCCTCAACGACCGACCACCACTCCACCGCGTCGGAGACTTTCGAAAGATTGGTGCGCACCGCGAGCCAGAACGCCTCACCGCCTCGCACGCCGAGGGCTGCGAGACGGTCCGCCACCTCCGCAAAGCTCAGCTCATGCACGAGCCGGGCGTTGAGCTGCTGAAGCTCCGTCTCGTCGAACTTCGCCGGCGCTCGCGAGATATGCGAGAAATCGATCAGGCGCGCCAGCTCCCTGATGTCCTTCACGGGCCGCACCGCCTCGGCGGAGCCGACAAGCACGGCGAGCGAAGCCACCGCCTCGGGCTCCAGCCCCGCCTCGCGCAGGCTCCGCAGCGAGAGATGTCCCAGCCGTTTCGAGAGCCCCTCCCCGCTCGCCGTCGTGAGCAGGTTGTGATGGGCGAAGCGCGGCACGGCGCCGCCGAGCGCCTCGAAGATCTGGATCTGCACGGCCGTGTTGGTGACGTGGTCCTCGCCGCGGATCACATGGGTGACGCCAAGCTCGATATCGTCGACGACGGACGGCAGCGTGTAGAGATAGCTCCCATCCTCCCGCACGAGGACCGGATCGGAAAGGGAGGCGCAGTCCACATGGGCCTCGCCCCTGACGAGGTCGGGCCAGCTGACGGCGCGGTGGTCGAGGAGGAAGCGCCAATGGGGCCGCCGCCCCTGCGCCTCGAGCTTCGCCTTCTCGTCTGCCGCGAGCCTGAGCGCAGCGCGATCATAGATCGGCGGCAGGCCGCGGCTGAGCTGGCGCTTGCGGCGGTATTCCAGCTCCTCCGCCGTCTCGTAGCAGGCATACAGCCGGCCCGCCGCTTTGAGGCGCTCTGCCGCGGCGCGGTACCGATCGAAGCGATCCGATTGCCGGACGACGACATCGGGCGGGATCTTCAGCCAGCGCAGATCCTCTTCGATGGCTGCCGCGTATTCCGGCTTCGAGCGCTCGAGGTCCGTGTCGTCGAGCCTGAGGATGAAGGTCCCGCCCTCGCGGCGCGCGAACAGGGCGTTGAGCAGCGCCGTGCGCGCATTGCCGATGTGGAGAAGTCCCGTCGGCGAGGGCGCGAAGCGGACAATTGGGGCATTCATGCCCCCGCCTTATGGCGAAGCGGATGACCCGATGCAACGTATTCAGAAATCCATGGCCTCGCTGGTCCGGGGCTTGCCCCCACCGCGGGCGAATGCCGCGTCCGGCTTGAAGGCCGATCGGCCCTGGTCCCGGAAGCGGTTGACGATCGGGTAGCGCCGGTCGCGGCCGAAGCTCTTCTTCGTCACCTTCACGCCCGGCGCCGCCTGGCGGCGCTTATACTCGGCAAGGTAGAGAAGCCGTTCGACCTTCTTGACGGTTTCAAGGTCGTAGCCCCTGGCCACGATCTCCGAAACGCGCATCTCATGCTCGATGAGGCATTCGAGGATCCCGTCGAGGATGTCGTAGGGCGGCAGCGAATCCTGGTCCTTCTGGTTCTCGCGCAGCTCCGCCGAGGGCGCTTTCGACAGGATGTTCTCCGGGATCACCACCCCGTCCGGCCCGAGCGAGCCCTGAGGCTTCCAGCGGTTGCGCAGCGCCGAAAGCCGGTAGACCTCCAACTTGTAGAGGTCCTTGATAGGGTTGAAGCCCCCGTTCATGTCGCCATAGAGGGTCGCGTAGCCCACCGACATCTCGGACTTGTTGCCGGTCGTCACCACCATCGGCCCGAACTTGTTGGAGATCGACATGAGGATGGTGCCGCGGGCGCGGCTTTGGATGTTCTCCTCCGTGATGTCGCGGGGTCTGCCCGCAAACAGCGGCTTCAGTGCGGCCTCGATGCCCTCGACCGCCTCTGCGATCGGCACGATGTCGTAGCGCACGCCGAGGCGCTTGGCGCACTCCGCCGCGTCCGAGAGCGACTCGTTCGAGGTATAGCGATAGGGCAGCATCACGCAGTGGACGCGCTCTTTCCCGAGCGCGTCCACCGCCATGGCCGCGCACAGCGCCGAGTCGATGCCGCCGGACAGGCCGAGCACGACACCAGGGAAGCGGTTCTTCTCCACATAATCGCGAAGGCCGAGCACGCAGGCCGCGTAATCCGCCTCGTCGCCTTCCGCGACGGTCACGAGCGGCGCCTCGACGCAACGCCAGCCCTCCTCGTCCTTCTCCCAGACGGTGAGCGCGACTTCTTCGCGGAAGGCCGAGAGCTGACCCACGAGCGACCCGTCGCTGGCGAGAACAAAGGACGCACCATCGAAGACGAGTTCGTCCTGTCCGCCCACCTGGTTGAGATAGATGAGCGGTAGGCCCGACTCGGTGACCCGCGCCACGGCCTCGTTGAGCCGCTCATCCATGACGCCGCGGCGGAAGGGCGAGCCGTTCGGCACGAGCAGGATCTCACCGCCGGTCTCCGCGATGCACTCGACGGGATCCGGCCCCCAGATGTCCTCGCAGATCGGGATGCCGAGGCGGACGCCGTTGAACATGACAGGCCCCGGCATGGGTCCCGGCTCGAAGACGCGCTTCTCGTCGAAGACGCCGTAGTTCGGCAGATCGACCTTGAAGCGCACGCTCTGGATCGCCCCTTCGGCCAGGAGGGCGTAGGCGTTGTAGAGAAGCCCATCCTCGACCCAGGGCAGCCCGATGAGCATGGCCGGACCGCCATCGGCCGTCTCGCGCGCGAGCGCCTCGCACGCCTCGCGGCAGGCGTCTTGAAACGCGGGCTTCAGCACCAAGTCGTCCGGCGGATAGGCGGAGAGGAACAGTTCCGAGAACATGACGATGTGCGCGCCGAGGCGCGCGGCTTCAGCCCTCGCCCAGCGCGCCTTCTCGGCATTGCCCTCCACATCGCCGACGATCGGATTGAGCTGGGCAAGCGCGATCTTGATGAGTTTGAGGCCGGTCATGAGGGCGGTTTATCGCTTGCCGCAGGGACCGGCAATCGCGGCAGGGCTGTCCTTCGGAACTTCCAATCGCACGATGCGGAGCCGCAGCAACTGACCAGGCGCTGTGGCCCTCGGCCCGGGAGGGAAGCTCCCGCGGGAACTTCGATCCGCCAGTCTCGTTGTCCGACAACGAGAAGCTGGAGCTTAACGATGCTGAAAGGCGGCCTGTTGTGGCTGATCGGCATTCCCCTGCCGATCATCCTCATTCTGTTCTTCCTCGGCTATCTGAGCTGAAGCCGGGATCTTGAGTTATACGTGTCGTGTCGGCGTAGATCGCAAGGACGGCCGCGCAGCTATCCTTGCGATCTTCCGCCCCACCCTCCTCACTCCGCCGCCTCGACCCGCGGCCGCTCCCGGCCCTGCCGCTCGCGCTTGATGAGCTCAGCCGTGAGGAACGCGAGCTCCAGGGCCTGCTCGGCGTTGAGGCGCGGATCGCAATAGGTGTGATAGCGGTCGTGAAGGTCGGCGTCGGTGAGTGCCCTCGCCCCGCCCGTGCATTCCGTCACGTTCTTGCCCGTCATTTCGAGATGAAGGCCGCCCGCATGGGTGCCTTCTGCCTGGTGCACGGCAAAGAAGTTGCGCACCTCCTGCATGATCAGCTCGAAGGGCCGGGTCTTGAAGCCGGACGCCGCCTTGATGGTGTTGCCGTGCATGGGATCGCAGGACCACACCACCACGCGCCCCTCCCGCTTCACGGCGCGCACGAGCTGCGGCAGATGATCAAAGACCCTGTCCGCGCCGAAGCGGCAGATGAGGGTCAGCCGGCCCGGCTCGTTGTCGGGATTGAGGATGTCGACAAGCCTCAAAAGGCCGTCGGGGCTCAGTGAGGGTCCGCATTTCAGGCCGATCGGGTTCTTGACCCCGCGGGCGTATTCCACATGGGCGTGATCCGGCTGGCGGGTGCGGTCGCCGATCCAGAGCATGTGACCCGAGCAGGCGTACCAATCCCCCGACGTCGAGTCGACCCGGGTCAAGGCCTCCTCATAGCCAAGAAGGAGGGCTTCGTGGCTCGTGTAGAAATCGGTGATGCGCATTTCGGGATGGACCTCCGGGTCGATCCCGATGGCGCGCATGAAATCGAGGCTTTCGGTGATCCGCTCAGCGAGTTCCCGATAGCGCGACGACTGCGGCGAGTCCTTGACGAAACCGAGCATCCAGCGATGCGCGTTCTCCAGATTGGCGTAGCCGCCCGTTGCGAAGGCGCGGATGAGATTCAGCGTCGCCGCCGATTGCCGGTAAGCCATGAGCTGGCGTCGCGGATCCGGGGTGCGCGCCTCCTCCGTGAACTCGATGTCGTTGATGATGTCGCCGCGGTAGCTCGGCAGCTCCACGCCGCCCGCCTTCTCCGTTGGGGCCGAGCGCGGCTTTGCGAACTGGCCCGCAATGCGGCCGACCTTCACCACCGGACAGGAGCCGGCGAAAGTCAGCACCACGGCCATTTGGAGGAAGACACGGAAGAAGTCGCGAATATTGTCAGCCGAATGCTCGGCGAAGCTCTCCGCGCAGTCGCCTCCCTGGAGCAGGAAGGACTCGCCGGCCGCCACCTTGCCCAACGCCCGTTTGAGCTTGCGCGCCTCGCCTGCAAAGACAAGCGGCGGAAAGCCGGCGAGCTGGCGCTCCACGCTCTGCAGCGCCGCCGCGTCCGGATAGGTTGGAGCCTGCTGGATGGGCTTTTTCCTCCAGCTGTCCGGCGTCCACCGCTCGTTCATGACCTTCTCCCGCCTGTCCCTGCGTCACGTCCTGCAACGCACCATTCTGCCGGAATTGAGGCGTGGCTTATACAGGACGTGACGCCGCGATGGCGAGCGGCGATCTGCGGCTCAGCCTGATCCGATGCTGTCCCGCATGAGCCTGGCATAATCCTCCGCGCCGATCGGCCGCGGGTTGGTGGCTGTGCAATGGTCGCGAGCCGCCTTCTGAGCCATCTCGGGGATGGCCGAGGCCGGCACGCCCATGTCCTTCAGCGACTTCGGCAGACCGATGCGGGCGTTCAGATCCTCGATGAAGGCGGCAAGATCGGTGTCCGGCGACAAGCCCATGGCGAGGGCGAGGCGCTCATATTTGTCGCCCACATGGCCGGCGTTGAAGCGCAGGACCGGCGGCAGCAGCACCGCGTTCAGCATCCCGTGGTGAAGCCGCGGCTCCTTGAGCGAGCCAAGCGCATGGGAAAGGCCGTGAACAGCGCCGAGTCCCTTCTGGAAGGTCATGCCGCCCTCCATGGCTCCGGCCATCAGCTCCTGCCGCGCCTCGCGATCGGCGCCATTCTGCACCGCCCGCTCCAGGTGGCGCACGATGCGGCGGGCCCCGTCGAGCGCGATGCCTTCGGCCGGCGGGTTGTAGGTGGGCGTAAGGAAGCTCTCGATGCAGTGGGAGAGCGCGTCCATCCCGGTCGCCGCCGTGAGGAGGGGCGGCAGGCCCAGGGTCAGCTCGGGATCGCATATGGCGCGCTTGGGGATGAGGTGCGGACTGATGATGCCGAGCTTCCGCCCGTCCTTGAGGTTCATCACCGAGCCGCGTCCAACCTCGCTGCCCGTGCCGGAGGTGGTGGGAATGGCGATCAGCGGCGCCACCTCAGCCCTGATGCGTGCTACCCCGCCCTCGATCATGGCATACTGGGACAGAGGCTCAGGATGCGTCGCCAGGAGCGCCACTGCCTTGGCGAGATCGATGGCCGAGCCGCCGCCGAGCGCAACGAGCCCGTCGCACGCCTCACCCCGATAAAGATCGAGGGCGGCCAACGCCGCCTCTTCCGTGGGGTTCGTCGGCACGTCGTCGAACACCAAGCGGCGGTTATCGCCCGGCAGCGCCGCGAAGAGGCGATCGAGGAGGCCCGCTGCGACAATTCCCTTGTCGGTGACGATGAGCGGCCGCTTGATGCCGAGCGCCGACAGGTCGTCGGGCAACTCCTTGAGGACGCCGAAGCCGAAGCGGACGGTGGTCAGATAGCTGATAAGGGGCATGGCGGTCCTCCCTGTCATTCCGGGGCTGGCAAAGCGAGAACCCGGGACCTCGAAACACGTGGCTCAGCAGGATCATTCGACCGTTTCACCCGTCGCGGAACGGGAGCGAACCGAAGTTCTGGCTCGGCCCTTCGCGCCGCCCGGGAAGAACGATCGCGTCATCCCACCGCCTGCGGATGCTTGACGACGAAGGGCGTGCGCATGGTGACGAGTTCCTCCGCCGCGGTCGGATGCACGGCGATGGTGCGGTCGAAGTCGGCCTTCGTCGCGCCCATCGTGACGGCGATGCCGACGGCCTGGATGATCTCTCCCGCTCCCTCGCCGAGGATGTGCACACCCAGGACCTTGTCCGTTTCGCCATCGACGACGAGCTTCATCAGCACCCGGTCATCGTGGCCGGACAGCGTCGCCTTCATCGGGCGAAAGCTCGTCTTGTAGATTGTCACCGGTCCGCGCAGCCGAGCGGCGGCCTCGCTCAGACCAATGACGCCGATCTCAGGGGTCGAGAACACGGCGGTCGGAATGAGGGAGTGATCCACCATGGCCGGCTTGTTCCCGAACACGGTATCGGCGAAGGCGTGCCCTTCCCGAATGGCGACCGGCGTGAGGTTGGCGCGGTTCGTCACGTCGCCCACGGCGTAGATCGAGGGCGTGATGGTTTGCGAATAGCCGTCGACGGGAATGGCGCCCGCCCGGTCGACCTCGATGCCGGCGGCCTCAAGGCCGAGCCCTGCCGTGTTCGGGCGACGCCCCGTGGCGACGAGCACCTCATCGACCTCGAGAACCGAACCATCGGACAGGGTCGCCCGAATGGCGCCGCCGTGGCGATCGAGCCGCTCCACCGTGCGGCGCAGCCGCAGATCGATCCCCCGTCGGCCATAGGCTTCGCCCAAGGCGTCGCGGATGTCCTCGTCGAAGCCGCGCAGGAGCTTGTCGCCCCGGTGGAGCAGCGTCACGCGGCTGCCGAGGCCGGCGAAGACGCCGGCGAACTCAACAGCGATATAGCCGCCCCCGACCACCAGGATCCGCTCGGGCAGGCGTTCGAGATGGAAGACCTCGTTCGAGGTGATGCCAAGCTCGCCGCCGGGGATCCTGGGTTCGAGGGTGGGGTGCGCGCCGACCGCCACCAGGATAATGCGCGCACGCACGCGGGAGCCCGTCTCGACGATGCGGACGGTATGGGCGTCCTCGATCACGGCCCGGCTGTCGACAATCTCGACGCCGGCAGCAACGAGGCTCTTGCGGTACACTCCCTCGAGCCTCGCGATCTCGGCATCCTTGTTGCGGATGAGCGTGGCCCAATCGAAGCTCGGCGTCGGCACGTTCCAGCCGAAGCCCGCCGCTTCCTCGAACTCGCCTGAAAAGCGGCTGGCATAGACGAGGAGCTTCTTCGGGACGCAGCCGCGGATCACGCAGGTGCCGCCCATCCGATACTCTTCGGCGAGCATCACACGCGCCCCGTAGCCGGCGGCGATCCGGGCGGCCCGAACGCCCCCTGAGCCACCTCCGATCACGAACAGATCAACGTCGAAGGCGCTCATGGTGTGGACCTCTCCGAGGGTCGCCTTTGGGCGTCGGCAATGCGGAACCAGACGATCGCGGCACCGATGACCGCGGGCCACCATCCTTGCCAGGGACTATGTCCGACGAGCGACACAGCCCCCGCCGATGCCATGACCGCCAGACGCGGCGCAAGGTCCTCGGCGGTTCGCCCCGACAGGAGACGGAGCGCCAGAAGCAGGGCAAGCCCCGTGAGCATGACGCCGACGGCGCCGAGCTCCGTCCAGATCTGCAGGGCCGCGTTGTGGGGGTGGCCCGCGACGAGATAATGCCGATAGGCGGGGTCGATGCCGGCTGCGCCCGGTGTCTCCAGGAAGGTGGTGCCCGGACCGAAGCCCGCGCCGAACCAGGGCTGCCGCTCCACGACGGCGCCGAAGCTTCGCCAGATATCGATCCGCGCCTGGGAGTGGGCTGCGGCAAGACGCTCATGGAGCGCCGGCGGTATGGCCCGCTCGAGGACATCGCCCATGACCGGCGCAAGCGCCAGGGCGGCGGTGATCCCGAGGGCTGCGAGGATGACGGCGAGCCGAGGCCGCAGGAGCGCCACCGCAAAGGCTGCCCCCCCAAGGGCGAGGCCCAGCGCCGCCGCCTCGCTATAGGATTGCAGGACAGCGGCCATCGCAAGGGCTGCCGCACCCGACGCGAGCCATCGCTTGTCCCGACAGCCCCAGATGACCGGCGGGAGGAGGATGAGCAAGGTCAGCGCGGATCGGTTGAAGACGTCAGCCCGGAAGCGCAGACCAAGGCTCCGGCGCGCCGCAAGTCCTGTCCCGAGTTCAACCATGATGAGGAGCGCGGCGAGCGCCAGCGCCGCCGCCAGTGCCGCAAAGGCGAAGCGCGGCGCGCGCCCCGGCAGAAGGATCGCGAGCACGAACGTTGCTGCCAACGGCAGCGCGAACTCCCCCAAGGCCTGGAGCGAGACGGCGGGCCGCGGACTCCAGAGCACGCTCATCGCGGCATAGAGCGCAAGGGCGATCAGCGTGAAGCCGAGCGAGCTCGCGAGGGCCTCGGCGGTGCGCCGCCGAAGCTCCTGCCACTCCCCTTCGATGGCGAGCGCGAGCAGGGCGAGCGCCGCCGCGATGGAAAGGACGAGCGGCGCCGAGCGATTGGCGATGGTCATGGCCAGCGGAAGCGCGGCGAGAACCGCCGCCGCCGCGCGCCACAACCGCGCCGCGTGCAGCGGGACCTCGGCCGCTGAAGGGATGGATTTCACGTCGAGACGCCTCGCAAGGATGCTTGCCCTGTTCGCGATGCGCCTTTACCGTCCCGGCCATGTCGCAACAAGGATGGCGCCTCAAGGCGCCTCGAAGGGAGAACGCCATGCGTATTCTGGGTCGGGGGCTTCGCCTTGCAGCGCTCGCGGCGATCGCAGCCGCCGGTCTCATGACCTCTGCCTTCGCCCAGCCCGAGCTGAAGATCATGGCTCCAGCAGCGCCGGGGGGCGGGTGGGACCAGACCGCCCGCTCCATGCAGCAGGCGCTGGTGGCTTCGGGAGCGGCCAAGAGCGTGCAGGTCACGAACGTGCCTGGAGCGGGCGGGACCGTGGGCCTGGCGCAACTGGTCAATGCCTCGAAGGGCGATCCCAACCAACTCATGGTGAACGGCTTCGTCATGGTGGGAGCCATCCTCACCAACAAGTCGCCGGTCACCCTCGACCAGGTGACCCCGATCGCGCGCCTCACCGGGGAGTACTTGGCGATCGTGGTGCCGGCCGATTCACCCCATAAGAGCGCCAAGGACCTCGCGGCCGCCCTCAAAGCCGATCCCGCCAAGGTGACCTGGGCCGGCGGCTCTGCCGGCGGGGTGGACCACATCGCCGCCGCGCTCTTTGCCAAAGCGGTGGGCGCCGACCCGACCAAGATCAACTACATCCCCTTCTCGGGCGGTGGTGAAGCCCTCGCCGCCTTGCTGGGCGGCCGCGTGACGGCCGGTGTCTCGGGCTATGGCGAGTTCGAGGGCCAGATCAAGGCAGGCAAGCTGCGCCTGCTCGCCGTCACCGCTCCGAACCGGCTGCCCAATGTGGACGCGCCGACCCTGAAGGAGCAAGGGATCGACCTCGACATCGCCAACTGGCGCTCCGTGGTCGCCCCTCCGGGTCTCACCGCCGAGCAGCGCCGGGCCTTGATCGACACCATAGACAAGATGGCGAAATCGCCGGCCTGGCAGGAGATCCTCAAGCAGAAGGGCTGGGACGACGCCTATCTCTCGGGCGATCCATTCGCAGCCTTCCTGAAGGAAGAGCAGGCCCGGGTTGCCGACGTCCTCAAGTCCGTGGGACTGGTGAAGTAGCGACGCGAGCGACGGAGAGACGAGCCGGGCCAGACCCGGCCGTCGCGGCCTGCGGTCAACACGAGGGGAAGCCATGCCGCTGCGTCTGGGGGGACGCTCGCTCGATCCTGTGCCTCTGACGGTCGGCGTCGTCCTGTCGTGCCTCGCCCTGCTCGTCGTGTGGGACACCACGGGGCTGACCTTGTCGTCCGTCTATGGCATGGGGCCAAAGGCCACCCCCTACCTCATCGCCACAGGGCTGGCGGCGCTGGCCATCGGGCACTTCATCGCTTCTCTCTCCGCTGCGAGCGCGCCGCGGGAGGCGGCGGATCACGGGCCTGTCGCCTGGATCGGCGGCGGGCTTGCGGCGGTTGTCGCCATCCTTTGGGTCGGTGGCGGCTTCATCGTGGCCATGATGGTGCTCTTCGCGGCGACCGCTCGGGCCTTTGGCCGTCGCGCCATCCTTCAGGATCTCGGGATCGGGCTTGTCCTCGGCCTCGCGATGTACCTGTTGTTCACGAAGCTCCTTGCGCTCTCCCTGCCCCAGGGGCCCATCGAGCACATCTTGTAGGTTGAAGGGCATGGACGCCCTCGCTTCCCTCGGCCAAGGATTCCTGGTGGCCCTGGAGCCGACAAAGCTCCTCTACGCGCTGATTGGGGTCTTCCTCGGCACCGCCGTCGGCGTCCTCCCCGGGATCGGGCCGGCGATGACGGTCGCCCTCCTCCTGCCGGTGACCTTCAAGCTCGACCCGACCGGTTCCCTCATCATGTTCGCCGGTATCTACTATGGCGGCATGTACGGCGGCTCGACGACCGCAATTCTGATCAACACGCCGGGCGAGAGCGCCTCGATGATCACGGCGCTCGAGGGCAATCGGATGGCTCGCGCCGGCCGCGGCGGGCCGGCGCTTGCCACGGCGGCCATCGGCTCCTTCGTGGCCGGCTGTATTGCCACCATCGCGCTCGCTCTCTTCTCGCCGTCGCTCGTGGAGCTTGCGGTCAAGTTTGGCCCCGAGGACTACTTCGCTTTGATGGTCCTCGCCTTCGTCACCGTATCGGCCACCTTCGGGGACTCGCCGCTGCGCGGCCTGACCAGTCTTTTCCTTGGCCTCGTCCTCGGCCTGATCGGCATCGACACGCTGACCGGCCAGGCCCGCCTGAGCTTCGGCGTCCCGGAGCTTCTGGACGGGGTCGAAGTGACGACCCTCGCCGTCGGCCTGTTCGCGGTCGGCGAGGCGATGTTCGTTGCCTCGCGCCATCGCTTTGGGGGCGACGACATCATCCCGGTGCGAGGCTCGATCTGGATGACCCGGGAGGATTGGCGGCGGTCGTGGAAGCCGTGGCTGCGGGGGACGGCGCTCGGCTTCCCCATCGGTGCCTTGCCGGCCGGCGGGGCGGAAATCCCGACCTTTCTCTCCTACACGATCGAGAAGCGCCTGACGAAGCACCCCGAGGAATTCGGCAAGGGCGCCATCGAGGGCGTGGCAGGTCCGGAAGCAGCCAATAACGCCTCCGCCGCCGGCACGCTGATGCCGCTCCTGACCCTCGGCCTGCCGACCTCCGCCACGGCCGCCATCCTCCTGGCGGGCTTTCAGCAATACGGCTTGAACCCGGGCCCCTTGCTGTTCGCGGAGCGACCCGATCTCGTCTGGGGGCTGATCGCGAGCCTCTTCGTCGCGAATGTCATGCTCGTGGTGCTGAACCTGCCTCTGGTCGGGCTGTGGGTGAGGCTTCTCGCCATCCCGCAGCCCTGGCTCTATGCCGGCATCCTGGTGTTTGCGGCCATGGGCACGATCGCGGCCAATCCCTCCCCGGTGGAGCTCGTCATGCTGCTCGCCTTCGGGGCGCTGGGCTTCCTGATGCGGCGCTACGACTACCCGATCGCGCCGGTGATCGTGGGCCTCATCCTCGGCCCGCTCGCGGAGGCGCAGCTCCGGCGCGCGCTCTCCATCAGCCTCGGCGATCCGCTCATCCTGATCCAGAGCCCGATCGCGGCCGGATTGCTCCTCCTCGCCTTGATCGCGCTCATCGCGCCGTTCGCCCTGCGCGGCCTGAGCCGGTTCCGCGGCAGCGAGGATTGAGGCCGCGCGGGGCCCCTCGCCTCACCTCCTCGCCGTCTCACTGCATGACATGGCCGCGCTTTCCCATTTCAGCGCGCACCCGCACCATCACGTATTCGGCGAGCTCCTGCGACCAGTTCTGCATCGCCTTGACCATGTCGTCGAGCACAAGCGGCTGCGCTTCCACATACTTCCTCCCGGAGGGCGATTTGAAGAAGGCCAGCACGTCCTTGAGCTCGGCCTCCGTCATGCGCTGGGCGAAGATACGGCCGATCTCGGCCACGGCACGCTTCTTCTGAAGCTCCATTTCTGGATCAAGGCTGGCGAACACCTCGTTGAGATCCTTCGTCAATTCGGGGCGCGCCACGACCTGCTGACGAATGCTCTCGAAGAACTGCGGCGGGATGACGTCGAGCGAGCGCGTGATCCCGGACACGACGGCGACCTCCTGCGCGAGGGCAAGGTGGCTCGGCGAGATGGTGGGCGCCTGGGTTGCATTTTGGCTCGCCGGAGCCGGGCCTGACGGCTGCGCGAGCGCCGGCGCGGCCGCCAATGCCGCCACGAGGCAAGCGATAGGAATGGAGCGCGAACGCATTTCGAAATGTCTCCCCAGTGGACTGAAGGATCTGAACGAGGCGGGCGTCATACCTGCCCTATTTCCATGAGCCCGCTCTCGCCCGCGATGATCGCGCCGGAGGCGAGCCCGAGGAAAAGACCGTGCTCGACCACGCCCGGCACCGACTTGAGGGCGTCCGCCAGCCGCTCGGGCTCGGCGATCTGCCCGAGATGGGCGTCGAGGATGTAGTGGCCGCCGTCGGTCTCGAAGACTGCGTCCGCCGCCTGCCGCAGGTGCAGCTCGCCCGAACAGCCCGCCCGTTGGAGGGCGGCCGCCACGGCGCGTCGGGTCGCGCCAAGGCCGAAGGGCACCACCTCGATCGGCAGCGGAAAACGTCCGAGCCGCTCGACGCGCTTCGAGGCATCCGCGATCACGATCATGCGCCGGCTCGCCGCCGCCACGATCTTCTCGCGCAGGAGGGCACCCCCTCCCCCCTTGATGAGACGAAGGTCGCCGTCGATCTCGTCGGCGCCATCCACGGCAAGATCGAGTTCGGGGCATTCGTCGAGGGTCGTCAGCGGGATGCCTTCGCGTTCGGCCTGCACCCGCGTGCGCTCGGAGGTCGGGACGCCCACGACCCGAAGGCCGCCCCGCACGCGCTGGCCCAGGGCCGCGACGAAGGCGGCGGCGGTCGAGCCGCTGCCGAGGCCGAGCCGCATGCCGTCCTCGACGAGCGCCGCGGCGCGCTCGCCGGCGGCACGCTTGAGCGCCTCCGCGCTCACCGCGGCCCCCTGACGACGGCGCGGCCCGCGGCGCGGGTGCGAGAGGGCCGGCCGGCCCGGAACTGTCGGATCACGGTCATGGACGGGTTCTTGTCTCCAGACGAAGGACCCGCCCTCTTAACCACTGTCCGCGCCCGGCGAAAGCGGCGCTTCGCCGCCTATTGGGGCCGCGTCGTGGCCGCCCCGGGGGTGGTTCGGCTGCCGGACGGCGCGGCGACCGCCGACCCTGGCGCCGTGCCGCCGGGAGGCGGCGTCGTCTGCGGCGTGCACACCACCCGCTCCTCCAGCACGTAGCAGACGCTGACCTCGCCGGTGCGGTAATTGACCCGGAAGATCCCCGCCTCGCGCAGGTGGCGGGAGGCGACCAGGCCGTATTCGGAAGGGGGCTGCGGCCCGGCTCCCTCGCCGGCGCCAAAGCACAGGGTCACGCCGATCGTGCCCTCCTGGAGGCCGTACTGGCAGGAGATGACCTCGCCGGTGACGCGATCGAGGCGGTAGATGCGGTTGAGATCGGCCTGCGGCGCCGGCGCGAATTCGAACGAGGCCGCCAGCGCCGGGCCGGCAAGGGCACTCGCCACGAGGACAAGGCAGGGTAGAGGACTCCTTAACAAGCGCATCCTAGGCTCCGCACTGAGCGTCCCGAATCAGAGCGAACCTTACCACCGGCGCCGGCTTGATCGGCGGCGGCCAAGCCATTAGCGAGTTCCGATGAGTCCCGCCCCGATCGCCGTCTTCGACCTCGACGGCACCCTTGCCGACACCGCCCAGGATCTCGTGGCGACGCTCAACCTCGTGCTTGGGGCGGAGGGCATTCCTCCCCTGCCCATCGATCAGGCCCGCGACATGATCAGCGCCGGCGGACGCGGTCTTCTCGAGCGCGGCTTCGAGGCGGCCGGACGCGAGGCGGCACCCGGCCTGATCGAGGAGCTCTATCGCCGCTTCCTCGCTCATTATGGCGACAACCTCTGTGTGGCGACCCGCCTTTATCCGGGCGTGATCGGCGCGCTCGACCGCCTTCGGGCGGAGGGCTTCGATCTGGCGGTCTGCACCAACAAATTCGAGGCCCACTCCGTCAATCTGCTGCAGGCGCTGGGCATCGCCGATCGATTCGCGGCCATCTGCGGGCGCGACACCTTCCCCTATTTCAAGCCCGACCCGCGCCATCTCACCATGACCATCGAGCGGGCCGGCGGCGATGCGTGCCGCGCCGTCATGGTCGGCGATTCCTATTCCGATGTGGCGGCCGCCAAAGCGGCGGGAATTCCGGTCGTGGCCGTGAGCTTCGGCTATCCGGACAGGCCTGTGCAGGACTTCGGTCCCGACCTGATCATCGATCATTTCGACGAGCTGTTCGGCGCGGTCCAGAACCTTCTTGCCGAGACCGCGGCCTGACTCTTCCGTAAAGGGCCGATGGTGGGCGCGACAGGGATTGAACCTGTGACCCTTCGCGTGTGAAGCGAATGCTCTCCCGCTGAGCTACGCGCCCGGTGGCCCCTAACTAGGTTCCTCCTCGCGGCGCGTCAAGGAACCTGTCGTGCCGTCGAGAAAGTCCCGTTTGCTTCCCGACCAGCTTCTTGCGGTTCGCAGCGCCGCTTGCCGTCCCCTGTGGTCGGCCAGTCACATAATGGCGAAACGGAGGCGCTCACATGCATGTGAGCTTGGCCGCCCTTTACGGCTTCGCCATGGATGGGATCGAAAATGCCTGACGGGCGTTGTCCCACGCCAGTGCCAAGGTTCCCCACTCGTGACCGAATTGAGGCAAGAATGCGCCGATTGACCCTCGTCCTGGCCGGCATCGCCTGCGCCGCCTTCTCTCTCCCTGCCTCCGCAGCCTACGAAATCGATCCGCTGACGCGGCAGCCGATCGGCTTGAGCGAGCCGGAGTTCCGGCCCCAGGCGACGCCGATCGGCCGGGACATCGTCTCCAACCCGGGCCACTACGCCCCCGGCACCATCGTGATCTCGACCCGGGAGCGGCGCCTCTACTACATCCTCCCTGACGGCCGGGCGATCCGATACGCCGTCGGCGTCGGGCGGCCCGGCTTCGAATGGGCCGGCACGAAGGCCGTCACCATGAAGCGCGAATGGCCCGACTGGCGTCCGCCGGCCCAGATGCTGCGCCGGCGCCCCGACCTGCCGCGCTACATGTCGGGCGGGCCGGACAACCCGCTCGGCGCCCGTGCCCTGTATCTGGGCGGCAGCCTCTACCGCATCCACGGCTCCAACGAGCCGGAGACCATCGGCCAAGCCGTGTCGTCGGGCTGCATCCGCATGACCAACGAGGACGTGATCGACCTCTACAACCGCGTCAAAGTCGGCACCCGCGTCACCGTCCTGCGCTGAGCGCGCCGCCTCCGCCCACCTCTCCTGGAAGGAGAGGTCGCGCCGAAGGCGCGGGTGAGGTGCGCGCCCTCTCAGGATGAAGCGCCGCCCCTCACCCGGCTCGCTGACGCTCGCCGACCTCTCCCCACCGGGGAGAGGTGAGGCGCGGCGGCACCGCCGTCCACCTCTCCTGGAAGGAGAGGTCGACCGGAGCGAAGCGGAGGGCGGGTGAGGTGTGGGCGGTCTCCGAATGAGGAGCAGACCCTCACTTGGCGCGCTCACGCCCGCCGAGGAGAGATGGGGGCGCTCAGAGATGAACGCGGTGTTCGAGTTCTGCCAGGATCGTTTCCAGCACGCCGTCGAGGTTCGTATGGATCTCGTGGTTCGTGAACCGGATCACATGCAGCCCGCAGCGCTCGCGCGCCCGGGTGCGGTAAGCATCCCGGGCCAGCTCCTGCTCGGTCGAGTGCGTCGCGCCGTCAACCTCGATGACGAGCTTCGCCGCGGGACAGAAGAAGTCGACGACGTAGCCCTCGATCGCTTCCTGCCGACGGAACTTCCGGCCTCCCACACGGCGGTTGCGTAGGGCCTGCCACAGCCGTGCTTCCGCGCTCGTGTCCTGTTTCCGGAGCTCCCGCGCGCGAGCCTTGAACCGATCCATGCCCTCACCGGCGCGTGGACGCGCGCCGACCTCGTCCCAACCCGGGAGAGGTTAGGAAGGGCGCCAGCCGCCGTCCACCTCTCCTCACGCCCACCTCTCCCGAAAGGCGAGGTCGCCGCGCAGCGGCGGGTGAGTGTGGGCCATGTCCGGATATGGTGCCGCCCCTCACCCGGCTCGCTGATGCTCGCCGACCTCTCCCCACCGGGGAGAGGTGACGCACGGCGGCGCCGCCGCCCACCTCCCTGGAAGGAGAGGTCGACCGGAGCGAAGCGGAGGGCGGGTGAGGTGTGGACCTTGTCAGGATGAAGAGCCGCCCCTCACCCGGCTCGCTTCGCTCGCCGACCTCTCCCCACCGGGGAGAGGTGAGGCGCCGCGTCCGCCCTCCTACGCCGGATCGAGCAACCGCGGCCCCGGGCCCTCCTCGGCGAGCTCATCACCGGGGTTGCGCAGCGGACAGTGCCTCGTCGACAGACAGCCGCAGCCGATACAGCCATCGAGATCATCGCGCAGCCGCGTCAGGCGGCGGATGCGCGCGTCGAGCTCCTCCCGCCAGCGGGCCGAAAGCTCGGCCCAATCCTCCGCGGTGGGCGTGCGTCCATTTGGGAGTGCGCTCAACGCCTCCTTGATTCTGGCGAGGGGCACGCCGGCTCTTTGCGCCACCTTGATCACGGCGACGCGTCGAAGCACCTCCCGGGGATAGCGGCGCTGGTTGCCGCGATTGCGCCAGCTCGTGATCAGCCCCTTGGCTTCATAGAAATGAATGGTCGAGACCGGGACGCCGCTGCGGGCTGCCACCTCCCCGACCGTCAACTCCTTGCCGAGGGTTTCGGGAGAGACCCGGCCCATCATCCTTCCCCGCTTGACCTCAACCATGGTTGAGGTCTTATGCCCTGGCGCGCTTCGGAACCGCAAGGGAGAACGCGCCACATGGCACCCCCCATCAAGCTCGCCCTCATCTACGGCAGCGCCCGCGAGGGACGCTTCTGCGACACGGTCGCCCGCTGGGCGGCCGCCCAGATCGAGAGCCGGCCCGAGTTCTCGCTTCACACCATCGACCCGGCTGCCCTCGACCTCGCCCGGGACGGCGAGACGCTGAGGCGCCGGATCGGCCAAGCCGACGCCTTCGTCGTCGTGACACCCGAATACAACCACTCCTTTCCCGCGCCCCTGAAGGCGCTCATCGATTCGGCGTACCACGAGTGGCAGGCGAAGCCCGTCGGCTTCGTGTCCTATGGCGGCATCTCCGGCGGCTTGCGCGCCGTCGAGCAGCTGCGCCTTGTCTTCGCCGAGCTGCATGCGGTGGGCCTGCGGGACACGGTCAGCTTCGCCAACGCCCACCAACAGTTCGGCGCCGACGGCACGCCGCTCGACGGCCAAGGCGCGACGCGGGCCATGGCGACCCTTCTCTCCCGTCTCGCCTGGTGGGCACTGGCGCTGCGCGAGGCCCGCGAGGCCCGTCCCTACGAGGGAGCGGCGGCATGACCGCGCTCCCCCGCGCCGCGCGGCCCGCCCGCGTTCTCGTGCTCGGACGCAGCCCCGAGGTGCTCGAGACCATTCTGCAGGATCTGCGCGACCTCGGCCTCGATGCCGAGGGCTCGACCGACGCCGAGCATGCTCCGGACCGCTTCGACGCCCGCGCCTTCGATCTCATCGCCTTCGGCGGCGGCCTCGCCGGAGCCACGAGCGAGCGCGTCGGCCGCGCCTTCGCCCGGCAGAATCCCGAGGTGCGCCTCCTTAAGACCCACGCGCCGCGCGCGGTGGCGGACATCCTAGGCGCACTGGAAAGCGCGCCGGCGCGCCCGCCGGTCGACCTTGACGCCTATTGCGCCCGGATCGGCTACGACGGGCCGAGGACGCCGACCCTCGACACCCTGCGGGCGCTCATCGCCCTGCACGCCTCGGCGATCGTGTTCGAGGCCATCGACGTTCTCCTCGGCCGGGGCGTCGACATCTCCCCGGCCGCCGTGGACGCGAAGCTCATCCATGCCCGCCGCGGCGGCTATTGCTACGAGCACAACGGCCTGTTCAAGCGGGCGCTGACGGCGATGGGCTTTACCGTCGAGGGGCTGATCGGGCGCGTGCGCTGGCTCCAGCCGCCGGGCGCGCCGGCGACGCCGCCGAGCCACATGGTCCTGCGCGTCACGGTGGACGGCGTGCCCTGGCTGGCCGATGTGGGGTTCGGCAGTTGCGTCCCGACGGCGCCGCTGCGCCTCGGCACAACCGAGCCGCAAGCCACCCGCTACGAGACCTTCCGCCTCATCCCCTTCGGCTCCGCCCTCCTCGTGCAGGCCCGGATCGACGACAGGTGGCGGGCCCTCTATGAGCTCTCGCCTCAAGCGCAGCTCGACGTCGATTACGAGCTGCCGAACTGGTTCACCTCCACTCACCCCTCCTCGCATTTCCGCCATGACCTCATCGTGGCGCGGACGACGCCGGAGGCCCGCTACACGCTCGCGAAGAACCGCCTGACCATCCGCACCCCGGATGGGCGCAGCGAGCGCCGGGTCCTCGACGCCGACGGGATCGAGCGGGCGCTGGCACAGACCTTCGATCTTCCGGTCGAGCCCAGCTGGCGCCCGGTGATCGAGAAGGCGGCCGCAACGGACAGGTGAGGACAGCGCCCCCTCCCCGGGAAGGGGGAGGGTCGGAGCGAAGCGGGGGGTGAAGTGCGCGCCTTCTCCGGCAAGGGCGCCGCCCCTCACCCGGCTCGCTGACGCTCGCCGACCTCTCCCCACCGGGGAGAGGTGGGGCGGCGCCGTGCGTCACCTCTCCCTGGAAGGAGAGGTCGACCGGAGCGAAGCGGAGGGCGGGTGAGGTGTGGACCTTGTCAGGATGAAGAGCCGCCCCTCACCCGGCTCGCTGACGCTCGCCGACCTCTCCCCACCGGGGAGAGGTGGGGCGGCGCTATCGCCGCGCCGGGGGATCGCGCGAGAGGCCCTTGGCCTCGAGATCGGCCAAGTAGTCGGCCCATTTCGTCTCGTATTGGGCGCCCAGGTCGTACAGATAGTCCCACCCATAGAGGCCGGTGGAATGCAGATCGTCGAAGGAGAGCCTCACCGCGTAGTTCCCGACCGGCTCGACGCCGATGATCATGACGTTCCGCTTGCCGGCCACGGTCTTCCGTTCCGACGGGCTGTGGCCCTGCACCTCCGCCGAGGGGCTGGTGATGCGCAGATACTCCGCCGGCAGGTCGAAGGCGGCCCCGTCGTCGAACGCGACCTTGAGGCTGCGCTTGTCCTTCGCCAGGCGGATTTCAACCGGCCAGTGCTTCGTGGTCATGGGGGTGCCTTGGCTCCGCTGGAGGAGCGCCTTGGACGGCGGCGCATTCGGGTCTAAATAGCGTGAAACGGCCCCTGTCAGGAAAGCCACCTCGTCATGTCGGACAGAACCGCCGAGGCCCCCCGCGCCCGGCTGCCGCTCGTGGATCCCTTCCACCGGGCCATCACTTACTTGCGCGTCTCCGTCACCGACCGGTGCGACTTCCGCTGCGTCTACTGCATGGCGGAAGACATGACCTTCCTGCCGAAGCGGGACCTCCTGACGCTGGAGGAGCTCGACCGCGTCTGCACGGTGTTCATCGAGCGCGGCGTGCGCAAGCTGCGCATCACCGGCGGCGAGCCCCTGGTCAGGCGCGACATCATGACCTTGTTCGAGAGCCTGTCGCGCCATCTGCGTTCGGGCGCCCTCGACGAGCTGACGGTCACGACCAACGGCTCGCAGCTCGCCCGCTATGCGGAAGACCTCGTCCGCCACGGGGTGAGGCGCGTCAATGTCTCCCTCGATACGCTCGATCCGGAGAAGTTCCGCAAGATCACCCGCTGGGGCGATCTCGCCAAGGTCTTGAAGGGCATCGACGCGGCGCAAGGCGCCGGCCTGCGGGTCAAGATCAACGCCGTGGCCCTGAAAGGCACGAACGAAGACGAGATCGAGACGCTGATGACGTGGGCGCACGGGCGCGGCATGGACCTGACGCTGATCGAGGTCATGCCGCTCGGCGAAATCGAGACGCACCGGGCCGATCAGTTCCTGCCCCTGTCGGCCGTGCGGGCCCGCCTGCAGGAGCGCTACACGCTCGAGGATCTCGATGAACGCACGGGGGGGCCGGCGCGCTATGTGCGTGTCATGGAGACGGGCGGCAAGCTCGGCTTCATCACGCCGCTGACGCACAATTTCTGCGAAAGCTGCAACCGCGTGCGCCTCACCTGCACGGGTCAACTCTTCATGTGCCTCGGTCAGGAGGATGCGGCGGATCTGCGCACGCCCTTGCGCCTTTCGGAAGGCAATGAGCGCCTGGAGCAGGCGATCGAGGAGGCGATCAGCCGCAAGCCCAGGGGCCACGACTTCGTCATCGACCGGCGCCGCAATCGTCCGGCCGTCAGCCGCCACATGAGCGTGACAGGGGGGTGAGGCCCCTCCCGGTTCCCGGCCCGCCTTCGGCCCGGGATCCCGGAAGGTGGACGGCGCCGGAGGGAGAAGGGCCTGGCCCTACAGCCGGTAGGCCGTTCTGAAGCCGCCCCAATGGCGGCCGAAGACGCGGATCGGCGCGTCCACCTCGCGCATCATCACCATGACCCCGCCGCCCATGTCGCGCAGATAGGATTGCATGAGGAAGGGCCGCGTGGAGCGGGCCGCCGCGAGCCCCGCCCGGTCGTCGAAGATGCGCTTGTTGCGGCAGTTGGCGGCGTTCCAGACCGGATCGTCGCGCCGCTGGGGCAGCGAGTATTTGCGGTTGTGGACCGGGATGTAGCCGTTGCGGTCGATGGCGAGGCAGAAGACCATCCGGTTGTCGGAGAGGAGCAGCGGCTCTTGGATGACCGGCAGGAGGTCTTCGAGGACCCTGGTGGCCGCGGTCTCGTATTGCTGCGGGTTGGTGTCCGGGAGCGGGCGGTAGTCGGCGTCGAAGAGCTGCTCGACCGAGAGACGACCCTCCGCCACGGCGCGTGCGAACACGGTCTCGATCTCGCGCGCGGCAGCCTTCGCCACCTCGATCAGGGGCCGGTACTCGTCCTCGACGGCGCCGACGAAGGCGACGACGCGCGCCTCCGCGTCGGCGTCGAGATGGGCGAAGGCGCAGTGGATCCCCAAAGGGCTGACGGCGACCACCTTGGCCTTGAGGGCGCCGACGCCGGCAAGGTCAAGGTCGATGGCCGCGCCCGGCCCGAGCGTCAGGCCGTCCGCCTTGGCGAGCAGCACACCCCCGCGGCTGATGTCGATGCTGCGCGTCGAGACGGTCCGCCCGCCGGCCCGCACCCTGGCGCCGACCTCGACCGGAAGACGGTCGAAGCGCCGCCGGTCGCCGATTTCGGTCTGCCGGATGACGGTGACGAAGCGCTGCCCGAGGAGATTGGCAGCCTCTTCCGCCTTCGCTGCCGCCTGCCGGGCGCCGGCGACGCGGCCGCCCGCGTCCACCGCGGCCGCATCCACCTCCTGCGCCTTGGCGCTGACCTTCTCCACATAGGTCGAGGCTTGCGTGGCGCGTTTCGCGAGTTCGGCCAGGGACGCGTTCTGCTCGTCGACGGCCGTGCGCACGGTGTCGAAGACGGGCTGCACGCCCTCGACGCCGGCCACCACCTCCTCCACCGCGGCGATGGAGGCGGCGGCGCGCTCCTGGAGATTGGCGATGCGGGCCCGGATGTCGTTCGCCGCGCTGCCGGTCTCCACCGACAACGCCTTGACCTCGCCGGCCACCACGGCGAAGCCGCGCCCGGCAACGCCGGCCCGCGCCGCTTCGATCGTGGCATTGAGGGCAAGAAGGTTCGTCTGCCGCGCCACGGCGGAAATCGTGTCGACGATGCCGACGATCTCCTCCGTCGCCTTGGCGAGGTCGGCGATGAGCGCATTGGCCGCCTTGGCGGTGGCGACCGCGTCGAGAACGCGCCGCGTGGCGATGTCCATGGCGCCCGTGATGTCGCTCGAGGCGGCGGCCAGTTCTTCGGTGGAGGCCGCAAGCCCGACCGTCTCGGCGGCCGCGCCGCGACCTGCCGCGGCGAGCTCGGCCATGTGGGCCTGGATATGGCCGATGACGTCCCGCGTCGCCCCGACCTCGCCGCTCGCCGCCGCGATGGCCCCGGTGACGGATGCGATCGCCCTGAGGACGTCGGCTTCGAGGAAATCCACGATCTCGGGATCGATCCGAGCGTTGGCGCCTTCTGCGGACGGATCACGCGGCGGAACCGAAGCGGGATCGGCCGGACCTTCCGTCCGGTCGGTGCGGCGGCGAAACGTCGCCCATGCCTGGAGTGGTCGCATGTCCGCTCGATGAGGTGACTCAACCTCACTCTGGGACCTCATGCTTAAGAATCCATAAACACCGCCGCTCCGATGGATGCATCCGGTGAACACCTGCCCGGCGCTGCCGCGCCTTCACCCGGCGACGAAACGGAACTACACGATCGGGCGAGACTGGACCCGCATGCCACCTTCCTCCAACAAGCGCGGCATCCTGGCGATGCTGGCGGCTTCCTGCTGCTTCATCAGCAACGACACCCTGATGAAGCTCGCCTCCGTCACCTATCCGACCGGCCAGATCATGGCGGTGCGCGGCGCCTTCGCCGTGCTCATCGCGCTGGCGTTCGTGGCGGCCTTCGGACATCTTCGCGCGCTCGCCTGTCTTGCGCAGCCGATGGTGCTGTTGCGGGCGGCGCTTGAAGCCGCCGTCGCCTTCCTGTTCATCACCTCGCTCGCGCATCTGCCGATCGCCGACATCACCGCCATCCTGCAGTCGACGCCGATCCTCATGACGCTGATGGCGGTGGCGATGGGCCTCGAGCGGGTCGGCTGGCGGCGCTGGACGGCGATCGCCGTCGGCTTCCTGGGCGTGCTGCTCATCGTGAAGCCGAGCCCCCTCGGGCTCAACGCCTACGCCCTCCTCGCCGTCGCCGCGGCGGTCTTGGTGGCTGCCCGGGACCTCGTCACACGCGCGATCGGGGTCCAGGTCCCCTCCCCGGTCGTGGCTCTCGCGACCACGGGCGCCGTCGGCCTTGCCGGCGCGGTCGCCGGCGTCCGGGAGAGCTGGGGGCCGCTCGGCGGGCCGGAACTGGTCTACCTCGTGGGCGCGGCGGTGTTCGTCTCCCTCGGCAACATCGCCATCGTCGTCGCCTTCCGCGGCACGGACGTGTCGGTGGTGTCGCCGTTCCGCTATTGCGTGATCCCCCTGGCGATCATCTTCGGGGTGCTCGTGTTCGGGGAGCTTCCGGACCTTTGGGCGGCCGCGGGCATCGCCCTCATCGGGGCGAGCGGCGTCTACACCATCCACCGCGAGCAGGTCCGCCTGCGGCAGCAGGCGCTTGCCGCCGCGCCGCGCCTCGGCCATCAGCAAGCGGCATGACGGCCTCGAACCTCAACGCCCGCCCGCCGCTCGCCATCCTGGTCGCCATCTCGACGCTGCAGCCCTTCGCGCTCAACGTCCTGGCGCCGGCGACGCCCGGTCTCGCGCGCTCGCTTCAGACCGACTACGCGACGGTCCAGCTCACCCTCACCCTCTACCTCCTCGCCGTCGCCGCAACGCAGCTCGTGGTCGGCCCCATCTCGGACCGCATCGGCCGCAGGCCCTGCGTGCTCGCCGCCATCGGGCTCTCCATCGGCGGCTCGCTCATGGGCGCGCTCGCGAACAGCATCGAGGCTCTTCTCTTCGCGCGCGTCGTCCAGGCGATGGGCGGCGGGACCTGCTTTGCGCTCGCCCGCGCCATCGTGCGCGACACGGCCTCGCGGGACGAGGCCGCGAGCCTGATCGGCTATGTCACCATGGCCATGGTCGTCTCGCCCATGGTCGCTCCGCTCGTCGGCGGCTTCCTCGACGCCCGCTTCGGCTGGCGTTCCATCTTCCTCGCCACCCTTGCCTTGAGCCTGCCCGTGGCGCTCGCGACCTTCTCGCTCCTGTCCGAGACGGCTCGGCGCGGGCGCATCGAAGGGGCGAGCCCGCGCCTCTTCGACGGCTTCCCGATCCTCATGAGGGATCGCCGGTTCCTGGGCTATAGCCTTGCCCTGTCCTTCACCACGGCGTCGTTCTTCGTTTTTGTGGCTGGCGCGCCCTATGTGGTCGTCGAGGTGATGGGGCAGGAGCCGCACATCTACGGCGTCTATTTCGTGGCCAACGCCGCCGGCTACATGGTCGGCAATTTCCTTTCCGGGAGGTTCGGCCGGCGGCTCGGCAGCGAGCGGCTCGTCGTGATCGGAACGGCCTTGTCGGTGATCTCGGTGACGGGCGAGATCGCCTTCATGGCCCTCATGCCGTGGACCCCGGCGACCCTGTTCCTGCCCCTGTGCCTGAATGCGGTCGGGAACGGCATGACGATCCCGGGCGGCACGGCCATGGCCCTGTCGGTTCGTCCGGACCTCGCCGGAACGGCTGCCGGCATCCTTGGGGCGACCCAGCTCGGCCTCGGGGCGCTCGGCGCCGTGATCATCGGCCACACCGTGCTTCTGTGGCCCGCTTCCCTGGTGGCCCTGATGCTCGCCTGCGTCCTGATCGGCTGGCTTGCCCTCGCCTTGGCGCGGGCCCGGCCCTAGAGCGCGCTTCGGTTTAGCGGAATCGGATTCCGTTTGAGGTCGGGGTGTGATTCAAGATCCGTGCTGGGGGAGGCCAGCATTGGATGACACGACCCTACTCTGAGGATTTGCGCGAACGGGCTGTGGCCCGCTACGAGGCGGGCGCGACGACGCGGGCGGTGGCGGCGGCGCTCAGGATCAGCCCGTCCTGCATCTCGAAGTGGATGAAGCGCAAGCGCGAGACGGGCTCGCTGGCGCCCGACCAAGTCGGCGGCCACAAGAAACCCAAGCTCCGCGGAGAGCTGGCCGAGTGGCTGCGCGAGCGCTGCCGGTCCGGACCGTTTACGACCCGCGGCTTGGTGATGGAACTGGCCGAACGCGGCATTAAGAGCGACCGCCGCGCCGTCTGGGTCTTCCTGCACGCCGAAGGACTGAGCTTCAAAAAAAACCGTGCTGCCGGCCGAGCAGACGCGGCCTGACATCGCCCGCAGGCGGGCGCGCTGGAAGGCCCATCAGGGCCGCATCGATGCAAGGCGGCTCGTCTTCATCGACGAGACATGGGTCAAGACCAATATGGCGCCCCTGCGAGGCTGGGGACCGCGCGGCCAGCGCCTTGCGGCCCGCGTGCCGCACGGCCACTGGAAGACGCTCACCTTCATCGCCGCGCTTCGCGCCGATCGCATCGATGCTCCCTGGATCATCGACGGCCCGATCAACGGCGAGCTGTTCACCCTCTATGTCGAGAAGGTGCTCGTTCCGACGCTCGCTCCGGGTGACGTCGTCGTCCTCGACAATCTCGGCAGCCACAAAGGGCAAGCCGCGCGACGCGCCGTCCGGGCCGCCGGCGCCCATCTTCTGTTCCTGCCCCCCTACAGCCCCGACCTGAACCCGATCGAGCAGCTCTTCGCCAAGCTCAAGCACCTGATCCGCAGGGCCGAAGCCCGCACCGTCGAGGCCACCTGGCGAAAGCTGGGCGACCTTCTCGAGCTCTTCCCACCCACGGAATGCGCCAACTACCTGACAAACGCCGGCTATGCTTCCGTCTAAACAGAGCGTGCTCTAAGACAGGCTCAGCGCGCCCGGATGCGGGCGCGCGGAGTTGGTCGGCAAAGTGACCGGGTGCGTCCCTTCGGGTCTGATCCCCGACAGCCCTTCGGGCGTCCAGACACCCGGTCGAGATTTTCTCGCCTTAAGGCCCGCGCCTATCCGAAGCGATTGTTCTTCGGGAAGCCCTTGGGCGGCAGGCGGCCGGCTTCGGCCCGGTTGCCGACCCATTCCCTGAGATCGCCGTTCGCCACCGTCCAGGTGCGGCCGGATGAGTCCCTCCAGGTCAGCCCCTCCTTCAGCTTGAAGGTCTTGGCGTCGGAGACGCCGCCATCGCGATAGCGCTGCAGGCGCACCCCCTTGCCGCGGGTCATCTCCGGGACCTGCTTGGTCGGGAAGACGAGGAGCTTGCGGTTCTCCCCGATGATGGCGACGTGGTCGCCGTCCCCCTCGGCGAAGACGGCGAGCTTGGCAGGCGCATCGAGGGTGAGGACGCTGCGGCCCTTCCGGGTGTTGGCGATGAGCTCGTCAGCCGGCGCGATGAAGCCGCGCCCGTCGGTGCTGGCGAGCAAGAGCTTCATGCCTGGCCGGTAGGGATATGCCATGACGATCTCGGCGCCCTCCAGATCGACCATCAAGCTGATCGGGTCGCCGAAGCCGCGGCCGCCGGGGAGCTTGGAGGCCTCAAGTGTGTAGACCTTCCCGTTCGTCGCCGCGACCAGGATCTTCGCCGTCGTCTCGGTGAAGAAGGAGGTCTTGAGCCCGTCGTCGCCCTTGAACTGCACGGTCGACAGGTCGGCCACGTGGCCCTTGAGCGCTCGGATCCACCCCTTCTGCGAGACGATGACGGTAATCGGCTCGCGCTCCACCATGGCCTCGGCGAAGTCGATGTCGGAGGTGTCCGGCGCCTCCTCGAAGGTGGTGCGGCGCTTGCCGAGCGGCGTGTCCGGCCCGAAGCTCTTCTTCACTTCGCGCACTTCCCAGCCGACCGTCTTCCATTGGGCCGCGGGCGAGGCGAGGAGCTTCTCGATCTGGTCCTTCTCCTTCTCCAGATCGCCGAGCTCGCGCTTCAGCTCCATCTCCTCGAGCTTGCGCAAGGCGCGCAGGCGCGTGTCGAGGATGGCGTTCGCCTGCACCTCGGTGAGCTTGAAGACGCGCATCAGCTCCTGTTTCGGCTCGTCGTGCTCGCGGATGATTTTGATGACCCGGTCGAGGTCGAGATAGATGATGAGCAGGCCGCGCAGGATCTCGAGGCGGCGCTCGATCTGGGCAAGGCGAAAGCGCGAGCGTCGGATGAGCACCTCGCGCCGGTGGTCGAGCCACTCCCTCAGGCACTCGGCGAGGCTCAACACCTTCGGGACGCGCCCGCCGGAGAGGACGTTGAGGTTAAGCGGAATGCGGCTCTCGAGCTCCGTCAGCTTGAAGAGCGATTCCATCAGGATGACGGGGTCGACCGTGCGCGACCGCGGCTCGAGCACGATGCGGATGTCCTCCGCCGATTCGTCGCGGACATCGGCGAGGAGCGGCAGCTTCCGCTCGTTGAGGAGTTCCGCCATCTTCTCGATGAGGCGGGATTTCGGCACCCCGTAAGGGATCTCGGTGACGACGATGACCCAGGTGCCGCGGCCGGTGGTCTCCTTCCGCCAGCGGGCGCGGGTCCGGAAGGAGCCCCGGCCGGTGCGGTAGGCCTCGGCGATCGACTCCTTCGGCTCGACAACCACCCCACCCGTTGGGAAGTCTGGGCCCTGCACGAAGGTCAAGAGCTGATCGGTGGTCGCCTTGGGGTGCGCAATCAGATAAAGCGCGGCGTCGCAGAGCTCCGCCACATTGTGCGGCGGGATCGAGGTCGCCATGCCGACCGCGATGCCCTGAGATCCATTGGCAAGCAGATTGGGGAAGGCGGCCGGGAGCACCACCGGCTCTTCGCTCGTGCCGTCGTAGTTCGGCCTGAAATCGACGGCGTCCTCGTCGATGCCGCGCAGAAGCAGGCTTGCCACCTCCGTCATGCGCGCTTCGGTGTAGCGGTAGGCGGCGGCGCTGTCCCCGTCGATGTTGCCGAAGTTGCCTTGCCCGTCCACGAGCGGATAGCGGGAAGCGAAGTCCTGCGCGAGGCGCACGAGCGCGTCGTAGATGGCTTGGTCACCATGGGGATGGAAGGATCCCATGACATCGCCCACCACCTTGGCCGACTTCTTGAAAGGTCCTCCCGGGTTCAGGCGCAGCAGGTTCATCCCGTAGAGGATGCGCCGATGCACGGGCTTGAGCCCGTCGCGGGCGTCGGGCAGCGCCCGGTGCATGATGGTCGAGAGGGCATAGGCGAGATAGCGCTCCTCGAGCGCTTCTTTCAGGCTGACGGTCTCGACGCCCTCGCCGCCCGACGGCGGCTGGATCGGCTTGCCCATAATGGAATGAACCCCCAGGCGAATCAGTTGGCTGTTTGGAGCGAGAACATATCAGAAACAAACCTAGACGTCCGGCGCTGCAGCAGCGCGCAGGGCCGCTGCGACGAAACGCGCCCGCTCTTCGGGCACATCCAGCCCGCGCGGCTCGAAGAGGTGCACGCGCATGAAGTGCTCCGTCAAGGCGAAGCCCTCTTTCACCGCCTCCGCCGTCGGGTCCCGCCCTGACGCGCCCGCGAGCAGGAAGCGCGGGAGAGGTAGGAGCCGCTGCCTGTAAGGTGCTCCTGCTTCGGCGCTGACGGCCCGGCCGCTCTTGGGCGAGACATAGGCGAGGTCGTCCGCGCGACCTGTGGCGGCGCAGCGTGACAGATCAAGGCCGAAGCCGAGTTCGGCGAGCAGCACGAGCTCGAAGCGGACGAACAGCGCCGGCGCCACGTGAACGTCGTCGAGATGGCCGGCCAGCACGGTTGCCGCCTCGTACAGGGCCGGGTGAGGATCGCGCTCCGGCAGAAGCCTCAACAGTGCCGCGAGCGCGCCGACGCCGTAGAGCGCCAACGGCACGTCGATGAAGCGGGCGGAACGCGTGGCGCCGGGCTCGATGACATAGCTCCCGAGGTGTTCGTCGAGGCGCGCCCGCCAGGTGGCGTGCACGGAATTCCCGGGCTGGAGAACCGGCTGCAGGCGCTTGGAGCGGCCGCCATGCACGAGGCCGAGATGACGGCCGTGCTCGCGTGTCATCAGCTCCAGGATGACGCTCGATTCCCCGTGCCGGCGGGCGCCGAGCACCAGACCCTCATCGGACCAATGCATGCAGGGACGCTAACCCTTGCCTACCCCTTCGGGAACTCCAGGCCCATCTCGCGGTAGCGGGCAGGATCGTTCTCCCAACCCTCGCGCACTTTCACATAAAGGAAGAGGTGTACCGGCGCCTCGACGATCTCGGCGAGTTCCTTGCGGGCCGCCTGGCCGATGCTCTTGATCGTCTGGCCACCTTTACCGAGCACGATCTTCCGCTGGCTTTCGCGTTCCACATAGATCGTCTGCTCGATGCGCACCGACCCGTCCGCGCGTTCCTGCCAGCTATCGGTCTCGACGGTGGATTGGTAGGGCAGTTCGTCGTGGAGCCGCTCGAAGAGCTTCTCGCGGGTAATCTCGGCCGCAAGGAAGCGCAAGGGCGCATCCGAGATCTGGTCCTCGGGATAGAGCCAGGGCCCCGGCGGCATGCGGGCGGCAAGCGTCCGCCGCAGATCGGCGACTCCGTCTCCGGTGAGCGCCGAGATCATGAAGGTCTCCTCGAAGGCGAGCCGGGCATTGAAGACGGCCGCCAGTTCGAGGAGCTTCGGGCGCTCGACCACATCGATCTTGTTGAGGACCAGGATCCTGGGGCGCCGCACCTCCGCAAGCTTCTCGAGGATCGCCTCGTTCTCCTCGTCGAGACCTTTGCGGACATCGACAAGAAGGCAAACGACGTCCGCATCTCCTGCTCCGCCCCAAGCCGAGGTTACCATGGCGCGGTCGAGGCGCCGCTTCGGCTTGAAGATGCCGGGCGTGTCGACGAAGACGATCTGTGTCGCGCCTTCGATGACGATGCCGCGGATCTGCGTGCGCGTCGTCTGCACCTTGCGCGAGACGATCGACACCTTCGAGCCCACGAGCGCGTTGAGGAGCGTGGACTTGCCCGCATTCGGCGCACCGATCAGCGCGACGAAGCCGGCCCGCGTGGCGGCCTCCTCAGACATCTGCATGGGTGTCGCCTGCCTCCGCGGAATGGGCGTGCTCCTCCGATCCTTCGACCACAGGACGGCTCCAGATTCCTTCGCGTACCAGAAGATTCTCAGCGGCGTCCTGTTCCGCCGCGCGCTTGGACGAACCGAGCCCGGTCGCGCTCTCCAGCCCCGCAACGGTCACGGCGATGCGGAATTCAGGGGCGTGATGGGGGCCGACCTGCTCCACGACCTCATAGGTCGGCGTCGGCAGTCCGCGCGCCAAGGCCCATTCCTGCAGCGCGGCTTTGGGGTTGGAGGGCGGCTTGGAATAGATGTGCATGCGGGCGCTGAAATGGGTTTCCACCACTCTCCGCGCGGCGGCATAGCCTGCGTCGAGAAACACGGCTGCGATCACGGCTTCACAGACGTCGGCGAGCACTGACCGATTCTGGCGGATCCCCGATTTTTCCCCGCCGCCGAGCTTGACGAAGGCCCCCGCCCCCCAGTTCTCGGCGACTTCCGCGCAGGTCTCCTTTCGGACGAGCTCCGAGAGGCGCCGCGACAGCTCCCCTTCCGAGCCCTGGGGAAAGGCCCCATAGAGCATCTCGGCGACGGCGAGCCCCAACACCCGATCGCCCAGGAACTCGAGGCGCTGATAGCTTTTCGCGCCGGCGCCTCCAGCGGCGCTCATATGGGTGAGCGCCTGGATCAACAGCATGCGGTCGGAAAAGGTGTGGCCGATGCGGGCTTCGAGTTCGGCGAGATCAGGCTTGTGCCGGGCCATGGCCCTGCGATCTCACTTGATGGGCTTGAGCATGCGGCTCCAGCGGACGGTCCAGGGCCATTCCCACACTTGCCAGGCGCTTGCCCCCTCCTCGATCGAGAAGAAGATGATTTCGGCCCGGCCGACCAGGTTCTCGAAGGGGACGAAGCCCACGCTCTGCAGGTCGCGGGAGTCGGTGGAGTTGTCGCGATTGTCGCCCATCATGAAGAAGTGGCCGGGCGGCACCGTATAAACCTCCGTGTTGTCCCAGAAGCCGCGGTCTCCCTCCCGTTCGATGATGAGATGGCTGACGCCGTTCGGCAGGGTCTCGCGATACTGTGCCACTTTGATCGGCCGGCCCCAGGCATCCTGCGTTTCGAAGTCCTCGACCCGCTCGCGCTTCACGGGCTGTCCGTTGATGTGGAGAACCCCGCCGAGAACCTGGATGCGATCGCCGGGGAGCCCGATCACCCGTTTGATGTAGTCGGTCGAATTGTCCTTCGGGAGCTTGAACACGGCGATATCGCCACGCTTGGGCTCGGAGCCCCAGATCCGCCCGGACATGACCGGCGGGCCGAAGGGGATGGAATAACGGGAATAGCCGTAGCTGTATTTGGAAACGAAGAGATAGTCCCCGATCAGGAGCGTGGGGATGAGCGACCCCGATGGGATGTTGAAGGGCTGAAAGAGAACGGTCCGCACCACCAGGGCGATCAGCAGCGCCTGGATGATGACCTTGACGGTGTCGAGAACCCCGCCTTCGCGCTTGCTCTTGACCTTGCCGCTGGCCCGCACCTGTTCCATCCGCTTCTCCCGGCCGATCCTCGACCGCCGCGCGGGTCTAGCCTAACGGACTTGTGGCCGCAACGCAGCGGACGCTCAGGCAGGCATGCGTGCCTCGATCACCACGAACGCCTGCGCCATCGGCGGATCATCGGTCAGCGAGACATGCACCACCGCTTCGTGGCCCGTCGGGGTCATGGACCGGAGGCGCTCCAGCGCACCGCCCGTCAGCCGCATGGTGGGACGGCCGCCGGGGAGGTTCACCACCTCCATGTCCCGCCAGAAGACCCCGTGGCGCATGCCGGTGCCGAGCGCCTTGGCGCAGGCTTCCTTGGCGGCGAAGCGACGGGCATAGGAGGCGGCGCGCTGCGCCCTTCGCTCACTGCGCGCCCGCTCACCCTCCGTGAAGATTCGGTGCGTGAAGCGGTCGCCGAAGCGCGTGAGCGAGCGCTCGATGCGGCGTATGTCGCAAAGATCGGAGCCGATGCCCAGGATCAAGAACGTTCTCCCGTGTCGTCACTGGAGTTGTCGCGAGCGTGACCTGCGCTGCCCCGACGGGGTTGGGCAAGCCCGCCGTCGCCCTTCTTGAGCGTCTGTGGCTGCACCGCGAAGCCCCACGTCGCCTCAGGCACTCGCAAGAGCCCTTCCCTCGTCCATGGCGGCCCTCATGGCACGCACGGCCTCGCCAAGCCCCATGAACACCGCCTCGCCGACGAGGAAGTGGCCGATATTCAGCTCTACGATCTGCGGAATAGCCGCCACAGGCCGGACATTGTCAAAGGTCAGGCCGTGTCCCGCATGAATCTCAAGCCCCAACGACGCCCCGAAGGCAGCAGCATGCTTCAAACGATCAAGCTCTTCGGCCGCCTTCTCGTCGTCGCCGGCGAAACCCGCCTCGGCATAGGTGCCCGTATGGAGTTCGACGACGGGCGCCCCAAGGTCCCGGGCGGCCCGGAGGGCCTCGACCTGGGGCTCAACGAAGAGCGACACCCGAATCCCCTCCCTGCAGAGGCGGTCCACCACCGGGGCGAGATGCCCGTGGCCGCCGACGACGTCGAGCCCGCCCTCCGTGGTCCGTTCCGTGCGCTTTTCAGGCACGAGGCAGGCGGCGTGCGGCCGCGTGCGGACGGCGATCTCGAGCATCTCCTCGGTGGCCGCCATTTCGAGATTGAGGGGCGTCAGGATCTGCCGCTTGAGGCGTTCGATGTCCTCGTCCCGGATGTGGCGGCGATCCTCCCGCAAATGCGCGGTGATGCCGTCGGCGCCGGCAAGCGTCGCCATATGGGCCGCGCGCACCGGATCGGGATGGCGTCCGCCGCGCGCGTTGCGGATGGTCGCCACGTGATCGATGTTCACTCCGAGCCTGAGGTAAGGCAGCGCCATTCCGATCTCCCGGTTCGCCCTCACCTTTACCGGACCTCTGCCGATGCAGCCAAGGCGCCGGCGGCATCCTTCCGCGTCGAGCGATCTTGCGTTCCGGCTGCTTCGCCCGTATATGCGCCGCTTCGCGTTCGCTTCCGGCCGGGGGCTGAACGGACGGCGCTTGCGGTTTGCTTGAATGCAAACGCCAGCGCAGGCTCTTCGGAGCCGGCGTCCCGTGTCTCCGCCTTCGAACAACCGCTCGGGCCTGCACGGCTCGAAGGGCTTGGCGCCGTCCGGACGCGTGACAGCTCGTTCTCGAGCTTAACTGAAACCTGAAGAAAGGCCCACTATGCCTCTCTACGAGCACGTATTCCTGGTTCGCCAGGACGTCACGCCGCAGCAGGTCGAAACCATGGCCGAGCAGTACAAGGGCGTGATCGAATCCAATGGCGGCAGGGTTGAAAAGACCGAGTCCTGGGGCGTCAAGTCCCTGGCCTACCGCATCAAGAAGAACCGCAAGGCCCATTTCATGATGTTCAACATCGACGCTCCCCATGCCGCCGTGGCGGAGATGGAGCGTCAGATGCGCATCAACGAGGATATCCTCCGCTTCCTGACCGTCCGCGTCGACGCCCTCGACCCCGAGCCGTCGGTGATGATGCAGAAGCGCGAGCGCGACGAGCGCAAGGAGCGCGAACGTCGCACCCGCGAAGAGGACGTGATCGAGACAGAGGAGGCGTAATCATGGCGATCGGATCTGTTGGCGGGGCGGCTGGCGCCCGTCGTCCCTTCTTCCGTCGGCGCAAGACCTGCCCCTTCTCGGGAGCGAATGCGCCCAAGATCGATTATAAGGACACGAAGCTGCTCTCCCGCTACATCTCGGAGCGCGGCAAGATCGTGCCTTCGCGCATCACGGCCGTATCTGCCAAGAAGCAGCGCGAACTCGCCAAGGCGATCAAGCGCGCCCGGTTCCTCGGCCTGCTGCCCTATGTGATCAAATAGGCGGCCGATACCCTGATCCGACGGCGCTTGGCGCGCTCGCCTTCTCTCCTTATGGGAAGGAACGGACGCTGGGGCGGGCCTTGGACCCGCCCCTAACCCTGCATGAGCAGCGGGACAGCGAGTAGGATGAATTTTTCCCTTGTGGGCATCGGTGCCGGCCTCGTCTCGGCACTTCTCATTGCGGTGGTCGCGAAGGCGACGCCGCTTGCCCTGCTCCTTTTCCTTCTCGCCCCCATTCCGGTTCTCATCGTCACGCTGGGCTGGGATCACCGGGCGGGCCTCGTCGCCTGCGCTGCCGGCGGAATCGTGACGGCGCTCGCCCTCTCTCCTCTGGAGGGGGTCGGGTTCGCCATTGGCACCGGGCTGCCCGCCTGGTGGCTTGGCTATCTTGCCCTTCTTGGCCGGCCTGACCCGAGCGGCACGGTCGAATGGTATCCGCTCGGCCGCCTTCTCACCTGGATCGCGGTCACTGCGGCGCTGACCGTCCTCGCAACCGCCTTCGTTGCCTCGCCCGACTATGCCGCCTTCCACCAGCGCATGCGACGGATGGCAGAGCTCTTCCTCGACACGCAGCTTCGCCTGCCGCGGGGGACGGGCACGGAGGCCGAGCATGCGGCGCAGCGCGAGACGCTCGTCGAGCAGTTCGCTTTTCTCGCGCCCCTCTTCGCCGCCCAGGGCTTCACCCTGATCCTCACCCTCTACATCTTCGTGGCAGCGAGGATCGTGGCCATCTCCGGTCGGCTGCCGCGGCCCTGGCCCTACATTCCCGCGACCACGATGCCGCGCTCGGCGCTCGTGACGCTCCTCGTGGCGGTCCTGCTCGCAAATCTCGGCGGCTTCGTCGGGGTGTTCGGGAGGACCGTCATTGGCGCCATGCTCATGGCCTTCGGCCTTCAGGGCTTGGCTGCGCTGCACCACATCACCGTGGGTCGACCCGGGCGCGGCGCCATTCTCGCCATTGCCTATGTCCTGCTCGCCTTGAGCCAAGGGCTCCTCATCCTCGCCGTCATTCTGTTCGGCATCGCCGATACCGCGCTGGGGCTGCGTCGCCGCATGGCCGTGCCCAAGCGGTCCCCGTCCGATCCTCCCCCTACCTGATCACGACATCAAGGAGACAGCCATGGAAGTGATTCTGCTCGAACGCGTCGCCAAGCTCGGCCAAATGGGCGAAACCGTCCGCGTCCGCGACGGTTATGCGCGCAACTACCTTCTGCCTCGGGGCAAAGCCCTGCGCGCGACCGAGGAAAACAAGAAGCGCTTCGAGGCGCAGCGCGCCCAGCTCGAGGCCCGCAACCTGGAGCGCCGCAAGGAAGCCGAGGCCGTGGCGGCCAAGCTCGACGGCCAGACCTTCACCGTCATCCGTCAGGCCGGCGAAACGGGCGTGCTGTACGGCTCGGTCTCGGCCCGCGACCTTGCCGAGGCCCTGACGCAGGGCGGTTTCACCGTGAACCGGGACCAGATCGTTCTGAACACGCCGATCAAGACGCTCGGCCTGCACACCGTGCCGGTGAGCCTGCACCCTGAAGTTGATGTCAAAGTCACCATCAACGTGGCGCGCAGCCCCGAAGAAGCGGAGCGTCAGGCTCGCGGCGAGACCGTGACTGCGCGCGAGGAGACGAGCCTCGACGAGCTCGGCCTCGAGGTCGGAGCGGCGCTTGCCGAGGCCGGACCGGCCGAGGCTTGAGTCTGTTCTCTCTTTGTTCTAGTCTGACGGCCGGGCCTCGCCCGGCCGTTTTCCTGCGTGCCCTCCCATTGTGGGAATCGGGGAATGTAGGGATATGGCAACCGAATGGGTGTGAGGGTTTAGCGATCGTCTAGAGTCGATTCTCTCGTCCCGAGTCGGAGCCCTGCATGGCGACCGCCAACGCTCTCATTGCTCGCCTGGAAACCTCCGTCGCAGACTACCGCGTCGCACCGAACAACATCGAGGTCGAGCAGGCCCTTCTCGGTGCCATCCTGGTCAACAATGACGCCTATTACCGGGTGTCGGACTTCCTCGAGCCGGCCCACTTCTTCGAGGATCTGCACCGGCGGATCTATGAGGTCGCGTCCACCCTGATCAAGGCGGGCAAGGTGGCGACCCCGCTCACCCTCAAGACCTTCCTTGGCGATCAGGATCTTGGAGGCGTCACCGTCTCGCAATATCTCGCGCGCCTGGCCGCCGAGGCGACGACCGTCATCAACGCCGAGGATTACGGCCGCACCATCTACGACCTCGCGATTCGCCGCAGCCTCATCGCCATCGGCGAGGACATGGTGAACCTCGCCTATGACGCACCGGTCGAATCCTCGCCGCGGGACCAGATCGAGGAAGCCGAACGCCGGCTCTACGAACTCGCCGAGACCGGCCGCTACGACGGCGGCTTCCAGCGCTTCTCAGACGCGCTCACGGCAGCGATCGACATGGCCGCCAACGCGTTCAAGCGCGACGGCAAGCTCTCGGGCATCGCCACCGGCCTCATCGATCTCGACCGCATGATGGGCGGCCTGCAGCCCTCCGATCTCGTCATCGTGGCCGGACGCCCCGGCATGGGCAAGACCGCCCTTGCCACCAACATCGCCTTCAATATCGCCAAGGCTTATGAAGGGGAGAAACAGCCGGACGGGACGGTGAAAACCGTCAATGGCGGCATCGTGGGCTTCTTCTCGCTCGAGATGTCGGCCGAGCAGCTCGCCACCCGCATCATTGCCGAGCAGTCCGGCGTTCCCTCCTACAAGATTCGTCGTGGCGACATCAGCGAGGAGGATTTCTACAAGATCACGGACGTTGCCCGCGAGATGCAGAGCATCCCCTTCTACATCGACCAGACGGGCGGCATCTCGATCGCCCAGCTCGCCGCGCGCGCCCGTCGACTCAAGCGCCAGCGGGGCCTTGATGTCCTTGTGGTCGACTACCTTCAGCTTCTGTCCGGCTCCTCGAAGAAGGGGGACAACCGCGTGCAGGAATTGACCGAGATCACCACCGGCCTGAAGGCTCTCGCCAAGGAGCTCAACGTGCCGATCATGGCTCTGTCGCAGCTCTCCCGCCAAGTGGAACAGCGCGACGACAAGCGCCCGCAGCTCTCGGATCTGCGCGAGTCGGGCTCGATCGAGCAGGACGCGGACGTGGTGCTGTTCGTGTTCCGGGAGGAGTATTACCTTAAGAACAAGGAGCCCAAGGCCGGCACCGAGGAGCATTTCAAGTGGCAGGCGGAGATGGACCAGGCCCATGGACGGGCCGAGGTCATCATCGGCAAGCAGCGCCACGGACCGACCGGCACGGTTCAACTCGCCTTCCAGGCCGATGTGACTCGTTTCACCAATCTGGCCCGGGAGGACCATCTGCCGGAGCGAATGTGACCGCCCCCCCTTCTCCCGCCAGCCCGTGGGAGTGGACGGAGACCTGTCCGCCCCCATGCGAGGCCGGCGGCCTCCTCACCATCGACCTCGCCGCGCTCGCCGCCAACTGGCGCCTCCTGCGGGACCGCGTCAGCCCGGCGGAGTGTGCGGCCGTGGTGAAAGCCGACGCTTACGGCATCGGGATCGAGCCCGCCGTGCGTGCCCTGGCCGCCGCGGGATGCCGGACCTTCTTCGTGGCGCAGCTGTCGGAGGGCGCTCGCGTCCGCGCCGTGTGCCCCCAGGCTGTCATCTACGTCCTCAACTCGTTCCCGCCGGGCACAGGGGACACCTATGTGCGGCATGGCCTTCGGCCGGCGCTCGGGTCCCGCGAGGACATCGAGGAATGGGCGGCGGTGAGCCGTGCTGTCGGCCGGCGTCTCCCGGCCATGCTCCACGTGGACACGGGCATGAACCGGCTGGGCCTTCCGCCCGCCGAGGCGGCGGCGCTCGCGGGCGATGCTCTGGTTCAGGATGTCGAGTTCGCGCTCGTCGCGAGCCATTTCGTCAGCTCGGAGGAGCCGGAGAACCCGATCAACGCCCGCCAGGTCGCCGCCTTCGAGGCGGTGCGCGCAGTCTTTCCGGGCATTCCTGCCTCTCTCGCCAATTCCTCCGGCATCTTCCTGCCGCAGCGGCCACATTACCAGTTGGTGCGCCCGGGCTATGCCCTCTACGGCGGCAATCCCACGCCGGGACGCCCCAATCCGATGTCCCCCGTGGTACGGCTGGAAGGACGGGTGTTGCAGATCCGCACGGTCCGGGAGGGCGAAACCGTCGGCTACAACGCCCAATGGACTGCGCCTGGCGAGCGGCGCCTTGCCACGATCTCCGTTGGTTATGCCGACGGCTATCCCCGCGCTGCGAGCGCCACGGACGCCAAGCGCGCCGGCGGCGCAGCCTTCGGCGAGGCCATCGTCGCCGGCCGCCGCTGCCCCTTCGCCGGCCGGGTTTCCATGGATCTGATCGTCCTTGACGTCAGCCAAGTCCCCGCCGCGGACGTCTGCCGCGGCGATCTCGTCACCCTCATCGGCGGCGATCTCGATCTCGACGAGGTCGGCCGCCGGGCCGGCACCATCGGCTACGAAATCCTCACGAGCCTGGGCAGGCGCTACAGGCGCACCTATGTCGGCGGTTCTCTTTGATGGCGAAGCACCACCAGACCTTCATCTGCCAGAGCTGCGGGGCCGTCTACAATCGCTGGAAGGGCAAGTGCGAAGCCTGCGGCGGGTGGAACACGGTCGTCGAGGAGACGGGCGCGGCCCATCCGATGGTCGGGCCCGCGGCAACTCGCCCGAGCCGGGCGAAGGGACGCGTATTCAAGCTCGAGGGCCTCGCCGGGGCGACGTCCGAGGCGCCGCGCACCCCCACCGGCATCGCCGAGCTCGACCGCGTGACGGGCGGTGGCTTCGTCCGCGGCTCGGTGATCCTGATCGGTGGCGACCCCGGCATCGGCAAGTCGACGCTCCTCATGCAGGCCTCTGCGGCGCTGGCCGCCGCCGGGCAACGCGTCGCCTACATCTCGGGGGAGGAGGCGATCGCGCAGGTGCGCCTGCGCGCCGAGCGGCTCGGGCTCGGGCATGCTCCCGTCGAGCTCGCGGCAGAGACCAACGTCGAGGATATCGTCGCGACCCTCTCACAGGGCCGCCCCCCGGTCCTCGCCATCATCGACTCGATCCAGACCATGTGGACGGAGACGGTCGAATCGGCCCCAGGCACCGTGACGCAGGTGCGCGGAAGCGCCCAGGCTCTCATCCGCTTCGCCAAGACACAGGGCACGTCGGTCATCCTCGTCGGGCACGTGACCAAGGACGGGCAGATCGCCGGCCCCCGGGTGGTGGAGCATATGGTCGACGCGGTGGTGTCCTTCGAGGGCGACCCCGGCCACCATTTCCGCATCCTGCGTGCCATGAAGAACCGCTTCGGACCGACCGATGAGATCGGGGTCTTCGAGATGACCGACCGCGGGCTCGCAGAGGTCCCGAACCCGTCCGAACTCTTCCTCGCGGGCCGCGACCAGGGAACCGCCGGCACCGCCGTGTTCGCCGGCATGGAGGGGACGCGCCCGCTCCTCGTCGAGATCCAGGCCCTCGTCGCGCCGACGTCGCTTGGGACGCCGCGCCGGGCGGTGGTGGGGTGGGATCCGAACCGCTTGTCGATGGTGTTGGCGGTGCTCGAGGCCCATGGCGGCCTCAAGCTCGGCATGCACGACATCTACCTTAATGTGGCGGGAGGGCTCCGCATCACGGAGCCGGCGGCCGATCTTGCCGCAGCGGCGGCGCTCGTCTCCTCGCTCACCGGAGCGCCGCTTCCGCCAGACACGGTCTATTTTGGCGAAGTCGGCCTCTCCGGGGCCATCCGGCCGGTCGCCCATGCTCAGGCGCGGCTGAAGGAGGCGGCCAAGCTCGGCTTCTCCTCCGCCGTCGCCCCGAACCTCCGAGGCGAGAAGGGCGAGCGGCCCCTGCCGGGCGCCTCATCGATCGGCCACATCACCGACCTGATCGCCGGCATTGCGACGTCACGTCCCCGTGCCGCGATGCGGGCGAGGTGACGGCGCGTCTCTAAACCGCTATACAGCGGCCGCGGGCCAGGAGGGCCCGCGCTCCACGAACCCTTCCGCGCGTCTCGGCCCCGCCTCCATGCCCGTTTCCATTCTGGACCTCGTCGTCATCGGCGTCGTGCTGATCTCTGCCCTGTTGGCGGCCGTGCGGGGCTTCACGCGCGAGGTGCTGGCCATCGCCGCTTGGGTGAGCGCGGCCGCCGCGGCGTGGTTCCTGCATCCGCTCGCCCTCCCCTACGCCAAGCAGTACATCGCGAGCGACACCATCGCCCTCGTCGCGGCCATCGGCGCCATCTTCATCGTGACCCTGATCGTGGTCTCGATCCTCACGGTGAAGGTGTCCGATGCCATCCTGGACTCGCGCATCGGAGCGATCGACCGGACGCTCGGCTTCATCTTCGGTGCGGCCCGGGGCCTGCTTCTGTGCGTGATCGGCTGGGTGTTCTTCTCGTGGCTCGTTCAGGGCAAGATGCCGGAATGGGCGGCCAACGCGCGCTCGCGCCCCATGCTCGAGAGCACCGGCAATTCGCTCGTCGCCATGCTGCCGGAGAATCCAGAAGGTCTTCTGAAGAACCTGCGCAAGCCGCGTCCCGAAGGGGAAGGGGCGCCGCCGGACGAGGCCGACCCCCAGCGTGGCGGCCAGCCGCCCGTGCCGCCGCGCCGCAGCTAGCCAGGCGCAGCTAGCCGGGCCCATGGGCGAAGATCAAAGCGGATAACCCGGGCTGCCGACTGGCGGCTGGGGCTTGACGTATTACATGATGGCCTTGCGCGGCAGGGCCGAAGGACCGACCGATGGCAGCTTCGTTGGAGAACCGGCAGATCCGCCCGATCGAGGTGGATCTCGACGGCGACACCCTGCGCGAAGAGTGCGGTGTCTTCGGCATCTTCGGCCATCCCGACGCTGCCGCGATCACGGCGCTCGGCCTCCATGCGCTTCAGCACCGCGGTCAGGAGGCGGCGGGCATCGTCTCTTTCGACGGGCGCGTCTTTCACCTCGAACGCAAGCTCGGCCTCGTGGGCGACAGCTTCTCGGACCGGAGCACGATCGAGCGGCTGGAAGGTTCCGCCGCCATCGGCCATGTCCGCTACTCGACGACGGGCGAGACCGTTCTACGCAACGTCCAGCCGCTCTTCGCCGAGCTCGAGAGCGGCGGCTTCGCGGTGGCTCACAACGGCAATCTCACCAATGGGCTGACGCTGCGGCGCAACCTCGTCCGCGAGGGCGCCCTATGCCAGTCCACCACCGACACCGAGGTCATCGTTCATCTTGTCGCGCGCAGCCGCAAAGCGCGGATGATCGACCGCTTCATCGACGCCATCCGCCAGATCGAGGGGGCGTTCTCCCTCGTCGCCCTCACCAACAAGAAGCTGATCGGCGCCCGCGACCCCCTTGGCATCCGGCCGCTGGTCCTTGGAGAGCTCGACGGCCGCTACATCCTCGCCTCCGAGACCTGCGCCCTCGACATCATCGGCGCCCGCTTCGTTCGCGACGTGCAGAACGGCGAGGTGGTGGTGATCTCTGAAGAGGGCGTCGAGTCGATCCGTTACGCGCTGCCGCAGCCCATGCGGCCATGCATCTTCGAGTATATCTACTTCGCCCGGCCCGACTCCGTGGTGAACGGCCGGAACGTCTATGACTGCCGCAAACGCATGGGAGCGGAACTCGCCCGCGAAGCCCCGGCCGACGCCGATGTGGTCGTCCCGGTGCCCGACTCCGGCGTCCCTGCCGCGCTCGGCTACGCCCAGGAGTGCGGCCTTCCCTATGAGCTCGGCATCATCCGCAACCACTATGTCGGCCGCACCTTCATCCAGCCGAGCCAATCGGTGCGTGAGCTTGGAGTGCGCCTGAAGCACTCGGCGAACCGCGCCGCCGTCAGCGGGAAGCGGATCATCCTCGTGGACGACAGCCTGGTGCGCGGCACCACGTCGGTCAAGATCGTGCGCATGATGCGCGAGGCCGGCGCCCGCGAGATCCACTTCCGCATCGCGAGCCCGCCGATCACCCACCCCGATTTCTATGGGATCGACACGCCCGAGCGCGACAAGCTGCTTGCCGCCACTCACGATCTGGAAGGCATGCGCGCCTATATCGGGGCCGACAGCCTGGCCTTTCTTTCCATTGATGGCATCTACCGCGCAATGGGGTGTGAGGGACGCGATCCTGCGAGGCCGCAGTTCACGGATCATTGCTTCACCGGCGATTACCCGACGCCGCTGACGGACCTGGAGATCGCAACCCCGCGCCGGCTCGCGATCCTCGCCGAGGCTGATTGAGGGCCCAAAGACTCCTCTCCCCATCGGAGCGGGACAGGTGATGGTGACCGGCGCAGGACCGGTGCAGGACAAGGGACGAGGCAGCGCTGTCTGTGATGAACAAACCGCTCGAAAACCGGATAGCCGTCGTCACGGGCGCCTCGCGCGGCATCGGCCGGGCAGCGGCTCTGGCCTATGCCGCCGCCGGCGCGCACGTCATCGCACTCGCCCGCACGCAGGGGGCCTTGGAGGAACTCGACGACGAGATCCGAAGACTTGGCGGCGCGGCCACCCTCGTCCCCGTCGACCTGAAGGATTTCGAGGCCCTCGACCGGCTCGGCGCAGCCATCCATGAGCGCTGGGGCAGGCTCGACATCCTGCTGGGGAATGCGGGCCTCCTCGGTGAGATGGCGCCGCTGACCCATATCGATCAGCCGGTCTGGGACGCGGTGATGGCGGTGAACGTCACCGCCAATTGGCGGCTGATCCGCTCCCTTGATCCGCTCTTGCGCCGCTCAGACGCGGGCCGCGCCATCTTCCTGTCCTCCGGAGCGGCGCACAAATGCACCGCCTATTGGGGGCCCTACGCCGTCTCCAAGGCGGCCCTCGAGGCGCTCGTTCGCACCTACGCCAACGAGACCGCCACGACGCCGATCCGGGTGATGCTGGTCAATCCGGGCCCCTTGCGCACCCGCATGCGCGCCGCCGCGATGCCGGGCGAAGACCCCATGACGCTGCGAACCCCGGAAGAGATTGCCCCGCACCTGGTCCGCCTCGCCTCGCCGGAATGGTGCGAAACCGGCAGGATCTTCGACTTTCCGCAAGGCAAGCTGCTGACGCCGCAGATGCCGGCGTGACCTCGCCGCCGGCTGTTCCCGCCTTCACGGAAACGAAAAGGGCGGATCGGGCTTGGATGCGAGCCCCGTTGCCGCTACCCTTCGGCGATGGCCTGGCTGCAGCGACTTGTGCCCGCCACGGCTTGCCTTGCAAGCCTTGGGGTCGTCGCGCCCGAGGCGCACGCGCAAGGTGTCGGATATCTCACGATCGAGATCAACGACCTTCGTCAGGGGCTCGGCGGCGGGGTCGGCAGGGTCAGCCGGCAGTTCGTTCTGCGGCTCCAAGGCAACCGCGTCCATGAGGTGGCGACCATCTCGGGTCGCCGCGGCACGCGGCAGATCCAGACAGAGTCAGCCTTCCGAGAGGAGAATGTCGGCCGGCGCGCCTCGCTTTTGTGGCGGGTGGGCGAGGGCAACAGCCTCATTCGACGCGCCGAACATCCCCAGCATGTGGAAACGGTCGTGGTCAAGGTCTCCGGCTCGACCTGTCAGGTGTCCGTCCGCAATGATCTGAAGCCCGGCTACAGCACCTATGTCTTCCTGGGTGGTGGAGGGCGCGGTCTTGGAGGCCTCGGAGGCGGGCGCCGCGGCCCGCGGGCCGGAATCGGCGGATATCCCGTGGGCGGCGGGGGCGGTCCCGGGTACCGCGAGTTCGTCTCCATCCAGACGGAGAGCGCCACCTGCCGGCTGGGGGGCTGACCGACGGTTTTTCGATCCAGCGTGTCAGCGCCGTTCCTTGTCGAAGGGGTTCTTGCCCATCCGCAGCGACACCCGGATCGGCGTCCCTGGCAGATCGAAGGTCTCCCGCAGCCCGTTGATAAGGTAGCGCGTATAGGATTTCGGCAGGGCGTCGAGCTGGTTCCCGAAGATGGCGAAGTGCGGCGGGCGCGTCTTTGCCTGCGTCATGTAGCGGATCTTGATGCGCCGCCCTGAGACCGCGGGTGGCGGATTGGCTGCGACGGCCTCGGCAAGCCATTGATTGAGCTTTGCTGTTGGAATGCGCCGGTTCCACACCTCGAAGGCTAGGAGCACTGCCTCCATGAGGCGGTCGATGCCCTCTCCCGCCAGTCCAGACAGAGGAACGACCGATGCTCCCTTGATCTGTGGCAGGAGCCGCGCAGCGTCCTCGCGCAGCTCCTTCAAGAGCCCCGGCTTGTCCGCCACGAGATCCCACTTGTTGAGACCGATCACGATTGCCCGCCCCTCCTGCTCCACCAGATCGGCAATGGAGAGGTCCTGCTTCTCGAAGGGGATGGTGGCGTCGAGCAGCACGACCACCACCTCGGCGAAGCGGACGGCTCGCAGGGCGTCGGCGACCGAGAGCTTCTCGAGCTTGTCCTCGACCCGCGCGCGCTTGCGCAGGCCCGCCGTGTCGTAGAGCTTGATGGAGTGCCCGCGCCAGCGCCAATCGACAGCGATGGAGTCGCGGGTAATGCCGGCCTCGGGGCCCGTCAGAAGGCGCTCGGCGCCGATCATCCGGTTGATGAGCGTCGATTTGCCGGCGTTGGGGCGGCCGACGATCGCCACTTTGATCGGGCGGCTCTCGTCACGCTCTTCGTCGCTCTCGCGCTCCTCCTCGTCCCCGGCGACATAGGCAGCCAGAGCCTCGTAGAGCTCCGCCATGCCCTCCCCGTGCTCGGCGGAGATCGGCACCGGTTCGCCAAGGCCGAGCGCGAAGGCATCGTAAGCGCCGGCAAGGCCCGCCCCGCCTTCCGCCTTGTTGGCGACGAGGATCACCGGCTTGCCGGAGCGGCGGACGAGGTCGGCGAAAGGCTGGTCGGCCGGAAGCACCCCGACCCTTGCATCCATCAGGAAGAGGATGACGTCGGCGTCGGCAATGGCGGCCTCCGTCTGCGCGCGCATGCGGCCAAGAAGGGAGCCCTCTTCCGCCTCCTCCAGCCCCGCCGTGTCAATGACATTGAAGCGCAGGGAACCGAGGCGAGCTTCGCCCTCGCGACGATCGCGGGTCACGCCCGGGCGGTCGTCGACCAGCGCCAGCTTCTTGCCGACGAGCCGGTTGAAGAGCGTCGATTTGCCAACATTCGGGCGCCCAACGATGGCGACAGTGGCCGTCATGCCCTCGTCAGCTCGCTACTGTGTGACTTGAACAGGCCCGCCGGCAACCAGCGCCGTATAGATTTCCAGCCGGCTTCTCAGGGCCTGGGGCGCCTCCCGATCCGCGGCGATCTGGTCGAACCAGCGCCCGGCAGCGTCATAGTCGCCGCGCTTCAAGGCCGAGAGCCCGAGCATTTCCCGCGCCGTGTGCCGCCAGGGGTTGGTGGGCGTGGCGAGCTTCTCGAGGCCCTGCTGAGCGGCAGCCGCATCGGCATCGAGCCTCAGCATGGCGGCGCGCAGGCGCGCCAGATCCTGCAGCGTCGCTGGCACGCTGCCGTCCGCCGCAAGGGCATCGAAGGCTTTGGCTCCCTCCTCCGCACGCTGCTGAGCGAGCTCGGCGGCCAGCCGGAAGCGGGCAAGGATCTTGTAGCCGGTGGCCGAGTCGTCAGCGAGGGTGCGCAGGATTTGCGCAGCCTCCTCGCCCTTGCCGTCCTGCGCGAGGCGAATGGCCTCCTGGTAGCGGGCGGCCGCCGCTTCGGCGCGGCTGCGCTCCACATGCTGCCAATAGCGCCAGCCGCCCACTGCGGCCACAATCACGACGGCGAGGCTGATGATGAGGGTCTGATAGCGCTTCCAGATCTGCGCGATGCGGTCGCGGCGATACTCCTCATCGACCTCGCGGAAAAATTCGTTGCTCTCGGCCAAGGCTTTGATCCCATTCGCGGTTCGTTCCGCGACAAGGCGGGTCGCCTATCACAGCGGACGGTGCTTGGCGAGAGCGTCAAGCGCCGCGCCCGGGCAGGACGGGCACGCCGATCAGGAGCGGATGGAGCCAGAAAACGAAAGCAAGGTAGACGGCGGTGCCGAGGCCGACGGCGAGGAGGTCGTTGCGCCCGCCGGCCGGCTCTGCCATAGGCGCGCCGTGCGGCACCGCCTCATCCCGCCGCTTGGCGGCAATGCGCGCCGCCACCGCCCAGGCGAGAAAGAGACCGAAGAGCAGCATGGAACCGAGATCCCCATTGGCGAGGAGATGGGCGAGCGCCCACACCTTGACCGCGGCCAGCATCGGGTGCTTGAGGGCCCGCTTGATGCGTCCGGGAAGATAGGCCGCAAACAGCATCACGAAGGCGGGCCAGAGGAGGAGCAGCGCCAGATGGCGCGTCCAGACCGGAGGGTCCCAGACCGGAATGTAGCCCGCCGCCCGGTAGCGCCCGAAGCCGACGATGATGAGAATGAGGCCGATGAAGGAGACGATGGAGAACAGGGCCTTGTAGCGCCCCTCCCCGATCCGCTCGATGAACGTGTGGCGCGGCCCGCGCGCCATGGCAAAGGCGTGGCCGCCGAGAAAAATCGCCAGTCCCAGGAGCAGCAGCGTCATTCGATAGGTCCCGAAAGCCCGCGTCAACTTATGCCGCGGATGATGAGAGAGGGAGTCGCTTCGCGCCTTGCTCCACATCAGACCAATGCTGCGCCTGTGGGGCGCCCTCGTGATGGCCACCGCTGCCGGGGCGATCACCCATGCCGCCGAGCCGCCGCTTGCAGCCGTCGCCGTGGTGGGGCCCGCGCAGGTTGTCTTCTCGGCACAGCGGGACGCCTGCGACGGGCACGACGTGCCGGATGCGCCCGCACGTGCCTTTCGCGACGCCAAAGGTCAGATCGTCCTGTTCGCCCTGCACTACCACAACAGGGCGTTACGGGGGCCCAGCCTCGACACCCTCAAGATCGACTGCCGCGTGGTCCTCGCGTCGAAGGCGGCGGTCGACCCTGCGGCTTACGACGACAAGAGCTGGATCACGGCCACCTGGACGGAGGACGGACAGCGCGTCGAGGCGCTCCTGCATCACGAGTATCAGGCGAACACCCATCCCGGCCGCTGCCGCCACAAGGAATACCTCGCCTGCTGGTACAACACGATCGTCGCGTCTCGCTCCGAAGACGGCGGGCAGAGCTTTCGTCGCGCCGAACCTCCCGTCGTGGTCGCGGCAGCCCCCTTCCATCAGGAGGTCGGCCAGGGGCGCCATCGCGGTTTCTTCAACCCCTCCAACATCTTCGCCGCCGGAAGCGAGAAGTATTTCTTCGCCGCCACCACCGGATGGGGCGGCCAGCCCTTCGGCGCCTGCCTGTTTCGCTCAGGAACGCCCCACGATCCCACATCCTGGCGGGCCTGGGACGGCACCGCGTTCTCCATCCGCTTCCCCGACCCCTACCGCAGCCGGGAGCGGCCAAGGGGGGCGTGCCGGCCGATCGCCCCCTTCCCCGCTCCCGTCGGCGCCGTGGTCCGGCACCGACCGAGCGGCGCCTGGCTCGCCGTCTTTCAGGCGAAGGCCGATGGCAACAGCTTCCCTCAGTCCGGCTTCTACGTCAGCGCCTCCGTCGACCTCTTCGCTTGGGACCAGCCCCGCCTCCTCCTCGCCGGCCCGACGCTCTACGACGACCCTTGCGCCTCGGATGGGCAGCTCATCGCCTACCCCTCCCTGATCGATGCAGAGGCGGAGGGGCGCAATTTCGACAATGTGGGCGAGAGCGCCGACCTGTTCTTTGCGACCCTGAGGGTCGACGGTTGCACAATCACCTCCGACCGCGACCTCGTCCGCCGGAAGGTCGCCATCAAGGTCCTGCGCTGACAGCGGCTTTCCGGAAGGCGAGCGCCGTCCGCAAGAGGATGAACAACACCAGGGCGTTCAGGAGGTGCCAGAGGAAGTGAGTGCCGAGCGGCCAGGCGCTGCATATGGCGAGGTCGATCGTCCGGAAAGCGAGGGACGCGACGAAGACGGCGGCTGCAAGGATCAAGGCCCGGCCGGCCCTCTCCTGCGCCGCAGCACGCGAGTCTTCCCTGCGATCCCTGGCTTGGACGATCAGGAGACCGCCCACGCCCGCAAGCGCCATGGCGGCGGGAACATAGCCGAAGGAGCCATTGGTCCAATCGGGCCCGCCCTGGAGAGCCATGATCCAACCTCGGGCGAAGGCTGCGCTCAAGGCCGCGAAAGCGAGCGTCAAGAATGCGGTGGCGACCGCGCCGACGCCGAAATAGCGCGCCATGGCGAGGGAGAAATAACCGTAGATGAACACGCCGATGGGGATCACGTCTGCGAGCCTCGCCCAACGGGTCGCGACGGTGTGGAAGAGAAAACTGCCGATGCCGATCACAGCGACCGCGACGATCAACAACAGTCCGGGCCAATCGCCGCCCCCGTCCCGTCGCCAACGCGCGAGGGCTGCGGCTGCCGCGAGCAGGAAGCCGGCATTGCTGAGCGCGTTGACGGGCTCCGACCAGAAGCTCGCGTCGAGCCGCTCGCAATAGGCGTCGATGGGGGCATGCCAATCGGAGGACATCCCGGTCCGCCCGTTTCCCTCTCGTGCCACGGCGCCCGACGAAAGCCCGATGACAACGGGCTCGCCCCGGCTTAATGCCAAGCCATGCGGATCGTCACCTGGAACGTCAACTCCATCAAGCAGCGCCTCGAGCACCTTCTGGCGTTCCTGCGGGAGGAGCGGCCTGACGTCGTCTGCCTCCAGGAGACGAAATGCGTCGACGAGGCCTTTCCGCGTCTCGAGATCGAAGGACTCGGCTATAACGTCGCAACCCATGGCCAGAAGGCATTCAACGGAGTCGCGATCCTGTCCCGATGGCGGCTCGAGGACGTGGCGCCCGGCCTCCCCGGGAACGACGCGGACGACCACGCCCGCTATCTTGAAGCCGTCGTGTCGGTGCCGCGCGGGGTGGTGCGCATCTCCTCGATCTATCTTCCCAACGGCAACCCGATCGGCACCCCCAAATTCGCCTACAAGCTCGCCTGGATGGAGCGGCTCATCCACCATGCGGCGCGGCTCTTGACGCATGAGGAGCCCTTTGTGCTTGCCGGCGACTTCAACGTCATCCCCGAGCCGCAGGACGCGGCAAACCCGCAGAAATGGACGAACGACGCGCTCTTCCAGCCGGAGAGCCGCGCCAAGTACCGCGAACTCCTTGCGCTCGGCCTGACCGACGGCGTGCGGGCCTGCCACGAAGGCCCCGGCGTTTACACCTTCTGGGACTATCAGGCGGGCGCTTGGCAGAAGAACGACGGGATCCGGATCGACCACCTTGTGCTCTCGCCCCAGGCCGCCGATCGCCTGCGCGGCGCCAGCGTTCACAAGCACACCCGCACCTGGGAGAAGCCCTCCGATCACGTGCCCGTCTCGGTCGACCTCGACCTCGCATAAGAAGCAGTCCGCAAGCGGCTTGCCCCCCGAGGCGCTCCACGCGCTATTCTCCGGTCGATGACCTCGTCCCTGCCTCGCCGCGGCAAATGGAGGCGCAGCCAGCCCTTGAGCTGGAGCGGCCTGGTGGCGGCACTGATGCCGATGCTTCTCTGCGCAACGCTCTCGCAATGGGAGCCGTTCGGCGTCCGGGCCCTGCGGGACCTTGTGTTCGATGCCTATCAGCGGCTCTCGCCCCGCCCTTACGATCCGTCCGTCCCCGTGCGGGTGATCGCGATCGACGAGGAATCGCTGAAGCGCCTCGGGCAGTGGCCCTGGCCGCGCGCCGCCATCGCGGAAATCGTTGAACGCCTCGCCGAGGCGGGAGCCGCGGCCATTGCCCTCGACGTGCTCCTGTCGGAGCCGGAACGCATCCCGCTCGGAGCTTCCGAGCCTGCAGGCGACCAGCGGCTCGCGGCGGCGGTGGCGCGGGCCAATGTAGCGCTCGGCATCGCGCTTGCGGAAGCCGGAGCCGTGCCGCCGGCGAAGGCTGGCTTTGCGACGGCAGGCGACGATCCTCGGCTCTTCCTGCCGACATTCGGCGGCGGCGTCCTGCCGCTCGAGGCCATCCGTGCGGATGCCGCGGGTCTTGGGGCGATGAACCTCGTCTCGGAGCGGGACCTCGTCGCGCGTGAACTGCCGACCGTCTTCAACGTCGCTGGCCAGCTCGTGCCGAGCCTGGCGATCGAGGCGCTGCGGGTTGCTCAAGGCGCATCGACCTTTGTCCTGCGATCGAGCAATGCGAGCGGGGAGCGCACCTTCGGAGAGCAGACCGGGGTCACGAGCCTCAAGGTCGGGTCCCTGCAGACGCCGACCGGTCCGAACGGCGCGATCCGCATCCGTTACGCAGGAAGCCGTCCGGAGCGCCACATCCCAGCCTGGCGGATTCTCGCCGGCGAGTTCGAGCGGCAGGGGGTGGAGGGAGCGATCGCGCTCATCGGCGCCACCGCGGTGGCCCTCCACGATCTGCGGGCGACGCCGCTCGAAGGCGCCGTGCCGGGCATCGACATTCATGCCGAGATGATCGAGAGCATCCTGACCGGCGCTCATCTCGCAAGGCCCGATTACTTTCGCGGGCTCGAAACCTTGCTCGTCTTCGTGGCTGGGCTATTCGGCCTTGCCGCCGCCTCGCGGCTGCCGCCGCTCTCCGGCGCCATCGTCACCTCGGTCCTGATCGGCGGCTTGCTTCTCGCCAGCGGGATCGCGTTCGCCCACCTCCAACGTCTCTTCGACCCACTGTGGCCGAGTCTTGCGGCGATCGGCTCCTTTGGCATTGCCGCCATCTCCGTGCTGCGACAGACCGAGCGCGAACGCCGCCAGGTCCGCGAGGCCTTCGCGCATTACCTCTCACCCGTCGTGGTCGAACGGCTCGCGCGCAATCCGGCCAGCCTCAAGCTCGGCGGCGAGACCCGGGAGATCACGGTGATGTTCTCCGACATCCGCGGCTTCACCTCCCGGTCGGAGAGCCTGTCGGCGGAGGACGTCGTCGGCTTCCTCAACTCGATCCATACGCCGCTCACCCAGCACGTGCTCGACACGGGCGGCACCCTCGACAAATACATCGGCGACGGGATGATGGCGTTCTGGAACGCTCCCGTCGAAGTCCCGGACCACGTCAGGGCGGCCCTTCGATGCGCCTTGCGCATGCAGGACAGCGTGCGCGCCATGGATGAGCGATTTCGCGCCGAGGACGAGGCGCGAGGGGTCGAGCATACGCCGGTGGCAGTGGGCATCGGGCTTCATACCGGCCCCGCTTGCGTCGGCAATGTCGGTTCGGCCCAGCGCTTCGACTACTCGGCGATCGGCGACACGGTGAACACCGCCGCACGCATCGAGCCCCTGTGCAAGACGTTCAAGGTCGGCACCCTCGTCTCCTCGGCGGTGGTCGAAGCGGCGCCCGATTTCGCCTATCTCCTCATCGGGGCGGTGGCGCTGCGCGGTCGCCGCAGCGAGACGCTTCTTTATGCGTTGCATGGCGACGAGAGCGCGGCGACCGCCGAGTTCGAGGCCTTCCGAACCAGACATGACGAGGCAGTTCGCCTGTGCCAGGCCGGCGACCCGGGTGGGCAGGCCCTCCTCCAGGAATGCGCCCGCCATCCGATCGGCGCTGTCTATCGGGGCTTCTACGCCACGCTGGCCGCCGAGCGCGCAGCAGCGGAAGCGGCCGCCGGTTGAACTGCCGGCCCTTCCCTCACGGGAGCGAAATCACCGCGGCCGCTTCATGAACTGTTCAAGGTAGCTGAGAGCCGCGGCACGGTCGCGCTCGCTCGCGGCCGCGAATGCCCTGTCGTAGAGCTTGGCGATCCATTGGTCGCGCGCCGGATCAGAGGCGTCACGAGCAAGCGTCAGCCACATGAGCCCGAGCGCCCGCTGGCGAGGCACGCCCTCCCCATGCGCCAGAAGATGACCGAGCAGCGCCTGTGCCTGATAGTGGCCCTTCTCGGCCGCGAGATTGAACCAGCGGGCCGCCTGCCGCACATCCTGCGCCACCCCGTTCCCGTCGAGATAGAGGCGCGCCAGATTGTACTGGGCGTTCGGGTCGCCGAAATACGAAGCGGCGTAATGGAACATCTCGTGGGCGCGGGAGGCATTGGGCTTCACATAGGTGTTCTTGATGCCCTCGAGGAAATAGCCGCCGAGCGCCACGAAGGCGCTCGCCACCACCCCGGCATTGGGAGAATCCGGCGGCTCGTCCGCGTGCTCGTCCGCGATCTTGGAGAAGTACTCAAACGCCTTCAGATCGTCGTGCTCGACCCCGTCGCCCTTCGCGTACATGTGGCCGAGCTTCCACAAGGCGAGGGCATCCCCCTTCGTGGCGGCGAACTCGAGCGCCTGCGCCGCGCCGAGCTTGTTGCCGGCATTGTAGTCGCGCATCCCGACGCGCAAGGCTTCCTTGGCCGTGCGAAAGCCGACCGCCGGCGCCTGCGGGCGCATGGGCCCGTCAAGCGCCACCACCGGCAGACCGCTCGCCAAAAACGCAAGCACCGCCCCGGCCGCGCAGCAGGTGAACCTAGATGTCCGCATAGCACTGTTTTTCGTGGGCGCCGCCCGGATGAGTCACGGCGCCGTCCTTGGCCGAGCCGACCGTCTGCGCGTATTTCCAGAGATAGCCGGAGCCGAAGTCCGTCTCGCGGGGCTGCCATTGCGCACGCCTCGCGTTCAATTCCTCGTCGGAGAGCTCGACGTCGAGCGTGCCCTTGACGGCATCGATGGCGATGATGTCACCGTCGCGAAGGAGCCCGATCGGGCCGCCGACAGCGGCCTCCGGTCCCACATGACCGATGCAGAAGCCGCGTGTCGCCCCGGAGAAGCGGCCATCGGTGATGAGGGCGACCTTGTCGCCCATGCCCTGCCCGTAAAGCGCCGCCGTGGTCGCCAGCATCTCGCGCATGCCGGGGCCGCCCCTTGGCCCCTCGTAGCGGATGACGAGGACCTCGCCCTCCTTGTACCGCCGGTTCTTGACGGCCTCGAAGCACGCCTCCTCCCCGTCGAAGCAGCGGGCCGGCCCGCGGAAGGTCTGCTTGTCGGCCGGCATGCCGGCGACCTTCACGATGGCGCCTTCGGGGGCGAGATTGCCTTTGAGGCCGACGACGCCGCCCGTCTTGGTGATCGGGTTGTCGGCCGGGCGGACCACGTCCTGGTCCGGGTTCCAGGCGACCGAGGCCAGATTCTCGGCGATGGTGCGCCCGGTGACGGTCAGACAATCGCCGTGCAGGAAACCGTGGTCGAGGAGCGTCTTCATGAGGAGCGGGATGCCGCCGGCCTCGAACAGGTCCTTGGCGACATAGCGTCCGCCCGGCTTGAGATCGGCGATGTACGGGGTGCGCCGAAAGATCTCGGCCACGTCGAACAGGTCGAACTTGATGCCGGCCTCGTGGGCGATCGCCGGAAGATGCAGGGCGGCATTGGTCGAGCCGCCGGACGCGGCGACCACGGTCGCCGCGTTCTCCAGCGCCTTGCGGGTGACGATGTCCCGCGGACGGATGTTGCGGGCGAGGAGCTCCATGACCATTTCGCCCGCCGTCGCGCAGAAGCGGTCGCGGAGATCGTAGGGAGCCGGAGCGCCCGCAGAGTAAGGCAGCGCCAGGCCGATCGCCTCCGAAACGGTCGCCATCGTGTTGGCGGTGAACTGGGCTCCGCAGGCGCCCGCCGACGGGCAGGCCACCTGCTCCAGTTCCTCGAGATCGGCATCCGACATGGCACCGACCGAGTGCTTGCCCACCGCCTCGAACACGTCCTGCACCGTCACCGGCTTGCCCTTGAAGGTGCCAGGCAGGATCGAGCCGCCATAGATGAAGATCGACGGCACGTTCAGGCGCACCATGGCCATCATCATGCCGGGCAAGGATTTATCGCAGCCCGCGAGGCCCACGAGCGCGTCATAGGCATGGCCGCGCATGGTGAGTTCAACCGAGTCGGCAATCACCTCGCGGGAGGGCAGCGAGGACTTCATGCCCTGGTGACCCATGGCGATGCCGTCGGTGACGGTGATGGTGCAGAACTCGCGCGGAGTGCCTCCGGCTGCTGCAACGCCCTTCTTCACCGCCTGGGCCTGGCGCATGAGAGCGATGTTGCAAGGGGCGGCTTCGTTCCAGCAGGTGGCGACACCCACGAAGGGCTGGTGAATCTGCTCGCGCGTCAGACCCATCGCGTAGTAGTATGAGCGATGGGGGGCGCGTTCCGGCCCCTCTGTCACATGCCGGCTCGGCAACCGGCGCTTATCGCTCACGCGCGCGTCCATGACACCCCCGCTTTCGTTTCTTCGCTTTACAGGTCCGCTGTTACAGAACCGTTGTTGATCTGCCACGCCGTCGCTTTTCCGTGCAACGCAGCACAAAGGCGGAAAGGAGAGGCCATGAGCGGCCTCCGACGCCTCTGGAGATCATCCATAAAGCGTTGAGGTGAAAGCAGTTTACGACGATCGAAGAGGTGCTCTTCGTTTATGGCGGCATCGCGGCGGAGGTTGGTGCCGGCCGTGGCGCTCTCGGGATGTTTACTTGATGTTGCGCCGGTGCAACAAAGCCGGCGGCTCGCCCTCGACCTCTGTGCAGACCGGCATCACGAGTCCCGCCGCGACGGCTCGTCGGTAGTCGGCGGGCGTGTCCACGTCCCAGACGCGACGCAGCTCCACGAGGCGCAAACCAGCCCCATGAGCGCGGTCTCTTGTGAGCGACGCCACGCGGTCGGTTCCCCAAGGAATGTCGTGGAACAGCATGGGATAGGGCCGGCGCGCGGCGATGAGCCCATAGCCCCCGTCCTCGGCCTCGGCGAGCGCAACATCCGCGCCGTCATGCAGGGCGGCGGCGGCATGGCGCAGATCGTCGGAGGTGAGGCTGGGGCAGTCGCTGCCGATGAGCACGAGGCCCTTCTCGCACGGCATCGCCTCGAACGCGGCAAGCATCCGGCGGCCGAGATCGCCTGGCCCTTGTCCAAGCAACGAAAGGCCGAAGCGCCGAGCCGCGAGCCCGAACCAGGGGTGGGTCGCGTCGGGCGCTCCCCACAGCGTGACCGGCCCGATCCCGGCCTCGATTGCGGTCCGCAGAGCGTTGTCGGCTAGTGCCCGTTGCAGCGCCGCCGCCCCTTCTCTGCCCAAGAGCGGAACGAGGCGCGTCTTGGCGTAGCCGGCGACCGGCGCCTTCGCGAAGACCGCGACGGCGGTCTCAGGCACGGGGCTCATAGCCATAAGCCCTCGCGAGGCGCTGCGGATCGGCGCCGAGGAAGAAGGCGAGGCGAAGGCACCACATCCTGGCGATCGTGCGAAGGACTCCCTGGCGCTCCCAGCGCCGACCCGAGGTGGTCACGCGGCTGCGCAGACATCCCGGCGGGCCGAGGCGTTTCAGCGCCCTCGACAGGGCGATGTCTTCCATGAGCGGTATGTCCGGATAGCCGCCCACCTCCGCAAACGCGCTCCGAGTGACGAAGATCGCCTGGTCCCCGGTGGCGATGCCGGTGAGCCGGGAACGAGCGTTCATCATGAGGGCGACGAGCCGCAGCAGCCCATGACGCCCCTCGATTGCGACATCGAAGCGCCCCCAGGGCCTGCCTCGCCGAATGGCTTCGGCCACGAGCGCGTCGGCGCTTTCCGGCAAGCAGGTGTCGGCGTGCAGAAAAAGGAGGATGTCGCCTTTCGCGGCGCTGGCGCCTGCATTCATTTGGCTCCCCCGCCCGCGAGGCGCGGAGAGGATCGCGTCCGCCAGCCCCTTGGCGGCTGAGGCGGTCCCATCGCTGCTGCCCCCGTCCACCACCACGATCTCGGCCCCGCGCTCGCGAAAACAGGCGAGCGAACGCAGATGAGAGGCGATGCGCTCGGCCTCGTTCAGGACCGGTATCACGATGGAAAGCCTCACAGCCGCGCCCTCGGGCAAGGCGCTGCGATCCTTGTCACTCGGCCGCCTCTTTGAGAGCTCCGCCGCAGCTCGATCCCTGGCCAGCCGTGCAGCCGTAGCAATGGCCGGCGACGCGGATCGGCCGGCCGTCGAGATCGTCCGCAAGAAGGTCGCGCAAATGCGCCCGCCCGCCGCCGAGCGGCAGGCTCAGCATCTGGTTGAAGTCGCAGTCGTAGAGGAAGCCCTCATAGTCGACGCTGACCAGCGAGCGGCACATCACGCCCTCGAGGTTCTCGGGACGGTGGGCGCTCTGCAGGAGCGCCATGTAGTCGTCGAACTGGTGCTTCGACACCAGCATGGACCCGAAACGCTGGATCGGCATGTTGGTCAGCGCGAACAGCTCGTTGAAGATCACCCCATAGCGCTCGGCCAGGATCCGCTTGTAGTCGGCCTCCAGGGCCGTCTGGCTCGGCGGCAGGCTCGGACCTTGCGGATTGAAGACCAGGTTCAGCGTGAGGCCCGTGCGGGGGTCGCCATAGCCGAGCGCGTTGAGGCGTCTCAGCCCCGCGATGCTGCGCTCGAACACGCCCTTGCCGCGCTGCGCGTCCACATTGCCCTCGAGGTAACACGGCAGGGATGCGACCACCTCCACCTCGTGGGCCGCGAGGAAGGATGCGAGATCCTCATGGCCGGGCTCCGACAGGATGGTGAGATTGCACCGATCCATCACCTTGATGCCAAGCTCCCGCGCGCCCGCCACGAGGCGGCGGAACGCGGGGTGGAGCTCAGGCGCGCCGCCGGTGATGTCGAGTATCGAGAGGCGTCGCCGCTCCAGCACCTCGAGCACAAGGTCGATGAGCTCGGGCGCCATCGCCTCCGTCCGGTTCGGTCCCGCCGCCACGTGGCAATGGACGCAGGATTGATTGCAGCGATAGCCGACATTGACCTGCAAGGTCGTCAGCCGGCCGCGGCGGAGGTCGGGAAAGCAAATCGCCTCGAGCCGAGGCAAGGTGTCATGCATGCAGGAACGCTCCTGAGCGAAGCCTAGCCTTTCGGCGCCGATTGGAAAGTCACGTCCGCGTCAAGCCTGAACGCCCGGCGAGCGGAAGGAAGGTGGCTCCTGGAGAGGAACAAGGGCAGAACAAAACAGAATCGGATCGGCCCGCCGCCCGATCGATCATCACACCTCGTCCACAGATGCGGCCCCATCAAAAGGGCCTTTCAGCGGCACGGATCCGAACCGCCATCCCCATAGTTTTCCACAAGCCGCGGGAAGCCGAGGGAGCTGCAACGGCGCCCCCGGGGCACGCGCGTTTCGCGCCCGCATCGCGGTTTCCATCGAACCACGCGGCGGCTTCGCCGTTACTTCGATATGCGCTGCGAAGGCGCATGACGCTCCACAATTCAGGAGGAAGACAAATGCTGAAGAAGCATATGGCGGCATGCCTGATGGCGACCGCGTTCATGGCCGCTCCGGCGCTCGCCCAGACCACGACGGCTCCTGCCGGAAGTCAAACCGCCCCAGCCACTCAAAGCCAGATGTCGACCGGCTCCAGCGCCGCGATGTCGGGCAAGTTCTTGACGATGCTGGAGAACGACCAGCTTCGGGGGTCGAAGCTGGTGGGTGTTGCCATCTATGGTTCCGATAACGAGCGCATCGGGGACGTGAACGAAATCATCCTCGATCGCCAGGGCAAGGTTGAGGCCGTCGTGATCGGCGTCGGTGGCTTCCTCGGTATTGGCGAGAAGAACGTGGCGGTGCCCTTCGAAACGGTCCAGTGGCAGTGGGACAGCGACGCCTCGACGACCGCATCGACCCGCGGCACGAACGACGCGACGGCGAATCGCAACACGACCGCTGGGACGGCGACCACCGGGTCGACCGGCTCCACCGCCGGCCAGAGCGGCATGGCTGCGAACCAGAGTGGCGTGTCCCGCACAGACAATACCGGCTCGACCGCTGCCGCCCGGGCGAACCGCGAAGGCGCACCGGAGCGCGGCGTCCTGCGCATGTCGAAGGCGGACCTCCAGAACGCGCCGCGCTTCGCCTACAATCCGGACGACGCCCGCTCGAACCAGGGCGACACGAACCGGAACACCACGGCGCCGGCTGGCAACACCGCCCCGAGCGGCGCCACCAATCAGCCCCGCCAGTAAGGGCGGTTCCCATCGACGCAGATGGCTCCGCTTCGGCGGAGCCATTTCTTGCTCATTGCCGCCGCACCATGCCGGGGAGTCCGGGTCGCTCCTCGGGCGTCGCGGATGTCGCAAAGGAGCCTAGCACCTCTTGATACTGCCGGGCGTTGAAGCCGACGAGCAGGCTGTCACCGACTTCAAGGACCGGTCGCTTGATGAGCGACGGCTGCGCGAGCATGAGGGCGACCGCTTTGGCCTCGGTCCTCACGTCCTTGTCCGCGTCCGGCAGCTTGCGGAAGGTTGTTCCGGCCCGGTTGAGCAGCGCATCCCAACCGAGCTTGCGCACCCAGGTTTCCAGACGGGCACGCTCGACACCGGCCGCTTTGTAATCGTGGAACCGATAGGCAACGCCGCGCTCATCGAGCCAGGCCTTCGCTTTCTTCATCGTGTCGCAGTTCTTGATGCCGTAGATGGTGACGGCGTTAGGCTTCATTCTTGCACCTGTTCCATGCGTGGGGGACTCGCTCCCGTGCTCCGCCACCAGGCGACATCGCTGTGGAGCTGCCTCCAATTCGGCCCGTAAAGCAAGAATCCGGGCTCGCCGGCGGAAACGGCAGGAGCACGTCAAAATCGCCGATAGCAACCGTCGACGCGGATGGCGCTGAAGCCGGTCATGGACCCTGCTCCGCCAACGTGGCCGTTCCCGACGTAAAGCGAATCTGACGCGTCAGGCCAGTTCGTCGGGCGAGTCGCGCGATCACGCGGGAACGTATGTCAACCTAATGACGTCCTCATCCATCGGATCGCTGGCCACAAGGCGGAGCGGCGGCCGAGGGCCGGCAAAGAATGGCTTGCCGCGACCAAGCACGACGGGATGGAGGTAGAGTCGATACTCGTCAATGAGTCCAAGGTCCGTCAGGCTTCGTGCGAGCTCTGGGCCGGAAACAGCGACCTCCCCGTCGAGCCGAGCCCTCAGACCACGCATCGCCGCCTCGACGTCACCCTCGACAAGGGTGGCGTTGGGGCCCACCGACTTCAACGATCGTGACACGACCCACTTCGGTTGGCGCCGCCACACCGCCGCGAACTCGCGTTGCTCGGCCCTCCACTCAGGACGGTCTTCGTCCCAATAACGCATGACCTCGTACATGCGGCGACCGTACACACTGCCAGTCAGCCCGCGCACATGCTCGATCCAGTGCCGAAAAAGCGCGGGGCCTGTCCGCATCTCCGCGTGGTCGACATAGCCATCCAGGGACTGGTTCATTCCGAAGACGAACTTCGCCATGTCACGAAATCTCCACGCCGGGTTTCAGCGCAGCATGGGTGGACGCGCGGAAGTCAGGTCGGATCCATTCCGCGCCGCGCCGTCGGCGCGACAATGCCTCGGTGGCGCGTCAAACGTGAAGAGGAGCGTGAGGGTTGTCATGCTCCCCATACCTTGTGGAGCTCGGCCATCAGGCGTTGTTCCGTCGCGCAAGGCCCATCATCGTTTCGATACGCCATCCCGTGCCAACCTACTCGCCGTCATCCTCCCTCACTCCCACTCTATCGTTCATATACGGCCTAAAGCGCCTGTAATTTCGTGCTTTCTTGCCGCCGGCGCGTGATAATCCCGCCCTGCGATCCGTCGTTTTCGTCGGCTGCCGGTCAAGCATTTGTATTCGCGTGGAAATCATCACGAGAATTTATTTTCCGGCCTGACGACGACAATCGAAGAATATCGCGTCTACAACCGAACTAGAGCCGCGCGACACGGGAAAGCACCCCCTCGTTCCATACCGCACGCCTACGACGCTACGGCGCGAAGAGCCACCCCGGCAAGCAGCCACTGGCACCCCAGAGCGCGCTGCGCTGGACTACAACGGCCATGGCATCGGCCCGTCGTACCGTCCGCCTACTCCTCCGTCCTACGCAGACCCACACCAGTGACCGCCGATTGCCGTACCGCCTGCGCTGCCCTGCCAAGGTCGCGAGGGCGGCGTTCTCCTCGACATCCGAAGGAGGCGATCATGACCAATCCCATCAGCCGAGACACTACCAAGGCGTCCCGCTCCTCATTTGATCTGCCCCGCACCATCAGGCGGGGTGAACTCCGGACAATCGTGCCGCTCGCCGACAGCATCTACGAGATGGAGAAGCGGGGCGACTTCCCTCGCCGCTTTGCGCTCTCGCCTCGATGCGTGGTGTGGGACCTGGCCGAGGTGATGGCGTGGCTCAGCGCACGCCGTCTCCTGAGCGAGACGGAACCCGGCGCGCGGACGCACCCAGACGTGCGCCTGCGACGGACAAGACCGAGCCTGCGCACAACGATCGACCTGATCCTCGCCATGCCCGGGCCCGCCAACATCCTGTGGGGACCAGAGCACGTCCAGCTCTACAACGACGCCTACATCGCCATCGCCAAGGACCGGCACCCGACGTTGCTCGGCCGCCCCGCCGCCGAGGGCTGGCCCGAAGTCCATGCCGAAGTGCTCGCCCCCTTAATGGAGGGGGCTTTCGCTGGCCGGTCGACGAGGCTCGCCGAACTTTCCGTGCAACTACGAGGTCCGGACGGTCGGCTGGAGGAGCGCGCGTTCGACACCACCTGGTCACCGATACGGGATGACGCGGGCAGGGTCGGCGGCGCGCTGGAAATCCTCGTCGAGGTCACCGACCGCCGGCGCGCGCAAGCCGCTGCTCGCGAGAGCGAGGCGCGGCTCCGTCTCGTGCAGACGGCCTGGGAGACCGATGCCGATGGCGTGGTCGTCGCCGACAGCCCGAGCTGGCGCGCCTATACCGGCCAGACCCTGGAGGAATTGCTCGGCTACGGCTGGCTCGATGCGGTCCATCCCGACGACCGCGCCTATGCCGAGCGGCAATGGCGCGAAGCGGTCGCCGCGCGCGGCCTCGTCGACGCCGAGTTCCGCCTCCGTGCGCCCGACGGCAACTGGCGCTGGACCAACGTGCGGGCCACCCCCGTGCTCGATCGTGAAGGCAGGATCGAGAAGTGGGTGGGGATGAACATCGACATCGACGCGCGCAAGCGCGCCGAGGAGGCGGTGCGCGCCAGCGAAAAACGGTACCGCTTCCGCGTCGAGCTGGGCGACGCGGTGCGGGGGCTGGCCTCGCCGTCCGAGATCATGGCGGCAGTGGCCGAGCGGCTGGGCCCGCATCTCGGTGTAGACCAAGCGAGCTACTACGAGATCGAGGGCGAGCGCTTCGTCGTCTCCGAGGAGTGGCGGACGGGGGCGGTCCCGGGCATCCTCGGTAGCCACCGGCTGGCCGACTTCGGCCCGAGCCACGAGGCGCGCTTGCGCGCCGGCGAGGTCATCCGCCTCGACGACACACGCGGCGTCGACGGCTCGGACACGTTCGCCGCCGCCGGCATTGCGGCTCTGCTAGAGCGCGCTTCGGTTTAGCGGAATTGGATTCCGTTTGAGGTCGGGGTGTGATTCAAGATCTGTGCTGGGGGAGGCCAGCATTGGATGACACGACCCTACTCTGAGGATTTGCGCGAACGGGCTGTGGCCCGCTACGAGGCGGGCGCGACGACGCGGGCGGTGGCGGCGGCGCTCAGGATCAGCCCGTCCTGCATCTCGAAGTGGATGAAGCGCAAGCGCGAGACGGGCTCGCTGGCGCCCGACCAAGTCGGCGGCCACAAGAAACCCAAGCTCCGCGGAGAGCTGGCCGAGTGGCTGCGCGAGCGCTGCCGGTCCGGACCGTTTACGACCCGCGGCTTGGTGATGGAACTGGCCGAACGCGGCATTAAGAGCGACCGCCGCGCCGTCTGGGTCTTCCTGCACGCCGAAGGACTGAGCTTCAAAAAAAACCGTGCTGCCGGCCGAGCAGACGCGGCCTGACATCGCCCGCAGGCGGGCGCGCTGGAAGGCCCATCAGGGCCGCATCGATGCAAGGCGGCTCGTCTTCATCGACGAGACATGGGTCAAGACCAATATGGCGCCCCTGCGAGGCTGGGGACCGCGCGGCCAGCGCCTTGCGGCCCGCGTGCCGCACGGCCACTGGAAGACGCTCACCTTCATCGCCGCGCTTCGCGCCGATCGCATCGATGCTCCCTGGATCATCGACGGCCCGATCAACGGCGAGCTGTTCACCCTCTATGTCGAGAAGGTGCTCGTTCCGACGCTCGCTCCGGGTGACGTCGTCGTCCTCGACAATCTCGGCAGCCACAAAGGGCAAGCCGCGCGACGCGCCGTCCGGGCCGCCGGCGCCCATCTTCTGTTCCTGCCCCCCTACAGCCCCGACCTGAACCCGATCGAGCAGCTCTTCGCCAAGCTCAAGCACCTGATCCGCAGGGCCGAAGCCCGCACCGTCGAGGCCACCTGGCGAAAGCTGGGCGACCTTCTCGAGCTCTTCCCACCCACGGAATGCGCCAACTACCTGACAAACGCCGGCTATGCTTCCGTCTAAACAGAGCGTGCTCTAGGTCACCGACTCATAAGCTCGCAACCAGATGCGTGTTGAGGCGAGTTTGACCAGGGCGAGGTAGTTGACGGCGTGCTTCTCGTAGCGGGTCGCAACGGCTCTGAAGTGCTTGAGCTTGTTGAAGAAGCGCTCGACGAGGTTCCTATAGCGGTACAGGAAGGGGCTGAAGGCCGGGACGTTCACGCGTCGGGGCATCGGCTTGATGTTGGCCCAGGCACCTTGTGCCGTCATCGCCTGTCGGAGCGCGTCCGAGTCGTAGGCTCGATCCGCCATGAGGATCTGGCCGGGACCGAGGCCGGTGAGCATGTCGGCGGCGCTGCGGCCGTCATGCGCCTGGCCTTCGGTGAGCCTGAGCATCACGGGCAGACCGTTGGCGTCGACGAGCGCGTGGATCTTGGTCGTCAGCCCTGACCAGGGCCCGCGTCGTTATTGAAAATACCGACTGACGTTCACACGAAGCGTCTGAAAACTGCCTCCGACCTTTGCGCCGGTATCGTAGGCTGTAACTGTGTTGCTGCCCAGCGCAAAAGCGGGGTTGTTGATGGTTTCCTCTAGCAGGTACGTGTAGCGAAACTCTGCCCCCAATGACCAACGATCGTCGAGCTTCACCTCTGCGCCGATACCTGCCATCGGGCCATGCATTCTCCGGGGCTCATTTTCAAAATTGACCACGGTCCAACCGCTGGTGGCAAAGAGAAGCACCCGTGGATCAATCAAGAAACCGACGCGCCCTACCGCAGATGCCTGCCAAGTCGCGCGACCGACAAACACTCCTCCCCAAGACCAAGTATTACTCCAAATACTCTCTCGAGGGCCTCTTGTTACGCCGCCGACTGTCTCCCAGGTTCGAGTAGTCGAAATGTCCCGCACTTTACCAAGCGAAACTACTGTTGAGTCCAGGGTAATATGTCCTGCTTCTAACTGTATGCTAGTCACAAAGCGCGGACGAATGACAAAGCTATAACCGCCGAAAAATGTACTTCCGAGGCCAAGTGCAGACTTACTGTCTCCGTGCGCATTGTAGAAATATTCTCTATTCGTCTCCGTTGTATATGTTCCAATGGTGCAGGGTGGGCAGAAGTAGGATGTACCCGTGCTTATGGATAATGTTCTCTGATAAGCCGTTTGATCCGCTCTCAATGAAGATATTGAACCGGCAAGTGAACCCCCGATGTAAAAACCATCCCAATAGCTTGGTTGTTGCTGGGAAAAATGTGAGCTCATACCCGCTTGGTGTAGTGGCGTCTCGTGTCTGTCCACCTTCTCCGCTTTGCCCTTTAGGCGTCGGAGCTCGTCCTTCGCTAAGGCAGCTTCGCGCCGACTGGTACGAACCTCGCTCTCAAGAACAGCGATGCGACCCTGCAAGGCCTGAACCATTGCATAGAGTTCTTCGGCCGTAGGTGCCGCCTTGACGGTGCTCGAGAATGAGACCAGCGCGACGGCTGACGCGGTAACAGCGCCCCTCATCATTGCCCCCCCTAACAGCCCTGTGGTGCCTTTAGAAAGGGCTGTTCCACATGCGAGGAATGCAATTATAGGCGGCGCCGGAAGTCAATGATTACGTGACGGGTCACTTCCCGTCCTCAGCCTCACACCGGGTCCGCCACCATTCTCGGGGATGAAGATCACGCCGGCGGTTTCGAGGGCTGCTATTAGCTTCTCCCGCGTGCTGCCGTATCCCCCCAGCATCCCGTCCCCGAGCTCGAGCCGCGCAATGGTCGGCTTCGACACGCCAGACCGGACCGCAAGATCATCCTGCGACCAATTGAGGAGCGCGCGCGCTGCGCGAAGCTGAGCGACCGTGATCATTGCGGGATGATAATTTTGATATTGACGTAAGGCTACGAGAAGATGATAACGAAGTTATCAACTTCCTAGCCGAGGAGCAACGCGCCATGCCCATGGAACGCGAACAGGAGCGGTGTGCCCGCCGTGAGCAGGACGATGACAAGGTTGATCGCGAGGTGCTGCACCTCGAGCTAGAGCGTCTGTCCTATATGATGGCCCTGGCGATGAACTACGCTGAGCGCGTATCTGTCCGGTGCAACCGCGACCATTGGCCTAGCCTGGCCGAGCAGGTTCCGTATGGGTTCAACGTTTTCGTCGCGCAGACTGATGAGGCCGAAACGCTCAGGTTCGCCTTTTTCGAGGTTCATCACCTGATTCAGGAGCTTGAGCGGCGCTATCGGCCGGCAGGGCTCCTTGCAGAGATCCAGGGCCACAACCCTGTTTCGTAAACCCACGAACCTACCTCGAAAGGACTAGCCAATGCCCTACGTCACTAGCAGCGCAATCGAATCCTGCCCCGTCGACGCACTCCGCTACCGCCCTGCCGACTACCAAGACGTCCCCGTGGCGCCCTACGGCGGGGCGGGCGATGACAGATGGTACGACGCCCACAGCGTCGCGCGCCTGCGCAGCCTGGACCTCGAGCGCTACCCGGCCAATCGGGAGCGCGTCCGCGAGATCATCGATGCGTTCCACGCCTGGAGCGCGGCTCGGGCGCACTAGCGCCGCGGCACACCACACGAGCCGCAAGACTGCGATTTTTCCGGCCCGATCGCTCACGCGGTCGGGCCTTTTTTGTGCGCATGGACAGCTTGTCGCAGTTGTTCAGCTAACATGTTGAATTCCCAGCGAAATCCTTCAGAGGTGCGCGCACCAAAAACACGCGTTTCGCACAAAACGGCCTTGACCGGTGCGCACGCTTCTGGCGTGATCTGGGTACATCGCAGCAATGCGCCCGAACCCGCCCGCCGGCGGGTTTTTTGTTGCGCGCTCTCCCCTACAGAACCTGGATATCAACCATGCGAAGCGCATACAGCGCGGCGCGCGGCAGTACCGTGCGCGTCAACCTCGCCCTGCCGACGGCAGAACTAGAAGCGATCGACGCTTGGGCGATCAGCGCCGGCATGGAGAACCGCACAGCCGCCATACGGCTCTTAGCTCCGACGGGGCCTCCAGGCCTCGATGCGTCGCGCGGGCAAGCGCCAGGAGGCTTAGGCGCCCATCATGCGTTTCCGGGTCGAGCCTGGCGACGTGCCTGCCGAGGTGGCTGCTCGCCGCCTGGGGCTGAGCCTCGCCCAGTTCACCGAAGTTCTTCCCCGGCTTCTGGGCCGTGGCGTTCCGCCACCCGACCCGGACACCGGCAACTATGACCTCGAGGCTATCGACGCTTGGCGCCGCCTCCGGAACCCGCGCTTGTTCAACTTGACGACGATGCCCCTCGCCCATGACGCTAGGGCAGTCGGTCCGGAGCGACTTGCGAGGATGCGCGGTGGGTAAGGTCGACATCCCCTATTACACGGTCCGGAGGAACGGGCGTGGCTTCTGGGAGCCGACACGGAAAATGCGTGCGCTCGGCTTCCGAAGCGTACCCTGTGGCGTGGACGGGCCGGCGGCATGGGCAATCGCGAACGAGTGGAATGCACGCTGGCAGCGCGTGAGGCGCGGCGAGGAGCCCGCCCCGGCACGCCTCCTCGAGGAAGGCAACCTTTCGCCGGAGCGCGCCGAAGAGCTGACCGTCTATCCTGTTGGATCAATCGGAGAGGCCTTCCGAAAGTATCGCCGGACAGAAGAATGGCGCCGGAAGGCTCCGCGCACCCGAGAAGACTGGTGGCGCGGATGGAAGCGCATCAAGCCTATCTTCGGCGACGTTGATCCTCGCACCGTAGACCTCACGCTGATCAGCGCGTGGCGCCAGACGATCGAGCAGAAGGTGTCGCTGCGGGAGGCGCACCGGGCTGTGAAGATCTGGCGCGCGCTGTGGCAAGTCATGGCCGCGATGCACTACTGCGACAAGGACCATGATCCATCGTGGGGCGTCCGCAACACGGCTGCCCGCGGGCGCTCGGCGACCTGGACGGAAGGCGAGGCCGTCCGGCTAGTCAAGCAGGCCTGGAGGATGGGCTACCGCGGCTTGGCGGCCGGGTTGGCGGTGATGTGGGATACCCATCTCTCCCCTGGAGACGTGCGAGCGCTCAGAGCTTGCCAGCTGACAAAGGATCGCCAGGGACAGATCTACTTTGCCGAGCGGAGTAAGACAGGCGTTGCGGTAGGTGGCGTCCTAAGCTCACGGTCGACTGCAATCCTCGAAGCGTACCTGAAAGAGCTCGGGGTCGATTTACACGGCGAGGCCTACGTGTTCCGCAACCGGTCCGGCCAGCCTTACCTCAAGAATGCCTTTGCCGAGGACTTTCGCGAGGTGCGCACTGCCGTCTTCGGCGATGCAGAACGTCGGCAGATGCTCGACTTCCGTCGGTCGGGGGCCGTGGAGGCGATCATTGGCGAGGCAAAGGCGGAGCACCTCGCCCATGCCATGGGCAACACGCTGGCCGCATCGAATCAACTCTACGAGACCTACGTCCCGGTGCAGATGGCCACAGTGACCCAAGTTGCGGAAGCCCGCCGCAAGGGGCGCCAGCGCTTGAGGGCGCAGAACGGATCGTGACGAAAAGTCGGAACACCCGGCCCGCGTGAGTCGGAACGCCGCTCTCCGGTTGCGCCTAAGTGCTTGGGAGATATGGCGCGGGCGACGGGGCTCGAACCCGCGACCTCCGGCGTGACAGGCCGGCACTCTAACCGACTGAGCTACGCCCGCGCGATGCACGCCGTCGAGCGGCGGTGCGGCGTGACTTACGAGCGCCACTCCCCCCTGTCAAGCGCGGGATTGGCGCTTTCCGCTGGTGGGCGGTGACGGGTTCGAACCGCCGACCCTCTCGGTGTAAACGAGATGCTCTACCAGCTGAGCTAACCGCCCTACCTTCACATAAAAAGCTCAGGCCGACGGCGCAACCGCCGCCGGCCGTCAAAATGCAGGCTCTGGGACCGGATCAGCGGCGCTTGCCGCCCCTGCGGCTCGTGTTCACCGCCTGCTTGAGACCAGCGCCGGCCCGGAACTTCGGAACCTTGCTTGCGGGCACCGAGACCGCCTCGCCCGTCCGCGGGTTGCGCGCCTTGCCGGCCTTGCGCTGCACCACCGTGAACGTGCCGAACCCGACGATCTTGACGTCCTCGCCGCTGCGGAGAGCTTGCGTGATCGCCCCGATCGCGGCGTCGAGCGCCTCGCCGGCCTGGCCGCGCCCTAGTCCGGTCGTTTCAACAATGGCGTTCACGAGCTCGCCTTTGTTCATGATCATCCTCCTCGCTGGGCGGCGCTGAAACCCTTGCTCTGCCGCCGATTCAGGGACGCTTCGTGTGACGCAAAGCGCTGGGCGAAGCAAGAGCGGCGGGCATGCCCCAGGGCCGCTCGACGGCCTCTTCCAAAGAAAAAGCTCCCAGGTTTCCCCGGGAGCTCTGGAGTGCCTTCGCTGCTCGGCTCAGTGAGCGACGAGCCCCGAACCGTCGTCTTCGGCGGATGCTGGCGTCTGCTCGGGCCAGCGATGATCCCATTCGATGGGCTCGGGCCGGCGGACCAGGGCATGCTCCAGAACCTGGTCCATGCGCGACACCGGCACGATCTCGAGGGCATTCTTCACGCTCGCCGGAATCTCGGCGAGATCCTTCGCATTCTCCTCGGGGATCAGCACCTTCTTGATCCCGCCTCGCAAGGCGGCAAGGAGCTTCTCCTTGAGCCCGCCGATCGGTAGCACCCGTCCGCGCAGGGTCACTTCGCCGGTCATGGCGACGTCCCGCCGCACCGGAATGCCCGTGACCACCGAGACGATGGCGGTCGCCATGGCGATGCCCGCCGACGGGCCGTCCTTCGGGGTCGCCCCCTCGGGCACGTGGACGTGGATGTCACGCTTCTCGAACAAGGGCGGCTCGACGCCGAAGTCGACGGCCCGGGAGCGGACATAGGACGCCGCCGCCGAGATCGACTCCTTCATGACATCGCGCAGGTTGCCGGTGACGGTCATCTTGCCCTTGCCCGGCATCATGATGCCTTCGATGGTCAAGAGCTCGCCGCCGACCTCCGTCCAGGCCAGTCCGGTGACGACACCGACCTGATCCTCGTCCTCGACTTCGCCATAGCGATATTTCGGCACGCCGAGGAAGTCGGCCAGGTTCTCCGGGGTGACCGTGATCGACTTGGACTTCGAGATCAGGATCTCCTTCACCGCCTTGCGGATGAGGTTCGACAGCTCGCGCTCGAGGTTGCGCACGCCCGCCTCGCGGGTGTAGCGCCGGATCAGCGTGAGCAGCGCCTCGTCGGTGATCGACCACTCCTTCGGATCAAGGCCGTGCTTCTTGATCGCGTTCGGGATCAGGTGCCGACGCGCGATCTCGACCTTCTCATCCTCCGTGTAGCCGGCGATGCGGATCACCTCCATCCGGTCGAGGAGGGCCGGCGGGATGTTGAGGGTGTTCGCCGTCGTGATGAACATCACGTTCGACAGGTCGTAGTCGACCTCCAGGTAATGGTCGTTGAACGTGTTGTTCTGCTCCGGATCGAGCACCTCCAACAGCGCCGCCGAGGGATCCCCCCGGAAATCCATTCCCATCTTGTCGATCTCGTCGAGCAGGATGAGCGGATTGTTGGTCTTGGCCTTGCGCATCGACTGGATGATCTTGCCCGGCATGGAGCCGATGTAGGTCCGCCGGTGGCCGCGGATCTCCGCCTCGTCACGGACGCCGCCGAGCGACATGCGCACGAACTCGCGCCCGGTCGCCCGGGCGATCGACTTGCCGAGCGAGGTCTTGCCGACGCCGGGAGGCCCGACAAGGCACAGAATCGGGCCGGTCAGCTTGTTGGCGCGCTGCTGCACCGCAAGATACTCGATGATCCGCTCCTTGACCTTCTCCAGGCCGAAGTGGTCCTCGTCGAGGATCTGCTGGGCGCCGACCAGGTCCTTCTTGATCTTGGAGCGCTTGCCCCAGGGGATGCCGAGCATCCAGTCGAGGTAGTTGCGCACCACGGTCGCCTCGGCGGACATGGGCGACATCTGACGGAGCTTCTTCAGCTCGGCCAAGGCCTTGTCCCGGGCTTCCTTGGTGAACTTCGTCTTCTCGATCCGCTCCTCGAGCTCGGCGATCTCATCCCGGCCGTCATCGTCGCCGAGCTCCTTCTGGATCGCCTTCATCTGCTCGTTCAGGTAGTACTCGCGCTGCGTCTTCTCCATCTGGCGCTTGACGCGCGAGCGGATCCGCTTCTCGACCTGCAGGACCGAGATCTCACTCTCCATCAGCCCAAGCACCTTCTCGAGGCGCTGGCTGACGGTCGGGAGTTCCAGGATGCCCTGCTTGTCGGCGATCTTGACCGCGAGGTGCGAGGCCACCGTGTCGGCGAGCTTGCCCGGCTCGTCGATCTGCGTCACCGCCGAGACGACCTCGGGCGAGACCTTCTTGTTCAATTTCACGTAGTTCTCGAACTCGGAGACCACCGAGCGGGCCAGCGCCTCCGCCTCGATGCGGTCGCCGAGGGCGTCGGTGAAGATCTCGGCCTCCGCCTCGTAGAAATCATCGGTGCGGATATAGGTCTTGATCCGCGCCCGGGTCGCCCCTTCGACGAGCACCTTCACCGTGCCGTCGGGCAGCTTGAGAAGCTGCAGCACGTTGGCGATCGTACCCACCTGGTAGATGGCGCTGGGCGCCGGGTCGTCATCGGTGGCGTTCACCTGCGTCGCAAGCAGGATATGACGATCGGCCTTGACCACCTCCTCGAGCGCGCGGATCGACTTCTCGCGGCCGACGAAGAGCGGCACGATCATGTGCGGGAAAACGACGATGTCGCGCAGGGGGAGAACCGGGAAGGTCCCCACGGATCCTGGAACGATGGGCTGGCGCGACTTGGGTTGTGTCATTGTTGGTGTCCTTTCGACAGCATTCGCCGAGCCTCTCGGCTGAGCCGGCCCGCGACGATACAGCCGCGCGGTTCAGTGACCCCGCACGGGACGAGGACCTGGACCTCGGTGGTGAGCGAACGGTTTCCCCGCGGTCATAAGGTGGTTTCCGCGGGGTCCGGTTTCAAGCGCGTCGTTGTGCTGCGGCCTCAGGCGCTGGCACTGGCCTGCTCCGCCTTACGGTCGGAGTAGATGAACAGCGGCCGCGCCTTGCCTTCCACGACCTCGCTTCCGATCACCACCTGCTCCACCGAATCGAGACCCGGCAGGTCGTACATCGTATCGAGGAGGATGCCCTCCATGATGGAGCGCAGGCCGCGGGCGCCTGTCTTGCGCTCGATGGCCTTGCGGGCGATCAGCGACAGGGCCTCGTCCTGGAAGGTGAGCTGGACGTTCTCCATCTCGAAGAGCCGCTGGTACTGCTTCACCAGGGCGTTCTTCGGCTCCTGCAGGATGCGCTTGAGCGCCACCTCGTCGAGATCCTCGAGGGTCGCGATGACCGGCAGGCGCCCGACGAACTCCGGGATCAAGCCGAACTTGAGGAGATCCTCCGGCTCGACCTCCCGGAACACCTCGCCGGTCCGGCGGTCATCCGGCGCCTGGACCGTCGCTCCGAAGCCGATCGACGTGCCCTTGCCCCGGGCGGAGATGATCCGTTCGAGCCCGGCAAAGGCGCCGCCGCAGATGAACAGGATGTTGGTCGTGTCCACCTGCAGGAATTCCTGCTGCGGATGCTTGCGGCCGCCCTGCGGGGGCACGGAAGCGATCGTGCCCTCCATGATCTTCAGGAGCGCCTGCTGCACCCCTTCGCCCGACACGTCGCGGGTGATGGAGGGATTGTCGGACTTGCGCGAGATCTTGTCGATCTCGTCGATATAGACGATGCCGCGCTGCGCCCGCTCGACATTGTAGTCGGAGGCCTGCAGCAGCTTGAGGATGATGTTCTCCACGTCCTCGCCCACATAGCCGGCCTCGGTCAAGGTCGTGGCATCGGCCATGGTGAAGGGCACGTCGAGAATACGGGCGAGCGTCTGCGCCAGCAGCGTCTTCCCCGATCCGGTCGGCCCGATCAGCAGGATGTTCGATTTGGCCAGCTCCACGTCATTGTGCTTCGTGGCATGGGCGAGCCGCTTGTAGTGATTATGGACCGCGACGGCGAGAACCTTCTTGGCGTGATCCTGGCCGATCACATAGTCGTCCAGGACGCGCCGGATCTCCTTCGGCGTCGGCACGCCGTCCCGCGACTTCACCAGGGAGGATTTGGACTCCTCCCGGATGATGTCCATGCAGAGCTCGACGCACTCGTCGCAGATGAAAACGGTCGGTCCGGCGATCAGCTTGCGGACCTCATGCTGGCTCTTGCCGCAGAAGGAGCAGTACAGCGTACTCTTCGAGTCGTTGCCGCCAGCCTTGCTCATGGTCTGTCTCCAACGCCAGCGCCGCCCGAACGGTTCGCCGACTCGCTTATCAAATATGGGCCGCGCCGGCCTAAGAAAGGGTAGACGGCGCAGTGTCCCAGGTCAGGCACATCCCTCCCACCGACGAATCGCAATGCAACCACGCACCCGGCGCGGGATCAATAGCGCGGCTGCAACGCAGGAGACGCAGGGGGCGCAGGAACGGGAGCCGCGCCTCGTCGGCGGGCTTGGTCGCCACCTTCACTGCGCAGCTTCGGGGCGCTTGATCAGGACCTCGTCGACGAGCCCGAACTCCTTGGCGGCCTCAGCCGTCATGAAGTAGTCGCGCTCGAGGGCCTGTTCGATGGTCACCAGGTCCTTGCCGGTGTGCTTCACGTAGATTTCATTGAGGCGCCGCTTGAGGGCCTCGATCTCCCGAGCGTGGATCAGGATGTCGGTCGCCTGCCCCTGGAACCCGCCGGAGGGCTGGTGAACCATGATCCGCGCATTCGCCAGCGCGAAGCGGTGCCCCGGCTCGCCGGCGGCAAGGAGCAGCGAGCCCATCGATGCGGCTTGGCCGACGCACAGGGTCGCCACCGGGCAGCGGATGAACTGCATGGTGTCGTAGATGGACAGGCCCGAGGTCACCACGCCTCCCGGCGAGTTGATATAAAAGGAAATTTCCTTCTTCGGGTTCTCTGCCTCCAAGAAGAGAAGCTGCGCCACGATCAAGGACGCCGTGTAATCCTCCACGGGGCCGGTCAAGAAAATGATCCGCTCGCGCAGCAAGCGCGAATAGATGTCGAAGGCCCGCTCCCCCCGGCTCGACTGCTCGACCACCATGGGGACGAGCGTATTGTTGTAGACCTCGATCGGATCTCTCATCTTTCCTCGGCTCCTGCAGACCCGACCGCGAGACGCGCGGCCGGCGCAATATGGCGCAGCACCCGACCGAGCGCTACGCCGTCTCCCTGGCTTCCTCGCTTGCCGCCCCTTGCGGGCGGCCGCCGGTGGCGTCGTCGTCGCCGAACAGCACCTCCTTCGGCACCGGCTGCTCGACGACCTCGACCTGCGACAGGAGGTGATCCACCACCTTCTCCTCGAAGATCGGAGCGCGGATTTCAGCGAGCGCCTGGGGGTTCTTCTGGTAGAATTCCCAGACCTGCTTCTCCTGGCCCGGATATTGCCGAACCCGCTCGACCAGCGCCTGGGTCACCTCGTCGTCGGCGACCTTGATATCGGCAGTCTCACCGATCTGCGCAAGAACCAGCCCGAGCCGGACACGCCGCTCGGCGATGCGCCGGTACTCCGCCCGGGCCTCCTCCTCGGTGGTGCCTTCGTCGGCGAAGGTCTTGTTGTTGCTCTTCAGATCGGCCTCGACCTGCGACCACACGGCCGCGAACTCCTGCTCCACCAAGCTCGGCGGCAGCTCGAAGCTGTACTTGGCGTCGAGGGCGTCAAGGAGGCTCTTCTTGAGCTTGCGGCGGGACTGGGCATCGAAGTCGCGCTTGATCGCAGCTCGCAGGGCATCCTTGAGCTTGTCCAGGGACTCCATGCCCAGCCCTTTGGCAAGCTCGTCGTCGATCTTCAGATCACCCGGGGCGAGGACGTCCTTGACGGTGACCGTGAACTCGGCCGCCTTGCCGGCAAGGTGAGCGGCGCCGTAGTTCTGCGGAAACGTCACATTGACCATGCGCGTCTCGCCGGCCTTGGCGCCGACGAGCTGCTCCTCGAAGCCGGGGATGAAGGTGCCGGAGCCGAGTTCGACCGTGATCCCCTCGGCCGTCCCGCCCTGGAAGGGCTCGCCGTCGATCCGACCGACGAAGTCGACGACGACGCGATCGCCCGAGGCTGCCTCAGCGCCTTCTCCCTTGGGCGAATAGGTGCGGTTCTGGGCCGCCAGCCGCTCCAGGGTCTCCTGGACCTCCGCGTCGGTGACCTCGGCGACCTGCTTGGTCAGCGAGACGTCGGACAGGTCCTGGAGCTCGAAGCTCGGCAACACCTCGAGGGCCACCTTGAAGGCCAGATCCGATTTGGCGTCGAGAACCTTGGCAATTTCTTCCTTGTCCTCGGGGAATTCCGGCCGCGGCGGGTTGGCGAGCTTGAGGCCTCGCTCCTCGACGATCCTGCGCTCGGCCTCCGTGACGGCGTTTTGCACCACATCGGCCATGACCGAGCGGCCGTAGAGCCGGCGCAAATGGGCGACCGGCACCTTGCCGGGCCGGAAGCCATTGATCCTGACCCGATCCTTCAGAGCCGCCAGCTCCGAGGTGAGCCGCTCCTCCAGCTCCGCGGCCGGAAGAACGACCTGAAATTCGCGCCTCAGTCCTTCGGACAGAGTTTCCGTAACCTGCATCGCCACCTTCGCCTTTGCTCGCGAAACAACCGCCGCTTCATGGCCGCCTCATGGCCTCAGCCCTTCCGCAATGCGCCCTGCATGGCGAAGCTGGCTGAGCGGAGCCGACCGGGGAACCAACCCTGCAGCGGGACTGGTGCGGGCGGAGGGCTTCGAACCCCCACGACTTTCGTCACTGGAACCTAAATCCAGCGCGTCTACCAATTCCGCCACGCCCGCTCTGGGAGCGCACGACGCTCCCTTGCCCGGGACGGCGCTCTATATCACGCCCTGCGGCCCATGCAGCAAAAAAGTTGGCAGGCCGAAGGCTGCCTTCTCCCGTGTATGGCTGCCGAACCCCGCCGTGACGGCCGCTTTCGTACGGCGGCGAACTGGCGACAGAGCGACCGTGGCGTTAAGAGAGACCTGGACCGAGGCGATCCACATGGCCCCCATCCGATGTGACTCACCCACGCGCCGCAGCGTCTCGGTCGGCTTGGCGGCGACGCTCGTCGCGCTGGGCAAGCCGGCGATCACCCGCGCTGAGACGGCCCAGGCGGGCGTCGCTCGCACGCTCACCGCGGCCCCGCTGCGCAAGAAGCTTCACCCGGACGCTGCAGCGGAGGCCGATCTTCTCGCCTTTGACGGGCAGGTCCCTGGCCCGGTCTTGCGCGTCCGCCACGGCGAGGAGGTGCGCGTCAGGTTCCAGAACAAGAGCCCTCTTCTCCTCTCCCTCCACTGGCATGGAGTGAGGAACGCCAACCGGATGGACGGGGTCGGCGGCCTCACGCAAGCCCCCGTCGCGCCAGGGGAAGAGTTCGAATACCGGTTCACGCCTCCGGACATCGGCACATTCCTCGTTCGGCCGGTGGTGATCGGCGCCACTGCCGAGCCGACCGAGCGGGGGCTTTCGGGGCTCCTGGTGGTGGACGAGCGCGAGCCGCTCCCGGTCGATGCCGAGTACCTCCTCCTCATCGATGACTGGCGCCTCAACCCGGATGGGACGCTCGCGCCTTTCGGGGACCCGCTGGAAGCGGCAACGGGTGGCCGGCTCGGCAACTGGCTTGCCGTGGGCGATACCCCGGCGCCCCGCCAGATCGCAGCGGCGCCCGGAGCCCGCCTGCGACTGAGGTTGGCCAATGCTTGCAACGCCCGCGCGATGCGCATCCGCTTCGACGGCCTGAAGGTCTATGTGGTCGCTGTCGACGGCCAGCCGACCGACACCTTCGAGCCCCTTCGCTCCACCCTGCCCTTCCCGCCCGGGACGCGCTACGACCTCCTCGTCGAGCTTCCCCCTGAGCCGGAGCACAGGGGGACGGTGACGGCGCTGCTCGGCCCTGGCGTTCCCCTCGTCGCCATCGCGACAGCGGGCGAGGCCGCGGGCAAGCGCTCGGCCTTGCCGCCGATTGGGCCGCTCCCCGATAACAAGAACCTTCCGTCGGCCATTCGGCTGCAGGATGCCGTTCGCCGCGATGTGGTCGTTGCGGGAGGGGCCGCTCGGGGGCCGCAAGGACAGCCGGTCTACGATGGCGACCCCCGGAGGGTCTGGACGGTGAACGGGGCCGCGGGAGACCACAAGGCGAAGCCGCTTTTCAGCGTGAAGCGCGGCACGCCGGTGGTGCTGGCGATCAACAATGCCACTCCGACGGCTCAGCCTATCCACCTTCACGGCCATGTCTTTCGGCTGCTCCATCCCTTCGACGATGGCTGGGAGCCTTACTGGCTCGATACCCTTCAGGTGCCCGAGAATCGGACGGTGCGGATCGCCTTCGTGGCGGACAATCCCGGCAAATGGCTCCTCGCCTCCACGGTGCTGGAGCGCTTCGACACCGGTCTTTGGACGTGGTTCGAAGTGACGTGACCGCCGGGAGCTCAGACCAAGCCGAGGGATGTCAGGAGATCCTGCAAAGCTCCTGGCAGCGCCTCGGGCAGATCTTCGGCGATCAAGCCCGGCCCGAAGCGCCGGCCCGCCTCGGCGTGTAGCCACACACCGGCGCATGCGGCTTCGAAAGGCGGCATGCCCTGGGCGAGCAGTCCTGCGATGATGCCCGTGAGCACGTCCCCGGACCCCGCCGTGGCAAGATAAGGCGTTGCGTTCTCGTTGATGGCGGCTCGCCCGTCGGGCGCCGCGATGACCGTATCGGGCCCTTTGAGGACCACCACTCCGTTGACGAACGCCGCTGCTTGCCGGGCGCGAGCGAGCTTCGACTGAGCTCCGACGATCGCCCGTTGTCCGGCGAAGAGCCGCTCGAACTCGCCGGTATGAGGCGTAAGGACCGGCCAGGGGCCGTGCGTCGCCAGCCCCGCCAGATCCGCCGCCCGCCCTTCGAAGCTGGTCAGCGCGTCCGCGTCCAGGACCGCGGCCCGCCCTGCGGTCAACACCGCCTCGACCGCGTTGCACGTCCTTGGCCCGACGCCGAGCGCCGGCCCCAGGGCCGCCACGTTGAACCGCCGATCGGCAAGAAGGGCCGCAAGATCGGCCGGCCCGTCGCAACGCCTGAGCATGATGGCGGTCAGATGCGCTGCATTCACCGCCAAGGCCTCCGAAGGAGAGGCTAGCGTCACCAGCCCTGCCCCGGTGCGCAGGGCCGCGCGGGCCGCGAGGCGTGCCGCCCCGGTGTGCAGGGCATCCCCGCAGACCACGAGCGCATGCCCACGCTTATATTTATGCGTGTCGAGAGAAGGCGCGGGGAAGAGCTCCCCCCAGAGCGAAGGGCTGTTGGCGAAGGTCTGTCCAGCAACACTCTCGAGGACGCTGTCGAGGATGCCGATGTCAGCGACCAGGATGGCGCCGCACAAGGTACGGCCCGGGAGCAGGAGGTGACCGGGTTTGCGGCGAGCGAAGGTGATCGTCGCCGACGCCGTGACGGCCGCGCCGCGGACAGCGCCGGTGTCTCCATCGACCCCGGACGGGATGTCGACGGCGAGGATCGGCCGGCCTGAGGCGTTCATCCGCTCGACGAGAGCGCGTGCCTCGCCGGCAAGGTCGCGGCTGAGACCGGCGCCGAAGAGCGCATCGATCAAGAGCTCTGCGCCGCCAAGATCGCTCTCGTCCGGCCGCACGATGGGGCCCGGCCAGTCCGCAGCCGCCGAGGCGGCGTCGCCGCGAAGGTCGGCCTTCGCCCCCAAGAGGGCGACCTCGACGCGATGGCCTTGTTCCCGCAGGAGACGCGCCGCCACGAAGCCATCGCCGCCATTGTTGCCAGGGCCGCACAGCACGACGATCCGCCCGTCCGCCCGCTTCATCGCCGCCGCATGCTTCGCGACCGCCTCGCCGGCCCGGTTCATGAGCGTATAGCCGGACACGCCAGCGGCGATGGCAGCGGCATCAGCCGCTCTCATTTCGGCGGTTGTGAGGAGGCGGCTCATGCTCGCTCCCGAGCCAGACGGCTTTGCCCGCGCTCTCGGCGAATTGCCCATCTTTTACGCAGGATCTGCACGCGATTTGTGCGAAGGTGAATGCGGAAGCGTGGATGCGCGCCAGGCTTGATGCTAAGAGGGGCAGAAGCACGGCGGCAGACAGGGGCAGGCACGGGCGGACACCGCAATGAAAAAGATCGAAGCCATCATCAAGCCCTTCAAGCTCGATGAAGTGAAGGAGGCCCTCCAGGACGTCGGCCTGCAGGGCATCACCGTCATCGAGGCGAAAGGCTTCGGGCGCCAGAAGGGCCACACGGAACTTTACCGCGGCGCCGAGTACGTCGTCGACTTCCTGCCGAAGGTGAAGCTCGAGATCGTGCTCCCGGACGATATGGTCGACAGTGCTGTCGAGGCCATCCGCAAGGCTGCCCAGACGGGTCGCATCGGGGATGGCAAGATTTTTGTATCGAGCATCGAGGAAGCGATCCGCATCCGGACCGGGGAAACCGGCGCCGACGCGATCTGATCGCCAACCTATCTGAGGCGGCCGTCCGGCCGCCCTTCGCTTTCACAGGGCAGAAAGAGGACCAGGAATGAAGACGGCCAAGGATGTGCTGGCGGCGATCAAGGACAACGACGTCAAATACGTCGACTTCCGCTTCACGGATCCGCGCGGCAAATGGCAGCACGTCACCTTCGACGTGTCCATCATCGATGAGGACACCTTCGCCGAAGGCGTGATGTTCGACGGCTCCTCGATCGCCGGCTGGAAGGCCATCAACGAATCCGACATGACCTTGATGCCGGACCCGCAGACGGCGTGCATGGATCCGTTCTTCTCGGCCGCGACGATGTCCATCGTTTGCGACATTCTGGAGCCGTCGACGGGCGAGCCCTACAGCCGCGACCCGCGCGGCGTCGCCAAGAAGGCCGAGGCTTATCTGAAGTCCACCGGCATCGGCGACACCATTTACGTCGGCCCGGAAGCCGAGTTCTTCATCTTCGACGACGTCCGCTTCTCGGCCGACCCCTACAATACGGGCTTCAAGCTCGACAATATCGAACTGCCGACCAACGGCGACACCGAGTATGAGGGCGGCAATCTCGGCCACCGCATCCAGACGAAGGGCGGCTATTTCCCCGTCCCGCCCCAGGATTCAGCCCAAGACATGCGGGGCGAAATGCTCGCGGCCATGGCCGCGATGGGCGTGAAGGTGGAAAAGCACCACCACGAGGTCGCCTCGGCCCAGCATGAGCTCGGCATGAAGTTCGACACGCTGACGCTGATGGCCGACCAGATGCAGATCTACAAGTACTGCATTCACAATGTCGCCCAAAGCTATGGAAAGACGGCAACTTTCATGCCGAAGCCGGTCTATGGCGACAACGGCTCGGGCATGCATGTCCACCAGTCGATCTGGAAGGACGGCAAGCCGCTCTTCGCCGGCAACAAATACGCGGATCTCAGCCAGGAATGCCTCTGGTACATCGGCGGCATCATCAAGCACGCCAAGGCGCTGAACGCCTTCACCAACCCGTCGACAAATTCCTACAAGCGGCTGGTCCCGGGCTACGAGGCGCCGGTGCTTCTCGCCTATTCGTCGCGCAACCGCTCGGCCTCCTGCCGCATTCCGTGGACGACCAATCCCAAGGCGAAGCGCGTCGAGATCCGCTTCCCCGATCCAATGGCGAACCCCTACCTCGCCTTTGCTGCCATGACGATGGCGGGTCTCGACGGGATCCTGAACAAGATCGATCCCGGTCCGGCCATGGACAAGGACCTCTATGACCTGCCGCCGCGGGAATTGAAGAAGATCCCGACCGTCTGCGGTTCGTTGCGCGAGGCGCTTACGAACCTCGACAAGGACCGGGCCTTCCTCAAGGCCGGCGGCGTCTTCACCGACGACCTCATCGACAGCTTCATCGAGCTCAAGATGACCGAGGTGGCGCGGTTCGAGATGACGCCGCATCCGGTCGAGTTCGTGATGTACTATTCGAACTAGCGATCCGCTTCCTCCCGGTCGCGGCCTGCGACCTGCCTTGGCCGGAGCCTGGCGGCTCCGGCCTTTTCTTGTCGGGAGCTCCGCTCCCTGTCGCCATACGCTCAGACCTCTCGTGCGACCCCGCGGGCGTTCTCCAGGAGAAGCGGGACTTTCGTGCCTGTCGAGCGTTCAAGATAGGATCGTTTCTTAGACCGAGCGACGGTTGACGAGGAGCGAATTCGCCTTGGCCAAACGTGCCCCCCATCCTTCCTCAGAAGCCCGCCTGCCCTCCCGTGACGAAGTCGTCGCTTACATCGCGAACGCCTCCGGCAAGGTCGGCAAGCGGGACATCGCGCGCGCCTTCGGCGTCACTGGAGGCGACCGCATCTGGCTCAAGCAGATGCTCAAGGAGCTGGAGGAGGAAGGCGCCGTCGACCGTCGCGGGCGGCGACTGCGCAAGGCGGGGCGGCTCCCTCCGGTCGTGATCGCCGATATCCGCGGCCGCGACCGAGATGGCGAACTCGTGGCCGAGCCCGAGGAATGGGACGAGGACGAACACGGCCCGGTCCCGAAGATCCTCGTCACCGTGCCCCGCCGGTCGCGGTCCGGCCAACCCGCCCCTGGGGTCGGCGACCGGGCGCTCATCCGGGTGGAGCCCCTCGCGGAACACGACGGGGTTCACCGCTACGCGGGCCGCGTCATCAAGATCATCGGCAAGCAGAAGGCGCCGGTGCTGGGCGTCTTCCGCGCGTCCCCCGGCGGCGGCCGGCTCGTGCCGGTCGACAAGAAGGCGCAAGGCCGCGAGCTTCACATCGCTGCAGGGGAGGAAGGCGAGGCCCGCGACGGCGACCTCGTGGCCGCCACGGTGACGAGACAGGGCCGCCACGGTCTGCCTCAGGCCAAGGTGCGTGAGCGGCTCGGCTCCCTGAAATCTGAACGGGCGGTGAGCCTCATCGCCATCCATGCCCACGACATTCCCCACATCTTCCCGCGCGACGTGCTGGCGGAAGCGGAGGCGGCAAGGCCGGCGACCCTTGCCGGGCGCGAGGACTGGCGCCGGCTGCCCCTCATCACCATCGATCCCCCCGACGCCAAGGACCACGACGATGCCGTGTATGCGTCACCGGATGCAGACCCTGGCAATCCGGGCGGCTTCATCATCACCGTCGCCATCGCCGACGTCGCCGCCTATGTCCGGCCGGGCTCAGCCCTCGACCGCGAGGCGCTCGAACGCGGCAATTCGGTCTATTTCCCGGATCGGGTCGTGCCGATGTTGCCGGAGCGCATCTCCAATGATCTGTGCTCCCTTCGCCCCGAGGAGGATCGCCCTGCCCTCGCCGTCCGGATGGTCTTTGGCGCGGACGGGCGCAAGAAGCGGCACAGCTTCCATCGCGTCATGATGCGCTCTGCGGCCAAGCTTTCGTATGATCAGGCGCAGGCCGCGATCGACGGACGGTTGGACGACGTCACGGGCCCGCTGCTCGACCCTATCCTGAGACCGCTCTGGGCCGCCTATGCCGCGCTCAAGAAGGGGCGGGATGCCCGGGAGCCGCTCGATCTCGACCTGCCTGAACGCAAGATCCTGCTGAAACCCGATGGGACGGTGGACCGCATCATCACGCCGGAAAGGCTTGAAGCGCACCGTCTCATCGAGGAATTCATGATCCAGGCGAACGTTGCGGCGGCGGAGACCCTGGAGAAGGCCCGTTCCCCCCTCGTCTACCGGGTCCATGACGAGCCGTCTTTGGAGAAGATGCGGGCTTTGGGCGAGGTGCTCGCATCCATCGGACTGAAGCTGCCCAAGCAGGGAGCGCTGAAACCGGCCCTTTTCAACCGCATCCTCGCCAGCGTCAAAGGCTCCGAGCACGAGGTGTTCGTCAATGAGGTCGTGCTGCGCTCGCAGGCTCAGGCCGAATACGCATCCGAGAACTACGGCCATTTCGGACTGAACTTGCGCCGCTACGCGCACTTCACCTCTCCTATCCGCCGCTACGCTGACCTCATCGTCCACCGCGCTTTGATCAGCGCGCTCAAGCTCGGCGACGACGGGCTCCCCGACAGCATCACGGACGCGGAGCTCGCGGAGATCAGCGCTCGCATCTCGGTGGCCGAGCGCCGGGCCATGAAGGCCGAGCGCGAAACCGTCGACCGTCTGATCGCCCATCACCTCGCCGACCGCATCGGGACGGTGTTCGAGGGCCAGATTTCGGGCGTCACGCGGGCCGGGCTCTTCATCAAGCTCGCCGAGACGGGGGCCGACGGCTTCGTGCCGGCCTCTACCATCGGCGCCGATTACTACCGGTTCGACGAGGCGCGGCACGCCATGGTGGGCGACCGGACCGGCGAGACGTTTCGGCTCGGCGACCGCGTCGAAGTGAAGCTCGTCGAGGCGGCACCGGTTGCTGGCGCGCTCCGGTTCGAACTTTTATCTGAAGGACGGTCCGGGCTTCGCCGCTCGGAAGGGCGGGCAAGGCGGCGGACGGCGCTCGCTCGATCGCCGATCAAGGCGCGCATCAAGGCCCGGCGACCAAGCTCCCGCGGACGGCAGAAGGCTGAGGAGACCGGATGGCATCCCCTGGACGAGTGACGTGCGAAGGCCGCCCCGCTGCCATGGCGGCCGTCCGGCGTGGCCTTGCTTGCCGCTGCCCGGCCTGCGGGACCGGCCGCCTGTTCCCGCGCTTTCTCAAGGTCGCCTCCGAATGCCCTGACTGTCGGACGACGCTGCACCACCATCGCGCCGACGATTTCCCTCCCTACATCGTGATCTTTCTGGTGGGGCACCTGATCGGCTATGCCATTCTCTTGGCGGAGACGCGGCTCGAGGTGCCGCTCTGGGCCCATCTCGCCCTGTGGCCCATCCTGACGATCGTCCTCTGCCTTGTCCTGCTGCAACCGGTGAAAGGCGCTGTCGTGGGCCTTCAATACGCGCTAGGCATGCACGGCTTCGGGGCGGAGGGACGCGGCGCCCCCGGACCATGAGGGCGGAGGGCTGGCGTGAGCGAATCGAGGGGGCAGGTTCTTGCGGATCGGTTGACCGCGGCTGAGCGCGAGCGGCAGTGGCCGAATGTGCGGCCGAAAGATGCCGCGACGCTCATCATTCTCGATCGGACCGGCCCGGAGCCGAAGGTCCTGATGGGCCGCCGCCACCCGGGCCATCGCTTCATGCCTGGCAAATTCGTCTTTCCAGGTGGTCGGATCGAAGACGGGGACCGCCGCATGCCGGCGGCTGGCGCCCTTCACGCCCGGGCGGAAGCAGCCCTTCTCGCCCGGGTCACGCGGCCTTCGCCCCAGCGTGCCCGGGCCTTGGCCCTTGCGGCGATCCGCGAGACCTTCGAGGAAACCGGCCTCCTCCTCGGCACCAAGAGCTACGGGCCCCCTGAGCAGGTCCCGCCGGGACCCTGGTCGGCGTTTCGGGAGCGCGGCGTTTTTCCTGACCTCGAGGCGCTGCAGCTCATCGCCCGCGCGATCACCCCGCCCCGCCGGCCCAAGCGCTTCGACACGCGCTTCTTCGCCACCGACCGCGATTTCGTGGTGGATCAGGTGGAGGGCATCGTCGGGCCGGATTCCGAGCTCGTCGAGCTTGCCTGGGTCAGCCTCCCGGAGGCGCGCAAGCTCGAGCTGCCCGCCATCACTCACACCATCCTCGACGAGCTTCAGCATCGGTTGGACCTGGGCTTCGCCCATGAGCTGCCCATTCCCTTCTACTACGAGCGTCAGCGGCGCTTTAGGCGCGAGCTCCTATGAGCTGCAGCCTGTCTTGACGGGAACGCCCTGATCGTGCATCTCCTCCCGCGGATTTCGGCCGGGCTCGCCCGGCCCTTTGCGTTTCGGCTCGGCCGATGCGCTTAAAGGAAAGGTTTCAACCATGGCCAAGGCCGTCACCATCAAGGTGAAGCTCGTCTCCACCGCCGATACGGGCTATTTCTACGTCACCAAGAAGAACTCCCGCACGATGACTGAGAAGTTGTCGAAGAAGAAATATGATCCGGTCGCGCGCAAGCACGTTGAATTCAAAGAGGCGAAGATCAAGTAAGATCGCGACACCTTAGGACAACGCAAAAAGGGCGCTATCCAGCGCCCTTTTTTTCATGTGGCCGGCCGGGGACGGCGATGAGGAGGCACGAACCGCCCCCGGGCCGGCCTTGCCCACGAAAACCCAGGAGATGCGGCGGACCTGAGCATCCGTAGGGCATTCACGCTTTCGCAACCCTATGAGCGAAAAGCCTGCTGCGACAGTACAACGACGTGCGGTCCGCGCAAGGCGAAGACTGCGCCGCCCGCCCTTTATCAATTGTCAAGGTTAAACGGGATTTCCTGTAAGGCAAGTCCGGAGCCGCCAGGCGGCCAAGCCCCCTCGCCTCAGGCGGCTGCCGCCACGACGCGATTGCGGCCCGCCTCCTTGGCCCGATAGAGGGCGAGATCAGCGCGCTTGAGGATATCGCCGGCGCTTGCGTCCGCTGCCTGACGCGCGGAAACGCCCACCGACACCGTCACATGGATGGATTGGGCGCCGCGATGGATCGTGAAGGGGCTGCCCTCGACCCGCTCGCGGATCCGCTCGGCCAAGGCATGGGCGCCCTCGAAGGTCGTGTCGGGCAGGGCCACCACCACCTCCTCGCCGCCGTAGCGCGCCACGAGATCGATCCCTCGGGTCTGAGCGCGGATGCGATTGGCGAACTCCCGCAGCACCTCGTCACCCGCATCGTGCCCATAGGTGTCGTTCACGCGCTTGAACCGGTCGATGTCCAGAACCAGGAGGGACAGGTGTCGGCCCCGGCGCACGGCATCGCTGAACATGGCAGCGAGGTGGCCGTCCAGGTAGCGTCGATTGTGCAGCCCTGTCAGGGCGTCCGTGACGGCCAGCTCCATCGACGCCTGCACCGACTCGCGCAGTTTGTCGGCGAAGCGCTTGCGCCGAAGCTGCGTGCGGACACGGGCCAGGAGTTCATTTCTGTCCACCGGCCGGACCAGAAAGTCATGCACGCCGATGTCGAGGCCGCGCAAGATACGCGGCCGGTCGTCCGCTTCGGCGATCATCACCACCGCCACATGCCGCGTGCGCTCGAGGGAGCGGATCTGGCTGCATAGGCGCAGGCCATCGAAATCGCGCAGGCCGAGGCTCACGAGCACAAGCTCGAACTCCCCTTCCGCCGCCTTGACCAGCGCCTGGTGGGGCTCAGGGTCGACCTCTACAGAATGGTACTGGCCGAGCGCGGCGGCGAGGCGCTCGTAGGAGCTCCTCCTGTCGTCGACCAGGAGCAGACGTCCGTTGAGGCCCATATCGGCCGCGGCGGCGGCCAAGGGATCGCCGATGCTGTAGTCGCGGGACGCAACGACGCGGCTGCGCAGCTCGTCCGTCACGGCCTTGAGCCGCACGAGGCTTCGCACCCGCGCCAGGAGCGCCACGTCGTCGATCGGCTTCGTCAGGAAGTCGTCGGCACCTGCGTCCAGGCCCTTGAGGCGATCACTCGGCTGATCGAGGGCCGTCACCATCACCACCGGCAGGTGGGCGGTGGACGGGTTGCCCTTGATCCGGCGGCATACTTCGAACCCGTCCATCCCCGGCATCATCACGTCGAGGAGGACGATGTCGCAAAGCCCCTGCTCACAGATGGCGAGCGCATCAGGCCCGTTCATCGCCGTGAGGACTTCGAAATACTCTGCCGAAAGCTTGGTCTCGAGCAGCTTGACGTTAGGGAAGATGTCGTCGACGACGAGGACGCGGGCGGTCATGGCAGATCGCTTCTCAATCCGAGCCGAGATAGGTGCGTACAGTCGAGAGGAACTTGGCGACTGAGATCGGCTTCGACAGATACGCCTCGCAGCCACCCTCCCGGATCCGCTCCTCGTCGCCCTTCATTGCGAATGCCGTGACCGCAATCACCGGGATGGATTTGAGCTCGTCGTCCTCCTTGAGCCATTTCGTGACCTCCAGTCCCGAAACCTCGGGGAGCTGGATGTCCATCAGGATGAGGTCCGGCCGATGGGCCCGGGCGAGTTCGAGCGCCTCGATGCCATTGCCGGTCTTCAACGTCGCGTAGCCATGCGCCTCGAGGAGGTCGTTGAAGAGCTTCATGTTGAGCTCATTGTCTTCGACGATGAGCACCGTCTTTTTCATGACTACCGTCCCCTCCCGGCGCCAGGACACCGAGATCCGCTCTTCACGCCGCCCCCAATCCGTCGGAGAATGTAAGCTGAGACTTCTTGACGAAACGCAAACCCACTCCCCGCCATGCCCCGCCGCGCCTTGATCGACCGCGCCACGGCCGAAGAAATTGCCATCCAGGGCCTCAGCTTCCTCAGCGCCAGCCCGACACGGCTCGGCAGCTTCCTGGAAGCAACCGGCATCCGGCCAGACGCCTTCCGTGTTGCCGCACAGTCCCCAAGCTTCCTGAGCGGGCTTCTGGACTACATCGTGGCCGATGAGGAGATACTTATAAGCTTTGCTTCCGAAATGGGAGTACCGCCAGAAAGCATCATGGACGCCCGCCGGGTGCTTTCGCCCTCCGATTTCTTCGAGTGACCTGAGCATCGCGTCCATGCTGGCTTCCGTCTGCCGCGATTGCCTCTTGGACAGCCGGCAAGATGCGGGCGGTCGCTGCCCACGCTGCGGTTCGCCTCGCCTCCTCTCGCACCCTGAACGGGACACGCTCGCCATTGCCCATGTGGACTGCGACGCCTTTTTCGCGGCGATCGAGAAGCGCGACGATCCAGCCCTTCGCGACAAGCCCGTGATCGTCGGCGGCGGCAAGCGCGGGGTCGTGGCGACCGCGTGCTACCTTGCACGAACCACCGGCGTTCGTTCGGCGATGCCGATGTTCAAGGCCCTGAAGCTTTGCCCTGACGCAGTGGTGATCAAACCCGACATCGAGAAATACCGCCGCGCCGCCCGGGACGTGCGGCGCCTGATGCTCGGCATGACGCCGCTCGTGGAGCCGATCTCCATCGACGAGGCCTTTCTCGACCTTTCCGGCACGGAGCGGCTTCACCACGCAAGCCCCGCCGTGACCCTGGTGCGCTTCGCCAGACGGGTCGAGGACGAGATCGGCATCAGCGTCTCCATCGGGCTGTCGCACAACAAGTTCCTGGCAAAGCTCGCCTCGGACCTCGACAAGCCACGGGGCTTCTCGATCATCGGCCGGGAGGAGACGTTGGAGCGTCTGGCCGCGCTGCCCGTGTCGGTCGTTCCTGGGATCGGCGCCGCCGCGCAGGCCCGGCTCGCCGCCCACGGCATTCGGCGCCTGAGCGACGTGCGCACCATGCCCTTGACCGAGCTGATGCGGGTCCTCGGCCGCGAGGCGGGCGACCTTCAGCGCCTGTCGAGAGGTGAGGACAGCCGCCCGGTGCGCCCGCACCGGCCGCCAAAGAGTGTCTCCGCCGAGACGACCTTCGAGCACGATCGAAGCAGCTTCGAGGAATTGCAGCCGATCCTATGGCGCCTCTGCGAGACGGTGTCGTGGCGCCTCAAGCGGGCGGAACTCGCAGGCCGCACGGTGACCCTGAAGCTGAAGGATGCCGCGTTCCGCATTCGGACGCGGACCACGACGATCCCGCCCACCCAGCTTGCAACGCGCCTCTTCGAGGCCGCCCAGCGCCTCCTGAAGGCGGAGTGCGACGGCACCGCTTTCCGCCTGATCGGCATCGGCAGCGGCGACCTTTGTGGCGCAGCGGAGGCGGACCGGGGCGATCTTGCCGATCCGGATGTGGAACGCCTCGTGCGCCGGGAAGCGGCGGTCGACCGGCTGCGGGAGAAGTTTGGCCGGGATGTCGTTCAGCGCGGCCTTGCGCTCCGCCCTCAGCGTTGACAGGCGCTTGCGGGCATGAGCTCGAACTGGCTGAGTTCGCCCTTGAGGGCGAAGGTGCCGTAGTCGAGACGAAGGTCTCGGCTGACCCCATTCTCGTAAAGCTCGAAGGAGATCGTGTAGATCGGCGTCTGCTCGCCCCGATCGGGCGCGAAATAGCTGAGCGTTACCGGCCAACGGGGGAGCTTCTCGAAGTCCCCCGTGCGAAGCGGCGGCTCCACCGGCGCACCCGCGCCAGGCTCGATCCGGCGGCCGATGACCGCGAGCGTGTCGTAGACCTTGCGACCGTCGTCGGAACCGTCAAAGACCTTGAGGGAGAGCGTGGTCCTCCCGGCCTGCGCCGCCTCGATCAGGCGTTTCATATGATCGGTCGGGAAAACGGGGTCTCCGCCGGAGGTGAAGCGCTCTGCCTTCGGCTGTGCGATCCTCACCGACAGCACGCCGTCCCTGCGTTCCGCATCGCCGACGAGGCGGCGGGCGGAGCGCCCTTGCATGTCAGACTCGCTGCGGAAGCGGAAGCTGGTGCCATCGCCCGTCTCGAAGGTGGCCGACTTGAGATCCGAGACGCGCGTGCCTGTCTCGCCGCCTTCGAGGACGGTCACCTGGCGGTAGTTGAGCGCGTAGCCTTCACAGGCATCGCCCGTGAAGTCGAAGGCGATGCGGCCGCGGGCGCTTTCGACGCCGCGGGCATTCGGGGCGCCGATCAGGGACAGGTCGTAGACCGCCCGGTGCGGAACGAGAACGGCGCCCTCTGCCCTTGCCGCGCCTCCGGCCAGGACCGCCGACACTGCGCCCAGCGCCGCGATCCGAGTGATCCAATGCCGCATGGAGACCTCCTCAAGCATGAGACCATAGGAACGCCGCTTCGGAGTGGCAACTCACGCCCTTGCCTCTCGGGTTGGCATGGGCCAGAACACCAGGGAAGCCAAGGAGGAGCGGATGGGCGCGGCGGAACAGAGGCTTGCGGAGCTTGGCATCGTCCTCCCGAGCCCGGCCGCCCCGGTCGCCAACTATGTTCCCTTTGTCCGCACAGGCCAGCTCGTGGTGATTTCAGGCCAGCTCTGCCTTGGACAGGACGGCACGATCGCCGACCGGCACAAAGGCAAGCTCGGGGCGGAGGTGTCGCCGGAGGCAGGCCAGGAGGCGGCGCGGCTGTGCGCCATCAATGTTCTGGCGCAGCTGAGAGCGGCGGTGGGCGATCTCGACCAGGTGGTGCGTTGCGTCCGGCTCGGCGGCTTCATCAACGCGGAGCCGACCTTCGCGGCGCTGGCCCCTGTCATGAACGGAGCGTCCGACCTCATGGTGGCCGTCTTCGGCGACAAGGGTCGGCATGCGCGCTCCACCATCGGGGTTGCGGAGCTGCCCCTCGATGCGGCGGTGGAGGTCGAAGCAATGTTCGAGGTCCGATGAACGCCCCTGATTGGCTCGTGGCGCGCCCGATCGCCCATCGAGGCCTCCACGACCCGGCCGCCGGCATCTACGAGAACACCTTGCGCGCCGCCGAGGCGGCCATCGAGGCAGACTTCGCCATCGAGTGCGACGTCCAGGATACCGCCGACGGCGACGCGGTCGTATTCCATGATTTCACCCTGGAGCGGCTGACCGGCGAACAGGGCCTCGTGCGCGCCCGATCGGCTCGCGAGCTGGCCGCCCTCGCCATCAAGGAGACGACCGACAAAATCCCGACGCTCGCGGAGTTCCTGGCCCGGATCGCGGGGCGCGTCCCGCTCATCGTCGAGATCAAGAGCCGGTTCGACCATGACCTTACCCTGACGCACCGGGTCCTTGACCTCGTGTCAACCTATGACGGGCCGCTTGCCGTCAAGTCGTTCGATCCGGTCATCGTCGCGGCAGTCCGCAAGACCGCACCGGAGATCCCGCGCGGCATCGTGGCGGAGTCGAGCTATGACGGCTTCACCAGTGTTCCGCTCACAGCCGAGCAGAAGCGCGAGCTCGCCAACCTGCTCCATTTCGGCGCCACGGAGCCTGACTTCCTGTCCTGGCGCGTGGCGGACCTGCCTTGCGCAGCGCCCTTCCTGTGTCGCCACCTGCGCCATATGCCGGTGATGACCTGGACCGTCCGTACGGAGGAGGACTGCCGGAAGGCGGCGCTCCACGCCGACCAGATCGTCTTCGAGGGCTTTCGCCCGCACGGGGATCGCCGACCCGCGATGGACGAGAGCGCCGTGTGAGCTGCGGCGGCCGCATGCGATGACCATCAGGACGACGGTCAAGATTAGGACGGCGCCGGGTCTTAAAGACATTCCGGCGGCCGAGTGGGATGCTTGCGCCAATCCTCGCCGTCACGGGAACACGATCTCTGCCGGGGAAGCGGAGGAAGCCGAGGAGACTTTCAACCCTTTTGTATCCCATGCCTTCCTCTGGGCACTGGAAGAGTCGGGCTGCGTGGGGGGGCGGAGCGGCTGGCATCCCGCTCATCTTCTCGTTGAGGACGGCGGCGGGCGGCTGGCTGCGGCCGCGCCATGCTATCTGAAGACCCACTCGCAGGGCGAATACGTCTTCGACCACGCCTGGGCCGACGCCTATCTACGCGCGGGCGGGCGCTATTACCCAAAGCTTCAGGTGGCGGTTCCCTTCACGCCGGTCACCGGTCCTCGCCTCCTCGTCGCCCCGGGAGCCGATCGCGAAGCGATGTGCCGGACACTCGTCGCTGGCCTGCGCGCCGTGCGCGATCAGGCCGGCGCCTCGTCCATCCACCTCACCTTCCTGCATCAAGCCGATTGGGAGGCGCTGGGGCAGCAAGGCCTCCTGCAGCGCGTCGACCAGCAGTTTCATTGGTTCAACGAGGGCTACCGCAGCTTCGAGGATTTCCTCACCGCGCTCGCCTCACGCAAGCGCAAGGCGATTCGCCGCGAGCGGCGCGACGCACTCTCGGAGGGCATCACCGTCGAGGTCCTGTCGGGCCGTGATATCACCGAAGGGCATTGGGACGCCTTCTTCGCCTTCTACATGGATACCGGCTCCCGCAAATGGGGGCGGCCCTATCTGAACCGGCGCTTCTTCTCGCTAATTGGAGAGCGGCTCGGGGAGCGCATCGTTCTCATCCTCGCGAAGCGGGCCGGGCGCTACATCGCGGGCGCCATCAATTTCCGCGGCGACGTGGCGCTCTACGGACGGAACTGGGGCTGTATCGAGCACCACCCGTTCCTACACTTCGAGCTCTGCTACTTTCAGGCCATCGACTATGCTGTGGCGCACGGGCTGAAGCGGGTCGAGGCCGGGGCGCAAGGGGAGCACAAGCTCGCCCGTGGCTATCGGCCGGTGCTCACCTACTCCGCTCACGACATCGCGGACCCTGCCTTCCGGCGTGCCATTGCCGATTACCTTCGCCGCGAGCAGGCCTATGTCCTGGCGGCCATGGGCGAGTTGTCTGCGACGATGCCGTTCAGGCACCCGCAGGACGCCTGACGCACAGCGGCGGCCCTGGACGCTGGCAGCGCCGACGTGCATGGTGCGGCCGGCGTGAAGCTGAGGCTCCGATGACGACCTACGACCCTTCCAACGTGTTTGCGAAGATCCTCCGCGGCGAGCTTCCCTGCGTGAAGGTGTATGAGGATGAGCACACGCTCGCCTTCATGGACATCATGCCCCGGGCCGACGGGCATGTGCTCGTGATCCCGAAGGCCCCCGCTCGCAACCTCCTCGACGTGGCTGAAGAAGACCTCGCCCGCACCATGATCGTGGTCCAGAAGCTGGCGCGTGCGGTGAAGGCCGGCATGGAGGCCGAGGGCATCACGCTGCAGCAGTTCAATGAGGAGGCCGGAGGACAGGTCGTCTTTCACCTGCACTTCCACATCCTGCCCCGCTGGAAGAGCGTGGCGTTGCGGCCGCACACGGGCGAGATGGCGCCAAAGGAAACATTGGAGCGCCATGCAGAAGCCATCCGCGCTGCCTTGCGGCAGATGGCTTGAGAGAAAGAGCCCTGGTCGGACCTTTCAGCCCTGCCTCGATCCTCTCTCCAAGGGGCAGATGGGCAGGCCGTCCGCTTTCGCCAGCTTGCTGCCTGCGCTGGTGTATCGTTCGGCGATGGTGAAAGGAGCACATGGGAGGGATGGCCCGACAATCTCGATGTGATGCTGCCGACAGGCAGCTGCCGGGGAGACCTGGACCGACACGGGCGTGTCAAGAAGCCAGAGGTGACGCATCCCGGGCGCCACATCGCTCACGCCTATCTCCGCCAGGGAGTTGCTCATGGGAAGCGGAGCGGGCAAGGCGACGAAGCGACAGCGCCCGCTCAACCCTTGCGATGCGAAGCGGACCTTGAACGGTCTTCCCGCCCCCCTTACGGGGTCTGCCCGCCGCCGCTGAGAAACAGCTGCAGGCCTTGCACGATCGCCGCCGGCGAAGTGCCGGCGGCGTCCAGCGCCGCCGTCAGGCCCCAATAGACGGCACCGACGATGAGCGGCACGAAAATCCAGCCCAGGACTTCCTCGAACGCCTTGCGCCGGCGGCGACGCTGCCAGCGCTGTTCGCGCCAGGACAGCTTCTGCGCTGCCGGCGGCGCCGCCGACGGCTGAAGAGAACCGTCTGGCACGTCCGGGGTCATGCCCGGACCAGCGGCACTTTAGGAACGGTCCGAACGCCGCCCCCGCCGCCCCCGCCGCGCGGCTTGTTCGGCTTGCGCGCCGCCTTGAAGGTCCGCGGCTTGCGCCGCGTGCGCTTCTTGGCCGCGTTGGTGACGTCCCGCTCGGGCCGGGGCATGACCGGCCCCTCCGGATATTCGAACCCGAGACTCTCCTTGCCGTCGTCGCCTTTGACCACGATGACCCGCACGGCGCCGCCGTTCTTCAGCTTGCCGAACAGCACTTCATCGGCCAGCGGCGTCTTGATGATCGTTTGGATCAGCCGGCCCATCGGGCGGGCGCCCATCGTCTCGTCATAGCCATGCTCGACGAGCCAGTCGCGCGCCTCGTCGGTGAGCTCGATGACGACGTTCCGGTCGGCGAGTTGCGCCTCGAGCTGCATCACGAATTTGTCGACCACCTTTGCCACGACCTCCTTCGGAAGGCGGCCGAAGGAGATGATCGCATCGAGACGGTTGCGGAACTCGGGCGCGAAGAGGCGGTTGATGGCCTCCGTATCGTCGCCCTCCCGTTTGCTTTGGGTAAAGCCATAGGCCGAGCGGGCAAGATCGGCGGCGCCGGCATTCGTGGTCATGATGATGATCACGTTGCGGAAGTCGACCTGCTTGCCGTTGTGATCGGTCAGCTTCCCGTGGTCCATCACCTGCAGGAGGATGTTGAACAGGTCGGGATGAGCCTTCTCGATCTCGTCCAGGAGCAGCACGCAGTGCGGGTGCTGGTCCACCCCATCCGTGAGCAGTCCGCCCTGATCGAAGCCGACGTAACCGGGAGGGGCGCCGATCAGGCGGCTGACGGTGTGCCGTTCCATGTACTCCGACATGTCGAAGCGCAGGAGTTCGACCCCGAGCGACTTCGCGAGCTGCCGAGCGACCTCGGTCTTGCCGACGCCGGTCGGCCCCGCAAAGAGATAGGAGCCGATCGGCTTCTCAGGGTCACGCAGACCCGCACGCGCGAGCTTGATCGAGGCGGTCAGCGCATCGATGGCCGCGTCCTGGCCATAGACGACCGTCTTCAGGGTGTTCTGGAGGTTGGCCAGCACCTCGGCGTCGTCCTTCGACACCGTCTTCGGCGGTATGCGGGCCATGGTGGCGACGGTCGCCTCGATCTCCTTGACGCCGATCGTCTTCTTGCGCCGGTGCTCGGGCAGGAGCATCTGCGACGCGCCCGTCTCGTCGATCACGTCGATCGCCTTGTCGGGGAGCTTGCGGTCATTGATGTAGCGGGCCGAAAGCTCGACCGCCGCCTTGATGGCGTCGCCCGTATAGCGGAGCTTGTGGAACTCCTCGAAGTAGGGCTTCAGCCCTTTCATGATCTCGATCGTGTCCGGGATCGACGGCTCGTTGACGTCGATCTTCTGGAAGCGCCGAACGAGCGCGCGGTCCTTCTCGAAATACTGCCGGTATTCCTTGTAGGTCGTGGACCCGATGCAGCGCAGCGTCCCCGCAGCGAGGGCGGGCTTGAGCAGGTTCGAGGCGTCCATCGCGCCGCCGGAGGTGGCCCCGGCGCCGATCACCGTATGGATCTCGTCGATGAACATGATGGCGTTCGGGTGCTGCTCGATCTCCTTGATGACTTGCTTGAGCCGCTCCTCGAAGTCGCCCCGGTAGCGCGTCCCGGCCAGCAGCGCGCCCATGTCGAGCGCGAAGACGGTCGCGTTCTCGAGAACCTCGGGGACCTCCTTCTTCACGATCTTGCGGGCCAGGCCCTCGGCGATGGCGGTCTTGCCGACGCCCGGGTCGCCCACCAGCAGCGGATTGTTCTTCTGGCGGCGGCAAAGCACCTGGATGGTGCGCTGAACCTCGGCCTCGCGCCCGATGAGCGGGTCGATCTTCCCCTCGCGCGCCTTCTTGTTGAGGTTGACGCAATAGGCATCGAGGGCGTCGCCCTTCTTCTTCTGCCGGCTGTCGCCCTCCTCACCCGTCGGCCGCTCGTTCGACTCCTCCTCGGAGCCGCGAGGGGCCCGGCTCTCGCTGAGGCCCGGGCGCTTGGCGATGCCGTGGCTGATGTAGTTCACGGCGTCATAGCGGGTCATATCCTGCTCTTGCAGGAAGTAGGCGGCATGGCTCTCCCGTTCGGCGAAGATGGCGACGAGAACATTGGCGCCGGTGACCTCCTCGCGCCCCGAGGACTGGACGTGGATCACGGCCCTTTGGATGACGCGCTGGAAGCCGGCGGTCGGCTTCGAGTCGGTCCGGCCGTCCGTGACGAGGTTGGCGAGCTCCGTGTCCACATACTCGATCAAGTTGCGGCGCAGGAGGTCGAGATCGACATTGCAGGCGCGCATGACCGCCGCCGCATCCTGATCGTCGATCAGGGCGAGCAGCAGGTGCTCCAACGTCGCGTATTCATGGCGGCGCTCGCCGGCGAGGGCGAGGGCCCGGTGGAGCGCTTGTTCGAGACTGCGTGAAAAGCTCGGCAAGGGAATTCTCTTGGCTGGGGCTACTTCTTTTCCATAACGCACTGAAGCGGGTGTTGGTGCTTGCGGGCGAAATCCATCACCTGCGTGACTTTCGTCTCGGCGACCTCGTAGGTGTAGATGCCGCATTCGCCCACGCCGTTCTGGTGGACATGCAGCATGATCCGGGTGGCGTCCTCCCGCGACTTGTTGAAGAAGCGCTCGAGAACATGCACGACGAACTCCATGGGCGTATAGTCGTCGTTGAGCAGCAGCACCCGGTAAAGGTTGGGCCGTTTGGTACGGGTCTTCGGTTTGGTGATGACCGCCGTGCCGGTCCGCCCATCGTCGGCGCCTGGACCGCGCGGCGCGGCGGCCGTTTCGCGCCAGCGCGACGCGGGATCGGTTCGCGTGGCGATGATCCGGTTGGTCTCCATCTGTGAACGGTGCGCCCTCACCCGACCGGCGCCTTCGTCCGGTGCGTTTCGATTCTTAATGTAGAATCGTCTCGCGCCATGCGCCAGACCGCGAGCCCCGTGCGCGTCACCACGCCACCGGCTCGGCGGCGCCCGGGATGTGCCCTGCTTCCATGCGATACCGGCCCGAACCATCGCCGGTGCAGGTCAGAAGCGAGGGGCGCCAAAAGAAAACGCCCGGCGGTGCGCCGGGCGCTCAGCTCTTCCGCGTCGGGCAGCAGGCTTACTTCGCCACCGGCTTGGCGTTCGTGGCAACCACGCCTTCGAACGGCTTCAGGGCTTCCTTGGCGAGGTTGGCATAGAGCTCGCCGATCTTGGTCGACTGCACGACGAAGTTCTCGTAGGCCGACTTCACATAGTCGCTCTGGATCTCGAAGGCCTTGTCGAGGGTCCTGGCACCGACGAGCTTCTCAAGCGTGGCGGTGGTCTCCTCGAACGCCTTCTTGGCGTAGTCCGCGGTCTCGACCGCAATCGCCTGCGCGCCCTTGGACACCGCGCCAAAGGTCTTCAGCGCTGCGTCGACATTGTCCTTGCTGAACTTCTGGAGTGCATCAAACTGCTGCATCATGTCTCATCCCGGCGCCTGATCGCGCCGCCTTTTCCAAACCGGGTTGCGTGCGGGCACCTTGACGCCTCGCAGGTGGTAATATGTGCAGTGCACAAAAAATGTCAAGGAAATGGTGCGACGCAACATAGCGCCGCGTTCCCCATGGCATTAACCCCCCCGTAACCGCGTCTACCTACCGTCGGCCACTGTACCGCGCCTGCAACGCCTCCTGGCCCGCAGGCGAACCGGAAAGCCGGGTATCGGGGACTGTGGTCATGGCGTTAAGTGTCGCTCTGGGCTCGGGTGGGCGTGCTCTCAAGCTGGCTGGGATTGCGGGCGTGACCGCCTGCCTTCTGCTCGCCCTGTCGTCGCCTGCCGATGCGGCCCGACGCAAGCGCCAGAGAGCGCCGGGATACAGCCCGCCCTACGCGGCGATGGTGGTCGACGCCAAGACCGGAAGAGTGCTGCACGCGGAAAACGAGGACGCGCTGCGGCATCCTGCCTCGGTCACCAAGGTCATGACCCTCTACCTGCTTTTCGAGCAGCTCGAACGCGGCCGTCTCTCGCTGGACACGCCCTTGCACGTTTCGGCGCGAGCGGCGAGCCAAGCTCCGTCCAAACTTGGTCTGCGCCCGGGCTCGACGATCCAGGTCGAGGACGCGATCAAGGCCCTCGTGACGAAGTCGGCCAACGACGTGGCCGTGGTCGTGGCGGAGAACCTCGCCGGCAGCGAGGAGGCGTTCGCCGAGCAGATGACCCGGAAAGCCCGGGCGCTCGGCATGACCCGGACCGTCTATCGCAACGCGTCGGGCCTTCCGGATCCGGAGCAGGTCACGACCGCGCGCGATCTCACCATCCTCGGCCGCGCCATTCAGGACCGGTTTCCGCGCTATTACAGCTATTTCCAGACCCGCGTCTTTCATTATGCCGGGGTCAGCCATCGCAACCACAACAAGCTTCTCGGCCGCGTCGAAGGGGTCGATGGCATCAAGACCGGGTTTACCCGAGCCTCCGGGTTCAATCTCTTGACCTCGGCCCGGACGGCAGACCGCCACATCGTGGCTGCGGTGCTCGGCGGTCGCTCCGGCGCGACCCGGGACCAGATCATGGCCTCCCTGGTCCGCAGCAACCTGCCTCGCGCCTACGCCGGCGCGCGCACGGCGCCGCTCGTGGCGGAAGCGGCGGAGCGGCCGCGCCCCGCCGTGGTCGCCGAAGCGCCGCGACCGCAGCCGTTGCCGCAGGTCGAGACAACTGCCGCCACCACGACCACCCCCGGCCGGCAGCCGCTCGACCTGAACGCAGTGCGGCCTGTGACGGCCGCGGCGGCTGCCACCACGCCTGGCTCATCCCTGCGCTGGTCCACCGGACCTCAGCCGCTTCCCCAAGCCGCGCAAGCCTATGCTCCGGCTGAGCCGACGCCGCGCCCGGCGGCCAGCACGAGTCCGGCCCCCGCGGTCGGCCCGACAGGAAAGATCGAGGCCCGCCTTCCCGCCGCCGAGACCGTGATCGCCAAGCTCGAACCGCAGGTTGCGGCGCCTCCCCCCGCCCCTCGCCGCGAGAGCTCGGCCCGCGCCACGGTCGCTACCTCTCCCGCGCCCGGCGGCTGGGTGATTCAGCTTGGCGCCACGGAAGACGAGGAGAAGGCCAAGTCGATTCTCGAGGAGGCGCGTCAGCGCTCGCGCGGCACCCTCGCCAAGGCACTGCCCTTCACCGAGAAGGTCGTCCGTGACGGAACGACCCTCTTCCGGGCCCGCTTCTCGGGCTTCCAAGAGCCGGACTCGGCCCAGGAGGCCTGCCGCGCCCTGAAACGGCAGGGCTTCGCCTGCTTCGCCACCCGCAGCTAGGACTGCGGGCGGCAGCTCCGTCTTCCGTTTCCGACACCGGTTCGTCGACCGGATCGCGCGTGGAGTATCAGCGATGTCGGTTCAGAAGCACATCCTTGGCTTCGTTGATGCGGGCGGCGAGATACGTCGTCCCCCCCTGGTCGGGATGAAGTTTCTTCATCAGCGCCCGGTGCGCGCTGCGGATCTCTTCCGCACTCGCCGCGGGTTGAAGGCCCAGGATCTGGTAGGCCTCCTCTTCCGTCATCGCGCCCGGGCGCGCACGGCCAGCCGTCCGCGTGTCAGCGTGGCTTTGAGCGTGTTCACGCCAGCCGGGAAGCCGGCGGTCGAAATACGCCTCTAGGAGCCGGACTCCGTCAGGATCGGCGGCCCGGCATTCCTCGTAGAGCTTCATGAGCGTCTCCGGGGGCAGGTCGTTCAGGCGACGTCCGGCCAATCCTCCGGCGAGAACGACCCCACTCATTTCTCCCGTGTCATGGTCGAGCTCCATCTCGATCATGGCCGAGCGTACCCGTGAGACCGCGCCCGGCGTCTTCGCCGCACGGCGCCCGAAACGTGGAAGGCTGACGCCGCTCCAGCCGAGGAGCCAAGCGCCAGCGCCGGCAAGGAGGAAGGCCATGTCCAAGCGACCGCGCACGGCAAGGAACGCGGCGGTCGCGAAGGCGGCGAGGCCGCCCAGGCGCTTGATCCGTTTCGCCAGGATGGCCGGATTCGCCGCCGCGAAACGGCGCGAGAGCCACCACACGAGGGCGACGGCGGCCAGGCCGAGCAGAAGCGTCGTCATCGCCGGCCCATCGCGGTGAGCAACTTCTGGGCGTCCCCGTCCTGTTGGGCCAGCCGGTTCAAAGCGTCCACGCCGCTGCTGGCGTAGACCGCGACGGCCCGCAAGAGACCTGCGAGCGATTGCGGTGCGCCGCCGTCGAAGCGGACATAGGCGCCGCCTGTCAGCCGCGCGATTTCCTTGAAGGCCGCCGCAGCCGTCGGATCGCCACCCTCGTGGAACATGAACGCCCTGACGCCCAGAAGGCCGAGATCGCCGGCGGCGGCGCAGACCTCGTCCACAGGCTCCTCCATGGCGTCGCCGACATAGACCAGAGCCTTCACTCCGACCTTTCGGGCCTCGTTGCACACATGGCGCAGCACGCGACCGAGCTGCGTCTGTCCGCCCCGGCAGGCGATCTGCGTCATGAGGTCCGTCAGGGCGCCTGGCGCCAGAACCCAGCGCGAAGCCCGGCACTCGTTGAAGCCGCGGAAGTAGACGAGCTGCACCGCGAGACCGCCGACCGTTTCCGTCACCTGGAACATCTCTGCCTGCACGCGGCAGGCGAGATCCCAGGTCGGCTGACGGCTCATGGTGGCGTCGAGGGCGAAGACGAGGCGGGGGCGTCCTTCCGCGGTGGCGCTCGGACCGACGGCGCGAGCGCTGTTGAGGAAGACGTCGATGGCGGCGCTCGCAGACGAGGCCGGCACCTCGCTCGGCTGCGGTTTGGCAATGTTCTTCTTATCAGGCATGCCGGTTCCCATCACTTATGTTGGACGGCGCGCAAGTCTTGCAAAGAGGCACCGCCTCGGCGCAGGCTTCCCATGTCTACAGCCTTCAGGGGAATCATGCCCTCCGTTCCCGTGGCGCGCACCGTACGCGCCCTGCGCCGCGCCGTCGCGGCTTGGCGAGCCGCCGGCGAGCGCATCGCCCTCGTCCCGACCATGGGCGCGCTCCATGATGGCCACCTTTCGCTCGTGCGTCTCGGGCGCCGGCGAGCGGAGCGGGTCGTCGTGTCGATCTTCGTCAACCCAACCCAGTTCGGGCCGAACGAGGACCTGTCGAAATACCCTCGCACCTTCCGGGAGGACCGGGCGAAGCTCTCGGGCCTTGCCGATCTGATCTTCGCCCCGTCCGTGGAGGAGATGTATCCGGCGGGATTCGCGACCACCGTCAGCCTCGCCGGGCCTGCCGCCGTGGGCCTCGAAGACCGGTTCCGGCCTGGCCATTTCGCGGGCGTGGCGACCGTCGTCAGCAAGCTCCTCATCCAGGCGATGCCTGACGTCGCAGCCTTCGGTGAGAAGGACTATCAGCAGCTCAAGGTCGTTGAGCGGATGGTCGACGATCTCTCCCTGCCCGTCTCGATTATGGCCGGAGCCACGGTCCGGGAGCCGGACGGCCTCGCCATGTCGTCGCGCAACCGCTACCTCTCCGGTGAGGAGCGCGCGCAGGCGGCGCTGATCTTTCGCACGCTCGCCGACTGCGCGGCCGACATCGGCGCCGGCGCGCCTCTCTCCGGAGCTCTTGGCCGCGGCAAGCGGCGCCTGAGCCAAGCGGGGTTCCAGGTCGACTATCTCGAAGCACGGGACGCCGACACTCTCGCCCCGCCGGCCGACGACCAGACCAAGCTGCGCATCCTGGTTGCGGCACGTCTCGGGGCCACGCGCCTGATCGACAATGTTGCTGCCGAGCGGCCGCGCGTCAGTGAACCGTGAGGCGGGGCTTCAGGTCGCGCGTCCTGTTCCAGGTGCGAAGAGCTGCACCGCTGATGCCGACGTCGCCGAGGCGCTCGCTCAACGCGATGAAGTTTCGCTCCGAGGCTTCGAGCTCGAGAGCGCTCTCCTCGTCCTCCGACCGCTCCATGGCTGCCGCGGCATGGCGGTCGAGCGCCGCAGACATCTGCGCATAGGCAAAAGCGACCGGCATGGTCCGGAACACCGTCGCGAACTCCTCGTCGACCTCGCCGCTTTCGAGGTCGCGCATTTGGACGAGATAGCCGTCGGCGTGTTCGAGAACCTCGTAGCGCCAGTGACGGCCTTCGGAAGCCGAAAGAAGCATCGCTGACCTCCACGCGAACTGGCGAGGTCGTCCTGACCCGACGGCCGCCTTGGATGAGCGCTCCGTTGCCATGTTGCTGGACATGCAATGCGAAGCACGCCCGCGGGGTTCCGCCAAGCCGCCTCAGCGGCGATAGGTCCCCTCCGCCCGCACGCGGCCGCTGATGCGCACCTCAGTGCCGTTGCCGAGGTCGATGAAGCCGGGAGTGCGGCCGGGCCTTGCCGGCAGCCGCTCGCCCGAGGCTGCTGCGGCCGCCCTGCAGCCAGGGCGGTCGGGAAGGCGGACGCCCGGCGGGACGTCGGCCGGCCGGCAATCCCGGGCCGATGCCATGCCGGGGGTGAGAAGGCCGAACGCCGCAACGGCAAGGGAAAGAAGAGACCTCATCGCTGGCTCCGCACGCCACGGAGCGTGCTACCACGGCGCTGCCGCGGAGGACAGCGCTCGCCGACCGTTCAGTGGTAGCGGCGGCGATGCTTCACGTCGTCGGCCTCCTCCCAGGCGGCGAGGACGATGGCGGCCATGCCGTCGTCGCACAGGCGGCGGCTGAGCTCCGCATAAAGGTGCTGCTGTGCCTCGAGCTCCGCGAGGGCCTCTTCGGCGCTGTCATCTCCGGCCATGCGCGCGGCCGCGTAACGGTCGAAGCGGGCCGACATCTCGGCATAGGCGAAGGCCACGGCCGCGGTGCGGAAGATCTTGCTCTCCTCCCGGTCGACCGCGCCGGAATCGAGATCACGCGACTGGACGAGAAAGCCCTCGGTGCGCTGCACGACCTCGTACCGAAAGCCTTGTCCTTCTGACGCGCCGACCAACATGGCGACCTCCATCACCTCGATGGAGGCATCATCCCGCCACGACGACTCGACCGCTGTGCGTTGTCACACGCGGATGAGAGGCTTCAAAGAAGCCCGAGATCGACCAGTTCGCGACGCAGTTCCTCAGGCATGGCGGCCACATCGCCGCCGGTCCGACGCAGATCCCGCGGCGCGTCCTCGGCGCGAAGATAGCGCCAGCCCTGGAAAGGGCGGCAGGGACGAGGCTCGACCGGCGTGACCACCGGTTCGAGCACCAGATGGCAGCGCCCGATGCCATCGCCGTCCGTGAAGGGACGGATGGCGAGGATGCGCTGCCGGCACGCGAGCTGTCCTTTGATCACCCAATAGAGCGAGCCGCCATCCAGAATGTCCGCGGTCCGCTTCGGCACCATGCGCGTCGTATGCGTCTGCTCGTAGGGGCGGCCGAGGCGGCGGAAATGGGCCTCATTCTCCTCGATCCACTCCTCGAGATCGCGGATCGAGTCGCAGCCGACGCAGAGCTTGATCAGGTGGAGGGGCATGGATGCAACAAAGGGAAATGGCAGAGCGCAAACGGGTCTTTTCGCGTTTCTCTATTCGCCATTCGCCCCCGCGGCCCCGATGACGATCAGCCTCGCCCCTTCTGCGACCTGAGCGCCGGCTTGCGCCGCCACTTCGGTCACCTCTCCGTCGTTCGGCGCCAGGAGCGCGTGTTCCATCTTCATGGCCTCGACGATGGCGAGGCGCTGGCCCTTCTCGACCTTATCGCCCGGCTTCACGAAGACGGCGACGAGCTTGCCGTGCATCGGTGCCTTGACGAGACCGCCCTCGTCCATGTGCTCGAGATCGACGGCGAAGGGGTCGTAAGGCTCGACCCGGGTCTGCCGGCCGTTGCGGATCACGATGACGCCGGCGTCCGTCCGCGCGAACTCGCAGCCGTTCTCCGACGACTGCACGGCCGAAAGCGTTGAGGATCCGCCCTCGAAAGCAATCTCCGGCTCAGTCCCCTGCCACGTCACGACCATCTCGCGGCGCTGGCCTTCGACAAGGGCCAGGAGGCCGTGCCTGCGTGGGGGGCCCAGCTGAAACCCGTCTCGCGCGGCCCAGGGCGAGGTCCTCCCTTCATCAAAGGTGAGGCTTGCCTGAAGGCTGTCGAGACGCCGCCATTCGTCGTGAAGCAGCATGAAGGCGCCGAGGCGCGCAGCCTCCGCGTCGAGGGGCTGCGGCACAGCGCCGAGGAGAGCAAGGTTGCGATCGATGAAACCGGTGTCGAAAGCCCCGTTGCGGAACTCCGCGGCCTCGCAGAGCGCCTTCAAGAAGGCCGCGTTCGTCCGCGGCCCTGCCACCACCGTTGCGCCAAGGGCCTCGCTCAGGCGGTCCAGCGCCTCCTCGCGCGTCGCGCCATGGGCGATGACCTTGGCGATCATCGGGTCGTAGAAGGGGGTCACCTCGTCGCCTTCCCGCACGCCGGTGTCGATGCGCAGCCCGTTCGTCTGGTCGGGGAAGCGCAGCGCCCAGAGCTTGCCTGTCGAGGGAAGGAAACCGCTCTCCGGGTCCTCGGCGTAGAGCCGCGCCTCGACCGCATGACCGTCGATGCGCATGTCGTCCTGCCGGAAGGTCAGCGGCTCCCCGGCGGCGACCCGGAACTGCAGCTCGACGAGGTCAAGCCCGGTGATCGACTCGGTCACGGGATGCTCCACCTGCAGGCGGGTGTTCATCTCCATGAAGTAGAAGCGATCGGGGCGCAGCCCCTCGCGACCGTCGGCAATGAACTCGACCGTGCCGGCGCCCACATAGCCCACGGCACGGGCCGCCTCGACGGCGGCCTTGCCCATGGCGTCCCGCATCTCCTCGGTCATGCCAGGCGCCGGCGCCTCCTCGATCACCTTCTGATGACGGCGCTGCAAGGAGCAGTCGCGCTCGAAGAGGTGCACGACATTGCCATGTTTGTCGGCGAAGACCTGGATCTCGATATGCCGCGGCGAGAGGATGTACTTCTCGACCAGCACCCGCGGATCGCCGAAGGCGTTCTGCGCCTCGCGCTGCGCGCTCTCCAGGGCCGCCTCGAATTCGGCTGCCTTCTCGACCCGCCGCATGCCCTTGCCGCCGCCCCCGGCGACGGCCTTGATGAGGACGGGATAGCCGATCTCGTAGGCCTTCTGCCGCAGGAAGTCGGGATCCTGCCGGTTGCCGTGATAGCCCGGGACGACGGGCACGCCCGCCTGAGCGGCAAGCGCCTTCGCGGCGTCCTTCAGGCCCATGGCGCGAATGGCCGAGGCCGGCGGGCCGACGAAGACGATCCCCGCCGCCTCGCAGGCCTCGGCGAACTCGGCCCGCTCCGAGAGGAACCCGTAGCCCGGGTGGATGCAGGCTGCGCCGGTGCGCCGGGCAACGTCGAGAATCCTGTCGATGACAAGGTAGCTCTCGCTCGCCGGCGCCGGCCCGATGAGGTGGGCCTCATCGGCCATTGCGACGAACAAGGCGTTCGCGTCGGCTTCCGAGTGAACGGCGATCGTGCGCATGCCAAGCCGCCGCGCCGTGCGGATGACGCGGCAGGCGATCTCGCCACGGTTGGCGATCAGGACGCTGTCGAACATCGGGCTCTCCTGTCGCGCCTAGAGTCTGTTATGGACCAGTTCTGCGGCTTGACGGAGCATGAGGCAAGCGAAGGCGACGACGTGGAGGCCTGCGAGGGTTGTGTGCAGGCGCTCGTAGTCTTTGACGAGGCGGCGGCAGCGGGTGGCCCAAGCGAAGGATCGCTCGACGACCCAGCGCCGGGGCAGGAGGACGAAGCCGCGCTTGGCCTCGGGCAGGCGCACGACCTCTAGGGCGATGCCGTGTTCGCTGGCGGCCGCGGCCGGCTTGTCGCCGGTATAGCCCTGGTCAACGAAGGCGATCTCGACGCTGTTGCCGGTGGCCTGCTGCACGGCGGCGGCCAGGCGCCCGACCTCGGCGCGGTCGTCCGCCGTGGCGGGGGTGACGTGGAGGGCCAGGAGGTGGCCGAGCGTGTCGACCGCCAGGTGCAGCTTGGAGCCCTTCTTGCGCTTGGCGCCGTCATAGCCGGCGCGGTGGCCGCTCTCGGGCGTGGAGCGCAGCGTCCGGCTGTCGAGGATGGCGGCCGAGGGTGCGGGCGGGCGCCCGGCCGCCACCCGCAACAGCACGCGCAGGTCGTGGGCGAGCGCCTCGAACGAACCGGCCCGCAGCCAGCGCTGCGCCTGCTGATACACGGCCGCCCAAGGCGGCAGATCATTCGGCATCGCCCGCCAGGCAATGCCGTTGCGGACAACATAGCGCAGCCCGTTGAACACCTCGCGCAACGAGTGCTCCCGCTGCCCCGCCGCCTCAGGCAAGAGTGCAAGATAGGGCGCAACCAGCGCCCATTCGTCATCCGAAACGTCCGAGGGATAAGACTTGCGAGCAATCATGCCCGCACCATAGCCGCACCCTCAGTCCATAACAGACTCTAGGAAGGGCGATCGGGGCGGAACGTCAAGGCCTGGATGTCTCACGCCTGTCACCGATCGCCGGCGGCGGGAGGCGCCGCAGCTTGAATCGGCGCTGGGCGCGCGTCACAAGGCCCCATGCTTCACGTGACCGAGCTCACCTACCGGATCGGCGATCGTCTCCTCCTCGACCGCGCCTCCTTCGCCATCCCGACGGGCGGGCGCGTGGGCCTCGTGGGACGGAACGGAACCGGCAAGACAACCCTCTTCCGACTCATCCAGGGCGAAGTTGCGCCGGAGGGAGGGGAGATCAGCCTGCCCCGCGGGGCGCGCATCGGCGCGGTCGCGCAAGAAGCGCCGAGCGGGCCGGAGCCCCTGATCGAGGTGGTGCTCGCGGCCGACTCGGAGCGCGCGGCCCTTCTCGCCGAAGCCGAGCAGGCCGACGGGCTGCGCCGGGCGGAGATCGAGACACGGCTCGTGGACATTGGGGCGCATAGCGCGCCGGCCCGCGCCGCCGCAATCCTGCACGGGCTTGGCTTCGATTCTGACGCGCAAAGGCAGCCCTGCTCCTCCTTTTCCGGCGGCTGGCGCATGCGGGTGGCGCTCGCAAGCGTCCTCTTCACCGAACCCGACCTTCTCCTTCTCGACGAGCCTACCAACTATCTCGATCTCGAAGGGACGCTCTGGCTCTACGACTATCTGGCGCGGTACCCGCACACGGCGCTCGTCATCAGCCACGACCGCGAGCTTCTCGACACGGCCGTGGACCATATCCTGCACCTCGAGCGCGGCAAGCTGACCCTATATCGAGGCGGCTATACGAGCTTCGCCCGCCAGCTTGCCGAGAAGCAGGCTCTTCAGGCGAAGCTCCGGGCGAAACAGGAGGCGGAACGAAAGCACCTTCAGGCGTTCGTCGACCGCTTTCGCGCCAAGGCCTCGAAGGCGCGCCAAGCGCAGTCGCGCCTGAAACGGCTCGCCAAACTCGAGCCGATGGCGGCGGTCGTCGAGGACGCGACGCTCGGCTTCGACCTGCCGAGCCCCGATCGCCCGCTCGCGCCGCCGCTCGTCGCGTTGGAGGGGGTCGCCGCGGGCTACGAGGAGCGGGCCGTTCTGAAGCGGCTCAATCTCACCATCCTGCCCGACGATCGGATCGCCCTGTTGGGGGCGAACGGCAACGGCAAGTCCACCTTCTGCAAGCTCCTTGCCGGGCGCGTCGCGCCCCTGTCCGGCGACATCCGGCGCTCGTCGAACCTCAAGGTCGCCTATTTCGCGCAGCACCAGCTCGACGAGCTCAACCCGGCAGGAAGCGCCTTCACCCATGTGGCGGCCCTCATGCCAGATGCGCCGGAAGCGAAGATCCGGGCCCGTTGCGGGCGGATGGGGTTCCCGGGCGCGAAGGCGGACACGCCCGTCTCCGCCCTCTCCGGGGGCGAGAAGGCGCGCCTGATGATGGGGCTTGCGGCTTTCGGCGGACCCCATCTCCTGATCCTGGACGAGCCGACGAACCATCTCGATATCGACAGCCGCTCGGCGCTCATGGAGGCGATCAATGACTATGACGGCGCAGTGATCCTCGTCAGTCACGACCGCTTCCTCATTGATGCCGCCGCGGACCGGCTGTGGCTCGTGGCCGACGGAACCGTGAAGCCCTTCGAGGGCGACATGGACGATTACCGGCGTCTCGTGCTCGCAAGGGCGTTCACGCCAACGGGCGCCTCAAACCTGAGCTCCCCTGCCCCATCCTCCTCGCGAACGGAGACGCGCCGCGCCGCCGCCGAGCGCCGCCTGGCCCTGGCGCCCTTGAGGAAGCAGCTCGAGGCCATCGAGGCCCGCCTCGAGCGGCTGTCGGGCGTGATCGCCAAGATCGACGAGGCGCTCGCCGACGGCACGGCATTCCAGAAAGACCCCGCCAAGGCGAGCGAGCTTGCCAAAAGGCGCGCCGAGGCGGCGGCGGCCCTCGCGGCGGCGGAGGAGGAGTGGCTGCGCGTCAGCGCCGATCTCGAAGCGGCGAGCGGATAGCGGCTGCAATCCCGCCGCCATGGCCTGGAGGGGTGAATGCCTCTTCCTGACCTACAAGGGCTTCGGCACCGGCTCCCGGCCGCGCGAATCGAGGGCTGCGCGGTAGAGCTTGACGGCCTCATCCCTGAAGGCCTGCCGCGATCCGTCGCGCGAGTAGTACATGTGCCCGCCCGGATAGACCTGCAGTGTCGCACGCTTGGCAAGGTCTTCCGGGAGCTGGTCGAGGAGGAGCTGGCTTGCGAAATAGGGCGTCACGAGATCGGTGAAGCCATGAACCACCAGGACACGCAGGTTGCCGTCGAGCGCCAGCGCCTGGCGCAGAGCCGTGAGGGACTCGGGCTGTCCTCGCCCCTGACCCCAACGCCAGTTGCCGCTCACCGCCCCGTTCAGGAGATGGTAGCGCTGGTCGGGCACCTTCCAATTGAGGGTTCGCCAGAGATGATCAACGATGGCGCTGGTGAGCGGCGCAGTCATGGCGCTCAAGGCTGGATCCTCGGCCTGGGGGGCGGCAGCAGTCGGATCGGGATCGGCTGCGCCGATCCCGGTGTCGTAAGCGCTCACCACCCGCCTCGAGCGACGCTGAAACTCGCGCTGGAACGTGCCCATGTCGACGCGGCCGGCGCGCCGCCGGACGAGGTCCGGGTCGAGGCCCGTCAAGGCCGCGACGCGGCGGCTCACCCGCTCGACGGCCTCCGGGTCCCGCAGGCCGCGCGTGAGGTCGACGAGATAATCGCCCGCGGCATAGTCCTCGGCCTCTCGCAGCGCCTCGCGGGTCACCGGCCCCCGCTCCTCCAGGGCCGCCGCGGCGTAGGACGGCAGGCGCGCGACATGGACCCAAGGAGCGTGCCGAGGCTGGTTCATCCACGCGAAGTCGAGCACGGGCGAGATCAGGACGAGGCCTGAAAGACCAACCCCGATGTCGTTCTGAAGCTGTTGCGCCAGGCGCGGACCGCGAAACCCGCCATAGCTCTCGCCCGCGAAGAACTTCGGGGAGGCAAGCCGGCCATTGGCCCGAAGCCATCGGGCGACGGCGGCGGACAAGGTCGCTATGTCGCCGTCGACAGTGAAATAGCGGTTGCGGATGTCGTCGCCCGAGCCGGTCGCACGGCTGTAGCCCGTATCGACCGGGTCGATGAATACGAGGTCGGTGAAGTCGAGCCAGGTCTCGGCATTCGGGACAAGGCTCGGCGGGGTCGAGGGGCTGATGGCCGCCCCGTCCAGGGGCAGGCGCCAGGGTCCGAGCGCAAGAAGATGCAGATAGGCCGAGGAGGCTCCCGGCCCGCCATTGACGACGAAGGTGACGGGGCGCGTCGCTGGATCAGTGCCCTCAAATGTGTACGCGACGTAGCCGATCTCGGCTTGTAGCGCCCCTTGCTGGTCAACGAGCGGCAGCGCCCCCGCCGTGGCGGTGAAGCGTAAGCTGCGGCCCGGCAGCTCGAGGGTGTGCTGCGTGACCGAGTCGGCCGGAAGCCGCCGGCCTTCCGGCGGCCGCTCGGCGCCGCGGCGGGGTCCGGCCCCCTCGCCCGATGGGGCGGCGCGCGGCGGTGCCTCCCGTTGTGGCTCTTGGGCGGGAAGCGGAGCGGCGGCGGCGGCGAGCACCAGCCAGATGGTCGCAACGGCAAGGCGTCTCATGCGGCGTCCCTCCTTCATTCAGGACGTCAACTAGGGACGAACCGCGACCGTTCGATGGCAAGGCCGTCAGGCTCAGGCTTTCCGCTCCCAGCGGCCCCGGGCGTCCTGCTGCCAATAGGTTACGATGTGCCCGGCTGCCTTCACGGCCTGCCACTGGGCGCGCGCCAAGGCAAGCGCCTCGGGGTCGTTGCCATCGAAGAGCACCACGAGCCGCTCATAGGCGGCGGCGTTCGCCGGAACCGCCGCCCCCTCCACCAGGAACAGGACCGAGGCGCCGTTTGGATTCCCCTCGCCCAAGGTGAGCACCACCGGCTGGTCGGCCGCGTCCGGCTCCCGATCCGTTCCGTGCGGCAGGAAGCTCTCCTCCGAGTAGGTCCAGAGATGATCGTCCAGGGCGGACAGACGCTCGGGGGTGGTTGCTTGGACGAGCGCCCGCCAGCCGCGCTCCAGCGATTTCTCGAGCAGGGCCGGCAGCACCGCCTCGAGAGGCTGGCGCTGGAGATGGTAGAACAACACCTCGGTCATGCGGCGCCGAATCCGGCCGGAAGCTCCGTTTCCTGAAGTCTCGGCCTCGCAGGACGGTCTATCTCTCGTAATGATCGCGCACCAGCCGGTCCAAGAGGCGCACGCCCCAGCCCGAGCCCCAGCTCTTGTTGATCTCGGTCTGGGGGGCGTTCATCGCCGTGCCCGCGATGTCGAGATGCGCCCAGGGAACGTCGTTGACGAAGCGCTGCAGGAACTGCGCCGCGGTGATGGAGCCCCCATGGCGCCCGCCGGTGTTCTTCATATCGGCGAACTTGGAGTCGATCATCTTGTCGTATTCGGGCCCGAGCGGCAGACGCCAGACCTTCTCGCCCGTCGCCCGCCCAGCGGCGATCAGCCGGTCGGCGAGCTCGTCGTTGTTGGAGAAAAGGCCGGCATGCTCCTGGGCGAGCGCGACGAGGATCGCGCCCGTCAGGGTGGCGAGGTCGATCATGATCTGCGGCTTATACCGGTCCTGGACATGCCATAGGAGATCGGCGAGCACGAGCCTGCCTTCCGCATCGGTGTTGATGATCTCGACCGTCTGGCCGGACAAGGTCGTGACGATATCGCCCGGGCGCTGCGCATTGCCGTCGGGCATGTTCTCTACCAGTCCGACCACCCCGACGGCATTCACCTTCGCCTTGCGGGTCGCGAGCGCCTGCATCAGGCCGACCACGCAGGCTGCGCCCGCCATGTCCCCCTTCATCTCCTCCATGCCGCCGCCGGGCTTGATCGAGATCCCTCCGGAGTCGAAGACGACACCCTTGCCAATGAAGGCGACCGGCTTGTCGGCGGCGCGGCCGCCGCTCCAGCGCATGATGACCACCCGGCTCTCGCGGGTCGAGCCCTGACCGACCGCAAGGAGCGCCCGCATGCCCAGGGCGCTGAGCGCCTTTTCATCGAGCACTTCCACTTCAATGCCAAGCTTCGAGAGTTCCTGTGCCCGGCGGGCGAACTCCTCCGGGCTGAGGACGTTCGCGGGCTCGTTGACGAGGTCGCGGGCGAGCATGACGCCCTCCGCAACCCCATCCAGGGCCTCGGCCGCCTTGCGCGCCGCCCGCACATCGGCAACGGCGAAGGTCAGCTTGGCCGGTGGTCCGTTCTCCTCGTCCCTCTTCTTCGTCTTGTAGCGCTCGAAGCGGTAGGCGCGCAGACGGGCGCCGAGCGCCATCTGCGCCACCTCTTCCGGCCCCGCCGCGGTCCCGGGAACATCGGCAAGCACATGGCCGGGGCGGCCGGAGAGCCGGCCGGCGAGGAAGCCGCCGAGGGCCGTCCAGTCGAGCTTCGCCGCCTCTTCCCCGCTTCCGACCCCCACCACGATCAGCCGATCGACGCCGAGGCCGGGCGGCTTGGTGAGATTGAGGGCAGTCAGGGCCTTGCCCTTGAAGCGCTCCACCGGCGCCGCCTCGGCGATCAGGCGCTCAAGGCCAGGATTGAGCTGACGAGCCACCTCGCCAGGCGTCAGATCGTCACCAACGAACACGACGAGGTCGCCCGCCGGCGTAGCATCGAACGGCTGGAAATCGATCGCAAGATTGCTCGCCATGAAGTGCCTGTCGCTCCCGTAGTCGGCGCCGAGCCCGCCGGCGCCTGCTTTGCTCAAGTTCGCTCATAGCGCGTTCGGCTGTGGTTTTCAGCCCACAGCGGCAACGCTTCGCATCGGAACCACCGCCTTCGCCGTGAAAGCGCCTCACTCCCGGGGCGATGAACAGGTAAGTCATTGCCCGCCCAGCGCCCCGGATTTAGCCAGGATCGCGCCTTACCCCTCGTCCATGACCCTCCTCGAGCGCTACATCCTGAGAATCGCATTCGGCGCCTTCGCCGCCTGCCTTGTCGCGCTCACCGCGGTGATCTGGATCACCCAGGCGCTCAGGGAGCTCGACCTTCTCACCAGCAAGGGGCAGACGATCCTGGTCTTCCTCACGGTGACCGGCCTGACCCTGCCGACTCTCATCGCCGTCATCGCGCCGGTGGCGCTGTTCATCGCCACCGTCTACACGCTGAACCGTCTCAACGGCGATTCGGAGCTGATCGTGATGAGCGCGGCCGGGGTCGCACCCGTCCGGCTGATGCGGCCCTTCGCCGTCCTGGCCGCAACGATCGCCGGCCTCGTCGGCATCCTCGTGCTCTACGTCATGCCGGCAAGCTTCCAGGAACTGCGCGACCTCATCACCAAGATCCGGGCCGACTTCGTCGCCAATGTCGTCAAGGAAGGCCAGTTCACGACCCTCGACAATGGCATCACCTTCCATTTCCGGGAGCGCGCCGGCGCAGCCTTGCTCGGAATCTTCATGCAGGACCGGCGTGAGCAGGGGCGCACGGTCGTCTATCTCGCCGAGCGCGGCCAGGTGGCGGAGGCGGGCGGCCAGAGCTACCTCGTTCTCGAGAAGGGCAGCGTGCACCGGCAGCAGCCGAACAGTCGCGACTCGTCCATCGTCGCCTTCGACCGCTACGCGGTCGATCTGTCGGCCTTCAACCAGGACGAGGGGCAAGTCATCTACAAGCCCCGCGAGCGCTCGACCGCGCAGCTCCTCTTCCCCGATGAGAACGAGCCCTATTACCGGCTCCAGGCCGGGCGGTTCCGGGCCGAGCTTCATGATCGCCTCTCCTCCTGGCTCTACCCGATCGCGCTCACGCTGATCGCTTTTGCCGCGCTCGGGGATCCGCGCACCACCCGCCAGGGCCGAGGGGCAGCCGTCGCCTTGGCCGTCGTCGGCGTGGTCGCCCTCAGGATCGTCGGCTTCGCCGCCTCAAGTGCGGCGGTTCGCAGCCCCGTGGCCGCGGCGGCGGTCTGGGCCGCGCCCATCGCCGCCATTCTTCTCTCCCTCGCTTTCGCCTTGAAGGGCCCGGCAGCGCGGGCTCTCGCGGCACGCGCGGGACGTTGGACGGAGCGCAAGCTGCTGCCCTACCTCGCTCGCCTTCCTCGGATCCGGAGGGCGTGAGGGATGCTGATCGGGTTCACCCTCGGCCGCTACTTCTCGGCACGGTTCTTGCGGACCATCCTGGCCGTGTTCGGCACGGTCTTCGCCCTCGTCTATACCCTCGATTTCGTGGAACTGATGCGCCGGGCCGGCGACGCGGAGGGCGCCACCCCTGCGCTCCTCGCGCAGCTCGCCCTGTTCCGCACCCCGGCGGTGGCGGAGCAGATCTTTCCCTTCGCGGTCCTGTTCGGGAGCATGGCGGCGCTCCTGCAGCTCAGCCGACGGCTCGAGCTGGTGGTGGCGCGAGCGGCCGGAATCTCAGCCTGGCAATTCCTGCAGCCCGGCGTGTTGGTCGCGCTGCTCATCGGCGCCGTGTCGGTCGGGGCCTACAACCCGCTCTCCGCCCATCTCAAGCAGAAGGCCTCGGAGCTCGAGGCGAGGATCTTCGCCAAGACGGCGAAGACCATCTCCGATCAGGACCTGTGGATCCGGCAACGCAGCGTCGACGGCCAGGCCATCATTCGCGCCGACCGGGCGATCGAGAACAGCACCACGCTGAGCGGAGTCACCGTCTTCACCTTCGACGAGGCCGGGGGCTTCCAGGAGCGCGTGGAGGCGACCCAGGCCGTCCTTCGGGAGGGATATTGGGAGCTGACCGAAGCCCGCGTCGTCTCGCTCGATGCGGAGCCGCAGGTTTACGGGAGCTTCCTGCTCGCCTCGAATCTCGAGCCTTCCCAGGTGCGCCAGCGCTTCACGCCTCCGGAATCAGTCCCCTTCTGGGAGCTGAACGACGTCATCGCGCGCACCGAGCGCGCGGGACTTGACGCTACGCGCTATCGCCTCCAACACGACATGCTGACGGCGCGGCCGCTCCTGCTCGTCGCCATGGTCCTGGTGGCGGCTTCCGTTTCATTAAGATTCTTCCGATTTGGTGGAGTGGCGCGTATGGTTCTCGGCGGTGTGGCGGCGGGGTTCCTGCTCTATGTCGCCACGGAACTGATGGAGGACCTCGGCGCATCGGGCCTCATTGGCCCGGCAATCGCGGCGTGGTTTCCGGCCGTCGTTGGGAGTTTGCTTGGCACGCTAGCTTTGTTGTACCAGGAGGACGGCTGATGATCCTCCAGGGGCAGCCGAGGCTGGGGAGCCGGCAGGGAGCGGGTATGGGACGGATGAAGACGATCGCCCGATTAGCGATCGCCACGGCGCTGTTGTCCGGCGTCGTGCCGCTGCCCGCACAAGCCCAGACCCTCAGCGAGAGCATGGCGGCGCGCGTCCGCGCTGGAGAGGGCAAGGACCGTCTCCTCGTGGAAGCCCGCGAGATCGTCTACGACCAGGATCGGAACCGCGTATCGGCCGCGGGTGAGGTGGAACTCTACTATCAGGGTCGCACCTTGCAGGCGGACCGCGTCACTTACGATCGCAACACGGGTCGGGTCTTTGCCGAGGGCAACGCCCGCATGACCGACGCGAGCGGCGCGGTCGTGACGGGCGAGCGCTTCGAATTGACCGAGGATTTCAAGAACGGCTTCATCGACTCGTTGCGGGTCGAGCAGACGGTGGTCGACCGGGGCCGGACGACCCGCACGCGCTTTGCGGCCCCGCGCGCCGAGCGCATCGGCGGCGACCAGACCGTATTCGAGCGTGGGACCTACACGGCATGCGAGCCGTGCAAGGAAAACCCTGCCCGCCCGCCCCTCTGGCAGGTCAAGGCGGCGCGGATCATCCACAACGAGAGCGAGAAAACGATCTATTACGAGAACGCCACATTGGAATTTGCGGGCGTTCCAATCGCATACGTGCCGTATTTCTGGTCGCCGGATCCGACGGTGAAGCGGAAGACGGGCTTTCTTGCACCGCACTACATCTATTCGAGCTCGCTCGGGACAGGCGTTTCGGTTCCCTTCTTCTGGAATCTGGCTCCGAACTATGACCTGACCTTCCAGCCAACGTTCCTCTCCCGCCAGGGCGTGCTCGGCCAGGTGGAGTGGCGGCATCGTCTGCTGACCGGATCCTATAACATCCGTGCCGCGGGGATTTTCCAGCGCGATCCCGATGCCTTTCTGCTCTCGCCCAAGGGGGCCGGCGACCGCGACCACCGTGGCTCGCTGGAGTCCACGGGGCTCTTCCACATCAACGAGCGCTGGCGTTGGGGGTGGGATGTCGCGCTCCTGAGCGACAAGTGGTTCCTGCAGAACTATCGCATCAAGAGCGAGAGTCTCTCGACTCTCTACTTGAAGGAATCCATCTCGACGGTGTTCCTGCAGGGCCAGGGCAATCGCTCCTGGTTCGATCTGCGCGGCTACTACTTCCAGGGCCTTTCCAGCTACGATTGGCAGAAGCAGCAGCCTGTCGTGCATCCCGTTTGGGATTATGAGAAACGGATCGACGGTCCGCGTCCGCTCGGCGGCGAGGTCGCCTTCGAAGCGAACCTGACAAGCCTCTCGCGCGATGCAGCGCATTTCCAACAGATCCCCTTCCCCAATCTGGGTCTGTTCTCCGCAGTGCCCAACTACAATGGCTTCTACGAGACCTGCAGCGTCTTCCAGCGAGGCCAGTGCCTGGTGCGCGGCCTGAGCGGGACCTTCACGCGCCTTTCCGCGCAAGCCTCGTGGCGGCGCAACTACATCGACGATCTCGGGCAGAAATGGACGCCCTTCGCCTATGTGCGGGCGGACGGGTTCTGGAACCAGCCGTCGACCGCGGGCTACCAGAACGCTCAGATCGCCAATTTCGTGTCGCCTGACGATCGGTTCATTGGTCGGGCCATGCCGGCCATTGGCCTGGAATACCGTTTCCCCCTCGTTGCCGGCGATTCGCGCGGGGGCTCTCACGTGATCGAGCCGATCGCGCAGCTCATCGCGCGCCCGAACGAGTCCCATATCGGCCGGCTGCCCAACGAGGACGCCCAAAGCCTGGTCTTCGACGACACGAACATCTTCGATTGGGACAAGTTCTCCGGCTACGACCGAGCGGAAGGGGGCGTGCGCACCAATTACGGGGCCCAGTACAGCTTCGTTGGTGCCAACGGCTTCTACGCCAACGTCCTCGCGGGCCAGTCGGTGCAGCTCGCGGGGCGCAATGCCTTCAGACCCGACGACCTCGTCAACACGGGTCGCGATTCCGGGCTCGAGTCCCGCGTGTCCGACATCGTGACGCGGGCCGTGGTCAAGCCCAACCAAAACCTCTTCCTCAGCGCCCGCACCCGCTTCGACGAGGAAGATTTCAAGGTGAAGCGTTTTGAAGCGCAGGCCAGCCTGAGCTTCAATCCGGTCCTGCCCCTGACGACATCGGTCACCTACGCCAACTACGCCGCCCAGCCCGAGCTCGGCTACAACCATCGCCGAGAAGGTCTGCTGACGAGCGCCAATTACAACCTCACCCCGCGGTGGTCCGTCTCCGGATCGCTTCTGTTCGACCTTGACCGGTACCTCACCTACAGGGATCAGTACGTCCAGGCGTTCCTCTACGATCCCAAAACCGCCATCTATCGACGGCCCGAGGAGTGGAGCCCGATCGCAACCACGTTCGGCCTCCAATATGCGGACGAGTGCACCACCTTCGCCATCACCTACGCCATGGGTCCACGGGAGGTGGCGATCAACACCGGCGAAAAGGAGCGCACGCAAACGCTCCTCTTGAGGCTCGAGCTGCGCACCCTCGGGGAGGTCAGCGTCAACCAGAACCTCGGCCAGGCGTCCACTCAGGATGGCGTTGCATCTCAATGACGATGCCGGGCCTCTTCTGGCGGTGAGCCAAGGCGATCCGGCCGGCATCGGACCCGAGATCACGCTGAAAGCTTGGCTCCGTCGGGACGAGATCGGCGCGCCCTTCCTGGTGCTGTCTGATCCCGCGCACATGAAGGCCCAAGCCGCGCGCCTCGGATTGAGGGTTCCGGTGCAAAGCTGCGACGCGAGCGAAGCTCGCGCCGTGTTCTCGACCGCCTTGCCCGTCGCTCCTCTTTCGCATGAGGCGACGGCGGAGCCTGGCCGTCCCGATCCGGCGACCGCCCCGTCGACCATCGAGTCGATCGAGACCGCCGTCGCCCTCGTGCGCGGCGGACAGGCCAGCGCCGTGGTGACGAACCCGATCGCCAAGCAGGTTCTTTACCAGTCCGGTTTTCCCCATCCCGGCCACACGGAATTTCTGGCCGCCCTTTCCGCTGGGCCAGGGGGGCCGGCGCCCCATCCGGTCATGATGCTGTGGTGCGAGGAGCTCGCCGTCGTGCCGGTCACCGTACACGTGCCGCTGCGCTCCGTCCCCGATGCCCTTACCACGGAGCTGATCGTGGCGACGGGCCGGATCGTCCACCGGGAGATGAAAGCGCGCTTTGGGGTGGCTGCCCCACGGCTCGCCCTGACCGGCCTCAACCCGCATGCCGGGGAGAGCGGCGCCATGGGCACCGAGGATCTGGCCGTCGTCGCTCCCGCCATCGGCGATCTTCGTCGTGAGGGGATCGATGCAAAGGGCCCCTTCCCCGCCGACACCCTGTTCCATCCCGCAGCACGGCAAGGCTACGATGTGGCGTTGGCGATGTACCACGACCAGGCGCTGATCCCGATCAAGACCATAGCCTTCGATCGCGCCGTGAACGTGACCTTGGGCCTGCCTTTCATCCGCACCTCGCCGGATCACGGCACCGCCTTTGATATTGCCGGACGAGGCGTGGCACGCCCCGACAGCCTGATCGCTGCGCTACGGCTTGCGGCGCGCCTGAGCCGTGCGGCGAAGCGAGCGGCGTGAGCGCGATCGATCCCCTGCCGCCGCTGCGTGAGGTGGTGCGCGCTCATGGCCTCATGGCCAAGAAGTCGCTCGGCCAGAACTTCCTGTTCGATCTCAACCTGACGAGCCGCATTGCGCGCGCCGCAGGCGCCCTTGAGGGCGTCACGGTTCTTGAGATCGGACCGGGGCCAGGCGGCCTCACGCGCGCACTGCTCGCAGGCGGAGCGGCGAAGGTGGTGGCGATCGAACGCGACGCCCGCTGCCTGCCGGCCCTGGCTCAGATCGCCGCACATTACCCAGGCCGGCTCGAGGTCATCGATGCCGATGCTCTCGCCATCGATCCAGACCCGCTCCTGGGGACGGGCCCGTCGCGCATCGTGGCCAACCTGCCCTACAACATCGGCACCCTCCTTCTCACCAAATGGCTCACGGCGAAGGACTGGCCGCCGCCCTGGCAGTCGCTGACGCTCATGTTCCAACGGGAGGTGGCGGAGCGGATCGTCGCCAACGAACAGACCCCGAAGGATTATGGTCGGCTCGGCGTCCTCTGCGGCTGGCGGACCGAGGCCCGCATCCTGTTCGACGTGCCGCCCTCGGCCTTCGTGCCCCCGCCCAAGGTGACGTCGAGCGTCGCCCTTCTCAAGCCACGCCTCAATCCCCTGCCCTGCGATCTTGCGTCCCTCGAGGCCGTGACCCGGGCCGCCTTCGGGCAGCGGCGGAAGATGCTGCGGCAGAGCCTGAAATCCTTGCTGCCCGATCCGACGCCGGCGATCTCCGAGGCAGGGCTCGTGGAGACGTCCCGGGCGGAGGAAATTCCCGTTGAGGGTTATGTGGCGCTTGCAAATGCCGTCCGGCGGATCAGCGGCCGGCCATCAGGTTGAAGTCGCCAGGAGGCTCCTGACGAAGTCCGTCAGCCCGATTCGCCGCTGACGCTTCAGGCGTTCGGCCCTGAGGATGGCGGTCAGGTCGTTATAGGCTCGGTCCAAGTCGTCGTTGACGAGCACGTAGTCGTATTCGAGCCAACGTTCGATCTCGGAGCGGGCGTTCTCGAGCCGCTTGGCGATGGTGGCGGCCGAATCCTCCGCCCGGCGCTCCAGACGTGCTTTGAGCTCCGCCATGGAGGGCGGCAGAATGAAGACGGTGACCACGTCTTCCCGCATCTTCTCGACCACCTGGCGGGTTCCCTGCCAGTCGATGTCGAAGATCATGTCAGCGCCGGCGGCAAGGGCCTGCTCCACGGGCTTGCGCGGCGTGCCGTAGTAGTTGCCATGGACCTCGGCCCATTCGAGGAGCTCGCCTCGGTCGCGCATGGCGACGAAGTCGTCCACTTCGATGAAGCGGTAATGCACCCCGTCGATCTCGGAGGGGCGTCGCTGGCGGGTGGTGACGGACACCGAGAGAAGCGCCTGGTGCTCGCGCACGATGTTGCGCGTCAGCGTCGTCTTTCCGGCGCCGGAGGGCGAGGACAGGATCAGGATAAGGCCGCGACGGGCGATGCCCTGATCCGTGGACGGCGGTTCCGGCGTCATCTGCTATTCCACGTTCTGCACCTGCTCGCGGAACTGGTCGACCAGAGCCTTGAGGTCGAGCCCGATCCGGGACAGAGCCACGTCATTGGCCTTGGCGCAAAGGGTATTCGCCTCCCGTCCAAGCTCCTGGGCGAGGAAATCGAGCCGACGCCCGATGGCGCCACCTGTGGCCAGGAGTTCCCGCGCGCCGGCAATATGGGCGCGCAGGCGATCGAGCTCCTCGCGGATGTCGGCCCTCGCCGCGAGAAGCACGGCCTCCTGATGAAGGCGGTCAGGGTCGAGAGAAGGGGACGCGCCGATCAACTCGGAGAGGTGCGTCGCAAGCCGGGCCCGCACCGCCTCGGGCTGTCGTCCGGGTGCTCGCTCGGCCGCATCCACGAGGCGCGCCATTGCAAGGAGCTGGTCCTCGAGCACGGCGGCGAGCGCCCGTCCCTCCGCCTGACGGGCCTCCTTGAGGGCGGCAATCGCTCGCTGCGCCGCCGCCCTCAGATCCTCGGCAAGGGCAGCACTCACGCCCTCGTCCACCTCCTCCACCTCCACCACCCCGCGGATGGCGAGCAGGCCGTCGAGGGAAGCAGGCGCCACCCCGTCGGGCAACCGCACGCGGGCTAGGGCCTCGACGAGCCCGGCGAGGATCTCCTCGTTGACGCGGACCTTCAGGGTCCCGGGCCCGCGCGCCACGGTGAGACTGAACTGGCACTGCCCGCGAGCGAAGGCCTTCTGGGCTTGGCTGCGGGCATCCTCGCCGACCGCCTCATAGCCCGGCGGCGTCCGCAGGCGCACGTCAAGACCGCGTCCGTTGACGGATTTCAGCTCCCAGGCCCATTGGTAGGGGCCTGTGACGCCCGCTTCGCGGGCAAAGCCGGTCATGCTGGCGATGGACATGGAGGGTCTCGTGCGGAGCGGCCCAGCCGCCTTAAGGGGCCGCGCTTAAGAACTCATTGCGGACGCAGGGCCGGCACGGTCTTCGGGCTGTTCAGGTCATAGGTGCGGTTGCGCAAGGGGTCGCGCGGCGTGCCCTCCGATGCATCGAAGGCGCGGGAACGCGCCGCGCCCGCCCGGCGGGCGCCTGCTGCGGTGCTGCTGCCGGTCGAGTCCTCCGTGAAGGCAGAGGCATGAGAGGACAGGCCGTCTCCGGCCGGAATGTCGCCGCGGGTCTCTCCGGGCAGGGGCGGCGGCTCGACCCGGTCGACGGGGCCATCGACGGCGCGGCTGCGCTCGATCTGCCGCCAGCGCTGGACGTTGCGGGCGTGCTGCTCGAGCGTCTCCGCGAAGACATGGCCGCCGTTTCCGTCGGCCACGAAATAGAGATCCTTGGTCCGCGACGGGTTCGCGGCCGCCTCCAGCGAAGCGCGGCCCGGGTTGGTGATCGGACCCGGAGGCAAGCCATCGATCACATAGGTGTTGTAAGGCGTCGGCTTCTCGATCTCGCTGCGCAGGATTCCGCGCCCGAGGGTGCCCTTGCCGCCGACGAGCCCGTAGACGATGGTCGGGTCGGATTGCAGCTTCATGCGCTTGGTCAGGCGGTTGACGAAGACGCCTGCGACCCGGGTGCGCTCGTCCGCCCGGCCGGTCTCTTTCTCCACGATGGAGGCGAGGATCACCAGCTCCTGCGGCGTCTTGATCGGCAGGTCGGGCGACCGGCGGCTCCAGATCTGGTTCAAGGCCTCGCGCTGCTTCGCCTGCATCAGATTGATGAGTTGCTGGCGCGTCATGCCGCGCTCGAACTTGTAGGTGTCCGGCAGGAGCGACCCCTCGCGAGGCACCTCCGTGACCTCGCCGGTGAGCACGTCGTTCTCGTTCAGGCGCTGCACGATCTGCTGGCTCGTCAATCCTTCCGGGATGGTGATCGAATGAAGGATCGGCTTGCCTTCGATCAGCGTATCAATGGCGCCGTCGATGCTGGTGCGCGCCTTGAACAGGAATTCGCCGGCCCGCAGGGGTCCGCGCTGGCGGTTGAGATAGGCAAAGAGCTCAAAGAGGAAGCTCTGGTCGATGACCCCTTCGCGTTTCAGCAGGGCGGCAATCTCGCCGACACCGCTGTTCCGCGGGATGACGACCACCTTGTCCTCAGGCAACGGCCCAGGTTCGGTCGCCTCTCGCTCGAGGACGACGATGCCGATGATGCTGGCGACGGCCAATACAGCGAAGAGGGTGAGAAAGCCGCTGAGGACGGAGAGCATGCCCCCGCGCTCACGGCGGGTGCGCGGGGGTGGCGGCGGCGCAGCGACCGGCTTGATCGCCTCGCTCGGACTGCGGGGGGCGAGCCGCGGAGGAACCGCGCGGCTCTCCTCGGCCGGCGCCGGCGTTTCTGCCTTTCGTCTGAAGAACATGCTGCTGCTCAATCCCCGACGAGTCGGTCCACTCGCGCCATGCGGCAGGCCGTATCGGGACCTTGCGTGACCCTAAGGTGGATTGTGGCGAAACGGTGCTTCGCCGTCGAGCCCGGCCTGCAATTCGGTGGATCACCCCAAGAACGGAGCTGAAAAGGCTGCCGGACGTCAGGCAGCCCGCCGGAAGACGAGCGAGGCGTTGGTGCCGCCAAACCCGAACGAGTTGGAGAGCACGACGTCGATGGGCCTTGCCTTGGCCTTGTGAGGCACAAGGTCGATCGGGGTTTCGACCGACGGATTGTCGAGATTGATGGTCGGGGGCGCAATCTGGTCCCGCATGGCGAGAATGGCGAAGATCGCCTCGACCGCGCCCGCCGCCCCAAGCAAATGGCCGGTGGCCGACTTGGTCGACGACATGGCGATCTTGCCGGCCGCATTCCCGACCAGGCGCTCGACCGCCTTCAGCTCGATCTCGTCGCCGAGGGGCGTGGAGGTACCGTGGGCGTTGATATAGTCGATCTCGGAGACATCGATCCCGGCCCGTTTGATGGCCGCGGCCATGCAGCGATAGGCACCGTCCCCGTCTTCGGTCGGCGAGGTGATGTGATAGGCATCGCCCGAGAGGCCATAGCCGACGAGCTCGGCATAGATCTTGGCGCCGCGGGCCCGGGCGTGCTCATATTCCTCGAGCACGACGATGCCGGCCCCTTCCCCCATGACGAATCCATCCCGGTCTCGGTCATAGGGCCGCGAGGCGCGGGTCGGGTCATCGTTGAAATTGGTGGAGAGTGCCCGACAGGCGGCGAAGCCCGCAAGGGAGAGTCGGTTGATGGGCGATTCCGTACCGCCCGCGACCATGACGTCGGCTTCACCGAGAGCGACGAGGCGTCCCGCATCGCCGATGGCATGCGCCCCGGTTGAACAGGCGGTCACCACCGCATGGTTCGGCCCCTTGAGGCCGTGCTCGATGGAGACATAGCCCGACGCCAGATTGATCAGCCGCCCCGGGATGAAGAAGGGCGAAATGCGGCGCGGCCCTTTCTCGACCAGCGTGACCGAGGCATCGTAGATGCCGCCGATCCCGCCGATCCCGGAGCCGATCAGAACGCCTGTCCGGACCTGATCCTCGGTGGTCGTGGGCTTCCACCCGGCGTCGTCGAGGGCCTGCTTGGCGGCGGTCATCGCATAGACGATGAATGGGTCGACCTTGCGCTGCTCCTTGGGCTCCATCCACTGGTCGGGATTGTAGGTGCCATTGGCCCCGTCGCCCCGCGGGATCGAGCAGGCGATCTTGCAGGCAAGGTCGGACACGTCGAAAGCCTCGATCCTCGACGCACCGCTCCGCCCTTCGAGGATGGCCTTCCAGGCGGCCTCGACCCCGCAGCCGAGCGGAGTCACCATTCCGAGACCCGTGACGACGACGCGCCGCATCGCGACCCCTCACCCCACCAAACGCGGTCCGCGCCGTGTCCGGCCTTATGCCGCGTTCTTCTCGAGAAACTTGATCGCGTCGCCCACCGTGACGATCGTCTCGGCAGCGTCGTCCGGGATCTCGACGTTGAACTCCTCCTCAAAGGCCATCACCAGCTCGACCGTGTCGAGACTGTCGGCGCCGAGATCGTCGATGAAGTTCGCATTCTCGGTCACCTTCTCGGCCTCGACCCCGAGGTGCTCGACCACGATCTTCTTCACGCGCTCAGCGATGTCACTCATCGTTCGTTCCTCGTTTCACTCGTCGCAGGATCGCCGCCCGGACTGGGCAGCAAGGAGATCACGGTCGGGCGCCCCAGCTCGAAGCGAAGCATCCAACGCAGCCAGGACGCTGGAAACCCTCAATTCCCGCGCCGGTCAACCCCCCGTCAGCCGGAATGAGCGCGTGTTAACACACGGCCGGGGTCCTGGCGAGGGGCGTCGCCCGAGCGCCCGCGGGTTACAGCATGGCCATGCCGCCATTCACATGGAGGGTGTGGCCCGTGACATAGCTCGCCTCGCGCGAGGCGAGGTAGACGACCGCCGCCGCCACGTCCGCTCCGACGCCAAGCCTACCCATCGGGACGGTGCCGAGGATCGCCTCCCGCTGCTTGTCCGTCAGGGCGTCGGTCATCGGCGATTCGATGAAACCTGGCGCCACGCAGTTGACGGTGATGTTCCGGCTTGCAACTTCGGCCGCCAACGCCTTCGTCAGACCGACGAGCCCGGCCTTGGCGGCGGCATAGTTGCCCTGCCCGGGATTGCCGGTCGCTCCTACCACCGAACCGATATTGACGATGCGACCGTAGCGCCGGCGCATCATGCCTTTCACGGCCGCTCGCGAAAGCCGGAAGGCAGCCGTGAGGTTCACCGCCAGGACGCTGTCCCACTCCTCGTCCTTCATGCGCAGGAAGAGGTTGTCGCGGGTGATGCCGGCGTTGTTGATGAGAATATCGAGCCCCTCGAGAGCCGCTTCGGCGGCCGGCACCAGGGCTTCCACGGCATCCTTGTCGGCCAGATTGGCCTCGATCACATGGACGCGCTCGCCAAGGCTGCTGGCCAGCTCGTCCAGGACGGCGCGCCGGGTGCCCGAAAGAGCGACAGTGGCGCCCTGCGCATGCAGCGCCCGCGCGATGGCGCCGCCGATCCCTCCGGTCGCGCCGGTGACGAGCGCCTTGCTGCCAGTCAGATCGAACATGGACATGCCTCCAAGGATGGCGCCGCTCAGAACGCTCCCTTCAGCCCCGCCACGTCCTCCGGCGTGCCGATCGCCGCCGCGGACGCCCCTGCCGCAATGCGCTTGACGAGGCCGGTCAGGACCTTGCCGGAGCCGACCTCGTAAAACGTCGACACGCCCTGCCCCGCCATGTAGGCGACGCTTTCCCGCCAGCGGACCGTTCCCGTCACCTGCCGGACGAGAGCGTCGCGAATGGCGACAGGGTCCGTGATCGGCGCCGCTTCCACATTTGCGACGACAGGCACCGCAGGACCGCGCAGCTCCACCTGTGCGAGCGCCTCGCGCATGGCTTCGGCCGCAGGCGCCATCAATCCGCAGTGGAAGGGCGCGGACACGGCGAGCATGACGGCCCGCTTCGCCCCCTTTCCCTGCGCAAGGGCAATGGCCCGTTCGACGGCCTCCTTGTGGCCCGAGACCACCACCTGCCCGGCGCCATTGTCGTTCGCCACGTCGCAGACCTGGCCTTGAGCCGCTTCCCGCGCGAGAGCCGCGGCCGTGTTCTCGTCAAGCCCGATGAGCGCGGCCATGGCGCCCATCCCGACCGGCGTCGCCTTCTGCATGGCGTCCCCCCGGATTCGCAGGAGCCGCGCCGCGTCCGAGATCGAAAACGTTCCCGCCGCGGCAAGCGCCGAGTATTCGCCGAGCGAGTGCCCTGCGACGAAGGCCACATCCCGCTTCAGGTCGAGCCCGACCTCGGCCTCGAGGACCCGGACTGCGGCCAGGCTGACGGCCATGAGCGCCGGCTGGGCATTGGCGGTGAGGGTCAGCTCATCGGCCGGACCTTCCCACATCAAGGTCGAAAGCTTCTGGGACAGCGCGTCGTCGACCTCCTGAAACACAGCCCTGGCCACGGGAAACGCCTCGGCGAGGGCCTTGCCCATGCCGACGGCCTGGCTGCCCTGCCCCGGAAACACCAACGCTCGCGCCATCGTCTCGCGCCCTGCTCCTTGCATCCGCCCTGACGAGCGGGCCGCACCTCGCAGAGCCGCCGGCGCAAGTCAAGGCTGAGGTGCCCTCGGGCGGGGATGGCCCGCCGGGCCGGGCGGGCAAAGGCTTGTTTCGGCACGCCTTTCAATGTAAATGGCGCGCTTTCCCGCAGCCGCACAAGACAACAGAAGGAGCCGCCCATGGCTCGCGTGACCGTCGAAGACTGCATCGACAAGGTCGAAAACCGCTTCGAGCTCGTCCTGCTCGCCAGCCACCGCGCCCGCCTCATCTCCTCGGGCGCCCCGCTCACCGTCGATCGCGATCGCGACAAGAACCCGGTGGTGGCGCTTCGCGAGATCGCGGAGGAGACCGTCGCGCCCGACGACCTCAAGGAGCAGCTCATCCACTCCCTGCAGAAATATGTGGAGGTCGACGAGCCGGAACCGGAGGCTGTGCCGCTTCTCAGCCAGACGACCGTTGCTCCGGCGACAGGCGGCGGCGACGACACCGACATCCAGTTCGACCGGATGAGCGAGGAGGATCTTTTGCGCGGCCTCGAGGGGCTCGTGCCGCCCGCCGACAGCGACGACGAGGAATAATCCGGTCTTCGGACCGTCATCCATGGGGCCCGGCAACCCGCCGGGCCTTTTTTATGGCACCTGCGGCCCGCTTCAACGCCGCAGGCCCGTGAGTACCCTTGCGGTCCGCGCCCCCTCCGGCAATATCCCTTTGCATGCAAATCGTTAGTGACGCTCAAGAGCAGAAGCCCCGCAAGCCGCAGCGCATGATGCGCCAATACGAGCTCGTCGAGCGGGTGAAACGCTACAACCCCGCGACAGACGAGGCGCTGCTCAACCGCGCCTATGTGTACGCGATGCGCGCCCACGGGGCGCAAACCCGCGTGTCGGGCGACCCCTATTTCGCGCACCCCCTCGAGGTCGCCGCGATCCTCACGGACCTCAAGCTCGACGACGCGACCATCGTCGCCGCTGTCCTTCACGACACCGTCGAGGACACGGAGGCGACCCTCGAGGAGATCAACCGCAGCTTCGGGCCCCAGATCGGCTCCCTCGTGGACGGCCTGACCAAGATCGCCCGCCTCGACCTCGTCTCGAAGCGCGCCGCGCAGGGAGAGAACTTCCGCAAGCTCCTGCTCGCCATCGCCGCCGACGTGCGCGTGCTGCTCATCAAGCTCGCCGACCGGCTGCACAACATGCGCACGCTGGACTTCATGCCGCCCGAGAAGCGCAAGCGCATCGCCGAGGAAACCCTCGATATCTACGCGCCGCTCGCGGGCCGCATGGGCATCCAGGAGATGCGGGACGAGCTTGAGGAGCTTGCCTTCCGCCACCTGCATCCGGAAGCCTATGAGACCATCAGCCGGCGCTTGAAGGACTCCTCCGAGCGCAGCGCGCGTCTGGTCGAGGAGATCGAGCGCGATCTCACCGCCAAGCTTGCCTCGAAAGGACTGAAGGCCCGGGTCAAGGGTCGCCTCAAGCGCCCCTACTCGATCTGGCGCAAGATGGAGCGCAAGTCGGTCGCGTTCGAGCAGCTCTCCGACATCGTGGGTTTCCGCATCATCGTCGATACGGTGGACGAGTGCTACCAGGCGCTGGGCGTGGTCCACACGACCTGGCCGATGGTGCCGGGACGCTACAAGGACTACATCTCGACGCCCAAGCAGAACGACTACCGGTCCATCCACACCACCGTGATCGGCCCCGGAAGCCAGCGGGTCGAACTGCAGATCCGCACCAAGGAGATGGACGAAGTCGCCGAATACGGCATCGCCGCGCACGCGCTCTACAAGGATTTCGGCACCGAAAGCTCCCGTCTTGCGAGCGAGAGCCGCGCCTATCAATGGCTGCGCCGCACGGTGGACCTGCTGGCCGAAGGCGACAGCCCCGAGGAGTTCCTGGAGCATACCAAGCTCGAGCTCTTCCACGACCAGGTCTTCTGCTTCACCCCCAAGGGGCGGCTGATCGCCCTTCCCCGGGGCGCGACGCCCATTGATTTCGCCTATGCGGTCCACACCGACGTCGGCAACACGGCCGTGGGCTGCAAGATCAACGGCCGCATGGCGCCGCTCCTGACCGAGCTTCAGAACGGGGACGAGGTCGAGATCATCCGTGCGGAGGGGCAGACCCCCCCGGCCGCCTGGGAATCGCTCGTCGTCACGGGCAAGGCCCGCGCCGCCATCCGCCGCGCCACCCGCGCCGCAGTCCGGCGGCAATATGCGGGCCTTGGCCGCCAAATCCTGGAGCGCGCCTTCGAGCGCGCCGGCAAGACCTTCTCCGACGAGAAGCTCAAAGGGGCCCTGCCGCGTCTCGCCCGCACTTCGATCGAGGACGTGCTGGCCGCGGTCGGGCGTGGCGAGATGTTCTCGGGCGACGTCGTGAAGGCGGTCTACCCCGACTACAAGGAGGAACGGCGCGTGGCCGGCCCCAGCCCCGAACCCAACGGCTCCGGCTGGATGACCCTCGCCAAGGATCAGCGGGTCAAGGTGAAGCTGCCGAACGGCGAGGCTCAGAACGCCCATGCCATCCCCATCCGGGGCCTGAATTCCGACCTGCCGGTGCGGTTTGCGCCCAATGGCGGCGCCGTTCCGGGCGACCGTATCGTGGGTATTCTCACGCCCGGAGAAGGAGTGACGATCTACCCGATCCAGTCGCCAGCGCTTGCCGCCTTCGACAATGAGCCGGATCGCTGGCTCGACGTGCGCTGGGACATCGACCCGGAGGCGCCGCAGCGCTTCCCCGCTCGGCTCGCCCTTCAATCCATCAACGAGCCCGGGACCTTGGCGCAGATCGCTCAGGTCATCGCCGACCACGACGGCAACATCGAGAACATCTCGATGAAGCGCCGCACCCATGATTTCACGGACCTGACCATCGACCTTTCCGTCTGGGACCTGAAGCACCTCAACGCGATCATCGCGGAGTTGAGGGCGAAGCGCGTGATCAGCCGGGTGGAGCGTGTGACGGGGTAACCGCAAGGTCGTCCTTGCCGCGGCGTTTCAAACCTGCGACAGACCCGGCGTCGAGGTCTTGCCCATGACGCCAGAAGACGTCCTACAAGAATTCCGCGCCGCCGGTGCTCTGCTGGAAGGGCACTTCATCCTGAGCTCCGGACTCCACAGCGCCGTCTTCCTTCAGAAGATGCGCGTCTTCATGGACCCGGTGCGGACGGAACGCCTCTGCGCCACGCTCGCGCACCGGATCCGGGAGCGGTTCGGGGCCGTGGACCTGGTGGTCTCGCCCGCTGTCGGCGCCATCATTCCGGGCTATGAGACGGCTCGCCAGCTCGGCGCCAAGGCCATCTTCGTCGAACGCGAAAACGGCGTCTTTGCCCTGCGGCGGGGTTTCACCATTCCGGAGGGAGCGCGCCTCGTCCTCGTCGAAGACATCGTGACCACTGGCCTGTCGTCGCGCGAATGCCTCGCGTCTCTTCGCGGGCATCCAGGCCTTGTCTTGGGCGCCGCTTGCCTCATCGACCGCTCGGGAGGCCGCGCGGATCTTGGCGTGCCGACCGTGGCGCTGGCGACCCTCGACATTCCGAACTATCCGCCGGACCGGCTGCCGCCGGAGCTGGCGGCCATCCCTCCGGTGAAGCCGGGCAGTCGTCATCTGAACACTTGATGAACGGCTTTGTCGTTGACCTTAATCGCCGTTATACTATGGTTAACGACTGTTTAACTTGACAGGTCAATTTGAGGCAGCTTTATTCCACACAAAACAACGACCTGTCCTAGGCTTTTCAGAACGCGGGGCTTTTCGGGCGTCGGTGCCGCGACCAGAGGGCGCCATGCGCGCTCGCGGTTCGAGAACGCGCGCGGACTGCGGTTGTGGTCGCCATAGGGCATCCGAGACGAGATTGAGATGATCGGGCAGCAGCGGATCGCGCTTTTCATCGATGGCGCAAATCTCTACGCAACGACGAAGACCCTCGGGTTCGATATCGATTACAAGCGGCTTCTGAAAGAGTTCCAATCGCGAGGTTATCTTGTTCGCGCCTTTTACTACACCGCGCTGGTGGAGGACCAGGAGTACTCCTCTATCCGTCCGCTGATCGACTGGCTCGACTACAACGGTTATCGGGTCGTGACGAAGCCCACGAAGGAGTTCGTGGACTCCACCGGCCGGCGCAAGGTCAAGGGCAATATGGATATCGAGCTTGCGATCGACGCGCTCGAACTCGCCCCCTTCATCGATCACATGGTCTTGTTCTCCGGCGACGGCGATTTCAGGTCGCTCGTCGAAGCCATGCAGCGGCGCGGGGTGCGGGTGTCGGTGGTTTCCACCATCTCGACCCAGCCGCCGATGGTCGCCGACGAGCTCCGCCGGCAGGCGGACGAGTTCATCGACCTCGCGCATCTCATTCCGAAGATCGGCCGCGATCCCGCCGAACGACCCGATCGCCCGCGGCCCTCAGTCGAGCTCGGCGAGCGGCCTCGCTATCAGGGCCCGGGCCTCGAGCGGCGCTATGGCATCCGCCAGGCTCCGGCCCCCGAAGAGGATCAGGAGGGTTGAGACAGGGGATTGCGCGTCGATCCTCAGCCCTTTTCCCGCATCAGCCGCGCCCGCTCCCGGTTCCAGGAGCGCTGCTTCTCGGTCTCGCGCTTGTCGTGGAGCTTCTTGCCGCGTCCGAGGCCGAGTTCCACCTTGGCCCGCCCCCGCTCGTTGAAATAGATCTTCAGGGGAATGACCGTGAAGCCCTCCCGCTGCGTGGCGCCGATCAGCTTGTTGATCTGGCGTTTGTGCAGGAGCAGGCGCCGCGGCCGCCGGGTTTCGTGATTGAAGCGGTTGGCCTGAAGGTATTCCGGAATATAGGCATTGAAGAGGAACAGCTCGTTCCCGGACGGGCCGGCATAGGCCTCGCCGATCGTCGCCTTGCCCTGGCGCAAGGATTTCACCTCGGTGCCGGTCAACGCGATTCCCGCCTCGACCGTGTCGAGGATTTCGTAGTTGAAGCGCGCCTTGCGGTTGTCGGCGACAACGCGGTAGGCGCCCTTGGGCTTGTCTGCCATGAGTTATGCGTTGATGAGGCCGGCGTGGACCATGGCCTTGCGAATGGCCGCCCGGGTCACGTCGGTGACGGGCAGCATCGGCAGCCGGATCTCCTCATTGCCGCGCCCCAGCAGGGCGAGGCCGCATTTGGCCCCGGCCAGGCCCGCCTCAAGGAAGATCGCTTCGTGAAGGGGGGTGAGCCTGTCCTGCACCTTGAGGGCCCCCGCGAAATCCCCGGACAGGCTCAGGTCCTGCAGCGCGGCGCATAGGCGCGGCGCCACATTGGAGACCACCGAGATGCAGCCATGCCCCCCGGCGGCATTGAAGGCGAGCGCCGTCATGTCCTCGCCTGAGAGCTGGATGAAATCCGGGCCCATCGCCTGCCGCTGAAGGGAGACGCGGGCGAGGTTGCCGGTCGCGTCCTTCACGCCCACGATGTTCTTGAGCTCGTAGAGGCGCGCCATCGTCTCAACCGACATGTCGATCACGCAGCGCGGCGGGATGTTGTAGATGATGATCGGGATCCCGACGGCGTCGTTGATCGCCTTGAAGTGCCGATAGAGACCCTCCTGGGAGGGCTTGTTGTAGTAGGGGGTGACGACGAGGAGGGCGTCGGCCCCGGCCTGCTCGGCATGGCGGGCGAGATCGATCGCCTCGGCGGTGTTGTTGGAGCCGGCGCCCGCCACCACCGGCACCCGCCCCCTCGCCTCATTTACGCACCATTCCACGACTTTCTTGTGCTCGTCGTGGGTGAGCGTCGGGCTCTCGCCCGTCGTTCCCACCGGGACGAGGCCGTCCGTCCCGTTCTCGATCTGCCAATCGACGTGGGCGCGCAGCGCCTCCTCGTCGAGGGCGCCGTTACGGAAGGGAGTGACGAGGGCCGTGAGCGAACCTCTGAGATGTCGGTCCTGGGCCATGGAAAATCCTTCGGGCCGTCCTTGTTGGCGCGCCCCTTGCGCGTTCCCGGCGGCCGGAGCAGCATGAGGGGCCTCTTCCGAGGACACATAGAATGAGCCGCGCCAAGGCGCAAACCGGCCGGCGATTGGCAAAGAGACGTTGAGGTTAGCGTTTTCTCAAACCGGCCGTCCTCACCATGGACGGTCCATTTCGCGGGGGCAGACGTCATGGTCATTGCGACGCGTTACCTGCCGCGCGCGCTCGGCGCAGCGCTCCTTCTTGCGCTCGGTGGCGCCCCATTCTCCCCGATCGCGGCTGCCGCCCAGGCGGGCTCGCAGACGCTGGCCATGGTGGACGACGTCGCCTTCGGGCGCGTGGCCGCCGCGGATGTCCCCACGCCGGCCGAACCTGCGGTTGACCTTACCGTGCTCAGGCAGGCGGTCGAGGCCTATCGTCGGGGCAACGTCGCCGAAGGCGACCGTCTGCGGACCGGAATCGAGGATCCCGCGGCGCGGCTCCTCTGCGAGTGGCTTGCCATCCGCAGCGGCGCGATCGTGAGCTTCGAGCGGATCGTCCGCTTCGTCCGGGAGGACAAGAGCTGGCCCATCGGCACGCAGTTGCGGCGCCGCGCCGAGGAAGCGCTCCTGTTCGACCGCAAGCCCCCTGCCGTCGTCCGGGCCTTCTTCGCGACGCAGCGCCCGATCAGCCCCGCGGGAAAGTTCGCCCTCGCCCTTGCCTTTCAGGCGGACGGGCTGGAGCGCGATGCGATGGCGCTCATCCGCGAGACCTGGCGCAAGGATGCTTTCGGACGGGAGTTCGAGGCCAAGATCCTCGCACGCTTCGGCGGTGCCCTGACCGAAGCCGATCATCGCGCTCGCATGGAGCGCATGCTGTTCAAGGAGAACTGGGACGCGGCACGCCGGGCGGCGGCCCTCGCCGCGAAGGCGTCCGGCAAGGACTACGGCGCCCTCGTCAAGGCGCGCGTCGCCGTCTCCGAGGGGTCGAAGCGCGCCGGCGCCGTCCTGGAGGCGGTGCCGGAGGCGCTCCGCTCCGACACGTCCTACCTCTTCTCGCGCGTCCAGCATCTGCGGCGCAACAACAAGGCGGCGGAAGCGGCCGCCGTGATCGCCGGAGCCCCCCGCGACCCCGACCTGCTTGCGGATGGGGACGAGTGGTGGGTCGAACGTCGCCTCGTCGCCCGCAAGCTCCTCGATGATGGGGACGCCGCGAAAGCCTATGAGGTCGTGCGCCATCACGCGGCCGAGGGCGCAGCCCAGCGCATCGAGGCCGAGTTCCACGCCGGATGGATCGCGCTCCGCTTCCTTGACGATCCCGCCTCGGCGGCCGTGCACTTCCGCGCCGCCGCCCGGGTTGCCGAGACCCCGATCTCGGTGGCGCGCATGGCCTATTGGCAAGGCCGGGCGGCCGAGGCGATCGGCGCCGAGGAGGTGGCGCGACGCCATTACGCGCGGGCCGCGGCCCATCCGGTGACCTATTATGGCCAGCTGGCGCTCGCCAGGACCGGCGACTCCCTGGCCTTGCGCCAGGCGCCGGAACTATCCGAGGCGGAGCGGCAGGCCTTTCACCGCTCCCACGCCGTGCGCGCCATCCGCCTGCTCTACAAGATGGGCGCCGGCGATCTCGCCCTCCCCCTCTATATCGATCTCGCGCACCGCCTCGGCGATCCTGCGGAGATCGACGCTCTTGGGGATCTTGCCGCCGAGCATCGCGATGCCCGGGCGCTCCTGGCGGTGGGCAAGACCGCCGTTCAGCGGGGCCTGCCCCTCGACCTGCACGCCTACCCGACGATTGGCATCCCGAGCTTCGAGCCCGTCGGCGGACGCAGCGACAAGGCAATGGTCTATGCCATCGCGCGGCAGGAGAGCGCTTTCGATCCGAAAGCCATGTCCCACGCCGGCGCTCGGGGCCTGATGCAGCTCATGCCGGCGACAGCCAAGCGCACGGCCAAGCGCTTCGGCATCGGCTTCAACCTCGACAAGCTGATCGACGATCCGTCCTACAATGCGAAGATCGGCTCTGCCCATCTGGGCGAGCTCATGGAGGACTGGCGCGGCAACCTCATCCTCGCCATCGCCTCCTACAATGCCGGCGGCGGCAACGTGAAGAAATGGATCGATGCTTATGGGGATCCGCGGCGGCCGCATGTCGACCCTGTCGACTGGATCGAGCGCATCCCCTTCTCCGAGACGCGCAATTACGTCCAACGGGTGCTCGAGAACCTGCAAGTGTACCGGCACCGCCTGGGCGAGGTCAGCGCGCTCTTGACGGAGAGCGACCTCGGGCGGAGCGGCCCGTTCCGGATCGTGGAGGATGGGCGCCATATCGCCACGCGATGATCCGGTTCCGACCGTGGAGGCGTATGCCGAGTGTTACGTCTCTTCAGGCGACGGGCTGAGGCTGTTCGCGCGAGACTACGGCCCGCGCGCCGCTTCGGCCCTGCCGGTGGTCTGTCTGCCGGGGCTCGCCCGCACCTCGGCCGATTTCCACGATCTCGCGCTTGCTCTGTCGCAGGACGAGGAGCGGCCGCGCCGCGTGCTCGCGCTCGATTATCGGGGCCGGGGCCGCTCCGACCACGATCGCGACTGGCGCAACTACGAGATCAAGCGGGAGCTTGACGACGTCCTCCAGGTGCTGACCGCCGCGGGCGTTCACGAAGCCGCGTTCGTTGGCACTTCCCGCGGCGGGCTCATCACCATGGCAATCGCGGCCGCCCGACCGGCGCTGATCCGCGGTGCCGTACTGAACGACATCGGCCCCGTGATCGAGGCCAAGGGGCTGGTGCGGATTCGCGGCTATGTCGGCAAGCTGCCGCAGCCGAAGGATTTTCCGCAGGCGGCCGAGATCCTGCGGCATCTTCTCAGCGCGCAGTTCCCCTCGCTGAGCCCTGAGGAGTGGCTGCACTTCGCACGCGCCACCTGGAGGGAGGCGGACGGGCGTCTTGTCCTTGCTTATGATCCAGCCCTGATGAAGACGATGGAGGCGGTGGACCTCGAGGCTCCGCTGCCGCCGCTCTGGCACCTGTTCGAGGGGCTGAAGCGGGTGCCCGTCCTGGTGCTCCGCGGCGCGAACTCGGACATTCTCTCCGCCGAGACGCTCGCCGCGATGGCGAAAGCCCATCCGCGTCTCACCGCCGTCACCGTGCCGGGCCAGGGCCACGCGCCGCTTCTCACGGGACAGGACCTCATCGAGAGGATCAAGCGCTTCATCGCCATGCTCGAGGGGTGAGCCGGCCATGACAGCGCTGCTTCGCGGGAAGGCCTTGCGGTGGATCTCGACAGGGCTCTCCCCCTCACCCGGCTCGCTTCGCGCATCACCTCTCCTGGAAGGAGAGGTCGACCGGAGCGCAGCGGAGGTCGGGTGAGGTGTAGCCCTCTCCGGACAGGGCACCGCCCCTCACCCGGCTCGCTGGCGCTCGCCGACCTCTCCCCACCGGGGAGAGGTGGGGCGGCGCCGTGCGTCACCTCTCCTGGAAGGAGAGGTCGACCGGAGCGCAGCGGAGGTCGGGTGAGGTGTGGCCCTCTCCGGACAGGGCACCGCCCCTCACCCGGCTCGCTGGCGCTCGCCGACCTCTCCCCACCGGGGAGAGGTGGAGCAGCGGCGCCGTGCGTCACCTCTCCTGGAAGGAGAGGTCGACCGGAGCGCAGCGGAGGGTCGGGTGAGGTGTGCGCCCTCTCCGGACAGGGCTCTCCCCTTACCCGGCTCGCTGACGCTCGCCGACCTCTCCCCTTGGGAGAGGTGGGGCGGTGTCATGGCGGAGGAGGCGAGGACATGGGGCCAAAGGGGGGTCGGCCAAGGATTATTCGTCCGCGCTCTCCCGCAGGCGGATGTCGGCCACGACGGTCCAGCCTTTCGGAGTGAGCTTTGCGGTGCTCGCTCGCATCCGCTCGGCGGTTTCTTCATAGAGCGCCTCGCCCGTGAGGCGCAGGCTCGCGCCCGTCACGGAGGCCTCGCCAGAGGCGAGATGGGAAAGCTGGTCGAGCCCGGCGCGCACGCCGGCGAGGAAATTCGGCGGTGCCCCTGGCCCGAGCCGCGCCTCGTCGACGATCCGCTCCTCAAAGAAGCGTTCCTCCACCATGCGGCGGACCTGTTCTCTCGTCGCCTCGTCCGGATAAAGGCCGCTCAGCACGATGGCGCCGGGGACGCGCTTTGCCGAAAAATGGAACGGCGCGGGACGCACGGATCCGGGCAGCGAGCCGGTGGCGTCCTCGGGAGCGACGGGAGCGGCAACGGAAGCGACCGGCGCAGGGGTGCTCGGCACAGCAGCAACCTCCGCCTGCCCCTCGGGCCGAGCGATCTCACGTCGCGTTGCGGACGCCGTCGCAGGCTCAGGATCCGGCCCGTGCAGCATCAAGCTCACGCCGAGAGCAGCCGCTCCGCCAACCATCACGACAGAGCCAAGAACAAGCGCCCGTCCACGGGAAAACCGCATCGAACCTCCACCCCTCCTTCGCAGCCATCGCGGCCACGAGCACGGGACATCAGCGCAGCTTAGGGGCGGCATTGCGGCAGAGGTCCCGGAGCGAAGATCGCAAGAAGCGGCGCCGCGATCCTTCCCCGCGAGGGGAAGGTGTCAGCCGCAGGCTGACGGAAGGGGCGGCCGCGCGATCCTTCCCCGCGAGGGGAAGGTGGCGGCCGAAGGCCGACGGATGGGGCGGCGGCGCCAACTTCTCGAGTGTTGGTGCTTCCACCCCGCCCCGCTCGGGCTTCGCCCGAGTCGGCCCTCCCCTCGCGGGGAGGGAGGGGCGGCGCCATCCTTCCCCGCGAGGGGAAGGTGGCCGGAGCGAAGCGGAGGTCGGAAGGGGCGGCGGCGCGACGTCTCAGAACGTAGCGCCGCCGCCCCACCCCGGCCGCGCCTCCGGCGCGACTCGGCCCTCCCCTCGCGGGGAGGGATCTTGCGGCGGCGAGGCGCCACCCTTCTCACCCTCCACCCGCTTTCCCGGATGCGTGGAGCGCGAAGCGCGGAACGCGGTCCGGAACCCAGCGCAACAACTTGCTGCGAAGCAGCACCGTATTGCGAGCGATCCCGCGGGGCTCGGGCTTCGGCCGGCTCGGCCCAGGGCGCGAGCGGATTGCCAAAAGATCGAACAAAAAAGGCCCCGGCCGAAGCCGGGGCCCTGAGGAGCCAATCGGGTTGAGCCGATCAGAAGTCGCGCTGGATGCGCAGGCGAGCCTCGAAGGCGTCGTCCTTGTCGATCGTCCGGAAGACCGGAGCGGCCGCCACGCCCACGCCCGGCGCGATGGGAGCCGAGGTGAGGTCGATCACGCGACGGTTCGGATCGATCGTGCGGTAGAGAACCTCGACGCCGATGTCGAGATCGCGCACCGGCGACCAGATCAGGTTCGTGCCGATCTGCCAGTAGTCGAAGTCGGCGGCGAAGCTGCCCGGGAAGACCGTGGCCGGGGCGCCGGCCGGGGCGCCCGGAGCGACGACGAAGGCCGAGGTCGCGAAGCCCGGAACCTCGAGCTGGCCGTAGGTGCCGAACACCGACTGGCGGATCTGCGGGGTCCAGTAGTGCAGGAGCGCTGCGGTGATGTTCCAGCCCTTGACCGTGTCGACATCCCCATTCGGCGCCACATAGGCATCCGACAGGTTGGCGACGAGCGGGTTCTGGCCACCCTGACGGAGCGTGCCCGCGTTGCCGAAGCCAAGATAGTTGACGGCGCCGTCGGCGTAGGTGCCCTGCAGCCACAGCACGTCGCCCGGAGCGATCATCGGCAGGTTGACCTTCAGGCCAGCCGAAATCGCGAACCCGTACTCGGTATCCGGGATGACGGCGGGAAGACCCGCGAGCGGACCAACCGGATTCGGAGCGATCAGGTTCGACGAGTTGATCTGGTGGATCGCACCAGCGAGCTGAGCCGAGCCCCAGGCCTGATCGACGCGGACGTTGGCGACCACCTCAGGCACGCGCTGTCCGGCGTAGATGTGCGCCTGCGGGATGAAGGGGTAGACCACTCCGGCAGGGCCGACCAACGGACCGAAGAACGCGCCCGTGACGCGGCGGGACGCCGGGTCTTCCAACGAGATCGTCGCGGACCAGCCGGCGCCGAAGCTGGCGGTATAGGCGAGCACGACCGGATCGTTGCCGTAGGTGTCGGAACCCGTCGGCAGACCGCCCCAGTTCAGGTCGTTGGCGTAGAAGTCAAAGAACGACGTGGCGCGGCCGGCGGTGATCCCGGCGAACTGGATGAACGCCTTGTTCAGGTCGACCGTGAGGTTCTGGGCAACGCCGCCCGAAGCCTGCTGCTGAACCGCGCCGTACACGCCCGAGTTCCGGGTGAGCTCGTAGCGGATGAAGGTCCGCAGGGTGCCGTAGGCGGTGGCGGTGCGGGCGTCGAGATTCAAGCGGGCGCGGGCACGCCAGCCGAGCGTATCACCGACGCGCGTCTCGCTGTCCTGCCAGCGATACTCGGCGCGGACACGGCCCGAGATGCGCAAGCAGGTGTCCGTGCCCGGGATGTAGAAGAACCCGGCCCCATAAGCGGTGCACACGCGAACATATTCCACAGGAGCCGCCTTCCGCACCGGAAGATCGGCGGCCTGTGCCCCGGACACCGCGGCGATACCCGCGGCGGATCCGAGGAGAAGGCTCTTAACGAGCTTCATTCTGACCTCCAAAGTTTCGAGACCCTTGGGGCGGGCTCGGTGTCTCGACAGCCTCGAACGAGGCTTTTGAACCACTTGTCCCTTTTCCCCTGGCATTTGGCCCCCCCACCGGTTCCCCCGCTTGAAGCTGAGCCAAATCACGACCGGGGCGCCCCCGTCGCGACCGTCACAATATCGATGGAGCGATTCCAATCAACCGACCAAAGCCCTCCGGACCGGCCCAACGGCGGCATTTCAAGGCGCTGTTGCACAAACGCCACTCGCGTTGCGGCGAGGCCGCACGAATCCGGACCCCGGCGCAAAGAGACGTAAAGGAAGCGTTAACCAAAACACCGGACGGGCCGCGATCAGCGCCGTTCTTGATTGCCGTTCTTGGAGGTGGGACGGGCGCCGTCTCACCCAGCCCCGGCGGGCGGCGCCATCCGCGCGATCGTCGCCGCATCGACGGACCGGGGCAGCGTGCCGAAGGCGCCGCTCCATCCCCCTTCGAGGCGGCTGGCGATGAAGGCATCAGCCACCGCATCCGGCGCATGTCTCACCAGAAGACTCGCCGAGAGCACCACCGCCAGCCGCTCGACGAGCCGCCGGGCCTGGCCCTCGTGGCGGGCGAGATCTCGCAGGTCATCCGCGAGGGTGTCGATGGCGGCGTCGAGGCGGCGATCCTGCCCCTTTCCTGCGCGGATCTCCGCGAGGAGGGCCGGCACGCTGTCGGGCTCGCGCATCATGGACCGCAGCACGTCGAGGACGATGACGTTGCCGGATCCTTCCCAGATGCCATTCAGGGGCGCCTCGCGATAGAGCCGCGCCATCAGATGATCCTCGATGAAGCCGTTGCCCCCGTGACATTCGAGGGCCTCCGCCACCACCGGCACGGCCCGCTTGCAGATCCAATATTTTGCGATCGGCGCTCCGATCCGGTTGAGGAGCCGCTCATTCTCGCTGTCCCGGTCCAGAGCCGCCGCCAGGCGGAAGACGAGCCAGGCAGCCGCCGTGGCCTCGAGGTGCAGATCGGCAACGACATTCGCCATCATCGGCTGGTCGATGAGCGTCTTCTGGAAAGCGCGCCGATAGCTCACATGATGGGCGGCCTGCGCCACCGCCTGCCGCATGATGCCGGCGGAGGAAATGGCGCATTCGAGCCGGGTCAAATGCCCCATGCTGATCGCCTGCCGGATTCCGTGCCCCTCCTCCCCGATCAGCGTCCCATAGGCGCCGCGGAACTCGACCTCCGAGGAGGCGTTCGAGCGGTTCCCCGCCTTCTCCTTCAGGCGCTGCACCATGATGCGGTTGCGGCTGCCGTCGGGCAGCCAGCCGGCGACCCAGAAGCAGGAGACGCCGGCCTCGGTCCGCGCCAGGGTGATGAAAGCGTCGGAATGGGGAACGGAAAAGAACCACTTGTGACCGACGATTCGCCAGCCCTCGCCCTCCCGTTCGGCATAGGTCTGCGTCTGCCTTAAGTCCGATCCCCCCTGCTTCTCCGTCATCGCCATGCCGATCGTGACGCCCGTCTTGTCGGCAGCGCGGATCTGGCGCCGGTCATACGCGTTCGAAAGGATCTTCCCTTCCCACTCCGCAGCGAGCATCGGGTTGCCGCGCACCGTGGGGACCGACGCATAGGTCATCAGGATCGGGCACATGATCCCGTTCTCGCCCTCGTTCCAGAGGTAGGCGAGCGCGGCGCGCGCGACCTGTGCCCCCGGCCGGCGCTCGGTCCAGGAGAGGGAATGCGTCTCCTGCCCGATGGCGAGCGACATGAGCTCGTGCCAGGCGGGGTGGAACTCGATCTCGTCGATCCTCCGGCCGAAGCGATCATGGGTGCGCAGTTCGGGCCCGTAACGGTTCGCCAGGCGGGCAAGGTTCTGGACATGGGCGCTGCCGACGGTGCGCCCGGCCTCGACAAGCCGGTCCTCCGCCCAGCCGGCGCCGAAGGCCTTCACGATCGCCGTCAGCGTCCCGTCGCTGGCATAGGCGTCGTAATCCTCAAGGGGCGAGGGCTGGTTGAGAACCTCGTGCGTTGCATAGCCGTATCGGTCGAGCATCGCCGCCTCCCTTGCGGGGCCTCCCGCCAGCGACGCATTCTCGGCCGAACCTCCCGCGAAGGACAAGATGCTTCCCTGCCGCCGCGGGACCGGGCGATCACGCCCCGGCCCTCAACCTGATTTAAATAAAGCTTGTCGACACTCGGCCGCCGGCAAAGCCGAGGCAAGATGTCGACGATTTCGCTGTTTTCCCGCCGCTCCTATGGAGCGCTGATGTCGCGGCTCGTATGGCCGACCGCGACACTGCTCATCCTCACCCTCGGAATCGTCTTTGCGACCGTCCTCTGGACGAGCGACACCGCCAACGAGAACGCGGGCAACCGCCAGCGCGTCCAGCTCATGGCCGCCCTGGAGCAGACGCTCGAAGACTTCGAGGGGCGGCTCGCGGCGATCAGCCCGGATTTTGCGCCGGCCATTGCCGCGCCGGGCGGCGCGGCGCCTTCGCGCAGGGGCCGATTTCCCGAGTTCTCGGGAGCCTATCTCCTGGAGGCGACCGGCGAACTCGTCCCGGTTGCGGAGCCGGAGGCGTCCGCCGAGAAAGCCACATTCCTTCTCGATCCGCTGATCCAGGCGGTGCGTCGCAATCTGGAGACGATAGACGCCTCGGCCCCCGGGGTCCGCCCGCGCGATCTGGCCGTGTCCCGGCTGATCGTCGACGGCAGCTCCCTCGTGGCCGCCGCCGCCCTGCCCGCGGCGCTTGATGGGACAGCGAAACCGTCGGGCCGCCTTCCCATCGCGGTGGCCTACAGGCGCCTCTCCCCCGGCGATCTGACCAAGATCGCCGAGCTGCACGGCATCGATGGGCTGATGCTTGAGACCGGCGCGCCGAGCGGCGAGCGCATCGGCCTTGCCATGCGCGACGCCCGCGGCAACACCACCGCCTACCTCACCTGGCGGCCCGAGCGCCCGGGCGACCTCATGCGCGAGCGGCTGGTGCCGCTGACCCTCTTCGGCTCCCTGGTCGCCCTCGCCCTGTTCGCCTTCGTGATCGGCTATATCCGCTGGATCGCCCGCGACCTTGCCCGCAGCGAGGAGCATGCGCAGCGGCTCCTGGGCCGCGACCCGCTGTCCGGGCTGCCGAACCGCCTCCTGTTCAGCGAGCGCCTCGACCAGGAGCTCGCCCGCCTCAGCCGGACCGGCGGCGGGCTCGCGGTCATGTTCCTCGACCTCGACCGCTTCAAGGACGTGAACGACACTTATGGCCACCAGGCCGGCGATGAGCTGATCAAGAAGGTGGCGCACCGCCTGGAGGATCTCCTGCGGGCGACAGACACCCTCGCCCGCTTCGGCGGCGACGAGTTCGCCATCATCCAGACCAATGTCCGCACGAGCCACGACGCCGAAGCATTGGCGCGCCGCGTGCTCGACTCGTTGACCCAGCCCTTCGAGATCCTCGGGACGCCGGTCACGGTCGGCGTCTCGGTCGGCATCGCGCTCGCGCCGGAAAACGGCCTGAAACGCGAGGAGCTGATGCGCCTTGCCGACACCGCCCTCTACCAGGCGAAAAGCGAGGGCCGGAACCGCTACCGCTTCTTCGCGAGCCAGATGGACGAGACCATCCGGATGCGCAAGACGGTGGAGGACGACCTGCGGCAGGCCATCGAGCAGGACGGGCTCTGCCTGCACTACCAGCCCATCTATTCCGCCGACGGCAAGACCATCGTCGGCCTCGAGGCCCTGGTGCGGTGGCCGCACCACAAGCAGGGCCTGATCAACCCGGCGCGCTTCATCTCCATCGCGGAAGAGCGCGGCCTCGTGATCCCGCTCGGCGAATGGGTGCTGCGCCGGGCCTGCCAGGACGGCCTGCGCTGGCCGGGCCTCCGGATCGCAGTGAATGTCTCCCCGATCCAGTTCCGGCACCGGGACTTCGTGACAAGCGTCATGCGCGTTCTCAAGGAGACGGGCTTCGAGCCGAACCGCCTCGAGATCGAGCTGACGGAAGGGGTCGTCGTCGAGGATGCGGACGCCGCCGAGGCGGCCATGATGGAGTTGCGGGCCCTCGGCGTGAACCTCGCGCTCGACGACTTCGGCACCGGCTATTCGAGCCTGATCTATCTGCGCCGCTTCGCCTTCGACAAGATCAAGATCGACCGCTCCTTCCTGGAGAGCATGGAGGCGACGGGCGAGTCCGCCATCCTCGTCCACTCCATCGTCCACCTCGGCCGGGCTCTCGGCCTCACGGTCACGGCGGAAGGGGTCGAGACGAAGGAACAGCACCGGTTCCTGCAGGCCCTCGGCTGCCATCAGCTCCAGGGCTATCTCTTCTCGAAGCCCCTGCCCCCGGACGAGATCGACGTCCTCCTCGGGCTTGCCCCGCGGACCGAGGGCGCCTCGGCCGCGTAGGGAACTGCTCTACAGCACGCGGTCAAGCCCCGCCACGATCGCCCACACAAACCCCAGGCTCAGGACAAGCCCGAAGGTTCCGACCGCAAAGCCCGCGAGCACCACGACGCCGTCGCGCTCGACGAGGCCAAGCCCCACGAGACACACGGCGACGCCTAACGGGATCTGGCCGATGATCGGGGCCGCAAACAAGAGCCCCAAGGCCAGCCCGAGCAGAAGCAGCCCGACGAGGCGCATGGCCAAGGGGGTCTCGAACAGCGCCATTCGCGGACGCGACCAGCGTTCGAGCTGGCGCAGGATCGGCAGCGCCCGCATGATGGCCCGTTCCGCGTCCTGCCTTGAAATAGAGCGGTGCAGCAGGCCGCGCGGCAGCCAGGGCGTGGGGCGGCCGGCGGCGATCTGCACGGCCACGAGCGCCAGAAGAAGCCCGCAGACGAGCGGGATCGGCGGCGGCATGGGCAAGCAGTTGGGCAGGCCGAGCACGACGACCAGGAGGGAAAAGGCGCGATCGCGCAAGGCCGCGACGATGTCGCCGACCGTCAGCCGATCGCCAGGCTGGGCCACCAGCTCGGCCAGGATCTGCGATGTGCGCGCCTTCGGGAAGGAACGCGAGCCGCGCCGGTGAAAGCGCGAAGCGTGAGAAGATGCTTCAGGAAACAAGACCCAGCCGGGCTCAGGAACGGGGGGCGGGCGTCCGTGTAGCCCAGAAGCGGCCGCCCGCCAAGCCCGACGGCGCTGCGTCCGAGCCCCGCAGGCGCGTGGCCTAATGCAGCGTGAAAACCCCGTCCACGGCCTTGAACTCGGCCGGCTTGATGAGGCGCGAATGCGTCACGGTGACCGAATGCAGCGGACCTTCAAGCTCCCGGCGCCAGAAGTCGAGGAACTTCACCAGCATCGGGAACTGAGGTGCGAGATCATACTCCTGCCAGATGAAGGTCTGCAGGAGCCCCGGGTGATCGGGCAAATGGTACAGGATGGTGGCCGTGGTCAGCCCGTAACCCTCGAGCTGACGAATGAACGCCTCAGAGACCATGCTGCTCCTTTCTTGCATTCGCGCTCCTCCAATCGCGGCGCAGGATGGCGTGCCATCCTCATCCATCGTGCCTGGGCTACAGCCCAGCCTCAAGGGAAATGTTGAATTTTCCGTTTTGTTCCAAATAGTTAGCAGCAGGTGCTTATGGCTGCTGCCAAGCCCGCCGGCGTTCGGTTGGCACTGTTGGCGGGGGAGTGCTAAATTCTCGCGCGGCCCCTCTTGAAGCGTGGCGCGAACGCACCTAACTCGCGGTTGGCCAGGCTTGGCGGTTGCGGTGTTGGGCCGGCCGCTTCAGGCCGGGGCTGTTCCCATTCTGTCTCGACTTTTGGAGGACCCGAGATGCAGCTGCGTCCTTTGCATGACCGCGTCGTCGTCCGCCGCCTCGAGGCCGAAGAGAAGACGGCTGGCGGAATCATCATCCCCGATACCGCCAAGGAGAAGCCTCAACAGGGTGAGGTCGTCGCCGTCGGTCCGGGCGTTCGGGACGAGAACGGCAAGATCACCCCGCTCGACGTGAAGGTCGGGGACCGGGTGCTGTTCGGCAAATGGTCGGGCACGGAGGTGCGCATCGACGGCGAGGACCTCCTCATCATGAAGGAGTCCGACATCATGGGCGTGCTGGAGGAGCGGGAGGCGCGCCGGAAGGCGGCCTGAGCCGATGGGTCGAGGCCGCCGCTGATGGGGCCTCTTGAGAACACGTCATGTCTCGATAGGAGTGACAATTATGGCAGCCAAAGAGGTCAAGTTCTCGTCCGACGCGCGCGAGAAGATGCTGCGCGGGGTGGAGATTCTTGCCAACGCCGTGAAGGTGACGCTCGGGCCGAAGGGCCGCAACGTGGTCATCGAGAAGTCGTTCGGCGCGCCCCGCATCACCAAGGACGGCGTCACCGTCGCCAAGGAGATCGAGCTCGAAGATAAGTTCGAGAACATGGGCGCCCAGATGGTGCGCGAGGTGGCCTCGAAGACCAACGACGTCGCCGGCGACGGCACCACGACCGCCACGGTTCTCGCTCATGCCATCGTCCGCGAGGGCGCCAAGGCGGTCGCCGCCGGCATGAACCCCATGGACTTGAAGCGCGGCATCGACCTTGCCGTAGAGGCCGTGGTGGCCGACCTCAAGAAGAACGCGCGGAAGATCACCAAGAACGACGAAATCGCCCAGGTCGGCACCATCTCGGCCAATGGCGACGCGGAGATTGGGCGCTTCCTCGCGGAGGCCATGCAGAAGGTCGGCAACGAGGGCGTCATCACGGTGGAAGAGGCGAAGTCCCTCCAGACCGAGCTCGAGGTCGTGGAGGGCATGCAGTTCGACCGCGGCTATCTCTCCCCCTACTTCATCACCAATGCGGAGAAGATGGTCGCCGAACTGGAAGACCCTTACATCCTCATCCACGAGAAGAAGCTCTCCTCCTTGCAGGAGCTTCTCCCGGTTCTCGAAGCGGTGGTGCAAAGCGGCAAGCCGCTGCTCATCATCGCTGAGGACGTGGAGGGCGAGGCGCTCGCCACCCTCGTCGTCAACAAGCTGCGCGGCGGCCTGAAGGTGGCGGCCGTGAAGGCCCCAGGCTTCGGCGATCGCCGCAAGGCCATGCTGCAGGACATCGCCATCCTGACCGGCGGCACGGCGATCAGCGAGGATCTCGGCATCAAGCTCGAGAACGTGACGCTCAACATGCTCGGTCGCGCCAAGAAGGTGCGCATCGAGAAGGAGAACACCACCATCGTCGATGGTGCCGGTTCCAAGCAGGAGATCCAGGCTCGTATCGCCCAGATCAAGGCCCAGATTGAGGAGACCACCTCGGACTACGACCGTGAGAAGCTCCAGGAGCGTCTCGCCAAGCTCGCCGGCGGCGTCGCGGTGATCCGCGTCGGCGGCGCCACCGAGGTCGAGGTGAAGGAGCGCAAGGACCGGGTGGACGACGCCATGCACGCCACCAAGGCGGCCGTCGAGGAAGGCATCCTGCCCGGCGGCGGCGTCGCGCTTCTCCGCTCCGTCAAGGCGCTCGAGGGCCTGCAAGGCGAGAATGAGGACCAGCGCACCGGCATCGAGATCGTGCGCCGGGCGATCCAGGCTCCTGCCCGCCAGATCGCGATCAACGCCGGTGAGGACGGGTCGGTGATCGTCGGCAAGATCCTGGACAAGGCCGACTACTCCTTCGGCTACAATGCCCAGACCGGCGAATATGGCGACATGTTCAAGTTCGGCGTGGTCGATCCCACGAAGGTGGTGCGCACGGCGCTGCAGGACGCGGCCTCCGTCGCTGGCCTTCTGATCACGACCGAGGCCATGGTCGCCGAGATGCCGAAGAAGAAGCAGGCCGTTGCTCCGGCCGCCGGAGCCGACATGGATTTCTGATCTATCGGCCCATCGTCCTCCAGGAGCGCCGGCCAACGCCGGCGCTCTTTGTTTGGCGGGTCATGTCCGCCCGTGAGAGGAAGAGGCTGCTGCGTCCTTGCCCTTGCCTCCCGTTCGGCACTGACTATGGTGCGCACCGACTTTCGAGGAAGGCTCGCTTCGGCAGCCTTCGGTTCAGGACAGGACGATGGCCGAGACCGGCATTCCCCATTTCCACAACGAGGCGGGCGTCAGCACCATCTACCTCGGCTCGCGCGAATTCATGTGCATCGGGGCGAAGCCTCCCTTCGACCATCCCCATGTGTTCCTCGACATGGGCTCCGAGGACGAGGCCATCTGCCCCTATTGCTCGACGCTCTACAGATACCGGGCGGATCTGAGGCCGAGCGAGGCCGAGCCTCGCGAATGCCTCTATGTGGAGCAGGAGGAGACTCCGTTCGACGTGGCCGGCGCCCGGGGCAGCGGCCTGCGCTGAAGCGACTGGCGGATCGGCAGTGCAGGCAGGCACGGCGCTGATCGCCGGCGCAGGGATTGGAGGGCTCACCGCCGCCCTTGCCCTCGCCGACCGCGGCTGGCAGGTGACGCTCGTCGAGCGCCGGACGGGCTTTTCGGAGGTCGGGGCCGGCCTTCAGCTCTCGCCGAACGCCAGCCGCATCCTTGTCGACCTGGGCCTTGGCCCGGCGCTGCGCCGGGCCGCGGCTGAGCCCAGCCGAGTGGCGATCCGCGCCTTGCGGTCGGGGCGAACCATCGGCGAGGTGGAACTCGGCCCGGCCCTGCGCGGGCGCTTCGGCGCCCCCTACCTCGTGATCCACCGTGCCGATCTGCAGACGATCCTTTTGGATGCGGTGCGCAGCCGGCAGAACGTCAGGCTGCTCATGGGCCGCACGGCGACGGGCGTGACCCAGGACAGCAGCGAGGCGCGGGTGGCGCTCCTCTCGGCGAGCGGCGCGAAGGAGATGGTCGGAGCCGATGTGGTGGTCGCAGCCGACGGCGTCTGGTCCAAGCTGCGCCGAGCCGCGGGAGACAGCCGTCTGCCGTCGTACAAGGGCTTTGCCGCCTGGCGCGCCACCCTTCCGGCCGAAGCCGCTCCGCCCGGCCTCCCCGCTCAGGAGACCGGCCTGTGGCTCGGCCCTCAGGGCCATGTGGTGCATTATGCCATCGCCGGCGGGCGGCTCCTCAACATCGTGGTGGTGGAGGCGCGGCCTGAGCCGGTGGAGGGCTGGGCCGCGCCAGGGGACCGCCCGGCCTTGCTCGAAACCTTCGCAGACGCCGCGGCCCCGCTGCGCGCTCTTCTCGCGCAGCCCTCCGAGTGGCTCCTGTGGTCCCTCTTCGATCTCACGGCCGGGCACATGGCGAAGGGGCGGCTTGCGCTCCTTGGCGATGCGGCCCATCCCGTCCTTCCCTTCCTGGCTCAGGGGGCAGCGCTCGCCATCGAGGATGCGGCGGTGCTTGCGCGAACCTTGAGCGAGGCGCCGGACGCAGCGGCCGCGCTCAGAGCCTACGAGGCGCAGCGCCTGCCGCGCGCCCGCAAGATTCAACGCGCCGCTCGCCAGAACGGCCTAGCCTATCACGCCCCCTCACCTCTCGCCTTCCTGCGCGACCGCATCATCGGCGCGCTTGGGGCGACGGGGATGGTCGATCGCCACGCATGGATCTATGGCTGGCGGCCCTGACCGCGCTTGCACCTGAAACGGCCCCCCGCTAACCCAGCCCTTCAGGCGGACGTGGCGGTCATATTCATATCAGTACGCCAGGAGATAAAAGCTCATGTCAGCGTATCATTATATCGGGCTCGCTCGGATTGATTTGTTCCTTCAATGAGACCGTGACAGAACAGGGATAAGGTGGCAAATTGAAACTGAATCGGGGCCCTTGGACCTGTGGGTAGGACCCTCTACCTCTGACTTGCCTGGCCCCCTCTTTCTCAGAGAGCCGACCCGTAAGCGGAGCATCCAATGGCCCCATCACCCCTCACCAAAGTGATCCATGTGATCGAAGAATTTCGGAGGATTGATCCCGAACTGCCAACGCAAATTGCCCTGATCCTTCTGCTGATCGCCAGGAAGCCTGGAATCAGCCTGAAAGAGCTTACACAGCTCTCCGGCCTGTCGAAGGCCGCGGTGTCGCGTAACGTCGCGCTCTTGTCGAAGGAGCATGGCCGGGGCTTGGTGACCTATTTCGAGGACCCGATGGATCGTCGCAACAAGGTCGCCAAGCTCACTCCCGATGGGGAGCGGTTCATCCGCGCCCTGACCCGTCACCTAGAAGCGGAGGCTGCATAATGCCGATGCATCAACGTGGATACTCTTGGCAGGCGGATATTACCGTCAACGGTGAGCGCATAAGGGAGACGTTCGGCAGAAAGGCGGACGCCCAGGCGTTGGAATTGGAGGCCAAGGCCGCAGCCCTTTGGGACGATCTAATTCACGCCCAAAGGGTAACGGTCGAGCAACTGCAACTAAAATCGGAACGGTTCCATGTCCGTGGCGATGCCACTTAGAACGATGCTCCGGCGCACCTCTGGAAATACTGGAAGGGCACCCCAAGCGAGGCCAAGTGCCTCCTCAACATGCGAACGGTCGAGAAGTATTTCGGGAAGGACATGCCCCTCCATCAAGATCGACACGGATGCCATCGACGGGTTCATCAAGCACTTGGAGGCTCAAGTGAACTGGAATGGCACTATCAATCGGAAGCTTGCAGTCTTATCCAAGACCCTGAAATTCGCCTTTGAGCCTTGGGTCATCGCGTATAAGCCGACGATTGACCGCAAGGAACGGAGATGAAGGCCGGATTCGCTGGCTCACTCCGCACAAAGAAAGGGCTCTCGTCGAACTCCTGCGGCAATGGGAAAAGCACGATCGTGCGGACGTGATCGAGGTCCTGATTGATACAGGCTTCCGCCCTAGCGAGCTGTATCGGCTCACCTTATCAACGTAAACATGAAGGTCGGGACGATCACGATTTTGACTAACATCACTAAAACCAAGAAATCCCGGACCATTTACATGAGAGACGGGTCAGGCGCATCTTCGAGAGACATCTAAGTGCAGTGACTGCACCGAATGCCAAGCTGTTCCCCTACATAACTTCTGGATGCGCTAAGTCTAGGACCGGGCATGGGCGCACCTTGGCATGACGAACGACCCGCACTTCGTCCTATACATCTGCCGTCACACTTGCGCGTCTTGGACAGTCCAGAACGAGTGCCGATTGATGTCGTCCGGGACTGGATGGGACACACGGGTCCTCGAAACAACCGCGCGGTGCGCCCACCTTGCGCCGCATAACCTCAACGCAGCGGCGGAGGTACTGGACATAGAGAAGGCAACCGACGAAAAAGTCACCCTCGCTGAGGCCATTCGGATGCTGGCCGAGGCTGGCATCCTCCCCAGCGGGATCAAGGCTGAGGACATCAAGCGTCCTGAAACGGTGCAGTGACTACACTGCAAGTAGATAGGGAGGTACTTGTAATCTACCGATCTGTGACCGTGACCAAACCGTCACAAATCCTGTGACGAGACCCTTCCGGTGTGACGCGGGCGTGGTGGAATTGGCAGACACGGCGGACTTAAAATTCGCTGCCCTTTCAATGGCTTACGGGTTCGAGTCCCGTCGCCCGCACCACCGAACAGCCGCCTTTCAGTAGCCTTAAAATCCCTCGGGCCTCGCCCGTGCGGGTTCGATCCCCGCCGTCCGCACCACCTGCGTCCGCGCAGTTCGAGATGGCCTCCTTGGTTGCGCTCGGCGGCCCGCCCTCATAAAACCCGGCGCATTGCCCGGATCCGCAGGACAAGCCGATGGTGGAGGTCGATTCCGACGCGCTCCGCACGCCTCCCGCCGTCCCGCCCTTCCGGGACGACCAGGGCGAGATCGATGGAGCTTTCGTCGCCGCCGTCGCCGATGCGATCGACACCGGCGATGCGCTGCGCGTCCGCGCTCTGACAGCGGATCTGCACGAGGCCGACCTTGGCGGCCTCATCGAGTGCCTTCGCCCGGAGCAGCGCCCGCGGCTCATTGAGCTTCTTGGCGAAGACTTCGATTTCGCCGCCCTCACCGAAGTCGACGACGCCGTCCGCGAGGAGATCCTCGAGCAGCTCAAGCCGGAGACCGTCGTCGAGGGCATGCGCGAGCTCGAGTCGGACGACGCGGTCTACATCCTCGAGGACCTCGACGAGGAGGACCAGGCCGAGATCCTGGAGAAGCTTCCGGCCGGCGAGCGGATCACCCTGCAGCGCTCCCTCGACTATCCGGAGGACTCCGCCGGGCGGCGGATGCAGACCGAGTTCATCGCGGTGCCGGCCTTCTGGACCGTCGGCCAGACGATCGACTTCATGCGCGAGACGGAGGATCTGCCCGAAACCTTCTATGAGATCTTCGTGGTCGACCCGGGCTATCACCTCGTCGGCACGGTGCCGCTCGACAAGCTCCTGCGCTCCAAACGGCCGGTGACGATCCGCGAGATCATGAGCGAGGAGCCGGACGTGGTCCGCGCCACCGACGACCAGGAAGACGTGGCGCGGCTCTTCCAGCGCTACAACCTCGTCTCGGCGGCGGTGGTCGACGAGGCGCACCGGCTCGTGGGCGTCATCATGATCGACGACATCGTCGACGTCATCCAGGAGGAGGCCGATGCCGACATCAAGGCGCTGGGCGGTGTGGGCGAGGAAGAGGAGCTGTCCGACACCGTGTGGGACACGGTGAAAAGCCGCTTTCCCTGGCTGTTCGCCAATCTCGTCACGGCGCTGATCGCCGCCAATGTCATCGACCTCTTCGAGAAATCGATCGAGCGGATGGTGGCTCTGGCGGTGCTCATGCCGATCGTCGCGTCCATGGGCGGCAACGCCGGCACGCAGAGCATGACGGTGACCGTGCGCGCGCTCGCCACCCGAGAGCTGCGCCGAAGCAATGCCTCCCGCCTCGTCCGCCGTGAGCTGGCGGTTGGCCTTCTGAACGGCCTTGGCTTCGCCCTCGTGCTGGGGTCGGTCGCCGTGGCCTGGTTCGGCGTGCGCGACCTCGGCGTGGTTGTCGGCCTCGCCATCCTGACCGTGCTCACCGCGGCGGCCCTTGGGGGCATTCTGATCCCGCTCGTGCTCGACAGGCTTGGCGTCGATCCCGCCGTCTCGTCTGGCCCCTTCGTCACCACGGTCACGGATGTGGTCGGCTTCTTCACCTTTCTGGGACTTGCGACGCTCTGGTTCGGGCTCGGCTGACAAGTTGCAGCAGGGCCACAGCTTCCCGCCTTGTGCGCATTCCGCGTCAAACCCCTGTTAACCGGCGGTCTGGCATTGGCTAGCCATTGTGTTGCGTAAGTCCCCGTGCCTATGACCTTCCTCCCGCCGAGCCTCCGTGCGGAGACCGTCCTCCATGCTGTTCGGCGAGCCGCGCCGGCGGCGGTTCTCGGCGCGGCCCTCGCGCTTGCGTCCTGCGCCGGCCAGCAGCAGGGCTACTATCCCGCGAAGAGCGACGCCAAGCCTCACCCGAGGGTCGCCCGCGCCCATGAATTGCCGATCCACGGCATCGACGTGTCGAAATGGCAGGGCAAGATCGACTGGGCCTCGGTCAAGGCGGCCGGCACCCAGTTCGCCTTCATCAAAGCGACCGAGGGAGGCGACCACGTGGACGAGCGCTTCCTTGAGAACTGGTACGGCGCGCGGCGCGCCGGCGTGCCGCGGGGCGCCTACCACTTCATGTATTGGTGTCGCCCTGCCCATGAGCAGGCGCAGTGGTTCAAACGGAACGTGCCGGCCGATCCCGAGGCCCTGCCTCCGGTTCTGGACCTCGAGTGGAACGGACATTCGCGCACTTGCCCCCGCAAGGTGCCGCGGGAGCAGGCGCTCGCCGCGATCCAGGTGATGCTGCGCGAGATGGAGCGGCACACGGGCAAGCGCCCGATCATCTACACGGACATCACCTTCCACAAGGACGTGCTCGAAGGCGAGTTCGAGGACTATCCCCACTGGCTTCGCAGCGTCGCCGCCGAGCCCCATGAGCGCTACAACGGCCGCCAGTGGTTCATGTGGCAGTACACGACCACAGGCCGCGTGCCGGGCATTCGCGGCGACGTGGACCGCAACGCTTTCTATGGCGGCGCGGCCGAATGGGCGAAATTCATCGCGACCGATTGCGACCCGCGCCACCATCATCGCCTGGCCGCGCAGGGGCTCTGCAACGGCAAGTGAGAACAGGCCTTGCCCTTCAGACCGTGAGCGCCTTGTCGTCGCTGCCGGCCGCGATCGTCTTGCGCAGGAAACTGAACCCCAGAGCGCTCAAGAACGCCGCCTGGTCCTTGTTGGCGGCGCCGTGCCCGCCATCGTCGGGTTCATAGAACAACACCGGCTGTCCGAGGGCTATCAGCCTCGCCGCCGTCTTTCGCGCATGGCCGGGATGCACCCGGTCGTCCCGCCGCGACGTGACGATGAGGGCGGGCGGGTAGGCGCGCCCCGCCTCGAGGTTGTGGTAGGCTGAAAAGCCCTGCATGAAGGCCCAATCCTCGGACTTGTCCGGATCGCCATATTCGGCGATCCAGCTCGGGCCTGCGAGGAGCTTCGTGTAGCGCCGCATGTCAAGGAGCGGCACCACGCACCAGATCGCTCCGAAGCGCTCCGGATAACGCGTCAGCATGTTGCCGACGAGAAGGCCACCGTTCGAGCCGCCATAGGCGGCGAGCTGACGAGGCGCGGTCACGCCGCGTGCGACGAGGTCGGCGGCGATGGCGGCAAAGTCGTCATGCGACAGCTTCTTGCCAGCGCGGACCCCCGCCTTGTGCCAAGCCGCACCGAACTCGCCGCCGCCGCGGATGTTGGCGACAACCCACACGCCGCCCCGCTCAAGCCACACCTTGCCGATCGCCCCGAGATAAGAAGGGGTGAGCGACACGGAGAACCCGCCATAGCCGACGAGCACGGTCGGGCGAGGAGCGTCCGCCTGCTTCGGACCGATCTGAAAATACGGAATGCGCTCGCCGTCTGCGGAGAGCGCTTCGTGCCGGGTCACCGCAAGACCAGCGGGGTTGAAGGCCGAAGGCGCCTCCTTCAAGGTCTCGATGACCTTGTCCGGCTGCACAAGCGCGAGCTTCGTCGGCTCAAGGAAGCTCGAAACCGACACCAGAAACTCATCCGTGCGGCCGAGCTGACCGGCATCGAGCGCCCAGGCGTTCAGGCTCGCCTCCGCAGGCAGGCCTTCGAGCGGCGCGATCGTCCAGCCCCCTTCCCGTGGGCTTGCAAGCTCGATGCGGCTCGCCAGGTTGTCGAGGACGGTGAGGATGAGGCGGCTGCGGCTCCACCAGAAGTTCGCCAAAACCCGGCGCGGCGCGGGCTCGAACAGCACCGTGAAATCCCGATCACCGGCGAGGTAAGCCGAGAAGGAGATGACGAGCAACGCGTCGGCCGGATAGGTATGCTCTGGAAGCGCCCAGTCCGACTTGAGCTTCACAAAAAGCCAGTCGCGCTCCACGTCGAATGCGGCGTCGAGGGGCAGATCGATGCGCACCGGCGCGCCATCGTCCTTGAGAAGGTAGCTCTCTCCCTCCTCGAAGGTGATCTGCCGGCGGAAGAAGATGCGCTCGAACCCGGGTTCCCGGTCCACGCTGCCGGACGCCCACACGTCGCTCGCCTGGCCCTCGAAGGCGAGCGATGCTTCTTCGAAGGGAGTTGCCCGACGCCAGCGGCGCACGAGCCGCGGATAGCCGGAGGCCGTGGCGGCGTTCTCGCCGAGCGTCGTGGCGACCAGCAGCGTGTCGGCGTCGATCCAGCTCGCGCCCCCCTTGGCTTCCGGGAGGAAGAAGCCGTTCGCGACGAAGCGCTTCTCGACGAGGTCGAACTCGCGCATCACCACGGCGTCCGCCCCGCCCCGCGACAGGCTCACGATCCCCAGGCGATGCTCAGGCTCGAAGGTCGTGCAGCCTCTCCACACCCAGTCCTCGCCCTCTTCCTTGGCAAGGGCGTCGAGGTCGAGAACCACTTCCCAGGCCGGCTCCGGGCTTCGATAGTCGTCCAGAGTCGTGCGTCGCCACAGACCCCGGACATGCTCCTTGTCCTGCCAGAAGTTGTAGACGTGAGCGCCGCGGCGGGTGATGAACGGGATGTTGGTCGGCCGGGTCGAGATGTCGTGGATGGCCGCCCTGTCCGCCTCGAAGGCCTCGTCGCAGAGCGCCCGGCGGGTTTCCTCGTTTCGCGCGCGCACCCAGGCCAGCGCGTCTTCGCCCTCCACCTCCTCGAGCCAGAGATAAGGGTCGGTGGGCTCGCGGAGGGCGTTCATCGAGATTTCCCCAGGGCAATCGTTGGACAGCGAGTGCGATTCGCGCGCTCCTCGAAATCGCTCTTCATCCTGCCCTCCTCTCCTCGATGCAGCCGCTCCTGACAACTGCCCGGCGCTGCTATAACGGCTTCAAGATCGGCCTCCGCAACGAGGCGCAGAGAGGATTCGCCTATGATTCCGAACGCCCGCCGCGACTTCAACTTCGATCTCGGCGAGACCGCCGATGCCATCCGCGAGACGGTGCGCGGCTTCGCCGAGGACAGGATCGCTCCTCGCGCCGACGAGATCGATCGGACCAACACCTTCCCTCGCGACCTGTGGCCAGAGATGGGGGCCCTTGGTCTTCACGGCATCACGGTCGAGGAGGAGTACGGCGGCGCCGGCCTCGGTTATCTCGAGCATTGCGTGGCCATGGAGGAGATCTCCCGCGCCTCCGCCTCGGTGGGGCTCTCTTACGGAGCGCACTCCAATCTGTGCGTGAACCAGATCCGTCGCAACGGCACCGACGCTCAGAAGCGCCGGTACCTGCCGAAGCTCATTTCCGGCGAGCATGTGGGCGCCCTTGCGATGTCCGAACCCGGCTCGGGCTCCGACGTCGTCTCCATGCGGACACGAGCCGAAAAGAAGGGCGACCGCTTCATCCTCAACGGCAACAAGATGTGGATCACCAATGGTCCGGTCGCCGAGACGCTGGTCGTCTACGCCAAGACGGACCCAGAGGCCGGCCCGCGCGGCATCACCGCCTTCATTATCGAGAAGGGGTTCAAGGGGTTCTCCACGCACCAGAAGCTCGACAAGCTCGGGATGCGCGGCTCGGACACCTGCGAGCTCGTCTTCGAGGACTGCGAAGTTCCTGAGGAGAACGTTCTCGGCGAGGTCGGCAAGGGTGTGAACGTGCTCATGTCCGGCTTGGACTATGAGCGGGTGGTGCTCTCCGCGGGCCCCTTGGGCATCATGCAGGCCTGCTTGGACGTCGTCATGCCCTACGTCCATGAGCGCAAGCAGTTCGGAAAACCGATCGGCGAATTCCAGCTCGTGCAAGGCAAGCTCGCCGACATGTATGTCACCATGAACGCGGCCAAGGCCTATGTCTATGCCGTCGCCAAGGCCTGCGACCGGGGCGAAACCACCCGCGAGGACGCCGCTGGCGCGATCCTCTTTGCGGCCGAGAAGGCGACGCAATGTGCGCTCGACGCCATCCAGCTCCTCGGCGGGAACGGCTACATCAACGACTACCCGACGGGGCGCCTCTTGAGGGATGCAAAGCTCTACGAAATCGGCGCAGGCACCAGCGAGATCCGGCGCATGCTGATCGGGCGCGAGCTGTTCGCCAAGACGGCGTAAGCGCCGGATGTTCTACTATGCCTCGAAAATCGCTTGGCTTTTCGCGACGCCCTCGACCGTCCTCGCCATTCTGATCGGAGTTGGAGTTGGTCTCGCCCGGACCGGGCGCGCGAAGCTTGGCCGAAGGATCGCTGGTTTCGGGGTTGCGGGCCTCTTCGCCTGCGGCCTTGGGCCGGTCGGCAACTGGCTCATCATCCCCCTTGAGGATCGCTTCGCCAAACCGGCGGACGACGCACCGGCGCCCTTCGGCATCATCGTGCTCGGGGGTGGCGTGGAGGATCGGCTGTCGTCGCTGCCGGGACGAAGTCTTGAAGTCAACGAGGCGGCAGACCGCATCATCACGCTGCTCGAACTGGCCCGCCGCTATCCTGAAGCGAAGCTCGTAGTCTCCGGCGGAAGCGGCGGGCTCTCCAACAGGGCTCCTCTTCCGGAGGCCGAGATCATTCGGCGCCGCATCGGCCTCCTCGGCGTGGCGCCCGGACGCCTGATCGTGGAGGATGGCTCGCGGACGACGAGCGAGAACGCTCGGGCGACGGCGGCGCTCCTGCGCTCCGCGCCGGATCGGGGAGCCGCGCGGACGCCGTCCGATGCCTGGTGGCTCATCACTTCGGCCTACCACATGCCCCGTGCGATCGGTGCCTTCCGGGCCGCAGGCCTGGACGTTGTCGCGTACCCTGTGGATTACCGCACCGCCGGATCGGAAGACGCAATGCGCCCCTTCGGCACGCTTAGCGAGGGGCTGCGCCGCACCGACCTTGCCGCGAAGGAGTGGCTGGGCCTTGTCGGCTACTTCCTTTCCGGCCGGACACAGGCGCTCTTCCCGGGGCCATGATCGGCGTTCAAAGCCCCGAGCCGACGAACGCCGCCCTCCAGGAGCCTCGACAGGAGCGCGACGGGCGAGGACCAGCTGTCAGGGTAAGGATCAGAGGCGTGTGTGAACGCCGAACGCCACATAGGCGCCGCGGCGGTCGTCGCTCGCCTGCCAGTAGCCCCCGGAGAGGCGGAGATGGAAGCGGCGCCAGCGCAGGCCGGTGGCGTGAAGACCGAGGCGCCATTCGTCATAGCCGTCCGAGGCGTAGTAGGTCGCCTCGGGGCCCAGGAAAACGCCGGTCTCGAGGAGGTCATAACCAGCGGCGATCCGGCTCCAGACATGCGGCCGGGCGGAGCCCAGGATGATCGTCGCCGTGGCGAGCGAGCGCTCGGTCGGGTGCGACCAGAGCTCCGCCTGGGCGCGAAGACCGGTGCGGCTCCGAAAGCCGTCGACCTCACGCCGCGGGGCCTCCCGCTCCGCCTCGAGACCGAGAAACGCCGCCACCATCGTCCGCTCGAGGGCCCACTGGTAGCCGATCAGCCCGTTCACCTGGCTCGTTCCGCGGATCGACAGGAGCCGGGATTCCTTTTCGGCTTGTGGCGCCCCGCCCGCTCCCGCCACGACCATCATGACCGGCCCGCTCCGATCGAGGGAGGGGCCGAGACTGCGTTTCACCCCGAAGGTCAAGAAGCCCGAGCGGCCAGCATCGAGACTTCCGAACAGGACCGTTCGAATCTCGGCCGCGGCCTCCGCCTGCGAGCGAAGAGCCTCATCCGATCGGGCCGAGGATGGCGCCCCAAGAATGACGAGGCACGTCGCGATGGGCGTCCGCCATCGGCCGCCATGTGACCCTGCCCGCACGTGACGCCACCCTCACGCCAGCCCAGGTTGCAGAGTAGCGATGTGCGCGGGAAAGAGAAGAGGAAGGCAGCGCTCGCGCAGGGCGCGGAGGCTTGGCAACCCTCACTTGATCACGAACTCATACTCCCCAGGGCCGTACCTCTTCGAGGACAGGAGGCATTGGTCGCCCCTTTCGGCAAAGACGAACACATGCAGGTCGTCGTGGCCGGCGCTCGCGCGACAAAAGGCTCCGTCTCGCGCCAAGTCCCTGGGGCATGCCTGAAGATCCAAGTGAGGAACGACATGCTCGAAGATCTCATAGGTGAGCGGGCAGTGAGCCAGCCCTTGAGCAGCAGCGGGTGTGCAAAACGGCAGCGCCGTTACAGCGGCAAGAATGAATCTCGACATTGTCATCCCCAAAAATGCTAGGATTTCCGCTTATTTCCGAATTTCTGAAATGTAAATAGATCGGCGTTTCTTTATATTTATTTCAATTCTAATCTTGTTCTTGCGCGAGGAAGGCTCTTCTCACCCGCTATCTGTCCGGAGCTGAAACCTATCGATCCGCCTTGACCTTATCGTGCCATCCGCGCCTACTCTGCGGATCCGTTGCGAAGGGAAGCCGTCTCGCCATGCTCAGACTTTGGGGCCGCCTCAACTCCATCAATGTGCAGAAGGTCGTCTGGGCGCTGGAGGAGCTCGGCCTGCCCCATGAACGGGTCGACGCGGGCGGGCCGTTCGGGATCGTGAACACGCCCGAATACCGGAAGCTCAACCCGAACGGCCTCGTGCCAGTCATCGAGGAGGACGGCTTCGTCCTCTGGGAGTCGAACGCCATCGTCCGCTATCTTGCGGCAAAGCACGGCGCCGGGAGCCTGTGGCCGACGGATTTGCGAGAGCGCGCCGATGCCGACCGGTGGATGGACTGGCAAGCGACCGCCTTCACGCCCGCCATGGGGCCGGCCTTCCACCAGCTCTTCCGCACGTCTCCGGAACAGCGGGACCGGTCGATCGTCGAGGCAGCGATCGCCAAGGCGGAGCCCTTCGCCGCCTTGCTCGACCGTCATATGGGCGACCGCACCTACGTCGCCGGCGCAGCCTTCACCATGGGCGACATCGCGGTGGGCGCTGCCGTCCACCGCTGGCTGAACCTGCCCGTGCAGCGCGAGCCGCGCCCGAATTTGGAGCGCTTTCACCGCACGCTTCGGGAGCGCCCCGCCGCGGCCAAGGTGCTCGTCACACCGATCACCTGACAGGTCCGAAAAGCGGCTCAGAGAGCCGCCTGCGAGACGAGCTTCGTGTTGAGATACGCCTCGATCGCCTCGCTGCCGCCCTCGCTGCCATAGCCTGAGTCCTTCACGCCACCGAAAGGCAGCTCCGGAATACCGAGGCCGTGGTGGTTGATGGACACCATGCCGCTCTCGATGACCGAACCGAGCTTCGTGGCGGTCTCGGCCGAGCGCGTGTAAGCGTAGGCGGCGAGGCCGTAAGGCAGACGGTTCGCCTCCTCGAAGGCCTCCTCCTCGTCCTTGAAGCGGCGGATGGCGGCAACCGGCCCGAAGGGTTCCTCGTTCATGATGCGCGCATCGAGCGGCACGTCGGTGAAGACGGTCGGCTCGAAGAAATACCCTTGATTGCCGATGCGGCTCCCGCCGGTGCGAAGCTCGGCGCCCTTCGCCTTGGCGTCGGCAACGAAGGCCTCCATGGCCTCCACGCGCCTGGCATGGGCGAGCGGACCCATCTTGGTGTCCGGCTGCAGCCCGTCGCCCACCTTGATGCTCCGCGACACCTGCACGAAGCCGTCGACGAACTCCTCGAAGATGGAGTCATGGACGAGGAAGCGCGTGGGCGAGATGCAGACCTGGCCTGCGTTCCGATATTTCGCGGCTCCGAGGAGCTTCACTGCCTTGGCCACGTCGGCGTCCTTGAACACGATCGCCGGCGCGTGGCCGCCGAGCTCCATGGTCACGCGCTTCATGTGCTGGCCGGCGAGCGCCGCAAGCTGCTTGCCGACGGCCGTCGAGCCGGTGAAGGACACCTTGCGGATCACCGGATGCGGGATCAGGTATTCGGAAATCTCTGCCGGGCGGCCGAACACAAGCCCGATCACGTCGCCTGGCACCCCGGCGTCCAGGAACACCTTGACGAGCTCGGCGCAGCTCGCCGGCGTGTCCTCCGGACCTTTGAGGATCACCGAGCAACCGGTGCACAGCGCTGCCGACACCTTGCGGACAGCCTGGTTGATCGGGAAATTCCAGGGCGTGAAGGCGGCGACAGGTCCAACCGGCTCCTTGGTGACGATGTTGAGGACGCCCTCGGCGCGAGCGGGGACGACCCGGCCATAGGCGCGCTTGCCCTCCTCGGCAAACCACTCGATGGTGTCCGCGCCGTTCATGATCTCGAGCTTCGCCTCGGCCAAGGGCTTGCCCTGCTCCAGGGTCATGATGCGAGCGACGTCCTCCACCCGTTCGCGCAGGAGGTTCGCCGCCTTCTTCATGATCTTGGCCCGCTCGTAAGCCGAGACGGCCCGCCAGGCCCTGAAGCCGCGCTTTGCCGCATCGAGGGCCTCGTCGAGATCGGCGCGGCTTGCGACTGGCACCGTGCCGATGGGCTCGGCCGTCGCGGGGTTGAGGACCGGAATCGCCTCTCCCGTCGAGGCCCCGCGCCAGGTCCCGGCAATGTGGAGCAAGACATTCGGATACATGGGCAGCCTCTCTTTCCCGACAAATGCGCTTTTGTCGCTGCCGTTTAGCGCCTCGATCCCGCCGCGACCAGCCCTCCGGGCCGCAGGGCGGGCAGGCGCGTGAAGCAGAAGGATCGCCGTCGCCACAGCGACCACACCTCCTCCGACCGACACGCGGCGAGAACCCTGCGATGCCGGGTGTCATGGTCGCTGGACCGAGCAAAGCGATCGGCCTCGATCGGTTGGTCGAAGATCGATGTGCCCGTCCGCATTCAGATGCCGCGAGAACGAAAGTCGCACGTGAGACTTTTGAGACCCATTTTAGGGGTCGCATGTTCTTCTCCCGTTCTCCTCGGTGTACGGCTAACCCCTTGATTTTCTTGGTGAGCGCGCTGGGACTCGAACCCAGGACCCTCTGATTAAAAGTCAGATGCTCTACCGGCTGAGCTACGCGCTCGGAGGGTGCTCGGGACATAGGCCCAAGGCCCCGGCGGGTCAACCGTTCGGGGGACGAGCCCTTGAGAGGCGCCAGCGCTGACGGAAGGGTGGCTCCTCCCGCCCGGTTGGCCTAACCTTGCGGCACACAGAAAAGCGCCGACGCCCTTATGACCGCCGATCCCCGCCTGCCCTACCTCTCCGAGCTCGAGCGCAAGGTGCTTTGGCTCTCGAGCTGGATGATCCACAACGCCAATCACCTGAGACCGAACGAGGACGGCCTGAAGGTGGGCGGCCATCAGGCCTCGTCGGCCTCGCTGGCCACCATCATGACCGCCCTCTACTTCGCCGTCCTGCGCCCTGAGGATCGGGTGGCGGTGAAGCCCCATGCGAGCCCGGTGTTCCACGCCATCCAGTACCTTTTCGGCCATCAGACGCGGGAGAAGCTCGAGGGCTTCCGCGCCTACAAGGGCGCCCAGTCCTATCCCTCGCGCACCAAGGACGTGGACGACGTGGACTTCTCGACCGGCTCCGTGGGCCTCGGGGTCGCGCAGACGCTCTTTGCCTCCCTCGTCCAGGACTACGTCAAGGCGCATGGCTGGGCACCGGGGCGGCCGGAGGGCCGCATGATCGCCCTCGTCGGCGACGCGGAGATGGACGAAGGCAACATCTTCGAGGCGCTGCTCGAGGGCTGGAAGCAGGGCCTGCGCAACACCTGGTGGATCATCGACTACAACCGCCAGAGCCTCGACGCCGTGATCCGCGAGGGGCTCTATGCCCGCTTCGAGGCCCTGTTCCGGGCCTTCGGATGGGAGGTGGTCACCCTCAAATACGGCTCGCTCCTGGAGGCCGCCTTCAAGGAGCCGGGCGGCGAGCGCCTGCGCGAATGGATCGACAAGGCGCCGAACCAGCTCTACTCCGCTCTCACCTTCCAGGGCGGCGGCGCTTGGCGCCGGCGCCTCCTCGACGATCTCGGCGACCAGGGCCCCGTCACGCGCCTCATCGAGAGGCGCTCGGACGAGGAGTTGGCGCGGCTCATGACCAATCTCGGCGGCCACGACCTGCCGAGCCTGCTCCAGGCCTTCGAGTCGATCGACCACGACCGGCCGGTGGTGTTCATCGCCTACACCATCAAGGGCTTCGGCCTGCCCATCGCCGGCCACAAGGACAACCACGCGGGGCTGCTCACTCCCGCCCAGATGGAGGGCTACCGCGCCAGCGCCGGCGTGCGTCCCGGCCACGAGTGGGACCGGTTCGAGGGCTTGCGGATCGCCCCGGAGGAGTTGCAGCGCTTCCTCGACCAGGTGCCGTTCAACGCCAAGGGCGCGCGGCGGCTCCAGGCGCCCGCGGTCCCCGTGCCGGAGAGCCTGCCGGTTCCGAAGCAGGCGGCGCTGTCGACCCAGGCCGGCTTCGGGCTCATCCTCAACGAGCTTGCGCGCTCCGACCTGCCGCTCGCCGATCGCATCGTCACCACCTCGCCCGACGTGACCGTGTCGACCAATCTCGGGCCGTGGGTGAACCGGCGCCGCCTCTTCGCCCGCGAGGAGATGAAGGACGTCTTCAAGGCGGAGCGCATCCCCTCGACCTATGCCTGGGACTTCAGCCCCAAGGGCCAGCACATCGAGCTCGGCATCGCCGAGATGAACCTGTTCATCCTGCTCTCGGCTCTGGGGCTGTCGCATTCCCTGTTCGGCGAGCGCCTCATCCCGATCGGCACGCTCTACGACCCCTTCATCGCCCGCGGCCTCGATGCGCTGAACTACGCCTGCTACCAGGACGCGCGCTTCATCCTCGTGGCGACGCCATCCGGGGTCACACTCGCCCCCGAGGGCGGGGCGCACCAGTCCATCGGGACGCCGCTGATCGGCCTGTCCCAGGACGGGCTTGTCGCCTTCGAGCCGGCTTTCGTCGACGAGCTGGGCGCCATCCTGCGCTTCGCCTTCGCATATGTGCAGCGCAACGGTGACGGAGAGCCCAACGAGCGCTCATGGCTGCGCGACGAGACCGGCGGCTCGGTCTATCTTCGCTTGTCCACCCGCGTCGTCGAGCAGCCGCAGCGCGAGCTGACGCCTGAGCTCTGCCAGGACATCGTCGACGGCGCCTATTGGATGCGAAAGCCGGGGCCGAACGCGGAGGTGGTGGTGGCTTATGCCGGCGCCGTCGCCCCCGAGGCCATCGCCGCGGTGGGCCTGATGGCGGAGGACCGGCGCGACGTGGGCCTTCTCGCCGTCACCTCCGCAGACCGCCTCAACGCCGGCTGGACGGCGGCGCAGCGGGCCCGCGAGCGCGGCCTCGTCCATGCCCGCAGCCATATCGAGCGCCTGTTGGCCGAAGTGCCGCCCCATTGCGCCCTGGTGACGGTCTTGGATGGCCACCCGGCGACGCTCGCCTGGCTCGGGGCGGTGAAAGGTCATCGTACCCGCTCGCTCGGCGTCGAACATTTCGGGCAGACGGGCTCGATCCAGGACCTTTATCGGCACTACGGCATCGACACGCAAGGCATCGTCGCCGCGGCGGAGATGATCGCGCCGGGCCGCCCGATCCGGCATCTGCGCGCCGTCCCTTGAGGTGTCTTCAGTCTGCGTGCGAGGGCGGGATCCTGGCGTGCTCGGCCTCGGCGCGGTCCCGCTCGCCCTTGCGCCAGCCTTCCTTGGTCTCGCCGATGAAGTCCTCGAGGCGGCCGTCCTGGATCGCCTTGCGCAGACCCGCCATAAGCTCCTGGTAATAGGCCAGGTTGTTCCAGGTCAGCAGCATCATGCCGAGGATCTCGTTCGAGCGGACGAGGTGATGAAGATAGGCCTTGGAGTAGCCGCTCGTCGCCGGGCACTTGGAGGCGGCGTCGATGGGCTCCGGGTCGTCGGCGTGGCAGGCGTTCTTGAGGTTGAGGCGGCCGAAGCGCGTATAGGCGGTGCCGTGGCGCCCGGCGCGGGTCGGCAGCACGCAGTCGAACATGTCGATGCCGCGCCGGACGCACTCGAGGATGTCGTCGGGGGTGCCTACGCCCATAAGGTAGCGCGGCTTGTCGGTTGGCAGATGCGGCTCGACCGTCTCGATCATGCGCAGCATGACGCTCTGCGGCTCGCCGACCGCAAGCCCGCCGATGGCATAGCCCTTGAGGTCCATGGCGACGAGGGCGCGAGCGCTCTCGACACGCAGCCTCTCCACCGCCCCGCCCTGCACGATGCCGAACATCGCCCGTCCCGGCTGCTCGCCGAAGGCGACGCGGCAGCGCTCGGCCCAGCGCAGCGACAGGCGCATGGCCTTCTCCGCCGCCTCATCGGGACAGGGAAGCTTGATGCACTCGTCGAGTTGCATCTGGATGTCGGAGCCGAGGAGGCCCTGGATCTCGATCGAGCGCTCGGGCGTCAGCACATACGTCGAGCCGTCGATGTGGGACTGGAAGGTGACGCCGGTCTCGTCGATCTTCCTCAGCTGCGCCAAAGACATGACCTGGAAGCCGCCGGAGTCGGTGAGGATCGGGTAAGGCCAGTTCATGAACTTGTGCAGCCCGCCAAGCGCCGCCACCCGCTCCGCCCCGGGGCGCAGCATGAGATGATAGGTGTTGCCGAGGACGACGTCCGCGCCGAGGGCCTTCACCTGGTCGGGATACATGGCCTTGACCGTCGCCGCCGTGCCGACCGGCATGAAGGCGGGGGTGCGGATCACGCCGCGCGGCATGCGGATTTCGCCGGTGCGCGCCGCGCCGTCGGTCTTGGCGACGGCGAAGCTGAAGCTGTCGGTCATGAGGGCTCCGTCGGCATGCCGCTGGTCAACGCCCGTCCTCGGGAAAGAGGAGGCATGCGTCTCCATAGGAATAGAAGCGATATCCGTGACCGATCGCGTGGGCGTAGGCCCGCTTCATGAGCTCAAGCCCGGAAAAGGCGCTGACGAGCATGAACAGGGTCGAGCGCGGCAGGTGGAAGTTGGTGATCAAGGCATCGATGGCCCGGAAACGGTGGCCCGGGGCGATGAAGATGTCTGTCTCCCCTGAGAAGGGTTGAAGGACGCCGTCCGCATTGACGGCGCTCTCGAGGAGCCTGAGGGAGGTCGTGCCGACCGAAACGATTCGTCCTCCGGCGGCCCGCGCCGCGTTGAGGCGCGAGGCTGCCTCGGCGGTCAGGACGCCGAACTCCGCATGCATGCGGTGGTCGGCCGTATCCTCCGCCTTCACCGGCAGGAAGGTCCCCGCCCCCACATGCAGCGTGACCCAGGCGGTCTCGACCCCTCGCTCGGCCAAGCGGCGCAGGAGATCCTCGGTGAAATGCAGCCCGGCCGTGGGAGCCGCCACCGCGCCTTCGGCCCGGGCGTAGACGGTCTGATAATCGACCCGGTCGCGTTCGTCCGCCGGCCGTTTGCCCGCGATGTAGGGCGGCAAGGGCATTTCCCCGAGGCGCGCGATCGCTTCGTCAAGGAAGGGGCCGGCGAAGGCGAAGCGCAGGAGAATCTCGCCCCCTTCACCCTTCTTCTCCACCTCCGCATCGAGGCGGGCGAGCTCGCAGGCGACACCCTCCGACACGTCCCCGAATCGCAGCCGGTCGCCGACGGCAAGGCGCTTCGCCGGCCGCGCGAAGGCGCGCCAGCGGTCGGCACCTTCCCGCTTGTGGAGCAGGATTTCGATCCTGGCTGCAGCTTCGCCGCGGACCCGGATTCCGTGCAAGCGGGCCGGGATGACCTTGGTGTCGTTGAAGACAAGCACGTCGCCGGGGCGCAGCACCTCGGGCAGGTCGCGGACGATGCGGTCCTCGAGCTCCGGCGCCCCTCCGGGCCGCACCACGAGGAGCCGCGCGGCGTCGCGCGGCTGGACCGGTCGGAGCGCGATGCGATCCTCAGGCAGGTGGAAATCGAACAGGTCGACGCGCATGACGGTAGCTCGGGCGCGCCTTGTGGCGAGCGAAAATGCCGCCGTCAATGGCGCTCGCCGCCTCCCCACCTCGGCCAGGCTCGGATCCCGCACGGTCCCTGTCCGTCAGGAGACGATGACGGGCTCTGGACCGACATCAGAACAGCTTCCGGTACTGCACGAAGCCCGGGTAGTCGGCCACCTTGTCGTAGAGGGCGCGCGCACTCTCATTCGTCTCGTGGGTCAACCAGTAGACGCGGCTTGCGCCCGCCTCTTGCGCGCGCTCGTAAACCGCCTCGATGAGCGCCCGCCCGACCCCCAGGCCGCGCACCTCCTCCGCGGTGAAGAGATCCTGGAGGTAGCAGTAGTTGCCGATCGTCCAGGTGGACCGGTGAAAGATGTAGTGGACGATGCCGACGAGCCTGCCGCCGAGAAAGGCGCCGAGCACATGCATCGGCTCCAGCGGATCGTGCAGCCGCGCCCAGGTGCGGTCCGTGACTTCCCGCTTCAGCCTGGCCTTGTAGAACCTGAGATAGCCCTGCCAGAGCGGCTCCCAGGCCTCGCGCTCGTCCCGGCGGAGGGGACGGACCACGATCTTCGGCATCGGCACCCCCCCCAGCGTCGTTCCAGGGCTCCCCCGATCACGATGGGTTTGACGCAATCCGTCAAAACGCATGAAGGCGGTGATCGTGAGAGCTTGGGGGCGAGCGCCCGGAACGCTCTCCAGGGCCCGCCTCCGCTCGCCCTCCGCGCGCGAAAAGGACGAACCTCAGTCGAGGTGGAATTTGGCAAGCTCCCGGTGTTCGGCCTGGATGCGGCGCACGGTGCCGGTTGCCGAGCGGTAGACCACCGTCTCGGTCTCGATCATGTCCTTGCCGAAGCGCACGCCCTTGAGCAGCGCCCCATCCGTCACGCCGGTCGCGGCGACGATGACATCGCCCCGGGCCATCTCGGTCATGTCGTACTTCTTGTTGGGATCCGTGACGCCCATGCCGGCCGCACGAGCCCGCTTCTCCTCCGTGTCGAGGATGAGCCGGCCTTGCATCTGGCCGCCGATGCAGCGGAGCGCGCCCGCCGCGAGCACGCCCTCCGGCGCCGCCCCGATGCCGAGATAGATGTCGATGCCCGTCTTCTCGGGCATGGTGGTGAAGATGACACCGGCAATGTCGCCATCGGTGATGAGGCGGACGCCCGCTCCCGTCTTGCGCACGGCGGCGATGAGCTCCGTGTGCCGCGGCCGGTCGAGGATGAGCGCGGTGATCTCGCTCGGCTTGACGCCCTTCGCCTTGGCGAGGTTGTGGATGTTCTCCTCAGGGCTCGCATCGAGGTCTACGACCCCTATCGGGTAGCCGGGGCCGATGGCGATCTTGTTCATGTAGACGTCCGGGGCCGCAAGCAGGGTGCCGGCTTCGGCCATGGCCATGACGGCGATGGAGCCTGGCATGTCCTTGGCGCAAAGGGTCGTTCCCTCCAGCGGATCGACAGCGATGTCGACCTTGGGTCCCTGCCGGTTGCCGACCCTCTCGCCGATGAAGAGCATGGGCGCCTCGTCGCGCTCGCCCTCTCCGATCACCACGGTGCCGTCGATCGGCAGGCGGTTGAGCTCGCGGCGCATGGCGTCGACCGCGGCCTGGTCGGCCGCCTTCTCATTGCCCTTGCCGCGCAGCCGGGCCGAGGCCACCGCGGCGCGCTCGGTAACGCGGACGAGTTCGAGGGTGAGAATGCGCTCGATGACCTTGCCGGGTTCAACGGTGATGGCGGCGTTGTTCTGCGCGCTCATGGGCGGCTTCGCTCCTCGTTGGCGAATGGGGATTCGCGACGATCACTCCCGCTCGATGCGGATGACCTGGGGTGGCTCCGAGATAAGCCCGTCGGCGGCGATCTTGTCCAGGGCCGCGCGGATCGCGGCCTCCTCGGCCGCATAGGTGACGAGCACCAGCGGCACGGGCGCCCCGGACTTGCCGTGCGGGTCTTTCGTGGCGGCAAGCTCGGAGCGCTTCTGCAGGATGCTCTCGATGGAGATGTCCTGTGCCGCCATGTGAGTTGCGACGCCGGCCGCCACGCCCGGCCGATCCGGCACGGTGAGGCGAATGTAGTAGCCCCCTTCGTGCCGCTGCATGGGCGCGCGCTGCGCCCTTTCAAGCCGCGCGACCGGGCGTCCGAAGGGCGGCCGGACGGCGCCGCTCGCAATGTCGCCGATGTCGCCGATGACCGCCGAGGCGGTCGCCTCGCCGCCGGCCCCGGGCCCGATGAGGGTTAATTCCCGCACGGCATCGGCATCGATGGTGACGGCGTTGGTCACGCCCGTCACCTGAGCGATCGAGGAGGATTTCGGCACCATGGTCGGGTGCACACGCTGCTCGATGCCCGTCTTCGTGCGCTCGGCGACGCCGAGGAGCTTGATGCGATAGCCGAGCTCGTCGGCCATGCGCAGGTCGAGGGTCGAGATCTTGGAGATGCCTTCCACGTAGATGGCGTCGGCGTCGATCTCGACGCCGAAGGCGAGGCTCGTCAGAATGGCAAGCTTGTGGGCGGTGTCGAAGCCTTCGACATCGAAGGTCGGGTCCGCCTCCGCATAGCCGAGCCGCTGGGCGTCCTTCAGACACTCGGCGAAGGACAGGCCCTCCTGCTCCATGCGGGTGAGGATGTAGTTGCAGGTGCCGTTGAGGATCCCATAGACGCGCCGCACCGCGTTGCCGTGCAGGGCCTCGCGCAAGGTCTTGATGACCGGGATGCCGCCGGCCGCCGCGGCCTCGAAGCAGAGGGCCGTCCCTTGCGCCTCGGCCGCCCGGGCGAGCGCCAGCCCATGCTTGGCGAGAAGCGCCTTGTTGGCGGTGACGACGTGCTTGCCGGCGGCGATCGCGGCCTCCACCGTCGCCCTTGCCGCCCCCTCGCTGCCCCCGATGAGCTCGACGACGCAATCGACCTCGGGCGAGCGGGCGAGCGCGACGGGATCGTCGATCCAGGCATAGCGGGAGAGGTCCAGCCCCCGGTCGCGCGTGCGGTCGCGGGAGGAGACGGCCGTGACGCGGACGGGCCGCCCTCCCCGGTCGGCAAGGGCGTTGTCCTGTCGGGCGAGAATGCGCACCACCGACGCGCCGACGGTGCCAAGGCCGGCAACGCCGACCCGAAGAGGCTCGATCATGGGCAGTCCCGCGAGTTGAGCGGCCGTTCGGCCGAAAGATGAGCGGGTCTTCTGCAACGGTTCGCAAGGCGGATCAAGGAAGCGCAGCCACGCCTCACCTCTCCCGCAAGCGGGAGAGGTCGAGGCACGCCGGCAGGCGTGACCGGGTGAGGGCCGGCGCCTTTTTGGATGCGGCGCACACCTCACCCGCCGCCGCGCGGCGCCCTCTCCTTCAGGAGAGGTTAAGGATGCTCAGCCGGCCGCTGCGAACGGCACCACGTTGTGGAGGGTCTGGTCCGCGTTCTCGAAGAAGCGGCGGATGTTGCGTGCCGCCTGGCGGATGCGCTGCTCGTTCTCGACAAGGGCGATGCGGACATAGTCGTCGCCCTGCTCGCCGAAGCCGATCCCGGGCGCCACCGCCACATCGGCCTTCTCCACCAGGAGCTTCGAGAATTCGAGGCTGCCGAGGGAGCGGAATCTCTCCGGGATCGGGACCCAGGCGAACATGGAGGCGGACGGCGACGGGATCGGCCAGCCGGCCTTGGTGAAAGACTCCACGAGCACGTCCCGTCGCCGTTTGTAGGTGGCGCGCATTTCATGGATGCAGTCCTCGGGGCCGTTGAGGGCGGCCGTCGCGGCCACCTGCACCGGCGTGAAGGCGCCATAGTCGAGATAGGACTTCACGCGCGCGAGCGCGGCGAGCAGGCGCTCGTTGCCGACCGCAAAGCCGATGCGCCAGCCGGCCATGGAGAAGGTCTTGGACATGGAGGTGAACTCCACCGCCACGTCCATGGCGCCCGGCACCTGAAGGACGGAGGGCGGCGGCTCGCCTTCGAAATAGACCTCCGCATAGGCGAGATCCGACAGAAGGATCAGGTCGTGCCGCTTCGCGAAGGCGACAAGATCCCGGTAGAAGTCGAGGGTGGCCACATAGGCGGTCGGGTTCGAGGGATAGCACACGACCACCGCGATGGGCTTCGGGATCGAGCGCGTCACTGCCCGCTCGAGCGCCGGGAAGAAGGCCGGCGTCGGCTCGGCCGGCACCGAACGGATGACGCCGCCCGCCATCAGAAAGCCGAAGGCGTGGATGGGGTAGCTCGGATCAGGAACCAGGACCACGTCCCCGGGCCCGGTGATGGCCTGCGCCATGTTGGCGAAGCCCTCCTTCGACCCGAGGGTGGCGATGACCTGGGTCTCGGGGTCGAGCTTCACGCCGAAACGACGGGCATAATAGCCCGCCTGGGCTCGCCTGAGCCCGGCGATGCCCTTGGAGGCCGAGTAGCGGTCGGTGCGGGGCTTGCCGGCCGTCTCGCAGAGCTTCTGAACCACATGCGCGGGCGCCGGCAGATCCGGATTGCCCATGCCGAGGTCGATGATGTCGGCGCCTTGAGCGCGGGCCTGCGCCTTGATGCGGTTGACCTGCTCGAACACATAAGGCGGCAGGCGCTTGATGCGATGGAAATCGCTCATGACCGAAGCATTCCCCTGGGGCCGAAGCGGCGCGGCATCGATTCGTTTAGCATCTCAAGGCGTTCGTGACAGCCCGGATCACGGGCTGCGTGCCGGGACCGTGGGCGCGGGAGTCGCGCCGGCCTGGCGGGCGGCCGCGGCGCGCGCCTCGTTGGCGGCACGGACCGCGTCCATCTCCGCCTCCTTCGCCTTCACGGCCGCAGCGGGCTTGGCAGCGACCGCCCGGGGCGGGGCCGAGACGCCCACCGGCATGTAGTCGATATTCTGCGGCCGCGACCGGGCCACGAACTCCGGCGCCTCCTTCCGGTCCGAGCCGACGCCGGCGGCGACAGCGACGTCGCGCACGGGGTTGACGTCGCCCGAGCAGGCGGCCGGCAGGAGCGCCCCGAGGGCGAGCGGAAGCTTGAGCAGACAGGCGGGCCAGCGCCTCATGGGTCCTCCGAACGCGATCGCTCGTCGCAGGTTGTGTTCTAGGTTCTGAACTCATAAAGGTTGAAGCGGATTGTGTGGGGTGATTCAAGGCTCCTGGACGGGAGGCTTGGTCATGGCGCGATACGATCTGTCGGAAACGGAGTGGCGGTTGATCGAGCCGCTTCTGCCGAACAAGCCGCGCGGGGTGGCGCGGGTCGATGACCGGCGGGTGCTCAACGGCATTTTCTATGTGCTGCGCACCGGCTCGCCGTGGCGCGACCTGCCGGAGCGCTACGGGCCGTACACGACTGTCTACAACCGCTTCAACAGGTGGGCCAAGCAGGGCGTCTGGCTCAAGGTGTTCGAGGCGCTCGCGGCCAAGTCGCCAGGGTCTCTGCACCTGATCGACTCCTCCATCGTGCGCGCCCATCAGCACGCGGCCGGCGGTAAAAAGGGGGCGCGGATCACGCCATCGGCCGTTCTCGTGGAGGACTGACGACCAAGATCCACGCCGTCGTCGACGAGCAAGGGCTGCCCCTCCGCCTCGTCGTCTCGCCAGGGCAGGCCTCCGACAAGACCCTCGCTCCAGTCCTGCTGGCCGACCTGCCTCCCGCCAAGGCGCTCGTCGCCGACCGGGGCTACGACGCTCAGGCGATCCTCGACCTGGTGCGCCAGGCCGGCGGCGAGGCCCACATCCCGACCTGCCGCGACCGCAAGGTCCAACGCTCCGTCGCCCCGGCGCTCTACCGCCAGCGCAACCTCGTCGAGCGCTTCTTCTGTAAGCTCAAACACTTCCGCCGGATCGCCACACGCTTCGACAAGCTCGCCCGCAACTTCCTCTCAGCCGTCGCCCTCGCCTCAGCCCGTCTGTGGACCCGAGCTAATGAGTCCACTACCTAGGCAGCGCTCATGGGCAAATCCATATAAAATGACCAAAAGACGGCGCGCGATCTGCAAGGAGGCGCCGGCAGCGGAGGGAACGGCGGGTGAGCGAGCAAAGGATCGAGAGTGGCACGGCGCGCATCGCGGCGCCGGATTTCGAGGCGCTGTCTCGCAATCTTGCGCTCCTCGTCGAGGAGGCCGGCAAGGCGACGGCGGCCTATCTCAAGCCGCTCGAGGAACGGCGTGCGCCGACGGGTCTCGCCGACGAAGTGGCCGAGGTCGTCAAGACCCTAGGCCACGTGGCCGAATACTGGCTTGCCGACCCCCAAAAGGCTCTGGAGGCTCAGAGCCGGCTCGGCAGCCGCTTCCTCGACCTGTGGGCCGCCACATTGCGCCGCATGCAGGGCGAGGCAGCGCCGCCCGTGGAGAAGCCCGACCCCAAGGACACGCGCTTCCAGGACCCCGAATGGTCGGAGAACCCGATCTTCGATTTCCTCAAGCAAGCCTATCTCATCACCTCGCGCTGGGCCGAGAAGCTCGTCGACGAGGCGGAGGGCCTCGACGAGCACACCCGCCACAAGGCCCAGTTCTACGTCAAGCAGCTCGCAAGCGCCCTCTCCCCGTCGAACTTCCTCGCCACCAACCCGGAACTCCTGCGCACCACGATCGAGGAGAACGGCGCCAATCTCGTCCGCGGCCTGAGGATGCTCGCGGAGGACATCGAGGCCGGCAAGGGCGAGTTGAAGCTGAGGCAATCCGATCCGGAACGCTTCGAGGTCGGCGTCAATCTCGCCAACACCCCCGGCAAGGTGGTGTTCCGCAACGACCTGATCGAGCTTCTCCAGTACGCCCCCACCACGGAGACGGTGCTCAAGCGCCCGCTCCTCATCGTGCCGCCCTGGATCAACAAGTACTATGTCCTCGACCTGAACCCCGAGAAGAGCTTCATCCGCTGGGCGGTGGCGCAGGGGCTGACCGTGTTCTGCATCTCCTGGGTCAACCCGGACGAGCGGCACGCCAACAAGGATTTCAGCGACTACATGCGCGAAGGCGTCTTCGCGGCCCTCGACGCCGTCGAGGCTGCCACGGGCGAGCGGGAGGTGGCGGCGGTCGGCTACTGCGTCGGCGGCACGCTTCTTGCCGTCGCCCTCGCCTATATGGCAGCCACGGGCGACGATCGCATCACGAGCGCCACGTTCCTCACCACCCAGGTCGACTTCACCCATGCGGGCGACCTCAAGGTGTTCGTCGACGAGGAGCAGATCGAGGCGATCGAGGCCAGCATGAAGCAGCGCGGCTATCTCGAAGGCTCGCGCATGGCGAACGCCTTCAACATGCTGCGGCCGAACGATCTCATCTGGCCCTATGTCGTCAACAACTACCTCAAGGGAAAGCCGCCCCTTCCCTTCGATCTCCTCTACTGGAACTCGGATTCGACGCGCATGCCCTGCGCGAACCATTCCTTCTACCTGCGCAACTGCTACCTCGAGAACAAGCTGAGCCGGGGCGAGATGGTGATCGACAATGTCCGGCTCGACCTGAAAAAGGTGAAGGTGCCGGTGTTCAACCTGGCGACGCGCGAGGACCACATCGCCCCCGCCCGTTCCGTCTTCGTCGGCTCCAAGTGCTTCGGCGGCGAGGTGGAGTATGTGGTGGCGGGGTCCGGGCATATCGCGGGGGTGGTCAATCCGCCGACGAAGCCGAAGTACCAGTTCTGGACCGACGGGCCGCCGAAGGGCGATTACGACGCCTGGCTCGCCAACGCCAAGGAGAACCCCGGCTCCTGGTGGCCCTACTGGTTCGAATGGCTCGAGCGCCAGGCGCCCGAGCGCGTCCCGGCCCGCACGCCGGGAGACGGCAAGCTGAAACCCCTTTGCGACGCGCCAGGGGAATATGTGAAGGTGAAGGCCTGAGGCGGCGCAACGACCGCCGGCACGGCAGCCTCCAACCATGACTGCCCGCAACAAAGAAGGGCTGGCGTCACCGCCGGCCCTCGTCTTGCTTGACGCCTGTCTCTTTCAGTACTTGCGCACGATCGGCTCAGCCGGGATCGCCACCTTGGGATTGTCCCAGCGGTAGGTGAGCGCGACCGAGAACACGTCGAGCGTCGGCTCCGCCTCGCCCACGAAGACAATGTTATTGAAGGCGGGGTTGCCGGCAGGATTGAAGATGCTCCCCGCCGGCGCGATGGCTGTGGGCGCGTCCTTGATGAAGTAATGGGCGTAGCTCGCGTCGATGCTGAGCTTCTCGTTCCACTTGTAGCTCGCGCCGATCGACAGGCCGAGGCGATCGTTGTCGGCGATGAGGATCTGACGCACTCGATCGTTCACTGCCGACCACTCGTAGGAAATGCCGGCGCGCAGCGTCAGGTTCGGATTCCAGGCGTACTCCACGCCGGCCGAGATGTAGAACGAATCATCATAGACGAAGTTAGCGCTGCTGAACGGCAGCCCGGTGCGCTCGAGAATGAAGGGGACGCGCTTAAAGCGGCTCCAGTTCTCGTATTCGAAGCCGAGATGCACCTGCCACTGCGGCCCGAGCTGCTGGGAGAAGCCGACGCTCACCACCTCCGGCAGGTTCAGCTTGGCCTTCAGCCGATTCTGGCCGAAGAAGATCGCCCCGGCTGAGGTGGGAAGCAGGGGCAGCGCGGATTCCACATGGCCTTCGAGCTCGTTGAAGGTGGCCGAGCGATAGCCGAGGCCGATGGTGCCGCCCTGCCAGGGCGTGATTGTCGCGCCGAACCGATAGCCGAGCTCAATCGCGTCGCCCTCCAGGTTAAGGTTCGGAGCGAAGGGCCGCGGCGAGATGGCCTGTCGGAGGGCCACCTTGATGTATTGGACTTGCAGCGCCGCGCCGATCGACAGCCAGTCGGTGACCTTGTAGCCGGCCATCGGCGAGACGTTGATCGTCGAGACCTTGGCGGAACGGCCGTAGGTCTGTCCCGCGAAGTTGAAATTGTCGGGCTTCGAGCGCAGGCCGAACGGCGCGCCGGTCGAGAGGCCGATCCAAAGGCGGTCCGTGAGCTGCCAATTGCTATAGGAGGCGGGAACGAAGGCGCCGTTGCCGCCGATCTCGCCCGACCCGATCGGCGTCCCGAAGAGCGGCGAAGCCGGATTGGCCGAGACGTTCGTGAACAGCAGGTCGTACTCGGCCTGGGGTCGCAGATAGCTGGCGTTCCACTGGCTGTTGCGCCCTGGGAACATGGTAATGGTCGCCGGGTTCCAGCCAATCGAACCAAGCCCAACGCCGCCAGCGGCCGCGCCGGCGAACTGCATACCGAGGCCCTCGGCGCTCTGCCCGGTCCGAATATAGAACGAGCTCGCCTGCGCGCTGCCGGCGGCGAGGAGCGCCGCCATAGAGACCGCCGCAACGGCGACGGTACGGTTCAAAACCCGCATGAAGAGATCCCACCCCACTCTTGTGATTGGCCGCCCGATTCCATGGGCAGCGAAGCGGAGCGCATCCTGCCAATGTCGCTTTTTTGCCGCAATGCCGGCGGCGAGTCAGGCTTTATTGCGTATTCCTGCCGAAAACTACGTATTCAACCTAGAATTTCGCCCTTTCGGATCCGCCTCATTGGATTCCAGAAAGGAATCGGCAGGACGACCATAGTATTCATCCGACCGTCCTCGTGACGCCGGCCCCGTCGCCCATGATGAAATCCTGAGCACCGTGGCAGAAGCGCAACAGCTGCGCCCTTCCCCATCGCCGCCGCTGGGCTTGCGCCCTGCGTTCCGCCCCGGCATGAGTGCCCCATTGATGGAGGACCGCCCATGAAACTCGTCCGTTTCGGCCCGGCAGGACAGGAGAAGCCCGGGCTCGTCGATGCTGAAGGACAGATCCGGGACCTCTCCGGGGTCATTCCGGATGTCGCGGGTCCGGCGCTCTCGCGCGAAAGCCTTGCGCGGCTTTCCGCCCTCGACCCCAGCACCCTGCCCCTCGTTCCCGCCGGAACGCGCCTTGGCCCCTGCGTCGGCAAGGTCGGGAACTTCATCGCCGTGGGCCTCAACTTCGTCGATCATGCCAAGGAGACGAACTCGCCCATTCCGTCGGAGCCGATCCTGTTCAACAAGGCACCCTCCTGCATCGTCGGACCGAACGACGACATCATCCTTCCCCGCCATTCTCAGAAGACGGACTGGGAGGTGGAGCTGGTCATCGTCATCGGCGAGCGCGCGTCCTATGTCGCCGCCAACGAGGCGCTCAACTATGTGGCCGGCTACTGCATCTGCAACGACGTCTCCGAGCGCGAATACCAGCTCGAGCGCGGCGGCCAGTGGATGAAGGGCAAGGGCTGCCCGACCTTCGGGCCGATCGGCCCCTGGCTCGTGACTCCGGACGAGGTGGGCGATGTGCAGAACCTCGGCATGTGGCTCGACGTCAACGGCAAGCGCATGCAGACGGGCAACACCAACACCATGATCTTCGACTGTGCCCAGCTCGTCTCCTACATCTCGCATTTCATGATCCTGGAGCCCGGCGACCTCATCACCACGGGCACGCCGCCCGGTGTCGGGCTCGGCATGAAGCCGCCGCAGTTCCTCAAGGCCGGCGACGTGGTGCGGCTCGGCATCGACAAGCTCGGCGTCCAGGAACAGCGCGTCGTCGCCTTCTCCGACCACCGGCACGCGGTGGACACGAGCGGCCGCTGAGCCGTGGCGACCTCTCCCGCTCGGGAGAGGTGAGGCGCAGCCGCGCCGCCGCTCGCCTCTCCTTTCAGGAGGTCGCGCCGAAGCGGCGCTGCTGCGCAGCGGAGTCCTTGCGCTTCCGCCCCGGACTGCGTTCCGCGCCTTTCAGGCGCTCCACGCATCCGGGAAAGAGGGGGAGGGTGTGGAGAAGATAGTGCCAAACCACAAGCGCAAATTGGCACCGAACCTCGATGTCCGGACAGGGCTCGCCCCTTACGCAGCGCACGGCCGCGCACTTGACCTCTCCCTCTGGGAGAAGTGAAGCACGTTGCCGCCCTTCGGCGCGATCTCTCCTCTTGGGAGAGGTGGGTAGCCTTAGGCCAGCCCCAGCATCAGCTTGACATTCTGGACGGCGGCGCCGGACGCGCCTTTTCCCAGGTTGTCGAGGCGGGCGACGAGAAGCGTGTGGGCGTGCGCCTCGTGGCCGAAGACGCGCAGTTCCAGCCTGTCGGTGTCGTTGAGCGCTTCGGGCTCGAGCCGCTGCACCGGCTTGCCCTCGGCGAGCGTCGGAACAACGCGGACGAGATCGCAGCCCCGGTAACGCTCCGCAAGCGCCGCCTCGAGGTCGCGGGGCGAAGGCCGCCCGGGGAGCGTGTCGAGATGAAGCGGAACGCTCACCAGCATTCCCTGCCGGAAATTGCCGACCGACGGAACGAAGATCGGCCGCCGGGTGAGCTTGGCATAGGCCATGGTCTCGGGCACATGCTTGTGCTCCAGGCCGAGGCCGTAGAGCTCAAAGGCCGGCGCGCTGCCCGATTCGTAGGCCTCGATCATGGAGCGACCTCCCCCGCTGTAGCCGCTCACCGCATTGATGGTGACGGGGTAGTCGCTGGGCAAAAGACCTGCATCGACGAGGGGCCGGATGAGGGCAATCGCCCCCGTGGGATAGCAGCCGGGGTTCGCCACCCGCCGCGCGGCGGCGATGGCTTGTGCATGCCCCGGGGCCAGCTCCGGAAAGCCGTAGACCCAGCCGGGCGCCACGCGATGCGCCGTCGAAGCGTCGAGGATCCGAGGTCCGGCGGGGCCCAGTTCGTCTACCATGGCCACCGTCTCCCGAGCGGCCTCGTCCGGCAGGCACAGGATGACGAGATCGACCTCCGCAAGAAGTGATCTCTTCGCCGCCGGATCCTTGCGCCGCTCTGGAGCGATGCTCCGGATGGCGACGCCCTCGACCGTCAGCAGGCGGTCCCGAATGCCAAGGCCGGTGGTGCCCGCCTCCCCGTCAATGAAGACGGAAGCCGCTTTGGTGGTCGCCCTCTGGCTGTTCAGGGTGGTTGGCATGGGTGTCTCCCGCGGCCTCCTGCCACCGATATGGCGCGGTGCGGCCGCAACACAATGCTTGAGGATCAAGCAACAAAGAAGCCGCGGCTGGCGCGGCTCACGGACGGACGTCAGGCGTGCGTCGTCGCGATCGCGCCCCAGCGGCACAGGATCGGCATCGGAGGTGGAGGGCCCTGCATCCCATGGACGACGGCTCTGGCGCGAGAGCGCACCCAAGTCAAGAGAAGCGAAGTCGATCGGCGCGGAACAAGGCTTGCCGGAGCGGCGTTGCGGTAAGGGGTGCCGCATGAGCGGCGGGTCGGGACGGCAGTCATGACGACAACGCAAGCGCCGCGACGGGAGAGGTCATTGGATCTCCAGAAGGAGGACCGACGGCCGAAGCCCCTCGATGGCGAATTGCGGACGGCCCTTCTCAAGGCGGTGCCGCACCTGCGCGCTTTCGCCATATCCCTGACGGGCACGGTGGAACAGGCCGACGACCTCGTCCAGGACACGATCGTCCGCTCGCTGAGCTATCTCGATCAGTTCCAGCCGGGCACCAACCTCCAGGCCTGGATGTTCACGATCCTGCGCAACCAGTTCCACACCAACTACCGCAAGCGGCGGCGTGAAGTGGAGGACGCGGACGGCGCCTTGGCCGCCCGTCTCTCGAGCATCCCTGAACAGGGCGGGCGCCTCGAATTCGAGGATTTCCGCCTGGCGCTCGGCAAGCTCTCCCCGGACCAGCGGGAGGCGATCCTTTTGATCGGCGCCGAGGGCTTCAGCTACGAGGAAGCCGCCCAGATCTGCGGCACCAAGGTCGGGACCATCAAGAGCCGCGTCAATCGGGCACGGACGCGGCTCATCGAGCTTCTCGGCTACGAGGATTCCGCCGAAATCGGCTCCGACCGGCTCTTTCAGGTCGCCAGTTGGGGCCGCTGACTGTCAGGCCGCGCGCACGCTCTGCAGGAACATCTCCGCCTCTTGGCGCAGCTTCATCGCATTGCGAGCGAGCTCTCCGGCCACCGCCAGGACCTGGGAGGCGGCTGAGCCGGTGTGGGTTGCGGCGCTCTGCACCTGGGTGATGGTGTCACTCACCTCATGCGTGCCGCGGGCCGCTTCGCTCACGTTGCGCGCGATTTCTTGAGTGGCGGCCTGCTGCTGCTCCACGGCTGCCGCGACGCCGGTCGCCACCTGATGGACCTCGTCGATGCCGGCGCCGATGGCGCGGATCGCCTCGACGGCCTCCTTCGTCGCCTCCTGGATATGGGCGATCTGGGAAGCGATCTCTTCGGTCGCCCGCGCGGTTTGGTTGGCGAGCTCTTTCACCTCGGCCGCCACCACGGCAAAGCCGCGGCCGGCCTCGCCGGCCCGGGCCGCCTCGATAGTGGCGTTGAGCGCCAGGAGATTGGTCTGGCCCGCGATGGTGTTGATGAGCGCCACCACATCGCCGATCTTCTGCGCCCCTTCCGCGAGGGCCTGCACCCGCTCGTTGGTGCGGCGCGCATTCTCGACGGCAAGCGCCGCCGCCCGGGAGGTATGCGACACTTGGCTGCCGATCTCGTGAGCCGAGGCGGCAAGCTCCTCGGTGGCGGCGGCGACCGCTTGGACGTTGGTCGAGGTCTGCTCCGCGGCCGCGGCGACCGACTGCGACTGGGCGTTGGTCTGCTGGGCGGTCGCGGCCATGGAGCGGGCGGTGGCCTCCATCTGCTGTGCCGCCGCAGAGAGATGCTGGACGAGGCCGCCGACGCTACCCTCGAACTCGCTGGCGAGCCCTTGCATCTCGGCCTTGCGGCGCGCGGCGAGCTCCTTTTCGACATCCGCCTGCTGGAGGCGCAGGCGCTCCGCCTCCTGCATCGCGCCGGCGAAGACGCGCATGGCTTTCCAGATATCGCCCACCTCATCCCTGGTCTCGCGCACGCTCGGAAGCGTGTAGTCGCCAGACGCAAGCTTCTGGATGGCGGCGGTGACGCGCTTCAGGGGCTGGGCGATCTGGCGGTAGCCGAAGAACGCTCCGAACAGGAGCGCAACGGCGGCTCCTCCGAGGGCGAGGATGAGCAGGAGCGCAAGGCGCTCCTGGTAAAGATCCTCCGTCTGGCGGTCGATGGTCTCGACGGCCTGCATCGTCGCCTTGGTGAGGGCATCGATGCTGTCCTGAAAGGCCTTGCGGCTGGCGCGGTTGGCCTCGTTGTTGCCCTGCTCGTTGGCCGCTTGCGGGGAGACCTCGCGGCCGAGTCGGGCGGTCTCGGTGCGGAAGGCCTTGAAGGTCTCCGCGTTCTTGCGGAGCTGGTCGAAGGCGGCGCGATCGGAGGGCGGAACGATCGCATCCCATTGCTTGAGGAGAGCGTCGATCTCGGCCAGAGCGCTCACCACGCCGTCGCCGAACCGCTTCGCCTCGGCCGTATCCCGCGCCATGTAGATCCCGCGCGAATCCATGACCACGGCGGTCACGAGGCGGTTGAGCCGCTCGCTATAGAGCGCGCGCGTCGCGGTGCTCTTCACATCGTCGACGACGGCGTCATAGGTCTGGACCGTGGTAATCCCGATGGCTGCCACCGCCACGATGACGGCGCCGAGCGCGCCGACGAGCGCGAAGATCTTTGTCCCGATGCGCATGCTTCCGACTCAAGGTTAAATGAGGCAGCTAGCAGGCTGAGGGTCGGGTAAAAGCCACGTTAAGAATTGAAAGAATTCATCGGGCCGGCCTCTCGGCCGATCCACCTTTTCAAGATGTAAAAACAGAAGGGGCGGCCGACGCCGCCCCTTTCAACGACACCTCGTCGCGCTCAGCGCTTGGAGAACTGGAAGCTGCGGCGAGCTTTCCTCTTGCCGTACTTCTTGCGCTCGACGACGCGGGCGTCGCGGGTGAGGAAACCTTCCTTCTTGAGCGGCCCGCGCAGCTCCGGCTCGTAGTGGGTGAGCGCCTTGGCGATCCCGTGGCGCACCGCGCCGGCCTGGCCGGAAAGGCCGCCTCCCGTCACCGTGACGGTGATGTCGAACTGGCCATGGCGGTTGGCCACGTGGAGGGGCTGCTGCAGGATCATGCGCAGCACGGGACGGGCGAAATACTGCTCGAGGGGCTTGTCGTTGACGACGATCTTGCCGGGTCCCGGCTTGATCCAGACGCGCGCCACGGCGTCCTTGCGCTTGCCCGTGGCATAGGCGCGCCCCTGAGCGTCGACCTTGCGCTCGTGCTTCGGCGCTTCCGGCGCAGCGGGTTGGGCCTGCTGCCCGAGTTCGGCGAGGGACTGGAGAGTCGCCATGGTGTTCAAGCTCTCACGTTCTTGCGGTTGAGGGCGGCGACGTCGAGCACTTCGGGCTGCTGCGCCGCATGCGGATGGTCCTCGCCCTTGTAGACGCGAAGGTTGCCGAGGATCTGGCGGAACAAGGGACCGCGCGGCAGCATGCGCTCCACCGCCTTCTCGACGATGCGCTCGGGAAAGCGGCCGTCGAGGATGTGCTTGGCTGTGCGCGCCTTGATGCCGCCCGGATAGCCGGTGTGGTGGTAATACACCTTCTGCTCGCGCTTGCGGCCGGTGAAGACGACCTTGTCGGCGTTGATGACGATGACGTTGTCGCCGCAATCGACGTGGGGCGTGTAGGCGGCCTTGTGCTTGCCGCGCAGACGCATGGCGACGATCGAGGCGAGACGGCCGACCACCAGCCCCTTCGCGTCGATCACGACCCACTTCTTCTCGACGTCGGCGGGCTTCAGCGAAGTGGTTTTCATCGCGCTTGATCCCGTGTGCGGAGCGCTCGGCGCCCCTTCCTCCGAAACGACAAGCCGCCGCGAAAGCCGCGGCGGCGATGGCGGGCAGATAGGCGGAACGGCAGGGATTGTCAATCGTTTTCGCCCGATCACGATCGCCGCAAAAGCTTGTTTTTCATGGGTTTCGGCATGGCGGTATCATAGTACCGTCGAACGGGCAGTCGTTCGTGTCAGCGATCCGGGATCGAGTAGGTCCCCGTGGCGTGGCAGACCACCTCCGGCTCGCCGTCGGTGAAGATGCTCACCTCGCCCACGGCCAAGCGTTTGCCGAGCTTCATGAGGCGGCACTCGGCCACAAGGTCGCGCTGGCCCGGCTTGCGGAGGAAGTTGAAGGAGAGGTTGGTGGTCACGGCCAGCGCCACCGGCCCGATCTGGGCCAGGATCGCCACATACAAGGCAAGGTCCGCCAGCGCCATCATCGCCGGACCGGAGATGGTGCCGCCCGGCCGGATATGGCGCTCGTGATAGGCCATCCGCAGGCGCGACGAGAGCGGACCGACCGCCTCAACCCGATAAGTGCGTCCGCCGAAATGGATCTGCGGAAACTCGCGGTCGAGGAAGGCTTCGACCTCGGCGGCGGTCATCGCCGGCGCCGCGGCGCGGGGCGGGCTCACGATCGGTTCCATGGAAGCGGACAGGAGCGCGCGCTGAGCTCAGCAACCAAGGCAGATGCTCTTCAAGGTGCGGCTGAGGTTGCGCTCGCGCTCGCGAAGGCGTCGCTCGGCGGCCTCTCGCGCCTTCTTGGCCTCCTGCTCGACCGTCGGGTCGGAGGCGCCCGTCGGGGCTGTGCGGGCGGGCGTCGGCTGACGCGGCCGGAGGGGCTGCGAGGGTTGCGCCGCTGTCCCCGCTCCCCTCACCGAGGGAGCGGTCGCGTCAGCGCCCCCGGTCTGAGCGCCGGCGGCGCCCGCGCAAAGGATCAGGGCGGCCACGAGAGGAAAGCGCATGGTCGAGCTCGCTTGAGGATGATGCTCCACTCTGCGTCGCCTCCGGGCGATGTCAAGAAAGGCCGCGCTTGCCTCTCGGCGGCGGGTGCCGACAATGGCGGAGGAGCTTGCCAGACCGCCCGGGGGTTCTCGATGACAGTCCACGTTCCCGCCTCCCCTCTCCTGCGCGCCGACGAGAACGGTGTGGCGACGCTGACCCTCAACCGGCCCGCCGCCCGCAACGCCCTCTCGGAGGCGTTGCTCGATGCGCTCTCGCGAGAGCTCGACGCCATCGCCGCCGATGGAACGGTGCGGGTGGTCATCCTCGCCGCCGAGGGGCCGGTCTTCTCCTCGGGGCACGACCTGAAGGAGTTGTCCGCGCATCGGTCCGATCCGGACCGCGGCCGCGCCTATTTCGCGCAGATCATGCAGCGCTGCTCGGCCATGATGCAGAAGGTGGTGAGACTGCCGCAGCCGGTGATCGCCTGCGTCGAGGGCATAGCGACGGCCGCCGGCTGCCAGCTGGTGGCGAGCTGCGACCTTGCGGTGGCCGGCTCCGATGCGCGGTTCGCCACGCCCGGGGTGCAGATCGGCCTGTTCTGCTCGACGCCGATGGTCGCGCTGTCGCGGAACCTCGCCCGCAAACACGCCATGGAGATGCTGCTCACGGGCGAGATGGTGGGAGCCGAGGACGCGCTGCGCATGGGCCTCGTCAACCGCGTCGTCCCGAAGGGCGAGGCGATGGCGGAGGCGCAAGGTCTCGCAGCACGCATCGCCGCAAAGTCTCCGCTCACGCTCAAGATCGGCAAGCGGGCCTTCTATGAACAGCTCGAGATGGGGCTGTCCGAAGCCTATGACTACGCCTCGCAGGTCATGGTCGAGAACATGCTGGCTCGCGACGCGGAGGAGGGCATCGGCGCCTTCCTGGAGAAGCGCGCGCCGCAGTGGCAGGGATGCTAGCCACGGAACGTCTCACAGCCCGCTTGTTCGCTCCCCGACGGCCTTGACCATGTGGGTGGCCTCTGAAAAGGAGGAGGCTCGCGTCCGCTGGCGAGCAGAGGCGCGGCCCCGGCTCCGGCGGGAGCCCCTCATCCTCTCACAAACCTGCGCTCCAACGTGAGTCCTATGTGGCACCGGCTCGCCGCTCTCGTCCTTGCGCTTCCCCTCGCCTTCCTCGCGGGCGCCGCACGGGCCCAGAACGCCGAGGTCGTCGTGTTTGCGGCCGCGAGCCTCAAGAACGCGCTCGATGCCGTCGCCGCCGGCTTCCAGCGCGAGACCGGCAAACGGGTGGCCGTCTCCTACGCGGCGTCCTCGGCGCTCGCCCGGCAGATCGCCCAGGGAGCACCGGCGGACATCTTCATCTCCGCCGACCGCAACTGGATGGACTATCTCGAAAGCCGCGGCCACATCCGGCCCGGGACCCGGGTCGACCTCCTCGCCAACCGCTTGGTGGTGATCGCGCCGGCAGGCCGCGCGGCGCCCCTCAGCCTGCAGCCTGGAGCGCTCGCCGCCGCCCTCGACGGCGGCCGTCTTGCCATGGCGAGCGTGGCCACGGTTCCCGCCGGCAAGTACGGCAAGGCGGCCCTGGAGCATCTCGGGCTCTGGGAGGAGGTGAAGGGGCGGCTGGCGGAGGCCGAGAATGTCCGCGCGGCCCTCACCTTCGTGTCTCGCGGCGAGGCGCCCCTCGGCATCGTCTATGAAACCGACGCCCGGGCCGACCCCCAGGTGTCGGTCGTGGCCCGGTTTCCGGCGCAGAGCCATCCCCCCATCGTCTACTCCGTGGCGCTGACCGACACTGCCAGGACCGCCGACGCCTCCCGCTTCCTTGCGGCTCTTCGCGCCCCTGCCGCGGCAGCCGTCTTCGCCCGCGAGGGCTTCTCGACCCTCGACTGAGAGACCGCCATGGCGCTCAGCCCAGAAGAGTGGGTGGCAGTGAGGCTCAGCCTCAAGGTCGCCAGCGTCGCGGCGCTCGTCAGCCTGCCGGCGGCGATCGGGGTGGCTTATGCGCTGGCGCGCGGCCGCTTTCCGGGCCGCGCCGTCCTGGACGGAATCGTCCATCTGCCGCTGGTGTTGCCGCCGGTCGTCACGGGCTATCTCCTGCTCCTGACCTTCGGCCGGCGCGGGCCTGTGGGGACCGCCCTCGAGAGCTGCTGCGGCCTCGTCTTCTCCTTCCGCTGGACCGGCGCAGCGCTCGCCGCCGGGGTCATGGCGTTCCCCCTTATGGTGCGCGCCATCCGTCTCTCGATCGAAGCGGTGGATCGACGGCTCGAAGAAGCCGCTGCCACGCTCGGCGCCAACCGGGTCCTGGTCTTCGCGACCATCACCCTGCCCCTCGCCCTGCCGGGCGTCATGGCCGGTCTCGTGCTGGCTTTCGCGAAGGCGCTGGGGGAGTTTGGCGCCACGATCACCTTTGTTTCGGCGATCCCGGGCGAGACCCAGACCTTGCCTGCCGCCATCTACGCCTATACGCAAGCGCCGGGGGGCGACGCCGGAGCGCTCCGCTTGAGCCTCGTCGCCATCGCCATCGCGCTCGTCGCCGTGGTGGCCTCGGAACTCCTCACCCGCCGGGCCCTTGGCGCCGGGCGCCTGTCGTGATGATCACCTTCGCCGCAAGGCATGCGCAGGGCGATTTCGTGCTCGACCTCGCTTTCATGAGCGAGGCACGCCTTGTCGCGCTTTTCGGGCCGTCCGGCTCGGGGAAGACGACGGTGCTCCACATCATCGCCGGTCTCATCCGCCCGCGCGAGGGCAAGGTGGTGGTGGCGGGCGAGGTTCTCACGGACACCGCAGCCGGGATCTTCCTGCCGCCCCACAAGCGGCGCCTCGGCTATGTGTTCCAGGACGGACGCCTTTTCCCCCATCTCACCGTGCGCCAGAATCTTCTTTATGGGCGCTGGCTTGCGCCGCGGCGCGTGCGCTTCAACAGCTTGGGCGAGATCGTCGATCTCCTTGGCCTTGCGCCGCTGCTCGACCGGCGCCCGGCGACCCTCTCGGGGGGCGAGAAGCAGCGCGTCGCCATCGGACGGGCGCTCCTCGCCTCGCCGCGCGCGCTGCTCATGGACGAGCCCCTTGCCTCTCTCGACGAGGCCCGCAAGGCGGAGACGCTGCCCTATATCGAGCGCCTGCGGGATCACTCCGCTCTCCCGATCGTCTATGTGAGCCACTCGGCGGCCGAGATTTCTCGTCTCACCCGCGAGGTGGTCCGGCTCGAGGCAGGCCGCGCCGCACCCTCGCCGCCTCGTGACACGGGGCGGAATTGAGGCGCTGCTTCCCTGGAACGGAGCGCAAGCGCCGTGGAAGGCTGTCAGGGACGGAAGCGCAATAAGATGCCGCGAAAGCGGCTCCTCTTGCTGCCGCGCCATCAAAAGGGCTGCCTCGATGCCGCGCCTTGTGGTCGGGCGCCATAAAGCAGCGCCGCGGCGGATTGTGCTTCGCGCGCCCGTCGCTTACCTACCGGCCATGAACCACGACGCCTACCCGGACGACTACATCCGGCGCATCCTCAAGTCCGTGAAGACCATCGCCCTCGTCGGAGCCTCCCAGAACCCGGCCCGGCCGAGCTATATCGTGACGAAGTATCTCTCGGAGCGCGGCTACGAGGTCTTCCCCATCAATCCGGGACTCGCCGGTCAAGAGATCCTGGGCCTGCCCGTCCATGCCCGCCTCGCCGATGTGCCGAAGCCGATCGACATGGTGGAGATCTTCCGCAACTCGGCCGCTGCGGGACCGATCACCGACGAGGCCCTTGCCCTCGATCCGCTCCCCAAGGTGATCTGGATGCAGCTCTCGGTGCGCAATGACGAGGCCGCCAAGCGCGCCGAAGCCAGGGGGGTCGAGGTGGTGATGAACCGCTGCCCCAAGATCGAGTATGGCCGGCTCTCCGGCGAGATTTCCTGGCAGGGGGTCAACTCGCGCATCCTGTCTGCGAAGAAGCCGGCCCTTGCAGGTCGAGGCGTGCAAAAGCTCACCATAAACCGGCCGCAGTAGGAAGCCTCCTCGCCCGCCTCTCGGCAGGGCTTTGTTCATACCGGCAGGGCGTCGGCCCTGAAACGCCGCCCGGCCTCGGATGTGCGCCCCGGCAGGGGAACCTCCATGGTGACCCTCAAGCCGGCAGGATCGAAATCCAGATCCACCTGTCCCCCGAGTTCCAGGCGGATGCTGCGGTCGATCAGGCGGGTGCCGAAGCCTTGCCGCCGCGGCGGGTGGACCTCGAGGCCGCCCTGCTCGGTCCAGGTGAGGCGCAGCCGCGGCGCGCGGCGCCCTGGCCTCGAGCAGACCTCCCACCTCACCTCCACGCTCCCTTCCGGCCTGGCGAGCGCCCCGTATTTTGCGGCATTGGTCGCCAGTTCATAAAGCGCCATGCCGAGCGCCAACGCCTCCCGGGGCTCGAGGTAGACGTCCGTGCCGCTCACCGCCAGGCGACTGCGGCCGGCCGGATCCGAGTAGGGAGACATCTCGTGGGCGAGGAGGCGGGAGAGCCACGCCCCGCTCCAATTCTGCTCCGTGAGAAGGTCATGGGTCTTGGAGAGGGCGAGGAGCCGGGCCTCGAAGGCGCTGTGGAAGTCCTCCGGGCTCTCGGCCCTGCGGGACTGCGAGGCAAGCGATTGCACGGTTGCCAGGGTGTTCTTCACCCTATGGTTCAGCTCATGCAAGAGAAGGACTTGGCGCTCCTCCGCCTCCTTGCGCTCGGTGATATCGACGCACGAACCGATGAAGCCCAGGAAATTGCCGCCTCCATACCGCGGCACCCCGGTGTCGAGGAGCCAGCGCCACTGTCCATCGTGGCGCCGCATCCGGAACTCCGCCTGGAACGGCTGGCGGGATTCGAAGGCCTGCCGGCAGACCTCGAGGGCCGCTTGATCGTCGGGATGGACGGAGTCGAGCCAGCCGGAGCCGAGCTCGGCCTCGAGCGGGCGCCCGGTGAAGGCGAGCCACGGCCTGTTGAAGTAGGTGCCTCCCTTGTCGGGCCCTGAAAGCCAGATCAACACCGGGACGCTGTCAGCAAGCTCCCGAAAGCGCTTCTCGCTTTCCTTGAGCGCGCTTTCGCGCGCCGCGAGCGCCGCCATGACCCCGTCGAAGGCAGCCCCCAAGCGGCCGAACTCCCCCTGGTCCGCTTCGAGCCTCGTGCGGGCGTCGAGGCGCCCGGCGCGCCAGGCGTCGGCAACATCGAGCAGGCGCTGCACCGGCCCGGCGATGAAACGACGGCCGACCGCCCAGGCCGCGAGCAGGGCGAGCGCTGCGCCGACGGCGATCAACAGCAAGCCCCGCCGCGCGGCCCGATCGACGGCCGCATAGGCTTCCTCCACCGAGAGGCCGGCGCTGACATAGACGCCCTTCGGACTCACGCCGACCGGGATGTAGCCGAGGACGCGCCGCACGCCGTCCTGGCTGACCACGTCGAGCACGCCGGGTTCGGGGGCTTGCAGGAGATACTGGAACTGCTCAGGGATGCGCGTGCCAATGAAACGCTCTGCCATCGGGACGCGCGCAAGGATGATGCCGCGCTTGTCGGCGACGGTGACCGACCCGCCCGGAGCAACGCCCCGCTCCGCAAGGCGCGTGGCAAGTCCATCGAGGTGAAGCGCGGCCCCGATGACGCCGCTGACCCGGCCGGAGGCATCCCGCAGGGGTTGCGCGAGGGGAAGGATCGGCTGCCGCAGGACGCGGTCCTGGGTGTACTCGCCAATGACGAAATCGCCCGTCGCCAAGGCCTCCCTGACGAAGGCTGCGTCCGCGAAGCTCGGCTCGTCCGACACCGGCTCCTGGCGGCAGCGCTCGCGGACCTCGAGGTCGAAGGCGGCGAGGAACGCCACATGCGGCATCTCCGCCTTCACCCTGGCAAGATAGGCCGTGCAGCCTTGCGTCTCGAAAGCCTGAACGGAAGCCTCTTGGCCCAGAGCCGTAAGGAGGTAGCGTGCCCCTTCGAACACCCGCTCGATCTCGGAGGCAGCCTGGCGGGCGGTGCGCAGGGCGAGTTCGCGGACCTCCGCCTCCCGGGCGTCGCGCAGGGCGAGCTCGTTGTAGATCTGCAGTCCGATGGCCGGCGCCAGCGCGACGAGAGCGAGCCCGAACAGGCGATGCGTGAGCTTCATGCCGCTCTCGAGAACGCGGCCCCGGCGACCGCGGCACCGAAGCTGCCACGGGCACTGCTCGGCGCGCAAGGCATGGGCGGCGGCGCCGTCCCGCGGGGCGCGCTACGGCCACAGGCGGGCAACGGCCCGCGCGAGGGCCGTCCTCGCCCGCTGCAGGATGCCGGAATCCCGTCCGTGGACGGGTTCGGATCGGTCTTCGCCGACGCGCCTCAAGCGGCAGATGCGGATATCGCCGTCCGTGAAGTAGGGATCGCCCTCCCCGTTGCGGCCGCGCCGCACCGGCCCGATGCCCGGAAGACGATCGACGACTTCGACCACGCCGGCACCGACGAGGTCCGCCACGAACCGATCCCGTTCGGCGTCGACGTCCGGCGCGATGCGATGGGTGACGGCGCCGGTGTAGCGGCTGAGGCCGAGCCCGGCATCGAAGGTCGCGGCCCCGAGCCACAGGGGACGGCCATCGGCACCGGGCTTTTTCTGCTCCCACAGGCGGAGGTGATGGCGCCGATCGGCGCTGCGGCCCGCCTCCTTCTCGAAGGCAAGGTCCTCCGGCCGACCGTCATAGTAGAGCGCGCTCACCGGGGCGGTGGGGTCGGGGCGGTCGAGGAGGACGCTGTCGATGATCTCAAGGCTCGAGCGGAGCGTGATCGGAGCCGCCGCCGACCAGCCGGCGGCAGCCATGGCGCGCACGACCTCCGTTCGCGTGCCGACAAGGCCGATGTTGAGAGGGTCGCCCGGCAGGCCCTGCGCCGTATGGGTGACCATCGGCTGTCCCGGGGGCCTGCGCGCCCGCTCGTAGCTTGTCCAGAAGGCCGGCAGGAGAAGATAGGCAAGAGCCGCATAGCCCCCGGCGCCGGCGGCGATGGCCAGCACGACGCCATGGAGGCGAGACTTGCGCCACAACCTCATCGGCTCGGCCCGGGGCCCGGCAGCGCCGGTTCCTGGCCAGGATGCGCCGATCAGCGCCGTCGCGCAAATCGTCCATGTTGCGCTCCCGCAACACGGACGTCATCAAGCGGAAACGACAAGGCGGTATGAGGATCCTGGGAGAGGGTCGAGCCCGGAGATTCCGCCATGGTGGCGAATGTCGTCTGCCTGTTCCTCGGCGCGGTGGCCCCGCTTCTCGCCATGGCCTGGGTCCTCGCCCGGTAGCGTCGCCGGACCCGCGCCCGCTCCAACGGTCAAAGAGGAGGCATTGGAAACGGGAAATGGCGGGCCCGCCATTTCCTGGCGCGTTTCCGTCTCTTTTGAAATATTTCTGAACGGCTTGGCCTGCTCAAGCGGCCGCCTCGAGGGCCTGATCGAGGTCGGCGATCAGGTCTTCCGGGTCCTCCAGCCCGATCGAAAGGCGGACCACCTCCGGGCCCGCCCCGGCGATGCGGCGCTGTTCGTCCGTGAGCTGCCGATGAGTGGTCGAGGCCGGATGGATGACGAGCGAACGCGTGTCGCCGATATTCGCCAGATGCGAGAAGAGCTTAAGGTTCGAGACAAGCCGCACGCCGGCGTCATAGCCGCCATGCAGCCCGAAGGTGAAGACCGCTCCCGCTCCCTTCGGACAATAGCGCTTGGCGAGGTTGTGGTAGCGGTCGGTGCGCAAGCCGGGATAGCTCACCCAGCTCACGGCCTTATGGCCGGCCAAGTGCTCCGCCACCTTGAGCGCATTGTCCGAATGGCGCTGCATGCGCAACGGCAGCGTCTCGATCCCCTGCAAGATGAGAAACGCGTTGAAAGGCGACAGCGCCGGCCCCATATCGCGCAGGCCGAGCACCCGGGTCGCGATGGCGAAGGCGAAATTGCCGAAGGTTTCGGCGAGCACCATGCCCCCATATTCGGGCCGCGGCTTCGACAGCATCGGGTAGCGATCATCGCCCATCCAGTTGAAGGAGCCGCCGTCGACGATCACGCCGCCGATGGAATTTCCGTGTCCCCCGAGGAACTTGGTGGCCGAATGCACGATGATGTCGGCGCCGTACTCGAAGGGCCGGATGAGGTAAGGGGTGGCCATCGTGTTGTCGACGATGAACGGGATCTTGTGCTTCTTGGCGATCGCCCCGATGGCCTCGAGGTCGACGATCACGCCGCCGGGATTGGCGATGGACTCGACGAAGATCGCCTTGGTGCGTTCCGTGATCGCCGCCTCGAAGGTGGAAGGATCGTCGGTCTCGGCCCAGACCACGTTCCATCCGAAGTTCTTGTAGGAATGGTTGAACTGGTTGATAGAACCGCCGTAAAGCTTTCTTGCGGCGATGAATTCGTCCCCTGGCTGCATGAGGGCGTGCATGGTCAGGAACTCGGCCGCGTGGCCCGACGCGACGGCGAGGGCCGCGGTGCCCCCTTCGAGCGCCGCCACCCGTTCCTCGAGCACCGCGCAGGTCGGATTGCCGATGCGGGTGTAGATGTTGCCAAAGGCCTGCAGCCCGAAAAGCGAGGCGGCGTGGTCGACATCGTCGAAGACGAAGGAGGTTGTCTGGTAAATCGGCGTCGCCCGGGCGCCGGTGGCGGCGTCCGGGGCCGCCCCGGCGTGAATGGCGAGGGTGTGAAAGCCGGGCGTACGATCCGTCATAGGCTCCTCCTGAACCCCAATGGCTTCCGATCGGCTTGATCCGGAACCCTGAAGGGCGATCTGTTCCAAGATGTCAGAGCACGACGGAGGCGGTGCGACCACAGCCTCGTTCCAGGGTCATGCTCTCGGGCCGGTCCAGCCCAGGGCATGCCTCGATTAAGGGGATGCCGAGGCTCTCGTCAACGCGCGGGAAGGTTGCGCCGCCTCAGCGTCCGTTGCGGCGCGCCTCCCGCTTGATCGTGTCATCGATCTTGTCGAGCTTGTTTTCGATCTTGTCGAGCTTGTTCTCAAGCTTGTCGAGCTTGGCGAGGATCTGCGTCAGGATATCCGGTACGACGCGGTTATATTCCACATTTTCCCGCACCGCGCGGCTGGTCGCTTTCACGGCATCCAGGAGTTCGCGCATCTCGCTGTCCGACAAGCCGCCCGGCCCCGAATTCGCCGGCTGCGCCTCAGCCACCCCGCCAGACGCAAGCATGACTGCCATGATGAGAATTGCCCGCTTCATGCTCCGCCCCACCCGATTCATCCTGCACGCCACCTTCAGAATGGACGGCAGCAGGTCAAGCCGGCACCAATGCTCCGGCCGCGGCTTCGCCGCAACTCCGCCGATCTTTGGGGTTCAGCTTTCTTCCGTTGACGGAGCGGGTCCAGAGCACTCATCCTTCGACGACAATCGATTCGTATTTCTTCTTTCCTCAGAAGAACATTGCCAAAAGCTCGGGGGTTTTCTCTTTGCTACACCTCATCGGATTGATCGCCGCTGCTTTCCTCGCCGCGACGCCCGCGTGGAGCATCTCCATGACGGAGCGCGGCGACACGGCTTACCTTACAGGGAGCTTCGACGCGGAGGATGAGGCTAAGTTCGCCGCCTTCCTCATGCAGCCACGGACGCGACCCCTTCGGATCCTCTACCTTCACAGCCATGGCGGCGTCGTACAATCGGCGATCGCCATCGGGCGCATGGTGCGCCGGGCGGGTCTTGCCACGGCGGTCCTCGCAGACAGAACCGTCTGCGACAGCGCCTGCACCTTCGTGTTCGCGGGAGGCGTGCGGCGCCACTACGTCCATGGCGAGCGCGTTCATGAGGGACATTCAAGCATGACCGGGCTTGGCTTCCACCCGGCACGGCGCCGCGGCGATGCCCGCAACCCCAGCGTCCTTGCGTATGATGGCACAGCGCAGGTCCGCGCCTTTTACGCCGAGATGGGCATGCCGCAGGCAGCGGAACTCATGGACCGGGCGGCGATCAACACGGTCTATCGCCCTTCGGGACGGACCGCCCTCGCCTATCGGATCGCGACGAGTCTTTCGGCACCGTGACCGCTCTCGGGGAGCAGGCGCAATGCCGATCTCCCGGGCCGGCCGTAGCGCGGAAGTCGCGGCTATTCCGCGGCTTGGAGCCGTTCAGGCTTTGCAGGCGTGATGGCGACCGATTCGCCGCAGCCACAAGCACCGGTCTGGTTCGGGTTGTTGAACACGAACTGCGATGAGAGCTTCGTGGTCTGGAAGTCCATTTCGCTGCCGAGGAGGAAGAGCACGGCCTTCGGGTCGATGAAGACTTTCACGCCCTTGTCCTCGACGACATCCTCACCAGGCTTCGGAGCCTCGGCGTATTCCATGGTATAGGACATGCCGGCACAGCCGGCGTTCTTCACGCCGACGCGCACACCGGCGATCGGCCGGTCGGCCTTGGCGATGATCTCCTTGATACGGTTTGCGGCCGCATCCGTCAGGGTGACGACCTTCAGGCTCGGCAGGGGCATGCGTCTCTCCCGCGACCGGGTTCAAGGCCCGGGCAGATCGAGGGTTCGGCCAAGAATATCGGCAGACATGTAAGGATTCTCACGCCCTTCGTCGAGGGCGTCGCTTGCCGTCCCAGCCTCGCAGCTAATAGGTCGCCCATAGACCTGGGGTCGCAAACTCCAGGAGATGCCCGTCAGGGTCGCGGAAATAGATACTCTCTCCGCCACGCGGCCAGCGCGTGCGCCCTTCGATGGCAACGCCGTTCTCGGCGAGCCTTGCCTCCCAGGCCCCCAGTTCGTCCCCAGGGACGGCGAAGGCGACATGCAGCGGCCCGTGGCCGTCATGAGGCGGGATTGTACCGCCCGGCAGGGTGACCGTGTCGAGCGTTGCTCCGCGCTGGAAGACGAGGAGCACGCTCCCCGGCCCAGCGTCGTAGGCGCGGAAGCGGGCGTCCTGAGCCAGGACGGTCAGCCCGAGCACCTTCTCGTAGAAGCGCGCTGCCCGCGCGAGATCGTCCACGTAAAGCGCCGTCTCGAGCACGCCGTTCAGCTTAGGAGGGGGTCGATCAGCCATCGCCTCACCGGAAAGGCGGCTCGTCGAAGCTTCTGAGCTTTCGCGAATGCAGCGAAGTGAGCTGGTCGCGGAGGATGTCAATCGCCGCAAGGCCGATCATGAGGTGCTCCCCCACCGCCCGCTCATAGAAGGCATTGGCAGCGCCGGGGAGCTTGATTTCACCGTGCAGCGGCTTGTCGGACACGCACAGAAGGGTGCCGTAGGGCACGCGCAGGCGATAGCCTTGTGCGGCGATGGTGCCGCTCTCCATGTCCACGGCGATCGCACGGGAGAGATTGATGCGTCGCCGCTCCTGGCTCCAACGGAGCTCCCAGTTGCGATCGTCGTAGGTGACGACGGTTCCGGTGCGCAGGCGGCGCTTCAGGGCCTCTCCCCGCTCCTTTGTCACCTGGGCCGCCGCTTCCTGCAGCGCCACCTGGATCTCGGCGAGCGCCGGGACCGGCACATCCGGCGGGACGAGGCCATCAAGGATACGATCACGGCGCAAATAGCCATGGGCAAGGACGTAATCGCCGATGGTTTGCGACTGCCGCAGGCCCCCACAATGGCCCACCATGAGCCAGCAATGGGGTCGGAGCACCGCCAGGTGGTCGGTGATGGTCTTGGCATTGGAGGGGCCTACTCCGATGTTGACGAGCGTCACCCCGCCCTGTCCGTCCTCCCGCAACAGGCTGTAGGCGGGCATCTGGTAGCGGTGCCAGGGCGTCTCGGCCGCGCGGTGGGATGCCTCGTCCGAGGTCATCCCGCGCTCCACCGTGACGCCCCCCGGCAGCACAAGACGGCAGTAGGGGCCGCCCGACGCGATCTCCGCAAGCGCCCAGCGGATGAACTGGTCGACATAGCGGTGGTAGTTGGTGAGGAGGATCCAAGGCTGGATGCAGCGCCAGTCGTTTCCGGTGTAGTGGACGAGGCGGCGCAGCGAATAGTCGACCCTCACGGCATCGAACAGCGCCAGCGGGAAGGGTTCGCCTTCGGCGGCCACCCACACCCCATCCGCGACTTCGTCGCCCACCGTTGAAAGGATAGGGCTTGGGAAGTGATAGGCGAGCTCGGCTGCCGAGAGAGGTCCCCGGGCGAGCTCGTCCCCCCGTTCAAAAACGTAAGGATAAGGAATTTCCTGTGTGCTGACCGAGACCTCGATGCGCGCCCCATAATCCTTCACGAGGGGATGGAGCTGCTCGAGGAGATAGCGGCGGAAGAATCCGGGCTGGGTAACGGTAGTAGCATAGACACCAGGGCCTTGGAATTTGGCATAGGCCCTTTTGATCGACGGGTTGGGGCCCGTCGGCTCGTAGATGAGGCGCAGCTCCGGATAGCGGAAACGAGCGCGCTCTTCCAAGCTTGGCGGCGTGCGATCCGCGATGAAGCGCTCCAGTGCCGCGCGCAGAGCCCCTGAGGCCTCGCTATGAAGAGCCTCCAACCGGTCGACGGCCTGTTCGGGCGTGAGCAAGTTCCCGGTCACCACATATCAAGGGCCACCCGGGCCTCGTCAGACATGCGGCTCTGATCCCAGGGCGGATCGAAGACCATGTTGACCTTCACATCCTTCACACCCTGAACACTGGCAACCGCGTTCTCGACCCAACCTGGCATCTCGCCGGCCACCGGGCAGCCGGGAGCGGTCAGCGTCATGTCGATGGTCACGTTGCGCTCGTCGTCGATGTCGACCCGATAGATGAGGCCGAGTTCGTAGATGTCGGCGGGGATCTCGGGATCGTAGACGGTCTTGAGGGCGGCAATGATATCATCCGTCAGCCGGTCGAGCTCTTCCGGAGGAATGCCGGACCCGAGCCCAACCTCGGGCGAGTTCGGCGCCGAACCTTCAGGTGGACTCGCTTCGGTCATCGTTCCCTTCCAATTTCCACGTCATTCCACCAAGCAAGGCGAGCAACGATCGCAATGGTCGCCTCAGGCAGCTCCAGAGGCTGCCTCCGCAGCCATCGGGTGACGTTGTCCTCACGCAAACAGCGTTTCGGCCTTCTGCAGCGCCTCGGCCAGCTTATCCACTTCGGCCACCGTGTTGTAGAGGCCGAAGGACGCGCGGCAGGTAGAGGTCGTACCAAAGCGGTCGAGCAGCGGCATGGCGCAATGGGTGCCGGCCCGCACGGCGACGCCCTGGCGGTCGATGACCGTGGCCACGTCATGGGCATGCGCCCCCCTCATCTCGAACGAGAGGATCGCCCCCTTCTCCTTGGCGCGGCCAATGATGCGCAGGGAATTCATCGCCCCGAGCCGCTCGTGGGCGTAGGCCGACAGCGCGGCCTCATGAGCCTGAATGCGCTCGCGGCCAAGCGCCATCATGAAGCGCACCGCTGCCCCCAAGCCGATCGCCTCGACGATCGGGGGCGTCCCAGCCTCGAACCGGTGCGGCGGCTCGTTATAGGTGATGCCCTCGCAGCGCACCTCGTTGATCATCTCACCGCCGCCCTGATAGGGCGGCATCTTCGCCAACCATTCCTGCTTGCCGTAGAGCACGCCGATCCCGGTCGGGCCGTACACCTTATGGCCCGTGAAGACGTAGAAATCGCAGTCAAGATCCTGCACGTCGACGGTCAGGTGCACCGCACCTTGCGCCCCGTCGAGGAGCACCGGCACGCCGTGAGCATGGGCAATACGCACGATTTCCTTTGCGGGCGTCACGGTGCCGAGCACGTTGGACATGTGGGTGATCGCCACCATCCTCGTGCGGGGCGTGAAGAGCTTCTCATATTCCTCAAGGAGGAAGTTGCCCTCGTCGTCGACCGGAACCCACTTGATGACCGCACCCTTGCGCTCACGCAGGAAATGCCAGGGCACGATGTTCGAGTGATGCTCCATGATGGAGAGGATGATCTCGTCCCCCTCCCCGAGACCCATGGTGCCGAATGAGTTGGCGACGAGGTTGTAGGCCTCCGTCGCCGATTTAGTGAAGATGATCTCATCCGTCGACCGGGCGTTGAGGAAGCGGCGCACATCCTCGCGCGCGCCCTCGAAGGCCTCGGTGGCAGCGTTCGCCATGAAATGAAGGCCGCGATGGACGTTGGAGTAGCCGGTCTCCATGGTCCGGACCATGGCCTCGATCACTGCCCGCGGCTTCTGGGCCGAGGCGGCATTGTCGAGATAGACGAGCGGCTTGCCATAGACTTGCTGCGAGAGGATCGGGAACTCGGCCCGGATCGCCTCCACGTCGTAGGGCGTCCCAAATGGTGCGTTCATCGCATCCTCTGCCATTCCGGGCGCGCGAAGCGCGAGCCCGGAACCCATGAACAAGCGCAGCTTGCGCCGCCCATCCCCGGATCCGGGACCGGACGGTTAAGTCCGGCCCGGAATGCCGCGCTCAATGCCGCGCCTCGAGCCAGGCGCTGACCACTCCGATCAACGCCTCGCGAACCGCCTCGTCCTCGACCGCCTCGATGGCCTCTCCGAGGAACGCCTGCACCAGGAGGCTCTCCGCTTCCGCGCGCGGCAGGCCGCGGGCCATGAGATAAAAGAGGAGGTCCTCGTCGAGGGTCCCGCATGTGGCCCCATGGGCGCACTGGACGTCGTCGGCAAAGATCTCGAGCTCCGGCTTGTTGTTCATGGTGCCGGCGTCCGAGAGCAACACGGCCGCGGACATCATCCGGCCGTCCGTCTTCTGGGCGTGCGGCCGCACGATGATCTTGCCCTGGAAGACGCCGGTCGCGTCGCCATCGATCACCGTCTTGAACAGCTCCCGGCTCGTGCAGTGCGGAACGGCATGATCGACGACGAGCGTCGTGTCCGCATGCTGCTCGTCCTTGAGCATCGTCGCGCCATTGATGTTGGCGTTCGCGTGCTCGCCGGCGAAGGTCAGGTACACCTGATGGCGCGCCATTCGTGAACCGATGACCACGTTGAGCGTATCGAAGGAGACATGAGCCCCGAGCTTCGCCACCAGCGTCGAGAGGGCGAGCGACTGTGTCCCTTCCGCGTTGAGACGCACATGCCGCACCCGGGCCCGATCGCCTGCGACGATCTCGACCACGTCATTGAGCTGGCAGGCGGCGCTGTCCAGCCCTTCGTGCGACTCCAGGAGCGTGAGGGAGGCGCCTTCTCCGACCTCAACGAGGACCCGCGTCGCCGTTGCAAAGGCCGAGCCGCCGGTGTTCACAAAGCGGACATGGACCGGCCGTTCCACGATCGCGCCCGGCGCGACACGAATCATCACGCCGTCGTTCATGAAGGCCGTGTTGAGCCCATACGCGGCGTCCTCGCGCGCCGCCTCGATCGGCCCGACACTCGCGCCCGCCGCGAGGGCCGCGTCGAGCGGCACGACCTCAAGCCCCTCCACCGTTTCGGAGCCTGGGACGTGATGGCCGTTCACGAACGCGATCTGGATGGCCCCAAGGTCGGCAAAAGTCCTCGCCGATCCAAGCGCCCGCGCCGCCTCGGCGTCGGACGGTATCGGCGCGAAGGGCGCCGCCTCGCGCATGAGGGCGCGCAAATCCGTGTATTTCCACTCCTCGACGCGGCGATTCGGAAGACCGCGCTTGAGAAAGCGCTCGAACGCCGCCTCCCGCAGCTTCACGATTTGAGCGCCGCCGGGCAGCGACGCCTTGATGGCCGGGAAGCGTTCGGCCAAGGCCTCCTCGGCCGGCGTGCGTACGAGCTTCAGTTCAGCAGCCATGGAGTCCTCACGCGGCCTGCTGGCGGTAATCCGCGTAGCCGTTCTTCTCGAGCTCGAGCGCGAGCTCCGGGCCGCCCGAGCGCACCACGCGGCCGTTTGCCATCACGTGCACGGTATCGGGCACGATGTGGTTCAGGAGCCGCTGGTAGTGGGTGATCACAAGGAAGGAGCGATCGGGCGAGCGCAACGCGTTGACGCCTTCGGCAACGATCCGAAGCGCATCGATGTCGAGGCCGGAATCGGTCTCGTCGAGGATGCAGAAACGCGGTTGCAGGAGGGCCATCTGCAAGATTTCCATGCGCTTCTTCTCGCCGCCGGAGAAGCCGACGTTGAGCGCCCGCTTCAGCATGTCCTTCTCGATATGAAGCTGCTGGGCCGCCGCGTTGACGCGGCGCATGAAGTCGGGCGTCGACAGCTCCGCCTCACCGCGGGCCTTGCGCTGGGCGTTGAGCGCCGCCTTGAGAAAGGTCATGGTGGCCACGCCCGGAATCTCCAGCGGGTACTGGAAGGCCAGAAAAAGCCCCCGTGCCGCGCGCTCGTTCGGCTCAAGCTCCAGGATGTTCTCGCCATCCAGCAGGATCTCGCCGTCGAGGACCACGTAGTCCTCCTTGCCGGCGATCACATAGGACAGGGTCGACTTCCCCGAGCCGTTCGGCCCCATGATGGCCGCCACCTCGCCCTTCTTCACGGTGAGGTTCAGCCCATCGAGGATCTTCTTGTCCTCGATCTGTACGGTGAGGTTCTTGATTTCGAGCATGTTGTCTCTCTCGTTCCTCGTCCCGAGGCGCGCGGAGCAAGCCTCGAAGGATGCTGAGCCTGGCTGTGGATCATCCTGAGAGGCCCAGCTTCGCCGGGCGCTCAGGATGCGGTCTTGCACGGTGACTAGCCGACGCTCCCCTCGAGGGAGATCGAGATCAGCTTCTGCGCCTCCACCGCGAACTCCATCGGGAGCTGCTGAAGAACGTCCTTCACGAAGCCGTTGACGATGAGCGCGACCGCCTCCTCCTCGTCGAGCCCCCGCTGCATGCAGTAGAAGAGCTGGTCCTCGGAGATCTTCGAGGTGGTCGCCTCGTGCTCGAAGATCGCGGAGGCGTTCTTCGACTCGATGTAGGGCACCGTATGGGCTCCGCACTTGTCGCCGATGAGGAGCGAGTCGCAGTTGGTGAAGTTGCGCGCTCCCGTCGCCTTGCGATGCGCCGAGACCAGCCCTCGGTAGGTATTGTCCGAGTGCCCGGCAGCGATGCCCTTGGAGATGATCCGACTCGTGGTGTTCTTGCCGAGGTGGATCATCTTGGTGCCGGAGTCGACCTGCTGATAGCCGTTCGAGATGGCGATCGAGTAGAACTCGCCCCGGGAGCCGTCGCCGCGCAGGATGCAGGACGGGTATTTCCAGGTGATGGCCGAGCCGGTCTCGACCTGCGTCCAGGTAATGACCGAGTTCTTGCCCCGGCAGTCGCCGCGCTTCGTCACGAAGTTGTAGATGCCGCCCCGACCTTCCGCGTCGCCGGGGTACCAGTTCTGGACTGTCGAATACTTGATCTCGGCATCATCGAGAGCGATGAGCTCGACCACGGCCGCATGGAGCTGGTTCTCGTCCCGCTGGGGAGCGGTGCACCCCTCGAGGTAGGAGACGTAGGAGCCCTTGTCGGCGATGATAAGCGTGCGCTCGAACTGTCCCGTGTTGCGCTCGTTGATCCGGAAGTAGGTCGAGAGTTCCATCGGGCAGCGTACGCCCGGAGGAACATAGACGAAGGAGCCGTCCGAAAAGACAGCCGAGTTCAAGGTGGCGTAGAAATTGTCGGTGATCGGGACGACGGAGCCGAGATACTTCCGAACAAGATCGGGATGCTCGCGAATGGCCTCCGAAATCGGCATGAAGATCACGCCGGCCTTCTTGAGCTCTTCCTTGAAGGTGGTCGCTACCGAGACGGAGTCGAAGACCGCATCGACGGCGACCTTGGACGTCTGGACGCCGGCCAGGATCTCCTGCTCTCTGAGCGGAATGCCAAGCTTCTCATAGGTCTTCAGGATCTCCGGATCGACCTCGTCGAGCGACTTCGGCGCCGGGTTCTTCTTGGGCGCGGCGTAATAGTAGATGTCGTTGAAATCGATCGGCGGGTACTTCACCCGCGCCCATGTCGGCTCGCGCATGGTGAGCCAGCGCCGATAGGCCTCGAGGCGCCACTCGGTCATCCACTCGGGCTCGCCCTTCTTCTGCGAGATGAAGCGGATCACCTCCTCGGAGAGGCCCTTCGGCGCCTTCTCCGTCTCGACTTGGGTCTCGAAGCCGTACTTATACTGGCTGACGTCAATCGAGCGGACCTGCTCGATCGTCTCCTGCACTGCAGGCATTTAGCTTCTCCTACCTCTCACGGTTTCAAGGACCGCGGGTTGACGAGCGTCTGGCTGACAGGCGAGGCCCTTCAGGCCGCGTCCGCCCGCCGCTTATATAGGGTGGCGACGAGCTTTTCGCAGGCCGCAATGAAGCGGTCTACATCCGCATCGCACGAATTCCACCCGAAGCTCACGCGGATCGCGCCCTCCGCCAGCGCGGGCGCAACGCCCATCGCCTGCAAGACGTGCGACCGCTTCACCTTGCCCGACGAGCAGGCAGCACCCGAAGACACCGCCACGCCCTCGAGGTCAAGCTTGATGAGGGCCGTTTCAGCCCGAATCCCTGGAATGGCAAAGGTCAATGTGTTGGGAAGCCGCTCCGCTGCGTGTCCAAAGACCACGCAGTCGGGAGCAAGGAGACGCAAGCGTGCCTCGCACCCATCCCGCAGCCGACGAAGCTCGGCTGCTTGACGGGGGAGTTCCCGGAGAGCGATCTCGGCCGCGGCGCCAAACCCGACGATACCCGCGACGTTTTCCGTCCCGGCGCGGCGCCGCCGCTCCTGACCGCCTCCCCGGACCAGGCGCTCGCCGATTTCGATCGCCTCCGAGGCGAGCACGATCGCGCCGACGCCCTTGGGGCCGCCGAGCTTATGGGCGGACAGGGTCAGCACGTCAGCCCCCAGCTTCGCAATCTCCAAAGGCACCTTCCCGGCGGCTTGGACGGCGTCGCTGTGAAGCAGACCGCTATGCTCCTTCACGAGCGCAGCCGTCTCCTGCAAGGGTTGGAGAACCCCGGTTTCGTTGTTGGCGACTTGCACCGACACGAGCGCCCTGCCCGCCCGCCGAAGCTGCGCCGCAAGGGGCTCCAACTGCACCACACCTTGCCCATCGACTGGGATGACCTCCACAGCTGCATCGGGGAAGCGATGCCCCTGAAGCACGCAGGCATGCTCCGCCGCTCCCACCAACAGCCGTGGGCAGCCCAAGGATTCCCCCGCACGGCGCAAGAAGGGGGTGAGGACGGTGTTTGCAGCTTCCGTGCCGCCGCTCGTGAAGATCACGTTCTTGGGTTCCGCGCCAAGGAGCGCTGCCACCTGTTCCCGGGCCCGTTCCAGGGCAGAGCGGGCGGCGCGGCCTTCCGCGTGGATGGAAGACGGGTTTCCGAACAGCTCGAGGGCGCGCGCCATGGCCTCCGCCACTTCAGGCCGGACGGGCGTGGTGGCGTTATGGTCGAGGTAGCTGCGTCCACTCTGCATATCGAATTGCCACGCCTGTTCTGAAGCGTTGCTCCGAATCAGTTCTTGCACGGAACCCTGGTTGCCGTGCTAAAGCACCGGCACCACATCTTCCAAAGGCCGCCGCGGTTCCGAGCCGCTCGGCTACCTTAGAATAATTCTAAACGCTATCTAGCGAGGGCTCCGGCGTCGAGTCAAGGCTGGGCTTTCGGTCCGCATCCGACGCTGACCCTGATGAGAGGTCATGGCGCATGCCTGAAGTGATCTTCACTGGACCCGCTGGTCGCATCGAAGGGCGCTATCAACCGGCCAAGCAGCGGGGAGCCCCCATCGCCATCGTGCTGCATCCGCATCCCCAGTTCGGGGGCACGATGAACAATCAGATCGTCTATAACCTGTTCTATGGCTTCGTGAATCGAGGCTTTGCCGCACTGCGGTTCAATTTTCGCGGTGTTGGCCGCAGCCAAGGCTCCTTCGACCACGGTCAGGGCGAGCTGTCGGACGCCGCCGCCGCGCTGGACTGGGCGCAGTCCGTCAACCCGGATGCCCGGAGCTGCTGGATCGCGGGGGTCTCCTTCGGGGCATGGATCGGGATGCAGCTCCTGATGCGCCGGCCGGAGGTGGAGGGCTTCATCTCGATTGCCGCGCCCGCCAACCGCTTCGACTTCACCTTTCTCGCGCCGTGTCCCTCCTCGGGTCTGTTCGTGCATGGTTCCGAGGATCGCGTGGCGCCAGTCAAAGAGGTCATGGCCGTCATCGAGAAGGTGAAGACTCAGAAAGGCATCCAGATCGAGCACCAGGTGGTCGAAGGGGCAAACCACTTCTTCGACGGCAAGATCGAGGAGCTGATGGCCACGGTCGACGCCTATCTCGACAAGCGCCTCGGCAGGCCAGATGAGGCTGCGAAGCCGGCCATGGGCCGGCGCAAGAAGGAAGCAGCTGCGTAGAGCGCGGCTTGGGGGTCTGTTAGCCCGAGCTTCCGGGCGCGCTTTCCCCTTGAGCTTAAGCGGTGCTACGGGCGCCGAACGCGGCTCGCCTGCGTCTCCACCGGCCCGCTCTTGGGCGGCGGCTTAGGGCCGCACGACCACGCCGCCCGTCATGGCCTCCGGCACGCCCGTGGTGCTCGGGAAAGTAAGGGGCAAGCCGCGCAGGCTGCGGACGGCGAGATAGGCGAAGGCCTGCGCCTCCAGGAAGGCCGCCGACCACCCGATGCTGTCGGCAGTGAGGACCTCGGCCTTGAGTTCCTCACGAATGAGCCGCAGCAATTCCGTGTTCCTTGCCCCTCCCCCCGAAATGATCCACTGGCGTGGCCGCCCCGGGGCGAAGTCGATCGCTCGCGCGACGGCCCGTGCGGTGAAGGCCGTCAGCGTCGCCGCCCCGTCTTCCGTCGACAGATGGCCCACCATGCGGTGGGAGAACCAGTTGCGGTCGAGGGACTTCGGCGGCTCGCTCTGAAAATAGGGATGAACGAGAAGCCAGGCGAGGAGCGGCTCGTCCGGTCGGCCGCGGGCGGCAACGGCCCCTGCCTCATCGAAAGGTCGGCCGGTCCGCTCCTGAATCCAGTCGTCGATGAGCGCATTGCCAGGCCCGGTGTCGAATGCGACGAGCTGGCCGCCCGCCCCTACGAACGTGACGTTCGCGACCCCGCCCACGTTGAGCACGGCGACGGGCGGCTCCAGGCCTGAGGCATAAGCGAGAGCACGGTGGAACACCGGCACCAAGGGCGCGCCCTGTCCGCCTTCCGCCACATCGGCCGCTCGGAAATCGAAGACGACGGTCAGGCCGAGCCTTTGCGCAAGCGCTGCCCCGTCCCCGATCTGAACCGTCAGCCTGGCCTCCGGCCTGTGCAGGACCGTTTGCCCATGGAACCCAACCACATGCACGGTATCCCGCGGAATGCGATGATCCTTGAGAAAGCCCTCGACAGCCGCTGCATGGACCTCGGTGACGAGACGCTCCGCCTCGGCCAACCGGCCCGGCCGATCGCGGCGATCGCTGAGGGAGACGGCATCATGGAGAGCCCCGCGCAGCAGGGCACGCTCCTCCTCGGAGTAGGCGCGATAGCTGGTTGGTCCAAGCTCCACGACACGATCACCGTCCGTGTCGACCAGCGCCACGTCGACACCGTCGAGCGAGGTGCCGCTCATCAATCCAATGGCGCGCTTGCGACCCATGTCCTCTCCCGCTCCGAATCTCTCGTGAAATCCGCCAGTGAAGCTGTTATGTGGCCCTTCGCATCCGGCCCTGCCATGCTATGGCCGGACCCGTCCCGCCCGCCACCATCCCACGTTCAAATGGCGCCAGGAGGTCCGGGCTAGGAGGATTCGAAAGACGAGACTGTGATGAGCGCACCCCAGTCAGACTTCCTGAAGATCCTCACCGAGCGAGGCTTCATCCATCAATGCTCCGACCTGCAAGGGCTCGACGCCAAGGCGCGCGCCGGCGAGCTCGTGGCATATGTGGGGTACGACTGCACGGCGCCTTCGCTTCATGTGGGTCATCTCCTTTCCATCATGATGCTGCACTGGCTCCAGGAGACTGGCGGAAAACCCATCACCCTCATGGGCGGCGGCACCACGCAGGTCGGCGATCCATCGGGCCGGGACGAGACGCGCAAGCTCCTGACCGTCGAGCAGATCGAGACCAACAAGCAAGCCATCAAGCAGGTCTTCAGCCGCTTCCTGCGCTTCGGCCCGGGCGGCGCCGACGCCGTCATGGCCGACAACGCCGAGTGGCTCACCCCCTTGAACTACATCGCCTTTCTGCGCGATGTCGGCCGACACTTCTCGGTCAACCGCATGCTGTCCATGGACTCGGTGAGGCTTCGCCTCGAGCGGGAGCAGGAGCTTTCCTTCATCGAGTTCAACTACATGATCCTCCAGGCCTACGACTTCGTGGAGCTGAACCGCCGTTATGGGTGCATCCTGCAGATGGGCGGCTCCGACCAGTGGGGCAACATCGTCAATGGCATCGATCTCGGCCGCCGAATGGGAACGCCGCAGCTCTATGCCCTCACCTGCCCTCTGCTGACGACCGCATCGGGGGCCAAGATGGGCAAGACGGCTGCGGGCGCGGTGTGGCTCAACGGGGACATGTTGAGCCCCTATGATTATTGGCAGTTCTGGCGCAACACGGAGGACGCGGACGTCGGGCGCTTCCTCAAGCTCTTCACCACACTGCCGATGGATGAGATCGCGCGCCTGGAGGCGCTCAGAGGCTCGGAGATCAACGAGGCGAAGAAGCGGCTTGCGACCGAAGCCACGGCTCTCTTGCATGGGCGCGAGGTCGCCGAACAGGCGGCGGAGACGGCGCGAAAGACCTTCGAGCAGGGTTCGCTTTCCGAAAACCTGCCCACGGTGGCAGTGCCCACCGCCGTACTTGAGACGGGCTTAGGGGTGCTCACCGCCTTCGGCCCGGACTATGCCAAGCTCGTGCCGTCGATCAGCGAGGCGCGCCGGCAGGTGAAGGGCGGCGGCTTGCGGGTGAACGACCAGCCGGTGACGGATGAGCGTGCGGTGCTGAGCCTGAAGGATCTCACGGCCGAGGGTGTCATCAAGCTGTCTTTCGGCCGCAAGCGACACGTCCTTCTGCGCGCGGCCTAGCAGCTATCGTTCGGACGGACGCGGCGGCGCCGGGGCGCCGGTGATGCTCATGTCAGGCGACCCGGCGCCAAAGAGCTTCCGAAGGAAACCGGGCGCGACAGCCGAGAAGGGGTTGACGCTCAAGCTCGGCGCGCTCGCCGGTCCGGTGACGCGAAAATTCACCGCGAAGAGGCCTTCGTTCTGCCCGCCGCCGAGGATCGGCCCGAAAAGGGGCACCTGGGCAAAGGCATTGTTGAGACCATAGGCAGGCACGAAGGTGCCCGCGACGTCGACCTGGTCGCGGCCATAGTCGATCCATCCGGTCAGCTTGAAGCCCACCTGCGGCCCCCAGATCGCCGCGTCGCGGATCTCGATCCGATTCCCGGTGCGGCCGAACTCGGCGCGCAGGCGCGTAAACTGCACTTCCTGGCTATCGAGCCGGAGGGGTGGCGGGGCCATGGCCCGATCCTCGGCCATTGCGGTCTGTGGAGCCTGGGCCGCGATTCGTTTCAGAGCCGGCTCGTCGCGCAGGCTGAAGGAGTGGACGTTGAGGACGCCCCGTTGTGGCCCCTCTCCCAGGGTGATCTGAAATCCCATCTGGCCGCCCTGCATTCGCCGATAGAGGTCGAGAAAGCGGAGCGTCCCTCCGGCATCGGCGGACTCGACGACGAGGACGGGCGTCCCACGATCGAAGCGCGCAAGCTGGCCAGAGACGACGGCTGAGCGCAGCCGGCCGCTGAACTGCAGCTGCTTGAGATCCTGGCCCCGCCAGGACGCCTTCAGCGACACCTGGGTCAGAGCCTCGTCGTTGAACCCCGAAAGGATGCTCGTCTGGAAGTCGAGCTCGACGTCTCGGCCGTCCCTGTCCTTCGCTCCTGCGCTGCCGGTGGGGGTGGTGACTTTCCGGATGAAGGGCCGGGCATCCGTGACCTGGCCCCGGACCGACACCCGATAAACGCCGCCCTGGCGCTCGAGCTGCAGGCGCATGTCGTCGCCCTGCGAGAGCCTGAATGAGCCGAGGTCGACTTTGTCGAGCTGGCCGTCGGGCGACAGGACGAGCGTGCCGTTCATGTGGACCGGGCCGCTGTCGACAGCGAAGTCGCGAAGCTCGGTACTTCCATCCTGGAGAACGAAGGAGAGCTTGCCCGGCCGGCCGGGGGCCTTGGTCCAACCCGGGACCAGGTGGTCGATCTGCGCCCTCGTCAGGTCCGCCTCGACCCGGGTGCCTTTCGGTTCTTTCCCAAGGGGCAAAGTGACACGCACCGCCACGGGGCCGGAAAGCTGAGAACCGAAGGACATGCCTTTGCGGACCCGCGCCGGCTCGTCCAGAGTGAAGAGCACGAGCGCTTCGCCCGGGCCTGCCTTAGGCTGGCGGACATCGATCGAGGCCGGCACGCCCCAGAGGCGGCCTTCCCCGCGGATTGCCAGATGGCCCTGCTCGAACGATACGGTCAGGCTGGCATTTTCGAGCCGCTCCTTGCCGAAGACCTTGTCGATGCTCAGGCCATTGATGGCGCCTGCGATGGTGAGGGGCAGATCCTCGAACATCGGCACGTCGTCGAGGAGAAGATCCAATCCGATCCGAAGTTCGGCCCTCCCCTTCAAGGCCGCGGGATCGAAGTCGAGGCTCGCCACCCGCTTGAGGAGGGGCGTTTGCAAGAGCGCGCCCAGGGCATCGGCACCGCCGTCGAGCTTCAGGCCGATCCGGGCAAGGGTGCCATCGGCCCAGATATCCGCGACCGTGAACCGGCCCTCCGACACCGCCAGCGCTCGCCCGTCGGGGGTCCGGACCTGACCCGAGGATGTGTGCACCCTCGCCGCCGTGCCCGTGACCGTTCCGGACACTTTGAGGGAGGAGAGCGGCGGTAGACCGTCGGCAACAGCAAGTTCACCCTCAATGATGGTGAACGTGACGTTCACTGCATGCTCCGGAAGGGGGCCGTCGGCATTCGCCTTGGCGAGATCGTCCCCGCTCATCGCGATCGCGAGATCAAGGGCATCGATCACGCCTGCGCGCAGGTGGGGTACAAGATAGCGGCGGACCTTCGGCACGACCGGGTTCGGCCATAGGCGCAACGCCGTTCGGACCGCGGTGCGCCGAACCTGGCCCTTGACCTGCAACGCCTTGGGATCGGTTGGCGCGCCGAAGGCTGCGCTCAACGAGACATCGAGCCCAGGGCCCTGCAGAATCAGGCGCTCCAGCGCGGCGTGGTCTGCTCCGCCGGAGGCGGCGGCCTCAACCTTCTGGATCACGATAGGCTGATCCCCTGGCTCGGTCCCCGAGAGACGAGCATCCTGCCCTTCGAGGCGAAGCCGCCAGCCCGGCCCGTCGCCGAGAGCGAACTCACCCCGCAACCGCAGATCGGTTTCGCCGGCCCGGAAGGCCACGTCCTCAAGGTTGAACAGGCGACGGGACTCGTCCCACCTCCCCCGGATGGCCGCCGCCTCGACGACGATGGCCGGCATGTCCTCGTCATTGATCCTGATCACGCCGCCGCCGGTGCTCAGGTGCGCTTCGAGCTCGGCCACCCGACCTCCCGCCAGCGTCGCACGTATCTCGCCCGAGAGCCTCAGATCCGCCGAACCGATCGCCCTTCCGGCGGAGAAGAGCAGCCAGTCGTCGGCAGGCACTTCCGTCGCCGTGATGATCCCCGAGCGCTCCTCGCCCCTGGCGCTCAATTCACCATGCAGCCGCCACGGTCCTCGCGGCCCGTCCAGCTTGAGCGCAAAGCGACGACCATCAGCCGCGGTTCGCTCGAAGCTGGCGTTCACGTCCTCGAAGGTCGCGAGCGGCCGCCGATCGGAGCCGACCAGTGTGAAGCGTGCGTTCGAAACCCGCGCTCTGTCGAGAGCACCGACGATGCCGCGTGGCTCCAGGATGAGATCAAAAAGCGAGGCAAGGGCCGCCGAGACGTGGGAGGCCTCCCGGGGTGCTGAGGGAACCACATCGGGCGGGCTCGCGCCATTGAGCTCCGGCGGGACTGTCACCGCCTGCGGCTCGCTGCCGTCGGCCGCCACGAAGGAAAGGCTGCCATCGGCGTTCATGGCGGCCCGTACCTCAAGATCCCTGAACTCAATGAGGCGCGGTTGCAGGCTGCCGCGGAGGAGACCAAACGTCTCGACGCTGATGATGGCCTCGGGCGCGCGCACCACCACAACTCCATCCGGGTTCCGGATGTCGAGTCCCGAGGTCCTCAGCGCGAGCGAGCCATCCTCCAGCTGCAGGGCGGAAGTTCGAAGGGTCACCTCCCAGCCCGGCCCAATCCGTGAGGCGATCGCCCAGGCGACGCGCTCCGACAGCCCGGCAAAGCTCAACGGACCGGCGCTCAGACGCAGGATGAGGAGGCCCACGGCGAAGCCCAACGCGAGGGCCATCCCCAGCTTGATGTAGAGCGTGCTGCGCAGGATCTCCCACGCGCGGGCGCGGGCTCGCCGCCGCCGAAGCGCAGTGTTACGAAGATCCTTCATTCCGACGCCAGAAAATCCGGAAAGCGAAAGCCAAAGGCCGGGCGCGTCGGCAGAAGTCTAGCCGCTTGCCCGCGTCCGAGGGAGTCAAATTCGGGAGCTCACCACCCGCGCCGTAAAGGCCTGAAAATCCGCCGAAAGGAAGGCAGTATGTCGCTGCAGCTGGGGACGCGACCGCCCGCGCTCACGCTACCCTCAACGAAGGGTGAACCCCTCGACCTGGCCGCCCTGAGAGGGCGAAAGGTGGTCTTGTTCATCTATCCCAAAGACGACACGCAGTCCTGTACGCGGGAAGCCCTCGATTTCAACGCTCTCCTGCCTGAGTTCGAAGCGGCGGGGACGACCGTGATCGGCATCTCGCCGGATCCTCTCGCCAAGCACTTCAAGTTCAAGGAGAAGCATGGCTTGGCGCTGACCCTCGCCTCCGACGAAGAGACGCGGGTTCTACGGGCATGGGGAGTGTGGGTCGAGAAGAGCATGTATGGCCGCCGCTTCATGGGAGCCGAGCGGACGACGCTCCTCCTCGACCAGGACGGCAGGTTGGCGCGGCTGTGGCGCAAGGTCCGCGTCCCGGGGCATGCCCAGGAGGTGCTGGAAGCAGCTCGGTCCCTGTAGCGGGAGGATCGTTGCCGTGGGCCGGGCGGTGGAATTCCTTGGCGTTGCCGGCTTTTCGGTTCCTTAACCTTAATGAAGTGTCATGGGATCGGCTCTCCGGAACCGATGCTCATGACCGCCCCTTCTCGCCTCGCTCGACGGACGGCGCTTCGCCCGGAGCCCGAAACCGCTGCGAACCTGTTGTTCATCCGCAAGGGAACGGCGCTGACGCTCGGAGTTTCGCTCGGGCTGCTCGCGACCTGGGCCGCCGTAGCGACCTGGGCCGTCCTCAACAGCGATCTTCTCGCCGCCCATTTCATCGCAAGGGAGAATGCGCGCCAGCTCGATTACGAGCAACGGATCGCGGCATTGCGCGCATCCCTTGACCGCCTGGCCAGTCAGCGACTTGTCGAACAGAGCGGCCTTCACGCCCGGGTGAGCGAACTCGCCGCCCGGCAGGCGCAGCTCGAGGAGCGCCATTCGCTCATCGCCAACCTCGTCGGCCAGTCCGGAACAGGGGCGGCGTCAGGCGCGGACGCGTCTCTCAAGCCCCTCGCCTCCCTGACGGAGGGGACGAGCCTCGCCGATGCTCAGCCAGGATCTCGCGCGAAGCCGACGCCCCTGCCCGAGACCTTCGAGTTGCGCCGAGACTCGCCGGGTGGGCCGCCGCCGGACGGCCGGTCTGCGCCGCGCCGCGAATCGATGCGTGCGCCGGAGTCGCAGATCGCGGCACTGGAGTCCTCCCTGCGGGCGAGCGAAACGGCCCAGCTTCAGCTGGTGCAGCGCGTGCTCCGCCGATCCCAAGCTCAAGTCGAGGCTTTGCAGCGCGCGATCGCCGAGGTCGGCGTCGAGGTCGATCCGGCCGGGGCGATGCCGGCGAAGTCTGGCGTCGGCGGCCCGTTCGTACCCCTCACCGCGGAGGGCGCAGCGGATCCGTTCAAGGCATTGCTGGACGCAGCGCAGACCAGCCTCCTCACCCTCGACCGGCTTCGACGTACGACCGCCGCCCTCCCTCTGGCGCAGCCGACCGCTGGCGAGCCGGAGCTGACCAGCGGCTATGGGATGCGGATCGATCCGTTCACGCGAATGCCGGCCATGCACACCGGGATCGACTTCCGCGCCGAGCCTGGTGCCGTGGTCAGGGCTGCGGGACCGGGCCGGGTCACGACCGCCGAGTATGCCGGGGGTTATGGCAACATGGTCGAGATCGATCACGGCAATGGCGTGACGACGCGCTATGCCCATCTGTCATCGATCGGCGTTACGCTCGGCCAGTCAGTCGCCGCCGGTACGCCGATCGGCCGGGTCGGCTCGACCGGACGCTCCACGGGCGCCCATCTCCACTATGAGACAAGGATCGAGGGTGCCGCGGTCGATCCGCAGCGCTTTCTCCGAGCAGGCGCCCGCCTCGCGCAGGCTCGGCTTCAGTCGACATCCTCCACGGCCGCCGTGCCGCCATAGACTCGCTGGGCAAGGGCCGCTTCCATGAAGGGATCGAGATCCCCGTCAAGGACGTCGGACGGGCTCGTCGACTGCACACCCGTGCGCAGGTCCTTCACGAGCTGATAGGGTTGGAGCACATAGGAGCGGATCTGGTGCCCCCATCCGATGTCGGTCTTGGCGGCCGCTTCCGCGTTCGCCTTCTCCTCGCGCTTCTTCAGCTCGAGCTCGTATAGGCGCGCCTTCAGCATGTTCCAGGCGGTCGCGCGGTTCTTGTGCTGCGAACGCTCCTGTTGGCAGGCAACCACGATGCCGGTCGGAATGTGCGTGATACGCACGGCCGAGTCCGTGGTGTTCACGTGCTGGCCGCCGGCGCCAGAGGAGCGGTAGGTGTCGATCCGACAGTCCGACTCCCTGATCTCGATGTCGATACGATCATCCACGACCGGGTACACCCACACCGAGGCGAAGCTCGTGTGCCGCCGAGCGTTGGAATCGAACGGCGAGATGCGCACCAGCCGGTGCACGCCAGATTCCGTCTTCAGCCAGCCATAGGCATTGTGCCCCTTGATGAGGAGCGTGGCGCTTTTGATGCCCGCCTCCTCACCGTCGGTCCAGTCGATGACCTCGACCTTATAGCCACGCTTCTCCGCCCAGCGGGCATACATCCGCTGGAGCATCTGGGCCCAATCCTGGCTCTCCGTGCCGCCTGCCCCGGAGTGGATTTCAAGATAGGTATCGTTGGCGTCAGCCTCGCCTGACAGCAGGGTTTCCACCTGGCGGCGCGTCGCCTCGGCCTCCACCTTGCGGATCGTCTCTTCACCCTCGACGATGCTGGCCTCGTCGCCCTCGGCCTCTCCGAGTTCGATCAGCGTCACCGCGTCCTCAAGCTCTTGCTCGAGGCGCTTGATCGCCGAGATCTGATCCTCGAGCGCGGTGCGCTCGCGCATGATCTTCTGCGCCGCCTCGGCGTCGTTCCAGAGCTGCGGGTCTTCCGCGCGCGCGTTCAGCTCAGCCAGGCGTCGTTCCGCGACATGCCAGTCAAAGATGCCTCCTCAGCAGTCCGATGGACTGCTTGGCGGCTTGCAGGCGGTGTTCGATTTCAGCTCGCATGGGCTCTGTGGCGTCGTGCTTGAAGCAACGCTTCTCTTCGGAGCGCTGACATAGTGGGGATGGACAGCCATGTAAACGGGCTGCGGCGGCGGCCCCGTCGGGTGCTTTCAGTAGAGACCGCCCGTTCCCGCTCCGACGGCGCGCTCCGCCTCGGCCGAGACTCCACCTCCGTAGCCCATGACCGCGTAGCCGTCAGACGGTCCCGTTCCAGGCTTGAAGGCCTCGAGGATCGTGCCGGCGCCTTCGCCGGAACCGGCGCGCTGGCCGGTGCTATGCACTACGCGGATAAGCTTGATGCCGGGCGGCACGCGGAACGGGGTCGGCGGCTTATCCTTCAGGGCCATCAGCATGAAGTCTCGCACGATGGGAGCCGAGAACTGCCCGCCGGTCGCCCTTCCCCCAAGGGATTGCGGCTTGTCGTAGCCGAGATACACGCCGGCGACGAGGTCGGGCGAAAAGCCGATGAACCAGACGTCCTTGGCGTCGTTCGTGGTCCCGGTCTTGCCCGCAAACGGCTTGTTCAAGACCTTGAGGGCCGTGCCGGTGCCGCGCTGGACCGCGCCTTCCAGGATCGAGACCATCTGATAGGCCGTGAGCGGATCGAGCACCTGCTCGCGCTTGTCCACAAGGCGCGGCTCGTCCTGGCCGGTCCACTTGTCGGCCTCGCAGCCGATGCACAGCCTTTCGTCGTGACGGTAGATCGTCTTGCCGGTGCGGTCCTGAATGCGGTCGATGAGGGTCGGCTTGATGCGGCGACCGCCATTGGCGAGCATGGCGTAGGCCGTGGTCAGCCGCAGCACCGTCGTTTCGCCAGCGCCGAGCGACATGGGCAGGACCGGCAGGAGGTCATCGTAGATTCCGAACCGTCGCGCGTACTCCGCGATGAGCGGCATGCCGAGGTCCTTGGCGAGACGCACCGTCATCAAATTCTTCGATTGCTCGATGCCCTGCCGCAGGGTCCGCGGGCCCGTCGGCTTGCCGTCATAGTTGGACGGCGTCCAGGGTTCCTGGCCCGGGATATCGATCGTGATCGGCGCGTCCATGATGATGCTCGACGGCGTGTAGCCGTTATCGAGCGCGGCCGCGTAGACGAAAGGCTTGAAGGACGAGCCGGGCTGTCGCATGGCCTGGGTCGCCCGGTTGAACTCGCTCTGATCGAAGGAGAAGCCGCCGACCATGGCGTAAACGCGGCCGGTATGCGGGTCGAGAACGACCATGGCCCCGGAAATCTCCGGAATCTGGCGTAGCCGGAACTGACCGGGCTTGTCGTCCATCGGCTCGACATAGACGACGTCGCCCGCGCTCAAGACCTGGGCGATGGGCCGACGCGTCCACTTCACCCCGTCCGCCGTGATCACGCCCAGCTCGCGCTGGGGCGAGACTTGGCCCGAACTCTCGCGGCGGGGCTGCAGCCCGATCCGTGCCTGGCTTGCGCTGACCTCCAGCACAACGGCCAAACGCCAGGGTTGCACGTCCCCCAGGGCCGGCACCTCGGCCAGCGCCAGCCCCCATTCGCGGCCGGCAAGGTCGAGCTTTTGCTGGGCGCCCCGCCAGCCATGGGCCTCATCGTACCGCACCAGCCCGTCGACCAGCGCCTTGCGGGCCATGGCCTGCATCTTGGGATCAAGCGTGGTGCGGACGGACAGGCCGCCTTCGTACAGCTTCTTCTCGCCGTAACGTTCGGCGATCTCCCGGCGCACCTCCTCGGCAAAGTAGCCCGAAGCGATGGTGTTCGGCGACACTACGCGGGGGCTGACGTTCAGGGGCTCCTTCTTCGCCTTTTCTGCCTCCTCGCGGGTGACATAGCCGTTGTCGGCCATGCGATCGAGAACCCAGTTGCGGCGCTCGATCGCCGCCTGCCGGTGCCGGAAGGGATGGTAATTGTTGGGCGCCTTGGGCAGAGCAGCGAGATAGGCCGCCTCAGCCAGCGTCAGCTCATGGACCGATTTGTTGAAGTAGTCGAGGGCCGCGGCGGCGATCCCATGGGAAAGACGCCCGGGCGTCAGCGCACCAAGAAAGATCTCATTCAGATAGAGTTCCAGGATACGATCTTTCGAATAAGTCGCTTCGATCCGAAAGGCGATGAGTGCCTCGCGGATTTTGCGCTCGTAACTGCGTTCGCTGCCCACAAGGAAGTTCTTGGCGACCTGCTGGGTGATGGTCGAGGCACCCTGCTGACGCCGGCCGGCAGAGCGGAAGTTGGTCAGGACAGCGCGGATCAGACCCTCGGGGTCGACGCCCGAGTGCCGATAGAAATTCTTGTCCTCGGCCGAGAGGAAGGCGGCGATGACCTGCTTTGGAACCGCCTGGATGGGAATGTAAAGACGCCGTTCGCGCGCGTACTCGGCCAGCAGGCTACCGTCGCCCGCATGGACGCGGGTCATGACCGGCGGCTCGTAATTGGCAAGCTGGGCGTGGTCGGGAAGATCCTTCGAGAACTGCCAATAGGCGTAAGCGCCAATGACGGCTCCGATCAGGACGACGATCGCGCCGACGCTGAACAGAAACCCGAAGAAACGAAGGATGATCCGCATTCCATGTCCTGATTCGTTCTTCTCGCGCCTGGTCGGCGGCGTGGTCCGAACGCGTGCGAGCCGTGAACCAACGCCGGCTCGCGGGCCGTTTCTAACCTACCACGAGCGCCCGGCCGCCTGCTACGACACTTCGACACGCGATCTATGGTGAAACTGGGGCGAGACGCTGCCCCGCAACGCGGGCACCGAAGAACTGGTTGATGGCCGCCGTCATAGCGGCTGCGGTGCGGTCGCGCCAAGCATCCGACGTCAGCAGGTCGATGTCTTTGCGGCTAGACAAATAGCCAAGCTCCACCAACACCGACGGCACGTCAGGGGCGCGAAGCACGCGGAAACCCGCTTCGCGATGGGGTTTCTTGCTCAGGGGCATGACCGGGCCGAGCTGGCCGAGCAGCTTTTTCGCGAAGCGATGGGAGAACCCCCGCGTCTCCCGGAGCATGAGCTCATGAAGGATGTCGGCAACCTCATTCGACCCGCCTCGGCTGTCGTGCCCGGCCACCGCGTCCGCCTGGTTCTCGCGGTCCGCGAGATTGGCGGATTCGGCGTCGGTCGCCCGTTCTGCGCCCGTATAAACGGTGCCGCCCCGAACGTGGGGCGCCGACGAGATCGAATCGGCATGGATCGAGATGAAGAGGTCGGCCCGGGCGGCCCGCGCCATCCGCACCCGCTCGTCAAGCGAAACGAACACGTCGCCCTCGCGGGTCAACAGCACACGGTAGTTGCCGTCGGCCAGTAGGCGCTCGCGCAGACGATGGGCGAAGGCGATGACGATGTCCTTCTCGAACACGCCGGTCGAGGCGAGCGCGCCGGGATCGATGCCGCCGTGCCCGGCATCGAGGACGATGAGGGGCCGGGGATCGGCCGGGCCCGGCGCCGCAGAGGAGGAGATCGACCCGGTGCTGGGAGGGTCAGGAGGCCTCACCGCTTGTCGGAAGCTCTCCCGATCCGTGCGGACGAGCTCGATCGTCATCAGCGCCGCGCCATCAGAGGGGCGGGTGGTGACGTCGAGCCGGGAGATCAGGGCCGGCTGGGTGAGATCAATGACGATCCGCGAGCGGTCGGGCGCATACAACCCGTAGCGGAAGGAGGCGATCAGGCCGTCCCGGCGGATGCCGGCCTGTGGGGGCAGCTGAAAGTTGATCTCGGGCAGCTCGATCACCACCCGGTCCGGACGCTCCATCAGGAACCCCTGCGCCTCAACCTCCTGCGACAGGGTTATGGTGAGGCGGGTCTTGCTCGCTTCCGTTCTGGCCTCGGCGGCGATGGCAACCGGTATGCGGAGCGGCACAGGTTGAGGCGTCGCACCGGCGCTTCCGACCGTAAGAGCGAGCACCACCCATGCCAGGACGAGCCGTGTGAGAGGCGTGGGGTTCATACTCGTTATCGCACCCGGACCGCTCTCAGCGGTAGCGTGGCGTGGTTAACGAACCTTCACCTGCCTCGGATACAATCGAGGCGAGTGTTGCATTTTCGCAACAAAGTTCCCATCTTGTCAAAGACCGCAATCGGTCTGTAATGATCGCGATCCCGTCCGGCATCACCGAATCCGCCGGCGGTCCCGGGAGCGGCCCATCCGGCCGGACCTGACGGACCCCGTGCACCACCCGGCAATCTCCTGGACGGCATCTGTTCAGGCGGCGTTTCGTCGCCGGTTTTGACGGTGGCCGGTCAGCCGGCACATCGATTTCGGAAGGTCGTAGATTGATGGGCGCAGAAGCGAGATCGGAGATGATACTCGTGAATGCGCCAGCCGACCGGCGTGCGTTCCGCGCCCGCTCAGGCACCCTTCGATCTGCGATCAAGGTCAACCCCAAGCGCGCCCGTTCGCGGTGCGCGACGGCGGCCAACGCTTTCCCCATTGAGACCCTGCCGCCTCCCGCCTGGAGACGGCGCCACGTGTCACGCCTCGAGCCCTCGTCGGGCGACTGGCGAGAGGGAGCTGCGACGGCCGCCATGTCGAGAGTTCGTCATGGCAAACAAAATGCTTATCGATGCCACCCACCCGGAAGAGACGCGGGTAGTGGTGGTCCGCGGCCAGAGGGTCGAGGAGTTCGACTTCGAGTCCGCTAGCCGCAAGCAGCTTCGCGGCAACATCTACCTCGCCAAAGTGACCCGGGTGGAGCCCTCGCTCCAGGCCGCTTTCGTGGAATATGGCGGCAACCGCCATGGCTTCCTGGCGTTCAGCGAGATCCACCCCGATTATTATCAGATCCCCGTCGCCGACCGGCAGGCGCTGCTGGAGGAGGAAGCCCGCGCCGAGCGGGAGGAAGAGCGCGAAGAGGAGCGGCGCCGCGAGGAGGCGCGCCGGCGCAGCGCAGCAAAAGAGGCCGCGCGGTCGGGCGAGGCCGTCAGGAGCGAGCGGCTGGCCGGCGAGGCCTCCGAAGAGGGGCAGCGAGCCGACCTTTCCTCCGAGCTGGCTACGCCCCTCGCCGAGGTTCAATCGGGCGATGCCGAACCTCGCCTCGACGGCGAAATGAGCCCGGCTGAGGTCGAAGCCGAGCCCGCGGCCGACCTTCCGAATGCGGCGCTGTCAACGGCCGAGGCCGCAGGGTCGGACGGCGGCGCCGAAGCCCCGTCCATCGGGTCAGAAGCCGAAGGGACGGGCGGCGAGCTCCCGGCGGGCGAGTGGAATGCCTCCTCACAGGTGTCGCGCGAGGGCGTGTCGCCGAACGCGACGACGGCCGACGACGATCTTGCTCCTCAGGAGCTGGAGGCGTCCACAGCGGAAGAAGGCAGCGACGACGAAACGACCGCGCCACGCTCGGCTTTCGAGGGCCAGGTGAGCCCGGTTGAGGTGGAAGATCCGGGCGACCAGCCCGGCGAGGACCTCGACGACGAGACGGAGCAGCCGATCGAGCAAGTCGGCGGGCGAGGCGATGCCCTCGAGGAATTGCCCGAGCGGCGCCGGCCTTTGCGACGGCAGTACAAAATCCAGGAAGTCATCAAGCGCCGGCAAATCATGCTGGTCCAGGTGGTCAAGGAGGAGCGCGGCAACAAGGGCGCGGCGCTCACCACCTATCTCTCCCTCGCCGGCCGCTATTCGGTGCTGATGCCGAACACCGGGCGCGGCGGCGGCATCTCGCGCAAGATCACCAACGCCGCCGATCGGAAGCGCCTCAAGGAAATCGCCCAGGAGCTCGAGGTGCCGGAAGGAATGGGCGTTATTCTGCGCACCGCCGGCGCTTCGCGCACCCGCCAGGAGATCAAGCGCGACTTCGAGTACCTGATGCGCCTCTGGGAGAGCGTGCGCGAGCTCACCCTTCGGTCGACGGCGCCGGCCCTCGTCTATGAGGAGGGCTCCCTGATCAAGCGGGCCATCCGCGATCTCTACAACAAGGACATCGATGAAATCCTTGTGGCCGGGGACGACGCCTACCGGGAAGCCAAGGAATTCATGCGCATGCTCATGCCGAGCCATGCGAAGGTGGTGAAGCCCTACCGAGACCCGCAGCCGCTCTTTGCCCGATACGGCGTCGAGCAACAGCTCGATGCCATGTTCTCGAACCACGTGACGCTGAAGTCGGGTGGCTATCTCGTCATCAACCCGACGGAAGCCCTCGTGTCGATCGACGTCAATTCGGGCCGGGCGACGCGCGAGCACAATATCGAGGACACGGCGCTGAAGACGAACCTCGAGGCGGCCGAGGAGATCGCCCGGCAGCTCCGCCTGCGCGACCTCGCCGGCCTCATTGTCATCGACTTCATCGACATGGAGGAGAAGCGGAACAACCGCGCCGTCGAGAAGCGCCTCAACGAGTGCTTGAAGAACGATCGCGCCCGCATCCAGGTCGGCCGCATCTCTCCGTTCGGACTCCTGGAGATGTCCCGCCAGCGCATTCGGACGGGCGTGCTGGAATCGTCGTCGGTGCCGTGCCCCCATTGCGGAGGGTCCGGGCATGTGCGCGCCACGCCCTCCGTGGCGCTTCAGATCCTGCGCTCCGTCGAAGAAGCTCTGATCAAGAGCGCGACGCACAATCTCGCCGTGCGCACGCGCACCGCGGTCGCCTTCTACATCCTCAATCAGAAGCGCTCCCACCTGCGGGAGCTGGAAGAGCGCTTCGGCGTGAACATCAGCATCGTGGCTGACGAGCAGCTCACCGGCGCAGCCGCCTTTGCGATCGATCGCCTTGATCCGGTCACTCGGCTGGAACCCCGCCCGGCGATCACGAGCGTGCAGATCGACGCCGTTGCGCCTCCCGAGGATTTCGAGGAGCCGGAGGCGCCAGCCGAGGAGTCCGATGAGGCGGAGGCAAGCCGCCTCGGGGAACCCGAAGAAAGCCGGGACGAGGAAGGCGGTCGCCGCCGCCGCCGTCGCCGGCGTCGCCGCGGACGCGGGGGCGAGGCACGGGAGGAGTACCATGCTGGGTCCGAGATCGGCGTCGCGGACGATCAGCAAGCGGGCGAGCAGGGCGGGTTCGAGGATGCCGGCCCAGCCGAACCGGAGGACGCAAGCGCCCCGGCCGAGCGGCGGGAGCGCGGCGGCCGGCGCCGCCGACGCGGCCGCGACCGCTGGCAGGACCGCGAGGCGGAGCGCTCTGTCCACGCCACCACCGACGAGCAAGGCGTGGAGGGGCCGGAACCGCTTCCGGCCATGGAAGCTGCGTCATCCCACGCGTTAACGGAGCCCTCTACCGACACCTCCCTCGCCCCGGAGGTGGAACCTTCGTCATCGGCCGCACCGGCCCTCGTGGACGATACAGGGACCAGGGAAGCCGTCATGCCGACCGACGCGCCGATGGCGACAGCCGCCGCCGAGGTCCCGTCAAAGCCGGCCGAACCCGAACCCGAGCCCGTTGCGATCGTGCTGACGCCTCCCGATCCGGACCGTCCCAAGCGCGCCGGCTGGTGGTCGCGCGCCAAGGCAGCGTTCAGCGGCGGCTCCTCCTCCGCCTGACCTCTCTATTTCAGCCATGCCGCGAGGCGCCTCACCGCCTCGCGGCACTCCTCCTCCGAGCCGGCGAAGGAAAAGCGGACGTAATGCGCGCCTTCGACCGGGTCGAAGTCCATGCCTGGTGTCGCGGCCACGCCCGCTTCGTCGAGCATCCGCTTGCAGAAGGCGACGGAGTCATTGGTGAAGCGGGCAACATCCGCATAGATGTAGAAGGCCCCGTCCACCGGATGCATGTCGCTCAGCCCCAATCGGGGCAGCTCCTCCAGAAGGAGGGCGCGGTTCCGCGCATAGCCGGCCCTCACCACCTCGAGCTCCTCGACGGCGTCGAAGGCGGCAAGCGCCGCCACCTGGGAGAGGTAGGGCGGCGAGATGTAAAGGTTCTGGGCAAGGCGCTCGATGGGCCGCACGAGCCGTTCCGGCACCACCATCCAGCCTATGCGCCAGCCGGTCATGCAGTAATATTTCGAGAAGGAGTTGATGACGATCGCCTCGTCATTGAACGAAAGGGCTGTCGAAGCCTCGGCTCCATAGGTCAGGCCGTGATAGATCTCGTCCGAGACGAGCCAGAGGCCCAATGCTTTGCAGGTCTTGCTCAAAGCACGCAGCGCCTCTGCCTGGATCATCGTGCCGGAGGGATTGGCGGGGCTCATGGCGAGCACGCCCGCAAGCCGATTTTGGGCGTGGCGGCGCGCGACCGCATCCGCCGTCATGATCCACCCCGTGTCCTTCATCAGCGGAATGGCCGCGGGCTCCAGATCGAGCGCTTCCAGGATATTGCGGTAGGCGGGATAACCTGGGGCTGTGATCGCCACCCGCTCGCCAGGGTTGAAGAGGCTTAGGAACGTCAGCACGAACCCAGCCGAGGATCCGGTGGTGACGATCACCCGCTCGGGGGTGATCGTCACCCCATAGGTGTCGCGATAGTGGCGGGTGATGCGCTCGCGCAGGGGCGTGATGCCGAGCGCCTCCGTATATCCGATGGATCCTGATTCCAGCACCTTCTTGGCCGCCTCGCGGGCGGCGCGAGGAGCCGGGGCGGAGGGCTGGCCGACCTCCATATGGACCACGCTGTCCCCTCGCCTTTCTTTTGCCGCGGCCGCCGCCAATACGTCCATGGCCAGGAACGGGGCCACCCGCTCGATGCGGCGCGCGATGGGCAAGGCAGGATCTGTCGGGGGGACTGTCATCGATGGCACGGGTCGATCCGTATTGGTTCGGCGCTGGCGGCTCAAGCGCGCGACGAGGGCGGCCAAGCGTAAGCGCCCGGCGATTTGACCATTCTTCCCGAACCTCGATAACTCAAGAGGCCATGTCCGCCTTTTTGTCCCCGGTGCTTTCTCTTGGGAGCCGATCGCTGCGGCAGATCGCCCGGATCGGAATGGGGGCCGCCCTGGTGGTCTTGCCCCAGGTCGCCGTCGCGGAGAACACCCCGAAACTGCCGATCGTGCGTGATGCGGAGACCGAGCAGCTTCTGCGCGACTACGCGACGCCCATCTTCCGGGCGGCCGGCATCAATGCCAAGGCCACTCAAATCATCCTTCTCAACAACCAGGCCTTCAACGCCTTCGTCGCCAACGGGCAGAAGATCTTCATCAATGTCGGAGCGCTGATGGAGGCGGAGACCCCGAACGAAATCATCGGGGTCCTCGCGCATGAGACAGGTCACATCGCCGGAGGCCACCTCGCCCGTCTGCGTCAGGAGGTGGCCAAGGCGCAGATCCTCTCGGTGGCCGGCATGCTGCTTGGGGCCGGCGCGGTGGTCGGAGCGGCGCAGTCGCGGGGCGCCATCGGCAACACCGGCACGGGGGCCATGGGCGTGATGCTCGGGGGCCAGGAGCTCGTGAAGCGGAGCCTCCTCTCCTATCAGCGCTCGGAGGAGCAGGCCGCAGACCAGGCGGCGGTCCGCTACCTCAAGGCCACCGGCCAGTCCCCGAAGGGCATGCTGACGACCTTCCGCCGCTTCGCGGATGCGGGCCTGTTCCGTTCAACGGCGGTCGATCCCTACCTGATGAGCCATCCCCTGCCGCTCGAGCGCATCGCCCAGCTCGAGACGCTCGCCAAGCAGAGCCCTCATTTCGAAGCCAAGGACCCTCCTGCGCTGCAGGCGCGCCATGATCTCATGCGCGCCAAACTCTTCGGCTTTGTCGGGCGTGCCGACACCGTCATGCGGCGCTACCCCTCGCGCGACACGTCCGCCCCCGCCCGCTACGCCCGGGCTGTCTTGGCTTACCGCACCGGCCGCCTCTCCGAAGCCCTGACGACGATCGACGGGCTCATCCAGGAACAGCCGGGCAATGCCTATTTCCATGAGCTGAAGGGCCAGGCCCTGCTTGAAAGCGGCCGTGCGCGCGAGGCTATCGGTCCGCTCCGTCGCGCCGCGTCGCTCGCGCCGCAAGGCGTCCCGATCCGGGTCATGCTCGGTCACGCTCTTCTAGCGACCGGCGATCCCAAGCTCCTCGATGAGGCGATTCGGGAACTCACCTGGGCCACCCAGCGTGAACCGGAATCCGCCGATGCCTTCCAGCACCTTGCCACCGCCTATGGACGCAAGGGCGACATCGCCATGGCCGAACTTGCAGCCGCACAGGCCTATTTGAACGCCGGCGATTACAAGATGGCGCACACCCAGGCGAGCCGCGCGATGGAGAAGCTCCGCCCTGGCTCCCCGGGCTACCTCAAGGCGGAAGACATCATGAACGCCCGGCCGCCCGGCAAGACCTGACGGAGCGGCACCGGATCTTTACGACGGGTCATCTCCATTGGATTAGGCTAGAGACGGCATAAAACGCCGATCGCGAGGACTGAGACATGAAGCATTTCCCACGCGCCCTGGCTGGCGTCGCCCTTGGAGCCGCATGCCTCGGCGCCCTCTGGCTCGTACCCGCGACGGCGCCTGCCCAGGCGCCCGCCTTCACCGACCAGCAGCGCCAAGCCATCGAACGGATCGTCCGGGAGTACCTTCTGAGCAATCCGGAGATCCTGCAGGACGTCATGGCGGAGCTCGAACGCCGTCAAAGCGAGGCTCAGAAGGTGGCCCAGGAGGCAGCCCTCGCCCAGTCGAAGGATGCCCTGCTCCGGTCACCCCACGACATCGTGGCCGGCAATCCCGCAGGAGACGTGACGGTGGTCGAGTTCTTCGACTACAACTGCGGCTTCTGCAAGAAAGCCCTTGGCGACATGCGGTCCCTCCTGAAGAGCGACCCGAAAATGCGTCTCGTGCTGAAGGACTTTCCGGTGCTCGGCCCGGATTCGGTCGAGGCAAGCCGCGTGTCGCTTGCAGTCGGCAAGCAGCTCAAGGGCGAAAAGCTGTTCGAATATCACGTGAAGCTCATGGAGACCCGCGGCCGCGTCAACGGCGAACGGGCGCTCGCCGTCGCCAAGGAGATGGGCGTCGATCTGACGAGGCTGCAGAAAGATGTGGACAGCCCCGAGGTGCGCGCCGTCCTGCAGGAGAACGTGGCGCTCGGGGATCGGCTCGGACTGACCGGGACGCCGGCCTTCATCATCGGCAACGAGGTGATCTCCGGGGCGGTCGGGTCGGAGCCCCTGCGCCAGACCGTTTCGAGCGTTCGCCAGTGCGGAAAGGCCGTGTGCTGAACTCCTCCCCTTCCGTTGCGGCCGCCTTTTCACTATGAGGACGGGGCCCGTCCGGCTCCTGGACGCGCGGAGCGTTTCTCGTCCTAGGTCGCCGTCACATCCTCGCCGGGCCGAGGTCCGGCCGGTGCCGCACTGCGGCGCCGCGCCGGACTCGTTGGAACTGTCATGAGTGTCCGCGGAAAGGTAGCAGGAATGGCTAAGGCGAGCCCCTTCGATCCCGATCTCGTGCGCGAGCTCGCGACCCTGATCGCCGAGACCGATCTGACGGAGATCGAAGTGGAAAAGGGCGACTTGCGCATACGGGTGGCGCGAACGGTCACGGCCTCGGTGACGGTGCCTCTGGCGGCTCCGCCGCCAGCCCCCCTAGCCTCCGCAGCGCCCCTGCCCTCGACGATCGCCGCAAGCCCCGCCCCCGAAATGGCGAATGCGAAATCCGCGGCCTCTCACCCCGGCATGGTGCCTTCACCCATGGTCGGCACCGTTTACCGCAAGCCCTCGCCCGAGGCGAAGAACTTCGTTGAGATCGGCTCGCGGGTCGAGGTCGGCGACAAGCTCCTCCTCGTGGAGGCGATGAAGACGTTCAATGAGATCGTGGCTCCACGCGCCGGCACGGTAACGGCCATCTTCGTCGAGGACGGGCAGCCGGTCGAGTACGGCGAGCCGCTCCTGATCATCGAGTAAGGGGCGCCGGGCGCTTCATGTTCGACAAGATCCTCATTGCCAACCGCGGCGAGATCGCCCTCCGGATCCTGCGGGCCTGCAAGGAGCTCGGCATCGCGACGGTCGCGGTGCACTCGACCGCCGATGCGGATGCCATGCATGTGCGTCTTGCCGACGAGAGCGTGTGCATCGGCCCGCCATCCGCCAAGGACAGCTATCTCAACATTCCGGCCCTGATCGCCGCATGCGAGATCACCGGCGCCGACGCCGTCCATCCCGGCTATGGCTTTCTCTCCGAGAACGCCCGCTTCGCTGAGGTGCTCGCCTCCCACCACATCGCCTTCATCGGACCCAAGGCGGAACACATCCGCATCATGGGCGACAAGATCGAGGCGAAGCGAACGGCGAAACGCCTCGGCATCCCCTGCGTGCCGGGCTCCGAAGGAGGCGTCTCGGACGACCGGGAGGCGAAGCGCATCGCTGCCGAGATCGGCTATCCCGTCCTCGTCAAGGCGGCCGCAGGGGGCGGTGGGCGCGGCATGAAGGTGGCGCGGACGGAGGATGACCTTCCCCACGCCATCGCCACCGCCAAGGCCGAGGCCAAGGCCGCCTTCGGAGACGACGCGGTGTACATCGAGAAATATCTCGAAAAGCCGCGTCACATTGAAATCCAGGTGCTTGGCGACGGCGCCGGCGGCGCCATCCATCTCGGCGAGCGCGACTGCTCCTTGCAGCGACGCCATCAGAAAGTGTGGGAGGAAGGTCCCTCCCCCGCCCTCAACGCCGCCATGCGCGAGCGCATCGGGGGCATCGTGGCGCGGGCGATGCAGGAGCTCGGCTATGCGGGCGCTGGCACCGTCGAATTCCTCTACGAGGACGGCGAGTTCTATTTCATCGAAATGAACACCCGCATCCAGGTCGAGCACCCGGTAACTGAAATGATCACCGGCATCGACCTCGTGAACGAGCAGATCCGCGTCGCGGCGGGCTCGCCCTTGTCGGTGAAACAGAGCGATGTCGTCATCGAGGGGCATGCCATCGAGTGCCGGATCAATGCCGAGCACCCCTCCACCTTCCGCCCCTCCCCGGGCACGATCACCTATTTCCATCCCCCGGGCGGGCTTGGAGTCCGAGTGGATTCGGCCGTCTACCAGGGCTACACGATCCCGCCCTATTACGACTCGCTGCTCGGCAAGCTCATCGTTCACGGCCGCACCCGCAACGAGTGCTTGATGCGTCTGCGCCGGGCCCTTGACGAATTCGTCGTCGACGGCGTCGATACCACGCTGCCCTTGTTCCGCACCCTGGTGCGCAATCCGGATGTCCAGAACGGCCTTTACGACATCCACTGGCTTGAAAACTTCCTCAAGACAGGTGGAATTGGGAGCGAGGCTTAAGGCTGGAGAGTTCCGCCATGCATGGCGGCGGACGGGTCGAGATCACCCCTGAGATCCTGCTCAGGGCCTACGCCGCGGGCATCTTCCCGATGGCGGAGGACGCCGACGACCCATCCTTGTTCTGGGTTGAGCCGCGCGAACGCGGCATCCTCCCTCTCGACGGGTTCCACATACCGCGGCGGCTCGCGCGCACGGTCCGGGCGGATGTCTTCGAGATCCGGATTGACCACGACTTCGATGCGGTGATCGCAGCGTGCGCCGAGCCGCGCAGCGGCCGCGACAAGACCTGGATCAATGCCCGGATCCGCCGCCTCTACGGCCAGCTCTTCGACCTTGGCCACTGTCATACGGTCGAGGCGTACCGGGCGGGTCGGCTGGTCGGTGGCCTCTATGGCGTGCGACTCGGAGCCGCCTTCTTTGGGGAGAGCATGTTCCACCGGGAGCGGGATGCCTCCAAGGTCGCCCTCGTCCACCTCGTCGCCCGTTTGCGTCACGGGGGCTTCCGCCTGCTCGACACCCAGTTCGCTACCGAACATCTCGCCCGCTTCGGCGTGATCGAGATTCCGCGGAACGCCTACAGGCGGCTCTTGCGCGACGCGCTCGATGCGTCAGCGGACTGGCTCGCCTGGCCGCTCGATCGTCCGGTGAGCGGCGCAGAGGCCCTCGCCGCGCTCCAGGCGCCCCGAACCTGACGGGACGGCGCGCCGACATCTCACGACGTCAACGATTGTTGCCCGCGGGATCGGGTCCCCCCAACGGGTTGGTGGGGAAGAAGCGTCGGCTCGGCGCCTGACGGGGCTGTACCGGTACGCCGCGCGGGGGCGCCACATCGAGCCGGCCGCCCTCCGTGAACTGCTCCGAGGGAGCGGCCTGGCCCGGCTGGGCCGTCTGACGCCGCAGGCGTTCGCGCTCTTCCCGGCGGGAGGTCGGAGGTGGCTCGTCCCGAGGCTCCTTCGCCTCGACAATCACCTCGGTCCCGCCTTTGCAGTCGGTCAGCCAGATGTCGTAGATCGGATGCTCGATGCCATGCAGCCCGGGGCTGGCGGCGAACATCCAGCCTGTGAAAATGCGCCGGTACTTGTTGTCGAGCGTGACCTCATCGACTTCGACGAAGGTCGTGGTTTGCGGGCTTTCGGTCGGAGGGCGGGTGTAGCAGACCCGCGGAGTCAGCTGCAGCGCTCCGAACTGCACCGTCTCGTCGACTTCCACCTCGAACGAGATGATCCGCCCGGTGATCTTGTCGAGCCCGGAAAACACGGCAGTCGGGTTCTTGATCTTGTCGGCCGCCGCCGGCGCCAGGCCGGCGAGGAGCGTCGCTAGCACGACGGCGGCTCTTCCAAGGCGAGCCTTCATGGTCAAGCTGGGCCCCGCATCGGCCGCCTGAGGCGGCGGTTCCTCATTCCTGGCAGGGGTTAACACGGCAAGAGTGGTGGAAAAAGGGCACTCGCGAGGGCGGTTAAGGAAAGCCCTCATCGGGTCCCTTTCCCGCGGCCGATCCGCTCGTCAGGGGCTCGGCGAGGTGCGGATCGTCATTCTTGACGGAGTTCACCCGCAAAGAGACGGGCCAGAGCGTCATCGGCTCGACGGGGAAGGGCCTCAACAGGTCGCGGGGATCGGGCTCGTCGCCAAGCCATTGTCCGTAATCCGAAGGATCAAGGATCAGCGGCATCCGCTCATGGATGGCGGCGATGAGCCCGTTTGCAGGCGTCGTGATCACCGCGAAGGTTCGGATCCATTCGCCCGATGCGGGATCTCTCCAGTTCTCCCAGATCGCGCCGAGGCCGAAAGGAGTCCCCTCCTTCATGGCAACCGCGTAAGGCTGCCTCGTCCTGGCGCCTTGTCCCGGCCCCCATTCGAAGAAGCCGTCGACCGGAACAATGCAGCGACGCTTGGCATAGGCGTGGCGAAACATCGGTCTTGCCGCCACCATCTCCGCCCTGGCGTTGATCGGCGGCGGCGCAGGCCGGTCCTTGCACCAGGACGGTATCAATCCCCATCGAAGGAGATCGAGCGAGTGCTCGCCCGTGGTCGGATGGCGGCGGATGACCCAGAGGTCCTGGCCGGGCGCGGCATTGAAGCGCGGCGGAACGTTGGACCTGAGGGTGTCATGATCGGCCAGCCCGCCCACGATCCCGAGGCCGAGGAGCTTGGGACTGCTGGACTGGATCACCCGGCCGCACATTCCTTCAGCTCGCCGTTGAGGAGCTTGGCAAGGCGCCATGGCGCCGGCGATGGTCCAAGGCCCATTGCCGCGCGGTTTCCTTACGCCACCGTGCTGGCGACGACATGATGGCCGTCGAGCGTCAGATGGCGCTCGGGCTCGCCATGATTCGATGGATCGATGGTTTTTCTCAGGTCTGGCGGGACCGCCTCGCGCCGCAACAGCTCGAGCGCCTCGGTCAGAGGCAACGACCGTTGCTCCTGACTGCCGAGCCGGCGCATATTGACGGTGCGCTCGGCGGCCTCGCGCTTGCCGAGCACCAGGAGGACCGGGACCTTGGCGAGCGAGTGCTCCCGCACCTTGTAGGTGATCTTCTCGTTGCGCAGGTCAGCCTCCACGCGCAGCCCCGCGCGCCCAGCCTTTGCTGCGACTTCCCGCGCGTAGTCGTCCGCATCCGAGGTGATCGTGCAGACCATCACCTGGAGCGGGGCGAGCCAGAGCGGAAAGTGGCCGGCGTAATGCTCGATCAGGATACCGGCAAAGCGCTCCATGGAACCGCAGATGGCGCGATGCACCATCACCGGCGTCTTCTTCGCGCCGTCATGATCGATGTAGAATGCACCGAAGCGCTCAGGCAGGTTGAAGTCGACCTGCGTGGTGCCGCACTGCCAGTCGCGCCCGATGGCGTCGCGCAGAACATATTCGAACTTGGGACCGTAGAAGGCGCCCTCGCCTGGATTGATGGCCGTCTTGATCCGTCCGCCAGACCGGGCCTCGATTTCCTTGAGGACATGCATCATCACGTCCTCGGCGTGGTCCCACATGGCGTCGGTGCCGACCCGCTTCTCGGGCCGGGTCGAGAGCTTCACGACGATCTCGTCGAAGCCGAAATCGGCATAGGTGGAGAGGATCAGGTCGTTGATCTTGAGGCACTCGTCGGCGAGCTGCTCTTCGGTGCAAAAGATATGGGCATCGTCCTGCGTGAAGCCTCGCACCCGCAGAAGTCCGTGCATGGCGCCCGATGGTTCATAGCGGTGCACGATGCCGAATTCCGCAAGTCTCAGCGGCAGATCGCGATAGGACTTGAGGCCGTGCTTGAAGATCTGCACATGGCCGGGACAGTTCATAGGCTTGAGCGCGAACCAGCGCTTGTCCTCTGCCTCGTCGCCAGCGGACTGGGCCGCGAACATGTTCTCCCGATACCAGTCCCAGTGGCCTGACGTCTCCCAAAGGGATTTGTCGAGGATTTGGGGGGCGTTCACCTCCTGGTAGTCCCCCCTGATGCGGCGCCGCATGTAGGAGACGAGCTCCTGGAAGAGGGTCCACCCTTTCGGATGCCAGAACACGACCCCGGGCCCCTCCTCCTGAAAGTGGAAGAGGTCCATCTCACGGCCAAGCCGGCGATGGTCGCGTTTCTCCGCCTCCTCGAGCTGCTTGAGATAACGGTCGAGGTCCGCCTCGCTCGCCCAGGCGGTGCCATAGATGCGAGTGAGCATCGGGTTCCTGGCGTCGCCCCGCCAATAGGCGCCGGCCACCTTCATGAGCTTGAAGGCGTTGCCGATCTTGCCGGTGGAGGTCATGTGCGGGCCGCGGCAGAGATCGAACCAGTCGCCCTGGAAGTAGATCTTGACGTCCTCGCCCTCGGGGATCGCATCGACGAGTTCGACCTTGAAGTGCTCGCCCTTCTCGCGGAAGACCTGGCGTGCTTTCTCCCGGCTCCAGACCTCCTTCGTAAAGGGTTTGTCGCGGGCGATGATCTCCCGCATCTTTGCCTCGATGGCTGGGAAGTCCTCGGGCGTGAAGGGCTCGTTCCGGGCGAAGTCGTAATAGAACCCGTTCTCGATCACCGGCCCGATGGTCACCTGGGTGCCCGGAAACAAGGTCTGCACCGCCTCTGCGAGGACGTGAGCGCAGTCGTGGCGGATCAGCTCCAGGGCGCGAGGATCGTCCCGGCTGATGAACTCGATCTGTGCGTCATGGGCGATGGCCTCATCGAGGTCCGTCAGCTTTCCGTCGAGCGCCATCGCCACCGTGCGCTTCGCAAGCGACTTGGCGATGCCTTCAACGACCGCGCGGCCGGTGGTGCCGGCAGGATATTGCCGCTTCGCGCCATCGGGGAATGTCAGGGTGATCATACAGAAGACTCCTTGCTCACTCCCGCAAACGGGGCGGGTAAGCGTGGGATGCCAGGGATCAAGTCAGCGCGGAGAGCGGCCCTCGTCAGCCTGGACCGCCTCGCAGACGATCGCCGGGGGCAAGTGGACGCCGCGCCAACGAGCGTAGGTCCAGGGCTTATACCAGCGCGAAGAGGCCGGCAACGTCTCGGGGACAAGGTCGATGCCGGAGGTTCCAAACGGGCCACAGCGGCAGATGCGGGCGAAGCCCATCCAGCCGCCGGCCCAAAGCCCATGCCGCTGGATCGCCTCGTCCGCGTAGGCGGAGCATGAGGGCCAATGACGGCACTGGCGTCCGATGAGGCTCGACAGGGTGAGCTGGTAAAGTCTGATCGTCCAATGGACGAGCCGGCGCATCGGATGTCGAGAGACAGGAGAGGTCATCATCTTTAGACTGTCGCTGCCGCCGCCCGTCCAGCTTCGATCTTGTCCAGGGCCTCGACGACGGCATCGAAGGTGAGCAGCGTCGATGCATGACGCGCCTTGTAGTCCCGCACGGGCTCGAGCACCTGCAGATCCGCCCATTTGCCTCCCGGGGGCGGGCCGTTCTCCTTGAGCATCCGGCGCATCGCCTGCCGCAGCTGGCGCAGCTCCGCGGCCGTCGTGCCGATGATGTTCCTCGCCATCACAGAGGACGAAGCCTGGCCAAGAGCGCAGGCCTTCACCTCATGGGCAAAATCGGTGACCACGTCGCCGTCAAGGACCAGATCGACGGTCACCGTCGAACCGCACAGCTTGGAATGGGCGGTGGCGCTCGCATGCGGCGCCGGCAGCCGGCCGAGCCGCGGGATGTTGGCGGCAAGCTCCAGGATCCGCCTGTTGTAGATCTCGTTCAGCATCGCCCTCGTCCGGTCGCGCGTTGCAGCCCGGGATAACGCCTCCAATATAGTCATGTCGCGGGCAGCGGCGAGCCGCCCCGATTCGCCCTGGACCGGCGGACAGGATAGAAGTGCGATGACTGCAACCCGGGCGCGGGGCGTCCGGCGTCCTCAACAACCCGGAAGGCGGGACAGGCGGAGAACAGATGGACGGAATCGTCACATCCCTGGCGGCATCGGCGGACCGCCGCGCCGAGGCGAACGGGGGGCGGCCCTCCCGGGAGGAAGCCGAAGCCGCCGTCCGGACCTTGATCCGCTGGGCGGGCGATGATCCCTCGCGCGAGGGCCTGCGCGACACGCCGCAGCGCGTGGTGAAGTCCTTCGAGGAACTGTTCTCCGGCTACGGCCAGAACCCGGCCGAAGTCCTTGAGCGGGTGTTCGAGGACGTGGAAGGCTATGGGGACATCGTCCTCGTTCGCGACATCCCCTTCGCCTCCCATTGCGAACACCACATGGCGCCCTTCGTCGGCCGGGCCCACCTGGCGTATTACCCCTCCCGCGGGGTCGTGGGGCTCTCCAAGCTAGGCCGGCTCATCGATGTCTTCGCGCGTCGTCTCCAGACACAGGAGGCGCTGACGGTCCAGATCGCCGAGGCTATGGACGACGCCCTCAAGCCCCGCGGCGTCGCGGTCATGCTGGAGGCGGAACACCTGTGCATGACCATCCGCGGCGTGCAGAAGCCCGGCGCCTCGACCGTAACCCTTCAGTTCGTGGGGGTGTTCAAGGACGATCCTGCCGAACAAGCCCGCTTCCTGACCCTCGTGCGCGGCCACCGCTCCTGATCCTGCGACCGAGCGTAGCTGGCCTCGCCCCGACCTGCCATCGATCCTCAACCTCATATGCCTCCAATGGCTGAATCTGCCCTGCCTTTTCCCCTCGCCGGATCGAAGACCGAGCTTGAGGAGGGATCCGTTCTGGCCCCGCGCTTTGGCGCCGATGGACTCATCACCTGCGTGACCGTCGATGCGAAGGACGGGGAGGTGCTGATGGTCGCCCATATGAACGACGCCGCCCTCGCGAAGACGCTCGAGACCGGAGAGGCTTGGTATTGGTCCCGATCCCGGCAGGAGCTGTGGCACAAGGGGGCGACAAGCGGCCAGGTCCAGACCGTGGTCGAGATGCGGGTCGACTGCGACCAGGATGCGCTTCTCCTCAAGGTTCGAGTCGGTGGCGACGACGGCTGCTGCCACACGGGCCGCCGCTCCTGCTTCTACCGGATCGTTGATCGCGCCGCATCGTCGCCCAGCCGGGCTGCGCTTAGGACGGCTCTGTAGCGTCGATGCGGGCGCTCGGCCGTCGTCCCTCCGCCCGGACCTCCTTTCGGAGCTCCCGCCGTTGGGGCATCCAAACTAGACAGTTCTGCGTTGTTCATCAGCCTTTCACTGGATGGGTGGAAGGATGGGGCGGCGCTGGAGGCATGAGGCCATGCTGTGGGACGGGATCGCCCGTCGCGCGTTCGGACTGGGCGGCGGAGGGGGCGGGGTAGCCGTGAGCCAGGGCGTGACGGAACGAGACCCCCGAAGCAAGCTCAGAATCGGATTGGCGTTGGGCGGCGGCGCTGCGCGCGGCTGGTCTCATATCGGCGTGATGAGGGTCTTGGAGCGGGCCGGGATCGTGCCGGATGTGATTGCCGGCTCCTCGATCGGCGCTGTGGTCGGCGGCTGCTACGCGACGGGCAAACTCGACGAGCTCGAAGCCTTCTGCCGTTCGCTCACCAAGCGACGCGTCATGGGCCTGCTTGATTTTCACATCAGCGGTTCGGGGCTGATCGCAGGCGAGCGCCTGAGGCGCCTCCTCGAGCGCGACCTGTTCGATCGCCGCATCGAGGAGCTACCGATGCGATTTGCGGCGATTGCCACCGAGCTCGGCACCGGCCATGAGATCTGGATCACCCGCGGGCCGCTCATCGAAGCGCTGCGGGCCTCCTATGCGCTTCCGGGCGTCTTCGACCCGGTCAAGCTCGGTGGCCGCTGGCTGATGGATGGCGCCATCGTCAACCCCATTCCTATTACGACAGCCCGCGCTCTCGGAGCCGATCTCGTCATCTGCGTCAATCTCAACGGCGACATCCGCATCCGCGGCACCGTCATTCAGTCGCACTCGGCGGAGCGCGACGAAGGCACTCCCCCCGAGCCAGCGGAAGAGCGTCGCGGTTGGGGTCTGTTCCTGAGCAGCAGCGCCCGAGGACGCAACAACGGTCGCAGGCATCCCGATGCCCCTGGCATCGCCAGCGTGATGGTCGACGCCTTCAACATCACGCAGGACCGCATCTCGCGCTCGCGGCTGGCCGGCGACCCGCCGGACGCAATGATTTCCCCGAAGCTGTCGAAGATCGGCCTGTTCGAGTTCCACCGGGCGGAGGAATGCATCGAGCTTGGCCGTCAGGCGGCCGAGCGCGCGCTGCCCGACATCCAGGAGTTGATCCGGGACGTGGCCGGCGTCAGCTGATCTCAGGCTGTCGCGATGTACTCGCGCAGCGCCCGCTGCTCATCCTCGATCTCGGCCAGCCGGTACTTGACGATGTCGCCGATCGACACGATCCCGCAGAGCCGGCCGTCTTCGACGACGGGCACGTGGCGGAATTTGCGGGCGGTCATGATCTCCATCAGCTCGTTGATGGCCGATCGGCTCGTGCAGGTCACGACCGTCGCGGTCATATGCTGCGAGATACGATGGTCGAGCGCGGCGGCCCCTTCTCTTGCTACGGCCCGCACGATGTCCCGTTCCGAGAGAATCCCTAGAGACTTGTGATCGGGACTTGTGACGACCAGGGCGCCGATTCGCCTCTCCGTCAGGAGACGCGCCGCGTCACGCAACGTCCGGTCCGGCTCGATGGTGGCGACGTCACGGCCCTTCTCCCGGAGAATGTGCTCGACGTTCATCCCTGTCCTCCCAGATTCTGCAGCACGGCCGTGGAGGGCGATCCCTCTCCACCGCGAACCATCGAATCCGATTGTGCGAAGCGCCGTGCAGGATGGCAAGGTGGCCCGACGGGCGAAGGCCGGAACGGCGTCATCGTTCAATCACGCGACGCTCCAAGTCCTCAGGCTCGGTCGAAGGTCCCGTCGTCGGGGTTCCTTTCACGGTCGAAGAACGGAAAAAGCATGAGCCCTGCGAGAAAGCCGCCCATATGAGCCTCCCAGGCGACGGACGCATCCAAGATCGCAAGCGGCGCGGCGGCCAGCCCAAAGCCCAAATTCGTGACGAACCAAATGGCCACGAACATCGCAGCCGGACGGTTTCGGCACAGGTCCCGGAGCGTCTGCCGCGGCCGTTCATGGCTCTCCAGGAGAGGCCCGTAACCTGGTGAGCGTGCCGGCGCAAATACGAAACGCGCCGCGGCCGCCATCCAGCCCGATACAGCCGCCGAGGCACCGATCATCGGCGTCACACTCAGAGGATGCAGCGCCCAATGGGCGAGCGCGCCGCCGAAGGCCGAGATCGCCCCGAGCGCCAGGAAACGGACGGTGCCGCAGCGCCGCGCGACGGGGCTTCCAAACGCGGCGAGCCACACGCCGTTGAGGAGCACGTGGGTCCAGGAGCCATGCAAAAGGGCGTAGCTCAGCCCGCTCCACGTCGCGGCTCGTCCTTCGCCGACGAGATGCTCGGCAATGATCTGCCGCACCTGCGCTTCCTGCCCGGAAAACCCGGCGGTGACCTCCCGCACGATCTCCTCGAGATCTGCAATGCCGAGCTGGACCGACCAGCGCGCCGGAATGAAGGCCATCCCGAAGAGGAGTTCGACGTCGGCGACATCCGACAGCGCGAAGGTGCGAAGAGCGTGAAAGACGACGAGCCCGGCGACGGTGACGATGACGACGCCCGGAACATTGAAGATCGGCTCGGGGCCGAGGGCTTGCGGTGGGGACATGCGGCTTCATCGGCCACTGGCGGCCCGGAGGCAAGCGCGCCAAAGAAAAGGGAGAGCCGCACGGCTCTCCCGAAGATCTTGGAAATGCCGGCCTCGCGCCGGTCTTGCGCCGCTTGGACCATAGCGGCGCCGGTTTGTCACCCCCCTGTACGACAGTGCCGGCTCCTCGCGGGTCTCAACGAAGAACCGTTCAACTCAGGCCCGTGCAACCTCTCAAAGCGGGCCTGATCAGGCAATGGCAAGCTTCGGTTAACCTTAATCAAAGGTTTACGCCCCTGCCCTCTCCCTTTCCGGCATATCGCCTGCACGATGCATCCGACGAACAGGCAGGCAGCGACGCCGTCCTCCGCGTCCCGTCCTGTTCCATGAACAATCGTTCGGCGGCAACGCCGGAGCCGAGGAACGCGATGAAGCACGCCACCACGCGTCTGATCTTTTCCTACTGGGACAGCCTGCGCGGGGAACGGGCAGCGCCGGAGCGTGGCGAGATCGCACCGGGCGAGATCCGGCATGGCCTCGCCGATGCGTTCATCCTGGAGCTGACGGCCGACCGTACGGCCCATTTCCGCCTGGCCGGCACTCGGATCTGTGCCTTTTTTACCCGCGAGCTCAAGGGCAAGGATTTTGCCTCGCTTTGGGACGTCGCCGAGATCGGGGACGCGCAAAGGTGCATCGATACGGTGCTCGAGGAGACGGTCGGCGTCGTCGCCGGTGTCGTGGGCTCGACTGAGCTTGGCAGCACCGTCGACTTCGAGATGCTGCTCCTGCCCCTGCGGCACCGCGGCCGTCCGCACGAGCGCATCCTCGGCGCGCTCTCCCCCGCGCAAGTGCCTCTCTGGATCGGCCACCAGCCCCTGCATCGCCTGTCGCTGACCACCCTGCGCGTCCTCTCGCGCCCTCCCTCCGGCGCCGATGTCGAGGTCAGCCGGGCGGCGATTTCGCCCGCCGAGAGGCGCCGGCGCTTCATCGTTTATTCTGGCGGAAGAGCCGAACGCCACACGATGGGATAAGCGACCGTTAACGGCGCGACGTTACGCTTCCGCCGTTCGTGCCCGAAATTTGCTACGACCCGACATGACGCTATCGCAGAACGCGGCGCTCGCGCGGGCGCGGTTGCTCGAAGCCGAGCGCCGCCGCCATCAGCGCGTCTTTGTCGCGCTGCTCGGTCGCTACATGCTGGCCGATCGGCGGGAATACGCCTGCCAGACCACGGACATGTCCCCTGGAGGCGTTGCCCTCATCGCGCCCGTGAAGGGGGCGGTGGGCGAGCGGGTCATCCTGTATCTGGAGCATATCGGCCGGATCGAGGGCGAGATCACCCGCCATCTGCCCGACGGTTTCGCCATGTCGATCTCGGCGACCTTGCGCAAGCGCGACAAGATCGCCTCGCAGCTGACATGGCTCGCGAACCGCCACGCCCTCGGGCTGCCAGAGGACCGGCGACACGAGCGCGTCGTGCCGCGCAACCCCATGGTCGAGATGAAAGTCGAGAGCGGACGCATTCTTACGGCCCGCCTGATCGACGTCTCCATTTCGGGCGCGGCGATATCGATCGCCGACCCGCTGCCGATCGGCGCAAGCGTGACCCTGGGACGTACGCCGGCCAAGGTCGTGCGCCATTTCCAGGGCGGCATGGCCGTCGAGTTCCTGCTTCCGATCTCCCCCGACCGCTTCGACGACAATCTGACGCTCTGAGGTCTCCGACAAAAAGGGGCGCGCGCTCGGCCAGACCGCGCGCACGCTCCTCAGGGTCAATAAAGGCTTGCAGCCGCGACCGCGATTCGCCCCAGCCCCGCAAGCGATGGTTTGCTTTGATTTTGCCCAGTGAATCCAGCCATTTGCGATTGCTAAAATTGGCGCGATCGCATTGAGCGCCCCTGAAAGGCTCGCCGGCATGCTGCCCCTCACGGACGGAGAGGGGCGACATGAACGCAAGAACCAAGACAAGAACCAAGAACAGAGGCTTCAGGGCGGCGCTGATCGGTTGCATGGTCGCCACGGCGATGATCGCCGGCGCCGAGCCGGCCTTGACCCAAAGCGTGGCCGCGCTTCCCAGCCCCACGGCGGGCGCAAGCGTGGTGGGCGATGCACGGCCGGTGGCGGCCTGGGTGGAGTTTTGCCAGCGTCATCGGGAGGAGTGCGGGGTCAACCCGCTCGAACCCGCCACGATCGCGCTGACACCGCGCCTCTGGCAGACCATCGCGACCGTGAACCGCACGGTCAACGCCAAGATCAAGGCCCTCGTGGACCAGGAACATTGGGGCACGCCGGACCGCTGGGATTTTCCCCTGGACGGTCATGGCGACTGCGAGGACTACCAGCTGCTGAAGCGCAAGCAGCTCGTGGAGCATGGCCTGCCCCGCCGGGCGATGCGCATGACCGTCGTCATCGACGAGAAGGGGGAAGGCCACGCCGTGCTCATGATCCGCACCGACCGCGGCGATCTCATCCTCGACAACAAGACGGACGCAGTGCTGCCCTGGCACCAGACGGGATACGTCTATGTGAAACGCGAGGGACAGGATGGCCTCGGCTGGGTGTCCCTCGGCGGCGCCACCTCGCCTACCGTCACCGCGAACCGCTGATGCGAACTGCGAACCCCGGTCACGTCCCCACCCCTCCCCGTCCCCGACCGGGTTCGTAAGCGGGGCCAGCCGCGAGGCTGGCCCCGCACCGTTTCAGGTGAGAACGCTTCGACCAGCCGTCACCAGGGCGGCAGCGGGCTCCGCCTACCTCCGCTTCCGTTCCGGAATGGAACAAAAGTCGCAGTTCGACGGTTAACGTTCTTCAACTTTTCTGGTTGAGCGGCGCGTCCAACCATGCCAGTTTGGTTAAAAGAACCTTAACTGGTTGGTGGGGCATGCGGGCTTTTTTCGGGCGGCTTGAGAGCTTTGCTCAAATTTCGGCGGCGTTCCATCCCGGAACAGCGTCCCGAATCGCCAAGATCGGCCTCGTGGGGGTCACCCTTCTTCTCGGCGGCGCAACCCAGGCGCAGACGGTCGCCTCGATTCCCTCGGCGTCCTATGTGACGGAACGCGGCGGCGGCGCGCGACCGGTGGCGGCGTGGACGGATTTTTGTCGCCGCAACCCGGCGGAATGTGCCGTGGACACCAGCGAACCCGCCAAGGTGACCATGACGCCGGAGCTCTGGCGGACGATCGTGTCCGTGAACCGGCGCGTCAACGCCCGAATCAAGCCGGCCACCGACAAGGCCCACTGGGGCGTCGTCGACAAGTGGGATTTTCCCGACGACGGCCAAGGGGATTGCGAAGACTATCAGCTCCTGAAGCGCAAGCTGTTGGCCGAGAGGGGCGTGCCGCGGCGGGCCATGCGCATGACGGTGGTCATCGACGAGCTGAATGAAGGCCACGCGGTGCTCATGATCCGGACCGATCGCGGAGATTACATCCTCGACAACAAGACGAACGCCGTCTTGCCTTGGGACCAGACCGGATATGTCTATGTGAAGCGGGAAGGTCAGGACTCGACCGCTTGGGTGTCGCTCGGCGGCGTGACTTCCCCCACCGCCACGGCGAACCGCTGATCGTCGTTCACACACGCGACAGCCTATCCGAGCGGGTTGGTTAACGGTCGGGCCTCCGCCTCCGACGCTATCGATCGGTGCCGCTGCGCGGCGACTTGTTGCGCCTCCGTCCCCGACTTTCAGACGCGCCACGCCTTCGGGAAAGGGGTGGAGGGTGTGGAAAGGAATGGCGCCTGAACCCCGACGGGAGGTTCGCGCCAGAACCACCACCGCCACTTTCCGGGAAGCCTGCAAGGAAGCGAAGCGCAGTGGAAGGCTGTCCGGGACGGAAGCGCGATAAGCTGCCGCGAAAGCGGCGCCTTCTTCTGTCGCGCCGGAAATACAGTGCAGCCCTCACGCGATGCGCCGCAGCCCCTTGGCGTGACGGCGCCAGTTCTCGACATAATGGAGCGCGGTGAGGCGCAAGCGCTCGGCCGCCCCCTCGTCCAGGGTGCGAATGGCCTTCGCCGGCGCGCCGACGATAAGGGAGTTCTCGGGAAACGCCTTGCCTTCCGTGACCAGGGCATTGGCGCCCACGAGGCTGTTCGCACCGATGCGGGCACCGTTGAGGATCGTGGCTCCCATGCCGATGAGCACATTGGGCCCGATGGTGCAGCCGTGCAGGATGGCGTGATGGCCGATGGTGCAGTCGGGCCCTATGGTCATGGGATAGCCCATGTCGGTGTGGAGCATGCAGCCTTCCTGAATGTTGCTGCGGGCTCCCACGTCGATGAGTTCGTTGTCCCCGCGCAGCACAGAGCCGAACCATACGCTCACCTCGTCGCCGAGCCGGACCCGCCCGATCACATGGGCATCGGGCGCCACCCAATAGCGCCCGTCCGGCGGGAGCTCAGGCGCGACGTCGTCAAGGGCATAGATGGGCATGCGGTCCTCGGTGTCTGTCGGTCGTCACCGAGGAGTGCGTGACGGGGTCGTGGCCGTCAAGCGCCAACGATCACCTGCGCCGCGTCAAGCACAAGGCGGCCGGACATCAGGCTCCACAGACAGGCGAGGATGGTCGCCAGCATAACGAAGTGGAACGGACGCTCTTCGAAGCGGCGGCCGAGCACGGTGTTGCGCATGATGATGAAGGGCGCTGAGAACACCAGGATCGGGATCGAGGCGAGAGCCGCGAGCCCGCCGGTCTGGAGCAGGTGAAAGCTCGCCCGCCGCGCGGTCACGCACTCGAACCCGCTCGCGATCATGCCGGCGAAGGCAAAGCCGAGGGCGAGCGCCTCGATCGCTTCCCAAGCTGCTGGATCGACGGACATCCGCAGGTCACCTCCCGCGGTGACCGTGCCCCAATCTTAACAGAACGTTAAGCAGATCCGACGGTTAAGGTAAACGTGGCTGCCTTATTCGTCGAGGTCGGTATCGAGAATAGCCATGCTGAAATTGTAGGAACGGTCCCCTTCCTCGTCATCCAGGAAGAGCACGCCGATGAACTCCTCGCCGATATAGACCTCCGCAGAATCGGTCTTCTTCGGCCGTGCCACGACCCGAATCGAATGGTTCGAGAAGGTCCGGCGCAGGTAGCGCTCGACCTTGGCCAATTCCGTCTTGTCCACGCCAATACCTCGTCAGCGGTGTGGGAAAGAGGCGCTTGCCACGGCCGGGAGCCTGCGGCAAGGGCCTGACATCATTCGCCCGCCATCTCCTTCAGGATCTGGTCCATGGAGCGTGCAGGCTCGGCGCAGCCCGCCGTACCGACCACTCGCGCGGGCACTCCCGCGACCGTGGTGTTCCGCGGCACCGGCTGAAGCACGACCGATCCCGCGGCAACCCGCGCGCACTGCCCAACCTCGATATTGCCGAGGATCTTGGCCCCGGCCCCGATGAGGACGCCACGGCGAATCTTCGGGTGACGGTCGCCCCTCTCCTTGCCCGTTCCTCCAAGCGTGACATCCTGGAGGATGGAGACGTCGTCCTCGATCACGCTCGTCTGGCCGACCACGAGGCCGGTCGCATGGTCGAGGAAGATGCCCTTGCCGATCCGCGCCGCCGGGTTGATATCCGTCTGGAACACCTCCGAGGACCGGCTTTGCAGGTAGAGTGCAAAATCCTGCCGGCCCGCGTTCCACAGCCAATGGGCGAGCCGGTGGGTTTGGATGGCGTGGAACCCTTTGAAATAGAGCATCGGCTCGATGAGCCGGTTGCAGGCCGGATCGCGGTCAACCACAGCGAGGAGATCGGCCCGAAAAGCCTCACCAATAGCGGGATCCGCCGCAAGCGCCTCGTGGAAGGTCTGCGCGATGAGATCGGCCGAGAGCGTGGCATGATCGAGGCGCGCGGCGACCCGATGAATGACCGCGGCCTCCAAGGTCGTATGGTTGAGGATGGTGGTCAGGATGAAACTGGCGAGCGGCGGCTCCTGGTGGATCACCGCTTCGGCTTCCTGACGCAGCTTCGCCCAGACCGGGTCCACAACGGCGAGTCGCTCGACGGACTCCTTGCGCGCCAAGTGGTGCATGCCCTTCCCTCCTCGCCATCGGCTTGAAGCCTACCACATCTATGCTGCCTTTCGACGACCGCCAGGGGAGAAGGCCGAAAGGGCGTGCCCTCCTTCTCCTCGAGGCGTTGGGCCTTCGTCGACCGGGCCTATTCCGCCGCCCACGGCTTGCGCGGACCGGGGAAGCGCCGTTCCAGGAAGGACAGGATCGCCTCGGCAAAGGCATCGTTGCGGTCGCCCGCCACCATATGCCGCGCGCCGGCCACGTCGACATGCTCTGCCTCCGGCGCAGCAGCAAGGAAAGCCGCCAAAGCCTCTTGCGTGACAAGCTCGCTTGCCGCGCCCCGCACGAGGAGGGTCGGGATGCGAAGGGATCGTGCTGCCCGCTCCAGCGCAGCCTCGACCTCCTCCCGCCGCGTGTTGATAGGACGCGGTCCGTCGAGGAAACGCGGATCCCAATGCCAGCGCCAGCGGCCGTCGGAGCCATGACGCAGGTTCTTCTTGAGACCATCCAGGGAGGCCGGGCGGGGCCGGTGGGGCAGATAGGCGGCGACTGCCTCCGCCGCCTCTTCCACGGAGGCGAATCCCTGTCGGGCTTTCGCCGCCATGAAGCCCTGGATGTGGGCGACGCCGGCCGGGTCCATGCGCGGCACGATATCGACGAGGATAAGCCCCGCGAAGGGAGGCTCCGCCCCCTCGTCCGCGGCGTGCCCCAGCGCCAGGAGCGAGGCGATGCCTCCGAGCGAGGCGCCGACGGCCACTGGCTTCACCCCATGCTCCGCAGCGATCTGCGCCGCCACCGCGGCTGCGTCCGCGGCGTAATCCGGAAAGGCGTAGGCGCCGTCCTCAACCCATTCACTGTCGCCATGGCCGCGCTGGTCGACGGCGACGACGCGCCAGCCCGTATCGGCCAGCCGCCGCGCCGTCCTCGCCCAGGCATGACGGGTCTGACCGCCGCCATGGAGGAGCAGGGCGATCCGTTCACCCTGGCCGATCTCGTTGGCGGTGAGCCGATTACCCGTCGCGCCGGTAAAGAGCTTGGTCATAAGGCGCAATGAGCATGGCCGAGCAGCGCGCTCAAGAGCCGGGAAGCAAGGCGTCCCTGCGCCTAGGGCCGCCGGGAGAGGAAGTCGAGGACGCCCTGCTTGTGAACGCGGTCGCCAACGGCGAGGTTGTGGTCCCGGCCCGGGATATCGAGCGCCTGGGCGTTCGGCATGAGGTCCGCGAGCGCCTGCGCCGAGCCGGCAATCGGGTCCTTCGTCCCGACGGCGACCAGCGTCGGCGTAGTAATCGAGGCGACCTCCGCCCGTGACATCACCTGCCGCGAACCGCGAATGCAGGCGGCAAGCGCCTTGAGATCACTCTTCGTTTGCTCGGCGAAGGCGCGGAACATCCGCTGCATCGGGTCGGTGAGGACATCGACCGAGGAGGCCTCCATGGCATCGGCAATGCCGAGCGGGAGGCCGACCCCTTCCACGAGACGGAGCCCCAGCCCGCCCATCAGGAGCGAGCGCACCCGCGCCGGATGGATCAGGGCCAGGTGGGCCGCGATCCGCGCGCCCATGGAATACCCCATGACATCGGCGCGCTCGACGCCGAGATGATCCAAAAGGCGGCGCGCGTCCTCGGCCATGATCGAGGACTCGTACGCCGCAGGATCGTAGAGCTTCTCGCTCTGCCCGTGGCCGCGGTTGTCGAGGGCGATGACGCGAAAGCCTGCCCCGTGGAGGGTCTTGGTCCACAGGGTGTTGATCCAGTTCACCGCGTGGTTCGAGGCGAAGCCGTGGATGAGCAGGATGGGATCGCCCGGCCCTTGAGCCGGGGCGAGATCCACATAGGCGATGCGAACGCCGTTGGACGAAAAGAACTGCATTGGGGCGCGTGAGGATGGCTGGCGCGGAGCCTTATTCGCCCGGTCGCCGAAGCGCAATCCGTCCGCATCAGACCGCAGTCGCCCCCTTGTAGCGCCCAAAGCGGGTCTCGCCGCCGGGGCCGAAGGCGATGACGTCATAGGTCTCCGGAGGCGCCCCATCGACCTCCATGCCGGGCGAGCCGATCGGCATGCCGGGGACGGCGAGACCCTTCACTCTCGGCCGCTCCGCGAGGAGCCGGCGAACCGCATCGGCGGGAACGTGCCCCTCGACGACATAGCCGTCCACCTCGGCCGTATGACAGGAAGCGAGGTGGCGCGGCACGCCGAGCCTCGTCTTGATCCGGTTGAGCTCCTCCGTGTTGACGATCTCGACCGCAAAGCCGGCGGCGCGCATGTGCTCCGCCCAGCCGGAGCAGCAACCGCAACTCGGGTCCTTGCTGACGACCAACCTGGGCCGGGAAGCCTCGGCATGGGCGCCTCGGGCGGCGGAACCGGCGGCCAGCAGCGCCACCAACGCACGTCGCGTCAGGCGGGTCATCGCGATCCTCCATGCTGAAAGCAGGGCTTGCGTGCTGCCGATCTGAGCCGTGAACAGCGCCGGCAAGTGCTGCGCGATAATGCGCAAGACCGCGTCGGGGTTCAACGCGGCCCGCCCTCCTCGACCGTCGCCGGCCTCATCGGCCCACATGCCGCCTGCATGGCGTCCGGCGTATCGACATCGACCATGGCCGCCGGGCCGATCTCGACCTCGATGACAGCTTCCCGGTTCTCGCCGATGAGGTGGCGGGCGCCGACATCGCCCGAGAGTGCGCCTAAGGCTTCAAAGAAATGGCGCGACCACAGGACAGGATTGCCCCGCTTGCCTTCCGCCGTCGGCACGACGATTCGCGCCCCCTGTCCCGCCGCGAAGGCGGCGATGAGTCGGTCCATGACCTCGCTCGTGATGTGAGGCATGTCGGCAAGGCAGATCATGACCCCGTCCACCCCTTCGGGGACGGCGGCCACGCCGGCGCGGAGCGAGGTCGACAGCCCCTCCGCGTAGTCCGGATTGTGAACGATCGTCACGTCGAGCCCGGCGAGAACCCGCCGCACGGCCTCCTGTTCGTGCCCCGTGACGACGATCACCGGCGCGGCATGGCTTGCAAGGGCCGCCTCGGCGGCGCGCCGCACGAGCGGCTTGCCGGCGAGCTGCGCGATGAGCTTGTTGATCCCGCCCATCCGCCGCGACTGACCGGCGGCGAGCACCACCGCCGCAACGCGCGCCGCATGAGGCTCCGTCGGCGGCTCGGCCCGTAGCTGCGGCCGCGAGACGATCTCCATGAGCAGCCCGCCGACGCCGAGGCCGACGATATCGCCGCGCGTCACCGGCACGTCGGCGAGGAGACGGTGGAGCACCCAATCGAATCCGTTCTCCTTCGGCGAACGGGCGCAGCCCGGGGCGCCGATCACCGGCTTCCCCGCCAGGTGGGCGATGAGCAGCAGGTTGCCGGGATCGACCGGCATTCCGAAATGCTCCACGACGCCCCCCGCCGCTTCGATCGCGGACGGAATGACGTCGCGGCGGTCCGCGATTGCGGAAGCCCCGAAGATGACGATGAGCTCGGCGTCTGAATGCCTGAGCGCCTCGAGCTGCCCTGCGAGCGGCTCGGCCTCATGCGGCACGCGCACGTCATGGGTCACCGCCGCGGAGGCGGGAGCGAGCCGTTCCCGCAGCACCTCGAGCGTCTTCGCCACGACGCTCGGCTTGAGGCCCGGGAGCGTCGTCGACACCGCCGCGACCCGGCGGCGGCGATAGGGCGCAACCTCCAGGACCGGGCGCGAGCCCCTAGCAAAGGCGATCGCCTTGTCGAGTTGCTTCGCCGGCACTGCGTAGGGGATGATCTTGACCGTCGCGATCATCTCGCCGGCGACCACCGGCTTGAGGGCCGAGAGCGTCGCCACCGTAATCGCCTCGTCGACCCCGTTGATGGCGTCGATGCGGTCCTTGTCGACCTGGAACACGCCTGCCTCTTCGGCGAAGAGGTTGGCACGGCCGGTAAACGGCCGGTCGACCCGTGTGTTGCGGCCGGCGGCCGCTTGCGCCAGGCGCTGCGCCGCTTCGTCCTCGCCCACATCGCCCGCATCGAGCCACACGGCCGTGATGCTTCCAACGCCGGCCTCCCGCAGCCGGGCCGCGTCCTCGGCCGTGATCACCTTGCCCTTCTTCACCACGGCTGCGCCGGCACGCACGCTGTGCGCGGCGATCGCTCCGACCGCCTCCTCGACCCGAACCGGCCCGAACCTCACCGCGGCCTCCTGTCCGTGCGGAGCGTCGCGACGACCTCCGCAAGGATCGAGAGGGCGATCTCGGCCGGACTGACAGCCCCGATGTCGAGCCCGATGGGCGCATGGATGCGTCCGATCTCCGTCGCGCTCACACCAGCCGCGGTGAGGCGCTCGACCCGGCGAGCATGTGTCTTCTTGGATCCTAAGGCGCCCACATAGAAGCACCCGGCCTGCAAGGCAGCCATCAGGGCCGGATCGTCGATCTTGGGATCGTGGGTGAGCGCCGCCATCGCCGTGTAGCGGTCGAGCCCGACGCGGGGCAGGGCCTCGTCGGGCCAAGCGGCGAGAAGCCGGACGTCCGGGAAGCGCTCCGGGCTGGCGAAGGCGGTGCGCGGATCGACGATCGTCACGTCCAGGCCGAGACCCTGCGCCATCGGCGCCAGCGCCTGGCTGATATGCACGGCGCCGATCACGACGAGCTTCACGGGCGGCGCCTGCACGGTGAGGAAGAGCTGCCGCCCCTCGACCTCGAGGAGTCCGCTCTTGCCGGAACGCAGCCGCTCCTCCAGTTCGACCGCGAGGGGGTCGTCTCGAACCTCAACCTCGCGCACGAGGCGCTGCTCCCCGCTCGCCATATCCGTTATGAGGATGGCAGCCCGGCGGGCGGCCCGTTCAGCGTTGAGGGTGGAGAGAAGATCAAGCCGCATCGCCAGACCCTGCTGCCTCAGCCTCGATCCGTCGCGAGCCTGGCGCCAAGTGCGACGAGGATCGAGCCGCCAAGATATCGAATTACCTTCTGGCCCAGGCCGTTGGCTCGGATTTTGGCCATGATGGTTGAGGTCGCGAAAACCGTCACCACATCCGCGGAGGAGAATGCGAAGTTCACGATCGTGCCGAGGACCAGGAACTGCAGCCAGACGGGCAGGCTCGCGGCAGGATCGACGAACTGGGGCAGGAAAGCGATGAAGAAGATCGCGACCTTCGGGTTGAGGACCTCGACCACGATGCTGTCCGCCAAGGCCCGCCTGGCCGATTTCGGCTGCACCTGCGGAAGGTCGGCGCTCGTCTTCTGGCGCAGCACTCCGATGCCGAGCCAGACGAGGTAGAGGGCGCCGACGATCTTGAGCGCCGCATAGAGCTCGGGCACGTGGCGGAACATGGCGGAAAGGCCGAAGGCGGCCGCCATCACATGGACGTAGCAGCCGATGTGGATGCCGAGCGCCGCCATGAGCCCGGCGCGTCGCCCCCGGGCCATGGTCTGCGCCGCGGTATAAAGGAGCGCCGGGCCCGGCATATAGGCGAAGAGCGCCGTCGCAACGGCAAAGGCGATAAGAATGTCGTACGAAGGCATCAGTCGATGGGCTCCACATAAACCTTGATACGGCCGCCGCAGGAGAGGCCGACCTGCCAGGCCGTCTCGTCGGCGACGCCGAATTCAAGCAGCCGCGGTTTGCCCCCTGCGATGACCTCGACCGCCTCGCTGATGACGGCCCCCTCCACGCAACCGCCGGAGACAGAGCCGAGGAAACGGCCCTCCTGGTCCACGATGAGATGACTGCCGACCGGCCGCGGCGCCGAGCCCCAGGTCTCCACCACCGTGGCGAGCGCCACGCCCCGCCCGGCACGCCGCCATGATTCAGCCGTTGCAAGAATGTCGGCGTCGGTCGAGCGCATGAATCCTCCTTCGTTCGGCGGCGACGCGAGGCCTCAAACCCGGCACCCAGGACGAGACTGCCAACCGAACGCATCGCAGCGCGCCATCATGGGTTCCGAGGCAGGCCTTCAGCCGCCCCGCATGACAGTGGTGCTTCACGCTACGCGGCGCAACCACCGCTTCGGATCGGCCGCATGCGAGCGGACGTCACCGAGCGCTCGGCACAGCTCCTCCATGGAGGCGAGATTGTGGATCGCGCGGAATTCGTCGACATGGGGCAGCATGGTGCGGATGCCGAGCGAGCGGGCCTCGAAGGCGTTGAAGCGCAGGAGCGGGTTGAGCCAGATCAGCCTGCGGCAGGAGCGGTGCAGGCGATCCACCTCGAAGGCGAGTTCGCGGCCGACCTCGCGCTCGAGCCCGTCGGTGAAGAGGAGCACGACCGCCCCTTGCGACAGCACCCGCCGCGACCAGCGACGGTTGAATTCGTGAAGGCTGGCCGCGATGCGTGTGCCCCCCTCCCAATCGTTGACCCGGGCGCCCGTCCGCGCCAGGGCCTCGTCCGGGTCACGGCCTGCCAGCTCACGGCTGATGTTGGTGAGGCGTGTCGCGAACACGAACACGTGAACGCGGCGCCGGCGCTCCGCCAAGGCGTGCAGGAAATGCAAGAACAGGCGGGAGTATTCCGCCATCGAACCGGAGATGTCGACGAGCGCCACGAGCGGCGGGTGGCGCAAGCCCCGCGTGCGAAACGCAAGATCGATGCTCGCCCCACCCGAGCGCAGGCTGCGCCGGAAGGTGCGGCGGGGATCGATGCGGCGGCCGCGGGGATCGGCGAAGTAGCGGCGCGTCTTCACCTGTTCTTCCGGAAGCCGGAGCGCCGCGATGAGGTGCTTCGCCCTCGCGATCTCCTCGGCGGACATCTGGGCGAAATCCTTTCTCCGCAACACCTCCTGGTCCGACATGGTGAGGCGGGCCGAGAATTCGGTGAGTTCCTGTGCCGGCGCCTCGCGCGGCTTTGGCGCAAACGCGTCGGCCACCCGCTGCGCCCCCGCATCGGGCGGCTTCACATCGTTTTTCACGGCAGGCGCCACCGGCGACATCTCGGCGATCAGCTTCTCGATCAGTGCCCGGCGTCGCCAGAAGATGCGGAAGGCCTGGTCGAACAGGCCCGAATGCTCGTGCCGGTTCACGAAGACCGCATGCAGCGTCCAATAGAAGTCGTCCCGTGTCCCGATCCGCGCCGCCTGCACGGCCTCGACCGCGTCGAGCACCGCCCCTGGCCCCACCGGCAGCCCTGCCGCCCGCAAGATCCGGGCGAAATAGGCGATGTTCTCGGCAAGCCGGCCTTCACCCTCAGGGACGCCAAGCGCGCCCTCTCCCCCCTTATGGGGGAGAGTTGGAAGGGGGGAGAGTTGGAGAGGGGGATCGCTGGGCATGGAGTGCTGGCGGATCAAAACAAAGCTTCATCGTATAAGCCGCCAGCTTCCCCTTCCAAGAAGGTGCTCCGACTTTGCCGCCCCCCCTGCCCTCCCCCGCAAGGGCGGAGGGGCGCTCTTCCGATGAGGCGACGCGCTTGTTCGCTCTGCTCACTCCGCCGCCTTTGCCTCTTCGCGCGTCTCGGTCGCGAACACCTTCTGGGCCACCTGCCAGCGGCCCTCGATCTTCAGAAGGGAGAGGTAGTCCGTGAAGAAGCGCGGCGGGATCGCGCATTTCACCTTCACCAACGCCGTCGTGGCTCCGGCCTGGTCGATCGAGAGGATCTCGTCGTGCCGCGGCAGGCCCCTCGACTTGGGCGAGGGTCGGTTCTTCACCGCTTCGAGCCATTGGTCGCGCGGCACGGCCTTGAGCTCTCCGCCGTCGCAGGAGGTCAGTGCGCTCGTCGGATGGAACACCCGCGCCAGCTTCTCCACATCGCCCTCATACAACCCGTCGAGATAGGTCTTCACGACGGCCTCGATGTCGCTGCGCTCGCTCATGCCTGCATCCTCGCCTCGGCGCGCACCGTGTCGAGCACGGCCTTCGCCTTGGAGCCCTGCATCTTCTGGATATCGTCCTGGTATTTCAACAGGACGCCGAGGGTATCCGAGACGAGACCGGGGTCCAGCGCGACGGCGTCGAGCTCGATGAGGGCCGAGGCCCAGTCCAGGGTTTCGGCGACCCCCGGAGCCTTGAACAGGTCCTCCTTCCGGATGGCCTGCACGAAGGCGACGATCTCGCGCGAGAGCCGCGCCGGAGCCTGCGGCGCCTTGGCCTTGAGGATCGCAAGCTCCCGCACGGCGTCGGGGTAGTCGAGCCAATGGTAGAGGCAACGGCGCTTCAGGGCGTCGTGGATCTCGCGCGTCCGGTTCGAGGTGATGATCACGATCGGCGGACGCTCCGCCCTCACCGTGCCAAGCTCGGGGATGGTCACCTGGAAATCGGACAGCACTTCCAGAAGGAAAGCCTCGAAGGGCTCATCCGTGCGGTCGAGTTCGTCGATGAGCAGCACCGGGGCGCCGGCGGGATCAGGCTCGAGAGCCTGCAACAGCGGGCGGCGCACGAGGTAGCGGTCGGAGAAGAGGTCCGCTTCGAGCTGCTCCCGGTCGACCGCCCCACCTGCCTCTGCAAGCCGGATCGCCATCATCTGGCCGGCATAGTTCCACTCGTAGACGGCCGAGGCGACGTCGAGCCCCTCATAGCATTGCAGCCGGATCAGCCGCCGGCCCAACGCCTGGGCCAGGACTTTGGCGATTTCGGTCTTCCCGACACCCGCCTCGCCCTCCAGGAACAACGGCCGCCCGAGCTTGAGGGCGAGAAAGAGCACCGTGGCGAGCGGCCGGTCCGCCAAGTAGTTCGCGCCCTCAAGGAGGGCGAGGGTGTCGTCGATGGAGGCGGGGAGCTTGGTCATCGCACCGCCCATACCTCTCCCAAGGGAAGAGGTCGAGACGGCGTCGGCTGTCCGGGTGAGGGGTGTGCCCTCTCCGGATACGGCTCTCCCCTCACCCGGTCGCGCCTCGATCATCTCCCGTGGGAGAGGCGTCATTCCCGATTGGACGCGGCCTCGACAGCGCGGCGGGCCATGACGCCGATGAGGTGGGCGCGGTATTGGGCGTCGGCGTGGATGTCGCTGTTGAGCCCCTCCGGGGAGTGCGACAGACCAACGAGCGACTTCGCCGCGAAGCGCGCCTTGAGGCGCTCCTCGGCCTCCTTCCAGCGGAACACGCCATTGGCGCCGGCGCCGGTCACCGCCACCCTCACCTCGCCTGCGCGCTTTGCCACGAACACGCCGACGAGCGCATAACGAGAGGCTGGGTTGCGGAACTTCATATAGCCCGCCCTCTGGGGGATCGGGAACGAGACGCGGGTGACGATCTCGCCCTCTTCGAGCGCCGTTTCAAACAGACCCTTGAAGAAATCGTCAGCCGCGATCTTCCGCTTGTTGGTGACGATCGTGGCCGCCAGCCCCAAGCAGGCGGCGGGGTAATCCGCAGCCGGATCGTTGTTGGCGACCGAGCCGCCCAAGGTGCCCCGATGGCGCACCGCCGGATCGCCGATCATCTGGGCGAGCTCGGCAAGGGCCGGAATGGCCTCCCGGACGTCCTTCGACTCCGCCACCTCCGCATGGCGCGTTAAGGCGCCGATGGTCACGGCGCGCGCCGAACGCTCGATGCCGGCCAGCTCCGGGATGGCGTTGAGGTCGATGAGATTCGCAGGCCCGGCGAGCCGCTGCTTCATCGTCGGCAGGAGCGTGTGACCGCCGGCGATGAACTTGGCGTCTTCCAGCTTGCCGACGAGGCTCGCCGCCTGCCGGAGGCTGGTCGGGCGATGAAATGCGAAGGCGTACATTCAGTCCTCCGTGAGAGTTCGGTTGTCATTCCGGGCCGCGAAGCGGGGCCTGGAGCCCACGACCGGGCGCGGCGGCTGGGTTCCAGGCTCGCGCCTCAGCCCGCGCCGGAACGACGGAGGTGTGTTACTCCGCGGCCATGCGCATCTGGCTCTTCTGGGCCGCGCGCCAGACCGCATGGGGCGTTGCCGGCATGGCAATGTCCTCGTGGCCAAGGGCGTCAGTGATGGCGTTGATGACGGCAGCGGGGGCGGCGATGGCCCCGGCTTCCCCGCACCCCTTCACTCCGAGCGGATTGGACGGGCAGGGCGTCACCGTCATGCCGACCGTGAAGGGCGGGAAGTCCTCCGCCCGCGGCATCTGGTAGTCCATGTAGCTCGCCGTCAGGAGCTGGCCCGATGCGTCATAGACCGCCCGCTCGTGCAGGGCCTGGCCCACGCCTTGCGCGATGCCGCCATGAACCTGGCCCTCGACGATCATCGGATTGATGACGACGCCGAAATCGTCGACCGCCGTCCAGTTGACGATGCTCGTCATGCCTGTCTCGGGGTCGATCTCCACCTCGCAAATGTGGACGCCGGCCGGGAAGGTGAAGTTGGTCGGGTCGTAGAAGGCGCCCTCCTTCAGCCCCGGCTCCAATTCCTGACCCGAGAACTTATGGGCGATATAGGCCTGGAGCGCGATGTCGCCGAAGGCGGCCGACTTGTCGGTGCCGACGACGGTGAACTTGCCGTCCTTGAACTCGATGTCCCCCTCCGAGGCCTCCAGCACATGGGCCGCCACCTTCTTGCCCTTGGCGATGACCTTGTCGATCGCCTTGGCGATGGCCGACATGCCGACCGCGCCCGAGCGCGAGCCATAGGTGCCCATGCCGAACTGCACCTTGTCAGTGTCGCCATGGACGATGGTGATGTTCTCGATCGGCACACCGAGGCGATCGGAGACGAGCTGGGCGAAGGTGGTCTCATGCCCCTGCCCGTGGCTGTGGGAGCCGGTCAGCACCTCGATGGAGCCGGTCGGGTTGACCCTGACCTCCGCCGATTCCCACAAGCCCACGCCCGCGCCGAGCGAGCCGACCGCCTGGGATGGGGCGATCCCGCAGGCCTCGATATAGCTCGAAAAGCCGATGCCCCGGAGCTTGCCCCGCCGGGCGCTCTCGCGCTTGCGCTTCCCGAAGTTCTTGTAGTCGGCGAGTTCGAGCGCCTTCTCGAGGGAGGCGTGATAGTCGCCGACATCGTAGGTCATGATGACCGGGGTCTGATGGGGGAAGTTCCTGATGTAGTTCTTCTTTCGGAACTTCGCTGGATCCATGCCGAGCTGCCGCGCGGTGACTTCGGCCAGGCGCTCGACGACGAAGGTCGCTTCAGGCCGCCCAGCGCCCCGATAGGCGTCCACCGGCGCCGTATTGGTGTAGACGCCGTCCACCTCGCAATAGATCGCCGGGATGTCGTAGGGGCCCGAGAGCAGCGGCGCGTAAAGATAGGTCGGTACCGAGGAGGCGAAGGTGGAGAGATACGCGCCGAGGTTGGCGATCGTCGAGACCCGAATCCCGAGGATCCGACCATCCTCGTCCACCGCCATCTCGGCCTCGGTGACGTGATCACGCCCGTGGGCGTCGGCGAGGAACGCCTCGGTGCGCTCGGCATTCCACTTCACGGGGCGGCCGATCTTCCTGGCCGCCCACAGGCACACGGTCTCCTCCGCATAGATGAAGATCTTGGAGCCGAACCCGCCCCCGACATCAGGCGCGATCACCCGAAGCTTGTGTTCGGGCGCGATGCCGATGAAGGCGGAGAGGACGAGCCGCGCCACATGAGGGTTCTGGCTCGTGGTGTAGAGGGTGAAACTGTCGGTGCCTGGATCATACTCGCCGATGGCCGCCCGCGGCTCCATGGCGTTCGGCACGAGCCGATTGTTGGTGAGGCTCAGCTTCGTGATGTGCTTCGCCCGGGCGAAGGCCTGGTCGACGGCCGCCTTGTCGCCCAGGTGCCAGCGGAACACGGTGTTGTCGGGCGCGACCTCATGGACCTGGGCCTGGCTCTTCTGCGCCTCGGCGGGATCGACCACGGCCGGCAGCACCTCGTAATCGACGACGATGGCCTCGGCCGCGTCCTTGGCCTGGAGGAGCGTCTCAGCGATCACCACCGCCACGTGATCGCCCACATAGCGCACCTTGCCTTGCGCCAGCGCCGGATGCGGCCCGGCCTTCATGGGCGTGCCGTCCTTGGAATGGATCATCCAGCCGCAGATCAGGTTGCCGATCTTGTCGGCGGCAAGGTCCTCGCCCGTGAGGACGGCGAGCACGCCCGGGCTTGCGAGCGCCGCGGCCTTGTCGATCCGGCGGATGGCGGCATGGGCGTGAGGCGAGCGCAGGAAATAGGCGTAGGCCTGCCCCGGCCGGTTGAGGTCGTCGACATAGCGGCCGGTGCCGGTGACGAAGCGCTGGTCTTCCTTGCGGCGGACGGGAGCGCCAATGCCAGTGGCGGTCATGGTTTCAGTCCTCCCTCGATGCTGGGGCAGCCGTGAGTCGTCCGTCAGACGGGTGCGAGGCCCGACTGCCCACGGCCGATGGCGACGGGCGTCTATTCAGCAGCCTGCCGCAGGGGTGCTTGCGCCATCGCGCGGGCGCCGGCGGCGATCGCCTTGACGATGTTGTGATAGCCGGTGCAGCGGCAGAGATTGCCCTCGAGCTCATGGCGAATGGTGTGCTCGTCGACGTCGCTGCCCTTGCGGTTCACGAGGTCGACGGCGGTCATGATCATGCCCGGGGTGCAGAACCCGCACTGCAGCCCGTGATGCTCCCGGAAGGCGGCCTGCATCGGGTGGAGTTCGGTGCCGTTCGCCAAGCCCTCGATGGTGGTGACATGGGCGCCCTCGCATTGCAGCGCGAGGATCGTGCACGCCTTCACGGCCTTGCCGTCGAGATGCACGACGCAGGCCCCGCATTGGCTGGTGTCACAGCCGACATGGGTTCCGGTGAGGCGCAGATCCTCCCGCAGGAACTGCACCAAAAGCGTGCGCGGATCGATGTCGGCGGTGACGGATCGCCCGTTCACCGTCATGCTGACGGCGGCCATCGTGCTTCCTCCTCCTGAGCCGGCGGCGGTCCGCCGACCTGTGCTTGTCGGGCCCGCAAGCCCGCGCCGGACGTTCTTTGGAACGCGTCAAAATCGAGTGTGAACCCGCCTGAATCGCCGGTCAAGGCTCGACGAGAGGCGGGAAGACGGCTCAACAAGGCCGATTCAGGCGTTTTCCGGCGAGGCGCCTGCTTCCGTGGGCGCGACCAGCCTGGCGAAGTTGGCGAAGAACGTGTCGGCGTATTTCTTGGCGGTGCCATTGATGAGCCGGCCGCCGAGCTGGGCGAGCTTGCCGCCAACCGTCGCCTCCACGTCGTAGGTCATCCGCGTGCCCGCCTCCACCTCTTCGAGGCGCACCTTGGCGCCACCCTTGGCGAAGCCGGCCACCCCGCCCTGCCCCTCACCCGCGATGGTATAGCCGTTGGGCGGGTCGATGTCGGAGAGCTGCACCCTGCCGTTGAAAGTGGCCTTGACGGGCCCGACCGCCACCTTGGCACGGGCTTGGAACTCGGTCTCGCTGATCTTCTGCAGCTCTTCGCAGCCCGGGATGCAGCGTTTCAGCACCTCCGGATCATTGAGCGCCGCCCAAACGATCGAGCGGTCGGCCGGGAGGACGACCTCCCCAGTCATGGTCATCGCCATCGGTTCCGGCTCCTGTTCCGGCATTCGCCATCTGTAAGATCTAGAGTCTGTTATGGACCAGTTCTGCGGCTTGACGGAGCATGAGGCAAGCGAAGGCGACGACGTGGAGGCCTGCGAGGGTTGTGTGCAGGCGCTCGTAGTCTTTGACGAGGCGGCGGCAGCGGGTGGCCCAAGCGAAGGATCGCTCGACGACCCAGCGCCGGGGCAGGAGGACGAAGCCGCGCTTGGCCTCGGGCAGGCGCACGACCTCTAGGGCGATGCCGTGTTCGCTGGCGGCCGCGGCCGGCTTGTCGCCGGTATAGCCCTGGTCAACGAAGGCGATCTCGACGCTGTTGCCGGTGGCCTGCTGCACGGCGGCGGCCAGGCGCCCGACCTCGGCGCGGTCGTCCGCCGTGGCGGGGGTGACGTGGAGGGCCAGGAGGTGGCCGAGCGTGTCGACCGCCAGGTGCAGCTTGGAGCCCTTCTTGCGCTTGGCGCCGTCATAGCCGGCGCGGTGGCCGCTCTCGGGCGTGGAGCGCAGCGTCCGGCTGTCGAGGATGGCGGCCGAGGGTGCGGGCGGGCGCCCGGCCGCCACCCGCAACAGCACGCGCAGGTCGTGGGCGAGCGCCTCGAACGAACCGGCCCGCAGCCAGCGCTGCGCCTGCTGATACACGGCCGCCCAAGGCGGCAGATCATTCGGCATCGCCCGCCAGGCAATGCCGTTGCGGACAACATAGCGCAGCCCGTTGAACACCTCGCGCAACGAGTGCTCCCGCTGCCCCGCCGCCTCAGGCAAGAGTGCAAGATAGGGCGCAACCAGCGCCCATTCGTCATCCGAAACGTCCGAGGGATAAGACTTGCGAGCAATCATGCCCGCACCATAGCCGCACCCTCAGTCCATAACAGACTCTAGCCCAAATCCCGTCCTGCGCCACAATCCATGGCGGACATTCCCTTTCCTCCTTTTCTTTCTTCTCTTCCCTCCCTTTCTTCCATTCTGAGGCGCCCGACCAATGCCCTGCGGCGCACGCGCGGCCCTGGAGCGATAGGTGTTCTCTGGAAAATCGTTGCCATACAACGGTCAGTCGTTGCCCTGGACGCCCGAGGTTGCTAGAGACCGCCGCGCTTCGCCCTGGCGGCCTGCGCCGATTGCGTGCATGATCGCCCGAGCGCTGCAAAGGTGAACAAGACCAAAACGGTCGCAGAGGGACGGCGATTTCATGGAAGTGTTCGTGCAGCAGCTCATCAACGGGCTGACGCTGGGTTCGATCTACGGCCTCATCGCCATCGGTTACACGATGGTCTTCGGGATCATCGGCATGGTGAACTTCGCCCATGGCGACGTCTTCATGCTCTCCGCTTTCATCGCGCTGATCTTCTTCCTCATCCTGACCACCTGGATCGGGATTAGCTCGGTGGCGCTGGCGCTGCTCATCGTCCTTTTGATCGCCATGGTCTTAACGGCGCTCTGGGGCTGGGCCGTCGAGCGGATCGCCTATCGACCCTTGCGGGGCTCCTTCCGTCTGGCGCCGCTCATCTCGGCCATCGGCGTCTCGATTTTTCTCTCCAACTTCGTGCAGGTGGCGCAAGGCGCCCGCAACAAGCCGACGCCGCCGATGGTGCGCGACGTCATCGTCCTGTGGGAAGGCAGCCAGGGCTACGCCGTCGCCCTTTCCTACAAGCAGATCATCATCATGGTCGTGACGGCGGTCCTCCTCGCCATCTTCTGGTACCTCGTGCAGAAGACGGCGCTCGGCCGCGCCCAGCGCGCCTGCGAGCAGGACCGGAAGATGGCGGCGCTGCTTGGCATCGACGTCGACCGTACGATCTCGCTCACCTTCGTGATCGGCGCGGCGCTCGCCGCGGTCGCCGGGACCATGTACCTCCTCTATTACGGCGTGGTCAGCTTCGCGGACGGCTTCGTGCCAGGGGTCAAGGCTTTCACCGCGGCGGTGCTCGGCGGCATTGGCTCTCTTCCGGGCGCTGTCCTTGGCGGGCTCATCATCGGGCTCATCGAGACCCTGTGGTCAGCCTACTTCTCCATCGAATACAAGGACGTGGCGGCCTTCTCGATCCTCGCCATCGTGCTCGTCTTCATGCCGTCCGGCATCCTCGGCCGGCCGGAAGTCGAGAAAGTTTGAGGGGGCGCCGATGGACGCCACGCAAGCCGCCGCCACTCCCCTCGCCCCGCCCGCCGCGCGCGCCCGCAGCGCCTTCGACCTCGCAGCGGCCGTCAAGGACTCCGCCCTGTGGGCGGCGATCACGCTCGGCCTCTGCATCCCGATCGTCGCTTACCGCACCGACCAGAGCCAGGCGAACGAACTGATCCTGCGGCCGCGCTGGGGACTCGTGGCCCTCTTCTGCGCGATCGTCTTCGGCGTCCGTCTCGCCCAGCACGCGCTCCTTGCAAGCCGCGCCATCCGCCGGGCCGCCACTCCTGCCCCCCAGCAGGCGACGGAGACGGTGCGCGGCTATCCCAGCGCCTTCCAGCGGGCGCCCACCTTTGCGCTCTACGCCTTCCTCGGAGTGACCTTGACCTTCCCGCTCCTGGTGTACCTGGTCCAGGGCGGGCTGGCCGAATCGCGCTACTGGATCGACCTCGGCATCCTCGTTCTCACTTATGTGATGCTCGGCTGGGGGCTGAACATCGTGGTCGGCCTCGCCGGACTGCTCGACCTCGGCTACGTGGCATTCTATGCTGTCGGCGCCTATTCCTACGCGCTCCTCGCCACCACTTACGGACTCTCCTTCTGGATCTGTTTGCCGGTCGCCGGGATCCTGGCGGCCTTCTGGGGCATCCTCCTTGGCTTCCCGGTGCTGCGCCTGAGGGGCGACTACCTCGCCATTGTGACGCTTGCCTTCGGCGAGATCATCCGCCTGGTGCTCATCAACTGGGTTCCGGTGACCGGCGGAGGCGCGGGAATCTCATCCATCCCGCGCGTCACCTTCTTCGGCATCCCGTTCACCAACGACGAAGGGGGCTTCGCTGCCCTATTCGGGCTGGATTTCCACCCGATGCACAGGATCGTCTTCCTATACTACTTGATCCTGGCCCTGGCTCTCATCACGAATTTCGTCACCCTGCGCCTGCGTAAGCTGCCCGTCGGGCGCGCCTGGGAGGCGCTGCGCGAAGACGAGATCGCCTGTCGGTCCCTTGGCATCAACACCGTGAACACCAAGCTCACGGCTTTCGCCATCGGCGCCATGTTCGGAGGCTTCGCCGGTTCCTTCTTCGCCGTCAGGCAGGGTTTCATCAGTCCCGAGAGCTTCAACTTCCTGGAATCGGCCATCATCCTCGCCATCGTGGTGCTCGGCGGCATGGGCTCGCAGCTCGGGGTCGCCATCGCTGCTCTGGCGCTCATCGGCGGGCCCGAGCTGCTGCGGAACCTCGGCTTCCTCAAGGAGATCTTCGGCGAGGGCTTCGATCCCAATGAATACCGGCTGCTCATCTTCGGCCTTGGCATGGTCGCGATGATGGTGTGGCGGCCGCGCGGCCTCATCGCCACGCGCGAACCATCCGTGTTCCTGAAGGAGCGCAAGGCCATCGCCGGCTCGCTTGTCAAGGAAGGGCACGGCTGATGCGCTGGTCGAACGATCCCGTCCTCACCGTCGAGCATCTGACGATGCGCTTCGGCGGCCTTGTCGCCGTGAACGACCTTTCGTTCCAGGCGGGCCGCGGAGACATCACCGCCCTCATCGGGCCGAACGGCGCCGGAAAAACCACGGTGTTCAACTGCATCACCGGCTTCTACCGGCCGACCGAGGGCATGATGACCCTGCGTCAGGCCAATGGCGCGAGTTATCTGCTCGAGCGCCTGCCCGGCCACCGCATCGCATGGCGTGCGAAGGTGGCTCGCACCTTCCAGAACATCCGCCTGTTCTCGGGCATGACCGTGCTCGAGAACCTGCTGGTTGCCCAGCACAACCCGTTGATGATCGCCTCCGGCTTCACCGTCCTCGGCGTGCTCGGCATTGGAGGATACGCGCAGGCCGAAGCGGCAGCGATCGAGAAGGCGGTCCGCTGGCTCGAGAAGATCAAGCTCATCCACCGCGCCGATGATCCGGCCGGCGACCTCCCCTATGGCGATCAGCGCCGCCTGGAGATCGCCCGCGCCATGTGCACCGATCCGGTCCTCCTCTGTCTCGATGAGCCGGCGGCCGGGCTCAATCCGCGCGAGAGCAAGGAGCTCAACGAGCTCCTACTCTCGATCCGTGCCGAGCACGACACGTCGATCCTTCTCATCGAGCACGACATGTCGGTGGTCATGGAAATCTCGGACCATGTGGTGGTGCTCGACTACGGCACCAAGATCGCCGACGGCACCCCGGAAGAGGTGCGCAACGATCAAAGCGTGATCGCGGCCTATCTTGGCGTCGAGGACGAAGAGGTCGCCGAGGTGGAGGCGGAGGTGGGGGTATGAGCGTCGCGGGCATCAACGTGCTCGTCGAGGAGACCCGGACCGCGGCGGCGGGCGCCCGCTCGCCCCTGCTGAGCGTGCGAGGCGTCAAGACCTTCTACGGCAACATCATCGCGCTCAAAGGGGTCGATCTCGACGTCTACGAGGGCGAGATCGTCACCCTCATCGGGGCGAATGGCGCCGGCAAGTCGACCCTGATGATGACCATCTTCGGCAACCCGCAGGCCCGGGAAGGCGTCATCACCTATGCGGGCCGCGACATCACGCGCCTGCCGACGCATGAGATCGCCCGGCTGTCGATCGCCCAATCGCCGGAGGGTCGGCGCATCTTCCCGCGCATGACCGTGTTCGAAAACCTGCAGATGGGCGCCTCCTTGAGCAATCCTGCCCATTTCAATCAGGATCTCGAACGGGTCTGCACCCTGTTTCCGCGCCTGAAGGAGCGGCTGCATCAGCGCGGCGGGACCCTCTCGGGGGGCGAACAGCAGATGCTCGCGATCGCGCGGGCGCTCATGAGCCGTCCGCGCCTGCTCCTTCTCGACGAGCCGTCGCTCGGCCTCGCCCCCCTCATCGTCAAGCAGATCTTCGAGATCATCCGCGAGCTCAACACCCGCGAAGGCATGACTGTCTTCCTCGTCGAACAGAATGCCTATCATGCCCTCAAGCTCGCCCATCGCGGCTATGTGATGGTAACGGGCACGATCACCATGAGCGGCACCGGCCAAGAACTCCTGGAAAACCCGCAGGTGAAGGCGGCTTATCTCGAGGGCGGGCGACACTAGGGACCGGCGATGCAGGGTATTCTTTACGAGGAACCGTCGTTCTGGCTGTTCGGGCTCGTGACCGTCCTCATGGGCGGCTGGGCCGCATGGATGACCGGCCGGGCGGTGGCCTGGACGTGGCGGCCGGTCTGGCAATGCGTGGCGGCGACCCTGCTGCTCGGCCTGGCGGTGCGCTTCATCCACTTCGCCCTGTTCGAAGGGACGTTCCTGTCCCTTCATTACTACCTCGTCGATGCCGCCGTCGTGACGGTGATCGGCCTGATCGGCTACCGCTACACCCGGGCCCGGCAAATGACGACCCAGTACCGGTGGCTCTACGAGCGCACGGGTCCCCTTTCCTGGCGGGAAAGAACGACCGGCGCCCCCTCCACCTCTCAGCGAAATCCGGCGTGACTTCCACGAAAAATGCAGCAAGATAGCGCCCCAACGGCGGGGCTCTCCTGCCGCTTCGGGCAAAACAGGGGCCCGAATATCCATCCAGAGGAGTGACCTTATGAAGAAAGCGCTGTTGACCGGCATCGCGCTTGGTCTCGGTCTTGCCTTCTCCGGCGCCGCGAACGCCCAGATCAAAATCGGCGTGGCAGGCCCGATCACCGGCCCCAACGCCGCCTTCGGAGCCCAGCTCAAGAACGGCGCCGAACAGGCGGTGGAGGACATCAACGCCGCGGGAGGCATCAACGGGCAGAAGCTTCAGATCGTCATCGGCGATGACGTCTCCGACCCGAAGCAAGGCGTATCGGTGGCGAACAAGTTCGCGGCCGAGGGTGTGAAATGGGTCGTCGGCCACTTCAACTCGGGCGTCTCCATCCCCGCCTCGGAAGTGTATCAGGAAGCCGGCATCGTCCAGATCACGCCGGCCTCCACGAACCCGCGCTTCACCGAGCGCAACATGTGGAACACCTTCCGCACCTGCGGCCGTGACGACCAGCAGGGCGAGGTGGCAGGCTCGTATCTCGCCAAGAACTTCAAGGGCAAGAAGGTCGCCATCGTCCACGACAAGACGCCCTATGGAAAGGGCCTCGCCGACGAAACCCAGAAGGCCATGAACAAGCAGGGTCTCAAGGAGGTGCTCTACGAGGGCATCAACACTGGCGAGAAGGACTACTCGGCCCTCGTCTCGAAGCTGAAGCAGGCCGGCGTGGACGTGGTCTACTTCGGTGGCCTGCACACGGAAGCCGGCCTCATCATCCGCCAGATGCGCGACCAGGGCCTCAACGCTCCGCTGATGTCCGGCGACGGCATTGTGTCGTCCGAGTTCGTCTCGATCGCCGGTCCGGGCGCCGAGGGAACGCTCATGACCTTCTCGCCCGATCCGCGCAAGAACCCGAACGCGAAGGACGTGGTGGAGAAGTTCCGCAAGAAGGGCTTCGAGCCGGAGGCCTACACGCTCTACAGCTATGCGGCCGTCCAGATCCTGGCCGAGGCGGCCAAGCAAGCGAACTCGACGGACGGCAAGAAGGTCGCCGAGGTCATGAAGTCCGGCAAGCCCTTCAAGACCGTCATCGGCGACATCTCTTATGACAAGAAGGGCGACATCACCCGTCCGGACTACGTGATGTATGTCTGGAAGAAGGGCGCCGACGGCAAGATCGACTACGCCGGGAACGAGCTCAGCATGTAAGCTGACGCGATCACAAGAGGACCAGGTGGAGGCCGCCCCGCACCGGGGCGGCCTTTTTCATTCAGCTCGGCGCTGCCGCGCGTCGGGCGAAGCCGACAGCTCGGACGTGGTTCTTGCAGCTCCAGTGGTCTTGCAGCGCCGGAGTTCAGCCCAGCCGGCCGAGGATGGGAAAGGCTTCAAGCAGCCAATAGGACGCGGTCTGGATCCAGCCGCTCAAGAAGGCGATGCCGGTGGCCACCAGGAGCACGCCCATGACCTTCTCCACATGGGCGAAGCGCGAGCGCATGCGCTTGAGGAGGTCGATGAAGGGTCTCATGGCAAAGGCGGCGAGAAGGAAGGGAATGCCAAGTCCCGCCGAATAGACGGCAAGCAGCGCCGCCCCGCGGGCGACGCTCGCCTCGGAGCCCGCCACCGCCAGGATCGCCGCCAGGATCGGTCCGATGCAAGGGGTCCAGCCAAACGCGAAGGCAAGCCCCATCACATAGGCACCCCACATGTCCACGGAACGGCTCACCGTGAAGCGCGCCTCCCGGTAGAGGAGACCGATCCGGAAGACGCCAAGGAAGTGAAGCCCCATCAGGATGATGGCGATTCCCGCGATCGTGCTCAGCACGCCCACATGCTGCCTCACCAGGTGTCCGAGCGCAGAGGCGGTTGCCCCAAGCAACACGAAGACCGTGGTGAAGCCGGCGACGAACAGGACGGCCGTGAGCAGGGCGCGCCGGCGCACCCCCCAGTCGTCGCCGGCCTGCAATTCGTCGAGGGTCGCTCCTGCAAGGAAGGAAAGGTAGGGCGGCACAAGCGGCAGGACGCAGGGGCTCAAGAAACTGACGAGCCCTCCAAGGAGCGCCGCGGCAAAGGAGACGTCGACCATGGCTGGCTTGTAGCGGTCGGCCCGTCCTGCTGAAAGCGGCGCATCGCCGCCTCTCCGGCTTGTGAAGCGGCTCGGTTTGCGGTCTTGTGCGAGAGTGATCGGTCAGCGCAACCTCATCACCGACGTCGCCGGCGTGCGGGTCGGCAACGCCCATGACGAGCGGCTTGCCTCGGGCGTGACGGTGATCCTCTTCGAGGAAGGCGCCATGGCCAGCGGGCTGATCCTCGGCGGGGCGCCAGCCAACCGCGACACGGCGTGTCTCGAGCCGGAGATGGCCGTGGAGCGTGTCAACGCGATCGTCCTCTCGGGCGGTTCGGGGTTCGGCCTCGACGCGGCTTCAGGCGTTCAGGCCTGGTTGCGCGAGCGCGGGCTCGGCTTTTCCATCGGGCGGATGGTGGTGCCGATCGTGCCGCAGGCCATCTGCTTCGATTTGCTGAACGGAGGGGACAAGGACTGGGGCCGTTACCCGCCTTATCGGGAGATGGCTTACGAAGCGGCCGATAAGGCCGGACTTGAGTTCGCCCTTGGCACCATCGGCGGCGGCTATGGAGCAACCACCGTCGATCTCAAAGGGGGGCTGGGCTCCGCGAGCATCGTCACGCCGTCCGGCTTCACGGTCGGCGCGCTGGTTGTGGTGAACGCCATCGGCTCGGCGGTCATCGGCGGCGGACCGCATTTCTGGGCTGCACCCCTCGAGGAGGGCGCCGAGTTCGGCGGGCTAGGATGGCCCGGGCAGATCACGTCCGAGATGCGCATCCACCGGTGGAAAGGCGGGCCCGCCCCCGGTACGACGATCGCGCTCATTGCCACTGATGCGGATTTGACGAAGGCGATGCTGAAGCGGCTCGCCATCGCTGCCCATGGCGGATTCGCCAAGGCCCTGAGCCTGTCGCATGCCCTTTATGACGGCGACACGGTGTTCGCGGCCGCGACGGGGCGCCGGCCCCTCACGGATGCCGCCAATCAGATGATCGAGATCGGCGCGTGCAGCGCCAATTGCATGGCCCGCGCCATTGCACGCGCAATCCATGCAGCGACTGCCTTGCCGTTTCCCGGTGCCCTCCCCGCCTGGCGCGACCGCTTCGATTCCGGCGCGGAACGTTCCTAACTCTGCCAAGTTGACAATGCGCGGGGGTGCGGGGTCCGCCTCCCTCGAGTCCGGACCTGCCTTCGCCGGGTTCATCATTCCGCAAGGGAGTGGGCGATGGAATTCAAGCGTCCCGAACAACTCCGCGACATTGCCGACCTGCGGCCGACCTTGCCCGCCATGACGCGGGAAGAGCGGCTCGCACGCTGGGCCGACTTGCTGGACCGGCAAGCCGGCCGCCGGCTGAAAACGCTCGACGAGATCGAATTCGTTCCCGTCGACAAGCGGGCCGCCCTCAGGGCGGACGACTCGCCGCTCTCGATCGCCTACGCCGACCCGGTGTTGCGGGAGGAGGGCCTCGCCAGCGATCGCTTGGGCGATGCCATGGCCTTCTTCAACATTTCGGAGCACGAGGCGCACCGCGTTCTGTGCTCCTGCATGCACGGCCGGACCGTGGATGCCGGGCGTGCGGCCCAGTGCGTGCGGGCCATCAGCAACGGGCGGCGCGAGCTCGTGGCTTCGACCGCCGTGGCCGTGGCCCTCTTCGGCGTGCCGTTGCTTCTGTATCTGTTCTAGTCGAAGGCCGGCTTAGAAGCGATCGACCCGATAGGGCGCGGGGTCCGTGAAGGGTGCCGCGCCCGTCATCATCTCTGCCATCAGCCGACCTGTGACAGGGCCGAGCGTCAGCCCATGATGGGCATGGCCGAACGCGAACCACAGGCCCGGATGCCGTGGTGCGGGTCCGATCACCGGCATCATGTCGGGCAAGCAGGGGCGCAGCCCCATCCAGGGCTCCGCCTCGATGCGTTCGGCCAACGGAAAAAGGTCACGCGCCAGAGGCTCGGCCTTCGCAAGCTGCACGGGTGTCTTCGGCGCGTCTCGGGCTGCGAACTCGGCCCCCGTCGTGAGGCGAATGCCCTGGGCCATGGGGGCCAGCACATAGCCGCGTTCATCATCCAGGACCGTATGATTCAGGACGGCATTCCCCCGCGGCTGGAAATGCACGTGATAACCGCGCTTGGTGGCAAGCGGCACGCGATAACCGAATGCACGCGCCACCACATCGGACCAGGCGCCGAGAGCCACCACGACGTGCTTGGCCTCGATCGACCCGCTCTCCGTCTGCACCTGCCATCCTTGAGGCGTCGCCTCGAGCGTGCGCGCATCCCCGCGTGCGCTCCGTCCTCCCAGATGCTCGAAAAGCCGCACATAAGCGAGGGTGAGCGCATGCGGATCGCTCACGGAGACTGGCTGCGTGTAATGGATGCCGCCCGTGAGGCCCGAACCTAGGTGCGGCTCGGCCTCTGCAAGGTCGCGGCGGTCGAGCGCCCGAAAGCGGATCCCGAACTCCTCCCGCAGCCGCTCCGCATCGGTGACTGCCTCATCGAGAGCGGAAGGGGTGCGGTAAAGCAGGATCCAGCCGGTGGGACGCAGGAGCTCGGCGCTGCCCGCTTCCGCCGCCAGAGAGAGATGCTCGTCGACCGAGCGCTCGATAAGGCGCGCATAGGCCTGCGCGATCGCGGCATGACGCGCCGGGCTCGAATGCCACCAGTAGCGGATGAGGAAGGGAGCAAGCTTCGGCAGGGCGCGCCAATGATAGTGGGACCCGGCGGAGCGGTTGAGGGCGTAGGTCAGGAACTTCTTGAAATCACGGGGAAAGGCATAAGGGTAGACAGCCTCGCGCTGGATCAGGCCTGCATTGCCGAAGGAAGTCTCCTCCCCAGGAGCCCGGCGATCGACCAGCACCGTGGCGCGCCCGCGCTTCTGCAGATGGACGGCGACGGAAACCCCGACGATCCCAGCCCCAAGGACGATGGCATCTGCCTTCAACACCTTTGCCGCTCCCCTGTCGTCGCGGCCCTGGATAGGCGCTCCCGCCGGAGGTCACAACGGGCCGGTTGCTGCCCCTGCGACTTGATGCTACCGGCGCGCCATGGCCCGCCCCCTTATCATCGCACCCTCCATCCTCTCCGCCGATTTCGCGGCCCTCGGCGAGGAAGTCCGCACAGTCGATGCCGCAGGGGCAGACTGGATCCATGTGGACGTGATGGATGGCCACTTCGTCCCCAACATCACGCTTGGGCCCGACATTGTGCGGGCCATCCGTCGCTATTCGCAGAAGCCCTTCGACGTCCATCTGATGATCGCCCCGGCTGACCCGTATCTTGCGGCCTTCGCCAAGGCCGGGGCAGACCTCATCAGCGTCCATGCCGAGGCAGGCCCCCATCTGCACCGGTCGATGCAAGCCATCAAGGCCCTCGGCAAGAAGGCGGGAGTGGTCGTCAACCCCGGGACTCCGGAGACGGCGGTCGAACCGGTGCTCGACCTCGCCGACCTCGTGCTCTGCATGACCGTGAACCCCGGCTTCGGCGGTCAGGCCTTCATCCGCGCCGTCTGCGAAAAGGTGGCGCGCATTCGTGCGATGATCGGGGAGCGCCCCATCGACCTCGAGGTCGACGGCGGCATCACGCCCGAGACCGCGCCCGAGGTGGCGCGGGCCGGCGCCAATGTGCTCGTGGCCGGCTCCGCCGTCTTCAGGGCCGGCCCAACCGCCTACGCGGCGAACATCGCCGCTATCCGCCAAGCCGCCGAAGCGGCACGGGGCGAGTGGGCCTGAACTCACAGTCGAGGAAGAGCGATGATTCCCCGCTACAGCCGCCCGGAGATGGCCGCAATTTGGTCGGCCGAGACCAAGTTCCGCATCTGGTTCGAGATCGAGGCGCACGCCACGACCGCCCTCGCCGAACTCGGTATCGTGCCACGCGAGGCCGCGCGGGTCATCTGGGAAAAGGGCTCGAAGGCCGTCTTCGACGTCGAGCGCATCGACGCCATCGAGCGCGAGGTGAAGCACGACGTCATCGCCTTCCTCACGCATCTGGCCGAGATCGTCGGGCCCGAGGCGCGCTTCGTCCACCAGGGCATGACCTCCTCCGATGTGCTCGACACCTGCTTCAGCGTGCAGCTTGCCCGGGCGTCCGACGTCCTGCTCGCTGATCTCGAAGCCCTCCTGGCGGCGCTCAGGCGGCGCGCCTTCGAGCACAAGACGACGCTGACCATCGGCCGCTCCCACGGCATCCATGCCGAGCCCACCACCTTCGGCGTGAAGCTCGCGCAGGCCTATGCGGAGTTCGAGCGGTGCAAGCTGCGCCTCATCGAGGCTCGTCGCGAGATCGCCACCTGCGCCATCTCGGGCGCGGTCGGCACCTTCGCCAACATCGACCCTTACGTAGAGGAGTACGTGGCGGAGAAGCTGGGGCTCGAGCCGGAGCCGGTCTCCACGCAGGTCATCCCCCGCGACCGCCACGCCATGTTCTTCGCCACGCTCGCCGTGATCGCCTCGTCCGTCGAGCGACTGGCGACCGAGATCCGCCACCTGCAGCGCACAGAGGTGCTGGAAGCGGAGGAGTACTTCTCGGAAGGGCAGAAGGGCTCCTCCGCGATGCCGCACAAGCGCAACCCCGTCCTGTCCGAGAACCTGACCGGCCTTGCCCGCATGGTGCGCGCCTACGCCCTGCCGGCCCTGGAGAATGTGGCGCTCTGGCACGAGCGCGACATCTCTCATTCCTCGGTGGAGCGCATGATCGGGCCGGACGCGACCGTCACTCTCGACTTCGCCCTGGCCCGTCTGACGAATGTGATCGACAAGCTCGTGGTTTATCCCGACAACATGAAGCGGAACCTCGAGCGGCTCGGGGGGCTCATCCACTCCCAGCGGGTGCTGCTGGCGCTCACCCAGAAGGGCGCTTCGCGCGAGGAGGCCTACCGCCTCGTGCAGCGCAACGCCATGCCGGTCTGGCGCGGCGAGGGGGATTTCCTGACGCTTCTTGCCAATGACACCGAGGTGACGCGGTATTTAACGAAAGCCGAGTTGGAAGCGTGCTTCGACCTTGGCTATCATCTGAAGCATGTGGACACCATCTTCAGACGGGTCTTCGGAGACCAGGCCGCGTGAGGGCTTTTCCGATCGCCTGCTGAAACTCGTCGTCGGCCAGGTCGTCAAACGCGGCACGCTGGCCGTCACCACGGCCTCCGGTGCGAGATTCACCGTCGGCGACGGCACGCTCCCTAAGGTTGCCATCCGCTTCGCCGACCAAGGGGCGCAGATCGCCCTCATGCTTGATCCGGACCTGCGCCTTGGCGAGCTGTTCATGGACGAACGGCTCACAGTGGAGGAAGGGTCCATCTACGACCTCCTTCAGCTCGCCCTTCAGGACACCCGCGGCGCTCGGCCGACATTGCCTGCGAAGACGCTTGTGCGGCTGCGGCGCTTGGCGCGGCGCCTCGCGCCTGCGAACACGGCGAGGCGTGCCAAGCGCAACGTCGCCCACCACTACGATCTCGATGGGCGCCTCTACGCCCTCTTCCTGGACAGGGACCGGCAATATTCCTGCGCCTATTTCGAGCGGCCCGACGCGACCCTTGAGGAAGCGCAGCTCGCCAAGAAGCGCCACATCGCGGCAAAGCTGCTGATCAAGCCGGGACACCAGGTGCTCGACATCGGCTCAGGTTGGGGGGGCCTCGGGCTTTACCTCGCCGAGGTGGCCGGAGCCGCCAGGGTGAAAGGCATCACCCTTTCCGAGGAGCAGCTCACCGAATCGCGCCGCCGCGCCGCCGAGCGCGGCCTGCAGGGCCAAGTGACCTTCGAGCTCGAAGACTACCGCGCCACCCGCGGCACCTTCGACCGGATCGTCTCAGTCGGCATGTTCGAGCATGTCGGTCGCGACAGCTACGACAGCTATTTCGCCGCCTGCCGAGACCTTCTCGCGGATGACGGCGTCATGCTCCTCCACACCATCGGGCGAGCGGGTCCGCCCTGGCCGACGAATCCTTGGATCAAGCGCTACATCTTCCCGGGCGGCTACCTGCCGGCCCTCTCCGAACTCACCACCGCCATCGAACGGTCCGGCCTCTTCGTGACCGATGTCGAGGTGCTGCGCCTTCACTATGCCGAGACCCTGCGCGCCTGGCGCAGCCGGTTCCTCGCCCATCGCGAGGAGGCGGCGAAGCTCTATGACGAACGCTTCTGCCGCATGTGGGAGTTCTATCTTGCGGCCTCGGAGGCGACCTTCCGCTTCGAGGACACGGTGGTGTTCCAGGTGCAGCTTGCCAAGCGCAACGACGTCGTCCCCCTCACCCGGGACTACATCGGGGCGGAAGAACAGCGGCTGCGCGAGGCCGAGGCGCGCATTCCGACGCGCCCCGCCATCGCCGCCGAGTAAGGCAGGCGCTCGTCGCCCTCAGAGAGGCAAGGGAAATCGCCAGCGGCTCCTCCGTATCAATCCCCGATCCCGGCGCTTCGGCCGCTTCGGCCGGAAGAGGCAGGGTCGATCCTCCTCCCGTGCTGGATCGGGGCTGGGGTGACGCTTGTGCCCTCCTGGTCCTCACCCCTGCCCACCCGTTCCTCCACAAGTGTGCAGAACGTCACCCTGCCGCGTCGACCTTCAGGACGCCCCGGCGGATCTGGTCTTCCTCGATCGACTCGAACAGGGCTTTGAAGTTGCCCTCTCCGAAGCCCTCGTCCCCCTTGCGCTGGATGAACTCGAAGAAGATCGGGCCGACCACCGTCTTGGAGAAACGCTGCAGCAGGACCTTGGTGTAGCCGCCCTCCACCACGCCCTCCCCGTCGATGAGGATGCCGTTCTTCTGCAGGCGGTCGACGGGCTCGCCGTGGTTCGGCAGGCGGCGCTCGATGCGGGAATAGTAGATATCGTTCGGCGCCGGCATGAAGCCGAGGCCGTTCTCCGTCAGCCTTTCGATGCTCTCATAGAGATCGTAGGAGCCGAGCGCGACGTGCTGGATCCCTTCACCCTTGTATTCCTGCAGGTATTCCTCGATCTGGCCCCTCTCACCCGCATCCTCATTGATGGGGATGCGGATCTTGCCGTCTGGGCTCGTCATGGCCCGGGAGTGGAGGCCGGTGAGCTTCCCTTCGATGTCGAAGTAGCGGATCTGGCGGAAGTTGAAGATGCGCTCATAGAACTCCGCCCATTGGTTCATGCGGCCGCGGTAGACGTTATGGGTCAGGTGGTCGATGTAGTAGAGGCCGAGGCCGTACGGCCTCGGGTTGCGCTCGCCGAGCCACACGAAGTCGACATCGTAGATGGAGCCGTTCGCGCCGTAGCGGTCGACGAGATAGATTTGCAGGCCGCCGATCCCCTCGATCGCGGGGATGTTCAACTCCATAGGCCCGACCTGGGTTTGCGCGGGCTTCGCGCCCAGCGAGAGGGCTCGCTCATAGGCGCGCTTGGCATCGACGACCCGAAAGGCCATGGCCGGCGCGGACGGCCCGTGCGCTTCGGCGAAACGCGCTGCAAAGGAATCGGGCTCGGCGTTCAGGATGAAGTTGATGTCGCCCTGGCGGTAGAGCGTCACATTCTTGTGGCGATGCCGGGCGACCGCCGAGAAGCCCATGATCTTGAAGAGCCGATCGAGCGCGGACGGATCAGGATGGCAGAACTCGACGAACTCGAAGCCGTCCGTGCCCATCGGGTTCTCGTCGGAGATGACGGGCGGCGGGGCATCATGAGGGAAAGGACCCATGGTGGTTCTCCTCGAGAGTGACACGCTGAAGACGTGCGCCGGTTGCGTTTCGTAAGACAGCGGCGCCGCTACACCTCCCGCACTTTCGCGCCCGCGAGGCGGCGGGCCTGCGCGTCGAGCCGCAGGACCAGGTCGAAGAACGTGCGCTGCTCGGCAGGCGTGAGAACGGAGAGAGTCCGTTCTTCGAAGGCGAGGGCCTCTGGCGCCAAGGCCTCATAGACCGCCCTGCCCGCCTCGGTCAGGGTGAGGAGTTCCTCGCGCATGTCCTCCGGGTTGGGCTTGCGCTCCACAAGACCGCGCTCCTCCAGCGCCGAGAGCGCGCGCGAGACCGTGGATTTGTGCATGACCGAATGAGCCGCAATGTCGCGCGCCGTGCGCCCCTCGTATTGGCCGAGCGTCGCGATGATCCGCCAACCCGGGATCGTAAGGCCGAAGCGCTCCTCATAGATGCGGGCGAGGGCGTTCGAGACAAGGGTGGCGAGAACGTTCAATCGGTAGGGGAGGAACTCCTCCAGCACCACCTGCGGCCGGGGCGGGCGGCGGCTCTGTGCGACGGATCGCGCGCTCATCATTGACAAGATCGGTTGCCGATGCAACGAATACCGCAGAATTGGTTGCATTGGCAACTGCTTTGCGCCGGCCGTCGTTCCGCAGCGATGCTTCGCATCGCGACGGCAACCCACGGTGCCGACCGTATGGAGACGAGCGCAGCGATCCTGCGGCGCTCATTCTGACGGGAGGCGCGCCTGGATTTCGGGTTCCGCCTTCGGCCCCGGAATGGCGTCCGTCGCTGGCCAGCGAGCACCGAATGCGCAGGAGGTCGTCATGAACGTCCAAACCCCGACCGGCTTCAAGCAATACGCGCCCGTCGACCTGCCGACTGCCGTCTATCCCGGCTACATGTCCGGCTTCGGGAACACCTTCGAAACGGAGGCGCTGCCTGGCGCCCTGCCGATCGGCATGAATTCGCCCCAGAAGGTCAATTACGGCCTCTATGCCGAGCAGCTCTCGGGTTCTCCCTTCACCGCCCCACAGGCCTCCAATGAGCGCTCCTGGCTCTACCGGATCCGCCCGACCGTCAAACACTCCGGCCGCTACCGGAAGATCGACAAGGGCCTGATCCGAACGGCACCGGCTGCCCGCGAGGAGAGCGAACGACCGATCGGACAGCTGCGCTGGTCGCCGATCCCGATCCCTGACGAGCCGCTGACCTTCGTCACAGGGCTGCGCACGATCACCACGGCCGGCGACTCGGACACGCAGGCGGGGATGGCGGCGCATCTCCTCCTCGTCACCCGCTCGATGGAGAACGAGTACTTTTTCAACGCGGATGGCGAGTTCCTGGTGGTGGCGCAGGAGGGGCGACTGCGCTTCCGGACCGAGTTCGGGGTGATCGACATCGAGCCGGGCGAGATCTGCGTCATCAAACGCGGCATGATCTTCCGGGTCGAGCTCATCGACGGCCCCGCTCGCGCCTATGTGTGCGAGAACTATGGCGGCACCTTCACCCTACCCGACCGCGGGCCGATCGGCGCGAATTGCCTGGCCAATCCGCGCGACTTCTACACGCCGGTGGCCGCCTATGAGGATCGCGAGGAGCCGTCGCTCCTCTATGTGAAATGGGGCGGCGAGCTCTATGTCACCGAGATCGGTCAATCGCCGCTCGATGTGGTCGCCTGGCATGGCAACTATGCGCCCTACAAATACGACCTTCGCCGCTTCTCGCCGGTGGGGCCCATCCTCTACGACCACGCCGACCCGTCGATCTTCACCGTCCTCACGGCGCCCTCTGAAACCCCAGGCACCGCCAATGTGGACTTTGTCATCTTCCCCGAGCGCTGGCTCGTGTCCGAGAACACCTTCCGGCCGCCCTGGTATCATCGCAACCTGATGAGCGAGTTCATGGGCCTCGTGTTCGGCGTTTATGACGCCAAGCCCGAAGGCTTCATCCCAGGCGGCATGTCACTCCATAACCAGATGCTGCCGCACGGGCCGGACGAGCAGGCGTTCGAACATGCCTCGAACGTTGAACTGAAGCCCGTCAAGCTCGCGAACACCCTTGCCTTCATGTTCGAGACCCGCTTCCCGCAGCGCGTCACGAGGTACGCCTCGGAGCTGTCCGAGCTGCAGGAGAACTACATCGACTGCTGGAAGGGGTTGAGGAAGCACTTCAACCCGAATCGGCGGGAGCCGGAGTGACCTCTCCCCGGAAGGGAGAGGTCGGGTCGCGCCCAAGGCGCGACCCAGCAAGAGGCGCGCCGCCGCCAAGAGCCTGTCGGAATGCGCCCCCTCACCCGGTCGGCTCCACCGATCCGGCCTCTCCCCGTGCGCACGGAGAGGGGGGCGAACTACACCCTGCCCTTCGTGCGGACCATGAAGGCGTCGTACTGGAACTCGTTCACCTGCCACCAGGGAAGCACTTCGCCCCGGAAGGCCACCATGGAGTCATAGCCCTTCTTGAAGTCCGGGCTCTTCTCGGAGAGCTCCGCATAGAGCTCGTTCGCGGCTTTCAGCGCGGCCTCCATGATCGATTGCGGGAAGATGCGCAGCTCCGTTCCGGCCCCAATCATGCGCTTCAGAGCCTGAGCGTTGACCGCATCGTACTTCGCCAGCATCCAGTTGTTCGCCGCCTCGCAGGCATGGAACAGCAGCGCCTTGTATTTCTTCGGCAGCTCGTTGTATTTCGCCTGGTTGATGACCAGGTGGAGCATGGCGCCGCCCTCCCACCAGCCGGGGGCGTAGTAGTACTTCGCCACCTTGGAAAGGCCGAGCTTCTCATCGTCATAAGGGCCGACGAACTCGGCCGCATCGATGGTTCCGCGTTCGAGGGCCGGATAGACGTCGCCGCCTGCGATCTGCTGGGGAACAACGCCGAGTTTCTGCAGCACCTGCCCGCCGAGGCCGCCGATGCGGAACTTGAGGCCTTGGAGATCGGCGGGCGACTGCAGCTCCTTGCGGAAGAAGCCGCCCATCTGCGTGCCCGATTGGCCCATGACGAGCCCCACGGTGTTGAAGCGGGCAAGGACGTCGTTGATGATCTTGTCACCACCGCCGAAATGCCACCAGGCATGCTGCTGGCGGGCGTTGAGGCCAAAGGGGACGCCGGTGCCAAGGGCCAGCGCCGGCTCCTTGCCGGTATAGAAGTAGATCGGCGTCTGGCAGCACTCGATCGAGCCGGTCTGCACCGCGTCGAGGGCCTGCAGGCCGCCCACCAACTCGCCGGCCGGAAATGTCTGGATCTGGAAGCGGTTATCGGTGGCCTCCGCCACGTACCGGGCCAGCGTCTGCGCCGTCCCGAAGATCGTGTCGAGCTGGCGCGGGAAGCTCGAGGTGAGTCGCCAACGCACTTCCGGCGCGGATTGCGCTATGGCCGGCGCGGCCACTGCGCTCGCCGCCGTCGCCAGGCCGGCACCCTTCAGAAAGTTGCGACGCTTCATACCGGGGGATGTCATCGCGGGCGATCCTCTTTGGTGTTTCGTTCGAGTGGCGGTACTCAAGCACAAAAGGCGGGCGGAATGCTATGAAACTTGCAAGCCTGAAACACGGCCGCGATGGGCGGCTCGTGGTCGTCTCGAGGGACCTCACCCGCGCCACCGATGCGTTCATCGTGGCACCGACTCTGCAGGCGGCCCTCGACGACTGGGACCGTCTCGGGCCTCGTCTGCAGGACCTCGCCGATCAGCTCGAACACGGCAGCGTGCCGTCCTTCCGCTTCCACGAGCATGACTGCGCTTCGCCCCTGCCCCGCGCCTATCAGTGGGCGGATGGCTCGGCTTATGTGAACCATGTGGAACTGGTGCGCAAAGCGCGCGGAGCGGAGATGCCGGCGAGCTTCTGGACGGACCCGCTGATGTATCAGGGCGGCTCCGACTCGTTCCTCGGCCCCCGCGATCCCATCGCCCTGGCGGATGAGAGCTGGGGCATCGATTTCGAAGGGGAGGTCGCGGTCGTCACTGGCGACGTGCCGATGGGCGCCTCGCGGGAGGAGGCGGCACGGGCGATCCGCCTCGTGATGCTCGTCAACGACGTGTCGCTGCGCAACCTTATCCCGGCCGAGCTCGCCAAGGGCTTCGGCTTCTTTCAAGGAAAGCCTTCCTCAGCCTTCTCACCGGTGGCGGTGACCCCCGACGAGCTTGGAGACGCCTGGGACGGGACGAAGCTCGCCCTCCCCCTCCTCTCCGCCGTCAAGGGCCGTCCCTTCGGCTGCCCGAACGCCGGCGAGGATATGACCTTCGACTTCCCGACCCTCATCGCCCATGCCGCGAAGACCCGCCCGCTCGGTGCGGGCACGATCATCGGCTCAGGCACCGTCTCCAACAAGGATCCCGACGGCGGCCCGGGCCGCCCGATCGCCGAGGGCGGGCGCGGCTATTCCTGCATCGCCGAGATGCGCACCGTCGAAACGCTCCGCGAGGGGAGGCCAAAGACGGAGTTCCTCAAGTTCGGAGATACCGTGCGCATCGAAATGAAGGACAAGGCCGGCCACTCCGTCTTCGGCGCGATCGAGCAGGAGGTGGTGCGGTATGGGGTCTAACCTCTCCTCAAGGGAGAGGTCGAGCCGGCGGAGCGTCCCTTCCGGAAAGGACTCTCCCCTCATCCGTCGCCTTCAGCAACACCTTCCCCCTCCAGGAGAAGGGATGCGTTAATCTGGAGAACGACAATGACCAAACCCTTCGCCTCGACCGCGGATCTTGCGGAGAAGCAGGTCTCCTTCACCGAGGTCGGGGCTGGCCTCTTCGCTTACACGGCGCAAGGCGATCCCAACTCCGGCGTCATCGTCGGAGACGATTGCTGCATGGTGATCGACGCCCAAGCGACGCCGGCCATGGCCGAAGGCGTCATCGCACGCGTGCGCGAGGTGACGGACAAGCCTATCAAGTACGTCGTGCTGTCCCACTACCACGCGGTGCGGGTGCTCGGCGCCTCGGCCTACAAGGCGCAAGGCATCATCGCCTCTAAAGGGACTTACGAGCTCATCGTCGAGCGCGGCGAACAGGACAAAGCGTCCGAGATCGGGCGATTTCCGCGCCTCTTCCCCGGCGCCGAAAGCATCCCTCCGGGTCTTACCTGGCCGACCCTCACCTTCGAGAACGAGATGTCGGTCTTCCTCGGCAAGCGCGAGGTGAAGCTCCTGCATCTTGGCGCCGGCCACACCGCCGGCGATATCGTCGCCTGGGTGCCGGACGCGCAGGTGATGTTCTCCGGCGATCTCGTCGAGTATCATTCCGCCTGCTATTGCGGCGACGCGCATTTGCGCGAATGGCCCCTCACCCTCGACGCCATCCGCGAGTTCGAGCCGCAGGCGCTGGTGCCGGGCCGCGGCGATGCTCTTGTGGGCCACGGCACCGTGCGCGAGGCGATCGCCATGACGCGGGACTTCGTGAACACCCTCTACGGGACGGCGGAACTTTCCGTCGCCCGCGGGCGGTCCCTCAAGGAAACCTTCGCGGCCGTCCGGGAAGCGATGGACCCGAAGTTCTCGTCCTTCGCCATCTATGAGCACTGTCTGCCGTTCAACGTCTCACGCGCCTATGACGAGGCCTCCGGGATCGACCACCCGGTGATCTGGACGGCGGAACGCGATCGCGAGATGTGGGAGAAGCTTCAGGGGTAGTGTCCACCTCGCCCTGAAGGGGCGAGGTCGAGCCGGCGCCAAGGGCGACGATCGGGTGAGGGACATCATGAACACGCGCAAAGCCCTTTTCCAATTCGGCTATCGCCGCTCGCCCGACCAGGATCGCGCCACGCCCGCCCATCATCCGGTGATCGTGGTGGGGGCCGGCCCGGTAGGACTTTGCACAGCGATCGATCTTGCGCAGCGGGGCGTGGCCGTGGTGTTGCTTGACGACGCCGACCGCATCGGCGAGGGCTCGCGCGGCATCTGCTATGCCAAGCGCACCCTCGAGATCCTCGACCGGCTTGGCGTTGCGGCGAAGTGCCTGGAAAAGGGCGTCACCTGGAAGGTCGGCAAGGTCTTCCAGCGGAACGAATTGCTCTACCAGTTCGATCTTCTCCCGGAGGACGGGCACAAGATGCCCGCCTTCATCAACCTGCAGCAATATTACCTCGAACGCTTCCTTTGCGAGCGCGCGGCCGAGCTCCCGAACCTCGACATACGCTGGCGCAACAAGGTGACAGGGCTTGAGCCGCGCAACGACGGTGCGCGGCTCTCGGTCGAGACGCCGGACGGACCCTACAGGCTCGACGCCGAATGGGTCGTTGCCGCTGACGGCGCCCGCTCGACCTTAAGGCGGATCCTGAACCTCGATTTCATCGGCGAGGTCTTCGAGGACCGCTTCCTCATCGCCGACGTGAAGATGTCGGGCGAGTTTCCATCCGAGCGTTGGTTCTGGTTCGACCCGCCCTTTCATTCCGGCCGCTCCGCCCTGCTCCACAAGCAGCCGGACGACGTGTGGCGCATCGATCTCCAACTCGGCTGGGACGCGGACCCCATCGAGGAGCAGAAGCCGGAGCGCGTGATCCCGCGCCTGAGGCAAATGCTCGGTCACGAGGACTTCGCGCTCGAATGGGTGTCGGTCTACACCTTTCAGTGCCGGCGGCTCGCCCGCTTCGTGCATGGGCGAGTGGTTTTCGTGGGTGACGCCGCCCACCAGGTGTCCCCGTTCGGCGCCCGCGGCGCCAATTCCGGCATTCAGGACGCCGAGAATCTCGCCTGGAAGCTCGCTCTCGTCTTGAAGGGAGAGGCGCCGCTCGCCCTCATCGAGTCATACGACCTTGAGCGCTCCGCGGCAGCGGACGAGAACATCGCTCACTCGACCCGTTCAACCGACTTCATCGCCCCGCGCTCTGCCCAGGAGTTGCGCTTCCGCGACGCTGCGCTTGCCCTTGCGAGGCGCGCGGCTTTTGCCAAGCGCTTCGTCAACTCGGGACGGCTATCCACGCCGACCGTTCACGACACGCCCTTATCGACCCCTGATCGGGACACCTGGTCCGGAAGCGCGCGGCTTGGCGCCCCCGTTCCGGACGCGCCCCTCGTGGACCGGAACGGCCGCCCGATATGGCTGCTCGAGGCAGTGGGAGGCGACCCAACGCTGCTCACGGTGGGGAACGGGTCGGCAAGGCGGATCCTGCCCGGATTACGCCACCTCGTCATCGGCGAGGATCTATTCGATCGCAATGGCCGCTTCGCCGAGCGTTTCGACGCGACGCCAGGCGCTGCCTACCTCCTGCGACCCGACCAGCACTTGGCTGCCCGCTGGCGCGCGCTCGATTCCGACACCCTTGCGCAAGCGGTTGCGCGGATGCGCGGAGCCTCGCTTTCCTGACCGGTCGGCAAAGGGCTTACCCGCTCATGAGGCGGACCAGGTTGTAGATGGCAAGGCAGCTCACCACGATGGCAACAAGCGTCATGAGCAGACGTTGCGGTATGATGCGGCTGAACCAGCCGGCGAACGGAGCCGCCAAAGCACCGCCGATCACGAGGCCCAGCACCACCCGGCCATAGGTGGACAAGTCGAGGGCGAGGACGAACGTCACGGAGATCGCGGCCGTGACGAAGAACTCCGCGAGACTCACCGACCCAATGCTGTGGCGCGGGCTTTCGCCGCTCGCGATCAGCGTCGAGTTGACGATCGGCCCCCAGCCGCCGCCGCCGATCGCGTCGAGGAAACCGCCCCCAAGGCCGATCGGGATCTCGTTGAGGGTGCGCTGCGTGTTCACCCGTTTCATCAGGATGCGACGAACGATCAGGAGCGCCATGGCGAACAGGTAGACGGTGACGAAGAGCTTGATGGTGCTCTCCGGGAGCTCCGTCAGCACGTAGGCGCCAAGCACGCCTCCCGTGGCGCCCGCGACGGCGAGGCGCCGAAACATGCGCCACTCGATATTGCGGTGCCAGACATGGGATGCGCCGGCAAGGCCCGTGGTCACCACCTCGGCGGCATGCACGCTTGCGCTTGCCACTGTCGGCGGCGCTCCGAAGGCGAGGAGGAAGGAGGTCGCGATCAGGCCATAGGCCATGCCAAGCGCACCATCGACGAGCTGGGCGAGGAACCCAAGCGCAATGAAGAAGGCAAGGTCGCCAGAGAACATCCGCATCCCTCAACGCAAGCAGCAGCCGTTGACGACCCGTTCCGGCGGAAGAAGCTGGCAGCCCTGCGTTCGCGTCATGTAGAGATGATTCCACCCAGAAGCGAGACGAGACCATGCCGCTCCTTCACACCGACCCTCGCCTCTCGGATCCCGACCAAGCCTATCGCATGCTCATCGAGGCGCACCGCGGCCTCTCGGATGAGGAGAGCGCCGCCCTTAATACGCGCCTTGTCCTGATCCTTGTGAACCATATCGGCGACATGGACGTGCTGGCGGAGGCGCTGGCGCTGGCCAGGGCCACCGCGGCCACGCCTCTTCCGTTTCACCCTTCGCCGCAGCCCTAAGCGGCCTCGCCTCAGCGGCCGTTCCATCATCCCGTCCGAGCCGAACAGCGTCGGCAGAGAAGAGCATCCACGCGCTCTCGAAGGGTAGAGAAGGCCGCTTGCCATCTCATTCCGTCCGAAGCAGGTTCAGGGCCAAGCAAACAGAACGGGAGCGCCTCATGCCTGCTTGGCTCAAACGAATCGCGATCGCCGCCGTCGCGGCGAGCGCCATGGCGGGAGCCGCCGCCGCTCAGGTGATCTATCACCGCGGCAACGACGCCGATCCCGAGACCCTCGACCCGCACAAGACCTCGACCGTCTACGAGGCCCAGATCCTGCGCGACATCTCGGAAGGGCTCGTGATCCACGATGCCGCGGCCAAGGTCGTCCCCGGCGTCGCCGAGAAGCACGAACTGAGCGACGACGGGCGCGTCTACCGCTTCATCCTTCGCGCCGACGCCAAATGGTCGAACGGGGACCCGGTGAAGGCGTCGGACTTCGTGTTCTCCTTCCGGCGCATCATGAATCCGGAGACGGGAGCGAAGTACGCAAACCTTCTGTACCCGATCCTCAACGCCGAGAAGGTCAACAAAGGCGAGGGCAAGGTCGAGGAGCTCGGCGTCAGGGCGGTCGACGACCGCACCCTCGAGATCACATTGGAGCGGCCGACCCCTTATTTCCTCGAGCTCCTGACGCACCAGTCCGCCCTGCCCGTCCATCCGGCCAGCGTCGAGAAGCACGGCACCAGCTTCACCCGGCCGGAGAACTATGTCACCAACGGAGCCTATGTGCTCAAGGAGTGGGTGCCGAACTCACATATCAGACTCGACAAGAACCCGCATTTCCACGCCGCGGGGACGGTGAAGATCGACACGGTCATCCATTACCCCAACAAGGATCTTGCCGCGGCGGCGCGGCGCTTCATGGCTGGCGAGCTGCACTCGACGAGCGACATCCCGGCAGACCAGACCAAGTTCCTGAAGGAACGGCTCGGCGACCAGGTAAAGATCTCGCCCTATCTCGGCACCTACTATTTGGCGGTGAACACGCAGAAGAAGCCCTTTGACGACGTACGCGTGCGGACGGCCCTCTCGATGGCGATCGATCGTGAGTTCATCGCCGAGGAGATCTGGCAGGGCACCATGCTCCCCGCCTACTCCTTCGTTCCGCCCGGCATCGGCAACTACGGCACGCCGGCCTATGCCGACTACAAGGACCTGTCGCCCATCGACCGCGAGGAAAAGGCGAAGTCACTCCTCAAGGAGGCGGGCTACGGACCCGGCTTGAAGCCGCTCAAGGTGGAGATCCGCTACAACACCACGGACAACAACAAGAACACCGTGGTGGCGATCGCCAACCAGTGGAAAGCGATCGGAGTGGAGACGACCTTCATCAATACCGACGCGAAGACCCATTTCGCTCACTTGCGCGAGCGCGGCGATTTCGATGTCGCCCGCGCCGGCTGGATCGGCGATTACTCCGACCCGCAGAACTTCCTGTTCCTGGTGCAGTCCGACAACAAGGGCCTCAATTACGCCCGCTACGAGAACCCGGAATACGACACCCTGATGAGGAAGGCGTCCGAAGAGAAGGATCTTGGAAGGCGGGCGCAGATCCTGTTCGAGGCGGAAAAGATCTTCATGCGCGACCTGCCCTACATCCCCATCCTCTATTATTCCAACAAGAACCTCGTCTCCTCGAAGCTCGAAGGCTGGGTGCCGAACCTGCGCGGCGCCAACGCCACCCGGTTCATGTCGCTGAAGCCGTGATGGCAGGGCTGGCGCGCCTCCTCCCCTCCCTCTCGTGCGGAGGGGCAGGGGGCGAGAGGTCGGAACACCTGCCTTCGGCCTCGTGGCTTGTCGTTGATGCCAGCGTGCCGGAGGTCCGTTCAGCGATCGAGGGCCGCGCTCGTCACCCGGGTCGGCCTTCGGCCGGCGCCGCCCTCCCCGCCAGGGGCAGGGATTGAACCATGCTCCCCTTCATCCTTCGCCGCTTCCTCAGCGCCATCCCGACGCTGTTCCTCATCGTCACGATCTCGTTCTTCCTCATCCGCTTGGCGCCGGGCGGGCCGTTCGATCTCGAGCAGCCGCTGGAAGCCAAGGTCATGGAGAACCTGCGCCGCATCTACAAGCTCGACCGGCCGCTCATTGAGCAATACGGCCTCTACCTCGGCGCACTCCTGCGCGGCGATTTCGGCCCTTCCTTCTACTTCCGTGACTTCACGATCGGCGAGCTTTTCGCCCGTGGCCTGCCGGTGTCGATGATGCTGGGCGCCCTCGCGCTCGGCTTCGCGATCCTCATTGGCGGGGCACTCGGAACGCTTGCCGCCTTCCGCCAGAACAGCGCCGCGGATTATGCCGTGATGGCGCTGGGTACGGCGGGCCTCACCATTCCGAACTTCGTGGTGGCGCCGGTGCTGCAGATCGTCTTCGCACTGATGCTGGGGGTCCTGCCTGTCGGGGGCTGGAACGACGGGGCGGTGCGCAACCTCGTCCTGCCGGTTGTAACGCTTGCTCTGCCGCAGATCGCCGTGGTGGCGCGCATGACTCGGGCCGCCATGATCGAGACGCTGCGCTCGAACCATATCCGGACGCTTCGCTCCCTTGGCCTGCCCAATGGCGTGATCGTCCGCCACGCAACGCGCGGCGCCGCGCTGCCGGTCGTGTCCTATCTCGGCCCGGCAGCGGCGGCACTCCTCACCGGCTCCGTCGTCGTCGAGACCATCTTCGGGCTGCCGGGGGTGGGACGATACTTCGTCGAGGGAGCGCTCAACCGGGACTACACGCTGGTGATGGGTACGGTGGTGCTGGTCGCCGTCTTCGTCCTCCTCTTCAACCTCGTCGTCGACATCCTCTACGCGCTGATCGACCCGCGGGTGCGCTATGAGTGACGCAGCAATGGGGCGCCGGTGCGCGCCTCTCCTCGCCCCTGCCGGGACCGGCCGGAGGTGGAGATCGGAACGGCAGGGCGCTCCCCAGACCGCAAGCGATCCGATGCTGATACGATCAGCCCATCCTTGCACCCGCCCACCGAGCCGGACCACTCGCGCCGCTCCCCATTCCCGCAAGGTCGAGGAGAGAGGGGCGTGTCATGGCTGAGGCGGCCGCCCTTCCCACGACGGAGGCCGTCCTCGGCCGCTCGCTGTGGGCCGATGCCAAGGCGAGGCTCTTTCGCAACCGGGCGGCGGTGGCGAGCATGGTTGTGCTCGCCGCCATCGCGATCGCCTGCCTGTTCGGCCCGCTGCTCACAACTCACGCTTACGATCGCGTCCATCAAGACTATGTACGCACACCGCCGAGCCTTTTCGCCTATCCCCAGCCGGATCAGATCAGGCCGGCGGCGGAGCGCGTTGCGGCGCGCATGCGTGCGCGGGCCGAGGCGATCGCGGTCGAGGGCGACGCCCTGCGGCTGACCCTCACGGCGCAGCGCCCCATCGACGAGCGGCTCCTCGCCTTCTTCGACCGCTCCGACCTGTTCGGTCCGGCGCGCGTGATCGAGCGTGCGGAAGAAGGGCGGCGGCTTGCCGTCGAGGTGCCCGTGGAACGCCGCTATTTCCTGTTCGGAACGGACGCCAACGGCCGCGATCTTCTCACGCGCACGCTCATCGCCGGCCGGGTGTCCCTTGCCATCGGGTTTCTCGCCACGGCCGTGTCCATCACGATTGGCGTCGTCTATGGGGCGGTGTCCGGCTATCTCGGCGGCCGTGTCGATCTCCTGATGATGCGCCTCGTCGACATCCTCTACGCCCTGCCCTTCATCTTCTTCGTGATCATGCTGGTTGTGTTCTTCGGGCGGAACTTCGTTTTGATGTTCATCGCCGTCGGCGCCGTCGAGTGGCTGGACATGGCGCGCATCGTTCGCGGCCAAACCCTGTCGATCAAGCGGCAGGAGTATGTGCAAGCGGCGGAGGCGCTCGGCGTCACCACCAGCGGAATCCTCCGGCGCCACATCATCCCGAACACCCTCGGACCCGTCATCGTCTACATGACGCTCCTCGTGCCGAAGGTCATCCTCCTGGAGAGCTTCCTGTCCTTCCTCGGCCTCGGCGTGCAGGAGCCGATGACGAGCTGGGGCGTGCTGATCTCGGATGGCGCCAAGAACATCCAGGGCGCCGCCTACATGCTGATCTTCCCCTCCCTGTTCCTCGTCGCGACCCTCTTCGCGCTCAACTTCATCGGAGACGGGCTGCGGGACGCGCTCGACCCGAAGGACCGGTGATGGAGGAGGCGGCCGCTTCCCCCATTCTCTCCGTGCGCGGCCTCCACGTCCGCTTCCGCACCGGCCAGGGCGTGCTCCATGCCGTGAAGGGCATCGACCTCGATGTCAGTGCCGGCGAGACAGTGGCCATCGTCGGGGAGTCGGGGTCCGGCAAGAGCCAGACCGTGATGGCCCTCATGGGCCTTCTCGCCGCCAATGGCTGGGCTCAAGGATCGGCGCGCTACCGCGGCGAGGAGCTCATCGGCCTTCCCCCTGCCGCGCTCAACCGCTATCGCGGCTCCAAGATCACCATGATCTTCCAGGAGCCCATGAGCTCGCTCGATCCGCTCTACCGGATCGGCGACCAGATCGCGCTGCCGCTCATCACTCATGGCGGTCTCAGTCGCCGCCAGGCGCAGGCACGGGCCGTTGACCTGTTGCGGCTGGTGCGTATCCCCGATCCGGAGCGGCGCTTGGCCTCCTACCCGCATGAGCTCTCCGGCGGACAGCGGCAGCGGGTGATGATCGCCATGGCCCTTGCCAACCGGCCGGACATCCTCATCGCCGACGAGCCGACGACGGCCCTCGACGTGACCGTTCAGGCTCGCATCCTCGAGCTCCTGGCCGAGCTCAAGCACCGCCTCGGCATGGCCATCGTCTTCATCACCCACGATCTTGGCATCGTGCGGCGCTTCGCCGAGCGCACCTATGTCATGAAGGATGGCGAGGTGGTGGAGAGCGGGGCGACGCCAGCCCTGTTCGCGGCGCCGCAGCACCCTTATACGCGCCGGCTCATCGAGGCCGAGCCGCGGGGCCGCAAAACGCCACCGCCCCCTGGTGCACCGGTCGTGCTCGATGCCAAGGATATCCGGGTACGCTTCGAGCTCAGGTCAGGCCTCTTCGGCCGCGCCCGCCATGAGATTCGCGCCGTCGACGATGTCGACCTCGACATACGCGCTGGCGAGACGGTCGGCGTGGTGGGCGAGTCCGGCTCCGGCAAATCGACGCTCGGCCGCGCGATCCTGCGCCTCGTCCCGGCGGCTGGCCTCGTGCGCTTCGAAGACCGCAACCTGACGCCTCTCGATCCGAGGGCCATGCGCCCGATCCGCAAGCATCTGCAGCTCGTCTTCCAGGATCCGTTCGGATCCCTCTCACCGCGCATGACGGTGGGCGAGATCGTGACCGAGGGGCTGCTCGTCCATCAACCGGCGCTGACAGGCCGCGAACGGGACAAGCGCGCCGCCCAAGCCCTGGAAGAAGTCCGCCTTGATCCCAGCTCGCGCAACCGCTTTCCGCACGAATTCTCCGGGGGTCAGCGCCAGCGCATCGCCATTGCCCGCGCCCTCATTCTCCGCCCGAAGCTCGTGGTGCTCGACGAGCCCACCTCGGCGCTCGACCGTTCGGTTCAGAGCGAGATCGTGGAGCTCCTGCGGGAGCTGCAACAGGAGCACGGCCTGGCTTATCTCTTCATCAGCCACGACCTTGCCGTGGTGCGCGCCCTCTCGGACCGTATCCTGGTCATGAAGGAGGGCCGTGTAGTGGAGCGCGGCACGACAGCAGAGATTTTCACCCAACCTCGCGAAGTCTATACCCGCGAGCTCATGGCAGCTGCCTTCCTCTCATCCACGGCGCGGTCTCATCTGACCCGCCGAGTTCGTTCCGCTTGCGGAGGAAACCGGCCTGATCATCCCGCTGAGTGAAGAGGTTCTCCGGCAGGCCTGTGCAGAGGCTGCGCGGTGGCCGAGGGCTGCACGGAGGTGCAAGGGTATCTGTTCGGCCGACCAAGGCCCGCCGGCGAGGCCCTGCGAGTCCTCGGCGAGTTCTGTCAAACCGCGGCGGCCTGAGGCTCCAGGCCGGAACCGGCTCTTGCGGCGCGGGTTTGAATCCGCGCCATGCCTTCGCTTCGCGAATACAACGCTAAACGCGATTTCACCAAGACGGCGGAGCCGAAAGGCATGCCGGCCAAACGCGCCGGCAACAGCTTCGTGATCCAAAAACACGATGCGACCCGCCTCCACTACGACCTGCGCCTCGAGCTCGACGGCGTCCTCAAGAGCTGGGCGGTCACCCGCGGACCGAGCTTGGTGCCTGGGGAGAAGCGGCTTGCCGTCCAAACCGAGGATCACCCGCTGGACTATGGCTCCTTCGAAGGCACCATCCCCAAGGGTCAATATGGCGGAGGCACCGTGCTCCTGTGGGACCGGGGCACCTGGACGCCTGAGGGCGACCCTCACAAAGGCCTCGAGAAGGGTCACCTCGTCTTCACGCTTGAGGGCGAGAAGCTTCGCGGCGCTTGGCATCTCGTGCGCATGCGCCGGCGCCCGACCGAACGAAAGGAGCAGTGGCTCCTGATCAAATCAGACGACGAGTGGGCCCGCGGGCCGGACGATCCCGACATTCTGGAGGAGAAGCCGCTCTCCGTGGCGACCGGGCGCGACCTTGCGGACATCGCCGCGGGCGCGGCACCGAAGATTCGTCAGATGAAAGGCGGCAGCAGGGGATCCCGCTCCAAGGCGCGCGCAGCCGCGTCGACGCCGGCTGCAAGATCCCGGAGACAGCATGCGGCCGGCCGTAAAGCTCCCATGCCCAAAATGGTGGAGCCGTGCCTTGCGACGCTCGTCGAGGAGGCGCCGAACGGACGCGAATGGCTGCACGAGATCAAGTGGGACGGCTATCGCCTCCTCGCCTTCCTTCGCAACGGCAAGACCGACCTCAAGACCCGCAACAGCAAGGATTACACGAAGAACTTCCCCAGAATCGCCGAGGCCATCAGCACCCTGTCCGCCAAGAGTGCGATCATCGATGGCGAGGCGATCGTCGAGGACGAGAGCGGCCACTCGAGTTTTTCGGCGCTGCAGGCGGCGCTCTCGCGCGACCAGCGTGGGGTGGCGCGCCAAGCAATCTACTATGCCTTCGACCTTCTCTATCTCGACGGTCTTGACCTGCGAGCGCTGCCTCTTGCCGAGCGCAAGGCGCACCTTGCCGATCTCCTCGCTGGCGCGGAAGGGCCGCTGCGCCTGAGCGAACATTTGGACGGCGATGGCGCCGCCATGATCCGCCACGCCTGCCGCCTTGGCATGGAGGGCATCATTTCCAAGCGCCGGGATCGTCCTTATCGGTCCGGTCGCGGCACGGATTGGCTCAAGATCAAGTGCTCCGAGCGGCAGGAGTTCGTTATCGCAGGCTTCACGCCCTCCACGGCGCTTAAGAACGCGGTCGGCTCCCTCATCCTCGCCTATTACGAGGAAGACCGATTGATCCATGCGGGTCGTACCGGCACCGGCTTCACGGCCGACATCGCACGCGAACTCTACAAGCGCCTGAATCCGCTTCGCAGCAAGAACCCGCCCTTCAGCGAAAAGCTGAGCGCGCTGCAACGGCGCTCCGCGGTGTGGGTCAGGCCGGAGCTCGTGGCGGAGGTCGAATTCCGCGGCTGGACGGCAGATGACATCGTGCGACATGCCGCCTTCAAGGGCCTCCGCGACGACAAGACGCCCAAGGAGGTTCGCCGCGAGCAGGCGGCACCGATGGAGCCAAGCGGCCGTCGGACGAAGTCCAGGGCCACGCATCCACGAAGTGGATCGTCGCGGGTCGCCGTGCAACAATCGGGTATCCTCGAAGTCGCCGGCGTCGAACTCACCCATCCCGACCGGGTTCTCTGGGCCGAACAGGGACTGACGAAGCAGGGACTTGCCGAGTTCTACGAGGAGATCGCCGAGTGGGTGTTGCCCCACCTTGTCAACCGCCCCTTGGCATTGGTGCGCTGTCCCTCAGGCTCGCAGCAGGGCTGCTTTTTCCAGAAGCACGCCTGGGCAGGGCTCACGTCGTTCATCAAACGCGACATGGTGCGCGATGAGAAGGGAGAAGAGGAGGTGCTCTATATCGAGGACCTCAAAGGCCTCATCTCCCTCGTTCAGTCGGGCGTGCTCGAAATCCATCCTTGGGGCGCTCCCATCGACGATGTAGAGCGGCCGGACCGGATCGTCATCGATCTTGATCCGGGTGACGGCGTGGCCTGGCCAGATGTCATCGCAGCCGCGCGGGAAGCTCGCGAACGTCTCCGCGCCGCGGGTCTTGAAAGTTTTATCAAGACAACCGGCGGCAAGGGCCTGCACGTCGTCGCACCGCTCACCCCCAAGGCTGGCTGGGCAGAGGTCAAAGCCTTCACACGGCGCTTGGCCGAAGAGATGGAGCGTGATGCCCCCGAACGGTACATCTCGACGGCCTCCAAGCGCGAGCGGACGGGGAAGCTCTACATTGATTATCTGCGCAATGGCCGCGGTGCGACTGCTATTGCCGCCTATTCGACCCGGGCACGGCCAGGGGCGCCCGTGGCGACCCCTATCGCCTGGGACGAGCTCTCGCCCTCCCTCAAGCCGAACCAGTTCACCGTCGCGAACCTGCCGGCGCGGCTCGTCCGCTTGCGTCGTGACCCGTGGGGGGAGCTCTTTTCCTTGCGGCAAGGCCTGCCGACGCCAGCGAAGACGACGAAATCCGCCAAGGTGCTGCAGCCTGCAAGGGGCTCAAGAGCCCGCACAAGGGCTCAGAACGGGCTCAAGGCAAACAAGGAGAAAAATTCTCAGAAAAGCGGGAGGTCGCGAAAGAGGTCGACCAGATCTTAGCGATCTTAAGACAATCTCAATGCAAGAAGGCAATCCAGATCATTCCCCCGAGCGGAGCCACAACGCCGATCAGAAAGGACAAAGCGTTCATCGCCATTGATGGACACCTCCTCATGCCGGATTAACTTCTGCACAACAGGTCGGTTCCTGTGCCGGCGATGTCCGCGAGCCGCAGCTCGACAGGCGCGGAGCGCACCAGGGGAGAGGATCGCATGAAGTTCTACGGCTATTATCGCAGCTCTGCCGCCTATCGCTGCCGCATCGCCTTCAATCTGAAAGGCCTGGCTCCCGACCTCGTGCCGGTTCATCTGCGGCTCGGCGAGCAGAGGAGTGACACGTACCGCTCCGTCAACCCGCAGGAACTCGTACCGAGCCTCGATATAGGGACGCGCGTGCTGACCCAGTCGCTCGCCATCATTGAGTGGTTGGAGGAGACGCATCCCGAACCGCCGTTGCTTCCAGGCGATCCCGAGGCGCGGGCGGAGGTTCGTGCCTTTGCGCTTGCAGTCGCCGCCGACATCCACCCGCTCAACAACCTGCGGGTGCTCCAATACCTCAAGGGACCGCTCGGCCAAGATCAGGCCGCGATCGATGCCTGGTATCGGCATTGGGTCGAGACGGGCCTTGCGGCCTGCGAGGCGCTGGTGGTGAAGGGGGGCCGCCGGGGTCCCTATTGCTTCGGCGACAGCCCGACGCTTGCCGATCTCTGCCTGGTGCCGCAGCTCTACAATGCCCGTCGGTTCAACGCCGACCTCTCGGGCTGCCCGAACCTGGTGGCGATCGACGCCCATTGCGCGACGCATCCAGCATTCGCGAACGCAGCGCCAGACGTACAACCCGATGCGGAATAGCCGCCGCGAGATTCAAGGGGCTATTCTGCCGCCTGTTCAACGAGCGCCTGTTGCACTGACCGCGCCGCCTCTCGGGCCTCCTTGAGGCAAGCGGCCACCGCATCTCGAAGCGAGCTGACGAGATGATCAGCGCCGACCGCCGACTGCAGCTCTTTGTCAGTCAAGATGACGTCGCCCTCAGGCCAGAGCCCGACAAGAATGGGGGCCTCCGGTAGCCTCTGGCGGAGCCGCCTGACAAGATATCGCAGATGCGCCGGGCTCCCGGCAATCTCTGCGTAGAGGACGCAGACCATCGCGACTCCCGAGACATCGAGGTTGAGGATGTTGGAGCGCGAGACCGCCTCGTGCGGAACGACGCGTGCCCCAAGTCCCCGCTTGCGCAGAAGCTGGGCCAGCATACTGGCGATGGCCTCGCCAAGCGCTCCGCGGCCTGCGATGCACAGAACTGCTGCCTCGCCGCGCCACTCCTCGGGGAGCTCCGCGAGCTCGGGGGCATTGCCTTCGACGGGAGGATCTTTGGGGACGGCCTTCTCGGCAATCGGAGCGCCCGCGACGCTGGGTTCGGCAGCATCCGGATGGGGGTCCACGTCCGGGTGCGATGAAAGCTCTTGGACCAGATCCCGAACGGCGGTGCAGAGGCGCTCGCTCTGACTCTCCGTGAGCACGCCTCGGGCGGCATCCTTGCTCGCGAGTTGGAGGCCCTTCACCACCACTTCATCGTAATACGAGGACAGCGAGCGCTCCTTGAGCAGGACTTCCGCCTGCTCGAGCGCCTCGTCCGGATCGCCGGCGAGGATGCGCTGATAGAAGTTCTCAGCCGGCGACAAGGCCGGCCTGTCGCCGAAGATGACGTCGAGGAATTCCAGCCGCTCGATGTGGCGGCCGAGGACCACGAGACACAGCGTAAGCGGCGTGGAGATCAACAGCCCGATCGGGCCCCACAGCCACGTCCAGAAGATGGCGGCGACCACGACCGCGAAGGGGGAAAGCCCCGTGCTCTGACCATAGACCAGGGGCTCAACCACGTGCCCCATGAGAGGCTCCGAGACGAGGAAGAAGCCGAGCGTCAGCAGAACCATGGTCCAGCCAGGATCGACAGCGGCAGCGAGCGCGACCGGCAGCGCCCCGGCGATGAAGGACCCGATGTAGGGCACGAAGCGCATGACGGCCGCGACGACGCCCCACAACAGAGGACTAGGCAGCCCAATCAGCCACAGGCCGAGAGCGGTCCAGAGACCAAAGCCCGTATTCATCGCCAGTTGCAGGAGGAAATATCGGCTCAGCCGCCGGGCGGCATCGTCCATCGCTGCGGTGGTGCGATGGAGGTCGCGCGCGCCGAACAGGCGGATCATGCGGTCGCGCAGATCCTCCCGCTGCATGAGGATGAAGACGGCGACGATGAAGGTGATGAACGCCATCGCCAGGGGATGAACGATGGGACCGATGAACTGCCGCGCCAGCTCCGCTGGCGATGGTTCGGGTTCGTGAACCTCGACCGGCAACGGCTTCGGCTCCGCTTCGGCCGGTGCCGAATCGTGGGAAGTGGCTTCCGGTTTGCCGTCGGTTGCGCGGTCGATTTCCCGCCCGAGATGTTTGACCATGCCTGACACACGGCCCAGGACCCCGTCCCGGAGCGCCGAGGCTTTCATGCGGATGGTCTGCTCATACCGGGGGAGATCGGAGGCCAGTTGCGCCACCTGCAGCCCGATGATGCCAGCAAGACTGGCGAGCACGCCGAGCGCTACCAGCATGGCGACGACGACGGAGGGCGCTCGGCCAAGCCGCCATCGACGGAGGAGCGAAACGAACGGCGCGAGCACGAAGCTCAGGAGGACCGCCAAGACGATCGGGAGCAGCACATCGCGCGCGAGGTACAAGGCCGCGACCGCCACAACTCCGATCGCCAGCATGAACAGGCTGGAAGGTGGCGGCGTCTCAGCCGCGGCGACTTCGTTGCGTGGTGCGTTCCCCAGAGCCTCCGGCTCAGGCATTCTCGGTCTCCCGGCTCAGCCGTCGGCGCAAGCTTGGCCCCTAGGCAACGTGCAAGCCCGGCAATTGATCCGAAAAAAGCGCTCGGCTCTGCGACCCGCTCGCGGCGAGGTGGTTCCCACTGGCCTGGATCATGTCTAGGCTCCTTCCCGCGCTCACGCCCGATGATCTCCGTGGACCCCTCCCCTCCTCCCGTCTTCGACGGTCATAACGATGTGCTTCTGCGCCTTTACCGGCGTGACGGCCGAGCCCCGGAGACGGCCTTCCTCGAGGGTGGAGCTGCCGGGCACATCGACCTGCCGAAGGCTCGCCGGGGCGGGTTGGCCGGCGGACTCTTCGCGATCTTCGTGCCCTCGGGCGAAGACCCGGGCGTCGAGAATGTCATGGTTCGGCCCGCCTATGACATCCCTCTGCCGGTGTCTCTCGCCCTTGCGGACGCGCGGCGCGCGACGCTGCACATGGCCGCCCTCCTCTTCCGCCTCGTGCGAGCCTCGGAGGGGCGGGTACGGCTCTGTCGGTCAGCGGCGGAGATCGACAGCTGCATCGCGGACGGTGCCCTCGCGACGGTGCTGCATCTTGAAGGCGCCGAGGCGATCGACCCGGATTTCCACTTCCTCGACGTGCTTCATGAGGCCGGCCTGCGCTCTCTCGGTCTCGTCTGGAGCCGGCCGAACGCCTTCGGCCATGGTGTCCCGTTCCGCTTTCCGAGCACGCCTGACATCGGCCCCGGGCTGACGGAGCTCGGGCGTGCGCTGGTCAAGGAATGCAACCGGCGGCGCATCCTGATCGATCTTTCGCATCTGAACGAGGCCGGCTTCTGGGACGTGGCGCGCCTCTCCGATGCGCCCCTTGTGGCGACGCACTCGAACGCTCACACCCTGTCGCCCCATTCCCGCAACCTCACCGATCGACAGCTCGATGCCATTCGCGAGAGCGGCGGCCTCGTCGGGGTCAACTTCGCGACGTGTTTCATCCGCGCGGACGGACGCAAGGAGGCGGACACCAGCCTTGGCGAGCTCATCCGGCATTTCGACCATCTGATCGAACGGCTGGGTCCCGACGGTGTCGGTTTCGGTTCCGATTTCGACGGAGCGACAGTCCCGCGGGAGATTGGCGATGCGAGCGGCCTGCCCGGTTTGATCGACGCCATGCGCCGGCACGGCTACGACCAAGCCTTGTTGCGAAAGCTCACGCACGAAAACTGGCTCCGCATCCTCAAGATCACCTGGGGCGCCTGAGTTTCAAGCCGGGAGGAAGCGAGGAATGATCGATCTTTATACCTGGTCAACACCGAATGGCCGGAAGGTCTCCATCATGCTGGAGGAGGTGGGCCTGCCTTACCGCGTCCATGCGGTGAACATCGGAAAGGACGAGCAGTTTCGGCCCGAGTTCCTGGCCATCAACCCGAACGGCAAGATCCCGGCCATCGTCGACCATGACGGTCCCGACGGAAAGCGCTTTTCGTTGTTCGAGTCCGGGGCAATTCTGATCTACCTCGGCGAGAAGACGGGTCGTCTCATCCCGGCCGATGCGACGGCCCGCTTCGTGGCCCTGCAATGGCTCATGTTCCAGATGGGGGGTTTCGGGCCGATGCTCGGACAGGCACACCATTTCCTCAGGGCCGCGAAGGAGACGGTGCCTTATGCCATCGAGCGCTATACCCGCGAGGCGCACCGGCTCTACGGAGTGCTCGACCAGCGTCTCCGCGAGGCGGAGTTCCTGGCCGGGGAATATTCTCTTGCCGACATCGCTGCCTATCCGTGGGCGGCCCGGCACGAATGGCATCAAGTAGACCTCGCCAGCTTCCCCAACGTGAAGCGGTGGTACGAGGCCGTAGGCGCCCGTCCTGCCGTGCAACGCGGCATGCAAGTGCCGTCTTGAGGGACAGCCGCTTCAGGCGGCCTCGGCCGTCCTGGCTTCAAGGGAGAAGCGCCGGAGGAGCGCGTCGGCGCTCGCTTGCAAGAGGCCCGCGAGGTCGTGAAGCGTCTCCTCCTTGGGGAGAAGGCCCTGCTCCCGGGCGGCGCCTTCCACCCCTGCAAGCCGGCCCGCGAGGGTCGCCGCGCCGATGTTGAGGCTCATGGATTTGAGGCTGTGCGCCGCCCGCATCGCACGCTCGGCGTCGCCGGAACCTACGGCCGCCTGCAACTCCTCAAGAGCTTTCGGGGCGTGGCTGATATAGAGCCCGACCACGCGCTCGAGGAAACCGCCTCCGCTCGTCCCCGCCATTGCCTCGAGCTGAGCCAGGATTTCGGCATCAAGGAGCGCCTCCTCCCCAGGGCCTGGCTGCGGAGCTGTCTCGACCGGTGATGCGGGGGTGGCCGGAAGGGGCGCAACGGCGGGCTTGAGCCATTGCGAGAGGCACTCGGCGAGCTTCGCCACCGTGAACGGCTTGTGGAGCACGCCATCCATGTCCGCCTCGCGCCACGCGTCGGCAGCGGCACCGACGACGTGAGCGGTCAGCGCGATGATCGGTGTTCGGCGTGCGCCCGTCGCCGCCTCGCGCTCCCGGATGAGACGCGTGGCCTCGAAGCCGTCGAGATCCGGCATGCTGCCGTCCATGAGAACGACGTCGAAGGACGAGGCAAAGACCGCTTCGAGGGCCTTGCGTCCGTCGTCCACCGTTTCGGCGGTGATCCCAAGCCTCGCCAGCGCCTCGCAAGCGACCTCCCGATTGACGGCGCTGTCATCGGCGACAAGGACCCGCGCGTTTGAGAACTTCGGTAGCGCGTTCATCGGACGCTCGCCCGGCGTGCCCGGCTTGTCGAATGGTGCGCCGTCAACGAGGCGGGCGAGCACAACGCGCCATTCGCTCTGCGCGAGAGGGCGGCGCAGGAGCGTGTCGGCAAGGCCACGTTCCATCGCTTGCGCCCCGCTTGGATCGCCCATGGCCGCGAGCGCTGCCACCCGCCGCGCCCCACGGGGACGGCGGCCGCTCCGCACGAGGTCGCATGCGTCGATGATCCAGTCGGCCTCAGCGCCCGTCGTGATTTCGGCCGGCGAGACCGGAATGAGGCCTGCGGCAGCCAGTCCTTCGGACAGGGCAATACGGGTCGCCTCTCCATTGGCCGCGACCACAACGCGAGGTGCTCCATCCACCGGCGCGCGCACCTCCGCCGCGGGTTCGGCCGCCGCATCCAGCGGCAGGATGACAAAGAACTCCGAGCCCCTGCCGAGCTCGCTTGCGACGCCGATCTCGCCGCCCATGGCTTCGACGAGGCGCTTGCAGATGGACAAGCCGAGACCGGTGCCGCCGAAGCGGCGAGTGGTCGATTGGTCCACCTGCGAAAAGGCGCTGAAGATCGTGTGAAGCTTGTCGGCCGGGATCCCGATGCCCGTGTCGCAGACTCGGATCTTCAGCCGCGGCGACGCTCCATCGAGACGCTCGACCCGGATCAGGACATGCCCGCTTTCCGTGAATTTCAGGGCGTTGTTGACGAGGTTGCTCACCACCTGCGTGATCCGGACCGGATCACCGAGGAAATGCGCCGGCACGTCGGGCGGTGCGAGCGCGGCAAGGTCCAGCCCCTTGGCCCGCGCCCGTTCTCCAAACAGCGTGACGACCGTGTCGACCACGTCAGCGGGGTTGACGGCGATCCGCTCGAGTTCGAGCTTGCCCGCCTCCACCTTCGCGAAATCGAGAATGTCATTGATGATGGCGAGCAGGCTCTGTCCAGAGCGGGCGATGACCTCGGCGTAGCGCCGTTGGCGGTCCGGGAGGTCCGTGGCGGCAAGGAGCTCGGCCATCACCAACATGCCGTTCATCGGGGTCCGGATCTCGTGACTCATGGTGGCGAGGAACTCGGACTTCGCCACATTCGCGGCCTCGGCTGCCTCTTTCGCGGCGCGCAGGTCCTGCGTGCGAGCCACGACCTCCTGCTCCAAATGCTCGCGGTGCCTCGCGAGGCGCTCGTCCCGTTCGCGGATCTCGCCGATCATCTCGTTGAAGCTCGTCGCCAGCACGCCGATTTCGTCGTCGCTCTCGACCTGTACCGCGGCCCGGTAATCATGGTCCGTCCGGATCGCGGTCATGACCCGCGTCAAGGTGATGAGCGGGCCGGTGATCGACCGCTGCAGGCGGATCGAGATGAAAAGACCGGTCATCATGGCGATGCCCGCGCCCGCGGCGGCTGCAGCGAGCACATCCCGCAAGCGCATGAGAAGATCGCTCGTGTCGCCGACCACCGTGATGCGCCCGACCGCTTCTCCCGCCTGCATGACCGGCATCGTTACCTTCGCCGTGCGGCTCATGAGGAGGCGCACGAGCGGAACAGCCGAGGCGTCGTCGAGGTCCACGTCTCCTTCGAGCCGCACTGCGCCGCCAAGATCCGCAAGGATGCGCCCCTCCCTGTCCTCGACCATGGCGTAGAGCAGGCCCGGAACATCGCGGATGCCGCGAAGGGCCTGGAAGGCGCCCATGTCGTCGCGCTCGGCCACTGCCTGCGAGCTTGCGGCACCGAACACCCGAGCGGCGGCGACAAGCGCGTCGCGCTTATGGTGTGCATAGCCCGTCGCCTCGCGCCACAGCGCAAGGCCGGCGACGAGGGTCAGCGCCACGCCGACCGCGACCACCACCAACCGGCCGAGCTTGTAGTTGATCGAACGTCTGGCCCTCAGCGCCGCGCCCATCCGGTCCATCCAGGAAATGGAGCCTTCCTCTCACAATTCCCTTAGAATTCGCCTAAGCGCCGGTTTACTTCCTGATCAGACCTTTGTGCTTGGCTGGCGGCTGCGGAAGGGAGCCATGCTGCTAGCGCGCACCATCAACGGTCTTGAATACGTCTTCGACCGGCCAGTCCGGATCCTCGTCGTGGACGACGATCCCATCATGCGCGAATTCGCGGTGACGCAGCTTGCCCAGCCCGGATGCGAGATCGTCACGGCCGAGGACGGCGAGGCGGCTTCGGCGATCCTTGAAGGCGATCAGACCGGCTTCGACCTCGTGCTCAGCGACCTCGAGATGCCGCGAATGAACGGGTTCGCCCTGGTCGACGAGATCAGGCGGAACGCGCGTCTGGCGCACCTGCCCGTGGTCGTGATCACGAGCCGCGAGGACATGTTCGCGATCGACCGCGCCTATGAGGTCGGAGCGACATCCTTCGTCACCAAGCCGGTCAACTGGCGTCTTCTGGGTTATCAGCTCCGCTACATCATGCGGGCGAGCCGGATCGAGGCGGAGATGCGCGCGGCCCGCGACGAGGCGCAACGGCTCTCCGCTGTGCGCGAGAGCCTTCTCCTGCTCCTGCAGCACGAGACGCGCACGCCCCTGCACGGGATCATGGGCTATGCAAGCCTCCTTTTGAGCGAAATTCCCGAGCGGGCGAGCCTGAAGGAGCACGCGCAGCAGGTGATGAGCGCCGCAGGCGATCTCAGCAACCGTCTGCGACGCATCTTCTACTACGCCCAGCTGTCGACCGGCGCCCTCTCGCTTGAGCCGGAGTCCGTCTCACCCAGTGACGTGGTGGACGAGGCGCTCCCAGCGGTGCGCGCCCGCGCCGCCGCCTTGGGGGTGAACATCGTGGTAAGGGCCGAGGACAATCCTCCCGCGGTGTCCTGCGACCTTCGGCACATGGCGGGCGCCCTCCAGGAGCTTCTCGCCAACGCCGTGTGTCACTCGCCGACTGGCGGAACGGTCGAGGTCACGATAAAGAAGGAGGGTGGGGCCGCCGTCATCGCCGTGCGAGACCACGGCCCGGGGCTCTCCGAGAGCGTGCTCGCCCATTGCCGCGAGCCCTTCGTGCAGGGGGCGAGCCCCATGACCCGCGAGGTCCAGGGGCTTGGCCTCGGTCTCCCGCTCGCGCAGCGGATCGTGGAACTCCACGGAGGTGAGCTTCGGTTGAGCGCGGCCGAGGGAGGCGGGACCCTCGCGCAGCTCGCCCTTCCTGCTGCGGCGGCCTGTCCATATCCTGCAAGCCGTCAGGTCGCGTGAGGCCGGACCTTCGAGGGTTCCTCGCCATCGCGATCATCTTGCAGGACGGAGACTGCGCCCCTATGTCCCGTCCACCTTGACGATGGTGGCGGGTGGACACCGCGCAGCGTCTTTGCTAAGCCCGCTCCGCTTCGCGGCAGGGCCAAGCGGCTGTTGCGAGGGGTGTGTAGCTCAGTTGGTAGAGCAGCTGACTCTTAATCAGCGGGTCCAAGGTTCGAATCCTTGCACACCCACCAACATCTTTTAGGAATTTGGGCTTCGCCCTGGAGCTTCCTCGGCGACTCTCAGGAGTCTCGTCCTCGCTCGGCTTTGCTTGCCCCTGAAGGCGGTCCGCCTCGGGCCTGCGTCAAAATCTTCTTGAGCGCGGCCTCGGCCTCCGCAATGGGCATGTCCAAGAAGGCATGCCGCGTCTTGTGCTGCAGGGCTGGGGGCAGCCGGCGGCCGGCCCGGGAGGTGAGGAAGAGCTCGAAGGTGCGGGCGTCGTAGCGGAGCGCCCGCAGGAGAATGAGAAGCGGCTGCCAATCGGGCGCGTGGAAGGCGCGGGCGACGATCTGGACGGGAATGCGTGCGAGGCAGGCCACTCCCGCAATCCCCCTGTCGACCCGGCCCGCCACCAGCCATTCGCAGATGCGACGCTCGTCCAGCTCTCCCCGCTTGTTGGCGCGACTGGCTTCAAGGAAAGCCTGGCTCAGATTGTCCGTCAGGGAGGCTGTCGCGCTCGCCTGTGTCGCGGCTGCGGCCGCCTCTTCCACGATCTCGTCGAGGTCTTGATGGCCAAACTCGGCCTCCAGGGTCTTGCGGGCGTGGACGAGGGCAATGGAGACGAACAGCGCGATCATTCCGGCCGGCAGGTCCTGGCGCATCTTGAGAACGCCGGCGAGCCCCGGATCAGCCTTCGCGCGCTCTGCAAGCTTCGCGCAGGCCGCCTCCGAAATCCTGGCTCCGCGATTCGCGGCGACCGACAGGGCGACTTCGGCCTGCCCGCGCTCGATGAGGACGTCGGTGACGCCCTCGCTCAGCCTCGGACGACGCGAGATCGCCAGCAGATGCTGCTGGCTCTTGGTGCTGGCGACCGCAATCAGATCCTCGTCCCTCAGGCTGGCCGAGCGCTCCAGCACCGGGCCGGCGACCTGGATCCGGTCGTCGCTCGCCAGCTCCCGCACGATCTGCGGCGGGCCCTGGGCCGAATCGGCCAGGCGCTCCGCGAGGCGAATGCGGGCTTGGAACTCGATGTCGCGCGCCAGTCTCAGGATGATCTCGTCGAACAGCGCCACATGCGCCTGTGCGAGCCGGGGCGCCTGTTCGAGGAACAGCGTCGTCAGCTTGTCCACGGCTTCAGCGGCTCGGGCAGGCGAACCGCTCCGCGACAAACCGCCGAGTTCCTCCAGCCAGGGGATGTCGGACGCCATCCACGCGAATCCCTTTCCGGCAGTTTCGCAAGCACCAATTAGCATTGTGTTATCGATAGCGGCCGGTGCGCTCCGACACCGGCATCCCTCGCCCTTGCTGTCAGGCTGGTGGTGGGGAGGGTTCGCCCATGCCGGAGCCGGCAGCCGAACGAGCGCTTGGTGTGCACGCGCCAAGGCGGTATCCTGTCGGGACCGTGCCGCCCGATACTGCGAGGTGAGCACCATGGACTGGCGTCGCATCGCGGCCCTGATCGGCGGCATTGCAGGCCTCATGGGTCTTGCCGCATTGGCCATTGTCTTCTTCGGCACGGCTGCCGACCACCCCCGCGGGACCGCACCCGCGCCAAGCCCCGCCCTGTTCGCATCAGCCCCTACCCTCCTGCCCAGCGAGGCGCAGCCAAGTGGGGTGATGGTTCCAGGCGACCCCGCCGAGCGCCCGCCGCCGATGGTCCGTCTGGGGCCGATGCCCTCCCAGGAGCGCGAGGAACCCAGCACCGCGCCCCCGGAAACGACTGCTGCGATCGTCCTGCCGCGCAGGAAAGCGATGCCGTCGGTCGCCGCCCTCAGCCCCGGTGCTGTCGATCAGGTTCAGCCGGCCGAGCCCATCGCCAAGATGCCGGGTCGTCGCAACGACGATCCGGAGCCGCGGGCCGTCGCCAAGGCTCCAGCGCCGCCCCTGAACAACGCGCTTGGTACCCGCCCCATTCCCGATCGCCGCCTCGACGGCGTTCTGACGCCCTCGGAGGTCGCGCGTCTGCGAATGGCCCTGCGCCTGACGGCCGATCAGGAGCCTTATTGGCGTCCCGTCGAGCCTGTTCTTATCGAGATCGGCCGTCAGCAGATGGCGCAGGTGCAGGCCGGCCAGAAGCCCGACTTCTCGCTCAGCTTTGCGATGCAGCAGCGCCTCTACTTCGCGGCCGCGCCGCTGCTGCGGAGCCTGCGCGAGGATCAGAAGGCGGAAATCCGCCGCCGTGCCCGCTCCATGGGCCTGGAGAGGGTCGCCTCCTACATCTGAAGCGGAGCCGGATCGCCGCATCCGGCCCCGTCCCCGGCTCTGATAACCGATGCGCTTACTCGGCCGCGTGCTGGGCGTGGATGCGCTCGCCTCGGGCGCGCAGCTTGTTCAGCGCTGCAAGATAGGCCTTCGCCGAGGCGACCAGGGTGTCCGGATCCGCGCCGCGGGCGGTCACGCTGCGGCCGTCGGCGGCGAGGCGCACCGACACCTCCGCCTGCGCATCCGTGCCTTCGGTGACGGCGTGCACCTGATAGAGCTCCAGCACGGCTTCATGAGGCACCAGTGCCTTGATGGCGTTGAAGGTGGCGTCGACCGGTCCGTTGCCTTCCGCCTCCTCCGTCACCTGATGGCCCTCGATGTCGAGCCGCATGGTCGCCCGCTGCGGACCGCGGGTGCCCGCGATGACCGTGAGCGAGACGAGCTTGATGCGGTCATGCGCCGTGGCGAGGCGTTCGTCGACAAGCGCCTCGATGTCCTCGTCGTAGACGTGCTTCTTGCGGTCGGCGAGGTCCTTGAAGCGCTGGAAGGCGTCCTCGAACTGGTTGTTGGAGAGCCGGTAGCCCATCTCCTCGAGCTTGGCGCGGAAGGCGTTGCGGCCCGAATGCTTGCCCATGACGAGCGAGGTCTTCGAAACGCCGACCGACTCGGGCGTCATGATCTCGTAGGTCTGGGTGTGCTTCAGCATCCCGTCCTGGTGGATGCCGCTCTCATGGGCGAAGGCGTTCCGGCCGACGATCGCCTTGTTGTACTGGACCGGGAAGGAGGTCACGGTGGAGACGAGCTTCGAGGCGCGGGTGAGCTGCGTCGTGTCGATCCGGGTCTCGTAAGGGAAGATGTCGTTGCGGGTCTTGATCGCCATCACGATCTCCTCGAGCGCGGCGTTGCCCGCGCGCTCGCCGATGCCGTTGATCGTGCACTCGACCTGGCGCGCTCCGCCCTCCAGGCCGGCAAGCGAGTTCGCGACCGCCATGCCGAGATCATTGTGGCAATGCACGGAGAAGATGGCCTTGTCCGAATTCGGGACCCGTTCGCGGACCATGCGGAACAAGGCGCGGTATTCGTCCGGCGCAGTGTAGCCGACGGTATCGGGGATGTTGATGGTGGTGGCGCCAGCCTTGATGGCGGCCTCCACGCAGCGGCAGAGGAAATCGTGCTCGGTGCGTGTTCCGTCCTCGCAGGACCACTCCACGTCCTCGACGAGGTTGCGGGCCCGCGTCACGGACGCAATGACCATCTGCAGCACCTCTTCCGGCTCCTTCTGGAGCTTGTACTTCATGTGCACGGGCGAGGTGGAGATGAAGGTGTGGATCCGCGGCCGCTTGGCCTGGCGCACCGCTTCGCCTGCCCGGTCGATGTCGGCAAAGCCCGCCCGGGCGAGGCCCGCCACCGTGGCGTTGCGAACGACCTTGGCGATCTCGGCAACGGCCTCGAAGTCACCGTTCGAGGCGATCGGGAAGCCGGCTTCGATGATGTCAACGCCCATGGCGTCGAGAAGCTCGGCCACTTGCAGCTTCTCCTCCAGGGTCATGGTCGCGCCCGGGCACTGCTCCCCGTCGCGCAGAGTCGTATCGAAGATGAAGACGCGGTCCTTCTTGGACCTTTGATCGACTGGGCTCATGAGCTTTTCCTTCTCGGCGCCGCTCGCAGCGGCGCTCACCTTCGGTTCAACCGCCGCATCCCCCTGAGAGCCCAGGCACGCGCCCGGCCGGCCCTCAGGGGCGGCTAAGGAGAAGGAGCCCGAGAAGGTCGCGCGCGGTCGCGGCCGCCAGCGGCGCCCGGCAGGTTGCGCGATACGAGCCGCAAGGCATCCGGCTCAAGCCTCCTCGAAAACCGCAAGTCTGTCGCAGACTGGAGGAAGCTTGTATGCCTGGATCAAGCTTCTGACAAGATGTTCAGCTCTAGCTGGCGTGGCCGTTCGACCCTGGCGGATGGAACCGCACCCTTGAATCACATCATGGACTATCAGGTGAAAAGCTGGTTCGGCGCCACTGTGCCGAGCGTCGTGTCCCATTCCGCCGTCCAGGCGCTGATGACGAAATGGGTTCAGATCAAGGCCGAGCGCGACCCAGTGCTGGCGGATTTCTGGCACGAGCCGGATGAAATCTTCGCCGAAAACGCCATCCTGTTCCTGAAAGGCGAGGCCGACTACGTCTACCTCCATCATGGCCGCCATCTGAGACAGCGAATCGGTTTCTCCATGCAGGGCATGACCCTGTCGGATCTGCGCACCCGGATCCGCGCCAACCTTCTCGAGATCTACGACCGGAGCTGCAACGAGTTCATTCCCGCTTATTTCCAATCCTTCGCGGATTTCATGCAGGAGGTGGTGCTCTGGGGCCGCTTGTGCCTGCCGCTGCGCCTCGCAAGGCAAGACTCGCGGGTGGCCTTGCTGGTCTATTGCCATCCGATCGCCGACAAATCGACCATCTTCAAGGCTCTTTTCGAGTTCTCGTCCTCGAGCATCCTCATCGCAGCGCCGATCAAGGACGACACGGGCACGATCGCCGACGCCTGGATCGTGGCTCAGAACCGGGAGGCCAGCCGGATCACCGGCATCGTCGAACACGCGACCGGGAACCTCCTCCTGCGCAGCACCGCTTTGTTCGCCCGCGACGATGTCTGGCACTTCTTGATGGAGCGCCTCGCCAGGGGCGCCGCGCTCGCCACGATCCGCAGCGCCCGGCAGGATCTCACACTCACGGTGACACTGGAATTGATCGAGGAGTACCTCGTGGTAAGGGCGACCCAGGCCATCGAAGGGGCACCGGTCTTCCTCCTCGACTGACATGTTGACGACTTTGTCCAAAGCGACCATGAGGCAGCGGATCGCTCACGAGGTTCGCTGCATGCGGCTGTCTTGCGCCGTGTTGACTCTTTTCGCGAGTCCCGTCCTGACCGCGTGTACGCAGGTTTCCCACAGTACAGAGCCGCTGATGGCGCCTGCCTCCAGCATCACGCCTTCCGCCTTCCGGCTGCCTGACGGTGCAGGCTGTTCCGGAGAGATCGCTCGCTATCGGGCCGTGATGGAGAACGACCTTGCGACCGGTCATGTGAGCCGCTCGGTCTATGAGCGCGTGATGGGCGAGATCGACCGGGCCGCGGCCGCCTGCACGGCTGGCCGCGACGGCGACGCCCACCGCATGATCGCGGCCACCAAGGCGCGCTACGGCTATCGCTGAGCCTCAAAGGCGGAGCGCAGGAAGGCTTGCATGAAGGACGGCATGGCGTCCTCGTCGATGTCCCGCACGCTCCTCACGATGCAAAGATCAGCCAGCTCCGGGCGGGGCTGACGCTCAAGGAAACGGCGGACGCGCTCCTGTATGGCGGGCGCCGAGCCGCCGACCCGGATCTCGCGCATCATGGCGATGCGCGCTCCTGCGAACACCACCGTCCAACGGTCGGTCACATCCACGTCCGCCGCAGCCAGCCCGGTCTCTTCCTCAAGCTCGCGCAGCACCGAACCCGCCAAGTCCACGGTCCCGTCAGGCCTGACGTCGTCGGGGTCAGGCGTGCCCGACGGAAAGTAGATCTTGCCCGGATTGGCGGTGTGCTCGCCCATGCGGCCGAGAAGGTAGGCGCCGTCCCCTGCCCTCAGGGCTGCCATCGCAAAGCCGTTGCCAGCCTCTGCGTCCGGGAACCCCAGGTCCCGGAAAGCGATGAAGGTGGCGAAGTCCGTCTGGCTGTATTCGAGGGCGAGCTCCCCGTCGCGGAGGGCCTGCCGCCGCAGGACAAGGACCGGGCCGTTGTAGAGGGCAGGATTGGCATGAGTGAGCCGTCGCCAGTGCTCGTCGATCCGGCCGCGGTTCTCTTCAGCCCAGAGCCAGGGTCGATCGACGCAGCGTGCGTCGATCGTCTCGACCGGCACGACCCGGATCGGGCGGAGATCCTTCACCACCGCAGCAAACCTTCGCTGACGATGACCGCGGCACCGCCGATCTCGGCGAAGGCAAGCCGGCCTTCACGGATGACGAGTTGCAGGGCGATGTCGCTGGGCCGCCCCATCTCGTAGCCCTGCTCGATCACGAAGGAATGCTCGCCATCGCCCAGGGGCTCGAACTGCATGAGCGCGCCTGCGAAAGCCGCCGCGGCGGCGCCTGTGGCCGGATCTTCTGGAATGCCGAAGCTCGGCGCGAACATGCGGGCGCGGAATCGCCGGCCGGCCTCCGCTGCCTGGCGCGTGTAGACATAGACCGCCGGGTGATCGCTGTCGCCGAAGGCTTGAGCGAAGGCTTCGCCATTGGGCCAGGCGCGCGCAAGGGCGTCGAGCGTCGCCACGGGCACGAGATCGAACGGAACGCCCGCCGAGTGGCGGCTCGGCTCATGCCGATCAAAGCCGATGTCCTTGGGATCGAGCCCGAGCGCCCAAGCGGCCGCGGGCACCTCCTTGCCCTCTCCCCAGACCTCCGGCAATCGAGGGAGTCGAAAGCGCGCATGGCCGCAATCCTCGTCCTCGACCTCGACGACGCAGGGCACGACGCCGACCTTCTCCTCGAGGCCGAAGGCCTGGGCGTCGTTGCCCTTGCCGTCGAGAAGGCCCAGCAGCACGGCCGTGCCCACCGTCGGGTGGCCGGCGAAGGGGAGCTCCCGGCCGGGTGTGAAGATGCGCAGGGCCGCGCGGTGGCGGCCATCCTCGGGTTCCGAAACGAACACCGTCTCGGAAAGATTGAACTCGCGGGCGATGGCCTGCATGGCCGCGTCATCGAGCCCGTCGCAGTCGAGCACGACCGCCAACGGATTGCCGGCGAGCCTCCGGCGCGTGAAGACGTCAAGGGTGTAGAAGCGGCGCGGCATGAGGCCTCCTCGCTCATGGTTTCTGCCGCCGCCGGGGCGGCACTTCGATCTCGACCACGACCGGACAGTGGTCGCTCGCCTTGGGCCGATCCCAGCCGACCCGCGGATAGCGGTCCCCTCGGCTGGCGAGATACGCAATCGAGCGGTCGGGTGCGGCCGGATCGAGGGGCACGCGATAGGGCAAGCCGCGGCGCAAGATCTCGACGCCTGGAGAAGGATTGGCGGCCGCAAGCGCGGGAGAGAGCAGCACGTAGTCGAGTTGCACATGCTCCTCGACGCATTCCTGAGGTGTCCGGCCAGGCCCACGATAGAAATAGGTCCAGCGCTCCGCAGGCGGCAGGGCATCGACCGGATTGAGGGCAAAATCGTCGAGCAGCGGATCGATGGAGCTCGGACGCGCCGGAGCCACCTCCGCGCCGGGGCCGATGCGTTCGCGGACGTCGTTGAGGTCGCCCGCGATGATCCAGTGGCCCTCCCGCCAGTCTGCTCCAAAGCGGTTCTCGATGATGCGGCGGATCCCGGCCACTTCCGCGCGCCGGATGGCGAGGCTCACATCAGGGCGGCCAGGTTTCGGGGCGGAGATCGCCTTGAGGTGACACAGATAGAGCGTGAGCTCGGCATCCCCGAGGTCGAGGGCGACCTCCAGGCAATCGCGGTTGAAGACAAGGTCGCTCTCCTTGATGCCGCAGGCCACCAGCTCATCTGAAAGACATTCGAGCTCGCCGAAGGTCGCCTCGTGATGCGAGCGCACGGTGACGGCCTTGGGCTCAAGAAGGTCGCGACGCGCCGCGAAGGCGACGTCGATCCCGCGTGGGTCGTTCCCATGCACGAGCTTGAAATGCCCATAGCGGATGTCGGACATCCGGTGTACGTAGTTGGCGAAAAAGGCTTCGAGGACTCCGATATTGTCGACTTCCTGCAGGGCGAGGATGTCGGCCCGTGTCTCGGCGATCGCGAGAGCCGTGAGCTCCCGCTTGTCATCCTCGACCGCGACGGCGACCGATGCCTCGACATTCTCCCTTGTTTCGGGCTCGGGGAAGTCGAAGAGGGACAGGGCCGGCGCCGTCTCCGGCCGCTCCACTGGCCCATAGCTGTTGCGGGCGGCCAGGTTCTCGACATTGAAGGTTGCGATGCGAAGGCGCATGGATGCTTCTCGCCCCGTCCGCCGCCGCTTGCAAGAGCGAACCCTAGACCGATTCGACGGAGAAGCGCCGGCTTGGAGCAACGAACTCGTCTTGGGCGGCGACGGTGAGGATCTCCCGTGAACCCGCCTCCTCAGTACGCTTGAGAAGTCCGTAGATCGAAGCCGCCGCGGCCCCGAGCGCTTCGGCCGCGGAGCGGGTCCTTGCGTAGTGGACGAAGAAAAGAGCGGCGATTGCGTCCCCCGCCCCGTTCACATTGAGCGACAGCTTCGGGGTGCGCACGCGCCAGAAACGTCCGCCGGCGCCGGCGAGCAGGTCGATAGCGTCGCCCGGCGTCTCGGTCGTGTGCAGTGAGGTGACGAGCACCACCTTGGGTCCGAGCCGATGGACGGCGGCAACGGCTTCCTTCGCTGCGGCAAGGGTCGGGGTGGCGATGCCGGACAGGAATTCGAGCTCGAACTGGTTGGGCGTGATGATGTCGGCCGCCGGCACCGCCTGATCGCGCATGAACTCCGGGATGCCCGGGCGTACGAAAACGCCGCGGCCCACATCCCCGATGACCGGGTCGCAGCAGTAGAGCGCCGCGGGGTTCGCCTCCCGCACCCGTTGCACCGCGGCGAGGATGGCATTCCCGATATCGGCAGAACCCATATAGCCGGACAGAACCCCGTCGCAGCGAGGCAGCACGCCGCGCTCGGCGATGCCCTCCACGAGATCCTCGATCGCTGGCCCGTCGAAGACCCGTCCGCGCCAGGAGCCATAACCGGTGTGGTTGGAGAACTGGACCGTGTGGATCGGCCACACCTCCACCCCGAGCCGCTGCATGGGGAACACAGCCGAGGCGTTGCCGACATGGCCATAGGCGACGTGCGATTGAATCGAGAGGATGTTCATGAGACGGGGTCAGGCGAGAACGGAACGTTTCGACAGTCCAGCCGCAGAAGGCGCGCGCCCACAGTAGCGGCTCGACGGACCAGGAAAAGCACCGATTCGTGATGACCGTGATCACAGGCGGTGACGAATGCCGGCTCACGGACTCTCAGCCGCTCAGCTTCCTGACAATTTTCCATGCCGGCCGCTTGCCAAGCGGTCCCCGGACCGCGACAAGGAGCGGTTCCGCCTCGCCAGCTTCCATGGACGTCGAGACCCTCAAGACGACTGTCGTCGAGTTCGTGCGCCTCCACCAGGAATGGGCGCCCTTCATCGTTTTCGGGCTCGCCTTTGGCGAGTCGCTCGCCATTGTCTCGCTCTTCACGCCCGCGACGGTGCTGCTCCTGGCCATCGGCGGCATGATCGGAGTCGTCGATCTCGCCTTCTGGCCGATCTGGGCCGGCGCCGCCTTCGGCGCCGCGCTCGGGGACTGGGTCTCCTACGAAGTCGGCCGTTATCTTGAGGATCGCGCACATAACATGTGGCCGCTCAGCCGCTATCAGCACATGATCGCCAGGGGCGAGGAGTTCACACGCAAATACGGCGTCTGGGCGATCTTCATCGGCCGCTTCTTCGGCCCGGCGCGGGCCTTCGTGCCGCTCGCTGCCGGAGTCTTCGAGATGCCGCGCCTGCCCTTCCAGCTCGCCAATGTCAGTTCGGCGCTCCTGTGGGCCTTTCTGATGCTGGCGCCGGGCACCGGCCTCGGCCAGTGGCTGCACTAGGGACGTCCGCCACACCGATCAGTGCGTTGCTCCTCTCCCCGCCCTGAGCGGAGAGGTGAAGCGCGTCCGGCGCGGCTACTGCTCAGCGAGCTTCATGTCCGGGCTGTAGGTCTTGCCGAGGACCGACTTCACGACCGCCTGGCCGCAGATGACGCGCTCGGCCTTTGCATCATAGACGAGGGCCGGCGGGCCGTGGAGCTCCCAGCCCCTGTTCAAGGCCTCGGTGACGCGATGGCAGAAGCTCGCGTCATCGGGACGGGTGAGAAAGCGGTAGACCTTCATCGGTGCCGTAGTCGGCGCCCGGCTCTCGCCCTGGTCGGCGGCGGCATCCATCAGATGGCCGCCTTCTTCACGAAGCGGTCATCGAAGGTGGCGGCAAGATCGACCTGCGCGTTCTGCAGTTCCGGATCGAGCTGCTTGAGCATGTCCATGACGCTCGCCATCCCTTGCGGGCTGACGATGCCGTCGCGGGAATAGGCCTCCTTCGAGTTCTTCACGGCCGCGAGATAGAGCGGCTTGTCGCCGAGGTGGTACTCGGGCGGAACGGTATCCGCGATCTCCTCGGGCGAGGCCTTCTCGATCCACTTCAGCGACTTCATGAACGCGTTGACGAGCCGCTGCATGGTGACCGGGTTGCGGTCGATGAACTCCTTCTTGGTGTAGAGGCAGGCGGCCGGGTTGGAGCCGCCGAAGAGCGTGCTCGTGCCGCTCTCAGTGCGCGTGTCGATGAGGACCTGGATGTCGCCGTCGGCCTCGAGCTTCGCGATCACCGGGTCGAGATGCGAGATGGCGTCGATCTCGCCCTTCTTCATCGCGGCGACCGCGCCAGCCCCTCCGCCCACCCCAATGAAGGACGCATCGTTCGGCCTCAGGCCCGCCTTCACCATCGCGTATTGAACGGTGAGCATGGTCGAGGAGCCCGGCGCGGTGACGCCGATCTTCCTGCCCTTGAGGTCGGCGGCGGACTTGATCTCTCCGGCCTTGTCCTTGCGCACGGCGATGACGATGGCCGGGAAGCGCCCGAGCTCGACGACGGCGCGGATGTCCTGGCCCTTGGCCTGCATGCGGATGGTGTGCTCATAGGCTCCGGTCACGACATCGACCGAGCCGCCGATCAAAGACTGCAGGGAACGGGCGCCTCCGGCAAGGTCATTGATCTCGACATCCAGGCCCTCCTCCTTGAAGAAGTTCTTCCTCTCGGCGATCGTGAGCGGCAGGTAGTAAAGGAGCGGCTTGCCGCCAACGCCGAGCAGGATCTTCGTTTTCTCCGGCTGCTGCGCGAGGACATGCGGGCCAAATCCGGCCACAAGGGCTGCGGCGCCGGTGCCGACCAGGAAAGTGCGGCGCTCCATCGTTTCCTCCTTGTTCTTGGCTGTCTACATCAGGAAATCGTGGGGGACCTTACCACCGGCGCGCGCGAACGCCAGATCGCCGCTTCATGCCTGCACGCTCGTCGCCGGGCCCGGGCGCCAGACGAGCAGCCGGTTCTCGATGACAGTGACGATGGCGTCGATCACGATGACGAAGACGGCGAGGATCAGCATGCCCGCGAAGACGCCGGTGACGTCGAAGACGCTCTCGGCCTGCTGGATCTTGTAGCCGAGCCCCGCCGAGGAGCCGAGATATTCGCCGACCACGGCGCCGACGAGGGCGAAGCCGACCGAGGTGTGAAGCGACGAGAACATCCAGGTGAGCGCCGCCGGCCAATAGACGTGGCGCAGGAGCTGGCGCTCGTTCATGCCGAGCATGCGCGCATTGGCGAGCACCACCGGCGAGACCTCGCGCACCCCCTGGTACACGTTGAAGAAGACGATGAAGAAGACGAGGGTGAAGCCGAGCGCCACCTTCGACCAGATCCCAAGCCCGAACCAGAGCGCGAAGATCGGCGCCAGCACCACGCGAGGAAGCGCATTTGCGGCCTTGATGTAGGGGTCGAACACCGCCGCCAGAAGTTCGCGGCGGGCAAAGAGGAACCCGAACAGGATGCCGCCTGTCGCGCCCGTCAGAAACGCCAGGATCGTCTCAAGGAGGGTGATCCAGAGATGCCGCCAGATCTCCGTGGTGGAGAACTCCTTCACGACCCGCGCGAGCACATCGACGGGCGTCGAGAAGAAGAACTGAATCTGCTTCGGGTTGCCGAGGATCGGCGAGGTGGTGAGCACATGCCAGAGCACGAGCGCTGCAAGCCCGACGCCGACCTGGAGGACGAGGAGCTTGGTCCGGTTCATGGTGTCGAACCTCTCTCGAACGCGATGTAGAACGATGCCACCCTACCGATGGGGGACAGGGTATGCGCGTCTCTGCTCATCCCGCCTCCCCTTGCGCATAGGCCTTCTGGACCTCGACGCGCAGTTGGGACCAGATCTCCTTGTGGATGTGGTGGAAAGCGGGTTCGAGGCGCACCTCTGCGATATCGCGTGGGCGCGGCAGCTCGACCCGGAAATCGCCGATGATGCGCGCCGCCGGGCCTGCCGACATGACGACCACCCGGTCGGCGAGGGCGATCGCTTCTTCAAGATCGTGGGTGACGAACATGACCGCCTTGCGGTCGGCGGCCCACAGCTCGAGCAGGAGATTGCCCATCAGCTGCCGCGTCTGCGCGTCGAGCGGTCCGAAGGGCTCGTCCATCAGCAGGATCTCGGGATCGCGAATCAGCATCTGGGCCAATGCGACACGCTTCTTCTGCCCACCGGAGAGCATGTGAGGATAGCGCTCGGTGAAGGCGGCAAGCCCCACCCGGCGCAGCCATTGCTCGGCCTGGGCCCTGGCCTTCGCTGCAGCGACCCCCTTCGGCTCCAGGGCGACCGCGACGTTTTCCAGCGCCGTCTTCCACGGCATCAGCGCATCCTGCTGGAAGAGATAACCGGCGCGGATATTGAGCCCCGAGAGCTCCCGGCCGAAAATCTCTACCCTTCCGGCGACAGGCCTCACCAGCCCGGCGGTGGCGTTGAGCAGCGTCGACTTCCCGCAACCAGTGGGTCCGACGATGGCGACGAACTCGCCCGGCGCCACCGCAAGGTCGATGCCCTCCACGGCCGTGTAGCGCCCGCCCCCCTTGAGAGCGAAGGCGATCGCGAGCTCTGTCAGGCAGACCGCCGGAGCGGGAAGAGGCGTTGTCATGGTCGGAGCGGATCGGGATGACGCGCCTGTAAGGGGCGCGCGCGCAACCTAAAGCCTTGCCGCCCGATGGCAAGCGCCGGGACCGGAACCCCGGCTCCTCCGGATCCGTTCACCCCGCGCATGTGTCTGACGGAGACCTTCATGGGCAAAGGCAAGATGAGTGGTGACAATTCGGCGGAATCAAAGCGCGGCGATGCCCGCGGAAGCGGCGGCACGACGAAGAAGCGCCTCGATCCGGGCAAACAGAGCAACAACAAGGCCGACAACACGCGCACCAACCGGCAGTAGACCGGGGGGCGAGTTCACGGACCCCCGCTTCGCCCGGGATGCGTTCGAGCGAAGCGGATTCGTCTTGCCGGGTTCAGGAAGCGCGCTCCAGGGCGAGGGCTACGCCCTGGCCGACGCCGACGCACATCGTGGCGACGCCATAGCGCCCGCCGCGCCGCGTCAGCTCGAAGGCGACATCCCCCGCGATGCGGGCGCCCGACATGCCGAGCGGGTGACCGAGCGCGATCGCGCCGCCATTGGGATTCACATGCTCGGCGTCGTCCGGAAGTCCGAGCTGACGCAGGCACGCGAGCGCCTGGCTGGCGAAGGCCTCGTTGAGTTCGACGAGGTCGACGTCGACGATCCTTATGCCGAGGCGCTCCAGGAGCTTATTCACTGCGGGCACGGGACCGATGCCCATGATGCGCGGCGGCACGCCCGCGGAGGCGAGGCCCAGGACGCGCGCCTTCGGGGTTAGCCCATACTTCTCCGCTGCCGCCGCAGAGGCGAGGACGAGGGCGGCGGCCCCGTCGTTGACGCCCGAGGCGTTGCCGGCTGTCACCGTACCGCCATCTCGAACGATGGGCTTGAGCTTCGACAGAGCCTCGAGGGTGGTGTCTGGCCGTGGGTGTTCGTCCCTATCGACCTGGACCATACCCTTCCGGTCCTGGATCTCCACGGGCGTGATGCGCTCGGCGAAGACACCAGCCTCCTGCGCACGACCCGCGCGCTGCTGCGAGCGGAGCGCGAAGGCGTCCTGGTCGTCGCGGGTGACCTGAAACTCCTGGGCCACGTTCTCTCCCGTCTCCGGCATCGAGTCGACGCCGTACTGCTTCTTCAGGAGAGGGTTGATGAAGCGCCAACCGATGGTCGTGTCGTAGATCTCCGCCGTTCGCTGGAAGGGTTGTTCGCTCTTGCCCATGACGAAGGGGGCGCGGGTCATGGATTCCACACCGCCAGCAATGGCGAGGTCGATCTCTCCCGCCTTGATGGCGCGGGCCGCCGCCCCGACGGCGTCGAGTCCGGAGGCGCAAAGCCGGTTGATGGTGGCCGCCGGCGTCCCTTCAGGGAGGCCCGAGAGCAGGGTGGCCATACGCGCCACGTTGCGGTTGTCCTCGCCCGCCTGGTTCGCGCAGCCGAGGAAGACTTCATCAATCGCCTCCGCGATCTGTGGATGACGGCGGATCAGGGCCCGGATCGGGATGGCGGCAAGGTCGTCCGTGCGAACCTTCGCTAGCGCTCCGCCGTAACGGCCGATCGGCGTCCGCACGGCGTCGCAAATAAAGACCTCCTGGCTCGCCAAGGCTGTTTCTCCTGCAATCTCTTGCTTTTGGCGAAGCCTTATCGCCTCAGGAGGCGCTGCGCCAGAGGGCAGCACGATCTGCCGTTGGCAGGTCAGCGCTTCGCCCGCAGCCCCTTCTGCTCCTGAGGAATCATGGGCTTCGGGCCGGGCGAGTCGAGCGGCTCCTCGCGCGTCCACACCGCAGACTCGCTCTCAGGCGCAGGCCTTGGCTGAGGCTGGGGCGGATTCGGCGCTGGGCGGTTGTTGTTCCGACCATCCGCGTCGGCCGCATCTTTCTTCACCATGTGCCGGTTCGTCATCGGCCCCTCCGGTCAGCGGGAAGGCAACGGCGCCGTCACCCACAGGTTCCGGGGGGACTGCGTTGCCCGTTCGGCGTTGCTTTGCACGTCTTGGCCGCCTTGAAGCCAAGACCTTCGTACCTTCATCTAAGTACCTTTGAGAAAACCTTTGTACCTCTGAAAATCGCTTGGTCCCAACCGGAACCATCGAATCCGCGGCTCGTTGTTCAGGTCGACCGATCACAACTCGCTGAGGAGGCAAACGATGGCGATGGGCGACTCGACGTCGAAGCGAGGGTTCGCATCGATGGACCCGGAGCGGCAGCGGGAAATCGCAAGCAAAGGCGGCCGCAGCGTGCCGGCAGAAAAGCGCTCGTTTTCTCAGGACCGCGAGCTCGCGTCGGAGGCCGGACGCAAGGGTGGCCAAGCCTCTGGCGGCGCACGCGGCGGCCAGGAGCACGATTGACCGCGGCAGCGCACGCCGCCGGCGCTCATACCGTCGAACCTACAACGGACGAGCAAATCGGGGCCGCCAGTCAGGCGGCCCCAATCTTATGAGCGGCTGGAGCCCCATGGCAGGCGAGCTCTCCGAACCTCAGGCATCGCACTGCCGGCCCCTGAAGACCGCTCCCGATCGTCTCCGCTGGCTGCGGCTCCGGATCTCGCCTGTAAGTCATTGGGACTGCGATCTTCGTCCCGTCTTGTCCCTCCTCCCCGCGGCCCTCATCCTGAGCTCTCGCGCGGGAAAGTCCGCCTGCCGGATCAACGGGCTTCGAGGGCCACCATCGCCCTTGGGCCGAGGCGCGCCGGGACCATGAGGCTGCCCTGCAGGAGGGAAGGCCACAGGGCATCTTCCACGTGGCGGACCGCCACCACGCCGCTCAACCGGGACGCGATCTTCGTCTCCTCGCCCTGCTGCGCCTTGCTCGGCCGACAAAGCCGCGGCCGCAGGTCTTCGCCGCAAAGAACGGTTTCGATCGTTTCCGACGAGGCCATTGCCTTCCCCCATCGCTGCGTATCGGCCAAGCGGCTGCCGGAACTGGCCGAACGGCCAGTCTCAACCGGCCGAACGGCTGCATGCTCTGGCCGATCGGCAATGCTGTGCCAGGCCGACAACGCCGCCGCCCTTGGGCAGTTCCGGTGCGCCGCGCCGGCCTTCGAGACCCGGGCTCCGCCACCGACGGGATGCCCCTCGAGGCGAGAAATTTTCAACGGGTTTCGATTTTTTCAGGAACCGCCGGACCGCGGACTGCGTTGTATGGACAACCGGCCTCTTTCTGCCCCCACGGGCCGGCACCTGTCGGCGCGGTTGGATCCCTCCAACCGCGCCTTTTTCTTGAGCCGCAGTCCTGACCGCCCCAGGCGCCCGAGGACGTGCAAGGCCGGAGGGAGCCCGCAGGGCTCCCTCCGCCTTCCAAATACGGCTTATTGGCGCGGGGCGGCGTTGCTGCCGCCGGGAGCGGCGGGAGCGGTTGCGGTGGTGCCGCGGTCGCCTCCGGTCGCGCCCGGCGCCCGAGCCTGATCCTTGTCGCCTGCTGTGCCGGCGCGGGCGAATTTCGGCGCGTTCTCCAGATCCTGCTTCGTCATGCGCAGCATGATCCGCTCAGGCGCCCCGGCGGTCTGGCGAGCTCCCGTGCCGGTAGTGGACCCGGTGGTGGCGGCCTCGGAACCGGTCCCGCTGCGGGATGCCTGGTCGCGGGTCGTGAACTCGAGCTGGTCGAAGGCGACGGCGACATCCTTCTCGCCGATGCCGAGGAACCCGCCCACGCCGATGATGACGGCCGCCGCCTGGCCGTTGCGGTCCAGGAGCACGTCGTTCACATCGCCGATGGACTCGTTGTTGGCGCTCACCACCGTCGTGCCGATGAGCTTCGAGGCGAGCCATTGCCCACCCTGCTGCTGGGTGACGAAGCGGTCGGTGCCCGCCCGCCCTTGGGCGGCGGAGGTCGAGGTGTCGGACAGGGTCGGTCCGGTCTGGCCCGCCGTTCCGGAGGCCGAGGTCCCTCCGCTGCCGGACGTGCTCGAAGACGCCCCCGAGGAAGCGCCTCCCATGGACGGGCTTGCGCCCGGCTGCATGGCCGAGGAGCCCGAGGTGGTGGATCCGGAACCGGCGGCCGTCGGACGATCGGTGCCGCCCGAGGGTGCCGGCGTCGACTGGCCGAAGGCAGGCGCGGCCGCAAGTGCCGTGGCCACAAGGCAAGCTGCCATGTGCGTCGTCTTAAGCATGAATGTCTCCCGAAAGGCCGAGGACCGTCCGATGCGCCTCAGCGCAGCGGCTAAACGCCAGGTCCAGTCCTTCGTTCCGCAAAGCTTTGAGCGGCTTCCGGCAGGGTGATCTCCGCCGCGACCTCCTCCGCAGCGGCGCCGATCCGAGCCCCCGCGGGCGTCAGGACGGTCAGCGCCCGCGGCGCCATCGCGAATTGCAGGGGCGTGCGCGGCCGCAGGAGCTCGCCATCGAGATTCAAGAACACCCGCGGCCGCCGGAAATGGAGCGTAAGCCGCGGCGCGGTCCATGTCTCGATGTCGGTGCTCTCGCGCCAGGCGCCCCTCAACGCCGCAAAACCGCCCCGCAACAACGGAAACGGCACATCGCCACGCACGATGTTGATCTCGAACATTCCCGCGTCGAGGCGCTGCCGCCGCCAGCTTCCCGCATCGAGAAGGTTGTTGGTGATGAGGATGGCCGGGGTCCGGAAGCCCTTGCGCCGGGAACCGTCGTCGACCTCGACATCCAGGCTCCCCCCGGTCATGAAGGATTGGATGGCGGCGAGCGCCGCCGCCCCCATCTTGAACCCGGGCAGCGCCTCGCGAAGGCGGGCGCGCTCGCGGGCGACGCGGGAGAAGTAGCCAAGGCCCGCAAGGGTGTGGAAGTAGCGCCCGCCGATCAGGCCGAGATCGACACGGCGAACCTCCGCCTGCGCGATCTGCCAGGCCGCCTCGTCCATGTCGGCGGACATGCCGAGATCGTTGGCCAGGAGATTGTAGGTGCCGAAGGGCAGCACCCCGAGGGGGACCCCGGTGCCTGCGAAGCGCTGAACGGCGGCCGAGACCGAGCCGTCGCCGCCCGCGATCACCACCGGTCCGCCCGCGGCGCGCGCCTGCTGCAACGCCCGGTCAAGATCGCGCGGCTTGACCTTGTGGATCTCTGGATCGAGGCCCGCCTGAGCGAAGGCTTGCTTGAGGCGCGCCGGCAGGTCCCGTCCCGCATATTGCGCCGCCGTCCCGGCGGAAGCGTTGACAAGGACGAGAGGCCGCATGGTCCTGTCCCCTTCTTCCCGGGTTGAACGGCGACGCTTGCTAAACCCGAAAGGGATGCCGCCGTTCCCACAGGGTGCGCCAGCGTCATCCTGCCGCGCCGTCTATTCCGAAGCGACGGGAGGAACCTTTCAAGGGCCCGGAACGTTGAATGAACACCCGGCCACCTGGTCCTCCCCGCATTCCCCTTGTGCATTGGCCGGACACTTAAGCGGCTCGGTTCGTCCGAGCCGCTTTTTTGTGTCGAGCCGCCCTCGCGAAAAGCCCCACCGACACCGAGCGGCCAAGAGCACCCTTCAAGGAGCGCCGTTCAAGGTCGTCGAGATCGAATGGGATGGCTGTCCTTTGCAAGGCTGCGAAGGAGGCCGGATCTGGACCCGGTCTCACCCCCATCCCGCCAGCCCTTGGGCTTTCCGGGCGACAGCCCGCGGCGGGGAGCCCATAGCTCCCTTCTCGGAGGGCTGTCCCCGCTTAGGCTCAGGCCGTGACGCGCGCCTCCCGGCGGCGGGCCCTCTGCTGGAAGAAGAGCGCCTGGCTGATCACCGCCGACACATTGGCCGGCTGGAACGGCTTGGCGATGAGGAAGGCGGGCTCAGGCCGTTCGCCCGTCAGGAACCGCTCCGGATAGGCGGTGATGAAGATCACCGGCACCTCGAAGGACTTGAGGAGATCGTTGACCGCATCGAGCCCCGAGCTGCCGTCGGCAAGCTGGATGTCGGCCAGGATGAGGCCCGGCCGGTGCTGGCTTGCGAGCTTGACCGCCTCCGAGCGGGTGCGAGCGACCCCCGAAACGCTGTGGCCGAGACCCTCGACAAGGGCCTCAAGGTCCATGGCGATGAGGGGCTCGTCCTCGATGATGAGGATATCCGTGGCCATGTCGGCGGCGAGTTCGCGGCCCGCCTCCTCGACGAGCTCGCGCACGGTCGGCACGTTGACGTTCAGGATGACCGCCGTCTCCTCCTCGGAGAACCCTTCGAGCGACGACAGGAGGAAGGCCTGCCGGGGCAGTGGGGTGATCTGCCCGAGCCTCACCTCCGCCGGCAGATCGCGCTGGACCTGGTCGGCCTGCCCGTTCACCGACAAGGAGTTCCAGATCCGCGTGAACACCCGGAAGAGATCGACCTTGACGTTTGCCCCCTGCCCGATCGTCTCGGGCTCATTGACGAGGGTCTCGAGGGTCGCCGCCACATAGGCATCTCCCGCAGTCTGGCTTCCGGTGAGAGCCCGCGCGTAGCGGCGTAGGTAAGGCAGGTGCTGAACGACAAGCTGCGCCGTCGACATTTACGCATCCCCTGTTGCAATTCCGGGTGTTGATAGCTTGACCAAAGCCCAACTCCAGCGCCGAAAAAAGGTTCCCCCGCGGGGAACCAGCGGCAAGCCTTGGCGTTGAGGGCGCAAGTGTGCACAAAAACCGCCCTGTTGGAATGCCAATCGGACAGCGGTTAAGGGGAGTCTCAATGACGAGCAGCAAGGGGAAGAGGACCGCAAATTTGTTTCCTGAGTCGTCGCTTTCAAAAAAGCTCTCCGACCCCAAGCTTGACCGCGTCGTTCAGGAGCGCATCGGCGAGCATCTGCGGGCCATGTATGACGAGCTGATGCAGCAGCCGGTGCCCGACCGCCTCGCCGATTTGCTCGCCCGCCTGGAGCAGGACCAGAAGGTCAAGCAATGAGCCCGGAACCGGAGATCAAGGATGCGCTCTTGGCGGCGGTCCCGAGCCTGCGCGCCTTCGCGATTTCCTTGTGCGGTCAGGTCGATCGGGCCGATGATCTGGTGCAGGATACGCTCCTGAGGGCGCTCGCCAACATCGACCGCTTCGAGCGCGGGACCAATCTCAACGCCTGGCTCTTCACCATCCTGCGCAACCTCTTCCACTCCGAATATCGCAAGAGGAAGCGCGAAGTTGAGGATGCGGACGGGGCTTATGCGAGCCGCCTGAAGGTCCAGCCGGACCAGGGGGCGCGGCTCGACTTCGAGGATTTTCGCCTCGCCCTCGCCAAGCTGCCCCATGAGCAGCGGGAGGCCCTCCTTCTCGTCGGCGCGTCGGGATTTTCCTATGAAGAGGCGGCCACGATCTGCGGCTGCGCCGTGGGCACCATCAAGAGCAGGGTCAACCGGGCCCGCTCGCGCCTTGCCGCCCTGCTCGCCGTTGACGATGTGGAAGATCTCGGCCCCGACCGCATGACGCGGGCGGCCCTCCAGACGACGTGAGAGCTTCTGATCTCGGCGCTCATGGGCGTGGAACACGCGGCGCGGTCCGAGATCTGAGCCGGAGAGGGGTTCAGACGCGAACCTCATCAGCGATGTTCACGCTCCATCCCTTCCACACCCAACTCCTTTCCCGGATGGGTGGAGCGCGATCAGCGCGGAACGCAGTCCGGGACGGAAGCGCAACAACTGCTGCGCAGCAGCACCGCCCTCCAGCGCCCTCTTGATCCAGACATGAAAAATGCCGCCCGGGCGTGCCCGGGCGGCATTCTTGTCGAAGCCCCTGCCCTATATGGTCGGGCTCCGGCCACGCAGGAGGCCGATCACCGCCGAGATGGCGAAGAGGACGATCGCTACGAAGAAGATGAGCTTCGCGATGTCGACCGCTGCGCCCGCGATGCCGCCGAATCCGAAGATCGCCGCAACGAGCGCGATGATCAGAAAAGTCACAGCCCAACCAAGCATGATGTTACCTCGCTCGCAATGATCGGCTCGCGGCCGAACGTATGCGAACAACGCAGGCCTTGCTGCAAGGGTTCCTGGAGAAGGCTCGGGCACGCACAGATGATCCTCGGCTCGGGGGGAAATTCAGGTGCGAACCTCCCACTGGGGCTCAGGCGCCACCTTCGCACACCCTCTCCCCTCTTCCCCGGATGCGTGGAGCGCGATCAGCGCGGAACGCGGTCCGGGACGGAAGCGCAAAGAAGATGCTGCGCAGCAGCGCCGTACGGATGGCTCGACAGAAGAAGGAGTTGCTGCGCGGCCAACCGAAGGTTGCTTGCGCGCAGGCAGGAGCACTTTTCAGGCGAGGCTTTCGAGGAGCCGGAACTTGCGATGACTCTCCCACGTTGACCGCTCGACTTCGGAGGTTGAGCGATGCATCAGTCCGTCGCCCTGCGCGCGAGCGCCATCTTTGCCCTTCTGACGGTGGTCTTCGGCGCCATCGGCATCGGCTCGTATTCTCCCGTCGCGGAGGCCCTCACGGTGCTGACCGGCACCTTGAGCTTGATGACCGCGCTGTTCGGCCTGACCGCGGCGCCGGCGCCGATCGCCGTCCGGGCGCGGCGCGGGGGACGGCACCTTCGCCGATGACGGGTTGAAGATTGCGGTTCGAGCAAAACGCCTCCGGTTTTCCGGAGGCGTTTTGTCTTTGTCTTGGCGTTCGTCCGTCTTGGCGGTGGTCAGGTCTCGGTGGGCTCACCGCCATTCGGATGTAGGAACGAGCCCGTGATGTAGGAGGCGTCCTCGCACGCAAGGAAAAGGAGGCAGCTCGCCACCTCGTTCGGCTGGCCGGGCCGTTTCATGGGCGTGTTGGCGCCGAACGTCTTCACCTTCTCCTCCGGGAAGGTCGAGGGTATGAGCGGGGTCCAGATCGGCCCGGGCGCGACGCCGTTGACGCGGATTCCCTTCTCCACCAGGCCTTTCGCGAGCGAGCGTGTGAAGGTGACGATCGCCCCCTTGGTCGAAGAGTAGTCGAGAAGCTCGGGGCTTCCCCGATAAGCCGTCACGGAGCTGACATTCACGATGCTCGCGCCTGCCTTCAGATGCGGCAGCGCGGCCTGGGTCATGAAGAAATAACCGAAGATGTTGGTGCGGAAGGTGCGCTCGAGCTGCTCGGGCGTGATGTCGGTCGGCTCTTTCTGCGGGTGCTGCTCGGCGGCGTTGTTGACGAGGACATCGAGCCGGCCGAAAGCCTCGATCGTCTTCTCGACCGCCCGACGACAGAACGCGGCGTCGCCCACATCGCCGGCAATGGCGAGGCACTGCGCCTTCTCACGCTCCACAAGGCGCACGGTCTCGCGCGCATCCTCGCCCTCGTTCAGATAGACGATCGCCACATTGGCGCCCTCTCGGGCGAACAACACGGCGGTCGCGCGGCCGATGCCGCTGTCGCCGCCGGTGATGAGGGCCACCTTGCCCTCCAGGCGCCCGCTCCCCGGAAAGCGCGGCTCGTAGTCGGGACGGGGCGTCATCTCGGTCTCCAAGCCCGGCTGACGCTCCTGCTTCTGCGGCGGCAAGGTTTCGGTCTGCTGCTCGGCCATCGGACACCTCTCGCGCTGTGGGGGAAACCGGAACGACGCGGGACGGCAAGACGCCCGCGTCGGCTCCCCAACGCGGGCTTCGAGCGGCAAGTTCCGCCGCGCCTCAGGCGTCGGCGACGGAGGGCGAGATGCGCGTGCCGGCCGGCTCCTCGCGCCGATGGCCCTGGTTCAGGAGGTGGTAGAGGATGATGGCGCCGAAGGTGGCGGTGCCGATGCCGTCGAGGGTGAAGCCCGCCAGGTTGAGCTTGAAGTTCCCGGCGCCGAGCACGAGCGCCACCGCCACCGTGATGAGATTGCGCGGCTCGGAGAAGTCGACCCGGTTCTCGACCCAGATCCGCCCGGCCGTCGCCGCGATCAGCCCGAACACGACGATCGACAGCCCGCCCAGCACCGGCCCGGGGATGGTCTGGATCAGCGCCCCGAATTTCGGCGAGAAGCCGAGGAGGATCGCGATGAGCGCCGCCACGACGAAGATCAGCGTCGAGTAGATGCGCGTCACCGCCATCACGCCCATGTTCTCGGCATAGGTCGTCACGCCCGTGCCGCCGAAGGAGCCGGAGATCATGGTGGCGAGGCCGTCGCCGATGAAGGCGCGGCCGAGATACGGGTCGAGGTTGCGCCCGGTCATGGCGCCGATGGCCTTGATGTGCCCGAGGTTCTCCGCGACCAGGATGATCGCCACCGGTGCGATGAGGCTGATGGCGTTGCCGGTGAAGACGGGGCTCGTGAAGTTCGGCAGGCCGAACCACGCCGCCGCCGCGACCTTGGAGAAGTCGATCGGCGCGCCAAGCCCCAGGCCGTTGGCGAGGACGAGATAGGCGGCATAAGCGACGGCGCCGCCGAGCAGGATCGGCAGCCGCCGCCAGATGCCGGGCGCATAGACCGCCACGACGCCAACGGCGATGACGGTGAGGATCGCCATCCAGCGGGCGAAGGCGCTGCCCTCCGGGCTGCCGGGCCCAATGCCCGACGCGCTCTGGATGGCGATCGGCGCAAGGACGAGGCCGATGGCAGCGACGATGGCGCCGGTCACGGCGGGGGGCATCAGCCGCTCCACCCAGCGGTGGCCGGCGACCGCGACGATGAGGCCGATCAGCGTGTAGAGCGCCCCCGCCGCGATGATGCCGCCAAGCGCCACGCCGATGTTGGGATTCGGCTGGCCGACGGTGGCGCCCGTCGCCACCAGCACCGGCCCGATGAAGGCGAAGCTCGAGCCAAGATAGCTCGGCACGCGGCCGCCCACGACTACGAAGAAGACGAGCGTCGCGATGCCGGAGAAGAGGATGGAGACGTTGGGGTCGAAGCCCATGAGGATCGGCGCCAGCACCGTGGCGCCGAACATGGCCACCACATGCTGGAGGCCGAGGACGACGGTCTGCCCGGAGGGCAGCCGCTCGTCGGGCATGATCACCCCTTCGGTCTTCAGGGTCCACCGTGGAAAGAAGCCGTCGCCGTTCATCGCCACCCCCTGCCCTGTCTCGTCCGCTCGCAGGCGAGCCGACCCTAGCTCCTGGCGGCCCTTCCGGGAAAGGCTCACGCGCGGTCATCCACCGCCGATTGAGGGCCTTCCGGATCTCGACGGCGGCCGAACGAACGAGGGGGCGATCCCGCTTCTCGGCATTGGCGGGCTCTGGCGCGTGCGATAGGCTGAAGCGGCCGGCCGAACATCAAGGGAGGACAGCATGCCCACCACAGCCAAGGAGATGGTCGCGAGGGCGAAGGAGGCGGTACCGGCGATCTCGCCCGAGGAGGCGCGAGCGCTCCTTGACCGGCCAGACGTCCTCTTCGTCGATGTCCGCGACCCGACGGAGGTGCAGAAGAGCGGCAAGATCAAGGGCGCCGTGAACGTCTCCCGGGGCATGCTCGAATTCCGCGCCGACCCCGAGAGCCCCTATCACGACCCGCATTTCTCCAAGGACAAGACGGTCGTGCTCTACTGCGCCTCCGGCGGGCGCTCAGCCCTGAGCGGCCAGGCCCTGCAGGAACTCGGCTACGCCAAGGTGCACAACCTCGGCGCCTTCAAGGACGCCGTCGACGCAGGCTTGCCGACCGAATCCGCCTGAGCGGTTCTATTGCCTTTGCGCGCCGCGCAACGCGCGGAGCGCCGCCGCGTTCGGCCAGCAACAGGTGTGCGGTGAGCACGAAGTGGGCGACGGAAAACGGCTCACGTGTTGATGTTGCCGCCGATTGGTATTACCATTTCCGGATTCGTAATACCGAGGCTTGCGATGACGACCACGATCACCCAGAAAGGTCAAGTGACCCTGCCGAAGCCCGTGCGGGATGCAGTCGGCCTGAAGCCGGGCGATCGCGTTGAGGTTCGCGCCACGGCATCGGGCGGCGTCTACATCGAAAAGCCGGGCGTCTCCTCCGCCTACAAGGCGCGTCTGCTTGCGCTAGCGGAGCGTCGGCCGATCCGCGGCATCACGACCGACGAGATCATGGAAATGAGTCGCGGCGAAAGCGAAAGCTTCCGACCCAAGAAGAAATGACGCTCGTCGATACGAACGTCCTAATTGACCTTCTGACGCACGACCCGACTTGGATCGACTGGTCTATCGAGCAAATGGACCGTCGGGCCGCGCGAGGACCACTTATCATCAACGAGATCATTTATGCGGAGCTGTCGGTCGGGTTCGCCAGCGAGGAGGCCCTCGCGGATGCGCTCGACGAACTCGCCGTCGAGTTTTTTCGCACGCCCCTCCCTGCGCTGTTCCTCGCCGGCAAGGCTTTCCGCGAGTACCGCAGAGCCGGCGGCCGCCGAACAGGGGTCTTGCCCGACTTCTTCATCGGCGCGCATGCACAGTTGTTGGGCCTGCCGATCCTGACGCGCGACGCGCGCCGTTACCGCGCCTACTTTCCGGAGGTGGAGGTGATTGCGCCGGAGGCGGGCAATTAGGTCGTGCCCGCTACGGCGGCGCTCGATGCCAACGCCTCCTCACCTGGCTTCGCTGAGCCGGTCCTCCCCGCAAGGGGGAGGACAGGAGTCACCGGGAGAACTTCTTGTACTTGATGCGGTGCGGGATGGTTGAATCCATCCCGAGCCGCCGCTTCTTGTCCTCCTCGTAGTCGGCGAAGTTGCCTTCGAACCACTCCACATGGCTGTCGCCCTCGAAGGCGAGGATGTGGGTGGCGACGCGGTCGAGGAACCAGCGGTCGTGGCTGATGATGACCGCGCAGCCGGCGTAGTCCTCGAGCGCCTCCTCCAGGGCGCGCAGGGTGTCCACGTCGAGGTCGTTGGTCGGCTCGTCGAGGAGCAGCACGTTGGCGCCGCTCTTGAGGATCTTGGCGAGATGCACGCGGTTGCGCTCGCCGCCCGAGAGCACGCCCACCTTCTTCTGCTGGTCGGCGCCCTTGAAGTTGAAGGCCGAGCAATAGGCGCGGGCGTTGATCTCGCGTTTGCCGAGATACAGCACCTCGTTGCCGCCCGAAATCTCCTCATAGACCGTCTTGTTGGGGTCGAGCGTCTCGCGCGACTGGTCCACATAACCGAGCCGGACCGTGTCGCCGATGGTGATGGTGCCTTCGTCCGGCTTCTCCTGTCCGGTGATCATGCGGAACAGGGTCGTCTTGCCGGCGCCGTTCGGGCCGATCACGCCGACGATGCCGCCGGGCGGCAGCTTGAAGGTGAGCCCGTCGATGAGGAGCCGGTCGCCGAACCCCTTCTTGATGTTCTCGAACTCGATGACGTTCTGCCCGAGCCGCTCGGCGATGGGGATGACGATCTGGGCGGTGCTCGGCGCCTTCTCGGCGCTTTTGGCCACGAGTTCCTCGTAGCGCTGGATGCGGGCCTTGGACTTCGCCTGGCGGGCCTTGGGCGAGGCGGACACCCACTCGCGCTCGCGCTCGATGGTGCGCTGGCGCGCCTCTTCCTCACGCCCCTCCTGCTCGAGGCGCTTCTGCTTCTGGATGAGCCAGGACGAGTAGTTGCCCTCGTAGGGAATGCCGCGCCCGCGGTCGAGCTCGAGGATCCAGCCGGTCACGTTGTCGAGAAAGTAGCGGTCGTGGGTGACGATGAGGATGGCGCCGGGATAGGTGCGCAGGTGCCCTTCGAGCCAGGCCACCGTCTCCGCGTCGAGATGGTTCGTCGGCTCGTCGAGGAGGAGGAGATCGGGCTGCTCCAGGAGCAGCTTGCATAAGGCCACGCGCCGCTTCTCGCCGCCGGACAGGTTGTTCACGTCGGCGTCGTCCGGCGGGCAGCGCAGGGCGTCCATGGCCTGGTCGACCTTCGAGTCGAGGTCCCACAGGCCCTTCGCCTCGATCTCGTCCTGGAGACGGGTCATCTCGTCCGCCGTCTCGTCGGAGTAGTTCATGGCGAGTTCGTTGTAGCGGTCGAGGATGGCGCGGCTCGCGGCGACGCCCTCCTCCACGTTCTGCCGCACAGTCTTGGAGGGGTTGAGCAGCGGCTCCTGCGGCAGGTAGCCGACGCGGGCGCCCTCCGCGACCCAGGCCTCCCCGGTCCAGTCGGTGTCGATACCCGCCATGATGCGCAGAAGGGTCGACTTGCCGGCGCCGTTGAGCCCGAGGACGCCGATCTTGGCGTCGGGATAGAAGGAGAGGTTGATATTGTCCAAGACCTTCCGGTTGCCCGGATAGGTCTTGGTGAGACCACGCATGTGGTAGATGAACTCTCGGGCCACGGATGGCTCCTGCTTCGCTCGGGTGGGGGGATCTGGCCGCCGCGATACCAGCGGTCGGCGGGGGCGGCAAGGGCGCCCCGTCGGGGCAGAGACGATCAAGGCAGGATGAAGCCGCGCAGGCGGTCGGCGATGGCCTCGATGGTCGCGGCCTCCACATTGGCGAAGGCCATGCGCAGATGGGCGTCCTGGTCCGGACCGAAATAGCTGCCAGGCAGCGCCAGAAGACCACGCTCCACCGCCAGCGCTTCGGCCACCGCCGCCGCGGGCGCCGCGCCGAAGGGATGGCGCACATAGGCGAAATAGGCGCCGATGGAGTCGAGCCGCCAATCGGGGCATTGCCGGAGAACGCGGCGGAAAGCTTCGGCGCGGCGATGCAACGCGCGGCGGTTCTCTTCCCGCCATGTCGCTAGGCCGTCGATGCCCCAGGCGACCGGCACCTGACCCGCCCGCGGCGGACAGATCTGGACGGTGTCGAGGATCTTGGCGAGCTCGGCCACGACTAAGGCATCGGCGATCATGGCGCCCAGCCGATAGCCGGGAATCCCATAGGCTTTCGAGAAGCTGTAGAGCCCGATCACATTCGCGCGCCAGCGCTCATCCTCGAAGAGCGCGTGCGGGCGCCCCATGCCGGGCGGCAGGAAGTCGCGATAGGTCTCGTCGATGACGAGCCACAGGCCGCGTCGCCGGCACAGATCCGCGAAGGCGGCGATGGTCGCCGGCGGATAGACGGCGCCCGTCGGGTTGTTGGGGGTGACGAGCACGAGGGCCTTGGTGCGCCCGTCGACCAGCCGCTCGGCATCATCCGGACTTGGCACGAAGCCGGCATCGGCGCGACAGGGGAGCGCCCGGACCGCAACGCCGAGCATCGATGCCCACATCTGATGGTTGAAGTACCAGGGCGCGGGCAGGATCACCTGATCCCCGGCTTTCGCCACCAGCATCAGCGCCGCCGCGAAGGCCATGTTGCAGCCCGCGGTGATGGCCACATTCTCGGGCGCAAGGCGCCCGCCATAGAGACCCGTCGCATGACGGGCATAGGCTTCGCGCAACTGCGTGTCGCCAAGGATGGGTCCATAGCGCGTGGCCTCGGCGTCGGCGGCGGCCTCTGCCAGGCGGCCCATGAAAGGCGCCGGCGGCGGACGGTCCGGCACGGCCTGCGCGAGGTTGATGAGCGGGCCGTGCCGGCCGTCATAGCGCGCGACCCACGCCTGCGCCTCCGGGATCGGCGGCGTGCCCGTGTCGACGACGGCGGCGCTGAGCAGCGGGGCGGAGGCGGACGGCGTCACGGGAGGGAGCCTCAATCGAAGGCGAGCTGCACCTTCATCGCCCTGGAGCGGTCCGCCGCATGCTCGAAGGCGTGCAGCGCGTCCCGCATCGGCATGACGTCGGTGAGGAGCGGCGAGGGATCGATCCGCCCCGACGCGATCGCCTCCACGGCCCAGGCGAATTCGGCATCGAAGCGAAACGTGCCCCGCACCTCCACCTCCTTGGCCACCGCCAGGTTGAGGTTGAGGCGCGTATCGCCATTGCCGAGCCCGATGAGCACGATGACGCCGCGCGGGCGCACGCCCTCGAGACCCTGCCGCAGGGCCGCCTCATGGCCGGAGGCCTCGAACATCACGTCGAAAGAGCCCTTGCCCGCCTGGAGGCGGGCCATCGCGGCCGGGTCCTTCGCCACATTGATCGTTTCATCGGCGCCGAGGCGCTCGGCCAGGGCGAGCGGCGGCGCGGCGATGTCGGTGATGACGATCTCGGCGGCGCCCGCATGACGGGCGGCGAGCAGGGTGAGCATGCCGATCGGCCCGGCCCCGGTGATGAGCACGCGCCGCCCCAAGAGAGGTCCTGCCCGGGAGACGGCGTGCAGGCACACCGCCAGCGGTTCGGCGAAGGCGGCTTTCTCGAGGGGCAGGTCGTCGGGCACCCTGACGCATTGCCGCTCATGGGCGACGAGCCGCTGCCGGAAGCCGCCCTGGACGTGAGGAAAGCGCATGGCGCTGCCGAAGAAGCGCATGTCGAGGCAGTGGAGGGCGAGCCCTTCGCGACAATAGCGGCATTGGCCGCAAGGCCGGCTCGGATTGACCGCCACCTTGTCTCCGGGCCGGACCGCCGTCACCTGCGCCCCTACGGCCGCGACGGTGCCGGCGATCTCGTGGCCGAGCACCAGGGGCTCCTTGATGCGCACCGTGCCGAAGCCGCCGTCCTGATAATAGTGCAGGTCGGAGCCGCAAATCCCGCCGACGCCGATGCGGACCTCCACCTCGTCCGCCTCGAGGCTGGGGTCCGGCACGTCCTCGACGCGCAGATCCCTCGGCGCGTGGACGACGACTGCAAGCGACATCGCGGGACCTCCTGCGGAACGGATCGTTCCTCCGCTTAGGCCCGGATCGGCCGCTCGGCAATGGTGGATAGCGCAAGGCGAGAGCCGCCGGCTCGACAGGCAGGGCTTTCCTCGTGCAAAGCTTCCACGTGCAGCACGACAGAGAGGATCCTGCCATGCCCGGCCCTTCCTTTGATCTTTCCGGCCGCGTCGCGCTCGTCACGGGCGGCGGCTCCGGGCTTGGACGCGCCATGGCGGAGGGGCTCGCCGGCGCGGGCGCCAAGGTGGTCCTGGTCGGACGGGACCGCGAGCGCCTCGAGGCGGCGCGGGCCGACATCGAGGCGCAGGGCGGCGCAGCGGCCAGCGCTCCCTGCGACCTTCTCGACCGCGGCGCGATCAGGCCGCTCATCGAGGGCGTGGAGACGGAGCACGGGCCGATCGACATTCTCGTCAACAATGCCGGTATCCAGCACCGCGCGCCGTTGCGCGAATTCCCGGCGGAGGCCTGGGACCGGATGATCGCGACGCATCTCTCAGCCCCCTTCTTCCTGGCCCAGGCGGCGGCCAAGAGCATGATCGAGCGCCGCCGGGGAAAGATCATCAACACCCTGTCGATCACCTCCGAGCTCGGCCGCCCGACCATCATTCCCTATGCAGCCGCGAAAGGCGGCTTGCGGATGCTGACCCGCGGCCTTGCCGTCGAGCTTGGGCCCTTCAACATCCAGGTCAACGGCATCGCGCCGGGCTATTTCCGCACCGAGATGAACCGGGCGCTCCTGGACAACCCCGAGTTCAATGCCTGGGTCGAGAAGCGCACCCCGGCCGGGCGCTGGGGCGATCCGTCCGAGCTTGCCGGCGCTGCCGTCTTCCTCGCCTCCGACGCCGCGAGCTATGTGACGGGCCAGGTGATCTTCGTCGACGGCGGCTTCACTGCCAGCATGTAGTCGCCTCCGCTGTCGTCCCGGGCGTCGAGGGCAAGCCCGGAACCAGGAAGCGATAAAGGTCGAAGCTCCCGCGTCGCGATCCACCTCGAGGATCTGTCTCATCCTCCGAAGCCATAGGCGGCGACGAGAAGCCAGACGGGCACGACCAGGGCCGCGAGCACGGTCTGCAGCGCCACGATGCCCGCCATCAGCGGCGCATCGCCTCCAAGCTGCCGGGCCAGGATATAGGCCGAGGTCGCGGTGGGCAGGCTCGTGAAGAGGAGCGCGATCAGCGCGGTCGTTCCCTCAAGCCCGAGACTCCACGCGAGGATGGCCGCCGCCAGGGGCAGGGCCACGAACTTGGCGGCAGACGCCGCGGCGGCGGCGCGCATTCCCTGCCGGATGGCGAGAAGATCGAAGGCCGCCCCCACGCAGAGCAGGCCGATCGGCAGCGACGCCTGCCCAAGCGCCCGCAGCACCGCATCGACGCCCGGCGGCAGGCCGAGCCCGGTCCCCTTGAGGATGATGCCTGCGGCCGAGCCGATGATCAGGGGATTGGTGAGGATCGATCGGAGCACGCCCATCACGCTCGCCTGGCCCTTCGCGTAGCGGGCGAAGATAAGGATGCAGAACAGGTTCGCCGTCGGCACGATGATGGCGTTGGCGAGCGCGGCGAGCGCGATCCCGGGCGCGCCGAGGAGCCCCGCGGCGATCGTCAGCCCGACATAGTTGTTGAAGCGGATCCCGCCCTGGAACACGGAGGTGAAGGCCGCGTCGGTGACGGCAAGCCACGGCCGCAGAAGCACGAGCAAGGCTGAGACGAGCGTCATCGCCCCCATGATGCAGACGGCGAGGCGCGCGACGGGGATGTCCGAGAGGTCGGCGGTCGCCAGGCTGTGGACGAGGAGCGCCGGCAGGAGCACGAAATAGGCGAGCCGCTCCGCGCCCGGCCAGAAGTCCTCAGGCAGGAAGCGGCTCCCGCGCAGGATGGCGCCGAGGCCGATGAGGCCGGCGGCGGGCGCAAGCGCTAAGACGATCGCGGCGATCACGACAGGGACCGGAAAGGAAACGGTGACGCTGGCGCTTCTGTCAGACTTCGGCCAGGCGTGACAACCACGAGCCTTGCACAACCCTTGCACGACCCTTGCGCCGCTGCGGCAACGGAACGCATGACCTATCGAGAGAGTCCCTTCGGCGACATGCTAAGGGCTCCGCCATGACGCCGGTCTCGATCTCCGCCCTCACCGTCTGCGGCCTCGAAGAGCTCCACACGCATCGGGGAGCCGAGGTGACGCATGTCCTGTCGATCCTCGACCCCGATTGTCCGGACCCGGAGGCCTTCCTGGCCTTCGACCCGCATCACCGGACCATCCTGCGCTTCCACGACGCCATCGAGCCCGCCCCCAACCTCACCCTTCCCCAGATCGGCCATGTGGAGGCCATTCTCGCCTTCGGGCGCTCGCTCCATCACGAGGCCGCCGAGCGGGAGAAGGGGCACCTTCTCGTCCACTGCCATGCGGGCATCTCGCGCTCGACGGCAGCCATGACCATGCTCCTGGCCCAGGTCCATCCCGAGGCGGAGGAGGATTGGCTGTTCCAGCGGATCGTCGAGATCCGTCCGCAGGCCTGGCCGAACTCGCGCATGATCGCCTATGCCGACGAGCTCCTGTCCCGCAACGGCCGCCTCGTGGAGGGGCTGCGGCGTCTCTACGGGCGACAGCTCGCGGCCCGCCCCTGGTTCGCCGACACGATGCGCAGCCTGAACCGCGCCCGCGAGGTGGAGATGGCGCTGCCGATTTGACGGCTGCGGCACTGGAAATCCCGCCGCCAGGCTGCGACAAGCGAAGGCAGCTGATCTTCGCTTGAGGGGTTTGGAATGGGCGGGAAACATCGTGTCGCCATCGTGGGGCTCGGCATGGCGCACAAGCCTCACCTCCAGAGCTTGCGCGACCTGGCGGACCGCGTCGACATCGCCGCCTGCTACGCGCCGAGCGCCGAGCGCCGCGAGGCCTTCAAGCGCGCCCATCCCGACCTTCCCGTGACGGGCGACCTCGACGCGGTGCTCGGCGAGCCCGGCATCGATGCGGTCATTCTGTTGACGCCGCCCACCACCCATTTCGACCTCGTCGAGCGCTGCGCCGCCGCCGGCAAGCATGTGCTCCTCGAGAAGCCGGTGGAGGTCTCGGTGGAGCGGGCGCGCCAGGCGGTCGCGGCCATGGAGCGGGCGGGGAAACGCTTCGGCGTCGTGCTGCAGCACCGCTTCCGCGCCGCCTCCCGCCAATTGCGGGATCTCGTGAGGAGCGGTGAGCTCGGCGCGCTCGTCTCGGGCTCGGCGAGCATCCGCTGGTGGCGGCCGCCGGAGTATTTCGCGCAGCCGGGTCGGGGCATCAAGGCGCGCGATGGGGGCGGCGTGCTGCTGACGCAGGCGATCCACACCCTCGATCTCTTCCAGAGCCTCACCGGTCCCATCAGCCGCGTCTCGGCCATGACGACGACCTCGCCGCTCAGAGCCATCGACACCGAGGACATCGCGGCGGCGGCCGTCGCTTTTGCCAACGGCGCCATCGGGACCATCGACGCGACGACCGTCTCCTATCCCGGGTTTCCCGAGCGCATCGAGCTTGCCTGCGAGCATGCGACGGCGGTGCTGGCGGCGGAGAGCCTCGACGTGTTCTTCAAGGACGGCCGGCACCTGAAGCAGGAGGGCAGCGCGGCGGGCGGCGGCGGTGCCGACCCGATGGCCTTCTCCCACGAGGCCCACAAGGCACTGATCACCGACTTCCTCGACGCCATTGACGGGAACCGCGAGCCGGAGGTCAGCGGGCACGAGGCGGTAAAGGTGCAGGTGCTGATCGAGGCGATCCTGCGCTCCTCGGCAGAAGGCCGCGCGGTCGAGGTGTGAGTCTCCTGTAGGCGGGAGAGGTCGAGTGCACGGAAGCGCAGCGGGTGAGGGCAACCCCACATGCGCCCGCCCGGCCCTCACCCTTACCCTCTCCCGCCTGCGGGAGAGGGAACATTTGGGTTGCGTCAAACTCGGCCCTGTCCTCCTGTTGGCGGGATGAGCGCGCCTCAGGGCATGTACTGCCCGCCGTTCACCTCGAGGATCTGGCCCGTCACGTATCCGCTCATCTGCTCCGAGGCGAGATAGAGGAAGGCGCCGACGCAGTCGTCGGGCGTGCCGAGGCGGTCCATGGGAATGGTGGCCTGCATGGCCGCGAGCTGCTCCGCGGTCGAGTAGCGCTCGTGGAAGGGGGTCATGATGACGCCCGGCGAGACCGCGTTGACGCGGATGCGGTCCTTGACGAGCTCCTTGGCCCAGCCGCGGGTGGCGGTCGAGATGAAGCCCTTCGCGGCGGCGTAGATGACCGAGCCCGGGCCGCCGCCGTGCCGGGCGGCGATCGAAGACACGTTGATGATCGCGCCCCCGCCGCCCTGGCGGCGCATCTGGACTGCGGCTTCGCGCACGAAGCGCACCACCTGGACGACGTTGAGATCGAGCACGGCCGCCACGAAGTCGTCGGTGTACTCCGTCACGGGCGTGCGCTTGATGAGCGCGCCGGCGTTGTTGACGAGGACGTCGAGGCGGCCGAAGCGTTGCACCGTCTCCGCCACGACGCGGTGCGCGGCGCCGGGATCCCTCACATCAGCCTGAATGAGATGCGACTCCCCGCCCCCGGCGGCCACCTCCGCCGCGACTTCCTCCGCGGGGCCGCGGCTGGCGTTGAAGTTGACGACCACGCGCGCGCCGTTGCGGCCGAAGGCGACGGCCGCGGCGGCGCCGATGCCGGTGCTGGCGCCCGTGATGAGAACGACCTTGCCCTTGAGGTCGGGAATGAGCGGAAGGCCGGCAGGCGCAGGCTGCGCGTTCATCGCAGGAACTCCGGTGAAATGAGATTCGGCAGGAACAGGGCGATCTGCGGGAAAACGATCAGCGCCGCAAGCACCGCCAGCATGGGCAGAAGCATGATCATGGTGTCCTTGATAGCGTCGCCGATGCGCAACCCGGCGACGGAACAGGCGATCATCAGGCACAGGCCGTAAGGGGGCGTCACCAGCCCGAAGGCGAGCGACACAATGCCGATCATGGCGAAATGCACCGGGTCCATGCCCACCGCCTTGGCGAGCGGGTCGAGGATGGTGCCGACGATGATGATGGCGGGGATGGCGTCGAGGAAGCAGCCGACGACGAGGAAGACGAGGGCGATGAAGAAGCCGGTGGTAGTCGCTCCCATGCCCCAGCTCGACACGCCGGCCAGGATCGCCTTCGGGATCTGGTAATAGGCGAGGAGCCAGCCGAAGGCGCTCGCGGTCCCGACGCAGAAGAGCGCGACCGCAGCCAGCTTTCCCGTGTCGAGGAGCGCGCTGTGGAGCCCTTTCAGGTCCATCTCGCGGTAGATGAGGAGCGACAGCACCCCGGCGTAGAGGACCGCGATGCAGGCGGACTCCGTCGCCGTGAACCAGCCGAAGATCTTGCCGCCGATGATGATGAGCGGGGTCGTCAAGGCCGGCACGGAGACGACCAGCCAGCGGGCGAGCTCTCCCCAGGTCGCGCGCGGATAGGTGGGATAGTTCCGCGCCTTGGCGTAGGCGTGCACGGTCGCCATCTGCGCAAGCCCGATGAGCAGTCCCGGGACGATGCCGGCAAGAAACAGGGCGCCGATCGAGACCGTGAGGATGCCGCCCCACACGATCATCAGGATCGAGGGCGGGATGATCACCGCCAGTACCGCCGAGACGGCCGTGATCGCCACCGAGAAGGAGTCGTCGTAGCCTTCCTTGCGCTGCGCCTCGATGAAGATCTTCGACTGGCTCGCGGCATCAGCGGTCGAGGAGCCGGAGATGCCGGCGAAGAAGATCGACAGCACCACGTTGATCTGGGCGAGCCCGCCGGGCCAATGGCCGACCATGGCGCGGGAGAGACGGACGAGGCGGTCCGTGATGCCGCCGACATTCATCAGGTTGGCGGTCAGGAGGAAGAAGGGGACGGCGAGCAGGATGAAGGAGTTGTAGGCGTTGAAGGTCTCCTGGACCAGCGTCATCGCCGAAAGGCGGGGCTCGATGACGAGGATCGGCAGGCAGGCGAGCGCCAGCGCGAAGGCGACGGGAACGCGCAAGGCGAGGCACAGGAAGAAGATGCCGAACAGGATGAGGGCGGCCTCGCCCGGCGAAAGGATCGTCATTCCCAGGCTCCTGCGGTGGGCGCGGGCGCGTCGGGTGGGGTCGGCGGCCGCCGGCCAAGAAGGACGCTGACCTCGTCCCAGAACTGCTCGCCGAGGAAGATCACCCAGGTCGCACCGGCGATGGGCCAGGCGATGTGGATCATCCACAGGGGCAGCTCGGCGAGCTCCGAAATGCGGTTCCAGCCAAAGCGCGTGAACTCGATGCCGGACCACACGAAGACAAGGGCGACGACCAGCACGCCGAGGCGCGCCACGATCTTCACGGCCGCCTCGGCCCGCGGCGGCACCTTGGGCCAGATGTCGACCTCGAAATGGCTCGACTCGCGCACGCCGATCATGGCCCCGACCATGATCGTCCAGACGAAGAGGAAGCGGGCCATCTCCTCCGTCCAGATGTAGTGCGGGATCAGCGCCGTGTAGCGCGAGAAGATCTGCAAGCTGACGGGGACGACGAGGATGGCGACGCTGAAGACGAGGAGCCAGGAGAGGAGCTCGCTGTACCAGGCCGTCAGCTTGCGCCAGAGGCTGGGGTGGTCGGAAAGAGCGGCGTTCATGAAGGTCTCGGGTTGACGGCGTTCTTTCTCCTCTCCCCGCACGGCGGGGAGAGGTCGAGGCGCCGCTGCCGCGGCGACCGGGTGAGGGGTCGTCTCCGGGTGCTCTCCATCCTGCAAAGCCCCTCACCCTCGCTCCGCTGACGCTTCGCTCGCCTCGGATCCGTCAAGGGGTCCGAGGGCCCTCTCCCCCTATGGCGGGAAGAGGGGGAACGTCACGCGATCGCATTCATCTTGTTGAGGATGTCCTCCGCCCCAATCTCCTTCGCATAGGCCGCCATGACGGGATCAACGAGCTTCTTCATTTCGGCCCGCTCCTTGAACTCGACCCGCTTCAGCTTGCCGGCCTTCTCCAGGGCATCGAGCTTGGCGGAGTCCTCCGAGGACTCGATCTGGCGGCCGTGGGCGCCCGCCTCCTTGCCTGCCTTCACGATCGCCGCCTGGAGCTCCGGCGGCAGGGTCTTGAAGGTCTTCGACGAGAAGCAGAGCGGCCGGATGGTGATGGCGTGCTGCGTCATCAGGAGGTGCGGCCCGACCTCGTAGAACTTCATCTGTTCGACGCCCGCCGCCTCGTTCTCGCCGGCGTTGATGACGCCGTTCTGGATGGCGTTGTAGACCTCGTTATAGGCGATCACCGTCGGCGACATCCCGATGGCTGCGAAGGTCCGGCTCCAGATCGGCGCGCCTTGCACCCGGATTTTGAGGCCCTTGAGCTCGGCGATGGTGCTGGCCGGCTTGTTGGAGAAGATGTTGCGCACCCCTCCCCCCGCATAGCCGATCAGCATGACCTCCGCCTTCTGGGCGATCTCGTCGGCCACGGGCTTGAGGAGGTCCTGGTCGAGGACCTTGTTCCAATGGGAGAGGTCCCGGAAGAGGAAGGGAGCGTCGATGAAGGGTGCGGCCTTGGAGAAGGTCGACATGTGGGCCGGCGAGACGATCGCATAATCCACCGCCCTCCCCTGCGCCATGTATTCGAAATACTGCTTCTCCAGGCCGAGCGACGAGTTCTTGTGCAAGGTGAAGTTGATCGGCTTGCCGTAATACTGCTTCACCAGCTCCTCGAACTTCACCATCGCCTTGGTGAAGGCGTGGTCGTCGTTGAACTGGGAGGCACCCTGCAGATGGATCTGGGCCTGCGCCTTCACAAAGGGAGCGGCTACCGTTGCGGCGCCAAAGGCCACGCTCCCTTTCAGAACATCCCGTCGTCTCATGGTTTCCTCCCGTGATCGGCACCTGCTCTGCGAGGTGTTGGCCGTAGTATGGCAGCCCGGGGCAGCGCCGCCAACGGCGAAAACGCCCGCGGCCGCGCTCGCCCCCCTCTACTTGAAGACGCTCGGCAGCCAGAGCGACAGCGCCGGAATGTAGGTGACGAGGAGAAGCACGATGAGCAGCGGGATGTAGAAGATCAGGATGCTGCGGGACACCGCCTCCATGGACACCTTGCCGATGGCACAACCGACGACCAGCGTCGGTCCAACCGGCGGGGTGAGAAGGCCGATGCCAAGGTTCAGGATCATGATGATGCCGAAATGAACCGGGTCGATGCCGAACTTCACGACGATCGGCAGGAAGATCGGCGTGCAGATGAGCAGCATCGGCGCGAGGTCCATGAAGGTCCCGAGCACCAGGAGCAGGATGTTGATGAGCAGGAGCAGCGTGTACTTGTCGTTGGCGATCGACAGGAAGAACTGCGCGGCTTTCGCCGGCACCTGCATCAGCGCCATCATGTACCCGAAGGCGACCGAGAACCCGATCATGATCATGACCATGCCGACGGTGCGCACCACGCGTCCGATCAGGATCGGCAGTTCGCTCCACCGGTAGTCCCGGTAGATGAACATGGTCACGATAAAGGAGTAGATGCAGGCCACCGCCGCCGATTCCGTCGGGGTGAACACGCCGCTCAGGATCCCGCCGAGGATGATGAAGACGGTCATCAGCCCCCAGAAGGCATCGATGGCGATCTTCACCGCCTGCCGCGCGGGGATGACCTCGCCTTTCGGGAAGTTCTCGCGCTTGGCGATGATCAGGACGAGGGCCGCCAGGGCGAGCCCGATCATGAAGCCGGGAATGGCGCCCGCAAGGAACAGGTCGGCGATCGAGATCGTGCCGCCGGCCGCCAGGGAATAGATCACCGCGTTATGGGAGGGCGGGATCAAGAGCGGCTGCAGGGAGCCTGAGACCGTCACGTTGACCGCGAACAGGCGCGGGTAGCCGTTCTTGATCATCTGCGGGATCATCACCGAGCCGATCGAGGCGGTGTCGGCCACGGACGATCCTGAGATGCAGCCGAAGAAGGCCGAGGCGAGAAGGTTCACGAGGGCGAGCCCGCCTCGGATGAAGCCGACGAAGATCTTGGCCAGGTTCACCAGCCGCTCGGCCATGCCGCCTTCCGCCATGATGCCGCCGGCGAGGATGAAGAAGGGGATGGCAAGCAGCGCGAAGTCGTCGGTGCCGTCCGACACTTTGAGCATGACCGCCTCGAGCGGGAGGTCGATCCACAGGGCCGCGAAAATGGAGGCAAGGCCGAGCGCATAGGCGACGGGCATGCCCAGGAGGCAAAGCAGCGTGAAGCCGCCGATGAGGATGAGGATGTCCATGGCCTTCGCCCCGCGAAAGCTTATTCGGTGGCGACGTGGCTGATGGCGTCGTCGCTCGGTTCAACGAAGAGGTCGCCCGTCCACAGGCGCTCGATGACGAACAAGGTCACGATGGCGCCGCCGAGCGGCACCGGGACATAGGACAACCCCACGGAATAGAAGGGGAAGTCGGAGATCGCCTGGTTCCAGGTGGTCTCGACGAGGCGCGTGCCCCAGATCAGCATGAAGAGGTTCGTCGCCCCCATGCAGAGCTCGATAAGGACGCCGATGACGACGCGGGCATGCCCCCCCAGCACATCGGGAATGACGGTCACCCCGATATGCAGCCCTTCGCGGTAACAGACGGCCGCCGACAGGAAGGAGAACCAGATCATCATGAGCACGGCGGCCGGCTCGGGCCAGGAGGAGCCATAGTTCAGCACGTAGCGCGTGAACACGCCCCACGGGATGATGATGGTGATGACTACAAGACACACACCGGCCACGATCATGCAGAACCGGTGCAGAGCATCCATGGCCCGAACATAGGCCGCCTTCATGGCCGCACCTCGCCCGTTCCGCAGCGATACAGTTCTGCGGCTTTCATCGGCGTCCCCCACGTTTGAAGGAAAAGGCCGGCGCAATCCCGTCCTTCAGAATTGGCCGGCCCTCGGTCTTACGCGCTCACAAGGCGCGGGATCATTGCACGTCCTGGATGCGCTTGATCAGGGCAGCGTGTTGGGAAGCATGCTTCTCCCACACCGGCTTCATCGCCTCGATGAAGGGCTTCTTGTCGGCGATCTTGATGATCTCGACGCCGTTCTTCTTCATGTCCTCGATCGCCTCCTGCTCCTTGGCGTACCAGAGCTTGCGCTGCTCCTGCTGCGCCTCCTTGGCGAGCTTCATGATCAGCGCCTGGTCGTCCTTGGAGAGGCTGTTCCAGACCCGCTTCGAGAACACGAGGATCTCAGGGATCATGAGATGCTCGGTCTCCGAGAAGTACTTGGCGTAGCGGTAATGCTGGCCGCTGGAATAGGTGGGGTAGTTGTTCTCGGCCCCGTCGACGACCCCGGTTTGCAGCGCATTGATGAGCTGGTCGAAGCCCATCGAGACGCCGTTTCCGCCGAGCGCGTTCATGGTGTCGACGAAGATGGGATTGCCCATCATGCGGATCTTCAAGCCCTTGAGATCCTCGATGGTCCGGATGGGGCGCTTGGAGTTGTAGACGTTGCGCGTGCCGGCATTCATCCAGCACAGGCCGATGAGGTTTGCGGTCGGATGATCGGAGAGCTTCTTCAACATCTCGTCGCCGATCTCCCCGTCGATCACCTTCTCCATGTGAGCGGTGTCGCGGAAGATGAAGGGCAGGTTGAAGACGTTGAGCTCCGGGACCAGCGGCCCCATCGGGCCGACGCTGATCCGGGCGAAGGCGATGGCCCCGACCTGGGCCTGCTCGATCATCTCCTTCTCGCCGCCGAGCTGCATCGACGGGAACATCTGGATCGAGAGGCGCCCGTTGGTCGCCTCCTCCAGCTTCTTGCCCATCCGCACCACGGCTTCGACCGTCGGATAGCCGAGCGGGTGCACGTCGGTGGCTTTCAGCACCATCTTCTGCTGCGCAAAGGCAGCGCCACCCCATCCAGCGCCGCCAAGGGCCAGCGCGCCGACCACGAATTCTCTACGCCCTACCTTCATGTCGCTCCTCCGCTCTCGTCGCCGTTCTGATTTCGGCGTTGCACAAGCTCTTCTTGCCGTCGACTAGTATGCTAGCAGCGGCCGCCGCACGGTCAAACATCACAACCTTGCGGACCTACTCGAACAGATCGGGATTCTCCGCCTCCACCTTGGGCAGCGCCCGCAAGATCTCCGTCAGATGGTGACGCATGGCCGCTTCGGCCGCGTCGGCATCCTTCGCGTCGATCGCTGCAACGATGGCGCGGTGCTGCCCGACGAGGGGCAACATGGCCCCTGGTCCCGGCAGCGTCAGCTGGCAGACCCGGTCCATATGCGCCTTGATGTCTTCGACGGCTTCCCACGCCATGGGGCATCCGGCGCCGGCCGCAAGCGCGATGTGGAACTGCTCGTCGCTGCGCTTGAAGCCATCGGCATTCCCGTTCCCCGCCAGCTCCTCCTGGGCTTCCAGCAAACCCTCGATCCGTTGCCGAGCCGACGGATCGAAGGCCTCGCAGGCGCGCCTCACCACGGCCACCTCGATCGCCTCGCGCACGAAACGGGCCTGGAGCATCTTCTTGACCGAGATCTTGACGACGGCCGTGCCCCGCTGAGGCAGCACCTCCACGAGCCGCATGCGGGCAAGCCCGATCAGGGCCTCGCGCACGGGCTGGCGCGACACGCCGAGCCGCGCGGCGATGTCCTGCTCGGACAGGCGCGCGCCAGGCGGCAGCTCGAGCGCGAGGATCGCGCGGCGCAATTCACGCTCCACGCGCTGCGCCGCCGATCCTGAACTCTGGACGTCGTGGAAATTCACCGTTTCCGGTCCCCGGGGCCCTTGTCGCCCCGCAAGTTCACATACTACCATACACTGGCACATCAGTTGTGCGTGTCAACAGCTCCGTGAGGATTTCAATGGATATCGAGGTCAGGCAGGTCAGCCATCCGGATCATGTGCGCGGCTTCGACACGGAGGCGCTGCGGCGTCATTTCCTCATCGAGCGGATCTTCGTCCCCGGCGCGATCCGCCTGACCTACAGCCACATCGACCGGATCGTGGTCGGCGGCGCCGTCCCGACCACGGGCGGGCTGCGGCTCGAGGCGCCAAAGCCCATCGGCTCGCCGAACTTCCTCGACCGGCGCGAGCTCGGAGCCGTCAACATCGGCGGGCCCGGCCGCGTGCGCGCGGACGGCGCGGTGTTCGAGCTTGATGCCCGGGACACGCTCTATGTGGGCAAGGAGACGAAGGACGTCGTTTTCGAATCGGAAGACGCCGCCCATCCGGCCCGCTTCTATCTCGTCAGCACGCCGGCCCATGCCCGCTACGAGACGGTGCGGATTCCCATCTCACAGGCGAAGGCCATGGAGCTCGGCACGCCGGCGCAAGCCAACGAGCGCACCATCCACCAGATCATCATTCCAGGGGTGTGCCAGACGTCCCAGCTCGTCCTCGGCCTGACCCAGCTCAAGCCGAACAGCCTGTGGAACACCATGCCCTGCCACGTCCATGACCGGCGCTGCGAGGTCTATCTCTATTTCGACCTCCCCGAGACGGCGCGCGTCTTCCACTTCATGGGCGAGCCGAGCGAGACGCGGCACCTCGTCGTCGCCAACGAGCAGGCGGTGCTCTCTCCCGGCTGGTCGATCCATTCCGGCGTTGGCACCAGCCACTATGCCTTCATCTGGGCCATGGGCGGCGACAACCAGGACTACACCGACATGGACATGGTGGCGATGGACCAGCTGCGGTGAGCGCGGGCGCCATGCACAACCCCTTCGACCTCTCGGGCAAGACCGCCATCGTGACGGGCGCGAACACCGGCCTCGGGCAGGGCATCGCCGTCGCCCTGGCGCGGGCGGGAGCCGCCATCGTCGCCGTCGGGCGCTCGGCGATGACCGAGACGGAGCGCCTCTGCCGCGAGGCTGGTGCCCGGTTTCACGGGGTGGAGGCGGACCTCGCCACCCTCGCGCCGATCGAGCGCATCGTGGACGAGGGCGCACGCTTCGGCGGGCGCATCGACGTCCTCGTCAACAATGCCGGCGTCATCCGGCGCGCCGACGCCATCGACTTCACGGAGGCCGACTGGGACGCGGTGATGAACGTCAACCTGAAATCGGCGTTCTTCCTGTCCCAGGCCGCCGCTCGCCGCATGCTGGCGGACGGCCAGGGCGGCAAGATCATCAACATCGCCTCCCTGCTCTCCTTCCAGGGCGGCATCCGCATCGCATCCTACACCGCCTCGAAGAGCGGCCTTGCGGGGCTCACGCGGCTCCTCGCCTGCGAGTGGGCGGGCAAGGGCATCAACGTGAACGCCATCGCCCCGGGCTATTTCGTCACCAACAACACGCAGGCCCTCCGCGAGGACCCGAAGCGCAGTGCGGAGATCCTGGGGCGCATTCCCGCCGGCCGTTGGGGCGATCCGGCCGACCTTGGCGGCGCGGCCGTGTTCCTCGCCTCCTCGGCATCCGACTACGTCCACGGCATCGTGCTGCCCGTGGACGGCGGCTGGCTCGCCCGCTGAGGAGCGACCTTCCTCAGGCGAGGAGATGGCGGGCGATGATCATGCGCTGGATCTCATTCGTGCCCTCGTAGATCTGCGTGATCTTGGCGTCGCGATAGAGGCGCTCGACAGCGGTGCCGCGGATATAGCCGATGCCGCCGTGGATCTGGACCGCATTGGCGGTGTGCTCGACGGCGGCGTCGGACGCAAAGCACTTCGCCATGGCGCAGTCGACGCTCGCGCGCTCGCCCGCATCGAGGCGCGCCGCCGCGTGGCGCGTCATGAGCCGTGCCGCGTGCGTGGCCTTCGCCATGTCGGCGAGCATCCACTGCACCGCCTGGAACTCGGCGATTGCCCGGCCGAACTGTCGCCGCCCCTTGGCATAGGCGACCGATTCGTCGAGGGCGTTCTGGAGGATGCCGACGGCAAGCGCGGCAATGCCGACCCGTCCCTTGTCGAGCACGCTCATCATGATGGGGAAGCCCCTGCCCTCCTCGCCGACGAGCGCGTCGGCCGAAAGCGCCACGTCGTTGAAGGCGAGCGCCCCCACCTGCGAGGCGCGCTGGCCCATCTTGTGCTCCTTGCGCCCGCGCGCATAGCCGGGCGCGTCGGCGTCGACCAGGAAGATGCTCATGCCGCGCTTGGCCGCAGCGGGATCGGTGCGGGCGAGGACCACCGCGAAATCCGCCACCGGCGCGTTGTGGATCCAGATCTTCTCGCCCCTCAGCCGCCATCCCTCTCCGTTGCGGACGGCGGTCGTGCGCACGCCCGCCACGTCCGAGCCGGCCTCTGGCTCGGTGATGGCGTAGGCGCAGCGGCGCTCGAAGCGCAGGAGCGGCGCGAGATACCGCTCCTGCTGAGCCGGCGTGCCATGCTCGGCCAGGAGCGTGGCGACGAGCTCCACGAGCCCGCATTGGTCGGCGACGGAGGCGTAGCCGCGCGACAGCTCCTCCATGACGATGGCGTAGCTAACGACATCGGCCCCGACACCGCCGAGACGCTCGGGGACGGTGATGCCGAAGAGGCCGAGCCGCGCCATCGCGCGATAAAGGTCCTCAGGATAGGCTCCTCTTCGTCGAGCGCCGCGGCCCGCGGCCGGATCTCCGCATCGGCGAACTCCCGCACCATCTCAGCGACGGCCGCGTGGCGCTCCGCGGCGCTTGGTGTCGTCCCGCCCTTCATCGCATCCCTCGCCTCATACAGTCGCAACGGGCGTCGTCGGCGAGCCGACGGCGCCGGGAAGACGCAGCGGCGGCGCGGTCAGGAGGAAGCGGCAGCGGCCGTGGCCGCGCAACCATGCGGCGAGCGGCGTCAGGTGCCACAGCTCCCCAAGAGGCACGCCGAGCTTGAACAGGCAGTGCTCGTGGAGCGGCAGGGTCGCGCAGCATCCGCTTTGCGGCCGCGCCGGCAAGCCCTCGACGGCGTAGTTGTCGGCTATGAGACAGGCAAGGCCGCTGTCGGTGATCCAATCAAGGAGACGATCGTCGCGGCCGTCGAGGACTGCGCAGGCGCCGTTGACGAGGGCCGCATCCGGCCTTCCGCCCATTTCGACGAGGAGCTGTCCGAAGCCAGTGTGGAGGCAGACCATGTCGCCCCGCTCCACTTCGACCTTGTCGGCATCGAGCACGCGCATGAGGGCGTCGTAGCCGATCCACCTCCGCTCGCGGCCGACATGGGCGACAAGGTCGATCATCACGCCGCGCCCCTGCACGCAGCGCTCCGCCATCTTCTCGATCCCGAGCGCCTGCGCCTGCGAGGTGGTGCGCGGCTCGAAACCCGAGGCGACCCCCGCGTCGCGCGGGTCCGTCGGCCCGAGGATGTGCTCGCCGGCGCGGAAGCCGTTGTAGAAGACGGGTTCCGGCACCCCGTCCCCGTCGGCGTCGAACAGCGAGCCCGCATGGGCGAGGCTGTCCCACTGAGTCGAATATTGCAGGTGAAGAATGGCGACGTCGTCGCACATGACGTCGGTGGCGTCCGCGACCTCCTCGCAGACGGGAAAGTTCATGTTGGGACGGCCGTTGCGAAGGGTCGGGCGCAGCACCGGCGGATGCCGCCGCGGGTTGAGCACGTTGCCGCCCGGAAGGTCGAGCGGCAGGCTGAGACAGAAGGTCAGCCCTTCTTTGACCTCGGCGATCCCTTGCTTCACCTTCTCGGGCGTGAGGAGATTGAGCCGCCCGCACTCGTCGTCGGGCCCGAAATCGCCCCAGGTCGAGCCGTGCGGCCTGCATTTCCAGCGCCGTCCCCCTGCTTCCGTCGCCATCCGATGATCCTCTCTGCGTCGTCTATGCTATCGGCTGCAACCGCAGAGAACAGAGGTGGAAGCGGCAACGACCGTCAGCCCGCGAACCAGCGATAACTCCACCACGTCACCAGCGCGAGCGCGGCAATCCAGACGGCGACGACCACCGCCGCAGCCGCCCGGCTCGTCGGCCGCTCGGCAATAGCAGCCGCAGCGGCGCGGTGCTCGGCCATGATCTCGGGCGGGACGAGCTTGATCACGGCGAGGATTCCGAGAGGGACGATCACCACATCGTCGAGATAGCCGAGGACCGGCACGAAATCAGGAATAAGATCGATCGGCGAGAGGGCATAGGCCGCCACGCACAAGGCCAGGGCCTTGGCGTACCAAGGCACACGCGGATCACGCGCGGCGAGATGGACGGCGACGACATCGCCCTTGATCGAACGCGCCCAATTCGTCAGACGGCCGGTCATGCAGCCTCCCGTGACCCATCCATTCCCCGTGGCGCCAGGCACACAGAAGCGGTCATCTTGCCTCGGAGCAAGATCGTGCCGTAGCGTCGGCGCTCCTCATGAACGAACCGCCTTGCACCTCTCGGCCCGCGAGCGCGGGCTGGAGCTGGCGCGTCTTGAGCTTTCGGAGGATGCGAGATGAAATTGTTCGATCTCACGGGCAAGGTCGCCCTGGTGACAGGCGGCAACGGCGGCATTGGCCTCGGCATGGCCAAGGGCCTCGCCGAGGCGGGCGCCACAGTCGCCATCGCGGGGCGCGACGCGGCCAAGGCCGAAGCTGCGCTCCGGGAGCTCGGGCCGGGCGCCATCTTCGTTGAGGTCGACATCGCCAAGGCGGAGTCATGTCGCGCCATGGTGGCGCGGACGGTGGAGAGGCTTGGCCGCCTCGACATTCTCGTCAACAACGCCGGCGTGAACAACCGCAAGCGGCCGGAGCTCTATGAGCCGCGGGAATGGCGCGAGATCATCGAGACCAATCTCGACGGTCCCTTCTTCACCGCGCAGGCGGCCTACCCTGAAATGAAGAAGGCCGGCGGCGGCAAGATCATCAATGTCGGCTCCATGACCTCGATCTTCGGCGTGCCCTTCGCCGCTCCTTATGCCTCGAGCAAGGGCGGCGTCGTCCAGCTCACCAAGGCACTCGCGACCGCCTGGGCGCCCGACAACATCCAGGTGAATGCCGTGCTGCCGGGCTGGATCGACACCGACTTGACCGCCGTCGCCAAGCGCCAAGTCGAGGGGCTGCACGAGCGCGTTGTGGCACGCACGCCGGCGGGACGCTGGGGCAGCCCTGCCGACTTCGCCGGCATCGCCGTCTTCCTCGCAAGCGCGGCTTCCGACTTCCTCACCGGTGCCGCCATCCCTCTGGACGGCGGCTACTCCGCGCAAGGCTGACGCGCATCGCGGCGGGATGTCCCCTCCTCCCAGGCGCCGGGGCGCGGCCCCGCATACGAGATGGACTGCCGGGGGGCCGTCGAGCTCGTGATCTCAGCGGGCCCTCGGAACCGTGCTGAACGTCCCCCGTTGGTGGAGCGTCAGGAGCCCTTGCCCCGAGCCCTGTGGTCGCCCTTCAACGACACCGACGGAGGATCATGATGCCGGACTGGCAGTGGTGGCAACGCGGCGTCGTCTATCAGATCTATCCGCGCTCCTTTCAGGATACCAACGGCGACGGCATCGGGGACCTCAGGGGCATCTGCGAACGGCTGGACTACCTGGTCTGGCTCGGCGTCGACGCCATCTGGATCTCGCCCATCTACCCCTCGCCCATGGCGGATTTCGGCTATGACATCGCCGATTACTGCAACGTCGATCCGATCTTCGGCACGCTCGGCGACTTCGACCGTCTGATCGCCGAGGCCCATGGCAGGGGCCTCAAGGTGATTCTCGACTTCGTGCCCAATCACACCTCGGACCAGCATCCCTGGTTCCGGGAAAGCCGCTCCTCCCGCACCAGCCCGAAGCGCGACTGGTATATCTGGCGCGATCCGAAGCCTGATGGATCGCCCCCCAACAACTGGATCAGCAATTTCGGAGGCCCCGCCTGGGAATGGGACGAGGCGACGGGCCAATACTATTACCACGCCTTCCTCAAGGAGCAGCCGGACCTCAACTGGCGCAACCCCGAGGTCCGCGCGGCCATGCACGACGTGCTGCGCTTCTGGCTCAGGCGCAGCGTCGACGGTTTTCGCGTCGACGTGATCTGGCATCTCATGAAGGATCCGGAGTTCCGGGACAATCCGCCAAATCCCGGCTTCCAGCCCGGCCGCCCCGAGATCGACCGCCTGCTCCAGATCCATTCCACCGACCAGCCGGACGTGCACGAGATCATCGCCGGGATGCGCCGCGTCCTGGAAGAGTTCGAGGACCGGGTGCTCATCGGCGAGATCTACCTGCCCATCGAGCGGCTTGTCGCCTATTACGGCCAGGACCTCGCCGGCGCGCATCTGCCGTTCAACTTCCAGCTCATCCATACCGCCTGGAACGTGCGCGAGCTGTCGACCCTCATCGACGAGTACGAGGCTGCGCTCCCAGAAGGGGGCTGGCCGAACTGGGTGCTGGGCAACCACGACCAACCCCGCATCGCGGCGCGGGTCGGGGCCGCGCAGGCCCGTGTCGCGGCCATGCTGCTCCTCACCCTCCGCGGCACGCCGACCATGTATTACGGCGACGAGATCGGCCTCGCCAAGGTCGAGATCCCGGACGATGCCGTCCAGGACCCATGGGAGAAGAACGAGCCCGGCCTGGGGCTCGGGCGCGATCCGGAGCGGACGCCCATGCAGTGGGACAGTTCGCCCCATGCGGGTTTCACCACCGGCAAGCCCTGGCTGCCGCTCTCGCCGACCTACGCCGAGTGCAATGTCGAGCGCATGCGGAGCGATCCTCGCTCCATCCTCTCCCTCTACCGCCGCCTTCTGGCCCTGCGGCGCGAGCGGAAGGCCCTTTCGGTCGGAAGCTATCGGTCGATCGGCGTGTTCGGGACGGCATTCGCCTACGAGCGGACACTCGGCGCGGAGCGGCTGATCGTGGTGCTCAACCTCACCCATGAACCGCACCTCGTCGACCTCTCCAGTCAGGGGCGCCTGCGCCGCGTCCTTTCCACCTGTCTCGATGGCGAGGGCGACCTGGTTGAGGGAACGCTTGACCTGCGCGGCGACGAAGGCGTCATCCTCGAGAGCGTCGGTTGATCCTCTTGCGCAGGCACGGCGGGAGGATTAAGGCGCCGCGCCATTCGTCTTGAGGAGCGATCTTGAGCGCGTCCCTTGTGCCGGATAGTCCGGTCGCAGAGAAGATCTTCCCGTCGCCGAACCACGGGGAGCGCCGCAATGGGCGCCGGCCCGACATCCTCCTCCTCCACTACACAGGCATGCCGCGGGAGAGCGATGCCCTGCAGCGGCTCTGCAACCCTCTGGCCGAGGTGTCGGCGCACTACTTCGTGTTCGAGGACGGCCGCGTGTGGCAGCTCGTCCCGGAGGCGCGCCGGGCGTGGCATGCGGGCGCCGCCTCCTGGGACGGCGAGACGGACGTCAACTCCGCCTCCATCGGGATCGAGATCGCGAACGTGGGTCACGAGGGCGGGCTTCCGCCTTATCCGGAGGCGCAGATCGAGAGCGTTATCGCGCTCTGCCGCGACATCGTCGCCCGATGGGGGATCCGCCCCGACCGGGTGCTCGGCCATTCCGACGTCGCGCCCTTGCGCAAGGAGGATCCGGGCGAGCTCTTCCCCTGGGAGCGCCTGCACCGGGCAGGAGTCGGCCATTGGGTGGCGCCAGCGCCTGTCAGCGATGGTCGTTTCTTCGTCCGCGGCGATCAAGGCCCGCCCATCGAGGCGCTGCAGGCCATGTTCGTCCTGTACGGCTATCCGGCGACGGTGACGGGGGTGTTCGACCAGGAGACCGAGGCCGTGGTGCGTGCCTTCCAGCGCCATTTCCGGCCCGGGCGCATCGATGGCGTCGCCGACCTGTCGACCATCACCACCCTGCGCGACCTCCTCGCGGCCCGCCCGCCCCGCGACGGCGCTCCGTCATCGGCTTGAGGCGCGACGGCACCTCCGCGTTCGGGTTGCACCCGATGCCCGAGCGTGTAGCCCCGCTTGGCATGACCTGCGCCCCGCCCCGAATCACCCTGTCCCAAGCCCGCCGCATCGCCCTTGCCGCCCAGGGCTTCGCCGAGCCGAGGCCGCAAGCGCCGGCCCGCCGCCATCTCGCCAGGACGGCCAGCCGCCTCAACCTGTTCCAAATCGACTCCGTGAATGTGCTCGTCCGGGCGCATTACATGCCCTTGTTCTCGCGGCTGGGCCCCTATGACCGGGCTCTTCTCGAAGAGGCGGCCTATCATCCCCGCCGACGGGCGCTCTTCGAATATTGGGGCCACGAAGCCTCGCTCCTGCCGCTGGAGTTCCATCCCCTGCTGCGCTGGCGGATGGCGCGCGCGGAGCGGGGCGAAGGCATCTATGGCGGGCTCGCCCGCTTCCGGCGTGAGCAGCCCGCCTTCATCGATGCCGTGCTGCGCGAAGTGAAGGCCCGAGGCCCCCTGTCCGCGCGCGAGCTCTCGAACGGGGGCAGAAGCCTCGGGTCCTGGTGGGGCTGGAGCGAGGGCAAGCGCGCCCTCGAATGGCTGTTCTGGACAGGCAAGGTGACGACCGCTTTCCGCCGCGGCTTCGAGCGGGTCTACGACCTTCCCGAGCGCGTGCTTCCGGGCGCGGTCATCGCTGCACCCACGCCGACGGAGGCGGACGCGCAACGAGAACTCCTGCGCCGGGCCGCCCGCGCGCTCGGCATCGCGACCGAGCGGGACCTGCGCGACTATTTCAGGCTCGACCCGGAGGATTCGAAGGCGCGGCTCGCCGAGCTCGTGGAGGAAGGCGCGCTGCTGCCGGTGGAAGTCGAAGGGTGGCGAGCACCCGCCTATCTTGATCCGGATGCGCGCCAGCCCCGCAAGGTGGAGGCGCGGGCGCTCGTCTCCCCTTTCGACCCGCTGGTGTGGGAGCGCGGCCGCATCGAGCGGCTGTTCGGCTTCCGCTACCGCATCGGCATCTACACCCCGGCCGATCAGCGCGAGCACGGCTACTATCCCCTGCCCTTCCTCCTGGGCGAGCGCATCGTGGCGAGGGTCGACCTCAAGGCCGATCGGGCGACCGGCCGCCTGCTCGTGCGAGCGGTCACCCTCGAGCCCCAGGCCGACCCGTCCGTCGTCGGGCCCGCTCTCGCGGAGGAGCTGAGAGAGGTCGCCGCCTGGCTCGAGCTTGCCGGCATCACGGTCCTGGACGAGGCCTCCTTTCCAAACCTCGTGCGCGCCCTCCCATGAGGCGCCGATCCTGCACGACGTGACAAAGAGTTAACTCGCCGCATCGCGCCCAGCGGCGGGCGCAGATCGAGCGCACCCGCGCCACGAGGCAGCGGGCCGAGGCCGGCCTTCAGGACATGCGCGCGCAGCGGGAGCGGGTGCTGGCGCAGCTTGCCGAAGCCAGACGCAGCCTCGAACGCCAGCAGGAGCTCTTCGCCCGCCATGTCGGTGCGCAGAACACCCTCGACCAGGCCCGCACCCAGGCCGAGGTGCTCAAGGCGTCGCTTGCCTCGTCCGAAGCGCAGATCGCCGCCGCCGAGGCGGAACTGCGCGGGCTGGAGGCCGACATCACCCTCGGCGAGGCGCAGCTGAAGTCCGCACAGGCGATGATCCTGCAGCGGCAGGCCAAGCTCAAGGAGGTGGAGATCGATCTCGACCGCACCGAAATCCGCTCGCCCGTGGACGGCGTGGTCGTGCAGCGGCAGATCGACCTCGGCCAGACGGTCGCCGCGTCGCTCCAGGCGCCGACGCTGTTCACGATCGCCCAGGACCTGCGCGAGATCGACATCTACGCCAATATCGACGAGGCGGATGTCGGCCGTCTCAAGGACGGCCAGCCGGTCGGCTTCACGGTCAACGCCTATCCGGGCCGGACCTTCGAGGGCGTCGTGCGCATGGTGCGCCTTGGCGCCCAGACGGTGCAGAACGTCGTCACCTACACCGCCGTGATCCGGGTCCAGAACGGGGACATGGCGCTTTTGCCCGGCATGACGGCGAACCTGCAGATCACCACCGACGAGCGCCGCAATCCGCTGCGCGTGCCGAATGCGGCGCTGCGCTTCCGTCCGGTCGGGGCGGCGGCGAGCCGCCTGCCGGCGGTGCCGCCGGACCTTCCTGCCGCCGGGCAGCGGGGCGGGCGAGTCGTCGAGGCCTTACGCGAGCGCCTCACCGCGGAGGTGAAGCCGACACCGGAGCAGCAGTCCGCGATCGACCAGGTCCTCGCGGAGGCGCGCTCGCGCTTCCTCAGCCGCGACCTGAACGCCGGGGACGAGGAACGGCGCGCCACCCTGCGCCAGGAGCGACGCGAGGTTATGCAGAAGATCGCCGCCGCGCTCGACCCCGAGCGACGGGCGAAGTTCGAGGCGATCGCCGCGGATCTGCGCCGCAGCGGCCCGCCCCCGAGCGCCGGCACGCCGGGCCGGGTCTATGTGCTCGCCCAGGACGGAACGCCGACGCCCATCGCGGTGCGCCTCGGAGTCACGGACGGCAGCTTCACCGAGATCCTCGCCGGCGACCTCGCCGAAGGCATGGCGGTGATCGTCGGCGGCGGACCACGGCCACAAACCGCGCCGGGTCCGCAGGACGCCTCGCCCATGCAGCGGCCGCGCGGCCCGCGCCTGTTCTGACACATGCCATGGCGCTGATCGCAATCCGGGACCTGACCAGGATCTACGAGCTCGACGCCGGGCGCGTGGTCGCCCTCGACCGGGTATCCCTCGATATCGAGGATGGCGAGTTGATCGCCGTCATGGGCCCGTCGGGCTCGGGCAAGTCCACGCTCATGAACCTCATCGGCTGTCTCGACAGGCCCACCACCGGCGCCTATCGCCTGCGCGGGGTCGCCGTGGAGACGCTCAGCGCCAATGGCCTTGCGGCCTTGCGCAACCGGGAGATCGGCTTCGTCTTCCAGCAGTTCAACCTCCTGCCGCGCATGGACGCCCTCGGCAATGTGGAACTGCCGATGGTCTATGCGGGGATCGACCGCCGGCGACGCCGGGAGAAGGCGCTCGCCGCCTTGGGCCGCGTCGGTTTGGCCGAGCGCGCCCATCACCGGCCGATGCAGCTCTCCGGCGGCCAGCAGCAGCGCGTCGCGATCGCCAGGGCCCTCGTCAACGCCCCGAGCCTTTTGCTCGCCGACGAGCCGACAGGGGCGCTCGACAGCCGTACCGCCATCGACATCCTCGCCCTGTTCCAGGAGCTCAACCGCGAGGGCGTCACCGTCGTGCTCGTGACTCACGACGCCGACGTCGCGCGCCACGCCCGCCGCGTAGTGCGCTTCCGCGACGGCCGCATCGTCGACGACCTCCGCCAGGCCCCGCTCGATGCTCGCGACGCCGTCCACGCGCGCATCGCGGAGGCCGCGGAATGAGCAATGCGAGGCCGTCATGCGCGTGACCGAAGCGGTGCGAGCGGCGCTCTCGGCCATCGGCGCGAACGCCTTGCGCAGCCTCCTGACGATGCTCGGCATCGTCATCGGGGTCGCGGCAGTGATCGCCATGGTGGCGATCGGCTCCGGGGCCCGCGATCTCGTCGACCGCCAGATCCGCTCTCTGGGAGCGAACCTCGTGGTCGTCACGGCCGGCAATGTCACGCAAGGAGGCGCGCGCCTGGGCGCCGGCGCGGCCTCGACCCTGACGGACGAGGACGCGGCCGCTATCAAGCGCGAGATCGAGGGCGTCGTGGCCGCGGCACCCTTCGTGCAGGGCCGAGCGCAGGTGGTATGGGGCGGCAACAACTGGAACACCACCGTGTTCGGGGTCGATCTCGACTGGTCTGTGGCCCGGGAATGGGAGGTGGAACAGGGACGCAGCTTCGATCCGGAAGAGCTTCGGCGCGGCGAGATCGTGGCGCTCGTCGGCCGCACGGTGGTGCAGCGCCTGTTCGGGGACGAGGACCCGCTCGGCGAGACCCTCCGCGTGAAGAACGTCCCCTTCCGGATCATCGGCGTCATGGCGCCGAAAGGCCAATCGGCCATCGGCCAGGACCAGGACGACGTCGTCTTCGTCCCTCTCGACGCCGGCAAGCGGCGCGTGGTGGGACGCAACTTCGCCAAGGACCGGTCGGTCGGCGCCATCTTCGTGAAGTTCGCCTCGGAAGACGACATCCTGCCCGGCATCGAGCGGATCAGCGGGCTCCTTCGCCAACGCCACCGGCTCGGAGTCGATCGGGAGGACGATTTTGCCATCCGCAACCTGACCGAGCTCGTCAACACGGCGGGCGCCGCGGCGCGGACCCTGTCCCTGCTCCTTGCCGCCGTCGCTGGCGTGTCGCTCCTCGTGGGCGGCATCGGCATCATGAACATCATGCTCGTCTCGGTCACGGAGCGGACACGGGAGATCGGCCTGCGCCTTGCCGTCGGCGCGCGGCCGCGGGACATCCTCGCTCAGTTCCTCATCGAGGCGACGACGCTTGCGGCCATGGGCGGGGCGATCGGGGTTGCGGTCGGGGTCGGCGCAGCGCTCGCCGTTGCCCGGATGGCCGGCTGGCCGTCTCTCGTGGCGCCGGAGGCGATCGCCGTCGCCGTCCTCTTCTCCGGCCTCGTCGGCGTCTTCTTCGGCTTCTACCCGGCCCAGCGCGCCGCGCGGATGGACCCGATCGAAGCGCTGCGGCGGGAGTAGCGATCGCTCAAAGCCGCTCGCGCCGGTCTTGCGCGGCGCGGCCGCGGCCGGCACAATGCGCGCTCATCCGAGGGGTGCCCCCGCGGCGGGGCTGAGACGGCAACGCGCCGAACCCTTTGAACCTGATCCGATTCGTATCGGCGGAGGGACGGACCGTGCAGCCGAAAAAACGCGTGACCGTGGTGGGGGCCGGCATCGCCGGAACCTGGCAGGCTCTCCTGTTCGCCAAGGCCGGCTACGAGGTCACGCTTCTGGAGAGCGGCGATCCCTCGCTGGCGCAGGCGGCGGCGTATTGGGCGGGCGGCATGGTGGCCCCGGACTGCGAGGCCGAGACGGCGGAGCCGGTCGTCGTTCGTCTCGGCCGGCGCTCGCTCGACTTATGGCGCTCTTACCTCCCCGAGATGCCGGTGACGGGCTCCCTCGTTGTCGCGCATGCACGCGACCGGGCCGACTTTGAGCGCTTCGCCCGCCTCACCTCCGGCCACGAGCGCGTCGGCGCCCAGCGGCTTGGCGAGCTCGAGCCGGCGCTGGCGGGCCGCTTTCGCGACGCCCTGTTCTTCCCGAACGAGGCGCATGTGGAGCCGCGCCGCGTCCTGCGTCTGCTTCACCGGCAGCTCGAGGCGGCGGGCGCGACGATCCGCTTCGGGACGACGGCCGACCCGAGGAGGCTCGACGGCACCGTGATCGACTGCCGGGGCCTTGCCGCGCGCGACGTCTTCCCGGACCTGCGCGGCGTGCGCGGCGAGGTCGCGCTCCTGGAGACGCAGGAAGTGGCGCTGTCGCGGCCCGTGCGCCTGATCCACCCCCGCTGGCCGATCTATGTGGTGCCGCGTCCCGGCGGACGCTTCCTCGTCGGCGCGACGAGCATCGAGAGCGAGGATGCGGGCCCGGTCACGGTGCGCTCGGCGCTCGAGCTCCTGACCGCCGCCTACAGCCTGCATCCGGGCTTCGGCGAGGCGCGCGTGCTGGAACTCGGGGCCGGCCTGCGGCCCGCCTTTCCCGACCATGCGCCGCGCATCCGGATCGACGGCGAGCGCATCGCCGTCAACGGCCTCTACCGTCACGGCTTCCTGCTCGCTCCCGCCCTCGCCGAATTGACCCTCGCCTATGTCCAGAACGGGACGCGCAACGAGGAGGTCATGGGATGGTCGTGACCGTGAACGGCGAACAGCGGGAGGTGGCCGCGGAGACGGTGAAAGCGCTTCTCGACGAACTCGAGTACGAGGGCGACTTCCTGGTGGTCGCGGTCAACCATGAGGTGGTCCAACGCCGCCGCTGGGCCGAGCGGGCGCTTACCGAGGGCGACCGCATCGAGATCCTCACGCCGCGCCAGGGCGGCTGAGCGGGAGAACCGGATGAGGCTCTATGGACAGGACATCCGCTCGCGCCTCCTGATCGGGACGGCGCTCTACCCTTCGCCTGCGGTGATGGAGCAGGCCCTACGCGCCTCCGGTGCCGAGATCGTCACCGTGTCGTTGCGCCGCGAGGCGGCGGGCGGCAAGGCGGGTGCCGCGTTCTGGGGCATCGTCTCGGCCTTGGGGGCGAAGGTGCTGCCGAACACGGCGGGCTGCCGCACCGTGCGCGATGCGGTGACGACGGCGCAGATGGCGCGCGAACTCTTCGGCACGCCCTGGATCAAGCTCGAGGTGATCGGCGACGACGAGACGCTGCAGCCGGACGTCGTCGGCCTTGTCGAGGCCGCGGAGATCCTGATCCGCGACGGCTTCGAGGTCTTCCCCTACTGCACGGATGACCTCACCGTCGTGAGCCGCCTTCTGGACGTCGGCTGCCAGGTGGTGATGCCATGGGCCGCGCCGATCGGCACCGGCAAGGGTCTCGTCAACCCTTACGCGCTGAGGACGCTGCGCGCTCGCTTCCCTGAGGTGCCGATGATCATCGACGCGGGGCTCGGCGCCCCCTCGCACGCGGCGCAGGCGCTCGAGATGGGCTTCGATGCGGTGCTCCTCAACACTGCCATCGCCAAGGCCGGCAATCCCGTCGCCATGGCGCGCGCCTTCCGTCTCGCCGTCGAGGCCGGGCGCACGGCCTATGAGGCCGGGCTGATGCCGCCCCGCGACCTCGCCTCTCCATCCACCCCCGTCGTCGGAACGCCCTTCTGGCATGCCGCAGCACCCTGACCGCTTCTATCCCATCGTCGACAGCCTCGCCTGGGTCGAGCGCTTGGCGCGGCTCGGGGTGCGGAGCGTGCAGCTCCGGGCGAAGGGCCTGTCCCATGAGCAAGCCTTCGATCTCATTCGCACCGCCCTCGCAGCCATCCGCGGCACGGCGACCGAGCTTATCGTCAACGACTATTGGCGCGCCGCCATCGAGGCCGGCGCGCGGCATGTGCATCTCGGGCAGGAGGACCTCGCGCAGGCCGATGTCGGCGCGATCCGCGCCGCGGGCCTGACGCTCGGGCTGTCGACCCATGACCAGGGGGAGTTAGAGAACGCGCTCCGCCACCAGCCCGACTATGTGGCGCTCGGTCCCATCTATCCGACGACGCTGAAGGTCATGCGTTTCGCCCCGCAGGGGCTTGAGCGCGTTCGCGAGTGGAAGCGGCGCGTCGGTTCGATTCCGCTCGTGGCCATCGGCGGGATCACGCTCGAACGCGCCCCCGCCGTCTTCGCGGCCGGCGCCGACTCCATCGCGGTCGTCAGCGACGTCACGCAGAACGCCGATCCGGAGGCTCGCGTGCAGGCGTGGCTGGATCTGGCGCGCAAGCATGGCCCCGCGTGAGCCGTTGCAGGTCTCTCATGCAGGCATGATGCAGCGCGGCGAAGCCGAAGCTGCTACAGGTCCAGCCGTTCGAGGATTCCCGCCATGACCGCACCGAAGACCCTGCTCCAACTTGCCGGCGCCAATCCCGCGCCCGCGACGCTTTCCGAGGCCGCCCTCGTCATCATCGACGCCCAGAACGAGTACACGGAAGGGGCGCTGCTCCTCTCGGGCGTGCGGGAGGCGGTGGCATCGATCCGGGCGCTTCTCGACCGGGCGCGGCAGGCCGGCGCGCCGGTGATCCACGTGGTCCATCACGGCAGGCCCGGCGGCCTGTTCGATCCGCAAGGGCGCAACGGGGCGATCGTCGATCTTCTGGCGCCCAGCGACGGCGAAGCGGTCGCTCCCAAGACCCTGCCCAACGCATTCACCAGCGCCGCCTTCCGCGATGCGCTTGCCGCGACCGGCCGCAAGAAGATCATCGCCACCGGCTTCATGACTCATATGTGCGTCGAAGCGACCACCCGCGCCGCCCTCGACCACGGCTACGCCACGACCGTCGTCGCCGAGGCGACCGCCACCCGCGACCTTCCCGACCCGCTTGGCGGTGCGCCGATCGGCGCGTCAGAACTCCAGCGCCGCTCGCTCGCCGCGCTGGCCGACCGGTTCGCGACGGTCGTCAGGAGCGAGCGGGAAATCGTATGAGTGAGATCGCCTGACGTGTTCGGAGCTGCGAACGGATCCAGGCGATCGCGCTTGCATTGAGGCGTGATGTGTATGGATCTCAGGCGAGATACACATTCGCGTCGCCCATGCGCACCAATATCGCCGTCGACGATGAACTGCTGGCTTAGGCGATGGCGGCCTACGGCCTTTCCACCAAGAAGGCGACCGTCGAGGAGGCGCTACGCCGTCTGGTGCGCCAGCACCGACAGAAGAAAGCCATTGCCGATTTGGCAGGCCTCGGCTGGGACGGCGATCTCGATTCCATTCGGGAGGGCCGGGCGGACAGCTGCGCACGCTGACCTCCGCGGAGGGCGCCGGCGATGATCGTGGTCGACTCGTCGGTCTGGATCGCCCACCTTCGAGGACAAGAAACAGAGCCGGTCCGGAAGCTGAGAGCCATTGAGTGGCCGGACGAGATTGTCGTCGGGGACCTGATTCTTCTCGAGGTGCTGCAGGCGCGCGCGACGAAACGTATGCCGCCCGGATCGAACGGAACTTGAGGCAGTTCCGGATCGAGCGAATGCTCGACGAGCATCTCGCCGTCCGCGCGGCACGCCATCATAGGGAGCTACGGCAGCGCCGGGCGACCATCCGCAAGACCATCGATCTGATCATTGGAACCTTCTGCCTGGAGCGCGGCCATTCGCTCCTGCATGACGACCATGATTTCGAACCGATGGCGACCCATCTCGGCCTCGTGGTTGCCTGACGCGGGAACCCTCAGATTGCAGGCTCCACCGCGGATGAGAACTTACTCCGCCGCCACGGCTGCATACACCGCCGGGTCGTAGTTGAGGATCGGTCCGAGCCAGCGTTCCACCTCGACGATGCTCATGCCTTTCCGCCGGGCATAGTCCTGGACCTGGTCGCGCTCGACCTTGGCGACGCCGAAATAGTGCGCGCCAGGATGGGCGATGTAGAGGCCCGATACCGACGAGCCCGGCCACATGGCGTAGGATTCGGTGAGCCGCACGCCGATGCGCCGCTCGGCCTCGAGCAGACGGAAGAGCGTCTCCTTCTCCGTGTGGTCGGGCTGAGCGGGGTAGCCAGGGGCCGGGCGGATGCCGCGGTACGCCTCGCGGATGAGCTCGTCCTTGGTGAGATTCTCGTCCGGGGCGTAGCCCCAGAACTCCCTGCGCACGCGCTCGTGCATGCGCTCCGCGAAGGCCTCCGCGATGCGGTCGGCGAGCGCCTTTACGAGGATCGAGCGGTAGTCGTCATTGGCGCGCTCGAAGCGCTCGGCGATGCGGACCTCCTCGATGCCCGCCGTGACCACGAAGGCCCCGATATAGTCGCGCACACCGCTCTCCTGCGGGGCCACGAAATCGGACAGGCAGAGATTGGGGCGGCCGTCGCGCTTCGACAGCTGCTGGCGCAGGCCGAAGAAGGTCGCGAGTTCCTCCTGTCGGCTCTCGCCCGTGTAAAGGCGGATATCGTCGCCCACCGAATTGGCCGGCCAGAAGCCGATCACCGCCTTGGGGTTGAACCAGCGCTCGTCGACGAGGCGCTTCAGCATCTCCTGGGCGTCCGCCCAAAGCTGGCGGGCGGCTTCCCCCTGCGCCTCATCCTCGAGGATCGCGGGGAAGCGGCCCTTGAGCTCCCAGGTCTGGAAGAAGGGCGTCCAGTCGATATAGGGCACGAGCTCGCCGACGTCGTAGGTGCGGAAGACACGGGTGCCGAGGAAGGTCGGCTTCGCCGGCTGGTAGCGCGTCCAGTCGATCTTCAGGCGGTTCTCGCGCGCCTTGGCCAAGGGCAGGCGCTGCTTGTCGGCCTCGGCCCGGGCATGGGCGTCCGCCACCTTGCGGTACTCGGCGCGGATCGTCTCCAGATACGCCTCTCGTGCTTCAGGCGAGAGGAGCGAGGACACCACCCCGACCGCGCGGCTCGCGTCGGTGACATAGACCGCCTGCCCGCGCTGATATTGCGGATGGATCTTCACCGCCGTGTGGACCCGGCTCGTGGTGGCGCCGCCGATGAGGAGCGGGATGTCGAAGCCCTCGCGCTCCATCTCGGAGGCGACGTTCACCATCTCGTCGAGCGATGGGGTGATGAGGCCGGACAGGCCGATGAGGTCGGCCTTCTCCCGGCGCGCCGTCTCCAGGATCTTCTGCGCCGGCACCATGACGCCGAGGTCGATGACCTCGTAGTTGTTGCACTGGAGGACGACGCCGACGATGTTCTTGCCGATGTCGTGCACATCGCCCTTCACCGTCGCCATGACGATCCTGCCGGCGGCCGCACGCTCCGAGAGCCCTGAGGCCTTCTTCTCGGCCTCCATGAAGGGCATGAGATAGGCGACGGCCTGCTTCATCACGCGGGCCGATTTCACCACCTGCGGCAGGAACATCTTGCCCGAGCCGAAGAGGTCGCCCACGACGTTCATGCCGGCCATGAGCGGCCCTTCGATGACGTCGAGCGGACGGGCGGCGGCCCGGCGCGCCTCCTCCACGTCCACCTCAATGAATTCGGTGATGCCGTTGACGAGGGCATGCTCGAGGCGCTTGTCGACCGGCCAGGACCGCCACTCAAGATCGCCCGTCTTGGCCGCGCTCGCGCCCTCGCCCTTGAAGCGCGGCGCGGCCTGAAGCAGACGCTCGGTGGCGTCCGGCCGGCGGTTGAGCACGACGTCCTCGCACAACTCGCGCAGCTCCGGGTCGATTTCGTCATAGACCGCGAGCTGGCCGGCATTGACGATGCCCATGTCCATGCCGGCGCGGATGGCGTGATACAGGAACACAGAGTGCATGGCCTCCCGCACCGGTTCGTTGCCGCGGAAGGCGAAGGAGAGATTCGAGACGCCGCCCGAGACATGCGCGTGGGGCAGCGTCTGCCGGATCTGCCGCGTCGCCTCGATGAAGGCGACGCCGTAGCCGTCGTGCTCCTCGATGCCGGTGGCGACCGCGAAGATGTTGGGATCGAAGATGATGTCCTCGGGCGGAAAGCCGACTTCGTCCGTGAGGATCCTGTAGGCGCGGGTGCAGATCTCGACCTTGCGCTCCAGCGTGTCGGCCTGGCCCTTTTCGTCGAAGGCCATGACGACGACGGCGGCGCCATAGGCGCGGCAGACCCTGGCCTCGGCAATGAACTTCTCCTCGCCCTCCTTCAGCGAGATGGAGTTCACGATGGCCTTCCCCTGAAGGCACTTCAGGCCCGCCTCGATGACGTGGAACTTGGAGGAATCCACCATCACCGGCACGCGAGCGATGTCCGGCTCGGCGGCGACGAGGTTGAGGAACTCGACCATCGCCTTCTCGGAATCGAGCAGGCCCTCGTCCATGTTGACGTCGATGACCTGTGCGCCGTTCGCCACCTGGTCGCGCGCCACGTCGAGGGCGGCAGCGAAGTCGCCACTGGTGATGAGCTTCCTGAACCTCGCCGAGCCGGTGACGTTGGTACGCTCGCCGATGTTCACGAAAGGGATGTCCGGCGTCAGCACGAAGGGCTCGAGGCCCGAGAGGCGCATGAGACGCGGAATCTCCGGAATCCAGCGAGGCGCCTTGCCGGCGACGGCCTCGGCGATGGCGCGGATATGCGCCGGCGTCGTGCCGCAGCAGCCGCCGACGATGTTGACGAGGCCGGCGTCGGCGAACTCGGCCAGCATGGAGGCGGTCGCCTCGGGCCGCTCGTCGTAGAGCCCGAACTCGTTGGGAAGGCCCGCATTCGGGTAGGCGCAGACGAGCGTGTCGGCGACCTTGGCGATCTCCTGGATATGCGCCCGCATCTCGCGGGCGCCAAGTGCGCAGTTGAGGCCGACCGAGAGAAGCGGCTCGGCATGGCGGACGGAGTGCCAGAAGGCGGTCGGCGTCTGGCCGGAGAGCGTGCGCCCCGAGAGGTCGGTGATGGTGCCCGAGATCATGATGGGCAGCCGCACGCCCCTCTCGGCAAACACTTGGTGCGCCGCGACGATCGCCGCCTTGGCGTTGAGCGTATCGAAGACGGTCTCGATGAGGATGATCTCGGCGCCCCCATCGACGAGCCCCCTCACCTGCTCGGCATAGGCGTCCCGCACCTCGTCGAAGGTGACCGAGCGGAAGCCCGGATTGTTGACGTCCGGCGAGATGGAAAGGGTGCGGTTCGTCGGCCCGACCGCGCCGGCGACGAAGCGCCGCCGTCCATCCTCCTTCTCGGCCAGGAGCGCCGCCTCGCGCGCAAGCCGCGCGCCTTCGCGGTTGAGCTCGTACACGATCGCCTCCATGCCGTAGTCGGCCTGGGCGATCGAGGTGCTGGAAAACGTGTTGGTCTCGACGATATCGGCGCCGGCGCGGAAATAATCGAGGTGGATCTGCCGAATGGCGTCGGGCTGCGTCAGGATGAGGAGGTCGTTGTTGCCTCTGAGGTCCTGGTTCCAGTCCTTGAAACGTTCGCCGCGGAAATCGGCCTCGGACAGCTTGAGCGCCTGGATCTCGGTTCCCATCGCGCCATCGAGCACGAGGATGCGCTCGGCCGCCGCCTGGCGAAGGGCGGCGAGGACTTCGGGGCCTTCGGCGGAGCGGATGTCGGTCATTACGCCACTGTTCCTCTGTCATTGCGGAGCGCCCGAAGGGCGGAGCCCCGACCCACGACGGGCCCGACGTGGGTTGTTTCTTCGCAATCCGCGGCTAGGCCGCCGCCCTCTCCGCCGCTGCTCCTTGCGGCCTCAGGCCGAGCAGGTGGCAGATGGCGTAGACGAGGTCGGCGCGGTTCATGGTGTAGAAGTGGAAATCGGAGACGCCGCGGTCGACGAGATCGATGACCTGCTCGGCCGCCACCGCCGCCGCGATGAGCCGGCGCGTTTCGATGTCTTCGTCGAGCCCCTCGAAGCGGGCGGCGAGCCATTCCGGCACGCTGGCGCCGGCCCTTGCGGCGAAATTGGCCGCCTGCCGAAAGTTCTGCACGGGCAGGATGCCGGGCACGATCGGAATGGTGATGCCCCTGGCGCGAACGCGGTCCACGTAGCGAAAATAAAGGTCGTTGTCGAAGAAGAACTGGGTGATGGCGCGGTCGGCACCGCAGTCCACCTTCGCCTTGAGGGCGTCGATGTCGGCATCGAGGGAGGCGGCCTCGGGATGCTTCTCCGGATAGGCCGATACCGATACCTCGAAATCCCCGATCGCCTTGATGCCCTTCACCAGATCGCAGACCTGGACGTAGCCGCCGGGATGCGGCTCATAGCGCGCCCCGACGCCGCCTACGGGATCTCCGCGCAGGGCGACGATGTGGCGAACGCCGATCTCCCAATAGGCGCGTACGACCTCGTCCACTTCCTCCCTCGTCGCGGCCACGCAGGTGAGATGGGCGGCCGGCTTGAGCGACGTCTCCCGGAGGATGCGCGCCACAGTATTGTGCGTGCGCTCGCGCGTCGAGCCGCCGGCTCCGTAGGTGACCGAAACGAAGCTGGGGCTCAGTGGCGCGAGGCGCTCGATCGATTTCCAGAGCGTCACCTCCATGTCGGGAGTCTTCGGCGGGAAGAACTCGAAGGAGACACGGATGCGGCCGGAGCCGTGCCGGCTCGGACGGAAGGCGGAGAGCATCAAGCGACCTCGCGGTTCGGCGCAGCCAATGGCCAATCGGTGAGGGTGCGACGGTCTTCGCCGAGCCATAGCGAAACCGTCAGCTGGTTCTCGCCCCCCTGCGGTGGCGCAATCTCGCGGGCGCACGCACAATCGAGCCCAGCCTCGGTGAGCCAAGCTTTCATCTGCTCCGTCGAGAAGCCGAGGCGCCGATGCGCCTGGGTCTCGCGCAGGAATTCGAGGTTGTGCGGAGCGAAATCGACGATGAGAACGCGCCCGCCAGGACACAGAAGCTGCGCCGCCTCGCGCAGGGCGCGGGCGGGATCGTCGAGATAGTGCAGAACCTGGTGGACGACGATGAGGTCGAACGTGTTGCGCGGGAAGGGCGGCGCATAAATATCGCCCTGCCGCAGTTCGATGCGGGTCAGCCCGGCCTTTTCCAGATTGGCGCGGGCGACGGACAGCATGGCATGGCTGGCGTCGAGCCCGACAGCGCGAATGGCGCGCGACCCCAAAAGCTGCAGCATGCGGCCGGTGCCGGTGCCGAGGTCGAGAAGGTTGCGCACCGGCTTGCCTCCGAGCGCCTCGAGCACCGCGGCCTCGACGACCGCCTCCGGCGCGTGGAGCGAGCGCAACCGGTCCCATTGCGGCGCAAGCCGCGCAAAGAAGCTCTGCGCGGCTTGCGCGCGCTGGCGCCTGACGGCCGCCAACCGGGTCCGATCGGCGAACAGATGCGGATCGTCGCGGTCGAGAGTCTCGATTACCGGCCGGATCAGCCGCGCTGCACCGGTTTCGGCCAGTCGAAAGAAGGCCCAGGCGCCCTCGCGATGACGCTCCACCAGCTCGGCCTCGACCAAAAGCTTGAGATGCCGGGAGATGCGCGGCTGCGACTGCCCGAGAATTTCGGTGAGGTCCGATACGGAGAGTTCACCCTGGGCCAGCAGCGCCAGGATGCGCAGGCGGGTCTCCTCGGCGGCGGCCTTCAGCGCTTCGAGCGCTTCGCTGAAGCTGGCATGCGTCGCTTCCATCCGGCCACCTCTGAAAGAGATATAAACATATCTTTATGTGATAAGGGGCGCAAGCGAAATGTGGCGGCCACGATGGTGCCGTCGGTCAGCCGCGCCGCTTCGCGGCAAGTTCTTGCGCTGGCCCCAAACTGCGTTCCGTGCCTTTCAGGCGCTCCACGCATCCGGGAAAGAGGTGGAGGGTGGCAGGAAGGTTCGCAGCTGAACCCCTCCCGCCCTCTACCGGACGTCTGGACTGGACCCGGACTTCGTCCGGGAGAAGTGGAAGGCTGTCCGGGAGGGTGAGCGCAAACTTCCCGCGACAGCGGCTCTCTCTGTCGCTCGCTATACCGTCTGCTGCGCGCCAAGTCCTGGCGCTTACGTCTGTCCTCAATGCCCCACCCGGGCAGAGAAGGAAAGGACATGCGCCTGTCCGATTGGGCTGGCGCTAACTCTCCGGGAGGGCGACGTCCTTGATGCGGATCTCGACCCGCTCGCCGCCGCCGTAGCGGTCGAGGCACAAGGTGCCGGCGACATGCAGCTCGGCGCCGAGCGCTCGCGTCATGGTCCGTCCGAGCGGCTGGCCCACGGCCCGGAACGCGACCGCGCTCACCATCGATCCATCGCCGCCGCGCAAGCGCAGGCGCATGTGAGCGGCCCCCACCTCCTTCACGTCAACGACCCGGTGGGCCGGGAAGGCGAATACCGGTTCCGGCTGGCCCGATCCGAAAGGGCCCGCGCGCTCGATCGCCGCGACGATCTCGGGGCGGGCGCCGCCAGCGGTCAGCGCGGCATCGATCAGGAGATCGTCGGCCCGGCACGCCTCGGCCACCGCGTCGGCGAGGCGGGCCGTGAGGAAGGCCGCAAACCGCTCGACTCCCTCCGCAGCGACCGTGACGCCGGCGGCCATGGCGTGACCTCCGCCCTTGAGGGCAAGGCCACCATCCACCGCCGCCCGCACCGCCCGTCCAAGATCGACGCCCGCCACCGAGCGCCCCGAACCGATGGCGCTCCCATCCTCCTGCACAGCCAGTGCGAAAGCCGGGCGGTTGAATTTCTCCTTCAGCCGCCCGGCCACGAGGCCGACGATCCCGGGGTGCCATCCGGGCGAGAAGGTCACCAGGACGGGAGCCTGGGGATCGCGGTCGAGGAGCCGCGAGGCCTGCGCCTCGGCCTCGGCCAGGGCTGCCTTCTCGATGTCCTGGCGCTCGCGATTGAGACGGTCGAGTTCGGCGGCAAGACGGGCCGCCTCGGCAGGGTCGACCGACAAGAGAAGCGTGGCGCCGAGCGCCGCATTGCCGATCCGCCCGCCGGCGTTGATGCGCGGCCCGAGGAGGAAGCCGAGGTGCCAGCATTCCGGCGGCTGGGAGAGGCCAGCCGCATCGAGGAGCGCCGCCAGGCCGATGCGCCGCCGGCTGCGCATGACGACCAGTCCCTGACGCACATAGGCGCGGTTGAGACCCACGAGCGGAACGACGTCGGCTACGGTGGCAAGGGCCACAAGGTCGAGGCTCGCGAGAAGATCCGGCTCGGGGCGGCCCGTCCAGAAGCCGCGCCGGCGCAGCTCCCGGTTCAGCGCCACGAGGGCCAGGAACACCACCCCTGCCGCGCACAGATGTCCAAGGCCTGACAGGTCGTCCTGGCGGTTGGGATTGACGACGGCAAGCGCCGCGGGCAGCGCGTCAGGCGCCTGATGATGGTCGAGCACGACGACGTCGAGCCCGAGCCGCTCGGCGACGGTCAACGGCTCGTGGCTCGCGGTGCCGCAATCGACGGTGACGAGGAGGCGCGCGCCCTGCTCGGCCAGGCGACGCACTGCTTCGGCATTGGGGCCATAGCCTTCCGTGATCCGGTCGGGAATATGGATCAGGCAAGGCGTCCCCGTGGCGCGCAGGAACTCGGCCAGGAGCGCGGCGCTGCAGGCGCCGTCCACGTCGTAATCGCCGAAGATGGCGATGGTCTCGCGCCGTTGGACCGCATCCGCCAGGCGCAGGGCCGCCCCTTCCATATCGCGCAGCGCGAAAGGCTCGGGCATGAGGTCGCGCAGGCGCGGCGCCAGATAGGTGGGAACATCGCGTAGGCCGATGCCGCGGCCGGCCAGGACCCGGGCGAGCACGTCCGGCACCCCATGGGTCTGGGCGATCGCGACGGCGATCGCCGCTTGCGACGGATCGCAGCGCTCCCGCCACGCCCGGCCGAGCGCCGAGCGGCGCACGGCGAGGACGGGGCGTTCACGGGCCAGAAGAGCTGATTCGGACACGAGGCGAGTCTAGCCGCCAACGGAATCGGCGGTCACGGCCCATCCCCAGCTCTATTGTCGCGGCACGTACCGCCCGCACAGGCAGGCTGAGCGATCCGGCCGATGGCGCACTCGGATGAGGCCGCCGCCCCGTTCGAGACCGGTGGCCAGCCCGGCATGACAAGCGATCCTCAAGTCTCCGGCCGAGGAAGCTTGCGGCGGCGAAGCGGCGTTTCGGGCAGGATCGGGCGGGTGATGTCCATCTCGATCAGACCCTCGAGCACCAGCGCCAGAACCGCCGCCACCCCGTCCGGGGCATTCTGGACCACGGCCGCGCACTCGACGAGGGGAGCCGTGCCGCTCTCGCTCAGATGGTGCAGGATGCGCACGCGGTCCCCCGCCGAGACCAGGGTGCGGCGACAGGCGAGGATGAGCTTCATCGTCGTGTAGCGGGGCTCGGCCCGGATGGTCGCCGAGGTCTCGACCGCGAAGGAGTGCCCGTCGACCGTGCGCAGATCTCCCGCCACGAGGGCGGCGGCCAGAGGATGATGGGGAAGATCAGCATCGGCGACGATGTCCACGAGGCTTTTCACGCCCTGGCGGATCACGGCGAAGTCGACCTCGTGCGAGACCGCCTCCTCGCCGATGATCAATGTCGCGACGCCGCCGGCCTCGACGGCGTCCACGCCTGGATCGAGCTCGCACAAGGCCAGGAACTCGGCCGCAAGCGTCTCCCGCGAGGGCGACGCGGCGGCCACCTTGCGGCGAACGAGGCGGCGCGACAGGGAGCCGGGTTTTGCCCGAGCCGCGGCTTGTGCGGCGATCGCGGGTGCGGTCATCAGCAAGGTCCTGCAAACGGCGGGCCGGCGGAGGGCGCCTCCGGACGGCCCTGCTGCCCGTCGATGAGGCTCCATACCACCTCCAGAACAAAAAGTGAACATTGACGCAGCCAAGGCTCGGATCTCTGTAATTGTCCCTTATTTCGCAAGGACTTATGCGGTCGGACAAAATGACTCAGGTCCTTGTTCGTGCAGACCTGAATCGCCACATTCGAACCTCACGAAACGAGGCGTGATGGGTCTTTCGCCTGAAGCGCCCGAAGCAGGACCGGACGAATGAACACGGCAGACAAGCAGATTGCCGACATCCTGGCGAAATACGGCGAACCCTTCGCCGGCAATGTGTGGCGCGTCCAGGGCCAGGCGGTCATCTATCACAAGGCGCTGGAGCGCATCGCCGCCCAGGCGAAGATCGCCTTCGACCCGCCCCAGATCATCCGCGCCGAACGGGACGAGGCGGTGATCCTCGTGACCGGCCGCATGGGCGACCGGGTCGAGTGGTCCATCGGCGAGGCGTTGATCGGGGTGAACTATCGCGTCTCGGGCCGCCAAGCGGCCTATGTCTACGCCATGGCCGAGAAGCGGGCGAAGGACCGCGTCATCCTGAAGCTCATCGAGCTGCACGGCCTCGTCTACTCCGAGGAGGAGGCGGACGAGTTCAAACAGGGCCGCGACGCTCCCGAGGCCCCTCAGCCCAAGGCGGAGGCGCCAAAGGCGAAGCTCACCCCCGAGGAGGTCGAGGTCGAAGTCGAGCGCGTGGCGGTGGGCGTCGAGACCGAGCTGAAGCGCAAGATCGACAAGGCCAAGACCATCAACGCCGTGACCGATCTGATGCTCTCGGCCGAGACGCAGAAGCTCCTCGCCGACCTGCCCCAGGGCGTGCGCGACGAGATCCGCGACCACGCCAAGGCGCGTCTTGTGGCGCTCGGCTGGCCCTCAAAGAAGGTGGCGTAGCGCCTTCACCATCGTTCCGGGGCCGCAAGGCGGGCCCCGGAATGGACATTTGCCCTACTCCGCTGCCGCAGCGGGCGCATGCTTCGCCCACAGCTCCGGCTCGAGCTCCTCGCGCCGGTCGGGGAAGAAGAGGGCGCAGGCGAGCGTGATCATGGCAAAGCAGGCGAGCGTGGCGATCACGGCGGAAAGATTGCCGGTCCGCTCGTGCAGGAAGCCGACCAGGGGCGCCGCCGCCGAGCTTCCCAGGAAGGCGACGAAGAAGCGGATGGAATACATCTTGGCGCGCATCGCGGGCGAGATGTAGCGCGCCGTCATGGTCTCGCTCACCGTGACCTGGCCGAAGATCGTCGCGGCGACGAGACCGGCGAGCAGCAGCACCGGCCAGCCATCCGCGAAGGCCAGGGCGAACATCGACGGGACCGACATGAGGGAGAGCGGCAGGAAGATGCGCTTCAGCGTCGTGCGGTCGATGAGCCGTCCGACGGTGAACTGCGTCGCGGCCCCGCAGAGCGTCACGAGGAAGGCGAGCGTCCCGACGATCGGCAGGAGACGCGGATCGCCCGCAAGCCGCTCCTGCATGAGCTTCGGGATCAGCAGCGTATAGGCGTTGAAGACGAGGCCTGCGGTCGCTGCGAGCAGCAGGAGCACGATCACCGCATGGCGGACCACGGCGGCCGGGATCGGCGGGAAGGGACGCGCTGCCCCCTGCCCGCCTGCGGCCACGGTCGGCATGCGCAGCCAGACGATGCCAAGGGCAACACAGACGAAGCCGGGCATCAGGAAGGCCGTCTCCCAGCCGAAATGCTGGGCGAGGAAGGCAGTGACCACCGGTGCCAGCGCCACCCCGAAATTGCCGAACACGCCATTGATGCCCAGCGCCCGCCCGACCCGCGCCCCGGCGGCGTCGACCAGCATCGCCGTGCCGATCGGATGGTAGATGGCGGCAAAGAGACCTGCGGCGGAAAGCGCCACGGCCAGCATCAGGGGTGAGGCTGCAAAGGCGGCTGCCGCGAGCGACAGCCCGGTGCCGAAAAAGAAGGCGCTCATCACCGCGTGGCGCCCGAAGCGCGCGGCGAGCCAACCCTGCGGCAGGGAGCCGACGCCATAGAGTACGAACATGCCCGTCGCCAGGGCGACGATGGGGCCGTACTCGGCGCCGAAGGGACCGCCAGGGCGCGCCATGGCAAGCACCGCGGTCGGCAGGATGAGGAGCGAGTAATGCGTCAGGGTATGGGCGGCGTTGATGAGGATGATCTCGCGGCGGGCAGCGTGTTCGTCGTTCATTGCGTTGCGCGCAGCCTCCTCACCTGACCTTATCGGCCGTAACCTAAACCACGGTACGGTGACGGTCGATACAGGTCTGGATCACCTCATCCATCGGCTTTGCCCACCAATCCTCTGAAAAGATCTCCACCTCCACGAAGCCGTCGAACCCGGCGCGCTCGACACAGGCGCGGATGCGTCGAAGGTCGATCACGCCATCGCCCATCATGCCCCTGTCGAGGAGGAGGTCGCGGGTGGGGACGAGCCAATCGCAGACGTGAAAGGCGAGGAGGCGCCCGCGCTCGGCACGCTCGATCTGGCGATCGAGCTCGGGATCCCACCACACATGATAGACATCGACCGCCACCCCGAGAACACCGCTGCGGGCTGGGTCGAGCCGGTCGCAAATGTCGAGCGCCTGGGCGAGCGTGTTCACGCAGGCCCGGTCGGCGGCGTACATGGGATGGAGCGGTTCGATGGCGAGCGGCATGTTCGCCGCGCGGGCATAGTCGAGGAGGTCGGCGATGCCCTCTTCCACCATGGCGCGGGCGGCCTGCAGGTCCTTCGAGGGCGCCGAGCCCGGCCGCGAGAACTGCGGCAGCCCGCCGACGACGAGCACGAGGCAGGGCGCGCCGAGGGCTGCCGCCTCGTCGACGGCGCGGCGGTTGTCCTCGCGGACTTCGCTGCGACGCGCCGCATCGGCCGGGAACATGCCGCCGCGGCAGTAGCCCGAGAGCTTCAGCCCCGCATCCTTCACCGCGCGCACCGCCCGCTCAAGTCCGACACTGGCGACCTGATCGCGCCAAGGCGAGACGGCGCCGATCCCATGCCGGGAGCAAGCCTCGATGATGGCCAGAAGATCGCCCTGCTTGCGGACGGTGGCGGTGTTGAGGGAGAGGAGAGAGTGGTCCTTGGAGAGATCGCGCATGTCCGACTCACCCCTGAAATGACGCGCCGCGACGCGGCAAGTTGTTGCGCTTCCCTCCTCAAGAGCCTGCCACTGCGCTGCGCTTCGTTGCAGGCTTTTGGGAAAGCGGGGCAGGTTCAGGTGCGCCCCTCTCGTGGTGGTTCGGGCGTGAGCCTTCCCACACCCTCCACCCTCTTTCCCGGATGCGCCGAGGCAATAAGCGCGGTCCGGGACGGGAGCGCATGAACCATGGCCGCGCTGCACCTCGCGCGACAGGTCACGCTTCCACTCCCCTCACCTGCATCACGGCGCGCATGCGGGCGGCAGCCTTCTCCGGGTCCCGGAACAGGCCGGCGCGATCGGCGAGGCGGAAGAGTTCGGACAGGTGCAGGGTCGAGCGGGCGCTCTCCTGACCCCCGACCATGGTGAAATGGTCCTGGTGACCGTTGAGATAGGCCATGAACACGACGCCCGTCTTGTAGAAGCGCGTGGGCGCCTTGAAGATATGGCGCGACAGCGGCACGGTGGGCGCGAAGACGTCGTGGAAGGTGGCAAGATCGTCTTTCGCAAGCGCCGAGAGCGCGGCCGCTGCGGCCGGGGCGATCGCGTCGAAGATGCCGAGCAGCGCATCCGAATAGCCCTGATCGTCGCCGGCGATGAGCTCGGCATAGTTGAAATCGTCGCCCGTATACATGCGCACGCTTTTCGGCAGACGGCGGCGCATGGCGATCTCCTTGTCCTTGTCGAGGAGCGAGATCTTGACCCCGTCGACCTTGGCGGCGTTGGCGTTGATGACGGCGAGCGCCGTCTCCATCGCCTCGTCAAGGTCCGTCGAGCCCCAGTAGCCGGCGAGCGCCGGATCGAACATGTCGCCGAGCCAGTGAATGATCACCGGTTCCTTCGCCTGCGCAAGGATGCGATCATACACCCGCACGTAGTCGTCGGGGCCTTTGGCCACCCGTGCCAGCGCCCGGGAGGCCATGAGGATGATGCGGCCGCCAACCGCCTCGATCGCTGCCAACTGCTCCTCATAGGCGCGGATCACGTCCTCGACGTTCCTCGCTGCAGCCGGGTCGAGATGATCGGTCCCGGCGCCCGAGAAGACCACCGCATTTCCGCGGGCCTTGGCCGCCGCGACGGAGCGCTTGACGAGATCGAGGGCCATCGGCCAGTCGAGCCCCATGCCCCGCTGCGCCGTGTCCATCGCCTCCGCGACCCCGAGCCCGAGACCCCACAGGTATTCGCGATAGGCGATGGTGCGCTCCCAATCGACGGCCGGCTGAAGCCAGGGATCGCCATCAGCGAGCGGGTCGGCCACCACATGGGCGGCGGCGAGCGCGACGCGGTTGAGCGGGCCTGTGACGTGGTCGGGGAAGTTGCGCGGCGCGGACATCTCGAACGCCTCGAGGGCGCCGCTGCTGGTCGGCAGGCGGAGCGAGAGCGCGGTGACCGGTCGTTGGATATTCATGGGCTCCTCTCCCTCCTCGTTCCGGCGCCCGCGAAGCGAGAGCCCGGAGTCCAGAACCGCTTCGGCCGTCAAGGAGGGCAGCGCCTCCGCAGCGTGCGGTCCTGGGGTGGACGTTCACGGCGTTCGGGCTCCGGCTTCGCCGGCCCCGGCACGCCGCTCGGCGCTCTACTCAGCCGCGAGGGGCCGCGACGCCTCGGCCGCAAGCGGCAGCGGCGGCACGTCGACCCAGCGGCGCTCCTTCCAGCTCTGCAGCGCGCATTCGACGAGCTGCACGCCCTTCGCGCCTTCGCGTAGCGTGTATCTGTAGGGCGCGCCTTCAGCCACGTGGCGGATGAACATCTCCCACTGGGCCTTGAAGCCGTTCTCATAGGCGATGGTGTCCGGCACCGGCTGCCAGGTCGCATAGAAGTCGATGGTCTGCTTCTGATCCGGATTCCACACGGGCCTTGGCGTCCCGACGCGAGGCTGGATGACGCAATCGGTCAGTCCGGCCACCGCCGACCCGTGGGTCCCGTCGACCTGGAAGGTGACGAGGTCGTCGCGATAGACCCGCGTCGTCCACGACATGTTGATCTGGGCGATGACGCCGCCCTCGAGCTCGAAGGTGGCGTAGGCCGCATCGTCGGCGGTCGCCCTGTATCGCCGCCCCTCTTCATCGACCCGCTCCGGGATGTGCGTCGCCCCAAGGCAGGACACGGACTTCACCTCGCCGAAGCAGTTGTCGAGCACGTAGCGCCAGTGGCAGACCATATCGAGGATGATGCCGCCGCCGTCCTCGGCCCGATAGTTCCAGGACGGGCGCTGGGCCGGCTGCCCCCAATCGCCTTCGAACACCCAATATCCGAACTCGCCGCGCACAGAGAGCATGCGGCCGAAGAAGCTGGCCTCGCGCAGCATCTTGAGCTTCTGCAGACCCGGGAGGAAGAGCTTGTCCTGGACGACGCCGTTCTTGACGCCTTTCTCCTCGGCGAGGCGGCAGATGCGAAGCGCCTCGTCGAGATTGGTGGCGATCGGCTTCTCGCAATAAACGTGCTTGCCCGCCGCGATCGCCTTTTCAAGCAGCGCGGGACGCATCTGGGTGGTGGCGGAATCGAAGAAGATGTCGTTCTTCGGATCGGCGATCGCGGCGTCGAGATCCGTCGTCCAGCGCTCGACGCCGTGGGCCTTGGCGAGGGCGGAGATCTTCTCCGCGTTGCGGCCGACGAGAATGGGGTCGAGCTGCACCTTCGACCCATCGGACAGGGTCACGCCCCCTTGAGCCCGGATCGCCGCCACCGAACGGATGAGGTGCTGATTCATGCCCATGCGTCCGGTGACGCCGTTCATGATCAGGCCGAGGGTGCGTTGCGTCATGTCGTGCTCCCTAATCCAACGTCGTGCCGGGACGGCCGTTCGTGGCGGATGTCCCGGACGGGCGCTCTGGCGGCGCCCTTAATTAACCGTCTGGTTACTTACTGCGCGCGGCTCTGGCCGGTCAAGCGCGCACGCCCGCCCGCACGAGCTCCACGATGTGGTCGAGGCGCCGACGCATCTCGGCCTTCGACAAGAGGTCACGCCCGAAGGTGACCGACAGGGTGCTGGCGTTGGACAGGTAGAAATAGGCGAGCCCCGCCATGGAGATGTAGAGCTGAAGCGGGTCGATACCGGGTCGGATCGTGCCCTCGGCCACCCCGCGCTCGAGGATGTGCCTCAGCGTCTCGATCAGGGGCGAGTTCATGGCCGCGATGCGCTTCGACTTCTTGAGGTGCCGGGCGCGATGCAGGTTCTCGGAGTTGAGGAGCATCAGGAATTCGCGGTTCTCGACGAAGTAGCTCCAGGTGAAGCGCACCAGACGCTCGATGGCGGCGAGCGGTTCCAAGGCTTCGAGGTTGAGCTTGCGCTCCGCCGCGCGAATGTCGTCATAAGCGGCCTCGAGCGCCGCCAGGAACAGCGCCTCCTTGTTGCCCACGTGGTAGTAGAGCATGCGCTTGTTGGTGCGCGCCGCCTTCGCGATGCGCTCCACCCGCGCGCCGCCAAGCCCGTGGCGGGCGAACTCGACGATGGCGGCTTTCAGGATCCGCCGCTTCGTCGCCTCGGCGTCGCGCACGGCGCGCTCGGCGGGAAGCCGGTTTTCGAGAGGGATGAGTTCGTCCACGTCAGCAGCCGTTCGCAGGTGAGGGACAGTACTGCCTTTCAGGCATCAGACGGAAGCGCGGCGTTCTCCTGCGGATCCTGCCGTCCCTTTGCCTCCGACCAGGAAGGCGCTCGCGATGGTGGCGAGGAGCGCCGCGGCCATGAAGGCGAAGGTTGCGCGCGGCGCGCCATGATCGAGCAAGGCGCCGATGACGAGCGGGGCCACCACCGAGCCGAGATCGAGCCCGGCATAGACGAAACCGAAGACTTTCCCGGTCGCTCCCTTGGGTGTTGCCGCCCGTACCAGCATGTCGCGCGATGGCGTTGTCGCGCCCGTGAGGAAGCCCGTCAGCGCCACGGTGGCCAGAAGCGGGGCGAGCGGCAGCACCAGGTAACCGAGCGCGAGCGTCAGAAGACCCGCTCCGGCAAGGCCCGCCCCGACGATCCGGGCATGATGGGGCGTCATGTCGGCCACCACGCCGCCGGCGAGCGACCCGACGGCGCTGCCGACGAGGTACACGGTGGTGGCGGAGGCGGCGAGCGCGTAGGTCACGTCCTGCGTCAAGGGCAGCAAGGTCGGCAGGAAGTTCTGCGTTCCTCCTTGCGCGACGGAGAGAAGGAAGAAGTAGAGAAAGCAGGCGATCATGGGTCCCGCCAGAAGGAGGCGCCAGGAGGCTGCAGGTACCCCGTCCTGCGGCCGATGGCGCGGCACCTGAAGGTCGGCGCGCATCGCCATCACGGCGGCGGCGAAGCCAAGCCCAAGGATGCCGACCGTCGACAGCGCTCCCCGCCAGCCGAGGCCCTCCGCCAACCCGATCATGGTGACAGGCGCCGCTGCCCAGCCGAGCGTGCCGGCGATGCTGTGCACGCTGTAGGCGCGCGCCATGCGGGTGGGGGTGACGCGGGCGGAGAGGATGGCGTAATCGGCAGGATGAAAGACGCTGTTGCCGAGACCGGCGACGACGGCCGCGCCAAGGAGCGCTCCATAGGCCGGCACGAGACCCGCCATCACGGCGGCAAGCCCGCACAAGGCGATGCCCGCCGGCAGCACCCGGTCCGCCCCGACGCGGTCGACCACGAAGCCCGCCGCCACTTGAGCCACGCCCGAAACGGTGAAGAACACAGCCATCACGAGGCCAAGCTCCGTATAGCTCACCCCGAGCGCGTCCTTGAGCACGGGAAAAAGCGGCGGCAGGACGAGCTGGAAGAAGTGGCTCGCCCCGTGCGCGGTGCCCACGAGGCTGACCACACGGACATCGTTGCTGGTCGCGATGGCGGCTCTGCTCACAGTGCGACTTCCCTCTTCCCTCTCGTCCTAAACGACCCATGGGGGCCCGGCGAAGGCAAGCCTCTTGCGCCGTCCATGGATCTCTCGCCAGAATGTCGCCCCCTTGGTGGAACGAACCGTCGAACGTGACCCCTCCATACCAGCTCGCGACGGCCTAGCCATGCGGCAGGCCGGAACTGCGCAACCCACGCCTCGGTCCGGCGATCCCGCGGCCCACAGCGACGATCGCTTTCTTCTCGAAGTGCAGGACCTGCACGTTCATTTCGAGACCTCGCGCGGCGTGGTGCGGGCGGTGGAGGGCATCAGCTACGCCATCCGCGCCGGCGAGATCGTGGCGCTCGTCGGCGAATCCGGATGCGGCAAGTCGGTCTCGGCGCTCAGCATCATGCGGCTTCTCTCCAAGCCCGCAGGCCGGATCGTCGGCGGGCGCATCCTGTTCGAGGGTCGCGACCTCCTCGGCCTCTCCGACGAGGAGATGCGGGCCATCCGGGGGCGGGAGATCGCCATGATCTTCCAGGAGCCCATGACCTCGCTCAACCCGGTCATGAGCATCGGCCGGCAGCTCATGGAGCCGCTTCAGATCCATCTCGGGATGAGCGGGGAAGAGGCGCGCGAACGGGCGAAGGAACTCTTGGGCCTTGTCGGCATCACCGATGCCGAGCGGCGCCTGGACCAGTACCCCCACCAGTTCTCGGGCGGCATGCGCCAGCGGGTCATGATCGCCATCGGCCTTGCCTGCAACCCGAAACTGATCATCGCCGACGAGCCGACGACGGCGCTCGACGTGACGATCCAGGCGCAGATCCTGGAGCTGATGCGCGACCTGTCCCGCCGGCTCAACATCGCGCTCCTTGTCATCACCCATAACCTCGGGATCGTGGCGCGCTACGCCCACCGCGTGAACGTGATGTACGCGGCGCGCATCGTCGAGGAGGGCACGGCGGAGGAGATTTTCGGCGCCCCGCGCCACCCCTACACCATCGGCCTCCTGCGCTCCGTGCCGCGTCTCGACCGGCCGCGCAGCGAGAAGCTCGAGACCATCGAAGGTCTGCCGCCGAACCTCCTCGATCCGCCGAAGACGTGCCGCTTCGCCCCGCGCTGCCCCTACCGCATCGCCAATTGCGATATCGACCCCTCTTTGTTCGACACCGAGCATCCGGAGCATCGCTCCGCGTGCCACCGGTGGCGCGAGCTTGCGAGCCTTGCCGGCGCGCCGAGGACCGTTCCTGCCGAAGCGGCGGAGCGCGCCCTGGCGGACGAGACGCTTCCAGCCCTTGCGGTGGAGGGGCTGACCAAGCATTTCGAGGTGAGCGCCAAGGGGTTCGCCGGCGGCAAGGCGGTCGTCCGCGCCGTCGAGGACGTCTCTTTCTCCATCGCGCCCGGCACGACGCTCGGCCTTGTCGGCGAGTCGGGCTGTGGCAAGACGACGGTCGGCCGCCTCATCCTGCGTCTGGAGGAGGCCACCTCCGGCCGCATCGCCTTCGAGGGCCGCGACCTCGCGGGGGCATCCGGCGCCGAGCTGAAGCGCCTGCGGACCAGGATCCAGGTCATCTTCCAGGACCCGTTCTCGTCCCTCAATCCGCGCATGACGGTGGGCCAGATCATCGCCGAGCCCATGCGCGTGCATGGAATCGCCGACAAGCGGCGAGCGGGCGAGCGCGTCGCCGAGCTTCTGACGCAGGTCGGGCTTTATCCCTATATGGCGGAGCGCTACCCCCATCAGCTCTCGGGCGGACAGCGCCAGCGGGTCGGCATCGCCCGCGCGCTCGCCATGAACCCGTCCTTCATCGTCTGCGACGAGCCGGTCTCGGCGCTCGATGTGTCGATCCAGGGCCAGATCATCAACCTCCTGGAGGAGTTGCAGGAGCGGCTCGGGCTCACCTACCTGTTCATCGCCCACGACCTTGCCGTGGTGCGCCACATCTCTCATCGCGTGGTTGTGATGTATCTCGGCCGCGTCATGGAAATCGCGGACCGCGAGGAGCTCTACGCCAAGCCCCTTCACCCCTATACCCGGGCGCTCCTCGACGCCGCGCCGGTGCCCGACCCTGTCATCGAACGGACGCGCGCCCCGCGGGCGCTCAAAGGCGAGCTCCCCTCGCCGCTCAATCCGCCGCAAGGCTGCGTCTTCCACACCCGCTGTCCGCTGGCCATCGATGCCTGCCGGGCGGGCGTGCCGGCGCTCGAGGAGTTGCGCCCGAACCATTTTGTCGCCTGTATAAGAGCCAAGGAAAGCCTCGGGAGGAACGAAGCATGCTCAGGTCCTGCGCCCTCTTAACCGGCCTCGCGGCCGCCCTTGCCCTGCCGGCGGCCGCCCAAGAGACGCCCAAGCGCGGCGGCACGCTTCAATTCGCCATCAGCGGCGAGCCGCCCAACTATGACTGCCACGCCAATTCGAGCTTCGCGGCGATCCATTGGCTCGCGCCGCATTATTCCACGCTCCTGAAATTCGATACGGCGAATTACCCTAAGATCCTCCCGGGCGTCGCTCAGTCCTACGAGGTCTCGCCCGACCAGCTCACCTATACCTTCAAGCTGCGCCCGAACGTCAAATTCCATGACGGCTCGGCCATGACCTCGACCGACATCAAGGCGACTTACGAGCGCCTGCGGAACCCGCCGCAGGGCGTGGTGTCGCTCCGCCAAGCGTCCTTCGAGGACATCGCCGCCATCGAGACGCCGGACCCGCTGACGGTCGTCTTCAAGCTGTCGAAGCCCGACGCCTCGATGCTTGCCAACTTCGCCTCGCCCTGGAACTGCATCTACTCGGCCGCGAAGCTGCAGCAGGACCCGAACTTCCCCAAGACCAACATCCTCGGCACCGGCGCCTTCAAGTTCGTGGAGCACGTGAAGGGCTCGCACTGGATCGGCCAGCGCTTCGAGGACTACTACGAGCAGGGCAAGCCTTATCTTGACGGCTTCCGCGCCGTGCTCCTCTCCGGCGCGCCGATGATCAACGCCATGAATGGCGGTCAGATCATGGCCGAGTTCCGCGGCTTCTCCCCGGCGGAGCGGGACCGCCTCGTGCAGTCGCTCGGCGAGAAGGTGCAGGTGCAGGAATCGGGCTGGGTGTGCAAGCTCGACATCCTGTTCAACACCGCCAAGAAGCCCTTCGACGACGCCCGCGTGCGGCGCGCCCTCTCCATGGCGATCGATCGCTGGGGCGGGGCCAAGAACCTGCAGCGCATCGCCTTCGTCAAGGAAGTCGGCGGCATCTTGAGGCCGGGCTACGAGTTCGCCGCGAGCAAAGACGAGCTCGCGCAATATCCCGGCTTCTCCGAGAACATCCAGGCGGCGCGCGAGCATGCGAAGAAGCTTCTCGCCGAGGCCGGCGTTCAGAACCTCAAGCTGACGCTCACGAACCGCACCGTCGCCATGCCCTACACGCCGACTGGGCTCTTCGTCATCGATCAGTGGCGGCAGATCGGAGTCCAGGCCGAGCACAGCCAGCTCGAGACGGCGCCCTATCAGGCAAGCCTGCAGAGCGGCAACTACGAGGCCGCCCTCAACTTCGCCTGCGACTTCATGGACGAGCCGAACCTCCAGCTCATCAACTACATCTCCAAGGACCAGAGCTCGCTCAACTACGGCAACTACATCGACCGCAAGCTCGACGAGCTCTACGAGAAGCAGAAGCGCGCCACGAGCAAGGACGAGCGGAAAAGGCTCATCCGCGAGTTCGAGCAGCACCTGTTCAAGGAGTCCTACACCGCGCCGGTGATCTGGTGGCACCGCTACATCGTCCACGACAGGCGCCTGAAGGGCTGGCACATCACCCCGAGCCATTATCTCGGCCAGGACCTCGTCGACGTGTGGATCGCCCAGTGAGGGAGGCAGCACCGCGCGGCGCGCTCACGCGCTCGCCTTCCGGATTCCGGACCACCGTCCGGAGGAGGCTGCGGAAGAACGTGCTGCGCAGCCGCGCCGTAAGCGGCCGCGCAGCGGGTCTTGCTTCCTGATGCTCCGCTACGTCGTCAATCGCGTGCTCCTCGCCATCCCGACGCTCATCGGCGTCGCGGTGGTGACCTTCTTCATGCTGCGCGTGGTCCCCGGCGACATCGTCGAGATCAAGCTGCGGGGCGACGGCGGCAATGTGAGCCGGGAGGTCATCGAGCAGGAGCGGGAGCGGCTCGGCCTCAACAAGCCGCTCGTCATCCAGTTCGTCGACTGGATGAAGGGCCTCGTCACCCTGGATCTCGGGCGGTCCATGTGGACGGGCAACCCCGTATCCGAGGAGATCGGCAGCCGACTGGAGCTCTCGCTGCAGGTGGCCGTAATGGCGGCGGTCATCGCGGTGCTGATCGCCATTCCGCTCGGGACCCTTTCCGCGCTCTATCGCGACACTGCGGTCGACTACGTCATTCGCATCGTCACCATCGCGGGCCTTGCGGTGCCCTCCTTCTGGCTCGGCATGCTGATCATCCTCGGGCTGCTCTGGGCCTTCAACTGGCTACCGCCCTTGACTTACACGCCCTTCTACGTCGACCCGATCGCCAACCTCTCCCAGCTCATCTGGCCGGCGCTTGCGGTGGGCTACCGATATTCCGCCGTGGTGGCCCGGATGGTCCGCTCCTCCATCGTCGAGGTGATGCGGGAGGACTATATCCGCACGGCGCGGGCGAAGGGCGTCTTCGAGCGGCTCGTGGTCGCCCGCCACGCCATGAAGAACGCCATGCTGCCCGCCATCACCGTCATCGGCCTCGAATTCGCCTTCCTGATCGGGGGGCTTGTGGTGACGGAGCAGGTCTTCAACCTCAACGGCATTGGCCGGCTCTTCGTGCAGGCCGTGTCACGCAACGATTTCATGCTGATCCAGAGCCTCGTGATGCTCATCGCCGTGGTCTTCATCCTCGTGAACCTGGTGGTCGACCTCCTCTACGCAGCGCTCGACCCGCGCATTCGCTATCGGTGAGGCACCATGGCGGCGACGACCACCGGCTCGACCCTTCCCTCGCGCGAGCGCAGCGCGCTTCTTCGCTTCGTCGTCGAACAGCCGCTTGGCGCAGCAGCGTTCGTCGTCATCCTGGTGATGGCGCTGGCCGCCGCCTTCGCCGACTGGATCGTGCCCTATGACCCGGAGGCCATCGATTTCTCGGCCATGCTCGCCGCCCCCTCCCCTGCGCACCCTTTCGGCACGGATGCGTTCGGGCGCGACATCCTCACCCGCATCATCTATGGGGCGCGCACGGCGCTTTCGATCGGGCTTCTCTCCTCGCTCCTCGGCTGCGCGGCCGGAGCGGTGATCGGCGTCGCATCGGCTTACTTCGGCGGGCGCACGGACCTCGTCGTCCAGCGCTTCGTCGACATCCTCTTGTCGTTCCCGATCATCGTGCTGGCCCTGGTGGTGGTGGCGATGCTGGGGCGCCGCCTCGTCCTCGGCATCGACGTCAACCTCATCGTCGCCATCGCCATTCCGATCGTCCCGAAGGTGGCGCGGGTCATCCGATCGGCCGCGCTTTCCATCCGGGAGATGCCTTACATCGACGCAGCGCGGGCGGCCGGCTACAGCCATGCGCGGATCATCTTCCGGCATATGTGTCCGAACGTCGTGGCGCCCTTCCTGATCATGCTGACCGCCTTCATCGCGCAGGCGATCCTGCTCGAGGCATCGCTCTCTTTCCTCGGGCTTGGCGTATCGGAGCCGAAGCCGGCGTGGGGCTTGATGCTTGCGGGCAACGCGTCCGACTTCTATCGGGAGGCGCCGTGGATGGTGATCTTCCCGGGGCTGGCGATCTCGCTCGCGGTGTTCGCCTTCAATCTCCTCGGCGATTCCTTGCGCGATTGGCTCGATCCCAAGTTCAGGACATGACCGGCTCTACGGCATCTTGGTCGGGCGGGCCTGCGCCTCGGAAGCAGTGGCGCCGATGAGCTGGTGGACATTCTTGTAGCGGTCGAGCCGCAGGCCCATCATGGATTGAAACTTCTGGTGGACCTCGCCCACCGAGAGGCCTTCTTCCTTGTCGCCGCGCTGGACATAGAAGATCGGCTTGTTGGCCCTGGCGGGATTCGGCAAGAGGTCGGCGGCAACCAGGCTCGGGTTCGCGACGAGCTGCTCCATGAAGCGCTCTGCTCCGTCGGCGCCAAGAAAATGGGCGAGGTAGATCTCGCCATGCGTGAGTTCGCGCCCAATGCGGCGCGCGATGCGGGCAGCGTCCTTTTTCAGCATCTCCGCGGCCATCAAGGCGGAGAGGTAGGGCTCCCGGCGCAGGTCCAGGATGCGCTCCCGCTCGGCGGGATCCGTGACGGTGAGCTTGCTGTCGGCAAGGACGATCGCCTTGGCTTCCTTGTCATAGCCGTGCTTCGCGCCGAATTCGCGCAGCACCCGAAGCCAGGTCGCCTCGATGAACTGGTAGAGCCCTGTCGCAGAGGAGGTCTTCGCCTTCACCTCGGTGGCAAAGCTCGACTCCTTGTCGGCGATCGCCATGAGAAGGACCGGGTCGCTGTTGGTGACGCGAGCGGCCTTGAGGATCGTCTCGACCAGATGCCGGCGGATCTTGATCGGGCCGAAGGTGAGGACCTCGTTGGGGTTCACCGGGCCCTTGGCGTCGCCGAGCACCAGCAGCGCGACCTCGTCGGCGGAGAGCTTGAGGGGCGAGCCGGGACGCGGCGTTGCGGGCTTCATGGGCGGGAGCGGGACGGTGGGCGTCGTGGTTGGAGGCGGTCGCGCGTTCTGGCGGATTTCGGCGGACGATCGCCGGAGCAAGGTGTCGAGGGCGACGATGCGCTCGAGCTGCTCGGGCGTCGGCTCGATCATGGGCGTGTCGGCAAGATCGAGATTGGGGGTCTCCACCTGAACATCGCTGTTCATGGGCGTCCGTCCGGACAAAACGAAGCCAACGGTCACAAGGGCGAGGAGCGCCGCGGAGGAGCCCGCGAGCGCCGCGATGCTCCTTCCGCGAGAGGGCTTCCTGGAGGGAGGCGCGGCGCTTGCCTCACCCCGCATACCATCGGGGTGAGGGGCTGCGAGCACCGCCCCCGTCGCCAGGCCCGAGCTCTTCGGCTCGGCGCTTCGGGCGTGGAAGGCTCGCAGCTCCTGCTCCATCGCGGCCGCCGTGGCGGCGCTGCATCTGAGCTGGCGGCGCAGCTCCCGGGCGCTGAACGTCTCTGGGCTCTTGGCGAGCAGTTGCAGGGCGTAGAACCAGTCGCCGAGCGGGCGGTGCAGCTTGGCGAGCGGGGTGCCGACGCACGGAAAGACGCAGTGCCCGCAGCGATCGCAGGCATAGGCCCGTCGCTTCAGGACGGGCCGGAACCGGGCTTGGCGCTCACAGGCCGGGCACGGGAACAGGGTACCGCCGTAACGGTCCTCCATGAGCCGCGCGAGACACGCCTCGTCGTCCGGGAACTCGGCCCTGAACTCGTCGAGCGTGTAGGCCATGAGCCGCGCCCTCGCTCCTCGTCAAAAATGCCAGATCAGGCATCGGCCTTCAACGTCGCGCGCTCTTGGCTCTTGCGGCAGCGAGCGATGCATCCCCTTCCCTAGCCCGCTCGGTTCCCGTCCGCCGTGCGGCAACCCACACATGGACCGTGGATCGTGACCCCCACGCGCCACTTGCCCCAGGATCGGCCATGCTTGGCATGCACGCCGGAAACCGCGCCAGGTCATGGACAGCCAGGATCTTTATTCCTATGAATGATGCACCATCAGAGCCCGCCCGCCACCCGCGCGAGCGGCCGTCGCAAGCGGTGAGAACATGTCGCGTCCAGCGCCTCAGCAAAGCTTCACGACGGCCGGCCTCGAGCCGACCATGGTCCGTCCGAGCCTCCTCACCCGGCTCTTCATGGCGGTCGTCGCCTGGGTCGAACGGCTCAACGTGAAATATTCCAAGGTCGGCAACCCGCCCGTCTACGACAACGCCACCTTCCCCTGGGCGGCGGAGATCGAGCGCGAATGGAAACTCATCCGCGCCGAGCTCGACCAGGTCCTCACGCGCCGCGAAGACCTGCCCACCTTCCAGTCCATCTCCACCGACGTTCAGAGCATCAGCAAGGACGCGGGCTGGAAGACCTTCTTCCTCGTCGGCTTCGGGGTGAAGTCCGAGCGCAACATCGCTCAATGCCCGGAAACCTGGCGGATCGTGCAGAAGATCCCGGGACTGAAGACCGCGATGTTCTCGATCTTCGAACCCGGCAAGCACCTGCCCCCCCATCGAGGGCCCTACAACGGGGTCTTGCGCCTCCACCTTGGCCTCATCGTGCCGGAGGCGAGCGACCGGCTCGCCATCCGCGTCTGCGACCAGGTCTGCCACTGGCAGGAGGGCAAGGTCCTCGTCTTCGACGACGCCTACGAGCACGAGGCCTGGAACCACACCGACCAGGTGCGGGTGGTCCTGTTCGTCGACTTCGTCAAGCCGCTGCGCTTCCCCGCCAATGTCCTCAACTGGCTCCTGATGAACCTGGCGATCTTCACGCCCTTCATCCGCGAAGGCATGGACAACCACAAGGAATGGGAGAAGCGCTTCTATGCGGAAGCCGAAGCCTTGCGGAACCGGGTGTAAAGCGCTTCGCTTGATCCGCGGGCGTCGGCTGGCCTAGATGCCGCCGGCAACACCGATCCCTTCCGCCAGGCTCTCCCCATGACCCTCGATCCCATCATCCGCCGGGCGCTTCAGGCGACCTCCACCGGCACCATCCACACCATCCTCCTGAAGAAGGGCATCCGCCGCACCTGGATGCGTGGGCCTCAGCCCAGGTTCCATGCGGAGGAGCGGGTGGTGGGCCGCGCCTTCACGCTGCGTTTCGTGCCGGCCCGGGAGGACCTTGCAACCCCCGAGTCCTGGTCCTCTCCACGCTCCACCCGCGGCGCTATCGAGGACATGCCGGAGGGCTGCATCGCCGTTGCTGACGCCATGGGCGTCACCGAAGCCGGCATCTTCGGCGACATCCTCTGCGCGCGCATGCGCAAGCGCGGCGTCGCGGCACTCATCACCGACGGCGTCATGCGCGACGGTGCCGGCGTCGAGGCGACCCGTCTCCCGGTGTGGTGCGCCGGAGTGGCGGCGCCCGCGTCCGTAGCCGGCCTCACCTTCGTGGGCTGGCAGGAGCCGATCGGCTGCGGCGGCGCGGCCGTCTTCCCGAACGACGTCATCGTTGCCGATGGCGACGGCGCGGTGGTCATTCCGGCGGCGCTCGTCGAGGAGGTCGCGAAGGCGGGACCCGAGCAGGAGCGCTTGGAGGCGTGGATCATGCGCGAGGTGGAGAGGGGCGTGCCCCTTCCGGGCCTCTATCCTCCCAATGCCGAGACAAGGGCCCGATACGAGGCCGAGATGGAAAAGCGCTGAGGGCGGATCCGATCGGATTGATCCACCGCCGTCTCGCATCCTGTCCGCGTCCAGGGAAATCGCGGATGGGAGGGTGCGAGCGGCACCCGGATCCCTCCCCTCCATGAGCGGGGGAGGCTCACCGGTCCTCGCCCTGGGCGCGCCCGCGAGGGCAATTCAACCTGTCCGGATCACGCTTCCTCCGCCCCGGCCATGGTCATGACCTTCACCGCGTCCGAGGCAAATTGGCGGCGCCACATGACGACGAGCACGGCGGCGGTGGCCAGGATGAGGAGGTAGGGGCTCAGGAACCAGCCGAGATAAGCCAGGGCGAAGAAGAACGCCCGCTGGCCGCGATTGAAGTTGCGCCCGGCCACCTGGTTCATGGCCGCCGCGCGCGCGGCCGCCGCGTGGGCCTCGGCCGTGGGCTCATCCCTCACGATCGGAACCGCTCCGAGCAGGATCGCAGCGTAGTTGAACAGCCGGTACGACCAGGCGAACTTGAAGAAGGCATAGACGAAGATCACCGCAAGGCCGACGACCTTCAGTTCCCAGATGACCCGGGTGGTCGGCGTGGCGAAGGGGAGTTGCGCGAACAGGGTCAAGACATCGTCGGGCGCCTGGAACAGGGCCAACACGCCGCCGATCGCCAAGAGCGAGGTGGACGCGAAGAAGGCCGTGCCGTTCTGCAGGGAGGCCATGATCGTGGTGTCCACGATCCGGTTCTCCCGGGTCAGCATGCGCTCCATCCAGAGCCGTCGCTGCTCGTTCATCAGCACGTTCAGGCTTCGCCGCCGCGCCGGCGACCGCTCGACGGCGACGTGATAGCCGAGCCAGGCGGCGATGAAGAACAGGAGCGCCGCATAGTCCGACAACGCCAGCACGTGCATCTCTCGAGCGTCTCCCGTTGACCTCCCCGCCACCTTCGCGCACCGTGCGGATCCCCGCAGGCGCGGGGCGATGCTGCGAGCGACCACCATGCCCCAGACGATCAGGCGCGGCTACAAGGCGCTGCTTCAGGAGGCGAATGCCAAGATCGAGACCATCCCGGTGTCCGCGGCGATGCAGCTTCTCGGCCGGGACGATGTCGTCTTCGTCGACCTGCGCGATCCGCGGGAGCTCGAGCGCGAGGGGCGGATCCCGGGGGCCTTCCATTGCCCGCGCGGCATGCTGGAATTTTGGATCGACCCGGAAAGCCCCTACCACAAACCCGTCTTCGCCGCCGACAAGCGTTTCGTGTTCTTCTGCGGCGGCGGCTGGCGCTCGGCGCTCGCCGCGGCCACGGCACAGGACATGGGGCTTGAGCCCGTGTGCCACATCGAGGGCGGCTTCAGCGCTTGGCGCGACGCCGGCGGGCCGGTCGAAAAGCCCGACCCGAAGCCGGAAGGCTAAGTCCTCTTCCCGGGATGGCATGTCGGAGCCCACGGTCGACCGGCAACTGCAGGCCAACCGTCTTCAGGCGACCGCAGCACCGCGTTCGGCGAGGAGCGCCCGCAGCACCGAACGATGGCAGCGCCTTTCGTCCTCGCAGTAGCAGCCCACCGAGAAGTTGGCGTGATGGGAGAGCGCGGCCAAGAGATCGAGCGCGCGCCGCGCCGTCGGCTCGTTCATCTCGGCGCGAAACGCGCGCAGGAACGCCCCCCACTCTTCAGCCTTCGTCGCCGCCCGGCCCTTCGCCATAAGCGCGGGGCTCGGCGCCAGATCCGGGTACCAGAGGTCGAACCAGTCCTCGGCTGCGTAGCGCTCCTTGCGGACGCCGCGGGGCGGACGCCGCACGGTCCCGATCCGCAGCCCTTCGCCTGGCTGCCGCGGCGTGCCGAGCCGAACGATCATGATGGTCATGGGGTGATCCCTCGCCCGCCAGCCGCGACGCGCCAAGCCGAGACGAACACCATAGAATGAAGCCCCTTCCCGCCGACGCGATCTTCCCGTCGGGCGCGACCCGTTCTCTTAGACCGTGGGCAGCACGTAGAAACCGGCGGGGCGGGAGGACGGGATGAGCCCGGCCGCATCCTCCTCGCGAAGATCGAGTTCCTCCACGCGGGCGCCAGGCGGGCCCTGCCGGCAGAGTTCGAGCGTCGCGTCCACCGCATGGGAGGCGCCGGCGAAGACCGCCTCAACCGATCCGTCCTCGCGGTTGCGCACCCAGCCGTCGAGCCCGCGTTCCTGCGCCAGCCGTTCCACAAAGGCGCGGAAGCCCACCCCCTGCACACGCCCGCGGAAGGTGACATGGACGAAGCGGCGATCGGTCATGATTCGGATCCGGCGTCGGCACGCGCGATGTCATCGTCTCGGATAGCGGTGATCAAGCTCTGCGATGAGGCGCTGACCGCCCTCCGGATCGAGCCGGCGCAGGATGGCGTCAAGCTTCGCCTCCTTGCGATCATCCCCTTCCTTGGACTGGGGAGAGCCGACATACAGGAGGAGGGCGAGACCTCCCACCTGCCACAGGAGCTGCAGAAACTCCGATTGCCAATTCTCCAGCGTGTCGCGGGTCATCTGGATGAGGTACTGCGACACCTCGATCGGCTGGCCGTGCGCCTGTTGCTCGCTCGCGAAGGCGAACCAGCCGAAGAGCCAATGTCCCACAAGCGAGAGCAGGAAAAAGGCGGCGGTCACCCAGGCATAGCCATAGTTGCGCCAGGCCGAAGATCGCTTCCCGGGCTCCTGGACGGCTTCGGCATCGGGCCTGAGGAGGGCTTCGTGTTTGTCGCTGACAGCGGAAGACTTCATGGGTACGCACCTCACTGACGTTGTTCAGGCGCAGCCGAGCGCCGCCCGGATTCAACGTGACCTTGAGGCGATAGTTGCAAAGCTTGCGCACGGCGGCGGCAACATCCTGACCTGCCTCGTCTTTTGAGGATTGAGGCGCCGCTCCGCGCGGCTTTATGCGCCCGACGTCCGGAACGTCGCCGGGGCGGCGCGCACGCCGCCCGGGCTCGGCGCAAGCGCGCGAAGCTCGGCAAGATAGGGGTCGGGCAGCCCGGCAGCGGCAGCGGCGGCCACAACGCTTTCGAGGTAGCCGGGCCGGGGCCATCCGAGCCCCGCCGTTCGCGCGACATAGACAAGAGCGCGTCTCGGCCCATGATCGGTAATCACCGGCTGGTTCATCTTGACGTAAAGGCGGCTCGCCACGCTCTCATAGCGATCCAGGGCCGGCATGTCGGCCAGCGCAAGATCCCACAGAAAACCCCACACCGACCGGCGCGGGTCGCGCACCACAGACGCGTAGCCTTCGCGCGCAATGACGATGCGATGACGGGCGAGCCGCGCCACCCCAAGCGGCCGCGACTGGGGACAGCGCTCGGCCATGGCAGCCCGATCCATGTTGGAGCCGTAGGCGAAGTAGAGAGGCATGGCTCAGCGTCTCACGTCTCCCGCGCCGCCTTCGGAGCTCTCTCCCCTCACCCGCACACTACGCGAACTCGAGGATCACGGCATCGACCGCAAGGCTGTCCCCTTCCTTGGCGACGACCTTGGCGATGGTGGCGTCGCGCTCCGCCCGCAGGACGTTCTCCATCTTCATGGCTTCGACGATGGCGAGGGCTTCGCCGGCTTTCACCTCCTGCCCGGGCCGCACATGGATCGCCTTCACGAGGCCCGGCATGGGACAGAGGAGCTGCTTGCCTGCCCCGGCCGAGCTCTTCTCGGGCATCAGGGCGGCAAGCTCCGCCTCCCGGTGCGTATAGACCCGCGCCTCGGCGGATGCGCCGGCATGGGCGAGATGCATCCCATTCAGGATCGGGCGGACCTGGACGGCGATGCTCATGCCCCCGACCTGTCCGGTCCACACGGGCTCGCCCGGCCGCCAGGAGGATTCGACGGGCCAGTGTGTGCCGTCCTTGAAGGCGATGGCCGCTCCCCCGTCGATGGTCTCGACCACCACCTCGTGGCGCTCCTGGCCGAGCAGCACAATGCGGGCGCGATCGAAGCGCACGAAGCCGGGGTCGCGCATCTGGCCTGAGATCCGCCGCTTGCGCTCGTTCAGTTGGTGGTCGATGGCGGCGGCCACCGCCACCAGGCGCCGCGCGACCTCGCCTTCCGGCCGCGGCGGCTTGAAGCCGTCGGGGAACTCCTCGGCGATGAAGCCGGTCGACAGGCGCCCTGCGCGCCAGCGCGGATGCTGCATGAGCGCCGAAAGGAAGGGGATGTTGTGGCGGATGCCGTCGATGGCGAAGGCGTCGAGGGCCTTCGCCTGCGCCTCGATCGCCTGCTCGCGCGTTGCCGCGTGAGTCACGAGCTTGGCGATCATCGGATCGTAGTAGATCGAGATCTCGCCCCCTTCCGTCACACCCGTGTCGTTGCGGACGGTTGCCCCGTCCGTGCCGCCCTCCGGCGGCGGGCGATAGGTGATGAGGCGCCCCGTCGAGGGCAGGAAATTCCGGGTCGGATCCTCTGCATAGATGCGGCTCTCGATGGCCCAGCCGTTGAGGCGCACATCGTCCTGCGTGAAACGCAGCTTCTCGCCGGCCGCGATCCGGATCATCTCCTCCACAAGGTCGATGCCGGTCACCATCTCGGTCACCGGATGCTCGACCTGGAGCCGGGTGTTCATCTCAAGGAAATAGAAGGAGCGGTCCTGGCCGGCGACGAACTCCACGGTGCCGGCCGAGTCGTAGTGGACGGCCTTGGCCAGGGCGACGGCCTGCTCCCCCATCTTGCGGCGGGTCGCCTCGTCGAGAAGGGGCGAGGGCGCCTCCTCGACCACCTTCTGGTTGCGACGCTGGATGGAGCACTCCCGCTCCCCGAGATAGATGACGTTGCCGTGCTTGTCGCCGAGCACTTGGATCTCGATGTGGCGGGGGTCGGTGATGAACTTCTCGACGAAGACCCGGTCGTCGCCGAAGGAGGACGCCGCCTCCGAGCGCGCCCTGGCGAAGCCTTCCGCCACCTCGGCCGCGGAATGGGCGATGCGCATGCCTTTGCCGCCGCCGCCCGCCGAGGCCTTGATCATCACCGGGTAGCCGATCTCCTCGGCGATCCTGACCGCATGGTCGGGACTCTCGATAATGCCAAGAAAGCCCGGCACGGTCGATACCTTCGCGGCGGCAGCCGCCTTTTTGGATTCGATCTTGTCGCCCATGGCGGCGATGGCGCGGGGGTTCGGCCCGATGAAGACGATCCCGGCCGCCTCGAGCGCCTGCGGAAAGGCCTCCCGCTCCGAGAGGAAGCCGTATCCCGGATGAACGGCTTGAGCACCCGTCTGCCGGCAGGCGGCGACGATCTTGTCGATGACGAGGTAGGACTGGGCGGCGGGCGCCGGTCCCAGATGGACTGCCTCATCGGCCATTTCCACATGGAGCGCGTCCCGGTCGGCGTCCGAGAACACCGCCACCGTCTTGATGCCTAGGCGGCGGGCGGTCTTGATGATGCGGCAGGCGATCTCGCCGCGATTGGCGATGAGAATCTTGTCGAACATGAGCCCTCAAACGCTGCGCCTTGCGGCGTTCGGGGCCCCTCAGACAGCTGGGCCCCGCCCTCCCGTTACTGCATGGTGCAGCGTTCGGGAAGCGGGGCCGTCATGGCCTTTCGGCGAAAAGGGCCGTTTCAGGCGGCCAAGTTCGGCAGCCGCTCGGCGGCCGGCTCAGCCTCGCAACGGCGATGCCCATGGCGCATGAGGAAGGCGAGCAGCGCCTCGTCCGCCTCGTGCGCCTCCTTGACGATCTCGAAGGCGGCCCGAAGGGCGGTCTCCGTCGGGCCTGTGCCCGCCGAGAGCGAGCTGGTGAGCCAGCGCGCCGTCTCCTGGTCGATCCGCCCCGTCGGCCGCGAGGTCCACACCGCAAACTCGACGAGCGCCGCGACGAGGTAACAGCTCCAGGCCGGATCGGCCGTGGCGACCGCACGGTCGAGGGCGATCAGGATATCGGCCTCTTCCCGGCAGGTGATACCGAAGGGAAAGACCTCTCGCGAAAGTTCCCGAACGTCGTTTCCCGTCAGACGGCTCTCCTCCAGAACGCGGTTCACGAAAGCCTTCAGCGAATTCTTGCTCATCTGTTGACGCCTCCCCGGCCTTTGCTTTTGAGCCGGTTTTTCCTGTCCCTGATCAACCTTCGCGCAAGGAGGCCTTGTCACAAGTTAACGCGAAAATCTGAATCCGCATTCAGGTTAAGCGGGGTTTAGCCGGCGTGGTTGCGTGAAGATTGATCGAGGATGGGCGCGACCTTGGCCAGACGGGACATAGTTTTCCATCCCGTCGCAGTCGCCGGCGAAGGTGAACTGCGCCGACACCGCGACGCGGCCTTGAACCCGCCGCGTCCCGCAGCGGCACGAAGTTTGTCGGAGAGCCTGGACCGTGCTCGCCGGCTCGCGCGCAAGGCGCGCCTGAAGGCGCGTCTGCTCCGATATGCTTATTGGCCAACAGGCTCCGGCGGCCTTGTCCGCAAGGCCCCGTAGGGGTTTGCCGTCGCCGCCGGCGGCTGCCGCCCGTCGGGGCTGCAATGGGTGCAGATGGAGCGGAACAGGAACTCGGTCTGCCGCAGCCGCCGCTCGAGCCACTCCTCGCGCCGGCGCGCCTCGTCCTCCTCGTCGACGCCGGACGGACGGACGGTGATCGGAGGGAGGCCCCCGGTGGTGGGCGCCTCCTGCCCGGCGGCGCCCGTCGCAAGGCCCGCGAGCGACAGCGCGCCGGCGACCGGCACGAGGGACGCGAGCAGGAGAGCGCGTCTCACAGGGGAATGTTGTCGTGCTTCTTCCAGGGCTGCTCGACCTTCTTCGTTCGCAGCATGGCGAGCGCCCGGGCGATCCGCCGGCGCGTGGAGTGGGGCATGATGACCTCGTCAATGTAGCCCCGCTCGGCAGCGACGAAGGGCGACATGAAGCGGTCCTCATACTCCTTGGTGCGGGCCGCGATCTTGTCCGGATCGTTCAAGTCCTGGCGGAAGATGATCTCGACCGCCCCCTTGGCGCCCATCACTGCGATCTGCGCCGTGGGCCAGGCGTAGTTCACGTCGCCGCCCACATGCTTCGAGGCCATGACGTCATAGGCGCCGCCGAACGCCTTGCGCGTGATCACGGTGACGAGCGGCACTGTCGCCTCGGAATAGGCGAAGAGGAGCTTCGCCCCATGCTTGATGAGCCCGCCATATTCCTGGGCCGTGCCCGGCAGGAAGCCCGGCACGTCCTCGAAGGTGACGATGGGGATGCCGAAGGCATCGCAGAAGCGCACGAAGCGCGCGCCCTTGCGCGAGGCGTCGGCATCGAGCACGCCGGCGAGCACCATGGGCTGGTTCGCCACGATGCCGACCGTGCGGCCCTCGATGCGCCCGAACCCCGTGATGATGTTCCTGGCGAAGGCCTCCTGGATCTCGAAGAAGTCACCCTCGTCGACGACCTTCAGGATCAGCTCCTTCATGTCATAGGGCTTGTTGGGGCTGTCGGGGATGAGCGTGTCGAGGCTCATGTCGACCCGGGACGGATCGTCGAAGGAGGGCCATTCGGGCACGCCTTCCGTATTGTTCGACGGCAGGAAGTCCATGAGACGACGGATCTGGAGCAGCGCCTCGACGTCGTTGTCGTAGGCTCCGTCGGCAATCGAGGATTTGGTGGTGTGGACCTTGGCGCCCCCGAGTTCCTCAGCCGTGACGATCTCGTTCGTGACGGTCTTCACGACGTCCGGACCGGTGACGAACATGTAGCTCGTGTCCCGGACCATGAAGATGAAGTCGGTCATCGCCGGCGAGTAGACGTCGCCGCCGGCGCATGGACCCATGATCACCGAAATCTGGGGGATGACCCCCGAGGCGATCACATTGCGCTTGAACACCTCGCCATAGCCGCCGAGCGCGGCCACACCCTCCTGGATGCGCGCTCCGCCGGCGTCGAACAGGCCGATGATCGGCGCGCGGGCCTTGAGCGCCATATCCTGGATCTTGGTGATCTTCTGGGCATGGGCCTCCGACAGGGAGCCCCCGAAGACAGTGAAGTCCTTGGAAAAGACGAAGACCTTGCGGCCATTGATGGTGCCCCAGCCGGTCACGACACCGTCGCCGGGGATCTTGGTCTCGGCCATGCCGAAGTCCGTGCTACGGTGCTGCACGAACATGTCGAACTCCTCGAAGGAGCCTTGGTCCAGGAGAAGATCGATGCGCTCGCGGGCGGTGAGTTTCCCCCGCTTGTGCTGCGCCTCGATGCGCTGGACGCCGCCTCCGAGCCGAGCCTTGGCCCGCCGTTCCTCCAACCGCTCCAAGATATCCTTCATCGCGCCTCACATCCCGGCAGTTCGTCGATCACGCCTTAGCATGGGCCGCAAGATGGAGGAAACGCGTCGTCGCGACCAGGGCAGGCGCAACGCGGCGTGGGAGAGAGGGTGCGCCGCAAGCCTTGGCGGACCGCTGACAATTGTCGTTCAAACTAAGCTCAATCCGATCAGCGTCGTGAACGCAGGCTTACGAAGTGTCGGCCTAAGAATGCTGTTGCCACTCAGCCGGGAGGCGCAGCTTATGGACGACAGACGGACCACTCAACGGCAGAAGACTTTCCTTGCCGGCAAGATCATCTACGGCGCCAACCGATTCGAGACGGAATGCTCGGTCCGGGATCTATCGGCAAACGGGGCGAGGCTCGCCCTGTCGGACGTCCTCGCCATTCCCAACGAATTCGAATTGCACCTGCCCGCCCGGCACATGATCTGTCGGGTCGAAGTGCGCTGGCGCCGAGGACGGCAGATCGGCGTCAGCTTCCGGAGCGTTCGCCGCCTCGCGACGCGCGTAGCGAAGGTTCTGGCCGACGCGATTTAGCCTTCTACGGCAAGGGTATAGATGCGCGAGGCGGCCCAGAACTCCGCCGCGCGAGCAGCTCTGCGGGCAAGGGCCTCCTCGTCTTCGCCCCACAGGCTCTCCTGATGGCGCTCGTCCACATGAGCGGCGGCCCATGCCTCGTCCACGGTCAGAGCACCCTCAGCGTGAGCGAGGGCGATCAAGACGGAGCCGGTGAGCGTCGTCATGACGTGGAGCGCCGCGAGGCGGAAAGCCGACTCCTGCTGCTCGACCGCCGCCTGCACCGCGGCGAGGGCCGGCTGGGGCTGAGCCACGTGCATCACCCCTTCGCTCAAAACGAAATGGGCGCCCAGGGCGCTCCGGGCCCAGTGGACCACCGGATCCCACGCCGCCGCCTGCGCTTCGACGAGCCGGACAGGCTCGCCCGCCCGATAGCAGACGAGGTCAGACCCGGCGTAGCGGACAAGGTCCGACACCACAGCCTCTCGATGGGGGGCAACGCCGTCAATGGCCGAATTGACGATCCGCGTCGCCGGCATGCTTGCAGGGTTGATCGTCTCCCCCTGCGCCCGCCATTCCTCCGCCAGGAGTTCACCCAGCGCCGCTGTCGGCACAGCCAGGGCATTCTTCGCCGGCGTCTTGGCGGCGCGGCCGTCGAGCAGGAGCTGGAACATCCCCTCTCGCTCTCCGATCGTGACCTCGCGGTAGAAGCGTTTGGGAAGTGGCGGGCGCATCGCCTCCTGCGCCGCCTTCATCGGGTTGCGGACGGGCTCGTCGGGGGCCGGGAACCAGTCGTGGGTGAGTTTATCGCGCATCAGCATCAAATAGGACGCCGGGGCTGATTACGCGAGCGGCCGACGAAGCACCGTCCCGGCCAGATGCGTCTTGAGCTCGTCATAGGAGCCGACCACATGCTCGGCCCCGGTGGCCATGAGCGCCTCGGGACGATGGTAGCCCCAGGACACGCCAATGGCGCCAACTCCCGCGGCGCGCGCCATCGCCATGTCGAAGGTGGAATCGCCGATCATGATGCTGTCCTCTGGGCCCACCCCCACCTCCGCCATGGCCAGCTCCAGCATGGCCGGATGCGGCTTTGAGGGCGCGTCGTCCGCCGTCTGGATGGTGGCGAAGAGGCGCTCCCAGCCGTAGCGTTCGACGAGATGCGACACTCCCCGGCGCGATTTGCCGGTGGCGATGCCGAGCACCACGTCGCGGCGCCGCGACAGCTCAGTGAGGAGCTCCGCAGCTCCCGGAAAAAGCGGCTCGTGATAGGCCGGATCGGCGCGCAGGCGCTGGAAGGCTTGCTTGTAGCCCTCGGCCAAGCTCTCCACCGGGCCGTCTTCGCCCAGGAGGACGCGGAAAGCCTGGATGAGCGAGAGGCCCACGATCGACAGGGAGCGCTCGCGGCTCGGCGGCTCGAGGCCATGCGCCAGAAAGGTCTCCCGCTGGGCGGCGACGATGAGGTCCTGGCTGTCGACGAGCGTCCCGTCGACGTCGAAGATCAGAAGCTTCACGTTAGCGGGCGATCCACCCTCCCCGTCCCTCATTGCCAAGAATAGCGTTCACGGCGCTGGCGGCCAAAATAAGGATCATAAGGTTCGACGCTCGGCGGCTGATCCCGCTCATCGGAACGCTCGCCTTCCCGCTCGGAGCGGAACTCGCCGTCGTCGGTGGTGTCGGCCGTTGGAACACGGTCTTCGTATTCGTCCATGGGTGCCCCCGTTACCTTCAAGGTGCGTTTACCATGATGCCCTCCCGGCGGGCGTTGCATCGAGGCAACAGAACGCCCGCCGCCGCCCCTTGAAGGCAACGGCGATCTTCCCTCGCCGCGGGAATGGGATGGCGCGCTATTCCTCGGGCGCCTCGATGATCGGGTCGTAGGCGCTCGTATCGAAGCCGAGGAGGTTGAAGCTCTGCTGCATGTGGGGCGGCAGGGGCGCCGTCACGTCCACCGGACGTCCTGTCCGGGGGTGAGGGATGACGATCCGCCGGGCCAGGAGGTGGAGCCGGTTCTGAAGGCCGCCGGGCAGTTCCCAGTTCTCGACGTTGAAGTATTTCGGGTCGCCGATGATGGGATGGCCGATATGCGCCGCGTGGGCGCGGAGCTGATGGGTGCGCCCGGTCACAGGTTTCAGCGATAGCCAGGCGAGCTTCTGGGCCGCAGTGTCGATGACCGCGTAATAGGTGAGCGCGTGGCTGGCGCCCTCGTCGCCGTGGCGGGCGACGCGCATGCGTGCATCGGCGTCGCCTGCCTCCTCCTTGGCGAGGTAGGTGGAGATTCGCCCCTGCCGCACCCGCGGCACGCCGGCGACGAGCGCCCAATAGATCTTGCGGGTCGCGCGCGAACGGAAAGACTTGGCGAGGGCCGAAGCCGCGAAGCGCGTCTTGGCAATGACGAGGCAGCCGGCCGTGTCCTTGTCGAGGCGGTGCACGAGGCGTGGCTTCTCCCCCTGCCCGTTCCGCAAAGCCTCCAAGAGCCCATCCACATGGCGCGTCGTGCCGGAGCCGCCCTGGACGGCGAGACCGAAAGGCTTGTTGAGGATCAGAAGGTCCTTGTCCTCGTAGAGGGTGATGGAGGCGAGGAAGGCCCGGTCGTCCTGCTCTCTTGCGGCGCTGCGGGCCGCCGGCTTCTCCGCTTCGAGCTTCAGGGGCGGCACTCGCACCTTCTGGCCTGGGTCGAGCCGCTGGCTCGGCTCGACGCGCCTGCCGTCGACGCGAAGCTCGCCCTTCCGGACGATGCGCTGGACATGGGCGAAGGGCAGCTTCGGGAAACGGGCCGTGAGGAAGCGGTCCACCCGCATCCCCGCCTCATCCGCGGCGACAACGAGGGTTTGCACCCCGGTGGCAAGCGTCTCCTGCACCGCCGCCTTGGAGTCTCGGCGCGTTACGGTGTGCGCCGGCGTGTCCGCTCCTTTGTTCCGACGACGCGAAATGGTGGAACCAGGAGCTTTCGCTGAGGCGCCCCGGAGCGGCTTGCCCTCGCCGGAACCCCTTCGCGGGCCCGCCCCTTGCCTCTGACGGGAGGGATTCTTGTCGCCGCCCCTTCGGCCGGTCATGACGTGACACTCCGGATGATCGCAAGGCCAAGAACGAGGCCCGCTATCGATAAGACGAGCGAGCCGAGGGCGTAGGTTGCCGCAACGCCCGCCTGCCCCCGCTCCCACAGGATCGCGACATCCAGCGAGAAGGCGGAAAAGGTGGTGAAGCCGCCCAGCACGCCGGTTCCAAGAAAGAGCCGCAGGCTTGGCGTCGAGCTCTCGCCCGCCTTGAGGGCGAGCCAACCAGCCAGAAGCCCCATGGCCAGGGAGCCGACGACGTTGACGGCCAGGGTTCCCCAGGGAAAGGCGGCGCCGAAGGCGCGCTCAGACATGAGGTTCGCTGCGTGGCGCAACATTCCCCCGAGGCCTGCGCCCAGAAAGACCAAGACATAGGCCTTCATGCGCCGCGGCGCTCCTTGCGGAGCTCTTCCCACTTTTCCAGGCGCTTGCGCACCTCCTGCTCGAAGCCGCGCCCGCTCGGCCTATAGAACCGCTGCCGCCCGAGCTTCTCGGGCCAATAATCCTGACCCGAGAAGGCGTCCGGCTCGTCATGGTCATAAGCGTAGCCCTCGCCGTAGCCGAGCTTCCTCATGAGTCCTGTCGGAGCGTTGAGGATGGTTTTCGGCGGCATGAGGGAGCCGTGCTCCTTTGCCGTTCCCCGTGCCGCCTTGTAGGCGGTGTAGAGGGCGTTCGATTTCGGGGCCGTTGCGAGATAGACCACCGCCTGCGCAAGCGCGAGCTCCCCTTCCGGGCTGCCAAGGAAATCGAAGGCGTCCTTGGCGGCGTTGGCGATGATAAGGGCCTGCGGGTCGGCAAGGCCGATGTCCTCCACCGCCGCACGCACGAGGCGCCGGCCGATATAGAGCGGGTCCTCCCCCGCATCGAGCATGCGAGCAAGATAGTAGAGCGCCGCGTCGGGATCGGAGCCGCGGATCGTCTTATGCAGGGCGCTGATCAGGTTGTAGTGGCCCTCCTGCCCCTTGTCGTAGATGGGCGCGCGGCGCTGCACGATCTCCTGCAAGGCGGCGGCGTTGAAGATCTCCCCGGGCTTCGCGGAGCGCCACACCTCCTCGGCGAGCGTCAGCGCCGCCCGCCCGTCCCCGTCCGCCATGCGGATGAGCGACGCCCTCGCCTCCCCGTCGAGCGGCAGTCTCTGGCCGGTGATCGCCTCGGCGCGGGCGAGGAGCTTCTCGAGCGCCTCCTCGTCGAGGGCCTTGAAGACGAGGACGCGGGCCCGCGAGAGGAGCGCGGCGTTCAGCTCGAAGGACGGGTTCTCGGTGGTGGCGCCGACGAGGGTGATGGTGCCGTCTTCCATCACCGGCAGGAAGGCGTCGAGCTGAGCACGGTTGAAGCGGTGGATCTCGTCGACGAAGAGGAGCGTGCCCTTGCCGACGGCGCGGCGCTGACGCGCCGCCTCGAACACCTTCTTCAGGTCGTTCACGCCCGAGAAGATGGCCGAGATCTGCTCGAAGTGAAGGTCGGTGTCGTTGGCGAGGAGCCGCGCGACGGTGGTCTTCCCCGTCCCCGGCGGTCCCCAGAAAATGAGGGAGCCAAGCGAGCCTGAGCGCAGGAGCCGCGTCAATGCCCCGTCGGGGCCAACGAGATGGTCCTGCCCGACCACCTCGGCCAAGGTGGTTGGCCGCAGGCGATCGGCGAGCGGGCGCGGGGCGGCCTGGTCGAGCCCTGAAACGGTGAAGAGATCGGTCATGATCGGCGTCGCTGCCCATTTAGCGCGTTCGCAGGCCAAGGCGATAGCTCCCCGATCCTTTTGCGCGCGGGCGCGGTGGCCGGAGCGAAGCGGCGGCGTCTTGCAACCCAATCAGATCGGGCTGATTTCCTATATGGCTAGACCTGCTCTTGCGGCGTCGTGCATACGCCAACCCCGCCCTGGCGGAGCGGGATGGCGGCTGTCACTCCGCCTTGAACTGGCGGGGCGGCTCGCTTGCTTTCAGATCGGCAAGCACGGTTTCGCCGGCCACCGCCACTTGGTCGAGGCCAACCAGGACCTGGGCGGAGAGCGGCAGGTAGACGTCGAGGCGCGAACCGAAGCGGATGAGGCCGAAGCGCTGGCCGGCCGCCAGCGTATCCCCCTCGCGCACGAAGCTGACGATGCGCCGCGCCACGAGGCCGGCGATCTGGACAACCCCGATCCGGACCCCGCTCGCGGTCTCCAGGAGAAGGGCGTTGCGCTCGTTGTCCTCGCTCGCCTTGTCGAGCTCGGCGTTAATGAAAAGCCCCGGCGTATAGACCTGCTCGACCACGCGGCCGCTCACCGGCGAGCGGTTCACGTGGCAGTCGAAGACGTTCATGAAGACCGAGATGCGGGTCATGGGCTCGGCCGGCAGCCCGGTCTCGGCAGGGGGCACAGTGGTGGTGATCATGCTCACCCGGCCATCGGCGGGGGACACCACCAGGCCGTCGCGCATGGGCGTCACCCGCGTCGGGTCGCGGAAGAAATAGCACATCCACAAGGTCACGACGGCGCCGAGCCAGCCGAGCGGCTCCCACACCCAGTGGCCGAGAGCGAGGGAAGCCACGAGCGCGATGGCGATGAACGGATAGCCCTCCCGGTGGATCGGGACGAGAACGCGCCGCATGGATTCGAAGATGTCGGTCATCGTGCCTGTCGCTTTGCAACCCTGTCATTTCGGTCGGCCCGCAGGGCCGCGCCCGGAATGGCAGTGGCGCCTTGAGGCGTCAACCGGCGACGCTGACGCGATGGGACGGCCCATCAGCCTCTTCCGCACGCTTGAGCACCTCGCGCGCCTCCTCCGCCTGGCGTTGGCGGTTCCACATGGCGGCGTAGACGCCTCCCTGCGCCAGGAGCGCGGCGTGCGAGCCGCGCTCGACGATGACGCCCTTGTCGAGGACGATGATCTCGTCGGCCCCCACCACCGTAGAGAGACGGTGGGCGATGACGAGCGTCGTGCGCCCCCGGCTCACCCGGTCGAGGGCGTCCTGGATCTCCTTTTCGGTGAAGGAATCGAGGGCGGAGGTCGCCTCGTCGAGCACCAGGATCGGCGGCCCCTTGAGGATGGTGCGGGCGATGGCCACGCGCTGCTTCTCGCCCCCTGAGAGCTTCAGCCCCCGCTCGCCGACGGGGGTGTCGTAACCTTCGGGCAGCGACGACACGAAACGGTCGATCTGGGCGAGGCGCGCTGCCTCCCTCATCTCCTCCGGCTCGGCGTCCCACCGCCCGTAGCGCACATTGTAGCCGATGGTGTCGTTGAAGAGCACGGTATCCTGCGGGACCATGCCGATGGCGGCCCTCAAGCTCGCCTGCGTCACCTGCGCAATGTCTTGCCCGTCGATGAGGATGCGCCCGCGCGACGGCTCGTAGAAGCGGAACAGGAGCCGCGAGATGGTCGATTTGCCCGCGCCGGACGGGCCGACGATGGCGACGGTCTTGCCTGGCGGGACTTCGAAGCTCACGCCGCGCAGGATCGGCCGCTCGGGCGTGTAGGCGAAGTGAACATCCTCGAACCGCACCCGGCCCTCGGACACGACGAGCGGCTTGGCTCCCGGCCGATCCTCGATCTCGGGGTTGCGCTCGAGGATCTTGAACATGTCGTCGATGTCGATGAGCGCCTGCTTGATCTCCCGGTAGAGCATCCCCATGAAGTTGAGCGGGATGTAGAGCTGGATCAGCATGGCGTTGACCAGCACAAAGCTGCCGATCGTCGCCCGACCAGCCATGATGTCGCGCGCGGCGAGCGCCATGACGATGGTCATGCCAACGGTGAAGATGACCGCCTGCCCGCCGTTGAGAACCGCGAGCGAGGTGTAGGTCTGCGTCGAGGCCCGCTCGTAGCGCTCCATCGAGCGATCGTAACGCTGCGTCTCCCGCTCTTCGGCGCCGAAATACTTCACCGTCTCGTAGTTGAGGAGAGAGTCGACGGCCTTGGTATTGGCGTCGGTATCCGACTCGTTCATCCGCCTGCGGATGGCGATACGCCACTCGGTCGCCTGATAGGTGTAAGCGAGATAGATCGCCACCATGACCAGCACCACGGCCGCATAGAGCCAGTCGAACTCGTAGGCGAGGATCCCAAGGACCAGGCCGAACTCGAGCACGGTCGGCAGGAGCTGCAGGACGAACAGGCGCGAGAGCTCCTCGATGCCGTTGCGCCCGCGCTCCAGGATGCGCGTCAGCCCGCCGGTCTTCCGTTCGAGATGGAAGCTCAGCGACAGGCGGTGCATGTGGGCGAAGGTCTTGAGGGCAAGCTGCCGGACCGCATGCATGGCGACCTTGGCGAAGAGGCCGTCCCGAAGCTGGGTCAGAAGCGCCATGGCAATGCGCGCCAGGCCATAGAGGATGGTGAGCAGGATCGGCGCACCCCAGAGCCAATGCCGAGAGGCGGCAGCTGGAGCCACGCCTCCCCCCTGCCCGGCGGCGGCCACGAGGGCGTCGGTGGCCCATTTGAAGGTGAAGGGCATCGTCACAGTGACGAGCTTGGCAAGCACGAGCAGCGCGAAGGCGTAAAAGACCCGCCGCTGCAGATCGTGGCGGCCATGCGGCCAAAGATAGGGCCAGAGCTTCCTGAAAACGGCAAGAAGGCCGGGGCGCTCCGGCTCCACCTTGGCCGGAAACGCGGGGGATACGGCATCCATGGAGTGCGGGATCCTAGCGGTGTGCTGGGCCCGATATAGGTCGTGTCGCGCGGCCGCGCAGCCCCGCCCCGGTCATCGTCCTGCCTTCGTCTGCTCCGAGGGCAGGACGAAGACCTGCCCAGGATAGATGAGGCGCGGGTTGCGGATCTGCTCCTGATTCGCCTGATAGATCACCGTGTAGCGCACCCCCCGGCCATAGACCCGCCGGCTGATGCGCCAGAGATTGTCCCCTCGCGACACGATCGCCGTGTTGACCTCGGGCACCAGCACCGTGCTCGGGTCGAGATCGCGGGCCGACGCGGCGGCGACGCGGGAGGCAGAAGAAGCGCCCGCAAGGCCCGATGCAGGCCCTGGATCGGACGGGCGCGATGCAGCCGACCCCGTCTGACCGGCCGAAGACACAGCATTCGCCGTAGCCGGCATCTCCGATGCCGAGGCGGGACGGGGAGTTCCCGAGGGGGCCGGGAGAGGGGCCGACGTTTGTGCCGGCGCCGCCGGACCTTGGGTCACGAGGGGCGGAGCTGCGGGCGGCAATTCGATGGCGAGGGGGGCGGGAACCCGGAACTCCACTTCCGCCCGCGACTTCACCTCGCCCGATACCGAATCCACGTCGTCGAGCCGCACGCGGTAGGCGCCGGGCCGGACCCCGCGGCCGATGGCGAAGGCGATCCGCCCGTCAGCGCCCGCGCCTCCCGGGGCAACGAGGGTTTCGTTCAGATAGAGCCGGACCGTCGCACCCGGTGCGGCGCTGCCGGAGACGAAGAGCCGTCCCCCCTCCTCTGCCTCGACGCTGGCAATGCGCACCGAGGGCCGGGACGGCGAAACATGGGCTTGGCTCGGTTGGGACAGGTCTGCCGGAGCCGCCTCCCCGCTCGCGGCGGCGCGTCCCTCAGGCGACTGGGACGGCGCTTGGGGTTTGTCCGCGGGAGCGGCGGACGAGCCGGCACGGGGCAAGGATGCCTCAGCCGATGCGGCAGCGGCAGCGTGACGGTCGGGTGCTCGCCCCGCCGCCTGCTGTTTCGAGGGCTCGGGCTCACCCGGGGGCTTCGTCGGTTCTGGAGACGAGAGCACGACGGTCGGCCTGTCCGGCGCGGTGAGGGCGATGAGCGGCCGCGTGTCCCGCCGTTCCGCCACCACGATCGTGACGCTCTCGCGGGAGCGCCGCTTGGTCCCGTCCGGCGCGATCGATTTCAGGCTGATCTCGTGGGAGCCGGGGGAGAACGGGGGCGGCACGAACGCGAAAAGGCCCGAGGTGTCGCTTGCGACCCGCGCATGCATGCGGCCGTTGCTGATGAGTTCCACGGTCGATCCGGGCGCCGCCCGGCCGGCGATGACGCTCTCGCCCGTGGGCTCGACCCGCACGATATCGAAGGAAGGTGGAGGCCCCTCCTGCGCATCGTCCATCTCTCGCGAACCTTGCCCCTTGGGAGAGGTCGCAGTCGCCTTGCCCTGCTCGGTCGTGACGGACGGCGCTGACCCCTCGGGTGCGCCCGGCTGCCGTCCAGCAGGCGAAGAGACTTCAGCCTCACTTGGCCGCGGCGAAGCCCCATGACCGGCATGCGCTGTCTGGTGCGGCGGCTGGCCCGTCGGCGCTGTCGCCACGCCCGTTGTCGGCGCGCGCGGCGCCAAGACCCCGAACCAGGTCACGACTGCTCCGAGCCCGGTTACGCCGAGCACGGCGAGGACGACCTGCGGCCACCGTCCTTTCGCCATGATCTCACATCCTAACAACGCGGCACGTTCGCCTATCTAAGCGGTTTATGCTCTAAGAGGCTATCGCAATTGCGGCAAAAACGGTGTCGGAGGTGCGACTTAGCGCCAGACCTCGATGGAACGATTCATGACGGATATTCGCTCGGTATGCGTTTACTGCGGCTCAGGACGAGGGACGGACCCCGTCTTCAGCGAGGCTGCTGAGGTGCTCGGCCGCGAGCTGGCGAGGGCTGGGCTCGGCCTCGTCTACGGGGGAGGCAATGTCGGGCTCATGGGAACGCTGGCCCGCTCGGTTCTCACCCATGGGGGCCATGTCACGGGGGTCATCCCTGAGTTCCTGAAATCCCGGGAGCGCCTGCTCGACGACGTGCAGGAGACCATTGTCGTGCCGGACATGCATACGCGCAAGCGCCTGATGTTCGAAAGGGCTGATGCCTTCGTCGCCCTGCCGGGGGGAATCGGCACCCTGGAGGAGCTTGTCGAGCAGATGACCTGGGCCCAGCTCGGCCAGCATAAGAAGCCGATCCTCATTCTCAGCGTGAAGGGGTTCTGGCGGCCCCTCCTCGAGCTCTTTGCTCATATGCGGCAGCTTGGCTTCATTCGGCCGGGGCTCGAGCTCAACTACCTCGTCGCCGAGAAGCCCGAAGAGGTCGTGCCGATGCTCTTGGCGGCCGGGCGACGCTTGCCCGAGACCTCCCCGGAACAGGCGGCCTTGATCGAGCAGCGCTTCTAGGCTTGGGTGTTCCCCAACAGCTTTTCGGGGAGGAATCGGATATGCCACGCCTCATTCTCGCTTTGACCTGCGCAGCGCTCGTGAGCGCCGGGACCGCGGCGGCCCAGACAGCGGCCCCCGCGCCCGCACCCGCCGATCCAGGCGCCGCGCCCCCCGCCGCCAAAGCCAAGGCTCGCACGCCCCGCCCGGCGCAGACGGTGGCCGTGGTGAATGCCAGCAGCTCGACGGCGACCCAGGTGGTGCTGAGCGCCGAGGGCAAGACCGCTCAGATCACGCGGCCGCTCGCGCCGAAGGCCCGCGCCACCGTCAAGCTGCCAAGGTTGACCGGGTGCACCGTCTCCGTCGCCGCGACCTTCGAAGGGGAGGGTCAGGCCGAGGTCGGTGAATTCGACGTGTGCAAGGAAAAGACGATCCGCTTCACCGACGAGTGACCGCACGCCCCTGCCATCTGGAGCGCGCGTGGCGCGTGGCCGAATCCAGAGAGGCCTAAGGTCTCGCGCCGCGCTGCAGGAGGCGATAGGTGATCGAGTCCGAGAGCGCCTGGAAGGAGGCGTCGATGATGTTGGGCGAGACGCCGACGGTGAACCAGCGCTCGCCGGCGGAGTCGCCGGACTCGATCAGGACGCGGGTGACCGCGTCCGTGCCGCCCTGGAAGATGCGGACCTTGTAGTCGACGAGCTCCAGATCCTGGATCAGGTCCTGGTACTTGCCGAGGTCCTTGCGCAAGGCGAGGTCGAGGGCGTTGACCGGCCCGTTGCCCTCCGCGGCCGAAATCAGGATCTCGTCGCCCACCTTCACCTTGACGATCGCTTCCGCGACGGTCGTGAGTTCGCCAAGAGCGTTGTAGCGCCGCTCCACATTGACCTTGAAGCGCTCGACCTCGAAAAAACGCGGCACCTCCCCGAGCACCCGCTTGACGAGGAGGTAGAAGGAGGCGTCGGCGCCCTCGAAGGCATAGCCTTCCGCCTCCTTGCGCTTGACCTCCTCGAGCACCCTCCCGATGCGGCTGTCGTCCTTCGGCAGCCTGATCCCGACGCGCTCCATCTCGGCCACGATGTTGGAACGTCCGGCCTGGTCCGAGACGAGGACCTTGCGCGCATTGCCGACCGCCTCGGGAGGCACATGCTCGTAGGTGCGCGGGTCCTTCAGCACCGCCGAGGCGTGGATGCCGGCCTTGGTGGCGAAGGCCGAGGCTCCGACATAAGGAGCATGCCGGTTCGGGGAGCGATTGAGGATCTCGTCGAGGGCGCGCGAGATGGGCGTGAGCTCGGCCAGGGCTTCGTCGGACACGCCGATCTCGAACTGGGACGCGAATGGCTCCTTCAGCTTCAACGTGCCGATCAGGGTAACCAGATTGGCGTTGCCGCAGCGCTCGCCGAGACCGTTGAGCGTTCCCTGGATATGCCGCACCCCAGCGGATACGGCGGCCAGGGAATTGGCGACCGCGCAGCCGCAATCGTCATGGGCGTGGATGCCAAGGTTTTCGCCTGGGACCGTTCTTGCCACCTCCGCCACGATGCGCTCGACCTCGTCGGGAAGCGTGCCGCCATTGGTGTCGCACAGCACCACCCAGCGTGCGCCCGCCTCATAGGCGCACCGGGCGCACGCCAATGCATAGGCGGGATTGGCCTTGTAGCCGTCGAAGAAGTGCTCGCAGTCGACGATCACCTCGCGGCCTCGCGCCTTCGCCGCGGCGACGCTCTCGCGGATGCCGTCGAGGTTCTCTTCGAGGCTCGTCTCCAGCGCGGTGTGGACGTGATAGTCCCATGCCTTCGCCACGAAGCAGATGGCATCGGCCGAGGCCTCCAGCAGCGCCGCGACCCCGGGATCGTTCGCCGCCGAGCGGCCGGCGCGCTTCGTCATCCCGAAGGCCGTGAACCGGGCCCGTCTGGTCCGCCTCTCGGAAAAGAAGCTTGTGTCGAGGGGGTTGGCGCCAGGGTAGCCCCCCTCGACATAGTCGACCCCAAGCCGGTCGAGCAGCGCCGCCACGGCACGCTTGTCCTCGAAGGAGAAATCGACGCCGGTGGTCTGCGCGCCGTCGCGCAGGGTGGTGTCGAACAGATAGAGCCGCTCGCGGGTCATGGCGCGCCCCTCGGGTCCAGGCGCTTCTCCATCTGCGTATGCCCGAGCCATTCATCCCCGTACAAGACCGTGTTGCGGTCCTGGGCGACATAGCCGCGCTTCTCGAAGAAGCCGCGGGCGCTGTCGCTGGCATTGACCTTGAGCCGCGCCGCGCCCCGAGCCCCGGCGAGTTTCTCGAGAGCGTCGCAGAGGGCGCTCGCAACCCCCTGTCCGGCGGCGCTCGGATGGACGTAGAGCATGTCGATCCGATCCGGCTCGTCGAGAGCGGCAAAGCCGACAGGCGCCCCCTCGATCGTCGCGACAAGCGTCAGCCGCGCGCGAAGCTGGGCGCCGAACGCCGCCTCGTCTTCGGCCATCGCAGCCCAGGCCGCCTGCTGCGCCTCCGAATAGTCGTCGCCCGTGAACGCCTCGATCGACTCCTGGAAGATGGCGGCGAGCACCGGCGTGTCGGCTGGCAGGAGGGGGCGGAGGGCGGGCGGGGTCGAGGCCTGTGTTTTCATGAGCCCTCTCCCTGTGAGTCGGGTTTGGCATCACCTATGGTTTCGATCAGCCTTCCGCACGCTGCCACGAAGTGTCGGGCTTCAATGAGGACATCACGGACCACGTCGCTATCGAGGCTTGGATCGGAGCCATAGTCGGCGCTCAATCGAAGTTCGAGCGCCCTCGGCAGGACCCGCGCGATCTTTTCGTCCACGATCCCCGTCTGAACCACCGCGACATGGAAGAGGTGAGAGATGCCACGATGCGTCCGGATGCGGTCGAGATCAGCGACTTGGAATGCCGACAGCACGGCCCGAACGGCGTCAAAAACCGCATAGTATACGCGGCTACTCGCGCCGATTGTGTCTCCGGAGTCGAGGTTCGATTCAGCCGTCCGCAGTGCCTGTCGGGCTCGCACCAGGTACCCGCTCATGAGAGCGCCTTTGCGTCGCGCTGGGCTGATTGGACAAGCTCCGCGCGGCCCGACCGCCGGGGCTCGCGCCACTCGCATTCGGAAAAGGGCCAAGGTTGTAGGTAGAGCCTATGGTCCACGCCGATACGAAACGCGAGCTCCACGAGCTTCATCTTCTCGTCCCAGAAGCGCCAATCCTCATCCGCCAGCACGACGGCAATGTCGGCGTCGCTGTCGGGGTGGTTGTCGCCCCGCGCCCGGCTGCCAAAGAGGTACACCCCTCGGAGCCGATCGCCGTAGTGCTCGCGAACCTGAGCTGCGAAGCGGCGCAGGGCCTCGCTCACGTCCTCGTCCGTGGGGGGACGAAGAATCTCTTCGACGGTCATCATCGCGCCACCTCCCAGGTGGTGGTGCCGTCCTTGTTGTCCTTGACCACGACGCCCAAGGCGGAAAGCTCGTCGCGGATGCGGTCGGACTCGGCCCAGTTCCTCGCGGCGCGGGCGCTGCGACGGACCGCCAGCAAGCGCTCGATCTTGTCCACGAGTTCCGGCGGCAAGCTGACCTCCTCCCGCAGGGCACGCGCGAAGCCCAATGCCCTGAGGCTCGAGGCCAATGCTCTCCTCTCGCCCTCCCGATCGAGTGCATGGAGCTCGGCGATGACCTTCGGCGTATTGAGGTCGTCGGCCAAGGCCTCGAGGACCGGGGCGGCAAACGCTGCATCGGCGCCTTCGAACTCTGGGTATGCGGTCCAGGCCTTGAGTGTGGCTTCCGCCTCTTCGAGCGCCCGCACCGTCCAGTCGATCGGCTGCCGATAGTGGGTCTTGAGCATGGCGAGCCGCAACACCTCCCCGGGCCAGGAACGTCCTCCGAAGCGGTCCGTCGCCAGGAGCTCGCGGATGGTCACGAAGTTCCCCAGGCTCTTGGACATCTTCTCGCCCTCGACCTGGAGGAAGCCGTTGTGCAGCCAGTATTTGGCCATCACCGGCGTGCCGAAACAGCAGCGGGATTGCGCCACCTCGTTCTCATGGTGGGGAAACACCAGGTCGATGCCGCCGGCGTGAATGTCGAACACCTCGCCGAGGTGCCGCCAGGCCATGGCCGAGCACTCGATATGCCAACCGGGACGGCCCGGCGCGGCGACGCCGCAGGGCGACGGCCAGGACGGATCGCCCGGCTTCGAGGGCTTCCAGAGCACGAAGTCGAGCGGCGAGCGCTTGTAGGGAGCGACGTCGACCCGCGCGCCCGCTTCCATCTCGTCGAGAGGACGCCTGGAGAGCGAGCCATAGTCGGGCATTGAGGGCACATGGAAGAGCACATGCTCGTCCGCCACATAGGCGTGGCCGCTGGCGACGAGCCGTTCGATCAGCGCCTTCATCTCTTCGATGTGCTCGGTGGCGCGCGGCTCCACGGTCGGAGGCAGGACGCCAAGCGCCGCGATGTCCTCGTGGAATTGCCTTAAGGTCTCCTCCGTCACTTGGCGGATGGAGACGCCGCGCTCGGTGGCGCGGGCGTTGATCTTGTCGTCCACGTCAGTGATGTTGCGGACGTAGACCACGTGCTCAGGCCCGTAGAGGTGGCGCAACAGCCGGAACAGCACGTCGAACACGATGACCGGCCGAGCATTGCCGATATGGGCGTAGTCGTAGACGGTCGGCCCGCAGACATACATGCGCACACGGCCGGGATCGATCGGACGGAACTCCTCCTTCGTCCGCGTCAGCGTATTGTAGAGCCGCAGGGTCGGCGCCATCGAATCCTCTCCTGGGCCGCCGGCCGGAGAACGGTTCGATCTGTCACGAAAGAACGAGACGGCTCCAGCCAGCGGGGAACGCTAGCTGCAAATAATGATGATCTCGCCAGGGCGCATGGCCGTCGTCATAGGCGATATCTGCCCTGCCCGCTCGGTGCCGTCAAGGCGGCGCAGACCTTTCCAGGCTTCATGCGGCCAAGGACGAACGTCCGGCGCCGCCGACACTTAAGCCTTTATTTAGCAGCGTCCTGAAAAGTCGAAGTCGCGCTATTCCGTCCACGAGGCCCTCACCATGCGTCGCGCCATCGCCCTTGTCGGCCTTGCGGCAGCGGCTGCCGCCGCGGTTCCCGTCTTTTCCGTCCTCCCGAACGGAACCTCGCGCGCCGCGGCCCCGGGGGCGACGTTCCTGGTCCCGGCCCATGATGGCTATGGGGTCGGCGACTGCCTCGCAAGCGCGGACGCCGAATGCGGACGCATCATCGCCACGGCCTGGTGCGAGGCGCACGGTTTCGCCCGGGCGGAGTCCTATGGCCTAGCCCAGCCCGAGGATATGACCGCCTCGGTCCGGTCTGCGGGAACGCAAAGCTCCATCGAGCGCGCCGTGGCCATCGTCTGCGCCAACTGAACCGGCGCCAAGCCGCGCCCTTCAAGGCGCGGGGGTAGCAAACGCGGTCAGCGGGCGGATCTCATTCACATCGGCGCGCCAGCGAGGCGCTGACGAAAGCGGTCGAGGGCTCGATCGAGCTGACGGGCCGCATCGGCAAGATCGTCCGCCAGGGCCGCGATCGCCCTCAGCGTCCCGTTCTCGATGGCGGCGGGCCGTTTACGCTCGAGGGCTTCCAGCGCCTGGCCGTAATCGCTGAGCGCCATGTCCACCTCGTCGGCGAGATCGGCGAGCGGCGTCCCCATGACGAGGTCCTCGAAGTGGAATTCGAGCTCTTCCGTGCGCTCGAGCAGGGCATCGTAGCGAAGGCACAGGAGCTCGATGCGGTGGCGGCACCACCCTCCCGCGGCGCTGTCGGCGCAGGTGCATGTCATGCGGACTTTCCCGCCGCGCAAGCGCTCGGTCACGACCGTGTGATGCCGCCCGTCCTCACCCCTCACCTCTAGAACGACTGGATTTTCCGGCAGCTCGCTCCGCGTGAGCAATGTTTCCCCCACTTGAATCATTGTTATTGATACCGACGATAATGGCCAAGCCACGATGTCTGCGCGGCTTTGGCGCAACACCCGGCCGAAATCGCCAGATCGTCCGAGAAGGGGAGAAAGGGGCGGCGTCAGCCGCGCGGAAACGCGGCGAGCGCGCGCCCATAGACGGCCTTGTAGCCGAGCGCGGCCCGCTGCCAGCCGAAGCCCCGCGCCATCGCGGCCCGCCGCATGGCGTTGAGCGTGCGCCGGGAACGGAAGGTGTCGACGGCCCGATAGACAGCCTCGAGCAGGCCGCTCAAGGAATGCTCGCGGAAGAGAAAGCCCGTCACCCCGTCCTGAATGGTGTCAGCGAGGCCGCCGGTGCAATGGGCGATCGGCAAGGAGCCGAAGCGCTGCGCGTACATCTGGCTCAAACCGCAGGGCTCGAAGCGCGAGGGCATGAGCAGGAAATCGCTGCCGGCGAACATGCGCCGAGCGACCCCTTCTTCGAAGCCGATCTTGACGCCTACGGCACCGGGATAGCGCGCTGATAAGCGTTCAAGCTCGCTCTCGAAGCGCTCCTCGCCGCGCCCGGTGACGACGATCTGTCCGCCTTCGCGCACGATGGTCTGGGCCGCCTCGATGGCGAGGTCGACCCCTTTTTGATGCACGAGGCGGGACACCACGGCGAAGAGCGGGCCGCGGGACACCGCGAGCCCGAACTCCCGCCGCACCTGCTCGGCATTGACAGCCTTGCCCTTGAGATTGCGCGCCTCGAAGGGACTTGCCAGATGCGGGTCGATGCGCGGATCCCAGCTCTCATCGATCCCGTTGACGATCCCGGTGAGTCGACCTGCCTCTGCCTTGAGGCGCAGAAGGCCGTCGAGGCCGCATCCGTGCTCGGGAGTGGTGATCTCCTTGGCGTAGGTGGCGCTCACCGTCGTCACGTGGGAGGCATAGACGATCCCGGCCTTGAGGAAGGACAGCTTGCCGTAGAACTCCACGCCGTCGATGTGAAAGGCGCTCTCAGGAATGCCGAGCCGGGGCAGGCGCTCGCGCCCGAACAGGCCCTGATAGGCAAGATTATGGATGGTGAGTACGCTCGGCACAGGCGCGCCGCGCCAGGCGAGATAAGCTGGAGCCAGGGCCGAGGGCCAATCGTTGAGATGGAGCAGATGAGGGCGCCAGCCGATCTCACCGGCACCGGCGGCGATGTCGGCTGCCGCCAGCGCGAGACGCGCGAAGCGGATGTCGTTGTCCGGCCAATCGATCCCGTCCGGGCCCCCGTAAGGGCTGCCCTCCCGCTCGTAAAGGTCGGGGCAGAGAAGCACGTAGAAGATGAGACCGTCCGGCGCGTCGATCCTGCCGAGCTCGGCCCCCGGAAGCCCAAAGGCGGGCTTCAGCCGTCCCACCACCGGGATCGAGCGATGCGCCCGCAGCACCGCGGGATAGCCGGGAATGAGGATTCGCACATCGTATTGCTGACGGAGCGTCCGGGGCAGCGCCGCCGAGACCTCGCCGAGCCCGCCGGCCTTCACATAATCCGCGATCTCCGGCGTGACGTAGAGGATGCGCTCCGGGGCGGCTTCGGTATCGAGACGAGACGGCGAGGCAGTCCCCCGCGGCCGCAAGGGAATTCGCCGAAGGCCCCCACCCCGACGCATTTCGAGTTCAGCCGACTGGTGCATGCCCCGCGCTAGGCCCCCGCCGCGAAGCAAGCTTCGCCGTGGTATGAAGAAGGTCTGGCGCAGAACGTCCTTGCGGCGGCAAAGTTCCAAACGAGGAGACCTGCGGCTAGACTCAAAACGTGCCAGGCTTCGCGTTCTACGGTGGTGGATAAGCAAGCCGCATCGCCGCCGCGGCGACTTGCCCACGCCCTGCGGCAAGGTCAACCTTGCGCCGCAAGCTGCGGGGGGCCATAGCGCGGGCCCTATTTGCGTCCAAAGAGAGCATTGAGCCGTGCAGGAGCGCAACGTGCTTGAGCCACGCCGTCGTTCCCTCCGCCCCCCTGCTCAGCGGGGCTCCTCGAGGCACGAGCCTACGGACGCGGCCCTGCCAGCAGGAGAAGAGCTGCGGCAAGCGATCCTTGCCAAGCTGACCTACACGGTGGGGCGGGACACGACCACCGCCCGCGGCCACGATTGGCTCGCGGCAACGGTGCTCGCCGTGCGCGACCGAATCATCGACCGCTGGATGGAGTCGAGCCGTGCCACGCAGGAGCTTGGCCGCAAGCAGGTCTATTATCTCTCGCTGGAGTTCCTCGTCGGGCGGCTGCTTTTTGAGGCGCTCGGCAATCTGGGACTGATCGAGGAGGCGCGGCAAGCTCTGAAGGACCTGGGGCTAGACCTGGACGAGCTTCGCTGCACGGAACCCGATGCGGCGCTCGGCAATGGCGGTCTTGGGCGCCTTGCCGCCTGCTTCATGGAGAGCCTCGCCAGTCTCGGCATCCCTGCCTTCGGCTACGGGATCCGCTACGATTACGGGCTTTTCCGGCAGGTCATCACCGAGGGCTGGCAGAACGAGTTGCCCGAAGACTGGCTCGCTTCCGGCAACCCGTGGGAGTTCGAGCGCCCGGAAATCGTCTATCCCATCCATTTCGGCGGTTCGGTCGAGCTCGCCCCCGGAGAAGGCGGTCTGATCCGCCATATGTGGCACCCGGGCGAGACGGTTCTGGCGCTGGCCTATGACACGCCGATCGTGGGCTGGCGCGGCCGCCATGTGAACACGCTGCGCCTGTGGGCGGCGCGAGCCGCGGACCCGCTCCACCTCGATGCCTTCAACCAGGGCGATTATGTGGGCGCCCTCGCCCACCGAGCCCGGGCGGAGGCGATCTCGCGCATCCTCTACCCGAGCGACGCGACCCCGGCCGGCCAGGAGCTGCGCCTGCGGCAGGAATACTTCTTCACCTCCGCATCGCTCCAGGACCTGGTGCGCCGGCATCTCAGGCAGCACGGGAACCTGCGCACGCTCGCCGAGCATGCCTCGATCCAGCTCAACGACACGCACCCGGCCATCGCCGTCGCCGAGCTCATGCGGCTCCTGGTCGACGAGCACGGCCTTGGCTGGGACGAGGCGTGGTCGATCACCACCAACACGCTCAACTACACCAATCATACCTTGCTGCCGGAGGCTCTCGAGACCTGGCCGGTGGCGATGATGGAGCGGCTGCTGCCGCGCCACATGCAGATCATCTACCTGATCAACTGGCTCCACCTCGAAGCGCTTTCAGAGCGGACGGGACCGCTCGATGAGCGCACCATCGCGGCCATCTCGCTCATCGACGAGACGCAGGGCCGACGGGTCCGCATGGGGCATCTTGCCTTCCTCGGCGCGCGGCGCGTGAACGGCGTTTCCGCCCTGCACACGGACCTCATGCGCCAAACCGTGTTCCGGGACCTACACGCCCTCTACCCCGAGAAGATCGTCAACAAGACGAACGGCATCACCTTCCGCCGTTGGCTGCACCAGGCGAACCCGACGCTCACCCGACTTCTGATCGACACCCTCGGCGAGGGCATGCTCGACGACCCTGAGGCGCTGCGCCAGCTCGAACGGTTCGCGTCCGATCCCGCATTCCAGGAGGAGTTCGCGAAGCAACGCCAGGCGAACAAGACGGCACTCGCTCGGCTCGTCGCCGAGCGCGTCGAGGTCAGCATCGACCCTTCCGCGCTGTTCGACGTCCACATCAAGCGGATCCACGAGTACAAGCGGCAGCTCCTCAACATCCTGGAGACCGTGGCGCTGTACCGGGCGATGAAGGCCGATCCCGATCTTGACTGGACGCCGCGCGTCAAGATCTTCGCCGGCAAGGCGGCCGCGAGCTACCGACAGGCGAAGCTCATCATCAAGCTGGCCAACGACGTGGCGCGCGTCGTCAACAACGATTCCGAGATCCGCGACCGCCTGAAGGTCGTGTTCCTGCCGAACTACAATGTCAGCCTTGCCGAGGCGATCATTCCGGCGGCCGACCTGTCGGAGCAGATCTCGACCGCCGGCATGGAAGCCTCAGGCACCGGCAACATGAAGCTCGCGCTCAACGGCGCGCTGACAATCGGCACCCTGGACGGCGCCAACATCGAAATCGCCGAGCAGGTCGGCGATGATCACATCTTCATCTTCGGCCTGCGCGCCGAGGAGGTGGAGGAGCGCCTGCGGCGCGGGGCGCACGCACCCGTCACCATCGCCTCCTCGCCGCGCCTTGCCGACGCTCTCGAAGCCATCGGCTCGGGCCTCTTCTCGCCCGAGGAGCCAGACCGTTTCCGGCCGCTGATCGACGAACTGAGCCACCGCGACCGCTTCATGGTGACGGCCGACTTCGATGCCTATTGGGAGGCGCAGCGCCGCGTCGACGAGCGATGGGAGGAGCCTCGGACCTGGTGGCGCTCGAGCGTCCTCAACACCGCGAGGGTCGGCTGGTTCTCCTCCGACCGTACCATCCGCGAATATGCTGAGGAGATCTGGCAGGTGCCGGTCGGTGTGGGCTGAGGCCAAGGGACCCCAGTCGGCGACCAGCATCGCCGTGAGCCGGGCGGCTCGACGGTCGTTGCTCCCTCTCCTGGAGGCGTAGAGCCCGGTGGGCGGAGCGCAATCCAGAACTCACATTCGGGGCGCCGCTGCGCAGCAGCATCTCGCTTCCCGGCCGGAGAAAAGCGCCGCTGCGGTCCCTCACTGCTGCACTGCGCCCGGCCCAGCCTCCCACCCCGACGAGGCATCGCTCCAGGCTTCCGGGACCGAGGTGGAGCGTGCGGCGTCGAGCTGGTCGGAGTCCTCGGAAGGCGTGGTGACGGCCCAGATATGGCCGAAGGGGTCGACGAAGACACCTGTCCGTTCCCCTGCGGCCGTCGTCTCGATCGGGTTGCGCAGGGTAGCGCCGGCTCTCACGGCACGTGCTATCGTCGCCTCGACATCGTCGACATAAAGGTGGAGAAGAGTTGCGGTCGTGCCGAGCACATGGGGCGAGCAGGGCCCGCCTTGCAGCGGATCGGCGTCGCGATGTGGATTGGCGCCGGCAACGGAGATCACGGAATCGCCGATGCGCAGATCCGCGCCACACAGGGCACCGTCGGCCAGGGCGTGGCGCCTGACGACCACGGCGTCGAGCGCGGCGCGGTAGAAGGACATCGCGCGCTCCTCATCGCCATAGCGGACGAACAGCTTCACCGAAACATGCCGATCGACCGGACGGCCGCTCCCTATTGCCATCGCATCCTCTCTTAAATCGCCAGGACGGCCAGTTTGCTGTCCTCACATGAACAGATCAAGAACAATGCGTCGGCGGTCCCAGTTCACGGCTCGGCGCGGTTCCTCACCCAGCGCATCTTGTGCTGCGCTACCGCGACGAGCTCGCCGCTCTGGTTGACGACCTGAATATCGGCAACCGACTCACGCTTTCCCGGATCGACCGACGCGATGGTGTAGGTGAGTGTCACGGTATCGCCGATGAACACTGGCCCCAGGAAGCGGATGCGGTCGTAGCCGAGCGACACCGGCGTCTCCTCGCCCGACAGCCCTCCGCTGCGCTCGACCATCATCGTCGAGCAAGTCGACATGAAGCCGACGAGGAGCGCCCCATGGGCGATGCGCCGCCCGTACCGGGAGCGCGTCATATACTGCTCGTTGACGTGGTTGACGGCGAAGTCTCCCGTGATGCCGGCGAAGAGGTAGACGTCGGACTCGCCGACGGTCTTGGCGAAGGTCACCCGGTCGCCGATCTTCACATAGAAGGCATCCATCCCGCGCTCCCCCGGCTCCCCGCAGTGGCGAGGGGGATCCCGCTGCGGCTTGCCGGCGGCATCTTGGAGAGCCTGCCTTCGCGTGGCAAGGGAGCACGGCCACTCAAGCCCGTGCGCCCCCCTTGAAAGCGCCGCGACGAATCCTAAGTCCTTCTACAGCCAAGGCTCTTTGAGCTTGGCCCGACGGGCGCCAAGAGGTGTCCGGCGCCCTCGTATCCACGTTGCTCAAAGGAGGATGTGGCTATGAGGCATGATCTCTCTCCTCTCTATCGCTCCATGGTCGGGTTCGACCGGCTGTTCGACATGCTCGATCAAGCCGCCCGGGTCGAGCCGATGACCAACTGGCCGCCCTACAACATCGAGAAGATGGGCGAGGACCAGTACCGCATCGTGATGGCGGTCGCCGGCTTCTCCCCGGAGGAGATCGAGCTCGTCCAGCAGGAGGACGTGCTCGTGGTCTCGGGCCGCAAACATCCCGAGCCTGAAGGCGTCCAGGTCCTGCATCGCGGCATCGCGTCCAGGGCGTTCCGGCTCACCTTCAATCTCGCCGAGTACGTGAACGTGAAAGGCGCGAGCCTCGAAAACGGCCTGCTCACGATCGAGCTCGTGCGGGAAATTCCCGAAGAGATGAAGCCGCGCAGGATCGAGATCGCCGCCGGCTCGGGCACGACGCCGATCGCGCAGATCGGGCAGCCCAAGCAGGTCGAGCAGGCCAAGGCCGCGTGACCCGCTCGGACGGCATGTCCGGCCCGCGGGCCTCGAGCCCGCGGGGCAGGAACGCGCGCCTGACTCAAGGGAAAGAAAGGAGGGAAGAACGATGGCACTTCGAGATCTCATTCCGTGGAGCCGGGACGCCAGATCCTCGGTCCCGAGCGTCTTCCGCAGCGATGAGGGCGATCCGTTCCTGACCCTTCATCGCGAGATGAACCGGCTGTTCGATGACGTGTTCAGCCGCTTCGGCGCCCCGAGCGTGTTCGGGCGCGGAACGTGGCCGAGCATCGAGATCGTCCCGTCCGACAAGGAGGTGACGGTCACGGCCGAACTGCCGGGAATGGAGGAGAAGGACGTCGAGGTGCTCCTCGACCAGGACGTCTTGACCATCCGCGGTGAGAAGAAGGCCGAGACCGAGGACCGGGAGCGCCGCTTCAGCGAGCGCTACTATGGCCGCTTCGAACGCGTCATTCCTCTGCCCTTCGAGGTGGATGAGGACAGGGCCGAGGCGTCGTTCAAGAACGGCGTGCTCACCGTCACCCTGCCGAGATCCCCGAAGGCGCAGGAAAAGGCCAAGCGCATCCCGATCAACGGGAAGGAGGCCTGAGGCACGAGGGCTGAGCGGCACGAAGACTCCGGCGGTACGATGATCCGTGCCGCCCGGAGCACCTTCGGCGGTGGAAGGAGCGGAGATGGGCGATGGAACGGATCCATACCGACTCTGCGGCGCAGGTTCGGCCCATGGCGGCCATCGACAGCCCCGGCGTCTCCGAACGTTCGTTCGTCGAGGCGCTTGTGGCTCCCGCCAATGTCTTCCAGGATCCGCAGGAGGTCGTCCACCACCCCTGGTTCACCGACCAGGAGAAGCGGACCATTCTCCTGTCCTGGGCCCGCGACGAACTCGTCGCCGAGCAGATCGCATCCAAGGCCGCGCCGGAGCTCGCGCCGAAGACGCGGATGGACGCAGTGCTCGATGCCTTGTCCGAGTTCGATCCCGAGGCGGCAGGCGAATACCTGTCGGCTATCTCCAGCATCCGCGGCGGGCGCGGCCCGGGCAGGCGACGCCCATGGGCGACGTTCGCACCCTTGCGCGGAGGACGGCAATGACACAGGCCATAGGTATTCCCGCAGTGGCGCACCGGGCCAGCCCTGTCCTCGCATTCGGACGTTCGGTATGGCCGGAGGGCGTTGAGGCGCGCATCATCCGCCGGGAGCGCCCGGTGACGACATCGGGGACGGCGCGAACCGGCCAGTGGCTGCTGCGCTTTGAACGGCGCACGCCGCCTGCCATCGAGCCTCTCATGGGCTGGACCGGTGGCGACGACACGCTCGCCACACAAGTGGAGCTCGCTTTCGACACCCTCGATGCGGCGGTCGCCTACGCCGAGCGGCAGGGATTGGCGTACCGCATCGTGAAAGAGCCGGCGGAGCGGGCGGAGGCCCGTCGGAAGGCGGAGCAGGCGGCGCAGGAGCGCGCCGCGGCTGGACAGCTCTATGCGACGGCGATGGCGCTCGGCTGGATGGATGCGCGCTACGGGCTTGCTGCCATCGGGCGCCGCCCGGATCTCGATCGGGCCCTCGTCAACCCGGCCGCGGTCTTCGCCTCGCCGGCGGAGGTGGTCCACGATCCGAGCCTCTCGCTCGACGAGAAGCGTGAGGTCTTGCGGCGGTGGGCGTGGGATGCCTGGCTGCTCGAGGTTGCTGCCGATGAGGCCATGGCGCAGGGCGAGCCGTCGCGGCTCGACGAGGTCAAGGCGGCGCTCGCGGCCCTCGACGAGGCGCAGCGCACGACCTTGCTCGTCATGGCGCCGCGGCAGGCAGCGGCCCGTCCCGCCCCGCCACGCCGTACCGGCAGTACACATGGGTTTTGCGCGGCTGCATCGGCCGCGACCGAGTTCCCGGCCAGACTGTCGCCGCAGACGGGGCGGTCCGGCTGGGAAACGCCCCATCAAGGGGCGAATGGAGCAACCTTGCTTGAGAAAGGAGGTCGACCATGAATGGACTGAAGCAGCGCAGTGAACTCACGGCCATCAACATCATCAATGCGGTGGCCGCAGCGTTCCTGTTCTTCGCACCGTGGCTGCTCGGCTTCTCTGGCGAGAAGACGGCGTCCTGGAACGCCTGGATCAGCAGCCTCTTGATCGCTGGCCTTGCCATCGCCGCGGTGGTCGAGCTGCGCGAGTGGGAGGAATGGATCAACCTCATCCTCGGCCTGTGGGTGGCCGCCTCGCCGTGGTTCCTCGGCTTTGCCGGCGTCACCTACGCCATGTGGACGCATCTCGCCGTGGGCCTGGTCGTCGCGGTCTTAGCCGCAGTCGAGCTGTGGATGATCCGGCAGTCGCCCCAGGTGGCGGCCTGACGAGCAAGACGACGCCGGCGGCTCCGCCTTCCGGCGTCGATCGCAAGCGCGATCCGACCGAGGGCGGGGCCCGACGAGCGGCAGGCAGGGCCGTTCAACGCCTCAAGAACCAAAACAGGAGGCTGAGGATGAGGCTTATGAGAAGCGACGTGACGATCGGGAAGTAGAAGGTGAAGCCCTCGCGACGAACCATGATGTCGCCGGGAAGACGCCCCAACCCGAGTCTCTCCAGGAACGGCCAGAGCAATCCCGCCATAAGGATCACCAGCCCCAATCCGATCAGGAACCGCGACACGTCCATCTTGCCGGCCAAGCGTTGAACCTGCTTCGCTGTCGATCTGAGGCTCGAACCTTGCCCATTCAAGGGAGCGGGCGGCGGGATAGTTGAAGCCATTATCCGCATGGCGCGCTCCGGAGTGAGGCCCCGCGGACGGCCATGGGCCGGGGCTCAGGGAATAGCCCTTTGTCGGTCGCGATCGTTCAAGGATGCTTCACCCCTGCCTTGCTCGGGCCGGAGGCGGACCTACCCGGATCACGTCTTCCTCCGCGAGCGCGATGATTTCGGCATCGCTGAACCCCAGTTCGCGCAGCACCTCCCCCGTCTGGGCGCCAAGGGGCTGGGGCGGCAGGCGTATCTCCGCCGCCTGCCCGTCGTAGCGCAATGGATGGTTGACGAGGGTGACCGGCGCGCCTGTCTCACCTGCACCCGGCACCGTGACGAGCGACCCCATGTGCCTCACCTGCGGGTCGGCTTCAATGGCGGTATAGTCCTGGACCTTGGCGTGCCAGATCCTCGCTTCCTCCAGGCGCTCGATCCATTCGGCCGTGCCGCGCATCGCAAGTCGTGCCGCGATGACGTCGCCGATCTCGTCCTGCCGCTTGAAGGAATCCGCCTCGTCGAAAGCGGCAAGCCGCGGCTCCTCGATGGCCTGCGCCAGGGTCTTCAGGGGGCAGAGCGAGATGGCGATATGGCCGTCCTGCGTCGCATACACGCCATATGGCGCGCCGTAGTACCAGCCGGCGACATGCTTGTGCGCATGGATGCGCTGCGGCCGCTCCGGCGCGTTCAGCCAGGCGACGAGGGACTCCGCTTGAAGATCGAGCGCGGCCTGCATGAGGCTTGCGTCGACCCGGCAGCCCTGCCCCGTGCGTCCACGGCGGACAAGCGCGGCGAGGATTCCCAGCGCAAACAGCGCCGCCCCGTGATGATCGATGACCGAGACGCCCGCCGGCCGCGGCCCGGTCTGCGCCTGCCCCGTGATCGCCATCATCCCGAAAAGGGCCTGGGCGAGCAGGTCCTGGCCCGGGCGCTCCACGTAAGGCCCGCTCGGGCCGTAACCGGAGGCCGAGGCGTAGATCAGGCCTGGCCGGCGCCGCTTCAGCTCCTCATAGCCGAGGCCGAGTTTTTCCATCACGCCAGGGCGGAAGTTCTCAGCGACCACGTCGGCGGTGTCGACGAGCTTGAGGGCGACCTCCCGTCCTTTTGGCGACTTGAGATCGATGGCGACGTTGCGCTTGTTCCGGTTGGCGCAGAGCTGAAGCATGCTCTGGCCATCGCACCACAGGTCGCCGCTGCTCCAATGGCGCTGCCACCCGCCCTCTGGCGTCTCGACGGCAATGACGTCGGCGCCAAGATCGCCGAGCGCCTGGATTCCCATGGGACCGAGCAGGAAGTGGTTGAAGCTGACGACGCGAATGCCTTGCAACAGATCGAGCATGCGGGCCCCTGGCACCGTGGAGCGCTTCAGGACCGCTCCGGCTGCGATGAGGCTAGCATCGGCCGCTTCCGGCCCACAAGCGAGCGCCACCGCTGAGAGTCTCAGCGCGATCCAGGCGGCGCTTCAGCTTCGGTCGAAGCGCGGCGGCTCCTTGGCGAAGAACGCGCGCACGCCCTCGGCGCAGTCAAGGCTTGAGAAAACCTCGTCGCTCATGGCCAGCGACGCCTCGATTGCCGTCTCCTCCGGAACGTCGAACGACATGTCGATGAGCCGCTTGCAATGCTTGAGGGCAAGGCTCGGCTGCGCGGCGAGGCGATGCGCCATGTCGCGGGCGGTGGCGAGCGCCATTCCTTTCGGCACCACCCGGTTGACGAGGCCCCAGGCGTGGGCCGTTTCCACTGGCACCGGATCGCCGAAGAACATCATTTCCTTCGCGCGCCCCTCCCCGATCCGGCGGGTCACACGGACGGTGCCGCCGCTGCCGGGAAACACACCGAGCTTGGTTTCCGGCAAGGCTACCGTATCTCCCTCCTCCGCCACGATGAGGTCGCATGCCACCGCAAGCTCCAGCCCGCCGCCATAGGCAAGCCCATTGAGGGCGGCGATCGTGGGCTTCGGGAAGTCGTCGACACGGCTGAAGGCTTCGTTCTCGAGAGCCAGCTTCTTCGGGACGACAGCGCCCGCCGCCATCATTGCCGGGAATTCCTTGATGTCCGATCCCACGCAAAAGGCCTTCGACCCGGACCCAGTAAGGACAAGGACGCGCACGCCATCCTCGTCCGCGAGCCGCGCCACGCATTCGTTGAGCTGCCGCGTGAGCTCCAAGGTGACGAGATTGAGGGGCGGATTGTTGAGGGTCAGGACGGCGACGCCGCTTTGAACGGAACACTGCAACAGCTCGGAGCTCATGGCCATCTCACTCTCAACGGTTCAGAAGAGCGCGGACCGACCGGCGCCAACCTTCGAGCCGACGTGAGCGCTCGTCCGCAGCCATCATCGGCGCGAAGCGGCGCTCGAGGCGCCAATGATCGGCGAAGCGCTCGGGCGCGGGATAGACCCCTGCCGCAAAGCCAGCGAGATAGGCAGCGCCAAGGGCGGTCGTCTCCATGATCTCGGGTCGGTCCACGGGCGCTGCGAGGATGTCCGCGAGGCGCTGCATGGTCCAGTCGGAGGCCGCCATGCCGCCATCGACCCTGAGCACCGTTTCCGCCCCCTCCGCCTGCGGCCAGTCCTCGCGCATGGCCGCAAGCAGATCGGCCGTCTGGAAGCATACGCTCTCGAGCGCCGCCCGCGCGAGCTCCTTCGGCCCCGTGTTGCGCGTGAGACCGAACAGGGCTCCGCGCACGTCCGGCTCCCAGTACGGCGCACCCAAACCCACGAAGGCCGGCACCAGATAGACGTCCTGCGTCGGATCGGCGTCGTTGGCGAGGGATCCGGTCTCGGCGGCACTCGCCACGAGCTTGAGCCCGTCTCGCAGCCATTGCACCGCGGCCCCGGCGACGAAGATCGAGCCCTCGAGTGCGTAGGCGCGTCGCCCGGCGAACTGGTAGGCGATGGTGGTGAGAAGCTTGTTGCGTGATCGGACCGGGCGGTCGCCGGTATTGAGAAGGGCGAAGCAGCCGGTGCCGTAGGTTGACTTGACCATGCCGGGCTGAAAGCAGGCTTGGCCCACCGTCGCCGCCTGCTGGTCCCCGGCCATCCCGCAAATGCCGACCGCTCCTCCCAACAGCTCCGGGAGCGACGAGCCGAAGCGGCCAGAACAGTCGCGCACCTCGGGGAGCAGGGCGTAGGGAATGTCGAAGAGCTTCAGCAGGTCCTCATCCCATGAGCCCCTGTGGATGTCGAAGAGCAAGGTGCGCGAGGCATTGGTCGCATCGGTCGCGTGGACAGCGCCGCCCGTCAAGCGCCAGAGCAGGTAGGAATCGATGGTGCCGAAGGCGAGCTCGCCGCGCTCCGCCCGCCTGCGCGCGCCCGGCACATTGTCGAGGATCCAGGCGATCTTCGTCCCCGAGAAGTAGGGATCGAGAAGGAGCCCGGTCTTGGCCGTCACCGTCTCCTCACAACCCTCCTCTTTGAGGCGGGCGCACAGATCCGCGGTGCGGCGGTCCTGCCAGACGATCGCCCGATGCACGGGCGCGCCGGTGGCCCGGTCCCAGATTACGGCCGTCTCGCGCTGATTGGTGATGCCGATGGCAGCGATGTCCCCGGCCCGGGCGCCCGCCCGCGCCATCGCCTCGCGGCAGGTGGCCAGGGTCGTATTCCACAGATCATCCGGCTCATGCTCGACCCAGCCGGAGGCGGGGTAGTGCTGGGCGAACTCCCGCTGGGCGATCGCCGCGCTCGCGCCATCGGCATCAAACAGGATGGCGCGGGTCGAGGTGGTGCCCTGGTCGATGGCAAGCACATAGGGGCCCATGCAATGCTCCAAGGACGCGCGATCATGAGGCGCCGTGAGCCAAAGAGGCGTCAGGCCCGGCACAGCCTATCGCGGCTCAGCGGCGCTGCAACGTTCGTGATGCTCGCGCTGCGCGGCGCGTCCTGGCGCTGACGTGTGGCTTCCGTGCCAACCATCGCAAAGGGGGGACGAATCTGCGGGGCGCGATCCGCGGGTGGCGCGCGCCCCGGGTTAACGCAGCGTTAGCCGGCGGGCGACAGACTGGGGCGAACCGCGCTTCAAAGTTGCAGCGCGGACGCATTTCGCTTGGGGGGAATGCAGACGATGGCGAGGCAGGCCTACCGCGTGCTCGTCGCAGACGAGGACGCCTCGTATCTGAAGGCATATCGGCGCCTTCTTGCCCGCGCCATCCGGATGAGCCCGACATATGATGACGAGCCCGCCCCCGTGCTTGACATCGTGTCCTGCCGGTCCGTCGAGGAGGCTTTGGGAGTGCTCAGCGACGCCCGGGATGCCGCGGCGCCCTTCCAGGCCGCTTTGATCTCGGCGCGACTTCTGCCACGAAACGACCCGACCCCGGCGGTAAAGGCGCTGGCTGCCCTCGACCCTCATCTCATCCTCGCCGTCATCACGGATGCAGAGGCGCCGCCGGATCGGCGCTACGACCGCGCTTTCCTCCTGCGAAGGCCCTTCGATCGAGCGGAGGTCGAGGGGCTTGGCACGGCGCTCGCCGCGAAATGGCATGCGGAAGCGGCCCAGCGCCGCACGCGCGCCGAGCTCAACGCCCTCAACAAGGCGTTCCGAATGGTGAACGCAGAGTTGCAGCGGCACTTGAAGCTTCTCCGGCAGCGGGAGGAAGAGCTTGACCATCAGAACATGCTTTTCACGGCGGCCCTCAACAACATGCGTCAGGGCTTGTGCATGTTCGACCAGGAGGCGCGGCTGATCGTCTGCAACGCGCCTTATGCTGCCATGTACGGGCTCCCGGAGGAGCTGACGCAGGAGGGAACCCCGCTTTCCGCCATCATCGAACACCGGGCACGGTCCGGGCACAGCCCCCGCGAACCAAATGGTCCGTACGAAGCCAGTGTGGCAGGCGCTAGGGCGGGCAAGGCCGCAAGCTACCGGCTACCGCTGGTCGACGGCCGCACGATCCAGATCAGTCATCAGCCATTGCCGAGCGGCGGGTGGGTCGCGACCCATGAGGACGTCACCGAGTCGATCGCGGCCGAGGCCCGGATCGCCCATATGGCGCGCCATGACGCCCTGACCGGTTTGCCGAACCGGACGCATTTGCGCGAAAAGATGGAGGATGCCCTGGCGCGGGTCAGGCGAGGCGAAAGCATGGCGACGCTCTGCCTCGACCTCGACCACTTCAAGGCCGTCAACGACACCCTTGGCCACCCGGTCGGGGACGCGCTACTGTGCGCCGTCACCGAGCGCCTCATCGGCTGCGTTCGCGAGACCGATACCGTGGCACGTCTCGGCGGCGACGAGTTCGCCATCCTGCAGCCGGGGCTTGATCGCCCGGAGCAGGCAGGCCGCCTGGCGCACCGTCTCATCGACACCTTAAGCAAGCCCTATGACCTCGACGGGCACCAGGTCGTGATCGGGGCTAGCATCGGCATTGCCTTCGCGCCGACGGATGGCGTCAACGCCGACACGCTCCTCAAGAACGCCGACATGGCGCTCTATCGCGCCAAGACGGATGGCCGCGGCACCTTCCGCTACTTCGAGCCGGAGATGGACGCGCGCCTGCAGCGCCGGCGCGCCCTCGAGCTCGACCTGCGCAAGGCGCTCACCCAGGACGAGTTCGAGCTCTTCTACCAAGCCCTCGTCGACGTCCAGACGGAGGAAGTGAACGGCTTCGAAGCTCTCCTGCGCTGGCGCCATCCCACGCGGGGCATGATTCCACCCTCCGACTTCGTGCCGCTTGCTGAGGAGATCGGTCTGATCGTGCCGCTCGGCGAGTGGGTCGTGCGCCAGGCTTGTGCGGAGGCGGCGCGCTGGCCAAGACCCGTCAAGGTGGCCGTCAACCTGTCGCCGGCCCAGTTCAGGAGCCGCACCTTGGTGCACACCGTGGTCTCGGCCCTCGACACCACGGGTCTCGCCCCGCAGCGGCTCGAGCTCGAGATCACGGAGTCGGTGCTTCTGCAGGACAACGAGGCGACCCTCGCCACGCTCCACCAGCTTCGCGGGCTTGGCGTGCGCATCGCCATGGACGATTTCGGCACCGGCTATTCGAGCCTGAGCTATCTGCGCAGCTTCCCCTTCGACAAGATCAAGATCGATCGCTCCTTCGTCAGCGAGCTTGCGGAGAAGAGCGACTGCATGGCCATCGTCCGGGCCGTGGCAAGCCTCGGCGCGAGTCTCGGCATGGTGACCACGGCCGAAGGAGTCGAGACCGTGGATCAGCTCCGCCAGGTGCGCGAACAAGGCTGCACGGAAGTTCAGGGCTACCTGTTCAGCCAGCCCCGCCCGGCAAGCGAGCTTGCCGACCTGTTGCAGCATCCCCGTCGGATGCAGCGTGTCGCTTAGAGCCGCCGGGGCTCTCAGCGCATGATGGTGAGGCTGGCAGACGTCACCTTCGCCTCGATCGCCTTGATGCGGCGCTCGTGCTCGGCCCAGCGGGCGCGGCTCACGATGGGACGTGCCCGCACGACCCGTCCGCGGCGTGCCGCCAGGCGCGGCAACGGCATCGCCGCCTCGGCGGAGGCCACCGCAACCGGCATCGGCGCATTCGCGAGGGGCGAGCCGATTGTCGCCAGATGGTCTTTCGCCCGCAGGCAATAAGTGACGGACCGGGGCGTGATCCTCGTCTCTCCATGTCCGGCGCGATACTTGACGAGGGTCTCGCAGAGCCGGCCACCCGTGAGGCGCCAAGCCTGCGCAAGATACGTGACACCAAAGCGAATGTTCGTCTCCGGGTCGTGCAACCGGCTTAGCGGCCCGCTGAATCCCAGCATGAGGGCGGTCGAGGGCAGCACCTGCATGAGCCCGACCTCCCCATCCGCCCCCACCGCATTCGGATCGTAGGCGCTCTCCACGTGAGCGACGGCGTCCGCCACCTCCGGCGGAAGCCCCTGCCGTTCGGCCTCCTGCCTGACGCGCGCAAGGTAAAGAGAGCGGCCGCGCGGGAAGTTGGCGCGCATCTGGGCCTTGAGCGCGGTTTCGGTGGGCGGCTCCACGGCGGGCGGCAGCGGCAGACGCGACAAGACCGCTTCCAGCTCCGCCCCTGGCCCGGCGGCGGTCGCCGGCGCCTGCAGGATGAGGGCAAGAACCCCTGCGCCAAGGCCCTGAAGGACCCAGCTCCGCCTGCGCAGGAGCGGTCGGGAGAAAATCGGCAATGGTCAATCCTCACATGGCTCCGCCCCGCGATCCTGCGGGGCAAAACAGAATGGAACGCTCAGGACCGCAACGGCCAGGATACCGGAAACGGCGGCCCAATGCAGCCGTCGAAAGAAAGGACGAATGCTTCGCCAGCGCTCGAGGTTTCCTGCGCGAGGAACAGGTCCGGATCGCTTGCGTTGAGTCCGTCGTGGACCGCGGGCGGAGGGTCGGCCTTGCGCAGTGGTCCCATGTTGCGTGTGTGAAGCGTATGCCTCTCCCCAGCACAAGGCATCACGCCAGCCGCTCGTCCGGTGAAGCGAGGCGAGCGCTGCGCGGCCTCCCCGTCCCGGTGGGGGTGTCGCCGATGGAAGCGCGCCTCGTCGACGAACTGCCCGGCGGGTCGGGCTGGCAGTTCGAGCCGAAATGGGACGGATTCCGCTGCCTTGCCTTCAGGTCCGGCGAGGATGTGGAACTCCGTGCCAAGTCGGGCAAGCCTCTCGGGCGGTACTTCCCCGAAATCGTGCAAGAGCTTCGTGCCCTGCCGCAGGAGCAGTTCGTCCTCGACGGGGAGCTTGCGATCCCTCAGGGCAATACGCTGTCCTTCGATGCCCTGCAGATGCGGCTCCACCCGGCAGAAAGCCGCATCCGGAAGCTTGCCGGGGAGACACCGGCCATCTTCATCCTCTTTGATATGCTTGCGACGCCTGACGGCGAGTCGCTGCTCGAGCGCTCCCTGAAGGAACGGCGCGAATCTCTCGAAGGCTTCTTCGCCGGCATCAAGGGCGAGACCGCGTTGCGCCTGTCGCCCTTCACGCGCCAGAGAGCAGAGGCGCAGCGATGGCTCGTGAAAGCGGGCGGCGCGCTTGATGGCGTTATCGCCAAGCGCGTCGACGGCCGATATGAGTCGGGCGAGCGTGCCATGCTGAAGGTGAAGCGGCTGCGCACGGCCGACTGCGTCGTCGGCGGGTTCCGCTATGAGAATGGCGGACGCCAGGTCGGCTCACTGCTTCTTGGCCTCTATAATGAGAGAGGCGAGCTCGACCATGTGGGCTTCACCTCGACGATCCCGCGAGCCGAGCGCGCGGCCCTGACGAAACGCCTCGAGGCTCTCGTGGCTCCGCCCGGCTTTACCGGGAGGGCGCCTGGAGGCCCAAGCCGCTGGACCACGGAACGCAGCAGCGAATGGCAACCCCTCAAGCCCAAGCTCGTGGTCGAAGTGCGCTATGACCACGTCTCGGGCGACCGTTTCCGCCACGGAACGACGCTCCTGCGCTGGCGACCCGACAAGGCGCCGCGCCAATGCACCTTCGCGCAATTGCAGGAGGAGGCGCGTCCCTCGAAGCTCCTCAGGGCTGTCATGGAGCGCTGACATGCCGCCCGCCAGCACAGAGATCGAGATCGCTGGGGTGCGGCTGACGAGCCCCGGCAAGGTGCTCTATCCGGAGCAAGGCATCACCAAGCGGCAGCTGGCCGATTACTATCTGGCCGTCTCCGATTGGATCCTTCCCCATGTGGCAGGGCGACCGATCACGCTGGTCCGCTGCCCCACGGGGCGGCAACGCAAGTGCTTCTATCAGCGCCATGCAGGCTCCGGCATCCCTCCGGAGCTCGGGCAGGTGGACATCCCAGGATTCGAGGATTCCGGCGCCTACCTCTTCCTCAAGGACCAAGCGGGGCTCCTTGCCCTGGTGCAGATGGGTGTGCTCGAGATCCACCCTTGGGGCGCGCGCATCGACCGCCCCGACCGTCCAGACAGGGTGATCTTCGATCTTGATCCAGGCGAGGGCCTCGGTTTCGCCGATGTCGCCAGCGCGGCGCATGAGCTGCGCGCCGAACTGGAGCGGCTCGGGCTGGCGAGCTTCGTCAAGACGACAGGCGGCAAGGGCGTGCACGTGATCGTGCCAATCGCCCGCCGTCATGCCTGGCCAGAGGTGAAGAGCTTCGCCAAGGCCTTTGCGGAACGGATGGCGGCGGCAACGCCCGAACGCTACCTCACCCGCATCGCCAAGGCCGAACGGCGCGGGCGCATCTTCATCGATTATCTGCGCAACGATCCGACCTCGACGGCGATCGCCCCCTACTCCACCCGCTCGCGTCCCGGCGCTCCGGTGGCGACGCCGGTCGCGTGGGAGGAGCTGACGCCGTCGCTCGATCCGTCGCGCTTCACCATGGCGACGGTGCCCATGCGGCTCAACGAGCTGCGAGCGGATCCCTGGGCCAAGATGGCCGCCTGTCAGCAACGCCTCGATCCTGCGGCGATGGGCGAGCCGACGGGTCCGCGTGGGCGCCGACGGCGCGCGAGGCGCGCGGACGCAAGAGCACGGATCCAAGCTGGATAAATCCATCGCGCCGCCCTGTCCTGGATGCCTGCGACGGCAGGCCGGGATGAAGGATGGAGGGAACAGCGCCCCGTCGGTCCTTCCAATCCGCCTCCATCTCCGGATCGGTCGCTCCGCGCCACTCCCGCCGGAGGCGGCCCCCCCCGCGGAGCTGTTTGGGATGGCGGCGCCGCAAGGCTGCATCCGTCGGTTGCGTTTTGGGTGGAAACGAACAAGCGGGACCGTGCGTTACATTCCACGTCGTTCCCTCGGCCCCCAACCTCACCTCGCGCATGAAGATCTTCCGAATCGACGACGGCAGCCCCGTGCCGCTCGGCGCAACCTTCGACGGCAAGGGCGTGAACTTCGCCCTCTTTTCCGCCAACGCCACACGGGTGGAGCTGTGCTTGTTTGATCCGCAGGGACGGCGCGAGACGAGCCGCATTGCCCTGCCTCGCCGCACCGACCAGGTCTGGCATGTGTATGTGGAGGGTTTGGCGCCGGGACAGCTCTATGCTTACCGTGTCCATGGCCCTTACGACCCCAGGCACGGTCACCGCTTCAATCCGCACAAGCTCCTCATCGACCCTTACGCCCGTCAACTCTTCGGCAGGCTCCGGTGGCACGATGCCCTCTTCGGCTACCGCATGGGCGCCCACCGCGGCGACCTCACGCCCGACCGGCGCGACAGTGCCCCGATGATGCCGAAATGCGTGGTCGAGGATTCAAGTCACAACTGGGGAGACGACCGTGCGCCGCGCAAGAGCTGGGGCGACACGGTCATCTATGAGGCGCATGTGAAGGGCTTGACCGAGCTCCACCCCGACATCCCGCAGCCGCTGCGCGGCACCTATGAGGCGCTCGGACACCCTGCGGTGATCGACCATCTCGTCAAGCTCGGCATCACGGCCGTGGAGCTCCTGCCGATTCACGCCTTCGTCGACGACCGGTTCCTCGTCGAGAAGGGCCTGCGCAACTATTGGGGCTACTCGACGCTCGCCTATTTCGCGCCCGAGCCGCGCTACCTCGGCGAGGCGGGCGTTGCCGGGCTCAAGAGTGCGATCCGCGCCCTCCATGACGCCGGCATCGAGGTCATTCTCGACGTCGTCTACAACCACACCTGCGAGGGCAGCGAGCTCGGGCCGACGCTCTCCTTCCGCGGAATCGACAACGCGGTCTACTACAAGCTTTCGCCTGAGAACCCGCGCCACTCCTGGGACTCGACCGGCACCGGCAACACCCTCAACCTCAGCCATCCGCGCGTGTTGCAGATGGTGCTCGACTCGCTTCGCCACTGGGTCGAGGCCTACCATGTGGACGGCTTCCGCTTCGACCTTGCCTCGACGCTGGCGCGCGACCCTTTCGACTTCAACCACCGCGCTGCCTTCCTCCAAGCCTGCCTGCAGGACCCGGTGTTGAGCCGCGTCAAGCTCATCGCCGAACCCTGGGACGTGGGCCATGGCGGTTACCGGGTCGGCGGCTTCCCGGTGGGCTGGAGCGAGTGGAACGACCAGTTCCGCGACACCATCCGCGCCTTCTGGCGGGGAGATCCCGGGCAACTTCCGAAGCTCGCCCAGGTGATGACGGGCTCGCGCGAGATCTTCGAGCCGTCCGGGCGCCAGCCCTGGGCTTCCGTCAACTTCGCCTGCGCCCATGACGGCTTCACGCTCGAAGACCTCGTCAGCTACAACGAACGCCACAACGAGGCGAACGGCGAGAACAACCAGGACGGCCACAGCCACAACCTGTCCTGGAACTGCGGCGTCGAGGGGCCGACGGACGATCCGGAAATCCTGGCGCTCAGGGCGCGTCAGAAGCGCAACATCCTCGCTACCGTCCTCTTGTCGCAAGGGGTGCCCATGCTGCTCATGGGCGACGAGATGTCCCGCACGCAGGGCGGCAACAACAACGCCTATTGCCAGGACAACGAGACGAGCTGGCTTGACTGGTCGGCAGAGCGCGACCCGGAGCTCCTTTCCGCCGTGCGTGCGCTGATCAGCCTGCGCAAGCGCTTCGATGCCTTCCGGCGCCGGGATTTCCTGACCGGCCGCATCGTCCCTGAGAACGGACTGAAGGACGTGTACTGGCTCGCCCCCGAGGGGCGCGAGATGACGACCGAGGACTGGGGCGACGGCATGCGGCGGACGCTCGGCATGCAGCTCGGCAACGACGCCAAGGACGGCGAACGTTTCTTGATTCTCCTCAATGGCGCCCCCGAGCCCGTCGACTTCCACCTCGCCCGGCATCCGCCGGGACGATGGGCGCAGATCTTCGACTCCCGCCTGCCCGAGGGCCTCGTGCGTGGGGCCCCTCACATCCTCAGCGCCGGCGGAACATTTCGGCTGGAGGGCCGTTCGCTTGCGCTGTTCCAATTCGCGGGCGTTGGGGGGAGGCACCACTGATGCGGCGTGCGCATGCGATGCCGTTCGGCGCCGAGCTCACCGAGGAGGGTGTGCGCTTCTCTCTTTGGAGCCCCACGGCGCGCGAGGTGCGGCTGGTCGTGGAGGGCGAGAGCTATCCCATGCCGGAGCATGGCGCTGGTTGGCGCCGGCTGACCCTTCCTCGCGTGAGGCCGGGCGCCCGCTACCGCTATGAGATCGACGGGGATCTTCTCGTACCGGACCCCGCCTCGCGCTTCCAGCCTGAGGACGTCACCGGGCCGAGTGTCGTCGTCGACCCGGCAGCTTATGAATGGCAGGACGCGGGCTGGTCGGGGCGTCCCTGGGAAGAGGCCGTCCTCTACGAAGTCCATGTGGGCACGGCGACGACCGAAGGAACCTATGCGGCCCTCGCCCGAAAGCTCGAAACCCTGCGCGAGCTCGGCGTCACGGCGATCGAGCTGATGCCGCTCGCCGATTTCCCCGGCCGGCGGAACTGGGGCTATGACGGCGTCCTTCCCTTCGCTCCGGACTCAAGCTACGGCACCCCTGACGAGCTCAAACGCCTCATCGACACGGCTCACGGCCTCGGGCTCATGGTCTTCCTAGACGTGGTCTACAACCATTTCGGCCCGTCGGGGAACCTGCTCCACGCCTATGCCAAGTCCTTCTTCACCGATCGTCACAAGACGCCGTGGGGAGATGGCATGAACTTCGACGGGGCCGAAGGCGGTCCCGTGCGCGAATTCTTCGTTCACAACGCCCTCTATTGGCTCGAGGAATTTCATTTCGACGGGCTTCGTTTCGACGCCGTGCATGCCATCCTCGACGACGGCGAGCGCCACATCCTCGCCGAGATCGCCGAGCGGGTGCGGAGCGCCCTGCCCGAACGTCAGGTGCATCTCGTCCTCGAGAACGAGGCCAACGAAGCGCGCTGGCTCGCCCGCCAGGACGGCCAGCCCCGCCTCTACACGGCGCAATGGAACGACGATGTCCATCATTGCTGGCACGCGCTCCTGACGGGCGAGGACGATGGCTATTACGAGGATTATGCGGACCTGCCCGTCGCCCGTCTCGGACGCTGCCTTGCGGAAGGCTTCGCGTACCAGGGCGAGGCGTCGCAACACCGGGGCGGTGAGCCGAGGGGTGAGCCGTCCGCCCATCTTCCCCCTTCCGCCTTCGTGGCGTTCCTGCAGAACCACGACCAGATCGGCAACCGGGCCCTCGGCGAGCGCCTCTCCCACCTTGCCCCTCCCGATCGACTGGCGCTCGCCCGAGCCGGGCTCCTCCTGTCGCCGCAGATACCCCTGTTCTTCATGGGCGAGGAGTGGGCCGCCTCGAGCCCCTTCCTCTACTTCGTCGATTTCTCCGATGAGCCCGCCTTGTCGGATGCGGTGCGGGAAGGACGGCGGGCGGAGTTCGCGCGCTTCAGGGCCTTTGCCGGGGAGGATCCTCAGATCGAAATTCCAGACCCGACCGCCGAGGATACCTTCCGGCGCTCGATCCTCGACTGGACGGAAGCGACGCGTCCACCAGGCGCCACCATTCGCGAGGAGGTGCAAAGACTCCTGCGCCTGCGTCAGGAGCAGATCGTGCCGCTGACGCGGACGGCTTTCGAGGGTGCCTCCTGGAGCGAACCTGCGCCGGGAGCCCTTGAGGTAGAATGGCGCTTTGCCGGCGGCCTCCTCCGCTTCGCGGCCAATTTCGGCAAGGACGAGGTTCGCAGCCCCGTCGCGGGGACGGCAGTGCTGTGGGCCAGCGCTGCGGCCGAGATCGGAACCGACCTCGTCCGCCTGCGACCCTGGTCCGGTGTGTTCCTCACGGCCTTGCATCCATGAGCCATCGCGACGCTCTCATCGGCCGCCTTGCCGAGCTCGTCGGCATTGCCCCTGGCTACACGGACGCCTTTGGGCAGCCCGTCATCTCGCCGGTCGAGGCACGGCAGGCGATCCTCGCGGGCTTCGGCCTTCCCACCGAGACGGAAGCCGATTGCCGCGACAGCATTGCACGGGTCGAGCGTCTGCGCCTCGGCCTCGTTCCGCCCCTCGTTCCGGTGCTGGCCAACCAGGAAGCGTTGGTGCCGCTGCGCGCTGCCCCCGGCGAAGCGGTCGCCTGGCGCGTCCAGGACGAGAGCGGTGGTGCGAACGAGGGCGGAGCCCAGGCGGTCGCGCAGGGCGACGGCGCCGCTCTCCCCCTTCCTCCTCTCGCCGCGGGCTATTACAAGCTTTCCGTCGAATGCAGCGGCCGCAGCGCCGATGCAACCGTCATCGCGGCGCCCCCGCGCTGCTGGCAGCCGCGCGAGCTCCTGCAGGACGCCCGTTACTGGGGGCTCGCCGCTCAGCTCTATGGCCTGCGCTCGGCCGCCAACCTCGGCATCGGGACCTACACCGATGCAGGCCAAGCGGCGGTGGATGCGGGCGCGCTCGGCGCCTCCTTCCTCGGCCTGAGCCCGGTGCATGCGCTGTTCGCCGCGGACCGCAGCAAGATCTCGCCCTACTCCCCCTCCTCGCGCCTGTTCCTCGAGCCGCTGCACATCGACCCGACCGCGGTGCCGGGCTTCCCTGGCAGCGATGCCGCGCGACTTTACGAGAAGGCTGCACGGCAAATCGCGGCTTTGCGCGAAGCGGCCTTCGTCGATCATGCGGGGGTGTGGGCGGTCCTGCGCCCGATCCTCGAGGCGCTGTGGGCCGGCTTCCGCACGCGGAGCGACCCCGCCTTCGAGGGCTTCCGCCGGAGCCTTGCCGAGCCCCTCGAGCTGCATGCCGCCTTCGAGGCGCTGTCGGAGCATTTCCGCGCGCTTGGCGCTGCCTGGGTCGGCGACTGGCCGGAGCCGTTCCGCAGCGCGGCCTCGGCGGAGGTGAGGCGCTTCCGCAGGGAGCAGGCGGAGCGCGTCGCTTTCCATGCCTGGCTTCAATGGCTGGCCGATACGCAGCTTCAGCAGGCCTGTGAGCGGGCCCGTGCCGCCGGCATGGGCATAGGCCTTTATCGCGATCTGGCGGTCGGCGCCGACCGCGGGGGTTCAGAGGTATGGTCGACGCCGGAACGCTTCGGCCGCGGTCTGTCCATCGGGGCCCCGCCCGACCTCCTGGGTCCGAAGGGGCAGGACTGGGGCCTGCCGCCCTTCGACCCGCTCGCCCTCGAACGCGAGGGGCTTGCCGCCTTCCGCGCGCTCGTTCGGGCCAATATGCGCCACGCCGGCGCGATCCGCATCGACCACGCCTTCCAGCTCCGCCGCCTCTTCCTCATTCCGCCCGGGGCGCCGCCTTCGGAAGGGGCCTATGTGGACTATCCCTTCGAGGCGATGCTCGCGGTGCTCCGGCTGGAGAGCCACCGGTCGAAATGCGTGGTCATCGCCGAGGATCTCGGCACGGGACCTGAAGGCTTCTCCGATGCCATCATGCGTTCCGGCATCATGAGCTATCGCGTGCTCGCCTTCGAGCGCGATGCCACGGGCTTCAAGCGTCCCGCGGCTTATCCGCGCGACGCGCTCGCGGTGCTCACCACCCATGACCTTCCGACCTTCGTCGGCTGGTGGCGCGGCTTCGACACGGATCTGCGGCAGACCCTCGGCATCTACGACGCCGAGCGGGCGGAGCGGGAGCGGGCCGAGCGCATGGTCGAGCGCCGGCAGCTCGCCGAAGCCCTGTACGAGGAGAAGCTCCTCCCCTCGCCCGAGCCACCGGAGACGGCGCCTTTCGAGGCCGTGGTGCGCTATCTCGCACGGACACCCTCTGCCCTGACTGCGATCCAGTACGAGGATGTGCTGGGAGAGCTGAACCAGGCCAACATGCCAGGCATCAGCGATGGGCATCCCAACTGGCGGCGCAAGCTTGAAGCCGATCTTGCCGCCATCGCTGCTCCTGGCGGCCCCCTCGCCAAGATCGCGGCGGCGCTCGCCGCCGAGGGGCGCGGCTCTCGACCCCACCCCGCGCCGCTTGCCGCCCCGCCCCCGCGCGCCACCTACCGGCTGCAGTTCCACAAGGACTTCACCTTCGACGACGCAGCCGCGATCGTGCCCTATCTTGCGCGGCTCGGCATCAGCCACGTCTACGCCTCGCCGATCCACAAGGCGCGCCCCGGCTCGACCCATGGCTATGACATCGTCGACCACTCGGCCATCAACCCCGAGCTCGGCGGCGAGGAGGGTTTCTATCGGCTCTCCGACGCGCTGCGCGCCCATGGCCTCGGATTGATCCTTGACATCGTTCCCAATCACATGGGGGTGGGCGGCGCCGACAACCCGTGGTGGCTTTCCGTCCTGGAATGGGGCGAGCTGTCGAAGGCCGCCACGGCCTTCGACATCGACTGGGAGCGCCTCGGGGCCAACCGCAAGCTCGTGGTCCCCTTCCTCGCCGACCGCTATGGCGACGCCCTGGAGAAGGGCGACCTGAAACTGAGCTTCGATGCGGCCGAGGGAAGCTTCAGCGTCTGGCACTACGAGCACCGGTTCCCGATCTGCCCGCTGAGCTACCCCATCGTGCTCGACCGGGCCCTCGTCGTGATCGGGGAGATTGGCACCGACGCCGCGGCGACGGCCCTCGCAGTCAGCGAGCGGCTACGGGCGATGAACGACGAGACGGATCCTGAACGGCGGGCGGAGTTCCCGGCGGAGGCGGAGGGCCTCAAGCGGCGCATTGCCGACGCGGTCGCCCAATCGCCGGGCCTCACATTCGCGATCGAGCGCGCGGTGACGCTCATCAACGGCCGGCCGGGCCTGCCGGAGAGCTTCGGCACGCTGCACCGCATCCTCGAGGCGCAATCCTATCGGCTCGCCCATTGGCGCGTGGCGGCCAGCGACATCAACTACCGGCGCTTCTTCGATATCAACGCCCTTGCGGGCTTGCGGATTGAGGAGCCGGAGGTCTTCCGCCGCACGCATGAAACGGTGTTCCGGCTCATCGACGAGGGCCGCATCGACGGCCTGCGCATCGATCATATCGATGGGCTTGCCGATCCGGCCGGATACGTCCGGGCCCTTCAGGGCGCCGTTGGGCCGGGCTTCTACGTCGTCGTCGAGAAGATCCTGGAACCCGGCGAGCCGCTGCGGGCTTGGCCGATTGCCGGAACGACCGGCTACGACGCCCTCCACTTGCTTGACGGCATCTTCGTCGACACCTCGGCGGAGGATGCGTTCGAAAGCCTTTACCGGCGCGCCACCGGGGTTGAAGGCAGCTACGGCGCGCTCCTACGCAGGGCCAAGACCGAGATCATCGAGACGAGCTTCGCGAGCGAGCTCGAAGTGCTCGCCTCGGACTTGAAGCGCATCGCCGATGCCGACCGGCGCACGCGCGACTTCGCCATGAACGCCATCAGACGGGCGCTCGTCGAGATCCTTGCCCGCTTCCCCGTCTATCGCACCTATCTCGGCGATGGCGACATCGACCCTGCGGATCTGCACCTCATCGAGAGCACCATCAAAAGGGCCAAGCACGGGAGCGCCCTGCCCGACCGCACCGTGCACGACTTCATCGCGGACACCCTCCTTGGCCGCCTCGGGAATCATGGTCATCGCCGCCAGGATCCGGAGTTGGCCCGGCGCTTCCAGCGCCGGTTCCAGCAGCTGACCGGGCCGGCAATGGCGAAGAGCCTCGAGGACACCCTGTTCTACCGCTACGTCCGGCTTCTGGCCCTGAACGAGGTGGGCGGGGATCCCAAGCAATTCGGCTTGAACCCAAGGCGTTTCCACGAGGCGATGGCGGCGCGCGTCCGCGAGTGGCCTCACGCCCTCATCGCGACCGCCACCCATGACACCAAGCGCGGAGAGGACGCGCGCGCCCGCCTTCTCGCCTTGTCGGAACTGCGAAGCGCCTTCGCGGATGCGCTGACAACCTTCGAGCGCCTCGCCTCGCCCCATCTCGTCGTGCTGGAGGATGGCGAAGCGCCGGACGCCAACGACCGCTATATGCTGCTGCAGTCCATCCTCGGCGCCTGGCCCGTGGCGCTTCTCGACGAGAAGGCGGACGAAGGCGCTGTCGAGGAATTCCGCACCCGCATGCGCGAATACTTCCGCAAGGCGCTGCGCGAAGCGAAGCGCCACACGAGCTGGGTCAATGTGAACGAGGCTTATGAAGAGGGAGCGCTCCATCTCCTTGATCCGCTCCTTTCACCCGGCGCGGACTTCCTCGAAACGCTCCGGCCCTTCGCGAACCGCCTCGCCTATGCGGGCATGCTCACGGGGCTTGCCCGCGTCACCCTCAAATGCACCCTGCCCGGCGTCCCCGATTTCTACCAGGGAACAGAGCTGTGGGACCTCTCCCTCGTCGACCCCGACAACCGGCGTCCCGTGGACTACGCCCGCCGCATCGATGGCCTGCGGAGCGATGATGGCGGCTGGGGCGAGCTTCTCCGCCTCTGGCGCGACGGACGGATCAAGCAGCGCCTGATCGAGCGCCTGCTTGCCGATCGGGCAGCCGAGCCCGGCTTCTATGCCGACGCCGATTACACGCCTGTCCCCGTCGAGGGCGCGAGGGCCGAGAACGTGCTGGCCTTCCGGCGGAGCTGCGGCGATGACGCCCTGATCGTGGTTGTACCGCGTCTCGTCGCCCGTGCTGTAGAACCGGACGCACCCCCGCTCGGCTCATCGTTCTGGCAAGACACGCGGCTCACCGGCGCCTTCGGCCCCTTGCGGGACATTTTGACCGGCGTGGAAATCGAGGCCAGCGAGCGCGGCCTGCCTGTCTCAGAACTGTTCACAGTGCTGCCTATTTCCGTGCTGAGGACGAGCGCATGAAAGCGGCGAAAGCAGCAAAGATCGCAGCGGACGAGCGGATCGCGCCAACAGGCCAGGGCCCGCGCATCTACAACCTCTTCCCCCTTCTCGTCGGCCCCATCTCGGCCTGGCGTGCGGAGCTGCCGCGCATCGCCTCGCTCGGCTTCGATTGGGTATATGTCAACCCCTTCCATGAGACCGGCGGATCGAAAAGCCTCTACGCGATCCGCGACCCCTTCCGGCTGGATGCGCGCTTTCGCGACCCCGACGCAGGCAGTGACGAGGATCAGATCCGCGCTTTTGTGGAGGACGCCGCCGCGTATGGGCTCAAGGTGATGGCGGATCTCGTCATCAATCACACCGCCAACGACGCCCGGCTCGTGGAGGAGCGTCCGGAGGTCTATGGACGCGACGAGAGCGGACGGATCCTCAATCCCCACGCCGTCGACCCGGATGATCCGACCATCAAGACGGTCTGGGGAGACCTCGCCGAGCTCGATTATGGCCGGCCGGACGCCCGTGAGTTCCTCCTGCCCTACTGGGACGGCTACCTGCGCCAGCTCCAATCGCTTGGCATCCGCGGCTTCCGCTGCGATGCCGCCTACAAGGTGCCGCCGGAGGTATGGCGCACGCTGATCAGAGCGGCGAAGGAGCGTGACCCTGGCTGCCTCTTCGCTGCCGAGACTCTCGGCTGCACCTTCGATGAGACCAAGGCCACGGCCGAGGCTGGCTTTGACTATCTGTTCAACAGCTTCGCCTGGTGGGACCTGAAGGCGCCGTGGGCACTCGAAACCTATGATGCCCTGCGGCTCATCGCGCCTTCCATCGCCTTTCCCGAAAACCATGACATGCCGCGGCTCGCGGCGAAGCTCGGGCGGGACCCGGAGCGGATCGCGCGGCATCTCAAGGCACGCTATGCGCTCGCCGCCTTCTTCTCGGCGGGCGTCCTGATGCCGATCGGCTATGAATGGGGCTACCGGCGCGCCCTGCATGTGGTCGAGACCACCCCGCGAGACCGCGAGCACGACACGGGCGTCGACATCTCCGACTTCATCGCTGCCGTGAACGCGCTGCGCGCCGAGTTGCCCGCTGCCAACGTGGAAGGAGCGCAAGAACGCCTCTCGGCGCCGGACGCGCCTTATCTCGCCCTGATGCGCTTCGACGCTGGCCACCCGGCGGCCGCCCGCCACGCCATGCTGGTGCTCGCCAATCTGGGGGAAGAACCCGTCGCCGTGGAGCCCGGACCGCTCCTCGCCGGCGCTGGCGGATATCTCGGGGCCTTCATCGACCGGACTCCTCAGGAAGACCCGTTGGCGCTCACGCCCGGGCAAGCGATCACGCTCGCACCCGGCGCAGTGCGCATTTTCGCCGCCGCCCGGGCCGCGGCGCCCCGGCCGCGCACGCGCACGAAGGATCCGACGGGTGAGGGTCGCGTGGTGATCGAGGCCGTATGGCCCGAGATCGATGGCGGTCTCTCGCCCGTGAAGCGCATCGTTGGCGACGTGGTCGAGGTGTGGGCCGACATCTTCACCGATGGACACGACAAGATCGCCGCTGAACTTCTCTACCGGAGCGCCGGCGAGACGGAGTGGCGGCGCAGCCCCATGCGCTACTTCGACAACGACCGCTGGAGGGGCTCCTTCCCGCTCGAGCGCAACGCCCGCTACCAGTTCACCATTGAGGCTTGGCGCGACCCCTTCGGCTCCTGGATCGCGGAAGTGGAGAAGAAGCGCGCCGCGGGGCAAGACGTCCGGCTCGAAACCATCGAGGGAGTGCACTTGGCGGAGGAAGCCGCGGCAACGGAGCACGGCCGGAAGGAAAAGGCGCTTTCAGACCTCGTATCGCGTCTGAAGAGCGTGCCCGAAGGCTCGCCCGAGCAGCTTCGGATGCTCTTCGACCCTGGTTCGATCGCGCTCATCGAGCGCAGCGCTCCTCGCGAGAACCTGTCGCGCTATCCGCGCGTTCTGGAGGTGATCGCCGACCGGCTGGCCGCGCGCTTCTCGGCCTGGTACGAGATGTTCCCGCGCTCTCAGTCGGGAGATCCTGCGCGCCACGGCACCTTCGACGACGTCATTCGCCGGCTGCCCTATGTGAAGGACCTCGGCTTCGATGTCCTCTACTTCACGCCCATTCACCCCATCGGCCGCACCAACAGAAAGGGCAAGAACAACTCGCTGACCGCCCAGCCGGGCGACGTCGGCAGCGTTTATGCCATCGGTGCGGAAGAAGGCGGGCACGACGCCGTGCATCCCGAACTCGGCACCCTCGAGGACTTCCGCCGCCTCGTCGCGGCCGCTCACGCGCAGGGCCTCGAGATCGCCCTGGACTTCGCGGTGCAATGTTCCCCCGACCATCCGTGGATCAAGGAGCATCCGGAATGGTTCGACTGGCGGCCCGACGGCTCGCTGAAACATGCGGAGAACCCACCGAAAAAATATGAGGACATCGTCAATGTCCACTTCTACGGCAAGGCGCTCCCCTCCCTGTGGCACCAGCTCCGCGATATCGTGCTGTTCTGGGTGGCGCAGGGGGTGCGCATCTTCCGGGTGGATAACCCCCACACCAAGCCAATTCCCTTCTGGCAATGGATGATCCGCGAGGTGAACGACCGGCATCCGGACGTCATCTTCCTGTCGGAGGCCTTCACGCGGCCGAAGATGATGAAGAAGCTCGCGAAGATCGGCTTCCAGCAGTCCTACACCTACTTCACGTGGCGCAACACCAAACAGGAGCTGATCGCCTATGTGACCGAGCTTATGGGCGAGATGGGCGAGTACTACCGGCCGAACTTCTTCGCCAACACGCCGGACATCAATCCGTACTATCTCCAGACCAGCGGCCGCGCGGGCTTCATCGTGCGCGGGACCCTCGCAGCGACGCTCTCGAGCGCCTATGGCCTCTACAACGGTTTTGAGATCTGCGAGGGCACGCCCGTGCCCGGCAAGGAGGAGTATCTCGACTCCGAGAAGTATGAGCTCAAGGCCTGGGACTTCGATCGGCCCGGCCACATCAAGGACCATATCCGCAAGCTCAACCGGATCCGCCGGGAGAACCCTGCCCTCTGGGACTTCCGCAATACCCTGTTCCTCAATGCCTGGAATGACCAGATCCTCGCCTATGCGCGCATGACGCCTGCAAGGGACAACTGCGTCCTCGTACTCGTCAACCTCGACCCCCGCCATCGCCAGGAATGCACTTACGAGGTGCCGCTGTGGGAGTTCGGCCTGCCCGACCATGCCTCGGTCGAGGCGGAGGATCTTCTGAACGGCGGGCGTTTCACGCTTCACGGCAAGACGCACCGCATCGCCCTTGATCCCGCCGAGCGTTCGGTCGTCATCTGGCGGCTGATTCCTCCACCACCGGCGAGGAGGGCGTCGTGAGCGGCAGATAGAACGCTTCCGCCATTCGCCCTCACCATTCGCCACCAGCGAGCCCTCGAGCGCCCATGATCGACCGCAGCGACACGCAATGGTATCGCGACGCCATCATCTACCAGCTCCACGTCAAGTCGTTCTTCGATTCCAACGATGACGGTGTTGGCGATTTCGAGGGGCTCACCCAGAAACTTGATTACGTGAAGGACCTCGGCGTCACTGCCCTCTGGGTGATGCCCTTCTATCCCTCGCCCCTCCGGGACGACGGCTACGACATCGCCGACTATCGCGGCGTCAATCCGTCCTACGGCACCATGCGCGATTTCCGCCGCTTCGTGCGGGCTGCGCATGAACGCGGGTTGCGGGTTATCACGGAGCTCGTCATCAACCACACTTCCGACCAGCACCCGTGGTTTCAGAAGGCGCGACGCGCCAAGCCCGGATCAGCGGCGCGCGACTTTTACGTCTGGTCGGACACCGATCAGAAATATCGCGACACGCGCATCATCTTCCTCGACACCGAACCCTCGAACTGGTCTTGGGATCCGGTGGCGCAGGCGTATTTCTGGCACCGCTTCTACAGCCATCAGCCCGACCTCAACTTCGACAACCCGCGCGTGCTCGAGGCCGTGCTCGACATCATGCGGTTCTGGCTCGACATGGGGGTCGACGGCCTGCGTCTCGACGCCATCCCCTATCTCGTGGAGCGCGAGGGCACGAACTGCGAGAACCTTCCCGAGACCCACGCCATCATCAAGAAGATCCGTGCGGCCGTGGACGCCGGCTACCCGGACCGCATGCTCCTCGCCGAGGCGAACCAGTGGCCCGAAGAGACGGCGCAGTATTTCGGGGAGGGCGACGAATGCCACATGGCGTTCCATTTTCCCGTCATGCCGCGCCTCTACATGGCGCTGGCGCAAGAGGATCGGCACCCGATCACCGACATCATGCGCCAGACGCCGGAGATCCCCGATGGCTGCCAATGGGCGATCTTCCTGCGCAACCATGACGAGCTCACGCTCGAGATGGTGACCGACAAGGAGCGGGATTATCTGTGGTCCTTCTATGCGGCCGAGCGGCGCGCGCGCATCAATCTCGGCATACGCCGACGCCTTGCCCCGCTCGTCGAGAACGACCGCCGCAAGATCGAGCTCCTGAACTCGCTCCTGCTCTCCCTGCCGGGCACCCCCGTCATCTATTATGGCGACGAGATCGGCATGGGGGACAACATCTTCCTAGGCGATCGCGACGGGGTGCGCACGCCTATGCAATGGTCGCCCGACCGCAACGGCGGCTTTTCGCGCGCCGACCCCTCCCGCCTGTTCCTGCCTGCGATCCAGGATCCCATCTACGGCTTTGACGCGGTCAACGTGGAGGCGCAGCTTCGAAGCCCCGCGAGCCTCCTCAACTGGATGCGGCGCATGCTCGCGCTGAGGCGCAACCACCGCGCCTTTGGGCGGGGCTCCCTGCGCTTCCTTTATCCCCGCAACCGCAAGGTTCTCGCTTATCTTCGCGAGTACGACGACCAGCGCATCCTGTGCGTCTGCAATCTTTCCCGGGCTCCCCAGGCGGTGGAGTTGCACCTCTCGGACTTCAAGGGCGTCACGCCGATCGAGATGACAGGCGGCAGCCCGTTCCCGCCCATTGGCGATCTGCCGTACTTTCTCACGCTTCCTGCTTACGGCTTCTACTGGTTCGAGCTTTCGTCGGCTCCGGTCGAGGAGACGCGCTTCGGACCGCCGGCGGCGCCGGAGCTGTTCACCCTCGTGCTCACAGGCAAGCCCGAGACCATCCTGAAGGGCCGCGAGCGCACCGCGTTTGAGCGCACCATCGTGCCGCGTTTCATCGCGTCGCGGCGGTGGTTCGCCGGCAAGGGCGCGGAGCTGAAGAGCGTGCGCGTGCTTGACTTCGCCACTCTTCCCAACCGCAAGGGCCAGGAGGTCTTTCTGTTGCCGCGCGTGGCCGTCGAGCTCTCGAATGGCGAGCGCCACGCCTACTTTGCGCCGCTTGCCGTTGAGGAGGGCCGCGACGAGGACGCCCTGTTGAGCTACGCCGTCGCCCGGGTCCGGCGCGGCGCCCGCATGGGGCTCCTGTTCGGAGCGGCCTCCTCGCCCGACTTCGGGCTGGCCTTTGTCGATGCCATGCGCACCGGCGCGGAACTGAAGACGGATGCCGGCGGCGTCATCCGTTTTGCCAGCACCAGTGCCCTCGTGGAGGAGCCGGACGTGCCCGCCGACGAGGTGCGGCGGCTCACAACGGACCAAAGCAATACCTCTATCGCCTTCGGTCAGAGCATGATGCTCAAGATCTATCGCAGGCTCCAGCCGGGGGTGCATCCCGAGATCGAGGTCGGCCGCTTCCTGACCGAGGTGGCGGGGTTCCCCAACACCCCGGCGCTCCTCGGCTATGTCGAGCACGTCGCCTCGACGGGGGCCGGCACGGCGCTCGCGGTGCTGCAGCGCTATGTGCGCAATCAGGGGGATGCCTGGTCCTTCACGCTCGAGACCTTGAAACGCGAACTCGACACCATTGCCCTCGTCCCTGAGGAAGAGGTGCCGGCGCTTGAGGAGATCTTCGCGACCTATCTTCGCTACGCGGAAATCCTCGGACGGCGCACGGGCGAGTTGCACCTCGCCTTCGCCACGCCGACCGATGATCCCGCCTTCACGGTCGAGCCTCTGGCGGAGGAGGACGTGGCCCGGGCGGCCAGCGACGCCGAGAGCATGGCCGAGCGGGCTTTCGCCGCGCTCGAACGCCATGGCCGCGATCGCGACGGGGTCTCTGCCGCCGTCGCAGCCCTCGTCGAGCGGCGCAAGGAATGCCTTGTTCTGATCAAGCGTCTTGCGGTGCCTGTAAAAGGGGCGGTGAAGACGCGCGTCCATGGCGACTATCACCTGGGGCAAGTGCTGATCGCTCAGGACGACGTGATGATCGTCGATTTCGAAGGCGAGCCCTCACGCCGGGCCGCCGAGCGGCGAGCCAAGAGCTCGCCCCTGCGCGACGTCGCCGGCATGCTCCGCTCCTTCGCCTACGCCGCCGAGACGGCGGCGCGCGATCTTGCCCAGCGCTTCGCCGAGGCAGAGGCGAACCGCATCGCCGGGGCCGCCGCCCGCTGGCGCGAGCTTGCGGTGGAACGCTTCCTCGAGGCCTACGCCGAGGCCGTTCAAGGTAGCCCCGTGTGGATCACAGACGACGCGGTGAGGGAGCGCCTGTTGCGGCTGCACCTCCTTGGCAAGGCCCTTTACGAGGTGGACTACGAAGCGAACAACCGGCCCGAGTGGATCGAGACGCCGGTGCGCGGCGTTCTTGAGATCCTCGATCAGGGAGGCTCGCGCAGTGACGACTGACGATCAGGACAACGCGTCGAAGCAGAACCCGGCCCCGCCCTCCTCCGATGCCGCGGCAGCGCCGGCAGCCTTGCCGGAGCCGAAACCGGCGCGCAAGCGCGGCAGCGCGAAGAGCGCGGCCTCGCAGCCCGACGGTGCGCCCCGGCGCAAGGTAGCGCGAAAGGACGCCTCGCCTGAAAAGACGGCGCCCCCCGCAGTTGCCCCTGGAGCCACGCCCGGCCGGGGCGCCGCGCCGAAGCCGGCGGAACCATCCCTTCGCGCAGTCGATCCCCAGGCGGTGGAAGCGCTCCTCCGCGCCGAGCACGGGGATCCTTTCGCGGTCTTGGGGCCCCACGAGATCGCCCCCGGGATCTGGGAGGTGCGTGCGCTCCTGCCGGGGGCCCGGGAGGCGTTTGTGGTCTATGATGGCCGCGATCTTCCCATGCGGCGGCTGCACGATGCCGGCTTTTTCGTCGCCTGCTTCGAGGCGCCGATGCAGCCAACCTATCGTCTGCGCATCGACATGGGCGGGCAGATCACAATTGAGGAGGACCCGTACCGGTTCGGTCCCATCCTGTCCGGCGCCGACCTTGCGTCGCTGCGCGAGGTCGGCAGCGACACCACCTATCAAAAGCTCGGGGCGCAGCGCGCCGAGATCGACGGCGTTGAAGGCTTCACCTTCGCGGTGTGGGCGCCGAACGCTCGCCGGGTCAGCGTGGTCGGCGACTTCAACCAGTGGGACGAGCGTCGGCACCCCATGCGGCTGCGGCACGAGGGCGGCGTCTGGGAACTGTTCCTGCCGGGCGTCAAAGCCGGCCAGCGCTACAAATACGAGATCAAGGGTGCCGATGGCGGTCTGCACCTGAAGGCCGACCCGGTTGCCTTCGCGGCGGAGCGCCCGCCGGCAACCGCCTCGGTGACCCATGGCGCCCCGCATTTCTCGTGGCGGAACGAGCCCTGGCTTGCCCAGCGCGGCGCCAAGGATCCGCGCAAGGCTCCGATCTCGATCTACGAGTGCCATCTCGGCTCCTGGGCGCGGGTGCCGGAGGAAGGAGACCGTTACCTCACCTATCGTGAGCTTGCGGAACGGCTCATTCCTTACGTCCGCGACATGGGTTTCAGCCACATCGAGCTGCTGCCGATTACGGAGTATCCGTTCGACGGCTCCTGGGGCTATCAGCCCGTGTCCCTCTTCGCACCCACCAGCCGCTTCGGTTCCCCAGAGGATTTCTGCGCCTTCGTCCAGGCGGCGCATGACGCCGGCCTCGGGCTCATTCTCGATTGGGTGCCTGGTCATTTCCCCAACGATCCCCACGGGCTCGGGCTGTTCGACGGCACGCATCTGTACGAGCACGCCGACCCGCGCCAGGGCTATCACCAGGATTGGGGCACCTACATCTACAACTATGGCCGGCAGGAGGTGGCGGCCTTCCTCGTTGCCAATGCCCGTTTCTGGCTCGAGCGCTACCGGCTCGACGGCCTGCGCGTCGATGCGGTCGCCTCGATGCTCTATCTCGACTATTCGCGCCGGCCGGGCGAGTGGGTGCCGAACCGCTATGGCGGCAATGAAAATCTCGACGCGATCGCGTTCTTAAGGCGCATGAACGAGGTCGCCTACAGCTCGGCCCCAGGTATCATCACGGTGGCAGAAGAGTCCACCGCCTGGCCCGCGGTTTCGCATCCGACCTACACGGGCGGGCTCGGCTTCGGCTTCAAGTGGAACATGGGGTGGATGCACGACACCCTGCGCTACATGTCCAAGGAACCGATCCACCGCCGCTATCACCATCACGACCTGACTTTCGGCCTGCTTTACGCCTTCACCGAGAACTTCATCCTCCCCCTCTCCCACGACGAGGTGGTGCACGGGAAAGGCTCTCTCCTCGGCAAGATGCCCGGCGACCGCTGGCAGCGCTTCGCGAATTTGCGCGCTTATCTCGGCTTCATGTGGGGTCATCCCGGCAAGAAGCTCCTGTTCATGGGCGGAGAGTTCGCCCAGGAGCGGGAATGGAACCACGACCACAGCCTCGACTGGCACCTCCTCGAGGACAGCTTCCATGGCGGTGTGAAGGCCCTCGTCCGCGACCTCAACCGGGCCTATCGCGACCTTCCTGCCCTCCACGAGCGCGATTGCGAGGCGTCAGGTTTCGAATGGCTCGTGGCCGATGACCAGGACAACAGCGTCATCGCCTGGCTGCGGCGGGGGGACGAGGAAGGACGCGCGGTGGTGGTGGTGTCGAACTTCACGCCGGTGCCGCGCGAAGGCTATCGGATCGGTGTTCCCCAGCCCGGCTTCTACCGCGAAGTCGTGAACACGGATGCGGCGATCTACGGCGGGAGCAATGTGGGCAATCTGGGCGGCGTCTGGGCCGCGCCGGCCGAGGCCCATGGACGGCCCTATTGTCTCACCCTCACTTTGCCACCCCTCGCGACGCTCTATCTCGAACGGCAGGGTTGAAAGCGATGGCGGCTCATTACCCTTTGAGCCAATCCCCGCAACGGGGGATCTCGCCTCCGGCGCCCCAGGGCATGATCGGCACGCTGGAGGTGGAGTTCTTGGGCGAGCCCTCGATCGGGCGGTCGGAATAGACCATATAGACGAGCACGTTGCGCTTGGCGTCGCAGCCGCGCACGATCCGCATGCGCTTGAAGATGAGGGACCGGCGCTCGCTGAAGACGATGTCGCCTTGCGCGAACTTCTCCTTGAAGCGGATCGGGCCGATCTGGCGGCAGGCGAGCGAAATGTCGGAAACCTCCTCCGCCACGCCGATGGTGCCCTTGATGCCGCCCCGTTCGGGCGTTGTGTAATGGCAGGCAACGCCTTCCACAGCCGGATCGTCGATCCCATAGACGACGAGCTTGTCGTCCGGCGTAAGCGGCCGCCACACGGTCGACTTGTCGAAAATCCGGTCGGGCTCCTGAGCGACAGCACTCCCCGCAAGGCCGGCCCATGCCGCCACGGACAGGATCGCAAGCCGGATCATCGCAACGCCTCCTCGTGATGATGGAGATATGGGCGCGCCACGCCGGATTTGCGACCGTGCGGAACGCCGACGCCCTGGCCGAGGCGATTGACGCGGAACTGGCGTGGCCGGGGCTCGTTTCAAGAACATGCTCCGTCCGTTGATTCATCTCGGAATCCTGGTGGCCACCCTGGCGGCGGCAGGCAGTGCAGCGGCCGCGCCGTCGGCCTGTGAGCGCTATCGGGCCGAACTCGCCACCTTGGGCGGCGCGACTGGCTCGACCGCGGCGGCCCAGCGGCTTGCCCAAGAGATCGCGCGGCTGAGCACTTATTACCAATCGGCAGGTTGTGGCGGATTTCTGGTGTTCGGCTCGGCCGAATGCAGCGCCATTGCCGCCCAGATCCGGTCCATGCAGGCGACTTACGGAGAGCTTGCGGGTCTTGCCGGCGCCCATGAGGCGCGCAGGGGACGGCTGCGCCGCCTTGCCGCCGAAGCGTGTCGCCGAGAAGCGGAGCCGACGCGGGTCGCCGCGTCCGAGGACGACCGGCGCCAGGTCCGCCCGGGCGGCCGGATCGTGTGCGTGCGCGCGTGCGATGGCTATTATTTTCCCCTCTCGGCAAGACCGGCCGGGCGGGCCACGCCGGATGATCTGTGCAGGGCGCTCTGCCCGGCGGCGGATGCGGCGGCCTACCGCTTGCCCGACAAGGAGGACGCGGACATCAACGAGGCCGTCTCTCTGAAGGGCAAGCCTTATGCGAAACTCGCGAACGCCCTCAGATTCCGGACGACCTACGATCCAAGTTGCTCCTGCAAGCGGGAGAACGAGAGCTGGGCCCAGGCCCTGCAGAAGGCCGAGCGGATGATCGAGCGGAGCCCGAGCGACATCATCGTGACGGCCGCAAAAGCGGAGGAGCTGTCCCGGCCGAAGCTCACGCGCACGGCCGCCAAGCGCAAGCAGCAGGCTGAGCGGCTCGCCCGATCAGGTGCCGCCCCGCAAGAGCCACGCCTGATCGCGCCTGAGACAGCTCAGGCCTTGAAGCAGGCGGAAACCTCCAGCGGCACCGTTTCGGCTGCCGCTCACCAGCTGCCCCTCGATGTGGAGACGACCGGTTCCACCCGGCGCCAGGTGCGCATCATTGGCCCGACCATAACGCCTGCTCCGCGCATAGCCTCCCCCCGGCCCGAGTAGAACCGGTTTTCGGCCGGCGCCTTCATGCCTTGCGCGGCAGGGGCTCCGTAGGCCCAGCTGGCAGATCCGGGTGCGAACTTGGCAGCTTGGGATCCGCGATGTGCGGGTCGTGCAGCGGGTAAGGCTCAGGGACCCGCTCCGGTGCGAGGGGCGGCATCTCGTTCGGCAGGCGCTCGGGTTCGTCGGACGGGGGCGTGTCGCCTGGTGAGACGGGGAGCCCTGGCCGATCCTTCCGATCCGACGCGCTCATTTCTTCTCCAGCATCAACTGCCCCTGCTTCTGGATGAGCGCCTTGGCCTTATCGGCGATCATGGCGAGGAGCCAGGGGAGTTGCACCTCGACGCGCACGGAATCCTCCATCACCTCGAGGTTGCCGCTGACGGACTGGCCGAGGGCGACGACCTGAAAATCCATCCGGTCGCCTTCCCAGCGGTCCTCGATCTTGGTGAGCTTGTCACCGAACTTCGTGTGCAGTGCGCCCATTCCGCCCTGCAGACGCCGGATCGCCTCGGCCTTTCCGAGGTTGTGCGGGATGAGGACGACAAGAGGCTTCGACATGGATGTCTCCGGACGTCACGGTAACGCCCAAAGCCGCAGATGGGTCCGAAGGCTCCGCGCGCCTAGAGTCTGTTATGGACCAGTTCTGCGGCTTGACGGAGCATGAGGCAAGCGAAGGCGACGACGTGGAGGCCTGCGAGGGTTGTGTGCAGGCGCTCGTAGTCTTTGACGAGGCGGCGGCAGCGGGTGGCCCAAGCGAAGGATCGCTCGACGACCCAGCGCCGGGGCAGGAGGACGAAGCCGCGCTTGGCCTCGGGCAGGCGCACGACCTCTAGGGCGATGCCGTGTTCGCTGGCGGCCGCGGCCGGCTTGTCGCCGGTATAGCCCTGGTCAACGAAGGCGATCTCGACGCTGTTGCCGGTGGCCTGCTGCACGGCGGCGGCCAGGCGCCCGACCTCGGCGCGGTCGTCCGCCGTGGCGGGGGTGACGTGGAGGGCCAGGAGGTGGCCGAGCGTGTCGACCGCCAGGTGCAGCTTGGAGCCCTTCTTGCGCTTGGCGCTGTCATAGCCGGCGCGGTGGCCGCTCTCGGGCGTGGAGCGCAGCGTCCGGCTGTCGAGGATGGCGGCCGAGGGTGCGGGCGGGCGCCCGGCCGCCACCCGCAACAGCACGCGCAGGTCGTGGGCGAGCGCCTCGAACGAACCGGCCCGCAGCCAGCGCTGCGCCTGCTGATACACGGCCGCCCAAGGCGGCAGATCATTCGGCATCGCCCGCCAGGCAATGCCGTTGCGGACAACATAGCGCAGCCCGTTGAACACCTCGCGCAACGAATGCTCCCGCTGCCCCGCCGCCTCAGGCAAGAGCGCAAGATAGGGCGCAACCAGCGCCCATTCGTCATCCGAAACGTCCGAGGGATAAGACTTGCGAGCAATCATGCCCGCACCATAGCCGCACCCTCAGTCCATAACAGACTCTAGGGCGCTCGTCCAATTGCCGCGACGGTGGCTTTTGCTCCCCCACGGAACAGGCATGCGAGCCAGGCGGTCACCGGTCCGGTGAAGCGCGGATCAGTGGCAAGGTCATCGCCGAACACCTCCCGTATCTGAAGGAGGGCCGGCGCGAGCCGCTCGGCAACCGGTCCCGCTTCGTCGGCCAGGCGGCGCAGGCGCTCGCTCAAGGGATCGCGCACGTCGATGGGTCGCCCCTTCTCGTCGACGCCGGTGACGTAGCGCATCCAAGCCGCCACGGCGAGGGCGAGGCGTTCGATGGGCGCCCCGGCTTTGAGCCGGTCGCGAACCGTCCCCAGGAGCCGTTGCGGCAGCTTTTGCGTGCCGTCCATGGCGATCTGCCAAGTGCGGTGCTTGAGGGCTGGGTTGCGGAAGCGCTCAACGAGAGAAGCCTTGTAGCGGGCGAGGTCCGCCCCCGGCGGAAGCGGCAGTGTCGGCGTCACCTCCTCGTCCATGAGCCCGCGCACGAGGCGCTCGAAAGAGGGATCGCCCATGGCCTCCGCGACGGTCTCGTAGCCTGCAAGATAACCCAGATAGGCGATGGTCGAGTGACTGCCGTTGAGAAGCCTAAGCTTCATCAGCTCATAGGGCGCCACATCGGAAACAAGCTCCGCCCCCGCTTCCTCGAAACGCGGGCGGCCGTTGCAGAAACGATCCTCGATGACCCACTGCGTGAAAGGTTCGGCCATGACCGGCCAGGCGTCCTCGAGGCCGAGGCGCTCCGCGACCATCACCCGATCGGCATTGGTCGTCGCCGGCACGATGCGGTCGACCATCGTCGAGGGAAACGCAACCTCGCCCTCGATCCAGCGGGCGAGTTCCGGGTCCCTGAGCGCCGCCAGGCGGCAGACGACGCCCTCCACGGTGCGGCCGTTGGCAGGGAGATTGTCGCAGCACAGGACCGTGAATGGCCGAACGCCCGCGGCCCGGCGCCGCCGCAGGGCCTCGACGAGGAAGCCTGGAGCACTGCGGGGCTGGAGCGGCGTTGCGAGATCGGCGCGGATGTCGGGATGATCTTCCCGCAAGGCACCGCTCGCCGGATCGTGGCAATAGCCTTTTTCCGTGACGGTGAGGCTGACGATCCGCACCATCGGATGGCTCATGATGCCAAGAAGCGCCTCCGGATCCTGTGGGGCGACCAGGAGACGCCGCACGGCGCCGATGACCCGCAGTGCGTCCCCCGTCCCCGAGCGGATCGCCACCGTGTAAAGCCCGTCCTGGGGCGCGAGCGCATCGTAAGTGTCCGGCGAGCGAAGGCTCGCCCCGCAAATCGCCCAACCGCCCTCCCCCGCCGCGAGCCGGTCGTCGACCATCACGGCCTGATGGGCGCGGTGGAAAGCGCCGATGCCAAGATGAACGATGCCGATCCCGGCGCTTGCCACATCATAGGCTGGGCGGGCGATGCCCGCGGGGAGTTCCGCAATCGTCGTCAGGGAGAGGCGCTTCACAGCTTGTAGGCCCGTTTCGCCAATCCATAAGCGAGATCCCGCGCAACCTCGTGCGCCTCGTCCTCGTCCAGGCGATGGCTGGTGACGAGCTCGGCGAGGTAGGCGCAATCGACCCGGCGCGCGACATCGTGGCGGGCGGGAATCGAGGGGAAGGCGCGGGTGTCGTCGTTGAAGCCGACGGTGTTGTAGAACCCAGCCGTCTCAGTGGTGAGTTCGCGGAAGCGGCGCATGCCCTCCGGGCTGTCGTAGAACCACCAGGCAGGGCCTAGCCGCAAGGCCGGGTAATGTCCGGCGAGCGGAGCGAGTTCACGCGAATAGCTCGTCTCGTCCAGTGTGAACAGCACGATCGTGAGCCCACGCTCGTTCCCGAACCGGTCGAGCAGCGGTTTCAGGGCCCGCACATAGTCCGTCGGCGTCGGGATGTCGGCGCCCATGTCGCGTCCAAAGCGCTCGTACAGGAGCGGATTGTGGTTGCGGAAGGAGCCCGGATGGATCTGGAGCACGAGCCCGTCCTCGAGGCTCATGCGGGCCATTTCAGTGAGCATCTGAGCCCGGAACAGTTCCGCGTCCTCGGATGAGGGATGCCCTTTCAGCACCCTCTGGAAAAGAGCCTCCGCGGCCGGCGCAGGAAGATCCGCGGTGCGAGCGCTCGGGTGGCCGTGATCGGTGGAGGTGCAGCCGAAGGTCTTGAAGTATTCCCGCCGCTTGCGGTGGGCCGCAAGATAGCCGGACCAGCTCGCCGTGTCCTCGCCGGTGAGCTCGCCGAGCCGGGCGACATTGTCCCGGAAGCCCCCGAACTCAGGGTCCACGACGGGATCCGGACGATAGGCGGTGACGACCCGTCCGCCCCAGCCCGATTCGCGGATCATACGGTGCCATCTGAGATCGTCGAGCGGGCTCTCGGTCGTGGCGATGACCTCGATGTTGAAGCGCTCGAACAGGGCGCGGGGGCGGTACTCTGGCTTCGTCAGCGCGTCCGCGATGGTGTCGTAGTAGAGATCGGCCGTATCCGCCGAAAGGCGTCGCGTCAGCCCGAACAAGGTCTGGAAGGCATGGTCGAGCCAAAGCCTTGTGGGTGTTCCACGGAACAAATGGTAGTTCGCCGCAAAGCGCTGCCAGATGCGCCGGCCGTCGGTCTCGACAGGACCCCCGTCCTTGCGGGGAATGCCGAGCTCCTCCAACGGGATGCTCTGGCTGTAGAGCATCCGAAAGATGTAGTGGTCGGGTACGACGAAGAGGCGAGCCGGATCCGGGAAAGGCCGATCTTCCGCATACCACCGGGGATCTGTGTGGCCATGGGGCGAGACGATCGGGAGGTGTTGGACCGCCTCATAGAGGCGCCGTGCGACGGCTCGTGTGGCAGCGTCGGCAGGAAAGAGGCGATCCTCATGGAGCAGCATGCGCCCTTCTCCTCTCGCTTCTTGTCGGCCGCGGGACACTAGTATGGTAACTTGAGCTTCGCAACGGCCCACGGCCATGCTAGATCAACGGCTCATGGCGGATGGTCTCGCGATCGATTTTTCGCACTCTTCCGAGCCGATCGCGAGGCAGGTGGCCCGCGGCCTGCGCCATGCGATCGTCAGCCTGCAGATCCGGCCTGGCGAAATGCTCTCGGAGCAGGAGATCGCCTCGAAGCTCGGCATTAGCCGGCAGCCCGTGCGGGAAGCCTTCATCAAGCTGGGCGAAGCGGGGCTCGTGCGCATCATGCCGCAACGCGGCACGCTCGTCGTCAAGATCTCCCGTGCTGCAGTGGAAGATGCCCGCTTCATCCGCGAAGCGGTCGAATGCGCGGTCGCCCGGGAGGCCGCGCGGCGGGCGGACGCAAAAAAGGTGGCGGTGCTCACCGACAGCTTGGCCCGCCAGCGCCGCGCCTTGCGTGCCAAGGACGGCGGCGCCCTCTTCGCCCTCGACGAGGAGTTCCACCGGCTCTTGGCCGAGGTCGCCGGCCGACCCTCCGCATGGAACGTGATCGAGGACGTGAAGCCGCAGATGGACCGCGTGCGCTACCTCGACATGGCCGACGCCATCCCGATGTCGATCGTCATCGCCCAGCATGCCGAGATCGTGGAAGCCATTGCTGCCAAGGATCCGGGCCGCGCCGCCGCTGCCATGCAGGCGCATCTCACTGAAATCCTGCGCTCCTTGCCGAAGCTCGCCGACCGTTATCCGGAGCTGTTCGAGGAGGTGACAGCGGAAACCTCGCCCCTGTGAGCGCTGGCACGAGCCAGTGCCTGGGTTCTGCGGCGACGCCGACGTCTTCCCGGGCAGGTCGGCGGCGCCCGAAGATGACGAAAACTTCATCGAGCCGTCACGACGCCGAGAGCTTGGCGGCGCGAAGCTGCCGGACACCGGACAGAAGGAGATCCGCCATGAACCTCAGCAGGAGACGCGCGGCGCTTTGTGCCACTGCCGCTGCGATGCTCGCGAGTGCTGCCGCTTTTGCCCAGGCGCCTTCGCCTAGCGGGCAGGACCGGCCAGGGCCCCAGCGCGAGCCCCTCACCCGCAGCGAAATGGAGTCGCTCGTCGATGCCCGCATCGCCGCAATCCAGGCCGGGTTGAAGCTCACGGCCGAGCAGCAGCGTCACTGGCCGGCGGTCGAGCAGGCGCTGCGCGCCGTGGCGGCGACGCGGATCGCCCGCTTCGAGGAGCGTCGCGAGGCGTGGAGCCGCAGCGGCCCTGCCGCTGCCCAGCGTCCCGATTTCATGGAACGTCTCGAACGCCGCTCGCAGGCGGTGAATGAGCGCGCGGCCGGCATGAAAGCGCTGACGGAGGCCATCAAGCCCTTGTGGGGGTCTCTCGACGAGCGCCAGAAGCGGATCCTGCCCGTGCTGATGCGCCCCGCCCTCGGCGAAGGCCGCGGCTGGCGCGAAGGAGCCATGCGCCACCACGGCATGATGCATCACCCGATGCGGGAGCCCATGCGCGAACGCGGATCGGACGGCGCTCCCCGCCAGCCATAATGTCCGGCGCGTTGAGGCGACAAAAAGGGCCACCCGCCGGGTGGCCCTGTCCTTATCTGGATCTGGTGTCGATCCCGTCAGCGCGAATAGAATTCGATGACGAGGTTCGGCTCCATCTGGACGGGGTAAGGCACCTCGTTCAGGGCCGGGATGCGGGTGAGACGCGCCGTCATCTTGGAGTGATCGACCTCGATGTAGTCGGGAACGTCGCGCTCGGCGAGTTGCGTCGCGACCAGCACCACCTCGAGCTGCTTTGAAGCCTCTTTCACCTCGACCACGTCGCCCGGCTTCACGAGGTAGCTCGGAATGTTGACGCGCCGACCGTTCACCTTGACGTGGCCGTGGTTGACGAACTGCCGGGCCGCAAACGGGGTCGCGGCGAACTTGGCGCGATAGACGACGGCATCGAGACGGCGCTCCAGGAGGCCGACGAGGTTCTCGCCGGAGTCACCCTTCTGGCGGATGGCTTCCGCGTAGTAGCGGCGGAACTGCTTCTCGGTGATGTTGCCGTAGTAACCCTTGAGCTTCTGCTTGGCGCGAAGCTGGGTGCCGAAATCCGAGAGCTTGCCCTTGCGGCGCTGCCCGTGCTGGCCAGGGCCGTATTCGCGGCGGTTCACGGGGCTCTTGGGGCGGCCCCAGATGTTCTCGCCCATGCGGCGATCGATCTTGTGCTTCGCCTCGATGCGCTTTGACATCGCGTGTCCTCTGTCGATGGTTCGTGGTGGTCGAGGAACGCGCCCTCCTCTTCCCTTGCGGGACGACAGCGCCGGATCGCGGATCCGGCCCACGGGTGCGTAAAATGCACGCGCGGCCCGAAACGGACCGCGCGAACCCGGCTCCCATACGCACAAAGCGCTCCCATGTCAAACTTTGGCCGCGGCGTCGCGGCGGTCGCGGTCAGTTGGGCACGGCAGCCACCGGCTCGACCACGATTTGCGCAAGGCCGCGGTTGGCGAGCGCCTGGCGCAGCACGGGACAAAGGCCTTTTCCGCCGGTGAAGACCGCAACCGGAGCGTCGAGGCTGGTTTCGCTCGACGCGGGTCCAAGGCTCGGCGCGGGTCCAAGGAGCTGCGTCACGCGCCGGGCGATGGCCGGAGCGGGATCGATCCAGGCGACCGGCCATGGCGCAAGCCGCTCGAGGCGCGGGCGCAGCAGCGGATAATGGGTGCAGGCGAGCACGACGGCATCCGTGCGTCGCCCCCCCTCTTCGGTGAAGCAGGGTGCGATCTCGGCGGCGATAGCGGCGTCCTCGACCGGCGCTCCGGCAAGTTCCGCTTCAGCGAAGGTGGCAAGCCGGTGCGAGGCGACGAGCGTCACCCGGCAGTCGCCCGCATAGGCCTTTACGAGGTCGCGCGTGTAGTCCCGCGCCACCGTGCCTGGCGTCGCAAGGACAGCGATGGCTCGCGAGCGGGACCGCTCGGCCGCCGGCTTTACCGCCGGCACCGTGCCGACGAACGGGAGCGAGAAGCGCGCCCGCAATGCGGGCAGAACGAGCGTCGAGGCCGTGTTGCAGGCGATCACCGCGAGGTCCGGCCCATGGCGCCGGATCAGGTGGTCCATCACCAGGGTGACGCGCGCCACCAGTTCGGCCTCGCTCAAGCGCCCGTAAGGAAAGACCGCGTCGTCGGCGGCATAGATGAAACGTGCATCCGGACGCGCTCTTACGACCTCGGAGAAGACGGTAAGGCCACCAAGACCGGAGTCGAAGATGAGGATGGTGGGCCTGCGCGCGGGCGGAAGGATCATGGCTGCCGGGGCATAGTGGGTTCCGGCGAGAAGGTCGACACGCATGGCAGGCGCCGCGGAACTGACGCCGCCAAGGGTGCTGCGCTTCCGGTTAATGCCCTCTCAACACTCCCTCGAATCTCAAGGGAAGGCTCAAGGCTGTTGCCGTCTCCTCTGTTGCGGCTCGGGCCTGCGCTTGCTGGGCACGGGCAGCATGGCGGGGGAGACTTCGCGGCGCTGGGCGGGAGCGCCCGCTTCAGCCCGTGGCGTCTCGGCATAAAGCCGCTTCACCGGCCAGCCATCGCTCCAGCGGCCCATGTCCGTGAACTTGTCATCGTCCCGAAGGCTCTCCCCGGTCTTGCCGGCAAGAGCCGCGGCGAAGGCCATATCGAAGGTCTTCCAATAGGCGAAATAATCCAGGCTGTCGGTCGTGGCGATGTTGAGCTGGTTGACGAGCACGGTCTGCTCGCCGGACAGGGCCATGTCGGCGGTCCAGCGCCAGCGCTCGCGCGGTGCCTTTGGATCGCGCGGCGGATCCGGCGGGATCTTGAGGGCTGCGGCGTCGTAGGCCGCTTTCACCGCGCCGGGGGACGACAGGGTCGCCGACAAGGAGGGGAAGCCATGACTGTCTGACAGGGCGCGCACGAAGAGCTTGCGGTCCGGGGGGATGCTCGTGGTCTCGCGCAGAATGCGACGGGCAGCGCGATCGCTCGGCGCAGCCTCCCGGTCGCCGATCAAGGTGACGAGCATCGTGCCCGCGTCGATCTTGGCGAGGTCAGCCAGCACCACGCCCCGACCGTTCGGCTCGGAGGCGATGCCGCCCGGCATGATGGCGAAGATGAGCTTCGGGACCGGAAGGTCATGCTCCTTGGCAAGAGCAGCGAGGTTGACCGCGACGGCGGCGCCAGCGAGGTGCCCGAGCACCGCCACCTTGCCTGGGTCCGGTTTCGCCTGCTCGTCCGAAGCGAGAGCGGTGAAGGCGTCCTTGACGAGTTTCGCCGCGAACTCCGTCGCATCGGCCGGCCGGATCCGATTCACCTCCTGGTATTTGGGGAAGAGGACGAGATTGCCCTTGCGGGCGAGATGCTCGATCCAGCCCCCGTAGATCTGGGGGTTCACCGCGCCCCAGGCGTGCATGAAAACGACGACCGGCCGAGGCGTGGCCGGCGCCCCGGCGCCATGGAAGACATAGGTGGCGGCGCTGGCGGTGCCGACGACCCGCTTCACGACGTCCGTCGCGGAATAATCGGCCCCGCCCGGCCCGCTCTTCGGCTGGGCCGGGGGCGTCGCGGCAAGCGCCGGGGGCGCCGCGAGAAGCGCCGCAGCCATGAGAACCTGAACCACCGACAAGCGCATCGCCAATGCTTTCACAGACGCGGGGCGTCGCGGCAGCGCCGCGCATGGAGACTTAAGCACCACAACTTGAGGGCTTTCTCAACCGTTCTCGCCCGTACGCGGCCGGGTGCCGCGTCGCGAGCGGCCCTCGATGAGCGCCCGCAGCGCCCCGCGCAGCGAGCGCACGTCCTGCTCGGTCAGCTCTCGCCTCAAGAAGATGTCGCGCATGTTGCGCGTCATCACCGGTCGCTTGTCAGGCGGATAGAACTCTACCGCATCGAGAGCGGATTCGAGATAATCGAAGAAGGAGAGGAGCGTCGCCCGACTGGCGGACGGCGACTGCGGCCTCTCGCTAAAAGGCAGCGCGCCGCCCGACGCGAGCTGAGACCATTCGTAACTGACGAGCAGAACCGCCTGGGCGAGGTTCACCGACGGGAATTTCGGATCGACCGGGAAGGTGAGGATAGCGTCAGCGAGCGAGACCTCGTCATTGGCGAGGCCGATGCGTTCCCGCCCAAAGAGAATGCCGACCCGTTCACCCCCTTCAAGCCGCCGCTGAGCCTCGAGGAGGGCCTCCCGCGGCCCGTACACCCGTTTCATTTGCCCGCGCTCGCGCGCCGTCGTAGCCAGGACGAAATGCAGGTCCGCGATGGCTTCCCGCACCGTGGGGTGCAGGGTTGCCTGATCGAGCACATGCACGGCCCCGGATGCGGCAGCGCGCGCCCCCTTCTTCGGCCAGCCGCCGCGAGGCGCAACGAGGCGCATCTCGGACAGGCCGAAATTGGCCATGGCGCGGGCCGCCATGCCGATGTTCTCGGCCATCTGCGGCTCGACGAGGATGATGACGGGCTTGGGCTGCGGCATCGGAGGCGACAAGGGCCGCCCCTCATACCCGGCCTGCGCGGGCAACTGAAGCCTCCCCGGCCGCCGCCCAAGGAACAAAGATGCTGGAGGCATTGTTGTCGCCGACAGGACCGGGACCCTGCTTCAGGGACTCTGCTTTGGGGAGTACATCGTGTCACGGCTCATCCTGGCCGCCCTCATCTTGTGCTTTCTTGACGGCGCGCTCAGGGCGCAGGAAGCATCGATCGTGATCGAGGACGTCCCGAGCGCCGTCCAACGGGTCGAGCCGCTGCCGCCCCCTCCCCCGGACCCGCCGGGCGGTTCGGCCACCGACGCGCTCACCGGCGCCGATCTGTTCCACGGGAATTACTGTGGCAGGGGCCACCGGCTTGGCGCCCTTGAGCCTGTCGACGAGCTCGATGCGGCTTGCAGGCGCCACGATGAATGCTACGACCGAACGGGCCGGCGATCCTGCTCCTGCGACCGGGAGCTCAGGCGCGAGGCGCTTGCGGTTGCGAACAATCCCCGCTTCAGCCCAGAGATCCGCCGCCGGGCGGGCGTCGTCACGCAGGCTGCGGAGCTGCTCTCCTGCGAGGACCCCTGACGCAGGAAGGCCGCGGCTTCCCCCCTGCCGCCGGGCGCGCTATAGCGCCGCGCGACAGGCGTTCGCCCCGATCGAGCGCCGCACGGTTCCGAACTATCTAGCGCACAAGGTGAAGCGATGGCGAAGATCAAGGTGGCGAATCCGGTCGTCGAGCTCGACGGCGACGAGATGACCCGGATCATCTGGAAGCTCATCAAGGACAAGCTGATCCACCCCTATCTCGATATCGACCTGAAGTATTATGACCTCGGCATCCACAACCGGGACGCCACCAACGACCAGGTGACCATCGAGGCGGCCCACGCCATCAAGAAATACGGCGTCGGCGTGAAGTGCGCGACGATCACCCCGGACGAGGGCCGCGTGAAGGAGTTCGGCCTGAAGGAGATGTGGAAATCGCCGAACGGCACGATCCGCAACATCCTCGGGGGCGTCATCTTCCGCGAGCCCATCATCTGCAAGAACGTGCCACGTCTCGTGCCGGGTTGGACGCAGCCGATCATCATCGGCCGCCACGCCTTCGGAGACCAGTACCGCGCCACCGACTTCAAGTTCCCCGGCAAGGGCACGCTGACCATCAAGTTCGTGGGCGAGGATGGCCAGGTGATCGAGAAGGAGGTGTTCAAGTCCCCCGGCGGCGGCGTCGCCATGGCCATGTACAATCTCGACGAGTCGATCCGTGACTTTGCCCGTGCCTCCTTCAACTACGGGCTCGCCCGCAACTATCCCGTCTACCTTTCCACCAAGAACACCATCCTGAAGCAGTATGATGGCCGCTTCATGGAAATCTTCCAGCAGGTCTACGACGCCGAGTTCCGGGCCGAGTTCGAGAAGCGCAAGCTCTGGTACGAGCACCGTCTCATCGACGACATGGTCGCCTCGGCTCTGAAATGGTCGGGTGGCTATGTGTGGGCTTGCAAGAACTATGACGGCGACGTGCAGTCCGACACCGTCGCGCAAGGCTTCGGCTCGCTCGGCCTCATGACATCGGTGCTGATGACGCCGGACGGCCAGACAGTGGAAGCGGAAGCCGCGCATGGCACCGTCACCCGCCACTATCGCGAGCATCAGAAAGGCAAGGAGACCTCCACCAACTCCATTGCCTCGATCTTCGCCTGGACTCGCGGACTTGCGCATCGGGCCAAGCTCGACGGCAACGAGGAGCTTGCCCGCTTCGCCGCAACCCTCGAGCGGGTCTGCATCGAGACGGTCGAGGCCGGCTACATGACCAAGGACCTTGCCCTCCTCATCGGCCCCGATCAGAAGTGGCTGTCGACCACGGGCTTCCTCGACAAGATTGACGAGAACCTCAAGAAGGCGATGGCATCGTAGCGCTGCCTTCGCGCATGGCCGGGCTTGTCCCGGCCATGCGGATGGGTCACGCTCTCAGGATCGAATGCCTGGTCTCGTGCCGAGGCGACAATGAGAGGTGGCCATGGCTGCGGATCGTACTCCGGTGATGACCGGCGGCTGTCAGTGCGGCGCGGTGCGCTATGCGCTCTATTCGGAGCCGACAGAGCCGAGCATCTGTCATTGCCGGATGTGCCAGAAGGCCTTCGGCAACTACTTCGCGCCATTCGCTGGCGTGCCGATGGCCGACCTTGCCTGGACGCGGGGCAAGCCTGGGATCTTTCACAGTTCTGAACTGGTGGAACGCGGCTTCTGCCGCGACTGCGGCACCCCGCTCTCCTTCCGTTATGTGAACCGGGACCGAATCTCGGTCTCCATCGGCAGCCTCGACGAGCCGGCGCGAATCCGCCCGGACATCCAGCACAGCATCGAAAGCCGCCTCCCTGCCTTCCTCGAGCTGCATACCCTGCCGGGCCAAACGACCAAGGAGTCGATCCCCGCCGAATGGCTGCCGAAGCTCGCCTCCCGACAGCATCCCGATCACGATTGAGACGGAGTCCTCCCTGGCGGAACCCCGTAAAGGCGCGACGAAGAAAAGGGGTGGAGGGGTTCGGCCTGATCCTCCGTCCCTTTTCCGGAAGCCTGGAAGCTGCCGCGAAGCGGTCCCTTCTATTTCGTTATTTCGTCAGACGGCGGCCTCTGCACTCAGGATGAGGTCACCCCGAGAAATCCTGCACCACGCATCCGCAAGAGCGCCGGCGGGCGCTCAAGCCGCCGCGAGAGCTGCCTCGACCGCAGCGAGGGCGGCCTCGGCCTCGGCGCCGTTGGGACCGCCGGCCTGGGCCATGTCGCGCCGTCCGCCTCCTCCCTTGCCGCCGAGCTTTTCGGCGCCGGCGCGCACCAGGGTCACGGCATCGAGCTTGCCCGTGAGGTCGTCGGTGACGCCGACGACGATCCCGGCCTTGCCGTCCTCGGCAACCCCGACGATGGCGACGACGCCCGACCCCAGCCGCTTCTTGCCCTCGTCAGCGAGGCTCTTGAGGTCGCGCATCTCGACGCCCGACACCGCGCGCGCCATGAGCTTGATCCCGCCGACCTCGCGGACCGGATCCCCGCCCGAGCCGCCCCCGCCCATGGCGAGCTTGCGGCGCGCCTCGGCCAGCTCGCGCTCGAGCTTGCGCCGCTCTTCCAGAAGGGCGGCGAGGCGATCGGCGGCCTCTTCGACGGGTGTCTTGAGGAGACCGGCGAGCTCACGCAGGCGACGGCTCTCCTCCGACAGATGCCGCCGGGCCGCATCCCGCGTCATCGCTTCGATACGGCGCACGCCGGCCGCGACCGCTCCCTCCGACACCACGGCGATGAGCCCGATGTCGCCGGTACGCTCCACATGGGTGCCGCCGCACAGTTCGATCGAGAACGGGCGGTTCGCCCCTTTTCCGTCGAGCATGCGGCCCATGGACACGACGCGCACCTCCTCGCCGTATTTCTCCCCGAACAGGGCCCGGGCGCCGGACTCGATCGCTTCGTCCACCGCCATGAGCTTCGTCACCACCGGCTCGTTCTGAAGCAGGACCGCATTCGCCATCTCCTCCACCCGGCGGATTTCGTCCTCGTCCATGGGCTTGGGATGGCTGAAATCGAAGCGCAGGCGGTCCGGCGCGACGAGCGAGCCTTTCTGGGCCACGTGGTCGCCGAGGACCTGGCGCAAGGCTTCATGGAGGAGATGCGTCGCCGAGTGGTTGGCCCGGATCGCGGCGCGGCGCTCGCGGTCGACGGCAAGTTCGAGCGACTGGCCGCAAGCGAGCGTTCCCGCCACGACGGTGACGTGATGGACGAAGAGCTCGCCGAGCTTCTTCTGGGTGTCGGTGACACGCAGGCGCAAGCCGTCGCCGGCGCTCATGGTCCCGGTGTCGCCGACCTGCCCCCCGGATTCCGCATAGAAGGGGGTCTGGTTGAGAAGGACGAGCCCGTTCTCGCCCTGTTTGAGCTCCCTGACTTCTTCGCCGTCCTTGACGATGGCGAGGACGACGCCCTCGGCCGTCTCGGTGTCGTAGCCGAGGAATTCGGTGGCCCCGACCCGCTCCTTCAGCACGAACCAGAGCGCCTCCGTCGCCGCCTCGCCCGAGCCTGCCCAGGCGGCGCGGGCCTTCTCGCGCTGGCGCTCCATGGCGGCATGGAACGCCTCCACATCCACGCCGATGCCGCGGGCCTTCAGCGCATCCTGCGTCAGGTCGAGGGGAAAGCCGTAGGTGTCATAGAGCGTGAAGGCGGTCTCGCCCGAGAGCTTCTGGCCTTGGGTTAAGCCGCGGCTTTCTTCATCCAGGATGGCAAGGCCACGCTCCAAGGTCTTGCGGAATCTTGTCTCTTCCAGCTTGAGCGTCTCGGTGATGAGCGCCTCCGCGCGGATGAGCTCCGGATAGGCTTGACCCATCTCGCGCACGAGTGCCGGCACGAGGCGATACATGACCGGATCGCGGGCGCCAAGAAGCTGGGCATGGCGCATGGCGCGGCGCATGATCCGCCGGAGCACGTAGCCGCGGCCCTCGTTGGAGGGCAGCACACCGTCCGCGACCAGAAAGGCGGAAGCGCGCAAGTGGTCGGCGATGACCCGATGGGAGGGCTTGCGGTCGCCCTCATAGGGCGTGCCGGTAGCGTGGGCGACGGCGTCGATCAGGGTCCGGAAGAGGTCCGTGTCGTAGTTGGAGTGGACCCCCTGCAAGATCGCCGCGATGCGCTCGAGGCCCATGCCGGTGTCGATCGAGGGCTTGGGCAGGGGGATGCGGTTGCCCGGCTCGATCTGTTCGAACTGCATGAAAACGAGGTTCCAGAATTCCAGGAACCGGTCGCCGTCCTCATCCGGGGAGCCGGGCGGACCGCCCTGAAGCGCCTCGCCCTGATCGATGAAGATCTCCGAACAGGGCCCGCAGGGACCCGTATCCCCCATCTGCCAGAAATTGTCGGAGGTCGGGATGCGGATGATCTTATGGTCGGGAAAGCCGGCGATCTTCTTCCAAAGATCGGCCGCCTCGTCGTCGGTGTGGTAGACAGTGACGAGCAGCCTGTCCTTCGGCAGCCCGAACTCCTTGGTGATCAGGTTCCAGGCAAGCTCGATGGCGAGCGCCTTGAAATAGTCGCCGAAGGAGAAATTACCCAGCATCTCGAAGAAGGTGTGATGCCGGGCGGTGTAGCCCACATTGTCGAGGTCGTTGTGCTTGCCGCCGGCGCGCACGCATTTTTGCGCGGTGGCCGCGCGGGTGTAGGGACGCTTTTCGACGCCGGTGAAGACGTTCTTGAACTGCACCATCCCGGCATTCGTGAACATCAGCGTCGGGTCGTTGCGCGGCACGAGCGGGCTCGAGGCGACAATCTCGTGACCGTGCTTTGCAAAATAGTCGAGGAAGGCCGACCGGATTTCGTTGACGCCGCTCATCAGGTCTATGCTCGGATGCTGACGCGGCCGTCCGCCGGCCGCCGGGTTTGCATTTGCATTTGCAGACGGTTCTAGTCATCGGCCGCGCATGTGTCGAGGAGGCTTGAGCGGGGCCGGCCGCGGGTGCGCAGCCGCACGGCACGCTCATGCTTGCAGCGCCAAGGTGCGCCACGCCCCTTGCCGGAACAGGTCCGCGCCCGCAAACTCAGGGCGGCGTTGTGGAGACAAGCCATGCCGAAAGGCCCGGCGGCGCGCATCTTCGACCCGGTCATTCATCCTCTTCCGCCCGTGCTGCAGCCCGGGCCCGGAAGCCCCAATGTCTTGATCGGCGGCAGGCCCGCTTGGCGCGGCGTCACCGCTGCGGCAGCGGCGGCGATCCAAGGAGCTAAGGCCGCTTCCGACGCACGCATCAAGGTGGCGGAAGCGGCGACCATCGCTGCGGCCGGAACGCCCGGATTGCCGGCGGCCAAGACGGCTGAAGAGGCCCTGAAGGTGGCCGAACAGGCGGCCATGTCGACGCTGATCACCTCCGGCGCCGGCGGCGCCGATATTCACATCTGCGCCACGCCGCTGCCTCCGCACGGGCCGGGCGTGGTCGTCGACGGCTCCCAAACCGTGCTCATCAACAATCTTTCGGCCTGCCGGCTGGGCGATACCATCGTCGAGGCCTTCGGCCCGCCGAACAAGATCGCCCCGCCCTGCATGCCCAACGTGATCATCGGGGGATAGCGTCCGTCGTCTCGCAAGGAGGCCTGTCCTCCATCCCTGATAGTGGAGGCCAGAGGGTGGCGGACGGGGCGGCAGCCCCATCGCTTGGGAAGGTCGCGCTTCCGCCCCCGCTCGGGCTTTGCTCAAGCCAACCCTCCCTTACGGGGAGGATGGCTTGCCGGGGCCTCAGGCTGCGCCCTCGTCGAGATCGTCCTCGGTCGGTGTAGCGTTCTCGAGGATGCGCTCAGCGACAAGGCCCGAGTTCTGGCGGATCGCCGCCTCGATGCGGTCGGCGATGTCCGGGTTCTCGCGCAGGAAGGCCTTGGCGTTCTCGCGCCCCTGGCCGAGACGCTGGCTGTCGTAGGAGAACCAGGCGCCCGACTTCTCGACGATGCCTGCCTTGACCCCAAGGTCGATGAGCTCGCCGACCTTGGACACGCCCTCGCCGAACATGATGTCGAACTCGACCTGCTTGAAGGGCGGCGCGACCTTGTTCTTGACCACCTTGACGCGGACTTGGTTGCCGATGGCCTCGTCGCGCTCCTTCAAGGTCGAAACGCGGCGGATGTCGAGACGCACCGAGGCATAGAACTTGAGCGCGTTGCCGCCCGTCGTGGTCTCCGGCGAGCCATACATGACGCCGATCTTCATCCGGATCTGATTGATGAAGATCACCATCGTGTTGGAACGGGAGATGGAGGCGGTCAGCTTGCGCAGCGCCTGGGACATGAGGCGCGCCTGCATGCCCGGCTGCACCTCGCCCATCTCTCCCTCGATCTCGGCCCTCGGCACGAGAGCCGCCACCGAGTCGATGACGAGCACGTCGATGGCGCCGGAGCGGACCAGCGTGTCCGCGATCTCGAGCGCCTGTTCGCCGGTGTCAGGCTGGGAGATCAGGAGGTCGTCGAGATTGACCCCGAGCTTGCGCGCATAGATCGGGTCGAGCGCGTGCTCGGCATCGATGAAGCCGCACACCCCGCCCTTCTTCTGTGCCTCGGCGATGGTGTGCAGCGCAAGCGTCGTCTTGCCTGACGATTCGGGTCCATAGATCTCGATGATGCGCCCGCGCGGCAGGCCGCCGACACCAAGGGCTATGTCGAGCCCGAGCGAACCCGTCGAGATGGTCTCGATCTCGACCGGCTTCTGAGCCTTGCCGAGTCGCATGATCGAGCCCTTACCGAAGGCCCGCTCGATCTGCGCGAGCGCCGCGTCGATGGCCTTCGACTTGTCCTTATCGAGCATGGATGCGCCTTCTACCAGCCTCAGCGACGACTGCGCCATGGGAGCGGTCCTTATGACAGGGGGAAGCAGGTTTCTCAATGAGGGTGTGAGGTCGATACTATGTACACGTTTTGTTCTCATCCGCAAGCCCGTTTTACGGCTGCGGGCCCGGCAGCCGAGCGCCTGCGCCCTTCGATGCGCCATCCTCATTTTGGAGCATTGTCCGATCGGGTTGGCATGTCCTCTCTCCTTGAGAGGGGGAGCACGCAGACCAGAGGTCAGCACCAAGATGTGCCGCGCAGCAGCGCCGTATAGGTCGCACGATGCACGGAGCCGCTGCGCGGCGAGTTGCTGCGTTCCGTCCCGGACTGGCTTCCACTCAGCTTCGCTTCTTTCCAGGCTTCTGGGACCGAGGCGGTGGAGGTTCAGGCGCTAACCTTCCTCTCATCCTCCACCCCTTTCCCGGAGGCGTGGTGCGCCAAAGGCGCGGAATGCAGTCCGGGACGGAAGCGCAAGAACAAGCTGCGCGGCAGCACCGATTGATAGTGGCGCAGGAGCAGGTCCGCCCCAACGGTGAATCAATCTCGTCGGGCAAGGCTGCAGCGCAGCGCCAAACCGATTGACGGGCGCTCAGCAACCCGCGACGCCGGGGCCTCAAGCGGCCATCGCCTGCTTCACGGCCTCGACAAGCTGCTTCAAGGTGAAGGGCTTGGCGAGGAAGTTGAACTCCTCGCCCTCCGGCAGGTTGCGCTTGAACGCGTCCTCGGCATAACCCGAAACGAAGATCACCTTCAGCCCAGGATAGCGCTTGCGCAGCTCCCCGAGGAGGGTTGGCCCGTCCATCTCGGGCATGACGACGTCCGACACCACGAGATCCACCGGCGTCGTCTGCGCCTCGATCACCTGCAGGGCCTCGACGCCCGAGGCGGCCTCGAGGACAGTGTAGCCACGCGCAGCAAGGGCCCGCGCGTTGACGGCCCGCACCGGATCCTCGTCCTCGACGAGCAGGATGACGCCCTGCCCCGTGAGATCGACGGCGGGCTTCTTGGCGGCAGGAGCCGCGCGTGTCTGTTCGGCCGCCTCCTCGGCGCTCGGAACGTGGCGGGGCAGGAAGACGCGGAAGGTCGTCCCCTCCCCCGGGGTCGAATCCACGTAGATGAAGCCATTCGACTGCTTGACGATCCCGAACACCGTCGAAAGGCCGAGGCCGGTCCCCTTGCCCACCTCCTTGGTGGTGAAGAAGGGCTCGAAGATCTTGTCGATCACCTCCGGCGGGATGCCGGTGCCGGTGTCGGCGACTTCGATCGTCACGAAATCGGCCGCCGGCAGACCCTGCAGGCCGAGACGCGCCGCCTCCTGGCCCGTGACATTGGCGGTCCGGATAGAAAGCTTGCCGCCGTCCGGCATCGCGTCCCTGGCGTTGACGGCCAGATTGACGATCACCTGTTCGAACTGGTTCACGTCGGCTTTGACCGGCCACAGGTCCCGTCCGTGGCGGAGATCGAGTGCCACTCGCTCCCCGAGCAGTCGCTTGAGGAGCATGGAGAGGTCGGACAGGACGTCGTTGAGGTCGAGGACCTCGGGCCTGAGGGTCTGCCGCCGTGAGAACGCCAGGAGCTGCCGCACGAGGCTCGCCGCCCGATTGGCGTTCTGCTTGATCTGCATGATGTCCTGGAAGGCGGGGTCGGTCGGCCGATGGTTGGCGAGCAGCAGGTCGGAATAGCCGATGATCGCCTGGAGGACGTTGTTGAAGTCATGGGCGACGCCGCCGGCGAGCTGACCCACGGCCTGCATTTTCTGCGCCTGGGCGAATTGCTGCTCGAGCTGACGCTGCTCCGAAATATCGAGGGCGTAGAGGATCGCCGCCTCGCCATCGGCGCCGCTGTCGCTCACCGGGCTCAGCCAGAGGCGGACGGAGCGGCTCGCCTCGCCGGCAAGGGTGAGGTCGGTGGGCGGCAGATCGCCCCGTCCCTCGGCGGCCACTTTAAGCGCGGTGGCGATGGCTTCCCGGTCACGGTCGGCGACGACATCGAAGATGGCGCGCCGCTCGCCTCCTGGTCTCGGCATGATCCCGAAGAGGCGGGCGAAGGAGGCGTTCGCCTGGATGACCTGACCCGAACGGGTGAGCGTGGCGATGGCAATCGGCGTGGAGTTGAAGAAGCGGGCGAAGCGCACCTCCGCCGCACGCTGGCCTTCGTCCACATCCTCGCCAGCCGAGCGGTTGAGGACGAGGGTGCGCGAGGCGCCCGGCCGGCCATCCTTGTCGAATGCGACCCGGTGGAAGACGCGCACCGGCAGCGCCTGGCCGTTGCGCCGCTTGAGGTCCAAGTCGAAAGCCTCGGTCCTCACCGTACTCGGCTCGCCCTCGCTCGAGTCGAGCATGGCGCAGGCGTTTGGAGAGGCGATGTCGGCCAGGTCGAGCCCGCCAGAGCCGACCTGGGCAAGATCATAGCCGAGCCAGGTCGCGAGCGTGGCGTTCATGTAGACGATACGGCCCTCGCCATCGATCGAGAGGAAGCCCGCGGGCGCATGGTCGAGGTAGTCGATGGCGTGCTGGAGTTCCTGAAAGACGTTCTCCTGGCGCTGCCGCTCGTGGGTGACATCGGCGATGCTCCACAGGACGGTCGGGAGCTGGCTGGGTCGCGCCAGGGCAAGCGGCCTCACCCGGATGCGATACCAGGCGAACTCGCGGTCGCCGGACGGCGGGGGCGCGACGCGCACCTCCTCCGTCGCCGCGCGCCCGTCGCGTGCCGCTTGGGCCAGGCGGTAGATCGCCTCCGACACCTCGGGCGCGCCGACGAACAGGCGCTCCACCGGCCGCACGCCCGCGACGCTGTCGCCTCCCGCCAGAGCCAGATAGGCCTCGTTGGCATAGATCAGCCGCCCGTCGCCCTCGACGGCGACGAGCGCCTCCGGGGCCGTGTTGGCGATAACGCGCGTCAGGTCATTGCGAGCGGCGTGGCCGCTGAACTGGATGGCGCCGATCGCCCAAGCGAAGAGGAAGAACACGCCGGCCATGCCCAGAAAGGCCAGGAGCAGGAGCATGATCGGCTGTGCTCGCTCGGGCGCGAGAAAGCCGATGCTGAGGGCCGCGCCGGTCAGCAGCGCCGCGAGGGCCAGGAGCAGGCCGGTCCGCCCCTGGCGTTCTGAATGGTCGATGGCGCCCGAAGCCATGTCCGTCGTCTGAGCCATGCGACGCTGCCGTAAGCGATTGTGGTCCACAAACCAAGGGCTTGTGGCAAGTTGCCCGGCCAGGGCCGACTCAACAAGGGCTGCGAGACGCGATCCACTGGAAGTCGGCCGTCGCCTCCCGCGCCTGCAAGCCCATCTCGAGGCGGCCAGCGATCACCCGAAGGCGGCTCTCGGCGCGGCGTGGTGGCGAGGACTACCCGCCGCTGATCGCGGTGAGGATGTAGACGCGGGCGCCGGGTTGCAGGGGGGTGTCGAGCGTAACGCGTCGTCCTTCAACGAAGACGTTGATGTGGCGTCGAATGGCTGGCGTCGAGTCGCAAAGCCGGTCGCGCATGCCGGGCCAGCGAGCATCGAGCGCCTCGATCATCTCCGCGACGGTCCGCGCATGGAGCGTGACCTCCCGCTCGGCCGTCGGGAAAAGGCCCGCAAACAAGGCCGGGAGGCGGACGTGCACAGGCGGTGCGAAGGTCTCCTCTGACACGGGGCTCTGCCTGCTGTCACCCCTCGAGGACAAGCGTCTCCACCGAGGAGATCGCGGGCAGGTGCTGGGCAATGCAGGTCCAGCTTTCACCTTCGTCAGCGCTGGCATAGAGCGCACCGGAGCTCGTGCCAAAGTACACCCCGGCCGGCGCGAGACGGTCGGTCGCGAGGGCTTGGCGCAGCACGCCGACGAAGGCGTTCTGCTGGGGAAGCCCTTCCCGCAGGTCCCGCCAGGTCTTGCCGCCGTCGGTGGTGCGCCACACGGCTGCCTTTGCATCGGGCATGAACCGCCCGGCAATGTCACCGTTGAGAGGGACCAGATACAGCGTGTCCGGATCGCGCGGGTGGACGGCGGCGGGGAAGCCGAAGCTCGATGGAAGCCCCTCCTCGATGCTGTCCCAGCTCCGGCCGCCGTCGTCGCTGCGGTACATGCCGCAATGGTTCTGCTGATAGAGGCGGTTCGGCGTGCCGGGCGCCATGACGAGGCAATGCACGCATTGGCCGTATTCCGGATATCTTTGATCATCCGGCAGGAAATCGGCCCGGGTACCTCGGTTGCGCGCCTCCCAGGTCTTGCCGCCGTCAGCGGTGTGGAAGACCCCGGCGACTGAGATCGCGACCCAGATCTGCTCCACGTCGATGGGATGGGGAACGATCGAATGCAGGATCAGTCCGCCCGCACCCGCGTTCCATGCGGGTCGGGAGGGGTGCTCCCGCAGACCGCCGATCTCGGTCCATGATTGGCCCCCGTCATCGCTGACGAACAACCCCGCCGGTTCGACGCCGGCATACAGCCGCCCTCCCCCCAGCGCCAGGCTCCAGACGGAGGTGATGGGCGGCTCGCCCGGGGCGTAGGCGAGCCCCTCGCTCGAGTGGGTCCAGCTGTCGCCGAGGTCAGTCGATGACCAGACGGCGGGCCCGAACCATGCGTTGCCGCCGGCGCCGTAGATCGTGCCCGTGGCGGCATCGGCGATGACGTGGTTCATCGGCCACGTCTCGCAGAAAGGCCCGCGCAGGCGCCACGACCGCCGCTCGGCGTCGCTCTCCAGAATGAATGCCCCCTTTCTCGTCCCGAGGAGCACGAGAACCTTCGTCGTCATGGCTGTCTCGTCTCCCCGCTTTGAGAATATTGCCGGTGAGCGCCCGCTCAGGCAGCCACCACCACCATCCAGGACACGCCGAAGCGGTCGGCCACCATGCCGAAGCGCGGCGAAAAGAACGTCCGGCCGAGCGGCATCTGGATCTGCCCACCGTCGGCAAGGGCGGCAAAGACGCGCTCGGCATCTTGTTCGTTCTCCACGGTGACGGACAAGGACAGGCCGCGAAACTCCGGCTGTCCAGCGCACAGCCCGTCCGAGGCCATCACCCTCGTCTCGCCGATGCGGAGGCTCGCATGCATGATCTTGTCGTCGGAGCCGGGCGGGACCATGCCGGGCGGCGGAGGCTCGGGCGACTCCTTGTAGCGCATGAGCATCTCGATCTCGGCGCCGAGCGCGTCCCGGTAGAAGGAGATCGCCTCTTCGCAACGGCCATCGAAAAACAGGTATGGCTGGACGAGCATGGAACCATCCGTCGGGCTTGAACAATCACGTTGATATCAACATTTACAGAGGGATGTCAAAAGGCCCGGTTTCCTTCGAGACCACCCGTTTCATCCGCGACGCCTGCCTGTGTCTTCAGGTGCAACGGGCGGCGCGGGCGCTGGCGCGCCGCTTCGACGGGGCCTTACAGCCGCTCGGCCTCACCAACGGCCAGTTCTCCCTCCTGATGTCGCTCAACCGCCCGGAGCCCCCGACCATGGGAGCGGTGGCCTCGCTCCTCGCCATGGATCGCACGACCTTGACGGCGGCGTTGAAACCCCTCGAGCGGCGCGGCCTTGTCGAGGTGACCGTGAACCCGGAGGACAAGCGCCGCCGTCTGCTTTGCCTGACGGCCGAAGGCCACGGGCTCCTGGGGGAGGCTCTTCCCCTTTGGCAGCGAGCCCATCAGGAGCTCGAGGCCCTCCTCGACCAAGGCGAGCGCGAGAGGCTGCGCGCCTCCCTTCACCTCTTGACGGCAAGCCCCTGACCTATCGCCGCCGCAGCCGGAGCACGTAGCCGATCACCTCCGCGACCGCCTTGTAATGTTCGACCGGGATCTCCTCGTCGATATCGACGCTGGCGTGCAGGGCGCGTGCGAGGGGCGGGTTCTCGACGACGGGAACCCCATGCTCGCCGGCGACGGCACGGATGCGCAAGGCGAGGGAGTCGACGCCCTTCGCCACGCAGACCGGCGCCTGCATTCCCTTCTCGTATTTGAGCGCGACGGCGAAGTGCGTGGGGTTGGTGACAACCACCGTCGCCTCGGGTACCGCGGCCATCATGCGTTTCTTCAGGCGCGCCGCCCTGATCTGGCGCAGGCGCGCCTTGACCTCGGGATTGCCTTCGCTCTCCTTGAACTCTTCCTTGAGTTCTTGCTTGGTCATGCGCTGGCGGCGGTGCCAAGCGAAACGCTGATAGGCGAAATCACCGAGCGCGAGAAAAGCATAGATGGCGAGCACGCCACCGAGGAGCTTGATCGTCAGGGCGAATGTCGCGGACAGGAGGGCGCCGGGTGAAAGCTGCGCCAACGCTTCGAGGCGGTGGCGCTCGGCAAAGAGCACCGCGCCACCCACGGCCCCGACGATCATGATCTTCAGAAGCCCCTTCGCGAACTGAAAGAGGGCATCCTTGCCGAACAGGCGCTTGGCCCCGGCAAGCGGCGAGATGCGGCTGAGCTGCGGGGCAAGGGGCTTGGCGGTCCATAGGGGACGATGCTGGATCGCCCCACCGATGATCCCGCCCAGGAGAACGAGACCAATGGGAGCCGCGACGGCCGCAAGCCAGATCAGAAGCGCCCGGCGGGCAGCGAAGATCATGCCGGCTCCGTCCGCCGGGACGGCATGCGCATTGGTCAGGAAGCCCCGCAACTCGGCGGTCAAGGACTGCGCGATCGGACCCGACAGCATCAAGACGCCCAGGGTGAAGGCGCCGAGCACGAACAGCGTGTTGATCTCCGGGCTTTTCGCGACGTCGCCGCGCTTGATGGCCTCGTCCAGCCTTCGCTGGGTCGGTTCTTCCGTGCGATCTTCGTGATCGGCGCCCTCGGCCATGGCGGTCAGCGGCCCCTCAGGTCGTTCAGGAAGGCGCCGAGGTCAGCGACGAAGACGCCCATCACGGCGCCCAAGGCGGCAAGCAGAATGAGCATGCCAACGAGGATGCTCGCCGGCAAGGCGAGGAAGAACACCTGGAGCTGCGGCATGAGCCGCGACAGCACCCCAAGCCCGAGATTGAAGAGGATGCCGAAGGCGATGAAGGGCGCCGCAAGCTGAACCCCGAGGGAGAAGCCCCGCCCCACTGCCTTGATCGCGAGTGCCGCCGCATCCCCTGTGGCCGGCACACCCGCCGGCGGGAGCAGGGTGTAGCTGTCGCGGATCGCCCCGATCGCCAGATGGTGCAGGTCGGTGACGAAGATGAGGGTGAGGCCGAGGAGCGTGAGGAAATTCCCGATCGCCGCCTGTTGCCCGCCCATGGTGGGGTCGACGGTCATCGCGAAGGCGAGGCCGATCTGCTGGGCGACGATGTTGCCCGCGGTCTGCAGGGCCGCCACCACCATGCGCGTGGCAAGCCCCAGCACCAGGCCCACGGCGATCTCGCCCACAAGAAGCGCAATCATGGCCGGCGGCTCCAGCGCCGCAGGAAGGAGCGGCCGCGCCAGGGGAAGCAGGACCAGTGTCATCAGGAGCGCCAGGGCGAGCCGCAGGCGCGGGGAGATCATCTGCTCGCCGATGCCCGGCAGCAGCATGACGAGGGTTCCCACGCGCGCGAACACGAGCATGAAGGCGGCCGCGAGCTCCGGAAGGACGAGGGTCATGGCCCGCCATGATAAAGGCCGACGTGCGGCCGAGCGACAGGCGCAAAGGGCCGCTCACCCGCCCCCCGCGATCCGTGCGGCGATGCGCGTCATGTAGGCGGCGAGGGCGTCGCTCATGAAGGGGAGCAGCAGCAGCATGCCGACGCACACCGCCAGGATCTTCGGAACATAGATCAGCGTCTGCTCCTGGATCTGGGTCAGGGCCTGGAACAGGGACACCGCCAACCCGACAGCGAGGGCCACCGCCATGAGCGGCCCCCCCACCTTGAGGAAGGTGACGATGCCCTCGCGGGCGACGTCGAGGATCGCGGCGCCTGTCATTTAGATCGGCATCCGCATGATTTCCTCGTAGGCGGCGATGACGCGGTCGCGGACCGCCACCAAGGTCTCGAGCGCAGCCTCGCTTTCGGCCACCGCGGTGACCACGTCTACGATGTCCGCCTTGCCGGCCGCGGCCGCGACCGCCTGGCTGTCCGCCTTCTGCCCCGCCTGGCTCACACCCTCGATGGCAGACTGCACGAGGGTGCCGAAATCGGCCCCCCCTTGGCCGCCCAGCAGTTTCGCGGAGCTAAGGCCGGCCGTCCCCTGCGTCAGGGAACCCGAATCGGGCATGGGCTTGCCGATGGCTGTCTTGAGAGCGCCGAGCCCGTTCGTCGCAGCGTACGCCCCCGCCGCAAAAGCATTGGTCACCATTTTGTTCTTCTCCGTTGTTCAGCAATAGGATTGCGGATCTAGACCCGCAGGATCTCCAAGGTGCGCGCGATCATGCGGCGCGTTGCCGTGATCAGGTTCAGGTTGGCCTCGTAGCTGCGCTGCGCCTCGCGCATGTCCATCATTTCGATGGTCGTGTTGACGTTGGGGAGCTTGACCTCGCCGTTGGCGTCCGCCGCCGGATGGCCGGGCTCGAAGCGGGTCCGAAACGGGGACTGGTCCGGCTGGATGCGTCCAAGGGCCACGACCCGAGCGTCGAGTTCGCGGTCGAAACGGGTCGTGAAGCTCGGGACCTTGCGGCGATAGGGATCGGCGTTCGGGCTTTGGGCAGTGGAGTCGGCGTTCGCGATGTTTTCGGCGATGACCCGCATGCGCCCGGACTGCGCCTTGAGGCCCGCTGCGGCAAGGGACAGCGTCTTGAGGAAATCCATGACCTAGCGCCCCTTCCCGATCGCGACTTTGAGCATCTGAAGGCTCTTCTGATAGAGCGAGGCCGCCAGCTGGTAGTCGGCCTGGTTCTGCGACACCTTCAGCATCTCGTCCTCGAGATGGACGGCGTTGCCGCTCGGCGTGACCTCGAAGCGCTGCGCGTTCCGCACGTCCTCTCCGGAGCGCGTCGGACCGAGCGAGAGATGGCTTGCATTGGTGCGCGCCACGGTCACGGCGGCCGGGGCCGCGCCGGGCCCGAAGCTCGGCGCCTTGAGGTCCTTCGGCTGGAAACCGGGCGTGTCGGCGTTGGCCACGTTCTCGGACAGGAGCTTCTGGCGCGCCTGATGCCAGTGCAGGCGCGTCTTCAGCATCGTGACGAGCGGAATGTTGCCGACAGCCATCGGTTTTGCGTCTCAATTACCCGGCAGGATTTGCCGCGCTCATGGTTAATGATGAGTTAAGGGCAAAGACCGTGTGGAATCTCAGGCTGTTGACGGACCCATCCCCTTATTGCCCTTCGAGGCTCGCGCCGCGATAATCGCCGCCCTGCATTTCTGGCGCCCTGGCGCCCCACCCGAGAGAGAGCGCGTCTTGCTATCCCAGCTCGGTATCGAAGCCTCGCCGGCGGTCCATTATGTGATCGCCTTCGCCATCATCTTCGTGCTGCTGACCCTGTTCGCCCTCGTGCTGCGGCGGCTGACCGGCGGTCGCTCCATGCTGTCGAGCCAAGGCGGCCGCACCCGCCAGCCCCGGCTCGGAATCGTGGACGTGTACGATCTCGACCGCCAGCGGCAGCTCGTCCTGTTGCGCCGGGACAACGTCGAGCATCTCCTGCTGATCGGCGGACCGAACGACGTTGTGGTCGAGTCGAATATCGTCCGGGTCCCGGGAGTGCGTCTTGCGACGGCGACGGAAGGGATGCCGGACAAGGGCGAGTCCGTGGATAGGCTCCCGGAACCGAGCCGACCCGTGGTCGAGACCCTCCCCCCGCGAACAGAGACGGGGGAGCGGCCGCGGCTCGTCCCGGGCACCGCCTCGCCGACCGGAGCAGCGGTCGGAGCCGCGTTGCAGCCAAGCCCTGTGAGGGCTGAACCGGTGCTGAAGCCCGACGTCGTGGCGCTGCGCCCGGAAGGGACGCGGCCGCGACCTGCCGCGCCGGTCCAACCTCCGACAGAACCCGAACCGCTTCCCGCGTCCGCCCCTCCGCGTGCGCCGGCGGCGGCGCCGTCCGCGACCGCGCCCAACCCTGATGCGGCCATCCTGTCCGATATGGCTCGCCAGCTCGAGGAAGCGCTGAAGCGGCCCGCACCACCGAAGCCCGTGGAGGCGTCCACTCCTCCCGTCGCCGCTCGTGCCGAGCCGCCCGCGCCGCGTCCCGCGCCTCCCTTGCGGCCACCGAGCGCTCCAGCTGCGTCGGGCGCGGCTTCAACGACGCCGGCCACGCCGCCGGCGCGCCCTGTCGTTCCGCCGCGGCCTGCCCCTGAGCCGCCGCCACGACCGGCCCCTGCGGCGCCCTCTCCCGCTGCGGCCGCAACGGCCGCTGGTGCCGGTGCGGCCGCAGCTCCGGCGCCGGCTTCCGTGCCCGCCTCTGCTGCTCCTGCGCCCTCCAAGGCGCCAGAGCGGCAGGAGGCGCCGCCGCCCGCAGCCGCGGCTCCGGCGAAAGCGGATGCGACCCCTCCCCCACCCGCTCCCGCGCCTTCGCCCGCCCCGGCGAAGGTCACCGATCCGTTCTCGATCGAAGAGATCGAGGCCGAATTCGCCCGCCTCCTCGGCCGGCCTTTCGACAAGGCGGACAAGGCCGATCAGAACAAGAGCTGAGAGGGGCGCGGCGTCGCGACGCTTGCGTTCCGGGCCCTCGGCCGCCAAGGCTCCGCCGCCCATGCAAGACGCGAATCGCTCAAGAGCTCCCTGGCTTTGCCGAGGCGCCCGTCGGCGCCTCTTTCATAGGGGCGCCAAGCTTGCAGCGGTGGTGCTGGCCCTGGCGCCCCTCAATGCTCACGCCCAGACGCTGACGCTTGATCTTGGCGCGGGCGGCGGCGTGACCGAGCGTGCGCTGCAGCTCGTCGCACTCATCACGGTCCTGGCGCTGGCGCCGTCGATCCTGATGATGGTGACCTCTTTCACGCGCATCGTGGTGGTGTTGTCGCTCCTGCGCTCGGCAATCGGCACACAGACCGCTCCGCCCAATGCGGTGATCGTGGGCCTCGCCCTGTTCCTGACCGCCTTCGTGATGGCGCCGGTGTTCACCCAGGCCTACCAGGCCGGCATCGCGCCGCTCGTCGCGGGGGAGATCGAGCCGCCCGAAGCCTTCAACCGGGCGGCAGATCCCTTCCGAACCTTCATGCTGCGCCATGTCCGCGAGAAGGATCTCGCGCTCTTTCTCGACCTCTCTCGGGCGCCGCGGCCCGAGCGCCCCGAGGACGTGCCTCTTCAAGTGCTGACGCCCGCCTTCATGATCTCGGAGCTGCGGCGCGCCTTCGAGATCGGCTTCCTTCTGTTCGTGCCGTTCCTCATCATCGATCTTGTGGTGGCGTCGATCCTCATGTCGGTCGGCATGATGATGCTCCCGCCCGTCACGGTCGCCCTGCCCTTCAAGCTGATCTTCTTCGTGCTGGTGGACGGCTGGAACCTGGTCGCAGGTTCGCTGGTGCAGAGCTACGCGAACTGAGGCGCTCCGCTGGAACGGCCCGGCCCGCTCTTGGCGCGATTCAGCTCGACCCCTTGGCCGCGGCAGGACCATCGGCTTGCGGCCGCGGCATCGGCTCGGGCGCTTGAATCAAAGGACGCGCCTCCCGCTCGGGGGGCGCTGCATCCGGATAGCGCTTCCGGTATTCCGCAAGGAAGTCGGCGAGGGTGTCGGCGCTGGTCACGGAACGGGCGATGTCGCGGAAGGCGCCGGTCGCGATCACGTTCGGCTGGGTCGCCACCGCGAAGGCGCTTGCATCTGTGCTGTCCGCCATCTTGGCGGAGAACTTCGCGCGCAGGCGGTCGAGGGAGAGCCTTTCGTCGGACAGGGAATAGGCCACGGCGGCGCGCAGAGCATCGCGCCGCTCCTGGTCGGTCAGAGCGCCGGCCCGTTGCCAGCTTGCGCCGAGCAACGCCTCGTGCGCCTCCCCGGCCTCGCGCCAGCGCCGACCGCTCCAAAGGATATCCGCCCTCAGCCGATCGATGTCGGCTCCGCGCTCGCCCTCCAGCACCTCGAGGGCAAGATCAGTGCGCGACAGATCCGACAGGGCGCGCGCCTCGAGCAGCAGGCGTGCGCGGTTGATGGCGATCGGCAGTTCGGGCAGCCGCGTCGACTGGATGGCCTGGAGCGCCTGCAGCGGCTTTCCGTCCATCAGCCTGATCGTCGCGAGGCGCGCCGCGACCGTCGACCGGGCGGCGCCGGTCAAACGATGATCGACCTGGTGTTGGAGGAGATCTCCCGCCTGCTCCAAGAGGTCGAGTTCCACCAGCCGGTCGGAGAGGCGGCGCACGATCTCATCGCCGCGACGGCCGATCGGCGTAAACTCCTTGAAGTCGAAATAAAGGGCAAGCGCCTGGACGCGCGACAGCGATTGCCCTTTGCCTGTGAGGAAGATCTCCTCGAAGAGACGCGCCGTCTCCTCGTGAAGGTCGCGGGTCACGGGATTGTCGGGGTAGAAGCGGATCGCGCGTCGGGCGGTGGCGAAGGCTTCGTTCCAACGGCTGGCCCGCGCGTAGAGACGGCCGAGATGGCCGAGCGCCTCTGCTTCAATGGAGCTTGGACGCCAGACCAGCGCGAGGCGTTCCAGATGATCGATCGCCTCGTCCGCCGGCATGGCGTTTTCCCTGAGCCGAAGGACAAGCCACCTGAGGCGGGCCTCCGCGCCGACCGGCGACACGGTCTCACCAAGCTTCCGATAGGCGTCGAGGGCAAGGGAGATGCGCTGGCCGTCCTCATCAAGCCGGGCCGTCAGGAAGGCAAGCTCGTCCTGTGCCGGCGCCGGCAGCTTGAGGCGCGCCGCCGCGGCCAGCTCGCGTTCCGCGAAGCTGAAGTCCTTCTGCTCGAGAGCAGCCCGTGCCAGGGCAAGACGCAGCAAGGCTTGAAGGTCGTCCGGGTAACGGCGCAAGAGCCCTTGGGCCTGCCGAAAGCCGACAAGGGCCGGCTGCCACCGTCCTTTTCGCGTGTCGACGAAGGCGCGCCAGAGGACGGCCTCCCCATCTCCCGCGAGTTCAGGCGCAGTGAGGATCCGGTGCGCCTCATCATAGCGGCGCGCGCGGGCGAGCGCGATCCCGCGCAGGAGCAGCGCTCGACGGTCGGTGGCAAGCTTCTGATCCGCAGCCGTCGCATAGGCCAAGAGGCCAGCGGCCTCATGGTTGAGCCCCTGTCTCAGGAGGAAGAGGGCAAGGTCGATCCGGGCGGCGCTGCGCGCGATCGCGGGCGCCTCGGCGAGCGCACGCGCCAGATCCCACTGGCGTTCGGCCAAGGAGCCTGCAGGAGGCTCGCTCTCCTCGTCGCGCTCGAGGACAAGGCGGGAGGGGGTCGCAGGCATCTCCTGCTCGCCAGCCGCTGACGAGACCGCGAGCCCATCGCTACGGGAGACGACGATGCCGTCGATGCCCGGCCTGACGATGATATCGTCGGCCGCGACCGCCACGGCGGCGCCATGCGCGGTCGCCAGAAGCTGGAACTCGACGAAGCGGTAGGGTTTTGCAAGCCCGCGCGCCGGCGAAACGGCAGTGGCGACGGCGATTCGCTCCCCGCTCTGCGGATTGTCCATCCAATGGACGCCGGAGGCGCCGTCGAGAGGGAGCACGACGACGCTGCGCCCGTGCTCGTCGACGGAGCGCCGGGGGGCGATCGGTTCGCTCGGTTCAACGCCGGTCTCCCCGATGGCGAGGAGCCATGCATTGCCGTCTGAAGACAAGCGTGCAAGCCGCGGCGCCTTCAAGGGAAAGCGCACGACGATGAACGCGCCCTCCCGGCTGATCCGCGGCTGGCCGACGGAGGTCTCCGCCTCTCTGGGGAGCTCGCCGAGCGCGACTTCAGCGGGGGTGTGAAACACTGCAATCACCTCGCCCGCCCGCTCGAAGGCTGCCGCCGGTGTGCGGCTGGCGAAGGGGAAGGCGACTACGAGCGCGTCGGGCGTCAAGCGGAAGCCGGCCCGAACCGGGCCGGGAGGCAGCAAAGCGGCGGAAGGCGCGGCGGGGCGCGGCGATGGAGAGGGCTCGCGCCGGTCTTGAGGATCGACGGGGATCGAGTCGGCCCTGGCGGCTCCATCCGGTGTCTTGCCTTCCATCGCGCGGGCCGGCTCCTCGGCCCGAGCGGTGGCGGCTGCCTCGGCGCTTGGGCGGGATGAGGCATGCAAGGCTTCGACATCCACGACAAAGCCGTCGTCCTCGCGGAAGCCATGCGCCGTATAGCCTTCGCTCAGAGCGATCCGGATGGTGAGCTGTCCATCGCCGCTCTGCGCATCCACGGCCTCAATGCCGGGACGCAGAGGACCGGGTGCGCCCCTGTCCTCGAGCTTTGCGGGGGCGGCGACCACAAGCTCGGCCTTCCCCGTCGTCGCGTTGAAGCGGGCCGGGATCTCCGCAGGCAGCTCGAACACCAGCCGCGTCAGGGTTGGCAGGCGGGCAACGCGCATCCGTATAAGGTGCGTCTCCGGCCGCTTCGCCCTGGCGCGCGCCTCGGCCTCCCGGGCGCGGCGGGCAAGCTCCTCGACCACCTCGGGCGGCAGTCCCGGCGGCAGGCCCACCCAATTGGGCGGCAAGAGATCGACGAAGACCTTCTCGCCTGCCTCGAGGATGTTGACCCGCTGGCGCCCGGTGAGTGCGAAGCGCAGACCGCGGCCATCCGGATCGATGCGCGCCTGAGCGATGTAGGCCGGCAGCTCGCGGACGAGCTTCTCGTCGCGCACTGCGACCGCCTTTGAGAAAGACAGTACGACGATGCCGTTGGCCGTCCGCGCCTGCACCTTCACCGGCTCCTCGAAGGCAAGGGCCACACGGCCATAGCCGTTCATGTCCGTGCCCTTGACCGACAGCGTTCCGGCGAGAGCCGCAAGGGGCGCGACAAGGATCGCGCAGGCGGCTGCAAGCACGCCCGTGAGGCGCCTGGGCGTCAGGGACGGCGGCGACTTCAAGACGTGCCGGCGCGACGCAAGCATGTTCAACCTGAAGGCAAGACGGCAATTCGCATCGACGAAAGCGGTCTGGCGAGCTTAAGCCGGCGCAGCTAACGGGCGCTTAAGCGGGCGCATCGCCAGCGTGGTTCGACCGCTCAGCGGGCTCCTGGCGGAATCGCGGGAAGTTCGTTCGGGGGCAGCGGCAAGGGCGTCGGGGCCCCGGGCTTCGCCTCGGGCGTGCCCCCGCGGGCGCGCTGGGCGAGGGCCACGGTCAGCTTCTCGGCCGCCTCGGGGGACATGACGGCGAGGATCTCCGCCATTTTGCGCGGGTTCATCTGCAGGACCACGGGCACGAGCACGTCGTGGGAGAGGCGGTCGAACACCCGCGCTGCATCCTTGGGCTTCATGGTCTCGTACATGGTGACGAGGTTCCGCAGACCCGCCGCCTCGCTCTCCGCCTGACGGGCCGCGGGGCTCGCCTTGGTCTCGAGCGCCTTGAGCTCATTGAGGCGCGCTTCGAGCTTGCGCTCTGCGTTTTCGAGGAGTCGCTCGCGCATCTCGATCTCGCGGCTCTTCTGCTGGATCTCCTCACGTCGCTCGCCGAGCCGTTCGAGAAGGGCCCGTTCGGCCGGCGAGTCGGGGCGCGCGCCAGCCGTTGGGGGAGTCCGCGGTGATTTATTCTCCGCCTTGTTCTCCCCGCTCGGCGGCTTGGCGTCGGACGTGCCGTCCTCGACAGCCCCGGTCATGGCGACATCCGGCGCAATATAGTTGGTTCGGGCATGGGCAAGGACGCGCGCAAAGGCGGGCAGCTCGCCGGGCTTCTCGGGGACCGCCGGGCTGGCGAAGAGGCCGATCAGCTTGAGCCCGAGCACGCCAAGCCCGGCGAGAACGACCGCATCGAAGAGCCGGATCCGGACGGCGCGCAGCCGACCGATCATGCAGCGCGCTCCTTGAGGCGGCGCGCGGCCCGCTCGGCAAGGGCCTGTGCCCTCAGGGCGGCAGCGCTAAGCTGAGCCTCGTGGGGAGCGACAACCGTCTCCCGCGGCGCCTCCGTCTCTTCCGCCTTCGGCTCGCCGGAGAGCCGGCGCGACGACTCGACGATCTGGGCGATGCGCTGCAGGAGCCCCTCGCCTGCCGCGACCTGGTCGGCAAGGTCCGCGGCATAGCGCTCGGCGGTGCGCAGACGCTCCGCAAGGGTGCGGTCGCATTCCCCGAGCGTGGTGCGCAAGCCGGCAATGGCCCGCTCGGCGGTCTCGCTCGCCAGCACGAGTTCGGCGACGGTCCGGCGCATGGCCGCCTCGTCGGCCTTGAGCCGAGCGATGCGTCGGCTCATGACCACGGAGGAGCCGATCGTCGCGGCGAGCAGGACGGCGAGCAGGAGGTCTGCAACGAGGTTCACGGCGGGGCTCATGGCGCGTGTCGGCTTTTGTCAGCTCGAGGAGCGCTGGTTGGTGGTACTGGCCTCGAAGGCGGCAAGCGTGGTGCGCGAGCGGCGCAGCGGCCGCGCCACCTGCACGGCGATGCGGTCATCGATGCGGCCGACCCGGCCCTGCGTGAGAATCCAGCTGCCGGCGCGCAGGGTGACGAGGTCGTTCGGACGCGCATCGAAGGTGATGGTGTCCCCGACCTGCAGCGACAGCACCTGCTTCAACGGCAGCCGCGTCTCGTGCAGGACGGCTTCGATTGTCACGTCCGCGTGCCACATTTCAGTGGCGAGGTGGCTCTCCCAGACATGGTCGCGCCCGAGCTTCTCGCCCATGAAGCTCTGCAGCAGCAGGTCGCGGATCGGCTCGATGGTCGCATAGGGCAGCACGATCTGGAGCAGGCCGCCCCGGCCCTCCATGTCGAGCTTGAGGTCGATCAGGATGGCGGCATTGGCCGGCCTCGTGATGGAGGCGAAACGCGGGTTCGTCTCGATGCGGTCGACGACGAACTTGACCGGAGAGAGCGGCTGGAAGGCGAGCTCCGCATCGCTGAGCACGATCTCCACCATGCGCTTGATGAGCCGCATCTCGATGGTGGTGAAGGGGCGGCCGTCGAGCCGGGTCGCGGTGCTGCCGCGTTTGCCGCCGAGCAAGAGGTCGAAGGTGGCGTAGGCAAGGTTCGACTCGATGGTCACCAGCCCGGAGTTCTCCCAACCCTCCGCGCGGAAGACAGCGAGCTGCACGGGCAGCGGGATCGAGTTGAGATAGTCCCCGAAGCGGACGGAGGAGATGCCGTCGAGCGTGACCTCCACATTGTCCTGGAAGAAGTTGCGCAGGCTCGTCGACAACAGGCGCACGATCCTGTCGAAGATGATCTCCAGCATCGGCAGGCGCTCGTACGAGACGACGCCTGAATCGACGATGGCGCGCACCCCGCCGGCCCCTGAAGCCGAGAGCTCGTGCTGTGAGAAGCCGGTGAGCTGATCGATCTCCTCCTGGGCGAGGATACGGTCGGCGCCGGTGAGCTCGGGCAGGTCGTCGTCCGGCTCCTCGCCGATCATCTGCGCCCATTCGGCGACCATGTCGCCGCTGGCCCCGGCGGCTCCCTGCTCCGCGAGCGCGGCGCCCCAGTCCTCGGCAAGAGAGTCGTCCGCCCCTGCGGCTGAAGTCCCGGGTTCGGCCGACTTCGCAGGGCCGGCCGCCTGCTCCGCGAGCGCCGCCGCCCAGTCCTCGTCCATGATGTCGTCGCCCTCGCTCATGGCCCGCCTACTGGATGAGGATTTCGCGAAAGAGCACGCCATCCACCTTGGCGGGGTGCACAGCGACGTTGACCCGCCGCAGAAGTTCCTCGCGCAGGTAATAGGTGGCTGCGGAGCTCTCGAGCTCGCTCGGCCTCACCTCACGCAGGAACATCTGCAGCGCATCCTCGATGCGCGGCATCAAGGGCTTGATCGCTTCGACGGTCTTCGGGTCGTGGAGCTCCAGCGCCGCCTTCAGCTTGAGGATCCGTCGCCACTCCTGGTTCGGCTCGTTGCCGAGATTGACCGTCATCTCGCGCAGGTCGAGGAAGACAGCCGGCTTCGGCTTCTTGACCTCGGCCGTCTCCGTCGTGCCGCGCTTGGCGAGGAAGAGATACGCGCCCGTGCCGGCGCCGCCGAGGGCGACCAGCCCGACCACCGCCAACAAGATGAGCTTCTTCTTCGAGCCGCCCTGCTTGGTTTCGGCCCCTCCCGCCCCCTCGTCTGGCGCTTCGTCCTGTTTCGGCTTCTTCGCCATGCTGAACCTTCACGCGCCCCTCCCGCAAGGGAGGGCCTGTCCCGACGATTGAGCCGGCATGGTTAATGGCGCGTTAAGGACGTCCGCCGGTTGAGAAGGCCGGGACGGGACAGACCTCCGGATCCCTGGTGGGTCAAGCCGGCAGGATTTGCCGGGTCACTTCTTCCCATGGCCGGGAAACAGCTCCCAGAAGGACACCGCACCTTCGGGCAAGTTACTGATCTGTCAAAGCAATCTCTATCGCACCCGCTTGGCACGCCGTCTGCAATGGAGGGCCTGTCAGGCTCGCGCTGGGGAGCGTCGAGGGCCTGATGGGGACCGGAAGCACGCCGACCTGCGCGGCTTCCACAGGCAAATACGGGGGCGGTTCCATGGAGAACGCGCTGCTCATCGGCTTGTCGCGCCAGATGGCGCTCGGCCGCGAGCTCGACGTGATCGCCAACAACGTGGCGAACGTCACCACCAACGGCTTCAAGGCGCGGCATTCGCGCTTTGCCGAATATCTTATGCCGCGGGCGAGCGCTGAGAGCTTTCCAGGGCCCGACCGGACACTGTCTTTCGTCCATGATGCGGGCACGGCCCTCGACACGGCCCAGGGCGCGATCGAGCGCACCGGCAACCCGCTCGACGCGGCGATCAAGGGCGACGGATTCTTCGTCGTCGAGACACCGGCGGGCGAGCGCTACACCCGCAACGGCGCCTTTTCGATCGACGCACAGGGGCGGCTCGTGACGAGCGACGGACACCCGGTGCTCGGCGAGAACGGCCCGATCACCTTCACACCCCAGGAGTCGGGCGTCGCCATCGGCGCCGACGGCACCGTCAGCACGAACCAGGGCCAGCGCGGGCGCCTGCGTCTCGTCCGTTTCGCCGACCCGCAGGCGCTGCGCAACGAAGGCGCCAACCTGTTCTCCGCGACGGCGGCCGCCGAGCCTGCGGGCGCCACCGCCGCTGTCGAAGCGGGGGCGCTCGAACGCTCCAACGTGAAGCCCATCCTGGAGATGAGCCGGCTCGTCGAGGTCAACCGCGCCTACACTACGGTCACCGGCATGCTGGCGCGCATGGACGAGCTGCGCCGCAGCGCCATCGCCAAGCTCGCTGACAACCCCGCCTGACGCCGAAGGACAACCGCCATGCGCGCCCTGCACACTGCCGCGACCGGCATGATGGCCCAGGAGCTCAACGTCCAGGTCATCTCCAACAACATCGCCAACCTGCGCACCACCGGCTACAAGCGCCAGCAGGCCCACTTCCAGGACCTGCTCTACGAACATCAGCGCCGCGCCGGGTCCGCCACCTCGAACCAGGGCACCCAGCTCCCAGCGGGGATTTCGCTCGGCTCCGGGGTCAAGACCGCGGCCACCATCCGCACGATGACGCAGGGCAGCCTCACGGCGACCGAGCGGCCCTACGACGTCGCCATCCGGGGAGAAGGCTACTTGCGTGTCCGCCTGCCGGACGGCCGCACCGCCTATACCCGCGACGGCTCTCTCGACCTCGACTCCCAAGGCCAGCTCGTTACCCGCGACGGCTATCTCGTCGAGCCCGGCATCACCATTCCGGAGAATGCATCCGCTGTCACCATCACCGCTCAAGGGCAAGTGCAGGCGACGATCCCCGGCCAAACGGCGCCGCAGGACCTGGGGCAGATCCAGCTTGCCCGCTTCATCAACAAGACGGGGCTGGAGTCGATCGGCGACAATCTGTTCCTCGAGACTGCCGCCTCCGGCCCTGCCATCGACGGCAACCCGGGCACCGACGGCTTCGGCACCTTGCAGCAGAGTTATCTTGAGGAAGCCAATGTCAACGCGGTGACCGAGCTCTCGGCCCTCATCGCCGCTCAGCGCGCCTATGAGATGAACGCCAAGGTGGTCACCGCCACCGAGCAGATGCTGTCCTCGACCACCCAGATGTTCAGGGGCTGAGGCGGCGCCATGATGCTCCACATCTCCGTCCCGGCGCTGGGCTCCGCCCGCGCCGGCCGCATCAGCGGCATGATCCTCCTCCGCATCGCGCTGGCCGCGGCCCTGATCGGCGCCATGGCGGCGCTCATGCCGGCCTTCGCCGGATCCCTACGGCTGCGCGCCGAGGTCAGCGCGACCGGCGAGGTCCTGACGCTCGCCGATCTCGTCGAGGGCGCCACCGGGGCTGCCGGGACGACGCCCCTGTTCCGGGCGCCGCCGCTTGGCGAGACCGGCACGATCCAGGCTGCCCGGGTCGTCGAGGCGGCGGAACGGCTCGGAGTGGCCCTCGATACAGCCGGGCGCTCCCAGGTGGTGGTGACGCGGCCCGCCCGCCGCATCGGCGCCGCCGAGATCGAGGCCGCGGTCAAACAGGCGGTGGAGGCGCAGCACGGGATCGACGCCCGCATGCTCTCGCTCGTCCTCGATTCTGCCCCACCCGCCCTCCTGGCTCCTGCCGGGTCGAACGCACCTGTGGTCGCCACCGAGACCATCTACGACCGCCGCAGCCGCCGCGTGCTGGCCACCGTCAGCGTCGGCCCTGAGACCTCGGTCCGGGTGGCCGGAGCGTTGGTCGAACTCGTCGAGGTGGCGGTGCTCAACCGGGCGCTGCAGCGGGGCGAGGCGATCCAGGCGGGGGATGTCGCCATCGAGCGCCGGGCCCGTGAATCCATCCCTGCCGATGCCGCGAGCGACGCCTCCCTGGTCATCGACCGCGTCGCCCGCCGCGCCCTCCCCGCCGGCACGGTCCTGCGCGCGGCGGATGTCACCAAGCCGGAGGTGGTTGCGCGCGGGGAGGTGGTCACGGTGGTCTACGAGGTTCCTGGAATGACCCTCACCTTGCGCGCCCGCGCCAATGATGGCGGCGCGCAAGGAGACACGATCTCCGTCACCAATCTCCAGTCCAAGAAGACGCTGCAGGCGACGGTTGCGGGACCGGGCCGCGTCACCGTCGGTGCGCCCGCGCCCGGCCGCCTGGCCGACAACGCCGCCGCGCGCAGCACGCTTGCCCGCTGAAAGGTTCCTGCCCATGTTCCGCAACCTCGTCCGCCGCTTCGGCACCTTCTCCGGCCTCGCTGCCCTGGCCCTTGGGCTTGGCGCCTGCGGCGCCGCCGACCGGCTCGCCAATGTCGGCAAGCCGCCCGCCCTGTCCGCGATCGAGGACCCAACCGCCCAGCCGGGGTACAAGCCGGTGCGGCTGCCCATGCCCGATCCGCAGCCGGTCTCCTTCGCGCCGAACTCCCTCTGGCGGCAGGGCTCGCGCGCCTTCTTCAAGGACCAGCGCGCTTCGATGGTGGGCGACATCGTGACCGTTCGGGTCAGGATCACCGACCGGGCAGCCTTCGACAACAGCACCAAGCGCTCGCGGAAGAACGGCGAGAGCTTCGGATCCGAGAACTTTTTCGGCTTCGAGAACGAGATCACCAAGGTCTTGCCCAACGGCACCAAGGCCGAGGCGCTCCTCAATCTCGACTCGGATGCGAAGAGCGAGGGTGCGGGCTCGATCCGCCGCTCGGAGCAGCTTGTCACGGATGTGGCGGCCGTCGTCACCCAAGTGCTGCCGAACGGCAACCTTGTCGTGGAGGGCAAGCAGGAGGTTCGCGTCAATTTCGAGGTGCGGGAACTGATTGTGGCCGGCATTGTCCGGCCTGAGGACATCGAGGCCGGCAACACGGTCGAATCGAGCAAGATCGCGCAGGCCCGCATCGCCTATGGCGGCCGCGGCCAGATCACCGACGTCCAGCAGCCCCGCTACGGCCAGCAGGTCATGGACATCCTGCTTCCCTTCTGACCCACCGAGCTCCCCGGGAGGCCGGCACGCTCCCCCTTGATGCCGACCGCCCATCGCGGCCCCGGCGCCCCCGCCGGGGCCGCTCTCGTTCATGATGGCGCGCTCGTAAGCTGCCCCATCTTGATAAGGGTTCCCTGGTTGCGCCCGCCGTCGCGGCTCGCCGCCGCCCTTGCCTCCCCCCCTTTCTCGAATGCGTGGAGCGCTGAAAGCGCTGAATACAGTGCGGGACGGAAGCGCAAGGACTCTGCTGCGAAGCAGCGCCTTATGAGGAGCGCCATGGAAGAGGAGCCGCTGCGCGGCAGCTTGTTACGCTTCCGCCCCGGACAGCCTTCCACTCCGCTTTGCTCCGTTGCAGGCTTCCGGGAAAGCGGCAGTGGTCAGGCGCGAACCCCGCAACTTCTCGCTCCTTTTCCGGTCGCCCGCAGGTGCCATCGGCGACATTTTCGCGATAGGCTACTGCGCATGCCACCACCTGAAGCCTCTCGCGTGCTCTTCGGCGCCGAGGTGTCGGTGATCGTCGCCGACATCACGACGCTTTCGGTGGACGCCATTGTCAACGCCGCCAACCCAACCCTCCTTGGCGGCGGTGGTGTCGACGGGGCGATCCATCGCGCGGCTGGGCCTGCGCTCCTGGAGGAATGCCGCAGGCTCGGCGGCTGCGACACCGGGGATGCCAAGATCACGGCGGCCTATGCGCTGCCGGCGCGGTGCGTCATCCACACGGTCGGACCGGTCTGGCGGGGCGGAGGAGAGAGGGAGGATGACCTTCTTGCGAGCTGCTATCGGCGCTCGCTCGACCTCGCCGCCCGGCACGGGCTTCGCCGCATCGCCTTTCCGGCGATCTCGACCGGGGTCTACGGCTTCCCTGCCGAGCGCGCCGCGCGCATCGCCGTTGCGACCGTCCGCGACGCGCTCGCTCAAACGAACAGGGAGGAGGCGACAATCACGCAGGTGATCTTCTGCTGCTTCAGCCCGGCAAGCGCCCGCCTGCATGCCAAAGCGCTCGAAGCTCTTCGCGAGGCGGACGCGTCATCCCGGCCGGAGCAGAGCGGTGGGCCGGGATGGAGGGGTACAAACATTGAGGAATGAGCGGCGGGGCGGCCGCCGCACCTTGCACCCTCATCGCGTCTGGATCCGGGCTCCTCGCTTCGCTCGGCCCGGAGATCACATGGCTACGTAGCGCCTTAAGGGATGAGGGATCGCGTCTCCCTCGTTCCCCCGGGCCGAAATGGAGCGTCAATCGTCCCGATAGACGCGTTCCCGTTGCTCGTGCCGCTCCTGGGCCTCCAGCGAGAGGGTGGCGATGGGGCGGGCCTCCAGGCGCTTGAGGGAGATCGGTTCGCCGGTCTCCTCACAATAGCCGTAGGTCCCGTCCTCGATCCGGGCGAGCGCCGCGTCGATCTTGGCGATCAGCTTGCGCTGACGGTCCCGGGCGCGCAGTTCAATGGCCCGGTCGGTTTCCGAGGAGGCACGATCCGCCAGGTCCGGGTGATTCTCGCTGTCGCTCTGGAGCGTTACGAGGGTTTCTTGCGCTTCCCGCAGAATCTCGTTCTTCCAGTTGATGAGCTTGCGGCGGAAATACTCACGCTGTCGCTCGTTCATGAAGGGTTCGTCCTCGGATGGGCGGTACCCCTCGTCTATCTTCACCATTTTCCCCACGCGTGGCCCCTCCAGGCTGTCTTTTTCTTCCTCGCTGCGCAGATCGCTCCTGGCTGCCTATATGCGAGAAGCGCGTCGGCGACAACGCGAATGAACGTCACGAAGCTGTGGTGAAAGACCCCTCGCGGGGCGATCGTCGCCATAAACTTGGCCGTTTTTCGTGGCAAGGGTGCCTTAAAGGTCCGGATCCGCCGTGAGCCGCCGCACGGCCTCGGCGATGTCCCGCTCGAGGAGCCGAGCGATGGTGTGGCGGTAGTGGGTCTGGTCGAGGAAGTTCGCGGGATCGCGGTTCTCCGGCCGGTCGAGCCGCCAATCGACCACCGCCGACCGCCTCCGGCCGGCCACGGCCCGCTGGAAGGCCGCTTTGCAAGCCGCATCGGCCGCCGCTGCGGCGCTTCCCGGAGCGGCGAGCAGCGCTCCGTAGACCGGAGGGAATACAGCCACCACCGCAAGCTCCTGGGGCCAAGCGTTGAGGAACTCGCTGAGGCGCCCGGCCGCGGGGAAGGAGCCGCTGCGGTTGTCGATATAGCCCTCCGCAGGCGCCGCCTCGAGCCGGGCGCGGTCTTGCGGCCGTGCGGCGCCTCCTGCGGCGTGGGACTCGGCTTCGTAGTCCCAATATCCGTCCGCCCTCGCCCGCTTGGGATGGCTCGCGGCGAGATCCCGCACCCGCCGCGGAAGCTCCTCGAGGGTATCGAGGCGAACGAGACCGCGGAGGTATTCGAACGGGCTGCGGCTATACAGCCAGAAAGGAAACGGCCTGTCATTCGGCATGGCGGGATCCGCCGTGCACCAGGGCCGGTCGATGCCGATCACCAGGGCCCTCGCGTCCTTGCGATGGCGCAGGAACCAATCGGCGACGACAAGCTGCTCTTTCGGCCCGGTCCCTGGCACGGTGAGTTGCACGAAGGACAAGCCCGTCGCCGCGTTGAGGCGCTCCGGCGAGACGAGCTGGAGATTGGAATTGCCGATCACCGCCGCGTTGAAGGCGGGATCCCGGCCGCGGCTCGCATTCGCCGTGCGCGGCCCCTGCGGCCGCACGCCAGGCTTTTCGAACAGCGGCGAGCGGCCGGTGTCATACGGATCGAGGGCGTAGGCCGTCGCCACGATCGCCGCTGTGAGGACGGCCGCGGCGGTCAGAAAGGCCAGAGCGAAACGCCGCCAGAGGCCCCGACCGCTGCCCTCGTCAGAACTGGAAATAGATGAATTCATAATTGGCGTCGTCGCCGAGCTTGAACAGCACGATCACGAACACCGTCGCAAAGCCGACGGCGATCGAGCGCCAGGGCGGCACCCGATGGACCGCCTCCCAGGCGGTCGGCCCGATCAGCGCCACGGCGGCGGCAATGGCGATGGCGCGCCACTTGAACTCGCTCCCCCACGGCGCCAGGCCGAACAGGGCCTCGTAGATGCGCAGCGCCGCGTCGAAGCTCGTCGCCCGGAACGGCACCCAGCACAGCACCACGAAGAACACCGTCAGCGCCCAGCCGAGCCAAGCGGGCATCGTCAGGCCTGCGCGCCGCCACAGGACCCCGGCGCCGAGGCCGAGCCCGTGGGCCACGCCCCAGGCGACGAAGGTGAGCCCGGCCCCGTGCCACAGGCCGCCGAGGGCCATCGTCGCAAACAACGCCCACAGCTGGACGCCAAGGCCGCGCCGATTGCCGCCGAGCGGAATGTAAAGATAGTCGCGCAGGAAGCGCGACAGGGTCATGTGCCAGCGCCGCCAGAAATCGCGCAACGACGTGGCGCGGTAGGGCGCGTCGAAGTTCTGGGGAAGGACGATGCCGAACATGAGCGCGAGCCCCAGCGCCATGTCCGTGTAGCCGGAGAAGTCGAAATAGATCTGCAAGGCGAAGCCGAGGGTCGCCTGCCAAGCCTGAAGGACGGTGACGGCCTCACCGTCGGCGGCCGCCTGGAAGACCGGATTGACATATTCGGCAAGCGGATCGCCCAAGAACACCTTCTTGGCGAGCCCGACCGTCAAGAGCATGAGGCCGCGGGCGAAGCGCTCGGCCGCGTCGGCGCGCCGATAGGGGCGCTCGTCGAACTGGTGCATGATCTCGCTCCAGCGCACCAGCGGCCCCGCAAGCACCTGCGGGAAGAAGGCGATGTAGAGCGCATAGCGGACGAGATCGTAGCGTGGCGCGCGGCCGGCCCTCAGGTCCACCAGGTACATCACATGGTGGAAGGTGAAGAACGAGATCCCGAGCGGCAGGGCGATGTCGTAGCGCGGCGCCTCGAGTCCGAGGACGGGACTGACGAGCCCGGCGAAGAAGTTGACGTATTTGAAGAAGGCGAGGACGAGCAGGTTGGCGGCAAGCGCGAGGACGATCAGGACGCCCTGTCGAGTCCGGCTAAAGGCTTCAGCCACAAGCCAATTCACCAGGATCGAGGCGGCAAGGAGCGGGACGAAGCGCCAGTCCCAATAGCCGTAGAAGACGAAGGACAGGAGAGCGAGGACCGGCAGCCGCCACTCCGGCCGGAAGCGCTCCACGAGCCAGTGCAATCCCAGCGCCGCCGGCAGAAAAACGAGAAGAAAGGCGAAGGAATTGAAGAGCATGGGCTGGAGAAAGGCCGACGGAGGCGCGCGGCCGCGGAGCAAGACCGGCGGCCCTTGTTGAGGATTGCCGCGAGGGCGTCAACCGGCCATCGGCAACCGCCGCCGGCCGCCCGCAACCGGCCGCCGGCCGCTACGGGACGCCAAGCTTGGCCAGTTCGACCCGCGCCCGCAGTTCGATATGGGAGATGAGATCGTCGAGGCGCGGGTCGCCCGAGCCGTCGTGACGCTCCGCAAGGCGAGCCGCGATGCGCTGGAGATCGGTGACCGGGACCCGGCCGCCGAGGAGCGCCGCCTTGAGACGGTCGAGCGCATCGAGGAGGTCGTGGCCGCGCTTCACCGAGCGCCGGCGGCGCTCGCCCGGATCGTCCTGCCCCTGCAGGGCGAGGAGCGCCTCCAGGCCGGCAAGCGGCACCGCAGGAGCGGTCGCCGCCGCTTTCTCGGCAGGCTTTTCCCCTTCCACGGTGAAGGCGCGGCCCGCCGCCGGACGGCGCTGGACGGCGCCGGCGGCAGGGCTGGCAAGGTTCTTGGCTTCGATCCGCATCGGATCGAACTGTCGGAGCGCATGGTTAAGGAGCGGTAAAAGGCCCGGCAATTCTTGCCGCGGAGGGTAGAAAGCGCCGGCCAGCCAACGGCCCGCCGCCCCGCGGGCATAAGGCCAACCCTTTGACCCGAAACGGGTTTTCGGCGGCGCTGCCGCTGGCACGGCTTTGGCAGGACGAGGTGCGGATGGAGTGACCATGCCCGCACCCCGCTTCTTGCTTCCGGTTATCGGCCTCGCAGCGCTCCTGTGCGCCGCGGGCGTCGCCCTGCCCTCCCCGGCCTTCGCCCTGTCCCGGATCAAGGACCTCGCCAATGTGGAGGGCGTGCGGCAGAACCAGCTCGTCGGCTACGGCCTCGTGGTGGGGCTCAACGGCACCGGCGACACCCTCAACAACACCCCGTTCACCAAGCAGTCCCTCCAGGCCATGCTGGAGCGGCTCGGGGTCAACACCCGCGGCTCGACGCTGCGCACGGCGAATGTCGCCGCCGTGATGGTGACGGCCAATCTCCCGGCCTTCGCGACCCAGGGCACCCGCCTCGACGTGACGGTGTCGGCGCTCGGCGATGCCAAGTCGCTGCAGGGCGGAACCCTGCTCGTGACGCCGCTGCTCGGCGCCAATGGGGAGGTTTACGCGGTCGCGCAGGGCTCGGTCGCCATCGCCGGCTTCCAGGCTGAGGGCGAAGCGGCGAAGATCACGCGCGGCGTGCCGACCGTGGGCCGCATCTCCAACGGAGCGCTCATCGAGCGCGAGGTCGACTTCAAGCTCAACACCCAGAAGGCGCTGCGCCTCGCCCTGCGCAACCCGGACCTCACCACCGCGCGCCGCATCGCGGCCGCGATCAACGACTTCCTGGGCGCCGACACCGCCGAGCCGACGGATCCCGCCACCGTCCACATCCATGTCCCGGGCAAATACCGCGGCAACATGATCCAGCTCCTCACGGAGATCGAGCAGCTGCGGGTCGAGCCCGACCACACCGCCCGCGTCGTCATCGACGAGCGCTCGGGCATCATCGTGATGGGCAAGGACGTGCGCGTGTCCACCGTCGCCGTCGCCCAGGGCAACCTCACGGTCACCATCTCCGAACAGCCGCAGGTGAGCCAAGCCCAGCCCTTCTCGCAGGGCGAGACCGTCGTCGTGCCGCGCACGGCCGTGAAGGTGGACACGGGCGACGCGGCCAAACTCGCGGTCGTGAAGGAGGGGGTCACCTTGCGCGAGCTCGTCGACGGGCTCAACGCCCTCGGCATCGGCCCGCGCGACCTCATTTCCATTCTCCAGGCGATCAAGGCGGCAGGCGCCCTGCAGGCCGACATCGAGGTGATGTGATGGCGGCTCCCCTTGCCGGCCTCGCCTTGTCCACGGCGGTGGGCCTCGCCAAGAACCTCCTCGGCCAGGCGGCAGACGCCGTTCAGCCCTCGGCGGCCAAGGCCAAGAAGGCGGCGCAGGAGTTCGAGGCCATGTTCCTCGAGCAGATGCTCGAGCGGGTGTTCGCGTCGGCGGGCGAAGAAGGCCCGCTCGGCGAGAACGGCACCGGCGGCGAGGTCTATCGCTCCATGCTCGTCAAGGAATACGCCGGCGGCCTCGCCAAGGCGGGCGGCGTCGGCATCGCCGACCAGGTCTATCGCGAGATGCTGAAGCTCCAGGAGAACGCCCATGCCAGCCGCCCATGAACCGCCGCCTTCGCAGCGACGCATCGCCAACCCCGCCGAGGCGGAACGCCTGGTCGAGGAGGTGATCGAGACCGTGCGCGCCCTCGATGCACTGCTCGCCGCCGAGACGGCGGAGCTGCGCGCCGGGCGCATCCGGCAGGCGCTGGCCGAGGAGGAGCGCAAGAGCGCCCTCACCGCCTCCTACTTGCGGGCACTTGAAGGCGTGAAGGCGAACGCCATCGCGCTCGCGCGGTTTTCGCCCCAGGCGGTCGAGCGGCTCAAAGCGGCTCACGCAGCGTTCGGACGCACGATCGAGGCGAACCGCACCGTGCTCGCGACAGCGCGCTCCGTGTCCGAGACCCTGCTGAAAAGCGTGTCGGAGGAGATGGGCCGCCGCGCCCGGCCGCAGACCTATGCGCCGGCCGGCGTTGCGGCCCCGCGCACGCCCCGCACCGAGGCGCTGGTGGTGGCGCGCTCGCTTTGAGCCAGCATCCGCCAGGGCCAGTGTTTACCGGAGCTTCAACGTTAACCTTGATGATCTGTTGAAGACATCCGGATCCGTCAGACAAACCAAGAAAGGGAGTACCTCATTCATGAATCCTGGGGTGAACGCTTACGCGAAGGTCGCAAAGGCCGCCGAGTCTCCCCGCGAGCTGGAGGCCTCGGTGCTGATGAAGGCGGCCACGCGCCTGCAGAGCATTCGCGACGATTGGGAAGGCCGCCGGCGGGAGCTCGAGGACGCCCTGCTCTACAACCGCAAGCTCTGGACGGTCCTGGTCACCGCGGCGACCGACGCCACGAACCCGCTTCCCGATGCGATCAAGCAGAACGTGGCCAATCTCGGCCTGTTCGTCTTCAACCACACCCTGTCCGTCTTGGCCTCGCCGGCTCCCGAGCGTCTCGGCGTGCTCATCAACATCAATCGCGAGCTCGCCGCGGGCCTGCGGGGCCAGGCTCCGGCCGCCGCCGCCTGAACCGCTTTGCCTTCTGGGGAGCCGCCACGCATCGGCATGGCGGCTTCTTCTCGGACGGTGGAGCGCCCGAAGGGCGTGGACCGCGATTTGGAGCGCTCGCGCAAAGAGTCGGCTGCGCCGCAGCGCTCTATGGGTAGCGCTACAGATAGAGAGCCGCTGCGCGGCGAGCTATTGCGCTTCCGTCCCGGACAGCCTTCCACTCCGCTTGCGCTCCGTTGCAGGCTTCCGGGAAAGCGGGGAGAGGTTCAGGTGCGAACCTCCCATCCTGGTTCATGCGTGGACGCTCAAGGCGTCGCGCTGACGGCTCAGAGGAGCTGACCAAGACCGATCAGAGGTAGTTCACGAGCGACAGGCCCGCGAGCATCGAGGTCGTCTGGTAGCTCGCCTCGAGCCGCGTCCTCAGCGCGACGATGGAGGCGGCCACCTCCTCGGGGTTGGCGGCCTCGATGGAATCGACCACGTCGAGCAGCATCGCGTCCGTGGCCTTGTGGCGCTCCTTCGCCTCGTTCATGGCCGTCATGGCGGCGCCGATCTCGAACGCCACGTCGGACATTTTCACGGGCGGGTCGGCGAGCTTGTCATAGACCTTGTTGGTGAGCGCCTCATAGCGCTCCTTCTCCCCGGCCGCGTTGGTGAAGCTCTCCGCCGCAAGAAGCGCGAACTGCGCGATGACAGTGCGGAATGCGGGCTCATTCGCCTGGGCGCCGATGCCGACGGTCTGGTTTTCGGCAATGCGCACCGGCGCCGTGGCACGCGGATCCGGCTTCGGAGCAGGAGGCGGCAATGGCTCGGGCAAGCCGTCCCCCTTGTACCACACCAGAACGTCGCGGGTGTCGGGCAGGATCTTGGGAGGGGGGCTGGCCTCAGTTCCCAGGAAGAAATCCTTCGTGGCACGCACCGCCGACGCGGCTTGGAATTCGGCGCTTTGGGCATGGGTTGCGAACTGTCCCGCAAGCTGGGCGGCGAAGCTCGCGGCACTGACGGTCGGATCGGCGTCGGCAGCGAACTCGTTGGGCGCGAGAGTGGCCGGCGCCGCCGGCGGGGTTTTCGCAATCAGCTCGATCGTCTTCGTGGTGCCATCGGGATAGGCGACATCGAGCGTAATGGTGGTACCAGACTGCACCGCCCCGTTGAACTGGACATCGAACGGAGCCGAGCCCGTAGGCGAGTTGATGTTGATGGTCGCTGGGCCGGGCGGCGGCTGCGTGACCGACGGCACGCCCACGATGGCAAGGCCGTAGCCGTCAGCGTTGTCCGGGCCGATCGTGACCGTGCCGCTCGAGGGAGCATGTGCCACACTCATGCGACCCGTCGGCGGGCTGCCCGTATCCGCCTCCTTGCGGAGAGCGATGTACTCCCTCAGCCCAATTTTCCCGTCGCCCCCTTCCAGGATGCGCTCGGCCGTCTCCACCGGCCTCACATCCTGGGCGCGGCCGGCAAAGAGGTAGCGGCCTGCGACGTCGCTGTTCAGGATGTCGACCGTGAGCTGCAGGCGCTGCTCGGCATCCTTCTGCGCGTTGGTGCGGCCCTGGGCGTCGAGCTCGAATTTCGGCGGCAGGATGTCGGTCTTGGTGTAGCCCACCGCGGCCGTCAGGGTCTCGATGCCCTTGGTGACCATCGAGGTCCGCAGTTCCGCCGACTCGATGGCGCTCCGATAGCCGGCAAGGCGGGACATGGTGGCGCGAGCGTCGAGGCTCGCCCCGCGCTCGAAGCCAAGCCCGCCATAGCTTTCGGCTTTCTTCCCCGAGGTGAGCTGGCGGGTGAGCTCGTCGAGCTCGGTTCTGAGGCCGATGAACAATTCGCCGGAGCGGCGGGCCGCCACCGAGCCGGCGGCGAGCGGAGTCACATAAGAGGTGATGGTCATGGGCTGAGCCTCAGAGCCTCATCAGCATGTCGATCATGTCGCGGGCCGCGGTCATGACCCGGGCATTGGCGCCATAGGCCGTCTGCAGGGCGACGAGCTGCGCCATTTCCTGATCGAGATTGACTTCGGCGGATTCGATGAACCGACCCTCAATGGCGGAGAGCGCAATCTTCTGCCCCTCGTCGAGGAGCTGCGCCTGTTCGGCGTTGGCGCCCTGTGTCGCGATCACCCGTTGGGCGAAGTCGAGGACGGTGGAGGAGTAGGGTCCGCCGTTCCCGGCGATGCCGCTTGCCGCCGCGAAGCTGCGCGTCGACTTGGTGATGCTGTCGAGAAGATGCTGCGGCCGAGCGGTATCCCCGTTCGGCGTCGTCGACGACGACCTCACGAGGAGCGAGCGGTTGTCGACCACCTCCGGGTTCACCATCATCCGCTGGGCGAAGCCGACGATCTGATGGCCCGCCGCATAGACGCCGGTGAAGGGCGCCGGCGGGTCGGTCGCGTCATCCACGAACAGCGCGATCGTCGTGCCGGAGCTCGCCGTCGTGCTGAGCGTCAGCCCAGTCACTTGGTTCGTCTGGGCCGCGTTCTGATAGAGACGCAGCAAGGGAGGCGTTGACGGCGGTCCCGGCGTCGCGGCGACGTACTGGACCTGGAAATCGGGAAGTTGGAGGCCAAGCTGGTTGGCCGGGTCCAGAGCACTGAGATCAAGCGTGTAGATCGGCTCGTTCGGCAACAGAGAGGAAGGGGTATAGGATGGCACGCCTCCGACGCGGATCTGGATCAAGGCGTCGCGCTGCTGCCCGGCGGCGTCCTTGTAGCTGAAGCGGATGACGTCGCCCGCCTGCGCGGTGGAGAGATCGAGCTCAAGGCCTTGGGCGGCGCCGAGCGGCGGCGCCGTCGTGCCCTCATCCGTGGTCTCCGACATGGACAAGGCAAGGCCCGCAGCGAGCTCGTCGAGCTGGCGCTGCGCCTGGACGAGGGTGGTGTCGCGCAGTTCGAGGGCGGCGGCGATCTCGCCGGAGCGGAAGGTGCTGTGGGGCGAGAGAGGAAGCAAGGTGCCGCCCGCCCCGACGATCGTGATCGTGCCGACGCCGCGCTTGGCGTCGTCGGTCGAGTAGAGGTCGGTCGGACCAAGGGGCGCCCGCGAGTCGAACCGAAGCTCCGTCGGCGTCGAGCCGTCGAAGAGGGTCAGCCCGCCTGTCGTCATCAGGGAGATGGAGCCGTTGGCGCCCTGCACCGACTGCACGTCCATCAATTGCGACAACTCCCCGATCAGGCGATCCCGCTCGTCGAGCAGGGAAGCGATCGAGCCGGCGCCGGTCTGCCCCACGATCTTGGCGTTGACCGCGGCGACGCCCTTCAGCAAGTCGTTCGCCCGCGCGACGGCGGCGTCGAGCCGTTCCTCCGCCTGGGTGCGCAGATCCTGGATGCCGTCGGCGACGGCGCCGATCTGATGGGCGAGCGCCGCCGCCCGGTCCACGACGCGCGAGCGCGCGTCGTAGGACGCAGGGTCCGAGAGGAGGCCTTGCAGCGATTCGACGAAGCCGTTCATCAGCGTGTCCAGGGAGCTGGCACCGCCGGGCTCTCCGAACAGCCGATCGACGTCGTTCGTGAAACGCGCCATGAGCGAGGTGTAGGCCGCGCCGGCCGTTTCGAGGCGAAGCTGCTTCTGCGCCACCGTGTCGAGAATGCGTTCGATCGCCGCCGTGCGCACCCCCGAGGGGCGCCCTTGCAGGGATGCTTCGGTGGAAACGAGCCGCCGGCGGGTGTAGCCGGCGGTGTCGGCGTTGGCGACGTTCTGGGCGACGAGGTTGATGCCGTCCTGCGTCGTCCGCAGGCCGGACGCGGCTGCGTTCAGGGCAGATAGGAGGCCCATCGGCCTAACCCTCCAGCGTGGGCGTCAGCGCAGCATGTTGAGCACGTCGGCGAGCATCTGTTGCGATGTCGTGACGACCCGGGTGTTGGCGGAATAGGCCTGCTGCGTGACGATGATCTTCGAGAACTCGTCGGCGATGTCGGTGTTGGAGCCTTCGACATTTCCCCCGACGATGGTGGCCCCCTCGTTGGAGAGGATCGGGTCGCCCGACTCGAGCGTCTGCTGGTAGACGCCGCCGTCGAGCCGCCTCAAGGCGCCGTCGGCGTTGAACTGGGCGATCGGCACCTTGGCGATCGGCACGATGCGGCCGTTGGAGTAGCTGCCGGAGATGGTGCCGTCGCTGTCGACCGAGACGGCGGTCAAGGTGCCGGACGAGTAGCCGTCCTGGGTGACGAGGTCGGGCGTGACGAGGCCGCTTTCGTCATAGCGCTGCGTCAGCGCGCTGTTGCCGAAGTTGATGTCCACATTGCCGATGGCGGTGCCATCGATGGTGAGGTTGGAGATGGTGATCGGCAACGTGCTCATCGTCGCGGCGGTCATCTGGCCGCTTGCGTCGAAGGCGATGCTGTCGCTCGCAAGGCGCCACTCCTTCGGGGCGGTGGTCTTGGTGCAATACATCAACGCCCAGCGGTCGGAGCCGGTCGACACGTCCTCGACCTTGCCCCAGCGAAGCTCCATGGTGACCGGGGTGCCGAGCGCGTCATAGACGGTGACCTTGCCCCCCTCGAGGCTGTGGTCGAGGAAGGTCGCGTCCTCGACGACCGGCGTGGTCGTGGTGGGCGTGCTCGCGGCCGGGAGGAGGCGATCGGCGGTCGTCGCGCTCGTGCCCTTGGCTTTCGCAGCCTCGGTGAGGGGCTTGTTGGGCAGGTTCGCCTGGTAGGTGATGGCGGAGGTGCGGTTCGCCGGGATCGGCTTCGTGGCGAGCTGGAGCACCTCGTTCGTCCCCGACGCCTTGCCGGTGACAGGGTCGATCGAGACCCCCTTCAGCCGGTAGCCCGCCCCGTTCACGAGATAACCGTCCTTGTCGGGCGCGAAGTCGCCGCGGCGGGTGAAGAGATCCCCGCCTCCGGTCGGATCGGCGACGATGAAATAGCCCTCGCCGCTGATCGCCATATTGGTGGGGATGCCGGTCGGCTGAAGATCCCCGGGCGTGGTGTTGGTCAGCCGCGAGAAGGCGCCCACCGAGCCCGACCGCTCCTGGCCTTTCGGAAGATCGGGAACGAGGTCGACGAAGGCCGTGTCGACACGCTTGAAGCCCGTCGTCTGCGAGTTGGCGATGTTGCCGGAGATGTTCTCAAGGGCGTAGGACTGAACGCGCAGCCCGGAGATGGCCGTCGCCATCGCGCCGAGAATACCCATGACTAGCTCCCTTTGCGCCCACCTTTCGGGCATCCCAAGTCGGGGAGCCTTGCCGCAAGCGCCGTGCCAACCGGGAAAGCGCGCAAGATCAAGGCGTTGCCGTTCCTGCCCCGGCCCTCGCCCGGCTCTTTCGGCCGTCTTCGGCGCTCCGAGGGGAAAAAATTGCCGCCCGCCCCTTCGTGCGGCCTCACGCGGCCACGCGCCGGGCGAGGATCTTGTCGATCCGTCGGCCGTCGAGATCGACCACCTCGAAGCGCCACCCGAAGGCGTCCACATATTCGCCGACCTGCGGCAGATGGTGGAGATGGGCGATCACGAGGCCGGCGACCGTCTGGTAGTCGCGCGGGCTTGGAAGGACGACGCTGAGCTTGTCCGCCATCTCGTCGGCGGGCAGGCTGCCCGAGAAGAGCCAGGACCCGTCCTCGCGCTGCACCGCGTCGTCGCCGGGGCTCTCCACGCCCGAGCGGAAGGCGCCGGCGATCGCCTCGAGGGCGTCGGCCGGCGTCACGATCCCTTCGAAATGGCCGTATTCGTCGTGCACCAGGGCCATGGGCACATCCGCCGTGCGCAGCACGTTGAGCGCCTCGAGGGCGTCGAGCGTGTCCGGCACCACCGGCGCCGGACGAACATGGGCCCTGACATCCAGGGGCTTGCCGTCCAGGAGGTCGGCCAGCACGTCCCGGACCATCACCACGCCGACCACGTTGTCGGGGTCGCCGTCGACCACCGGCAGGCGCGAATGAGGGGTGCGCCGCAGGCGACGGCGAATCTCCTCTTCGTCATCGGCGAGGTCGATCCAATCGACATCGGTGCGCGGCGTCATGACTCCGCGCACGAGCCGATCGCCGAGGCGCAGCACCCCGGCGATCATCTGCCGCTCCTCGCTCTCGATCACGCCTGCCGTCTCGGCCTCCGCCACCATGGTGCGGATCTCCTCCTCGGTGACGGCGCTCTCCACCGCGGTGCTCTGCCCGAACAACCAGAAGACCGCCCGGGTCGAGGCATCGAGCAGCCGCACCAGGGGCGCGGCGATCCGCGACACCACGGTCATGGCCGGCGCCACGGCGCAGGCGATGCCTTCCGCATTGCGCAGGGCGAGGTGCTTGGGGACGAGCTCGCCAATGATCACGGACAGATAGGTGATGAGGCCGATGACGAGCGCATAGCCGATGGGTTCGGCAAAGCGCGGCGACAGCCCGTATCCGCTAAGCACCTCCGACAGGCGCGCGCCGAGGGCGGCGCCGGAGAACGCGCCGGCCAGGATGCCGACGAGCGTGATGCCGATCTGCACGGTGGAGAGGAAGCGCCCCGGATCGTCGGCAAGAGCCAGCGCCGCGCGCGCGCCGGCCCGCCCCTGCTCGGCCATCAGCTTCAGGCGGGCCCTGCGGGATGAAACCACCGCCAGTTCAGAGAGAGCGAACAGGCCGTTGAAGCCGATCAGAACCAGCGCGATCGTCAGTTCGAGCACGGTGCCCAATTGCCCGCCCGCCCGCGGCGACCGGTCCTCATCATCACGGCGACTGCGACCGGAAGATGAGGGCGGCGGGGGCGCTCGTCAATGCGGCGGCTCCTTGTCGCCGCCCGCGAGGAGCTCGCCCGCCACATCGGCAAGGCGCGGCGCCTCCTCCCGCACGAACGGAAGCGGCCGGCAGACGGCGAGGGCGGCCAGACCGAAGCGGGCCGTCATCAGGCCATTGATGACCCCCTCGCCCAGCTTTGCCGAGATCCGCGCGGCAAGACCGACTCCGACCGCCTGCTGCACGAGGCTGTCCCCGATGGCGACGCCTCCGGTCACGGTGAGATGGCTCAAGGCGGCGCGGGCAAGCCGCAGGAAGCCGAGGAGCCCCGGCCGGCCGCCATAGATGCGCGCGATGCGGCGCAAGAGGCGGACTGCCGCGACCACCACGAAGGCGACATCGATGATGGCGCGCGGACTGACCGCGGTGACGAGCGAGACCTGCCTGGCGGCCGTGGCGATGGCGCGCTTCGCCTCGGCGTCGAGCGGCGCCAGGAACTCGCGCTCGGCGAGGGCCAGGCGGTCGTCCGCGTCGATGATCTCGTCTGACCAGCCGGCGAGCCGGGCGCGACTATCCGCGAACCGGCGGCGGTCGCCGTAGAGCGCGGCGAGCGCCGCCACGACGCGCTTCGCGGCCTCATGGTCGCGGATCGCGAGAGCCTCGGCCGCAGCCTCGCGAAGGCGCTCGATCTGCCGCTCGCGGAGAACGCCGAAGGCTTCGCGCAGCACGATGGCGAGGAGGGCGAGGAGCGCAACTCCTGCAAGGCCGAGCGCCAGCCAGCCGAGAACGGGGGCCGTCCGCAGGAGGTCGGCGATGAACCGCTCGAGGGCGAGCCCAAGCCCGAGGAGCAGGAGCGAGCCGAGCGCCCCGCCGAGCAGGCCGCCCCACGACAAGCCGCGCCGCTCGCCGAGCGGCACCACCGCGCCATCGGCGGCCTCGATCGTCTCGAGCGGCTCCTCGGTCACGACGACCGCGCCCGGGGCTTCGGCCGGCGGATCTCCGGAACGGACCGTGACGACGTCCGGATCGTCGAGACGATAAGCGCGCGGCCTGCGGCTCATAGGAGGTAGTCTCCGATGAGGAACTCGAGCGCGCGGTCGAGGCGGATATGCGGCATCCGCGCCCGCCGCCCGAAGGCTCCGCGGTCGACCCTCGGCGGGCGGAAGCGGGGAAAGCGCAGGGATCCCGGCGGTATCGCGCCCTCGAGAACATCCTCCGGTCGCTCGGGTAGCTCGCCCGGAAAGACGGCCGCCTCCGTCTCTCCGTCGAAGACCTCGTCGCCGACCCGCTCGCCGGCCTCCGGCGTGCCGGCCACCGCCGGAAGGGTCTCCCATCCCTCCCGCACGCTGGTCTCGCGGGTGGCCCGCACGGAGGCGAGCGCGACGGCGCCGACGCGAGCCCCCGCGGCTTCCGTGCGCCGCGACGCGCGGGCCACGAGCAGGCGCAGCAGGGCTTCGAGGCGATCATGGCTCGTGTGGTGGATGTGGTCGGCCTTCGTGGCGGCGAACAGCACCCGGTCGGCCCGGGGAGAAAAGAGGCTCGACCACAGGCTGTTGCGGCCGGTGCGGAAGGCGAGCAGCACCTGGTCGAGGGCGTCTTCGAGCTCGGCGAGAGCCGCCGGACCTGCATCGATCGCAGCCAGCACGTCCACCAGCACGATCTGCCGATCGATACGCTGGAAGTGGTTGCGGAAGAAGGGTTTGACGACGTGGGTCTTGTAGGATTCGAAGCGGCGCTCCATGAGCGCGGCGAGGCTGCGCGCCTTGATGGGCTCGTCCGGCTTGAGCTCCAGGGGCGCGAAGGTGAGCGCCGGAGAGCCCGCGAGGTCGCCCGGCATGAGGAAGCGGCCGGGAGGCGTCGTGGCCACCGCCTCCGGCCCGGCACGCAGGGCCGCCAGATAAGCCTTGAAGGCGTTGCTCGCGCGCTCGGCGATCGTCTCGTCGGCCGGCGCTGCGGGATCGAGCTCTGCAAGTCCGGCGCGCCAGGAGCCGGCGATCGCCGCCCGGTCCGGGCGCCGGCTCGCCTCGATGGTGCGCCGCGACCACTCCCGATAGGAGACATCGAGCAGGGCAAGGTCGAGGAGCCACTCGCCGGGATAATCGACAATGTCGAGGGCCAGGCTCGCCGGGCCGGGCCGCCAGCGCGAGCCGCGCTCATAGTCGAGTTCGAGCCTCAATTCGCTGATGCGCGTGGTCGATTGCGGCCAGCGGCGCTGCTCGATCAGCGCCGCGATATGCTCTTCGTAAGGAAAGCGCGCCACGGCGTCATCAGGCTGATGGGCAAGGCCCGCGCGGCGCAGCCGGCCCTGCGCCGAGGCGCGCAGGGCCGGCAGCGTGTGCCCTTCCATCAGGTGATGGACGAGTGCGGTCGTGAACACGGTCTTGCCCGAACGGGCAAGTCCCGTGACGCCAATGCGGACCGCGGGCGTGAGAAGCTGCCCGCCAGCTTCCCACAGGGATTGGGCCGCCGATCCGGCGCGCGAAACAAAATCCGTGATGAGGGGCACGCAGAGAAACCACCGCGCCGAGCGGCAGGCCCGGCGCCCGCAAGGTGGGGAACGACGCCAGGCAATGCAAGCGCGTCGGCGTCAAGGCACTCCCAACCTGCCTGGAGCCTGTCCTTCAGAGGCCAATCTCGCGGCGTGGCTTGGCCCGAACCTCTTGACACCCTCCACCCTCTTTCCCGGAGGCGTGGAGCGTCTGAAAGACGCGGAACGCAGTCCGGGACGGAAGCGCAAGGACTCTGCTGCGAAGCAGCGCCTTATGGGTGGCGCCACAGAAGAGGCGCCGCTGCCCGTTCCATTGGGCCTTCAGGCAGCGTGCCGAAGCTCGTTGGCGTTGGCGGCCGCAGAAGTGACCGGGGCTTGGGTCTTGATGGCCCGGAAGGTCGGCGTCGGTCGTGACGGCTCGGCGAAGGCGCGGACGTCGCGCACCATCTCGGCAAGAGCGCTCGGGCTCCGCACGAGGATTTCGGCCAGCACGGCGACCAACCCAGCGACCGTGGCGGCCAGGGTCGCGTATTCGATCCAATGAGCGGACATGTTCAGCTCCCTTGTTGCACTGCACAAATGGGTCATCGGCTCGACCCCGTCAAGCCTCTGGTATTGTGTATACCACGAGCCCGTTATGCATTCGGTGCATGGGAAATACACAAGCAAGCCGTTGGCGAAACACGCCTTTGTGGAGGGCTTCGGCACGGGTCTCCATACAGCCCGCCAGCCAAAGCTCATCTTTCGCGTTGCAGCAACAAGGACAGTATTTCTGACGTTTAGCGCCCTGCAATGAAGTGTTGCGCGCGTTCTGCCATACAATATACTCGATACGCGCACTGCCTTCAGCAGAGCGACACTAACGAGTCGACGATCCTCGAAACGTCGACGAGGCTGGGCTGGCATCGATCAGACCACGCGGAGGAACGCACAGTGAAGCAGCAAGGACTCTCAATCACGCGCAGGCTCGCCCTCGCGGGCGGCGCCGCCCTCGCTTTCCTGGCCGGGCCGGCCTTGGCCCAGTGGCAGCCCACCAGGACCGTCGAGTTCATCATCCCGGCCGGCACCGGCGGCGGGGCCGATCAGATGGCGCGCATGATCCAGGGCATCGTGCAAAAGCACAACCTGATGCCGCAGCCCCTCGTCGTCATCAACAAGGCGGGCGGCGCAGGCGCCGAGGGCTTCCTTGATGTGAAGGGCTCGAACCGGAACCCGCACAAGATCATCATCACCCTTTCCAACCTGTTCACGACTCCTCTGGCCACCGGCGTGCCGTTCAAGTGGGAGGACATGACTCCGGTGGCCATGCTGGCCCTGGATGAATTCATCCTGTGGGTGAATGCCAGCTCGCCCTACAAGACCGCCAAAGAGTACATCGAGGCCGCCAAGGCCGGCGGCAAGAAGATGGGCGGCACCGGGTCGAAGCAGGAAGACCAGATCATCACCGCCGCCATCGAGCAGGCGACGGGCGTGAAGTTCACCTATGTGCCCTACAAGGGCGGCGGCGACGTGGCGGCCCAGCTCGTCGGCGGGCATGTGGATTCCAGCGTCAACAATCCGATCGAGGCCGTCTCGCAATGGCGCGCCGGGGCGCTGCGGCCGCTGTGCGTCTTCGACTCGAAGCGCATCGACCTGAAGGACAAAGTCACCGACACGATGTCGTGGAACGACATCCCGACCTGCAAGGAGCAGGGCCTCGACATCGAATACCTGATGCTGCGCGGCATCTTCATGCCCCCCGGCGTGACCCAGGAGCAGGTCAACTACTACGTCGATCTGTTCAAGAAGGTCCGTGAGACGCCCGAGTGGAAGGACTTCATGGAAAAGGGAGCCTTCAACACCACCTTCATGTCGGGCGACGAGTTCAAGAACTGGCTCAAAGGAGCCGCCGACACCCATCAGAAGTTGATGGAGAAGGCCGGCTTCCTCGCCAAGTCCTGAACCGCCTTCAGAAACGCTCCGGCGCCCCGCGCCGGAGCGTTTCCGTCCGCTCTCACGCAAGATCACGATTGGGCAGGCAAGACATGGCGCAACCGGCCGACCGCAGCGAGCACACGGTGTCGACGAAGACGATCGAACTCGTCGTCGCCTTCCTCTTCATGGCCCTCGCGGTGCTCATCATGTACGACAATTGGCGCATCGGGGCGACCTGGGCGGCCGATGGACCCGAGGCGGGCTATTTCCCCTTCCGGATCGGCGCGATCATGTTCCTTGCGAGCGCCGTCACCTTCGGCATCAACCTCATGGGGCGCGGCGTCGACGAGAACTTCGTCGATCGCTCGCAGTTCAAGCAGGTGCTCCAGGTGCTCGTGCCCACCGCCATCTTCGTCGCCGCGATCGGGCTCATCGGCATCTACCTGGCGGCGGGCCTGTTCATCGGCTTGTTCATGTGGTGGCTCGGCAAGTACCCGATCTACAAGATCGCGCCCGTCGCCATCGCTATCCCGGTCATCCTCTTCTTCATGTTCGAGGTCTGGTTCCTCGTCCCCTTGCCCAAGGGGCCGATCGAGCAGGCGCTCGGCTACTGACCCGCCCCTTCCCTCGGCGGGGCGCCGAGCGCCCGCCGGACAAGACATGCAGTCGCGCAGAACGACTGAAACGCGCTGGAGGAGACGTTGGAAGCGTTATTGTCCCTGATTCACGGCTTTGGCGTCCTCGCCGACCCGATGAACATCTTCTACATGTTCCTCGGGATCTTTCTCGGGGTCTTGATCGGCGTCCTGCCGGGGCTTGGGGGCGCCAACGGTGTGGCGATCCTCCTGCCCCTGACCTTCTCGATGTCGCCGACCTCGGCGATCATCATGCTCTCCTCCATCTACTGGGGCGCCCTGTTCGGGGGCGCCATCACCTCGGTGCTGTTCAACATCCCGGGCGAGCCCTGGTCGGTGGCGACCACCTTCGACGGCTATCCCATGGCGCAGAAGGGCCGCGCCGGCGAGGCGCTGACCGCCGCCTTCACCGGCTCGTTCTTCGGCGCCTTCATCGCGACCATCGTCCTCACCTTCCTGGCGCCCGTCATCGCGCGCTTTGCTCTCCAGTTCGGTCCCGCCGAATTCTTTGCGGTCTACCTCCTGACCTTCTGCAGCTTTGTGGGAATGGGCAAGGAGTCGCCCTTCAAGACGATCGCCGCCATGATGCTCGGCTTCGCGCTGGCGGCGGTCGGCATCGACACGGTGACCGGGCAGCTGCGCATGACCTTCGGCTCGACCGAGCTGTTGCGCGGCTTCGACTTCCTCATCGCCGTCATCGGCCTGTTCGGCGTCGGCGAGATCCTGCTGACCATGGAGGAAGGCCTCGCCTTCCGGGGGAGCACGGCGCGGATCAACGCCAAGGTGGTACTCCACACCTGGGCCCAGCTGCCCCGCTACTGGGCCTCTGCCCTGCGCGGCTCGGTTGTCGGCTGCTGGATGGGGATCACGCCAGGCGGCGCCACGCCCGCCTCCTTCATGAGCTACGGCCTGGCGAAACGGTTCTCGAAGAACGGCCCGAAATTCGGCACCGGCGAGGTGGAGGGCGTGCTCGCCCCCGAGACGGCCGCCCACGCGGCCGGCACCAGCGCCCTGTTGCCGATGCTGACGCTCGGCATCCCGGGCTCGCCGACGGCGGCGGTGATGCTGGGCGGCCTCCTGATCTGGGGCCTGCAGCCCGGACCGCTCCTCTTCGTCGAGCAGAAGGACTTCGTCTGGGGCCTGATCGCCTCCATTTATCTTGGCAACATCGCCGGTCTGATCGTGGTGCTGACGACCGTGCCGCTGTTCGCGTCGATCCTGCGCATCCCCTTCAGCATCATCGCCCCGATCATCCTGGTGGTCTGCGCGGTCGGCGCCTATACGGTGCACAATGCGCTTCTCGACATCTCGGTGATGCTCCTGTTCGGCGTCATCGGCTATGTCTTCAAGAAGCTCAATTATCCCCTGGCGCCGCTCGTCCTCGCCCTCGTGCTCGGCGACATGGCGGAGAGCTCGTTCCGCCAGGCGATGCTGCTGTCGAACGGAAGCCTCTCCATCTTCGTGTCGAACTTCCTTGTCGGCTCCATCGTCGCGCTGGCCCTGCTCATGCTGTTCTGGCCGCTGATCTCGCTCCTCCTCGCAAGAGCCAAGGCGACCCGTCCGCCGGACGGCCACATGGTTCAGGCCGAGTGAGTGGAACGGCCCTTGCTCGCGGCAAGAGCGGCCTTGTCTCGGCTTGGCTGCTCTTGTGCTGCCGTGGCCGGCATGGTTCTGAGGTGAAGGCAGGCGGGCCTTCGGACCAGGAAAGGTGACGAGGGCCGCCATGAGACGAATCGAGGGTATCGCCGTGCAGTCGGCCGTTGCGCCAAAGCTCAACATCACGCCGCTCGAAACTACCGCGAGCCTGCGGATGCTCGCCTATGAGGCGATCAAGAAGGCGATCACGGAGATGGACATCTATGGCCATCCCCAGGAAATCCGCCTCGATGAACGCCAGCTCTCGCAGGACCTCGGGGTCAGCCGCACGCCCATCCGCGAGGCCCTGACGCTCCTGGAGCAGGAGGGCTTCGTGCGCTCCGTACCGCGCCGCGGCATCTTCGTGGTGCGCAAGTCGAAGCGCGAGATCATCGAGATGATCCTTGTCTGGGCGGCGCTCGAGAGCATGGCGGCCAGGCTCGCCGCCGAGCGCGCCACCGACTCGGACCTCGAGAGCCTGCGGCACGTCTTCGACCAGTTCCAGAACGAGAAGCCGGAGGAGCACCCGGACGAGTACTCCCAGGCCAACATCACCTTCCACCAGACCATCATCCGCCTGTCGGGATGCCAGCTCATCGCCGACATGACGGAGAACCTGTTCATCCACATGCGGGCCATCCGCGCCGTCTCCATGCGCCAGCAGGACCGGGCGCGGCGCTCCATCGAGGAGCACATGGCGATCATCTCGGCGCTCGAAAGCCGGGACGTGGAACGCGCCGAACGGCTCGTCCGCGAGCACACCCTGGGCCTTGCCGCCCATGTGGAGAAGTACGGGGTGTTCTACGAGTAGGAGCCCGGTCCGGGCGAGAGCCCGGACGGCCTTCCGCTCTGACGCTCCAGCCATGCGGGAAAGCGGCGGTGGAGGTTCAGGCGCGAACCTCCCGTCGCGGTTTGACGCGAACCTCCCACTGGGGCTCAGGCGCCATCCCTTCCACACCCTCCATCTTCTTTCCCGGAGGCGCGGAACGCAGAACAAGGACTCCACCGCGAAGCAGCGCCTCATGAATAACGCTGCAAATGCAGGCCAAGCCGGGCGCCGAATCAGCCCGATCGCAGGTAGGAAAATATCCTTGACACGCAAATCTTCCTGCGGGTAGGTTTTTTGTCTGGAGACAGACGATGACCGACGCCACGCCCCGCCTTTCGCTTCCCCTCCTCGCCGCCGCTCAGTCGCAGAAGCACGTCACTCACAACGAGGCGCTGATCGCCCTCGACCGCTTGATCCATCTGACGGCCGTCGACTGCCGTGGGACGCCCCCGGCCACGCCTGCCGAAGGCGAGGCCTACATCGTGAGCGATGTCGCGACAGCTGCCTTCGCCGGCCGTGAGGGCGCGCTCGCCACCTTCGTCGACGGCGCCTGGCGCTTCGACATCCCTGCGAGGGGTTGGATCGCGTGGCTTTCGGCCGAGGCCAGGGCCATGGTCTTCGACGGCAACGCCTGGGCCGACCTCAAGCCGCATGCCGCCGATCGGCTCGGCATCGCCGCGGCTGCCGACGACACCAACCGCCTTGCGGTGGCAAGCCCGGCCGTGCTCTTCACCCATGCCGGCGCCGGCACTCAGGTGAAGGTGAACAAGGCCACGGCCGGCGACACCGCGAGCGTCCTCTTCCAGACGGGCTGGTCGGGACGGGCCGAGTTCGGCCTTGCCGGCGACGACGACTGGCACGTCAAGGTCTCGCCCGACGGCGCGGCCTGGCGCGAGGCCCTCATCGCCGACCGCGCGAGCGGCCGGCTCACCTTGCCGCAGGGCGCCCGCGTGCCGGACGGTGCCAAGATCGCCAATGACGGAACGAGCGCCACGAGCGGCCTCGATCTCGAAGGCGGCGGCATCTACGGCAAGGTCGGTCTGGTCATCAAGAGCGTCACGGGCCTCACCGGAGCGCTGTTCGAGCAGCGGGCGCATCCCGAGAGCGGGATCGACCTCATCGATTTCGGCTTCAAGAGCTTGACGCAGCAGATGAACCTGCGGGTGGAAAGCCGTGCCCCATTCACCTTCAGCCGCGGCACGCCGGAGTTCCAGATCGGCGTTCAGGCCGGGCCGCCGGTGGGCTTGGTGAACCTGTTCGCGGTCTCGCCGAACCGGGCGATGGTGCAGGTGCCGCTGGCGCTGAAGGGGTACCCGGTCGCCGCCTTGCCGAGCCCGGCCGCAGCCGGAGCGGGCGCGATGATCTATGTCAGCGACGCGGCGGGCGGCGGCGTGCCGGCCTTCTCCGACGGCGCCGCCTGGCGGCGGGTCACCGACCGCAGCATCGTCAATTGAGCGCGCCAACCGCGACGCGGGGCGAACGCCTCACGCGCCGGTCCGCGTCCACCAAACGGGGCTTGAGATGGCCTCCTCGCCATTCGCCTGGATCACGCGCACCCAATAGGCCGAGGTGGCGCCCACGGCCGGCGGGTTCGGGTCCGTCCATGCGAAGCGGACGGACTCGGCGTTGGCCTCCAGCTTGTGGACCGGCGCGACGTCCTTCCACACCTCGATTGCGACGACGGGGGCCGTGCCCTCCACCTCGACGTTCAGGACCGGCGTCGCCGGGCCGCTCACCTCTTCGCCCATGCCGGCCTCGCCGAAACGGACGTCGAGCAGGATGCGGTCGCCCGTGGTGGCGTAGGCGCGGCGGCTGAAGATGGCGTCGAACACGTTCTCCCGCGTCAAGGAATCGGCGCTGATCGCCACCAGCGCCGTGTTGATCTCCAGGTTCGGCACGGCCAGCGGGCTGTTCAGGAAGCCGTTGCCGGGCCGCCCCAGGTGGCAGTCGCTGCTGGCGAGGATGCCGAGGCGATAGCCGCGCTTCAGGAAGGAATAGGCCCATTCGTGGGAGCGGCGATGGTCCGAGAAGATCTCGATCATCGGCTCGAGCCGCGGATTGTGCCATTTCGGGTTGGCCGGCCGCCCGCCGAAATGCGGGATCACCATCACCTCCCCTTCCGGATAGCGCCTGAGCAGGGCGTTGTAGAGGTCTTCGATGTGGTTCGCCTGCGGATCGCGGCCGTGATAGGTCTGCTGGTTGCGGTAGTCGTAGTAGGAGCGGCAGCGCAGCATCATCGTGTCCGTGCCGCGGAAATAGACGTTGTGGTCGCCGCCGACATTGGTCTCGCCCGACCATTCATAGGCCTGGATGGTGACGAACCGGCCGGGCTCGTTGAAGCTCTCCGTCGTGGCCTGGAGGTCCGCCCACATCTCGTCGCTGAGCATGAAATCGTGGTCGGTGATGGCGCAGAAATCGAGCCGCGCCACGTCGCGGGCGTAGGTGTAGTATTGCCGCGGCGTGCCGCGCCCGTCGCTGTAGAGCGTGTGGCCGTGGATGTCGCCGAAATAGATGGGCGCCCGCGCATCGCCGATCCGGACCGGGTTCGAGCGAGCGGTGCGGGTCCCGTCAGAAGCTTCGAAGCGGATCACGCCCTCGGTCCGGAAAGGCTCGACCTCGATCGTCGCAAGGCCGCGCATGGCTGGCATCATGGCGACCTTGGCGAGCTCCCGGCCGTCGTCGCTGCGCAGCATGACCTCGCCGGCATAACTCACAGCCTCGTTGCCGAACCTGTCCTCGGCCCGCACCAGCAGCGACAGCTTGCGACCGGGCGTACCATGCGAGGGCGCCACCAGCGCCAGGCGCTCGACGGGGCCTCCGACCACCGGGAAGACGAGGTCTTCCGCCAGGGGCATGAAGGCATCGCCCGGCTTCGGCATGACATAGACGCGGAAGGCGAAATTCGGCTCCTGCACGGCCTGCAAGCGCGCCCCCGGCCCGCCGCCGGAGCGATCGCCATAGGTCACGGTGAACGTGTCGCCCGGATTGAGCCGTCCCTCCTTCACCCGGATCTCGATCGGATGCTGCCAAGGGAAGGCCATCAAGAACCAGTCGTTGAAGAACTCGGCCGGCTCGGGCGTGATATCGAGGATCACTCCCGCTGGCCCTTCCACCTTCACGAAGCCGGGGCCGGCCGGGTCGTTGGCCTGCGGGCTGCTGAGCTGACGGACGTGCCTCAGCGCGAACCAGACGAAGCCGCCCGGTTCGATGGGCGTCTTGCCGACGACGTAGCGGAACTGGAACGTCGCATATTGCGCGGCGACGACCGTTCGGTCCGGCGCGGGCGCCAAGACCTCGACGCGGCCGATGTCGCGCCTTTGGCCCTCGGCGACGGCCTCCTCGTGGGTCTTGAAGCGCACGACGGTCTCCGGCCGACCGGCGATCTTTCGTGCCCAAGCTCGGCCGATCCCGGTTGCGCCCTCCAGCGAAGCAGCCGCGAGCGCCAGCAACAGCGCACGCCGCGAGCGGCTCACCCGCTGATCGCCGTCAGCGTCCATCCAGCACCTTTCCCGTCAGATGGGCAAGATCGTCCGGAGAGGGGCGAGTGGCGCCGGTCCTCACCGCCAGATGCCATGTGGCGCCGGGGTGGAACCAGGGAAGCGCGCACCCCTCCAGTCCCGCTTCGGCCAGAAAGCTATTGAGCTCCTCCTCCCCATAGCCGACACAGCCGGGATAGTGCCAACCGGCCGGCGGGTTCGGGTCCGTCCATTCCAGGCGGACGGACTCGGCGTTCGCTTCCAGCTTGTGGACCGGCGCGACGTCCTTCCACACCTCTACTGCGACGACGGGGGCAGTGCCCTCCACCTCGACGTTCAGGACCGGCGTCGCCGGCCCGCTCACCTCTTCGCCCATACCCGCCTCGCCGAAGCGCACCTCGAGCAGGATGCGGTCGCCCGTGGTGGCGTAGGCGCGGCGGCTGAAGATGGCGTCGAAGACGTTCTCGCGCGTCAGAGCGTCGGCGCTGATCGCCACCAGCGCCGTGTTGACGGAGCTATGCAGGCCGCTCGTCACGGATGTCCGATACGTTGAAAACGTAACCGGTCAGATGGCGCTCGGCTTCCTCCATTGTCGGGAGCCGATTAGGGTCCCGAGTGAAAAGATACCAATCCTGACGTGGATGAAACCACGGAATCCGCAATGTCGAGAGGCCAACGGAGGATGCCGTCTGCTCGACTGTCTGCTGCCGATAGACAACGCACTCCGGATAAATCCAACCCGTGCCCTCAAAATCGTGGGCACCAGTCGGCGTCAGAAAGGTCGCCATTATGATGCCTTCGGGAGCCAAGGTTGCCGCAAAGCCTTCTAGTGATTTGCGGATCAGATCGAGACCGCAATGGGAGAAAACCGACTGAGCAACGATGAAATCGAACGTTGTCCCAAACACACGGCTGTCGAATTCCGCGCTGTCGCTGAAACTGGGACGCTTCGCCTGGACCAGGTCGTAGCCGCCAAGCTCTCCCCGAATCGCTTCTTCGATAAGCCAGGAATTTGGCTCGATTCCGAAATAGCAGCCCGGATTGAGATAGACGAGAAACAGCCGACCTGCCCTCAGTGATCCGCAACCGAAATCGAGAAGGCGATGGTACTCCCGCAAGCCGAGCGCGCAGGCGAGGCGGAACTGGGTTGCTCCCATGAAGTCATACTGGGCAGGGGGGCCGACATAGGCGGAATAGTGTTCAGGCGATCCCGGCGGCAGCCCGCGCGCTTCGGCTCGATCCATGCTTCTCTCCCGGGGATAGATCGTGTTTCGGTCAGAGTTGCAGCGCCGGCACCTTGGCTGGGTGCAACGTCATCGCCCTGACCACATCAAGATAGCCCGTTGCGTTATCATGCGTCTGCGGCTGAACCCGAAAGGCAAGCGCGTCCAGCCGCCGGTGCAGATAGTCGCCTTCGCCGCCCAAGACACCTGCATTGACGAAGTAAGTCCCCGCCACGAAAGGGCATGCGAAGGTAATCTCTGCATGCCAGACCCCACTCATCCCGTCGGCGGTGGCCTTCACGGTCTGCTTGCCGCCGGCAAGGTCGATCCCGGTGACCGTCTTAATAAGAAAGCCGAAGGTAATCTCAGTCTCGGTACCGTCGAACGCAATGTCGTAGACCAGCCGATAAGTCCGCCCCCGGGTGAGCACGTTGACGCGCTTGCCGGACATATCTTCCAGCTGGATGTTCAAAATCCGCGCTCCACGCGGCTCGTAGGACACCTCGCTTTCCGAGACGAGGTTCTCATCGAACCAGTCCTCCGCGGCGGCCTCTTGGGTCTCCTCGGGCTGGGTATCGAAGTGAAACAGCCCGGCGCAGGCGTGGTGGGCGGCGAGATCCTCTTGCGCAAGGCTCTCCACCAAGGGACCGTCCCGGCCTATGGCCTTGATCTCCTCGCGCACTAGCGGCGCGGCAGCCGCGTCCAAGTTTACCAGTCGCTGATATTGCGCGACGACAAGACGCGGACTGCCCTCCAGCAACTTCTCTCCGCGGTCCAAGAGCACCGCTCGGTCGCAGAGCTGGACGATGGTCTGCGCGCCGTGGCTGACGAAGAGGATCGTGCCGCCGCGCTCCTTGATGGCCTCGATGCGGGCGAAGCACTTGCGCTGGAAGGCCTCGTCGCCCACCGCGAGGGCCTCGTCGACCACGAGGATGTCGGGCTCGACCGCCGTCGCGACCGCGAAGGCGAGGCGCACGAACATGCCCGAGGAATAGGTCTTCACCGGCCGCTCGATGAAATCGCCGATGCCGGCGAACTCCGCGATTTGCCCGAAGCGGGCGTCCATCTCCTCCTTGCTGAAGCCGAGGATGGCGCCGTTCATGTAGACGTTCTCGCGGCCCGTGAACTCGCCGTTGAAGCCGGCGCCGAGCTCGAGGAGCGCGGCGATGCGCCCCTTCACCTCCACGGTGCCGGAGGTCGGCTGGAGGGTGCCGCAGATGATCTGGAGCAAGGTCGACTTGCCGCAGCCGTTGCGGCCGATGATGCCGACCGTCTCGCCGCGGTGGATGTCGAGCGAGACGTCATGGAGGGCCCAGAACTCGGTGAAGCGCCGCACGCGCCCAAGCGTCGCCATCTGGATGAGGCGGTCTTCGGGGCGCTCGTAGATGCGGTAGACCTTGGACAGGTTCCGGACGCGGATGTCGACCTCAGAGGACATCGGCGAAGCCCTTACGGGTCTTGCGGAAAAAGGCAAGGCCGAGCGCCGCGACGACGAGCCCGAAGGCAGTCGCCAGGAGGAAGGACGAGAGGTCGGGCAGGCGGCCGAAGATCACCGCATCGCGCACCGTCTCGACGCTGTAGGCGATCGGGCTGTAGGTCGCGACGGGCCGGATCCATTCGGGCAGGGCCGAGGAGGGATAGAAGATCGGGCTCAGGAACATGAGCGCGGTGACGAGCGGCGGGATGATCTGGCCGACGTCGCGCACATAGACGCCGAAAGCGGCCAGGAACCAGCCGATCCCCAGCGTGAACAGGCCGAGCGGCAGCATCAGAACCGGCACGAGCACCGCCGGCCAATGGAAGCCGGAGCCGAAGGCGATCTGGAAGGCGATGAGGATCACGAACGCGATGCCCGCCTGGAACAGCGCCGAGCCAAGCGCCACCACCGGCAGGATCTCGAGAGGAAACACCACCTTCTTGACGAGGTTCGGCTGCGCCGTGATCAGCCCCGGCGCCCGGGACACCACCTCCGCGAAGAGGTTGAAGGTCGTCATCCCGGCGAAGAGGATGAGCGCGAACTCCGTCGTGCTCGCTTGGCCCGGTCCCCAGCGCGCCTGCAGCACGACCGCGAACACGAATGTGAAGACGCCGAGCATGAGGAGCGGCGTCAGAAGCGGCCACACCATTCCGAGCGCCGATCCACGATAGCGGGCATCGATCTCACGACGGATCAATTGTGCGAGCAGCGACGTTTCGACCATGATCCTTTGTGACGTCCCAAGGTCTAAGCACCAGCTAAAGTCCCAACCATTCGCGACAATGAGGGGGGCACGCGAGATCGTCTGCAAGGGCAGGATCTTGGCAGCGGATCCATTGAGCTCCTAATCGCACGGCAATGCCTTGCAGGTGGAACTTAAACCTCGCTACGCAGTGGACCTATGCTTCGGTCCTGCCCCGTCCAAATTGCACGATCACCTATGCTCCTCGCCTACACACCTCACCCGGTCCGCGGAATTGTGTAGCGCTTGTATGTTCCTCTCAAACGGCTCGGTAGGAACTACAATCACATCGGGACTTGGACTGTGGGGCTGAACACCAGGCTGCGGTACAATCTGTGCGTACCGATTAAACGTTTTGCAAAATGTCTGTCCTGAGAGCTCAGGAAACACGGCTCGAAAAAAGTCTAGCTGCGGTGAAGTAAGTACATGGTTGATCGCGGGAATTCCGACGCCCCCCAAAAGAGCCCATCGGCCGCCGGGCACGACCGCCCACCCATTCGGGTTCGACTTTGCTTGCGCTCTTAGCGTTACTAGTAAAGGCGTCTCGGGTACATTAAAGATTGGTTGTGCTTGCTGTAATGGATTAAATTTACCAAACGTCAGAACGCCCGTGGCTGCGCAGCACGCAACTACCGCCATGCGGATCTCACTTGCCTCCAGAGGTCGAAAAGCTTTAACGAGGAACACGCCGCCAAAGATCATGAGAGACACCAGTTCGAAGTACCCATTTGAAAGCACAGCTCTCACTGTTGTCGAAAGCACCTCAGGAAAGCCGACTTTCACCCCGATCCACGATGATACAATTATGGACATGAATGCCAAGAAGCGAATACCACTGAATTCAAAGTTGACCTCTGCAACGATTAAAACGGTCGAAAGAGTAAGTAGGAGGCCCAGCCCCCAAAGCATACGGTGAGGTGGGACATACGTCCAGAGAAGTGCGCTGCCGAGACGCGATGGCACGGGTAGAACTACCCACATAAGCATCATGCCCATGCCAATAGCAACTAAGACCAAAGCGAAACGGTGGAAATACAGCTTTTCAATAAGGCTACGATAATTTGCAAAACACATGACACATAACGGCAGTAATGTTGATACAACTGCGATTTCGCACTCATTATAGTCGGCCAACAACGGCCTGAATTCTGCCGTTGTAATAAAAGGCAGCACGTGCGCGAATATCATCGAGATCGGCACGCCCCCCCCCAGAAGCGACCCTTCTCCCTGGATAGATCGTGTTGGACATTACTTGCAGGATTTCTCCAAAGTATAAGTAAAATGTGACGCTTACTCCAAAAGCTACAACGGCACAGATGATTACGTTAGCTCGTGTTATTATATCTCTTCTAAATGCCACAACCAATATGCCAATCGCCCACGCAGCTGAGACGAGGTAAGGTGGGTAGGCAAGTGCAAAGATCCAAACGCATGTGACCCAGAACAGTAATGTAGCCTTTATAATGGGATTAAGTCGAAGCATAAGGACCACAGCAGGCCAAGGAGCGAGAGCGAAGGTCGGCGCGTTGGAACTCCACCAGACCTGAACCAAATGCGAAAAGCACAATGTGACCGAGCCCAGCGCAGCGATCCACGCCTTGGCCCCTAGTTGGCGAAGGAAAATCTCATAGCCTGCGATAAAGGCGAGCCATAGGAAGCCGAAATATGCCGCGTATGCGAACGCGGGTGACATCATCCAAAAAGGCCACAGCTGGGGCTTGAAAATCAAAGACCAATCGAGAATCGGCAGAGCCCAAAACGTTTTCAGGGATTCCTGATAAGCAGAGAACTGGTTAGTGGTTTTGAACCCGCCCCTAACTGCTGACTGGAATAAAGGAGTGAGGATCGCCCATTCGTCAGAACGAATATCTCTCGCTTGTCCTAACAAGGGTTTCCAATTTTCTACACCAATATTTCGGAGCCACAATGCGTAATGTGACGGCGTCAAACCTAACAGTACGTACAAAGAGAGTAGCGCGATAAGCCCGAGGTAGAAGTACGAAGCGCTTCTCTCAAGCTTCGGCAGCGGCCCGGGCGACAAGACCATCGTGCGCATCGACAAATTGCTCCGTTCGTGCTCCGTTGGCCGCGATCGGCCTCAATCCAGCACAAGAGGGCCTGTGCAACTTGGATTGTCAGATGGGCAGTTCCACATCCGCGAGTGCCGAGGCATGCGGAGGCGCTCCCGTCTTAAGCGGGTGCGGACGCCAATACTTGAGAAAGGTTGCGGACGATCAGCAGACCCGAGACGGGCGCCCCCGGAACGCCATGTCTTCACGCCTTCGCTTCCCCGCTGCGCTCCGAATCAAGGGAAGCGGCAAGCTTGAGGGCAGCCGAAACGATTTCGGCCGGCTCAATTTTCTTCAGTACCACTCCGCGGCTGTAGCGCGCGACCCGCTCAGCCGGCGCCCCGATATCGAAGCATATCGTTGGTACACGAAGGTCAATCAGCTCCTGTGTCACGTAAGAGAAGGTTTCCGGCCAGATCGAAGGGACCAACGCAACGTTTATCCCATAATGCTCAATAAGATATGGCAGCTCGTTTGGTGTATATCGTCCGTGGACGTGAAGATTAGGAGACGGCCGGTGCTCTATCGGATCGATCTCGCCGATAACAGTTACCCTGGCCGACGAGCAACTTTGTTCTAAGTACACGCAAAGTTCTCTCACAACCGCAGCTCCCTTTGCGAAATTAATCCCGCCAATCACACCGAGATTCAAGATCGGGGACGCTCGTAATTGAGGGAGCCTCTCGAACTTTGTGAGCGGATCATGCAGCCTGACAGTGACCCGGGCCGCCATCGCTGGATAGGCCCTGTTCACAATCGCTTTGCTTGATTCGGAGAAACAAACGATTTCGTCCGCCGCCTCGAGCACACGCCCCCAAGCGCGCCGCCATAGTTCGACATCCGCGATCAAGGGCGCATGGCGATTACGCGCGACACACCGCTGACATGCCTGTATCTCGGCAGGAACGCCGCAGAACTTGTCCGACGCGTTTAGCAGCGTGTAGCTCGGACACACCGGAAAGAAATCATGGAAGAGAACGCGCAGGCGGCCGCTTCGAGCGCCGGTCCTCAGCGTGAAGATGAAGTCGGCCAGCGCTATCGGGTCGGGCCAACTGACCGCATTGTTATATACGATCTCAGCCCCTTGACTGGACATCAGCAGGGTCGCGATCCTGTCGAATGTAGAAAATTTCACAGTGGATGTGAACTCAGCGTAGGCGGCAGTTGCATGATATTCGGCTGCGCCAACTGCATATGTTATCAGCACAGCTGGCCGGCCGCCGTTTACGACCTGCTCCATCAACCTGGAACGATATGCGTTCGCACCACCTCCTAGAGCATGGTCAAAAATGATTACAGGTTCTAGAGCCAAACAAATTTTTAGGAAGGCTAAGGCCCGGACCTCATGCCAAGGATCACGCCCAATGTGGTCATAAACGCTAGGCAGGTAATTTGGCCACCTTTCATTCAATTTAGCGAGGTTGATCGCCACTAACCGCCTTTTTTCCTCGGTACTGAAGGAGCCGCCGTGGTTGTGGAAGACAAAAAGATTGGGCACCAAAATATTGCTAAAGCCATGCGCGATCGCCCGTTGGCACCAATCATTCTCTTCGCCGTAGCCCTTTCCGAATGCATCTTCATCGAAGCCGCCGATGGCGCTCCAAACGTCCCCGTTTATCGCCATGCAGAACCCGACGCCTGTCGGAGCCGCCAACTCCGATGGCCAATCGCACGCTTCAATTTCGGCGAATGCTTGGTCGATCTGGTCGACGTCGCACCCCGGGAGAAGCGCATTATCTCCCGGAGGGTTGGGAAAAGAGTAGATTGTGGCCGCGTTGCTGAATGGTGTTGCTGATGCGACATTGGGTTGGTGAAAAATCGGGGCGACGAGTCGCTCGACCCATCGGGGCGGGACTACTGTGTCAGTGTTTAAAATGATAAAGTGTTGACGAGCCAAAGCTGCAGCTTGATTTACAGTTTTAACGAAACCGGAATTAGTCTCCGAGCGATGAAGACGCACATTTTTGCGGCAGCTGGCAAAGTCAGCCAGCATTGATGGGACAGCAGGATCCGTACTGCCATCATCAAATATAAGGATCTCTACATCCCTGTGAGTATTTGCCAGCAACGATGGAAGCAGGCGTTCAAGATGAGAAGCCCCATTGAACACAGGTATGATTATGCTGACGTGCTGCAGCTCATCATCTTGGATCTGCCAGGGACCAGAAGAAAGCGTTTTATCTAAATCAGAGGTTTTAGTAGACGACGGCGCGGCTACAGGGCGGCCCTCCTGCCTGCCAAACCTAATATAATGTACAAGTGGATTGACTCCCGCTTGGACGACGTCGGGGTTTCGCGCGCGATAAAAGCTCGTAGAAAATTCATTGGACGGATTTCTGCCCTCAGCAGCACCGAATCGCAGGTAGTGGATTATCGGATCCAGCTTCGATTGCGCGACGTCAGGGTAATTGCCAAGATAGTACTCTTCATCGAACATGCCGGACGCTTTGATAATCTTGCTTTGATAACGCTCTCCTGTATAATGGTAAATTTGTAATAAAATCGTCTTCAACCTAGTCTGAATTCTTAATAAATCTGTATATTTATCGGCGATTTTGCTAGCAAAACGCCAGCGGCGGCTTGCCAATACCAGCTCGTGTTTCTTCTGAAGCATATTAAACTCATGTTTTAGAGATTGCTCCCTACTTTCCTGAGATCTGAGTTTCGTATGAGCTTCTTTAAGAGCATTCTGGGCGGCGTCGACCAGTTGGGCAAGTCGGCTGGTTTCTGCAGCATACGTCCTCTGTTCTGAAGCAAACGTCTCTGGTAAAAGCCTTTCGTTTCCAAGTGCACGTTTCAATTCTGCTCGAAGCGCAGTGAGTTCTTCGTTCGCAGCCGTCAATGCCTGGAGCGCCTGAGCATGGGCCGCCACCTCCGCCGCCCGCGCTTGGCGTTCGCTGTCGAGAACCGCCTCGAACTCCGCGCGCAGAGCGGCCTGCGCCTGCTCGGCGCTGGCGCGCGTGGTCTCGATCAGCTGCGTAAGGCGCTCGACCTCCTTCGCCTTCGCGTCCCGTTCGGCCGCAAGCGCTGCGAGCGCCTCCGTATGGGCCGCAGCTTCGGCCGCGCGGGCCTGACGCTCGCTGTCGAGAACCGCTTCGTACTCCTGCCGCAGCAACGCCTCGGTCTGGTTCGTTTCAGCGAGGGTCGTCTCGATGAGCTCGGTGAGGCGGACGACCTCCTCGGCTTTCGCATCCCGCTCGGCCTGCAAGGCATGGATGGCGGCGTCACGCGCGGCAGCCTCGGCGGCACGCGCCTGACGCTCATTGTCGAGAGCCGCTTCCATCTCGGCCCGCAGCGCAGCCTCCACCTGCTCCGCACTGGAGCGCATGGTCTCAACGAGCGCGCCAAGGCGCTCGACCTCCGCGGCCTTTGCGTCGCGCTCCTCCCGAAGCGCTTGAAGGGCGGCCTCGCGCGCCGCTTGCGCCTCTCGCTCCGCCTGGAGCGCGGCCGTCAGCTCGGCATGGGCCACCTCCATCTCGGCCAGGGCGCCGCCGAACAGGCGGCAGGCGTCGTCGAAGCGGCTGCGCACCCGATCCAGCGCCGTGCGCGCGCTGGTCGAGCCCGGCTCCTGCGCAAGCTCCCGCAAGGCCTCATAGGCCTCCAGCACCCAGGCGTGGAGCTCAGGATGTCTGACGAGTTCGCTGTCCGGCACCCGCTCGTGCTTGAGGTCGCGGCTGAGGAAGCGTTCGACCTCCGCGGCCGAGAAATCCGTCAGCGCCGGCCAGCGGGTGTTGAGCTCCGACTCCATCCGCGCCACGGCCGCGCGCCAATCATCGAGGAAGACATTCCACTCGACGACGCTGCGCGGCAGATCGCGGGTGGCCGCCTCCGCGTCCAGAACGTGGCGCAGCCAGATGAGCAGCCCCTTGCGGAGCGGAAAGGCGTCGCGCGTGCGAAGCGAATGGGCCGCTTCCAGCGGCGAGCGGAGGGGCAGGAGGATCTTCGGCACGATGCCCTCCTCGGCGAAAATGTCGAGCCAGAAGCGGGGGAAGCGGCAGATGCGCGGGTCCTTGAGCACGAAGGCCGGCGCGTCCCCGAACTCGTCCTTCAGCAGCGCCTTGGCGCGCGCCTTGAACTCCGCGGCAACAGGCGTTTCGTACCAGTCCTCGCGGAAGGGGCGCCAATCGTCCCACCGGCTGCCGGCACTGGCGAGCAGCTCGTCATGGAAGACGACGATCGGCAGAGGCTCCCAATGCCCGCGCTCATTGCCGGGGCCGGCTCCCAACGGCGTCTTCGGCGCCTTCACCCCCAGCTTCACAAGGGTGCCGGTCATGGAAGACGTGCCGCTGCGATGCATGCCGAGGACGAGGAAGCCCTCCCGCTTCAGGGTCCGCTTTTCCGCGCTGCGACGCGAGCTTTTCACGATCGAATCCATGACAGACAGCGTTACAGGGAGCCGGTCAGATTATGCCGCTGCCGCGCGAGCGGGAGCGAAACATGGGAAAGGCAGCGCCCGCGCATGAGCTACGCTCGAGCAAAACCAACAACGAGATAAACGACGGCGCATCGGCATCCGGTGCACAACCTGGCGTTGATGAGGTCCTGCGACGTTCCTCACACATGCGCGGAGACAAAGGGCCGCCTGGCTTGGCCGCAACGCCTGCGCCGTGCTCGCCTGCGAGCGCCGGCAGCCTTCAAGCACCCCTTCCCCCACATGACAGGGCGCCTCTCTAAAGGGAATGCGGAGAAGACGCAACCCGCCGCTTGGCGGCGCGGGACCTCTACTTCTACGAGCAAACCCCGCCGGCCAAGCTGCTTCGTGGATCGCACAAGTTGCTCGAAGAGGCTGCCGCCTCCTGACCACCGCCGCAAGGCCGCCGAGGGCCGGCTGATCGAGTCCGGATCGGGGCCGCGACATTGCGCCGTTCACCGCCCTGCTCAGCGGCCGCCTGCTCGCCCCCTATGACGTGGTGCTCAGGATCTCCGAACGGGCCGCGGGAGAAGCGCCGCCGCCTTTGAAGCGGTGTGGGAGTTCCCGCTGAGCCAGGGGCCAGCGACGCCGGCCGCTCCGGCAGGCAGGCCAGCGCCTCTGCCAAGCGCTCGCGAAGCGCCTCCTGCGTGAAGACGGGCCAACCGCCGGAGCGGATGCGGTTGCTGCCACGGTGTCCGGAACCGCTTCGCCAGCAACCGCATCAGCTCCCTTCGATAAGGCTTATCACAAAGCGCATTTTCACGATAAAGCGGCGCTTTCGGGCCAAATGAACAGGCGACCTGCGTCCATGCCGTTACACTTCACTCTCAGACAGCTCGAATATTTCGTCGCCGTAGGCGAGGCAGGGTCTATCGCCAAGGCGGCCGAACAGATCAACGTGTCGCCGCCTTCGATCTCCGCGTCCATCGCGCAACTGGAAAAGGAGTTCGGGCTTCAGCTGTTCGTGCGCAAACACTCACATGGCTTGTCCTTGACGCCCGGTGGTCGGGTCTTCTTGAAGGAGGCCGCACGACTGCTCAAATCTGCGGAGGCCTTGCACGACGTTGCCAGCGACATCGCCGAGAAGGTGCGCGGGCCGTTGGCGGTCGGGTGTTTGCTCACGTTTGCCCAGATCCTGCTCCCTTCCCTACGCAGGGAGTTCGAGAACACCTATCCGGAGGTTCGGGTGCGCCAGTTCGAGCGCCACCAGGGCCAGCTTTTCGAGATGTTGCAACGGGGCGAGATCGACGTTGCACTAACCTATGACCTGGAGTTATCGCAGGACATGCTCTTCGAGCCGCTGGTGCGCGTTCCCGCCTATGTCCTTCTGCCGGAGGGCCATAAATTCGCAGGGAAGTCGTCGATCACTATCGAGGAGCTGGCCGACGAGCCCATGGTGCTTCTCGATCTTCCGCATAGTCGTGAGTATTTCCTTTCCGCGTTCCAGAACAAGGGAATACGCCCAAATATTGCCGAGCGGACCGGAGACATAGCCGTGATGCGCTCACTGGTGGCCAATGGCTTTGGTTACGGCATCGCCAATATGCGCCCACTACACACCCTGTCCCCAGACGGCAAGCCGCTCGTATTCGTACCGCTTGCCGGGGATCCGCGCCCGCTGACTATGGGACTTGCCCTCCCGAGCACCGACTACCGTACCCAGACGGTGCAGGCTTTCATCGAGCATTGCCGACGCTACGTTGAGAAACACGGCGTCTTCAGGGCCGAGCATATCGTCCGGTAACTCAGCCGAACGGCGTCGGCTCGGCCAGTCTGGCCAGGAGCCGATCCATCATTTCGTCACAGCGGCGGATCTGCTCCACGGCGACATACTCGTCTGGCTTGTGGCCCTGCGCCATGGAACCAGGTCCGCAGATGACGCTGGGCACGCCGAGATCGCGGTGGAACAGGCCGCCCTCGGTGCCGAACGCGACCTTGATGGTGCTGTTTGAGCCAGTCAGCGACTTGACGAAGGCGACTGCCTGCGAGCTTGCGGGCGTATCGAGGCCGGGATAGCTGTTGAGGACCTGGATGTGGACGGCCGCTTCCGGCGCGAGGGATGAAGCCTCGGCGGCGATACGGGCCGCCTCTGCCTTAAGCCCGGCTAGGATTGCCTCCGGGTCGTCATCAGCTACGTTGCGGATCTCGAAGTCGAGCTGGCAGAGATAGGGCACGACGTTGAGCGCGATGCCCGCCTCGAACCTGCCGACGTGAATGGTCGTGTAGGGGATGTCGTAGTCGCCGTCGCGAGACCCCTCCCGTGCCAGGCGATGCTGCTCACGGCGGAGAGTTGCGACGAAGTCGCAGCCGAGATGAATCGCATTGAGCGCGAGCGGCGCCAGGGCGGAGTGCCCCTCTCGTCCCTTGCAGATCGCCCTCGCGGCGACCTTGCCCTTGTGGCCGGTGGCGACCTGCATGCCGGTCGGCTCTCCCACGATGCACAGGAGCGGCCTGTGCGGCGCGGACTGTAAGGCCTCGATCAGCCGACGCACGCCGATGCATCCGACTTCCTCGTCATAGGAAAAGGCCAAATGAAGCGGCGTCGCCAGCTCGCGCTCCGAGGCTCTGATCGCAGCCGTGAGTGCGCAAGCGAGAAACCCCTTCATGTCCGCCGCGCCGCGCCCATAGAGCTTGCCGTCGCGCTCCGTCATCGCAAAGGGCGGCAGCGTCCAATGCTGTCCGTCCACGGGTACGGTGTCGGTGTGCCCGGACAGCATGATGCCGGGACGGTCCTGCGGTCCGATGGTTGCGAAGAGATTGGCCTTGCGGCCGTCGCGCGAGGAAACGATCTGGCTGGCGATGCCGTGGGCCCGCAGAACGTCCGAGACGTAAGCAATGAGGTCCAGATTTGAATCGCGGCTGACAGTTGGGAAGGCAATCAGCCTTTCGAGGAAGCAAATGCTGTCCATGACGTTCTTTCGGTTGCGGCAAACGGACGGTAGCGCCCCCCTGCCGCTTGCATCCCGTACGCACCGCTTGCCGCCGAGCGGCACCCGCGTGCCCGGCGCGACGGCGTTCACCAAAGCCAGAGCTGCAACGGAGCTGCCGACGGGAATCCGAGCAAGACCACTCTTCTTAGGAGATCTGCAACCCATCACCGTCGCTGACGTCCCCCGAGCCTCCAAGGCGACATCGAGCGAGGGCGCTCCTCATGTACGCGGACCCTGATCCAGATCCCACATGCGAGATCATCTCTCTTCGTCTCCCGGCACACCGTAGCTCGGTGCATCCGATGGATTGAGGGCGCGGGTCACATAGGCGTCGAGCTGGGGCTTGTAGAGTTCCCAGAGGCGGGCCAGCTGGTCGATGGGACAGGCCTCGGTCCAGTCGCAGCGCAGGTCCGCGACCGGCCAGTCCACCTCGCGGACGAGCTTCATACCGGCGGAATGCACCGGTCCCGCCTCCCCACCCGCGTCGAGCGCGGCCCGCATCGCCGCGATGATGCGATCACCGAGTTCGCGGTCGCTGGCAAGGAACGCATCTACCATCGCTTGAGGCACGGAGGTGTTAGCGAGGAGGTTACCAGCGCAGGCAACATTCTCGCCACGCGCCTCGGCCCAGATGCCGAGCGCCTTTGTGCCGGTATGAATGGCCGTGTTTCCCGCCGCGTCGACCGCTAGCACCTGTCTGTATTCGGCATGCGTCGCGGTGCGCTTCAGGATCGCGACCGTCTCTACGGCAGAGGCGCCGCGTGCCATCAGTTCAAGCCCACGCGGTCCGAGCATCGGGTCTGTGATGTTCTGGCTGGCCACGGCCCCTACATGCGCCTGCGCATAGGCGCACCGGGCCGCAACGGCCGGCGACGAGGATGAAACCGCGACTCCGAACATTCCGGTCCGGCTGCAGCGCGCGACGATTGAGAAGGTCATGGCGGCCTTATTCCGGAATCACTGCCGTCGCGTCGATCTCGACCAGCCATTCCGGCCGCGCCAGAGCCGACACCACGAGACCCGTCGAGACAGGATGCACGCCCTTGATATACTGCCCCATCGTTCGGTAGACGGCCTCGCGATGGCGTACATCCGTGATGTACACGACGATCTTAACCAGATGCTCCATCGTCCCACCGCACTCCTCGATGAGCTGCTTGATGTTCTGCATCACCTTGTGGGTCTGCTCCACCGGATCATGGCTGTCGATGGTCTTGGCCGTGTCGAGATCCTGCGGGCACTGACCGCGCAAGTACACGGTCTTGCCTGCCTGCGTGATGACGGCATGACACAGATCGTTGTCGAGCTTCTGTTCGGGATAGGTGTCCCGGGTATTGAACTTGCGGATTCGGGTGTGAGCCATTGAGGTCTCCAGTCTGTTCGGCATCGGTTCCGGGATCGACGGACCGGTCGACCGGCGTCGGAAACATGCCCGCATTCCTGGTTACGGGCATGCCAGCACCGCCAGCATTCCAATCCCCTCGCACCAGCGGCACACTCAGGCGCTGAAGCTTTCGAGAATGCACCACGCGACATCGGGCGCTACACCGCGGTCACCTGCCGTTTGGCGTTCGCGTGATATTGCTGGTATTTGTGCTGAATCAGGATCTGGTCTGCGAGATATTTGGCATCGTGCCAAACTCCCCAGATGAAGCTAGATCCCCTGCGGGACTGCCAGGGCAGGCCGAGAAAATAGATCCCCGGCTCAGGCGAGACGCCGCGCTGGTGCTTCGGTCTGCCCTTCTCGTCGAACACATCGATCTTCAGCCAGCTGTAGTCGGCGGTGAAGCCGGTCGCCCATATGATCGCGCTTATTCCCGCCTCGCGTAGATTCAGCTCGAGAATAGGATCGGTGATACAGGCTGGGTTTGGTCCGAGTTGCCGGGCTTCAGGCTCTTCCGGCAAATCTAGGCCGTATCGAGCGACATACGCGTCGGCTTCGTCCAGCACCGAGAGATAGTTCGCATCACCGCGCGCGATGTTCTCTGCCAGGTCCCGTGCAAATGTCACCACGCCGTTTCGGAAGGATTCCGTGCGGCCGACGAGCATGATGCCGCGCGCCGCGAGACGTCGGAAGTCGATCGTCTCGCCGCCGCGCACGCCGCTGACCGCGATTGTGACATGCTCCGTTCCGGGCCGCGGTGCCGGCGCATCCCATTTGCCTAAGACCCCAAGCCACCAGCAATAGTCCCGCCCACGATAGGCTCGGGGGGGTCGGTCATGCGGTCCGACCGAAAGAAAAACTCGCCTCCCGGCGCCCAGCAGTTCGTCCGCAATCTGCACTCCCGAGGAGCCCGCGCCGACCACCAGGACTGCGCCGGCGGGTAACTGCCCAGGGTTCCGGTAGGCGCTCGAATGGATCTGCACCACTCCTGCATCTTCGGGAACGATGGCAGGGATGATGGGTCGCTGGAAGGCTCCGGTGGCGGCCACCACGTTGTCGGCCTCGATCTCGCCGACCGATGTCTCGACCCGGAAGCCGAAACGGCCGGGAAGCCGTTCCACCCGCTTAACTTCCACGCCGCACCGCACGGGAGCGCCAATCATCTCAGCGTAGGCGACGAAATAATCCGCTACCCTCTCCTTCGGCACGAAGGCATCGGGATCGGTGTTCGGGAACTCCATGTCAGGGAAACGGTCGTGCCAGGCAGGTCCATTGGTGACCAGGGAGTCCCATCGCTCGGAGCGCCAGCGTTCGGCAATCCGGTGCCGCTCAAGCACGAGATGAGGCAGACCATGCCTGCCTAAGTGCTCGCTCATGGCCAACCCAGCTTGTCCAGCACCGACGACAAGAGTGTTCACTCTTTCGACTGCCATTTCAGCGTCCTTTTCTCCCAGTCGGGCAATCCGGTGGTTGTGTCAGGAGGTTATGCGTCCGGCCTTACCGGAGGCGCGAGCCAGCGAAAATTATGAATTTGCGTGGCGGTGGTTAGCCTGCCCCTAAAGCCAGCTTGTGCGGCGGACCCAATGCTCTGGAGGGCTGATCATGCGCCGTGGTCACGCGTCACAGATACAGGCTCTTGGCTGTCTTCGAGGACAGCAGCTCCCTGGCAGGTCCCTCCTGGGCCACCCTCCCCTTTACAAGAATATAGCCACGGTCGGCTATGCGAAGGCCCATCTCGGCGTTCTGCTCGATCAAAAGGACGGTCGTACCGCGACGATGGATTTCCTGCGTGATCTCAAAGTATTCCCCAATCAGCTTCGGAGAAAGACCAAGCGACGGCTCGTCCATAATGACGAGCTTCGGTTCGCCGATAAGCGCCCGGGCCAGCGCGACCATGGCTTGCTCACCGCCGGACAGTGTGCCCGCCGTCTGCCGCAAGCGCTCGCGAATGCGCGGAAAGAGGTTCGACATCTTGTCGAGCTGGAGGTCGAACTTCGGCCCCCGATTCGACACAGCGTCATAGCCGAGGCGCAGATTCTCAATTACGGTGAGACCCGGAAACAGCCGACGGCCCTCCGGAACGAGCCCGACGCCGAGCGCCGCAAGCTTCTCCGTGCCGAGCGCGGCGACGTCATTGCCCATCACTCTGACCTTTCCACGCTGCGCGCGCACGACCCCGCAGGCGGTCATGAAGGTCGTTGTCTTCCCGGCGCCATTGGGACCAAGCAGGCAGACAAGCTCCCCTGCGCGCACGTTCAGCGTTACATTGCGCAACATTGGGGCCGCCCCATAGGCGGTATCCACGTCCGCCAGCTCAAGCATCGGCGGCCGCCGTTCCAAGATAGGCCTCCTGGACATGGGGATTGGCCCGTACCGCCTCGAAACGGCCCCCCGCGATCAGCCTTCCATAATCAATACACATGACATGCTCGGGAAAGGCTTCGACGACACGCATATCGTGCTCGATCAGGATCACCGACAACTCCGGATGCTGAGCACGCAGGCGCTCGATGTCCGCAACGAGCGCATCGGTTTCGGCGTCGTCCATTCCGGCTGATGGCTCGTCGAGCAAGATCAGCTTGGGCTGCGAGGCAAGGGCCCGAGCGATCTCCAGACGGCGCCGGTCGGCCTGCGCCAGCGTACCTGCCGGACGATACCGTTGCTCATAGAGCGGACCGGAGCTTTCCCGCAGCAGCGCCTCTGCCTTCTCGACGGCAGTCGCCAACTCGCGGCGCGCGACAGCGGGACGGAAGAGCACGTCGAGAACACCGGCGCTCGCGCGTGTGTGCATGCCGACGATGACGTTGTCGAGCACGCTGAGGTCGCGAAACAGGCGTGAAGACTGGAACGTGCGAGCGACCCCTCGCCGCACCACCTCGTGCGTCGGCATTCCCGTGATGTCGACACCGTCGAACTTCACCCGACCCGCGGTCGGCCTGTAGACGCCAGTGACGACGTTGAACAAGGTCGACTTTCCGGCGCCGTTCGGTCCAATGACCGCCAGGACAGAGCCCTTCTCCATGAAGAAGGTAATGTTGTCCAGCGCAACCAGCCCACCGAACCGCATGGTCACGTTCTCGACCGCGAGAAGCGCGCTCACCGTTCCACTCCGTAATGACGCAGGCGCTGGGGAAACAGGCCCTCAGGACGGATCATGAGAAAGCCGATGACGATGACGCCGAAGATCAACAAGCGGTAGTCCGAGAAGGCGCGCAACTTCTCGGGCAGGATAGTGAGGAGAAAAGCGCCGACAATGACGCCGAAGATGTTGTCCATGCCGCCGACGATGACCATCGTCATGATGGTGACCGAGACGAGGAAGGTGAAGTTGTCCGGCGAGATATAGGAGACGTAGAACGCGTAGATGGTCCCAGCGAAAGCAGCCAAAAAAGCATCAACCGCAAAGGCAAGCACTTTGTACCAAGCCACGTTGATGCCCTGCGCCTTGGCTGCCATTTCGTCCGCCCGCAAGGCATTCCAGGCAAGTCCAATGTGCGACTCGTGTAGCCGCCGAGCCGTGATAACGGCTATGATCACCACAGCCGCCGCAAGATAATAGAAATTCGCCTGGCTCGGCAGGGTCCAGCCGAACACTTCGATGGGATCAGCGAAGGAATGGCCGAAGAGGGTCGGTGCCGGAATCCCGACCAGCCCGTTGGGTCCGCCGGTCCATTCGAAGTTGTTCAGCAATTGATGCACCACCACTGCGAAGGCGATGGTGACCAGCGCGAGGTAGGTGTCGCGGGTACGCATGCATGGAATGCCGATGACAAAGCCGAAGAGCGTCGCGGCCAGCGCAGCCACGGGCAGCGTCAGCCAGAAGCTGACATTGAAATTGACCGCCAGGAGCGCCGAAACGTACGCCCCGATGCCGTAAGAAGCGCCCGTGGCGAAGTTCGGGATGTTGGCGCTCCCAAGCTGGAAATTAAGCGCCAGCGCCAACACAGCATACAGCTGCGCCACGATCAGCAGATGCAGGATATATGTGTTGGAGCCCACAAGGAACGGAAACCCCAACACGATGACCGCCGCCGTTGCCGTGGTCACTACAGGAACGCGTGCCAGAAGGGCGACCACCACGTCGTTGATCCACGGAAGCCGCTCAAGCAGGTAGAAGCCGAAACCAAGTAGGCCAAGGAGAGCAACTACCTGCCAGCCTTCCTCCGCGCTCAAAATCGCGTAGACGAACGCCGCACCGCTGATTTGCAAGAGGATCGTTGTCGCGGCAGCCGCAGCCGCTCTGGGCACAACGCGCGAAGCTGGATGATTCACGATCAGACCTTCTCGAGGATAGTACGCCCCAGCAAGCCGGCCGGACGGAAGATGAGCACGGCTATGACGAGCATAAAAACGAAGACGAGCCGGTAGGATGCGCCTTCTGGCACGAAGGTCTGTGCCAACACCTCGATCCCGGCGATGATCAAGCCGCCAACAATGGCTCCTGGCATCGAGCCTAGCCCCCCGATAACTGCGGCTGAGAACCCGATAAGGCCGGCCATGACGCCGAAGTCGAAGCGCGTGACCCCCGCGTAGCTCGCAAAGAGCAGGCCCGCGACAGCTCCGATGCTGGAGGCCATCAGAAACGTGGCACGGAACACCCGACCATCGCTGATCCCCATCATTCGCGCAACGACGCGGTCTTGGGATGCCGCGCGAATGCGCAGCCCGATGGGGGTCAGATGCAGGAAGCCGAACAGCAACCCCACCAAAAGCGCCGTCAGACCGACGACCGCCAGGGCGAACCAGCTCACCGGCACACCGGCAACGTCGAACGCCACGCCGCCAATAAGCCGGGGAAAGGCGTGCGGATTTGACCCCTGCGGATACAAGTGGCGGATGAGCTCCCGGATGACGATCCCGAGTGCTACTGTTGCAACTAGCGCCATCATGGCCGGCGCGTCGCGGAAGCGCCGGATGACAGCCTTGTCGAGCACGACGCCGATGAGACCAACCGCGAAGACCGCCGCGATCACCGCAAGAGCCAACCAGGCCGGCGCCGCGGCGCCCAGAACGGCGGCGAGCGCCTGCGCCCCCGCAAGTGCGATGAACGGCGCGGTCATCGCCACGTCGCCATGCGAGAAATGGATCACATTGAGAACGCCGAAGATTAGACTGAACCCCAAGGCCAGCAGGGCATAGATCGAGCCGAGGGTGATCCAGTTGATCGCTTGCTGGAGGAGGAGTTCCGTCATTCGGGTCGTCTCGCGCGTGAGCTCCGGCGACGATTATCAGCGCCACGCGCGAGCAGAATAATGATTTTCCGAAGCCTCAGATCGCAATTTCCGAATTTTGCGAGTAGCCTCGAAGAACTTACTCTGCGCTCACGCCGGGAAGGATGACCGGCAAGCCGCATGTGGAGCGGCCAGCAGTCCTCTGAGGTGGATCCATGCGAACCAAGCGAAATGCGCTCAAGATCGTATCGTCCGTTATTGTCGGCTCCTTCGCACTGACCTTGGGCATCACTCAAGCACAAGCGGATAAGATCAAGCTCGGCTTCATTGGGCCACTCTCGGGCGGCAATGCCCAGCAGGGCCTTGGCGCTCGTAACGGCTTCCTGCTCGCCATCGACCAGACCAATGCCGCCGGTTATCCGCATCAGGTCGAAGCGGTCGTGCTCGACGATGCCTCGGATCCGGCAACGGGGGTCGCCGCCGCGCAGAAGCTCATCAACGACTCGCAGGTGATCGCGGCGACGGGACACTGGAACAGCCCCGTCGCGCTGGCGACCACCCCGGTTTTTAACCGGGCGCAGATGCCGTTCATCGTTTGGGGCGCGATCAGCCCGAAGATCACCGAGCAAAACTTCCGCAACGTGACACGCGTGACCCCAACGCTGGTGAATGAAAACAAACCCCTAGCCGAGGCGATCATCCGTGAAGGCAAGGTCAAGAAGATCGCCATCATCTCCGACACCTCCGATTATGGCGTTGCGAACACGAAATGGTTCGGTGATTTTTTCAAAGCTGTCGGCGGCGAGATCGTCTTTTCCGATGCCGCCGCGGTAGGCACGACCGACTTCCGCGTCATGCTCACCAAAGCGAAGGCCGCGGCGCCCGACGCCGTCTATTTCGGCGGTGTGGTGACCGAGGCCGCCCTGGTGCGCCGTCAGATGGCGGATTTGGGAATGGGCTTGCTGCCGATGTATGGCATCTCAGGTATCTATGACCCGAAGTTCATCGAGATCGCCGGCCCAGCGGCCGAGGGGACCATAGTCGGCATTCCGGCCGTTCAGAGCAATCCTAAGCTCGACGAATTCAACAAAGCCTATGAGGCAAAGGGCTACGCGGAGCCGGCCGGCTCCTACGCCAAATATGCCTATGAGGCCGCTCAAATCCTGCTTGATGTGATCAAAGAGAAGGGGATCAAGGACAAGCAGGCCCTGAGCAAGGCTATCCGCGAAATCCAGCGCGATGGCATTCTCGGCAAGGTATCCTTCGACGAGAACGGCCAGATCAAGATGAACCTTGAGGTCGCTATGTACGCCGTCAGGGGCGGCAAGTGGGAAAAGCTGTAAGCGGCAGCTCGGATTGCAGCCCCCTTGCCCCGCAACGGGGCTGCTCGTCGTGTGACGGACATTTCCACTTGCGCCATCAGCCAGCACGACGGGGTGAGGACTTTCGTCTTGGCAGGCGTAATCTGAGCCCACGCCCTTTGAAGGTCACGAGGGTCGGGGGCGAGGCGGCGAGCGCCAGGAAGGCGTCCGACACGCCCGGTTCGCCATGGAGGCTCGGCGGCAGCTGCACCAGCAGAGGCTCGAGCTTGTCGCCAAGCCCGCTCACCTCCGACAGGAACCGCTCCAGAAGGTCGCCGGCATCGCGCAGCCGGCGCTCGTGGGTGATGGCGCGTGGCACCTTGACGGTAAGCCGGAATTCGTCCGGCACGCTGGCAGCCCAGCGCTCGTATGTCGCCTTCCGATGCGGCCGGTAGAAGGAGGAGTTGATCTCGACGGCGTTGAGCCGGCTGGCGTAGCGTTCGAGATGCTTGCCTTGGGCTTTGAACGCGCCGGCATGGCTCTTCGGGATGCTCCCGCCGGCGGTGCCGACGCGGACCTCAGGCACTGCAGCCGGCGTGGGCGTCTTCTCCGGCATTTTGGCCCTCAGGAGCGCTTGCGCCGGGCATGCGGGGCCGCGGCCTCCAGCCACCGCGATAGAACTGGTAGCGCTCCTGCGGAAAGCCGTCGACCTCGAGCCCGCAGGCATAGCTCGTGCTCATGATCCGGTTCTTGAGAACCAGGTGCTTCAGCTTGATCGGCTGCAGCAAGGGATCCTGCCGGACACGGTCCCGAAACTCCACGTGTTGGGAACGACTCCATCGCTGTGATCATGCTCCCGAGCCTTCACGCTCATTTGAGCCCTGACCGGCGATCGGATCATGAGGCCGCCTGAATTGCAGAATGCGGAGGGTTATAGGCCCCTTCACCTGCGCAGCCGATCCGTGGAGCGGCCAGGCTGCGGTGCGGCCCGCGGCGATGCGTGCCGGTCCGGCGAAGGCAAGGTGTCGGCCAGGCGTGCGGCCGCCGCGCGCAGGCGGGGCAGGTGCTTGAGCGCCTGCTCCACGGAAAGGCGGGCGGTCGGCGCGTGGCACGCGACCGCGGCGACGGTGTTGCCGCGGGCGTCGACGACCGGCACGGCAATGGCGATGAGGCCGAGCAGGAACTCCTCACGGTCGAGGCTGTAGCCGCGCGCCACGATGCGGGAAAGCTCCTCCTCGAGCCCCTCGGGCGTCGTGATCGTGTGCGGCGTATGCGCGGTGAGCTTGAGGGCCGTGAGCATGCGGGACAGCCGCTCCGGCGGCATCGAAGACAGGAACAGCTTGCCCGTCGCGGTGCAATGCAGCGGGACGCGCGAGCCGGGCTCGAGCTGCAGCCGAAGAGGCCAGCGCGATTCCACCCGGTCGAGATAGACGACCGCGTTGCCGATCGGCATCGTGAAGTTGCAGGTCTCGCCGATGTCCTCGACGAGACCTTCGAGGATGGCGTGGCGCTCCCCCCGCACCGGATCGGAGCGCAGCGCATCGAAGCCGAGCGCCACGAGCCTCGGGCCGCCTCGGAAGTGCCGCCCGCCGGGCTCGCGCGACAGATAGCCCTCCTCCTCGAGCTTGACGCAAAGCCGATGGACGGTCGGCTTCGGAATGGCCTGCGCCTCGGCGATCTCCGCCGCGGTGATCGCGCGGCCCGACGAGGCCACGAAGCCGAGGACGTCGAGCGCGCGCGTGAGGACCGAGCTCGCCTCACGCTTGCGACCGCGCCCGCCTGCCGCCTTGGCCTTGGGCTTGAGCTTCGCCTTTGCCATCACTCCCTCAGGACCGCAGGAAGCCACAAGGCAAGTTGCGGAAAGGCGATCAGGAGACCGAGTCCCACGAGCTGAAGAACCATGAACTGCGCCATGCCGGCGTAGATGTCGCCGAGCTTCCAGTCCGGCACCACGCCCTTGAGGAAGTAGGCCGACAGGGCCACCGGCGGCGAGAGCCAGGCCGTCTGCAGGCATACGGCAACGAGAGTGCAGAACCAGACGAGGTCGATGCCAAGCTTCTGCACGAGCGGCAAGAGGATCGGCACCACGATGAGGACGATCGGTACCCATTCCAGCGGCCAGCCAAGCACGAAGATGAGCGCCAGGATGAGCACCAGCATGACGATCGGGTCGAAGGGCAGCGCCACTAGCGCCTCGGCGATCATGTTGGCGCTGCCGAGGCGCGAGAACACGGCGCCGAAATAGTTCGAGGCGGCGACGAGGAGAAGGATCATGCTCGACACTTCGAGCGTCGCATAGACCGAGGCCTTCAGCCTCTCCCAGGTGAGGCGCCGGTAGATCAGCGTCAGCATGAGCACGGTGAAGGCGCCGACCGCGCCGGCGTCCGTCGGCGTCGCGATGCCGGCGAGGATGACGCCCAGCGTGGCGAGGATCACGACCACGACCGGCAGCACGCCGAGCGCCAGCTCCTTCAGCACCTCGCCCACCGACTCGGCCCGCTCCTCCGGCGGCAGGGCCGGTCCGAGGGCCGGATTGATGAAGCTCCGTAGGAGGCAGTAGCCGATGTACAGTCCGGCGAGCAAAAGGCCCGGAATGACGGCCGCGGCGAACAGGTCGGTGGTCGGCACGCCGACCACCGGCCCCATCACGATCAGCATGACCGAAGGCGGGATGAGGATCCCAAGGGTGCCGCCGGCGGTGATGGCGCCGGCCGACAGGCGCACGTCGTACCCGGACCGCTTCATGCTCGGCGCCGCCATCACGCCGAGCAGCGTGACCGACGATCCGACGATGCCGGTCGAGGCGGCGAAGATGGTCGCGGTGAGGAGGACCGCCAGGTAGAGCGAGCCGCGAAGCGAGGCGAGCAGGAGCTGCACGCCGCGGAAGAGGCGCTCCATGAGCCCCGATTGCTCGAGCAGGTAACCCATGAAGAGGAAGAACGGCACGGATGCCAGCGAGATCTCCTTCATGACCGAGAACACCTGCAGGGTCATGAGGTAGAGCGCCGCCGGCCCCAGCGCGAAATAGCCGACCCCGAGCGCGATGCCGAAGAGCGTGAAGGAGATCGGGAAGCCGATGAAGATTGCCGTGAAGAGAATGGCGAGCGAGAGAATGCCGATCCACTCGGGCGACATCAGACCGGCTCCCCATCCCGTGCGGCGACCCCTGCCCTGCGCAGCCACACGCCCGTGCGCGCCGCCCACACGCTGCGCAGGAACTCGGCGGTCCCCTGGATCATCAAGAGGACGCAGGTCAGCGGAATGACGAGCTTCAGGGGATAGATGACAGGCATCCAGGGACTCGACACCACGCGCTCCCCGCGCTGGAAGGACACCCAAAAGAAATCAACGCTGACCCAGAAGAGGGCGATCAGAGGTGGGAAAAAGAAGACGAGGTAGCAGGCCGCGTCGACGAAACCCTGCCGTCTCGCGCGCCAGCCGGCATACAGGCTGTCAGTGCGGATATGGCCCTGGCGCAGGAGCGTGTAGCCGGCGCCGAGCATGAAGAAGGCGCCGTAGAGCATGTAGGTCATGTCGTAGGCCCACACGGTCGGCGCGTTGAAGAGGTAGCGGGCAACCACCTCGTAGACGAGACTCAGCACCATCGGGACGATGAGCCACGCCACGGCCCGGCCCGACCACAGGCTGAGGCGGTCGCACAGGCGGACCGTGGCGATGAGGGGCGGGGGCGCTGTGGGTCGCGGACCGGGCGATGGGCCCGCGGCGGCGGAGCCGTTCATGAGACCTCATGGCGATCGGAGCGGCGGGAGGAAGTCCTGCCTCCCGCCTGCGGGAGGAGTCGAGGAGCCCTTTTGAAGGAGTTAAGGCCAGGGGCCCGTCGGCACAGCGCGGTGAAGGCGCCTCGATACGGAGCACGCCGGAGAGCCGTTCACCCTGGCCTGCCTGCCAGCTCGCCGCATCGGCCGGCTCGCCGGTGCGCCCCTCCCCGCGTGGTGGGGAGAGGCGGAAGGCGCGGCCTATTTCCCCTTCAGGGCCGAGTTGCCGAGTTCCGAATAGAGGTCGAGGATCTTCGTCCAGTAGGGCACGACGGTCTTGCCGAAGTTGCGCTGCGAGTCCAGCACCTCCTTAAAGAACGCGTCCTTCTGCGCATAGCGGTCGAGGACGACGTTGGTCGCCCGCACGAACTCCGGGAAGAAGTCCTTCGGGGTATCGTGGATCTGGACGTTGTGCTTTTCGCGCAGTTCGATGATCGCCTGCGCGTTCCGGTACACGTTGAAGGAGTAAGTCTCCATCATCGAGGCGAGCGCCGCGCCCTTGAGGATCTCCCTGAGGTCCGGCGAGAGGCGGTCCCAGAAGCCCTTATTGAAGATGATCTCGCCGATGTCGGTCGACTGGTGCAGGCCCTGGAGATAGTAGTTCTTCCAGATGGTGTGCAGACCGAGATTGCGGTCGTCGGCGGGGCCGATCCACTCGGCCGCGTCGATGGTGCCGCGCTGGGCCGCCGGCACGATCTCGCCGCCGGGCAGAGCCACGGCGGACACGCCCATCTCCTTGAAGATCTCCCCGGTGATGCCCGGCGGCGAGCGATACTTCATGGATTTGAAGTCGGCGACGTCCTTGATCGGGCGCTTGAACCAGCCCAGCGGATCTGGCCCCATGGGCTGCACCATGAGCGGCACGGCGTTGACCTTGAGCACGTCGCGATAGAGCTTCTCGAGAAGCTGGTAGCCGCCGCCTTCGAGGAGCCACGCCACGTGCGACAGCTGGTCGAGGCCGGCGCCCGCGCCCGCCATCGGGTTGGAGAAGAGGCCGGCGGCCGGGTGCTTGCCGGACCAGTAGTGGGTCCAGGCATAGCCGGCCTCGACGATGTTCTTGTCGACGGCATCGAGGATCTCGAAGGCCGGCACGATGGCGCCGTCCGGCAGCACCTCGATCTTGATCCGGCCGTTCGACATCTTCTCGACGCGGTCGGCATAGCGCTTCAAAAGCTCGAAATAGATGCTGGCCGTCGGCACGGCGGTCTGCATCCGGATCTTCTGCTGCTGCGCGAGGGCGGCACCGGCTTGCCATGCGAAGGCGAGGCCCAGAGCCGCGGCGAGAAAGGTTCTCCACCGCATGAGCGTTCACTCCCAGGTCGCGGGCCGCTGCGCGGCCCCGTTCGTCGGTTCTTGTTGAGCCTCAGACGCGGCTTCCTTTACGGTAGCACCCCGCGGGACGTGGTCAAGCAAGCCTGTTTTTTGTGTCTCGTCAAATGAGATGGCGTGGGCAAGACACTGTTCAGCGCATCGCCTTGCGTGCCTTGGTTGCGCGCCCTTGCCGGCAAATCTTATCACGGGATAAGACATGTTGTCTCAAATGATGAGCTTGGGGTGCTGGAGCCTGCCGTGACCGACGCGAACGAATACGACCTCATCATCGTCGGCGCGGGATCCGCCGGCTGCGTGCTGGCGAACCGCCTCTCAGCCGATCCCAGGCTTCGCGTGGCCATCCTCGAAGCCGGCCCGCGGGACCGCAATCCCTGGATCCACCTGCCCATCGGCTACGGCAAGATGATGTGGCACGAGACACTCAATTGGCGTTTCGAGACCGAGCCCGATCCCAACATGGATGGCCGTCGCATCTACTGGCCGCGCGGCCGCACGCTCGGCGGTTGCAGCTCGATCAACGGCCTCATCGTCATCCGCGGCCAGCCAGAGGACTACGACCGCTGGCGCGACCTCGGCAATCCGGGCTGGGGGTGGAGCGACGTGCTCCCCTATTTCGTGAAGCTGGAGAACAATCCCGATTTCGCCGAGGACCAGCTTCATGGCACGCACGGGCCTCTGCATGTCTCGAGCATCTCGAAGCGGCACGAGCTCGTCGAGGCGGTGATCGCCGCCGCCGAGAAGCTCGGCGTGCCACGCACGCACGACTTCAACGGGCGCACGCAGGAGGGCGTCGGCTATTTCCAGCTCACCGTGAAGAACGGGCTGCGCGTCAGCGCGGCGAAGGCGTATCTGAAACCGGCGGCGCGGCGGCCGAACCTCTACATCCTCACCGACGCCCATGTGATGCGCGTGCTGTTCGAGAACGGGCGCGCGGCCGGCGTCGTCTTCCGGCGCGGCGGCGCCGAGCGCTCCTTGCGGGCGCGCGCCGGCGTGATCCTGTCCGCCGGAGCCCTGCAGTCGCCGCAGCTCCTCATGTTGTCCGGGATCGGGCCTGCTGCCCATCTCGCCGAGATGGGCATTCCGGTGCTCGTCGACCGTCCGGCCGTCGGCCAGAACCTGCAAGACCACCTGCAGATCCGCGCCATCTACAAATGCGTCAAGCCGATCACCACTAACGACGCCTTGCGCACGCCCTGGGGGAGGATGCGGCTTGGCCTCGAATGGATTCTCACCCGCGGCGGGCCGCTCGCTGTCGGCATCAATCAAGCCGGGCTGTTCACGCGCGTGCTGCCGGAATCAAGAACGCCCGACATCCAGTTCCACATCGCCACGCTCTCGGCGGACATGGCCGGCGGATCGGTGCATCCCTTCTCGGGCTTCACCTTGTCGGTCTGCCAGCTCCGGCCCGAGAGCCGCGGGCGCCTCGAGCTCGCCTCGCCCGATCCGCTCGCTGCCCCGGCGATCCATCCGAATTATCTGGCCGCCGAGATCGATCGGCGCTGCGCCGTGGCGGGGCTCGCCTTCGCCCGCAGACTTGCCCGGACCCCTCCCCTCGCCGATCTCGTGGCGGCGGAATACCAGCCCGGCCCCGAGGCGCGCACCGAAGCCGACCTCCTCGCCTTCGCCCGCGCCAAGGGCGCCACCATCTTCCATCCCTCCGGCACCTGCCGCATGGGGTCGGACGAGGACGCGGTGCTCGATCCGCGCCTGAAGGTGCGCGGGGTCGACGGCCTGTGGGTGGTCGACTGCTCGGCCATGCCGGCGCTCGTGTCCGGCAACACCAACGTGCCGGCGATCATGATGGCCGAGAAGGCTTCCGACCTGATTCTGGCGGACCTGCGGACGCAGAGGAGGCCCATCCCTCTTGCCTCGGCCCGGGCCGCGGGCGAGGACAGGCCGCCCCTTCAGGCGCTTCGCCTCGCTCACCCCCAGCCCGCCGAACTTGGCCTTCCAAGTAGAAGCTAGCCTGGCTGATGCCGTGCTTGCGGCATAGATCGGCCGTCCCGATCCCGGCCTCGTGCTCCTTCAGCACGCCAACAATCTGCTCCTCCGTGAACCTGCTCGTGAGGATCACCGGCATTGCCTTGGCATTGGCGCATCACCTCGTTTGCCTTGCAGGTCAGGAACGAGACCGGTTCAGGCATGGCGCGAGCGGAACGAGACCACCTTGCGCTCCTCCTTTGAGGCGGAGATGGCCCGGGAGATCGCTTCCGCCAGCCGCTGGCTTGTGAAGGGCTTGCTCAGCCTTGGAATGTTCGGCGGGACGTCGACGGGCAGCTCCGCATAGCCTGTGGCCAGGATAACCCGAACCTCAGCCCATTCACGTCGGATTGCCTCGGCAAGCTGCAGGCCGGTCATGCCGGGCATGGCTTGGTCCGTCAGCACGATATCGACGCTGCGCGCCCGCAAGACTGCAAGCCCAGCCTCGCCCGAGGGAGCCTCGATGGCGCGGTGACCAAGGTCGTCCAGCATCGCCGCCGTGTTCTGAAGAACAAGAGGATCGTCATCAACCACGAGCACATTTAACGAGCGGACGGGACGCTCGAGTGCGAGGCTCGGTGCTTCCGGTTGCGGCGGCGCGACCCCCGCCTGCGTCGCAGGAAGCCAAATCTCCGCCGTGGTGCCGACGCCCCTGCGGCTCTTGAGCACCAGCCGTCCATTGGACTGCTCCGCGAGGCCATGAACCATCGACAGGCCGAGGCCAGTACCCTTGCCGACGCCTTTCGTTGTGAAGAACGGCTCTCTTGCTCTGGCGAGCGTCGCCTCGTCCATGCCCTCACCCGTGTCTGCCACCTCCAAGCAGACATAGTCCGCGTTGGCAGTCAGCACCCCGCCCTCCGCCTCGCTCCCTTTTGCCTGCCGGACTGAGATGATGATCGTGCCCCCGCCCGGCATGGCGTCTCGTGCGTTCACGGCAAGGTTCAGGATGGCCAGCTCAAGTTGGTTCGCATCGACGAGAGCCGGCGGCAGCTGAAGCGGAAAGCGGGTCTCGATTCGCACCATTGGTCCGATGGACCGCTGAAGGAGGTCGGCCATGTCGCGGATCAGTGCTGGCACATCCACGGCTGTCGGCTTGAGGTGTTGGCGGCGCGCGAAGGCCAGCATACGCTGGGTGAGGCTCGCACCGCGCTGAGCGGCCTGCATCGCATTGTCGAGTAGCTGCTGGACCTTCGGATCGTCAGGCAGTCGCTTGCGCAGAAGTTCGAGGCTGCCGAGCACGGCCATCAGCAGGTTGTTGAAGTCGTGGGCGATGCCGCCGGTCAGCTGACCAATGGCTTCCATCTTCTGGGCTTGCCGGAGGGCCTCCTCGGCCTGCTTGCGCTCGGTCACATCGACGATCCCGCCGAGAACATGGCCGAACCGGCCCTCCGGATCGCGCACGACCTTGCCCGACATGAGGACATCCCGGACGTCGCCGCCCTTGGTCACGAGACGATACTCGACGTCCTTGAGTTCGCCCTCCTGGAGGAGCCTGGACCAGATACCCTCGGTGCGGCGCTGGGCCGAGTCCTCCGTCATGAAGTCCGAGATCGGACGCCCCACCACCTCCTCCCGACTGTAATCGAGGAGATCGAGCCAGGCGTCGCTCACATGTTGGATGATGCCGTTCTCGTCGAGCGAGTGGAGGGGCAATGGGGTCTTCTTGTAGAGTGTCCGGAACTGCTCTTCGCTCCGGCGCAGAGCGGCAGCCTCGCGCTCAACCAGCAGGGTCAAGCGGCGGTCGAACATAGCCGCGATCAGCGCGAGGAACAGGATCAGGAAGGTCGCAGCGGCAACGGCGAGAGCAAGGGCCGTCTGGCCGATGCTGGCGTGACCCTGTGCGCCATCGACGGTGCCGTGGCTGGTGAAGACGGCTCCCTGCATGGCGGCGTAATGCATGCCCGAGATGGCCAGGCCCATGGCGACGGCAGCCACGAGCTTCATCTCAAGGCCAGTTCTGCGAAAGGCAAGCCAGAGCGCGACGGTGGAGGCTCCGATGGCGATCAGGAGCGACACCGCGATCCAAAGATGGTCATGGCTTAGATCGGCAGGCATGCGCATCGCCGCCATGCCGATGTAGTGCATGGCGACGATGCCTAAGCCCATGAACAGCCCGCTGAGCAGAAGAGCAGCGACCCCGGTGTCCTTGCGATTGACGACGAAGAAGGCAATACCCGTCACGAAGACCGGGGCGATGAGCGAGATGACGGTCAGCCTGAAGTCGTAGCCGACCTCCATGCCTGGCAGACTGAAGGCGAGCATGGCCACAAAGTGCATGGCCCAAATGCCGCCTCCCATGGCGACGGCAGCAGTGGTAAGCCAAGCATAGCAGGACCACCCCGAACAGGCGCGAATGCGGCCCGCCAGATCAAGGGCCGTATACGAGGCTACTGTCGCGATGAGAACAGAGAGAGCGACGAGGGTCGAGTCGTGCGTGCCGGTGAGCATTAAACCAGGAAGCGAAGAGGACGAGTTCAGGGACCATTTGAGCACACCAGGACAATTCTACAATCCGAAGATGCCGGCGCGGCCGCATCGCTGATCCGCCAATTCTTCAAGTGACGCCGGAGAATTTGCTCAGGTCGCCATCCGTTATCTCACGATTCCCATCCCATCCCGCGCGATCCTGCCGTCGCCAAGGTCGCCCATCTCCCGATCGAAGATCCGGGCCTGCAGCACAGCTTCCCTCAATGTGACCGGGGTTCATACCTGCTCGAGAACAGGGCACCTTCCATCGGCTGGCGCAGGGGCTGCAAGGCTGCCAACAAGCGCCAGCCCTCGTGCCGACGCCTCCTCGCCTATCTGCGCGCTGGTATTGGCGCGGTATCGCCGGGACTATTTCGCCGAGTGGAATGGCGCGCCGACGGGCTTTGTCCCCGATCACTCGTCGGAGACGATATGGGTGCCGGTTTCGCCGCGAAGCGCCGGCACCGCCTCTTCGAGATGCCCGATGATCACCCGCTCCCCGCCGCCCTCGAGGAAACGGATGGCGGCGGCGATCTTCGGCCCCATGCTGCCCGGCGGGAAGTGGCCCTCGGCGTGCAGCGCCTTCAGCTCGCGAAGCGTCACCCGATCGAGGAAGCGCTGGTTCGGCTTGCCGAAGTTGACCGCCACCCGCGATACGGCCGTCAGGATCATCAGATGGCCGATGCCGAGCACGTTGGCCATGTGCGCGGATGTGAGGTCCTTGTCGATGACGGCGGCAACCCCGTGGCGGACGCCCTTCGGCCCGCGCACCACCGGAATGCCGCCGCCGCCGCCAGCGATGACGATGGTGCCGCGCCGCGCCAGCACCTGGATGAGCGAGATGTCGACGATGTGCCGCGGCCGTGGCGACGGCACCACGTGCCGCCAACCCCGGCCCGAATCCTCCTTCATGAGCCAGCCCAGCTCCTTCGAGAGGGCTTCGGCCTCTTCCTGCGTGAAGAAGGGCCCGACGGGCTTCGTCGGGTTCTGGAAGGCGGGATCGTCCGGATCCACTTCGACCTGGGTCAGGAGGCAGGCCACGTGGCGGGGATTGTCGACCTCCCGCAGCGCGTTCTCCATCGCCTGCATGAGGAGATAGGCGATGCCCCCTTGGCTGTGGGCGACGCAGATGTCGAGGGACATCGGCGGGATGCGGTCGGCGGTGAGCGCCTGACGCATCAGGATCTTGCCCACCACCGGGCCGTTTCCATGCGTGATGACGAGCTCGTTGTCGAGTTGGGCGAGCGGGAGAAGCGCCTTCGCGGTGCGGGCGGCGAGGTCCTTCTGCTCCTCCGAGGTGCCGCGGATGTTCTCAGGATGCGTGGCGTTGCCGCCGATGGCCACCAGGAGCCGCGAGGGCAGCTCTTCGCGTCCCGCCATCGCCTCCCTCCCCCGTCAGGCCCGGCACAAGGCGAAGGCCAGTTCGGCCGCCTGTGCGTTCGAGGGCGCCACCAGGACCCCTGCCCGCTCCAGGGTCGCGATCTGCCGCGACCGCGACTGACGGTCGGCCTCAGTGCCGGTGACCGAGGCCACCACTGGCACATGGCCCGGGGCTGCCGTGGCGAGGAGCGATGCCAGATGGCCGGCCGGGTCGGGATGGGCGCCATAGCCGATCACCACATCGAGGAGCACGACGGCGACGCCCGGGTCGGCCAGCGCCTTGAGGAGCATGTCGTCGCGCACCGACGGGTCGATCATGGGATGGGGCCGGCCACGGGTGAACTCGTCGGCGCCAAGATCGAGGATGCGGTCGACCGAAGCGCCAGCCGAGGCGAGCGGCTCGGACCCAGGGACCGGCGCATTGGAGGCGACGCGCCGTCCCTGCGAGGCCAGCACAAGCTGCGCCTCCCCGCACAAGGTCCCGCCGGAGAACAGGCCGACGATCACGCCCTCCCGGCGCGGGACAGACACGCCGGGCTGGAAGCCCTCGCTGATCCTTCGGCCGTCGAGCGCATCCTCGGCCGCGGCCTTGAGCGTTGGTGCGAAGCGAGCATTAGGCGGAAGGTCCGCCTCCTTCTGGCCGAGGAAGCAGATAGTGAAGGGCTTGGCGCTGCGGGACACGCGCTCCAACACGGCGCGTGCCACATCGGGATGGGGCGGCTTCGAGATCAGCACGATGCGGCGCGTCCCCGGATCCGCGTCGAGGGCGTCGATGGCCATGAGGGTCGAGAGGCCGCCAATCGCCTCGCTCAGGTCGCGCCCGCCGACGCCGATGGCATGAGAAATGCCGCCGCCCGCCTCACTGATCAGGCAGGTCACCTCCTGGATGCCGGTCCCAGAAGCGCCAACGACGCCGATGTCGCCGCGCCGCACCCGGTTGGCGAAGGCGAGCGGCACGCCGTTGATGATCGCCGTTCCGCAATCCGGCCCCATGACAAGGCGGCCGAGGGCGCGGGCCTCTTCCTTCAGCGCGCGCTCCTGCGCCACGGGCACGTTGTCGCTGAAGATCATGACGTGAAGGCCGCGACGGAGCGCCTTGCGGGCCTCAGCCGCCGCAAAGTCGCCCGGCACGGAGATCAAGGCGAGAGTGGCGCCAGGTCTTGCTCGCAGCGCGGCGCGTAAGCTTCTCGGCTTCCATTGCGCGGCCTCGCCCGTCGCAGCGCGCGGCCTGTCGAGCCGGGCGCGCGCCGCATGGAGCGCCGCCTGCGCCGCCTCGCGGCTCTCGGCCTTGAGGGCGATCACGAGGTCGTTGCCCTGGGCATTCGCGCCCTCCTCCGCAAGGAGCCCCGCCTCTGCTAGGATCCGGCGGTTGGCGGGCGTGCCCATCATGAGCGCTGCCTCGACGACGCCAGGGAGCCCCGCGACCTCGCGCGAGAGGCGCATCAGGGCGACCGAGTCGAGATAGAGGCCCTTGCGGACCTCGTTCACAATAAAGACGCTCATGTCACGCCGAGCCTCTCGGCAAGCGCGCGCACCGCTTGCGTGAAACAAGCCATCGGGGCGCGCACGACGCCCGCGCCCACCTGGCCGATGCCGGGCTTCTTGTGAGCGATGCCGGTGTTGATGGCCGGCGCGATACCCGTCTCGACCACCAGCCGCACGTCAATGCCGGTCGGCACGCCGGCAAAGTCGAGCGAGGGAATCGTCCATTCCGGATTTTCGGCCACCGTGATCTCGCTCATCGATCTTGTGAAGACGGCGGCGTCGGCCGCCGAGCCTGCGCCCACGAAACCGACCACCGCCGGCGCGGCGGCCATGGCGAAGCCCCCCAGCCCGACCGTCTCCACGATGGCGGAGTCGCCCATGTCCGGATTGGCATCGGCCTCACTGAAGCCGGGGAAATAAAGGCCCTGCGGCATCTCCACGGGCGCCACGAACCAGGTATCCCCCGTGCCGCTGACACGGATGCCGAAGTCGGTGCCATTGCGGCACATGGCGGTCACGACGGATGAGCCCTCGATGGACCGGGCAGGATCCGTGAGCGCCTTGCCCATGGCCATAGCGATGTTGAGGAAGAACTGATCGTTGCCGCCGATGAAAGCGAGGATGTCCGCGAGGCGTTCCCGGTCCGAGACGGTGCGCGCGAGCCAGGGCGCGATCTGTCGCAAGAAGAGACTGGTGCAGGCGACATTCCGCTGATGCATCTCGTCGCCCATGGCGAGCCCGCGGGCGATGAGGGGCTTCAGGGCAATGCCGCCTGACGCGCGCAGCGCTTCGCCCAAGGCGGGCCCGAGCACGTCGCGAAGCCATGCGAGCCGGGCCAGCACCTCGGCGTCGTTGCCGCCGAAGCGCATCACCTTGCCGAGCCCCTCATTGAGGGCGCAGTAGGCCCGGTTCCCGAAGCGGCGGTTCTCCACCACCATGAGCGGCATCGAGCGGGTGGTCATGCCTGTCATGGGTCCGACCGCGCCGAAATCGTGATTGGGGCGGAAGGCGACGGCACCCGAGCGGGCAAGCGCCTCGGCGGCTTCGAGATCCGGAGCCCAGCCCTCGAAGACGACCGCCCCGGCCACCGCGCCGCGCATGGGGCCGCACATGCGCTCCCAGGCGATCGGGGGCCCGGCATGCAGGAGCATGCGCTCGCCAAGGGAGGGGATCAGCTCGGCAGCGGGCGCGACGTCGACGAGCACCGGATCGCCGTCGAACAGGCGGCGGACGGCTTCCCGATTGGCCTCCTCGATGATCCGCATCGTCGGCCCGCTCACACGCCGAGCTTCGCGAGAAGGTCGGCCAGCTCGGGATCGCCGCCGGCCGGCGGCGACCACTCCACATGGATCACCTCTACGCCTTCCTCGGCCAGATCCGTGGCGAAGCTCTCAAGGCCAATGTTCACGACCTCGATCCTGCCCACAAGAAGGGAGCCCTCGCCCGCCTCGCCTGTCCGATCCACATCCATTCGAGCCATCCCAAAGCCGCATCCGGTATGTAAGAGAATACTTACTTGGTCAATGTGCAACTTTGCCGTCTCGGGGAGCAGGAGAGCTCAAGCTCGTCGCATGCTTGTCCACCGCTCGTCGCTGGGTCGGACCCTGCCCCCTGGTCGGGCCCTGCCCATTGTGCGGCGCCCCTCTGCGCGCGCGTTCATTCTTTCCCGCCGCGCGCTCGTCCCCCCTCGCCGTCAGCCAGGTCAGGATGACGTCCTCCGCGTGCCGGCGCCGGGCGGCGAGCCAGCCCGGGTCGCCGAGGTCCATGTCGAACATGGCCGACAGCGTGTAGCGGTTGGAGACGTGGAAATAGGATTGCGCGGTGATCGAGACATAGAGCTGCACGGGGTCCACGTCCTTCCGGAAGACGCCAGCGGCTGCGCCACGGCGAAGCAGGTCGTCTATCGTCGAGACGAGCGGCAGCGTCAGCGACCGGATCCGCTCCGATCGCTTGATGTGCTGCGCACGCAGCATGTTCTCGTTGTTGATGAGCGAGACGTAGTCGTGGTGCTTGCCGAAGAAGTCGAAGGTGAACCCGACAAGTCGGCGCATGCCCTCGATGGGATCAAGATCGCCGAGCTTCAGGCGCTGCTCCTCGGCCCGAATCTCCGTGTACACGTGCTCGAGCACGGCAAGGTAGAGGCCGGCCTTGTCGCCGAAGTAGTGGTAGAGCAGGCGCATATTCGCCTTTGCGCGCCGCGAGATGGCGTCGACGCGCCCGCCCTTGTAGCCGTGCCGGCAGAACTCGATCGTGGCGGCCTTGAGGATCGCCTCCTTCGACTTGGCGGGGTTGCGCCGACGCACGACGCGACCCGTTGCCGATTCCCCCACCCGTTCGGCGCGCGCCGTCATCCGAGACGACCTTTACGGAACCATGCCGGCCGGCAGGGACCAGCAATGCTCCGCTACCCGGCCGGAGGTGGTGAACCAGATCTCGCCGCGCCGCGCCGCGATATGCGCCAGCGCGCTCCGGAGGCGCCGCAGCCGGTAAGGCTGGCCAACAAGATAGGGATGGAGCGCGATGCCCATGACGAGCGGGCCGGAGGCGGATTGCTCGAGCATCTCGTCGAACTGGTCGACGATGATCTGCGCGAACTGGTCGGCGGAGTCCTTGCGCCCGACGATCGAGGGGATGTCGTTGAGCTCTTGCGGATAGGGCACCGACAGGATGCGGCCGCCGTTCCGCGTCGCAAACCAGATCGGCTGGTCGTCCATGCACCAGTCGAGGAGATAGCGATAGCCCGCCTCCGCGAGGAGGTCGGGGGTGACGTAACTCTGGGAGATCCAGGGGCCGAGCCAGCCCGCCGGACGACGCCCTTCCGCGGCCGCAATTGTCTCGGTCGCCTCTGCGATCAGCGCGCGTTCGGCGCTCTCGTCGAGAACGCCCTGGCGCTCCGAATTGGTGCGGCCGTGACCAACGACCTCGTCACCCCGGGCGCGGAAGGCGGCCATGACCTCGGGGCAGTAGCCGTAAATGCTGCTGTTGACGAGCACGGAGACGGGAAGCTCCAACGCGTCGAACAGGTCGATGAGACGCCAGACGCCAACCCGGTTGCCATAGTCGCGCCAAGCGAAGTTGAGCACGTCAGGCTGCGGACCTCCGGGACACAACTCCGCCCCGAGCCCCTCGCCGAAGGCGAAATGCTCGAGGTTGAGGCCAACATAGACGGCAAGCCGCTTGCCGTTCGGCCAATCATAGACCGGCCGATGCTTGATCGCGCTGTAGGCGTAACGCCCGTGGCTGCGGAGCACCGGTGCGCCAGCGAAGGCCCCGACCGGTTTCGTCATGCGGCGCTCGCGTCTTGAATCCTTGCCGCCGGTACGGCGGCGCCCCCATCCTCGGCGAGCCCCGCCCGCGCGAGGATGATCTCAGCGCTGTCGTTCCAGACGTCCATCTTCACGATCTTGCCGCGCCTGACGACGAACCGGTCCACGTAGCGGTTGCCCTCGAAGGGCGTACCGTCCGGCCAGGCGCCGTAGAGCGTGCCGATATTGTAGACAATTGCCTCTTCTTCGGTCGCGCCCGCGACCACGTCCGTCCGCTCGAAACGCTTCTTCACCCAGGCGTATCGCTTGGCGTTGAAGCCGGTGCTGCCGCTCGGATCATCGAAAACCCTGCCGCCGGTGAAGGTGATGCAAACATCGGGCGCCATGTAGGTGCGCGCGCGGTCGGGGTCGGGAACCATGGATGCATCGAGGAATTCTTCGACGATCCGGCCCGCTTCGGTCTCCCAGCTTGGCATCGACATTGCTCCGTCGGACTCGCGGCTTGACACCACCACGACCGTTTGTAAGAAAATACTTACTTTCGGTCAATTCCGCAGCAGTTGGAATGCCCGAAGGGCTCCGGGGCGCCGTGCTCGGAGAGGGGCAAACGGGAGGACACAGATGGCGCTCGACCGTCTCGCCGGTTTCGCAACTCTCTCGCGCCGCAGGGCGCTCGGCCTTGGCGCTGCGCTCGCGGCGACCTCGGTCCTCGTCGGTCCGACGCTCGCCGCAGACCCCATCAAGATCGGGCTTGTCACCGCGCTCTCCGGCCAGTCGGCCCGGGCGGGCGAAGCGCTCACCCGCGGACTGACCATCGCCATCGACGAGATCAACGCCAAGGGAGGGGTGCTCGGCCGCAAGCTCGAACTCGTGAGGCGCGACGACGAGAGCAATCCCTCGAAGGGCTTGCTGGCCGCGCGTGAGCTCGTTCAGCGTGAGAAGGTGGCGGTTCTGTTCGGCGGGCTCGACACGCCCGTGGCCCTCGCCATCGTCCCCTTCATCAACAGTGCGAAGGTGCCATTCATCGATCCCTGGGCCGCTGGCACCAACATCACCCACAACGGCGCCAATCCGAACTTCGCCTTCCGCGTCTCCGCGATGGACGACTCGGTCGACAAGGCCATGGTCCAATATGCGGTCAAGCATTTCAGCGCGAAGAAGCCGGGCCTCATCCTCGTGAACAATCCTTGGGGCGAGTCCAACGAAAGGGGCCTTCTCGCGGCGCTGAAAGAGGCGAACATCGCACCGGCCGGCGTCGAGAAATTCGAGGGCAACGATGTCGACGTCGTGCCGCAGCTCACGCGCCTCAAGCAGGCGGGCGCGGACGTGCTGTTTCTCGTCGGCAACGTCGGGCCGTCCTCCCAGGTCGTGAAGTCGCTCGACCGTATGGGCTGGATGCCGCCGATCGTCTCCCATTGGGGGCCGGCAGGCGGCCGCTTCACGGAGCTCGCGGGGCCGAGCGCCCGGAACGTGATCTTCGTTCAGACCTACAGCTTCTTCGGCAAGCAGTCGCCCGTGGGCGAGCGCGTGCTCGCGGCCCTCAAGGCGAAGTATCCCGACATCAAAGGGCCCGGCGACATCACGCCGGCCGTCGGTTACGCCAACGCCTATGACGGCATGCACCTGGCGGCGCTGGCGATCGCCAAGGCGGGCAGCACCAACGGCGAGGCCATCCGGGAGGCACTTTTCAACATCGATCGCTACGAAGGGCTCATCAAGACCTACGAGCGGCCGTTCTCGCCGACGAACCCCGACGCCCTGAACGAGAACGACTACATCTGGACCCGCTTCGAGGACAACCAGATCGTGCCGGTCACGAACTGATGCCGGCGAACCATGCCCGGCGGGCGGGATAGCGCATGAACCTGCTTCCCGCCCTCGTCAGCGGCCTTGCGCTCGGCAGCATGTACGGGCTCCTGGCGCTTGGCTTCCACGTGACCTACGCCGTCTCCGGCACGGTGAACTTCTCCCAGGGCAGCTCCATGACCCTGGGCGCCGTGCTCGGCTTCTTCTTTGTCGTGCTCTGGGGCTGGCCCTTCGCGCTCGCCGCCCCGATGGTGCTTATCCTCTGCGCGCTTTACGGAGCGGCCGTGGAGCGCTTCGTCGTGCGGCCCTTCGTGCAGCGCGGCTCCGACAACTGGCTCATGGCGACGGTCGCCGTCGGCATCATCGTCGACAACCTCGTGCTCTTCACCTTCGGCAAGGAGCCGCGGAGCTTTCCTTCGAGCCTCGCCGTCAGGCCGATCCAGCTCGCGGAGGGCGCGGGCGTCTATCCGCTGCAGCTCATCATCCCCGTCCTTGGCTTTACGCTCGCCGCCGCGCTGCACCTTCTCTTGCGCCGCACGCGCCTTGGCATCGCCATGCTGGCCGTGGTGCAGAACCCCGATGCTGCGCGCCTCATGGGCATCGACGTGCGCAGGACGATCGCGACGAGCTACGCCGTCTCAGCGGTGCTCGCCGGAATCGCGGGCCTGCTCATCGCCCCCTTGTTCAACGTGTCCTCCGACATGGGGACGCTGTTCGGCATCAAGGCTTTCGCCGCTGCGATCATCGGCGGGCTCGGCAGCGCCTGGGGCGTCATGCTGGCGGGAGTCTGCCTCGGTGTGATCGAGTCCTTGATCACCAGCACGCTGGGCTCGGTCTACACCCAGATTCTCACCTTCGCGGCCGTCATCCTCATCCTCTTCGCGCTGCCGAACGGCCTCCTGGGGCAAGCGGGGGTGAAGAAGGTATGAACCCATTCCTTCGTCCCCTCGGCTTCGCAGCCCTGCTAGCCGCCGCGCTGGGTTATGCGGCCACCGCCGACAGCTACGGCGTGTTCCTCATCGCGACGACGGCCCTGACGGCCATTGCCTGCATCGGCCTCAACGTGCTGCTCGGCCTTGCGGGCCAAGTATCCCTGGGTCATGTGGGATTCATGGCCATAGGCGCTTACGCGACCGCCCTCCTCACGGAGAATGCCGGCTGGCCCTTCCTGGCTGCGGCAGGCCTGGGCATCGTGGTGGCCGGCATTGTCGGCGGCCTTCTCGCGATGCCGGCCCTGCGTGTGCGCGGGCCCTATCTTGCGATGATGACCATCGCCTTCGGCTTCATCGTCGAGCATGGAGCCGTCGAGTGGCGGGAGCTCACCGGCGGCGGCAACGGCCTGATCCTCACGAGGCCGCCAAGCCTCATGGGCGTGCCGCTCGGCGAGCGCGGGCTTGCGATCCTCAGCATCCTGCTGGTCGCGGCGGCGCTCATCGTCTTCGCGCGTCTGAGGGAGAGCGGCTGGGGCTTCGCCATGCGCGCCGCCCGCGATTCCGAGACCGCGGCGCGCTCCCTTGGCATCGACCTCGTTCAAGTCAGGACCGCTGCCTTCGTGACCTCGGCCGCGGCGGCGGCGCTCGCCGGCGCGATCTTCGCGCCTCTCAACGGCTTCATCAGCCCGAGTTCGTTCCCCTTCCTGCAGTCGATCCTTTTCCTTCTCGCGGTGATGGTCGGCGGGGCAGGCACCACCATCGGCCCGGTGCTCGGCGCGGCGGTGGTCGTGCTCCTCCCGGAGCTCTTGGCAGGCTTTGCCGAGTATCGGCTCCTCCTGTTCGGCGTGCTGCTCCTCGCGGTGCTGCGGCTCGCGCCCTCCGGGATCGCCGGGACGATCGCGCGCCTTGCTGGCGGCTGGGCCGGCGCCGCGCCAGCGCCCTCGCCTGCCGCCGAGACTGGGCCGACGCTGCGCAGCGGGTCAGGCGAACCACTTGTCGTGGACGGGCTCTCGATTGCCTTCGGCGGCGTGCGCGCCGTTCAGGAGGTCTCGTTCGCGGCCGACCCCGGACGCGTGACCAGCATCATCGGCCCGAACGGAGCGGGCAAGACGAGCGCCCTCAATCTTCTCTGCGGCTTCTATCGCCCACAGGCCGGAAAGGTCTTGCTCGGCGCCGCCGATATCACGGGCTTGCCTTCGCACAGGCTCGCGCGGCTTGGCGTTGCACGCACCTTCCAGACGACGCAACTCTTCGGGAGCCTCACGGCGCTCGAGAACGTGATGCTCGCCGCGCGGGCCGGCCGCCTCGGCGGCTTCCTCAGCTCCTTTGGCGGCGGCAGGAACCGGCGCGACGCAAAAAGAGAGGCATTGAAGCTCCTCGCCTTCGTCGGCGCCGGGCGCTCCGCCCATCGCGTCGCAGCGGAGCTGCCCCATGGCGAGAAGCGCCTGGTCGAGATCGCCCGAGCGTTGGCCGTTGGACCCAAGGTCCTGCTCTTGGACGAGCCCGCCGCGGGATTGTCGCAGGCCGACAAGCATGCCCTCGTCGGCCTCTTGCGCCGCATCTCTGGCCTGGGCGTGACCGTCGTCCTGGTCGAGCACGACATGGGCATGGTCATGTCGCTCTCCGACCATATCGTCGTGCTCGACGCCGGACGTCGCATTGCGGACGGCACGCCGGAGACGGTGCGGAACGACCCCGCCGTGCGGAAGGCCTATCTTGGAGAGGTGGGAGGAGCGCCTCCGCGCGCCCGGACCGTCACGAGAGCGCGCAGCTCCGAAGCGGCGGCGGCCGGGCTGGAGGTGGAAGGTCTCTCGGCCGCCTATGGCGCGTCCGGCGTGCTGTCGGATGTCGCAATCGCCGTCGGGCGCGGAGAGGCGGTGGCGGTGCTGGGATCGAACGGCGCCGGCAAGACCACCTTGATGCGCTCGCTCGCCGGTCTTTCCCCGCCCCGCACCCAGGGCGCGGTCCGCCTCGCCGGAACGCCGGTGGAGCGGCTCGAGGCGCATCAGCGCGCGCGGGCGGGCATCGTGTTGGTACCTGAGGGGCGGCAGGTCTTCCCGGAGCTGACGGTTCTGGAGAACCTGCAACTTGGCGCCCATGCCCGCCGCGGAGTGGACATCAGCGGCGAGATCGAAGCGATGCTCGAACGCTTCCCACGCCTGCGTGAGCGCCTCCACCAGCGAGCGGGGCTTCTGTCGGGCGGCGAGCAGCAGATGCTCGCCGTAGCGCGCGGCCTCCTCACCCGGCCCAAGGTGCTGATGCTGGACGAGCCTTCGCTCGGCCTTGCTCCCCGCGCGGCGGATGAGCTTTTCGGCTCGCTGGAGCAGCTGCGCGAAGAAGGGGTGACCTTGCTCGTCGTCGACCAAATGGCCGGCCACGCCCTGTCGCTGTCCGACCGCGCCTACCTTCTGGAGACCGGGAGGATTGTGAAATCAGGCCCATCGTCTGAGCTCGCCCGCGATCCGGTATTGGAGCAGGCCTATCTTGGAGCGGCCGCGGACATCCCTCATCGCTCGGCGCTGTTGCCCAGCGAAGATCATCGCGGATGCGCTGCGGACCAGCCTCTCTGTCGGCCAACCTCCTCGCCGCTGTCCGCATCGCCGCAACCCTCAGCTCCTGGTTATGAAGCGCGACGAGGCTCGTCAAGTTATTGAAAACATTGGTGGGCCCGGCAGGATTCGAACCTGCAACCAGACCGTTATGAGCGGCCGGCTCTAACCGTTGAGCTACGGGCCCGGATGGCGGGTGCGGGGCCTCTGATAACGGAAAATCGGCGCCGACCGCAATGCGCCCGGCGCCGCTGAGCCTTGCCGCCGGAGCCCGGCCAGAGCCAGAGCCGCCTCCCCGCCTCTATTGCGTCAGCCGGAGGCCGCCGATGCTGCGCGCGATCTCCTCGAACACCGTGATGATCGCCGCCGAATCATTCGCCACATAGGCTGTCTGGGGCGACGTCGCGCATTTCTTCAGGAGGTTGAGGCCGGCGGCGTCGATGGGGTCCCTCGGCGTGCTGAAGCCGACGGTATAGACGGTGACGCCCTGGGCCTTGGCGTTGGTGCAGCCCGCCAAGGTCTTCGCGTCCATCTGAGCGCGCGCCTCGCTCGCGTTCTTCGGCGCGGGTCCGAGGCGGGCATTGGTGTAGTAGCCCATGGGCGAATAGACCGACTTGTTGTGGTTTTTAGCCTCGTTCCAGGCGTTCATGCCGTCGGTCAGAAGGATGATGATCTTCCTGTTCTCCGGCCTGTTGTAAGGACGGCCGTCGCCGAAGGGCGCGTTGGGGGACAGCGTCCGCCAGCCCCACATGAAGCCCTCGAGCAGGTTGGTGTTGCCGTCGGCCGCCATGGCGTTGATCGCGGCATGCAGGGCCGATTTGTCGTTCGTCAGGCGGCGCAGCGGCTTGGCGTTGCAGCTGAAGTTCGGGCCCCGGCCGCCGTTGGTGTGGAGGCTGGGGTTGACGTATTTGCAAACCTTCTTCTGGGCTTTCTCGTACTCGCCCGCGGAAGTGACGTCGCCGCCGACGCAGGCCGGGCCATTGTCGTTGAGATAGCTGTTCGGGTAGCTCCAGTTGGTGGAGCCGCCGCCCTGCTGGGGAACCGGGTAGGTGCTCTGCCCCCCATTTCCTGGCTCATCAGGGGCCGCCATCGGCACGAAGAAGCTGTCCGGCTTCGTGATATCGGGCGGCGCGTCGTTCGTGGCGTAGTCGCCGGGACGGGTCTCGACGCATCCGGCCCAGGGGATGTTCAAGGCGTCGAACAGGGTAAACCGCGACAGCCCCGCGCCCCCATAGCCCGCCGGCAGGGTGAAGTTCTCGAAGTGGATGGAGGACAACCCGAGGCGGTCCATCCAGCTGGCGGTGGCGTATTGGCTGCCCACATTCACGGCCAGCGTGAAGGGCACGATGGAGATCCGCGTCCGGCTGGCCGAGTGCTGGGTGGACATCATGGCGTCGACGAGCTTCTTCGCCGCATCCTTGGCCGCCTGCATCTTGGACGACCCACCGGCGCTCGACGCCATCGAGCCGGAATTGTCCATCACCAGCGCGATTTCATAGGTGTCGTCGGAGATCTCGCTCGCAGAGAACGCGCCAACGGGGATCTGCTTGTAGCCGACGAGACCCATGAACATGGTGGGAGACCCGGCGGAGCTCTCGACCTCCAGCTTGCGGCGTCCGGCGCTGATCTTCAGGGAGTCGATCTTGGCGGTCGGGTCCGAGATGTTGCTCCTGAAGACCTGCGTCGCAAGGTCGAGGACCTCCTTGTCGCTCGCCGTGGCCGCCATTCGGGCGGCGGCCAGCGTCGCCGCGTCGGTGGCGTCCTGCAGGCGCGTCTTCAGATGCGTAGCGCGCGAATAATCGACTGCTGATCCCACGGCGAAGAGGGCGACCGGCAAGGCGAGAGCTGCGAGCACGACGACTCCGCCGCCCTCGTTGCGGGAGAAGGAACGCAGCGACCTGATCATTCGACGACCCACATGCTTCAAGGCCGCCTACGCTAGCGTTCATTCGCATAAATTTTGTAACGACAGTTGGCTTGAAAACCCGCTCACATCTTTCCGATTGATTCATCATAAGGGGTCTGGCTCAGGGGCGGATCAAACAACGCCGCGCTCCCTGGCAATCCTTTGGCAACCATCCCGCCCTGCGAGGCGTCGTCGGCGTGCTTTGCGCCGGTGGTTACCTAAAATTCACAACGAGCGCTTCAGCCCCGGCTTTGGTTCGGCGTCCAGGCTGAGCTCATGATCGATGGACGGGCCTCTCACGACGAAAGCAGGAGCGCATCGGGATCCCGCGCCTCCATGCGCCGCTTCGCCGCCGACGAGAGAGGCGGCGCCGTGGCGATCTTCGCCCTTGCGCTCATCCCTGTGCTCGCAGCGGCGGGCGCTGCCGTCGATTATGCGCGCGCGGCCAAGATGCGGAGCAATCTGCAGAGCATCGTCGATGCGGCCGTGTTGACCGGCCTCAAGGCGCCTGCAAGCCGGCGGGCTGGTGCGGCCGAGGCGCATGCTCGGGCCGCTCTGGCGCGCGAGGGCGTCTTGATCGACACCCTCTCCTTCACCCCGACGACGAGCCAGGGACTGCGGGGACGCGTCAAGATCCGCCTCAGCTCCGTCTTCGGGGGCGTTCTCGGCACGAGCGGAATCGACATCGCCGCGGGCGCAGAGGGTTTTGTCCGAAGCGAGACGAGCAGCACCACGGCCAAGGTCTGCATCATGTTGATGGATCCGAGCGCCGCTGAGACGCTCCGGGTCAACGGGGGCGTCACGGTGGCCGCTCCCCATTGCGAGATCCATGTGCACACGAGCGCCAATGTCGGCGCGGTGTTCAACGGCAATGCGACCATCGATGCGAAGCGCATCTGTCTGAGAGGACCGGGCTACATCGCGAACGGGCAGCCGAAGCTCGGCCCTTTGGAGACCGGGTGCGCGGTCGCCGGCGATCCCTTTGCGAACCAGATCCCGAAGCCCTCGAGCCTCGGCTGCACCTTCACCAACAGGGTCTTCGAGGCGCCCCGCGGCCGCCAAGCCACGGAACTCGAGCCGGGGGTGTATTGCGGCGCGACCCTGTTCAAGGGGCGACACGAGATCAGGCTGAAGCCGGGCCTTTACGTCATCAAGGACGGGATGATGACCGTCGACGGCGGTTCGTCCATCATCGGTTCCGGCGTGACGTTCTTTCTCGCCGACGCTAATGCAAGCCTGCAGATCAACGGCGCCTCGACGGTGGACCTGTCCGCCCCGGCCGCATCCCAAAGCGCCTACCGCGACATCCTCATCTTCGAGCCGAACGGGTTGCAGCGCTCGGCAATCGCCTTCGAAGGCGCTTCAACCCACCGCCTGAAGGGTCTGGTCTATCTTCCAAGTCGCAATCTGACCTTCAACGGGGGATCCGGGCTCGAGGGCGATGCAGTGACCATGGTCGTCAATGCCCTCACCATCAACGGCGCTGGCAAAAGAGAGTGGAAACTCGAGGCGGCACCAAGGAGCATTCCCAGCTCCTCCGCGGCCGGCACCGGCGCCGAGATCATCCTGCGCTATTGAGCGTCGAGGGCCGTTCGCGGCCGATAGAGGGCGATCGCCTCGGCAAAGCCATTGATGTCATGCTCGCCCAACGGTTCGGGATCCCCCCATAGGAACTCGACAAAGGCCTTGGACATCAGGAGGGGTTCGCCCAAGGCCTTGTTGAGCTGCGCAATGCGGCTCGTCAGGTTCACGTCGCGCCCGATGACGGTGAAGTCGAGCCGTTCGCCGGATCCCACATTGCCATAGGCTGCCTCGCCGTGATGAAGGGCGATGCCGACATCGATGGGTGTCGGGAAACGCCCTTCGAGATTGGCGGCGGCGATCCGTGCGAGCGCGGTGGTGGCCGCATCGAGCGCCGCCTGCGCCGCTCCGCCAAGATCGTCCCCTTGCTCACGAAAGATGGCGAGAAGCCCGTCGCCCATGTATTTCAGCACTTCGCCTCCCTCCGCTTCGATCGGCGGTACGAGGCAATCGAAATAGGCGTTGAGCAGTTCGACCGATTCCTCCGGGGTAATCGAAGAGGTGATCCGGGTATAGTTGCGCATGTCGGCCATCAGCATGGCCGAACGGATGCGCCTCACCTGCCCAAGCCGCACCTCTCCGGAAAGGATGGCCCGGTGGGGCTCGTCCCCGACATAGATCCGCAGGAGGTTGTCGAGCGTCCGGTAGCTCGCAAGGATCTCAAGGACGGCGGCGCAGGCCGGCATGACGAAGGCGATCGTCGCAAGGTCCATCTCCGACAGGCCCGTCGCCTTGCGGCTCGCAAAGGAGATGCCGTTCTCGTCGCCATTGGCGAAAAACAAGGGCAGGCACAGGTAATGGACGTAGCCAGCCTGCTTCAGTTCCGGGATGACGCCGAAGCGATTGTCCGGCGTCTCCGGGAGCCAAAGGAGGAGGGGCTGGCGCGTCTGGTGCACGTGATAGAAGGGACTGCTTTCGTAGGTCGCCTGATCCCGCCGGTCGTACCGGAACTTCTCGCTGCGGCTGCCTTCCTCCTTTGTCCAGAAGCGTCCAACACCTGCGTGCTCCGAGTGCAGCGTCTCGAGAGCGATCACCCCACGGTCGATCTGGACTCCGGCTGCGTTCAGCCGCAGGCATAGCCCCTCGAGAAGGAAGCCGGTGTCGCGTCTCGTGCGCGCCTCCTCCAGCAGCCAGCTCCGGATCTCCATCGCCGCAGCCAGCCGTTCGGGATTGCTCCCGAGGATGCGCAGCTGCTCCTCGAGGGTCTCGGGAAGGGAGGCGATCGAAGGGCCGGCCGAAAGGGGCGCGGCGGCAAAATCCGGCATGGCGCGAAAGTGGGCTTTGCGCCGCTCAGCTTCAAGACACGCAAGAACGGCAACGCTTTGCGACCCCCTTCATAGATGTCCCGTGTCGAGAATCGGGCGTCTCGGGGCTGGGCTTGTGCCAAATGGCGTCCTGCGGAGCCCAGGCGGTTTTCAGGCGCGTAGAATCCTCTGTCTCGTCCGCTGAGACTCCCGAGTCTCAGCCGAGTCGATCGCGTCCGGCAAGGGGCTCAGCGAGTCTATTGCGTTAATCTTCTGCCGTCCCGGCGGTCAACGTCTTAGTTAATCAAAAGTAAAACTTGATTCGGCTCCCACCTTTATTGATTCGGGAATCTTGCTCAGCGGCCGGAACGACTCTGCAAGACTCTCGTTGAGTCGCAGCGGGGGTCGCAGACGATCCCCAAGCGTGGAGTACTACCATGGCGGCGCCTCGCGCCAATTGGAAAGGCTATCTCAAGCTCTCGCTCGTCTCCTGCGCCGTGGAGCTCTACCCCGCCACGACGCAGAAGGAGCGCGTCAGCTTCAACCTGCTCAGCCGTGAGACAGGGAACCGCCTGCGCCGCCAGCTTGTCGACCCGGAAACCGGTGAGGTGGTCGAACCCCATGATCAGGTGAAAGGCTTTGAGATCGCCAAGCGCGAATATGTGACGGTCGAGGAGGAGGAAATCGACTCCGTCGCCGTCGAGTCGACCCACACCATCGACATCGAGCGCTTTGTCCCCCGGACGGAAATCGATGAGGTCTATATCGACACTCCGTATTACCTCGCCCCTGACGGGCGAGTCGCGGAGGAGGCCTTCGCCGTGATCCGCGAGGCGATGCGCGAGAAGGCCGTGGTCGGCATCGGTCGCGTCGTTCTCTATCGGCGCGAACGCATCGTCATGCTCGAGCCGCGCGGGAAAGGCCTGTTGGCCCGCACCCTGCGCTATGCCTACGAGGTGCGGCAGGCGGACGAGGTCTTCGATGACATCGGCGAGGTGAAGGTCGAGCCGGAGATGCTGAAGCTCGCGGCCCACATCATCGACACCAAGCTTTCGACCTTTGCTCCGTCTGAGTTCGAGGACCGTTACCAGAACGCGCTCCTTGACCTCATCAAGGCGAAGGCGGGCCACCGGCCGATCAAGCGGGCGCCCGAGGCTCCGAAACCTTCGAACGTCGTCGATCTCATGGAGGCCCTGCGCCGGAGCATCGCGGCCGAAAAGGGTGGCGCGAAACCGGTCCGCAAGAGCACGGCCCGGCGCGCGCCGGCGCGCAACGCGCCGGGCCGACGCGCTACGAAGCCTGGCGGGGGGAGGGCTCGCAAGGCGGGATAGCGGGCGGCCGCGCTCTTTGACAACTGCGCCGGCGCGCCGCTACAGCGGCATGCATGAGCGTCGAGTCGTTTTTTGTCACCAAGATCTACCGATCCGAAATCGGCGAGGAGCGGCTGAATGCGGAGCTCGACGCCGCCTGTCGATCGATCGCCGAGGATGATACGGCCGGTCAGACCTGGTGCCGCAAGCACGGCTATCCGGGATACACGTCCTACGCCTCCCTCAATGACCTTCCCTGGCGCGTGCCGGCCTTCACCGAGCTGGTGCGGATCCTCGACAAACACGTGGCGGCCTTCGTGAAGGAGCTGGAATTCGATCTCGGCCGGGAGCGGTTGAAGCTCGATTCCCTGTGGATCAACGTCCTGCCCCCGGGCGGCGTACACACGTCCCACATCCATCCGCATGCGGTGGTGAGTGGCACCTATTATGTCGCCGTCCCGGAAGGTGCGAGCGCCATCAAGTTCGAGGATCCGCGGCTCGGCTTCATGATGGCGGCCCCGCCCCGCAAGGCGAAGGCCCGCCCCGAGCAGCGCGCCTTCGTCTATGTCCAGCCCCAGCCCGGAACGGTCCTCCTCTGGGAGAGCTGGCTGCGCCATGAGGTGCCCCTGAACGAGGCCGAGGAAGACCGCATCAGCATCAGCTTCAATTATCGGTGGCGCTGATCCCGGCGCCTCCGTGATCTCGCTCACAGTACCATGCCTCGTGGACGTGGCACCTGGTCCTCGCTTTCCGAGGGAGGACCGTCATGCCGCTCAGCCGCCACTTGCTGCCGCAGCTCACAGGGCGTCTCTGCCTGACCGATGGCGGCTTGGAAACGACCCTCGTCTACCATGACGGGGTGAACCTTCCGTGCTTCGCCGCTTTCCCCCTCCTTGAGACCCCGGAGGGACGTGACCGGCTCTTCGCCTATTTCCGGCCCTACCTTGAACTCGCTCGCAAATATGCGGCGGGCTTCATCATCGACACGCCGACGTGGCGGGCCAATTCCGACTGGGGCAAGGCGCTCGGCTATTCCGCCGATGACCTTGCACGGATCAGCGGAGACGCGGTCCGTTTCGTCAAGGCGCTCGCTGGCCGGCTGGCGACCGAGCGAACGCCCGTCATCGCCAATGGCGTCGTCGGCCCACGCGGCGATGGCTACAAGGTGGAGGGCCCCATGACGGTGAAGGAAGCCGAGGGGTATCACGACGCGCAGGTTGCTGCCTTCGCCGAGGCCGGGGCAGACATGGTGAGTGCCATCACCATGACCCATCCGGAAGAAGCGATCGGCATCGCCAAGGCAGCCGCGTGGCGCGACATGCCCGTTGTCATCTCGTTTACGGTGGAGACGGACGGACATCTCCCCTCGGGCCACAGCCTGCGCGCTGCCATTGAGCAGGTGGACACGGCGACCGGGAGCTCGCCCATCTACTACATGATCAACTGTGCCCATCCCCTCCACTTCGAAGATGCGCTCGCGGAGGGCGGCGCCTGGCGGGAGCGCATTCGCGGCATCCGCGCCAATGCCTCGACCAAGAGCCATGCCGAACTCGATGCGGCGACGGAGCTCGACGTCGGCGATTCGGCCGATCTTGCCCTCCGATACGGTGCGTTGCGTCGCCGGCTGAAGGACCTCTGCGTGGTCGGCGGCTGCTGCGGAACGGATCACCGCCACCTCGCCGCCATCTGCGAAACGTGCCTGGAGCAAGCCGCGGCCTGAGGCCAGGCCTTTGGTGCGACATGAATGCCCAATCGCCTTGGGTTCGGGAACCGAACAGCCGCTGCGACGCTTTTTACGGTTCCCAAACTCATCGACGAACGGGCTCATGAACAGGACCAGGCTATTCGGCATCTTGCTCGCCACGACCACGCTGCCGGCGGGATCTCTGCCCCCGGCCATCGCGTCCGAGACGCGGCCGATCGGCCCAATCGACCTCGTGCAGGCGGTTCCCCTGGAGGGTGCGCCGCGGGCTCGGCCAGAGGCGGGACCCGACGGAGCGCGCGGGGCGAGCCCCGGCGAGGAGCGGCCGCGACGGGAGCGCGGTTCGGCGCAACCTGGCGGAGCGGCCCAGGAGGAGCGGCAAGAGCGGCCCGGGCGCGAGCGCCAGCGCGAGGCCCCTGCGGTTTCCAACGAACGCGAGCCAGCTCGTCCCCGACGGGACGAACCTTCACGAACCGGGGAGCCTCCGGTGCCCTCCGGTCGCTCCCCCGCTGCAGACACTGCACCCTCCCGACCTGCCGCCCCGGCGCGCTCGCCTGATGCCGTGCCCGGCGAGCGGGCGCCGCAGCGCGCCGCCCCGGAGCGGGCTCCCGATGCTGCCCCTCCTCCCGCCCGTGGCGCGGTGCCGCCCGGTGCACCGGCGGCTCAGGACCGAACGGATCAACCTTCTCGCCGCCCTGAGCGGCCCGACCGCCGCGAACAGACCGACCGCCCGGACCGGACTAGCCCGGACGGACCCGCAGGCGCAGCTCAGCCCGCCTCCCCTTCCCAGACCTCGCCTGCTCAGCCGGGCGCGGCGCCCGCCCAGCGCCCCGCTCCATCGGCCGCGCCGGCGCAGACGGCTCCTGCGCCGCAGGCCCCGGACCAGAGAACCGGCTCGCGGCCGGCCCGACCTGAGCCTGCCCCGACACCGGCGCCTCAACCCACACAGCCGAGCGCAGCTCCCCCGGCGTCCCAGCCGAGCGCTGCACCGCCTCCCGCCGCCTCGCCTGCACCGCGCCCGCAAGAGGCTGCCCCCGCGCCCGCGCGTCCCGGTGTTGCTCCCCCTCCGCCGGCGGCTCAGCCGGGCCTCGCGCCTCCTGCAGCGCAGGCTCCGGTCACGGATCGCCCGGGCGAGGCCGAACGCCGGGCCGATGATCCCCGCTTCGCTCCCGGCGTCTCGACAGGCCAGGGCCGCGACGTGCGCATCGAGGAGCTGCGCAGTTTGCGCCGCGAGCGGCGCGAGGGCGATCGCCTCATCATCGAGGAGCCCGGGGATCGCCGCATCATTCGCGAGGGTGGGCGGACCGTGATCATCCACGACGAGACCGATCGCCTGCGCCGCACCTACCGCGACGCCGAGATCCGCAGCGAGCGTCGGGGCGCGGAGGACGTGATGATCGTGCGGCGGCCCAACGGAGTCGAAATCGTCACCGTGCGGGACGCGGAGGGCCACCTCCTGCGCCGCGTGCGCCGGGAGCCCGGGGGTCGCGAGATCGTCCTGATCGAGAACGAGATCCGGGGTCGGCCGCGGCGCGAAGTCGTCGAGGAGGTCGTGGAGCTGCCGCCGCCCCGGGTCGCGATCCCGCGTGAGAAGTATATCGTGGAGGTCGATCGGGCGACGGAGGAGGACCTCTACGAAGCCTTCACCGCGCCCCCCGTGGAAAGGCTGGAGCGTCGCTACACCCTCGACGAGGTGCGCCAGAGCCCGAACTTGAGAGAGCGCGCGCGCCGGGTCGATGTCGACACCGTCACCTTCGACTTCGGCTCCTGGCGGCTGTCCGAGGACCAGATCGGCGCATTGACCGGGGTTGCCCAGGCCATGCGGCGCGCCATTGAGCAGAATCCGGGCGAGGTCTTCCTGATCGAAGGCCACACGGACGCGGTGGGGTCTGATATCGACAACCTCACCCTGTCGGATCGGCGCGCGGAGACCGTGGCCCAGGTGCTGGCCGACCGTTTCGGCGTGCCGGCCGAGAACCTCACCACCCAGGGCTATGGGGAGCAATACCTCAAGGTGAACACGCAAGGACCCTCGCGTGAGAACCGGCGGGTGACGATCCGGCGGATCACGCCTTTGCTCAAGGGCGCTGAGCGATGAGCTCTGTCCGCGGGGCGCGTTCTTCGAGGCCGGAGCACGCGTCCCGCGGGCGCCGCACGGCGTAGGAGCCTTTCTGCAGGCGGGAGACGGTCATGCTGGAGCTCTGCCGCGGGCTGAAAGGCGCGCCTGGGCCGCCAAGCGGATCGGCGCGTTGACGGCGCCGAACCCGGCATAGCCCCGCCGCTCCACGATCTCGAAGAAGAACCCGTTGTCCATGCTCGCGGTGTAGGCCTGGAAGTACTCTCCGGTGCCCTCCCGGTCATAGAGGATGCGGCTTTCGCGAAGACGATCGATATCGTCGGGAGAAAGCTCGGTCCGAGCCTCGAGATCCTCGTAGTAGTTGTCCGGAATGGGAAGAAGCTCGACACCCGCGGCCCGTAGACGGGCAACCGTGCGAAAGATGTCGCTGCTGGCGAGAGCGATGTGCTGCACGCCGGCGCCGAAGGCTTGGTTGATGAAGCGCGAGGCCAGCGTTCTGTGGCTCTGGGACGCGTTGAGCACAAGCCGAAGCGCTCCATCTTCGGTCGCGACCACCTGGCTCTGCACGACCCCGCCCGGATCCACCACATCCTGAACCCGCGTTTTCGTCACGTCCAAAAGCGACGTGTAGAAGAGGAGCCAGGTAAGCATCTCTTCATCGTGCATCGACTGCGAGATGTGGTCATAGGACGTGAGGCCCGCGTCTTCCTCGCGAGGATCAACGGCAATGGCGTTGAAGTCCACCTCCCATAGCCGGCCCAACTGGCTCTTCCGATCGACGAAATAGAGCAGGCTCCCCCCCAGTCCACGCACGGCCGGAATGTTGAGCTCGCCCGGACCGACCGGCTGGCTGAAGGGACGATCGAGGAGGCTGACCGCCCGTTCGATGGCGGCCGCGGCATCGTCGACCCTCAGCGCGATGGCGCACACGGTGGAACCATGCACGATTTGGAAGGAGTGCGCGAAACCCTCCTTGTCCGTGTTCACGACGATGTTGATGTCGCCTTGAGCCCAGCGTGTGACCGCTTTGGTCTTGTGAAGTCCGGCCTTGCGGAAGCCAAGGCCCTGCAGCAGCGTCTCGAATCGACCTGCCGCCTCCTCATCCATCGCGAACTCGACGAACTCGATGCCGCGGCAGACGGCCCGCGGCGGCAGGGCCGGGATGCCGGGCACGGGCGCTCCTGTCCGTTGCCGCAGCTCGTCAAGGAGAAAGAGGAACGAGCGCTGGCCATCGAGGGCGACGCTGCGCGCCGAGCCCGCGCGGAAACGGTCGCTGAAAATCTCGTGCGAGAGGAGCCCATCATAACCCGTCGCCAGCAACGCTTCCATGAACTCGTCGACGGCAAGCTCTCCTTGTCCAGGGAAGCACCGGTAGTGTCGGCTCCAAGACAGGTAGTCCATCTGCAGCTTCGGCGCGTCGGCGATCTGCACGAGGAAGATGCGGTCGCCTGGGATCGCCCGCATGGCGGCCAGATCCGTGTTCCGGACCAGAGTGTGGAAGGAATCGAGCACAAGTCCGACCGAGGGGTGGGCCGCGCGGCGAACCACCTCCCATGCATCGCGGTAGTCGTTGACGTGCCGTCCCCAGGCAAGTGCCTCGTAGGCGACCCGCAGGCCTCGTCGTGCCGCCCGCTCGCCGAGTTCGTGGAAGTCGGCGGCAGCGCGATCGATGCCTCCGAGCGACTGCTCCGACACGTTGCTGCAGACGAGGAGCAGGTCGCAGCCGAGCTCCTGCATGACGTCGAACTTCCGCTCAGCCCGGGAGAACGCCCTCGAACGCTGCGGCTCGGGCATGCCCTCGAAATCGCGAAAGGGCTGGAACGTCACGATCCTGAGCCCAAGGTCCTCGATCATGCGTCGCACATGAGAAGGCGTGCCGCTGAAGCCGATAAGATCGGTTTCGAAGATCTCGACACCCTTGAACCCCGCCGCCGCAATCGCCTCGAGCTTCTCGTCGAGCGTGCCGCTCAGGCAGACGGTGGCGATCGCGGTCTGCATGGTTCAGCTCCTCTCTGATTCACCTGGCGGGCGCGCGGCGGACTCGTTCGGGTAAGCCTATCCAAGGCAGGACGGCCAAGGGCGGCTGCGAGAGCCGCCTCCCCGGCAATCCTCAAGAGGTCAGATGTTGAATGGCCCGGACGGCAAGAGGGTAGCCCTGCGCGCCGAGGCCCGCGATCACGGCGGTGGCAACGGGTGAGACGAGCGATTCGTGATAGATCGCCTCGCGCCGATGGATGTTCGAGATGTGAAGCTCGATGATCGGCCCAGGAAACATCTTCAGCGCGTCCAGGAGCGCGATTGAAGTGAAGGTGAAGGCGGCCGGGTTGATGATGATGCCGCCGGCGCGATCAATGGCCTCGTGGATCCACTCGATCAGCTCGTACTCGCGGTTCGACTGCCGGAATTCGATCGGCTGCCCCCCTGCCGCCTCCCGGCACATCGTCTCGATCTCGCTGAGCGTGGTCCGCCCGTAGATCTCCGGCTCCCGGACGCCTAGCCGGTTGAGGTTCGGCCCGTTCAGCACGTAGATCGGCTTGATCATGTCACTCTCCAGGGATCCGCCGGCTCACGCCTTGTAGCCGAACAGCCGCGGCAGCCAGAGCACGGTCTCGGGCACGAAGGTGAGAATCGCGAGGGCGACGATCATCGCGAACAGGAACGGCAGGGCGTCGCGAACGATGGCGCGCAAAGGCTCGCCGGAAATGCTCGCCATGATGAACAGGAGGAGACCGTAAGGCGGCGTGACCAGCCCGATCATGATGTTCACGACGACCACGACGCCGAAGTGGACGAGGTCGATGCCGAGCGCCTGCGCCGTCGGGATGAAGACCGGCACCACAACGAGCAGGATGGCGGTCCCCTCGAGCACGCAGCCGAGCAGCAGGAGCAGGATGTTGACGAGGATGAGGAAGCCGATCGGCGACAAATCCCATCCGGCGAGGAGCCCCTTGACCGCGTCCGGGATGTTTTCCACCGTCACCACATAATTGAACACCAGGGCGCCAGCGATCAGCATGCCGATCGAAGCGGTCGTGCGGGCGCTCACCGCGATCGCGCGGTAGAAGTCGCGCCACGTGACGCTGCGATAGAGCCCTGCCGAGATGAGGAGCGCGTAAGCCGCGGCGACGGCGGCCGCCTCGGTCGGCGTCATGACGCCGCTGTACATGCCGCCCAGCAGCACCACTGGCATCATGAGCGTCGGCAAGGCCTGCCAGGTGATGAAGGGCAACTTCTTCAGCGGAACAGGTTGTTCCACCGGAAACTTCTTCCGTCGTGCGGTGATGGCGACGATCACCATCTGGCACAACGCCATCAACAGCCCCGGAACGACCCCGCCAAGGAAGAGAAAGCCGATCGAGGCGTCGGAGATGAGGGCGTAGAGCACCATCGGGATCGAGGGCGGGATGATCGGCCCGATCACCGAAGAGACGGCTGTCACGGCGGCCGCGTAGCTGCCGGTGTAGCGCCCATCGCGGGTCATCATGACCTGCATCATGCGCCCGGTGCCCGCGGCATCGGCGATGGCCGACCCGGACATGCCGGCGAAGATGATGCTTTGCAGGATGTTGACCTGCGCCAGGCCGCCTCGGAAGCGACCGACGAGCGCGTTGCAGAAGGTCAGAAGCCGATCGGTCATGCTGCCGATGTTCATGAACTCGGCAGCGAGGATGAAAAGCGGGACCGCGAGGATGACGTAGTTCGAGTACATCCCGTTGAGGAGTTGCTCGGCCGCCGTTCCCATGTCCTGGCCCGCGAGCAGGAGGTAGAGGATCGAGCCGGCGATCATCGCATGCCCGATGGGCAGGCCGAGGAACGCGAGAGCCGTGATCGCTACAATGGACAGCGAGAAGGGGCTTGCGAGGCTCATATGCCCGAACTCGCCTTGGTGGGGTCGAACTCCTCGGGCGCAACGCCCCATACGGCCCGTCCTGCAAGCCACAGGTAGCGAACGATCGCAGCCACGGCGAAAAGGATGTAGATCGAGAAGACGTAATCGAAGCGCAGCTTGAGATAGGCCGTCTTCTCCACCCTCATGAAGCTGATGTAGCTCGCCACGGCGGGCAGCGACACAAGATAGAGGGACACGAGCGCCACCGCCGAGACGACGCCCATCACGCGTCGCGCCCGCGGTCCGACGGTCCCGTAGATGATGTCGAAGCGGATCTCCTCGCTCTCGCTGATGACGAACGCTGCGCCCCACAGCACCAGCCAGATCCAAAGGATCACGCTCAGCTCATGGGTCCAGCCGGTTGGAAGGCCGAACAGATATCGGAAGGCGATCTGGACCAGGAAGGCCGCGAACATCAGGGCCAGCATTGCCGCCGCGACATTCTCGGCCCGATCCGCAAGCCAACGCCCGATCTTGGTGATGCCGGACTTCGTCAACGCTCGACCTCGCAATGAGTCGCGGAGCGCCTCGGCTCGGGCGCTCCGCTGCGTACACTTCGGACTCACATGGCGTTGATCTTTTCCAGCATGCCCGGCACCCAGTTCTTGGCGAGGTCGGACGCAAGGTATTTCTTCTGCGCGAACTCGCGGAAGGCATTGATGTCAGGGGTATAGACCTCAAGCCCTTGTGCCTTGAAGAAATCGGCGAGCTCTCGTTCCTTCTTCAGGTGCTCCTCGGTGCTCCAGGCGATGGCCTTGTCGGCCGCGGCCTGGAAGGCGGCGCGCTGCTCCGGGGTCATGGCGTTCCAGACCTTGTTGGACACGGCGAGCAGGTCGAAGCCGACGAGGTGAGACGTCAGAACGATCTGAGAGCTGACCTCGTAGAACTTCATGTTCTGAACGTTCGGCAGAGGATTGTCCTGTCCGTCGATCGCGCCCGTCTGCAGGCCCGTATAGACCTCGGTGTAGGCCATCGGGGTGGGATTGGCGCCGAGCGCCTGGCCAAGGAACTGCCAGGCGTCACCGCCCGGCATCCTGAGCTTGATGCCTGCCATGTCGGCCGGCGTGTTGATCTTCTTCTTCGGCTTCAACCCGACGTGCCGGACACCGAAATAGGTGGGGCCGAGAATATGAATCCCAAGCTGGTCGGAGGCCATCTTCTTGAGCTGTTCGCCGACCTCGCTCGCAAACACCTTCTTGAGGTGATCGGCGTCGCGGAAAAGATAGGCCGACGTCACGATCGACCAGGCGGGAATCTGGTTGGAGATGTCCTGCGGGGCGATATTGCCCATCTCGAGATTGCCGCGCTGCATGGCGACGAGCTCGGTGCCCTGTTTGAACAGGGTGCCGCCGAAGTAGGGCTGCAGGGTGAAGCCCAGCCCCTTAATATCGGCGGCAAAGCGCTTCATCATCTCGGCGCGGATGTCCTGCTCCGAGAACACGGCGGAGAAGCGAAGCGTGGTCGGGGCCTGCGCGCTTGCCGGATGAGCGGCAAATGCGGCGAGCATCGCACCGGCGGCAATAAGGGAGCGTCGATTCACGGTCGGCGGCATGTTTCCTCTCCTGATGCAGTCGCGCGGTGGGCCGCGTCTCCGGCCCACTATCGTTTCGGAGAGTGGCGGAATCAATAGGCGATTTCTCGATCGTATGACATTCTGGCTTTTATCCGATTATGATACTCAGAGGCCGAGCATAAACGGGGATGACGGGCGATGAGCGTCGAGCTGGTTGCGACCTCGATCGGCGACCGGGCCTATGAGCGCCTTCGCGCCGACATCATCTTCGGCCGGCTGGCGCCGGCCGCCTGGCTCAGGCTCGACCGACTCGCCGCCGAGTATGGGGCCAGCGTCAGTACGCTGAGGGAAATCCTCAACCGCCTCTCCTCGGAAGGTCTCGTTATCGCGCAAGGACAGCGGGGGTTCCAGGTCGCCCCGGTCTCGGGGGCGGGCTTCGAGGATGTGGCTTCGATGCGGCTTCTCCTCGAGACCTATGCCATCCCGATGTCCTTCGCCCAGGGCGACCTCGAGTGGGAGGGCCGCGTCGTCGCCGCGCATCACAAGCTCGCCGTCATGGAGCGCAGGATGCAGGCGGGGGAGCGTGGGGAGACGGAGGTCTGGAAGCGGTATGACCGGGAATTCCACCAGGTCCTGATCGAGGCCTGCGGCTCGCAGACCCTTCTCGACCTCTATGGCGGCGTCTTCGATCAGTATCTTCGCTATCAGATGGTCGCGGTCGTCTTCCGCGGGCGGATCGCCGCCGAGGAGCACCGGATGCTGCTCGAATGCGCGCTCGCCCGCGATGCCGGGCGCGCTTGCGAGGTGCTCACGGCCCATGTCGACGGATGCGTCGCCCATACTCTCAAGAGCGGTGCCCTGCCGTGACTGAAAGGCGCCTCGGCCCTACGGCCCCCACGGCCAGCGAGAGCAGCTATCGGCGGATCCGGGCCGACATCATCTTCGGCCGGCTCGCTCCGGGAAAGAAGCTCAAGCTCGATCGCCTGAAGGCCGATTACGGCGTCGGCGTCAGTACCCTGCGCGAAATCCTCAACCGCCTCACCTCCGAGCGGCTTGTGGTCGCCGAGGGCCAGAAGGGCTTCAGCGTTGCCCCTGTCTCGATCGAGAATCTGCGGGAGATCGCCGCGTTGCGCCAACTGCTCGAGGGCCGGGCGCTGGAGCAATCGTTTCGTGCCGGCGACATGGAGTGGGAGAGCCGCGTCGTCGCCGCCCATCACCGGCTGGCGCGCATGGAGGAACGCATGGCGAGCGGCGATCGCGCCGGGACGGAGGAGTGGAAGCAGGCCGATTGGCAGTTCCACCAGGCGCTCATCTCGGCCTGCGGTTCCCGGATGCTGATCGATACGCACGCCGCCGTGTTCGACAAGTATCTGCGCTATCAGATGATCGCCTTGAGCTACCGGGGAGAGATCGCCGCCCGTGAGCATGCCGAGCTCTTGGCTTGTGCGCTGAAGCGGGATTCAGCGCGCGCCGTGGCGATCCTCTCGCAGCACGTGGCAGGCGGGGTCGAGCATGCGCTGGCGACGGGAACGATCTCATAGGCCCGACGGCGGACCGGCGGCGCGCCGGGGCGCGCGCTCGCGGGCATCGTCGTCATCGTCGGCGAGGAGGGGAAGCGCCGTCGTCGTTTTGATCCGCTCCAGGGCGAATTGGGTGGTGACGTTCTTGAGCGGCACGGCGGCGATAAGGCGCCGGTAGAAGGCGTCGTAGGCCCGCATGTCCGGCACGATCACGCGCAGCACATAGTCGACCTCGCCTGCCATCCGGTAGATGTCGAGCACCTCCGGCATGGCCTTGAGAACACTGGAGAAGTTCGCGATCCATGCGGGCGAGTGATCGTTCGTCTCGATCGCCACCAGCGCCGTGACCTTCAGGCCGACCCGCTCCGGATCGACGAGCGCTACGCGCCGCTCGATCACCCCGTCCGCCTCAAGCCGCTGGATGCGTTTCCAGCACGCCGTCTGCGACAGCCCGACCCGCCCGCCGATCTCGGCGATCGGCAAGCTCGCATCCTCCTGAAGAAGCTTCAAGATTCCCCTATCGATCGCGTCCATGTCGACCCGCTCGCACAAACGCCGTTGGCCCGCACGGCGCATCCTGGCACCGTTCCATATAACGAACAACCCTCCGCCGCCGAAGGGGAACCGGCCAACGGGCCGTCGCGAACCGGCTCATGGGCCATCGGGAACCGGCCATCGGCCGCTTCAGGGCAGCAAACGGCAGGGAAAATCCTTCACCGCCCCAACCGCAGCCGCTTTATACTCATTCCTCGAACGAAGTTCTTTAAAAAGAACATTCTTGTTGACGTGAGCCCCCCGGCCCGGGACCATAGAGCCCATGGCCAGCCCCGCCCTCCTGCCCCGCACTGCGCCCTTCGGCGCCGACGAGATCCTGAGCCTCGACAAGGTCCTCGCCGCCGCAACGCCCGTGCAGCGGGCGTGGCTTGCGGGCTTTCTCGCCGGGATCGACGCCGCCCGCGGCGAGGCGGCGGCGGCCGCCCCGCAGGTGCGCCCCGCGGAGCCGATCACGATCCTCTTCGCGAGCGAATCGGGCAATGCGGAGCGGCTGGCGCAGGACGCGGCGAAGCTTGCCCGCAAAAGCGGCTTCAAGCCGACCGTGGTCGATTTCGCCGACCTCGACCTGCAGGACCTGCCCAAGGCGGAGCGCCTCCTCGTCATCGCCTCGACCTGGGGCGAGGGCGAGCCGCCCGCCCGCGCCGCCCGCGCCTATGCGGAGCTCATGGGCGATGGTGCGCCGCGGCTCGAGGGCATCACCTTCGCGGTGCTCGCCCTCGGCGACAGGGCCTATGCCGAGTTCTGCGCCGTCGGTCGGGCGCTCGATCAGCGCCTCGCCATGCTCGGCGCGGCGCGCGCGGCGGAGCGCATCGACTGCGACCTTGATTTCGAAGCACCGGCCGCCGCCTGGCTGAAAGAGACGATCGAGACGCTCGCGCCCGCGCCGGCCGAGGAGGCGGCCGGCAATGTGGTGACCGTGAATTTCGGCGGGCGCGGCGAGAGCGAGCCCGGCCGGACGCCCATCACCGCCGAGGTCGTCGAGCACGTCAACCTCAACTCCTCCCGCTCCGACAAGGAGACGATCCATCTCGCGCTCGGCTTCGAGGGCGCCGTCCCCGCCTACGAGCCCGGCGACGCGCTGGAGCTCTTCCCCGAGAACGATCCTGCCCTGGTCGATGCGGTGCTCGCCGCCTGCGGGCTTGGCGCCGACGAGGGCCTGCGCGAAGCGCTCGCGAGGGAGCGCGACATCACCACCTTGAGTCTCGCCACCCTGGAAGGGTTTGCCGCCGCGACGGGTCACGCCGGCGTCCGCGCGCTCCTTGAAAGGGACGCGCGGAGCTGGATCCGCGGCCGCCAACTCATCGACCTCCTGGAGGAGCATCCAGCGCCCCTCACGCCGGACCAGCTCCTCGCCCTCACCCGCCCGCTCCCGCCCCGGGCCTATTCCATCGCCTCCTCCCGCAAGGAGGTGGGCGAGGAAGCGCATCTCCTCGTCGCGGCGGTCCGTTACGTCAGCCACGGCCGCGCCCGCGCCGGCGTCGCCTCGACCTATGTGGCGGACCGCCTGAAGCGAGGCGCGGCGGTGAAGGTGCGGCTGAAGGCGAACAAGCATTTCCGCCTGCCCGATCCCGGCACCGACATCGTCATGGTGGGGCCCGGCACCGGCGTCGCCCCGTTTCGCGCCTTCGTGCAGGAGCGCCGCGCCGTCGGCGCGTCGGGCCGCAACTGGCTGTTTTTCGGCGATCGCCGCTTCACCCACGACTTCCTCTATCAGCTCGAATGGCAGGACGCCCTCGCCGACGGCTCCCTCACCCGCCTCGACCTCGCCTTCTCCCGGGACACGCCCGAGAAGACCTACGTGCAGCACCGGCTGTGGGAGCAGCGGCGCGACCTCGTCGACTGGCTCGACAACGGCGCCCGCTTCTATGTGTGCGGCGACGCCACGGCGATGGCGAAGGACGTGCGCGCCATGCTCGTCGCCGCCGTCGCCGACGTGAAGGCCCTCTCCCCCGAGGCCGCCGACGCCTTCGTGGCCGATCTCGAGCGCGCCAGGCGCTACCTGCAGGACGTGTACTGAGATGAGCAGAGCGCCGACCCATCGCCCCTCCCCTCCCGGCGGAGGAGCAAGGACCGCAGGGCACCATCGCCCGACCCTCTCCCCCACTGATCTCGGGCTCCTACCGGTCGAGGCTCGGCGCACCCTCTCCCCCGCCGATCTCGGGCTCCCACTCGTCGAGCCTCGACGCGCCCTCTCCCTCCTTGCGGGGGAGAGCTGGAGAGGAGGGTCGCCGGGCATCGAGCGTCGGCCGAGCAGGAATGGGCTGGTCGTAGAAGCGGCCCGCTTCACCTTCCCAGAAGGCGCTCCGACTTTGCCGACCCCCCTCCCTGCCCTCCCCCACAAGGGGGGAGGGGAAGGCGGGGCGCCAAGCCATGTGGACGGCGCAAGGACGCCGCGCGCCTCCGTCCTGCTGCGGCGTGTCGAGCAGCGCCGCCCTCTCGCCCGATCCCGCCTCGCCACGGACAGCGGCGAGACGTTCTCTCGATGGATGACGCCATGACCGGCCAGCTCTCGCGCAATGAGCGCATCAAGGAGGCGAGCGCTTACCTGCGCGGCACCCTCAAGGAGGGGCTCGCGCGAACGGCGACCGGCGCCATCGGCGAGGACGACCAGCAGCTCGTGAAATTCCACGGCATGTACCTGCAGGACGACCGGGACCTGCGCCCCGAGCGCACCAGGAAGAAGATGGAGAAGGCCTTCTCCTTCATGGTCCGCCTGCGCATCCCGGGCGGCGTGGTGACGCCGGCGCAGTGGCTGCAGCTCGACCGCATCGCCCGCGACTACGCCAACGGCACCTTGCGCCTCACCACGCGCCAGACCTTCCAGTTCCACGGCGTCATCAAGGCGAACCTCAAGCGCACCATGCAGGCGATCGACGCCGCCCTTCTCGACACCCTCGCCGCCTGCGGCGACGTCAACCGCAACGTGCTCGCCGCCGCGAACCCGCACCGCTCGCGGGCGCATGCGGCGGCGTACGACCTTGCCAAACGCCTCTCCGACCATCTGCTGCCGCGCACCCCCGCCTACCGGGAGATCTGGCTCGACGGCGAAAGGATCGCCGGCGGCGAGGAGGAGGTCGTCGAGCCGATCTACGGCCGCACCTACCTGCCGCGGAAGTTCAAGACGGTGGTGGCGGTGCCGCCCGACAACGACGTGGATGTGTTCGCGCAGGACCTCGGCTTCATCGCCGTCCTCGACGAGGCCGGCGACGTCGAGGGCTGGAACGTGGCGGTCGGCGGCGGCATGGGCATGACCCATGGAGAGCCCGACACCTATCCCCGAACGGCGGATGTGATGGGCTTCTGCCGCCCCGAGGATGCGCTTGCCGTCGCAGAGGCCGTCGTCACCGTCCAGCGCGATTGGGGCGACCGCACCAACCGCAAGCACGCAAGGCTCAAATACACGATCGAAAACCGCGGTCTGGCCGCCTTCCGCGCCGAGGTGGAGCGGCGCGTCGGCCGGCGCCTCGAGGAGCCGCGCCCCTTCGCCTTCACCGGCAACGGCGACCGCTATGGCTGGGTCGAGGGCGAGAACGGACGCTGGCACCTGACCCTCTTCATCGAGAACGGCCGGCTGCGGGACGTTCCCGGCGGGGCGCAACTCCTCACGGGCCTGCGGCGGATCGCACAGATCCATGACGGGGAGTTCCGCTGCACCGCCAACCAGAACGTGATCATCGCCAATGTCCGGCCGGAACGCCGCGCCGCCGTGGAGGCGATCATGGCCGAGCACGGCCTTGCCGCTTATGCGAGCGCGCTGCGCCGCAATGCCATGGCCTGCGTGGCCCTGCCCACCTGCGGCCTCGCCCTTGCCGAGAGCGAACGCTACCTGCCGCACCTTGTCACGGCCCTGGAGCAACGCCTCGCCGCCCACGGGCTTGCCGAGGACGAGATCACCATCCGCATGACCGGCTGCCCGAACGGCTGCGCGAGGCCCTACATCGCCGAGATCGGCCTCGTGGGCAAAGGGCCGGACCGCTACAACCTTTATCTGGGCGGCGCCTTCGACGGCTCGCGCCTGTCGAAGCTCTATGCGGAGGACCTCGACCACGACCGCATCGTGGCGACGCTCGATCCGCTTTTTGCCGCCTTCGCCGGCGAGCGCCGCGCCGGCGAGCGCTTCAGCGACTTCCTGATCCGCAGCGGGCGGGTGGCGGCCACCGCCAACGGCCGCGACTTCCACGCCGACACCGGTCCCCTTGCGGCGCCGACGCGGGAGCCCGCCTGATGAGCCGCCCTCTCCTGCCGACCCGCGCGCGCCCGGCGCGTCTTCAGCCGCTCACCACGCTGCCGGTCTTCCTCGATCTTGCGCGCCAGCGCGTGCTGGTCGCGGGCGGCGGCGACGCCGTCGCCTGGAAGGCCGAGCTCCTGGCGGCGGCCGGAGCGCGGGTGACGGTGCTTCATCCCGATCCGGGGCCGGAGCTCGCGGCGCTCGTGGAGGCGAAGGCCGGGGCGATCGAGCTTCAGCGCCGGCCCTGGCGCGAGGCCGACCTCGACGGTGCCGCGCTCGCCGTGGCGGAGGCGGAGGAGGATGGGGAGGCGGCCCGCTTCGCGGCGGCCGCGCGCAGCCGCGGCGTGCTCGTCAACGTCATCGACCGGCCCGCCTTCTGCGACTTTCAGTTCGGCGCCATCGTCAACCGCTCGCCGGTGGTGATCGGCATCTCGACGGATGGCGCCGCACCGGTTCTCGCCCAGGCCATCCGCCGCCGCATCGAGGCTGTGCTGCCGCGCTCGCTTGGCGCCTGGAGCGCCCTCGCCAAGGGCTTCCGCGAGCGGCTTGCGGCGACGCTGCCGGGCAAGGCGGACCGCCGGCGCTTCTGGGAGAAGTTCGTCGACGTCACCTTCATCTCCCAGAACGAGGAGGACGCGCAGCTTGCCGAGATCGAACGGCTCGCCCGGGAAACGCTGGCGGAGACAACGCCGACCCCTTCCGTGGGGACCGTGGTGATTGTCGGCGCCGGGCCCGGCGATCCGGAGCTCCTCACCTTGCGGGCCATGCGCGAGTTGCAGGCGGCCGACGTCATCCTCCATGACCGGCTGGTGACGCCGCAGGTGCTGGAGCTAGCCCGGCGCGAGGCGCGGCGCATCGCCGTGGGCAAGGAGGGCCACGGCCCCGCCTGCCGCCAGGAGGACATCAACGCCCTCATCCTGTCGCTGGCCCACAAGGGCAAGCGCGTGGTGCGCCTCAAGGGCGGCGATCCCTCGATCTTCGGACGCGCCGGGGAGGAGATCGCGGCCTGCCGCGCCGCGGGCGTTCCGGTGATCATGGTGCCGGGGGTGACCGCGGCGACCGCCGCCGCGGCGGCGCTCAACCTCTCCCTCACCCATCGCGAGGTCTCGCGGCGCGTGCAGTTCGTCACGGGCCATGACCGCGACGGCGCCCTGCCGCCGGACCTCGACCTTTCCGCCCTTGCCGACCCCCGCGCGACGACCTGCGTCTATATGGGCCGGCGCACGGCGGCCGAGCTCGCGCGCCGCCTCATCGCCGAGGGGCTCAGCCCCCGCACCCCGGCCGTCGCCCTGAGCAACGTCTCGCGGCAGAACCAGGAGGCGCGGGCGACGAGCCTCGGAGCGCTCGCGCGCGGCCCCGCGCTCCCCGACGCGCCCATGATCCTTCTCATCGGCCAAGCCTTGGACCAGGCGCGGCTTGCGTGTGGTGACGAGCCCGCCGCTTCCGCCAGCCCCGCGGGACCCGCGGTGCTGGCCGCCTAGCCCTCAACCCAACCAAAGGAGAGCACCCATGACCATCCGCCTTGGCGACATCGCGCCGGACTTCACCCAGGACTCCACGGAAGGCACGATCCGCTTCCACGAATGGGCGGGGAACAGCTGGGTCGTGCTGTTCTCGCACCCGAAGAACTTCACGCCCGTGTGCACCACCGAGCTTGGCGCCCTCGCCAAGCTGAAGCCGGAGTTCGACAAGCGCAACGTGAAGGTGATCGGCCTGTCCGTCGACCCTCTCGACGCCCATGGCAGATGGGCCGCCGACATTGCGGAGACGCAAGGGGCGGCGCTCAACTTCCCCCTTCTCGCCGACGCCGACCGCACCGTGTCGGACCTCTACGGCATGATCCATCCGAACGCGAACGACACGCTGACGGTGCGCTCGGTGTTCGTGATCGACCCCAACAAGAAGATCCGCCTCACCCTCACCTATCCCGCCTCCACGGGGCGCAACTTCGAGGAGCTGTTGCGGGTGATCGATTCCTTGCAGCTCACCGACCGCTTCAGCGTCGCCACCCCGGCCGACTGGCGCCAGGGGGAGGACGTCATCATCGTGCCCTCGCTGAGCGACGAGCAGGCGAAGGAGAGGTTCCCCCAGGGCTGGACGGCGCTGAAGCCCTACCTGCGCCTCACCGCCCAGCCGACGGCTTGAAGCCCGCCACAGCCGCGAAAGCGGTGCCTTCTCCTTCCGCACGCGGCCGGCGTAAGGCGGCTCGCCGCCCCGCGCAGGAGTGAGCCGCGAGCGCGTGGCTTAAGCCGGATCCGGGATCCGGCCCACTGTGCGTTCAAGCGCCGACAAGCTCTCGAGCGGCAACGTCTTGGCCCCTTCGATGGCTCGGCGGCGCCACCCGGGTCCCCTCGAGAGCATCTGCTCCCACGCTTCTCGAAGTTCATAAGGGCGCTGGTTTGAGAGCACCGAGATCAGCTCCGCCGCCTGCCTGCGGTCCTTGACTGCTTTCGCCTGGCTTTCGGCAGACTCCAGGCGGACCCGGCTCACGATCAGCTTATGAAGGGCATACCGCTCAGGAGCCGGCACGTTGATGACGATGCCGCCGCCATACAGAACCACCGCCCTAACCTCTTGATAGATGAGATAGTCGAGGAAGCGGAGTGGCAGCCCGTCGGCCTGTAAAGCGGGCAGGCGCACGGGATCCTCTCGGTCCGGCCCGCGGTTAGGGACCAGCACATCCACGCGGTAATGGTTACCGAGCGCATATTGCGTCACGCGTTGGCGATGGCTGGCGTGAGGGATCGCCCTGAACCCCGGGTCCACCGACTTGAGAAGCTCCTCCATGGGCAGATCGATGGTGTCTTCGACAGCAATGGACACGGCAGCGAACTGCGCGAGATCAAGATCGTTGGTGCTCGCGCTGGTGTCCGCGAGCTTCAGGCCGAGGAGGCCGGAATAGGTCTGGTAGGCGACGGTTCCGACCACGACCGCGCGCATCCGAAATACACCGCCGTCGGCCATGGCCTCGAGCACGCGTCCCGTTATCGGGTCGGGCCCTTTGAAACCCGCGCGCAACAGGGCCGTCACCATCTCACGACGCTGGCGGAAGTCGTCCTTCGCCTCTCGATGAGCCTCGATCAGCCGGCGAAGCTCGGGCGTGTCAGGGCCGACATACCGCTTCCGGCGCGGGCCGGTCGACGCCCCGGCGTTGGATTCCTGGAAGTACCAATAGCGACGCCCCTTGAGGGTGTTGACGAAGAATGATCCGCCTATCGGAAAATCGGTGCTCAACCGGGCCATGTGAGCGCGATCGAGCAACTCGGCGTAAAGGGTCTGGAGGGGGAGCGAGACCGGCTTGGCCATTGGCTAGAGGTCCTTTCTGGACCGCCTTAACTTACCCTCGCATTCCGTTATGGGCAATTTGCATTTTGACCATAACCCGCAGCGCGCGCCCCAGAGCTCGTCCCGGCGTGGTTCTCGTTGACGGAAACGGCGGCGTCTTCCACGCCGGCTACCGCGTCGGCTGGCCGCGCACGAAGCCCACGCCTCGAAGATGTCGCCCAGGAGCGAGCCGTCCGCGCGGCGCAGCACGGCCTTACAGGAGCTGCGCGGATTGTCACGAACTCCTCGCCGGCGGGCCCGGCCCGAGGCCGCGCCCTATCGCAGCGATGCTGTAGCACTTGCATCCTGTGAGGGAAGAGGTGGGCGCTGACGCTGCGGTCGACGACGTTCCACCAACGCCGCGTCTCACCGTCCCATGACAAGATTCGGCAGCCAGGTGGTGAGCGGCGGCCAAAAGGTGACGGCCGCGAGGACGGCGATAAGAGGCACGAGCCAGGGCAGGATCGCCCGCGACATCGCCTCGAAGCTGATGCCGGCGATCTTCGAGGTGACGAAGATCACCACGCCCACCGGGGGCGTGATGGTGCCGATCATCAGGTTCAGGACGAAGACGAGCCCGAACTGGATCGGATCGATGCCGAGCTGCGCCGCCGCCGGCGACAGAATCGGAATGAGGATCAGCATGGCGGCGAGCGCTTCCATGAAGCAGCCGACGACGAGCAGGATGAGGTTGACCGCGAGAAGGAAGAGGAGCGGATTGCCGATCGCCTCGACGAGGGCCGGACCGATCACCTGCGGGATGCGCGAGAGCGACATGCACCAGCCGAGCGCGCCGGCGGTCATGACGAGGGCGAGCACGACGCCGGTCGTCTCCACCGTGTCGACGATGATCCTGGGCAGATGGCGCAGGTCGAAGTCGCGGTAGATGACGAGGCCGAGGAAGAGGGCGTAGCAGGCGGCGACCGCGGCCGCCTCGGTCGGCGTGAAATAGCCGGTGATCATGCCGCCGAAGAGCACCACTGGCGTCATCAGCGCCCAGAAGGCGTCGCGGAAGGCGGTCCACACGATCCGCGTGGTCGGGAAGGGATGACGCGGCAGGTTCCGCCGCCGCGCCACCTCGGCGACCATCAGCATCAGCGAACCGGCCATCAGGAGTCCCGGGATGACGCCGGCGAGGAAGAGCCCGCCGATCGAAACATCCGCCGAGACGCCGTAGATCACCATGGGCAGGCTCGGGGGGATGATCGGGCCGATGGTGGCCGAGGCCGCGGTGATGGCGGCCGCGGTCTCGGGGTCGTAGCCCTCGTCGCGCATGGCCTTGATCTCGAGGGTGCCGACCCCGGCCGCATCCGCCACCGCCGAGCCCGACATGCCGGCGAAGATGACGGAGGCGAGGATGTTGGCGTGGCACAGCCCGCCGCGCAGCCAGCCGACGAGCGCCGTCGCGAAGGCGAAGATGCGCTGCGTGATCCCGGCCGAGTTCATGACGTTGCCCATCAGGATGAACAGCGGCGCGGCCAGGATCGGGAAGGAATTGGCGGATTGCGCGATCTTCTGCGGGACGATGTCGGAGGACAGCCCGCCGAGCAGGACGAAGGCATAGGCCGCAAGCCCCATGGCGGCGAAGAGCGGCACGCCGAGGGCCATGGCGAGGAGCCACGCCCCGCCGACCTGGAACATGAGCGTCGTCATAGGATGGCCTCGCCGCCTTCCGCCGGCGTGGGCGCGCCGTCCCGGAGGACGAGCTCCAGAATCTGCACGAGCCCCTGGACGCCTGTCGCGATGCCGGCGAGAACGATCGGCACATAAAGGAGCGCCGCCGGAACCGGCATGCTGACCGCCTCGATGTCAAGGTTGCGCTCGACGAGCGTCAAGCCGTCGATCGTGAGGAGCGCGCCGAAGACCACGAGGCCCGCCTGGATCAGCGCCTCGACCGCCCGCCGGCCCGTGCCGGGCAGGAGATCGAGGATGACGGTGATGCGGATATGCGCCCGCCGGCGGCTGGCGAGCATCCAGCCGATGAGCGCCAGCCACACCATGAGGTAGCGCGCCAGCTCGTCCGACCACACGACCGGCTCGTTCATGGCGCGCGAGACGACGCCGAGCACGACGCTGAACAGCAGCGCCAGCAGCACGAGGACGGCAGCGGCTTCGGTCAATCGATCGGCGAGACGGCGGAGGACGAGCATGGGCTCTGCGTGCGCGGTGAGCGATCATCCCTCCCCTTGCGGGGAGGGCCGAGTCGGTAAAGCCGACCAGGGCGGGGCGGCAATGCTCCTTCGGAGACGTCGCGCCGCCGCCCCTTCCGTCGGCCTTCGCCACCTTCCCCTCGCGGGGAAGGATGGGAGGGATTCACATCTCCTGGATGCGCTCCCAGAGGCCCTTGCCCCATTTCGACTCGAACTTGGCCGGCACGCTGGCAAGAACGGGCTTCCGGAAGCTCTCCACATCGGGCTCGATCACCGTCATGCCGCCCTTCCTGAAGGTCTCGACCAAGGTCGCCTCCTGGCTGGCGATCTCCTTGTCCTGCCAGGCGGCAGCCGAGTCGATCGCCGCCTTCAGGATCGCCCGGTCGGCCTCGGGGATGGCGCGCCAGGCGCGCTCGTTCACCACCACGAGCCGCGGCGTGATGATGTGGCCGGTGAGGACGAGGTACTTCTGCACCTCGTTGAGCTTGCCGGAGGCGATGGTCGGCAGCGGGTTCTCCTGCCCGTCGACGGCGCCTTGCGAGAGGGCGAGGTAGAGTTCGTTGAAATTGAGGGGCGTCGCCCGCGCGCCCCAGGCCTCGGCCATGGCCTTGAAGGTGTCGACCTCCGGCACGCGCAGCTTGAAGCCCTGCATGTCGGCGGCGGTCTTCACTGCCTTGTTGCCGGTCGTCAGATGCCGCTGGCCATAGTAGGTGACGCCGACCATGCGCAGGCCGCGGCGCTCGACCAGGAGCTTGTTGAGCTCCTCCAGAAGCGGCGAATTGAGCGCCCGCTGCATGTGCGCGGCGTCCTTCCAGATATAGGGCGCCTCGATGATCGAGAGCTGCGGCACGAACTGGCCGAGCAGCGCCGCCCCCTCCGTGGTCATCGTGATGGCGCCGGAGGAGACCGCCTCGACCACGTCCCGCGAGCCGCCGAGCTGCCCGCCCGGGAAGCCCTGCACCTCGAGGCGGCCGCCGGCCTTCTCCTTCACCTCCTTCGCCACGCGCTCGATCATCTGCGCGGCGGGGTGGCTCGCGGCCTGGTTCTCGGCCCAGCGCAGCACCGTCGCCTGCGCGGCGGCGCGGCGCGGCAGCGCCGCGGCGACGAGCGCCGCTCCGCCGGCGAGGACGCCGCGCCGCGAGGGATCTCTGATGCCCATGGTCTCCTCCCTTATCTCCTTGACCTTGCTTCCCGCGGCCTGGTCTTCCGGCCGATCTCAAAGCCTGAGCGCGCGGTTGCGGGCGTTGGTGACGTGCGCCGACGCCGCCTCCACCGCCCGCTCCACGTCCCGCGCCTTCATCGCCTCGATGATGGCGAGGTGCTCGTGCATGACCGGCACGACGAGCGTGTCGTAGAGGCTCGTCTCGCCGTGGCGGATGAGGCGCACTTTCAGCCAGTTGATACGGTAGGCCTGCGAGATGATGTCGTTGCCGAGATGGTCGATCACCGTCTCGTGGAAGCTGCGGTCGACCGCCTGCGCCTCTTCGATCAGCTTCGGCGTCACGCCCTTCTTCGCACGCGCGACGATCGCCTGGTGCGAGGCGGCAAGGCGGTCGACAAGCGCCTCGTTCGCCTCCCGCGCGAACTGCGCCACCGCCTCCCGCTCCAGGATCAGCCGGAACTGGAAGGCGTTGCGGATCATGGTCACGTCCGCCTGCGCCACCTGCATGCCGCGCTGCGGCACGGTGGTGATCAGCCCCTCCGCCTCGAGCCGCGGGATGAGCTCGCGGATGGCGCCGAGCGGAAGGCCGGTGAGGGCGACGAGCTCGCGCTGGCTCACGAACTGCCCCGGCTTGATGTCGCGCTTCAGGAGATGACGCGTGAAGGCGTCGTAGGCGCGCTCGCGCAGCTTCATCTCGGAGCGGGGCGCGCGCGTCGCCGTCATGCCGCCGCCCTTCGCCGCAGGGCCTCAACGAAGGGTGCCACCTCCCGCACCGCCGCCGGACCGACGGTCGGCAGGGGCGGGCAGGCGCGCGCCCAGGCCGGGTCGTTGCGCACATCGCCGACGAGCGCCTTCACCATTGGGATGACGGGATGGCGGGCGATGGCGTCGACGAGAGCCTTGATGCGCGGGTCGTCGCGGCCCTTCTCCATGACGGACATGACGGCTTCGGGCACGATATTGGCGAGCCCGCAGATGGAGCCCTGCCCGCCGGCGGCGCAGGCGCGCCCGAGATAGGTCTCATCGCCGACGAGGATGGTGAGGTCTCCATGAGCCTCGATGAGGTGCATGGTCGCCTCGGGATCGCAGGCGCTGTCCTTGACCCCGAGAAGGGCGCCCGGATAGGCGCGCTTCAGCCGCGCGATCGCCTCCAGCGACAGGGGCACGCCCGTCATCCCGGGGATGTGGTAGAGGATGACGTCGCGCAGGCCCGGCCCGACCTTGGCGAAGACGGCGCCGTACCAGGCGACGATCGCCTCGTCCGGCGCGTCGCGGAAGTAGAAGGGCGGCGCCAGGAGCACGGCGCGCATCCCCCGCTTCAGCGCCCGCCCGACGCTCTCCGCGGCCTCGTCGATCGAGCAGGCGATGACGCCCTCCACCAGCCGCTCCGCCGGCAGGCCCGCCGCGACGAGCGCAGACGCGGTCGCGTCACGCTCCGCAAGGGAAAAGGACGGCCCCTCGCCGGTGGTGCCGAAAAGGGTGACGGAGGAACAGCCGCGCTCCAGGAGATCGTCCGCGTGAGCCGCCAAGCGCTGCACGTCGATGGCGCCGTCGTCCTTGAGAGGCGTGACGAGGGCTGGGCTGATGCCGAAGCGGGATGTGCTTGCACAGATGCGTTGGGCCAAGCGAGGCTCCTCGGGGCGGGCGGTGTCCCGCGTTGACACTAACATGTTACTCCGCAATTAATGCGTTGCAAGTGGCCGCGCGGTCGTGGACGCTGCCCCGCGGCAGCGCTAGCATCGCGGCAAGACCAAGCCGCTTCGGGAGGAAACCGCATGTTCGACGTCTTCAGGCATCCCTCGCGCCGCGCCTTCCTCGCCGGAACAACCGCGGCCGCCGCGCTCGGCCTTTCCGGCCGGCCCGCCTTCGCCAACGTGAACTGGAAGAAGTACGCCGGCACTAAGCTCGAGGTGAACCTCACCAAGAGCCCGCGCTCCGAGAACCTGCAGAAATACGAGAAGGAGTTCACGGAGCTCACCGGCATCCAAGTCTCCTCCGAAGCGACGCCCGAGCAGCAGCAGCGCCAGAAGGCGGTCATCGAGCTCACCTCCGGCCGCCCGAGCTTCGACGTGATCCACATGAGCTATCACGTGCAGAAGCGGCAGTTCGAGAAGGCGGGCTGGCTCGCCGATCTCTCCGGCTTCATGAAGGACCCGAGCCTCACGGAAGCCTCACTCGTGGAAAGCGATTTCTCCGCCGCCGGGCTGCAATACGCCAAGGACGAGAAGGGCCGCATGCTGTCCCTGCCCTTCTCGGTCGACTATTGGATCATCTACTGGAACAAGGACCTCTTCGCGAAGAAGGGACTCTCCTATCCCGAGACCTTCGAGGATCTGGTCAAGGCCGCGGAGGCGCTCACCGATCCCAAGGAAGGCATCTACGGGTTCGTGGCGCGCGGGTTGAAGAACGCCAATGTGCCCGTGTGGTCGAGCTTCCTGCACGGCTTTGGCGGCGACTTCCTCGACGCGAGTGGCAATCTCCTGACCGACTCGCCCGAGGCTGTCGAGGCGGCGAAGCTCTATCAGCGGCTGCTCACGAAGGCCGCGCCTCCCGGCGTCGCGGGCTTCAACTGGTCGGAGTGCCAGTCGGCTTTCCTGCAGGGCCGCATCGGCATGTGGCTCGACGGCGTCGGCTTCGCCCCGCCGCTCGAGGATCCGGAGAAGTCGCGCGTCGTCGGCAAGGTCGGCTACGGCGTGATGCCGAAGGGCCCCAAGGCCCAAGCCTCGGCCACCTTCGGCGACGGCATCGGCGTCACCGCCGCGAGCAAGAACAAGGAAGCGGCCTATCTCTATTGCCAGTGGGCGGTGTCGAAGCTCATGGGCGCGCGCCTGCTTCAAGCCGGCGGCGGCGTGCCTTTCCGCCATTCGGTGCTGGGCGATCCGGAGGTGCGCAAGGGCGTGAAGATGCCGGCCGCCTGGACCGAGGCGGTCGCCGAATCCGCGAAGATTTCGAAGCTCGGGCTGCCGGTGGTCATCCCGGTCACGGAGTTCCGCGACATCATCGGCATCGCACTCACCAACACCCTCTCGGGCGCCGACCCAGCCGCGGAGCTCAAGAAGGCGACCGAGCAGTTCAAGCCGGTGCTGGAGCGCAGCGAGAAGGCGTGAGCTTCCCCTCTCCCGCCGCGGGGAGAGGTCTCATCGCCGCGGTAGCGGCGGCCGGGTGAGGGTGCGTTTCAGGATGGAGCGCAACCGGACACGCCCTCTCACCGCCGCTTCGCCTTCGGCTTCGCTTGCTTCGGACCCGACAAGGGTCCTCGACCCTCTCCCCGCACGCGGGGAGAGGAGATGTGCAGCTTGAACCGCTCATTCCCTGTGACACGAGACTGAGAACACGTGACCATCCTCGTCGAGCAACAGCCTGCGCTCATCGCTGATGCGAACGCCGCGCCGCCGGCGCGGGACATTGCGCGCGTCTCCTATTGGCCCTTCGTCCTGCCCGCGATCGTCGTGGTGGGATCGGTGATTGTCTTCCCCTGGGCCTTTACCCTGTGGATGAGCCTGCACGAGTGGCGCATCGGCGGCGCGCACAGCTTCGTCGGCCTGCAGAATTACCTCCGCCTCGGGACGGACCCGCGCTTCGCCGAAGCCGCCTGGCACACGCTCCTCTACACGGCCCTCGCCGTCGTCGCGCCGCTGCTGCTCGGCACCCTCGCGGCGCTGATCTTCAACCAGCGCTTCCCCTTGCGCGGGCTGATGCGCGGCGTCTTCGTCATGCCGATGATGGCGACGCCGGTCGCCATCGCGCTCGTGTGGACGATGATGTTCCACCCGCAGCTCGGGGTGCTGAACTATCTCCTTTCGCTTGTCGGCATCGGACCCCAGGCCTGGGTCTTCCATCCGGCCTCGGTCATCCCGTCTCTGGTGCTCGTCGAGACCTGGCAGTGGACGCCGCTCGTGATGCTCATCGTGCTCGGCGGCCTCGCGGCCATTCCGCTCGAACCTTACGAGAGCGCCGAGATCGACGGCGCCGGTGCCTTCCAGAAGTTCCGCTACATCACGCTGCCGATGATCGCGCCCTTCCTCATGGTCGCCGTCATCATCCGCACCATCGATGCGCTCAAGAGCTTCGACATCATCTACGCCATCACGCAAGGCGGGCCGGGCACGGCGTCGGAGACCATCAACCTCTATCTCTACAGCGTCGCCTTCGCCTATTACGACGTCGGCTACGGCTCGGCGATCGCCGTCGTCTTCTTCGCCCTGATCATCGTGCTTTCGCTCCTGCTCCTCTATCTCCGCCAGCGCTCGAAGTGGGCCGACATCGGGGTAGGCGTGTGATGCGGCGCAGCGCCCTCCAGAACGTCGGGCTCGCCTTCGCGGTGGCACTCATGGTCTCGCCGGCGATCCTGTTCTTCCTCTGGATGCTGTCGCTGTCGCTGAAGTTCGAGGTCGACAACGCCGCCTATCCGCCGATCCTCATCCCCGAGCGCTTCGCCTGGAAGAACTATGTCGGCGTGTTCGAGTCGAACCGCTTCGGCCTGTTCTTCATGAACAGCCTGATCGTGACGGGCGCGGCGACGGCGCTGGCCCTCGCCATCGGCGTGCCGGCGGGCTACGGCATCGCGCGGATGAAGGCGACGAAGGCGGCGGTGGTGATCCTCATCGCCCGGATGACGCCCGGTCTCTCCTACCTCATCCCCCTCTTCCTGCTCTTCCAATGGCTCGGCCTCATGGGCACTCTCGTACCGCAGATCATCACCCACCTCGTCATCACCGTGCCGATCGTGATCTGGGTGATGATCGGGGCCTTCGAGACGACGCCGATGGAGCTCGAGGAAGCGGCGGTGATCGACGGTGCCAACCGCTGGCAGGTGTTCCGCCACGTGGCGCTGCCCATCGCGCGGCCGGGCATCACGGTGGCCTTCATCCTCGCCGTGATCTTCTCCTGGAACAACTTCGTCTTCGGCGTGGTGCTGGCCGGCCGCGAGACGCGCACCCTGCCGGTCGCGGTCTACAACATGCTGTCCTTCGAGCAGCTGAGCTGGGGGCCGCTCGCGGCGGCGGCGCTCATCGTCACCGCCCCGGTGCTGATCCTCACAGTGCTCGCGCAACGCCAGATCGTGGCCGGGCTCACCGCCGGCGCGGTGAAGGGAGGATGAGGATGGGCGCAATCCGCGAGGCGCCGCATCTCCCCTCCCCCTTGAGGGGAGGGGCTGGGGGTGGGGGTCGAAAGGTCGAGGTACCATCCCGCATCACGGCTCTGCGACTCGTGTACAGCGCGCTATTCTTCGTCGGAGAGCCCTATGCCGACGCCCCTCGCCCCGCTCGGCCTTCGGCCGAGTCGGCCCTCCCCTCCGGGGGGAGGGTAGAGCGCGCGCCGTGCTGAAGGGCATCGATCCCCTCCTCGCGCCGGACCTCCTGCGCGTGCTCGCCGCCATGGGGCACGGGGACGAGATCTGTCTCGCCGATGCGAATTTCCCCGCCGAGGCCGTCGCCGGATCCCGGCCGCTCCTGCGGCTGCCCGGCGTGCCGGGGCCGCGGGCGCTGGAAGCGATCCTCTCCGTCCTGCCGCTCGACAGCTTCGTCGGCAAGCCCGCAGCCGTCATGCAGGTCGTGGGCGATCCGGACGCCGTTCCGCCTCCCGTGCGCGACTTCCAGATGGTTCTCGATCGCGCGGAGGGACGCGCCGTGCCGATCGAGAGCCTCGAGCGCTTTGCCTTCTACGAGCGCGCGCGAGGCGCCTTCGCGGTGGTGGCGACGGGCGAACCCCGCGCCTACGGCAACATCATTCTGAAGAAGGGCGTGATCCTCTCCCCATGACTCCGCTCGCCACCAGGCCGCTCGGACGGACGGGCCTCGCTGTCACCACGCTTGGGCTCGGCGGCGCGCCCCTCGGCAATCTCTTCTCGGCCGTCTCCGAGGGGGAGGCCGAAAGCACGCTCGAAGCGGCGTGGGCGGCGGGCCTTCGCCTCTTCGACACCGCCCCCTTCTACGGGCACGGGCGCTCCGAGCAGCGCATGGGCGCCTTCCTGCGGGAGAAGCCGCGCGCGTCCTTCGTCCTCTGCACCAAGGTCGGCCGGCGGCTCGTCCCGACGGAGGGACCCGTCGACGGCGGCGCCTATGCGGACGTGCTGCCCTACGCCATCGCCTACGACTATTCCTCCGACGGGGCGCGGCGCTCGCTTGAGGAGAGCCTGACGCGGCTTAAGCTCGACCGGGTCGACATCGTCTACATCCATGACATCGGCGTCGATACGCACGCGGCCGAGCAGCCGCGCCGCTATCGCGAGGCCCTGGAAGGGGCCTATCCGGCGCTGGCGGACTTGCGCGCGCAAGGGGTCGTGCGCGCCATCGGCCTTGGCGTCAACGACTGGCGCGTCTGCGCCGACTTCCTGCGCGATGCCGATCCCGACTGCTTCCTCCTCGCCGGCCGCTACACGCTGCTCGAGCAGGAGCCGCTGGCGGGCGGCCTCCTCGCCGCGTGCGAGCGACGCGGCGTTTCGCTGATCGTCGGCGGCGCCTTCAACTCCGGCATCCTCGCGACGGGGCCCGTTCCCGGCGCCACCTACAACTACAAGCCGGCCCCTGCTCCCATCCTGGAGCGTGTGTCGGCACTGGCGGCGGTCGCCGCGCGCCACCACCTCCCGCTCGCGGCGGCCGCGCTCCAGTTCCCCCTCGCCCATCCCGCCGTGGCGTCCGTGATCGTGGGCGCACGGGCGGCCGCGGAGGTGGAGGCGACCATGAGGCTTTTTGCGACCGTAGTGCCGGCGACCTTCTGGGCCGACCTCAAGGCGGAAGGGCTGCTCGATCCCGAGGCGCCGACGCCATGACGATGATCGACGCCCATCAGCATTTCTGGCGTCTCGAACGCGCCGACTACGGCTGGCTGACCCCGGAGCTCGCACCGATCCATCGCGACTTCGAGGAGGCGGACCTCCTCCCGCATCTGTCCCGGCACGGGATCGCGCGGACCGTCCTCGTGCAGGCGGCCCCGACGGAAGCGGAGACCGACTACATGCTCGCCGTCGCCAGGCGATGCGGCTTCGTCGCCGGCGTCGTCGGCTGGGTGGACCTTGCCGCCCAAGACGCTCCCGACCGGATCGCGGCCCGCGCCGAGGAGCCGCTGGTCAAGGGCCTGCGGCCGATGCTCCAGGACCTTGCCGACGACGCCTGGATCCTGCGCGCCGACGTGGCGCCGGCGCTCAGGGCCGTGACGGAATGCGGCCTTCGCTTTGACGCCCTCGTCAAGCCGCGGCATCTGCCCGTGCTCCTCCGGCTCGTGGAGCGCCATCCCGGCCTGCCGATCGTGATCGACCATGGGGCGAAGCCACACATCGGGGCGTGGTCGCCGGGCGACGCGGACTTCCGGGACTGGGCCGCCCATATGCTGGCGCTCGCCGCCGCGGGCGCTTTCGCCAAGCTCTCGGGCCTCGTCACCGAGGCCGGTCCGGACTGGGACGAGGCCAGGCTCAGGCCTTACGTCGCCGTCCTCCTCGAGGCCTTCGGCCCCGATCGGCTGATGTGGGGCTCCGATTGGCCGGTCGTCCTTCTCGCGGGCGGCTACGACGCCTGGCGGGAGGCGAGCGCGCGCCTCGTCGCCGCTCTCGCTCCACCCGACAAGTCCGCCCTGTTCGGCGGCGCCGCCGCGCGCTTCTACGGTCTCGCCCCACCCCGGGAGGAGCGCCCGGTCATGGTCTAAGGCCCGCGATGACCTCGTCCGTCTTGATCGCCGAACGGCTGACCCCCTCCTCGCCTCCCGACTCCTGGAACGCGCTGGAGCATCGCCGCAATGGGAAGAGGCCCCGCCGGGTGTCCGGCGGGGCCTCCTTCCTGGCCGGCCGAAAGGGAGAACGCCGGCCAGGATGCGCAGGGGCGAGGAGCGAGGAGCATCGGATCATCAGCGAGAGGCGCTCATCAGCCTGGAGGAAGACCATGGGAGCGCCATCGCCCATGCGACGCGCCACCTTAACCCGGCTCCGTCGGCACCTCATTCACCTGGATTGAGCGTAGCGCGAGATTCCCTGCCGCCGCACGGACGGCCTTGCGCGGGAGGGCGACAGGCGAGCCGGAACCATGCCGCCGTGAAAGCGTTGCCGCACGCACGGAGAGGACGGCCGGCGCCCTGCCGACTGCCGCCTGCCAGGCCAATCCCATGACCTACACCCCATCCGACCTGCGGCTTGCCCGCTGGCACGCCCGCGACGGCGAGCGGCGGATCACCGCGCTCGAACAGAACATCAGCCGCGCCAAGGCGCGGGGCCAGTCGACCGAGCTGGCGGAGCGGGCGTTGGCGACCATGCGCGTCACGCTGAGCCTGATGTTGGACCACCTGAACGCGATCGAGCAGTCGCTCAAGCGCTGACCCGGTGCGCCGACCCCTGCGGCCAGCCAGCCCCCTCGGAACCGTCGCCGTTAACATACGTTAACGGGCGTCGGGAGGCCGCTGCCATGCAGGATGGTCGTTTTGCACAGCCGGTGGTGTTCTGCGTCCTCACCTCGGACGGGGTGATCAGCCGGCGGGAGGTGAGGACCTTGCGCGAGGGCCTGCAGGCGTTGAACCGGGGCCTCGAAGGCTACTGCCTCGACGCGCCGGAATGGCACCGGGCATTCCACGAGGTGTCCCGCGCCCTGCTCGATCCGAGCCCGGAGAACACCGAGCGCGCCCGCATCGCCCTCCAGGAGCTTGCCGATTTCGCGGGCGAGGGCGGCCTGCGCACCGCCGGCTGGCGGGGGTGGAACGCAGCGGGGAGGCTCTCCCTCCACTAGAGTCTGTTATGGACCAGTTCTGCGGCTTGACGGAGCATGAGGCAAGCGAAGGCGACGACGTGGAGGCCTGCGAGGGTTGTGTGCAGGCGCTCGTAGTCTTTGACGAGGCGGCGGCAGCGGGTGGCCCAAGCGAAGGATCGCTCGACGACCCAGCGCCGGGGCAGGAGGACGAAGCCGCGCTTGGCCTCGGGCAGGCGCACGACCTCCAGGGCGATGCCGTGTTCGCTGGCGGCCGCGGCCGGCTTGTCGCCGGTATAGCCCTGGTCAACGAAGGCGATCTCGACGCTGTTGCCGGTGGCCTGCTGCACGGCGGCGGCCAGGCGCCCGACCTCGGCGCGGTCGTCCGCCGTGGCGGGGGTGACGTGGAGGGCCAGGAGGTGGCCGAGCGTGTCGACCGCCAGGTGCAGCTTGGAGCCCTTCTTGCGCTTGGCGCTGTCATAGCCGGCGCGGTGGCCGCTCTCGGGCGTGGAGCGCAGCGTCCGGCTGTCGAGGATGGCGGCCGAGGGTGCGGGCGGGCGCCCGGCCGCCACCCGCAACAGCACGCGCAGGTCGTGGGCGAGCGCCTCGAACGAACCGGCCCGCAGCCAGCGCTGCGCCTGCTGATACACGGCCGCCCAAGGCGGCAGATCATTCGGCATCGCCCGCCAGGCAATGCCGTTGCGGACAACATAGCGCAGCCCGTTGAACACCTCGCGCAACGAGTGCTCCCGCTGCCCCGCCGCCTCAGGCAAGAGCGCAAGATAGGGCGCAACCAGCGCCCATTCGTCATCCGAAACGTCCGAGGGATAAGACTTGCGAGCAATCATGCCCGCACCATAGCCGCACCCTCAGTCCATAACAGACTCTAGGTCACTGTCAGGCGGTGGGCGTCGTGATCATCCCGGACAGGGCCTCGGCCAGATCCTCTGGGTCGAAGGGCTTCTCCCAGCGCGGCACGTTCCTGAATTCGGCCGGCACGCTCACGGCGGCGTAGCCCGTCGCGAAGACGAAGGGCACGCCGCGCGCCCGCAGCGCCTCGGCGACGGGAAAGACGGTCTTGCCCTTGAGGTTGATGTCGAGCACGGCAAGATCGAGCGGCTCGTTTCCCGTGATGAGCGCCAGCGCCTTGTCCTCGGTCGGCACCGGCCCCACCACCTCGGCGCCGAGCCCGGCCAGCGCCTGCGCCATGTCGTCGGCGAGGAAGTATTCGTCCTCGACGATCAGCACACGGCGCTCGGCGAGCGCCCTTTCGCCTTCCGCATCGCGCATCACGACCTCCCGGTGACGCTCCGTCCCCTTGTTAGGCTTGCCTTTGAGGATCCGCAAACAACCCAGGTTAAGGAGTGGTGTCGAAAGCATGTATAATGCTCCCGCGGGGGAATGATGGCCATACACCTGATCCGCAAACTGGAGCAGTTCACCGAGCTCTCGACGGACGACAAGCGGGCCTTGGAGCAGGTGGCCAGCCGCCAGATCCGTTTGTTGTCGCCGAAGGAAGACATCGTCCACGAGGGCGACCCGCCCCGCCACCTCAACCTCATCCTCGACGGCTGGGCCTATCGCTACAAGTCCTTGCCCGACGGGCGGCGCCAGATCAGCGCCTTCCTCATCCCGGGCGACATGTGCGACCTGCGCATGACCATCGTCCGCGAGATGGACCATTCCATCGCCGCCCTCACGCCCCTGCGCGTCGCCGAGATCCCGGGCGATTCGCTGGCGGAGCTCATCGCGAACAGCGCGCGCCTGGAGCGGGCGCTCGCCTGGAATGCCATCGTGGAGGAGGCGATCGCGCGGGAATGGATCACCAACCTCGGCCGGCGGCAGGCGATCGAGCGCATCTCCCATCTTCTGTGCGAGCTTTACGTTCGGCTCGCCGCCGTCGGGCTGACCAACGGCGCCTCCTTCGACTGCCCCGTCACCCAGGAGCAGCTCGGCGACGCCACCGGCCTCACCACGGTGCATGTGAACCGCACCGTCCAGGCGATTCGCGACCAGGGCCTCATTGTCTGGAAGGGCAGGAACCTCGCCATTCCTGATTTCGAAGCGCTCAGGAACGTCGCCCTGAGGGCCGCATGAAGAGCCGCGATCGGCCCTCGGCGGCACCCGAGCCGCCCTCCGCGCGTTGTCCGGGACCCGGGTCGTGCCGAAGGGAACGCGAAGGCCTGCCTGTTGTTCCTGCGGGGTCTCGCGCAAGGAGTAGCTCTGATGAGCAATCGCGACATCGTCGTCATCGGCGGGTCTTCAGGGGCGACCGCGCCGCTCAAGGCCATCCTAGGGGCGCTGCCGGCCGATCTGCCGGCCGCCGTCTTCATCGTCCTTCACATCCCGGCGCGCAGCCTCGGCCTCCTGACCACCGTCGCCTCGGCCTCCTCCTCCCTGCCGGTCCACCCGGCCGCCGACGGCATGCCCATCGCCAAGGGCAATGTCTATCTCGCCGTTCCCGACCATCACCTGATCGTCTCGGAGGGCCGGATCCGGCTCGGGCGCGGCCCCCGCGAGAACATGGCCCGGCCCGCCATCGATCCTCTCTTCCGCTCGGCGGCGGCGGTCTACGGGCCGCGGGTGATCGGCGTCCTGCTGAGCGGGCTCATGAACGACGGCGTCTCGGGCCTCGACGCGATCAAGCGCTGTGGCGGCCTTGCCCTCGTCCAGGACCCGGCCGAGGCGGTCGCGGACGAGATGCCGCGCAGCGCCATGACGACCGTGAGCATCGACATGGCCATGCCGAGCGCGCGCATCGGCGATCTCCTGTCGGACCTCGTCCGGGAGCCGGCGGGCCCCGGCCTGCCGGTGCCGCCGGACATCAAGCTCGAGGTCGCCATCGCCGCCGGCGAACGGGTCGACAGCAACGTGATCGGCGCCTTCGCCGATCCTGCGGTGCTCACCTGCCCGAGTTGCGGCGGGGCTCTCTCCGCCATTCGCGGCAGCAAGCCGCCTCGCTTCCGCTGCCAGGTCGGGCACGCGATGACCGCCGACGTCCTGGCGAAGGAGCAGGAGCATGCGGTGGACGAGGCCCTGCGTGTCGCCCTGCGGATCATCGAGGAGCGCGCGGAGCTGGTCGAGCGCTTGTCCAGGGACGGGCGGGCCGCCGGCAGGCAGGCCGTCGCCGAAATGTACGAGGAGCGCGCGAAGGAGTATCGACACTACGCCGAAACGATCCGGCGGGCCGTCCTCCTCTCGATGGCGCCTCCCCAGCCCTCGGGCAACGAGGGCGGACAGGATGAGTAATGCGAGACAAGGGCATGCCTGACCACAAGACGACAGCGCCGGGCGTGGTGGTCGCCGTCGGCGCGTCGGCAGCCGATGCGGACCCCGTGGAGCGGTTCCTCGAGGCGTTCCACCTCGGCGAACAGTGCTGCGTGGTGATCATCCTCCAGAACCGAGAGGCGCTGGACGAGGAGCACTTCCGCGAGAAGCTCAGAGGGGCCGGCCGCGACCTCACCCCGATTGCGGATGGCGCGCCCCTCTAAGCCGGTCGCGTCTACCTGCCCGCCGCGAACGCCATCGTCACAGTCGAAGGCGGCCGCTTCCAGACCCGTCCGGCGGAGCAAGCCCCGGGCGAGCGCGGAACGGTGGACAGCTTCCTCCTGTCCCTGGCGCGGCAGGAGGACAGCCGTGCGATCGTCGTCCTGTTCCCCCTCGTCGGAGGCGACGGAACGCTCGGCGTCGCCGCCATCAAGGAGGCCGGCGGGCTTACCCTCGCCGGACGGGTCGACGGCCACCTGGACGATCTGGCGGCGAGCAGCAGCCCAGCCGCCATTGCCGATTTCTTCCTTCCACCCGAGGAGCTCGCGGAGCGGACGGCCCTCTACGTCGCGAAGCTTGCCCGGCACCCGAGCCGCGCGCTCGATCCCGATGCGCCGGACGTGGCGGCTGCGCTCGCCGGGATCGCGACGATCCTGCGCAACAGGACCGGCCACGACTTCCACGGCTACAAGCGAGGCACCTTCCTGAGGCGCGTGCAGCGCCGCATGCAGGTGATGGAGGTCGATTCCCTTGAACAATACGTGGATGTCCTCCGCCATCGCGCAGACGAGACCCAGCTGCTCTTCAACGACCTCCTCATCGGCGTTACCCAGTTCTTTCGCGACGCGCGCGAATTCGAAGTCCTCGAACGCGAGGTGATCCCGCGCATCTTCGAGGGCAAGGGACGGGCCGACTCGGTCCGGATCTGGGTCATCGGCTGCTCCACGGGCGAAGAAGCCTATTCCCTCGCCATCCTCCTGCGCGAGCGCATGGCGCTCCTCGACCAGGTGCCCCAGGTGCAGATCTTCGCGACCGATCTCGACGGCCGTGCTCTCGCAATCGCGCGTGCCGGCCGCTACCCGGCGGCGATCGCCAAGGACGTCTCGCCGGAGCGGCTCGCCCGCTGGTTCATCAAGGAAGGGAACACCTACTGCGTGGCCAAGGAGCTGCGCGAGATGTGCATCTTCTCCCAGCACAGCATCGTCAAGGACGCCCCCTTCTCCCGGCTCGACCTCATCTCCTGCCGCAACCTGCTGATCTATCTTGACACAGACCTTCAAAGCCGGGTCATCCCTCTGTTCCATTTCGCGTTGAAGCCGGGAGGCTTCCTGTTCCTCGGCAACGCCGAGAACGTGTCCCGGCACCCTGCCCTCTTCGCTCCCGTCGAGAGCCGGTCGCGGATCTTCCAGCGGCTGGATGTGGGCACTCGCATTCTTCCCGACCTTCCGTTCACCGCGGTGGACCGCAAGGTCGCCGATACGCAAGCCCTGCCGGTTCGGCCCCGTGCCGTGGAGTCGGCGCTCGCCCTTCGCGCCGAGAGGATCGTCGAGCGCTACGCTCCCGCCTATGTCATTGTCGATGAAGCGTTCAACGTGCTGCACTTCTCGGGACGGACCGGGCGCTTTCTCGAGCCGTCGGGCGGCGTGGCGAGCCTGAACCTGCTCAACCTCGTCCATCCCGATCTGCGTCTCGACCTGCGCTCGACCCTCGCCAGGGCGGTCGAGCACAACGCGGCGGAGCAGGCCAGCAATCTCCGCCTGAGCCTAAACGGGCACCGCATGCTGGTGGACATCGTGGTTGAACCGATTCCCGAGAGCTCGGGACAGGCACGCAGCTTCCTCGTCCTCTTCAAGGACGGCCCGACCCTGCCCGACCCCAATGGCAGCGGGACGTCGGACGCATCCCTTATCCAGGACGAACGGATCCAGCAGCTCGAAATGGAGCTGCGCACGACCAATGAGCGCCTGCAGGCGACGGTGGAGGAGCTGGAGAGCACCAATGAGGAGCTGAAATCCTCGAACGAGGAATACCAGTCCCTGAACGAGGAGCTGCAGTCGGCCAATGAGGAGCTCGAGACCTCGAAGGAGGAATTGCAGTCCGTCAACGAAGAGCTGACCACCGTCAACGGGGAGCTGGCCCACCGCGTCCAGGAGCTCGGGCGGGCGAACAGCGACCTGAAGAACCTTCTGGAAAGCACGCAGATCGCGACGATCTTCCTCGACAATGACCTGCGCGTGATGAACTTCACCCCGGCCGTCACGGAGGTCTTCCACCTCATCGAGAGCGACATCGGCCGTCCGATCGCCCACATCAAGTCGCGCGTGGCCTATGACGAGCTGCAGGAGGACGTGAAGCGCGTGCTGCGAACGCTCGGCGCGGTCGAGCGGGAAGTGAGGAATCCGACGTCCCAGACGCGCTACATGGTTCGTGTCCTGCCCTATCGGAGCGTCGACAACTACATCGGCGGCGCGGTCATGACCTTCACGGACATCACGGCCGTGACGCGCGCCCAGGAAGCGCTCCGCCGCAGCGAGGCCCAGGCGCGGGTGCTGCTGGCGGAGCTGCAGCATCGCGTGCGCAACACGCTCGGCATCGTGCGCTCCATTGCCCGCCGGACGGCCGCGACGAGCGAGTCCGTCGAGGACTACGCCATGAATCTCGACGGACGGATCGACGCCTTCGCCCGCGTGCAGGCCGCGGCGACCCGCGACCCCACGGCCGGGATCGACCTGGAGATGCTGATCGCCGACGAGCTCCTGGGACATGGCGCCCATGAGGGCGACCAGGTGAGAGCCCTTGGCGGCCCCAAGGTGCGCCTGCAGCCCCAGGCCGCGGAGACGCTCGGACTCGCCTTCCACGAGCTCGCGACCAATGCGGTGAAATACGGGGCGCTCTCCACGAAGAGCGGACGCCTCGAGGTGCACTGGACCGTCGAGGACGCCGCCCCGCACGGCCCACGGCTCCTCATCCATTGGACGGAGACGGGCGTGAAGCTTCCGAACCCGGGCCCCCGACGGCGCGGCTTCGGAACCGAACTCCTCGAACGGACCCTCGCCTACGACCTCGGCGGGGAAGCCTCCTTGCGCTACGAACCCGACGGACTTCGCTGCGCCATCAGCCTGCCGGTCGAGGGGGTGGTGCGGGCCGCCAACGAGGATCGCCCTGCCGCATCGCCCCACATCGACGCGGCAGAAGAGGCTGAACGGCGGGGCCGATGAGGACGAGCGGTTCGCACGAAGGCGGCGCGATGCCTCTACCTTGCCCGCCTCACGGGCCAGGCCGATGTCGCCCGCCCGCGCGGTGTGCTACGGTGGAGCGATGGCGGATCTTGAAAGGGTCATCCTCGTCGACCCGCGAAATCGCCGGATCGGCACCGGGGAGAAGTTGCACGTCCATCGCGAGGGCCTGCTTCATCGGGCCTTCTCGATCTTTCTCGTGGACAGCGAGGGCGGCCTCCTTCTCCAGAGGCGGCACCCGGAGAAATATCATTCCGGCAGCCTGTGGGCGAACACCTGCTGCGGCCATCCCCGCCCTGGCGAGGCGACGATCAAGGGCGCCGAGCGGCGCTTGTTCGAGGAGATGGGGGTGCGCGCCAAGCTTGCCCGCGCCTTCCAGGCCGCCTACGCGGCGCGGTTCGACAACGACATGGCGGAGAACGAGATCGTCTCCGTGTATGTGGGCCGGCTCGTGGGCGAGCCGCGGCCGAACCCGCGCGAGATCGTCGACCTTGCCGCGATGACCCTCGATGAGCTCGCTTGCAGGCTGGACCGGGAGCCGGAGACCTTCGCCTATTGGGTTCACCACTATCTGCGGCACCATCGCCCGGTCCTCGAACAGGCCCTGGCGAGCGCGCGCCGCGCCGCGCCGTGAACAAGCGGCCATGGACCCATCGCAACGGTCCGCCCTCGCGCCAGCCCGCCGACACGGGAGGCGCGACCCGCGTTCGAGGCGCCTCCTCGCAGCCCTCATGTTCGTCGCCAGCGCCGCGCCTGCGCGCGCGGAGCCGCTCTATGACTTCGTCGTGTCCTGCAAGGCCGCGCCGGTCCGGGAGTGCTTCGAGCGCATCGAGGCCGAGATCAAGATCGTGCGTCGCATGGCGGATGGGCGCACCGTCTGCATGCCGATGACCCTGATCCCCAGCCCCATGCCGATGACGAGCTACCCGGTCGCCTTCCTCGACTATGTGCTGCTGCGCCTGTCGGCGGCGCGCATTGGATCGGCGGGGCGGCCGGTCCCCGCCGTGCTCGAGGATGTGCTCGCCGACATGTATCCCTGCCGGCGCACGGCCGGGCGGCCCTCCCTCAGGTGATGCGCAGGTCGGCCGGACGGCCGGGGGTGCGGATCACGGGCGTCTGCCCGCCGCGCAGGACCGAGTTCCCCTGGTAGAGCGTGCGCTGATCGATGGGGGCCGGATCGAGCCAGTGCTCCTCGCGCATCTCCCCGTTGAGGCCATAGGCCGAAAGCGCGTTGGCGTAGGTGACGGCGCGGATCGCCTCCGGGTCGATGCCGCGCTCGGCCATGAGGCGCGCGGTCTTGGGCACGGCGAGCGGGTCGGAGACGCCCCAGTCGCAGGCCGAGTCGACGATCAGGCGCTCCGGACCGTAGCGCCGCACGATCTCGGTCATGCGCTCGTTGCCCATCTTGGTCTCGGGATAGATCGAGAAGGCGACCCAGTAGCCGCGCTCGAGCACGTCCTCGACCGTCTCCTCGTTGTTGTGGTCGATGACGCAGCGCCCCGGATCGAAGCCGTGCTCCGCGAGCACGTCCATGGTGCGCAGCGTTCCGCGCTTCTTGTCGCGATGGGGCGTGTGGACCATGATCGGCAGCTCGTAGTCCTTCGCGAGCTCGATCTGGGCGCGCAAATAGCGATCCTCGAGGGCGGTCTGCTCGTCATAGCCGAGCTCGCCCACCGCCACGACGCCCTCCTTGACGGCGAAGCGCGGCAGAATCTCCATCACCGCCTCGGCAAGCTCCTCGTTGTTGGCCTCCTTCGGGTTGAGCCCGATCGTGCAGTAGTGGCGGATGCCGAACTGCCCGGCGCGGAAGCGCTCGAAGCCGGCGATCAGCGAGAGGTAATCGAGATAGGTGCCCGCGCTCGTGCGCGGCTGCCCGAGCCAGAAGGCCGGCTCGATCACGGCCACCACGCCCGCCCGCGCCATGGCCTCGTAGTCGTCGGTGGTGCGGGAGATCATATGCGCATGGGGATCGATGACCATCGCGCCCGCCGCAAGCCGCGCCGACGGCGCCGCGCCCTCCCCCTTGGGCTCTGCCTCGGCCTCGCGCGCCGCCCTGACGATCTCGCGCACCATCGCCGGCGTGAGCATGCCCCCGCAGCAGGGGCAGGGGATGGACGTCTCGCTCGATGGGGCCGGCTCGCAGGCGAAGCCGCCGTTTCCGTTCGCTTGGCTGGTCATGACTTCTTCAGGCTCCGCACATAGGCCATCACCTTGAGGATCTGGTCCTGCGTCATGCCGCGACGGGAGAAGGACTGCATGGCGCCCGAGGCACCGCCATAGATGATCTCGAACATCCCCACATCCGTCGCGACGCGTTCGTATTTCCAGCTCCCGTCGATCAGGCTCGGCCCGATCCGGCCCGATCCGTCGGGCAGATGGCAGGCCTGGCAGTTCGTCTGGTAGAGCTTCTTGCCCTCGGCGAGCGCTGCCTCCTCGCCCGCGTAGGGGTTCTGCCCGGTCTCCTTGAAGCGCTTCACCGCCTCGGTCTCGACCTCGTTCGGCCGCGGCTTCACCTCCAGGGGCGAGTTGTCGAGGACATGCCGGAACACGACCGGGTCGGATCTTGCCTCGGGCGCAGCCACGACGCACGCGGCCCACAACCCGAACAGCGCGGCCCCGCCTGCCCTCATCGCCCACCCATTCTCTTGGAAAAAGCGGAGGCGGAGCCGCGCGGCTCCGCCTCCTGCGTCCCCTTACTTCGCGACGACCTTGGCGACCTCGGCGCCACTTGGCACCTTGTCGGCCGGAACGACGCGCCAGAGGGCGCCGGGCGGGTTCGCCGTCGGCCCCTTGTCGTCGGTGTAGAAGCAGTAGCAGTTCGTGGCGAGGATCGTGCCGTCCTCGTCCACCTGGCCCGCCGTGAATTGCAGCTGGGCCTGGAGCAGCTCCTGCATCTGCCACTTGTTGGCGCCCTTGTCCCAGGCGATCCCCCACAGCCGTCCGGTGCACCAGTCGCCGACGAGATACGCCTTGTCGAAGCCGGCGTAATTGGCGACGCCGAGGCCCTGCGCCGAGCAGCCGAACCCGTCCTTCATCTTCGGAGCGTCGGGATAGGGCTGCTCATGCGGGTACTCGGCGATGGGGAGAATGCCCACGACGGGGCATTTCTCGCCAGGCCCGGTCGTCGGATGGCAATGGGAGGCCTGGTTGTGGCGCCAGCCATAGTTCTCGCCGCCCTTGGAGGAGGCGGGCTGCCAGTTGATCTCCTCCCAATGGTTCTGGCCCACATCGGCGATGAACAGGTCGCCCGACCGCTTGTCGAAGTGGAACAGGTAAGGATTGCGCAGGCCGTAGGCCCAGATCTCGGGCTTGGCGCCGATCCTGATCTTCGCGAAGTCCCGCTCCGAGATGCCGAACAACGACATGAGCTGCGGCCTGTCGGCCTGGGCGAAGGGGTTGTCCTTCGGCACGGTGTAGGCGACGTCATCCGGCGCGTCGACGTCGATGCGCAGAAGCTTGCCGAGGTGCGTGTCGAGGCGCTGGCCGGCATCGAGCGGATCGCCCTCCCAGCCGCCGTCGCCCTTGCCGATGTAGAGCTTGCCGTCGGGCCCGAAGGCGATCATGCCGCCATAGTGGTTGTAGTAGGGTTGCGGGATGTTCATCAGGACCTTGCCGGTCTTGGTCACCTGCTCGGGCGAGAGCGCGTCCGGGCTCCTCGGATCGACCGTGAAGCGGACGACGAGCGAGGCGCCGTTGAACGGCAGCGAGGAATAGTGGACGAAGAAGTGCCCGTTCTCCTTGAACTTCGGATGGAAGGCGATCGACCATAAGCCCTGCTCGACGAAGCCGGTCTGCACGTCGGTGCCGAGCGGGTTGAAATTGGTGAGGTCGAGGAAGGGCTCGGGCAGCACCTTCCCGTCCTTCACCACCTTCACGCGGCCGACGCGCTCGACGACGAAGATGCGGCCCGACCCGTCATTGGCGACCGACACTCCGACCGGATCGTTGAAACCGTCGGCCACCTTGACGAGCGCGATCTTCTGCGCGCCCGGGATGGTGCCGCCCGGCCGGGCGACCTCCGCCGGTGTCTCCGGAATCTTTTGAGCGACCGCCGGAACCGCACTCAGCACCGTTCCCGCAAGCACTGCGGCAAGCCATCGAGCGTGCATCTGCGTACCTCCCTTTCGAACCTTCGGCCGCCTCCAAAAAGAGGCGTGGCCTGGGAGGCGGCAAGGGACGAAGGTCCGCAAGCATCCTAGGCTTCCTCTACGGCAGTTGAAAGCGGCTTCACGCGATTGCGAGCGCGATCATCGATGCGTCGTCTCACGGGCTGAAGACGTGATCGAGGATGAGCTGCTTGACGGCGGTCGCCGCCACCGCTCCTTCCGGAAGGAGCGCCGGCCGCGAGCTGACGAGGAGGGGACCATCCTCTGCGCGCGCCGTGACGCGCCCATGCGAGCCTTTCACGAGCGAGGCGTCGAGCGGGATCACGTCCATGAGCGTGCGGAAGCCGAGCGCCCGCCGCGCAAGCCGCGCGCCGACGGCGAGCTTCGGGAAACGGATCGCGGGATCGAGAAACAGCTCGACCGGGTCGTAGCCGGGCTTGCGGTGGATCTCGACCGTGCGGGCGAAGTCAGGGGCGCGCTTGTCGTCGAGCCAATAGTAATAGCTGAACCAGGCGTTCCGCTCGGCGAGCACCACGAGATCGCCCGCCCGCGGATGGTCGAGGCCGTAGGCGCGCTTGCCCGCCTCGTCCAGGACCTCGTCGACGCCGCCGACCGCTTCGAGGAGCTTCGCGACCGGCTTCTTGAGGGCCTGGTCGGCGACATAGACATGGGCGATCTGATGGTCGCAGACCGCGAAGGCGCGGGACGCGACCGGGTCGAGAAGCTCGGCGCCATCCTCCTCGCGCACGGCGAGGAACCCTGCCTCGCGCAGGACCCGGTTGAGGTGGACTGGCGTATCCACCGCCATGATCCCGTATTCCGACAGCACCATCACCGCGAGGCCCTGCCGCTCCGCGGCAGCGATGAGCTCGCCCGCCACGTCGTCGAGTTCGCGCAGGGAGCGCGCGACGGCCGGATGGGCGTCGTCCGGCCCATGGCGCTGCAGGTCGTAGTCGAGATGCGGGAGGTAGACGAGCGTCAGCGTCGGCCGGTGCTTCGCCAGCACGTGCTTGGCGGCCTCGCCGATCCAGCGGCTCGAGGCGATCGAGGTGCCCGGTCCCCAGAACTGGAACAGAGGGAAGGCGCCAAGTTCCGCGGTGAGGTCGTCGCGCAAGGCGGCCGGCTTGGTGTAGCAGTCGGGCAGCTTGCGGCCATCGGCCTTGTAGATCGGCCGCGGCGTTGCTCCGATATCGAAGCTCGCGGCCATGTTGTACCACCAGAACAGGTTGGCGCAGGTGAAGGCGGGCTCGCGCGCCTTGCCCGCCTCCCAGATCCTCTCGCCACGGACGAGCCGGTTCGACTGCCGCCAGAACCAGATCTCCATCAGATCGCGGAAGAGCCAGCCATTCCCGACGATGCCGTGCTCGGCCGGCGCAAGCCCCGTCATGAAGCTGGCCTGGACGCTGCAAGTGACGGCCGGCGTGATGGTGTCGAGCGGACGCATGCCGCCTGAAGCGGCGAGGCGCGACAGCGCCGGCGTGTGAGGGCCGAGATGGCGAGGCGTCAGCCCGACCGCGAGCAGCACGAGGGTGGGTTGCATGACTGGTCGCGAGGGCGCCCTTCCTCACGCACATTCTTGTGACCGCTCGGCAAGGCGTCAATGCGGGGCGCCGCGGCGCCGTCGCACCGATTGACGGCGCCTTCCGTTCAGGGGCAAGATCGTTAAAGGTTCGGCGTCGATGCCGTCCGTAGCCGGGGGTGCGTCTTGCTTGACCGCAGTCGGCGAGCAGCCTGGGGCGAAGCCTACGTCCAGCGCTTCGCCGTGGCGTATGATTTCCCGGTCGTCTTTACGCGCAACGCCTTCGACCCGGAGAACCCGACCTTCGTCGACGCCTTGCGCCGCCGCGAAGGGACGAAGCGCCACCGTCTCGCGCTCTTCATCGACAGCGGCGTTCTGGCGGCGATGCCTGGCCTTCAGCGCGCGATCCAGCGCTATGCGGCCGCCCACGCGGATGCCTTGAGGATCGAGGGCGACCTCGTCGTCGTGCCGGGCGGGGAGGAAGCGAAGAGGCGGCCCGAGCTCGTCGAGCGGCTTCTCGCCGCCCTTGCGGCGCGCGCCATCGACCGCCATTCCTTCGCTGTCGCGATCGGCGGCGGCGCCGTGCTCGACGCCGTCGGCTATGCCGCCGCGATCTTCCATCGGGGCGTGCGGCATGTGCGGCTGCCGACGACCGTGCTGGCCCAGGCCGACAGCGGGGTCGGCGTGAAGAACGCGGTCAACGCCTTCGGCATGAAGAACCTCGTCGGCACCTTCGCGCCGCCCTTTGCCATCATCAACGACGGGGCCTTCATCGACCACCTCGCTCCGCGCGACAAGCGCGGCGGCATGGCCGAGGCGGTGAAGGTGGGACTCATCCGCGATGGCGCGTTCTTCGCCTGGATCGAGGCCAACGCCGACGCGCTGGCGCGCTTCCACCCGAACACGCTCGATCGGCTGATCGAGCGCTCTGCACGGCTTCACATGCGCCAGATCGGAGAGGGCGGCGATCCCTTCGAGACGGGCTCCGCGCGGCCGCTCGATTACGGCCATTGGTCGGCGCACAAGCTCGAGAGTCTCACAGACCATCAGGTCAGCCACGGCGAGGCGGTGGCGATCGGCATCGCGCTCGACACCCGGTACGCGGTGCTGTGCGGGCTTCTGCCCGACGGCGAGGATGAGCGCGTGCACCGCCTCCTGCGGCGGCTCGGATTCGACCTGTGGTCGGAGGCGCTGGCGCGGCGCGACGCCGACGGACAGCTCGCGATCCTCAAGGGCCTGCGCGAGTTCCAGGAGCATCTCGGCGGCGAGCTCACCGTCACCCTCATCGACGCGATCGGGCATGGAGTCGAAGTGAACCGCATGGATCACGCGCTGATCGCGGATGCGGTCGGCTGGCTCGCCGAGCGGCGGGCGTAGGGCCTTGCCATGCGCTTAGCCGAGCTTCCCGGCGCGCCCGAGCTCACCTACTGCACCAACATCCATGCGGGCGAGACCTGGGACGAGATCCGCGCGAGCCTCGACGAGCATGTGCCGCGCATCAAGGCGAAGGTCTCTCCCGACGCCCCGTTCGGCCTTGGGCTGCGCCTCTCCGGCATGGCCGCCGCGGAGCTTCGCCGGCCGGCGGCGCTGGCGCGCTTCAAGGATGAGCTCGCGCGGCTCAACGCCCATGTGTTCACGCTCAACGCCTTTCCGTTCGGCCCCTTCCACGGCACGCGCGTCAAGGAGCAGGTGTACGAGCCGGACTGGAGCAGCCACGCGCGTTTCCGCTTCACGCGGGATGCCGCGGACGTGCTCGCCGCCCTGTTGCCGGAGGGCGGCTTCGGCAGCGTCTCGACGGTGCCTGGCGGCTTCAAGCCCGTCGCGCGCGACCCGCGCGCGGTCGCTCGTGTCGTCGAACATCTCCTTCGGGCGGCGGCGCATCTCGTCGCCCTGCAGCGCGAGAACGGACGGCATGTCGCGCTCGCCCTCGAGCCGGAGCCCTGCTGCCTCCTCGAGACGGTCGACGAGACGATGGCGTTCTTCGAGCGGCACCTGCTGACGGCCGCCTCGCTCGCCCGCTTCGCGCAGCTGGCAGGGCTCTCGCACGGCGAGGCGGAGCCGGCGCTGCGGCGCCATCTCGGCGTCTGCTACGATGTCTGTCACGGCGCGGTCGAATACGAGGACCCGGTTGCCGCGATCGAGAGCCTGCGGCGCGCCGGCATCGCCACGTTCAAGATCCAGCTCTCCGCCGCCCTGCGCGTGCCGCAGGTCTCCGGCGCCCTCGTCTCACGCCTCGCGGCGTTCGATACCGGCATCTACCTGCACCAGGTCGTCGCCAGCGCGGGGGAGCGGCTGACCCGCTACGCGGACCTGCCCGAAGCCTTCGACGCCTTCCGCAGGGGCGAGGCGCAAGGCGAGTGGCGCATTCATTGCCACGTGCCGGTGTTTCTCGCCGAGCTCGGCGCCCTCGGCACGACGCAGGACACGCTTCTGGCCACCTTGCGGGCGCTGCGCGAGGCGCCGCTCGCGCCGCATCTGGAGGTCGAGACCTATACCTGGGACGTGCTGCCCGAGGATCTCAAGACCGGCTCCAAGGCCGATGATATCGCCCGCGAGCTGTCTTTCGTGCTGGAGGAACTTCGCCATGAGCGCCACCGTGACGGGGCCCGCGCCGCTCGGGACGCTGCTTAGGCTCGGGCGGGTCTCGAATCTCCCCACCGTGTGGACGAACGTCATCGCCGCGACGGCGCTCGCGGGCGGCGATCCGCTCAGCCCGCGCGCCGCCCTCGCGCTGCTCGCGATGACGCTCTTCTATGTGGGCGGCATGTATCTCAACGACGCCTTCGATCGTAAGATCGACGCTCGCGAGCGGCCGAGCCGCCCGATCCCCGCAGGCGCGATCGCTGCGGCGACAGTGTTCGCGATCGGCTTCGGCCTTCTGGGCGCCGGGCTCGTGCTGACGGCGCTCTGCGGCCCTCCCGCTTTGGTCGCGGGGCTCGCGCTCTGCGGCGTGATCGTGTTCTACGATCTGCATCACAAGGGCAATCCCTTGAGCCCGGTCGTGATGAGCTTGTGCCGCCTCCTGGTCTATGTGGGCGCGGCGGCGGCGAGCGTCGGCTCGGTGCCGGCGGCGGTGTGGGTTGCCGGGATTGCCCTCGCCGCGCATGTGATCGGCCTCACCTATGCAGCGAAGCAGGAGAGCCTCAACCGGATCGAGCGGCTCTGGCCGCTTGCGGTGCTCGCCGTGCCCCTGTTCGTCGGAGCCGCAGCCCTTCCCCATTCCTGGCCGGCGGCCCTGTTGTGGCTGGCGCTCGCCATCGCGGATGGGCTTGCCGTCGACACGCTGCGCCGCCGCGCCCGCCCCGACGCGGTGCCCGCGGGCGTCGCCGCGCTGATCGCCGGCATCTGTCTCGTCGATGCGCTCATGGTTGCGCCGGCATCGCTCGGTGCAGCGGCGCTGTGCGTCTGCGGCTATATCGCCACCCGGGTCGCGCAACGCTTCGTGCCCGGCACATGAGGCCGAGGATGCACCCAGCCTCCCTGAAGAGCTCCCTCGCGCCATCGGCCGAACGGGTCGCGCTCCTCGTCGAATGGGTCCGCCGCGCGGCCGGTCCGGAGCCCGCGGCCTGGTTCATGCAGACCCTTGCCGAGCTGCGCAGCAACGCCGGAAGCCTCGCGCGGGCGATCGGCCTTGCCTCCCGCCGGCTCGGCAAGAACGATCTTTCCCTGACGGACGAGGATCTTGCGCGCGCGGCGGCGCTCCGCCCCGGCTTCGATCCGACGGGACTGACCGTGGACCAGGCCGCCCGCATCGCCTTCCTCCTCGCCTCCGAGGCCGCGGACCCGGCGGGATTTCCGCGGCGGCTGCTCGATCTCCACCGAACCGCCGAACTGAGCGAAAGCATCGCCTTCCTGCGGGGTCTGGCGCTGTTCGCGGCCGGTCGCGAACTCTTGCCCCTCGCCGCCGAGGGCGTGCGCTCCGCGGTGAGGCCGATCTTCGAGGCGGTTGCGCACCGAAACCCGTATCCGCGCGAGATGTTTGGTGAGGCGTCCTGGAACCAGATGGTCCTGAAGGCTCTCTTCATCGGGTCCGAGCTCGCGCCGATCCAGGGGCTCGACGAGCGGGCGAATGCCGACCTTGCCCGCGTGCTCCTGGACTATGCCCGGGAGCGCTGGGCGGCGGGGCGGCCGGTGAGCCCCGAACTGTGGCGCTGCGTGCGCCCCTTCGCTCGAGGAGACATCCTCGAAGATCTCGAGCGTGTTCTTGCCATGGGCGGCGAGGAGGAGCGCAGGGTTGCTCTCACGGTGCTTGGCGCAGGTCAGGCACCGGGCGCGTCCGGCCCGGATGACGCCGGCGATTGAGGCGCGTTAGGGCCAAGAGAGCGGCCGCGCGCTCGTCCACGAACGAAGCGCGACCCATTTGACCCCTTCCCCGCTCTCCCCTATCTCCAGCGCGCCATGGCCATCCGACCCCTCGTCATCCTTCCCGACCCGCGCCTGCGCGAGAAATCGGAGCCCGTCGACGCCATCACGGATGACATCCGCGCGCTCGCGCAGGACATGCTCGACACCATGTATGATGCGCCGGGGATCGGCCTCGCGGCGGTGCAGATCGGTGTGATGAAGCGCGTGGTCGTCATGGATCTCGCCAAGAAGGACGAGGAGCGGCAGCCCCTCGTCCTCATCAACCCGCGGATCACCTGGGCGTCGGAGGAGACGAGCGTCTACGAAGAGGGCTGCCTGTCGATCCCCGACTATTACGAGGAGGTCGAGCGGCCGGCGCGGGTGCGGGTGGCGTACCAGACGCTGGAGGGCGAGACGGTCGAGCGCGAGGCGGACGGGCTTTTCGCCACCTGCGTCCAGCACGAGATCGACCATCTCGACGGCGTGCTGTTCATCGATCGCCTCTCGCGGTTGAAGCGCGAGCGGGTGACGAAGAAGTTCGCCAAGGCGGCCAAGCGCGAGGCGGCAGGGTGAGGCCATCGCCGCAGCGCTCCCACCTCCTCTCCCCGCGCGCGGGGAGAGGGCTCCGTCCGCGGACTGGCGGACGGAGCGAGCGGAGCGACAGCGAAGCGAGGGTGAGGGGGCGTTTCAGGATGGAGCGCATCCGGAAACGCCCCCTCACCCGCTCGGCTTCGCCGAGTCGGCCTCTCCCCGCATGGGGGGAGAGGAGAATCGCGCCGGGGCTCGGCCCGGGGTTCCGCCCATGACCTTGCGCGTCGTCTTCATGGGCACCCCCGACTTCGCCGTGCCGACCCTGTCCGAGATCGCGGGACACGGGCACGAGGTCGTGGCCGTCTACACCCGCCCGCCCGCAGCGGCGGGCCGCGGCCTGGAGCTCAAGCCCTCTCCTGTGCATCGGCTGGCCGAACGGTTCGGCGTGCCCGTGCACACGCCGAAGACCCTGCGCAGCGAGGAAGCGGCGGATCTCTTCCGCTCCCACGACGCCGATGTGGCGGTGGTGGTGGCCTATGGCCTCATCCTCCCGAAGCCCATCCTCGAGGCGCCGCGCCTGGGCTGCCTCAACCTGCATGCCTCCCTTCTGCCGCGCTGGCGCGGCGCCGCCCCCATCCAGCGCGCCATCATGGCAGGGGATGAGGAGAGCGGCGTGTGCGTCATGCGGATGGAGGAAGGGCTCGACACCGGGCCCGTGGCCATGTGCGAGCGCGTCCCTATCCGCCCCGACATGACGGCGGGCGAGCTGCACGACGAGCTCATGCGCCTTGGCGCCGACCTCATGGCGCGGGCGCTTGCGGCGCTCTCCCGCGGCGCCCTCGCCTTCACCCCGCAACCTTTCGAGGGCGTCACCTACGCCCCCAAGATCACCAACGACGAGGCGCGGATCGACTGGACGCGCGCCGCGTCCCACATCCACAACCAGGTGCGCGGGCTCTCCCCTTTTCCCGGCGCCTTCTTCGAGGCGGATTTCGGCAAGGGCCGGGAGCGGGTGAAAGTGCTGCGCACGGCGCAGGCCAAGGGTGCGGGCGCCCCCGGCACGCTGCTCGATGGGCAGGGGACCATCGCCTGCGGCGAGGGCGCGGTGCGACTTGTGCAAGTGCAGCCGGCCGGAAAGCCGGTGATGGGCGGGGCCGACTTCCTGCGCGGCCGGCGCGTCGCCTCGGGCACGACGCTCACGTGACCTATGCCCCGCTACAAGCTCGTCATCGAATATGATGGCACCCCCTTTTCCGGCTGGCAGCGGCAGGCCAACGGCCCGTCGGTGCAGCAGGCGCTGGAAGAGGCGATCGAGCGTTTCGCCGGCCATCCGGTGCGTCTCCACTGCGCCGGGCGCACCGATGCGGGCGTCCACGCCGCCCACCAAGTGGCGCATGTGACGCTTGAACGGGTTTGGCGCGCCGACACCGTGCGCGACGCCGCCAATGCCCACCTCAGGCCGCAACCGGTGTCCGTCCTCGCGGTGGAGGTCGTGCCGGAGAGCTTCGATGCCCGCCGCTCGGCCCTGAGGCGGCACTACCTCTACCGCATCCTCAACCGCCGCCCGCCCCCTGGACTTGACGTCAACCGCGTCTGGCACGTGCCCTGGCCGCTCGATGCCGTCGCCATGCACGAAGCCGCCCAGATCCTCGTCGGCCGGCACGACTTCACCACCTTCCGCGCCGCCGAGTGCCAGGCGAAGAGCCCGCTTCGCACCCTCGACCGCCTGGACGTCGACCGGCACGGCGAGGAGATCCGCGTGGCCGCGTCCGCGCGCTCCTTCCTCCATCACCAGGTCCGCTCGATGGTCGGCACGCTCATGCTCGTCGGCTGCGGCCGCTGGAGCGCGGCCGACCTGCGCGCGGCCCTCGACGCCCGCGACCGGGCGCGCTGCGGCCCCATGGCGCCGGCCGCCGGCCTCTACCTGGTGGGCGTCGACTACGAGGCCGAGTCTCCTGAGAAATAGAGCCCGAGCGCCCGCCGATAGATCGCCGTGAGGCGGTCGAGGTCGGTCACGGCCACGCGCTCGTCGATCTGGTGCATGGTCTGCCCCACGAGCCCGAACTCCACCACCGGGCAGTAGGCCTTGATGAAGCGCGCATCCGAGGTGCCGCCGGTCGTCGAGAGCTTGGGCCGGCGGCCCGTCTCGGCGGCGATGGCCTCCATCAGGAAGCCGAAGCTGTCGGGGGCCGTGAGGAAGGCAACGGCGTTGGTCGGCTCGAGGCAGAGCGTGTAGCGCACCCGCTCGCCTGCCGCGGCAGCAAGACGGCGCCGCAGCTCGGCCTCGAGCGTCGCCGGCGTCCAGCGATCGTTGAAGCGGATGTTGAAGGTGGCGCGCGCCTGATCCGGGATGACGTTGGCCGCCTTGTTGCCCACGTCGACGGTGGTGACCTCCAGGTTCGAGGCATCGAAATGCTGGGTGCCGTGATCGAGCGGCTCGCCCTTGAGCGCAGCAAGCAGCCTCACCATGCCATCGATGGGGTTGTCGGCCAGGTGCGGATAGGCCACGTGACCCTGCTTGCCTTGGACCGTGATGTGACCCGTGAGCGAGCCGCGCCGGCCGATCTTGACCATGTCGCCGAGGGATTCGGGGTTGGTCGGCTCGCCCAGGATGCAATGGTCGAAGCGCTCGCCGCGCTCATGCGCCCATTCGAGGAGCTTCACCGTCCCGTTGACCGCCGGCCCCTCCTCATCGCCGGTGAGAAGGAAGCCGATCGAGCCGGCAAATTGCGGATGGGCGTCGAGGAACCGTAGCGCCGCCGCCATCATGCAGGCGACGGCGCCCTTCATGTCGACCGCGCCGCGGCCGAAGAGCTCCCCGTCCTCCACGATGCCGCCGAAAGGATCATGGCGCCACCGGGCGGGGTCCCCGGGAGGGACCACGTCGGTGTGGCCGGCGAACAGGAGAAAGGGGCGGCCGACGCCAAAGCGCGCGTAGAGGTTCTCCACATCCGGTGTGCCGGGTGCGGAAAAGACCGGCCGGTGCACCTCGAACCCGGCGTCGCCCAAAACCTCGGCCACAACGGTGAGCGCTCCGCCCTCCTCGGGCGTCACCGACGGGCAGCGGATGAGGGCCTGGGCGAGGCTCAGGGGGGAGGTGTCCATCATGGCCTATTCCTTGTCGATGCCGGCCAGGACCGCAAGCGTCACCCGCATTTCGGCAAGCGTTTCAGCGTGCACCCTCGCGCGCGCCGACCGAAGGGGCGGGCCACGGCATCGATGGTGCGGATGGGGCTCGTCAGGACCTCCCCGGCGATCGGAAGGCCTGGAGGCAGCACGACGCTTGAGGGAAACGGGCGCACCCGCGTGGGGAGATATGTTCTTCGTATCTACCCGGCAAGCGGTGTGGCGGTCCTCAGTCCCTGAGCAGCTCGTTGATGCTGGTCTTGGCGCGGGTCTGCGCGTCGACCCGCTTGACGATGACGGCGCAGGCGAGCGACGGACCCGGCGAGCCGTCGGGCAGCGGCTTGCCCGGCAGCGTTCCGGGCACCACGACGGAGTAGGGCGGCACGCGGCCCCGGAACACTTCGCCGGTCTCCCGGTCGATGATCTTGGTGGAGGCCGAAAGAAAGACGCCCATGGCGAGCACGGACCCCTCGCCCACGACGACGCCCTCGACCACCTCCGAGCGCGCCCCGATGAAGCAGTTGTCCTCGATGATGGTGGGGTTGGCCTGGAGCGGCTCGAGGACGCCGCCGATGCCGACGCCCCCGGACAGGTGCACGTTCTTGCCGATCTGGGCGCAGGAGCCGACCGTCGCCCAGGTGTCGACCATGGTGTTCTCGTCCACATAGGCGCCGAGGTTGACGAAGGACGGCATCAGCACGACGCCCGGCGCGATATAGGCGCCGCGGCGCACCACGCAGTTCGGCACGGCGCGGAAGCCCGCCGCGCGGAACCGGCTCTCGCCCCAGCCCTCGAACTTGGAGGGCACCTTGTCCCACCACGCCGCTTCGCCGGGACCGCCCCTGATGACTGTCATATCATTGAGGCGAAAGGAGAGGAGCACGGCCTTCTTCAGCCACTGGTTGACCTGCCAGCCCTCCCCCGTCCGCTCGGCGACGCGGGCGGCTCCCGTATCGAGGAGGTTCAGCGCCTCCTCTACGGCCTCGCGAACGGGTCCCCTGGTGGCGAGAGTCACATTCGCCCGGTCCTCCCAGGCGGCGTCGATGGTGCGGGCGAGATCGGCGTGCTGCATCGATGAACTCGGCTTCTGTGGTCGCCGCGTGCTTATCAACCGCGCCGGGGACTGTCATCCTCTGTCGGGATTCACCCTTCCGCCACCGGCCGGGGAAAATCGGCTGACAGCGGCGAAACGCCGATCCAGAATGGGACTCCGGGTGCGGGAAAGCCCAGCGATGGCACAGATGACGATCGACAGCGACGGCGCGCTGGCGCTCCTTGAGGCGCGGCTGCGCGCGCAGGAAATCGTGCTCCAGTGCCTGTGCAAGGCGATCGCCTCGCTCGACGCCACAAGCGGCCAGGCCATCGCCCTCGCGCTTGAAGTCGCCGAGCTGGAGCAGGCCGAGAGCAAGGGCGAGGAGGACGAGGTGGTGCGCTTCCTCCGACGCTTCCGCGCCCAGTTCGAGCGGCGGCTCCGATGGACGACGTGAGCCGCGCGATCAGTCGTATTGGCGCTCGTCGGCAATCACCTTGCCGTCATTGGGCAGGCTGCCGGGCGCCACGAGATCGACGGCCCCCTTGAGCTTGGTCACCTCCTGGAGCGTGGCCGCGACCGCCGCCCGCAGGGCGTCCGTCGGGTGGGCGGCCTCGGCCGCCAGCGTCATCGCGTCCACCTCCCCTGACCGCGTGACGACGAGGCGCAGGCGCTTCAGCTCCGGATGCCGCCGCCCGACCTCGGCCACCTGTTCCGGCCGCACGAACATGCCCTTGACCTTGGTGGTCTGGTCCGCGCGGCCCATCCATCCGCGGATGCGCATATTGGTGCGGCCGCACGGGCTGGCGCCAGGCATCGCGGCCGTCAGATCGCCAAGGGCGAGCCGAATCTGCGGGTGATGCGGATCGAGGTTGGTCACCACGATTTCCCCCACCTCGCCGACGGGAACGGGCTCGCCGGTCCCAGGCCGCACGATCTCGACGATGAGGTTTTCGTTGACGACCATCCCTTCCCGCGCCGGGGTCTCGTAGGCGATCACGCCGATGTCGGCGGTGGCATAGGCCTGATAGGCATGGATGCCGCGCGCCTTGATCTCCTCCTGCAGGGATTTCGGGAACGCCGCGCCGGAGACGAGCGCCTTCTTGATCGAGGTGGCGTCGCGCCCGGCCCTCTCGGCGGCATCGAGCAGGATCTTGAGGAAATCCGGCGTCCCGCAATAGGCGGCGGGCCGGAAGGCGGCGATCACGTCGAGCTGCTGCTCCGTCTGGCCCGGCCCGGCCGGAATGACGACGCAGCCGAGCGCCCGCGCGCCGAGGTCCATGATGAAGCCGCCGGGGACGAGGTGATAGCTGAAGGTGTTGAGCACCACCTCCCCTTTGCGGAAGCCCATGGCGTAAAGGGCGCGCGCCGATCCCCAGGGGTCAGGATCGAGCCCTTCCGGCTCGAAGATGGGGCCCGGGGATGCGAAGAGCCGGCCGAAGCTGGAGAGCGGCGCCGGCACGAAGCCGGCAAAGGGCGGATCGGCCTTCTGCAGGGCCGGCAGCTCCGCCTTCCTGAGCACAGGCAAGCTCGCCAGGGCCTCGCGCGACGTGATGTCCTGCGGATCGACGCCCCTCAGCCGCTCCGCATAGGCGGGCGCCTTCAGCGCGGCTGCGATCACGGCGGGCAGACGTCGGAAGAGGTCGGCCTCGCGCGCGGCCGGATCCTGCGTCTCGCGTGGGTCGAAGAACTCTGTCATCGCAGCCATCGTTGAAGGCGATTGTTGGGTCGGTCAGGGCCGTCGGTCACGATGCGTCCGAGAGAACCGCAGACGCATGAACGCGGCCGGCCGCATTGCTCTAGGTGTCGAATCCAAGCACGTTGTTCAGGCGGCTGAGGGGTGGTTTTCCGCCGAGGGCTGAGTGGGGTCGGGTGGAGTTGTAGGCGGTGATCCAGGGCTGCATGGCGTGGGCTCGCTCGGCAGAGGTCTGGTAGGTTCGGGCGTAGGCCCACTCGCGGAGGCTGGTCTGGATGAAGCGTTCGGCTTTTCCGTTGGTCCTGGGCGTGTAGGGCTTGGTGCGGATATGGCGCAGGCCTGCCTCGGCCAGGCGGTTGCGGAAGGCGAAGCTTTTGTAGGCCGAGCCGTTGTCGGTCATGACGCGCTCGACGCGGACGCCGTGGGCTGCGAAGAAGGCGAGCGCCCGGGACAGGAAGGCCACGGCGTCCTCCTTGCGCTCGCTCGGCAGCACCTCGGTGTAGGCGAGGCGCGAGGCGTCATCCACGGCGACGTGCAGGTGCTCCCACCCTGTGCCGGCGACCCGATCGCGTCGGTTGCCGGTGACGCGATGGCTTGGCCTGGCGATGCGTCCAAGCTTCTTGGTGTCGAGATGGATGAGTTCGCCGGGCCGCTCCCGCTCGTAACGCACAACCGGGGGCTTGGGCTCAATGGCCGCGCGGCGCCCGAGCCCGAGGCGGCGCAGCACGGCGCCGACCGTGGAGCGCGGCTGGCCGAGCTGGCGGGCGATCGCCGGGCCGGAGAGGCGCTGGCGGCGCAGCCGCTCGATGGCGGCGAGGGTCTCGGGCGACAGGCGACGACGCGGCCGGGCCGGCGCCGAGCTCCTGTCGTGAAGCATCCGCTCGCCGCCGGCCCGAAAGCGCGCCAGCCATTTGTAGGCAGTTCGCTCCGAGACGCCGGCGGCGCCAGCCGCATCCCTCACGCGCCAGCCCTCCTGGCGGATGCGCGACACGAGAAGGGCTCGACCATGGACCGTCATGCGGGCATGCTGGTGAACGTTCATCCGGGTGCTCCGGTCGGGGTTGGTTGGCTTCGCAACCCCAGCCTCACACCTCAGCCCCGGATGAACAACCTTCATAGCTTCGACATCTAGGCCAGCCACCGCTTCCGGCGCTTGTAGCTCTTCACTTCTCGGAAGCTCTTCCTGTTGCCTTCGGCGATGCCAAGATAGAACTCCTTCACGTCCTCGTTCTCGCGCAGGGACTGCGCCGGGCCGTCCATGACGACGCGACCGGTTTCGAGGATGTAGCCATAGTTGGCGTATTTGAGCGCCATGTTGGTGTTCTGTTCGGCCAGTAGGAAGGACACGCCTTCCTGATCGTTGAGGCTCTTCACGATCTCGAAGATTTCCTCCACGATCTGGGGCGCAAGGCCCATCGAGGGCTCGTCGAGCAGGATCATCTTCGGACGGGACATGAGGGCGCGGCCGATGGCGCACATCTGCTGCTCGCCGCCGGAGGTGTAGCCGGCCATGGAGCTGCGCCGCTGCTTGAGGCGCGGGAAATAGGTGTAGACCAGCTCGAGGTCGCGCCGGATGGCCGCGTTGCCGTCGCGCCGGGTGAAGGCGCCGGTGAGGAGGTTCTCCTCGATCGTGAGATGGCCGAAGCAGTGGCGCCCCTCCATCACCTGGATGCAGCCGCGTCGCACGAGATCGTTCGGCGTCATCTTGTCGACGCGCTCGCCCTCGAACTCGATCGTTCCCTTGGTGACTTCGCCCCGTTCGGCGCGCAGCAGGTTGGAGATCGCCTTGAGCGTGGTGGTCTTGCCCGCTCCGTTCGCCCCAAGCAGCGCGACGATGCCGCCGCGGGGGACGGTGAGCGACACGCCCTTCAGGACGAGGATGACGTGGTCGTAGATCACCTCGATGTTGTTCACCGAGAGGATCGTCTGCGCGGCGTTGGCGGCGGCCGTGATCTTGGATGCGGCGGTGGACATGGTGGCTCCATACTCCCTCTCCTGCTGGCGGAGAGGGTCAGGGCGAGGGCAATGCCGACGCATGTGGTTCGCCCTCACCCGGTCGGCTTCGCCGACTCGACCTCTCCCGCGACGCGGGAGAGGCGTTGTTCACGAGGACTTGTCGCAGGGCTCGGTGCGCTTCGGCCAGCCGGTGTTCTTCTCGGCGTAGTCCTTGGCCGCCGCCTCGAGCATCGGGCGAACCTTGTCGCGCATCGGCTCGATCCAATCCGAGGCGCGGACCCATTTCGTCCCGTCCCATTGCTGGATGTAGATCGCGTGATGGCCGCTATGGTCCGAGCAGGTCACCTTCACGGGTGCGGCGAAGCCCGCAAGGCCGAGCTCCTTCAGGCGCGCCTCGTCGATGTTCAGGCTCTCGAGCCCGCGCCGCACATCCTCGCCGTTGACGACCTTCTTGCCCGTGATCTTCTGGGCGTTGCGGATCCCTTCGGCGATGAGCATCGCGTTATAGACGCCCCGGTTGTAGTAGTTCTCGCCGACCTTGTCCTTGGGCGTCTGCGACTTGCCCTTGTCCACCACGTGCTTGATGATGTCCTGCAGCGCGGGGAAGTCAGCGCCGACCGCGTGCCAGTTAAGGGACTTGTAGCCCTTGGCGCCGGCACCGCCGGCCCGCGCGTCGTCCTCGCCGCCGGCGAACCAGACGCCGACGAGGCGATCCATCGGGAAGCCGGTGCGGGCGGCCTCTTTCACCGCGGTTGGGTTCATGGCGCCCCAGCCCTGGATGTAGAGCCAGTCCGGCCGGTCACGGCGGATGTTGAGCCAGATGGAGCTCTGGTTCTGCATGTCCTGGGCCGCGACAGGATAGAGCTTCAAGTTGAAGCCATGCTCCTTGGCCTGGGTCTCGAGGAAGGGGATCGGCTCCTTGCCGTAGGGCGCATCAAGATGGATGAGACCGATTGTCTTGCCCTTCAGCTTGTCGAAGCCGCCCTCGGTCGCAGCCACGTGCTTGAGGAAGACGGAGGCGCCGTCCCAATAGGTCGCGGGCGGATAGAACACCCAAGGGAACACGTTACCGTCGGCCGCCGCCGAGAGGCCATAGGCCATGGACAGGATCGGGATCTTGTCGACCCCGGCCTTGGGGATGAGCTGCAGGGTGATGCCGGTGGACCAGGGATTGATCATCACCGGCCCTTTGCTCTTCACCGCCTCATAGCACTCGACGCCCTTCTTGGTGTCGTAGCCCGTCTCGCATTCCTCGATGACGAGCTTGACGCCGCCGATGCCGCCGTCGCGCTCGTTGAGCATCATGAGATAATCGTGCTTTCCGTTCGCGACCGGAATGCCCGAGCCCGCGAAGGGGCCGGTCCGGTAGGTAAACAGGGGCACGTAGATCGTCTCCTGGGCGATCGCTGGCAGCGGCAGGCTCGCCGCTCCCGCCAGGGCGGCCGTCAAGGCGCCGAGACAGAGTTTCCGAAACGCCATTTCCTCTTTCCTCCCGAGTTGCCGGCTCGCCGAGCCGGGTTGCACGCCTGGCCGCTCAATAGGGGAACGGCCAGACCCGAAGCTTCTGCTTTGCGATCTGCCAGAGCCGCGCCAGCCCATGCGGCTCGACGATCAGGAAGAAGATGATCAGGGCGCCCACGATCATGAAGCGCAACTGCTCGATCACCTCGGCGCCCACGTTGATGCCGAACGGCCCGAGCAGCGCCGGCAGCGCGATGCCGAGCCCGATCGGCATGATGAAGATGAGCGCCGCGCCGAAGAACGATCCGATCAGACTGCCGAGCCCGCCGATGATCACCATGAACAGGATGAAGAAGGACTGGTTGATGTCGAACACGGTGTATTCGGCACCGCCGTACCAGAGGAACACCAGCATCGCCCCGGCCACCCCACAGTAATAGGACGACACGGCGAAGGCGAGGAGCTTCGTCTGGAACAGCTTGATGCCCATGAGCTCGGCGGCGATGTCCATGTCGCGGATCGCCATCCATTCCCGTCCGATGCGTCCGTGCACCAGGTTCGAGGCGACCCAGGTCAATCCGATCACGAGGGTGAGCACCACCAGGTAGCGCACCTCGGCCGTGGCGGTGGGGCCGATGATCGGGACCCCGAACAGGGTGCGCAAGGGCGCCTCGATGGCGCCGGACAGGTTGTAGTTGTAGAGCCACGGGATGCGGTTGAAGGCCCATTGCAGGAAGAACTGCGCCGCCAGCGTCGCGACCGCGAGATAGAATCCCTTGATGCGCAGCGACGGCAGGCCGAACAGCACCCCGACCGCGGCGGAGAAGAAGCCGGACAGGAGGATCCAGACGAGGACATTCACCTCGGGGAAGGCCGTCATCAGCTTGTAGCAGGCATAGGCTCCCACCCCCATGAAGCCGCCGGTGCCGAGCGAGAGCAGGCCCGCATAGCCGGTGAGGAGATTGAGCCCGATGGCGGCAAGGGAGAAGATCAGGAACGGGATCATCACCGCCTGGAGGAGGAAGTCGTTCCTGGTGAACGCCAGGGCGTAAGCGGCAAGGATGATGACGGCGAGCCCGATCCGGTCTTCCCGCAGCGGGAAGACGGCCATATCGGCGGCATAGCTCGTCTTGTATTGGCCGGCCTCGCGGTAGAACATCGCTTATGCCTCAAGCTTCGCCATCGGCCGTCGGCCAGGGGCAGCCGGGATGCGCGTCCGACTGCCAGATGCCGGTTGCCGACGGCCGCTTCATCGTCAGATCCTTTCGATGATCTTCTCGCCGAACAGCCCTTGCGGCCTGTAGAGCAGGAACAACAGGGCGATCACATAGGCGAGCCAAGTCTCGATGCCGCCCCCGATGAGCGGACCCCAATAGAACTCGCCAATCTTCTCGCCGACGCCGATGATGAGCCCGCCGACGATCGCGCCGGGAATCGAGGTGAAGCCGCCGAGGATCAGCACGGGAAGCGCTTTCAGCGCGATGATCTGGAGCGCGAAGGATACATCCGAGCGCGCGCCCCACATGATGCCGGTGACCAGCGCGACGATGCCGGCCGTGAACCACACGATGATCCAGATCTGGTCGAGGGAGATGCCGACCGACAGGGCGGCCTTGTGACTGTCCGCCACCGCCCGGAGCGCCCGCCCGATCCGCGTCTTGGAGAAGAACACGGCCAGCGCGGCGATCATCAAGGAGGCGACAACGGCCGCCGCGACGTCGATGTGCTGGATGCGGACGACCCCGCCGAACAGCTGGAGATCGGTCGCTCCCTGGGGCAGGAACAGCTCGCGCGTGATCATCACCTTCGGCTCGCCCCCGAAGATCAACTCCCCCAGGCCGACGAGGAAATAGGTCAGCCCGAAGGTGGCCATGAACAGGATGATGTCGGGCTGGTTCACGAGGGGCTTGAGCACAACCCGCTCGACCGCGACCGCGAGCACGAACATGACCGCGATCGTGAGCAGGAGGGCGAGGACGGCCGGAACGCCCTTTTCGTGCAGGCCGACGAGGGTCAGCGCCGCGAACACCACCATGATCCCTTGGGCGAAGTTGAACACGCCCGAGGCCTTGAAGATGAGCACGAAGCCGAGGGCGATCAGCGCGTAGAGCACGCCGCCGACGAGCCCTTCCCACAGGGTCTGCGCCAGAAGGTCGGGCGCCGAGACCATGAGCGCGAAGGGCTCGACGAAGATCTTGAAGAGGAGGTCCATCAGCGAGCCCTCCCCTCATCTCCCTTCGGGAGAGGCATGCCCGTTGCACGCATCAATGCGCCACCCCCAAATAGGCGTCGATCACCCGCTGGTCGCGCTTGATCTCCTCCGGTTTGCCGTCGGCGATCTTGCGGCCGTATTCGAGCACCACCACCCGGTCCGACAGGTCCATCACCACCCCCATATCGTGCTCGATCAGGGCGATGGTGGTGCCGAACTGCTGGTTCACGTCGAGGATGAAGCGGCTCATGTCCTCCTTCTCCTCGAGGTTCATGCCGGCCATCGGTTCGTCGAGCAGGAGCAGTTCCGGCTCCATGGCGAGCGCCCGACCGAGTTCGACGCGCTTCTGCAAGCCGTAAGGCAGCTTGCCCACCGGCACCTTGCGGATGGCCTGGATCTCGAGGAAGTCGATGATGTCTTCCACGACCCGCCGGTGCTCCACCTCCTCCTGCAGGGCCGGCCCCTGGCGCAGGGCCTGCCAGAAGAAGCCGCGGCGCATCTTGAGGGAGCGTCCGGCCATGATGTTGTCGAGGGTCGTCATGCCCTTGAACAGGGCGACGTTCTGGAAGGTGCGGGCGATGCCGCCGCGCGCCGCCTCGTAGGGGCGCATCCGCCGCCGCGTCGCGCCCTTGAAGGTGATCCGCCCCTCCGTGGGATGGTAGAAGCCGTTGATGCAGTTGAGCATCGAGGTCTTGCCGGCCCCGTTCGGGCCGATGATGGCGCGGATCTCGCCCTTGCGGATGTCGAAGGAGACGTCGGTCAGGGCCTTCACGCCGCCGAAAGAAAGCGACACGTTCTCGACGGCGAGCAGCACGTCGCCCTTGGCGAGGATGGGTGTGTCGGGCGCCCTCATCTGCTCCCCTTTCGCGCTCCCCGCGCGCCCTCTCCCCCCTTGCAGGGGAGAGTTGGAGAGGGGGGCTGTCGGGCATGAAGCACCGGCGGTTCAGAAGACGCGTCGTTGAAGCGGCGCGCCTCGCCTTCCGCGGCGGGCCTCCGACCTTGCCGACTGAGTGAGTCCATCCTCACGCCGCCATCTCCAGCGCTGGGGCCTCGACCGGATAGGTCTTCATGTCGCGGATCTTGACGCGCGCCGCGATCACCCCCTTGCGGCCGTCCTCGAAGGTGACCTCCGTCGAGATATCGGCCTCCGTCGAACCGTCGTAGAGCGCCTTGATCAAGGGCGCGTAGCGCTCCGCGATGAAGCCGCGCCGCACCTTCTGCGTGCGCGTGAGCTCGCCGTCGTCCGCATCGAGCTCCTTGTGCAGGATGAGGAAGCGCTTGATCTGAGCGCCGCCCATGCGCGGCTCGCTCGCAAGCGAACGGTTCACCTCGTCCACATGCTTCTCGATCATGTCGTAGACCAGGGGGTGCCCAGCGAGCTCCTGGTAGGAGCCGTAAGTGACGCCATGGCGCTCCGCCCAGTTGCCGACGGCGACGAGATCGATGTTGATGAAGCAGGCCACGTACTCGCGGCCGTCGCCGAAGGCCACCGCCTCCTTGATGTTAGGATAGAACTTCAGCTTGTTCTCGACATATTTCGGCGGGAACAGGGAGCCGTCCCGCAGGCGCCCCACATCCTTGGCGCGGTCGATGATCCTCAAGTGCCCCGTCTGGTCGAAGAAGCCGGCATCCCCGGACCGCACGAAGCCGTCGGGCGTCTTCGTCTCCGCGGTCTTCTCCGGGTCCTTGTAGTAGCCGAGGAAGACGCCGGGCGAGCGGTAGAGGACTTCGCCGTTCTCGTCGATCCTGATCTCGACCTGAGGCGCCGGGCGGCCAACGGTGTCAGCGCGGATCTCCCCGTCGGGCTGCATGGTCACGTAGACCGAGGCCTCTGTCTGCCCATAGAGCTGCTTCAGGTTGACGCCGATCGAGCGGTAGAACTTGAAGATCTCGGGCCCGATCGCCTCCCCGGCCGTGTAGCCGACCTTGATCCGGGTGAGCCCGAAGCGGTTCTTGAGCGGGCCATAGACCAGAAGATCGCCAAGCCTCCAGAGCAGGCGATCCCACAGGGACACGCCGCGCTCGCGGTTGAGGATCTTCTCGCCGACCTTGTTCGCGTGGTCGATGAAGAACTTGAACATCCGCCGCTTCAGCGCGCCGGCGTCCTCCATGCGCACCATGGTGAGGGTGAGCATGTTCTCGAACACGCGCGGCGGCGCGAAGGCGTAGGTTGTGCCGATCTCGCGGCGGTCTTCGACCACGGTATCCGGGCTCTCGGGGCAGTTGACGCACAATCCCGCCACGATCGCCTGGGCGTAGGAGAAGATGTGGTCGCCGACCCAGGCGATGGGCAGATAGGCGATGATCTCGTCGCTCTCGTTCAGCTTGTCGAAGGCGCAGCCGATCTCGGCCGCCCTCAGCACGTTCTCGTAAGTGAGCATCACCCCCTTGGGCCGACCAGTCGTGCCCGAGGTGTAGAGGATGATGGCAAGGTCCGCCGGCTGCGTGGCCTCAAGTTCGCGCGCCAAGAGGTCGGCGGCCTCGGGGCCGTCCGCCAGGCGCTTGCGGCCCTCGTCGATCACCTCGTCGATGGGGTGCAGGCGGCTGTGGTCGTAGTCGCGCAGGCCCCGCGGCTCGTCGTAGAGGATGTGCTTCAGGGTCGGCACGCGCTCGGACACGGACAGGAGCTTGTCGACCTGCTCCTGGTCCTGCGCGACCGCGTGCGTCACCTCGGCATGGGCGAGGACATAGGCCATCTCCTCGGCGACGGAATCCGCATAGACCGGCACCGGCACAGCGCCGAGCCACTGTGCCGCCGCCATCGTCCAATAGAGCCGCGGGCGGTTGTAGCCGACGATGGCGACCTTGCCGCCGCGCCTCAGCCCAAGGGCGTGCAGGCCGACCGCATAGGCGCGGACAGCGTCATGAACCTCGGCCCAGGTCCAGGACTGCCAGATGCCAAGATCCTTGTGCCGAAAGGCGGTGCGTGCCGGGCGCACGCGCGCGTTGCGCGCGATGAGCTGCGGGAACGTGTGTTCGCCTCTCGGGTCTGCCGAGCTCAGCACAACCCTTTTCCTCCCAAATATCGGTCGTTCTTCCAGCCGTATCCTCGGCCTGTGGCGATTCACCCTAGCAGGAACGAGGGCGTTCGATAAGATGGAAAGGATCGAAACATCCGTTCGAAATCCTCGAATGCGCCCGAACCTCATCGACCATCTCACCGCCTTCATCGCCGTGGTGGAGTCCTCGAGCTTCTCCACGGCCGCCCGCCGCCTCGGACGCGCTGTCTCCACGGTGAGCTACTCGATCTCACGGCTCGAGGAGCATTGCGGCTTCCCGCTCCTCACCCGGGGGTCCGGGCGCCCCGAGCTCACGCCGGAAGGACGCGCCGTCTATCGCGAGGCGCAGGCGATCGTCGACGGCGCGCGCCGCTTCGAGGCCCGCGCCCGGGCGCTCGGGCGCGGCGAGGAATCCCGGCTCGGCATCGCCGTCGACGTGCTCTTCCCGATCACGCCGCTCCTGGCGGCGCTCGAGGGCTTCTCCGCCGAATACCCCCATGTGCGCCTGCAGCTCTTCACGAGCTCCCTCAACCGGCTCTGGAACGACCTTCGGACCGGCTCCCTGGACTTCTGCCTCGCCCCGCTGCGGGATGTCCCGCCCGATGTGGAGCGCCACCCGCTGACGACGGTGGAACTCGTGCCGGTGGCAGCGGCCAGCCATCCCTTGGCGCAGCGGCAGGACGCCTTTTCCCTGTCGGAGCTGCGCCGGCACCGCCAGCTCTACTACGCCGGCGCCCCCAATGTGGACGTGGAGCGCATGGGCCGGGTGTTCGGGACCGACGTGTGGACCGGCAGCGATCTGTGGATGATCCGTATGCTCTTGAAGGCTGGGATCGGCTGGTGCTTCGCGACCGAGGAGTGGGTCGGGGAGGACCTCGCCTCGGGCGCCGTCGTGCGGCTCGACTGCGCGGACTTACGCTCCGACGCCCGCTGGGTCTTCGGCGCCCTCTGGCACATCGACCGGCCGCCAGGCCCCGTTGGACAGCGCCTCATCGAGCTCATGCGGGAGGCGACGGCGTCCGGACGACACCCTCACCCGACGAGATCGGCGCGGATCGGGTCGACGGCGGCTCTGAGGGCGGGCCGGGCATCGGTGACGACACGCCAACCGTGAGGGATTGGTTAGGCTCCGCCCTTCTCCCACCCCCCTCTTTCCCGGATGCGTGCAGCGCCGAAGGCGGAACGCAGTCCGGGACGAAAGCGCGACAACTTGCTGCGAAGCAGCGCCGCATCGCGCCTCGGCCGATCGCCCTGACCGCCGGCCGGCCTACTCCGCCGCCATCGGCAGCGGCGCCTCGGCGGAGCGGAAGCGGGCGAGGAGGTCGGCCTCCTCCTTCTTCGCCGCCTCGAGGTTGCGTGCCTTGATATGGCCGAAGCCGCGGATCTTCTTCGGGATTTCGGCGAGACCCACGGCGAGCGCATGGTTCTGCGGTGCGAGGCGGGCGATAATCTCTTCGATCAGCGCCTCGTAGTCGCGGATGAGCTGGCGCTCCGTCTTGCGCTCGTGCGTATAGCCGAAAATGTCGAAGGGCGTTCCGCGCAGGCCTTTGAGGCGCGCGAGGATGCGGAACGCCGACATCATCCAGGGACCGAAGCTCATCTTGCGCGGCAGACCCGTCTGCGGGTCCTTGCGGGCCAGGAGCGGCGGCGCAAGATGGAATTCGAGGCGCAGGTTCTCGCCCTCGAAGGTGGCCGCGAGCTGCTTCTCGAAATGGCCGTCGGCGTAGAGCCGCGCCACTTCGTATTCGTCCTTGTAGGCCATGAGGGCGAAGAGGGAGCGGGCCACCGCTTCCGTCAGCGCCGTGGAGTTCGCGACCGTACGCGCCTCTGCCTCCCGCACCCGTTCGACGAGGGCGCGGTAACGCTCCGCATAGGCCGCGTTCTGGTAGTCGGTGAGGAACGCCACCCGGCGGGCGATGACCTCGTCGAGGCTCTTCGAGAGATGCCGGACGGGGGTCGGCGCCTTGACCTCCTCGAGGAGGCTGGCGATCCGCTCCGGCTCTGCGGCCGCCCGGCGGCCCCATTCGAACGCCTCCAGGTTCATCCGCACGGCTTCGCCGTTGAGCTCGATCGCCTTGCGGATGGCGGCGCCGGTGAGGGGCACATGCCCGCGCTGATAGGCGTAGCCGAGGATGAACATGTTGGCGGCGATGGCGTTGCCGAGGAGGCCCGCCGCGAGCGCGGTCGCGTCCACGAAGGCGACCCCCTCCCGGCCCGCCGCCGTCAGGATCGCGCGCTTGATCCGCTCGGCGGGCAGCGAGAAGTCGGGATTGCGGGTGAAGTCGCCCGGCATCACTTCCGCCGTGTTGACGACGAGCGCCGTCCGGCCCTGCGCCACGGCCGCCAGCACCTTCTTCGTGCCGGTGACCACGAGATCGCAACCCAGGATGAGGTGCGCCGCTCCTGCCGGCACGCGGATGGCGTGAATGTCGTCCTGCCGATTGGCGAGGCGGACATGGCTGTAGACGGCGCCCCCCTTCTGGGCGAGGCCGGCCATGTCGATCATGCCGAGCCCCTTGCCCTCGAGATGCGCGGCCATGCCGAGGATGGCGCCGATCGTGACGACGCCGGTGCCGCCGACGCCGGTGACGATGATGTTGTAGGTCCGGTCGATGGCGGGGATGCGCGGTTCGGGCAGCTCCGCAAAGGCCATGCCGTCCGTCGCGATCTTCGCCGGCGCCGCCTTCTTCGGCTTCGCCCCATGCACCGTCACGAAGGACGGGCAGAAGCCTTTGACGCAGGAGAAGTCCTTGTTGCAGTTCGACTGGTCGATCTGCCGCTTGCGACCGAACTCGGTCTCGACCGGCTGCACGGCGACGCAGTTCGACTGCACGGAGCAGTCGCCGCAGGCCTCGCAGACGAGCTCGTTGATGATGACGCGCTTGTCCGGATCCGGGAACTCGCCGCGCTTGCGCCGGCGGCGCTTCTCGGAGGCGCAGGTCTGGTCGTAGATGAGGACCGACACGCCCGGAACCTCGGCGAGCTCGCGCTGCACCGCGTCGAGGTCGTCGCGGTGGTGGATGGTCATGCCGCGCGGCCACTCGATCTGCGGGGGGTACTTGCCGGGCTCGTCGGTGACGAGCGCAATGCGCTCCACTCCTTCGGCCCGCACCTGCCGCGCGATCATGTCGACGGTCAGCCCGCCCTCGTGGCGCTGGCCGCCCGTCATCGCGACGGCGTCGTTGAAGAGGATCTTGTAGGTGATGTTGGTCTTGGTGTGGACGGCCCAGCGCAGCGCCAGCACGCCGGAGTGGTTGTAGGTGCCGTCGCCGAGATTCTGGAAGACGTGCTTGCGCTTCGAGAAGTTCGACTCGCCGATCCAGTTGGCCCCCTCGCCCCCCATCTGGGTGAAGCCGTCCGTGCGGCGATCCATCCACTGGACCATGTAATGGCAGCCGATGCCCGCATAGGCCCGCATGCCCTCGGGCACCCGGGTCGAGGTGTTGTGCGGGCATCCCGAGCAGAAATGCGGCACGCGGGTGGCGATGTCGCTCGTCATCGCCAGCACCCGCTGCGCCTCCTTGAGGCGTGCCACGCGGCCGCGCAGATCGTCGTTGTTGTGGTAGCGCAGGAGCCGCTCGCCGATGGCAATGGCGATGTCGTTGGGATCGAGGGCGCCCTTGACGGGGAAGAGCCAGTTGCCCTCCTCGTCCTTCTTGCCGATGCAGACCGGCTGGTTGGCGGTGCCGTAGAGCTCTTCGCGGACCTGGACCTCGATGAGCGAACGCTTCTCCTCGACCACCATGATCATGTCGAGGCCTTGCGCGAACTCCAGGAGCTCGCGCTGCGAAAGCGGCCAGGGGCAAGCCACCTTGTACAGGCGAAGCCCCATGCCGTTCGCCTTGACCTCGTCGAGGCCGAGCTCGTCCATGGCCTGCCGGACATCGAGATAGCTCTTGCCGACCGTGATGATGCCGATCTTCGGGTTGCGCCCGCCGGAGAGGACGATGTGGTTGAGCTTGTTCGCCCGCACGAAGGCGAGCATGGCGTCGCGCTTGTAGTCCTGGAGGCGCGCCTCTTGGTCGAGGATGCCGTCCGGCGTGCGGATGTTGAGACCGCCGGGCGGCATCTTGAAATCGTCCGGAATGACGATCTTCACCCGATCAAGCCGGCCGTCGACCGAGGCAGTCGACTCGATGTTGTCCTTGACGCATTTGAAGGCGACCCAGGTGCCGCAGAAGCGGCTCATGGCGAAGCCGTAAAGCCCGTAATCGAGGATCTCCTGAACCCCGGCCGGGTTCAGGATCGGGATCATCACGTCGACGAAGTGGAATTCGGACTGATGGGCGACGGTGGAGGACTCCGCCGTGTGGTCGTCGCCCATGAGGGCGAGCACGCCGCCGTATTTCGACGAACCGGCCATGTTGGCGTGGCGGAAGACGTCGCCGGTGCGGTCGACGCCCGGGCCCTTGCCGTACCAGACGCCGAACACGCCGTCATACTTGCCGTCCCCGCGCAGCTCCGCCTGCTGAGTGCCCCAGATGGCGGTGGCCGCCAGCTCCTCGTTGAGCCCTGGTTGGAAGACGATGTTGGAGGCCTCGAGCCACTTCCTGGCCCGCCAGAGGTTCTGGTCGAGGCCGCCGATGGGCGAGCCACGATAGCCCGACACGAAACCGGCGGTGTTGAGCCCAGCCAGGCGGTCCCGCTCCCGTTGCATCAGGAGCAGGCGGATGATCGCCTGGGTGCCGGTGATGAAAACCCGATCCTTCGAGAGGTCGTACTTGTCGTCGAGGGAGACGTTGCGGAGAGCTACGCCAGCATCGGCCATTGGCCGTTTCCTCCTGAGCCAACAACGCCAAGCCGACCGGTTGGGTCCGGTCTTGTTCCTTGGATTTATGTCAACATTACTGACATATTTGCCGGGCGCGGTCAAGGAAGAGCCGCGTGAAATGACGGGCAAAGCCGCGCCCTGTCCTCAACATGGGCGTCGCGCCGCCCTCTTTCACCCCCCTCACATGGCCGTGACGCCGCCGTCGATGACGAATTCGGCGCCGGTGACGAAAGCGGCTTCGTCCGAGGCCAGGTAAGCGACAAGGGCCGCGACCTCCTCCGGACGGGCATGGCGGCCGAGCGGCACGCCGGCGGCGAGCTTCGCGCGCGCTCCTTCGGGCTGGCGCGCGCCGCGCACCAGATCGTCGAGCATGGGCGTTTCGACGAAGCCCGGATGCACCGAATTGCAGCGGATGCCGTATCCCTTGCGGGCGCAGTGCAGCGCGACGGATTTGGTCAGGAGCCGGACGCCGCCCTTGGCGGCATTGTAGGCGGCCAGATTATGCCCGCCGATGATCCCGGACACCGAGCTCAGATTGACGATCGCCCCGCCGCCCTTGGCCTTCATCGCCCGCACGCCGTGCCGGCAGCCGAGGAAGGTGCCGTCGAGATTGACGGCGAGGACCCGCCGCCACTCCTCAAGGCTCACCTCCTCGATCGAGCCGACTGAGACCACGCCGGCGGAGTTGACCAGGATATCGAGCCGGCCGTGCCGGGCGATCACGGCGTCGACGGCGCTCCGCCAGCTCTCGTCGAAGGTCACGTCGAGGGGCTCGAACGAGCTTCCCCCGATGTCGGCGCACGCCCGCCCCGCGGCCGCGGCATCGATGTCGCCGATGACGACGCTCGCCCCTTCCCCGGCCAAGCGCCGCGCGGTCGCCAGCCCGATCCCGCTGGCTCCGCCGCTGATGAGAGCCACCTTGCCCGCAAGCCGCATCATCATGCCTTTCGGCCGGCATTGGGGCATTCCCGGCCGGGCGCGTCAACGACCGCCTTGCTTTCGCCCAACAGGCTGTGCACCGAACTTGCGGCGCGCCGTTCCAGGATGGATGAACGGCGCCCGGCCGGATGCCCCCGATGTCACCCCCCTTGTCGCTAAGCCGCTTTGTCTTTCTCGCCGCCACCCTCGCCGCCGCGCCCGCGCTCGCCCACCCCCATGTGTGGGTGACCGCGAAGGCCGAGATCGTGTTTTCCTCCGAGGGGAAGGTGACGGGCATCCAGCACGCCTGGACCTTCGATCCTGCCTATTCGGCCTATGTCACGCAGGGGCTCGACAGGAACAACGACGGCGCGCTCACCCCTGACGAGTTGCAGGAACTCGCCAAGGTGAACACCGAATCGCTCGTCGATTACGGGTATTTCACCGTCCTCAAGGCGGGGGGCGCCAAGCAGGCCTTCGACGCCCCGCGCGACTACGGCATGTCCTTCGACAAGGGCCAGGCGACGCTCAAATTCCTGCTGCCGCTCAAGGCTCCGGCGTCGGCCGGCAAGGCGGTGGCGCTGGAGATCTACGATCCCACCTACTTCGTCGCCTTCAGCCTGGACGAGGGCGCGGACGCGGTCACGCTGGCCAATGCGCCCCAGGGATGCGCCACCACCGTCAGCCGCCCGAAGCCGCCCGATGCGTCCCAGCAGCAGAAGCTCTCGGAAGCCTTCTTCGAGGCGCTGACGGCGGCGCAGAATTTCGGGGCGGGCTTCGCCAACCGCGCCATCGTAGCATGTCCGTAACGGGCCGCGCCCTCGCGCCAGCCTTGGGCGGGCGCGGGCTTGTCCTGCAGCGCATCGGCCTTGCGCTGGCGGCCGTCCTTCTGGTCGCGGGCGCGATGAGCGCTGTGGCGTGGTGGCTCGCGCCGCCCCCGCCGCCCCCGTCGCGAGGCCCCTTCGGCATGGGCATGCGCGAGGCAGCCCCGTCGGGAAGTGGGCTCGCCGCCTACATCCTTGCCGTCCAGGCGAGCTTCTTCCGCCAGCTTCAGGCAGGCGTTGCCGCCTTGAAGGACAGCGGCGACGCGTTCTGGCCGCTGATGATGATCGGCTTCGCCTATGGGGTCTTCCATGCTGCCGGACCGGGGCATGGTAAGGGCGTCATTGCGGCCTATGTGGTGGCCGACGAGCGGGCGCTCGTGAAAGGCCTCCTCCTCAGCCTCGCGGCGGCGCTCGTGCAGGCGCTCGTCGCCATCGCCATCGTCGGAATCGTGGCGGCGCTCCTGCGCGCCACCGCCGCGACCATGAGGGAGGTGACGAACGCGGTCGAGATCGCGAGCTTCGCGGCGGTCGCCGTCCTTGGCCTCGCCCTCGCCTGGCGCAAGGCCGGCAAGCTCCTCGGCATCCTGGCCTTCGCCCGCGATCCCGGCGCGGCGGCAGCAACGGCCTCCTGCGACCATGTCCACCTGCCCCCGCCGGAGAGGTTCGCGCATCTGCGCCGCTGGCGGGAGATGGCCGGGGTGGCGATCGCCGCCGGCATCCGGCCCTGTGCGGGCGCGCTCGTGGTTCTGGTGTTCGCCCTCTCGCAGGGGCTCTTCGCAGCGGGGGTGGCCGCCACCTTCGCCATGGCCCTCGGCACCGCCTTGACCACAGGAGCCATCGCCGCGCTCGCGGTCCTCGCAAAAGCGACGGCGCTGAAGCTCGCCGGCGGGCGCGGCATCGCGAGCGAGGCCGCCGCCGCGGGCCTGGAGCTCCTTGCCGCCGCCTTCGTCCTGATCCTCGGAGTCTCCCTCCTCCTCGGACTGTGGTCCGCCGGCCCGTCGAGCTGACGCGCCACCTGTTGCGGCGCCGCAACGGTGCCGGCGCGCAAGGACGGCGCTCGCCCTGTGAGCTTTCTCACCGCCCGGAGCTTAACCTTTCGTTAACCATACCAGCCTCTCCTGACGGGGATGACATCGGCTGGTGCAATGATGCGCGGCGCGCACGACAAGAGCTCTCAGTCAGACAACCGGACGAGGCGATTTCCTCGCGGGAGCCTCTGCACCGCTGCCCTCGCCCTGGCCTTCGCATCCTGCTTGATCTCCCGGCCGGCCCCTGCCGAGGCGCCGCGGATCGAACCCGCCGTCCTTCAGGACCTCCTCAAAGGCCCCTTCGCCCTTCCGGCGGGCACGCAGCCGATCCCGGCCACGGGCACGGCTCAACCCACCGCCGCCTGGACGGAGTTCTGCCGCCGCCTGCCGCGGGAATGCGCCGTCGATACGCGGGAGCGCAGCGTCATTGAACTGACACGGGAGGTCTGGGCGACGCTCGTGCGTGTCAACCTGGAGGTCAACACGACGATCCGGCCGCTCACCGACCGCGCCCATTGGAATGTGGAAGACCGCTGGGATTTCCCGGACGACGGCATGGGCGATTGCGAAGACTACCAGCTCCTGAAGCGCCGCAAGCTCGTCGAAGCCGGGCTGCCGCGGCGAGCGCTCCTCATGACCGTGGTCATCGATGACGAGAAGGCGGGGCACGCCGTCCTGATGGTGCGCACCGACCGGGGCGACTTCATCCTCGACAACAAGCGCGACGCCATCCTGCCCTGGAACGACACCGGCTATGCCTTCGTCAAGCGCGAGGGTCAGGACTCGCTCGCCTGGGCTTCCCTGGAACCCCTTCCCTCGCCCATCGTCACGGCCAACCGGTAGAGCCAGTTCCGCCGGTTCGAGATGTGTCGCCGCCAGGCTTCTCCCGGGTGATCCGCGGCCCGGAGCCGGCGCCTTGCCTCATGGGGATGGACGGCCGGCACCATCCCGGCCGCGACATGAGAGAGGGAAGGCGGCAGCGCCCCTGAAGGCGCGCCGGCGGGAGCCCGACGATCAGAGGCGGATGGGGCGCCCTGTCTTGGCGGCCGCATCCGCCGCATCGGCAAGGAGCTGCGCCTTCAGCCCGTCCTCGCCCGCAGGCGAGACGGGCGCGCCGTGAAGGACCGCGTCCACGAAGGCGTCGAGCTCGGCCCGGTAGGACTCGCCATAGCGCTCGAGGAAGAACGGCAGCGCAGGATCCGACAGGTAACCGCGCGCATCGGCGCGGACGACCGTGGTGGCGCTCCGGTTCCCGGCTGCAAGCAGGCCCTTGCTGCCATGCACCTCGATGCGCTGGTCATAGCCGTAGGTGGCGCGGCGCGAGTTGGAGATCTGCGCGATCTTGCCGGAGGCCGTCCTGAGAAGGACCGCGGCCGTGTCCACGTCCCCTGCCTCGCCGATGGCGGGGTCGACGAGGCAGGAGCCGACCGCATGCACTTCGACCGGATCCTCCCCGAGGAGGAAGCGCGCCATGTCGAGATCGTGGATCATCATGTCCCGGAACAGGCCGCCCGAGCGGGCCACATAATCCAGGGGCGGCGGGGCGGGGTCGCGGGAGAGGATGGTGACGAGTTCAACCGCACCGATCTCGCCGGCTTCGATGCGGCGTTTGAGCGCCGCAAAGCTCGGATCGAAGCGGCGATTGAAGCCGATCATGAGCGGCGTGCCGGCCGTGGCGACCACGTCGAGGCAGGCGCGGATGCGGCCGGCGTCGAGGTCCACTGGCTTTTCGCAGAAGACCGCCTTGCCCTGGCGCGCGGCGCGCATGATGAGATCGGCGTGGGTGTCGGTGGGCGTGCAGACGACGACTGCATCGATGTCGCCGTCCTCCAGGATCGATTCGATATCGCGCACATGCGACCCGGTCTCGCCGGCCAGGCGCTCCGCCGCTTCGGCGCTCGAATCGGCGATGGCGGCAAGCCGGGCGCGCGGATGCGCGGCGATGTTGCGGCCGTGGATGCGGCCGATGCGGCCGGCGCCGAGAAGACCGATCGCAACGCTCGCCTTGACCATGTCGCCCCTCCCTGAAGTCCGCGCGCGCCTGTGACGGCTCAGGCGTCCTCGCGCATGCTCCATCTTCGCGCCCAGCGCAATGGCGAGCCCTGATCGACCCGCCCCTGATCGTGCTCCGCGATGTCTTCCTCTCTTGATGGGCGGCCCAGGATCGCAGATGCTCGGTGAGCGATGACCCTTCGCCTGACCATGGCCCAAGCGCTCGTCCGCTACCTTGCGGCGCAGCGCACCGAATACGAGGGCCGGATCGAACCGCTCTTTGCCGGGGTCTGGGCCATCTTCGGCCATGGCAACGTGACCGGGATGGGCGAGGCGCTTTGGGCCGCGCGGGAGCGGCTTCCAACCTTTCGCGCCCATAACGAGCAAGCCATGGCCCATGCGGCGATCGCCTTCGCCAAGGCGTCGCGCCGGCGACGGATGATGGCCTGCACCACCTCCATCGGCCCCGGCGCCACCAACATGGTGACCGCCGCCGCCGTGGCCCATGTGAACCGGCTGCCTCTGCTTCTCCTTCCCGGCGACGTTTTCGTCAGTCGTCGCCCCGACCCGGTCCTGCAGCAGGTCGAGGATTTCTCCGACGGCACCGTCTCTGCGAACGACTGCTTTCGGCCGGTCTCCCGCTATTTCGACCGCATCACCCGGCCGGAGCAGATCCTTGCGGCCCTTCCCCGCGCCATGGCCGTGCTGACCGACGCGGCGGAGTGTGGACCGGTGACCTTGGCCCTGTGCCAGGACGTGCAGACGGAGGCGTTCGATTACCCGGAGAGCTTCTTCGCCGAGCGGATCTGGCGGGTGCGGCGCATCCGTCCCGACGAGCGCGAGCTCATGGAGGCGGCGGCCGTTCTCGCCCGCGCCAGGAAGCCGCTCATCATCGCGGGCGGCGGCGTGCATTACGCCGAGGCGACGGAGGCGCTCGCCCGGTTCGTCGAAACGCATGGCATCCCAGCCACCGAGACGCAGGCCGGCAAGAGCGCCCTCCCCCACGATCATCCGCTCAATTGCGGCGCCATCGGCGTCACGGGGACGAGCGCCGCCAACGCGCTCGCTCAAGACGCCGACGTGGTGCTGGCGGTGGGAACGCGCTTGCAGGATTTCACCACCGGCTCGCGGGCGCTGTTCAAGAACCGGGATCTCAAGATCATCGGCCTCAACATCCAGCTCTTCGACGCCGGCAAGCACGGAGCGCTGCCGCTGGTCGCCGATGCGAAAGTGGGGCTCGAACGTCTCTCCGCCGCCCTCGCCGGCCGCCACGCTCCTCGAGAGTGGCGCGAGCGCGCTGCCGAGGAGAAGGCGCGCTGGACGCAGACGGCCGCCGCCGCACTGGCACCGAGCCATGGCCCGCTTCCCTCCGATGCGCAGGTGATCGGCGCCGTGCAGCGCGTCGCCCAGCCGTCCGACGTTGTCGTCTGTGCGGCGGGCGGCCTGCCAGGCGAATTGCACAAGCTCTGGAACGCCTCCGCGCCCGGAGGCTATCACCTGGAATATGGCTATTCCTGCATGGGCTATGAGATCGCGGGCGGGCTCGGCGTGAAGATGGCTCAGCCTCACCGCGAGGTCATCGTGATGGTGGGCGACGGCTCCTACCTCATGATGAACTCGGAGATCGCGACCTCCGTGATGCTGGGCAGGAAACTCACCATCGTGGTGGTCGACAACCGGGGGTTCGGCTGCATCGACCGCTTGCAACGGGCCACCGGCTCCGAGAGCTTCAACAACCTGATGGCCCATGCCCGCCACGAGAGGCTGCCCGCCATCGACTTCGCAGCCCATGCGCGAAGCCTCGGCGCGCTCGCCGAGAAGGTGGAGGGCGTGGCGGAACTGGAAGAGGCGCTGCACCGGGCGCGGAACGCCGACCGCACCACCGTCCTCGTGATCGACACCGATCCGCGCCTGTCGACCGCCGCAGGGGGCCACTGGTGGGAGGTGCCCGTGGCGGCGGTGTCGGAGAACGCCGAGGTGCGCCGGGCGCGGGCGGCTTATGAGGCGGCCCTGCGAGAGCGGAGCGCGGGAGGCTAGGGCGTCGTCCGTTCAGGCTGGCGCCGCAGGTCGGCACCGGATTGCTACGCGGCAGCGCTGTGGTGGCGGCCACAGAAGGCGCCGCTTTCGCGGCAAGGTTATCGCGTTTCCGTCCCGGACAGCCTTCCACTGCGCTTGCGCTCCGTTGCAGGCTTCCGGGAAGGAAGGGGAGTAGTTCGGGCGGCACCTCCTCACGCTCTCCACCCCTTTCCCGGATGCGTGGAGCGCCTGAAGGGCGCGGAACGCCGTCCGGGACGGAAGCGCAACAACTTGCTGCGAAGCAGCACAATATGGATGGATGGCGCCCTAGAAGGAAGCCAAACCGTGAACCAGCCCGCACGGAAGGCGGAGAGGTCAGCGCGTGGACGCCGTTCTCTGGCGAGGCCGTCCTGTCTATAGGTCCCCGGCTCTCGGTTTTGGTAAGCCGCGCAACGACAAAAGGACCAGCGTCATGAGCATCCGCATCGGCATCAATCCCATCGGCTGGTCGAACGACGACTTGCGCGAGCTTGGCGGGGCAACGCCGCTCGAGACATGCCTGAGCGAGGCCAAGGCGGCGGGCTTCGAGGGCGTGGAGCTCGGGCACAAGTTCCCGCGCGAGCCTGAGGCGCTGCGGGAGGTGTTGGGGCGCTTCGGCCTTGCCCTCGTCTCGGGCTGGTATTCCGGGGCGCTCCTTGCGCGCTCCGCCGATGCCGAGATCGCGGCCCTGCGCCCTCATCTCGAGCTGCTCAAGGCGCTGGGCTGCCCGGTCCTCATCTTCGCCGAGACGTCGAACGCGGTCCATGGCGACCGCTCCACCCCTCTCGACGAGCGCCCGCACCTCGGCGCCGCCGAGTGGGCCGCCTTCGGCCGCCGCCTGACCGTCGTGGCGGAGGCGGTGGCGGCCGAGGGGTTGGCACTCGTCTACCACCATCACATGGGGACCGTGGTGGAGAGCGAGGACGACATCGCTCGCCTCATGGAAGCCACCGGCCCCTCGGTTCATCTCCTTCTCGACACCGGCCACGCCACTTTCGCGGGCGCAGAGCCAGCCGCGCTCGCGAGGCGCTACCGGCGGCGCATCGGCCACGTCCATGCCAAGGATGTGCGCGCCGAGGTGATGCGCCGGGCGAAGGCGGACCGCCTCTCCTTCCTCGACGCAGTGATCGCCGGTGTGTTCACGGTCCCGGGCGACGGCTGCGTCGACTTCCCCGCTGTTTTTCGCGAGCTTCCGGGCTATGCGGGGTGGGTGGTGGTTGAGGCGGAGCAGGACCCCGACAAGGCTCCTCCCCTGGCTTATGCCACGATGGGACACCGGAACCTGCGGCGCTTTCTTGGCGCGGCCGGGCTTCTCGCCCCGCCCCTCGGGACGAGGTGAGGGACGCCCCTTCCCTTCGGTCGAATTCTTGCGCCCGAAGGCGCAAGGTGAGACCTTACAGGCCCGCGACAACAACCGGATAGAGAGGTCGGACGAGCACCGTGGCCGGACACACCATTCTCCTGAACCTCTTGGGGGGCATCGCCCTGTTGCTGTGGGCGACCCGCATGGTGAAGACCGGCGTGCTCAGAGCGTTCGGCGAGCGCTTCCGCAAGGCCGTCGCACAGGCGACCGCCAACCCGCTGCGGGCCTGCCTGGCGGGGATCGGTGTCGCCACCGCCGTCCAAAGCTCGTCGGCGACGGGTCTGATCGTCGTCTCCTTCGCCGAGCGCGGCCTGATCCCGCTGTCGGCGGCGCTTGCGGTCATGCTCGGCGCCGATATCGGCTCGACCCTCGTCGTTCAGGCGCTCTCATTCAACCTCTCGGCCCTCATCCCGGTGCTGCTGATCGTCGGGGTCGGCGCCTTCATGGTCTTCAAGTCGCCGACGGTCCAGCAGGTGGGGCGGATCATCATCGGGCTTGCCCTGATGATCCTGTCCCTCGGCATGGTGGTGGGGGCGAGCGCCGAGCTGCGCGCGAGCACGGTCCTCGCCCTCGTCCTGGAGCGGCTTGCCGGCGATCCCATCCTCGCCGTCATCATGGGCGCGCTCCTCACCTGGATCGTGCATTCCAGCGTGGCGATGGTCCTCTTGGTGATTTCGCTCACCGCCGTCGGCATGCTCTCGCCGGCACTTGGGCTCGCCCTCGTCCTCGGAGCCAATGTGGGCTCGGGGCTCATTCCGATCGGCCTGTCGCTGCGCTCCGCCGCGCCGGCCCGCCGCGTGCTCTGGGGCAATCTCGCCTTCCGCATCATTGGCGCGGTGGTGGCGCTGCCGCTGGTGCCGCTGGCCGCGGACGCGATGGGCGCTCTCGATCCCTCCCCGGCCCGGCAGGTCGCCAATTTCCACACCGCCTTCAACCTCTGTCTCGCCCTCGCCTTCCTGCCCTTGACCGGGCTCGCCGCGCGCCTCCTCGAACGCTGGGTGCCGGAGACCGAGTCGGCCGGGGAGCCGACGATCGAGCACCTGGACGAGAGCCTTCTCGACCGCCCGAAGCTGGCCTTGGGCAGCGCGACGCGGGAGGTCATGCGCCTTGCGGACATGGTCGAGATCATGCTGCGCGAAACCATTCTCGCCTTCGAGGAGAACGGCGAAAAGCGGCGCAATGCGATTCGCGAGCTCGACGACCCGGTCGACCGCTTGCAAGAGGAGATCAAGCTCTATCTCACCAAGCTCACGCGTCAGCCCCTCTCGGACGCCGACAGCCGGCGCGCCTTCGATCTCATCCTCTTCACCACCAACCTCGAGCACATCGGCGACATCATCGTCAAAAGCCTGCTCGAGCTCGCCGCCAAGAAGGAGCGCCACCAGCTCGCCTTCTCGCCCGAGGGTTGGGAGGAGATCCGAGCCATGCATGCCCGCGTCCTCGACCAGATGCGGCTTGCCATGACGGTGTTCGTCACCCGCGACATCAAGATGGCCCGCGAGCTCGTGGTCGAGAAGGACCGCATCCGCCAAGCGGAGCGCGAGGCGACGGAGAGCCATCTGCGGCGCCTGAGGGAGGGCACCGTCGCCTCGATCGAGACGAGCGCTCTTCACCTCGACATTCTGCGGGACTTGAAGCGCATCAATTCCCACATCGTCTCGGTTGCCTACCCCATCCTGGAGGCGAGCGGCGAGCTGCGGGAGAGCCGGCTTCGGGTGGCGGCGGAGTAGGCGACCCTCCAAGCCCTTCCGGCACTGGATAAGGCTGCGGCGTCGCTTGACCGCTCCGGGGCCATCTTCCAGGAACGGCTGGTCTGGCGGCACAGCGGCCATGGTTCACGGGACCTTGGACGGCCGCGCGGCGAAGAGCGTAGAGTGAGGGCATGGCCGAGGTCGAGCTTGAGGAGGTGACGAAGAGCTGGGGCGGAGCCCCGGCGGTCGATCGCGTGAGCTTTTCGGCCCGCACCGGCGATCTCGTCGCCCTGCTCGGCCCTTCGGGCTGTGGCAAGTCGACGACGCTGAGGCTGATTGCGGGGCTTGAGACGGCGAGCTCCGGGACGATCCGCATCGCCGGGCGCGACGTGACCGCCCGCCCGCCTGCGACGCGCGGCGTGTCGATGGTCTTCCAGAACTATGCGCTCTTTCCCCATCTGACGGTGGCCGAGAACATCGTGTTCGGCCTCAAAGTCCGCGACGTGCCGAAGGCGGAGCGCGAGGCGCGCCTCAAGCGCGCCGCCGGCATCCTCGGCCTCGAGAAGCTCCTCGACCGCAAGCCCTCGCAGCTCTCGGGCGGCCAGCAGCAGCGGGTGGCCCTCGGCCGCGCCATCGTGGCCGAGACGCCGGTCTGCCTCATGGACGAGCCCCTGTCGAACCTCGATGCCCAGCTTCGCGTCGAGATGCGGCGGGAGATCCGGGCGCTCCAGAAGCGCCTCGGCATGACCATGCTCTACGTGACCCACGACCAGGTCGAGGCCATGACCATGGCCGACCAGGTGGTGCTCATGAAGGACGGGCGGATCGAGCAGGACGGGCCGCCCGCGGAGCTCTATGAGAGTCCGGCCACCATCTTCACTGCCCGCTTCGTCGGCACGCCGCCGATGAATGTGCTGCCGGCGAGCGTCCTCGCCGCGGCCGGGGCGCCCATGGCCGGCCACGGTCCTCAGGGGCGTCCCCTCGGCGGCCTCGCCATCGGCATCAGGCCGGAGGACGCGCGCCTTGCTGAAACCGGCGCCGAGGCGACGGTCGCCGCCGTCGAATATCTTGGCGCCGACACGCTGGTGGAGGCGCGGGTCCGTGACCACCCCTTCATCGTCCGCCTTCCCGGGCGCGCGGCAGTCGACGTCGGCGGACAGATACGCCTTGCCTGGGAGCCGGGGCGCGCGCATTGGTTCGATCTGTCGTCGCAACGTCGCATCGCTTGAGGAAAAAGCCGGCCGACCAACAGCCGGGCACCCAAAGGAGGACACGCCATGGATCGCAGACAGTTTCTCGCCGGCACGGCCGCACTTGCCGGCGGGGCCCTCGCGAGACCCGCCCTTGCCCAGGGCGCGACGGAGGTCTCGTTCTTCTACCCGATCGCCGTCGGCGGCCCGATCACCAAGCTGATCGACGCCTATGCGGCCGATTTCGAGAAGGAGAACCCGTCGATCAGGATCAAGCCGATCTATGCGGGCACGTATCAGGAGACGATCGTCAAGGCGCTCACGGCGCACAAGGCCGGCACCCCGCCGGTGACTTCGGTCCTCCTCTCCACCGACATGTTCACCCTCATCGACGAGGACGCCATCGTCCCGTTCGACGACTTCGTGAAGACCGAGGACGACAAGAAGTGGCTTCAGAGCTTCTTCCCCGGCTTCATGCTCAACAGCCAGACCGGCGGCAAGACCTGGGGCGCGCCCTTCCAGCGGTCCACCGTGGTGCTCTATTGGAACAAGGAGCTCTTCAAGGAGGCGGGGCTTGATCCGGAGAAGCCGCCCCAGACCTGGGACGAGCAGGTGGCCTTCGCCGAGAAGCTGACCAAGCGCGACGCCTCGGGCAACGTGACCCAATGGGGCATCCAGATCCCCTCTTCCGGCTTCCCCTATTGGCTCTTCCAGGGCCTTGCGACGCAGGCGGGCGCCATTCTCGCCAATCCGGAAGGCACGCAGACCTTCTACGACAAGCCCGAGGTCATCGAGGCGCTGCAGTACTGGGTGGATCTCTCCCGCAAGCACAAGGTCCATCCGCCCGGCATCGTCGAATGGGGCACGACGCCGAAGGACTTCTTCGAGCGCAAGGTCGCCATGATGTGGACGACCACGGGCAACCTCACCAATGTGCGCAACAACGCGAAGTTTCCGTTCGGCGTCGCCATGCTGCCGGCGGGCAAACGGCGCGGCAGCCCGACCGGCGGCGGCAATTTCTACATCTCGAAGAAGGCCTCGCCCGCCGAGCAGCAGGCGGCCTTCCAGTTCATCAAGTGGATCACGACGCCCGAGCGCGCGGCGCAATGGAGCATCGATACCGGCTATGTGGCCGTGCGGCCCGACGCCTACGACACGCCGGCGATGAAGAAATACGTCGGCGAGTTCCCGCAGGCCGCGGTGGCTCGCGACCAGCTCGAATTCGCGGTGGCGGAGCTCTCGACGCACGAGAACCAACGCGTCACCAAGGCATTGAACGATGGGCTTCAGGCCGCCCTGACCGGCGCCAAGCAGCCGGCTCAGGCCATGAAGGACGCGCAGGCGGAAGCAGAACGCATCCTGAAGCCATATCGCTGACCCGCCTCTCCCAAGGGGAGAGGCCGAGTCGCCGCTGCCGCGGTGACCGGGCGAGGGGCGAGCCTCGATCGGAGAGGGCTCTCCCCTCATCTGTCGCCTTCGGCGACACCTTCTCCCCTCTGGGAGAGGGATGGATGCGAGGCTCGTGATAAGTCCTCAGCCATTGTTACGCCGCGTGATGACCCACCCCCGCCTCACCGCCACGATCCATGGCTGGCTCCTGCTCCTGCCCGCCATGGCGCTGCTGGCGCTCTTCACCCATTGGCCGGCGGTGGCGACCTTCATCGACTCCTTCTACTCGACGCCCCGGCCGCGCCGGCCGTCGCGCTTCGTCGGCCTCGACAATTACCAGCAGATCCTCGCCGACCCGGTCTTCTGGCAGTCGCTCTGGAACAATCTCCTCTTCGCGCTCGGCACCATCCCCGTGTCGATCGCCCTCGCCCTCCTCATGGCCGTATGGGTGAACGACCGCATCGTCGGACGCACGGCGGTTCGCATGGCCTATTTCACGCCGACCGTGCTGCCGATGATCGCCGTCGCGAACATCTGGCTCTTCTTCTACACGCCCCAATATGGGCTTCTCGAACAGATCACGGCCCTGTTCGGGGCCGAGCCCCGCAACTGGCTCGGCTCCAAGGACACTGCCCTCTTCGCCGTGACGCTGGTGGCGATCTGGAAGGAGGCCGGCTTCTTCATGATCTTCTACCTCGCGGCCCTGCAGAGCATCTCGCCATCGCTCGCCGAGGCCGCGGCGCTCGAGGGGGCTTCGCGCTGGACGTTCTTCCGTCGCGTCCAATTCCCGCTGCTCATGCCGACGACGCTGTTCGTGCTCGTCAACGCGGTCATCAACGCCTTCCGCATGGTCGACCACATCGTGGTCATGACCCGCGGCGGACCGGACAACGCCACCTCGCTCCTTCTCTTCTATATCTATCAGGTCGGCTTCAACTTCTGGGACACGACCTATGCGGCCGCGCTGACCACGGTCCTTCTCGTCCTCCTCGCCCTCGTCGCGCTCCTGCAATATGGCTGGCTCGAGCGGAGGATCCATTACAGATGAGTGTAGGAGGTACGCCTACCCCTTCCCCCCTTGCGGGGGAGGTGGCCCGGCCGCAGGCCGGGTCGGAGGAGGGTCGGCAAAGTGAGAGCGCCTTCTGGGAAGGCAAGGCAGGTCGCCTCTGCGAGGCGCGTATATCCGACCGGCCCGTGCCTCATGCCCGGCGACCTCCCTCTCCAACTCTCCCCCGCAAGGGGGGAGAGGGCGCGTGGATGCCATGACCCCAGCCCCTCGCCCGGACCCTTACGCGCCGCGCGGCGTCTGGCGGCTCCTCGAGAGCGCCGCCGCATGGTGGCTCGCGATCCTCTGGATCCTGCCCCTCGCCTATGCGGTGTGGGCGGCCTTCCACCCGCCGGAGTTCACGACGCGCTTCTCGCTCTTGGCGCCGCTGACGCTGGAGAACTTCGAGCGCGCCTGGGCGGCGGCGCCCTTCGCGCGCTATTTCCTCAACACCTTCGTCCTCGTGACGATGATCCTCGCCTGCCAACTCGTCCTCGGGACCCTCGCGGCCTACGCCTTCGCTCGCTACGAGTTCTTCGGCCGCGACGTCGCCTTCGCCCTGGTGCTCGCGCAGCTCATGATCATGCCCGACGTGCTGATCGTCGAGAACTACCGGACCATGGGCAAGCTCGGCATCCTCGACTCGATCCCCGCCATCGCTCTGCCCTACATCGCCTCCGCCTTCGGCATCTTCCTCCTGCGCCAGACCTTCAAGACGGTGCCGAAGGAGCTCGACGACGCGGCCCGCGTCGAGGGGGCGAGCGCGCTGCAAATCCTCCTCAAGGTCTACGTGCCCCTCGCGAAGCCGATCTATGTCGCCTACGGGCTCGTCTCTGTGAGCTACCACTGGAACAATTTTCTGTGGCCCTTGATCGTGACGAACTCGGTCGAGGCGCGTCCGCTCACGGTCGGTCTCCAGGTCTTCTCCTCCAGCGACCAGGGCATCGATTGGGCGGTGATCTGCGCCGCGACGCTGATGACCTCAGGGCCCCTCCTTGTCGGTTTCCTCCTCTTCCAGCGCCAGTTCGTGCAGAGCTTCATGCGGGCGGGGATCCGATGACGCGCGGCGGGCGGCGAAGCCGCGAGAGCGCGCGCCTCAACGCCGGGCTTCCGGGTCGTTCTCGAGGAGGATGGGCCGGCCGTGCGGCGTGGCGCGGGCGGCGCGGTCCCAGGCCGCCTGGCGCTCCACGAGCTCTCGTTCGCTTGCGACACCCTTCTCACCTGCGAGACGCTCGAGGGCCGAAAGCCAGTGAAGATAGTAGGTCGAGCCGTCGTCAGGATCTCCGGCCGCTTGCGCCCGCTTGATTTCAGCCGCGAGGGCCGCAGCCCATTCCGGCCAGGTGAAGAGTCCCCGCTCATAGAGCGCGAGGGTCATGGCGAAAGCCTGCGCCTCCCACGGGGCGCGAAAGACGGGCGCGCCATCCTCGCCGCGCGGGATGGGAGCCACGGACGCGGCAGCGTCGCGCAAGCCGTCAGGCAGGCTCAAGATAGCTCTCCCACGCGTCGATCGAGACGACGAGGTTGGGGTCGGCCTCCTCGCCCCACAGTTCTCGGCCCGAGAAGCGGACCGTGTAGAGCCATTGCGGGTTCTCGCCCTGGCCGTGGGCGTTCGAGTCCGGAAAGACGTGCACGCCGTGCACCCTCTCGATCACGCCCTCCTTGCCGCGCGCATAGCGGGGGAGCCGGGTATGGCCCTTCGGATGCATGTTCCGCGTTGCGACGCGATCGCCGACGCTGAAGCGTGCTGCTTGGGGCGCCGGACGCTCGGTGGGTCCGCCGCGGGCGAGGAGCGCCGCCACGTCCTGCGCCTTGAGCACGCGCTTGACCGGCGCGGGCGGCGTCAGCGCCCGGCCGATCTTCAGCTCCTCCTCGCTCACCAGGCCCTGGCGAACGATCAGCCTTTCCAACCCCTTGATCCAGATCTCGTAATAGCTCGAGGAGAGGTAGTCGGCCGGATGCAGCGACTCGCGCGCATGCCGGCTCATGTCGAGGTTCCAGGCGCCGGTGGCGCCCATGGCAAGCGTGACGCCGAAGGCGCGCCGCTCCCATTCCGCGTGGAACCAGGGCTCGTCCGGCTCATGGACGATCGGCCCGAACCCCATCATGCCCCCGAGATCCTGCGCGCCGTTCATAGCGCCGCCCTCCCCTCTCCCCTCTTGCGGGGGAATCCCGTCGCCCTCATGAGCGCACCACCTGTTCAGGGCGCAGCGGAAGCCCCGTGCCGATCATCGAGTCGCGGGTGACGAGGTCGGCGAGCGCCTCCTCGCTCCACCCTTCCGTGCCTTCAGGCCGCATGGGCACCACGAGGTAGCGCATCTCAGCCGTCGAATCCCATACGCGGATGCGCGTCGTCGCCGGCAGCGTCACGCCGAACTCGGCAAGGACGCCGCGCGGGTCGATCACCGCCCGGGAGCGGTAGGGCGCGGACTTGTACCAGACCGGCGGCAGGCCGAGCACTGGCCAGGGGTAGCAGGAGCAGAGGGTGCAGACGACGAGGTTGTGCTCCTCCGGCGTGTTCTCGACCGCCACCATGTGCTCGCCCTGGCGCCCCATGAAACCGAGGGAGGCGATGGCGGCGGTGGCGTCGCGCAGGAGCCAGGCGCGATAGTCCGAATCCGCCCAGGCCTTCGCCACCACCCTGGCGCCGTTTCGGGGCCCGACCTTGGTCTCGTAGGTCTCGACGAGGGCATCGATGGCGGCCGGGTCCACATAGCCCTTCTCGACCAGGATCGATTCCAACGCCCGCACCCTGAGCTCGATGGGCGAAAGCTCACTGTGATCGTGGTCGTGGTGATGGTCGTGGTCGTGGTCGTGATGTGCGTGAGTCATGGCGCGCTCCGGGGGGCAGGTTAGCGCGGATGGGCGGCTGCCCGAAAGATCGGCGCCGCGACGCAGCGCTAATGTCCCGCCGCGCCGCCGTCGGAGCGCGGGTCGTGGGTGGCCTCGACACGGCCGTCGCGGGGGTACTTCACCAGCATGCCCGCATGGCCCACGGTCTCGGAATAGGGTGCGTCCAGCACCTCCACCTGCTGCCCAAGCCGGATCAGCGCCTCGACCAGCACGTCGTCGAAGCGGCTCTCCATCTTGAGGCTCGTGGTGGGCGAGCCCCAGGTGCGCCCCAAGAGCCAGCGCGGCGCGTCGACCGCCTCCGCCACCCCCATGCCCCCCGCATAGCGGGTGAAGATCTGCGCCTGGAACTGGGGCTGCCCGTCGCCGCCCATGGACCCATAAGCCGTCACCCGTCCATCGTCGAAGGCGGCGAGCGCAGGGATCAAGGTGTGGAAGGGCTTGCGTCCGGGCTCCAGCGCATTCAGCGCTTTCGGATCGAGGGAGAACGAAGCCCCACGGTTCTGCCAGTGGAGGCCGGTCTTCGGCAGCACGCAGCCCGAGCCCCACTCCCAGTAGATCGACTGGATGTAGGAGACGGCAAGGCCGTCGCCGTCGATTGCCCCCATCCATACCGTGTCGCCTTCGGACGGCGGCAGGGGAAAGGGCGCGGCGCGGCGCAGCTCGATCTTGGCCGCCTCGCGCTCGAAGGCGCGGGGGGTCAGGAACTCGGCCGGATCGCGCGGCAGCCGCTCCGGATCGGTGACGATGCGGTCGCGGATCGCGAGCGCCCGCTTCACGGCCTCGATCAGCGCCTGGTGGTGCTCGACCGACTCGATGCGCTTGACGCCGAGCCGCTCATAGATGCCGAGGATCACCAGCGCCGCCACCCCTTGAGTCGGGGGCGGGAAGTTGTAGAGCGTCGCGTCGCGGAAGCGGGCCGACAGCGGCTCGACCGCCCGCGCGCGATAGGTTTCGAGATCGGCCCGCGTCACCGGGCTGCCCATGCGCTCGAGATCCGCCGCGATCTCGCGCCCCACGTCGCCCCGGTAGAAGTCGTCGAGGCCCTCCGTCGCAAGATGTGACAAGGTTTCGGCCAGGGTCGGCAGCCGCCTGAGCGTGCCGGCGGAGGGCGGCTTGCCATCGGCGAGGAAGGTCGCCGCGAAACCGGGGGCGGCGTAGAGCGCCTCGCGCTCGAAGGGCGTGCCGCCCGCCTCCGAGCGGGACACCGGGCAGCCCTCGCGCGCATGGCGAATCGCTTCGTCGAGGAGCGTCGCCAGGGGCAGCCGGCCGCCGAGGCTCCTCGCGCAGTCGAGGGCCACCTGCCAGCCGCCCACCGCCCCGGCCACCGTCAGCGCCGCGTCCGGCCCGCGCGCAGGGATCGAGTCATAGGCCTTGGCGCGGTAGCGCGCGATGGTGGCGAGGCTCCCGGCCGGACCGCAGGCCTCGATGGCCCGCACGCGCCCGCCCGGCTCGCGGATGAGCCAGAAGGCGTCCCCGCCGATCCCGTTCATGTGCGGATAGACGACCGCGATCGTGGCCGCCATCGCCACCATCGCCTCCACGGCATTGCCGCCCTCCGCCAGGATCGCCCGGCCGGCCTCGGCGGCAAGATGATGAGGGGCGGCGACGGCGGCGCTCGGGAAGGTCGGCGTGTCGGGCATGGGGCGTGGCTCCTGCGTCAGCGCGCTTGTTGCACAAAGGGGCGGCGTTGGGGTAGTGCCCCGGTGCAAAAGCAGCAGGAACCCGCATCTTGGCCCGCAGCAACGACCTCAACTGGCCGAACCTCGTGACCGTGGTCAGCGTGCTGATCCTCATCGGCACGGAGGTGTTCGGCGTCGCCTTCGCGGCCGGCTGGGCGATTGCCGGCCTGTTCGAGCTCGGCGACACGATCAGCTATGCGCTGATGGCCCTCTTCACCGCGCTCGGCCTCTACGCCATGATCCGCCTGTGGCGCCTCTCCGTCCTGGCGGAGCCGATCCGGGGGAGTTGAGCGAGCCCACGGTCCTTCCCGCGAGGGAAGGATATGTGATCCTTCCCCTCGCGGGAGGGATTAGCGCGTGGTGGTGCTGGTATCAGCTTTGGAGCTCGTTCGGCGCTTTCCGCTCCCCACTCCCCTGAAGCGCGTGCCAGATCGTCTCGACCACGCCGTCCAGGTTGTGGTCGACTTCGGCGTTCCAGAAGCGCAACGTGCGGAAGCCGCGGTCCGCGAAGCACGAGTCGCGACGGAGATCGCGCATGACATTTCTATCGAAGCTGTGCTGCCCGCCGTCGATCTCGACAACCAGGCGGTGCCTGAGACAGACGAAATCGAGAATGTAAGCGCCACGCGGCGATTGGCGGCGGAAATGATAGCCCTGCCGCCGGAGTTCGCGCAGGCGCACCCACAGCTTCACCTCCTGCGGCGTCATGGCCTTGCGCAAGGCACGGGCGCGCTCATTGGCCATCTGGATCGGTCCACCGGAAAGGGCGACTTCGCACCGCTGCGCAACGTCCCTCCCCGTGAGGGGAGGGCCGAGTCGCGCCTCAGCGCGACCGGGGTGGGGCGGTGGCGCCACGTTCCGAGACGTCGCGCCGCCACCCCTTCCGTCAGCCTTCGGCTGACACCTTCCCCTCGGGGGGAAGGATGTGGCTCTAACCTTTCACGCCCTTCTCGCGGAAGTATTTGAGCGCACCCGGGTGGAACGGGATGGGCGAGCGCTCCTGCACCTGGTTCTCGAGGGAGAAGCTCGCGGCCTCCTTGTGCACCGCGACGAGTTCGTCCTTCTTCTCCACCAGCGTCTTGACGATGGCGTAGGCCTCGTCGTCGGTCATGCGGTCGCCGGTGACGAGGATGTTCCAGACATCGACGATCTGGTTGTCCTTGTCGTAGCCGGGATAGGAGCCGGCCTTGATCGTCCCGGCGCTGTAGAGCTTGCCGTATTTGGCATTCATCTTCTCGACGAGGTCGGCGTGGTCGATGAGCTTCATCTTGATGCCGGGCGTCGCCGCAAGGTCCGTCACCGCCGCCGTGGGGATGCCGCCGACCCAGAAGAAGGCGTCGATCTTGCGGTCCTTCAGGGCGTTGACGCTCTCGGCGACCCCAAGGCGCTCGCGCCGCATGTCCTTGTCCTTGTCGAGGCCGGCCGCCTCGATGACGCGGAAGGCCATCACCTCCGTGGCGCTGCCGGGCGAGCCCGTCGAGACGCGCTTGCCCTTGAGGTCCGAGATCTTCTCGATGCCGGTGCCCTCGATGGTCACCACATGCATGCGGTTCGGATAGAGGACCATGAGGGTCTTGAGCGGGACCTTGCCGCCCTTGAACTTGTCCTGGCCCTGAAGCGCATCGAGCGCCGCATCGGCCATGGAGAAGCCGATCTCGCTCTGGCCCGAGCCGATGAGCTTGAGGTTGTCGACCGAGCCGCCCGTCACCTCCGCGGTGGCCTGGACGCCCGGCAGGTATTTGGAGAGCACGCTGGCGATGGCTCCTCCCAAGGGATAATAGACGCCGCCCGTGCCGCCCGTGCCGATGGCGTAGGTCTTCTGTTGAGCGTCCGCAGCGCCCGCCCACAGGGCCGCCTGCAATGCAAGGGCAACCGCCCCCGCGCCTCTCCACAAACCTTGCAGCATTCGTTCCGCTCCCTAGCCTTGACTTGTTGTTTCCGCCACGCGGGCGGGCGATCGAGCCTGCCATAGCATGATGGCGAGGGCTATCGCCAGACCGAGCGTGGCCGTGTACCCGATCTCGCGGCCGCTCGCGGCCTCGACCAGCGCCTCGATCAGGCTCGGGAAGACGAGGAGCAGGCCGGCGAGCGCCAGGCCCCAGCGCTCGAGAGACGTGGTCCGTCGCAGCGCCCAGCCCTGCGCGGCGGCCGCCAACGCCGCGAGACCTGCTCCGGCCTTGAGGGTGATGAGGACGACGTCGACCCAGGAGCCGCCCTTCGGGATGGTGAGCAGGAGTCCGGCGCCTTGCGGGTCGAGCACGAAGACGAACGGTACGACGAAGGCCGGAAGCGTGTATTTCCACGACTGCAGCGTCGTGCGGTACGGGTCGCCGCCGGTGATGGCGGCGGCGGCGAAAGGCGAGAGCGCCGTCGGCGGCGAGACCTCGGAAAGCACGGCGTAGTAGAAGATGAACATATGCGCGGCGAAGTCCGGCACGCCGAGCTTCACGAGGGCCGGCGCCGCGATCACGGCGCAGATGATGTAGGACGCCGTCACCGGCACGGCGAGGCCGATGATCCACACGATGAGCGCCGTGTAGAGCGCGGTGAGCAGGAGGCTGCCGCCCGCATAGGCGATCACGATCGAGGAGAACTTGAGACCGAGGCCGGTCAGCGTCACGACCCCGACGACGATGCCGGCGCAGGCGCAGGTGGTGGCGGCGTTGATGGCGCCGATCGAGCCATCGGCCATCGCGTGCATCAGCTTCTTCGGCACGAGCGCCGTCTCGCGGCGCAGGAAGCTCAGGGCGAAGGTGGCGACGACGGCCCAGAACACGGAGGTCGAGGGCGAGTAGCCGATCACCATGAAGATGACGACCGAGGCCAGCGACACGAAATGGAAGCCGTAGCGGCGCGTCATCTGGCCCAAGGTGAGCTCCTGCCGGAAGTCGACGTTCTTCGCCCCGAAGCGGCGGGCGTCGAGATCGACCATGAGGAGGAGCGAGAAATAGTAGAGGACGGTCGGGATCAGCGCCATCCAGATGACGTCGAGATAGCTGATCTTGAGGAACTCGGCGATGAGGAAGGCGGCGGCGCCGAGCACCGGCGGCGAGAGGATGGCGCCAAGCCCGCCGGCAGCCAGGAGCCCGCCCGCCGCGTTCGCCGAGAAGCCGGCCTTGGCCAGCATCGGGTAGGCGACGGTGCCGATCATCACGGTGGTCGCGACGCCCGAGCCCGAAGGTCCGCCAAGAAGGAACGAGGAGAGCACCACGGCGCGGCCGGCGCTGTTGCGCTTGCCGCCCATGACCGCGAGCGAGAAGTCGATGAAGAACTTGCCCGCTCCCGAGTGGTTCAGAAACGCGCCGTAGATGGTGAACAGGATGATGAGCGTCGCCGACACGTCCACCGCCACGCCGAAGATGCCCTCCAGCGTGATGAACAGGTGGCCGACGAGGCGGGCGAAGTCGTAGCCGCGATGGGTCCAGGGCGGCGGCAGATAGGGCCCTAGCATCGCGTAGGCGATGAAGAGGATCGCCACCACGGGCATGATCGGACCGGTGGTCCGCCGCGTCGCCTCGAGCAGGATGACGATGAAGGCGACGCCGAGGATCACGTCCATGCGCTCGGGCACGGTAGCGCGGTCCGTGAACTCCTCGCCGCCGTGGAGCGCGTAGGCGATGATCGCCACGGCGGCAAGGGCAGGCACGACGTCCCACCAGCGGATGCGGTTGCGGAAGCGCGTGGCAACGGGAAAGAGCAGGAAGCTCAACACCAGCACGAAGGCGACGTGGATGTAGCGCAGCTCCTGCGTCGGGACGATTTCGTAGGCGGCGTAGAGGTGGAACGCCGTCATGAGGATCGCAATGCCGGTCGCCATCCATCCGGCGAAGCCCGCGAGCCGGTTGGTGGCTCCCTCCTCGGCCTCGATGTAGGATTCCGCCTTGCGCAGCGCCTCCGTCGAGACCATCTCCGGCTCGACCATGGCGGCGACAGGGGCCTTCTCGATATCATTCGGCCGTGTGCCTTCGGCGGCTCCCGGCCGACGCTTCTCGTCCTCGTTCATGCTCATCCGCTCGGCGTTCCCACTGCCATTCTTGTCGTTCGGCCCGGCGCGCGCCGCAGGCCAAGCGGGACGCTAAAGCATCGTCGGACGTGCCGCCACATCATGCGCGGGCGGACCTCTCCCGCACAGCGCCCACCCACCTCTCCCGCTCTAGGGGAGAGGTCGAGTCGGCGAAGCTGACCGGGTGAGGGCAACGATGAGCGCTGGCGCTGGCCCTCACCCTACCCTCTCCCGCAAGCGGGAGAGGCGGGCAGCGCCGCGCCGCCTTCGGGAGCCATCGGAGCCGGGATGATCGTGGAGAGAGCCCGCTTGTCCTTCGACGAAAGGGCTAGCCAATCGCCGCCGCTTCTGTGACACCTCGGCTTGACGCTGCATCCATGGGGGAAGCCACATGCTGATCGACGCCGAGCCTCTGCAGGCGCTGGTGCGGGACATCTTTCAGGCCGAGGGGTGCTCCGAGGCGGAGAGCGAGCGCATCGCGCTTTACCTCGTGCGGGCCAATCTGACCGGCCATGACAGCCATGGGGTCATCCGCGTGCCGCGCTACGTGCAGTGGCTGCGTGACGGCGAGTTCGTCGCCAATCAGTCGGCCGAGATCGTCAGCGAGACCGAGTCCACGGCCGTGGTCGATGGCCGTTACGGCTTCGGGCAATCCATCGGACCGGAGGCGGTGCGGATCGGGCTCGAGAAGGCGGAGAAGAGCGGCGTCGCGGTGGTGGCGCTGCGCCACTCGGCGCATCTCGGCCGCATCGGCGAGTGGGCGGAGATGGCGGCCGAGGCCGGCATTGTCTCGGTGCATTTCGTCAATGTGGCGGGAAGCCAGCTCGTGGCGCCCTTCGGCGGCGTCGACCGGCGCCTCTCCACGGCCCCCTTCGCGGTCGGCTTCCCCATGCCGGGGCGCGATCCGGTGATCCTGGACTTCGCCACCTCGGCGGTCGCCGAAGGCAAGGTGCTCGTCGCCGCTCGGGGCGGCAAGCCGCTCCCTTCCGGCAGCCTCATCGAGCCCGACGGAACGCTGAGCGCCGACCCGCACACGCTCTACGGCCCCTATGGGGAGGGCGAAGCCCCGGACTACCGCAAAGGGTCCGGCGCCATCCGCGCCTTCGGCGAGCACAAGGGCTCGGGCCTTGCTTTGATGTGCGAGCTCCTCGCCGGCGCGTTCACGGGCTCCGGCTGCGCCGGTCCCGGCGTGCCGCGCTTCTGCAACGGCATGCTCTCGATCTACATGAAGCCGGCCTTCTTCGGGCCGCCGGAGGCCTACGCCGCCGAGGCTCAGCGCTATATCGCGTTCTTCAAGAGCTCGCGGCCCGCAACGGCCGGCGGAGAAGTGCTCGTCCCCGGCGAGCCTGAGCGCCGGATGCGGGAGAAGCGTCTGCGCGAGGGGGTTCCGCTCTCGGACGACGCGTGGGCGGCGATCTGCGCAACGGCCCGTTCGGCCGGCGTCGATCCAAGCCGCTACCCGATACGATCCGACGCGGCTTAGACCGACGGAGCCCTCGTTCCAGCCGGAGGAGCGAGCCTTCCTTCTCTCGCAGCCTCGCCACATTGACGCCGCCTCTGCGCGTCCTTACCTCGACGGTTCTCTCCAGCCGTTGTTCCCCGATGATCGATCGACGCACATTCCTCGCCGGCGCGGCCGGCGCTCTCGCTGTGATGGGTCTGCCGGCCGCCGCCGAGCCGCGGGGCCTGCGCTTCGCCCCTCCGACCCCTTTCTCCTTCGAAGCCTTGAAGCGGCGCGCAAAGGAGCTGGCCGCCGCTCCTTACGTTGCGCCGCCGCGGCCGTCCCCCGAGATCCTCGAGCAGATCGACTACGACGCCCATGGCAGGATCCGCTTCAAGACCGACCTTGCCCTCTGGGCCGAGGGGCCGAGCCGTTATCCAGTCACCTTCTTCCACCTGGGGCGCTATTTCCAGACCCCGGTGCGCATGCATGTGGTGGAGAACGGCCAGGCGCGGGAAATCGTCTACGACGAAACCTATTTCGACATGCCGGAGGACTCGCCGGCCCACAAGCTCCCCGACAACTCCGGCTTCGCCGGCTTCCGCTTCCAGGAGGCGCGGGACGGAAAGCTCGATTGGCGGAAGAACGACTGGGTCGCCTTCCTCGGCGCTTCCTATTTCCGCGCCATTGGCGAACTCTACCAGTACGGGCTTTCGGCCCGCGGGGTTGCGGTCGACACGGCCGTCTTCGGCAAGAACGAGGAGTTCCCGAGCTTCACCCACATCTACTTCGAAACGCCGGCGGCGAATGCCGACCGGGTGACGGTGATGGCGCTGCTCGACGGGCCGTCCATCTCCGGCGCGTTCCGCTTCGTCATGCGCCGGGGCGAGGCCGTGACGATGGACGTGGAGAAGAGCTTGCACCTGCGTCACGACGTGGCCAGGCTCGGGATCGCGCCGCTCACGTCCATGTATTGGTATTCGGAGAAGGCGAAGCCCTCGGCCGTCGATTGGCGCCCCGAGATCCACGACTCCGACGGGCTCGCTCTGTGGACCGGTGCCGGGGAGCGCATCTGGCGGCCCCTCAACAACCCGCCGCGTACCACGGCCTCGGCCTTCCTCGACGAGCATCCGCGCGGCTTCGGGCTCATGCAGCGCGACCGCGTGTTCGATCACTACCTGGACGGCGTCTATTACGACCGGCGCCCCTCTCTCTGGATCGAGCCTCTCGGCAGCTGGGGGCGCGGCTCGGTGCAGCTCGTCGAGATCCCCACCGACGACGAGATCCACGACAACATCGTGGCCTTCTGGGTGCCGGAGGCGCCGGCGCGGGCGGGGACGTCCCTCGAATACCGCTATCGCATGCACTGGGTCGCCGACGAGCCCTATCCCTCCCCGCTCGCGCGCTGTGTCGCCACCCGGCTCGGCAATGGCGGCCAGGCGGGAACGATGCGGCCGAAGGGGGTGCGCAAGTTCGTCGTCGAGTTCAAGGGCGAGCCTTTGACGAGACTGCCCAAGGGCGTGCTGCCCGAGGCGGTGCTGTCCGCCTCCCGCGGCAGCTTCTCAAACATCCGCACCGAGGCCGTGCCGAACGACGTGCCGGGACATTGGCGCGCCGAGTTCGACCTCACCGTGACCGGGACCGATCCGGTGGATCTGCGCTGCTATCTGCGTCGGGGGGACCAGGTTTTGAGCGAGACCTGGCTTTATCAGTACCTGCCGCCGTTCTGACGGATGTGATCCGCGTCACGGAGACCACGCGGCAGGCCTGCTACGGCCTTATCCGATCGGCTTGATCCACGGTTGGACCGGGCTTCCGTCTTGGGCGCCATCGGCATTGTGCTGCTGCGCAGCAGAGTCCTTGCGCTTCCGTCCCGGACGGCGTTCCGCGCTGATCGCGCTCCACGCATCCGGGAAAGAGGGTGAAGGGTGGGAAGAGGGTGGCGCCGGCGCCCCGGTGGGAGGTTCGCACCAGAACCACTTCCACGAGGCAAACCAGCTGCGGATCGGCGACGCTACAGGGCTGGCGTCTGTCGCTGTAATGTTATACTAGAACATTATGACCGCATCTCACATGAACCATAGGCCGCACACCAGGGCGGCCGAGCCGACGCTCTCCCTGCTGCGGCTTTCCGCGGCGCAGCGCCTTGCCGGGGCGGGCGTCCTGATCGGGGCGCTCTGGCTTCTGGTACTGGCCGTGCTCTGAGACGAAAACCATGCGAGACGCGACCGCCATCCGCTTTGACGATGTGACCCTCGGCTACGGTCGCCGGCCGGCGGTGCATCACCTTGCCGGCGAGGTGCCCGCGGGCAGCCTCACCGCCGTGGTCGGTCCGAACGGGGCCGGCAAGTCGACGCTGCTCAAGGGCGTCGTGGGAACGCTGCCTCCTCTCTCGGGCCGCATCGAGGTCACGGGCGCAGCTCGGGCCCGCATCGCCTATCTGCCGCAGGCGGCCGAGCTCGACCGCTCCTTTCCCCTTCCCGTCTACGATCTCGTCGCCATGGGGCTGTGGACGCGCGCCGGACTCTTCGGCGCCATCGGCCGAGCGGACCGGGCGCGGATCGAGGAGGCGATCGCCGCCGTGGGCCTCACCGGCTTCGAACGCCGCCCGATCGCAACCCTCTCGGGCGGGCAGATGCAGCGGGCCCTCTTCGCCCGCCTCCTCCTGCAGGATGCGTCGCTGATCCTGCTCGACGAGCCCTTCACCGCCATCGACGCCAAGACCACGGCGGACCTCCTCGACCTCGTCCGCCGCTGGCACCGGGAGGCGCGCACGGTGGTCGCGGTGTTGCACGACCTCGACGTCGTGCGGCGCGTGTTTCCTGAAACGCTTCTCATCGCACGGGAGCCGGTCGCCTGGGGCAAGACGGACGAGGTGTTGACGGCCGGCAACCTCCTCAAGGCGCGCCGCATGGTGGAGGCGCATGATCCGCATGCGGTTGCGTGTGGGCGCTGACCCCTCCCGGCACGTCGGGCGGCGGAGGTCCGCGTGATAATCCACGACCTCCTCGTGGTTCCCTTCGCCGAATACGCCTTCATGCGCCGGGCGCTCGTGGGCACGGTGGCGATCGCGCTCGGCGGCGCGCCGGTCGGCGTCTTCCTCATGCTCCGGCGCATGAGCCTCACCGGCGACGCCATGGCGCACGCCATCCTGCCCGGCGCCGCCGCCGGCTACCTCGTGGCCGGGCTCTCCCTGCCGGCCATGACCATCGGGGGACTCATCGCCGGAGTGATCGTGGCGGTCCTCGCCGGTGTCGTGGCGCGGCTCACGGCGCTGAAGGAGGATGCTTCGCTGGCCGCGTTCTATCTCCTGTCGCTCGCGCTCGGCGTCACCCTCGTCTCGCTCAGGGGCTCGAATGTCGACCTCCTGCACGTCCTGTTCGGGACGGTGCTCGCCCTCGACGACGCGGCGCTGATCCTGCTCGCCTCGATCGCGACGGTGACGCTGGTCAGCCTCGCGCTCCTCTATCGGCCGCTGGTGCTCGAATGCGTGGACCCGACCTTCCTGCGTTCGGTGAGCCGCGCCGGCACCCCGACCCATCTCATCTTCCTCACCCTCGTGGTGCTTAACCTGGTCAGCGGCTTTCAGGCGCTCGGGACGTTGCTGGCGGTGGGCATGATGATGCTGCCGGCCGCCTCCGCCCGTTTCTGGAGCGGCGACATCACGCTCATGACGGCGGTCGCGATCCTCGTCGGCATTGTCTCGGCGGCGCTCGGACTCCTCGCCTCCTACCATGCCGAACTGCCCGCCGGCCCCTCGATCATCCTCGTCGCCGGCTGCGTCTATCTCGCCTCGCTTCTGCTCGGGCCGCAGGGCGGCCTCGTCTGGCTCGCCCGACCCGGCCGGCATCTCGAAGCGTGAGTGCGGTCTTGCCAAGGACCTTGCCATGCTGAGGCTTCGCGATCTCGTGATGGTGCTTTCGCTAGCGCTCGCAGGTCTTGCCGCCGATCGGGCCGCGTCGCAGGAGCGGATGAAGGTGGTCGCCACGTTCTCGATCCTCGCCGATCTCGCGAAGAACGTGGGCGGGGACCGGGTGGAGGTCGCAACCCTCGTCGGTCCGGACGGCGATGCCCATGTCTATGCGCCCTCCCCGGCGGACGGGCAGCGCCTCGCCGAGGCGAGGGTTGTGGTCGCCAACGGTCTTAGCTTCGAGGGCTGGATCGATCGCCTCATCAAAGCCTCCGGGACGAAGGCGATGGTGGTCGTGGCAACCGCAGGGGTGAGCCCGCTCGCAGACAAGCACCGGCATGACCGCAAGCACGGCCATGGCCACCGGCAGGCGGTCGACCCGCACGCCTGGCAGAGCGTTCCCAATGCGCGGATCTACGTCACCAACATCCGCAATGCGCTGATCGCGGCGGACCCGGCGGGCCGAGCGGTCTACGAGGCCAATGCCGCCGCCTACCTCGCCAAGCTCGACGCTCTCGACCAGGAGATCCGGGACGCCGTCGCGCGCCTGCCGGCCGATCGGCGCAAGGTCATCGCCTCGCACGATTCCTTCCGCTATTTCGAGGATACGTACGGGGTCGACTTTACCGCCCCCCAGGGCGTTTCGACCGAGGCGGAGGCCTCCGCCAAGGACGTGGCGCGGATCATCCAACAGATCCGGCGCGAGAAGATCGGCGCGATCTTCCTCGAGAACGTCTCCGATCCGCGCCTTTCCGAGCAGATCGCCAGGGAGAGCGGCGCAAGGCTGGGCGGCAAGCTCTATTCCGACGCCCTCTCCGCCCCCGACGGACCAGCGGGGACTTACATCGACATGATGCGCCACAATATAAGGGCCATCAGCGCGGCGCTTTCCTCCTAGCGCAAGCGGCGACGAGCGGCCGGCGCATAGCGAAAAGAGACGCGCCGCTCGATCCTTGTTCGCTCCTCACTGTTCGCCGGAGTGCCCATGCCAGAAAAAGTTCCTGTCACCGTCCTCACCGGCTATCTTGGCGCCGGCAAGACCACACTTCTCAACCGGATCTTGAGCGAGCCGCACGGCAAACGCTACGCGGTGATCGTCAACGAGTTCGGCGAGATCGGCATCGACAACGACCTCGTGGTGGGCGCCGACGAGGAAGTGTTCGAGATGAACAACGGCTGCATCTGCTGCACCGTGCGCGGCGACCTCATCCGCATCATGGATGGGCTCATGAAGCGCAAGGGCAAGTTCGACGCCGTCATCGTCGAGACCACCGGCCTTGCCGACCCCGCCCCCGTCGCCCAGACCTTCTTCGTCGACCAGGACGTCTCCGACGCCGCGCGCCTGGATGCGGTGGTCACGGTCGCCGACGCCAAATGGCTGACCGAGCGCCTCAAGGACGCGCCGGAGGCCAAGAACCAGATCGCCTTCGCCGACGTGATCATCCTCAACAAGATCGACCTCGTGACGGAGGATCAGCTGAAAGAGGTCGAGGCTCGCATCCGCGCCATCAACCCTTATGCCAAGCTGCATCGCACGCAGAAGTGCCAGGTTCCCTTGAGCGAGGTTCTCGATCGCAACGCCTTCGACCTCGACCGCATCCTCGATCTTGAGCCCGACTTCCTCGAGGAGGGCCATCACCATCACCACGATGAGGAGATGCAATCCTTCTCCTTCCGCCACGAGGGGGAGGTCGACCCCGACAAGTTCCTGCCCTGGATTTCGGACGTGACGCAGCGGCAGGGCCCCAACATCCTCCGCTGCAAAGGCATCCTCGCCTTCCCGGACGAGCCGAGACGCTTCGTCTTCCAGGGCGTGCACATGATCCTCGACGGGGACGTGCAGGGCGAATGGAAGCCAGGAGAGAAGCGGACGTCCCGCGTCGTCTTCATCGGCCGGGACCTGGACGAGAAGGCGCTGCGCGAGGGCTTTCTAAGCTGCGCCATGTGAAGAGGACCGGGCACCCGCTACAACCCATCCGAACGGGCTGAGGAGGGGTTCGCACCCTCCTCTCCCGGAAGCCTGGAGCGGCGCACCCGCCCCGTGAAAGGCTGTCCGGGATTGAAGGCGGCGAGGGACAGCCTGCGGGACTCAGCCCTGCGCTCCTGGCGCAGGCATGAGCGCGTCGTCGAGCGCATTGGCGCGCTTGGCCGCGGGTCTCGCCTTGATGCGTTCCACATAGGTCTCGAAGACGGGCCGTTTCTGGAGTGTGCCGAACTGCATGCCCCACCAGAGCTGCGAGCCGACATAGAGATCGGCTGCCGTGAAGCGATCCCCGACGAGGTATTCGCGTCCGGTCAGTGCTCCTTCCAGCGTGTTAAGAACGTCCTCGAGCGAGCCATAGCCGACCATGGCGCGCCGATCCGGCGGCACCTCGAAGCCGAGGGCCTTGTTGGATGCAGCGGCCTCGATGGGTCCGGCCCCGAAGAACAGCCACCGATAATAGGGGCCGCGCAGGCGATCCCCCGGCGGCGGCGCGAGCTCCGCCTCCGGGAAGGCGTCGGCAAGATAGGCGCAGATGGCGGCCGCCTCGGTCACCACGATCTCGCCATGCCGGATCGCGGGCACCTTCCCCATCGGATTAATGGCCAAATACTCGGCGGACTTCATCGCCGGACCATATTCCACAACCCTTGTCTCATAGGGCCGGCCGATCTCCTCCAGCATCCAGCGCACGATGCGCCCGCGCGACATAGGGTTCGTGTAGAAGACGATATCGTCCGTCATGGGCAGATCCTTCGAGAGCACAAACGTTGATGGGCAAGATGGACGACGCCTTGAACTCGCGTCGACCCGATCGGGGAGAACCGACAAGCTGAGAACAATCCAAGAACAATCCATCGGGCGGGAACTGTCAAGCTGCGGCTTGCCATCCGAGGCGCAGTCCCTCAGATGCATGCCGACGAGGAGCGGGGTGCTGAAAGGGCGCAACCGCTCAGGCTATGGGTGGACGATCGCTTGATCGCCAGGGAGATTCGCACATGCGCGTGTTCAGGACGCTTGCCCTCGCCGTTCTCGGCGCCACGCTCACCACCGGCGCGTTCGCGCAGGGCAAGAAATGGGAGACCATCCGCATCGCCACCGAGGGTGCCTACGCCCCTTGGAACTTCTCCGGACCGGGGGGCAGGCTCGAGGGCTTCGAGATCGATCTTGCCAACGATCTCTGCCGGCGCATGAACGCCAAATGCGAGATCGTGGCCCAGGACTGGGACGGCATCATCCCGGCGCTCCAGGCCGGCAAGTACGACGCCATCATGGCGGGCATGTCGATCACCGAGGAGCGCCGGAAGGTCATCGACTTCTCCAAGGCTTACGCCAATGCCCCGAACGGCTTCGTCGTGCCGAAGAACTCTCCCCTGGCCGACATGCCGGGCAAGGGCCAGCGCTTCAATCTCGACCGCGACCGGGCTGCGGCCGAGAAGGCGATCGCCGCCATGAAGCCCGCGCTCAAGGGCAAGACGATCGGCGTTCAGGGCTCGACAACCCACGCCCGCTTCGCAGAGACCTATTTCAAGGACGTGGCCGAGATCCGCGAGTACAAGACCACCGAGCAGCACGACCTCGACCTCGCCGCCGGCCGCATCGACGCGCTGACTGCGGATTCGACAGCCCTCATCGCCACTCTCGACAAGCCGGAGTTCAAGGACTTCGTCATGGCCGGGCCCAACTTCAACGGCGGGCTGCTCGGCGCCGGCGTCGGAGTCGGCTTGCGCAAGCAGGACGCCGACCTGAAGAAGCTCTTCGACGACGCCATCGACGCGGCCATCGCCGACGGGACGGTGAAGCGCCTGTCGGAGAAGTGGTTCAAACTCGACATCACGCCCGAAGTCTGAGGGGGATCGCTGCCCCGTGGGCGGCGGCGATCAGCCTCCGCCCTTGCCTCATCCGTTGCCGGCTCGCACGAGCCGCGCGATCCGCGCGATCGCGAGCGTGTAGCCTTGCGTGCCGCAACCGGCGATGACGCCGTCCGCCCTCAATGACACGTAGGAGTGGTGGCGGAAGGCCTCGCGCTTGTGGATGTTGGAGATATGCACCTCGATCACGGGAAAGTCGCAGGCGTTGAGCGCGTCGAGGATGGCGACCGAGGTATGGGTGAAGGCGGCCGGGTTGATGACGATGCCGCAGGCCGTCTCGCGCGCCTCGTGGATCCAGTCGATGAGGTCGTACTCGCGGTTGCTCTGGTGGAAGCGGAGGTCGAGCCCATGGGCCTTCGCCTCGCGTCGGCACTCGGCCTCCACATCGGCAAGGGTTTCGCGGCCGTAGATCTCAGGCTGCCGCTTGCCGAGCAGATTGAGGTTCGGGCCGTTCAGGACATAAAGAAGGCTGCTCATCGGCTTCGATCTCGCTTCGCTGTCGGGGTCGGTCGCGCTCAGGCACGCCTCTTTCGAGAGGCGGCTTAAGGTCGTCATGCCCGTTCGCGCCCAGGCCGTCGAGAGGCGGAGGCGATCCGCCAACGACTTCACGACCCGTTGGGGCAAAGGAGGCCATCCGCAAAGGCCTTCCCTGCTGCTCCGTTTGGCCGACCTTCGGGACGACGGCGTGGGAGCGGCGGAACTGCGGTCCTGGCGGCTGGTTGTCGAGATGTGCAGCGCCAGCCACAGGACCTCGTCCATGACCAACGCGCAGCCTGCCTCGTTCCAAGGGACGCATCCGAATTCGCCGTCGCGGGAGCCGACACCTGGCGGCCACATCCCGGGTGAGGTCCCGCCGCAAAGCCCTGATGAGGATGTCCCGGACCAGGGACCGACAGGCCCGCGGACGCCCTATCCCGTCGATGAGCCTGGCATCAGCGATCCGACAGGCCCTGGTTCGGAGCCGGACTACCTTCCCGGCGGTCCGACCAACCCCAGCACCCGCTACTGATCTCGCGGGCCCCTGCCGCCCCCGGCCAAGCTCGAGCAGATGTCCGGAGCTGAAACGATCAGGCGACAGGCGAGGTTGAGAGCGCAAGGGAAGCTGGTCCACGCAGGGGAGCCGGCCCTATCGTGGAACGATGTGCAAGCGATCGCTCGGCAAGAGATTGCGCGCCGGTCCGCCGGTCTGCTCGCCCCCGCCTTGCTGGTAGCGCGGCCACGTCGGGTTGCGGTCATTGTCGCTTCCCGTGTCGTATTCCCAGGGCTGGCTCCAGGGTGCGAGCCCGCCATAAGGCCCAAAGGGATCGAGAAGCGCGGCGGATGGCACGCGAGACGCGCCGCCCCGTTCGCCTTGCGCTGACGCCGCAAGTGGAAAACCGGCCACCAGCACCGTCAGGGTAAGAGCGACGGCGTTCCTTCGATGGTTCCGCATGATCCCTCTCTCGTTCAGTCGTCTCAAGCCTCGTCAGAAGAGGTCGAGGCGGGCCCCCGCCCGCTCCCACTCTAACCGCGCCAGAGACACCAAGATCCCGTCGAGATCGTCTGCGCCTGCTCTCGCCCCCGGCTTCGCCGCAAACGCCTTTGCCCTGCGGAGGAGGTCGCGCTCGCCAGGATCCGCGGCCGCCCGCGACTCGAGGCGCTGCAGCAGCCGGCGCAGAGCCTCCGCCTTGGCCGGATGAGGCAGCAGCCGGAGCTGTTCTTGGGCCTGCCGAGCCGGCTCGAGGTTGTAGGAGCCGGCCGCCTGCGCATAGGCGATCGCCGCGTCCACCAGGTCGCCCCGCACCCCGCGGCCGCTGCGGTACAGCTCCGCCAGGTTGAGCGCGGCCCAGCCATCGCCGCGCTCGGCCCCGAGTCGATACCAGTGGGCGGCCTCGGCCAGATCCTGATCGACGCCGATGCCGTGGAAGAACAGGCGGCCGATGCTGTTCGGCGCCTCCGGATGGCCCAGTTCCGCCGCGCGCCGGAAATAGGCGATGGCTTGGGCGGGCGACTTCTCGCCTGCGATGCCGTCGAGGTGAACATAGCCCATATTGTGGATGCCGTAGATATCCCCGCGCGCTGCGGCCTGCTCCCAATAGCGGCGCGCGAGGGCCGGATCCCGCTCCACCCCTTCGCCGCGCAGATACATGCGGCCGAGATTGTTCATGGAGTAGGTATGGCCCACGCGCGCGGAGCGCTCGAAGTGTTCCCGCGCCTTGACGACGTCGCGCGGAACGCCGCGGCCGTCGTAATAGAGCTTTCCGAGCGCGTGGATGCCGAAGACGTCGTTGAGCGCCGCCGCCTTCGCATATTCCTGCCGCGCACGGTCGTCGTCACGGGGCACGCCGGCTCCCACGGCATAGATGTAGCCGAGGTCCACATGCGCCCGGGCGTGGCCGAGGGCGATCGCCCGCTCGAGAGCGCGCAGGGCCTCCTGGTGCCGCCGGGCGGCAAGATAGGTGCGCGCAAGCTGGTAATGGAAGCGGCCGACCTGGGGATGCGCCCGCACTGCGGCCTCGCAGGCCTCCCGCGCCTTGTCGACATCGATATTGCCGGACAGCACGCCGTCCGACACGCCCTGCGGATCGAGCCTTGCCCCGGCAAGGCGGTCGCACTCATGCATCTCCACCCGGATCTGCAGCTTGACCTCGCCGCTTGCCGGCGCCTCGGCGAGGAAGAGCGCCTGCACCTCCTGCTCGTCGGTGCCGCTCGCCGGAAGGAAGCGCAAATGGCGGATGTCCTCGAGCTGGATCGACTTGCCGACGTCGATCTTGCGCTCGCCCAACGTCAGCTCACCCGTGAGGCTCGAGGCAAGGCGCACGTGAATGCCGCGGGCCTGCGGATCGCTCACGTCGGGAACGCTGGTCAGCCTCAGATTAGGACCAAGCCCCAGCACCGAGCGCCCCAGAGCGTTGAGAGCCCCAATGGCCGGGGAGATGCGCGCCGGCGCGACGGAGGCGACGCCGCCCGAGGCAAAGCCGATGGTGACGGCGCCGAGCTCATCGTTTCCCCAGGCATCGCGCACATGAAACGAGAAGGCATCGGCACGTGGATCCGAAGATGCGGGAGCGTAAGCCACGCGGCTGAGCTCCGATGCCGGCAGCCGGTCGCCCTGTCCGAGCGCACGCTCCCTTAGAAAGAGCGTGCCGAACCGCGGCGTCGTCGAGATCTGGACATGGACTTCGCCCCCCTCCGGCTGGTGCGGTGGGGCAAGCCCGAGCGCGATCGGCCCTGAATGCTGCCTCGGATCCGACAGAGCCACGATCTGGAGCTTGTCGAAGACCGGGCCGGGCCGGCGGGGCACCAGATAGAAATCCGTGGTGAGCGAGGAGTCATCCCACGGCACCTGGCGACCGCCGGTAGCGGCGATGACATCGTTTCGGACCTTCGTGAGCGCCTGCCGGATCTCCACCTTCGGCTCGAGCGCGCGTTGGATGAAGGAGGCGGTGAAGGGGCTGAGGTCGCCGGCGCCGTCAAAGGCGACGGCGCCGGGAGAGGTCGAGAACGCGACCAATGACCCGATCGAGGTACTGACCCGCGCCAAGCCGCCGGGCGCTGCTGCCCCGGCGAGGGCCTGGCGGAACGGATTGTCGCGGCACGCGTCGAGGAAGATCAATTGCGATTTCACCTTGGCCGCCTGCATGAGGGCGGTGACGTCCTGCAGCGCCGTCGTTTCGAGAGGCACGTCTCCCACGGCGGCGATGTTCGCCGAGACGGGGAGAAGGTAGTTCCGATCCATGAACTGCACCGCATGGCCGGAATAGTAGAACAGGGCAACGTCGGCGCCGGACGCAAGGCGCGCGAAGCGCTTCAACACCTGCTCCATGCCGATCTTGTCGAGGTCCGTCTCCCGGATCACCTCGAAATCGAGCTTGCGCAGGGTCGCGGCCACCGCCTGGGCATCCTTCGGCGCGTTCGCCAGCACGGGAACGCGCTGATAGGCGCCATTGCCGATGACCAGGGCGACCCGGCGCTCCGCAAGGACGGACTGAGGCAGGACAACGAAGAGAACCAGGACAAGCCATCGAGCAAGCATGGCGCCGTTCCGTGCACTGGGCGGCGAGAACCCGCATCCTCGCCGCTGAGACTGCGCTGATGCGGAAAGGAGGGTCACCAGCCGGAGCCGCCGCCTCCTCCTCCACCGCCCCCTCCTCCGCCGCCACCGCCACCGCCGCCGCCGCCACTGTTGCCGCTACCGCCGGCAGGGTCATACCGCCAGGGAGGCGTGCTCACGGTCGTCCGCGGAACGTCAGGGCTAAAGGAGCGCTGGTAGGCAGGGGCAGGCCGGTAGATGGAAGGATAGGCGACACGGCGCACGGCGCGCTGCGGAGCGACGACGCGGCTGCGCGGCTCCACGGAGGCAGTGCGCGCCGCGGCAGCGGCAGCCGGTGGGCGCATGCGGCGGCTCGTCACCCGCTGCTGGGACGGTTTGGCCTTGCGCGCCGCTCGTCTCGGCGCCGGGCTCACCGAGATTGCCTTCACGGAGGCCCGCTGGGCCGGGCCAGTCGCAGGACGGCGGGCTACGGCGGGCAGCGGCGTGGTGGCGGGCAGCGCGGCGGTGCTGGCCGGCGCCTCGCCGAGATTCACGATGCGCACGGCATCGGGCGAAACGCCCGCAGGAGCCTGCCGCCCGAAGCCCGCGGCGCTCAATCGCGCCGGGTCGAATCGCAGCGAGTGCACCAGGTGGTCACGCACGGCGCGCGCACGCAGATCAGCGATGGCGCGGTTGTATTCGTCCGATCCGCGCACATTGGCGAAGGCGGCGACCAGGAACTTGGAGCGGCTGAACTGGTCGCGCCGGAGCACATCGGCGAGAGCTGCGAGAACCGCCTTGCCGTTCTCGGTCAGCGTGTCGCCGCCGTCGATGAACGTGACGCCAATATCGACGGCCGGCCGGCCGTCGATCTGGGCGAGGACCTCGCCGGGCTGGTCGGAAAGGGGACGCGGCGGGGTCGACGCCGCACCGATCGATCGGGTCGCCTGGGGCGTGAGGCCGTCCAGGAAGCGCGCCCGAAGTCCAGCATCGCTGCTCGACGCAGTTGCTGATCCCGATCCGGCCTGCCGCTCGCTCAGCCGTCGCATGAGCTCGTCTTGGCTCAGATTCTGTGCCTGAGCCGCGGCGCCAAGCCCGAGCGCTGCGATCAGGAGGCCCGATAGGGGCGTCCATCGATGATTTGCCATTCTCGCCTCCGCGTTAGGTCGACGGGGAAGGGACCTCGCGGGGTTGGGCTGGAGTCTTGCGCTCGTGGCTCCTTTAGGAAGCTCTTTCCTGGCCCTCCCCTCCTCAATCGATGCGACCATCTTGAAGCGGCGCGACGGGCATCTGGGTGCGCGGCCGCACGCGCCTGACTGCGTTGAGCGCCTCCCGCTCGAGCCACAGCCGAGCCTGGCAAGAGCAGAGGCACCTGAGGCAAACCTTGGGTTCTGATGCCGAGCATACCGCATTTTTGCGCCGAGCGCGCGGCTTAGCGTCGTGTTCTTGCGGCAGCCGCATCCTGAAGCGCTTCGATGAGGTCTTGACTGCGCCGGCCGCGCACCTAGCTCATGGGCGCAGGTTCGGCACGTGCCTCGCCGGCTGGCCTGATCACCCACGCCGGAAGTGAGCCCCGAAAGGGCAGCGGGACCGCCCGCCCTTGCCGTATCTGCCGGTGGCCCGGCGGGCTGCGCAGCCGCACGGTGTCGCTGAAGGCGTGAGCGCCCGGCGCGATTGCGCCTGGGCGTTCCTTGCGCCGGCTCCTTGTCCTCCTCCTGAAATGTCCCGCGGGCTTGAAATTGCGCGACTATTGCGAGACTTGGGATCGGGTGCGGTTTCCTTGCTCCTATCCCAGCTAAAGCGCTGCGACGACGCTTCTGCGCGACCCTTGAAACACCGGCGAGCACACCTAACTCGATGAACAGCCGAGGCTCTTGACGAGCTCGGCAGTCGGGCGCCGGCGGGTGTCCGGCGCCCTCATGCCCATGTTGCTCATTGGAGGATGTGGCGATGAGGTACGACTTTTCCCCCTTGTACCGCTCGACGATCGGGTTCGACCGGCTGTTCGACATGCTCGACCAAGCCGCCCGGGTCGAGCCGATGACCAACTGGCCGCCCTACAACATCGAGAAGACCGGCGAGGACCAGTACCGGATCACCATGGCCGTGGCAGGCTTCTCGCCGGATGAAATCCAGGCCGTACAGCAGGAAAACGTGCTGGTCGTCACAGGCCAGAAGCGCCCTGAGCCGGAAGGGGTTGAGGTGCTGCACCGCGGCATTGCGAACCGCAGCTTCAAGCAGACCTTCAACCTGGCCGACCATGTGAAGGTCACCCGCGCCAGCCTGGACAACGGGCTCCTCACCATCGAGCTCATGCGCGAGGTGCCGGAAGCGCTCAAGCCGCGCCGGATCGAGATCGCCTCGGCTGCGAATGGCAAGACCTTGAGGCCCGCCCCGCAGCTGGCGCAGCAGGCCGAGGCTGCGTGAGCGCCCTGGCAGTAACGGACGTGCACCATGCGCTCCGCGCAGGAGCAAGGGGTCTGCGGGAAGGTTCGTCCGTTCCCGTTCCCGTTTCCTGGGACGACGAAGGAGGATGGCCGCGTCGACAGCCCGCTGTGACTCTCAAGTGTCGGCGGAGCGCATTCTACGCTCGGAGGTTCCGGCCATGGCCCGGATCACCACGAGAGATTGCGAGCAAATTGTCCCGAACCGCTTCGAGTTGGTTCTGCTTGCGGCGGAGCGCGCGCACGAGCTCTGGCAGGGGGCCGAGCCCCTGATCGAGGAGACGCGTCACGCGCCCACGGTCCTCGCCCTTCGCGAGATTGCGGCCGGTTGCCTTCCTCGGAAGCGCCTGAGGGCCAAGCTGATCGACCGCCTTGCCGGCCGGGCCGCCATCGGCGCTGCGGACGGCGAGGCGGTTGCGCCCGATCAAGCTAAGGAGGGCGGGCAGGCGGGCGAGGCTTCGCCGGCGGCGCGCAATCGCGGTCGAGACGCGGAGGATGTCGTGTCGGCCAAGGAGCGCGAGGCGGCGCTGGCCCGTTCCGCAGCCTTCATGGCCGCCCTGGAGCGGGAGCAGCAGGCAAGACCGCGGCTCGCCTCTTGAAGCGCGCTTCGACCGCAAACGGCTGCGTCGCCGCCGCACGCCAACCTTGCGAGCGGGAATCGCCGCAAGCGCTCTTCGGAGCTGCGCAGGCCTGCCGAAAAGGGCAGCTTGGCGAAATCTGTTCACGCTTCATCCCCGGCCAAGCAGCCTTTATGTCGGCCAGCCTACAAGGAGGCCAATCGCGACGGCTCACCCTCTTCGTAGCGTCGACTTTTCGACAGACAAACGCTCAAGCTTGGTCCATATAGCCCGAGTTGCCGCGGGCGCCACGGCCCATTGGCGGCACGTGCAAGAGCCGCTCATGGTGACCAACATCAAGCCGTCGAAACCCCGTCCTGCCGTCGGGCTCGAGATCGTTCAGAACCGGCTTCTTGCGTCGCTGCTCCCCGCCGATCGGGCGCTGATCGAGCCGCATCTCGAGTTCGTGGAGCTCGCGCAAGGGACGTCGCTGTTCGAGCCCGGAGACGACGTTACCCACACCTACTTCCCCAGCGCGGGCACGATGGTCTCCTTCGTGTTGGTGATGCGCGACGGGCGTGCGGTCGAGGCGGCGACCATCGGGCGGGAAGGCGCGGTCGGCGGCATCGTGAGCAGCGGGTTCAAGCCCGCCTTCGCGCGCGCCGCGGTGCAGATCCCAGGGTCGGCGCTCCGGCTCGGCCTCGGCCAACTTGACGAGGCAAAGCAGCGCTCCGCGACGCTTCGCGACCTTTTCTCCCGCTACGCCGACGTTCTCCTCGCCCAGGTGCTCCAATCGGTCGCCTGCAACGCGCGCCATTCGCTTCAGGAACGCTGCTGCCGCTGGCTTCTGACCGTCCATGACCGCGTCGCCGCCGACCAGATCGCCCTGACGCAAGAAGCGCTCTCTGAGATGCTCGGCGTTCAACGCACGACCCTGACCGCGATCGCCCGCCGTCTCCAGGCCAAGGGCTTCATTCAATACAGTCGTGGACGGATCCTGATCAAAGATCGGCCAGGTCTCGAGCGGGAATCCTGCGAATGCTACGATGCCGTCTCGACCCATTGGGAAAGGGTTCTGCCCGAGGTGAAGCCTCAGGCCGTGACCCAGTGATGGCTCAGCAAGCTGGACATCGCGGAAGCACGAAGAGGACAACGCCGTCGGGACGCGCGGCGATCTGCCGCCGCATCAGCACGGGTTCGATGTGGATATTGAAGCAGGGCGGCTTTGGGGCACGTTGCAGCCAAGCTGCTGCAAGATGTTGTTCGGTGGCGCGGGATGACGGCTATGGGTGAGCCTCTGCAGGGAGATGCAGTGCCCATCCCTTCGGGGGTCCCTGGGCTGGACATGGTCTTGCGGGGAGGCTTTCCGGCCAACCGCATCCATTTGATCGAGGGACGTCCAGGATCGGGCAAGACCACGATCGGCCTGCAATTCCTGCTCGAAGGCCTGAAGAAAGGCGAGCGGGGCCTCTACATCACCCTGTCCGAAACCAAGCGCGAACTCCAGGCCGTCGCCAGCGCTCATGGCTGGTCTCTCGACGGCCTTGCGATTTTCGAGCTCGTCCCGCCGGAGCTCAGCCTCGATCCCAAACTGCAGCAGACCCTGCTCTACGCGTCCGATCTTGAACTCGGCGAAACGGTGCAGATGGTCCTCGCCGAGGTCGAACGCGTGGCGCCGGCAAGGATCGTCTTCGACAGCCTCTCGGAAATACGGGTCCTGTCGCAAGGATCCCTGCGCTATCGACGCCAGGTGCTGGCCCTCAAGCACTTCTTCCTGAGCCGCAACTGCACCGTCCTCGGGCTCGATGACCTCACTTCTGAGCAGGACGACACCAACCTGCACAGTATCAGCCATAGCGTGATCCGCCTCGAGCAGCTCGCCAAGAACTATGGCGTGGAGCGGCGGCGCATGCGCATTGTGAAGATGCGCGGAACGGCTTTCCTGGGCGGCTATCATGACTTCGTCATCCGCAAGGGGGGCGTGGTGGTTTTTCCCCGCCTCATCGCATCCGAACACCTGGGCGCCGAGGCTGGGCGAGGAACGGCCACGAGCGGCGTCCCCGAACTCGACCAGCTGCTCGGCGGCGGGCTCGACCGCGGGACCTCGACCTTGATCATGGGACCGTCGGGATCCGGCAAGTCGTCGCTCAGCCTTCAATGCGTGAAGACGGCGCTCGAGCGAGGCGAGAAAGCGCTGATCGTCAGTTTCGACGAGACCCAGGATATTCTTCTCAAGCGTGCGCGCGGGATCGGTTTCGAGCTGCGCCCCTCCATGGACAGCGGCGCGCTGACGCTTCGGCAAGTGGATCCGGCGGACCTGTCGCCGGGCGAGCTTTCGGACATGGTCTATCGGGCGGTGCGGAATGGCGCACGTTTCGTGGTTCTCGACAGCCTGAGCGGATATCAGAACGCGATGCCCGAGGAGCAATTCGTTCTGCTCCAGATGCATGAGCTTCTGACCTTTCTGAACCAGCAGGGCGTTGTGACGATCCTTGTCCTCGCCCAGCATGGGCTTGTCGGTCCCATGCAGTCGGCGCTCGATCTCACCTACCTCAGCGACACGATCATCCTGCTGCGCTTCTTCGAGGCGGCGGGCCGGATTCGCCGCGCGGTGTCGGTCTTGAAAAAGAGGACCGGCTCGCATGAGGACACGATCCGGGAGTATCGGATCGGAGCGGGTGGGATACGGCTTGGCGAACCCCTGTTGGACTTCCACGGTGTGTTGATGGGTGTGCCGACCTACACGGGCCAGGGGGCCCCTCTGCTGGGGGCGCAGGGCGGAAAGTGACGGGCGTTCAGGCTTCCTGCGAGTGCATCCTGATCCTCGCCCCCATCGGCCGGGATGCCGCCGTGGCTGCCGGCATCCTGGACCGGGCCGGCATCGCGTCGATCATCTGCGGCGATCTCCAGGAGGTCGTGACGCGCCTCGATCAGGCAAGCAGCGCGGTCATCACCGATGAGGCGCTTCAACGAGCCGACTGCCGCGTCCTTGCCGAGTGGATCAGCTCGCAGCCGCCGTGGTCGGACTTTCCGTTCATTCTCCTGACGCAGCGCGGCGGCGTGTCCGACCCGCTCCTCATGGACCTGCTCGGCAACGTCACTCCGGTGGAGCGCCCCTTCCACCCGAGCACCCTGGTCAGCGCGGCCCGGGCGGCGCTCCGGGCGCGCAAACGACAACGGGAGGCAGAAGCCTATCTGGTCGAACGGGAGCAGACGGAGCATCGGCAAAAGCTCCTGATCCGCGAGCTTCATCACCGGGTGAAGAATACCCTTGCCACCGTGCAGGCCGTCGTCGGGGCGACGGCCCGCACCGCCACGAGCATCGAGGAGTTCTACCAAGCCTTTACGGGACGGATCGTTTCGCTCGCCAACACGCATATGCTCCTGACCGAGGCGCTGTGGCAGACGGCGTCCTTGCACGATATGGTGGAGATGGAGCTTGGCCCTTATCGCGATGACAACGAGGAGCGCGTCCGCATCAGTGGCCCCGCCATCGACCTGCCCTCCGAGATGGCGGTGCCGATGGGCATGGTGCTCCATGAGCTCGCCACCAACGCCGTCAAATATGGATCGCTTTCGGCGCCCTCGGGGCGTCTTGAGGTCGCCTGGACCCTGACGTCCGACGGCGCCGGACCGAAGCTCGAATTCTTCTGGCGCGAGAGCGGCGGGCCGGAGGTGCGCCCTCCTCAGAGACGCGGCTTCGGATCTCAGCTCATTCAGCGGGTTCTGGGAACGCAGCTTGGTGCGCAAGTAAGGTCCGATTTCGCTGCGGCGGGGCTCGTCTTCCACGCGGTGCTCCCCCTGCCCGCCACTCTCAAGGCCGCCGCGGCGGACGAGGAGGCCGGTCTGACGCTGCCCGACCGTCCGCCGTCGCGCGCTGTGGCCGCCGACGATGAGGCCGAGCGAACCGAGGTCGGCGAGGACGCTTGAGCGCAGACGCTTAGGATCGCGCCTTCGGAGAAAGAGCGTCGGCGGCGGGGGACAGGCCAGAGAACAAGGTGGTCAGGCGCGCAGCAGCGAGGGCGGCACGTTCGCCGAGGGCCCTGAGGCGCTCTGGCGGCATGCGGACGGCCGGCGCGGAGATCGAGACGGCCCCCACAGGCTCGCGCCATTCGTCAAGAATCGCGGCCGCCACGCAGCGCATGCCGACCGTGTGTTCTTCGTCGTCGATCGCATAGCCGCGCGCGGCGATCGCCTCAAGATCCTGATCGAGGGCGCGACGGGTCGTGTGCGTGTGATCCGTGAAGCGGGAGAGATCCGTCGCTCGCAGGAGGGCTTCGCGCACGGATTCGGGAGCGGCCGCCAACATCGCCTTCCCGGCAGCCGACGCGTGCAGAGGCAGGCGTCGGCCGATGCGGAAGAAGGCGCGGACCGCCGCGTGACTTTCCGCCTGCGCGACGCAGACGAGCTCATGGCCATCGAGCATGGAGATGTTGACGGTCTCCTCCACCTCCCGCAGCACCTCGCGGATGATGGGACGGCTGATCTCTGGCAGCTTGCGGATGCGCAAATAGGCGGCGCCGATCCGGAAGAGCTCGACGCCCACGGACCATAACCCGCTATCCGCTTCGTGCGCCACAAGCCCGCGACGCTGCAAGGTGGCAAGGAGGCGGTGAACGGTGGAAGTCGGCAGCTCCGCCCGGCGCGCGATCTCGCTCAGGCTCAAACCATCCGCAGCAGCGACGATCTCCAGGATGGCGATCGCGCGATCGAGGGATTGCACCTCTCCTCCTGCTTCGGAGGCGGTAGACGGTCTCCCGCGGCGGCGCAGCGGCGTGACGCTCTCTGACATGATGGCTCGGCCCCGTTTCCAGGTTTGTTGATACCACGATCAGGGCTCGCCCAATTTCCCACAAGGCGGAATCATTTTCTGTCTTGCGGACAACGGCTCGCTGTGCCATCTTTCCGCATACTGGAAATGATTTCCAATTTGTCCGAGGAACTTGCCCGTTCGCGGTTCTGGCATACAGAATGCCACAGGGAGGATGGGATGAAAGTGTGCATCTACGGGGCCGGCGCCATCGGCGGCTATATGGGCGCCCTTCTCCACCGCGCCGGTGCCGAGGTGAGCTTCGTTGCCCGGGGCGCTCATCTCGAAGCCATGCGGCGGAATGGCGTACGCGTCATCGCGGAGGATGACGAGGTCCTGGCTCACCCCGTCTGCACCGACCGGCCCGAGGAACTGGGGCCGCAGGACTATGTCATCATCGCCCTCAAGGCTCACTCGGTCCCGGGCGTCGTCGATGCCATGCGGCCGCTGCTTGGCAACGACACCGGGGTCGTGACCGCGGTCAACGGCATCCCCTACTGGTACTTCTACAAGCATGGGGGCGCCTTCGAAGGATCGAGGCTGGAAAGCGTCGACCCCGGCGGCCGGCAATGGGCGACTCTCAAGCCCGAGCGTGCCATCGGCTGCGTGGTCTATCCCGCCACCGAAGTGGTCGAGCCCGGCGTGATCCGGCACATTTACGGAGACAAGTTCCCGCTCGGCGAGCCCTCGGGCGAGCGAAGCGAGCGCGTCGCACGGTTGAGCGCGCTCATGGAGGCCGCGGGCCTGCGGGCGCCGGTGCTCGACAATATCCGCGACGAGATCTGGCTGAAGCTCTGGGGGAATCTCTGCTTCAACCCGATCAGCGCCCTCACGCACGCGACCCTCGACGTGATCTGCACCGATCCCGACACGCGGGCCGTCGCCAAAGCCATGATGCTGGAGGCGAAGGCGATCGCCGACCGGATCGGCGTCTCCTTCCGTGTCGATGTGGAACGCCGCATCGAGGGCGCGCGCAAGGTCGGCGCCCACAAGACCTCGATGCTGCAGGACTTGGAGCGGGGTCGCCCGATGGAAATCGACCCGCTCGTCACCGTGGTCCAGGAGATGGGACGCCTCGTCGGCGTGCCGACTCCGACCATCGATGTGGTGCTGGCGCTCGTCAGGCAGCGTGCCCGCGTCGCCAAGCTCCACTGAGCGCAGGCATCCGGCTCACGATCGACAAGGGAAATAGAACATGGCTCGCATGACTGCCGCCGAAGCCGCGGTGCTGGTGATGGAACGGGAGGGCGTGACCTGCGCCTTCGGCGTTCCCGGCGCCGCCATCAACCCGCTTTATGCCGGCCTGCGCAAGCGCGGCTCGATCCGCCACATTCTCGCCCGCCACGTGGAGGGCGCAGCGCATATGGCCGAGGGCTACACGCGCGCACGCGCCGGCAATATCGGCGTGTGCATCGGCACCTCGGGGCCCGCCGGGACCGACATGATCACCGGCCTCTACTCGGCCTCGGCCGACTCGATCCCCATCCTGTGCATTACGGGCCAAGCCCCGCGGGCGCGGCTGCACAAGGAGGACTTCCAGGCCGTGGACATCGAGGCGATCGCCAAGCCGGTGACGAAATGGGCCGTCACCGTGCGGGAGCCCGCCCTCGTGCCACGGGTCTTCCAGCAGGCCTTCCATGTCATGCGTTCCGGACGGCCCGGACCGGTGCTCATCGATCTGCCCTTCGACGTTCAGATGGGTGAGATCGCGTTCGACATCGACACCTACGAGCCCCTGCCCGTCTACAAGCCGGCAGCCACCCGCGCGCAGGTGGAAAAGGCGCTCGACATGCTGAACCAAGCCGAGCGCCCGCTCATCGTCGCGGGCGGCGGCATCATCAACGCGGACGCCTGCGACCTTCTCGTCGAGTTTGCCGAGATCACCGGCGTGCCCGTCGTTCCGACCCTCATGGGGTGGGGAGCGATCCCCGACGATCATCCGCTCATGGCCGGCATGGTGGGGCTGCAGACGAGCCATCGCTACGGCAATGCCACGATGCTTGCCTCGGACTTCGTGCTCGGTATCGGCAACCGCTGGGCCAATCGCCACACGGGCTCGGTCGAGACCTACACCCGCGGCCGCAAATTCGTCCATGTGGACATCGAACCGACCCAGATCGGGCGGGTTTTTCCGCCCGACTACGGGATCGTCTCGGACGCGGGCGCGGCGCTCGCCCTGTTCGTCGAGGCGGCGACCGAGTGGCGCAGCGCCGGGCGTCTGCGGGACTGGAGCGGCTGGGCGGCCGAGTGCCGACAGCGCAAGCGCACCCTGCTGCGGCGCACGGATTTCGACGCCGTGCCGATCAAGCCGCAGCGGGTCTATCAGGAGATGAACGAGGCCTTCAGCCGCGAGACCTGCTACGTCTCGACCATCGGGCTGTCCCAGATCGCCGCGGCGCAGTTCCTGCACGTCTACAAGCCGCGCCACTGGATCAATTGCGGTCAGGCGGGACCGCTCGGCTGGACGGTGCCGGCCGCGCTCGGCGTCAGGGCCGCCGACCCGCAGCGCGAGATCGTCGCCATCTCCGGCGACTATGACTTCCAGTTCATGATCGAGGAGCTCGCCGTGGGCGCGCAGTTCAACCTGCCCTACCTGCAGGTGGTCGTGAACAACTCCTATCTCGGCCTGATCCGCCAGGCGCAGCGCAACTTCGACATGGACTACTGCGTCCAGCTCTCCTTCGACAACGTCAATGCGCCGGGCCTCAAGGGCTATGGGGTCGACCACGTTCAGGTGGCGCTCGGCCTCGGCTGCAAAGCCATTCGCGTCACGGAGCCCGCCGACATCAAGCCCGCCTTTGCCGAGGCGCAGGCGCTCATGGACGAGTTCCAGGTGCCGGTGGTCGTCGAGATCATCCTGGAACGTGTCACCAACATCGCCATGGGGACCGAGATCGACAGCGTCGTCGAATTCGAGGAGCTCGCAACAGCGCCTGAAGAAGGGGCCGAGCTCGTCCCTGCCGAATAGGACGACCCGTCATCTTCGCAACTCACAGGCAGCAAGAGGGAGGAGGAGCCATGCCCAAGCTCGCGGCCAATCTAACGATGATGTTCACGGAGGTGCCGTTCCTCGACCGCTTCGAGGCGGCGGCACGCGCCGGCTTTACCGGCGTCGAGTACCTTTTCCCCTATGATTACGAGATCGATCGCCTGATCTCCCGCCTTCGGCGCTTTGGCCTCTACCAGATCCTGCACAATCTTCCGGCCGGCGATTGGGCTGCAGGCGAGCGCGGCATCGCTTGCCATCCGGACAGGGTTCGGGAGTTCAGGGAGGGCGTGGAGCTCGCGATCGACTATGCCATCGCGCTCGGTTGCAGACAGGTGAACTGCCTTGCCGGCATTCCCCCTCACAATGCCGACCCCGAGCGGGTCCACAGGGTCTTCGTCGAAAATCTCGGTTTCGCCGCCCGCGAGCTGAAGCGGGCCGGCATCCGGCTTCTCATCGAGCCGATCAACCCGTTCGACATTCCGGGCTTCTATCTCCAGACGGTCGAGCAGGCGGCCGCCGTCATCGACGAAGTCGGGTCCGACAACCTGTTCATCCAGTACGACCTTTACCATCAGCAGCGCACGAAAGGTGAGCTCGTCGCGACCTTCCGGCAGCACAAGCACCGCATCGCGCACATCCAGCTCGCCGACAATCCGGGCCGGCACGAGCCGGGCACGGGCGAGATCAACTTCCCCCGCGTGTTCGAGCTCTTGGGCAGCGAGGGCTATGCGGGCTGGATCGGCTGCGAATACAAGCCCCTGACGACGACCGCCGAGGGGCTTGCTTGGACGAGGCCGTATCTGCGCCGCGAGCCGGTGCCCGCGCACGAGGAGGTGCCGGCATGAAGGTCGGCTTCATTGGGCTTGGCATCATGGGACGTCCCATGGCCAAGCATCTCATCAGCGGCGGGCACGATCTGTTCCTGCATGACCTCGCGCCCTTGCCGGAGCCGCTGCTGTCGGCGGGGGCGACCGCCTGCGCCTCTGGTCGCGAGGTGGCCCAGAGGGCGGAAGTGACCATCCTCATGGTGCCGGACACGCCCCATGTGGAGGCGGCGCTGTTCGGGCCCTCCGGCGTGGCCGACGGGCTTTCGAGCGGCAAGATCGTGGTGGACATGAGCTCCATTTCGCCGATCGCGACCAAGGAGTTCGCGCGGCGCATCAACGAGCGCGGCTGCGATTACCTCGATGCGCCCGTCTCTGGGGGCGAGGTGGGCGCCAAGGCGGCGAGCCTGACGATCATGGTCGGCGGCCCTCAAGCTGCCTTCGATCGCGTCAAGCCGCTCTTCGAGCTCATGGGCAAGAACATCACGCTTGTGGGCGGCAACGGCGATGGTCAAACGACCAAGGTCGCCAATCAGATCATCGTGGCGCTCACCATCCAAGCGGTCGCCGAGGCGCTTGTCTTCGCGTCCAAGGCCGGCGCCGACCCGGCCAAAGTCCGGCAGGCGCTCATGGGCGGCTTTGCCGCCTCGCGGGTGCTCGAGGTGCACGGCGAACGCATGGTCAAGCGCAACTTCGATCCGGGCTTCCGCATCGAGCTGCACCAGAAGGACCTCAACCTTGCCCTTCAGGGTGCCCGCGCCCTCGGCGTAAGCCTGCCGAACACGGCGACCGCGCAGGAGCTCTTCAACGCCTGCATTGCCATGGGCGGCAGCACTTGGGACCATTCCGCCCTGGTGCGCGCCCTCGAGACTCTCGCAAACCACCAAGTCGCCTGAAGCGCGGCCTGCGGCCCAGCCGATGGCCTGCTCCAAATCCGGGGCGGGCCATCGGCGCTGAACGGGTGCCTTCGCGGAAGTGCTTTGTCAGGCACGCGCACGGCCCGGGGGCCGTTCTGGCCAGAGGCGCACTCCCCTCTTCTGCCACGAGGCGCCCATGTTTCAGCGAGGTCGATGCCGTCCCGACCCGCGAGGGAGCTGGCGACTGGGCGCCGGGTTGGCTTCATCGCAAGCGCAATGATGCTGCGACGCCGCCCCGAACGGGGCATGGTGTCCTATTCACCTGAAAAAGCTTGAAGATCGCGCGCCTCGCCCCATCTGAGCCTCTCCGGCTCCTCTCGTGAGCGCGAGCGAAGCCCGGGCCGGTGCCCTGAGCGTCTTATGCGCCGCTCCACCCTTCCGATCACAGTCCCGCTCTCAATGGACGAAGAGCAATCCCTTCCTCGGCCGATCCGCGCAGACCGTCAGGCGACCGACTGGGTTGGCATCAACATCGATGCAGTTCGCCTCTTCAAGGCCTCGCCGAACCCTTACGTGATCTTCGACCCGGCGCTCACCATCGTCGAGATGAACGATGCCTATTTGCGCGCCACGATGCGCAGCCGCGAAGAGCTCCTCGGGCGGCATCTCTTCGAAGCCTTCCCAAGCGATCCGAGCTCGATCAGCGGCCGGCAGTTGCGGACGTCCCTGCAGCGCGTGCTGCGGGAGGGCCGCCCCGACCACTTGCCGCTCATCCACTACGCGATCCCGAAGCCATCGGGCGACGGGTATGAGGACCGTTACTGGAGTGCGACGCACACGCCCTTGCCTGGCGACCACGGAGAAGTCGCCTACATCCTGCAGCACACGGTGGATGTGACAGAGCTCCATCGCCTGCGCCTCATCGCCGAGGCCAAGGTCGGCCGCTCCGGCCCGACCGCCTTGATCGAAGCGGACGTGTTCAGACGCGCGGAGGCCGTCCAGGCCGCCAATACGGCCCTCGAGCATGAGCGGGAGCGCCTGCGCACCCTGTTCGCCCAAGCGCCGAGCTTCATGGCGGTCCTGAACGGACCCGACCACGTATTCGAACTTGCCAATGAGGCCTATCTTGCCCTCGTCGGTCACCGTGACGTGCTCGGCAAGCCCGTCCGAAGGACCTTGCCGGAGGTCGAGGGACAAGGCTTCGTCGAGCTCCTCGACCAGGTCTATCGGAGCGGCAAGCCCTTCGTCGGCCGCGGGGTTCGCGTCGTGCTGCAGGCGCCCACTGACGAGACCCGTGCCGAACGCTTCCTCGATTTCATCTACCAGCCGATCGTCGATTCTGACGGGCGGGTCACGGGCATTTTCGTTCAGGGCCACGACATCACGGAACAGAAGCTCGCGGAAGCCGCCCTGCAGGAGCTGAACGCGAGCCTGGAGGAGGAAGTCGACCAGCGCACCCGCGAACTGCGAGAGCGCGAAGAGGCTCTGCGCCAGGCTCAGAAGATGGAGGTTGTCGGACAGCTCACGGGGGGCGTCGCGCACGACTTCAACAACCTTCTCCAGGTGGTGGTCGGCAACCTTGAGATCCTGCAACGGAACCTGCCCGAGGAGGCCGGACGGCTGCGTCGTGCAGCGGAGAACGCGATGAGCGGGGCGCGTCGGGCGGCGACGCTCACCCAGAGGCTGCTGGCGTTCTCCCGCCGCCAGCCCCTCGATCCGCGTCCGCTCGACGTCAACCGGCTTCTGAACGACATGTCGGACATGCTCCACAGAACGCTCGGGGAAACGATTGCCGTCGAGACGGTGCTGGCGGCGGGGCTCTGGCGCGTCGAAGCAGATGCCAACCAGCTCGAGAACGCCATCCTCAACCTCGCCGTGAACGCGCGCGACGCCATGCCGAACGGGGGCAAGCTGACGATCGAGACGGCAAATGCCCGCATCGATGAGGCTTACGCCGCAACCCACATCGAGGTCTCGCCAGGTCAGTACGTGGTGATCTGCGTCACGGATACCGGCGTTGGGATGGAAAAGGCGACGATCGCCCGCGCCTTTGAGCCGTTCTTCACGACGAAGGAACCAGGCAAAGGCACGGGGCTCGGGCTGAGCATGGTCTATGGCTTCGTGAAGCAGTCAGGCGGGCATGTGAAGATCTACTCAGAGCTTGGCATCGGAACGACAGTCAAGATCTACCTGCCCCGTCTCACCAGCGGCGTTACCGAGGAGGAGCCCCGCGCGGCCGCGATCATCCCGGAGGGAAGTCGCGAGGAAACCATCCTCGTGATCGAGGATGATGACGATGTCCGCACCTATTCGGTGGAGATCCTGCGGGAGCTTGGCTACCGCGTCATCGAGGCTCATGACGGCCCTGCCGCCCTCCGCCTTCTCCAACGGCAGAGCCATGTGGACCTCCTGTTCAGCGATGTCGTTCTGCCAGGAGGCATGGATGGAGCGGAGATCGCCCGCCAGGCGGTCGCCCTTCGCCCGGGGCTGAAGGTGCTCTTCACGACCGGCTATGCCCGCGATGCGATCGTTCATCACGGGCGGCTCGACCGCGGCGTTCAGCTGATCACGAAGCCGTTCACCTATGCCGATCTCGCCCGGAAGGTGCGGGACGTGCTGGATGCGGGCAGTTGAGGCCTGCTGACGGGATCGCCGCGAGGCCCGCGCCCAGCGCACGGCCGTCGCACTCCTATGCGGCCTCGCCGCGAGCGGTGGCCGATGAGGAGAGAAGCGCCTCGCGCAGCGCCCGCTTGACCAGCTTGCCATTGGCATTGCGCGGCAGCGGCTCGAGACAGATCGTCACGGATTCGGGAACCTTGTAGTCGGACAACCGCTCGGCGCAGAACGCCCGGACCGCCTCTTCCGTCAATGTGCGCGTGCGCGGAACGACGAAGGCGTGCACCCGCTCGCCGAGCACCGGGCATGGCTTGGCAACGACCGCGGATTCGACGATTTCCTCATGCGCCGCCAGCACGCTCTCCACCTCGGCGGTATAAATCTTGTGCCCGCCGCGATTGATCATGTCCTTCTTGCGGTCGAGGATGCGGATGAAGCCCTGCTCGTCGATGGAGCCGACATCCCCCGAATGCCAATATCCCCCCGTGATGTTCTCGGCCGACGCGGCCGGATTGTTCCAGTATCCGCGCACGACCGAGGGTCCGTGGATCCAGATCTCGCCGATCTCGCCGCGGGGCAATTCCCGCCCGGCCTCGTCCACCACGATCACGGTCGCGCCGGGCACCGGCTTGCCGACGCTGTCGCGATGGCTCGCGCTGTCGATAGGCGGCATCAAGGTGGTCGGCGATGTCGTCTCCGTCGCGCCATACGCATTCACGAGCTGAAGCCCGGGCAGCTTCGCGGCCAATCGTTCGATGGTGGCTGCAGGCATGGGCGCGCCGCCATAGGCTCCGATCCGCCAGGCGGAGAGGTCATAGGCCTCGAAGTCCGGCTGGAGCAGGCATAGATTGTACATGGCCGGGACGATGACCGTATGAGTCATGCGCTCCTGCGCGGCGAGGCGCAGGAAGTCTGCCGCCTTGAAGGAGGGGAGGATGATAAGGGTGCCGGCGCACCGCGCCATGGCTGCGACATTGGCGATGAGGCCCGTCACATGCGCGAGCGGCACCGCGGCGACGGAACGGTCGCGACATGTCAGCCCCATGCAGGTCTCGTACACCATCGCCGAATGCACGATGTTGAGGTGGGTCAGCATCGCGCCCTTCGGACGTCCGGTCGTCCCCGACGTGTACAGGAGGCAGGCGGTGTCCTCCTCTCCTACCACCGCCGGCGGCGGGGCCGCCTCCTCTGCGACGGAATGCTGGTCAAGCCCCCCCTCCTCGTCCGCGGGCGGAAGGACGAGCCGGTGTTCGAGGGCCGGCGTGTCCGCCGCCGGCGGCAGGCGCTCGACGAGATCCGGTTCGCAGATCAGGATGCGCGCCCCGCAATCGTTGAGCACATAGGCGATCTCCGGCGTCTGTTGCCGGATGCTCAAGGGCACGGCGATGGCGCCCAGCCACGCCGCGCCGAAGACCGCCAACACGAACTCGACGCGATTGCCGATGAGGAGGGCGACCCGATCACCCTGCCCTACGCCTCGGCTCGCCAAGCCGGCTGCCACCTGTCCGGCGCGGACCAACGCCTCGTCCCAGGTCAGGCGCACCCGACCGCAAACCAGGGCCTCGCCCTCAGGATTCCGTCGCGCCGCATCGGCGAGGAGCACATGGAGGCTGCCCGGACGCTCGATGAAACAGGGGACGACGCGATCTCCATAATGAGCTTCGAGCCGCATGGCGGTTGGTGGGTTGCTGAGCCATGTCATGACAGCCCTCCAGGGCCCCTACTCGGCGCCAGCGGGATGAGGCGGGACGAGATAGGCGGCCATGGCCCCGCGGTTCTCCTTCGCCTTCTTGATCTCCGCCCTCGCAACCGTCCTCAGATGGACCTCGTCGGGGCCGTCGATGAAGCGCAGCGCCCTCCCCCAGGTATAGAGATAGGCGAGCGGCGTGTCCGGCGTCAGACCCATGGCGCCAAACACCTGGATGGCCCGGTCCGTCACCTTGGTTTGCAGCCTCGCGGCGACGATCTTGATCGAGGAGACGTCCGTGCGCGCGGCCTTGTTGCCGAAACGGTCCATCGTCCAGGCGGCGCGGAGGGTGAGGAGCCGGGCCTGATCGATCTCGATGCGAGACTCGGCGATCCAGTCCTGGACGTTCGCGTAGTCCGCAAGATACCGTCCGAAGGTCTTGCGCTCGAGCGCCCGCTCGCACATGAGCTCGAGGGCCACTTCGCATTGGCCGATGGTGCGCATGCAATGGTGGATGCGCCCCGGCCCCAAGCGCGCCTGAGCGAGGGCGAAACCTGCGCCCTCCTCTCCCAAAAGATTGGCTGCGGGCACCCGCACATTGCTGAAGGTGACCTCGCAATGGCCTTCAGGCGAGTGGTGGTTCAGGATCGCCAGGTTGCGGACGACCTTCACGCCCGGAGCATCCATGGGCACGATTACCATGGAGTGGCGCGCATGCGGATCGGCGTCCGGACGCTCGTCCGACAGGCCCATGACGATGCAGAACTTCACTCTCGGATGCATGGCGCCGGTCGTGAACCACTTGCGGCCGTTGATCACATAGGTGTCCCCTTCTCGGCGGATCGTCGTCTGCAGATTGGTCGGGTCCGACGACGCTACATCGGGCTCGGTGATGCCGATGCAGGAGCGGATCTCGCCGTTGAGGAGCGGCATGAGCCAGCGCTCGCGCTGTTCCGGCGTGGCGAACAGGTGGAGGATCTCCATGTTGCCGGTGTCCGGAGCGCTGCAGTTGAAGACCTCGGACGACCACGGAATGCGGCCCATGATCTCGGCAAGCGGCGCATATTCCAGGTTGGTGAGCCTTGTCCCGGGCTCATCGTCCCGCAGGGTCGGGAGGAACAGGTTCCACAGACCCTCGGCCTTGGCGCGCTCCTTCAACTCGTCGATGAGCGCCAGCGGATAGGTGCCCCCTTCAGCCTGGCGATGCCACTCGATATTGGCGGGGATGACATGACGCTCCATGAAGAGCTCAAGGCGCGACCGCAGCTCCTGCACGCGGGGGGTGAACTCAAAATCCATATGGGTCTCTCCACCTCAAGTCCCGGTTTCCAATGCAGCTTCTCGCGCGCGCCCCGCTGCCACTCCCAAGAGAGACTCCTTGGCTTCTGGCCTCAGCATAGCCCGTGCGCTCTCCTCAAGCGGCGCGACGGGACTCCCCGTTCGCGCCGCGCTCGATGACGTATTCATGGTCGAACAGCGTCCGTGAGTGATTGAGGTCGGATTGGGAAATGAGCACGCTCAGCGCCGTTCCCTTGAGGCTTGCGATCACCTCCGACAGGCGTTGGGACAGGGCCGGGGCAACGCCCTCGAAGGGTTCGTCGAGCAGAAGAAGCCGGGTGCCGACCGCCAGCGCTCGACCGAGCGCGACGAGCTTTTGCTGGCCGCCGCTCAAGAGCAACGCCTTGCGGTGGCGCATCTCCAGGAGTTCGGGAAGCGCGTCATAAACGACGTCAAGCCGGCTCGGGCCCTTGAGGGTCTTGGAGACCCAGATCGGCAGAAGGATGTTCTCCTCGACGGTGAGCTGCGGCACGAGTTGCCGATCCTCGGGCATATAGCCGATGCCGCGGGCGGCGCGCCCATGCGCGGGAACGGAGGCGAGATCCTCGCCCTCGAAGCGGATTTCGCCGGCGGTCACGGGCACATGCCCCATCACCGCACGCATGAGCGTCGTCTTGCCTGCTCCGTTGCGCCCGACAAGTCCGACCATGGCGCCGGGGTCGACCGCCAGGGAGAGACCCCGCAGCGCCTCCATCGACTGGATGACGACGTGCAGATTGCGGACTTCGAGAACCGGTCGGCGCTCGGCAGCGGTCATGCGGCGGCTCCCGTCACATAGCGGCGCACATCCGCATCGCGAAGAACCTCGGCGGGCACGCCATCGGCGATGACGCGCCCGGCGTAGAACGCGATGACGCGGTCCGCATAGGCGCTGACGATGTCCATGTCATGCTCGACGAACACCATGGTCGCCGCCTCGCCTGCCACCGCCTCCATCACCCGATCCATGGCCGGGAACTTCTCTTCAGCGCTGACCCCGGAGGTAGGCTCGTCAAGGAGAAGCAGCCGCGGCTTGCGCGTCAGCGCCATGGCGATGTCCAGGAGCTTGCGGACGCCGCCCGGGAGCTCGCTCACCGGGCGATCGCCGTAGCGCTGAAGCCCGAAGCGCTCGAGGAGCCCTTCCGCGCGCTCGCGCCGTCCGTCATCGTCAGGCGCGCGCCAGGAGGACAAGCCGGAGGCCTCCGCGGCGGCGCAGGCCACCAGCATGTTTGCCATCGCCGTCAGCTCCACGCAGAGCTGCGGGATCTGGAAGGAGCGGCAGATACCGCGCCGAACGATCATGCGGGGCGCAAGCCCGACGATATTCTCGCCGTCAAGGGCGATCGTACCCCGGTCGGGCTTGAGATAGCCCGTCACCATATTGACGAAGGTGGTCTTGCCGGCGCCGTTCGATCCGATCAGGCTCACCCTCTGCCCGGCCGGCACATCGATGTCGATCCCCGCCGCAGCCACGACGGCTCCGAACGCCTTGTCGAGACCGCGCGTGGCAAGAACGGGCGTCATTCCGCGGCTTCCCCCGCCCTGAGCGCAGCGAGGTCTCTTCCCTTCGTCGGACGTCGCCAGATCCGGGCCTGTCCGAGGGATCCGATTCCTCCTGGCAGGAAGAGAATGACCGCAAGAAGGAACACGCCGAGCGCGAGCTGCCACGTGTTCGGGAAATAGAGGTTCGAGAAGGATCTGACGAGTTCGAGCACGAGCGAGGCGGCGAAGATCGCGGATACGCTGCGCGGGCCGGCAAGGATCGCCACGAAGACGAACTCCCCTGACTGCGTCCAATAGGCGAAGGTCGGCTCGATGTGGCCAAGCGCCAGCACGGTGAGCGCGCCGCCGACGCCGCCAAGGACAGCGGCAAGGGCGAAGTTCAAAGCCATGATCCCTCGCACCGACGCCCCGAGATACTCGACGCGCAGCGGATTGGCCTGGATCGCCAGGGTGACGAGGCCACGCACGGAGCGGGTGTAGATGGCGCACAGCCACGCCGCGACTCCGGTGACCACGACCGCGAGCGCATAGAGCGCATAGTCGCCGCTCGCGCCTTCAAGCCGCCAGCCCAGGATCGTTGGGCGTGGGATGTTGAAGCCGTCCGAGCCGCCGAGCGCCGTCGACTTCACCAGAATGCCGTACAGCACCATCGACAGGGCAAGACTGAGCATGCCGAAGAAGATGCCGCTGTAGCGGGCGAGGAGCGGTCCGGTGATGGCGCCGACGAGGCCGGCCGCCGCCCCGCCGAGCCCGACCAGGACAAGGGCGTCCGTGGCTCCCCAGCGATTCACCGTCAGCGCGACCGCATAGCCGCCCACGGCGAAGAACAGGCCCTGTCCGAACGAGACCAGCCCCCCGCGCATGATGAGCAGAATGCCAAGCGAGACGACGCCGTGGGAAGCAGCCATCGTCACGAGGAACAATAGCCAGCTCGGCAGAAGGGCGCCGATTGCGAGGAGGGCTCCAATAACGCCGACAGCGCCGACGGAAATGGCTGTTCGCGACATCTTAGATCTTTCGTGCGGCTGCGCGCTGGAACAACCCCTCCGGCCTGAAGATCAGCACCGCCGCCATGACGAGGTAGATGCTGAAGAGCTCCGCTTCCGGCAGGAGATGGACAGCTGCTGCCCGCGCAAGACCGACGGTGACAGCGCCGATCGCGGCACCCTCGACCGAGCCAAGCCCGCCGATGATGACCACGGCAAAGCTCACGATGATGACGCTCACGCTGATGCCGGGCTGCACGGAAATCATCGGCGCGGTGAAGGCGCCCCCAAGGGCGGCCAAGAAGACGCCGAACGTGAAAGCCATCCAATGGACGCGGTTGACGTTCACGCCCATGCTCGCGCTCATTTCATGGTTGTGGATCACCGCCAGCACGATCTTGCCCACGGCCGTGCGATTGAGTCCGAACCAGACTGCAGCGCCACACAGGATGGCGAGAACCACCAGGGCGAAGTCGTAGCCGACATAGAACAGCGGTCCGATCGCCACATTTCCAAAGAGCTGATAGGGCTCCGAAACGTAGTAGGGGTTGACGCCCCAGATCAGCTTCACCGCGTCTTCGAGAATGAGGAACAAGGCATAGGTGACGAGGAGGAGGACGACTTCGCCCCGTCCATAGAACAGGCGCAAGAGCCCCCGCTCGAGGATTGGGCCGAGGATGAGAGCCACGGCCATCGCCGCAAGCAGCATCGCCAAGAGCGAGAAGACGGGAGCGAAGCCCAAGGAGGCGAAGAGGCCCACGGCGCTCGCCGCCGCATAGGCGCCCACGGCGTAGAGGCTGCCATGGGCGATGTTGAGGATCTGGAGGACGCCGAAAACGAGGGTCAGCCCGAGGGCCACCACGAACAGCCATGACGCATAGATCAGGCCGTCAACGACGATGGTGGCGGCCAGGGCCAACGCCAGCCCTCCTCAGCGGGAGTGGTCCATGAGCCGGGCGCGGGCAACAAGCCTCATGTCCGACCGTCGCATTTCGCACCCGGGAAGCCCGCCTTGATCCAATCGATGCTCTTCATGTGAGCAGGTGGATTCACGCATTCGGCCTCGAAGTGCTGAATGTCCTCGAGGATGACCATCTTCTTGGCAGGGTCATACCGGGTGCGGCCGATCGCGATCGGCTGGATGGCCTGATGACCATTGCCGAGCTTCATCTGGATCTTGCCGCCAGGCGACTCCCACTCCGAGTTCTCCATCGCTGCGGCAAGCTGCTCAGGGGTTGGCTTCTTGCCCCCGTTCTGCTCCATCGCCTTCTCGACCGCGACCTTGAGCCCAAGCAGCGCTTGCGTGATGCGATAGGCCCCCTGCACGGGCCAGACATTGCGCTGCGCCTGGTAGCCGTTGAAGAACCAATCGTTGAGGGGCGTCTTCGGCGACATCAGCCCATAGGCGCCGCGGGCGCCGATGATGGCCCCGTTCGGCATCTTCTCCCCGAGGGAAGGCAGGACGTGATCAGCGGCGCTGAGGACGAGCTGACTGTTCTGGAAGAGGCCGCGCGGCGCCGCCTGGAGGATGAAAGCCTGGAGGTCGCCGCCCCAGAGACTGGAATAGATGACGTCCGCCTTCTCCCGCGCAAGGGCCGAAATCTCGGTTCCGTACTGACCAGCGCCGAACTTCGGCAGGAGGTCCGCCTGCGGCTTCGCATCGGGGTACAATTGCTGCATGGTGGCGACGAAGTCGGCCTTCGAGTCATGTCCCCAGGCATAATCCTGGTTGATCATGTTGAAAGTGCCGACCTTGACGTTCCGCGATTTCATGTAGCGGCCGAGGGCCACGTTGTCCTGCGTGGCATGAGCCGCGGTGCGGAAAACGTATTTGTACTGGGCCTCCTCGAAGATGCGGGGCGTGCCGCAATCGAAGAGGATCAGGAACCTCTTGAGCTCCTCGGCGGCCGGCGCGACGGCCAGGCAATCGCCGGACGAGATGTAGCCGACGACCGCGTCCACATTCTCGCGCTGGTAGAGGTTGCGCAGTTCCTGCACCTGCTTGGTCGCGCCGCCATTCTCATCGACGAACACCGGCTCGATCTTGAGGCCGCCGAAACCCACCTTGTTATAGGGAGCCGGCGCCGATCCCTTGTTCAACTCTCCGATCACGAACTCGGCGCCGTGCCGTGCCGGCACGCCGAAGCTCTCCGCCGCGGGGCCGGACAAGAAGGTCACGATGCCAAGCTTGAAGCTGTCCTGCGCTTGCGCCGCCCCCTGCAGAAGAGCGGCCAGGCTGAAGGCGCAGGCGAGCGTCGGACGTCTCAGCCACCGAAAAGGCATCCCCGTGGACATGAATGGGCTCCCTCGTAGCTGGCACCGGCCAGCGGCGGTTTCCTCGAGAGCGGCGTTGGGCCGTCTTGTATGCGCAATGAGGCTTTGAGGCTCACATCGCGGCCGACTTTGTCGGACAATCGAACTGTGGTGAATGCCGCTCCCGCGGTCAAGATAGGATTGCCGCGCGCCTCTTGTTTCTCCAGGTGAAGCGGCCAGCCGAAGCGGCCCAGCGCCGAGCCGAACTTGCCATCATGCAGCCACCGGGGGCGCGCGGCCGTATAGCGCCTCGATCTCCGCGGCATAACGCCGGTAGATGTTGGCCCGGCGCACCTTCATGGTCGCGGTCACTTCGTCGTCGTCGTGGTCGAGCTCCTTGGTGAGCAGGTGGAAGCGCTTGATCTGGGCGACCTGCGCCAGCTGCCCATTCGCCTTCTCGACCTCTTCCTCGATGAGCTCGCGCACGCGGGGATTCTCGGCGAGGCTCTTGAAATTGGTGAAGGCGATGCGGTTCTCCTCCGCCCATTTGCCGACCGTGTCGGGGTCGATCTGGATCAGGGCAGCGACATATTTCCGGCCATCAGCGATGACGATGCACTCCTTCACGAAGGGACTGCCCTTCACGGTGTTCTCGATTTCGGAGGGGCTTAAGTTCTTGCCGCCGGCGGTGATCATGATGTCTTTCAGGCGGTCGACGATCTTGATCTGCCCCGCTTCAAGAGCGGCCACGTCGCCCGTGTGCAGCCAGCCGCCGCGGATGCAGGCCCGCGTGGCCTCCTCGTTCTTGTAGTAGCCCTCGAACACCATGTCGCCGCGCACGAGGAGTTCGCCGGTTGCCGGGTCGATCCTCACTTCAGCGTTGCAGACGGGCTCGCCGACAGCGCCGGGCACGAGATGCTCGAGACGCTGGCCTGTCACCATGCCGGTCGTTTCGGTGAGGCCATAGACCTCGACCAGCGGCACGCCGATGGTGCGGAAGAAACGCACGATCGAGGGCGGGATGGGAGCAGCCCCGGTCAAGGTGAGCCTGGCACGGCGCAGGCCAATGAAGTTCTGCAGCGCCCGGAACACCAGCGCATAGCAGGCTGCGAACAGGATCCGCTCCCGCAGGCTCCGCTCCGCGGCGGGCTTCTCGGCGAAAGGCTCGCACCGCTTGAGGGCGTGTTCGTAGAGGCTGCGCCTCACGCCTCCCGCCTCGATCATCTTGATCTGGATCGCGGAGTGCAGCTTCTCCCATATCCGCGGCACGCCCAAGAACAGGCTCGGCGCGGCTTCGCGAAGGTCCTCCTGCACGGTGCGGATCGACTCGCCAAAACAGACGCGGGAGCCGGCATAGAGCGGCGCCATGGTGGTCAGCATCTGCTCGGCCACATGACAGAGCGGCAGGTAGGACAGGCTCGCCGTCTCGCGGGTGATGCCGAGCCGGTCGATCGTCCCGAGCGCCTGCGCCCGCATGTTGCGGTAGCTCAGCATCGCGCCCTTCGGCTTGCCCGTGGAGCCCGAGGTATAGACCATGAGCCCGATATCCGTGAGCTCCTGCGCATCGAGGAGCGGGTCGAGGAAGCCCGGATGGTCGGCCTCGAAGGCGGCGCCCGTTGCTTCGACCTCGGCGAAGCTGGAGAGCAGCTCGCTCGTATAGTGGCGCAAGCCCTTCGGATCGATGACGATGATGCGCTTGAGCTTCGGCAATTCGCCGATGCGTTCCAGCACCTTGTCAGTCTGCTCCTGGTCCTCGCAGACCACGATCTCGGCGTCGGAATGGCCGATCACATAGGCGACCTCGCTCGCCGGGCTCGTCGGATAGACCCCGACCGTGACGGCTCCGATCAAGCCTGCGCCGAGCTGGGCGACCACCCATTCGATCCGGTTCTCGGATAGGACGGCCACATGCCCGCCTCGCGCAAGGCCGAGCACGTGCAGCCCCAGTCCGAAGCGGCGGGCGCGCGCATAATAGTCGGCGAAGGTGACGGGCTGCCAGATCCCGAAATCCTTTTGAAGGAGAGCGACGCGGTCCGGCGTGCGGCGCGCGTGCTCGCGCAGCATCTGCGGCAGGGTGAGAAGGGGAAGATCCGGCAAGGGCGTCATGCCCGTCCTCATGACAGCCAGCGCTTGCGCCGCTTGTAGTGCTTGACCTCGCGGTAGCTCTTGCGCGCCGCGCCCGAGCCGCCAAGACCAAGATAGAACTCCCGCACGTCCTGATCGCGCACGAGGCGCTCCGTCGGGCCGTCGATCACCACCTTGCCGGTCTCCAGGATGTAGCCGTAGCTCGCCACCGCGAAGGCCACGGCGGCGTTCTGCTCCACGAGGAGCATGGACACGCCCTGCTCCGCATTGATGCGGGCGATGATGGAGAAAATCTCCTCCACGAGCTTCGGGGAGAGGCCGAGCGAGGGCTCGTCGAGCAGCATGAGCTTCGGCTGGGCGATCAACGCGCGGCCGATGGCGAGCATCTGCTGCTCGCCGCCGGACAGATATCCGGCAAGCCCCTTGCGGCGTTCATAAAGGCGCGGGAAGTAGGAATACACGAGGTCGAAGGGCGTCGGCGGCACGCCGCGACCCGAGAGCGCGAAGGTGGCAGCCGTCAGATTCTCTTCGACGGTCAGATCCTCGAAGACGCGGCGGCCCTCCATCACATGGAAAAGGCCGCGCCGCACGAGCGCATGAGGGGTGATCTGTCCGATATCCTCGCCCTCGAAGGCGACCTGCCCGGCGGTAATCTCCCCGTCCTCGAGCGGCAGGAGGCGCGATACGGCCTTGAGCGTCGTGGACTTGCCGGCCCCGTTCGATCCGAGGAGAGCGACAATCGCTCCCCTCGGAACACGAAGCGAGAGGCCGCGGAGGACCTGGATCGTCCGGTTGTAGACGACCTCGATGTTGTTGACCTCGAGAACCAGATCCTCGGCCATTGTCGACAAGCTCAGAGGCGAATCCAATCCGAGGCCGGCACCATCTGCTTCGCCTTGGCGTCGAAACGGTAGATGCGGCCGACCGGCACCGAGTTGCCCGGGATCGAGATCGGCACGCCGAAGATGCCACCCGTGTCGTAGTCCTTGATGGTGTTGAGGGACGCCTTGAGATTGGTGCCGTTGAGCTCCTTGCCGGCCTCAAGGGTGCGCTTGACGGCCTCCACCATCAGCATGGCGGTCACGAAGCCCTGCATGTAGGCGTTCGACTGATACTCGGGGCGCATCTGCCGGATCTTGTCCAGCATGGGGGCGTTCGCGTCCTTCTCGTAGTAGTAGCGATAGGGCATCACGCCCATGAAGCCGTCGGCGGCCTCGCCCATGCGCTGCACCATGGAGTTGTCCATGGACCAGAAGGTGCCCATGAACTGGCTGCGCAGGTTCATCTGCTTCGCCTGCGTGATGAACTCAGGGATCGGCGCCAGGACGTAGCCGTGGAAGATGGTGTAGTCCGGATTCGCGCGCCGCAGCTTCAAGACCTCCGTCGAGACGTCGACGCTCGTCGGCGGCGTCACGATCCTCTCGACGACGTTGAGTCCGAGCTCCTTGGCGAGTTTCGTCCCCGGCTCGATGGGATCGCGGCCGAACTCGGTATCCGAATAGACGAAGGCGATGCGCGCGCCCGGCTTCTCCTTGGCGATATAGCGCATGAGGATGCCGAACATCTCCGTGTAGTCGGGTCCCGACATGAACTGGAACGGGTATTTCTTCGGATCGTTGAGCTCGGATGCGAAGGAGGCTCCGGCCATCAGGATCGTGCCCCGGCGCTCCAGCTCCGGATTGATCGTCTTGGAGAAGCCAGTCGAATCCCCATAGTAGAGCGAGACCTTCTCCTGGCTCGTGATCTTGTTGAAGGCCGCCACCGAAGCATCGACCTTGTACGCGGTATCTTCGGCGACATACTTGATCTTGCGGCCTTTGACGCCGCCGGCGTCGTTGACGATCTTCAGATAATCCTGGATGCCCGCATGGATGCCGACGCCGGCAAAGGCGAAGACCCCGGTGATCGGCACCGAGGCGCCGAGCACGATATCGTCTTGCGCCTGGGCCTGGGCGCCTTGGACGAGGGCGAAGCTCGTGGCCGCAGCAAGGCCGATAAGGCCTCGTCTTGTCCAACATTCACTCATGCGTTTCCTCCCGTGGTGATCTTACGTCTTGAAGGGCCAGAGGTGAAAGAAGCGGCGGACGCGCGCCCAGATCTCGGCCAGGCCCTGCGGCTCGAAGATCAGGAACCCTACGATCAGCGCCCCGAAGACGATGGTGCGGATCGGCGCCAGGGCCGCGAGCGCATCCGGGAAGTAGGGCGAGAACCAGCCGACCACGAGCTTCAGCACCTCGGGCACCATCGTCATGAACGCGGCCCCCAAGATGCCCCCGAGAATCGTCCCCATGCCGCCGACGATGATCGCGGCAAGGTAGAAGATCGAGTTGATGAGGGGAAAGCTTTCCGGCGTCACCACGCGGAAGAAATAGGCCCACAGCCCTCCCGCCACCCCGGCATAGAAGGAGGAGATGGCGAAGCTCGTCAGCTTGTATCGAAGGAGGGGGATCCCCAGCACTTCGGCCGAGATGTCGCGGTCGCGGATCGCGATGAAGGCGCGGCCGATCCTCGTCCGGAACAGGTTCGCCGCCCCAAGGATCATGGCCGCCGTGATCGGCACGATCACCCAATAGAGCTCGAAGGGCTGATCGAGGTCGTTGCCGAAGAGGCGCGCCGGCGGCATGGAGAGGCCCCTCGCCTCGCCGGTGAGACTCCAGTTCGCGAAGACGAAATGCAGGATGACCGAGGCGCCGATCGTGGCAATGGCGAGGTAGAGACCTTTGACCCTGAGGCTCGGCAGGCCGACCACCGCGCCGACCAGGGCGGTCGTGGCGCCGGCTGCCAGGAGATTGACCGGGAACGGCGTTCCGACACGAAGTTCGAGGATCGCCACCGTATAGGCGCCGACCCCCATGAAGGCCGCCTGGCCGAGGCTCACGAGCCCGGTGTAGCCGGTGAGGATATTAAGGCCCGTTGCGCTCGCGACATTGATGGCGACGAGGCAAGCCATGAAGAGCCAGTACGGCCCCGCCACGAAAGGGAAGACGGCGAGCACCAGGCCGAAGAGCGCCAGGAGGCTGCGCTGGAGCTTGGTGTCGAACAGCGCCTCATCGCCGGCATAGGAGGTCTTGAGCGTCGCGATCCGCATCAGAGGCGCTCGATCTCGTGGGTGCCGAACAGGCCGTAGGGGCGCAGCATGAGGATCAAGATGAGGAGCCCGAAGGTGGCGAGGAGCTTGTACTCGCCGCCGAGGAAGGCGCCGGCCAGGGCCTCGATCAAACCGACGAGCAGCCCCCCGACGAGCGCACCCATGATCGAGTCGAGGCCGCCGACGATCACGACCACAAGGACAGACAAGCCGAAGACGCCCATGGTCGGCGATATTCCGCCAATCGAGCCCACCAGCACCCCCGCCCCGGCGGCGGTGGCGCAGGCCGCCGTCCACGCCAACGAAAACACCCGCGGCACGTCGATGCCGACGGAGTAGGCGGCGCCCTGATCGCCCGCGGTCGCCCGCAAGGCGACGCCGCTGCGCGAGAACCGAAACGCCAGCACGAACGCGGCGATCACGAGCGAGGCGGCCACAAACCCGTAGGCGACCTTGGGAGCGAGATAGGCCTCGCCGATGAAGACAGGACGGTTCGGAACGAACTCCGGCAGGCGGAGCGGATCGGCGCCCCAGCCGAGCTCCACCGCGCCGACGAGCATGGAGCCAAGCCCCACGGTAACCATGAAGACGGAAATCGGGCTCTCCCCGAGCATCGGCCTGATGAGCGTCCGCTCCACGACCGCGCCGAACAGCCCGCCGCACAGGACCGCGAGCGGCAGGGCTGCCCATGCCGGCAGCCCCCATCCGGCGGCAAATCCGAGGAAGGCGTAGCCGCCGAGCATCAGGATCTCGCCGATGGCGAGGTTCACCACCCGTGTCGCCTTGTAGATGAGCACGAAGGCCACCCCGGTCAGCGCATAGAGCGCCCCGGCGCCGATGCCCGCAAGACAGACCTCGGCGAGGAAGAGCCAATCCGTCATGCGGCTTGCCTTGCATGGAGCCGCCGGGAGAGCTCGCCCACGTCTCCGGATCCCAGGTAAGCGCTGACGACCGCCGGATCGCGCTGCACTTCGGCGGGCCGGCCCTGCGCAATGACCTGACCGAAGTTGAGCACGATGACGTGGTCCGAGATGTCCATCACCATGCCCATGTCGTGCTCGACCATGAGGATCGTCACGCCCCACTCCTCCTTCACGTCGAGGATGAACCGCGCCATGTCCTCGGTCTCTTCGCGGTTCATGCCCGCCACCGGCTCGTCGAGCATCAGGATCTTGGGCCGCATGGCGAGCGCGCGGGCAAGTTCCACGCGCTTCTGCAGGCCGTAAGGGAGCGCGCCCACCGGTGCGCGGCGGATGTGCTGGATCTCGAGGAAATCGATGATGCGCTCTTCGATCTCCTGGCGCAGGGCGAGCTCCTCCCTTTGTGCGCGCCCCCAATAGAAGAGGGCGTCGAGCACGTTCGTGCGCAGATGAGCGTGACGGCCAAGCTTGATGTTGTCGAGCACCGTCATGCCGCGAAACAGGGCGATGTTCTGGAAGGTGCGTGCAAGACCAAGTTTCGCTCTCGCCGGCGGACGAAGCCTGCTGATGTCGCGGCCCTCGAACAGGATCCGGCCTTCCGCGGGGCGGTAGAAGCCGGAAATGGCGTTGAAGAGCGACGTCTTGCCCGCGCCGTTCGGGCCGATGATGGCGGTGATTGTTCCCTCTGCCGCCTCCAGGGAAACCTTCGAGAGCGCGCGCACGCCGCCGAAAGCGAGGGAAACGCCCTCCACCTTCAGCACCGGAGAGCCAGGAAGCTCGCTCGTCATTCAGCGCCCCTCAAATCGGGCGGAGCGCTTCTCGATGAAGGCGGCGACGCCCTCGCGGAAATCGGCCGTCGCGGTCAAGGCTTTGAAGGCCTGGCGCTCGGCTTCCAGCTGGTCCTTGAGGCCCGCATCGAATGATCTGTGCACGAGAGCCTTGATCCGGCCATAAGCCGCCGTCGGTCCGGTCGCGAGCCGTTCCGCAAGAGCCATGATCTCCCCTTCGAGCCGGTCTGCCGGAACGATGCGGTTGACGAGCCCGAGCCGATGCGCCTCGGCGGCGTCGAAGAGGTCGGCGAGGAGGGCGATCTCCTTCGCCTTGCGCAGCCCGACGATGCGCGGCAGGAACCAGGAGGCGGAGCCGTCCGGGCTCGCCCCGATCCTGGAATAGGCGAGCGTGAACCTGGCGTCGTCCGCGGCGAGCGCGAAGTCGCAGGCAAGCGCAAGGCTCAAGCCGGCGCCGGCCACGGCGCCGTGCAGCATCGCGACCGACGGCTTCGGCAACTCCGACAAGAGCGTGACGGCCCGATGAAAGGGCTGGATGATGGCGTCGACATGTTCCGCCACGTCCGGCGCCGTGCGAAAGCTGCCGACGTCCCCGCCAGCGCAGAATGCCCTCCCCTCGCCCCGGATGATGATGACGCGGACCTCCTGGCGTGCCGCGATTGATTGCAGAGCAGCGTGAAGGCCCTCTGCCATTGCCACATCGAGCGCATTGAGAACGTCGGGCCGGTTGAGCCGAATGGACGCAACGGGACCTTGCTCCTCCAGAAGGACCGGTTCTTGAAGCCTCCCCACCATTCCCCTCGACCTTCGTCTTGCTGTCGCGGATCAGCGATAAGCGCCGCCCATTCCCATATGCTCAAGGTAGGTCCGCTCGACGGGGTCGTCGAGTTGCTTGCCGGCCTTCTCGAAACCGCGGCGCCAATCGGCCATGTGGCGTTGGGTCCAGAGCCGCGCGGCCTCGGGATCATGGCGCCGGCAGGCGTCGAGGATCTTGCGGTGGGCCTCGAGATTACGCCGGCCGGCGACCGCCACCTGGTCGAGGATCATCTTCAGGGTGGGCGCGAAGAGGAGGCTCGCCGGCTCGCGGGCAAGCTGCAGAACCCGGTTCCTCGAAATGCGGGCGATCAGGGCGTGGAAGTCGTTGTCGAGGTCAGCGATGGCATGAAGCTCCACGGCGGCTTCCATCCGGGCGATGTTGTCTTCGAGCTCCGCGATGTCCTCAGGCGAGGCGCGCTCCGCGGCCGCCCCGGCGATCGCCGTCTCGAGCGACATGGACGCCTCCCAAAGCTCTCTGAACGTGACCTGGTGCAGCACCAGTGCCCGGCTCACGCGCGTCGCCAGGCGGTTGTAGCGGGGAAGGCTCACATAGAGCCGGCGGCTCTGATCGCGCCGGACGAGGCCGCTCTGTTCGAGGAGGCGGATTCCCTCGCGCACGGTCGAGCGATTCACGCCGAACTGCCGCACGAGGTCGGCCTCGGTGCCAAGCCTGTCTCCCGGCGCCAGTTGTCCCGCCAGGATCTTGCGTTCGATCGCCTCGGCCACCTGCTGGTAGGCAGGAGCGATCTCAAGGCGCGCGAAGGTCTCGTGCATGATGATCCGCTTGTCGGACAAGCGAGCATGCATCCGATCCAAGGCAAGTCAATCCAGGCGAGTGCGCCGTTCACCGCCTCCGTCCGGGCCTGGAGAGCAGCCGGTTCCTCTTTCCGGCGCAACGCCCGACCTGTGCCGGCCCGGCAACAGGACAGTGTCAACGCTCCCGCGGATCGTCCAGGGAAAGGTTTTGAAGGTGACTTCCCCTGCCCGCAAGCGCAAACAACAATTCACATGGCAGATCTGTAAAGTCTTGTCGCTCGAAAATAAGGCAAGTCCTGCCACGCTTAGACCGCATCTTGTTCACACTCGATTCCGAGAACTTCGGCCGTTCGCTGGCCGTCGAATCAATGGCCAGTTTCCAACCATAAGTGCGAATCTGAATTCAAAGGGAAGCATTGAATGAGCAGGCAAACTGCATTCGGATCGAATGTCAGCAGACTCTTGGCGTCGCAAGGCTTGAACCAGGTGAATGTGCTCGAAGGGTCTGAGGTCGGCGAGAGGATGGTAGGGTCAGCCGGTGACGATCTGATGTACGGGCGAGGCGGAAATGACCATTTGAATGGCGGCCTCGGGCGGGATGCGATTTTCGGCGACAGGGGCGCCGACATCATCATTAGCCGTGCCGATGGAAACGCGAACGATCTGTTTGCGGGCGGCCGAGGAGCGGACACTTTCCGGTTCGATGTCTCCTCGGGCAACATCGGCAGTGACACCATTCTCGACTTCAGCGCGACACAAGGAGACAAGCTCGTCATCGAGGGAGAAGGGTTCACGGCCGACGTGAGCTGGACGCAGAGCGGCGGCAAAGAGACGACGCTCATCACTCTCCTGGGCGACGGATCGCCGACAGGGACGGCGCAGCAGCTCGGCGTCATCGCCGTGAACGGCCACCTGACGGCGGATGACATCACGATTGACGGGGGCTCCCTGAGGGGAGCGCTGACAAGCCCGCCGAGCAACGGCGCCCCTCAACCGGGAACTGAGGCCGGCGGCAGCGAAAACCCGGCCGGTAGCGGGGCAACGGCGCCGACGAACGAGACCGGGTCGGGCGCACCCACGACCCCGCCGGTCACCCAGGCTCCCCCGAGCGGCGGCGGAACACAGGCACCTCCGAGCGGGACCTACTCGGGCTCTCCCGCGACCTCGCCGGCGACGCCGAGCCCGTCCACGGATCTCAGCGGGATCCATCTTTATGTCTCGCCGGACGGCAGCGACATGAATGATGGGTCGGTGGGTTCGCCGTTGCGGACGCTTCAGGCGGCGGCGGATGCGGCGCGGCCGGGCACCACGGTGCATGTGGCGCCGGGGGTCTATGACGAGGTCGTCCACAGCCAGGTCGACGGCACCGCGGACGCTCCCATCCGCTTCGTCTCCGACGTGCGCGGCGCGGCGGTGATCCGGCCCTCCGGCGCGGACGGGGCGGTGTGGGTCAACCGGGGCGATCACGTCACCATCGAGGGCTTCGAGATCGACGGCAGCCACAGCCCGGCGGTGCGGCTCGGCATCGACATGCAGGGCAGCCATGTCACGGTCAAGAACAACCACGTCCACCACATCCTGATCAATGGCGCCAATGACAGCGACGGCGGGGCCGGCATCGTGCTCGACGGCGCCCGCTTCGGGCAGACCGACCAGCATGCCATCGGCAACCTCGTCCACGACATCGGGGCCGACAGCCCCCGCGTCCATGGCATCTATCACCAGAGCACCGGCTCGGTGGTCAACAATGTGGTCTACAACGCCTCCCAGACCGGGATCGTGCTGTGGCATGACGCCCATGATGTCCTGATCGCCAACAACACCGTGTTCAGCAACCGCAACGGCATCTCGGTCGGGGCGGGCGACTTCTACCAGGCGCCCTCGCCGGCCAACAACGTCCAGGTCATCAACAACCTCGTCTATGACAACACCGGCATCGGCATCGACGAAGAAGGCCTGACCGGGACTGGCAACCTCTACCAAGACAATCTCGTCTATGGGAACGCTGTCAATTGGGGTTTGCAGAACGGCTTGACTCACACGGGCACCATCACTGCCGACCCGCAGTTCGTGAACTACGACCCCAATGGCGGGGGTGACTACCACCTCCGCTCCACGTCTCCGGCCATTGACCAAGGTGCGATTACGGGAGCGCCGAACGTCGACATCGACGGCTTTCTCCGGAGCAACGCCCCCGATATCGGGGCTTACGAGTGGCATCTATGACGTCGGGCGGCCCTGACGGCCGAAGCTCCCTCACCTTCGGGTGAGGAGTCGGACCGTTCACCCGCCACCCCTCCCCGGCGAGCCTGAGGCTCGCCGGGGAGCCTGCCACGCCGAAGACCATCACGCGCGGGGCGATGGCCTGCCGTCCTCGGAGAACAGTGTATTTTATGCCGACGGACGTGAACGCAGGAGCACAGACCTCAACCCAGATCCGAGCCCTTGTACCCGATCACGACCGCGATCCGCTCCTTGTCGTCCAAATCCAGAAGAGGGAACTGCCGTAGGTGAATTCGGAATGTGAATCCAAATTGGGGTTCGCGTCGAACGACGGACCGATCTCACGGGGGTTGTTCACGATCAGCCAGACCTTTCGCGGACATTCTTCGACCGAGGACAGGATGTTGCCGAGCACGCCTGCTGCAATCGCGCGCCCGAAAGGGCTGAACATGAAGAAGACGGTTTCGTCGCGCGAGACGTTGTAGGCTCTTGCCTCGCACTGGACGACCTTGATGTCCAGTGTTCCAGAATGCCGTCGCCGGTAGGCGGCGACGTTGCTCCGGCATATGGCGCACAGTTGCGGAGCCACCTCCACTCCGACGATGCGGTCGAACGGGTATTGAGCGGCGGCGAGGAGAACCCGCCCCTTGCCACAGCCGAAATCCACGAAAACCTGACCTTTCGGCAGGGCAAGATGGTCCAGGAGTTTTCGGAAAGCACGGACGCGCGTTGGCGTGTACATGTTGAAGCCGACGTCGTTCCTGATGTCGAGCTCATGCTGCTCGACATGCCGGGCGGTCTCCGTGCCGAACATCCAGTCGAACAGCGTGTCTTCCGCAATCGCCAGCACGTTCTCCAGCGTCGTGCGATGGTTGTTCCGCCCAAGGCTCCGCAGCATCTCGACGCCGCGATTGCTCATGCGATCAACAAGACGGGAGGTCACGACCACGTCACCCGGCGAATTGCGGCAGCCGCTATCGTGGTGCGACGATTGCGTCCGGACCCGACTGCCGGATTTGAAGGCCCATCACGGCCTCCGATTGAAGAGCCACTTCGACAGTGTCGCCCGGCAACAGCTCAGTGTCCTCGTCCCCCGAAAAGCGATGCCAGCTCTGATCGATCTTCCGAACGATGTCGATCTGCGGCTTCCCGCCTCTGCCTCGCACCAGCTGTGACCGCAACGCCGCAGTATGCACGAGCTTCTCCCCGACGGCCTGGAGGCGGGCGCGGAGCGTTGCGAGCCTCAGGTTCGCGGCTTGCAGCTCGCGGAGCAGGTCCAGGCGACGCTGATCGTCGACATTCTGCAGGCGCCGCTTGAGCTCTTCCCGCTCCCGGGTGACGGCAGACACCTGGGCGGCACTCTGCAGGAAGGAGGTGGACGACAAGAACACGGCGCGCCGCGCCTCGAGGACACGGGTCAGGGGAGCCATGCCCCGGTTGTGCAGAGTCTTGGCGGCGTCAAGGTCGCTCACGTCTGCCTTGGCTCCCTCCTCGCCCCTCTTTTGCTGCTCCACCAGGGCGGACAACTGAGAGTCGGCCAGTTCGATCGATCGCTGCAGGTGGGTCCGGTCCTTCTGGTGAACGGCGTCCCGTACGCGCATCTGGTCCGTTTCCAGCTTCGTGATCTCCGCAGCGACGCTCGAAGGGATGGGCGGCGCCACAAGCTCCGCATCCGAGCCAGGCTTTTGGGACAACTCGGTCCGCAGGCGGAGGGCCTGCGCCTGTTCGCGCGCGAACTCCGTCCAAAGGACCTCGTACTCGCTTCGAAGATCGGCGGACTCCAAGACGGGATTGGCCGACCGGAAGCGCATGATGTCGTAACCGCCCCCGAGAGCCACGACCTGTCTCACGGTGAGGCCGGGACGGTATCTTTGCTCCCCTGGCCGCGACACGTCGCCATTCAGGTAAACCGGACGGTACTCGACGATGTCGAGCACGACCTCCTCTGGCCAGATCGACACGAGGCGCTCCCGGCCATCCACGGTCCTCTGGCGAAAGACCTTGTTGGAAAGGAGCTCCCTCACTCTTGCCCGCACCTCAGGCAGTTGCAGGCCCACGACACTCACATCGCCGATCAATGGGAACGACGCCTCTCCGTCCCGATTCACGGCGATCCGCTGGCGCAGTTCTGGGATTCCCGCAACGGCGATCTCAAGGACGTCCCCGGCCTCGACGCGGGAGGCGTCCGCCCGCGCGGGAATGGGGAGGGCGACCACGAGCGGCAGGAGCAGGGACAGACGCGACAGGCAGCCGCAAGACGAACCGAGTCGTATCCATCGACTCGACCTCAATGTCGCGCTCGTCATCGCACCATCCCGCGGCGGTTGCCCCTTCGACCCTTATCATGCCGGGGCCTGGCTCACGCGAGGCGCTTCAGAGGTAGCCCTAAAGGGCGGCTCAACGGCGACAGCGTTCTCCAGACAAGGCGAAGCTGGACGTTGGAGTGGCGCTCGGCGTTCACCCGAACCGTCGCCGGGCAACCACAAGCCTCCAGCTCAGGGATCGAGATGCTTGCGGGCAGCGTCGCGCTTCCTGCGCCACGCCCACCAGCGACTCTGGACGCGCTCGACCTGACGGCCGAAGAGGCTCGCGGCCGGCATGCTGACCTGTGCCACGAGGCCATGGCGCCGCAGCTTCTTGCACACGGCCTGGTGGTCGTAGGACAGGACGTGGAAGGTCAAGGTCCCGGCCTCCTCGTCATAGCGAGCATAGCGAGCCGCTGGTGCCTCGAAGCGCGACTGTCCCACACTTCCGGGGTTGATCAGGTAGCGTTTGCAGGTCTCCAACCGGAGTTCGACGTCGGTGGGTGGCAGATCCCAACTGCCGCCCTCGTGAAAGCAGACCGCCCGGTGCGTGTGGCCGCAAACAACACGGGTCGCCGGATAACCCCTCGCCCGCAGGTCATTAAGGACTCTGCGACCTCTCTCGGGCCGGTCCACGTAGTGTTCGCAATCGTCGAGGTCGCCGTGGCAGACCAGCATGGTTCTGCCGACAAGCCGCCTCGCGGGGAGTGCGGCGAGCCAGCTCGTTGCCGCCGGCGTCAGAATTTCCCGTGTCCAGCGCGCGGCCCGATCTCCTGCAAAATTGCAGCGCCACGGGTCGATGCGCCCCAGGATCAAACCCTCGTGGTTGCCGGCGATGCAGTTCGCGTTGCGGGCGGCGAGCACCTCGATGCAGCGCTCGGGATCAGGTCCGTATCCGACGATATCGCCGGCCACGATCACGCCGGCGTCCGGCCAGGACGAGCCGTGGTCCAGAACGGCCTCGAGGGCTTCGAGATTGGCGTGGATATCTGCCAGAAGGAGCCAGCGCACGGAGTTAGAGCCCGGTTGACAGTCCGATCTGGCCGGCAACCGAACGGCTGGCGCGATGGAGCAGCCCGTTCAACCGCTTGACGGCATCGAGGCAGCCCGGAAGTGGATCGCTGAACGTGAAATCCGCATGCACATCCGCTGTGACGGCCTGCCTGAGCCAAGATGCAAGGGACACCTCTCCGGCCGCATGATATTCCCGGAACGCGCGAAAGTCGGCCCGGGTGCTCATCCAGCGCACGCCGGCGCGCACCCGGCCCGCGGGCGCCTGCGCTCGCCCGCGGAGGTCGTCGTAGACGAGCTTCGGCACGTCGACCCCTGCAAGTGCCGCTGGATAGTTCCAAAGCGTGAAGCGAGGGTTCACCTCCAGGAGATACAGCCGCCCCGTCCGCACATCCCGCTTCAGATCGAGCTTCACGACACCCGTGAAGGTGAGGACGTCTAGGATGTGACGACCGGCCGCTCTCACCTCGGCGTCGTCTGTGATCTCCACATGCGTGCTGACGCCGTAGATGCGCGGAAAGGTGCGGATCTTCCGGCCCGTGAATTCGGCCGCGATCTCACCGCTCTTCCGCACATACGCATGATAGCTGAGGATCCTGTCCTCGCCGCCCTCCACCGCCTCCTGCAGCAGGAAGTCCGTATGATGGGCCTGCACCTCGGGCAACAGCCGATCGAGTTCGGCGCGGTCATGAACGCGGATGGCTTTCCGGCTCGTCCCCAATTCGCGCTGCAGCCGCGAATTGAACCAGTGCTTGCGCCGGGTCGGCTTCAACACGGCCGGAAACACCGACCAGCGGGCCACCTCCGCCGGCAAGGGCTGACCCCTCGACAGGATGACAGTGCGCGGCGTCGGAAGGCTCAAACGCTCTGCCATCGCTGCAAAAGCAGCCTTGTCGACGCAGTGCTCGACCAGGTCGCGCGGCGGGAGGAGAAGGTGGAAGGATTCTCTCAAGCGGTCGCGGTGGCGCGAGCACAGAAGCAGGTCCTCATCCCCCTGGTAGAACAAGACCGGCTTCACTGGATGGCGCGAAGCGAGTTCGCAAAGGCGGCGTGCTACTTCGTCTTCGGGCTCGTCGGACCCAAGCTCGACCGCCTCCGTCACGCAGCGCGAGCGCACCATGCTGGTCCCCGGCTCGGCCGGGATCAGCACCACGGGAATCCCGTGTCGGGCCAAGCACCTGACCAGGTTCAAGTCGCCCCAAAGAACGTAGGCTGGTGCTCGGGCCACAGCATCTCCCCCGGTGACGAAGGCGGCTGCGAGTAGAGATCAGCATAGTTGCTCATCGCCGAGATGTCACACTGCACCTTGGTGCCGCCTCATGCGGCGCACTCGGCATCTACGTTATGAGCCGTGTGGTCGCGCGTGCAGGAGGTCGATCGTCCTTTGCCAGATCCAGGCGAGCTACTTCGATCTTTCATCGCCCGAGCGTTGCCGGAGGTAGCGGCTCACGGACTCCATGGCGCGCGCCGCACCCAAGCCAAGAACGGCGCCGATGACGCTTGCTCCGAAATCCCTGATGCTGGCGCAGCGGCCGGGCACCCATGCTTGTACGAGCTCGAGCGCGGCGGCGAGAGCGATCAGCAGCAGGACCATAAGGAGCCGCTGGACGCCTTCCCGGTAGCCGCGCGCCAAGACGCCAGCGACAACAAGATATGCGGCCACATGCTCCAGATAGTCCGGGGCCCCGGTTCTGAGCTCCCAGTCCGCCTGGAGGAGAGACATGGCGGCGATGGCGGCACAGCTGAGCCATCCGATCTTTCGATATCGCTCCCGAGCAATCATGATTACTCCTAACGGCGCGACTCGAGTGACGCGCGTGAGCGAAGCTCTCCCCGCTAATACCATCAGATCGGGTCAGCCAAGCGGTGCCGAGGATCAGTCTTGCCCCTCTTGGGACGAGCTTTGCCCCTCTTGGGAGAATGGAAACATAGGCGCGAGGCATGGCAAAGGATACTTGAACAAGACTTGGTCGATAGCAGTATGGAACTGTCCAGTGGAGATCGGGCGTGCACGGATGCGCGGACGGACACTCTCCTCCTCTGAACCGTGGCGATCGGCGCATCTTGCGCTCCGCATGCGATCACACGCGGTAGCGCAGCCCGGGGTCGAATGCGTATGTGCGGACTGTTCGGATCGATTGCATTTCCGCCCGACCCTTCGCGAATAGAGATCGTTGCGCACCGCGGGCCAGACGGGTTTGGGTGGCAGGAGTTTTCATCGCCCGCAGGGCCCGTTGCGCTCGGCCATCGTAGACTGGCCATCATCGACGTCAGCGACGCCGGCCTGCAGCCCCTGAGAGACTCCTCTGGACGATATCACCTCGTCTTCAACGGCGAGATCTACAACTATGTGGAACTGCGCGAGGAGCTCCAGGCAAGAGGGCATACCTTCCGCTCCGACAGCGACAGCGACGTGCTGGTCGAGGCTTTTCAGGAATGGGGCGAGGCTTGCCTCGACCGCCTGCTGGGCATGTTCGCCTTCCTGATTTGGGACGATCGCGACAAACGGCTGTTTGCGGCGCGCGATCGCTTCGGGATCAAGCCTCTCTACGTGGTGTGCAATCGCCACGGGATCGCATTTGCCTCGGAGATCAAGCAGCTCCTGCGCCTTCCAGGCCTCCCGACGCGCATGAACCTCGCGCGCGTGCGGGATTTCCTTGCGTCCGGCATCACGGATCATACGTCCGAGACGATGTTCGAGGGCGTGCTGCAGCTCAGGCCAGGATGCTGTGCCGCGATCGCCGCGACGAGCCCGCTCGGGGGCCAGTTCACGCCGCGGCGCTGGTACGGCATTCCCCCGTCGGGGAGCCTTGAGCTTTCGGAGGAGGCCGCGGCCGACCGGTTCCGTGAGCTTCTGACCGACTCGGTCCGCCTCCATCTGCGCTCCGACGTGCCGGTCGGCTCGTGCCTTTCCGGCGGCCTCGACTCGTCCTCGATCGTCTGCCTGATGGCCGACCTGCTGGAGCAGGAAGGATCAGGGACGAAGGTCCATACCGTCTCGGCCTGCTACGCCGAGAAGGACGTCGACGAGAAGCCCTTCATCACGGCGGTCGTCGCCAAGGCCGGCGCGCGACCGACACTCGTCTTTCCCCAGGCCGCGGACGTGTTCAAGCGCGCCGCCGACATCACCTGGCATCAGGACGAGCCTTTCGGGTCGACATCCATCTTTGCCCAGTGGTGCGTCTTCGAGGCGGCGCGCCGGGCCGGCATCAAGGTCATGCTCGACGGCCAGGGCGCGGACGAACAACTCGCCGGATATCATTCGTCCTACATGTACTACATGAGGGACCTGATCCGACGCGGACGGTACGCGGCGTTCGTCCGAACCTTGATCGAGCGCAAGCACGTGCACGGGGCCTCCTTCACGGATCAGATGCGGCGAGCCATTGCAGCGGCCTTGCCTCCACCCATCCGAACGTTCCTGCTCCGCCAGCGCGAGAGCTTCACGCGGCAGGATTGGCTGTTGTCGAAGGCGCTGCGTCAGTTCGATGCGGCGCCGTCCGCTTTCGAGATCGGCAGCCAAGCCAACGACCTGCCGCCCGTGGTCGATCTCGCCAGCCTGTGCGTCGTTCTCACATTCGCCTCGAACCTCCAGATGCTCCTGCATTGGGAGGATCGCAGTTCCATGGCGCACTCGATCGAGGCCCGCGTCCCGTTTCTGGATCATCGGCTGGTCGAGTTCGCTCTCGCCCTCGGCAACCACCACAAGATCGTGCACTCGGATACCAAGCGCATTCTCCGGCGCGCCATGGCTGACGTTCTGCCGAAAGAGGTTCGCGAGAGACGCGATAAGATCGGCTTCGCGACGCCGGAGCAGGTCTGGTTTCGCGGCCCCCTCAAGAGCTTGCTTGAGGAAGGCGTCGAAGCGACGCTGACCCGTTTTCCCGATCTGTTCAACCGCAAGGGTACCCGCGCCTTCGTCGCTAGCATGCTCGAGGGTCGGCGACCTGTCGACGTCAGACTTTGGCGCATCGTCAATCTCGGCATCTGGGCCGAACGCTTCGCTGTGACGCTATGACGACCATGACTTTCGGCGCGCTGACGCATCCGCTCCGAGATGCAATCGAGACGCTCAGGCTCGCCCATCGGATCTACCGATCGGAACCCGTCACCATCCGGATGTTCGGGGACGAGAGGGTGCGTGCAGTCTACACTGTCTTCACCGCCGGGCATCCGCTGGCGCCCTGGGTTGAACGAAACGCCTTTGGCGCCGCCCTGATCGATCTCAGGGACAAGGACAGCGTCCATTTCAGCGGCACCGGCGCCCATTTTCAGCATCGGCGAAACAGGCTCAGACGAGCCTTGAAGCACGGCTACTATTTCCAGCCCATCGAGCCGCTCAGGCATCTGGATGAAATCCTCGCCATCAACCGCTCAGCCGAGCTTCGGCAAGGGCGCCCCCTCACCCGCGTCTACCTCGACCCCGTCCAAATCCGGAAAGCCGCCGAGGAGGAGCGCTGCTCGTTTGGCGTCTTCGACAAGGACCATGTGCTGAGGGCGTATGCTCATACCCCCATCCTGGGGGATGCCTTCGCTTTCTCCTACCTCCTCGGTCATCGTGAACATCTCGAGCACGGAATCATGTACCTTCTGGTGCAGCAAGTTCTGGCCGCCATGAGCGAGCATGACCGGGCGCACGGATTCCCCCGCTGGGCCTTTTACGATATGTTTCTTGGTGCGAAGCCGGGGCTGAGGCAGTTCAAGTATCAGGTCGGCTTCAAACCCTACCGTGTGCAATGGAAATGGGTGGACTGCAGCGATGTCTGAGAAGGCTGACGAGCCTTCACTGGAGAGTCCACCAGGATTTCCTCATGGCATCGCGCCTCAACGAGTATGGGGCGCTGCTGGGGGAGATCAAGCGTAATGGGTACGCGTTCCTGACGGCGCGCGACTATGCGCGAAGACTATCCTCCGGCTCGCCCCTTCCCCGAAAGGTCTGCTTGCTGCGCGTCGACGTCGACAGCGATCCCACCACCGCCTTCAACATGTTCGCTCGTCAGCGGGAGCTCGGACTGCAATCCACCTACTACTTCCGCGTCTCGACCTTCGACGCCAAGATCATGAGAGCGATCGCCGCCCAAGGATCGGAGGTCGGGTACCATTACGAGGAACTGGCCACGGTCGCGAAACGACTCGGTCTATTCACGCGTGAAGCCGTCATCGCCCATATGGACGTCATCCAGGACGAGTTCCGGGCCAACATGCGCAGGTTTTCGGAGGTGGCCGGCTTTGCCCCTGAGACCATCGCATCCCATGGCGATTTCGTGAATCGCGCGCTGAAGATCGCGAACACGGCGTTGATCTCACCGAGGCTGCGGGCCGAATTCGGCATCGTCGCCGAAGCCTATGACGCGGTTTTCGAGGAGACCTTCGACAGCCGCATCATCGACCGGGAGCTGCCGCTTCTCTGGAGCCCGGAGACTCCACAGGAAGCCATGAAGCGCGGCGCGCGCATCATCCGCATCCTGGTTCATCCTCGGCAATGGCATTGCAGTCGCGCCGGAAACTTCCGGCAGGAAGTCACCCGCATCGCCGAAGGTGTGATGTTCAAAAGCCGTGCGGCCGCGAGACGGATCATCACAGGCACGGCGGTAGGCCTGATCTGCAACGTCGCCTCTTCTGGGATCTACGCCGAGACAACCAGCCAGCCACCCGCGATGGGAAAACCGGCGTCATCCTGCAGGACTGCACTGGCAGTACCGTCGGACAAGCCATTCAGGCCGGGCCGAGGGACGGAGCAGATCGGTCGCGGATTATTGTACGTTTCCCCCGCTGGCAGCGACATGAATGATGGGTCGGTGGGTTCGCCGTTGCGGACGCTTCAGGCGGCGGCGGATGCGGCGCGGCCGGGCGCCACGGTGCATGTGGCGCCGGGGGTTTATGACGAGGTCGTCCACAGCCAGGTCGACGGCACCGCGGACGCTCCCATCCGCTTCGTCTCCGACGTGCGCGGCGCGGCGGTGATCCGGCCCTCCGGCGCGGACGGGGCGGTGTGGGTCAACCGGGGCGACCACGTCACCATCGAGGGCTTCGAGATCGACGGCAGCCACAGCCCGGCGGTGCGGCTCGGCATCGACATGCAGGGCAGCCATGTCACGGTCAAGAACAACCACGTCCACCACATCCTGATCAATGGCGCCAATGACAGCGACGGCGGGGCCGGCATCGTGCTCGACGGCGCCCGCTTCGGGCAGACCGACCAGCATGCCATCGGCAACCTCGTCCACGACATCGGGGCCGACAGCCCCCGCGTCCATGGCATCTATCACCAGAGCACCGGCTCGGTGGTCAACAACGTGGTCTACAACGCCTCCCAGACCGGGATCGTGTTGTGGCATGACGCCCATGATGTCCTGATCGCCAACAACACCGTGTTCAGCAACCGCAACGGCATCTCGGTCGGGGCGGGCGACTTCTACCAGGCGCCCTCGCCGGCCAACAACGTCCAGGTCATCAACAACCTCGTCTATGACAACACCGGCATCGGCATCGACGAAGAAGGCCTGACCGGGACTTGTAACATGTATCGCAATAACCTCGTCTATAGGAATGCCAGGAACTGGGGTTTGCAGAACGGCTTGACCCACACCGGCACCATCACCGCCGACCCGCAATTCGTGAACTACGACCCCAAGGGCGGGGGCAATTATCGTCTGCAGCCGCCCTCGCCGGCAATCGACCGTGGCATCGCGATCGAGGGCCTGACCTATGACATCGAGGGCAACGCGCGCCCTCAGGGCCGCGCGATCGACATCGGCGCGCACGAGTGGATCCGGGCATCGACCCGCGACTGAGCTTGTGCCCTGCGCGCCAGCGCTCAAGCCATAGGCATAGAAAGACAGAACGGCCTCACCGATCGGCTGCTCCGGCAACACCGCTTCGAAGCTTGTAAAGGCTCCGCGCCGAAGAAGTCGTGGCATTGGAGCTGTCTCCCGGTACAAGCGCACGAAGCGCCTTGGCGAGTTCGGCGTGATTGCGCTTCGCGTCGAAGCGCTCGGCCCACACCTCGCGCGGACGCGAGCGGCCGATCTCGCCGTCAGGTCGAAGAGCATCAAGAATCCGCTGCGCAAGACGCTCCACGTCCGCACTGTCCGCCAGGGAGACAAGAAGGCCCGATCGCCCTGTGATAACGATTTCGCTGACCGCGCCAACGTCGGTCGCAACGACGGGGATGTCGAAGGAGATCGCCTCCATGATGGAGACGGGGATGCCCTCGTCAGTGCTCAAGTGGACGAAGAGGTGGACAGGGTTGGTTGCGAAGAACGAAATGATCGTCTCATGCGGAACGGTGCCCCAGAGCTTGTAGTCGAACTGGGGATAGTCGGTGCGATCGAGAACGGGGCCAAGCTCCCGATCGTCGCCGCCTCCCAGATGATGCCACATGACCCGCCGCTGCTTGGAGATTTCCTGCAACAACGCGGCCATCAGAGGAACCCGCTTGCGAGGGGTGATGAACGAGCAACTGACGATCGTCAGGACATCGTCAGACTGGGGCACAGGACCTCGACCATGATCAGGCGAGCCTAGACGGGAGACGAGAACTCGCTCGCCGACGAATGCCCCCAGAACGTGCAACAGATAGTCTCGTGCGTGCTCGGATATGCACAGGGACAGGGCCGACGCCTCGGCCACCTCCTCGTTCCACGGCAAGCCTTGCTTCTCCCCCGCGAAATCGAGGAAGAGATCGCCGGCGTGATATCGCACCGCACAGGGAACGCCCCGCCTCGATAATTTTGGAATGGCGAGGGCCGGAACGCCGCCCCAGTAGCTATAGGCCACCGTCGACGCCGGGGCTTCGAGCGCCAGCGCGACCGCGGTCGACTCCTCAAGCGCCCGGCGCATGCACGCCCACATCCAGGTCTTGCGGATGACGGCCCAGCGCAGGCCGGCGACGCGCACCTGCCTCAAGACCTCCCGCCGGAAAAACGACCAGGCCGGTCCGTCGGCCAAGTAACTCAGGTAGAAGTGGAGGTGACTGCCGGATTTCAACGGCGGGGCGACAACGACATTGTCGGGAACGCGCCGGACGACCGCATCGCCCTCGACCGGCTGAACCATGATCTTCGGGAAGATGGCTGCCAGTTCCCTGAGCTCGGCCTCGACAAAGCTTTCTGCGAAGCCATACGGGTACTGCACGGTGAACAGAACAAGAAGAGCAGGCATTGGGCTCACCCCGGCAGCGCTTACCGCAGAGCAGGGCGTCGAGGCTAGCAGTCGCTCATGCTCGATCCAAGCGCGCAGCTCCCGATAGCGACCCGCGCGTCGTGCTCCCCGAGGTTGCCACGTTCCAGACCTGCTCCATAAGGGCTATGCGGCCGCGGCGAGCATCATCCGAAAGGGGGATGGTCGTGGTCTTGCTGGCCACGAGCAGACCGCGGCCTTTTCGGCTGCTTCGTTGCTGCGAGGACGCCGCCTTGAAGAAGCGCCGGAGATGCAGTGCGGGCTTTGACCATCGTCTCGTCTGCCCCGCGCCGCCGAGACCTGCACCGCCGCCGCTGCGGCCCCGATCCTACCCGTGTCCAGCGAGCGCAGGAGAGGCTCCTCGATCCAGGAGTTCCGCGTAGAGGCCAAGCAAGGCCTCCAGCTCGCGTTCCCAAACATAGCGCTCCAGGACGAGCTTTCGGCCCAAGCTCCCCATCCTTTGCGCTCGCTCCGGATTCGCCAAGAGCTCGGTGACGGCGTTGGCAATCGCGTCGTCATCGAGGGGATCCACGAAGATGACGCAGTCGTAGCCCTCGACGAGGGCTCGCCACGACGCGAAGTCGGAGGCAATGACGGGAATGCCTGCCGCCAGATACTCGAGAAGTTTCGTTGGGATCGAATCGTCGAAGTTCCTCATCGGCAGCAGAACCGCGAGCCCAACCTTCGCCGCGGACAGCAGCGAAACGACATCCTGCCGGTCGAGCGGGCCGCGATAATCCACCTTGCGCCAGCCTGGCTCCCCCAACAGCTTGCGGCGTTCCTCCTCCGGCAGCCGACCGGCGACCACCACCCGAGCCTCGGTGCTCTCCGCCAAACGCGCGATCTGTCTCGAGCCGCGGAACTCGCTCACGAGGCCCACGTAACACACCACGCTCTCTCGCGCGCTCCAGCGGGCGGCACGTGGAAACTCCTCGCGCTTCGGCAGATTGCGCAGCAGGATCGTCCGTCCACGCGGGTATGCGCGCCGCATCCCGGCCGTCGTGACCACGACGGCCGACATGAAGCGGTCGGCGATCTCTTCTACGAGACGGCCCAGCGCACGGGCCAGCGGCTGCACGGGGCGCGGAAGCCAAGCCTTCTCGGCCAGATCGCGTGCGATATGCTCGTGCGAGTCGAAGACGACGCGCCGTCCAAGCAGCCGCAAGATCAGGCCGGTCGGCAGGAGTTCCGGATCGTGGAAGTGGAATATGTCGGCGCGCGACGCAAGCACGGCGCCGAGCATCCTGACTTGACCGATGGTCATCCTCAGCACGCGGCTCGCGGGCACGTTCACGGTGCGGCAGGTGACCCCGTTGCGCTCCATGATAGGGCCGCCACCCGGCGCGATCAGTTCCACCTGGAAGCCGGCCTGCGCAAGCGAGACGCATTGCTTGGAGAAGATCCGCGTGTCGTCGGACGGGTGTACCGTCGTGAAATGCACGATCCGCGGAGCGTTCACCGTCATCGACCGCGCCGCAGGCCAAGACCGATCCGCTGCTCCTGGTCCGGTTCCGCTCATGCAACGTCTCTCCGACGAGGGTGCCGGCTGCGGCGAAGCCGCAAGACACCGCACCACGCGATCCAGGAACGACAAAATATCGGCTCGTCCTGGGACAGACGAGATATCACCCGGTGCGATGCAGACGCCCGAAGAGGTACCTCCGATCCTATCGACCGGATCCGAATATAGCTTGCTCAGCCAGGCTCATCGCACGAGACTCGTTGGGCGCAAGCGCTGCGCTCTCTCGTGATGCGAGCGATGTGACCGCTCGTATTCAACCAGGGTCAGGTCGGTTCATGCGCCACAGCGCCGATGTGCGGTCTTGGCGAGGCGACGCGGCAAAGCCGGGATGGTTCGCCAGGACCGTCATCCTCGTGTCGCTGACGCTGGCTGCGCAGCCAATCGAACTTGGAACGGATGCGGATGCTTCAGGTCTCGCTTGGCTGATCCGTCTGGCCTTCTTCTCGGCCTTTGCGGGCTGCCTGGCTCTCGCGTCGCGGCAATTGCCGTCGAGCAATCATGTCGCGCTCGCTGTTGCCGTATCGACGCCCTTCGTCGCCATCAATGTCCTCCATGCGGGCCCGTTTACGGTGATCGCGCTCACAGGGATTCTGCTCGGGATAGCAGCCGCCTACTACTCTGAGTTCGGTGTGCGGGACACTATGATCTGGGCCGTCACGCGCTGCATTCAGCTGCATATCCTCAGCCTGATGCTGAGCTACGCGCTGCTCCTCGCAACGGGGAGATTCGTCGATCTTCATAATTTCATTTTCCCCTTCAGCTTTTCCCGTCAGGGCAGCTATTTGAATTTCGACCGGCTGTCGGGATTTTTCATAGAGCCTGGAACCTACAGCCAATGGGTTTACATGCTGACCCTTCTTCGCCTGATGCTGACCGGGCGCGGGTTCGACCGGTTGAGCTTCTTTGCCATGCTGTCCTGTCTTCTGACGCTATCGGCGTGGTCCGCCGTCCTCGTTCCCTTCTTCCTCTTGGCCTTCCTGATGAGCACCCTCGATACGTCGAGGACTCCCTACCGCTTGCAGATGACGGTCGTCATGGGTTTTGGGGCGGCATTGGCGTCCGCTGCTGCGGCGTACCTGCTGTTTACCGACGAGGTGAGCACCTACGTCGCCTATATTCACCTCCGTTACACGGGCGCCACGGTCGACTCGTCGACCCAGATCCGCATGGATAGCTTCAGGGAGCTCATGAACCGGTTCTCGGAGGTGATCGTGTTCGGGAACCCGATGTCCGATCCCGTCTGCAGATGGTGTGTTGCGAGCGAGGACCTCGGGCTCTGGTCGAGCTTGATCTACTACCTCGGTCTCTTTCCGACGACGGTTCTTGCTCTTGCGCTCGCAGCTGGCCTCCTCGCGCGCGGAGGTTTGCCCCTCTTGGCCGCTGCCGTACCCTTGGCGCTCACGAAAGCTCAGTTCTATGAACCGCTGGCATGGCTGATCTTGACCGTGGGCCTTGGCTTGCGTGGCGCACCGGCGCGCGCCTCGTCCGAAGGGCGTCGCTTCGGGCAGCCGGACCCTCTTCCTCGCCGCGTCACGCAAACCGCTTCCCCATAGGGCCAGTTGGAAGGATCGGGAGGGTGGTGTCGTTCGGCGAATGGGCGGATCCGTTCCGTCGTGTACTGATCCGCGCCCGTTATACGGCGCGCGAATTGCACATGCGGGATGCGACGACGGTCACCTTGGGCATGGTCGTGTCCCAATCGATCATGCTGCTGTCCCTACCGGTCCTTACGCGCGTGTACGATCCGGCGAGCTTCGGCTCTTATGCGCTGGTTTCGTCCCTATCCGCTGTTTTCGTTCTGATCTACACGCTCAACCTGTCCGGCGTGATCCCAACGACGCCAAGCATCGTGTCCGCCTCGCGCTTCACGTCGGCGCTCCTCTTCTTTGCGCTGGCTCTCACCAGCGTCTTCCTCATCGCAACGTCATTGTTCTTTGCAAGCGGCATTCTGACAGCTCAAAGCGATCCTCATCTTCAGCTCATCCTTTCGGCTGGCATCCTGAACGGGCTCTCCTTCGCCCTCTTCCTCACATTCCAGGGTCTTCTGACGCGGATCGGCCGTTTCTTGGCCATCGCGAGGGGCGTTACGGTGAGGAGCGTGGGCTTCGTGGCAATCGCGGTCATGTTCGGCTGGTGGACGCGCGGCGCGCCGGGCAATGGCTACGGCTTGATCCTCGCGACCATCATCGGCGATCTCTTGGGGACCACGGCTCTCCTTTCTGCCCTTTCGCCGAGGCAAAGGCGGATCATCGCGCCATTGCGCTTCCGCCGCGTGCTGGCCGAGACAGGACGTCGGCGGTCGCTTCTGGCCGCCGCGGCGGTCTCGCACCCGTTGAACCTTATTCTCGCGCACGCGCCGCTCTGGATCATCATGGCGCAATACGGGGCTCAGGCGAGTGGATGGTTCGCGCTTGCCACACGCATCGTCGTGGCCCCTACCACGATGATCGGAACGTCGGTCGGCAGCGTCCTCAGCCGCCAGATCTCCTTGCGCTACCACCAAGGCCGAGCCATCGATCACCTCGTTCTCTCGGCCGTCGGAGCCATGACGATAGCCGGGAGTGCCGGGTTTGCCCTCTTGGCCGGAGCAGCAGCTCTCGGCACTGGCACGGCATTTGGACCTGCTTGGGAGCAGGCCTCGGAAAGCATCGTCCTCCTGTGTGTGCTCGGTTTCTTCGTGTTCGTGGAAAGCTCCGTCGGATTTCTTCCCATCCTCCTCGGGGTGCCCGGATTCCTCGCCCTGTGGTCTTCAATGCGGGCGCTGTTGCTCGCGACAATCGCGCTCTGGCCGGCGAACCCTCCGTTGACCTACCCCGAATTCGTCGGCTGGTATGTCGCTGCCGAGTCGGCGGCGCACCTGATCTTCATCGCCTTCGTGATGCATCGCTCCCATGCTGTGGCCGGAGCGCACTGCGCCCCGCCCGTCCGCGCCCATGATCTGCCGCGTTCATAGATGCGGGCGGCGAAGCATCGAGCTGAGATGCAGGGATTCCACCTTCAGGACTATGTCGACCGTGCGATCCCTCAGGCCTGAAGGGATCCGATCGCTCTCGCATCCTTTGGGCTGAACCGCCGCACGCGCCGGGGGTCCACGTCGTTCATGATGCAGCCGACGAGACGCTCGAAAACCAAGTCCGACCCTGCGGGCGCACTCGACAGGATATCCTGCGGTGTACGCCCCCATGCCACGATGAGGAGGAAGGCATCGATCACGGGCGAGATGGCCCGTGCGTCAGCCGCCGTCGCAAGCGGGGGGAGATCAACGACGATCACGCCATATTCGGCATTGCCTCTGCCCAGCAGGTCCCGCACCGGAGGCGAACTCAAGATGTCAGGTGCGTTCGGCACGCCTTTGGCGCCGGCTGGCAGGATGGAGAGCGGAATCTTGGAATCTTGCTTGACGAGACTCTCGAGGCGATCGCCGCCGACGGCCAAGTGATAGAGACCCGGCTCCGGCGTCGAGATCGCATCCTTCCCAGGTGGAGCCTCCTGCAGATTGGCGTCGATCAGCAGGACCTTGTGACCAGAGAGCGCGGCGGCCCGTGCCAGGTTGTTGGCAATGGTGGTGACCCCCTCGCCAGGGAAGGCCGAGACGACCCCAATCACCCGAATGTTGCGGCCCAGTCCCGCAATGTCCAGGGCGATCTTGGTGCTCTGAATGCTTCTCGCAAAGCACGATGTCGGCGCTTCTGTCGCGTACTGAAGAAGACTGTGCTGCTTCGACCCGAACATTGATCGCGGGGTCGACACATGTGGCACGATGCCGAGGCAGGTGAGCCCGGTTTCGCGCTCTAGCTGGTCGACCGTTCGGAACGTGCGATCGCGCCGCTCGCGCAGGAGTCCTGCGCCGATGCCGGCCAGCAGCCCAAAGCAGATCGCCCCGCCCAGGATCACTGCTGTCCGGGGCTGGCTCTTGCGGAGCGGAGGGGTCGCCTCGGTAATGACTCTGGCCTCCGTCAGTGGGAACGAATGCTCTTGCGCGGCCTCTTTCAGGCGCGTCAGGAAGGTCTCATAGACGGCCCGTGAAGTCTGCGCGGTGCGCTCGAGATCGCGCAATGCGATCTGCGCCTCGTTCCTGATTGCCGCTCGCGCAACGAGGCTCTTGAGCGATCCTTCCAGTGAGGTCTCGCGAGCCTTGGCCACTTCGTACTCGCTCCGGTAGGCCTCGGCGATGCGGTTCAACTCGGCGAAGATCGAGTGCCGAAGGCCGGCGATTTCTTCCCGCAGTCTTGCTGCTGCTCCATGCTCCGGGCCGAAGTGCCGGGTCAGATCGGCTTCCGTCCGGATCGTCTCGAGCAGTCGCGAGCGCAAGCCGCTGATGACGTCATTGCGGAGCGCATCGGTGACCACAGCCTCGACATCCCGCTGGCGAAGAATGTCGCTGATCCGTTCGAGCCTGGCGCGCGCCTCCGCCGTGGTCGCGCGCGCCAAAACCAGCTGCCCATTCACGTCATAGAGTTGCTGCTCATCGACGAGCCCGCGTCCCGTCTCGATGATGTTGTGCTCCAAGCGATAGCGTTGGACGGCGTGGTCTGCTGCGATCGCCTGTTCCCGGAGTTCCCGAACCCTTCCCTCCAGCCAACCGCCCGCAAGCTTGTCGGCCTCGTCTCTGGCTCGCAGTTCGTCCGTGATGTAGGCGAGGGCAACCCCGTTCGCGATCTGGGCCGCCTTATGGGGATCATTGGCGGTGTAGCTGATCCGTAGAACATGGGTCAGCCCGATCCGGCGTACCGCCAGGTTCCGATCGAAATTCTCCAGCACCGCCTGGTGTCGCGCCTCGGACAAGGGAACGGCGTGCTCCCCTTCTCGGGGGAAAGGTGAGATGACGCCGCGAAGAGCGGCGGTGAGCCGGGCCACGGCGCCGGTAGCGACCGCGGAGAGTTCCGGATCCTCGCCGAGTCCCAGGTCGGCGATCACCTTCAGTACGACCCGGCTCGACCGGGCGATTTCGACTTGACTGTCGAGGAAAGCGTTCTCGGCGCCCGCATCGGCAGGCGCGGGCTTGCCTTGAACCAGACGAGTCTTGCGGGGCTCGATCAGCACGAGGGCGTCCGCGGTGAAACGCGGCCGGGCCAAGATGACGTAAGCCGCCGCGAGCACGGCACAGGCAGCTATCGCGGCAACGATGGTCAGGCGCTGTCGTCTAAAAAAGGCAAGAACGTCGCTGAGGTCGATTCCCGACACGAGATCAGCCCCATGTTTGCGGGGCGCATGTGCCTGGGTGGCCGTGTCATTCCGAACGAGAAGCATGGTTCCGCCGCGTCTGTCGCGCTCCTAACTCACGCGCGAGTTCGGCTAAAGCCGAACTCGCCTCCATTCCCGTTCGAAGAGAGCCGTCGAACGGCGCCCGACAGGTCATGGGTGCGGCCTGCGCCAAGGCCGCCGTTATGGAACAACGGCCTCACGCACGGCCTCTATGATCCGGTCTTGGCTTTGCTCATCGAGGTAGGGGTGCATCGGCAGCGAGATCACCTCCTCCGCGAGTTTCTCGGAGACGCGCAGGCCCGTCGCCGCCCGCGGATAGTCCTGGTAGGCCCTCTGATGATGAAGAGGCTTTCGGTAATAAATGGCGGTCGGGATTCCCCGCCTTTTCAGGGCCGCAGCCAGATCGGCACGCCGCCCTGGGTCGACCCTCAAGGTGTATTGAGCCCAGACCGAGATGCAGCGATCGAGCACCACCGGCACCCGAACAACGTCCGACAGAGCCTTCGTGTAAGCAGCAGCGATCCGGTTTCGAGCCGCGATCTCGTCCCGGAAGACCGTCAGCTTCTGCAGGAGCACGGCCGCTTGGACGGTGTCGAGCCGTCCATTGAGGCCGATGCGAACATTGTCATACTTGTCGGTGCCCTGGCCATGGACGCGCAAGGACCGGATCGTCCGGGCAAGTTCGACGTCGCTCGTGAGCACGGCGCCGCCGTCGCCGTAGCAGCCGAGCGGCTTGGCAGGAAAGAATGAAACCGAAGCCGCCAGCCCGATGCTGCCCACCTTTCGTCCCTTGTAGTCAGATCCGAATGACTGGGCGGCGTCGCAGAGGCACCACAGACCATGGAAATCGGCAATCGGGAGCAGCGCATCGTAATCGGCCGGCTGGCCGAAGAGGTCGACGGGGATGACGCCTGCTGGATTCAGTCCGAGTTGACGCGCGGTCGCGATGCCAGCTTCGAGGCTTGCCGGATCCATGTTGAAGGTGCCGGGATGAACATCGACGAAGATCGGCGTCGCCCCAAACCACGCGATGACCTCTGCGGTCGCGGCGAATGTGAAGCTCGGGCAGAGGATCGCATCTCCCGGCTTCACGCGGAGCGCCATAAGGACCAGGGCAAGGGCGTCGGTGCCGTTCGAACAGCTGATCGCCTCTTTCGCCCCGCAGAAGGCGGCAAGCTCGGCTTCCAACTCCTCGACCTCGAGACCCAGGATGAAGTCGCCGCGCTCCAAGACGCGGAGGATGGCTTGATCGATCTTGCCTGCAAGGCGGCGCCGCTGCGCCCCGAGGTCGTTGAAGGGCATGGCGGCGAACTCGACAGGGTCGTGCCGGCCCATCATACGACCTCCTCGAGCCCTCCCCGGGCGGTCATCCGATATCGTTCGCCGGTCTCGGGACAGACCAGGTCAGGACCCAAGCGGCGACCGCTCCTCGACACCCAGCCGATCCGTTTCGCCGGCACCCCGGCCACCAGGGCAAAATCGGGCACGTCCTTGGTCACGACGGCACCGGCCGCGACCAGGGCGTACCGCCCCACCGTGTGACCGCAGACGATGGTCGCGTTGGCACCGATGGTCGCTCCTCGTTTCACGAGAGTTTCACGAAATTCATGCTTGCGTTCGAGCTCGGCCCGGGGATCGAGCACGTTGGTGAAAACGCAAGACGGCCCGCAGAACACGCCGTCTTCCAGTGTCACCCCGGTGTAGATCGAGACGTTGTTCTGGATCTTCACGCGGTTGCCGATATTGACCTTCGGACCGATCATGACGTTCTGCCCGATGATCACGTCGCGGCCGATCCGTGTATGGCTCAGGATGTGGCTGAAGTGCCAGATCTTCGAACCGGGCCCGATCTGGACATCGGGATCGACGATCGCGGTGCTGTCGACATAGACCTTCGCAGCTTTCGCCTCGCACCTCGCCTCCCCTGCCGCACTGCCCCTCTTGAGGACGGAGAGCACGCGCAGCCCCTCGGCCGAATCCGTATGCGGCGTCGTCCCGGTCCGGCAGCATTCCAGGAAATGCTGCATCTCCGCCTTGAGCGGCTCGCCGGCGCGGACTGCGATCGGGACACTGCCTCGCGCACAGGGGGCCGGCGCTTCGCCCTGCCGTTCGATGGAATACGGGAAATAGATGAGCTTCCGATCCAGCGGCGCAACATCGTCGAACACGACGGCGCCCCGCTCGCCGACCACCGTCAGGCGTTGCTCCTTGAAGGGGTGGAACCAAGAGACGAAGATGTGAGCCCTCAGACCCGAGGGGAACGTCAGGTGGAGGTGGCAGGTGTCGCTAATGCGGGGCCGGAGCAGCGGCACGCCCGTTGCCACGACGCCCTCGGGTTCCTCGCCGGCGAGATCGAGCACCATCGAGACGTCGTGAGGAGCAAAGCTCCACAGCACGTCCTCGTCGTTGCGGAACTTCCCCAGCGAGAGACGGTTCGAGTAGATGTAGTGAAGACGGCCAAGCTGACCCGATCGAACGATCTCTCGAAGGGCCTGATAGCCCGGATGGTAATGCAGCAGGTGGCCGACCATGAGCACGCGCGACGCAGCCCGCGCGGCCTGCATCAACCTTTCGGCCTCCGTCACCTCAAGAGCGATGGGCTTTTCCACGAAGACATGCTTGCCGGCGGCGAGCGCCTTCATGGCGAGCTTGAAATGCAGCTTCGCTGGAGCAGCGATCGCGACGGCCGTGACCTTCGGATCGAATAGGGCCGACTCGAAGGTGGCCGATCGCACGCCGAAGCTGTGCGACAAGTTGGCCGCGATCTGCGGATCGGTATCGACGATCGCCTCGAGGGCGCCGAGTTCGGCGAGAGTGCGGACGATGTTCTTCCCCCAGTAGCCGCAACCCAGGACGGCGACCCTCTCGGAAGAAGCGGCCGGGCTCAGCTCCTCGGCATCCGTGTCCTTGGGCCGGGACCTTCTGTCCTGGCCTCCCAGAGCGGGAGAGGGCTGCGGCGCGTGGAGCTGAACCGTGCCGTCTGCAAGGATGGGTGAGGAGTTTGCCTGAGCCATTGCGACATTCGGGTCTTTTCAAGCCTTGCACACTCTGTCGCTCGTCACCCCAGCGCGCTGCAGCGCGTTCCGCGTGTCGACGATGAGCTTTGCCGATCGGGAAAGGCCTGCGTAATCGATGCCATCGTGGTCGGTTGCGATCACGACGGCGTCGTACGAGGCGAGCCGGGCGCGATTCCAGCGGATCGACTTGCGCCCCGCCAGGTTGGGATGGTCGCGCGTCATCGGCACGATCGGAATGAAGGGGTCGTAGTAGTCCACCTGTCCGCCTCGGTCTTCGAGGAGGTCGAAGATCTTGAGGGCGGGACTCTCCCGCATATCGTCGATGTTCTTCTTGTACGCGATGCCGACGAGCAGGATCTTCGCTCCCGCAAGCCCACGGCCTGCCTTCCTGTCGAGGACCCTGCTGAGGCGTTCGACCACGCATTGCGGCATGGAATTGTTGATCTCGCCCGCAAGCTCGATGAACTTGGTCGTGATCCCGTATTCCCTCGCCTTCCAGGTCAGATAGAACGGATCCACCGGGATGCAGTGTCCGCCAAGACCCGGCCCCGGATAGAAGGCCATGTATCCGAAAGGCTTGGTCTTCGCGGCCTCGATCACCTCCCAGATGTCGATCCCCATCGCCTCGTAGATAAGTTTCATCTCGTTCGCGAGGGCGATGTTGACGGCCCGGAACACGTTCTCCGCGAGCTTGACGGCTTCCGCCGTGGCCGGGTTGGAGACCGGCACGACCTTGCTGGTGAAGGATCCGTATAGAGCGGCGGTGAGGCGAAGGGCGTCGGGCCCGTCGCCCCCGACGATCTTCGGTATGGCGCCGGTCGAGAAATCGAGATTGCCCGGATCTTCCCGCTCGGGCGAGTACGCGATGAAGAAATCCGTGCCGCACTTGAGACCGCTTGCCTCCAGCAGGGGGCGCACCACCTCGGTCGTCGTGCCCGGATACGTCGTCGACTCCAAGACGATCAGCTGACCGCGGCGCAGCCGCGCTTGGATCGCCTCCGCCGTCGATATGACAAAGGAGAGGTCGGGCTCGCGATGCTTGTCGATGGGCGTGGGCACGCAGATGAGGATGACGTCGGCCTCGGCCAAGCGGCCGAAATCAGAGGTGGCCTCGAAGCGTCCCGTCGCCCGAAGGGCGGCAATCGACGCCGACGGAATGTGCCCGATATACGAACGCCCCGCGTTGAGCGCCTGCACCTTGCGTACATCGATATCGAACCCCAGCACGGCAAAGCGGTGCTCGACGATCGTCCTCGCAAGCGGCAGGCCGACATAGCCCAGACCAACGATACCCACGCGGGCTTCACGGCGCGCAATCAACTCGCCGAGCGTCGCCGCCGCCGAACCGCGGCAAGCAACCTCGTCGGCTGGTTCGGGGTGCTCAAGTAGGGCCGTGCTCACGTCCGCCCTCCACGAGGTCGCATGTCCTGTGCCGCGCCGCGAGGTGGCTGCTGGCCGCCCTCTCGTCCTCGTCCAACGCTTTCGTCCAAAGCGGGAATCTACAGCCGCTGCGCCTGGCTCTGACCCGGGGCACAGAAGAAAAGTTCCTTGTGAGATGAAACCGGTTGCCCAGACTTCGGTCAAGGAACAGGCAGTCGTTCGAAAGAGGTACTCCGATCGCGTGTCTTTTCTTGATCCAGTTAAAGCACCTGTCGCGAAATCCAAGCGAACCTAAGCTATTCTATTCATCGGTCTAATCGTTAGATCTTCTACTTATAAGTCGCACAAGCTGTATGGGCTGATGCTAATATGCTCTTGATCCAGGTTTATTTCCCAGGCGCCATCTCCTGGCGGAGAACACGATGTCAAGACTTGCCATCGGCCCAGCATGGCGCGGAACGCCTTCCCCCACCGTGGAGCAGCTCACGATCGGGGCTGCTCAACGCGCGGCCCAGCCCGCAGCTCCTCGATCAGCCCGAACCCGGATCCCCTCCCCGTTTGTTTTGGCAGCTGCCGCGCTCTTCCTGCCCTCGACCTATTCGGGACTGCTCTTCGCCGAGTGGAACCCGCTCGCGTTGCCGCCGCACCTTCTTCTCCCTCTCATGCTGAACGCTGCCTGCAACATGCTGGTGGTCTGGACCGCGTCCGCGACCACCGGACGACGCGAGCGGCAGCTGGGCCTGGTTCTCCTCTGCGTCTTCGCGACCCATGGCGCGGCAGGCGCGATCCTTCTCACCGGAGGATTTGGCGACGTCGAACCCGTGCTGACCCTGGGCGTCGCGATCTCGCTCATGCTCGGCACGGGCATTGCGCTGTTTGTCGACAGCTTCCAGACGAAGCGTGTTGCGGCCTCCGGCCCAGTCCACCATTCCCAATCGCGCGGGTTTGTCGACAGCTTCCAGACGAAGCGTGTTGCGGCCCTCGGATATGGATTGTCGCCTGAGATCCAGAGGTGGCTTGGGCCGTCGATCGAAGTGATCTCCGACCCGTCGATGGACGGGGGGCGGTACGAGCTGGTGCTCGTCAACTTCGACCAGGCCCTTCCCTCCTCGTGGAGCAGGCTCGTCTCGCGGGCGATCCTGGACGGTGCCGAGGTATCGCATGTCGCCAGGTATTTGGAACACGTTCGCGGGCGGACACGGCCCGAGGACTTCAACGCCCATCACCTCAGCGGGCTGGAGATCAATGGCCCTTACGCCGCTTGCAAGCGGGCCTTCGACATCACTCTCGTGCTGCTCTTGGCGCCGGCAGTGCTTCTCGTGGTTGGCGTCGCCGCATTGTCGATCGCGCTGACTTTGGGGCGCCCGATCTTCTTCGTGCAGAACCGCGTCGGCCGCGAAGGCCAAGTCTTTCGCATGTTCAAGCTGCGGACCATGCGGGAACGGTTTCCCGGTGAGACCGCGAAAGCGACCGCGAAGAACGACGATCGAATCACCCCCCTGGGGCGCGTCCTCCGGCGATATCACATCGATGAACTGCCGCAGTTCTGGAATGTGCTCAAGGGCGACATGAGCCTGATCGGCCCCCGACCGGAACAGCCCGAGCTAGCGCGGGAATATGCGGACCAGTTGCCGGCCTACACGTTCCGTCATCTGGTCCGTCCCGGAATCACGGGCTGGGCGCAAGTCAGTTTCGGCTATGCGGAGAACCTTGCCGAGACGCGGGAAAAGCTCACCTACGACCTGCACTACGTCAAGTCGTTTGGCCCGCTCATCGATCTGCGCGTTGCACTAAGGACGTTGCGCGTCGTTCTCGGCGAGCTGTCGGGTCGCTGACCATGGACATCGCGGCCGACGCCCCCCTTCGCCGGCCGGTATCTCGCGCGACCATCTGGTACATCTTTCCGCCCATTGGCGGTCCCGGGCTGGGCCGCTACTGGCGCGCCTACCATTTGGCGCGGGTGTGGCAGAGGCTCGGGGCCGATCCAGTCCTCATCGGACCGGGGTACCACCACTATTTCGTGAGGCCTGACCCGCTGGCCGGGACGCACACCATCGGCGGTGTCGATTACCACTTTATCCCCACGCAACCTTACGGCAGGCGCTCGCGGGACCGCGTGAAGGCGATCCTGGCCTTCGGCGTCGGGCTCTTGCGGGATCGCGGACTTGCCAGCTTGGCGCAGCGCCGTGCTCCGGACGTGATCATCTATTCCTCGCCCTACCCGTTCGCCTATGTCGCCGCCTATCGCCTGGCGCGTCGGCTCGGGGCGGCCCTCGTCTTCGAGGTCCGCGATCTCTGGCCCCTCAGCCTCATCGAGATCCTCGGTCTCCCGCGATGGCATCCCTTCGTCCTGGCGGCGGGTGCCTGCGAGCGCTTCGCCTATGCCACCGCCGATCGTGTCGCGTCGCTGCTCCCCGAAGCCGCGTCCTACATGGCTGAGCGCGGGCTCGACGGTCGCAAATTCGCGTACATTCCAAACGGGGTAGACGTGGAGCAGGAGACCGTCCCAGCCTCCGGCACCGCAGGGGCCTTGATCCGCCGCGCGCAGGCTCTCGCTGCAGCGGGCAAATTCCTGCTCGTCCACCCTGGGAACATGAGCGTGACGACGGATCTCTTCCCGCTCCTCAAGGCAGCGAAACTCCTGCAGGAGCAGGGTCGGCGCGATGTCGTCGTGCTGCTGGTCGGGAGCGGCGAACTGGAGCCCGCGTTGAAGCTTCATGCGCGGCAGCAAGGGCTCGCGAATGTCGAGTTCTTCCCTCCCGTCGACAAGTCGGAAGTCGCGGCCCTCCTGCGCATCGCGCATGCGGGTTTTGCCGCCCTTCCGTCGAAGCCGATCTACCGGTACGGCTTCAGCTTGAACAAGCTCTTCGACTACATGCTCGCTGGCCTGCCGGTCGTATTTTCCTGCGACCTGCCGTCTCGCATGGTCGACAAAGCAGGGGCGGTCGTGGCGGTTCCGGCAAGCGATGCGCCGGCCATCGCGGCTGCCATCATCCGGCTCGCCGGCCTACCGGCCAGCGAGCGCGCAAGCATCGGCGCCCGTGGCCGCGCGCTGGTCGAGGCCGAGCACAATTATGAAACGCTCGGTCGACGCTATCTCAACCTCATCGAAGGCCTCCCGCGCTCTCGCCAGTTCGGCGCCGGCGAGTGGCGCGGGCCCGAGCGGGATCCGCCGGCGCTTCCCTTGTAACACGCTTGCCAGAGAGCACGCCGAACCGACCCACTGAAGAGACGCAACGGACCCGCCACATGTGTGGAATCGCTGGTGCCCTCGGCCGCAAGCGCTCTGCCCGCCTCATCTCGATCGTCCATGATCTCGTTGACGCTCAACGTCATCGCGGACCAGACCATCAACAGGTTGCCACTGTCGAGGCGGGCGCTTGGACGGTGGTCCTTGGGCACGACCGCCTGAGCATCATCGACCTCGATCCTGCTGCGAACCAGCCCATGTGGGATCATTCGGGCCGCTATGCCATCGTCTACAATGGGGAGATCTACAACTACCTGGAGCTGAGGGCGGAGCTCCAGAGGCTCGGCCATCGCTTTCGCACGGCAAGCGATACGGAAGTCATCCTCGAGTCTTTCAAGGCGTGGGGGACGGACGCGTTCCCGCGCTTCAACGGCATGTTCGCTTTCGCATTGCTCGACCGGGAGGAGCCGCGCTTCTGGCTGGTTCGCGATCGCTTCGGCGTCAAGCCTTTGTACTATCACGACGCGTTCGGCACCCTCACATTCGCCTCCACAATGCGGGCTCTGGCGCGCGAGCATGGCCTTGCCCCGAACCTCGCCTATTGCGCGTGTGGCCTTCAGTACTTCGTCTACGATCGCGGCGACGGCAGCTCGGCCTACGAAGGCCTACAGGCCGTTCTTCCGGGCCATTTCATCGCGTTCGATCTGAGCGGGGTCGGGCTGCAGGGGAAGTCGCAGCGCTATTACGACTTGGCGGAACGGGTGAGGGAGACGAGAAGGGCAATCGAGGGAAAATCCGACGCCGAGCTCATCCGTACGGTTCGGGAGCTCCTCGCCGACGCAGTTCGCCTGCGGCTACGCTCGGATGTTCCACTCGCGATCTCCCTCAGCGGAGGCCTGGATTCGGCCAGTGTCGCCGCCTTGATGAGCGAATTGCATCCTGCCGTGACCGGCTTCAGCTTCGGCCATCCCGACGCCGCCGAATCGGAGGGACCGCTCGTCGCCGTGCTGGCGCGAGCCCGCGGCATTCGCGTCCACTACGTATGGCCGACCCTGGCAGAGATCGTCGAGAGCTTTGCCGAGACCCTCCGCTGCCAGGACGGTCCCTTCGCAGGGGGCAGTTTGATCGCCCAGAACCTCGTCTATGCCGCCGCCAAGAGACGAGGGTTCAAGGTCATCCTCGGCGGCCAAGGGGGAGACGAAGCCTTCATGGGATATCGCAAGTACCAGCTCTTCCACCTGAAGCATCTGATCGGCAGCAACGCTCTCGCCTCCGGTGCTTTCGCATTGTCGCTCCTGCCCTCAATCCTGAGCGAGAAGCTGGCGCTTGTGGACTATTGGAAGCATCGCAGCCGCTATACCAGAAACCGGGGGCTCGGCTCCGTCCTGCAACTCCCTTCCGAGGCGGTCCGCATGGGCGCGCCCGGCGGGGAAGAAGAGTGGTTGCGCCAGTGGAGAGACGTCACGGAATTGAGCCTTCCAACGCTCCTGCGCTACGAGGACAGGAACTCCATGGCTCACAGCATCGAGAGTCGGCTGCCGTTCATGGACTTTCGCGTGGTGGAGCTGGGGCTGGCGCTCCCTGCATCGCTCAAGCTCCGGAACGGCTACGGCAAATGGATCGTGCGGGCTGCCATGAGGGGCAAAGTTCCCGATGCCATCCGCCTGGCACGCTTCAAGAAGGGCTTCCGGATCGAACAGGAACGTTGGATCCGAGAGGGGCTGGGGTCGTATCTCCGCGCCGAGCTTGCTCGCGTCTGGCCCGCGGTCGAGGAGTGGGTCCGCCCGGAGTTTCGGTACGCAGGGATCCAGTCGGTCTTTTCAGACGACAGGCTGGCTGGCGCGGTCAACGCCTTCGGCGAGGCCGTGACGCTGGTTTGGCTCGGGGACTCGGCCGCTCGCAGCAGCACGACGCGGGCGGCCTGACGCGCCGCCGGTCAGTGAGACATAGCCGACAGGCATAGCCAAGCGTCTATGCTCCCGTGCGGGCTCCGTTCGTGTCCCGATTGGTTCCACCCGGAACGGACTGCACGCCGTGATCAACGGCCCAGATGGCCGCCTGGGTGCGATTCTTGACTTGGATCTTCCTCAAGATGGCCTTGACGTGCACCTTCACGGTTGCCTCGGCCACATCGAATCTCCTCGCGATGACCTTGTTGGTTTCCCCCCTTATCAAGCATTCCAGAATGGCGGTCTCCCGTGCCGACAGGCGGGGGATCATGGAATCCCGAGCTGCGCTGGAGCCGGGCTCGACGGACGAGCCCGAGGGAGCCTGCGCCTCTGCGAGGCCGTCGACCAGCGTGTTGGAGCTGAGGAGGGTGATGGACTCCGCCCGGGCGAGCTGCGCCAGGGGCGCATGAGCCATTCTGGTGACGAGGCTGGCGAAGATCTCGGTGGAGATCACCATCTCACCTGAAAGAACGAGCTCGAGCGAGCTGATCAGCGACTCTGGAGATATGCTCCTCGAGAGAAGAGCATTGGTGCCGGCGGACGAAGCTTGAGCCAATTCGTCGGCGGCGTACTGATCGGCGAACACCACAACGCGGGCCTGAGGGTGCCGTGCCCTGATCGCCGAGATTTCATGCAGAAGCGAGCTGATCGTGAAGCTCGGTCCGATGATGACGAGGATCTCTCGGACGGGTCCAGCCACGGATGGCTTCAGCTCCTCGAACCGCTCCCCAGCCCCAGTGGCACGAAACCGCGTGTTCGACAGGATGCTCTTCAGACCTTCGCGAAAAAGGCAGTTCCGGTCGACGACAAAGGTAGCGCATCTTGCCATCAGAACACCTCCGCGACGAGGAGGGCGCGCCTCCTCGATCGACGTGTGACACGCACCACACTGAGTTCGCCCCGCATCGGTTGGCTGGGCGTGCATAAGAGTGCCGCCATGGGCGATCGTGACCGGTGCGCCCATTCGCTCCGCAAGGTGGACGGGCATGCGACGCGCCGACTCTTCTGGTCGCCACCGCCATTTCCATGCGCGGGCGGGGTGGTTAGCCGACTTCCTCCCACCGTCGCTCGTCAGCTCCCGCGCCGCTGGGCCGCTGGTTCTGTTTTGCGAACGGCCACGTTTTGGGGCTCGCGCCCAAGGATCTCGGCCAGGATGGCATTAGAAGACCTAATGCACCTCACCCGACATGGCTACCTCTCCTTTGCCTACCCCTTAGTGAGTAACACAATGTTGGACGTAACTACATGCCTGTATGCGAAGTGAGTAACATATATTAACGAAAAACACGTTCGAGCATGCGCGAAGCTTACGCTCCCCGCGGACCGCATCTGGCGCGAATGCTGTGCGAGATCGCTGAGCGGGGAGCGCCCCAGTATTTTCGCGGCGCCGCCGCCACGAGGTGCAGCCCGCAACCCGCCCGGCAGCCATGTGCAGCACGAGCGGACGGCAGGTCGGGCTGAGAGGGCGACCGTGCGCGAGCCCGGTGCGGTGGATCATGAACTGGCTGGGGCGCCAGGATTCGAACCTGGGAATGGCGGAACCAAAATCCGCTGCCTTACCGCTTGGCTACGCCCCACCGTGGCGAGGGCGTTACATAATCGGGCGCTTCCGGCGTGGCAACCGGGCGCGCGCGTCGGCCGCTTTCATGAAGCCTCGTTTCTCAACCTATCAACAGCGGCGTCTTGTCGGGCCTTGCCCTGCGGTCTTGCGGCTTGCAGGGGCCGCACAGCGCCGCTATATGACCGTCTCCCGTCAGAACACGCGTCGGAGTGTAGCGCAGCCTGGTAGCGCACCTCGTTCGGGACGAGGGGGTCGCAGGTTCAAATCCTGCCACTCCGACCATTCTTCCCCTTTGCGATTCGCCCCATATGGGCCGTCAGCCCTGCGGCTTTGCCGGCGCGAAGGCGTAGACGACGGTGGCCGCCAGCAGCATCGCGCCGAAGGCAAGGTGCAGGAGCCCGAATGCCGCCGATGGCTGCATCTCCGCAACCGACTTCATGAACTGTCCCGATGCGGCCTGGAGGAGCCCCGCGCCGCTGATGAAGACGAAATTCATGAAGGTCACCCCGCGGCCGAGGAGATGCTCGGGGAAGAAGGCGCGGGCATGGGTCATGATGATGCCGTAGGTGAGCCCGAAGGCGCCCACCACCGCGAGCGCCGTCACCGCGGCGGCCGTCGGCGCTCGCGGCGCAAGGCCGAGAGCGAGGAAGGTGAGCCCGGTAACGATGCTGCCGATCATCACCGTCCGCTTGGCGCTGCGCAGCAGGCGCTCCACAGGTCCATAGGCGAAAGCGCCGAGCGCCATCGCCAACGACATGACAAGAACGCCATTGCCCCGGGCGATCGGGTCGAGCCCATGCACCTGAAGGAGATAAGGCCCGATCCAGAGGCTGCGCTCGGCCGCCACCACCGCATAGCCGACGAAGGTCAGCGGCAGGAACGGCCACAGCGCCCGGATCCTCATGATGGAGAGAAGGTCGCGCCAGGCAGAGGCCTGCCGCGCATCGCTGCGCGCGGCGAGCGGCGGATCGCGCATTAGCGCGAACACGGCCAGCACTGCGACGGCCGTGACCACGCCCATGCCCGCCATGCTGGCCCTCCACCCGAAGCGCTCGAGGGCGAGGGCGAGCGGCGTTGCCGCAAGCACCATGCCGCCGAGCGCCCCTGCCCCCAGCACCACCGAAGAGAGCATGGCGAAGCGCTCCGGCGGGTAGGCGCGGCCGAACACATACATGCTTCCCATCAGCACCGGCGCGCAGCCGACCCCGATGAGGGCCATGGCGAGGATCATGGAGGAGAAGCTCTCGGCGAGGCTGAAGACGAGCGCGCCCGCCACGGCGGCCAGCATCGCTCCGGCAACAGTGCGCCGGGCGCCGAGCGTGTCGAGCGCCCAGCCGATCGGAAATTGGGCAAGGGCGAAGGCCCCGAACCACACGCCTGAGAGCGCCCCGAGTTCTGCGGGGCCGAGCCCCAGCTCCCGCGTGAGATCGGGTGCGACGATGGCGAGGAAGGAGCGGTAGAACTGGCTGAGGACGTAGGCGGCGCAGAGGACGAGGATCGTGATCATGGCGCGCTCGCCCATAAGGGCTCGCCGATGGACGGACCAGCCCGCTTTTCGGAGGGAGCCATGCTGGCGGCGCATTCCCGCGCGAGCCACCCCTCCCGGAAAGAGAGGTCGCGCCGAGGCCGCGGGCGAGGTGCCGCCGTGTCAGAATGGAAACAGCCCCTTGCCCGACCTGCCTCGGCTTGCCGACCTCTCCCCGCCGGGGAGAGGCGGGTCAGCCGGCCGCGGCGGCGCGGCCTCGCCCGTTGGCGGAAGCGGCGTCGCGCTTCTGGTAGTCCTTGACGTCGGTGAAGCGGATGGCGGGCCAGCGGTCCTGGTCGTATTTCAGCGAGAAGGGCGAAGCCGCCATGAAGACCGGCGCGCCGTCGAGGTCGGCCGCCATGGAGGAGCCGTTGGCCGCGATGAAGCGGTCGAGCTCCGCCCGGTCCTCGGCGGACACCCAGCGGCATAGCGTAAAGCGCGTCGTCTCATAGTCGATCGGCAGGCCGTATTCGGCCAAGAGCCGCTCCTTGAGCACATCGAGCTGCAGCGCCCCCACGACCCCTACGATCGCCGGCGAGCCGTCATGGGGCAAAAAGAGCTGCACGACCCCCTCCTCGGCCATCTGCTGCAGCGCCTCGCGCAGCTTCTTCGCCTTCATGGCGTCGGTGAGCTTGATGCGGCGCAGGATCTCGGGCGCGAAGCTCGGCACGCCGCGAAAGAGGAGGTCTTCGCCCTCCGTGAGGGTGTCGCCGATGCGCAAGGTGCCGTGGTTGGGGATGCCGACCACGTCGCCGGCATAGGCTTCGTCCGCGGTGGCGCGCTCCTGGGCGAAGAAGAACTGGGGCGCGGAGAGGCTGATCGGCTTGCCGGTGCGAACGAGCTTCGCCTTCATGCCGCGGGTGAGCCTGCCCGAGCAGACGCGCATGAAGGCGATGCGGTCGCGGTGGTTCGGATCCATGTTGGCCTGGATCTTGAAGACAAAGCCGGTCATGCGGTTCTCGTTCGCCGCCACGAGGCGCTTGTCGGCCTCCTGGCCGCGGGGCGGCGGCGCGAAGGCGGCGAGCGCGTCGATCAGGTCGCGCACGCCGAAGTTCTTGAGCGCGCTGCCGAAGAACACGGGCGTCAGGTGCCCCTCCCGGAACGCCTCGAGGTCGAAGGGCTTGCAGGCTTCCCTGGCCAGCGCGACCTCGTCCCGCCAGGCGCCTACCTCCTCGGGCGGGAGCAGCCCGTCGATCAGGGGGCTCTCCGGCCCTTCGACCGCTGTCGGCGCCTCGTCGGCGTCCAGCCGGCGGATCAGGTTGCGCGCAAGGTCGTAAGTGCCGGCGAAGCTCCGCCCACGGCCGATCGGCCAGTTCACCGGGGCGGTGTCGAGGGCGAGCGTCTTCTCGATCTCGTCGAGGAGATCGAAGGGATCGCGGCTCTCCCGGTCCATCTTGTTGACGAAGGTGATAATGGGGATGTCGCGCAAGCGGCAGACCTCGAAGAGCTTGCGCGTGCGCGCCTCGATGCCCTTGGCCGCATCGATCACCATGACGGCGGAATCGACCGCGGTCAGGGTGCGGTAGGTGTCCTCCGAGAAGTCCTCGTGGCCCGGCGTGTCGAGGAGGTTGAAGACGCAGCCGGCATATTCAAAGGTCATGACCGAGGTCACGACCGAGATGCCGCGCTCGCGCTCGATGTTCATCCAGTCGGAGCGGGTCTGCACGCGGTTGCGCTTGGCCTTGACCTCGCCGGCGAGCTTGATGGCGCCGCCGAACAAGAGCAGCTTCTCGGTCAGCGTGGTCTTGCCCGCGTCCGGGTGCGAGATGATCGCGAAGGTGCGGCGGCGCGAGACCGGATCGGCCCCGCCGGGGGGAATGTGGACGGTCATGGTTTTCGGGTTGCTGAGCCGGCTGCAGGGGCGGCGCGGTGACATCATATAGGGGACGGAGCGACCGCTGGCGAGCCCGCGGCCGACCCTGCCGCCGACGCTCTGCTGCACCCCCCTCCCCGCGGGATGGGACGGCGCAGCGACCCCTCACCTCACGAGAACACGTCCGAGGTGATCCCGCTGTACCAGCCCATGTTCTCGTCCTGGGTCTGCCGGCGCAACTCCGGGCTTTCCCCCTTCTGGGAGATGAAGGTCGAGACCGCGGCGATCTTGCCGTCCTTCGGCTCGTAGGCTCCGCCGACCTTCACCGTGTCCTCCGGCGTGATCAGGCTCCAGCACGTGTTGGTATAACGGGCTGGGAAGGTGCGGGCATTGGCAAGCTCGCCTCTGATCGTCATGGCCGCCACCTTGGCCTGGCTGTTGGCCGAGAAGCCCGACTTCGGCATGTCGCCGGGAATGCAGGCATCGCCCACGATGTAGATGTTGGGGTCGTTCACCGACTTCATGCTCGTAGGGTCGATGGGGCACCAGCCAGTCTGGTTGGCGAGCCCTGCATCCCGGGCGATCTTCCCCGCCATCTGCGCGGGGATGATGTTGGCGAGATGGGCCTTGTAGGTCTCAAGCTCCGTCGTGACCGTCATCGCCTTGGGGTCGACGCCCTTGATGCCGCCATGGACCTTGGGGTCCTGCCACTCGATCATGCCCGGATAGTGCTTCTCCCAGCCCTCCATAAAGAGGGCCTGCTTGGAGAAGCTGTCCTTCGGATCGAGGACGATGATCTTCGAGCTCTTGTGGCCCTTCGCCTTAAGCACATGGGCCATCATGGAAACGCGCTCATAGGGCCCTGGCGGGCAGCGATACGGGTTCGGCGGCGCCACCATGACAATGGTGCTGCCGTCGGGCAGGGCGTCGAGCTGCCTTTTGAGGATTTGCGTCTGCACGCCGGCCTTCCAGGCATGCGGCATGGCCTCGGCCGCCTCCTCCGAATAGCCGGGAATGGAATCGAACTTCAGGTCGATGCCGGGCGCGACGACGAGGCGGTCGTAGGGTAGCTCCGAGCCGTCGGCGAGGCGCACCGTCCTCTTGTCGCGGTCGATCGCCTGTGCCGCCTGGTGGGCGAGCCTGATGCCGTAGTTCGCGGCGAGCTTGTCATAGGAGTGGGTGATCGAGGTCCAGTCCCGCAGGCCGCCAAGATACAGGTTGGAGTGAAAGCAGGTGGTGAACTGCCGCTGCGGCTCGACGAGCGTCACCTCGATGGCACCGCCGGAGTCCCGCGCCACGTACTTCGCCGCGGTGGCGCCGCCGGGCCCGCCTCCGATCACGACCACCTTCGGCTTGGCTTGGGCCAAGGCCGGGCGCGGGACGCCCAAGGCTGCCGCTCCGGAAAGCGCGCCGGCGCCCGCCAGAAACCGCCTGCGATCAACGAACGTCATGGAACACTCCCCTGGCTCACGCCCCTGCAGGTTACGGCACCTTCGCCGGTTTGATACTGCCGAAATAGGCGGCAAGCGCCGCGATCTCTTCATCGGACAAGCGTCCGGCAATGGTCCGCATGACCGGATTTGGCCTCTGTTTCAGCTTATACGCATTCATCACCGCGACGAAGCTGTCCTCCGGCCAGCCGATGATGGCCGGAATGCCGCCGCTCTCACCGCCCGGCCGGTGGCAGGTGACACATTCGGACGACAGATATTCGCCAAGTGCCCGATCCCCCGCCCACGTGCTCCCGCAAGCTGCCGCCGACGCGACAAGCACCGCGCCGCTCCATGAAAGCCATCGCCGCGCCGTCACCTCGTTCCCTCCCCATGTCCTCCTGAGCCGGCTGCCCCCATTTTCGCTTCAGATCCGGGCCAAGGGGAAGAGAAGAGCACAAGGGGCACGCCAGCGACAGGCGGTGAAGCCCAAAGCCGCGGTCCTTGCGTCCCATGGGCTTGGAGGTCCGGACGGCCGCTCCTCTCGGCCGGGCGCGGTCACGCGCTCTCCCCTCCGCTGTCCACCGCTAAGGAAGTCTTCGGCCGGCGAAGATACCGCTACCGCTGTAGCCTGGTCCGCCGGAGATCGAGACCTGTCCACCCATCTCCTGCACCGGGCCTGCCGGTCCGCGATAGAAATACCCGGACATGTTCATCTGCGCCGCGGGGGCCGTCGGCCCGGTGGTCTGGGCAAGGGCGCCGAAGAAGTAGGGAGTGGGCGCCGCGGTGTAGGTGCCGAGGTCGACGGTTCCCGCGTAACTCCGGTTGTCCAAGTTGCTCACCGTGACCTGCCCGAGCCGGGTGCCGAAATTCACCGTGTTCGTGAGGTTGCCGCCGGCGATGTACTCGTTGTGCACGGGGCTCGCCCCTGTGCCCGTCTGCTGATGGAAGGACGCGATCACATGGCCCGTATAGGTGGCGGTGCCGGTCGTCGGAATCTCGACGGCGTCGGGGATCCGACCAGCGACCCAGGTGCCGAGATGTGTCCGGTCGCTGTACTCGACACCGCTTACATCGCGCCGTGTTTCCTGGGACCAGAAGCCCCAGCGCGTGTATTCGCACTGGCAGAAGGTCACGCCGGGAAAGAAGCTCTGCACCCCTGTCGAGCCTGACGAGGCGGCCAAGCCCCAATGCCGGGCGAGGGCCTGGCCGTTCACGAGCGAGACGGGAGTTTGGCCGTTGGCCGAGATGTTCGTCGCCGCCTCGCGCGCAGCGAAATTCTCGTAGTCGATATAGGTGCCGCGGGCATTTTCGCCCGGATGAAGATTGCCGAACTGAAGTTCGGCATCATCCAAGCCGCCTGTCGGGGTGGCACCCGAGCGCTGCGCAACGGCGTAGATGTTGAGCTGCATGCGCGAATCACTGGGGTCGAGCTGCAAGGCAGCGCCACCGAAGAGCGGCACTGGCGGCTCGATATGGGTGTCCGCAGGCACGTTCAGCGTGCGCACCATCCCGCCGGCGAAGCCGACAAGGCCATCGGCCGGTCGCGGCTGTCCCAAGCTTGTAGGCGGTGTCGCGCGGCCCACCGGCTGCTCGAAGGTATAGTTCTGGCCAGCCTCGCCGCCGCCTGGACGGGCAAAAGCTGTTTGGGCCGTCCTGATGCCATTCGAGAAATCGTCGGCGTTGACACGGAAGGCGTCCGGCAGACGATCGCCGTCAAGGGTGATCGATCCGGGCATCGACGTGACCGATCCGTTGGCACGGCCCATGCTGATGTCGGCTTGACGCCGCGTCGCGTGGCGGAAGCCGCCGGAGAACGTCCCGCGCCCACTCTCCGAATTGGGATCGAAGGTTCCAGTTGCGACCATGAAGTTGGAGGTTTGCGACGTCCCCTGCCCGTTCACGCCGAAGGCCACCTGCATCCACCGCGAGCGGGGGTTAGGATTGGCCTCCGTGCCCTCGTTGCGATAGCCCAGGATTGGGCTGACATGAACAGGCCCGCTCGCGACCGCGCTGCCCGCTACATAGGGAATGGGGGAGTTCAACGCCGGGTCAGGCGTCGTGACGAGCGCATAGGCGCGGGCGCTGCGCGGCGAGGTCTGCTGCTGCTGTTGCCGCCGCTCCTCCACCGCCTGCTCGGCCGCCTGCTGCTGGACATTGGCGCTCGCCTGCTGTGCGACCTCCTGGGTGGCTTCCTGTGCAGCGACCTGCGTGGTGTAGGACGGGGCCGGAGCCGGCGCGGTCGACGCGCTCGCCACCAGCTGCGGCGGCTGCGCCGAGTTCACCTGCGCGACCTGCGCCGCTGCCGGCTCGACCCGTGCTGGGCTTGGCGGGTTCTTCACTCCGCCCGATTGCCCTGGTTTGCTCGTGAGCTGCTGGTTGACTTGCGCCATCTCAGCCTGCGTGACGCGCCGCGGCGGGGTCGGTGCAGCAGCAGCCGACGGCACGGAGACGACAAATCCCGGCCGACGGACGACCTCGGTCCCCGCGGCGGTCGAGACTGTGAGCACCCCGTAATGATGGATGGCTTTGGTGCCGTTCGTCCCGTCGTGGCTGATCGTGGCGACGCCGCCGCGGATGCCGAGGGTGGCGGAGGGCGTCCTCACGGTCGCGCCGCCCGTATGACTGGTGTTGCCGCCGACGAAGCGCATGATGCCCTTTGCGACGGTCGCCGCCATGCGCCCGGTGCCGGCGTTCGGGTCGTAGACGAACTCGTCAATGACCACGTCGCTGTTGGGGCCGATGCTCATCGTCGACTTGTCGACGAAGACGAGCTGGACGTTGCCGCCGGATTCGGTGCGGATGCGCTCCTTGTGGATGATGCGCGCGCCAAGTTCCAGGACGCGCGTCGGGCGCGCCGGCGGCGTGCCGGTGGAGGCAGGATTGACCGCCCCTGCCGTTCCAACCTCCTGGGCGAGCGCCGCGCCCGCAAGGCAGCCAAGGGCAGCCGCGCTGATCGACCTGATGAGGCCGGCGCGGATGCTTGCCTGTGTCCCGGCGCGATGCATCGCTTTCTCCTCAGAACCGGACGGTGGGCCCGAAGGTCACGCTGAAGTTGCGCGTGTCGTAGTTGGGGAGGTTCGAGTCGGACACGGCGTATTGCAGCTGAACGCCGAACCCTGCGAACTGATGGACGGGGACATCGAGCACCGCGCCGACCCGGTATTCGCGGTCGTAGCGGCGGCGGAAGGGATCGATGACGGGGTCGGGCTGGTCGTATTCGGCAAGGCCGACGCCAAGAGTCGGAACCAGGGTCCACTTGCCGCCCCACGGCCCCTGGAACTCGACAGGGAAGCCGGCGTCGAGGACGAACTGGTGATAGGAGTTGTAGTCGAACAGATCGCGCGCATCATTGCGCACATAGGCCGCGCGGGCCTGCCACCGCACCGGTCCCCAGAACGCGCCTTGCGCCAAAACGCCCGTCGTCCAGAGATGGCCGGTCTGACGCTTGGCCGTGGGATAGTCGGCGGAGTTGGCGAAGCGGCGCTCGCGCCCCTCAAAGAACGGCTCGAGGAGAAGAAAGCCCGAGACGGGAATGCCTAATGAAACGCCTGCGCCGCGGGTTGTGAGGTAGGGCGCATCCCCGAGCGTGACCCCATTGCCGAGGATGTAGGGCCGCACGGTCCAGCCGGGGAGCGCGTCCGGCAGGAGCGCGAGCCGCGGACCGGTCTGGATCTCGCCGAGGCTCAGGTCCAACCGGTCGCAGCAAGTGGCGATCTTGGTGGGGAAGCCCGTGGCCGGCGAGCGTCCAACGACGGCGCTTCGGCCGAACTGCCGCGACATGTAGCCGGCGACATTCGTCTCCCACACGTCGCCGCGCTGGTTCTCGAAGTCATAGAGGTGTCGGATCGACGCGAGCCCGAAGGCGTTCCAGTCCGGCCGTTTCGCGAACTGCCGGTCGAGGACAGCGATCTGTCCCGCCGCCAGCACGGAGGAGTTGGACGGCGCCGCATTGGCGTTGGTCTGGTAGCGCAGGCCCGCCTGCCCGAACACGCTCCACTGCGTGACGCTCAGCCGCCGGTCGATCTCCGCCAGGAAGCCCTGCACTCGGAACCGCACCTCGGCCGGCGCACTCCCGTCCTCCAGGGCACTGATGAAATAGCTGCGCGCCATCTCGAAGGAGCCGAGGCGGAAATAGAGCACGCCGAGCTCGAGCTTCACCCGCGGCAGGTTGGGGTTGTAGAACACCATGCGCTCGAGCGCCCCGATCGCCGCCTCGTAGTCGCCGAGGCGCGTGGCGACCTCCGCGAAGCGGAAGGACAGGTCGAGATTCGATGGATCGCGCAGCACCTGCGCGAACAGCATCTGGTATTCGGGATCGTTGACGACCTTCTGCGCCCGGGCAGCGCCAGCGCTCGACAGGACCGTGAGCAAGACGCTCACCGCCAAGATGAGGGCGCGGCCGACGGCGAACGCGCGCAAGAGAAATCGGCTCGTCCCAGGCATGTCGATGGCCGCCCTGTCTCAAGGGCGGACGCCCCCATGGTTGTCAATGGCAAGACAACCCCGGGTTAGGGCCGAGTCAATACCGGAACAGCCCGTGGTTTCTCTGCAAGGCGGGAAGCCTGCCGCCTGTGGAGATTCGGCAACGGTCGGACCATGTCTTATGGACAATCAACCTTAACTTTTCGTCACTGCGCCCCCTCGGGGCGGCTGAGCGGCTCGCTCACCCTGCGACCGTATCCTGCGGGAACGCCCCTCGCCGACCGCTCGTGCGAGCGCGCGTGAGACAGGACGTCTGTCCCCATTTGCAAAGAGCGCGCGCATCACGAACGCCCTGCCCCCGCAGCATTCGGAAAGAAGAGCTGCTCGCCTTCGATCTTGTAGTCGGCAATCGCCTTCTGCCCCTCGGGCGAGACGAGCCAGTCGATGAAGGCCCGGCCCTCGACTACCTTCACGTGCGGATGCCTGGCCGGGTTCACCAGCATGACACCGTACTGGTTGAAAAGGCGCTGGTCGCCTTCGACGAGGACCGTGAGGTCGCCGCGGTTCTTGAAAGAGAGCCAAGTGCCGCGATCGGTCAGCACATAGGCGTTCTGGGCCGCGGCGGTGTTGAGGGCCGGTCCCATGCCCTGGCCGATTTCCTTGTACCACTCGCCCCTGACCGGGCTCACGTCGACGCTCCCCTCCTTCCAATAGCGCAGCTCCGCCGCGTGCGTGCCCGAACGGTCGCCGCGAGAAACGAAGGGTGCCTTGGCGGCAGCAATCTTGCGCAGGGCTTCGACCACATCCCTGCCGGCAGCTTTGGCGGGATCGCTCTTCGGTCCGACGATGACGAAGTCGTTGTACATGACCTCATGGCGCTGTACGCCAAAGCCCTCAGCCACGAACTTCTCCTCTGCCGCCTTATCGTGGACGAAGACCACGTCGGCATCGCCGCGACGGCCTACATCGAGGGCCTGGCCGGTGCCGAGCGCCACCACTTTCACCTCGATTCCGGTTTTCTCGGTGAAACGCGGCAACAGGTGCTTGAACAGGCCCGACTGTTCGGTTGAGGTCGTGGATGCGACGGTGATGAATTTCTGTGACTGTGCGACGGCAGGGCCCGCAATCAGGTTGGCAAGAAGAAGGCTTATGAAGCCGCGGCGAAGAGCGTCCAAGGCAATTCTCCCTTGATGTAGGACCGTGCTTCGGTTGAGCGCGGGGTTTGCAGGACCTGGCGAGCGGGCCCGTGCTCGACCACGCGGCCCCGCTCGACGACGAGCACGTCTTCGGAGAGGCGGGCCACCTGGCCGAGGTTGTGCGAGACCAGGATGACCTTGACGCCCGCCTCGGCGATGGCTGCGACGAGGCGCTCGATCGCCTCTGTCGCCCCGGGATCGAGGTTGGCCGTCGGCTCGTCGAGCAGCAGAAGCTCCGGCTCGCTCACCCAGGCGCGAGCAAGCGCGAGCCTCTGCTGTTCGCCGCCGGACAGTTTTCGGGCCGGGTCGTCGGCACGATCGGCCAGGCCGACCCTCTCCAGAGCGTTCCGCACGCGCTCCCGGCGCGCCGAAGAGCTGAGGCGCATCGAGGACAAACCGAGCGCCACATTGGCGGCCACGCTCGCCCGCACCAGCGCGGGCCGTTGGAACACAAAGGCGCGACGCACCAGGGAAGGCGGACGATCGCCGAAGCGGATCGTGCCGCCATCCGGAACGAGAAGACCGTCGATGATGCGCAAGGTGACGCTCTTGCCGGCGCCGTTCGGACCGATAAGGGCCGTGATGCCGGGCGTCTTGATCCGTGCCGAGAGGCCGTCGATGACCCGGCGACCTCCCGGGCGGAAGACAACCTCCTCGAGGAGGATCGGCAGGACCGTGCTCATCCATAGGCCCTCATGGCATACAGCCGGAGCCCCGAAGCCAGCGCGTTGATGGCAATCACGATCCCGATGAGCACGAGGCCGAGCGCCAGCGCCAGCGGCAGATCTCCCTTCTGCGTCTCAAGCGAGATGGCCGTTGTCATCGTGCGGGTGTGGCCCGCGATGTTGCCGCCCACCACCAGCACGGCGCCGACCTCGGAGATCGCCCGGCCAAAGGCAGCGAGGATCGCCACCACCAGTGAAAAGCGAGCGTCGTAGAGCAAGGTCGTGGCGCGCCGCCAGAGGCCAAGGCGCAGGGACCGCAACTGCTCCCCAAGCTCCCGGTCGGCGTCCTCCACGATCTGCCGCGTCAGCGCGGCGATGAGCGGCGTCACCAACACCGTCTGAGCCATCACCATCGCGGTCGGCGTGAAGAGCAGCCCCCACGCGCCGAGGGGCCCTGACCGGGACAGGAGGAGGTAAACGACGAGGCCCACCACCACGGCCGGCAGCCCCATGAGCGCATTGAGAACCGCTATGGCAGCCTGGCGACCGGGGAAAGCAGTGACGGCGACGAGAGCCCCAAGCGGCAGACCGACGAGGCAGGCGAAGGTCACTGCAAGCAGGCTGACGCGCACCGACAGGGCCGCGATCGCGAGAACATCGCGATCAAGCGCTTGAAGGAGCGCGATGGCATCGCCGAAGGCCTGCAGCATCGTTCCGATATGCTATGATGCTCAACGCGGCATCAATATGAATCAGATTGCATATGAAGGTGGAACTGAGACTGGGCGGCCTCATCAGCCTCAACGGCCGCGACATTGCACTTGGTCAGACTTTGGCCCTGCTCGAGGCTGTGGCGCGTGAGCGGTCGGTGCGTGGCGCGGCCGAAGGGCTTGGCCTCTCCTACCGCTCGGCCTGGGGCCGGATGGCGGCGCTCGAAGAGGCGATCGGCCGTCCGGTGGTGGTGAAGACCAAGGGCCACGGTACCGTCCTGACGGAGCTCGGCGAAGCCTTGAGGGAAAGCCTGGCCTCCACAGTGAAGCAATTCGAGCGATCCCTCGCGCGGGAAGAGCGTTCCCTGGAGCAGCGTCTTGCCGCGCTCGTCAGCTCCCCTCCGCGCCGGCTCGCGATCGCAGCGAGCCACGATCCCCTTCTCCTCGACGCGCTCAAGGCACGCAGCGATGTCGAGATCGCGGTGATGGGCAGCGAAGCCGCCCTGGAGCGCCTCCTTGCAAGCCAGGCTGATGTTGCGGGTTGCCATTTCGGGCCGTCGGCCGACGACGACATGCCGGAGCCCTTGCGCGATCCCCGCGTCGTCGCACACCCGGCCTTCATGCGCGAGCAGGGATTGATCGTCGCCCGCGGCAATCCGCTGGGCTTGTGTTCGATCGCCGACCTTGCGCCCTCCAAGGCGCGCTTCATCAACCGCCAGCGCGGATCTGGAACGCGGACCTGGTTCGATCGCATGCTGGCAGCAAAGAGACTGTCGCCAAAGGACATCGTTGGTTACGGGGTCGAGGAATTCACCCATCATGCCGTCGCCGCCGTGGTCGCCTCGGGCGCGGCGGATGCAGGCTTCGGCGTGCGCGCGGCAGCCGAGGCCTTCGGCCTGAGCTTCGTGCCGCTCGGTCGCGAGACCTATTACCTCGTTCATCGGAAGGATTTTTCCTCGCCTGTGCTCGACGAAATCCTCGCAGAGCTCCGGGCTCGATCACCCGAAGGCGCGTCTTCCATCCTGGCGCGCTCGTGAGCGCAATAAACTAAGGTGGATCAGACCCAACCATCATCGACCAGATGATGGTGGTTCGAATTGCACCACCCCACCCTCTTCCGACAATTCCCGAGCCAGCTCCTCAGACAAGATCGGCGAGCACGATCTTTGCGGCTTGCTCCGCGAAGCAACATTCGAGGGTTGCTCCAGTCCCTCACAGGCCGCCGGCCACGAGAACCACTCTTCCCCGAAGATCGGAATAGACCTCCGCCATCGGTTGCTCTTTTGGGGCGGATCCCGGCCGGGCTCGACCCGACATGGATTCGGCCGCGCAGCACGGCTGCCGCCAGGAGCAAGGGGAACAAACCAAATAGTAAAAACGTTCCTCGTTGTAGCCTCGATGCTGCGGGAATTTGAGTCGTGCAGCTGTCTCAAGACATTTTCGACAACAATTTATCTGCGTCCCAAAACGATATTGAGGATTGTGAGGCCCGAAAACCGCTGCTCGTGTGCTTCTCGCATCTGCGTTGGGACTTCGTTTGGCAACGGCCGCAACATCTTCTGACTCGAGCCGCCAGGCACTACAGGGTCCTGATCGTCGAAGAGCCGCTTTTCGAGTCCGGCGGAACGCCGCGGATCCATCTCAGCCATCGCTTGGGCCATATCCGGATCGTAGTGCCGATCCTTCCGGAAAGCCTTGGTCCGCAACAGGTCGTCCAAGCTCAAGGCGACCTTGTCGAGGGCCTTCTCAAGCATGAGCCCGAGACGTCACGGCTGTTCTGGTACTACACCCCGATGGCGATGGCCTTCACGGGTCACGTCGATCGCGATCTCACCATCTACGACAACATGGACGAGCTCTCGCTCTTCCGCGGCGCCTCGCGAGAGCTGCTGGACCATGAGAACGAGCTCTTCAGCAGCGCAGACATCGTCTTTACAGGCGGCATGAGCCTATACGAAGCGAAGCGCCATCGTCATTCCAACGTGCACTGCTTCCCGTCGTCGATCGAGTTCGCGCACTTCGCGAAGGCCCGTGGAATGCAGGGCGAAACAGAGCCGACCGACCAAGCACATCTTCCGCATCCTCGCCTTGGCTTCTTCGGCGTCGTTGACGAGCGCATGGACATCGACCTTGTTGGTGCGGTCGCGCAGCTTCGGCCCGAGTGGCATCTCGTCATGATCGGGCCAGTCGCCAAGATCGACCCCGCGATCCTGCCGAGGCGCGAGAACATCCATTGGCTCGGCAGCAAGCCATATGCCGACCTGCCGCACTATCTGGCCGGCTGGGATGTGGGACTGATGCCGTTCGCGTTGAACGAGGCGACGAGATTCATCAGCCCCACGAAAACGCCCGAATTCCTGGCTGCCGGTGTTCCCGTCGTCTCAACGCCGATCACAGATGTGGTCCGGCCGTACGCAAGCAAAGGCCTCGTTGAGATCGCCGAGACGCCTCTCGGCGTCGTGAGCAGGGCCGAGGTCCTGATGGAGCGCCCGAAGCAGCCCTGGCTTGCGCGCGTCGATCGGCATCTCGCGGCCGAGTCGTGGGACACGACCTGGAGCGCGATGCACGCGCTCGTGCTCGAAGCCATGGGGGAGAAGGAGCGGCCGGCGTCGCGTCGTCCGACCCGCGCGATCACTGCCGCGGAGTGAAGCTCATGTATGACTGGCTGATCGTCGGAGCGGGCTTTGCTGGCAGCGTCCTCGCGGAGCGGCTCGCCAGCCAGCGCAACGAGCGGGTGCTGGTCATTGATCGACGCGCGCACATTGGCGGCAATGCATATGACCGTCACAACGATTGCGGCCTCCTCATCCATCAATACGGGCCGCACATCTTCCACACCAACTCAAAGCAGGTCTTCGATTACCTCTCCCAGTTCACGGACTGGCGATCCTACGAGCACCGGGTCCTCGCCGAGGTCGATGGGCAGCTCCTGCCGATCCCGATCAATCTCGACACGGTGAACAAGCTATACGCCCTGGACCTCACCTCTGAAGAGCTGGAAGACTGGTTTGCGGTCCGTGCCGAGAAGGTCGACGACATCAGGACGTCCGAGGACGTGGTGGTCTCGAAGGTCGGACGTGAGCTCTACGAGAAATTCTTTCGCGGCTACACACGCAAGCAATGGGGGCTCGATCCGTCCGAACTCGACAAGTCGGTGACGGCGCGCGTGCCGACCCGTACGAACCGCGACGACCGCTATTTCGGCGACGAGTACCAGTTCATGCCCAAGTGCGGGTACACGCGCATGTTCGAGCGGATGCTGGACCATCCCAATATCAACATCATGGTGCAGACCGATTATAGGAGGGTGAAGGACGCCATCCCTCACCGTCGCCTCGTCTATACCGGGCCCATCGACGAGTTCTTCGATTATCGTTTCGGCAAGCTGCCCTATCGCTCGCTGCACTTTCGCCACGTGACGCTGGACCAGGAATGGCACCAGCCGGTCGCGGTGGTGAACTATCCTCTGACCCACGACTACACGCGCGTCACCGAGTATAAGCACCTCACCGGCCAGCCTCACCCGAGAACGGCCCTCACCTACGAGTTTCCGTCTTCCACCGGCGATCCGTACTATCCTGTTCCGAAGGCCGAGAACCAGGAGCTCTTCAAGAAGTACGAGCGCCTTGCGCTCGCGACCCCAAACGTGTGGTTCGTCGGCCGGCTTGCGACTTATCGCTACTACAACATGGACCAGATCGTCGGTCAGGCGCTCGCCACCTTCCGGCGTATCAATGGGGCGCTGCCCGTCGAGGGGAAGCGGAAAGCTCCCTCCCGGCCCAGCTGGGGCGATCGCGAGGATCGCGCTTTGATTCCTGGACCCGTGTAGTACTCATGCATTCGCCCGGTCCGCTGGAGCTTTGGGGCGGAGTCGAATGCACGGTGGCGCGCATCGGCGACACATATCGCGACCAGGCCATCGAAACTGGACATCGCGAGCGGCTCCACGATCTTGATCTCATCGCCGAGCTTGGGATCCGCACCTTGCGCTATCCGATCATCTGGGAGACGGTCACGTCGCACTGCGACGCTGAACCCGACTGGTTCTGGCATGACGCGTGTCTCAGCCGAATGCGCGAACTCGGGATCAGGCCGATCGCCACGCTGTGCCACCACGGCAGCGGGCCATTGGGTACGCACCTGCTCGATCCAGGCTTTGCGATGGGACTCGCCCAGCACGCCGCACGCGTGGCGGAGCGCTACCCCTGGATCGATCTTTACACGCCGGTCAACGAGCCCCTCACGACAGCCCGGTTCAGTGCCCTTTATGGCCACTGGCACCCGCACGCGCGCGACTACCCGTCCTTCTTGCGCGCGCTCCTCATCGAGGGTCGCGCAACGGTCCTCGCCATGCGTGCGATCCGACAGGTGCGACCCAAGGCGCAGCTCGTGCAGACGGAGGATCTCGGCAAGGTTTTCTCGACGCCGCTCCTCGCCTACCAGGCCGAGCACGATAACGATCGCCGCTGGCTCACCTTCGACCTGCTGTGCGGCCGCCTCACGCCGGAGCATCCCCTGTGGCACTTCTTCATCGATTGGGCGAGAGTTGATCCTGCGGAGTTCGAGATCTTCGAGGCCGCGGACGCTGCACCCGACATCATCGGCATTAATCACTATCTCACAAGCGACCGCTTCGTCGACCAGCGTTACCACCGCTACCCCGAGCGATTTCGTGGCGGCAATGGGCGCCATCGGTATGTCGATGTCGAGGCCGTGCGCACGAATGTGCCAGAACGGGAGCTTGGACCTGCAGCGCGGCTGCGGGAGGTCTGTGAGCGCTATCCCTGCCCCATCGCGGTGACCGAGGTTCATCATGGCTGCACGAGGGACGAACAGCTCCGTTGGCTGAAGGAGGTGTGGGATGCAGCCCTCGCAGTGCGCGCGGAGGGGGCCGATATTCGCGCAGTGACCGTCTGGTCCATTTTCGGCACCGTCGACTGGAGCAGCCTGCTCACTGAACGCAACGGTGTTTACGAGCCGGGCGTCTTTGACATTCGGGGCCGGACACCTCGCCCCACCGTGCTCGCACGGGCCGCACGCACCCTTGCTATGGGAGGCAAGCTCGACCATCCCGTCCTCGACCATCCCGGCTGGTGGAAGCGCGATACCCGCTTCTACGCTCCCGTGAAGCCGACCTCCATCCCTCGTATCGCCGGTGAGCAGCGAAAGCTCCTGATCACGGGCGCGACTGGTACCCTTGGTCGCGCCTTTTCGCGCGTCTGCAGCATCCGCGGTCTCGATCACGTCCTGACTTCCCGCGCCGACCTCGACATTGCGAGTGAGGCGAGCGTCGTGGCGGCGCTCGCCCACCATCGTCCTTGGGCCGTGGTCAATACGGCCGGCTACGTCCGCGTGGCGGATGCGGAAAGGGAGCCGCAGCTCTGCCGGCGCGAGAATGCCGAAGGGGCCGAGGTCCTCGCGCGCACCTGCGCTGAGCACGGCATTCCCCTCCTCACCTTCTCGTCCGACCTTGTCTTCGACGGTGCGTGCGGGCCCTATGTGGAGAGCGATCCAGTGCGGCCCGTTTGCGTCTATGGGCGTAGCAAGGCCGAGGCGGAACGAGGCGTGATCGCCGCGCATCCCGGAGCGCTCGTCATTCGCACCAGCGCGTTCTTCGGGCCGTGGGACTCCTATAGCTTCATCTTTCGCATGTTGAGCTTGCTGGCGAGCGGCGAAGTGATGGAAGTGAGCAACAACGTGGTCTCACCGACCTACGTGCCCGACCTCGTGCACGTCGCACTCGATCTTCTGATCGACGGCGAGTGCGGGTTGTGGCATCTCGCGAACCCGGGAGAGATCTCGTGGCGGGATTTCGGCCAGAGAGTTGCCGAACGAGCCGGGCTTGATCCCGGGATGGTCGCCGGAACGGAGGGACCAGCCCGCAACACGGCGCTGACGAGCGAGCGCGGTCTCCTGCTGCCGCCCCTGGACACGACCTTCGAACGCTTCCTGCGCGATTGCGAACTCGACTGGCGCAGCGCCTTTGCTCAGACGTCGGCTGCCGAGTGAGCGTGCCCTACGCGGCCGCGAGGCAATCCGGAGGCCGCTTCTCTCCGGACTGCGTTCCGCGCTTTCAGCGCTCCACGCGTTCGGGAGAACGGTGGAGGATATAGAAACGTGGCGCCGGCTCGACGGGATGGGTTGCGTAGCGACGTGCGATCGCACGCCGACCGACCTCATGCCCTCGCCGACTTGCGCACCTCCAAGACGACACCTGCATCCTTGCGCGTATCGAAATAGCAGAACCCTGACCTGTCCGCGCGGGTGCCGCGCGCGATCACCGGCAGACCTAGAGCTCGGCCCTCGGCCTCTGCCTCGTCCCGATCGGGAACCTCGAAGCCGAGGTGGTAGACGCCCTCGCCGCGCTCGTCGAGGAACCGCCGCTGCGGCGAGTCCAGCTCGCCGGGCTGACAGAGCTGAAGCTGAACATTTTCGAGGTCGACGCATTTGTAGCGCATCGCCTTGGAAGCCTCTCTATTCGGCACCTCGAATTCCACATACGGGTCCGATTTCGGATAGTCGTACCACGGGCCGACCCCGAGCTTCTCGTAGTAGGCCACCGTCTTCTCAAGATCGTGGACGACGATACAGACGTGATGGAGTCTGCTGAACAACTTCGACATCGTTTCCTTCCTGTAGAGGCTCAAGGGTTCGGATCGCCGCCCATCGAGGGCCACGGGATGGTGGTGACGTCAGAGCTGGAGGGCCGGCTCGACGATCGCCATGGTTGCCTCCACATGCTCTCGCGCCGCCCGTTCCGCTTCGTCCTGATCTCGCTTCATCAAGGCTGTCACGATCCGACGGTGCTGCTCGTTGGTGGCCTGCAACTCATGCTCGCCGAAGAGCACAGGGACTCTCAACATCCAGTAGAAGAACTGCGTCCGTTCGTGGAACTCCGCCAGGATGCTGTTCTCGGCGGCATCGACGATCAACTTGTGGAACCTGGTGTTGATCCGGTTGAGTTCGGGCCGCGAGAGCGCGTTGGGCGGCGCCATCATGTCCACCATCGCCATCAATGTGTCGCAGGTCTTGGAGGAGATCCGACGGGCCGCGAGGCGCGCCGCCGCCCCTTCGATCGCTGCACGGCTCTCGAAGACCGCGTGCACCTTGGAGCGATCGATGTCCTGCACGACCCAACCACGGCGCTTGCGGGCGAGATATCCTTCTCCCTGAAGCAGGAGCAGGGCCTCCCGAACGGGGGTCCGGCCGATGCCGAGCGCTGCGCAGAGGTCCTCCTCCACCAAGCGTTGGCCGGGCTTGAACTCCGAACCGAGAATCATGCTCCGAAGCTTGGCGCGGGCATCGTCCGCGATGAGGTCGCCGTTCCCCGCCCTCTTGCCGCCCGCACGCGCCGTCCTGTCCGACATCTCGTGATCCCTACGCTGGAAGCCGAGCAAGGAACTGCCTTGCGCGATCGCTGCGCGGAGCCCTGAAGAACTCCGAGGAGGGGACGTCCTCGACGACGGCTCCGGCCTCCATGAAGATCACCCGATCGGCCACATCTCGCGCGATACCCATGTCATGGGTTGCGATCAGCATGGTCTGCCCCTCTTCTGCGAGGCCCTTGATCGTCGCGACCACCTCCTGTGAAAGCTCCGGGTCTAAGGCGCTCGTCGGCTCGTCGAGCAGTATCACGCGGGGCGACATGGCGAGCGCCCGCGCGATCGCCACCCGTTGTTGCTGCCCGCCCGAAAGTTGCGAAGGGTAGGTCATGCCGAGGGCGCGCGCGGCCTGGCGTTGGCCGTTGTCGACCGCAAGGATGCCGCCGCGGATGATCTCGCTCATGTAGGCCGCTTCGGCGAGGCTCAAGCCCGCCAGCGCGGCGAGGAATGGCGTCACCACCGTTGTGATCGGAACGTCAACGAGCGGAGCGCTCATGAAGGGCAGCGCGATGTAAAGCTGCGGAAACATGATCGGCACGGCATTGAACCAGAAGATCAGCTGGATCAGCATCGGTGTGCCGCGAAAGAGATAGACATAGGTCGCAGACAAGGCGACCAGGATCGGGTTGCCGCTCAGGCGCATCAAGGCGACGACGAACCCGATCACCGAAGCGATGAGCAGAGCAAGTGTGCCGAGGACGAGCGCGTTCCATGCACCCCTGAGGATGAGAGGACTGAAGACGTATTGGAGGAACACGGGGACGTCGAGGATGTTCGCCCTCGCGCCGGCCACGACGATGGTCGCGACGAATGCCAAGGCGAACGCGCCCAGGATCCAGGAGCCCCAAGGTCGACGATGGACAACCTGAAGGCTCTGCGACGACGGCAAGGAGAGGGAGGCTTCCATTCTTCGACCCCCAGAGCGGCTCAGCTGCTGCGCTTGCTCGCAGGGCGGTTGATCGTGATTTCCGGGAGCGCGCCGCCCTCAAGCCCCCACTTGCTCAGAATCTTCGTGTAAGTGCCGTCTGCCAGCATGTCCTGGGCCGCCTTGCGCACCGCGTCCCGCAGGCCTGTGCGGCTCTTGGCGAACCCCCAGGACGTGATGTAGGGCGTGAGGATGTAGCTCTCGCCGGCGATGTTGTAACGGCCCGGGAACTGGGCCTGCATGTAAACGAGCGCCGGAAAATCGCCGAGATACCCATCGACCCGCTTGAGGTCGAGTTGCATGCGCGCATCAGGGGCGGAGGGGAGCTGTTCGGCCCGGATCGCCGGCGCGCCCTTGGCGATGCAGGCCTCCGACGCCTTCTCGACCGCGCTCATGATGACCCGGCTGCCGAGCAGGGTGGCGACGGATTTGCCGCAAAAGTCCTCGATCGTTCGATATTTCGTCTGATCATCGGCACGCACCAGGATGCTGCCGCCGGAGCGCATGTAGTTCACGAAATCGAGCTTCTCCTCGCGCTCCTCGGTGTCGCTGATGCCGCCCGAGGCCACATCGAAGCGGTTGGCCTCGATGCCCGGGATCAGGGCCGCGTACTCGGCTTGGACGTATTCGAGCTTGAGGCCGAGGCGCCTTGCGATCTCGGCGAGAAGATCGGCGCTTGCGCCTGTGACCTCCTGCTTGCCGGGCTCGCGGAACTCGACCGGCGGAAAAGTCTGCTGCGAGCCGACCTTCAGCGTGCCCCGGCTGCGGACATCGGCGGGCACGAGCAAGGCCGCGTCCTGCGCGCGCACGGCTACGGCGGAGACACCCACCGCCGCCGCCATCGCAACCCCGACCACGAATGCTTGAAGCTTCTGCATGGCACATTCCCCTTTGTTGTCGCGAAGTGCAGGAAAGGCGGCAGGGGCACTCCTCTGCCGCGTGTCGTTCAGCGCGTGGCGGCGCTCCTTCCGGGAACGGCGGAGGGGTTCGGGCGATCAGCGCGCGGACACGGGGCGGCCGCGTCGAATACCGCCTGGACCCGGTCCATGTAGTCCTGGGGGAAGCCCCACTGCCGCATACCTGTAGGGATATGCTCCCAGTAGAAGTTCGGCGGCCGCATGGGAATCCCGGGCGTGATGAGCCGGTAGGTCCAGCAGTCATACATTTTGCCGTCATCCCCATAGACCGTCACGCAGCAGCGCTCGAAGTCGTCGTAATCCTCCTCGAAATGCTTGGGGTCGTGCTCGAAGACCACTCCGAGCGCCTTCCTGCCCCAGGCTTCGGCGGTGTTCGAGAGATGGCACCAGCCGCGGTCGGTGCGCTCGCCCGCGGCGTGAAACCGAAGCTCGTGATTGGCGACGAAGCCCTTCGTGACGGGCTTCGCCTCGGGCATGTACCGCTTCACCTCGGCGTCATGGAGCCAAGTGCAGTAGCCGAAATAATACATCGGAACCTCTCGAAGGGTGACGTCTCCAGACCGGCTGACCTGCTGCCACAGCAAACAGGACGGGCCAGGCGTTTATTCGTATATTTTTTCGTATACGAAAGCAACCGCTTTGGCGGGCCGCCGTTTGCCGAGAGGCGCCCGCGGTCTCTTGCGCGGGGCTCAAAGGCGTGGCGCGCGGGATCAGCAGCGCTGGCCTGGCCGCACGCGGTGGGTCATTCAGGACTCAGGTGAGCTTTGCAACGACCTTCCAGAGATCTGGGTGCTTCGCACGTCTGAGCCGCCAGCTCTTCGCCCGGATTCGGGTTCGCCGCGCGGTCACGTAACCGCCGATGTGCAAGACGATCTCGTCGGCACCGCTCTTCTCGAAGCGGGCCGCGGCGAGCGCGCCGTCACTGAATTCAGCGACGCCCTCGCTCGCTGCCGGGATGTCCGGCTCGCCGCGAATGGTGACGGCGCAACCGGGGTAGGCATGCGTGTCGTGGAAGCTGATCAACATGGCTTCTGGCTCAATCAGCTCCGAGCTTTCAGAATCTGGCAGGCCTGACCGAACTTGGGCATGCCGGCGCGATCCCCGGCGCCCTGCGCGGCACGGTCACGGCCTCGACCGCCTGCTCGGCGCTAAAGCCAGGACGCATGGCTTGTCGCCAGCGCGTGAGAGGATCGCGTCGGATCGCTGCTGCGCCGAATGGGAGCTTCGCAGCGATCAGGCGCGACGCGATCCGGCCGGATCGGATAACATGGCAGGGCAGGCCAAACACCTGCATTGGGGTCTCTTGGTCTGATGCTTCGCAACCTCAGCTTTGGAGACCCCGGACCCTCACATCAAGAGCCAGCCCGTCTCACATCTGTCCGAACCCGCACGGAGCTTCGAGGCGATGACGCGCGCTGCGGTGATGATCTGATCCGGCGTTGGCGGCCTGCGGGATCATCGCGACGGTGGCGCTTGAGGCGATGACGCGCGCTGCGGTGGTGATCTGATCCCAGGCGGCGTTGCGCTTGTTCACAGTCTTCGGCCCGGCCGGGCGGTGAAGGGCGCCGTGGCGATGGTATGATGGGATGCCGCGGGTTGGAGTCGCCGCTACCCTGCGAGCGCTGCGGCGGCGCGCCAGAGGCCAGCAGCGCTCGCGGGGGCAAAAGGTCCTTGATTCTCAAGACGCTGTTTGACATCGTGGTCAAGGTGAAGAGGATGGCCGCAGGCCCGGGGGAAGCGTTCGGCGCGAGCGCTCGCAACCGCCCGCCAAAGCCGGGCTCTTCCAAAGGGTTGGCGGCAGGCACCTTCCGCAGCATCACCGCTGCGGCCTCATTGAAGCCCCATCCCCTCGAACGCCTGGATCGGCCTGCGGCACGCCCTTCCGCAGCATCACCGCTGCGGCCTCATTGAAGCAGGCTCCTGCGAGGCTCCACCTAGCCCGCACCGACCGCCTTCCGCAGCATCACCGCTGCGGCCTCATTGAAGCGCAAGTTCTTCGGCTTTCTCAAGCGCAACGTCGGCCCTTCCGCAGCATCACCGCTGCGGCCTCATTGAAGCCTGCAGGGTCCGGCCAGGGATGCCGCCCTGCAGATCGCCCTTCCGCAGCATCACCGCTGCGGCCTCATTGAAGCGCCTTATACTCCGGTGTGCCCGGAGTGAGGCCGTAGCCTTCCGCAGCATCACCGCTGCGGCCTCATTGAAGCGAGACCCTGGCCCGCAATGACATCACCTATATCGGGCCTTCCGCAGCATCACCGCTGCGGCCTCATTGAAGCATGACGACTTGGCTGTCCTCTCCGATACGGGTCAGAAACCCTTCCGCAGCATCACCGCTGCGGCCTCATTGAAGCGAGAGATCCTCGATGTCCTTGGTGAGGCCCGGCAGGCAGCCTTCCGCAGCATCACCGCTGCGGCCTCATTGAAGCGCGCTATGGAAGCGCTCTCCGTGGCCAACGACCGGCAGGCCTTCCGCAGCATCACCGCTGCGGCCTCATTGAAGCGAAAGCGCGACACACCGTCTGCGTCGTGACTTGGACCTTCCGCAGCATCACCGCTGCGGCCTCATTGAAGCAGATCCTCTGGATTACTGTCGAGCATCTGCTTCTCTCCTTCCGCAGCATCACCGCTGCGGCCTCATTGAAGCGATGCCGTCGTGAGCGAGCGATCGTAACGAGTCACGGTGCCTTCCGCAGCATCACCGCTGCGGCCTCATTGAAGCCGGAGCGTGTTGCCGCGCTGGTTGCGGGATCGTCTGGGCCCTTCCGCAGCATCACCGCTGCGGCCTCATTGAAGCGAGTATGCATCCGGGCCACTGCTGCCACGAGTCTCTGCCTTCCGCAGCATCACCGCTGCGGCCTCATTGAAGCAATGGCACGTTGGACCCCTGCAAGCGCGTCGTTGACCGCCTTCCGCAGCATCACCGCTGCGGCCTCATTGAAGCCGCGTCTTCTGTTCCGCGACGCCAAGCTCGATCAGGCCTTCCGCAGCATCACCGCTGCGGCCTCATTGAAGCGGGTACGCCACAGAGACGGGCGGCACGACGATCCGCCCTTCCGCAGCATCACCGCTGCGGCCTCATTGAAGCCGAGGCGGTGCAAGCGGGACTGATCCCGGATATTCCCTTCCGCAGCATCACCGCTGCGGCCTCATTGAAGCGCCTTCCGCCGCGCCCGACGCTTCCTCCTCACGTGCGGCCTTCCGCAGCATCACCGCTGCGGCCTCATTGAAGCCGTCTGCGGACCGTCGTTCGGGACGAGGGGGTCGCAGGCCTTCCGCAGCATCACCGCTGCGGCCTCATTGAAGCCCGTTCCACTCGACCACGCATTTCTGGGAGATTTCCAGGCCTTCCGCAGCATCACCGCTGCGGCCTCATTGAAGCGGCCGGTCGCGCCAGCTCTCGTGCTAAGTCATTGACCTTCCGCAGCATCACCGCTGCGGCCTCATTGAAGCGCCGTCACCGCTCCCGCCGCCAGTTTCGGCGTCGAGATCCCTTCCGCAGCATCACCGCTGCGGCCTCATTGAAGCGATGGTGCTGATGCAGCAGGGATCGCAGATCGCCCAGCCTTCCGCAGCATCACCGCTGCGGCCTCATTGAAGCGCCTCGAAGAGAGCCTGCTCCTCAGCCGTGTCGCGCGCCTTCCGCAGCATCACCGCTGCGGCCTCATTGAAGCGCGGATGGTATTCCGCGCCCGCTCACCAATGCGCAAGCCTTCCGCAGCATCACCGCTGCGGCCTCATTGAAGCGGCGGAGGCTATTCGCAGCGCACCGGCGATGGCCTCCCTTCCGCAGCATCACCGCTGCGGCCTCATTGAAGCGCTGATCTCGGAGTGGATGAGGGCAATCTTTTCGCCCCTTCCGCAGCATCACCGCTGCGGCCTCATTGAAGCAGCCGCAGCTCTTCCGCGTCATCGCGATCCGTGAGGCCTTCCGCAGCATCACCGCTGCGGCCTCATTGAAGCCCGCTCCGACAGGGTCCTGTCTGCGATCAATCTTGCCCCTTCCGCAGCATCACCGCTGCGGCCTCATTGAAGCGACGTTCTTGCGTTCCCCCGTGTCAGGGTCGGTCACCCTTCCGCAGCATCACCGCTGCGGCCTCATTGAAGCGATTGTGAGGCGATCCGCCGCCGTCTTGCTGCCACCCCTTCCGCAGCATCACCGCTGCGGCCTCATTGAAGCTGGGGAGGGATCGAGGAAAGGTCGAGCTGCGCCATGCCTTCCGCAGCATCACCGCTGCGGCCTCATTGAAGCCGCGGCGAGCATGGCGGTTTGCTTTGGCGCGACGCCCCGTCTTCCGCAGCGGAAACACTGCGGCCTCATTGAAGCGATTTTGGGGGTCACCCAGACCTCACCCACCTCACCCAACCCTTCCGCAGCGGAAACGCTGCGGCCTCATTGAAGCCGCCCCGGCGATGATGTCCTCGGGCGTGGCGCCGATCAGCCTTCCGCAGCGGAAACGCTGCGGCCTCATTGAAGCTCGGCCGAGGTGCGCGGGGTCGCGAACAAGCTTCAGCCCTTCCCCAGCCTCACCGCTGCGGCCTCATTGAAGCCTGATCTCACGCGACTTCCATGCCTTCATGGCTGCCTGCTCCTCGGCCCCTCGTCCAACTTGCCCGCGACCGATCGGGTTCGTTCATCGCGCTGAAGGTCTCGTTCAGGCAGGCCGGAAGGCGCGGACGACGAGCGGATTGGTCTCGAGCCTCGCCGCGCCGATGAGGTCGAGGCAGTAAGGGACGGCGGGGAATATGGCGAGGAGCGTGGTGCGGATCGAGGACGGCCTGCCGGGAAGGTTGACGACGAGCGCCCTCCCGCGGATGCCGGCGGTCTGGCGGGAGAGGATGGCGGTCGGGACCTGTTCCAGGCTCTTCATGCGCATCAATTCGCCGAAGCCGGGCAGCATCTTGTCGCAGGCCGCCTCCGTCGCCTCGGGGGTGAGGTCGCGTGGGGCCGGACCGGTGCCGCCCGTCGTCAGGACGAGATCGCAGTCGTCTTCGTCCACGAGCGCGACGATGGCGTCGCGCACGGTCTCCCGACCATCGGGCACGAGGCGTTCGACCGCCTCCCACGGGGTGGCCAGGATTTCGGCGAGCGTGTCCCTGATCGCCGGCCCGCTCGCATCCGCATAGACGCCGGCGCTGGCGCGGTCGGACACGGTGAGGATGCCGATGCGTGCCATCCGCCGCGGCCGCGGCGAATCGGGACCAGCCTGCCGCGCGCTCATTCGGCAGCCTCCGCCGCCACGACGCAGCGCGGCGCGGCCGGGGCGGCGCAGCCGCAGGGGCTTCCCGCCTCGAGGAGGTGGATCGCTCCCTTGCGCACGTGCTCGGACCAGTCGTCGATCGGCGCCGGATCGATGCGGCGCTCGCCGCTCTCGGCCGCTTCGATGGCCGTCTTCTCGCAACCGTCCCGGCTGACCCCGAGGTCGCGCAGGAGGCCGTCCTTCAAGCCGTAGATCCAGCCATGCACCGCGACCCGGCGCCCCTCGCGCCAGGCCGCCTGGAGGATGGGGGTCGCGGCGACCCGCGCGACCTGCATCTCCACATTGAGCTCGCAGAGCAGGTTGACGCGCGCCTCCTCGTCTTCGATCGGGTCGAAGCGGCGCCGCTCGCGCCGATAGAGGTCGACGATCGGCGCGAGCCAATGGTCGACGAGAGCCCCGCCCTGCGCCGAGAGCGCCCGCCGCACGCCGCCGCAGCCGTAGTGGCCGCACAGGATGATGTGCTCCACCTGCAGGACGCCCACGGCGAACTCCAGCACCGAGAGCAGGTTGAGATCGCCCGTGTGCATCACATTGGCGATGTTGCGGTGGACGAAGAGCTCGCCGGGATCGAGGCCGACGATCTCGTTGGCCGGCACGCGGCTGTCGGAGCAGCCGATCCACAGGAACCGCGGCGCCTGCTGGGCCGCAAGGCGGCGGAAATAGGTCGGGTCGGCCTTGGTCTTCGCCAGGGCCCAGAGGGCGTTGCGGTCGAAGAGCTCGTCGATCACGGCGAGGCTCCCGGCCGCAGATGGAGGCCGCGGCGCACCGCCATGCGCCGGGCGAGCCCCTGCAGGTCCTTCACCGTGAGCCGCGCTTCGGCGAGCGGCATGACGATCGCGTTCTCGACCGCGAGATGGCGCCGCTGACGATGGGCGAAGCCGCGGAGCGCCGACCTCACCTCCTCGTCGAGGGAGCGGTGCTTGGCCGCGACGGCCTCGCGCAGCCGGGCGGCGATCGTCTCCGCGGCGCGGTCGTCCTCCGCATGTTCGCGGGAGAGAAGCCCCAGCACCCGCTCGACCTCGTCCTCGGCCTTGGCGCGCCGGCGCAAAAGCGGGAACAGGTCCTCCTCCTCGTCAAGGACGTGGATCGCCATGTCGCCGGCCAGATGATCGGCGAGCGCCTCCGCGAGGTCGTGGTCGAGCAGCGGCTCCTCCGCCAGCCGGTCGAGGAGACGGCACAGGTTCCGCTGGCGAAGGTGATCGGCGAGGATGAACTCGAGGGGCTTGGCGAGAAGGCCGTGGTCGAGGGCGCCGATGACGTCCGCGCGCCCCGCCTCACCCGTGGTGACCGCAGGCATGCGCGCCTCCCGCCGGGCGAAGGGCGAACTCGACCATCCTCTTCAAGCAGGCCTGGCCCGGGTCGCGGCTCTGGCCCATGACCCCGATGAGCGAAACCCAGTCCTCGTCCGAGGCGGAGGTCGAGAAGATAGACACCGCCTGCGCGGCGAACTCGCCGGGCGTGAGCGCGTGCTGCGCCGCCGCCTCCTCCACTCGTCGCAGAAGGGCGAGGTCGCCCAGGCCGACGAGGGTCTCCAGGGCGATGACCTCGTCGTCGAAACGGGCGATGACGTCACCGAGCAGCATCGTTCGGCCTCCTCAATGCACGTTGAGCGCGCCCGGCGTCGGGATGTCGATGCCTTCGACCCGGCAGGCGTGGAGAAGCCGCGCCACATACTGCGCCTCGGCGCGCCGCCGCACCGCCTCCCGAAGATAGGCGGCGATGCGGGCCCGAACCGCCTCGAAGGGAAGCACCCTCCCCTCGATCTTGCGGTCGAGCCGGACGATGTGGACGCCGTACCGCGTCTCCACGGCCTCCGGCGCGATCTCGCCGGCCCGCATGGCGCGGAGCGCCGCCTCGAACTCGGGCACGGTCTGGCCGCGCGAGATCTGGCCGAGATTGCCGCCGACCTCGCGGGACGGACAGGCCGAATGGAGGCGGGCCAGGTCCTCGAAGATGGACGGATCGGCTGCGAGCTCCGCCAGCGCGGAGCGCGCGGCGAGGCGCGCCGCGGCATAGGCCTCTGCGTCGTCGCGGGGAGCGGCGAAGAGGATGTGCGCCGCTTCGTAGATGTCGGGCGAGCGGAAGCGCGAGAGATTGCTCTCGTAGTAGCGCCGGCATTCCTCCTCGGAGGGTTCAGGCGTCACCACCTCGCGCTCGACGAGGGCGCGCATCCGCGCCTCGTCGTCCGTCTCGCGCCGGCCGGCATCGTCCATGCGGGGCTCGGCCTCGACGCCGAGGCGCTCGACCTCCTGCCTCAGGGCCTCGCGGATGACCATGGCGAGCGTCGCGGCCTTCCACGCGGCGGCTGGCGTCGCGGCGGGATGGTTCTGCACCTCGCGGGAGATCATGGCGCGCGAGATCGCGACACCGTTCACCTTGACGGGCGTGCGGGGCCCGTTCGGGAGCTTCTGGATGGAGCAGGCGGACATGGAGGTTCTCACCGTCTCGTCATCCCGGCCGCAGCGAAGCGGAGAGCCGGGATTGTTGATGGCGTTCAAGCACCCGGCGCTCCCGGATCTGCGGCGCATCTTGTGATGTGCTGCGCCGGCCGAGATGGGGCGGGCCGCATCATTCGGCCGGCTGCGGCACGGGCTGGCCGAGCTGGCGCCCGCGGGCGGGCACGCCCACCGGAACGGGCGCCGGGCGGACAACCGGCTTCTTCGTCCGCACGATCTGGTAGCCCTTGCGGCCGAGGTACCACACCGGGGCCGACCAGACATGGACGAGGCGCGTGAACGGGAAGAGGAGGAAGATCGTCATCCCGAGCACGAGGTGCGCCTTGAAGATCGGATGCACGTCGGCGACGTAGGCCGAGGCGCCCGGCTGCAGGAAGAGCACACCCTGCGCCCAGTTCATGAACTTGACCATCTCCTCCCCGTCCAGATGGCCGAGCGACAGGGGGATGGTGGAGAGGCCGAGGATCAGCTGGACGTAGAGGATGAGCAGGATCGCCGTGTCCGAGAAGGACGAGGTGGCGCGGATGCGGGCATCGAACAGGCGCCGGTGCACGAGGAGGGTCAGGCCGAGGAAGCAGGCGATGCCCGCGATGCCGCCGACCACGATCGCCATGCCCTGCTTGAAGCCGTGGCCGATGCCGAGCGCGTCGAAGACGGCGATCGGCGTAAGCAGCCCGACGAGGTGGCCGGCGAAGATGACGAGGATGCCCACATGGAACAGCACGGAGCCGAGCATCAGCTGCTTGCGGCGCAGGAGCTGGCTCGAGCTCGCCTTCCACGTGTACTGCTCGCGGTCGAAGCGGATGAGGCTGCCGACGAGGAAGGTGGTCAGGCAGAGATAGGGGTACCAGCCGAACAGGATGTGGTTGAGCGTCGTGCTCATGCTTCGCTCCTCAACTGCGGGAGGCGTGAGTGAAGACGGTGCGGGGGCGCGGGGCGGCGGGGACGTCCAGTCCCGGCGCCGGGCGGCGCGCCTGCCGGATCTTGGCGGCGAGGCTGTCGACGCCGCAATCGGCGATGGCGGCGCCCGGCCCGAAGCGGACCTCCTCGTCCTCCCAGAGCTTGTCGAGGGCGACGAGGTCGTTGGGGTCGACCTCCGCCTCCTCCACGAGGGCCTCGAAGGCCTCGCGGCTCGGCGCCGCCGCGGCGAGGCCGACGAGCGCCTCGAACACCGCCGCGTAATTCGAGCCCTTCTTGCGCAGCCGCTCGCCGAGGGCGCTCAGCACGTGCGCCGGCTCGGACAGGAGAAGCCGCGCCTCGGCCTCCGGCTGCAGCGAGCAATACTCCAGGAACAGCGGCACATAGTCAGGAAGCTCGCTGCCGCCGATGGCGAAGCCGCCGGCCTCGTACACGGACTTCAGGTCCACCATGGCCTGGCCGCGGTCGCGGCTCTCGCCGTGGACATGCTCGAAGAGGTGCAGCGACAGGGACCGCGAGCGGTCGAAGAGGAGCACGTAGCGCTCCTGCAGGTCGTAGAGATCCTCGCTGGCGAGCTCCTGGAGAAGCGGCTCGAGGGCTTGGCGCGCGGCCGGGCTCAGCACGCCCTCGGCGTCGAGCGCGGCGCGAATCTCGTCGACGGCCGCGCAAAGCTCCTCGCTCGGATAGGTCAGGAGGGCCGACAGGGCCTTCAGGGTCTTCATCGGTGGTCTCCCGGGCCCGGCAGGCCGGACCTCGTCATGTCCTGCGGGGAAGTCTTGCGAACCTCTAAGGACGCGTACCTTGCGCCCGCGCAAATAGGGATTCAGGAGATGCCCGTAGGGCGCCCTCCGGCGTCCTACGGAGGGGCCCGCTCTCAGGCGATCTCCATGGGCGTGTGACTCTTTTTCTTCTTCGGCGCGCCGAACAGGTTGGTCTCGGTCGTCCCGCCGGAGCAGCCGTTGCCGAAGGAGAAGCCACAAGAGCCGCGCAGCTCGTAGGCGTCCTCGATCGAGAACTCCCGGTGGCTCGTCGGAATGACGAAGCGATCCTCGTAATTGGCAATTGCCATGATGCGGTACATCTCCTCGACCTGAGCCCCGGTAAGGCCGACCTTCTTCGCCAGGGCCTCGTCGATGACCCCGTCGATGGTCTTGGCGCGCATGTAGGCGCGCATGGCGAGCATGCGCTCGAGCCCGGCGACGACCGGCTCCTCCTTGCCGGCGGTGAGGAGGTTGGCGAGGTACTTCACGGGGATGCGCAGGGACTTCACGTCCGGCATCTCGCCGTCGACGCCGATCTTGCCGGCCTCGGCGGCCGACTGGATGGGCGAGAGCGGCGGCACGTACCAGACCATCGGCAGGGTGCGGTATTCAGGATGGAGCGGGAAGGCGATCTTCCATTCCATCGCCATCTTGTAGACCGGTGAGCGCCGCGCCGCCTCGAGCCACGCCTCCGGAATGCCCTCGGCGCGGGCCGCCGCGATCACGCGCGCATCGTGCGGGTTCAGGAACACGTCGAGTTGCGCCTCGTAGAGGTCCTCCTCCTTCTCGGTAGAGGCGGCGGCCTCGATGCGGTCGGCGTCGTAGAGCACCACGCCGAGGTAGCGGATGCGGCCGACGCAGGTCTCCGAGCACACGGTCGGCATGCCGGCCTCGAGGCGCGGATAGCAGAGCGTGCACTTCTCCGACTTGCCCGAGGACCAGTTGAAGTAGATCTTCTTGTAGGGGCAGGCCGAGACGCACATGCGCCAGCCGCGGCACTTGTCCTGATCGATGAGAACGACGCCGTCCTCCTCGCGCTTGTAGATCGCCCCCGACGGGCAGGCCGAGACGCAGGCTGGGTTGAGGCAGTGCTCGCACAGCCTCGGCAGGTACATCATGAAGGTGTTCTCGAACTGGCCGTAGATCTCCTTCTCCACGCCCTCGAAGTTGGCGTCCTTGGAGCGCTTCGAGAACTCGCCGGAGAGAATCTCCTCCCAGTTCGGGCCCCACTCGATCTTCTCCATCCGCTCGCCGGTGATCTTCGAGCGCGGGCGCGCGGTCGGGAAGGCCTCGAGCTCCGGCGCCTTCTGCAGGTGCTCGTAGTCGAAGTCGAAGGGCTCGTAGTAGTCGTCGATCTCGGGCAGGTCCGGGTTGGCGAAGATGTTCGCCAGGACCCGCCACTTCGAGCCGATGCGCGGCTCGATGGTGCCGTCGGCGCGGCGCTTCCAGCCGCCCTTCCACTTCTTCTGGTTCTCCCACTCCTTGGGATAGCCGATGCCGGGCTTCGTCTCGACGTTGTTGAACCAGGCGTATTCCATGCCCTCCCGGTTCGTCCAAACGTTCTTGCAGGTCACCGAGCAGGTGTGGCACCCGATGCACTTGTCGAGGTTCAGCACCATCGCGATTTGAGCGCGGACCTTCATCGTCGTCATCCCCTTACTCGGCGGCCTGCAGCGCGGGACCGGTCGCCCGGCCCCTCTCCTCGAACGGGCGCTCGAGCCAATCGACCTTGGTCATCTTGCGCACGATCACGAACTCGTCGCGATTGCAGCCCACGGTGCCGTAGTAGTTGAAGCCGTAGGACTGCTGCGCGTAGCCGCCGATCATGTGCGTGGGCTTGAGAACGGCCCGGGTCACCGAGTTGTGGATGCCGCCGCGCTGGCGGGTGATCTCGGAGCCCGGCGTGTTCACGATCTTCTCCTGCGCGTGGTACATCAGGCACATGCCGTCCTTGACGCGCTGGGAGACGACCGCGCGCGCCGCGATCGCGCCGTTCACGTTGTAGAGCTCGATCCAGTCGTTGTCGGCGATCCCTGCCTTCCTGGCGTCGTTCTCGCTGATCCAGACCACCGGCCCGCCGCGGTTCAGCGTCAGCATCAGGAGGTTGTCCGAATAGGTGGAGTGGATGCCCCACTTCTGGTGCGGCGTGATGAAGTTGAGGACGACCTCCTTCTCGCCGTTCGGCACCTTGCCTTGGATCGGCTTCACGGTCTTCAGGTCCACCGGCGGCCGGTAGACGCAGAAGCCCTCGCCGAAGGCGCGCATCCAGAGATGGTCCTGGTAGAGCTGCTGGCGGCCAGTGAGCGTCCGCCACGGGATCAACTCGTGCACGTTCGTATATCCGGCGTTGTAGCAGACCTTCTCGGACTCGAGCCCCGACCAGATCGGCGACGAGATGATCTTGCGCGGCTGCGAGACCACGTCGCGGAAGCGGATCTTCTCGTCCTCCTTGGGCAGGGCGAGGTGCGCGTGCTCTCGGCCGGTGGCCTTGCTCAAGGCCTCCCAAGCCTTGACCGCGACCTCACCGTTGGTCTCCGGCGCCAGCATGAGCAGCGTCTCGCAGGCGTCGATGGCGGTCTCGATCTTGGCCAGGCCCTTGGTCGGCCCCTCCTCCGTCACGACGCCGTTGAGCGCCTTGAGGAGCTCGACCTCGTGCTTGGTGTCCCAGGCCATGCCCTTGCCGCCGTTGCCGGCCTTCTCCATGAGCGGCCCGAGCGAGGTGAAGCGCTTGTAGAGGTTCGGGTAGTCGCGCTCGACCACTGTCACCTGCGGCATGGTCTTGCCCGGGATCGGCTCGACCTCGCCCTTCTTCCAGTCCTTCACGTCGAGGGCCTGCGCGATCTCGGCCGGGGTGTCGTGCATGATCGGGGTGAGCACGACGTCCTTCTCCAGCCCAAGCACCTCCGGCGCAACCTCGGAGAAGGCCTTGGCGAGGCCCTTGTAGATCTCCCAGTCGGTGCGTGACTCCCACACCGGGTCCACGGCCGCGGTCAGCGGGTGGATAAAGGGATGCATGTCGGAGGTGTTGAGGTCGTCCTTCTCGTACCAGGTGGCGGTCGGCAGCACGATGTCCGAGTAGACGCAGGTGGTCGACATGCGGAAGTCGAGCGTGACCAGGAGGTCGAGCTTTCCTTGCGGCGCCTCGTCGTGCCAGACGACTTCCTTGGCCTTGCGCTTGCCCTCAGGCCCGAGGTCCTTGCCGAGCACCCCGTGCGAGGTGCCGAGCAGGTGCTTGAGGAAATACTCGTGGCCCTTGCCGGAGGAGCCGAGCAGGTTCGAGCGCCACACGAAGAGGTTGCGCGGCCAGTTCTTCGGATCGTCCGGATCCTCGCAGGAGAGGGTGAGCTCGCCGGACTTCAGCGCCTTGGCAACGTAGTCCTTCGGCTCGAGCCCCGCGGCTTCCGCCCTCTTGGCGATCGTGAGCGGGTTCTCCTTCAGCTGCGGCGCGGAGGGCAGCCAGCCCATGCGCTCGGCGCGGATGTTGTAGTCGATGATGGCGCCGTCCCACGGGCCCGCCGGCGCGGTGGGGGAGAGGATTTCCTTCACGTCGAGGGTCTCGTAGCGCCACTGGTCGGTGTGGGCGTACCAGAACGAGGTGGAGTTCTGCTGCCGCGGCGGGCGGCCCCAGTCGAGGGCGAAGGCGAGCGGTGCCCAGCCGGATTGTGGCCTGAGCTTCTCCTGGCCCACGTAATGCGACCAGCCGCCCCCTGACTGCCCCACGCAGCCGCACATCACCAGCATGTTGATGACGCCGCGGTAGTTCATGTCCACGTGGTACCAATGGTTCATCGCGGCGCCGATGATGACCATGGAGCGTCCATTGGTCTTCTCGGCGTTGCGAGCGAACTCGCGGGCCACCGTGATGATCTGGTCGCGCGGCACGCCGGTGATCTTCTCGGCCCAGGCCGGCGTGTAGGGCACATCCTCGTCATAGCTCTTCGCCACGTTCGGTCCGCCGAAGCGGTCGATGCCGTAATTGGCGAGGAAGAGGTCATAGACGGTGGCGACGAGCGCCTCGCCGTCATTGAGCGCGAGCTTCCTCACCGGCACGCGGCGCTCGAGGACGCTGCCGTGGTCGGAGCTCGCGAAATGGTCATGCTCGATGTTGCCGAAATACGGGAACGCCACCTCCTCAAAGCTGTCGGCCGCATTCTCCAGCGAGAGGCGCAGATCGACCGGCGAGCCGTCGGAGCGCTTGGCCTCGAGGTTCCATTTGCCCTTCTCGCCCCAGCGAAAGCCGACCGAGCCGAGCGGCGCCACGAGCTCGCCCGTCGTCTCGTCGAAGGCGAGCGTCTTCCACTCCGGATTGTTGGTCTCGCCGAGCTGGCCGGGCACGTCCGAGGCGCGCACGAAGCGGTCGGGCACGAGCCTGCCGTCCTGCTTAACGAGCCGGACGAGCATCGGCATGTCGGTGTAGCGCTTCACGTAGTCCTTGAAGTACGGCACCTGGCGGTCGACGTGGAACTCGCGCAGGATCACATGGCCCATGGCCAGGGCGAGGGCCGAGTCGGTGCCCTGCTTCACCGACACCCACATGTCGGCGAATTTGGAGGCCTCCGAGTAGTCGGGGCAGATCACGACGCTCTTGGCGCCCCGGTAGCGCACCTCCGTGTAGAAGTGGGCGTCGGGCGTACGCGTCTGCGGGACGTTCGAGCCCCAGAGGATCAGGAAGCCGGCATTGTACCAGTCGGCTGATTCCGGCACGTCCGTCTGCTCGCCCCAGGTCTGCGGCGACGACGGCGGCAGGTCGCAATACCAGTCGTAGAAGGACATGCACACGCCGCCCATGAGCGACAGGTAGCGCGCGCCGGCGGCATAGGAGACCATGGACATGGCCGGGATCGGCGAGAAGCCGATGACGCGGTCGGGCCCATAGGTCTTCACGGTGTAGGCGTTCGCCGCCGCGATGATCTCGTTGACCTCGTCCCACGTGGCGCGCACGAAGCCGCCATGCCCGCGCCGCGAGGTGTAGGCCTTGCGCTTCTCGGGATTCTCCACGATCGAGGCCCAGGCGGCGACCGGGGTCATCAGCGTGCGCGCCTCGCGCCACAGCTTGAGCAGCCGCGAGCGGATGAGCGGGTACTTCACGCGGTTCGCGGAATACAGATACCAGGAGTAGCTCGCGCCCCGGGCGCAGCCGCGGGGCTCGTGATTCGGCAGCTCGGGCCGCGTGCGCGGATAGTCGGTCTGCTGCGTCTCCCAGGTGACGATGCCGCCCTTGACGTAGATCTTCCAGGAGCAGGAGCCGGTGCAGTTGGCGCCGTGCGTGGAGCGCACAATCTTGTCGTGCTGCCAGCGCTTGCGGTAGCCGTCCTCCCAGCGACGGTCCTCGTTGGTCGTGATGCCATGGCCGTCGGAGAACTCGCCGACCACGCGGTTGAAGAAGGTCAGTCGGTCGAGGAAGTGGCTCATCTGGTGATCCTCAGGGTCCGCAGGACACGTCCGTGGAGTGGCTCGTCCTGGCTGATAAGGGTTGGATCTGGGCCGCGAAATTCAGGTTGCTTGCCTAAGGGATTTCCCGGAGGGCCCGGCGCCGCTTGGCGCCGGGTCCGGAGGCGTGGTCACTCGGCCGGCTGCGCGGCGGCGCCCATCGGCACGGGCTGCTTGCGCTCCACGTCCCAGAGCAGACCGCCGCGGCGCGTGTAGACGCCCCAGGTGATCAGGAGGCAGCTCACGTAGAAGCCGAGGAAGCCATAGAGGGCCGCCTCCACGCCTCCCGTCAGCGCGATCGAGGAGCCGTAGGCCTTCGGGATGAAGAAGGCCCCGTAGGCAGCCACCGCCGAGGTGAAGCCGATGATCGCCGCCGCCTCCTTCTCCGCCTGCTTCACCCGCTCCGCCGGAGACAGCTGGGGCTCGAGCCGGGCCACCTCCTTGCGCATAATCGCGGGGATCATCTGGAAGGTGGAGGCGTTGCCGACGCCGGTGGCGAAGAACAGCACCAGGAAGCTCGCGAAGAAGACCGCGAAGCTGTGCCCGGCAAGGCCGTAGAGGACGCCGATCACGCCGGCCATCATCAGGACGAACACCCAGAAGGTGACGCGGCCGCCGCCGTACCGGTCCGAAACCCAGCCGGTCAGCGAGCGCGACACCGCGCCGACGAGCGGGCCGAGGAATGCGAGTTGCAGGGCGTTCACCTCCGGGAACTGGGTCTTGGCCAGAAGCGGGAAGCCCGCCGAGTAGCCGATGAAGGACCCGAAGGTGCCGGTGTAGAGCCAGCACATGATCCAGTTGTGCTTGCGCTTGAAGATCACCGCCTGCTCGGCGAAGGAGGCCTTCATCGAGGCGATGTCGTTCATCCCGAACCAGGCCGCGAGGGCCGAGGCGGCGATGAACGGCACCCAGATGAAGCCGGCGTTCTGCAGCCACAGCTGGGTGGTCTTGCCGCCCTCGACCGCGGTCTGCGGATCGCCGCCGATGGCGCCGAACACGCCAGTGGTGATGACGAGCGGCACGAGGAACTGGACGACGCTGACGCCGAGATTGCCGAGGCCCGCATTGAGGGCGAGCGCGTTGCCCTTCTCCGCCTTCGGGAAGAAGAAGGAGATGTTGGCCATGGACGAGGCGAAATTGCCGCCGCCCAAGCCGCACAGCAGCGCGAGCACCAGGAACACCGCATAGGGCGTGTTCGGATCGCGGACGGCGTAGCCGATGCCGACCGCCGGCAGCATGAGCGACCAGGTCGCGATGGTGGTCCACAGCCGCCCGCCGAAGATGGGCGGCATGAAGGAGTAGAACACCCTCAAGGTCGCGCCCGAGAGGCCGGGCAGCGCCGCGAGCCAGAAGAGCTGGTCGGTGGTGAACTTGAAGCCCACCGCCGGCAGCTTGGCCACGACCACCGACCAGACCATCCAGACCGCGAAGGACAGGAGGAGGCAGGGGATCGAGATCCACAGGTTGCGCCGCGCGATGGCGCGACCCTTCTCGGCCCAGAACACGGGGTCCTCCGGCCGCCAGTCCTCGATGGTCTTGCCCGCAAGGGCGCCGACCTGCTTCGGCCCATGGATCTCCTGCATCTCGGGGAGCTCGGGGAGCTTGGCGAGCTCCGCCCCGGCCGCGCCGCGCTCCATGGCGCGAATGGCGAGGTGCATCCACAGCAGCGCGCCGGCGACGAGGACGAAGAGCAGCATGAAGCAGCTCGTCCACACGCCGGTGAGGTCGTTGAGCACGCCGAAGGCGATCGGCAGGATGAAGCCGCCGAGACCGCCGATCATGCCCACGAGCCCGCCGACCGCGCCGACGTTCTTCGGGTAGTAGACCGGGATGTGCTTGTAGACCGCCGCCTTGCCGAGGCTCATGAAGAAGCCGAGGACGAAAACGAGGGCGATGAAGACCGGCAGGCTGACCTCGGTGTGGAAGGAGATCGGCCCCTTGATGCCCCTCACCACGTAGTCCGTGGGCGGATAGCTGAGCACGAAGGTCGCGGCGACCGAGACCAGGAAGGTCCAGTACATGACGCGGCGCGCGCCGTAGCGATCGGACAGATGCCCGCCATAGGCGCGGAAGATCGAGCCCGGCACCGAGTAGAACGCCGCGATCATGCCGGCCGTGGTGATGTCGAGGCCGTAGACGCCGATCAGGTAGCGCGGCAGCCACAGGGACAGGGCGACGAAGGCGCCGAAGACGAAGAAGTAATAGAGCGAGAAGCGCCACACCTGGACGTTCTTCAAGGGCTCGAGCTCGAGCCAGGCGCTCTTCGGCTTCTCGCCGGTGCGCCGGCGCTCGGCCACCACCGGGTCCTCGCTCGTGGTGAACCAGAACGCCACGGCCATGACGGCGAGGCCGACGGCCCAGACCTGCGCCACCGTCTGCCAGCCATAGGCCACGAGCACGAAGGGCGCGAGGAACTTGGTGACGGCCGCGCCGACATTGCCGGCGCCGAAGATGCCGAGGGCCGTGCCCTGCTTGCTCGGCGGGTACCAGCGCGACACATAGGCCACGCCCACGGCGAAGGAGCCGCCGGCGATGCCGACGCCAAGCGCCGCGAGCAGCATCTCGGAATAGGTGTCGGCATAGGACAGGAGGAAGGTCGCGATCGCCGCCGCGAGCATGACGATCGAGAACACGCGCCGGCCGCCATACTGGTCCGTCCAGATGCCGAGCCCGACGCGGATCAGCGATCCGGTGAGGATCGGCGTTCCGACGAGGAGGCCGAACTGGGTCTCGGTGAGGCCGAGCTCCTGCTTGATGCGCACGCCGATGATCGAGAAGATCGTCCAGACGGCGAAGCAGACGGTGAAGGCGATGGTCGACGCCCAGAGCGCCCGGCTCTGGTCGCTGGTCGACACGGGAGGGGAGGTCATCATGGTCCTGGCCCTGACGAGCGGGAACTTCGCTCGCGGCCAGCGATCCGTCTTTCCGGGCGTTCCGAGATTGCGTTAAGTCAATTTGCGGACCGATTCCCGCCCTGCTCGTGTTCGTCCTTAAGGGATTCCCCGGAGGCGGCGCGCGGGCGGGCGAGAACCTTCCGGCGCCTCGCGCTTTGATGAAAGCCGGCCGCCGGACAAGGCGGCCGAAGGATGAATGCCTGACGGAGAGACAGCATGGCCGAGAAGCCCGAAGACCTTCCCTCCGGCGCCGGCGACGTCGCCCGCACCTATCCCGAGGTGTGGACCGCCTTCTCGGCCCTCGGCAAGGCCTGTGCGGAGGCCGGACCGCTCGACGGGCGCACGGCCCGCCTCGTGAAGCTCGCGCTCGCCGTCGGCACTCTGTCCGAGGGGGCCGTGCATTCCCACGCCCGGCGCGCGCTCGCGGACGGCCTGGCCAAGGAGGAGCTCAAGCACGTGGCGCTCCTCGCCATCCCGACGCTCGGCTTCCCGCAGGGCGTCAAGGCGCTCACCTGGATTGAGGACATCACCGATCCCAAGGACCGGTAATCCGGTGTTTCAGGACGCGCTCGGGGTGCGAGGAACCGAAGACGCGCCACATCTCGCGACCAGCAAGCACGCAGACTGGCATCATGCCGGCGTTCGGAAGAGCAATCGATCAGGGGGTGCCTTGCGTCTCCTTGGAGGCCCCGGCGTGAGCGGCAGGATGAACCGCAAGCCGGTCCGGCGCAGCCTGTTTTCGCCGGGCGCTCAGGGTTGGTTCTTGAAGATGCGGCCGTCCTTCATGATCACCGCGAAGTTCTTCGCCGGGTCGGCGATCAGTTCGAGATTGGCGAGGGGATCGCCGTTCACCAGGATCAAATCCGCGAGCGCCCCTTCCTCGACTACGCCGAGCCGGCCCTGATAGGGGCTGCGCGCGCCCGAGAGCGCCAGAAGCTGCGCGTTGTCATAGGTGACGAGCTTCAAGATCTCGGCCGGGGTGAACCAAGCCCTGAGCCTGAGGATATAGGCGTTCTGCGCGGCGTTGATCTCGGGCTCGAACAGGAAGTCCGTCCCCCAGGCGAGCTTCACGCCCAATTGCTTCGCCAGCGGCCAGACCCGCTCCTGACCCTCGATGACCGGCCGGCGCTTGATGCGGCGCGCCTCGGCCATGTTGGGCGAGCCGGCCATGAGCGTCTGCAGCGAGAGCCAGACGCCGCGCTCGGCCAGAAGACGCAACGTGTCCTCGTCGAGCATCTGGCCATGCTCGATGACCTTCACGCCCGCGTCCACCGCTCGCCGCACAGCGCGCGGATGATAGGCGTGGACCATCACATAGGTGCCCCAATCCTCGGCCGCCTCGACCGCCGCGCGCATCTCGTCGAGCGTGTATTGCGTGACGTCGAGCGGGTCGTATTCGGAGCTCGTGCCGCCGCCCGCCATCAGCTTGATCTGGCTGGCGCCGAAGCGGAGGTTCTCGCGCACTGCCGTCAGCACCTCGTCCCGGCCGTCGGCGATGAAGGTGGCTCCCAGCCGCTCGGCTCGCGAGAGCTGGCCGGTGAAGCGCCGCGAGGGCTCGTTCGGCGTCCGGAAGTCGCCATGGCCGGCGGTCTGGCTGACGGTCGCGCCCGATGGCCAGACGCGAGGGCCGCGATAGTTGCCGCTGTCTATGCCCGCCTTGAGTCCGAAGACCGGCCCGCCCGCGTCGCGCACGGCGGTGAAGCCGCGCATCAGCATGGTCTCGGCCGCCCGCGCCGCCTCCCCTTCCGCCGTCTCCGGCGTGAGGTCCGGCTGGAACAGCGCGAGGAGCGGCATGGCGGAGAAAGTCAGATGCACGTGCACGTCGATGAGGCCCGGCATCAGCGTGCGGCCGTGGCCCTCGATGAGGGCCGCGCCGGCGGATGCCTGCTGTCCCGTCCCGATGGCCGCGATGGCGTTGCCGCGCACCAGCACGTCGGTCGGCCCCGACAGCCGGTCGCTCCGGCCGTCGAACACGCGCACATTGCGGATCAAGGTCTCCTGCGGGGGGTGCGGCTTAGCCTCCTGCGCCAGGGCGGGCGCGGCGAGGACCATGAGCGCCATCGCGGATTGCCAGAGCATCGGCCGTTCTCCACTCGTGTCGCGGGTTGCTCGCCCTGCCCGCGCGAACATCCGCCTCGCCGACAAGCCACAATGATCGCCGTGGCTGGGGCTGTAAACGACGCCAAGTGCCGGATGCTGGCTGACAAGCTCGGCGGCCGCCGTCCCGGTTTCGAGGTTGCTGCCCGTATCAAGGATGATCCAGCCGGTGTCTCCCCGGGCGAAGGTCACAATGAAATCATGGCGCGGCCAGCTGGTCGACCCTCGACCGGACGCTCGCCATCGCCATCCTGGCTGGAACGATCGCTCTCCTCTGTTCCGCTGAGAGGCTCCTATCGTCTCTCGTGCTGCAGGAAGAAGCGCAGCATCTCGCGGCTCGCGTCGGGCCCGCGCGGCTCCGTGTAGGTGCCGGCGAGGCTGCCGCCTGACCACGCATGGCCGGCTCCGTGGAGGACCCAGTGCTCGAGGATGGATCGTCCGCTTTCGTCCGCGTGCACCGTACGGGTGTAGCTCATTCCGCCCGGGGCCTGGCCGGAACTGATGGTCGCACGCAGTTCCGCGGCGATCGACTGCGCGATGATTTGGCTGCCGTTGGCCGGGTTGACGGTGGTGTCGCGGTCACCGTGGAACACGATCGTCGGAACAGCACCTGCGGCCCCGGGCCGACGCGCTCCCGTTGCGGAGGGAAGCCCTCCCTGCCGCATGGCCTTGAAGGCGGAAGGCATGTCGCTGGCAACACCGCAGGCCAATCCGGAATGGATGCCGATAGCGGCATACAGGTCCGGGTAGGTGGCGCCCATGACGGCGGCCGCAGCGCCGCCGGCCGACAGGCCGGCGACATAGACCCGGCCGGGATCGACCGAGAACTCGCGCATGATTTGACGGGTGATCCCGGCGATCAGCGACGGCTCGCCACGTCCCCGCTGCTGGTCGGCCGTGTTGAACCAGTTCCAGCATCTGGACGGATTGGCTGACTGGGCCTGCGCCGGATAGGCGACGAGGAAAGGCTGCTCCTCGGCAAGTTCGTTCATGCGCGTGCCGGCCGCGAAATCGTCGGGCGATTGGGTGCACCCGTGCAACATTACGATGAGGGGCAACGCCTGTCCCCTATAGCCGCTCGGAATGTAGAGCTTGTACGCTCGGCTTCCTGCCTCGTTGGAAAAGATGCGCTCATCAAATCGCGCACCGTCCGGCAGAGGCGGAGAAGGTGCCCTGCTCACTCCCGGACCGACGAGACCCTCAGGCCCGCTGACAGAGCCGAGCCGTCCCATGCGGTCGAGGAGGCCATGAACGGACCCGGGACTCTGCCGCGCGCCCATATCGTGAGGACGAGGCGCAGAGTGCGCATCGCCGAGCGATGAGATCCAGGCGGCTCCGGCGCCCGTGGGCTGCGGCGTCCTATGGAGGAGGAGTGCCGGCTCGCGCGAAGTTCCGCAAGAAGGGTCTGCGATGCTGCCGACCGATGCACCGGCGCCGGCCAGCGCGCCGCGGATGACGGCCATCGCCTCTTCGAGCCGGCCTTCCCGCGTGAGGCGGGTCGCCTCCATCATGTCGAACGGGGGGAGGTTCATGGGCTTGATCCTTTATGGGCGTGGAATTCGGGAAGGCGGGAACGCTGCCGCTCCCTCCCGGGTAGGTCTGTCGGGAATTTCGGCCGGGTCTTGGGCGGCAGAACCGGCTTGGTCAGCGGATGCGATCCCTCAGCGCAGCCTTCACTGCCGGGCTGGCTTGCAGGGCCCCAAGCACGTGAAGGGAGGCTATGGTGGCCCGGGCAAGTTCGGGAGAGACGTCCGGGGCAATGGCGACCAACCCCAGGACCTGGATGTGGAGCATCTCACCGGCGGCTTGCACGGCTTCAAGATCCGCTCGGCTGTACCGGCGCAGCCCGAGATCGAGCTGGTGTCTTGCGACGGATTGTTTCACCGCATCGGTGTGGCGGTCGAGCTGGTTCCGGATCGCTGTGCGAATGAAGTCCGTGCGATTTGAGTAGAAACCCTCCTGAACCAGCAAGTCGATCTGGCCGAGATCGACATGGCCGAGATTGATGGTGATCTTTTCGCTGTCGGCTTTCGGCCGGAGTTCCTGCACGTCGGCGGCCATTAGACCATCCCCTCACCATCCATCCAGATGGGAAATGGGGAGAGCGAGGCGTTTTGCAAGGGCACGTCTTCAGCCGAGGTCAGATTGGGCATGAGGACGCAGGGACCGCGCTTCCAGAGAAGGCTGGTTCTGAGATCTCCTCGTTCCCCAATCGCCGTTACGACTTCGCGGCCGCGTAGCGTACAGCAGAAGTTTCCTCGACGATCGTAGCTTTGTGGAGGCTCAGGCCTGCGTCGTCAGCCTCGAGCCGCTCACCGAGGCTCGTCCAGCGGCGCGATCGGGTGCGTCAGGTTCTACAAAGCTGAGTTAGGGTCCGGACCCATGAAGCGGTTTGAGGCAGCAAGGGTTTTGTGAGTTACGCCCTCTGAGAGGAGGCCGCTGATGAATTGGGATCACTTCTGACCCACCGACGCGCAGTTCGCGGAGATTGTGCGTCATCTGCCGACCGACACGAGAGGCTCTTGGCTGACGCGAGGGTCTCGGTGCACGCGCTACGCTGCGCTGGTGATCTCGCCGATCGATCAGCTACGTTCCCCAAGCCACGTAGTTCAGGATCGTGTCGGCCCTGAGAAACCCCATGCGCAGCATGCCGGCGAATGGCACCTTTTCCGTGTAGACCGCGCCTTCGCCTTGCGCTCCGGCCGGGAGGCGAAGGTTCGGATCGGCCAACTTGATGACCGCGGCGAAGCGCGGCCTGCTCGTCGGCAGGCTCACGGTCGGAAGAATGCCGCTCGGCGTCAGCGTGCCGCCGCTGGTGATGTCGACCACGCTGTCGACTCGTCCGGCGAAGACCTGCCCCGGGTACATGGGGAAGATCACCTCGGCGCGCTCGCCCGGCTGTACGGCGAGGAAAGCGCCCTGATCGAAGGTGGCAATGACCTTGCCCTTGAGCTCCTCGTCTTGGTCGCACACGAACGGCATCACCGAGGCCGAGGCGCTGACGATGGTGCCGGGGAGGATGTTGACGTTGGTGACGTAGCCGTCGCAGGGCGCCGTGACGGTCGTCTCGTCGAGATTGGTGCGTGCCGCCGCAAGTTGCTGCTGCGCCTGCGCCACCGAGGTGTTCACGTCGCCGATGTTCGATTCGTAGGCGAGCCGCGCCCGGCTCTCGGCCGTCTCCGCCGCCGCGAGGTTCTGCTGCGCGGCCTCGAGGTTGCGCGTCGCCGTGTCGACGCTCGCCTGGGCGACGACCTTGCGCTCGAACAGCTCCTGCTGCCGGTCGAAGGTCTGCTGCGCCAGGTCGACCTGCGCCTCGCCAGCCACTACCAGCAGATCACCGGTGATAGCGGCCCGGGCGCCACCCTCGGGGCGTACAAGGGCCGAGTCACCGCCGTCGGCGGCACAGTGGGGTACAACTTCACCATCGGGCAGCTGCCGGTCTCAACCCGCATCAAGGTGCTGCGCGAGGTCGACGTCGAGAACCGCTTTCAAGGCACCATCGGCTTTGTGCAGATCTCATTTCCTCTCTGGGTTGCACATCGTCCCGCCCCGTCGCCAGCCGCCATTACGGCGAGGTATTAGTTGCCGATGCAAGGGGGTAAGTCGCTGCCTGGCTTGAAGGAGGCGCAAGGGTTGCCCGGCCGACGCGGATTTACTCCTTAGAGGCGGTGCGGTGGCGATCTGGCACGCGGCAAAGGACACTCTGAGCTTCAGCGCGTTTGAGGGCGTCGCCGCCATGATCATCGCCACGGTCGTCGCCGCGCACTTAGCCTCGACGCTTCGCGATCTCGTAAGGGATGCCTCACACGGCAACGACGCCATGAGCGACGAGAGCGACCACCGCCAGGAAAAGAATGACGGGAGGGGAGCCTCCCGGATTGGGCGCGTGTTCCTGGTGCGCCTTCGCCCTTATGCAAGGGTTCCGCCCCCATGGGCGGAACCCGGATCGATCCTGATGCCATGCGCTGCTGCTACGGCGTGACGATGCTGAACCAGAACTCGAAGTTGTCGAGATAGGAGACCAGCTCGTTCAGCTTCGCCTGGTTGCCGCTGACTTTGACCTCTCCGGCGCCGATCGCATCCGCCAGCTTCGTCTCCTGAAGGATGATCTTGTTCAGCGTATCCCGCGTCAGCGTCACCGTTGCGTCGGCATTGTTTGCCTGGCGGCCCTCGGTATGGTTGAGCACGCCGTTCTCCAGCTCGACCAGATACTTCCCGCCCGCGTTGCCGAAGTCGATATTCAAGGCAATCTTGGCGTCGGCCGCCTTGGTGCGGTCCACGCGGACGCTGAGATAGTCGAAGAACATCTCGGGCGTCATCGCCCTGACGGTATCGGGGCTGGCCGTGTTGGGGGTCGGCAGCTTGGTCACGCCCTCGCGCAGCTCCTTGGCGCCCGTGAGATAGAAGTTGCGCCACGGCCCCGACTCGGCCTGGTAGCCCAGTTGCTCAAGCGCGTCGGCCTGAAGATTCTTGGCGTCGCGGTTATTGGGGTCGGCGAACACCACGTGGTTGACCACCTGGGCGACCCAGCGATACTCGCCCTTGTCGAAGGCTTGCTTCGCCTTCGACAGAACGACCGCGGCTCCGCCCATGAACTCGACATAGTTCTTGGCCGCGTCGACGGGGGGTAGCTCATGCAAGGTGGCCGGGTTGCCCGTGAACCAGCCAAGATAAAGGACATAGGTCGCCGCGACGTTGTGATAGACCGACCCGTAATAGCCGCGGTTCGCCCACACATTCGCCAGGCTGGGGGGCATTTTGAAGGAGTCGGCGATTTCCCGCATGGTCATGCCCTTGTTCACCATGCGCAGGGTCTCGTCGTTGATGAAGCGGTAGAGATCGCGCTGGCTCTTGAGGAGCTTGACGACCTCGGCATTGCCGAAGGTCGGCCAGTGATGCTGGGCGAACATCACCTCCGCCTTGCCGCCCCACATCGTCAGCACCTCGTTGAGGTACTTCGACCAAGGCAGCGGCTCGCGGATTTTCGCGCCGCGCAGCGAGTACGTGTTGTGCAGCGTGTGGGTCGCGTCCTCGGCCGCGGAGATGGCCTTCATCTCCTCGATGAACCAGAGCATCTCTGCCGGCGCCTCCGATCCGGGAGCCATCAGGAACTCGTAAGTCAGGCCGTCGATCGTGTGCTTTTCGCCGGTCTTCGTCACGATGTCAGTCGGAGGGATCAGCGTGACGGTGCCGGCCGATGTGGTGGTGCCGAGGCCCGCGCCGACCTGGCCCTTGGCGTCAGGCGGCAACAGGTTGCCGTACATGTAGCTGGCGCGCCGGCTCATCGCGTTGCCCGCCATGACGTTCTCGGCAACGGCAGCTTCGAGGAACCCCTCGGGAGCATAGATCTTGACCTTGCCTGCGGCCACGTCGGCTTCGCTGACCACGCCCTTCACGCCGCCGTAATGGTCGACGTGGCTGTGGGTGTAGATCACCGCTTTGACCGGCTTCCGCTCCCGGTGAGCGTAGTACAGGTCGAGGCCCACTTTCGCCGTTTCGGCCGAGACCAGCGGATCGACGATGGTGATGCCTTCCCGCCCCTCGATGATGGTCATGTTCGACAGGTCGAGATTGCGGATCTGATAGAGGCCGTCCGCAACCTTGAACAAGCCGCTGAGATTGATGAGCTGCGCCTACCTCCAGAGGCTCGGGTTGACGGTATCGGGGGCCGCGGCGTCGGGCTTGATGAAGCCGTATTGCTGCGGGTTCCAGATGACGTTGCCGCTCTGGCCCTTGATGATTTCGGCAGGTAGGGGAGCGATGAAGCCGCGGCGGGCGTTCTCGAAATCCGATCTGTCGGAAAACGGCAACTCGTTGAGCAGCCTCTGATTGGCCGCCTTGGTTGCGGCGGTTGCGTCCTTACGCAAGTCCTGCGCGGTGGCAGATGCGGCGAATGCGCCAACAAGAATCGCAGCACTCGACGTGACTACCAGGAACATTCTCTGTCGCATCGGAGACTCTCCTGTTCATAATCAGGGCGCCCCGCCAAAGTTGTTTTCTTTTTGCTAAAAAGGAAGGCGAACCTCGTCTTTTGAAGGAAGAACAACTCGAGTCGGTCAAACCTAATCGGCCCTCTACGGAACATGGGCCGCAAAAACTTCACTCCCTAAGCGCCTCCGGATCAGAATCTCATACCTGTCCCGAGAACGGGGGATGCTGAACGAGATCGAACGCGTTGCGACGTCGGCCTTCGCCACGGCTGAAATCGGCCGCGAGCGCTCTGTAGCCGATCACTCCTGCCAGGGCGACGTCCGGTAAGTCCCGAGTTCGAAGCTGTAGCCGCCTAAGGCCTGCAACTCCGTTCACCGGCCCGTCGCATATCATGGCGCTCCATTTGCACCCAGTTCGGCCTCTATGTCCAGCGAGGGCTGGTTTGCATGCAAAGCAAGGCTGAGGCGTTCGGTCCATCTTGGTCAGGCGCCAATGGGACTCGCAGAGTGCATCTCCATAAGATCTGGTTTCGATTAGGATGGCAGCGACGCGACCGGCATCGGCGCGGGAGCGGAGGGGCCGCGAGTGGCCGTAGATGAACCCGCGCCGTCTCAGCACGGCGGGACCGACCTTGCCGAGATCGTCCTCGGTCACATCGAGGCCTTTGGCGCACGCCTTGCGGCCGGCGTTCGAGCGCGGATGGATGCGCTTAGCCATTGGCCTGATGATGTTGCGGCACTCGAGAGAACTATCGCGGCGACCGGTTGGACCTTTCTGAGCCTCGCCGTCGCGATCCCGATCGTGAGCGCCGCGACCCTGGCCGTGTTCTTTCTCGCCAGCCGCCTGCGGCGAGCCGAGGCTGGCTCCGGGCCGGCGCTGGGGCTTGCCGCTGGCGCGGCGGCGGCCTCCTTCCTCGCCGGCGCTCTCCTTGCTCAATGGCTCGGCGCGGGAGAGCCCCTGGTCCAGCGCGTTCTGCGCGGCTTCGCATTCGCAGGGAGCCTGAGCGGATTGACCTGCGCCGCAACCGCCGCGGCCCTGCGCGCGCCGGCCTCGCCCCTACGCTCGCGGCACCACCCGGGGCTGCGCTCGTTTCGGCGGATGATCGATGCGGTGGTGTACTGGGCCCTGTTTGCGGTCGCCGTGCTTTACGGTCTTCGGCTGTTCGGGGCCGGGGCCGGGCTGCGCGATGCCGTCGGGCTTTTCGGAGCCGTCGTGCCGGTGACTGCGCTCATCATCGTCGCGTATGCCCGCTCGCGCCGAAATCTCGCTTTCGCCCTTGCCGGCCCAAGGCCGCGCTCGCGCCTGCGCGTCCTGCTCGCGCGCGCTTGGCCCGCGCTCGCGCCGGCCCTGATCGTTGCCAGCCTGGTGCTGGCCCAGATCGCGGCCACGCTCGGCCGGCCCCTGCGCCCGCTCGCCCTCCTGCTGACGATTCTTCTCATCCTGCTCGGCCCCCATCTCGACAGCCACATCAAGGCTTGGTCGGGCGCCGCCAGCCGCTCGCACAGCATTCCGCTTGGGATTGCGGCCGCGGTGCGGACGGCACGCTTCATGTTCCTGGCCGCCGCGGCGGCGGCCCTGCTCGTGGTCTGGGGTGCGCCCGTCGTCATCGCGGCGGGCGCCGACCCATCGGTGCTCGCATGGCCGGCTATCGAGATCGCGGGCATCGCGCTGATCGCTGCCTATCTATGGAACGCCATCGGGGTGGCGGTGGAGCGGGCGCTCCTTACTGAAACCTCTGCGGCTACGTCCCATGACGACGAGGCCGGCCAGGCTCCCCGCTCGCGGCTTGGCACCGTCTTGCCGCTGATCGCCGGCGCCACGAAGGCAAGTCTGGCGGCGCTCGCCGCGCTCACCACCCTGCTCGCGCTCGGCATTAATGTGTGGCCGCTGATCACGGGCCTGTCCGTCTTCGGCCTCGCCATCGGCTTCGGGTCTCAGACCTTGGTGAAGGACATCGTCTCAGGGCTGTTCTTCCTCGCCGACGACGCCTTCCGTCTCGGCGAGTACATCGAGACCTCGGGCGCCAAAGGCACGGTGGAGAAAATCTCCATCCGCTCGGTGTCGCTGCGTCATCCGCGCGGGGCGCTGGCCACCATTCCCTACGGCCAGATCAGCAAGATCCTGAACTTCAGCCGGGACTGGGTTATCGAGAAGCTCGCCTTCCGTGTGGCCTTCGAGACCGATGTCGAGAAGGTGCGCAAGCTCTTCAAGAAGATCGGGCAAGAGATCGCAGCCGACCCTGAGCTCGCCCCCGATCTGATCGAGACGTTCAAAAGCCAGGGCATCGCGGCGGTGGAGGACGGCACCCTCGTCGTTCGGGGCAAGTTCAAGGCGCGCGCCGGCAAGCAGTTCCAGATCAGGAAGAGAGTGCTCGCCGAAGTTCAGCGAGCCTTCCAAGAGAACGGAATATCCGCCGTGCCGAGACCTCTGAGCCGCGATCCTGCCTTACCCTATGCCTAGACGGAACGTGGATGTTCGCGACCGGGATGAAGGTTTCGATCCGCGCCCCTGCGTAGGGGCGACGCCGGACTTCCGGTGCGAGGCGTGCGGGGAGACGTTTCGATCCGCGCCCCTGCGTGAGGCGCGACCAACCTCATGGTCATAGACCTCGACAGCTACAAGTTTCGATCCGCGCCCCTGCGTGAGGGGCGACGCGACCGCGCGACGCTTTCGGGGCCGTGAGCGTGTTTCGATCCGCGCCCCTGCGTGAGGGGCGGCCTGCTTGGCAAGGCTGATCGGCGTGTTCACGTCCGTTTCGATCCGCGCCCCTGCGTAAGGGGCGACAACATCATCATCATGCTGCCGGGGCAGGGCGGGGTTTCGATCCGCGCCCCTGCGTAAGGGGCGACATGTGAGGATATACCTGCGCCGCCCGGGACACCCGTTTCGATCCGCGCCCCTGCGTAAGGGGCGACCGCGGCGCATGGCGCCCCCGTCGAAAGCGCGGGCGTTTCGATCCGCGCCCCTGCGTGAGGGGCGACATCGCGCTCCGCTCGCAGGATGGTCGGCGGGTCGTTTCGATCCGCGCCCCTGCGTGAGGGGCGACCGCACGCCATCAACACCAATCTCAGCCCCGCCATGTTTCGATCCGCGCCCCTGCGTGAGGGGCGACCCGACACCTTCATCGCGGCCGGCACGTCCATCGAGTTTCGATCCGCGCCCCTGCGTGAGGGGCGACCATGCGGTGGGAGCGTGACATTCGTCCGGCGTTGGCTTCGATCCGCGCCCCTGCGTGAGGGGCGACCCGCCACGATCTCGTTGACCCGCCGAACCGAATGTTTCGATCCGCGCCCCTGCGTGAGGGGCGACACGTGCCAGAGGGTGCATATGAGGTCCGCGGGCAGTTTCGATCCGCGCCCCTGCGTGAGGGGCGACCCGGCCTCATAGGCCGTCGCCATGGGGTGCACATGTTTCGATCCGCGCCCCTGCGTGAGGGGCGACTTTCAACTTCGCTCGCTCCGCTCGTTACATACTGTTTCGATCCGCGCCCCTGCGTGAGGGGCGACCGTTGGCATCCGCCTTGTCGGCGGCCACGATCTTGTTTCGATCCGCGCCCCTGCGTGAGGGGCGACAGGGCTGCCGAGGTCGTGGGTGCATCCATCGCGGTTTCGATCCGCGCCCCTGCGTGAGGGGCGACGGCGCCCTTTTCATTTGGAGCATCGTCATGTCGGTTTCGATCCGCGCCCCTGCGTGAGGGGCGACCGCCGCTTAAGGCGACCCGCCACGCGTCCCGGCCGTTTCGATCCGCGCCCCTGCGTGAGGGGCGACCGTTTCCGGATGGCTTTGTATTCGCGGGCACGATGTTTCGATCCGCGCCCCTGCGTGAGGGGCGACCGCAACGTGCCGGTGCTCGGCATCGCGGTCGGCGGTTTCGATCCGCGCCCCTGCGTGAGGGGCGACCAACTCATCGGGGCGCACAGGGGGCGTGGGGATTGTTTCGATCCGCGCCCCTGCGTGAGGGGCGACGCGGGAACGCCAAGGACGCGCCTAAGAGTGGCGGGTTTCGATCCGCGCCCCTGCGTGAGGGGCGACCGCGCGGCATGATCATCACAACGGAGCATCCCATGTTTCGATCCGCGCCCCTGCGTGAGGGGCGACGCACCTGCGGCACGACGCGGCCAAGGATTTCCGGTTTCGATCCGCGCCCCTGCGTGAGGGGCGACAGGCTCGCTTGGGCCGTTGGGGTTCTTGGGCAGGGTTTCGATCCGCGCCCCTGCGTGAGGGGCGACCTCCTTGGCACCGGTTCCGACCGAAACGCTCGATGTTTCGATCCGCGCCCCTGCGTGAGGGGCGACTGCCGTGCCAAGCGCTCAAGCGCTCTTTCCATCGGTTTCGATCCGCGCCCCTGCGTGAGGGGCGACGAAGGTTCGCCATGTGAACGGGCTCCTGTCACGGTTTCGATCCGCGCCCCTGCGTGAGGGGCGACCAGGCCGAAATGGCAGGCGCGTGCGAGGCATTGTTTCGATCCGCGCCCCTGCGTGAGGGGCGACGATCATGCTCGTCGCTTGGTGATGGAGGAATCGGTTTCGATCCGCGCCCCTGCGTGAGGGGCGACCCAAGAGCGAGGAGACGAGAGGATGAGCGACGCGTTTCGATCCGCGCCCCTGCGTGAGGGGCGACGAGGCCGGGGCGGATGCTCGCGAGGCCGCCATGGGTTTCGATCCGCGCCCCTGCGTGAGGGGCGACCGCTCGATCTTGCGGGCATAGGGCTGCGTATTGAGGTTTCGATCCGCGCCCCTGCGTGAGGGGCGACGATGGTGTGCAACTCGGCACCTACCGCATCCGCGCGTTTCGATCCGCGCCCCTGCGTGAGGGGCGACGCTCAAGGCGTGGCGCAAGCGGCTTGGCCAGACGTTTCGATCCGCGCCCCTGCGTGAGGGGCGACCATACGCTCCGCCATCACCGTCCGCCACAAGACGTTTCGATCCGCGCCCCTGCGTGAGGGGCGACGGCCCCGCCCCGTGCCACCGAGCCTCTGGAGCCTTGTTTCGATCCGCGCCCCTGCGTGAGGGGCGACCAGCTAGGACGCTCCAACAAGCACCCTCTGCGTAAGTTTCGATCCGCGCCCCTGCGTGAGGGGCGACCGCCGCAAGCGCCTCGATGACATCGCGGTCGGTGTTTCGATCCGCGCCCCTGCGTGAGGGGCGACCGCCGCGCCGGATCGGCCGCTCATCGAGGGCGGGTTTCGATCCGCGCCCCTGCGTGAGGGGCGACCTGCTTCCTTGGCGAAGCCGCCCCTTATCAAACCGTTTCGATCCGCGCCCCTGCGTGAGGGGCGACCCTCTACGCCTTCTCCAGGCGCGAGAGTATTGAAGTTTCGATCCGCGCCCCTGCGTGAGGGGCGACGCGTGAAGGGTTTTCCGGGAAACATGGTGAGGGAGTTTCGATCCGCGCCCCTGCGTGAGGGGCGACCGCCTCGTTCTCGGCGCGCACCACGTCCCGCAGCGGTTTCGATCCGCGCCCCTGCGTGAGGGGCGACCCGGACAGGATGGCCGAGTCGTGCCGATCAACCGGTTTCGATCCGCGCCCCTGCGTGAGGGGCGACGGCATCACGTTGTTGGTGAAGCGCCAGACTTGTGGTTTCGATCCGCGCCCCTGCGTGAGGGGCGACCCGGCATACGACGCGCTCATTGACGGCGGGACACGTTTCGATCCGCGCCCCTGCGTGAGGGGCGACGACCCTTGGATTTTGGACCCGCGTGGCCCTAGACCGGTTTCGATCCGCGCCCCTGCGTGAGGGGCGACAGGGCGGGGAGGATGTCAACATTGAGCTCTGTGGTTTCGATCCGCGCCCCTGCGTGAGGGGCGACCAGCACCGCGTGGGCCCGGCAGCGGTGGGCGGCAGTTTCGATCCGCGCCCCTGCGTGAGGGGCGACCGTGACGGGGTGGCGTGACAAACTCGCCCTGAGACGTTTCGATCCGCGCCCCTGCGTGAGGGGCGACCTGGTGGGGCGGCAAGCGCTTGATCGGATACGTGTTTCGATCCGCGCCCCTGCGTGAGGGGCGACTCGATGGCACATTCAGCTATCAGTCGAGCGCTTTGTTTCGATCCGCGCCCCTGCGTGAGGGGCGACTTGCCGCCTGCAGCCGGCGTTTCGGCAATAGGAGGTTTCGATCCGCGCCCCTGCGTGAGGGGCGACCCCAGCTGAGGCAGAGTGCGCAGGCCACGGCGGCGTTTCGATCCGCGCCCCTGCGTGAGGGGCGACCATTCTTGCCGCCTGGGACGCGAGCCCCTCCGAGTTTCGATCCGCGCCCCTGCGTGAGGGGCGACCTGGCCCGCAAGCGCTCCACAACGTTCTGGAACCGGTTTCGATCCGCGCCCCTGCGTGAGGGGCGACAATAATTCCCGTGTTTTTCTCGCGTAACCCTGCCGGTTTCGATCCGCGCCCCTGCGTGAGGGGCGACTGCGCGAGACGCTGCGCATGATCGAGGGTGAGGTGTTTCGATCCGCGCCCCTGCGTGAGGGGCGACCCCTCGCCGCCCAGAAGGCCCGAGCCGAGAAGCTTGTTTCGATCCGCGCCCCTGCGTGAGGGGCGACCCCGCGTCCAGCAGATCACCGTGGCTGGCTTCAAGTTTCGATCCGCGCCCCTGCGTGAGGGGCGACGATCGCCCCATTAGCAATCTTGATCGTATCGACTTGTTTCGATCCGCGCCCCTGCGTGAGGGGCGACCGCTCGCTTGTAACATATTGACGAATAAGGCTGGCAAGCGACGTCCGCGCGAGCGGGAGAGTGAGCGGCTGCGGGGCGGAGCAGCTATTGCAGGGCTCGCCTCCCAAGCACCTGAAAGGAACGATGAATCCAAGTTGCGCGAATCGACGAAGCAAGCCTTGCACGCTTATCGTTCGCGCGACTGCCGGCGCGCCAGGCGCCGTCGGACGGGCATGCGCCATCGCAAGATCAGAAGACGAGCGGCCCGTCGAGGTCGAGCGCGGGCTTGGCCCCGATGTGCTCGACGCGCCGGCGGCCCTCGGCGCCGAGCCGGTAGAAGCGCAGGCTGTCCGTCGCCGGGTCGATGATGTCGGTCAGCCGGGCGCGCAGCGCCGTCCACTGCGCCGGGTCGACCTCGCATTCGAACACCGATTTCTGCACCCGCTGGCCGAAATCGAGGCAGGCGCGCGCCACGCACCGCAAGCGGCGCCGGCCGGCCGGCGTCTCGGTGCTCACGTCGTAGGTGACGAGCATCAGCATCGGCGGCTCATTTCCAAATGAAGGCGGGATAGCCGTCGAGGTCGCCACGCAGATGCCGCGCGAGAAGCTGGGCCTGCGCATGCGCCAGAAGGCCGAGCGGCATCGACTCATCAAGGAAGGGATGACGCAGCTCGTCGCGCTTGCGTTCCTGCCAGGCGACGAGAACGCGCTTGCGCGCCTCATCCGTCAGCCGCACGCCGCCCGCCTCCTCCACGACGAAGTCGCCCGCGTCGACCTGCCGGCGGTTGACCAAGCTCAGCGCCAGGCGGTCCGCCAGCACGGGGCGCAGCTCCTCCATGAGATCAAGGGCGAGCCCCGCGCGGCCCGGCCGGTCGGTGTGAAGGAAGCCGACCTGCGGGTCGAGCCCGTGCGCCTCGAGGGCCGAGCGGCAGTCGTGTCCAAGCAGGGCGTAGAGGAAGGACAGAAGCGCGTTCATGCGGTCGAGCGGCGGGCGGCGCGAGCGGCCGCCGAAGGCGAAGGCCGGGTCGTCGACGCGCACGAGACGGGCGAAAACGCCGAAATAGACGAGCGCCGCCTCCCCCTCGAGCCCGCGCAGGGCGTCGGCGCTTGCCGCGGCGAGCGTGCGGCGCGCCACGTCGGTCAGGCGGCGCTCCGCTGCCTCCAGCGCCGCGCGCGCGTCCGCGCCCATGGCCTCGCCGTGGTCGCGCAGCGCCCGGCGCACCACCGCGCGCTGGTTCGCCGCCTTCGCCGCGACGATGCTGCGCACGATCTCCGCCCGCCGCGCCGGATCGTCGGCGAGCCGGAACTGGGCGCGGCGCAGGAGCACGTTGCCGCTGCGCTTGCCCTCGATCCGCGCCAGGAAACGGCCGTTCGGATCGAGATGCGAGACGGTGATGCCGGCTTCCGCGCAGGCGGCCAACAGCGCCGGGGAGGCGCCGGCGCGTCCGAAGCTGACGACGCCATCGAGCATGTGCAGCGGCGCCCGGCCGCGCTCGGCTCCGCCCACCTCGACGACGAGATTGGCCCCGTCCTTGCGCAGCCAGGCGTCCTCGCTCGTCACGTAGATCGTGTTGAGCATGCGTCGCATGCGCCGACCCTCATGTCTCGATCTGCGCCGCGAGCCAGCGGGCCACCCGGGGCGGCTTCTCGAGCCGCCGGGGCTGGCACAGGCTTTCGAGCGAGCAGCGGCGGCAGGCGGGCGTGCGCACCGGGGCCGGCGTGTGCGCCTGAGCGATCATGGCGCGCACCCCGGCGGCGGCATCGGCCGTGAGGCGGCGCAACTGCGCATCGAAGGCGACGGGCTGGCGGCGGCGCGTCTCGCCGTAGAAGAGCGCCCCCTCCGCGACCTCGACGCCGAACGTCTCCTCGAGGCAGACGGCCTGCGCGCAGAGCTGCACCTCGTCGGCGCGGTGGGCTTTCGGCCGGCCGCGCTTGTACTCGACCGGGAAGGGCCGCGGCGCGCCATCGGGACCCTTGTGGAACTCGACCACGTCCGCCCGGCCGGCCACGCCGAGGGCGAAGGAGCGGATGGCGAGCCCCCGCGCGATGCGCACGCCGGGGCGTCGCTCGGGCCGGCCGGCGTCGGCCCGCTCGTGCAGGAGGCGCCCCTCCGCCGTCGCCCCATCCTCAGCCCACAGCCCCTCCACATGGATGAGCGCGCATTGCCGCGGGCAGAACAGATAGTGCTGCAGCGCCGAGAGCGGGACGAGATCGTCCTCGACGGCGGGGTCGGGGGGCAGAGCGGACATGTCGAGCCGCGAACGTCAGGCCACCTCCACGAGCTTGAAGCTCTCTTCCACCGGCTTGCCGTCGAGCTTCACAACATAGTCGGCGAAGCTGCGGGCCGGGGGCCAGTTGTCGGTGGCTGCGGCGCCGATCTCGTGTTCCGACCCCTTGTAGACGCGAAGCGTCTTCACGCGCTCAAAGAGGGCATGGGCCGGTGCGTTGCCTAGCGCCGAAGCGTGCCGGAAGACGATCAGCTTGCGCGTCGCCATCTCGCCGCGCGCGGCCGAGCGATCGTGATCGAACATCTTCTGCAGAGCCTCGAACAGAAGCTCGAGATCGGCGTCGGAGAAACCCGTGCCCTTGATGGGATGAGAGGCGAGCGGCGCCGAGACGAAGCCATGGGCGCGGTAGAGGCCGTAAGGCACGATGTGCTTGCGGCCCATGGTGCGCTTGTCGCCGCGCTTCTCGGCGTCGTCCTCACCCTCTTCGCGCGCCTTCTTCTCCGCCTCATTCGTCGCCGCCATGCGGGTGATCGAGACCTCGAGCGGCAGGATCGGCTCGACCGAACGAGCGAAAGCAAGCTGCACGGGGCCGCGCACCTGGCCGGCATTGATGCCCGTCGACAGCACGCCGCCGAAGGCGCGGATGTCGAAGAAGTTGTCGCACATGAAGCGGCGGACGCTCTGTGCCTCCTCGTCGGACTTAGGCGTGAGCTTCTTGGCCGTCTTGGCGTCCCTGTCGTCCGGGCGAACGCTCAAGTAAGCCTCGCGGTGCTTCTCGTTGAGGATCGCTCCTTCGGTGACATAGATGCGATCGCGGCGCACATCGCGGCCCTCGCGGGCGGCGAAGCTCTCGACGTAGTTGCGCACCTTGCGCTTGAGGCACACGTCGCTGACGAGCCCGTGGCCGGTCTCCGGGTCCATGCGCGGCATGTTGCCGGCGTCGGGATCGCCGTTCGGGTTGCCGTTCGTCACGTCGAAATACAGGACGAACTCGTGCCGCCGGGTCAGGGCGCCGTTACCGCTCATTCTTGGTCTCCCCCTCGTTCTCTTTCGTTGTGTCAGCCTGATCGAAGCGCGTCGCGCGTTCGTGGTAGTAGCCCACCGCGAAGCGGCCTTGGTCCTCGAGCCGAAGCGTTCTCGGCAGTTCTGGCGGCAGCTTGGAGATGATCTCGGCGACCTTCGGCTCAATCCACCCGCCGCGGCCCCGCTTGCGGGCATCCGAAATGTGGTTCTGCAGGCCACGCAGCAGGGGGCCGAAGACGCGCGCGGGCGTCGCCGAGGCGGCGCCGTAGTAGCGGTCGCCGATGGGCGCGTTCACGCGGCCGAGGGCGGCGTACTGGGCCGCCTCCAGAACGGCAAAAAGCCGGCCGAGCTGATAGGCCGGGCTCGGATGGTTCGGATCGAGCGCCACGGGCAGCTTCTCCTTTTCGGCGGGGTTGCGGTTGATGCAGGCCTTAACGACGGCGGCGTGCCACCCCGAGGCGGGGCTGTCGCCGGCGCGCAGTCGGATGATGGCGGCGCCGAGCAGGGTGCGCGGATACGGTGTGCCGCTGAGCACGGCGCGCATCACCTCGCCCGCGAGGAGCGGCGGGATGTTGTCGAACTTCTCCTGCAGAGCGGTCGTCTTGACGAGGAGGCGCTGGACGGTGGGCGCGTCGCCCCAGTCGCGGGGCTTGGGCTGAAGGGCGAGATCGCGGTAGTGCGCGCCGAGCCGCTCCGCTAAGTGCTCTAAGGTATCCTCCAGCCAGAACCGCACCGACAGCCGTGCGGCGTTGGGGCTGAGGCCGAGCACATAGAAGCGCGTGCCGGAAACCAGCTGCGGGTCGAGCGCCTGCAGCGGCCGCCCCTTGGCGACGGCGTCGAGGGCGTCCCGCAGTTTCACGGATTCAGCCGCATCGTCCGTAGCCGTGCCTGCGGAAGGATTGATCAAAGATGCAAAAAAGTCCTCGGCTGCCGCCGCAGCTTCTTCACCAACGTCAGAAGCCTCAGCCCAGAAGGCGACTGTGGCATCAGCGATCTTGATACGATTGCGCGAGGCGTTGCGATCAAGAAGTCGGTTCAGGGCTGCCGTATACCGGAAAGCAGCCACCTCAGATGTCGGCGCATTGTCCCCCTGGGTCTTGCCGTATGATTCAAACGCATCCTCATTGAAGGACACCAGCGGCACCTCGGGTGAGGCAGTTCCGTCAACCCCTTTGATCTTGGGGTGCAATCGCGCCGTCGGCAGGTATCTCCCCGTAATCAGGCAGAAGGCCGAGTGAGCCCCCTCCGCATCTCCACGCGATCTCTTGGGCGAGGCATCCGCCTTGGAAGCAAGCCGAAGTTTATTGATCAACTCGGCCGCCGCCGGCCTCTCATGAATGAGGCGCTGCTCACCGTCTAGGCGGAAAGCTACATTGAATTTCAGGAAGTCGCTTTTGAAGCGAGGCTCGACGAACTGATCAGGAGTCCAGCGGTCAAGAAAGCGGCGCAAAGCGAGGAGGCCCGGATCCTCCGTCTCAGCTAAAGCGATACGGTGAAGCGCTTTGAACGCCTCATGATCGCGCTTTGTCTTGGCGGAGTCTTTGGTACTCACGCCGAGCACATATGCAGTGTTATCCCATAAGAAGAATGGGGTCGATCCTGTACCAGAGCGCCCAAACCACTTTGGAACGCGCTCCGGTTTACCTTTCCTTCCGCTCTCATCCCGTCTGGTTTCCACATCCACCAGAGACCCATCAGGAGCAAGGGTAAGAACGATGCCGATCGGCTCGACAGAATAGCCCTCCGGCACAACATCGTCGCGCGATGCGAGGCGATCATAATAGCGGTCGAGCGCCTGGAGGATGGTCATGCGGCGACCCCCTCCTCGAGGCAGCGGCGCACGTCGAGGACGCCGTCGCTGAGGCGGGCGCGGAAGAAGCGCGAGGTTCCGCCGTTGGCGAAGTCGATGTCGTGCAGCATCCAGCCGAGGTCGCGGTCGCGCTGGTCCGGCGGCAGGGCGGACGAGGGAATCGGGGCGTCCTCGGGGATGAGCGCGAACTCCGCCGCGAACTCGCGCGTGCCGAGGCAGGGCCGGTGGAAGCACTGGCCGGTGGCGGCGCGGCGGTTGAACATGCTGATGTGCTTGGCCTCGGTGTCATCCTCCTTGGCCTTGCCCGGCACCAACTCGAAATGCGCCTCGATCACGTAATCGACGTCGACGAGGAGGGTCGTGGCCCGCTGCTGGCGATTGTCCTCCACCGCAAGGCCGAGCCCGGCGGTCGATCCCGCGCGCATCGCCTGGCGCGCCTTCTCGCTCGGGATCTTGGCCCCGACCTCGTTGCGGCGGAAGGATTGGAAGCGGATCGGCTTGAGGACGTGGATGCGGTCGACGACCCAGCGGATCGCCGGCTTCCAGTGCACCGCCTCGAGGATTCCGCGCGCCGCCGAAGGGGTCATCACGTCGTAGGAGACGCGCTCCACCTTCATCTCGGGCCGCGTAAAGCAGGCGCGCTCCCCCCAAACCCGCAGCCGAACGCCGTAGGCCATGCGATTGCCCCCAACTGAGTCCTGCCGGGTGTCGCCCGGCAGGAGTTTGCCCATTGATGAGCTTCACTCACAGGGTTTCGATCCGCGCCTATGGCGACTATGGCGGTTCCCACTCAATCTCACCCACGAGGGCAATATTGCCGATTGTCAGGTTGAGACGGAATCGGTGGGTTCGGTGCATGGGATCGCCTCCGCCATCTCCAGCAGAGTTGATCTTCACCGCGATGTCAAGTTCCCTGTTAATGACGCTCCAACAATGCTCCGTATTGATTGAGGATCACTACGAGATTACATTCGTCTCCGGCAGCCGCAAGTTGAAATCTTCTGGCCGGACACCCGTCTCCTCGTCGTAATGGGCGAGGTCGTGGAACCGCAGCAGCGCGTCCCCAAGATCGGGATGAACGGGTCGCAGCACGCCGCGGGCGAGCCATTCCTCCCGCACCTTCGGCGGGATCGCGACCGTGTATTGCTGGAGCCGCCGCAGATCGGAGCCGCGGGGACGCTCCATCGCCGCGATGCGACCGAGCAGGGTCTCCGCCTCACGATCGTCAGGGTCGGCCTGCCACGGCACGATCACCGGCTCCATCACGTCCTCAATCATCCGGAAGGCCGCGGCGATACTCGCGAAGGGGAAGTCGAGCGTCGGCGCGCGCTCGGCGATGGCCGGCAAGATGCCCGGATAGTCGCCGACCCGCGCCGCGTCGAGCGCCGCCTCGCCCTTCTGCCAGTAGAGCTCGCCGAAATAGGCGTGCACCGCCTCGAGCGTCAGGGGGTCTGTGTGCCGGCGAAGCACAGGGCGGGCTGCCTGCCAAAAATCCTCAATCTCCTTCGGTCGCCCCGTCTCCTGTCTCTCAACGGGCTCAAATACGATGACCCGGCCGCGGCTCAGCAACCCCTCCCGATTGCAGCGGCCCGCCGCCTGCGCGATGGAGTCGAGCCCGGCGGCGGCCCTCCAAACCTCGGGGAAGCTAATGTCAACACCAGCCTCGATGAGCGAAGTCGCCACAAGGCGCACGGGCTCGCCACTCTTGAGCTGCTCGCGCAGCCTCGCCAGCACGGCGCGGCGGTGTCGCGGGCACATCAGCGTGGTGAGATGCGTGGCGCCTGGCAGATGGCGGATGGCCTCGAACAGGGCGCGCGCATGGGCCCGGCTGTTGACGATGCACAGCATCTGCGCCTGCTCGGCGAAGCGCGCCGCGATCAGGTCGTCCGCGACCGGCTCGGCGATCTGCTCCACCTCGACCCGCTTCAACGCCGCATAGAGCCGCTTCGGCGCGGGCGCGAGCTCGCGCGCGTCGTCGATCTCGAAGCCGTTCCGGAAGCCGTCGATCTTGCGCAGGGCCGGCTGCGTCGCCGTGCAGAGCACGATGCTGGCGCCATAGTTGCGCGCCAGCTCCTCGAGCGCCGCCATGCAGGGGCGCAGCAGGCGGATAGGGAGCGTCTGCGCCTCGTCGAGCACGATCACGCTCTTCGCCAGGTTATGTAGCTTGCGGCAGCGGGAAGGCCGGTTGGCATACAGGCTTTCGAAAAACTGCACGGCCGTCGTGACGACCACCGGCACGTCCCAGTTCTCGGCGGCCCGGCGGAGCTTGGCGAGCCCGTCGGCCCCTTCCGCGTCGTCGCGCAAGGCGGCGCCGGCCCGCTCCCAGTCGAAGCTCGCGTGGTGTTCCAGGATGTCCTCGCGCGTGCCGAGGGCCTCGCGGAACACCTCCGCCGTCTGCTCGATGATCGAGGTGAAGGGGATGACGTAGACCACCCGCCGCAGGCCATGCCGCACGGCGTGCTCGAGGGCGAAGGACAGGGAGGCGAGCGTCTTGCCGCCGCCGGTCGGCACGGTGAGCGTGAACAGGCCGGGCGTCTGTTCGGCCTTCCCGACCGCGTGCTCCAGCACCTCGGCGCGCAATGCGTTGATCGCCGTCATAGGCGCTGTCGCCTGCATCGCGGTCATGTGGGCACGCAGCCGGTCCCGCAGCACCTCGAGCCCGGGATGGCCGCCGCGCTCGATGGTCTCGCCCTTCGCGTTTGCGTAGAAGGCCTCCGTCTCCAGGAAATCCGCGTCAACGAGGCAGGAGAACAGCATGCGCACGAGGAAAGCCGTCTCGAAGCCCTTGTTCGTCTCTGGACTTCGCTGGAACGCCCCCGTGCAGCGCAGCGCTCCCGGCGGCGGCAGGGGGCCGGCATGGGCCTGCCAGCCCGGGAAAGGCGGGATCTCGCGCTTCTTCGGATCGAGCCGGCTGGCAAGATCAGCCCCGTCGGCAAGCCCCGCATGATGGCCGGCGATGGCGAAGGCGAGCATCTTGCCGAGGACGCCGGGATACGCCTCGACCGCAACGCGGGCGCCGGCCGTGGAGTGGTCCGGGCCGCGCAGGCCCTCCTCGCCCTCGGAGGCGCGCATCAGGTATTCTGCGAACTCCGCCGAGCACTTGCCGATGTCGTGCAGGCGACCGGCGACGCGCGCCGCCTCGCCCCAGCCGAAAAGCTCGGCGAAGCCCGCGGCGCGCTCGCCCACCGCCGCAAGATGATGGGCGAGCGGCTCCCAGTTAGAGCTCGGGTGATTGGCCAAACTGTGTGCGTACATGAATACCGTCCCTCGGCTTCCTTTTTTTCTCTTGAGAGCTGGTGGGAGCGACTCTAGCGTTTGCTTTCCGCGGGCGATCGTAAGAGGAGGCGGTTCGGGTCAGCGGTCCAGCTGAAGGGGCGCGGGTTCTGCTCGGCGAGGTCGCGGGCGATGTCCGCTGCGGTCGAGGGCCTAGCCTTGGCTCTTCTCGTTCTATGGAGAGCACCACGGTATGCGCGGGCGGATCGTAGACCTCAAACATGTAATCCGTGGGATGACGAACTCGTCGGGGCACCTGCTGACATCGCGGTGAGTGGCGTTAGCAGGTTCCGCTTCGGGCGTGCGCGAAGCCTGCTGAGCACAGCGCACGGCCAGGGAGCTCACTGCCGGGCATCGGTTCAGGGTTCGGCTGCGAGCTGAACCTGACGCAGAGACGGCGATGACCATGACAGAATAGGCCTTCTCGCGCTCGTCGAGAAGACCACCGATGCCGACCTCGTGCGCAAGATGCTGGCCGTCGCGGCCGCCCCTGAAGGTTATGGAGGTCGAGGCTAAACCGGAGCGCCCTGCCGGCGTGAGCAGCCCCGAGCGGCTCAACCACCACAATGGCTGTCGCAAGCGCTTGCGCGATACTCGGTCGACCCGCATCGACCTCGCCATTCTCGAGCTGCAGGGGGCAGCTACTTGCGCTTCTTTCTCGACCCCTGGCGCACGGCCGAGTGGACGCTCGCGGAGGTGATTTAGATGTTTTGTCCTGCGGTGTGGTGTTACGCTGAGCCATGCTGAGAGGGATGCGCTATGGGCCAGGTTGTCCATGGCAGCGCTACCACGACAGAGGCAGTGCGTCGCGCCATCCAAGCTCGTGAAGAGAGCGTGAGGGCGCTGGCCAAGCGCTATGGGATCAGTCCCACGACCGTTCAGAAATGGCGAAAGCGCCAGACGGTCACGGACGAGCCAATGGGCCCCAAGCAGCCCCGCTCGACGGTGTTGTCCGTCGAGGAGGAGGCGGTCATCGTTGCCTTCCGGCGGCATACCCTGCTGCCGCTCGACGACTGCCTCTACGCGCTGCAGGCCACGATCCCGCACCTCACCCGTTCATCGCTGCACCGCTGCCTGCAGCGCCACGGCATCGCCCGCCTGCCGGACACCGATGGGGACAAGCCCAAGCGCTCCCGCTTCAAGGCTTACCCGATCGGCTACTTCCACATCGACATCGCCGAGGTGCATACCAAGGACGGCCGGCTCTACCTGTTCGTGGCCATCGATCGCACGAGCAAGTTCGCCTTCGTCGAGCTGCACGAGAAGCACCCATCGGAGCCGCGCTCGACCGAGCGCTCACGCTACATTCGCCGGCCGTCGCACCTGTCTCGCGATCTCTTCGCCGCGGTCTCGCTCAATGACCGCAATGTCATACTGGCTTTCCAGGTCGAGCCAAAACTGTGCGCGATTAACCGAAGTGACGACTGAACCGCACCGCCGTCACGGGAGCGATTGAGCGGCGGCCGTTCAGGATATCGGTGATCCGGCCCGAAGGGACGCCGATATCGAGTGCGAACCGGTTCGCACTCAGCTTCCGAGCCGCCAGTTCGCGCCTGAGCAGGCGACCGGGATGGGAGATCCCAGGCACGGCATCTTTCCCCGCTGTTACCGTTGAGTCTGACCGCCACCCTTGGCAATCAGCGTCACGCCGGGCAGGCCCTCAAAGTGCACGTCGCAGGTCAGGATGTCAGCACCATAGGCCTCGGCAGTCGCGTAGATGATGGCGTCAGCAGTCGCGAGCTTATGGCGCGCGCTGACTTCAGCAGCCGCAAGCGCCAGCCTGGTATCGAGAGCGACCACCACGCATTTTTCGGTGAACGCGATCGCCTCGTCGGCCTTGTCCTCTCCAACCTCACGCGTGAGCCACTTCGCAAGCTCAAGCTGCACGATCGTCGGCACGAGCCATTCGTCTCGCTTAGGCAGCGCAGCCTCAACTGCCTTTCCGGTCTCGGAATCAATGAGCCACTCGATCCAGGCGGAGGTATCGACGAGGCGCATTAGAACCGATCGGAGCGGTCGCGGTATCCCTCTGGATTTGCCCCTTTTGCCAATCCCCGAAGCTCCTCAGGCTTCGGAACTGGCATAACAAGAACTCCCTTACCCTTTGGGATAAAAACGAATTCCTGGCCCGCGCGCCATTGCTGCGCCTCCCGCACTGTCTTGGGAATCGAAATCTGGAATTTTGCTGAAAGCGTAGCCGTGTCTGCCATGGTTCGCACTTCTCGTTTGATCGATCGCTTATTGGTAAGAATAGCACGTTTGGGGCGCTCGGGTGAACCCTGGCCTTCGTAATGGGTTGAGGAACCAAATGGGCATACCCTGCCCGATCGCGTCCGGTGCCTCGCTCGGAGGAGCTGACGCGGTTCGCGAGTGTCTGGGATGCAATCGAGCCCTCCTCCGCTGAAGCCGCTTTCTTTCCGACCATGATTACTGTCTCGATCAGCCAAGCCAAGAAGCGCTTCGTCGAACTCGCTCGCCACGTTGAGCAGGGTGAGACAGTCGTGATCACTCGCAATGGCCGCCCTGTCCTCAACCTCGTGCCACATCGCCCGCGTGGCGGGCTGGACCTTGTCGCTGGCGAGCGCTTCAAGGCCAAGCATGGCATCGCACAGATCGTGCCGGCTATCCCTGACGACTTTGACGACCCCCTGCCAGAGGATCTCCTCCTTCGTCCTCTAGCGCCCGGCGCATGAGGTTGCTCCTCACCAGTCCAACTGCGGACCACCACGCCCCAAACTGAGATGTAATCAGAGCGAAGCGCGGCCCGGAGAGGTTCGGGCCGCATGGCATTCCTGGGAATGCCTTTCAGGTTAGAGCACGCTCTGTTTAGACGGAAGCATAGCCGGCGTTTGTCAGGTAGTTGGCGCATTCCGTGGGTGGGAAGAGCTCGAGAAGGTCGCCCAGCTTTCGCCAGGTGGCCTCGACGGTGCGGGCTTCGGCCCTGCGGATCAGGTGCTTGAGCTTGGCGAAGAGCTGCTCGATCGGGTTCAGGTCGGGGCTGTAGGGGGGCAGGAACAGAAGATGGGCGCCGGCGGCCCGGACGGCGCGTCGCGCGGCTTGCCCTTTGTGGCTGCCGAGATTGTCGAGGACGACGACGTCACCCGGAGCGAGCGTCGGAACGAGCACCTTCTCGACATAGAGGGTGAACAGCTCGCCGTTGATCGGGCCGTCGATGATCCAGGGAGCATCGATGCGATCGGCGCGAAGCGCGGCGATGAAGGTGAGCGTCTTCCAGTGGCCGTGCGGCACGCGGGCCGCAAGGCGCTGGCCGCGCGGTCCCCAGCCTCGCAGGGGCGCCATATTGGTCTTGACCCATGTCTCGTCGATGAAGACGAGCCGCCTTGCATCGATGCGGCCCTGATGGGCCTTCCAGCGCGCCCGCCTGCGGGCGATGTCAGGCCGCGTCTGCTCGGCCGGCAGCACGGTTTTTTTTGAAGCTCAGTCCTTCGGCGTGCAGGAAGACCCAGACGGCGCGGCGGTCGCTCTTAATGCCGCGTTCGGCCAGTTCCATCACCAAGCCGCGGGTCGTAAACGGTCCGGACCGGCAGCGCTCGCGCAGCCACTCGGCCAGCTCTCCGCGGAGCTTGGGTTTCTTGTGGCCGCCGACTTGGTCGGGCGCCAGCGAGCCCGTCTCGCGCTTGCGCTTCATCCACTTCGAGATGCAGGACGGGCTGATCCTGAGCGCCGCCGCCACCGCCCGCGTCGTCGCGCCCGCCTCGTAGCGGGCCACAGCCCGTTCGCGCAAATCCTCAGAGTAGGGTCGTGTCATCCAATGCTGGCCTCCCCCAGCACAGATCTTGAATCACACCCCGACCTCAAACGGAATCCAATTCCGCTAAACCGAAGCGCGCTCTAGCGGTGTCGTCCCGCGCTGGCGGCTTTGTGCGCTTCGATGGCGATGACCGCCAGATCGCGGTAGCGCGCCATCGCCCGCGGGCTGGTCGAGACCGGGTTGATCGCGAACGCCTTCAGGCCCACGAGATCGCCAGCTCCAACCAGGGCGATGAGCTTCGCGAGCTTCGCCCGGAAACGGGCGTGCGTTGCAGCCGAGAAATCCGGCGGAGTTGGCAGCTGGCCCTTCCGTGCGGCCTCTTCGATTGCGGCCCGCTTCCCCGTCGATGTGCCGCCTGCGCTGACCTTCCCTTCAGACTTCCTCGTCTTACCGCGTGGGGGCGCCTTGATCTTCGCAGGCTCGGAGACGATCGGCTCCCAGATGAACCCGCCCTCGACCTTGCTGGTGCGGAAATGTGTCCCCTCCTGCGCCTCTGCCCCGAGCGCCTTGCGGGCGGCGCGCTGGGCGTTGAAGCGCTTGGCGAACGTCTGGGTCATGGTCCTCTCCTTCTCGTGTTTGCTGCTGGGCTGGATCGTGTCGGCAACGGCGGAGCGGCCCTGGGCGTCGATGGCGTAGACCAGCGCCGGTCGGCGGAAGCCGTCGGCCATCACCTGTGCCGCCTGACGCGCGTCCTCCCGGCTCTGGAAATGACGGGTGATCCGGCCACCCGCCTGCGTGAAAGCGGACCAGGCGGTCGCATTCGCGACGATGCTGGCGTTGAAGTCGTCAGCGGGATGAGGCTTGCGGGCCATCGGCGATGCTCCGTGTTGCTCGACGGAGCGGACTGACGCTCGACCACAAATCAGGAGCAACTGGAGAGACTGGACCTGAGCCGCGCTCTCTCAGCAGAGCCGGAGCGCTGAGGCAGCATTGGCTTCTCTAAAGGCGCGTAGACCCCAACCTACCGGCATGAACCAGCCGAAAATGGCCTTCGAGATCGGGAACCGAAAATGCAAAGTTTGGCCTCGTGAGGGCGAGCCCAAATACGGGCGAAGCACTCGTCTGATGAACCTGTTACGCCCCCTCACCCCCGGATCGACGTGATCGCGCGGGCATATCTGGACGACGCAAACGGCGATGCTCTGCTGGCGCTCGAGCGCGCCATCGGAAATGCGCTGGCCGATCTTTACGAGATGGAAAGACGCATCGAAAGAACGGAGGCGTTGGTCTCGCGCGGGTTCGTACGTGGGTGCCTAGAGGCAGCCAGCACTATCCGAGATTGACTTGGCTCAAGGTAGAGCTTGCCCGATCGGTCCAAACTGAGTCGCCTGGGAGAGAACTATGAATAGTTCGAAACCTGTAGCGGATGTTCGATTGAACTGGCGTTCGCAGCTCCTGCGTACGCCACTCGGATGGGCGCTTACTATCCTCTCGGCGGCTATCGGCGTATATCTTTTCGCCACGCACTCCGGCCACATCCTTAGCGCCGCCCCGTATCTCCTGCTGCTCCTCTGTCCGCTCATGCACCTGTTCGGGCACGGAGGGCACGGTGGTAAGCATCGTGAGCACGACCGCGCTTAGCTCCAGGAGCAATCGACGGAAGCGAGCGGCGGAACTGACCTCAGGGGTCGGCGCCCTGGTCCTCGGCATCGGCATTGTTTTTGTCGATCCCTTGGCCGGGTTCGGCGGGTGGGCCTTGGTCATCGGCGCCCTCGTCCATGGTTGGGGCATGTACGACAAGCACCGAATCGAGCAAGACTCGGCTGCTGAGGACCCGTGGTGGTCCGCCCTTTTCTACTGGCTGTGTTGGGTGCTGCTCGCTGTCGGTGCTCTCGCCTTTGTCGGTCGGCTTGTCGGGCTCGTTTGATCCATCTTGGTCGCGATGCTCAGCGCGAGTCCGGGGAGCAGCAGCCATTGCAACATGGGCGCAAGACCCGTACCGAGCGGCGGAATCCGCGGCATGAGCTCGGTATAAGCCCAGCTCTGGCGGATTTCGACATTCAGCCACTCGCTACAGACCGTATAGGCCATCCCAAGAATGGTGGTCACGATTGCGACTCGCCTGCGCGCCCAACCGTCCGTGGCCCAGCCTTGGCCGACGGTGCTGAGCGCCAGAGCAAGGGCAACAGAGCCGATCATAAGGTCGCCCAACGTGCAGTGAAGGAGGGCGAAGATAATCGGCGGCCACGGTTCCGACCACCAGATGGTGTAGAGCGGAAGCTGGAGAGCCTCCCATCCGAGGTTCAAGCCGGCGAAGATGATGGCCAGCCGGAGGCTTAGTCCTAGGGACATTTCGCGATCCGGGATGTCACGCGTTGGCTGCGCGGTGCCTCTGCCGAGTCGCAGACCTCGGCTTCTGTCCACCGCTACCGTTCCCCATCCGCGGCTTGGGCGCCGCGCCTGCGACGCAGTGGAGGTCAAGCGGGATCTCACCTTCCAAGCCTTTGATGATCGGGCACTCGGGACGGCTGTTCCCTTCGCAAGCGGAGGCGAGATGCCTCAGGGCCTCCGCCATATCATCAAGTTGCCGAGCACGCTGCTTGAGCTCGGTCACGTGCTCCAGGGCGATGGCCTTGACCTCGGCGCTGCTGCGGTGGCGGTCGCTCCACAGCCGAAGGAGATCCCTGATCTGCTCGATAGAAAAGCCTAGGTCGCGCGCGCGGCGGATGAAGGCGAGCCGATGAACGTCGGAGGCGCCGTAATCCCGATAGCCGCTCTCACGGCGAGCCGACCGCGGGATGAGGTCGATGCTCTCGTAATAGCGGATCATCTTGGCGGAAACGCCCGACGCCTTCGAAGCCTGTCCGATGTTCATGGCTGCTCTCGAAAAAGGGTTTGACCTTACCATTGTGGGAAGGTGTAAGGCAATCCACATCAGGTGAGACCGACGTTCGAGGAGGCCGTGATGGCCGACAACAAAACCATTCATTCCCGGCACGCACACGAGAAGCCGAATGCGCCCGGAGCCTCGTGCTGCGGAGGTGGTTCTGCAACTCGCGATGGGGACGGCCACGGCGTGCCTCACGGCCACGACCACCATCACGGGCATCACGACCACAATCGCTATGATCATGGCGGGAGCGCCGCTCCCAACGAGGCCGAGCATCGCGTCAAGGACCCGGTCTGCGGCATGTGGGTGGACCCCCACACGACCAAGCACCGGGCGGAGCACAACGGCCAGCCGTACTACTTCTGCTCGGCAGGCTGCCGCGAGAAGTTCCTAGCCGACCCTGTGCGTTACCTCGATCCCGCGGTAGCGGCGGCGAAGGCCGAGCCCGTGCCGGAGGGCACGATCTACACCTGCCCCATGCATCCGGAGATCCGGCAGGTGGGCCCGGGCTCCTGCCCGATCTGCGGAATGGCGCTCGAACCCGTGCTGGTCAGCCTTGAAGCTGAGCCAAACCACGAGCTGGTCGATATGACGCGCCGGTTCTGGATCGGGCTGGTGTTGTCTCTGCCCGTCGTTGCGCTGGAAATGGGCGGCCACCTGACCGGCCTTAATCATCTGATCTCCCAACAAACGTCGAACTGGGTTCAACTGGTGCTGGCGACGCCGGTGGTGCTGTGGTGCGGCTGGCCCTTCTTCGCGCGCGGCTGGCAGTCGCTTGTCACGCGCAACCTGAACATGTTCACGCTGATCGCCATGGGGACGGGGGTGGCCTGGGTCTACAGCGTGGTCGCCACGCTCGCGCCTGGGATCTTCCCGGCCGCGTTCCGCGGCCCGCAGGGGGCGGTCGCCGTCTACTTCGAGGCCGCAGCCGTCATCACGGTCCTCGTCCTTCTTGGGCAGGTGCTCGAGCTGCGTGCGCGAGAGAGCACGAGCGGCGCCATCCGCGCCCTCCTCGACCTTGCGCCAAAGACCGCACGCCGCGTCCACGCGGACGGGACCGAAGAGGAGGTGCAGCTCGATACGGTGCATGTCGGCGACCGCCTGCGCGTGCGCCCGGGCGAAAAGGTGCCCGTGGACGGCGCCGTCCTGGAAGGCCGCAGCGCGGTCGACGAGTCGATGGTGACGGGCGAGTCGATGCCGGTCACGAAGGAAGTTGGCTCGACGGTCATCGGCGGCACCATGAACCAGAGCGGCGCTCTCGTCATTGAGGCGCGCAAGGTCGGGCGCGACACCATGCTGTCGCAAATCGTGCAGCTTGTCGCCGAGGCGCAGCGCAGCCGCGCTCCGATCCAGCGCCTCGCCGACCAGGTTTCAGGTTACTTCGTGCCGGCGGTGATCGTTATCGCCCTGCTGGCTTTCGCCGCCTGGGGCGTCTGGGGACCGGAGCCGCGCTTCTCCTACGGCCTTGTCGCCGCCGTGGCCGTCCTGATCATCGCCTGCCCATGCGCGCTCGGCCTCGCCACGCCCATGTCTATCATGGTCGGCGTCGGCCGCGGCGCCCAGGCCGGGGTCCTCATCAAGAACGCGGAGGCTCTTGAGCACATGGAGAAGGTCGACACGCTGGTCGTCGACAAGACCGGCACCCTTACGGAGGGCAAGCCCGCCGTGACGGCACTCGTTCCGGCCCCGGGCTTTTCGGAGGCCGAGGTGCTGCGGCTCTCAGCCAGCGTCGAGCGCGCCAGCGAGCATCCTCTCGCAGTCGCCATCGTCGCAGCTGCGAAGAAGCGGCGCATCGCGACCGCGCCCGTGACCGAGTTCGACTCTCCCACCGGCAAGGGCGCTCTCGGCACCGTGGAGGGCCATAAGATCGTGCTCGGCAACGCCTCCTTCCTGAGGGAGCAAGGGATTGACGCGTCACCCCTCGCAGAGCAGGCGGATAGGCTTCGCGCCGACGGCGCTACAGCCATTTTCGCCGGCGTGGATAGGAGAGTGGCCGGCGCTATCGCTATCGCCGACCCGGTGAAGGCCTCGACGCCTGAGGCGCTCGCCGGGCTTAAGGCCGAGGGCATCCGTGTCGTCATGCTCACCGGCGACAACTGGACGACCGCAAAGGCCGTGGCGCGCCAGCTCGGCATCGAGGAGGTGGAGGCCGAGGTCCTGCCCGACCAGAAGAGCGCGGTTGTGCAGCGCTACAAGGCGCAGGGCCGCGTCGTGGCTATGGCGGGCGACGGCGTCAACGATGCCCCGGCCCTCGCCGCGGCGGATGTCGGCATCGCGATGGGCACGGGCACGGATGTAGCCATGGAGAGCGCAGGCGTTACCCTGCTGCGAGGTGACCTCACAGGCATCGTGCGGGCGCGCCGTCTCTCGGAGGCGACGATGAGCAACATCCGGCAGAACCTCTTCTTCGCGTTCATCTACAACGCCCTAGGTGTTCCGGTGGCGGCGGGCCTGCTCTACCCATTCTTCGGCATCCTGCTGTCGCCGATCATCGCAGCCGCGGCCATGGCACTCTCCTCGATCAGCGTGGTCGGCAACGCCCTCCGTCTCCGCACGGCGAGACTTTGAGCCGACGAAGCGGGCGCCTAGAGTCTGTTATGGACTGAGGGTGCGGCTATGGTGCGGGCATGATTGCTCGCAAGTCTTATCCCTCGGACGTTTCGGATGACGAATGGGCGCTGGTTGCGCCCTATCTTGCACTCTTGCCTGAGGCGGCGGGGCAGCGGGAGCACTCGTTGCGCGAGGTGTTCAACGGGCTGCGCTATGTTGTCCGCAACGGCATTGCCTGGCGGGCGATGCCGAATGATCTGCCGCCTTGGGCGGCCGTGTATCAGCAGGCGCAGCGCTGGCTGCGGGCCGGTTCGTTCGAGGCGCTCGCCCACGACCTGCGCGTGCTGTTGCGGGTGGCGGCCGGGCGCCCGCCCGCACCCTCGGCCGCCATCCTCGACAGCCGGACGCTGCGCTCCACGCCCGAGAGCGGCCACCGCGCCGGCTATGACAGCGCCAAGCGCAAGAAGGGCTCCAAGCTGCACCTGGCGGTCGACACGCTCGGCCACCTCCTGGCCCTCCACGTCACCCCCGCCACGGCGGACGACCGCGCCGAGGTCGGGCGCCTGGCCGCCGCCGTGCAGCAGGCCACCGGCAACAGCGTCGAGATCGCCTTCGTTGACCAGGGCTATACCGGCGACAAGCCGGCCGCGGCCGCCAGCGAACACGGCATCGCCCTGGAGGTCGTGCGCCTGCCCGAGGCCAAGCGCGGCTTCGTCCTCCTGCCCCGGCGCTGGGTCGTCGAGCGATCCTTCGCTTGGGCCACCCGCTGCCGCCGCCTCGTCAAAGACTACGAGCGCCTGCACACAACCCTCGCAGGCCTCCACGTCGTCGCCTTCGCTTGCCTCATGCTCCGTCAAGCCGCAGAACTGGTCCATAACAGACTCTAGCGTTTTAGCGGCAGCCGGAGACGAGCTTCAATGACCCGCATTGCGTTGATCCAGGGCCACCCCACCCCCGACGCCCGTCACTTCTGCCACGCATTGGCGGATGCTTACAGGAACGGGGCGATGGAGGCAGGGCACGAGGTCCGCGAGATCGACGTCGCCAAGCTGCAGTTCGCGGTTCTGCGTTCGAGGAGGGAATGGGAAGGGCAGCCACCCACCGAGGATGTCGCCGCGAGTCAGACAACGATCGCCTGGGCCGAGCACCTCGTCTTTGTATACCCCCTCTGGCTCGGCACGATGCCGGCCCTGCTCAAGGCGTTCCTCGAACAGACCTTCAGGCCTGGATTCGCCATGGGAAAGGCGGATAAGGGGAAGGGCTGGAGCCGGCGCCTTGCCGGTCGGAGCGCGCGCATCGTGGTGACGATGGGCATGCCAGCGCTGCTCTACAGGTGGTACTTCGGGGCACATGGGTTGAAGAGCTTTGAGCAAGGCATCCTCGCGATCGTCGGCATCCGACCGAGTCGGCACACGCTGGTTGGGAGCGTCGAGGGGATCAGCGCCGCCAAACGCCAGAAGTGGCTTGAGACCATGAGATCTTTCGGGCGCGGCGCGCGTTGATGTCACTCGCCGGTTCACCGGGTGATGCTGCGGAGCCGCCGAGCCATAGGGATGCTGTGCTTGGAAAGCCTATGAGCAGAGAGACTGAGGGGCGCAGCCCACCCGGCTCGCCGCCCGGGGAACCCACGCTGAGGCGATCCATCGGGCCATTTCAAATGACACTCTATGGGCTCGGCAGCATGCTGGGGTCCGGCATCTACGGGCTGATTGGGCAGGCCGCGGGGCAGGTCGGAAACGCCGTGTGGCTCGCTTTCGTGGTGGCGCTCGTAGCAGCTCTCCTCACGGCCCTATCCTATGCGTCTTTGGGGTCCCGCTACCCGCGCGCGGGGGGCGCCGCCTACGTCACCCAGCGCGCCTACGGCATGCCGCTTCTCAGCTTCGTGGTGGGTCTCGCGGTCGTCTGCTCCGGCCTCACGTCGGTTGCGACGCAGTCGCGAGTCTTCGCTGCCAACCTCGCCACACTCGGCGGTTTCGGTAGTTTTCCCGTGACGGCACTCGCCCTTGGGTTCCTTCTGATCGTCACCGGCCTGGTGTTCCGAGGGATCCGGGAGTCGATGTGGGTGAACGTCGCCTGCACCCTCGTCGAAGCGGCGGGCCTCCTGATCATCATCGCCGTCGGCGTGAGCCATTGGGGGTCGGTGGACCTGCTCGAAGTCCCGAGCACCGCGGGGGACGACCTCATGTGGCTGCTCGTCCTGCAGGGAGCGGTCCTCACGTTTTTCTCCTTCATCGGGTTCGAGGACACCCTCAATGTCGCGGAGGAATGCCGGGACCCGCAGCGCACGATACCGCTTGGCCTCATGCTGTCGATGATCTTCGGAGCGCTCCTGTATGTTGCGGTGGCGATAACCGCCGTATCGGTCGTGCCCTGGCGTGAACTCGCCGCGGCTCCCGGCCCGCTGACCGAGGTCATGAACCGCGCGGCCCCGGCATTCCCACCGATCGTGTTTACGGCGATCACGCTCTTCGCTGTCGCAAACACCGCGCTGGTGAACTACGTCACCGCCTCGCGGCTCGTTTACGGGATGGCACGCCAACGGCTTCTGCCGATCCGACTGGGCCGGGTGCATGAGCGCACGCAGACGCCTCACATTGCAATCGCGACCCTTCTCGCCGTTCTCCTACCGTTGGTCCTCTTCGGCAGCATCGGACACCTGGCCTCGGCGACCGTGCTCATGCTGCTTGTCGTCTTCGCCGTGGTCAACGGGGCGCTGTTTATCCTCAAAGGCCGCCCCAGCGAGCCACGGGGCAAATTCGAAGTGCCGCGGTGGGTCCCCGCCCTCGGCACGGCCGTCTGCGTCGTGCTGGTGGTTGTCAGGGTTTCAAGCGGCGACTGGCGCGCCCCGGCGCTCGCCGGCGTCCTGCTGATCGGCATCGTCGCGGTCTATGCCATCATCCGTCCGAAGGCAGTAGAGCCTCTCGATGGCAGCACGTTCTCGCAACCGCCGGCCCGAGCCTGACTGGACCGCTCTCTGCGGGTGCCGAAACCGAATTCGCACCCGAACTGGGGTCTGACTTGTGCAGTGCGTTTCGCTGGACCTCAGCCGGTGCGCTCGCCGCGAAGATAGACGAACCAGTACACCGCGCCGACGAGCACGCCTCCCCCAATCACATTTCCGATCGTGACGGGGACGAGGGACCACCAGAAGCTCGGCCAAGTGAGCGCGGCGAGATCGGAAGTGCTGACAGTGATCTGCGACCAGAGCGTGGTCGGAGCCCAGGTCTTGATGAGGATGCCGAGCGGAACGAGGTACATGTTTGCGACCGAGTGCTCGAATCCGGCCGCGACGAACGCCGACACGGGGAAGAGGACGGCGAGGACCTTGTCCGCCGTGCCCCGCGCCCCGAGGGAGAGCCACACCGCCAGGCAGACCAGGACATTGCAGAGCACTCCCAGGAAGAGCGCCTGGTGGAACGGCAGCGCAATCTTTGCGACGGCGAGGGAAAGCGCTACCTCCGCGACTTGCCCCTTGGCCAAGAGGTACTGTCCGGAAAGAACGACCAGGACGGCGGTGCCGAACGCGCCGACAAAATTGCCCGCGTAGACCATGCCCCACGCGCGCAGCATCTCGCGGACGGTGATCTTTCGCGCAGCGAGCGCCATCACCATGAGCGTGTTCCCGGTGAATAGCTCCGCGCCTCCGATCACGACCAGGATGAGGCCCAGCGAGAACACAAGACCAGCGACGAGCCGGCTCATGCCGAACGGCATGGTCGAGGCGCCGGCAAGCACCGTGGTCGCGAACATTGCGCCCAGCGCGATGAAGGCGCCTGCGAGCACGGCGAGCGCCAGCAGGCGCACGGGGTCGAGGCGCACCTTCTTGGCCCCGACGTTCTCGGCCTTAGAGCGCGCTTCGGTTTAGCGGAATCGGATTCCGTTTGAGGTCGGGGTGTGATTCAAGATCCGTGCTGGGGGAGGCCAGCATTGGATGACACGACCCTACTCTGAGGATTTGCGCGAACGGGCTGTGGCCCGCTACGAGGCGGGCGCGACGACGCGGGCGGTGGCGGCGGCGCTCAGGATCAGCCCGTCCTGCATCTCGAAGTGGATGAAGCGCAAGCGCGAGACGGGCTCGCTGGCGCCCGACCAAGTCGGCGGCCACAAGAAACCCAAGCTCCGCGGAGAGCTGGCCGAGTGGCTGCGCGAGCGCTGCCGGTCCGGACCGTTTACGACCCGCGGCTTGGTGATGGAACTGGCCGAACGCGGCATTAAGAGCGACCGCCGCGCCGTCTGGGTCTTCCTGCACGCCGAAGGACTGAGCTTCAAAAAAAACCGTGCTGCCGGCCGAGCAGACGCGGCCTGACATCGCCCGCAGGCGGGCGCGCTGGAAGGCCCATCAGGGCCGCATCGATGCAAGGCGGCTCGTCTTCATCGACGAGACATGGGTCAAGACCAATATGGCGCCCCTGCGAGGCTGGGGACCGCGCGGCCAGCGCCTTGCGGCCCGCGTGCCGCACGGCCACTGGAAGACGCTCACCTTCATCGCCGCGCTTCGCGCCGATCGCATCGATGCTCCCTGGATCATCGACGGCCCGATCAACGGCGAGCTGTTCACCCTCTATGTCGAGAAGGTGCTCGTTCCGACGCTCGCTCCGGGTGACGTCGTCGTCCTCGACAATCTCGGCAGCCACAAAGGGCAAGCCGCGCGACGCGCCGTCCGGGCCGCCGGCGCCCATCTTCTGTTCCTGCCCCCCTACAGCCCCGACCTGAACCCGATCGAGCAGCTCTTCGCCAAGCTCAAGCACCTGATCCGCAGGGCCGAAGCCCGCACCGTCGAGGCCACCTGGCGAAAGCTGGGCGACCTTCTCGAGCTCTTCCCACCCACGGAATGCGCCAACTACCTGACAAACGCCGGCTATGCTTCCGTCTAAACAGAGCGTGCTCTAGCGGCGATCTGCGACGGCAGCAGGGCGTCGACCCCGGGGTGTTCGGCCGTCGTCGCGAGGTCGGTGGGCTTCCCGTCGTGCGTCATCGGTGAGGTCCAAGGAGGGCCACCATCGCGTCGGCGAGCAGGACCGAAACGTCGATGCGGTTGCTCTCGTGCGGCACCGAGTTCGTCGAGACCACATCGGCGGCCACCTCGCGGAGAGACGCGTAAGCGTCCTGAGACAGGAACACGTGGACGGCGATGCAGATCGGGGGCGGCATTCCGTGCTCTCTGAGGCGCCGAGCCGTTTCGATCATCGTCCTTCCCGATGAGACGATATCGTCCACCAGCACCGGCGTGCGGCCGCTGAATTCTCGAAGGTCGGGAATGGTTATCTGAACGTCACGGTCGCCACGGCGCTCCTTCCGCAGCACGCGATATGGCGCGCGGGCCCGGGCCGCCACCTCGCTCACCCACTGTTCACTCTCGATGTCCGGCCCAATGACGAGTGGCACCCGCTCGTTCGCAGCGATCCAGTCAGCGATAAGAGGAGCGGTATGAACCACCTTTGCCGGAATTGAGTAGATCTCGTCGAGCGACTTGTGGCGATGCAGGTGCGGGTCAGCTGTGACGAGCCATTCGAAGGCTGACGACACGAAAGTGGCGAAAATCGTGGAGGTGACGGCCTCCCCGGCATGGAACCTCCTGTCCTGCCTCATATAGGCGAGGTACGGCGCGACGAGGCCGACGCGGGCCGCGCCGAGCTGGCGAGCCGTGACGGCCGTGAACGCCAGGGGCAGGAACTTCGGGTCGGGGCGATCCAGCGTGCAGACTAGCACGACGCTCCGGCCCTTCGGGTCTGTCCGGAAGCGGAGGTACGTCTCGCCGTCGGGGAACTTGCGTGACTCAAGCTCTCCGACGTCGCCGTCCAGATCGCGCGCGATCCGCGCGGCCATTTCGTCGTTCCCGGGCAGCGCAATGACGAGCGGGCGGTTCATTGCGGCTCGATGCTCACGATGTCGTTGGTCGCAGCCGCGTAGTCCAGTGCATAGTCGAGCTCGCCCGAGGTCTCGGCATGCAGTGTGCAGACGGGTTGGCCTGCCGCGACGATGTCTCCCAGACGCACGTGCATCTCGACGCCCGCAGCTTTAGCCTCGGGCGCTCCGGCGAGCTTCGCCAGCCGCGCGATCTTGCGATTGTCAATGGACGATACGCGTCCCTTCGCAGGCGCTGGGAGCGGATGCCGTTGGCCCGCCTCCGGCGGCGTCCTCATTCCACCTTGCGCCTCGCAGATGCGCTGGAATTTGTCCCAAGCGCGGCCGGTCTTCAGCGTCTCGAGTGCCAGAGTCTCGCCTTGCCCTTGCAAGGCCTTGCCCCCGAGCTCCAGAAGCGCGCCTGCGAGCTTGCACGCCCGTTGCTGGAGGTCCGGGGGTGCATCTGGCGCTTGCCGCAGGACCGCTAGCACGTCGCGGGCTTCGAGCGCCGGTCCGATGCCGCGCCCCACGGGCTGACTGCCATCCGAAAGCACAATGGTGGTCCGCAGGCCGAAGATCCCGGCCACGCTGGACAGCGTATGGGAGAGTACCTGCGCGGCTTCCGGGCTCCTTACTTTTGCGGTCGGACCGACCGGCACATCCAGGATGAGGCTCGTTGACCCCGCCGCGATCTTCTTCGACAAGACTGAGGCGACGAGTTGACCCTCGCTGTCAATGTCCAGCGCACGTTCGATGCGGATAAGGACGTCGTCGGCCGGACTCAGGCGCACGGCGCCTCCCCAGACGATGCAGCCGCATTCCCTCTCGACCACTCGGCGTATGGCTGGGAGGTCCAGGTCGACGGGCGCCAGCGTCTCCATCGTGTCCGCCGTTCCCGCCGGCGACGTGATCGCGCGTGAGGAAGTCTTCGGCATGGTTAGTCCGTTCGCGGCAATGATGGAAACTACGATCGGGGTGGTGCGATTACCCGGCAAGCCGCCGACGGAATGCTTGTCGAGCACCGGGCCATTCGACCAGGTCAGCCGCTCGCCGACCTCCACCATGGCGCGCGTCAGCGCGACGGTCTCCTCACGGTCGAGCGGCACCGCGGCGCCAGCTGTGATGAAGGCGGACAGGTGGACGTCGGAATACAGCCCCTTCACCACGTCCGACATGATGGAGCGGAGGTCCGCTTCGTCGAGGCGGGTGCCATAGATGCGGCGACGTACGCGACTCAGCGAGAGCACGGGATCGGGGTGCCTCGCGAACAGTGGGTCACCGTCGCTCAGGCCCAGATGGGCCCATGCCGCCTCGGACAGTCCCGCCTCGTCCACTCCCACGAGACCATTCGAGACCTGGTAGAGCGTGGCAATCGTCTCTCGATCATCCGCGCTGAGGAGCACGCGCGAGTGCGGCGTGAGCCCCTCCAAGCGGCACACGTGGCAGTCCGTGCGCATGAACACGACGGCCTGATCGTGAGTGTGGATGCCGAGCCGCCGTGCTCGCAACGGGCTGCGATGGACGTCGGCTTGCGCCGCGAGAGCTGTCCGCCGATCTGGGCTCATGTGAGCGTCGCCTTTTCGAGATGATCGGGCACCGCAGCCTGCCAGCCGAGCTCGTCCTTAATGCGACGCCGCAGGACGTCGGAGGCGGTGGGCTCGCCGTGCGTGACAAACGTCATCCGCGGAGGGCGGCGGAAGTTGCGAAGCCAGCGGAGGATCTCCTCGGCATCCGCATGCGCGGACAGCATCGAAAGATTCTTCACCTCTGCGCGCACGGGAATGTACTCGCCGTGGATCTTGACGGTTTCAGCGCCACTCACCATGGCCGCGCCTCTGGTTCCGGCAGCCTGGAACCCAGCGAATAGGATAGTGCTGCGTGGATCTGGCGCGTACCGTTTCAGGTGATGGAGCACCCGTCCGCCGGTCGCCATACCGCTCGCCGAGACGATGACCTTTGGCATCGAGTTCTCGTTCAGAGCCTTCGATGCCTCGACCTCGCGCACGTATTCGGCCACGCCGCACGCGGCCTGGCATGCGACCTTCGACAGCCTCTGGTCTTCCATGTGACGGCAGAGGACGTCGCTTGCGTCAAAGGCCATCGGGCTGTTCAGGAAGATGGGCACATTCGCAATCCGGCCGGACGCCTTCAGCCGCTCCAAATGATAGAGCAGCGTCTGCGCGCGGCCGACCGCGAATGCCGGTATGATCACGGTCCCACCCCGTGCCGTGGTGCGCTCGATGATCTCGGCGAGCGCCGCCTGCGGGTCTGTGCTATCGTGCCTTCTGTCCCCGTAGGTGGACTCAACCACCAGATAATCCGCCTCCTCGATCGGGCTCGGGTCGGGCAGCATCGGATCGTTGTAGCGCCCGAGATCGCCGGAAAAGGCCAGCTTTGTTCCGCGCCACGTGCATTCGAGGTTGGCAGCGCCGAGAAGATGGCCGGCCCGTCGCATCCGAACGCGAAGCCCGTCGATGATCTCGCGCTCGGCGTCGAAGGAGGTTGGTGACAGGCGCGCGAGTGCGCGGTCGGCGTCATGCACTGTGTAGAGCGGAAGCGCCGGTTTGTGCTTCGAGAACCCGCGCCGGTTCGCATAAGCGGCGTCCTGCTCCTGAAGGTGCGCGCTGTCCCGCAGCAGCACCTCGCACAGATCTTGGGTCGCCTCCGAACAGTAGACCTTCCCAGCGTAGCCGTCGCGGACAAGGCGGGGCAGGTAGCCGGAGTGATCCAGATGCGCATGCGTCAGAATCGCAGCTGAAATCGTTCTTGGCGGCACCGGGAATGGCGCCCAGTTGCGCAGCCGCAGTTGCTTCAGGCCTTGGAACAGCCCGCAATCGATAAGCACGCGGCGCTCGCCGCTCTCAAGCACGTACCGTGAGCCGGTCACCGTGCCGGCGCCGCCGAGGAACGAAAGTGTCAGCGTCATCGAGCCTTTCCCATGTCCAACCGATCGGCCCGACGCCGTACCGACCCCATGACCTAAGGTGTTCAGATCGCGCGGGCACCCTGGTAGCGGGCGAAGGTCGTCCGCTTCCCGTCTGCGAAGAGCACAACGTCGTACGTGTCGGGCGGAACTCCGGGGACCTCCATCCCCAGCGAGCCGACGGGCATCCCTGGAACGGCAAGGCCTCTGGCCGCTGGCTTCTCTGCGAGGAGGCGCTTGATGGGATCGACAGGAACGTGACCTTCGATCACGTAGCCAGCTAGCTCTGCCGTGTGGCACGAGGCGAGGTCTTGCGGCACGCCAAGACGAGCCTTCACGCGGTTCATCTCTGAGGTCTCTATCACCTCAATCACGAAGCCTGAGGTACGCAGGCGTTCGACCCACGCGGTGCAGCAGCCGCACAAGGGATCCTTCGATACGGTCATCTTCGGAAGAGCTTGTGCCGATGCGCCGCCCCAAGGGGGGAGGAGCACGGTGAGCCCGGTCAGGAAGGAACGGCGGGTCGCGAATGCGCGCATCCAGTCACCTCTTCTATGAAGCTTGAGGGTCACGTGGCGGTTGGGCGTAAGCCGGCCCCACTTGTCTGCTACTTGCCGCGTTTCCTAAGCCACTCCTGCATCTCGCCGATCTCGCGTTGCTGCTCGCGGATGACGTCGTTGGCCCACTTTTTCGTCTGCTCGTCCTTGCCGAACTGGAGCACAACCTTCGCCATCTCTATTGCGCCTTGGTGATGCGGGATCATGCCCTTTACGAAGGCTGCGTCGGGATCGCTGTCCTGCACGCCTTGCGACATAGGTCCGTGCATCTTGTCCATCGCAGCCATGTAGGCCTTGGTTGCGTCTGACTGCCCCATCCCGCCTTGGTGCTGCATCATCCCGGGCCCGTGCATCATGCCGCCTTGGCTTTGCTGCTGCGCGAGAGCCGGCGCGGCAAGGGCGACGAGCGCGACGGCGTTGATCAGAAACGTCCTCATTGTCCTTCTCCTTCTGGGTTGATCGTTGACGGAACGCCCCTCGACGCAGGCCAATCCGATTAGGTGTCGGAACGACGAAGGGCGTCCATTTCCTGAGCGGGTGCCACTACTCACGCATGAAGCTCTGAAGCTCTTCAGGGCTGACCCTGCCGTCCTTGTTCGCATCAACGACGTCGAAGATCCGCTTGTGGATCGCCGTGATCTCTTCGAACGACAGCGCGCCGTCGCCGTTGGTATCGGCTACGGCGAACATCACTTTCATCATGTGCCCCCTGCCGGCCATCATTGGCATCATGTCGCCGCTCCCGCGCATGCCGCCCTGCATCATGGGGCAGCTCATCATCATGCCGGACTGGCCGCCCGTCATCATTCCAGAGCCGCTCTGCCCCTGACCAGGCATCATACCGCGCATTCCCTGCATCATCTGGCCCATCGGCATTTGGCCCTGCGGCTGGGCGGTCGACGCGGTAGGCGGAGTGGCCGGCTGTGCAGAAGTGGCCGGGGCGGAGGCGGCCCCTCCGGGATGATGCTGTTGGTGTTCCTGCGGCGACTGCCCGACGGCGGAGCCGGCTATAGCGACGAAGGCAATTGTAGTGAGCAGGGTCTTCTTCATGGTCTTTCTCCTCGGGTTAGGGTTCTAGTTGTTGACGAAGCGGGCCTGAACGGCGTGGCCGTCCGCCATGGTGGCCGAGACGACGACGCGCGCCCCCTTGCCGAGCGGGGCCGCCAGTATGCCGACGAGCCGGTTGGGCTCGGCGGGCTGGAGTTGTACTGTCGCCGTCTTGCCACCGTCCTGCACGATGGCGCGCGCGTTCCTCGTGCCGGCTGAGGCAATCGGCTTGTCGGCCTCCCCGGTGAGGAACAGGACGAGCTGCGTGCCGTTCGCGACCATCTCGACGTGATGCCCGGCAGAATCCACGACCGGGCCACCGTTCGGGCCTTTGGCCGTCTCGTGGGCCGCAGCCGCGAGCGGAGCCGCGGCGATGGCCAGAGCCAGGAAAAGAGGTTTCACTGTGGTTCTCCTTGTCATGAAGGTCAGAAAGCTTCCGCGGGCGTGAGCGCACCGACGCGGCTCGCCTGGATGCGCTCCAGCGGCTTCCTGCCGAAGGTCTGGAACAGGACCGGGGTGAGGAGCGTGTCGAGCAGCGTCGCCGAGATCAGCCCGCCGAAGATGGTCACCGCAACCGGGTGAAGGATCTCGCGACCGGGGAGGTCGGCGCCGACCAGGAGCGGTGTCAGCGCAAGCCCGGCTGAGAGTGCAGTCATCAGCACCGGCGTTAACCGCTCCAGGCTTCCTCGCACGACGAGGTCGCGCCCAAATCGCTCGCCCTCATAGAGGGCGAGGTTGATGTAATGCGAGATCTTGAGGATGCCATTGCGAGCGGTGATGCCGGCGAGCGTGATGAAGCCGATCATGGAGGCGACCGACAGCGGCTGGCCGGCGAGGTTGAGGGCGATCACGCTGCCGATCAGGGCGAGCGGGATGTTGCCCATGATGATCAGTGCCAGCGCCGGCGACTGATAGCGGCTGTAGAGGACGACGAAGATCATTGTCAGCGACAGGAGCGACAGCGCGCCGATGCGGAGCGTCGCCTCCTCCTGCGCCTGGAACGTGCCCTCTAGGCGGGTCACGTAGCCCTGCGGCAACGCCGTCTCGGCGATGATCCGCCGGATATCGGCGACGATGGCCGCCATGTCGCGTCGCCCGTCGGTGTTGCCGAACACGGCGATGCGGCGTTGGCCATTCTCGCGCAGGATCTGGTTCGGCCCGTCGGTCTCCTCCACCCGCGCCACCATGCGCAGGGGCACGTGGCCGGTCGGGGTGGCGATGAGGAGGTCGCCGAGGCCAGTCGTCGAGCGGTCCTGGTCCGACAGGCGCATGACCACGTCGAAGCGGCGGTTGCCCTCGACGATCTGGGAGACCGTGCGCCCGTTGGACATGGTCTCCAGGGCTTGCGTTACGGTCGCGGGCGTGAGCCCGTAGAGGGCAGCGCGCTCGTAATCGACGTCGATGCGAAGCTGCGGGATGCGGACCTGCTTCTCGACCTGCAGGTCGACGATGCCCTCGATCGTCGATAGCCGCTCGCGCAAGCCCTCCGCGAGCGTGCGCAAGGTGTCGACGTCCTCCCCGTAGACCTTGAGGGCGATCTCGGCCCGGACGCCCGACAACATGTGGTCGAGGCGGTGCGAGATCGGCTGGCCGATGTTGAGGGTGGCGGGCAGGACGGCGAGCCGCGCGCGCACGTCCGCCATTATCTGTTCCTTTGGACGCTCCGAGCGCTTGAGGTCCACGTCGATCTCGGAGGAGTGGACGCCTTCCGCGTGCTCGTCGAGCTCGGCGCGCCCGGTGCGGCGGCCGACCGAGACGACCTCCGGCACGCCGGCGATCAGATTCTCGGCGATGAGCCCGAGTCGATGGCTCTCGGCGAGTGAGATACCCGGGTTGTATGCGAGGCTGATGGTCAGCGTGCCCTCGTTGAAGGGCGGCAGGAAGGTGCGCGGCAGGAGCGTGGCGGCAAAGGCTGCAACGGCGACCGCGAGAGCGACGGCGCCGAGGAGCAGCCCGCTATGCGCGAAGGCCCAGCCGAGGAGGCACCGGTTGCCGGCCTTGAGGTGCCGGACGACGAAACTGTCGCGCTCGTGCCCCTTCACCCGTCCGGAGAGCAGGTAGTACGCGAGCACCGGCGTCACAGTTATCGAAGTGACGAGCGAGGCGAGGATCGAGACGATATAGGCGACGCCGAGCGGAGCAAAGAGCCGCCCTTCTATGCCGGACAGGGCGAACAGCGGCACAAAGACCAGGATGATGATCATCGTCGCGTAGATGATGCCCGAGCGCACCTCCTGGGACGCGCTAGCGATGACCTCCAGCACCGGACGTGGATCGGGCAGATGCCGGTTCTCCTTCAGGCGGCGGAGGATGTTCTCGACGTCAACGACGGCATCGTCCACGAGCTCGCCGATGGCGATGGCGAGCCCCCCGAGCGTCATCGTGTTGATGGTCATGCCGAATGCCTGGAATACCACCACGGTCACCAGGATCGAGATCGGAATGGCGGTGAGCGAGATCGCCGTCGCGCGCACGTTCATCAGGAACAGGATCAGGATGATTGCGACGACGGCGGCGGCCTCGATGAGGACACGCTTTACGTTGTCGATGGACGTGTCGATGAAGGTCGCCTGCCGGAACTGAACGTTCGTCGCCGAGACGCCCTGCGGTAGGGTCCGCTGGATGTCCTTGAGCGCCGCCTCGATCTTGCCCGTGAGGTCGACCGTGTCGGCCCCGGGCTGCTTCTGCACAGAGATGATGACGGCCGGCTTGCCCTGGTAGCCGGCGTCGCCGCGCTTCACCCGCGGCGCGAAGTCGACCTTCGCCACCTGGTGCAGGAAGATCGGCTGGCCCTGCCGGTGAATAACCACCGTGTTGCGGAGGTCTTCCAGGCGCTTGGTCACGCCGACGTTGCGGATCAGATACTCCCGCCCGTGCTGATCGACGAAGCCGCCGCCGGTGTTGGTGCCGAAGCGTGTCACCGCCGCCTCGATCTGCTCGTGCGTGACCTCGAGGGCCTGCATCGAGGCGATGTTCGGCACGATGCGGTACTGCCGCACCTCGCCCCCGATAGGAATCACCTGCGCGACGCCGGCGATCGTGAGGAGTTGCGGGCGGATGACGAAGTCGGCGATCTCCCGCACCTCCATGGGCGTGACCGCGCCCTCGCTGGTGACGGCGATGAGCATGATCTCACCCATGATCGACGTGACCGGGCCCATCTGCGGCATGACCCCGCGCGGGAGCTGCTCACGGACGAGGGCAAGGCGCTCGGCGACGAGCTGGCGCGAGCGGTAGATGTCGGTTCCCCAGTCGAACTCGACGTAGACAATGGAGAGGCCGACACCGGAGACGGAGCGCACGCGCATGACGCCCGGCATGCCGTTCATGGACGTCTCGATCGGATAGGTGACGAGCTGCTCAACCTCCTGCGGCGCCAGCCCCTCCGCTTCGGTCATCAGCGTGACCGTGGGACGGTTGAGGTCCGGGAAAACGTCGACCGGGATGCGTGGCAGGACGAACGACCCATAGGCGATCAGCGCCAGGGCCGCGGCAAGGACGAACAGCCGGTGCTTGAGGCTGCTGCGGACGAGGAAGTTGAACATCGCCGCCTCACCGGATCTGGTTGATGAGCTCGGCGCCGCGCGTAACGACCCGTTCGCCTTCTGAGAGTCCTGCGCTAACGACGAGCCGGGCCGCGTCGAACGGCTCCGTCCTGACCGGCCGCGCTTCGAAGCGCTCGGGGTCCGTGTGTCGCCAGACGACCTGTTCGCCGTTCGCGCCGCGCACAATGGCATCCCGCGGTACGATGATGCCCTTGACCGGCGCGCCGTTCTTGGCAACGACCGTGACCGGCTGACCGACGCTGATGCTCGTCGGCGCGTCCTCCACGGCGAACTGCACGACCGTCGCCTGCTGTTGCAGGGTCCGACTGAAGCCCTGGAAGGCGAGCTTCAATGGCGTACTATCGGCCGCGACTGCAGTCGCGCCGGCGATCCGCGCCGGGTCGAACTCCGCATAGACAAGGGCCTCGACCCACAGGCCTTTCGGGTCGACGATCTGGAACAACGGATCCTGCGCCTGCACGACCTGGCCGGCGACTACACGGGCGCTAGCAATGACGCCGTCGACGGGCGCCCGCAACACCTCGGGCTCCGTCCGGTTCTGGCGCACCAGCTCTCGGCGCATGCGCAGGCCTTCAAGCTCGATCTCGGCGTCGATGATCTGGCTCTGCGGCGCCGCGTTGCGCTCTACGAGCTGGCGGATGCGGCGGAGCCGCGCCTCCGCGACGGAGATCTGCTGCTCGATCTCTCCCATGCGCTCGGCGATGGTGGTGCGGTCGGCCGCCGGGATGGCGGGCTCGATCAGGGCCAGGACGTCGCCCTTGCGGACCTGGCGGCCGAGGCGCGGCAGCCCGTTCTCAGGCGCGATCACGCGACCGCCGTTGATGCTCTGGACGAGGCCGCTGCGGTTCGGGTCGGGGATGACGCGCCCGATCAGGCTGATGGCCTTCTGCGCCTCCTCCGCCTTAGTCATGGTGGTCCGCACGGCAAGGAGCCGCTGGCTGGGCTTTGGCACGAATACGGTCCCATCGGGCAGGCGCCGCGGCGTATCGCCGGCCGGCAGCGCCGCCTTGGCCGCCTCATTGCCGTGATCGTGGCCCTCGTGGCTGAGCGCGTAGGCCGTCGAGACGACGAGGACGAGGAACGCAAGGGCCGAGACGGGGACGAGCTTGCGCCGGCTGCGGACGGCAAGACCGAGCAGGAAGCCAAGGGCGAGCGCAACGCCAGCGATGAGGTAGATCGTGGGGACGTCGGCGTTGCCAATGCGAATGGTCGGGAGGTTCTGTAAGGATTGCAGCGCCGCGGGACCGGCCAACGCCGGGGGCGCAGCCCGGCTCCTGGCCGTGAGTTGCAGGGTCCCGATGAGGAGATCATCCCCGGCGGGTGCGGAGATTGCGAAGATGAGCTCCAGGGGGCCCTCGCCGCCGAACTTCGATGACGCCACCATGTAGGTGCCATCACCGGCGGCCGTCGCCTCGACCTCCTCGTCGCCCCCGACCGTCACGTTCACCTTGGCGTCGGTGACCGGCTCGTTCGTTGCGAAGCGGTCGAGATAAACCACTAGCCGGTCGCCCCTGAGAATGCCGACAAGCTCGTAGGCATCGGACTGTGCCGTGACGCGCGGGTTGGAGGTGGTCACCGCTGCGGGCGGCGCGCCGTGATCGTGCCCCTCATGGGCGAGGGACGGCGCGTGAAGGCCTACGATGGCGAGGAGCCCGAGGCCGACGAGAATGGCATTGAGACGGCGCAGGGCGCCGGTAGAACGGGACGGCATTGGTGGGAAAACCCCGAAAGGTGAGCATGGCGTCTGAGGCGACGCGGCTCACGCCGGTCGCCCGATCAAGCGATGCTGGGGGTTCTCGGTGGTCGCTTCAGCCCGCGCTGGTTGATGCCCGAGCCGAACTCGCTTTGGGGCTTGAGGATGCGCGCCAGCCGCATGGGCGCGGAGGCGGGAGCGATGCCGGGTACGGCGAGCGTCGCCGAACAGACCGTGCTGCAGCACGGACCGTCGGCCCCTCCGGCGTGGTGGTCCGGCGCCGCGCCATGGTCGTGATCCGCCACGTCGGCCGCCTGGTCGGCATGGACATGGATGATGCCGTCACCATGGTCATGCCCTGGCGTTTGGTGCGCATGAGCCGCTACAGGCCCACAGCCCGCCGTCCCTGCGTGATGCGGATGGAAGCCCGCCATGGCTGCCCCATGCAGCACAAACGACGCCATGGCCGCGAGCATCAGGCTCGCGACGCAGCGGCGCAGGTGCCTCAGGGCAGCGGCCACTCTCTTCTCCTAACTCTAAAGCCGATAAATCATCTCGTCGGCCAGAGATTTCAACGCGGTTACCTGAATAGGATAAACGGCCTTTCTGGGGCAGCTATCCGAGTAATCTAGACCTTCCCATTGTTGCAAGGTCAAGGGGCTCATCTTACGATGATCGTCCCGACCATGCCTGCCTCGCGATGGCCCGGGATCAGGCAGGCGTACTCAAACTCCCCCGCCTTTGTGAACTGCCAGCGAAGGACACCCGACTTCTTCGGCCCAAGCCGCTTGGCGTTCATGTCCTCGTGCGCCATCTCGGGGTCAGCGTTCATTTCCTCGGCATGCTTCAGGTTCGTTTCAACCGTGCCGATGACGAGTTCGTGCTCGAGCTCACCTTCGTTGCGCAGGGCGAATTGGATCTGCTCGCCTCGGCGGACCTCCAGTCGGTTCGGGGCGAAGAGCATCCCACTTTCGCTCTCGTCCATGAGGACCTTCACGACCCGTGCCTTCTTGGATGCGTCTCCGGGCTGGCCGTAGGGAGCCTCAGTTGCATGGCTGTGATCGTGCCCGCCGTGCCCAGGGCCGGCCTGTGCTCCGGTTCCGAGAGCTGCGCTGAGAAGAACTCCGAGCAGCAGGGTGGATGAGGACCTCATGGCTATCTTCCTCATGTTGCGGGATCGTTCGGGGGCGTGCCCAGCTAGGCGGGTCCAGGGGTGTAGCCCGCAGCGCTGATGAGCGCTCGAACCGAACTGGGGTCAGGAGCGCCAAAGACGAGAACGGACTTCGAAGTCGGATCCGCTTTGACCTTCGTTCCAGGTATGGCGGTCTCGACGGCACGAGTGATCGTACCGGCGCAATGGCCACACGTCATGTCCTCGACCCTGATTGTTAGAGCAGCCGAATCGCGCTCGATGGCCTTGGTCGGCTGGCTCTGCTGGGTGCTACATCTGCACATCGTCGAACTCCAGCTGAAGTATCGATTTGCAGACTATGCACCTTCCCACGATGGCAAGGTCAAGCGTCGCTCTTTGAGCGGCAACATAGTCAGGTCGGGCGGCTGGTCCTTGATCGACCGCAAGGCGAGAGGGCCTTTTCGGTGGGGTATGAACGGCGACAGCAGTTTGGTGCTCCGCCCCGAAGCGTCGCCCCTGTCTTCTCGCCTTCTCACAGAGGCCCAGACGTTCCGCGTCTCAAATCGACTCAAGTTGGGGCGCCGTTTGGATCTGGATCGCAGGCCGCCGCGCATGTCCTAAACGGGCCATGGGCGAGAAGGATGTGCGTTCTGAGGCGGAAAGAAGGTTGTTTACCAAGGCGGAGAATCTGCCGCGCGAAGATGTTCATTCCGCCGAGCTGCGAGGCGTGTAAAATCAGCAATTTCTCCGGACTGCGCCTGCTCCTCTGACCTCGAGATTATGGACATAGGAGGGCCGCCAATGTGGGAATTAGGGCAACGGACGATGGTAAAGCGCCTCTCTCGAGAAGGGTGAGCAAGCTGTTCCGGCAGCTTTGTTTCTGTTCATGCCGCGCGACATGCGTACGAATAAACCGAAACGCGACATATCCGCGACCAGCGATGCCGCATACCGCGATACCACACGGCGATTCCGAGCTAAGTTGTTCATATTACAAGTTAAAATGGCGCGCCCGAAAGGATTCGAACCTCTGACCCCCAGATTCGTAGTCTGGTGCTCTATCCAGCTGAGCTACGGGCGCGGATCTGGCCTGCTGCATTCGAGATGCCGGGGCCGGGAGCGGTGACTTATCGATTCGCTGCGGTCTTTGCAACCCTTTGCTGCGAGGAGCAGGGCTGTCCCATTTGGATAAGGGCGGCGGGACGGAGGTGTCCCATCCCGCGCGTTGGAGCTTGCCCCGGATGGAGCCCTCGCTCGGCGGGCCTTGCATGATTGTGGGCGGGGTGGCGTCGCACGGCGGAGTCAAGCGGCGCTGTCGCGGCCAAGCGCGGGAGCCGTTCAAGGCGCGCCCGCAACGCCGCGATCTTGCCTATCCGGTGCGGCCACCGACGAACCGCGCACGAGGCAAAGGAGCCGTTCTCTTGCCTTCCTCAAGCGCGCCCTCAGCCCTCGGTACGAGGCCGTGCCGCGGGCCGGGAAGTCACCCTGTCCGGGTCTTCGCCCGGTCGGGGATCACGATGCGGAAGGTGGCGCCGCTGTGGCTGTGGCCGGGGTCCAGGGCGAGCGAGCCGCCGTGCAGGCGCACGAGCTCCGCCGAGATCGCAAGTCCCAGCCCAGCCCCACCCGGTCGGCCGGCGCCGCGGAAGGCAGAGAAGAGCCGGGCTCGCGTCTGCTCCGGCACGCCCGGCCCGTTGTCGGAAACAAGGATCGTCACCACGCTGCCCTCGCGCCGGGCGCGGATGGTGATGCAGGGGGGCCCGTCCGTCGCGCCGGCTTGGCTCAGGGCCTGCGTCGCATTGCGGATGAGGTTCACGAGCACGCGCGAAAGCTGGTCGGGATCGGCGTCGACCTCGAGGTCCGCCGGCACATCGCTGACGAAGCTGATGGCGCCGTCGGCAAGCCCGGTCAGCTCCCGCAGCTCGGCGATCATGGGGGCGAGCGCAAAGCGCTGCCGCTGCGGCAGCCGCTCGGCCGCGCGTCCATAGGCGAGGGTCGCCTGGCAGAATTCGATCGCGCGCCCGAGCGTCGCCACAAGCCGGGGAGCCACGCGCTGGACCGCAGGATCGGCCACCCCTTCGAGACGGTCCACGAGAAGCTGCGCCGTGGTGAGCATGTTGCGCAGCTCATGGTTGATCTTGCTGACGGCGAGCCCAAGCTCGGCGAGGTGGCGCTTCTGTCGCAGCTCGTCGACAAGCGCCGTCTCCATGTCGGCGAGCGACCGCTCCGCCAGGCCGATCTCGTCCGTGCGCTCCGACGGGGTGATGATGCGGGAGGCGTCCTCAGGCGCTTCCGCGAAGGCCGCGATCGAGCCGGTGAGCCGCCGCACGGGACGGACGATGACGAATTGCAGGGCGAGATAGACCAGGCTTGCCGTGATCCCCGAGATGATGAGCGACAGGATCAGGATGTTGCGCGAGAATTCCAGCATGGCCGCCCGCAGAGGCGCCTGATCGAGGATGATCTCCACGAAGTCGGCGCCGCCCATGCCGTGGCCAACGACGCGGATCGGCTTCTCGGCCGGGAGGGCGAGGGTCGTCGCCGCATCCTGGATGAGCGTCAACCATGTCTGCTGGCGCAGGTCCACCGTGCGCTCCACCTCCGGCGGCACGTCCTCCACGGCAAGAAGGCGTCGCGTGCCCCCGCCCTTCACGGCGACGGCGAGGGCACCGACGCCTTCGAGGAGCTGCGCCTGAAGGCTCGCCGGCAGGCTCTCGGCGGGGGCGGCGTCGAGAACGAGGGCGGCGATCTGCGCCGCCGCCAGGCGATCGCTCAGCCAGTTGCGGCGAAAATTGGCCACCGAGGGCACATAGATCAGCACCTCGGCGATCATCACGAACAGGACGGTGAGGATCAGAAGCCGCGCCGAGAGGCCGAAGGGCGATTCGCGCCTGGCAGAACCCTCCTTTTGCCCCGCCGCCGCCATGTCTTCATCCCAGCCGGCGCAGGAGCCCCAACAGGCGCCGCACCCAGGGGCTCTGGGCCGAGGGCTTGAGGAACTCCACGGCCGTGCGCTTCGTCACCTCCGAAAAGGTGGGATAGGGGACAACAAGTCCGGCCAGGTCCTGCACCTTCAATTTGCGGGCGATGGCAAGCGACCACGGCATGATGAGCTCACCCGCATGGGGCGCGGCGATGGCGCAGCCGAGGACCGCGCCCCGGGGCGTGACGATCGCTTTCACATGGCCGGCCGTGCGCCGCTCCGCCTGGGCGCGGTCGTTCTCGGCCACCGGCCAGCGCAGGATGCGGAAGGAGACGCGTTTTCCCCGCGCCTCCTCCTCGGTCATGCCGACGACGGCGAGTTCAGGATCTGTGTAGACGACGCGGGGGATTTCGGTCGGCCTCAGGCGCACCGGCAGGCGGAAGAGGGCGCTGCGGATCACAAGCCCTGCATGGTGGTTCGCCACGTGAGTGGATCTGTGGGGCCCTCCCCCCTCCCCTGCGCAGTCGCCGATGGCATAGACGCGCCGGTTGGTGGTCCGCAGGCCCTCATCGACCACGATGCCCCTGTCATCGAAGGCGATGCCGGCCGCATCGAGCCCCAGACCCTCGGTCATAAGCTTGCGGCCGGCCGCCACCAGGAGATGGCTGCCCTCGACCGTTTCGGTTCCCTCGCCCGCGCGGAGCAGCGCGGCGATGCGCTCGCCCCGGGCCTCGATCCTCTCGATCTTCGCGCCGGTGCGCAGGTCGACGCCCTCCTTCAGGAGCGCCCGCTCGATCACCGCCGCCATCTCGGGGTCCTCCCGCGGCAGAAGGCGGGACGCCTCGATGACGGTCGCCTCGGCTCCGAGCCGCCGATAAGCCTGGGCGAGTTCGACTCCCACCGGGCCGCCGCCGACGACGATCAGCCGCTCCGGGCGTCGCGTCAGCTCGAACACCGTTTCGTTGGTGAGATAGGGGACGGCGTCGATGCCGGGAATGGGCGGAATCGCAGGGCGCGAACCGGTGGCGATGACGAAGCGCCGTGCCTCGACGACCGCATCCCCCGCGACAATCTTCCGCGGCCCGGTGAACCGCGCCTCCGCCCTGATCACGCGCACCCCGAGCGCGGTGAAGCGCTCGGCCGAGTCGTTGGGAGCGATCGCCTCGATCACCCCCTGCACATGCGCCCGCACCCGGGCCATGTCGATGGGAGGGTCGTCGACCTGAGGGAGCCCGAACCGTGCCGCCTCCCGCATGGCCTGGGCCACCGCTCCCGCGCCGATGAGCGCCTTCGAAGGCACGCAGCCCACATGAAGGCATTCGCCGCCCATGCGGTCGCGCTCGATCAGGACCACGGACGCGCCAAAGGATGCGGCAATGGCGGCAACGGACAGGCCGCCGGCGCCGGCGCCGATGACGCACAGGTCGGGCTTGAGGACTTCACTCACGTTGCGCGCTCCACCACCCAGGGTTAGGGCGCGCCGTTCGTCCCGTCGAGAGGCTGAGCCCGCCGGCGCTGCCAAGCCCGCACGAAAACCGGGGCCAGGGCCAGGAGGCTGAGCGCCGCGAGAGCCGCCCACATCTGCGGCGTCAGGATGGCGTTGATGTCGAAGCTGAAGGCGCAGTCCGTCCGCCCCGCGGCCTTGCAGGCCTTGTAGGAGGCCTTCTGGGCCGCGATGACGCTGTCGAGCCCGGCGCCGGCGACGGCGAAGGTGAAGGTCGCCGGCAGGATGCCGATCATGGTGGCGAGGGCGAAGGTCCGCGGGCGCACGCCGAACAGGGCCGAGGCGAGGTTGGTGAGCCAGAACGGCATGACGGGCAGAAGGCGCAGGAAAAGAAGATAGGAAAAGGCGTTTGCCTGGAACCCGCGCGCGAGGCCCTGCAGCCGCGGCCCGGCCGACCGCACGAGGATGTCGCCGAGCGATGTGCGCGCGATGAGGAAGACGAGGATGGCCCCAAGCGTCGCCGAGAGGGCCGCGACCGCCGCGCCGAAGAGCGAGCCGAACAGAAAGCCGCCGAGGATGGTGAGAAACACGGCCCCCGGCACCGAGAGCGCGACCGCGACCACATAAACCCCGGAGTAGGCGAGGACAGCGACAGGCCCGTAGGCTCGCACCCCTTCCTGGAGCCGGTCGCGAGAGGCGAGCAGCGTCTCGAAGCTGAGGAGATTGTAGCGATAGCTCGCCGCCACCGCGGCGAGCGACAGGGCTGCGAGCACCGCGAGCGGCAGCGCGTGAGCCCAGGAGCGGGGCGTGGATCGGCGCTCCAGGCGCTCGGCCGGCGCTCTGTCGTCGGCACAATGCCGTTGGTGCGCCAAGCGCGCCGCAGCTCCCGTCGACGCCGATGGATGATCGTTCACGCCCGCGCCTCGTCTTCCGCCAGCGACGCTAGAATGTGAGGTTCACGGGCGACGTCCGGTGACGGGAAGACATCATGCGTGCGCCTCCTGGGATCCGTGCCCACCGGCGGTCGGATCGGACCTGCTTCCTTCACCGTCATGATCTTGATCTAAGGGTCTTCGACGGCCGGTGCAGCCTCCTGTCACGCTCTCGTGACGACCTCTGCCGCCGGTGCGGCCGGCAAAGCCGGAAACGTTGACTTTCCCAAGCCGTTCCGTCATAAGCCCGCCCCATGTCGCGGCGCTCCTTGAGGGCGCCGTCCGCCTTTGCCAGCACAATTCGTGAAGCATCCGCCACAGGCGCGGCCGCGCCGCCCGCCTTGCGACCGGAGACGGAACCGTGAAGAGAACCTATCAACCGAGCAAGCTCGTCCGCAAGCGGCGGCATGGCTTCCGCGCCCGCATGGCGACGAAGGGCGGCCGCAAGGTGATCGCCGCCCGTCGTGCCCATGGCCGCAAGCGCCTGAGCGCTTAAGAGTCCGGCCTGACCGGGCGCCTGCCGTGTGCGGGAAAGACCCGCCCGCGAAAGGCGGTCCCCCATCGATCGGGCGGCTCAAAAAGCGCTCCGAGTTTATCGCGGCGGCCACGGGCCGCCGCTTTCACACCGAGCGGATGACGGTGCAGGCTCTTCTACGCGAGGATACGCAGTCCGCCCTTCCCCGGCTGCGCTACGGTCTGACCGTCACCAAGAGGGTCGGGCACGCGACCGAGCGCAACCGCATCCGCCGCCGCCTCCGCGCCGCCATCAGGGCCGTGGCGCCCCGCTATGCGGGACCCGCCCTGGACGTGGTGGTGATCGGCCGGCGCGACATCCTGCACGCCCCCTATGAAACCCTGCTCGACGACCTACATCGAGGCCTTGCCGCCGTCGCCAAGCCGAAGAGCGCGGGCAAGGCTGCGGTGAAGGGCGTCCCATCCTGGTCCCTTTCCTCGAGCGGCGGCGAGCGCCGCAGATCCCCCGATGCGTGAAGACAACAAGAACCTCCTGATCGCGATCGTTCTCTCGGTCGTGGTTCTGCTCGGCTGGAACTACTTCTTCGGCGTGCCGCAGATGGAGCGGCAGCGGCAGCAGCAGACGGCGCAGCAGCAGGTCCCGGGGCAGCCTTCGCTCCCGGCTCCGGGCGCGCAGAACGGGCAGCCGGCGCCGGCGACCGCGCCGGTCGCAGCCGGCGTGCCGGCGGTCGAGCCGCGGGAAGTCGCCCTGCAGCGCAGCCCCCGGGTGAGAATCGAAACGCCTGCCCTCCTCGGCTCGATCAACCTGCGCGGCGGACGCATCGACGACGTGGCGTTGCGGCGCTATCACGAGACCGTTGACCCGAAGAGCCCGAACATCGTGCTCTTCTCGCCGTCCGGCAGCCCGCATGCCTATTATGCCGAGTTCGGCTGGGTCGGGGCTGGCGCCGGCCCCTTGCCCACGGCCGACACCGTCTGGACGGCGAGCGCTCCGATCCTCACGCCCTCGCAACCGGTGACCCTCACCTGGGACAACGGCCAGGGGCTCGTCTTCCGCCGCGAGATCGCGGTCGACGACAAGTTCATGTTCACGATCCGCGACTCGGTCGAGAACCGAGGCGGGTCGGCCGTCACCCTCTACTCCTATGGCCTCGTCTCGCGGCACGGCAAGCCGACCACCCAGGGCTATTACGTGCTGCATGAGGGCCTCGTCGGCGTCCTCGGCGACCAGGGGCTGCAGGAATACACCTATGACGCCGTCGAGAAGGAGCCGCAGATTGCGGCCCAGAGCGCCAAGGGCAAGGTGTGGGGAGGCGTCACCGGCGGCTTCGTCGGCATCACCGACAAGTACTGGGCGGCGGCCGTGGTGCCGGACCAGGCGCAACCCTATCAGGGGAGCTTCACGGTCCGCCAGGACGCCGCGACCAAGATCTACCAGGCGAACATGCTCGGGGAGGCCAAGACGCTGGCGCCGGGAGCGACGGCCGAGTCCACACAGCGCCTGTTTGCCGGCGCCAAGGAGGTGGACGCGGTCGACGGCTACCAGGAGCGCCTCAACATCAAACGCTTCGACCTTCTGATCGACTGGGGCTGGTTCTATTTCCTCACCAAGCCGCTCTTCAAGGCGCTCGACTTCTTCTACCGCCTGTTCGGCAATTTCGGCGTCTCGATCCTGCTCGTCACGGTCCTGATCAAGCTCCTCTTCTTCCCGCTCGCCAACAGGTCCTACGTCTCGATGGCGAAGATGAAGGCGGTGCAGCCGGAGATGATGGCGATCCGCGAGCGCTATGCCGACGACAAGATGAAGCAGCAGCAGGCGCTGATGGAGCTCTACAAGAAGGAGAAGATCAACCCGGTCGCCGGCTGCTGGCCGATCCTGATCCAGATCCCGGTGTTCTTCGCGCTCTACAAGGTGTTGTTCGTCACCATCGAGATGCGGCACGCGCCGTTCTTCGGCTGGATCAGGGATCTCGCGGCGCCGGACCCGACCTCGATCTTCAACCTGTTCGGGCTGCTTCCCTACGCGGTGCCTGACTTCCTGCACGTGGGCGTGTGGCCCATCATCATGGGCATCACCATGTGGCTGCAGATGAAGATGAACCCTGAGCCGCCGGACCCGGTTCAGAAGCAGGTCTTCGCCTGGATGCCGCTGATCTTCACCTTCATGCTGGCGTCCTTCCCGGCCGGGCTTGTGATCTACTGGGCCTGGAACAACCTGCTCTCGATCCTCCAGCAATACTTCATCATGCGGAAGAACGGCGTGAAGGTCGAGCTGTGGGACAACCTGCGCAACACCTTCGCGAGAAAAGCCCCAGCGAAGGGGTAGCCTGACGCTCGCCGCCAGCGCTTGGATCGATACGGGAAAGGCGGTGGAAAGCCTCGCGCTTGAACCTCCACCGCCGCCGCTTTCCCGGAAGCGCTATAACTCTTGCTGTGCAGCGGCTCTACCTGTTGCGCCACCTATACAGTGCTGCTGCGCAGCAAGTTGTTGCGCTTCAGTCCCGGACTGCGTTCCGTGCCTTCGGCACTCCACGTGTCCGGGAAAGAGGGTGAAGGGTGGCAGGGAGGTTCTCGCCTGATCCACGATTGTAAGGTTTGCACTGAAGCACTTCCCTCTTTTCCGGAAGCCTGGGACGGAGCAGCACCGCCTGGAGGCTGCCTGCTCCGGACAGCGATCCGGCGTCTGGAACCGCGTGATGCGAAGTTGCGCGACGGCCCGCTTCGGGTCAGGCCGGAACGGCGGAGCCGGCCCCCGCGGCGATCCCCTCCCCTTGAAACCGTCCCCTTAACCGGTAGCTTCATCCCATGTTGGACGCCCCCGGCGATCTCGCCCCCTTTCTGGAGGCCGGCCGCAAGCTGTTTGCGGGGGAGGCCGGCTTCGTCTGGGCGGCAAGCCGCATCGACAACCTGCCGCCCATGCAGGGCCTCGAAATCGCCTTCGCGGGCCGGTCGAACGTGGGGAAATCGAGCCTCGTCAACGCGCTCACCGGGCGCAAGACGCTCGCCCGCACTTCACATACCCCTGGGCGGACCCAGGAGCTCAACTTCTTCGACATCGGCGGCCGGCTGACCCTCGTCGACATGCCAGGCTACGGCTACGCCGCCGTCCCGAAAGACAAGGTGCAGGCGTGGACGGTACTCATCCACGCCTATTTGCGCGGGCGCGCAAACCTCGCCCGGGTCTATCTGCTCATCGATGCGCGCCATGGGCTCAAGCCTGCCGACGCCAGCGTGCTCGACATCCTCGACAAGGCGGCGGTGTCCTATCAGGTCGTGCTGACCAAGGCAGACGAGCTGAAGAAGGGCGAGCTGGAGGGACGGGTCGCCACGACCGCCGAAGCCCTCGCCAAACGTCCGGCCGCCTTCCCCGTCGTGCAGCCGACCTCGAGCCACACCGGCCTCGGCATCCCGGAACTCCGCGCAGCCATCGCGAGGCTTGTCGCGGAGCGCGCGTGAGCCAGGAGCCGCCCACACGTAAAGAGGGCCCGGGCGTCGCCCGAGCCCGCCCGGCTGACGAGCCGCGAATCAGCAGCGGGTGGTGACCGGACGCCCGCGACGATCAAGCGCGATGTTGCCCGTCTCGTCATAGACATAGCAGCGGCCGGGGCTTGCCATGGCCGTGCGCCTTCGGGCATCGGCCTCAACCGCCGCGCCGGTCGTGGCTCCGGCCGCAGCCCCGATGCCGCCTCCCACCACAGCGCCAACCGGACCGCCGACGACCGCTCCCGTGGTGGCCCCGACGACCGCGCCGCCCGCCGTGCCGGACGTGGTCGGCGTGCAAGCGGCCGCCGCGAGGCAGACGGCGGCGATGAATGCGATCTTGTGCATGTTGCTCCTCCTTCTCGCCTTCCGCACCGAGAAGCGGGAAAGCTTGGCCCTGGCGCCGCCGAACGGCGACTGCCGGGCTAACGCCGCAGGACGGCTGTGGTTCGAGACGCTCTCCCCGAAAGGCGGCGATCCAGTATTGTCACGCTCCTATCAGGACCACCGGCAATGGATGTCTTCGATCGTCTGCTTCTGACCTTGGCGGCGCTTGCCGGCTTCGGTGGCGTTGCGCTCTCGGCCGTGGCCGCTCATGCCACGGGCGGCTCTCAGCTCGAGACCGCCGCCCGCTTCCTGCTCATCCATGCGGCGGCGCTTGTCGGCCTTGTCGCGCTCGCCGGAAACGGCTTCGTCCAGCCTTCCGTCGGCCGGCTTGCCGGATGGGCGATGATCATCGGCATCGCATTGTTCGCCGGCGACCTTGCTCTTCGCGCCTGGCGTGGCGCCGGTCTGTTCCCGATGGCGGCCCCGATGGGCGGGTTTCTCATGATGGGCGGTTGGGCGCTCCTCGCCCTCGCCGCGCTGATCGGCGGGCGCGGCGCCTGACTCCTGTCGATGACGCGCTAGCAAGGCGCGCGGTTTTGCGCTTTACACCAGCCCGAATCCTCTTCCGGAGCGCCCGATGAAAGAGCCCTTGCCCAATGTGCATGTGCAGGCTGAAATCCTGGTGCAGGCCTTGCCGCACATGCAGCGCTACGACCAGGAGGTCGTGGTCATCAAATATGGCGGCCACGCCATGGGCGACCGCGCCGCGGCAGAGGATTTCGCCGAGGACATCGTGCTCCTCGAGCAGTCGGGGCTGAAGCCCATCGTCGTGCATGGGGGCGGACCGCAGATCGGGCGCATGCTCGACAAGCTCGGCATCCAGTCCGAGTTCAAGGCGGGCCTGCGCGTTACCGACGAGGCGACCGTCGAGGTGGTCGAAATGGTGCTCGCCGGCTCCATCAACAAGCAGATCGTCGGCTGGATCTCGGCGGAAGGCGGCAAGGCCATCGGCCTGTGCGGCAAGGACGGCAACATGGTCACGGCGCGCAAGGCGCGGCGCACCGTCGTCGACCCTGATTCCAACATCGAGAAGCATGTCGACCTTGGGTTTGTCGGGGAGCCCGAGCGCGTGGACCGCAGCGTGCTCGATGCCGTGCTCAAGGCCGAGCTCATCCCGGTGCTCGCCCCCGTGGCGGTCGGCGCCGACGGGCAGACCTACAATGTGAATGCCGACACCTTTGCAGGGGCCATCGCGGGGGCGATGGGAGCCAAGCGGCTCCTCCTCCTCACGGACGTGGCCGGCGTGCTCGACAAGGAGCGAAACCTCATCCCTGAGCTGACCGTCGACGATTGTCGGCGCCTGATCGCCGATGGGACCATTACCGACGGCATGATCCCCAAGATCGAGACCTGCATCTACGCTCTCGAACAGGGGGTCGAAGCCGTCGTCATCCTCGACGGCAAGGTGCCGCACGCGGTCCTGCTCGAGCTCTTCACCGACCATGGCGCGGGCACCTTGATCCGACGGGGGTAGCGCCCTCGTGCTCCGGCGCGGACCGAAGGTCCGAGCTCGGAATCCATGACGGGGTGGCGACTCGGTTGGCGCTCGCGTGCGTTCCGGCTCCTGCCGGAGCCCTCGACAAGCCCGCAATGACGGCTCACCCTTCAACTCGACCTTTGTTCATCGTATCCTGCGACACTGCTTGGGGCCTCACGGCCCCATTTTCGTCCGCTGATGAACCATTCGATTCCCTCGCAACCCCACCTCTCCGCCGCCAATGCGCGCGGGTTCCGGCACGTGGAGACGTGGATCTTCGACCTCGACAACACCCTCTATCCCCACGAGGCGCGGGTATGGCCGCAGGTCGATGATCGCATCACCCTCTTCATCGCCGAGCTCTACGGCATCGACGGCCTCTCGGCGCGGGCGCTGCAGAAATACTTCTATCATCGCTACGGCACGACGCTGAAGGCGCTGATGGACGAAGAGGGCATCGACCCGTACGAGTTCCTCGACTTCGCCCATGACATCGACCATTCCTCGATCGAGATGAACCCGCGCCTCGGCCGCGCCATCGAGGCGCTGCCCGGCCGCAAGCTCATCCTGACCAACGGGTCGCGCAAGCACGCCGAAGCCGTCGCGGCCAAGCTCGGTATCCGGGACCATTTCGAGGACGTGTTCGACATCGTGGATTCGGGCTACGTGCCCAAGCCCGACCGGCGCGCCTATGAGCGCTTCCTGGAGAAGCACGTCGTCGACCCGACGCGAGCGGCGATGTTCGAGGATATCGCCAAGAACCTCGTGGTGCCGCACGACCTCGGCATGACCACCACCCTCGTCATCCCGAAGACCATCGACCCGTTCCGCGAGTCCTTCGAGCAGGAGGCGGTGCAGGCGCCGCACATCGACCACATCACCAACGACCTCGCCGACTTCCTCGAAAGGCGCCTGAACCTGATCTGATCAGAAGCGCAACCAAGCGGCGCCGGCTCCGTTGACCGCTCGACTGACGCGTGAGGAGACGACCATGGGACTGCTCGATCAGGTCATCGGAAGCGTCTTGGCTCGGCGGCGTGGAAGCGGGCTTGGACCGGCGGGAAGCGCCGGCCTGTCGCCGGTCGTGACCGCCCTCATCGCGCTCCTTGCCTCCCAAGCCCTTGGCCGAGGCGCCGGCGGCGCCGGCGGTCTTGAAGGAGCGCTCGGCGGCGTTCTCGGCCATGGCCGCGGGCAAGTCCCGCCGGAGGCGGAGAGCTTCGACGAGAGCGGGGGCGGCGCGACGCCCGATGGGCCATTCGGGGACCTCGCCGGCAGCCTCGACGGGCCGAATGCAGGGAATGCAGGGTTCGGCCAATACGCGAACCTGGACCAGACGGGTCCCAATGCCGGCGGGCTCATCGGCGGCCTCGCTGGCCTGGTCGAGCGGTTCCGCGCCCAAGGTCTCGGCGACGTGATCGACTCCTGGATCGGGCGTGGCGACAACCGGCCGATCGATCCGAGCGGGCTGCAGGCCGCCCTCGGACCTGAGACGATCGACGACCTCGCCCAGCGCGCCGGCATGAACCGGAAGGCCCTGCTCGGCGAGCTTGCGGAGCTGCTCCCGGACACCATCGATCAGCTCACTCCCGAAGGCCGCCTGCCCCGGGAAGACGAGATGCGAGGATGGTGATGCGCGCAGATCCGGAGCCACCGGGGCGGGTGAAGCCTCCGGACGGTCAGGCCGCTGCCCTCACCTTCTCAACCTCGATCACGACCCCTGAAGGGCCGGCGCGCTCGCGGGCGACGATGCGGTCGCCCGGCCCGATCTCGCCGACAGGCACGTCCCGGTCGGGCAGCACCACGGTGGCGTGTTTGTTGAGGAACACCACCACATGCCGGCGCTCCCGCCATGCCGCAGCCGCCCATGTCTTGAGCTGGCTGTAATAGGGCTCCCGCTTCCAGGCGGCGGCGTTGCCCGGGTCGAGCTGGACCAGGAGGAAGCGGGTCACCGGGTCGACGGTCAGGACGAACTTGGCCCGGTCCGGCTTCCACTCCGGGCCGAGCCAGCCCTGCGTCATCCACAGGCAATGGAACGCCCGGCAATGGTCGGGGCGGGTCTCATGGATGTCGCAGCCGCGGCCCGGCCGGCAGTGGCGGCACCACTGCCCCAGGGGCTTGTCGAGCGCCGGCACGTCGTAGACCTTGCAGCACAAGGTGCAGGCACCGCAGGAGCGGCCGGGCGCCGGCGTCGAGACGAACTGGGCGGGATCGAGCATCGACGGCACCATGCAGAGGGCAGGCCCGCGGCGCAACCCGCCTGCGGCGTCGGGCCACGGCATGCGTTGCAGGAAGGCCCCGGGCTTCCGCCGCGCCGCTTGGAACCGTCACCGCCGCCGCGCTAGGCTCTCAGCGCCTGCTTCGGAGATCCGCCGTGCTCTCGAATCTTGCCGTCCGCGACATCGAAACGCTGATCCATCCCTATACCCAGCTCGCGAGCTTCCGCGAGACCGGCCCGCTCATTCTGGAGCGCGGAGAGGGCGTCTGGGTCTACGACGTGGAGGGCAAGCCTTACCTTGAGGGAATGGCGGGCCTGTGGTGCACGGCGCTTGGCTATTCGAACGAGGAGCTCATCGAGGCGGCGCGAGCGCAGCTCGCCAAGCTCCCCTTCACGCACCTGTTCTCCGGCCGCAGCCACGACCCGGCCATCGAACTCGCCGAGAAGCTGAAGGAGATCGCCCCCGTGCCGATGTCCAAGGTGTTCTTCACCTCCTCGGGTTCGGAGGCCAACGACACCCAGGTCAAGCTCGTCTGGTACATGAACAATGCCCGGGGCCAGCCGCGCAAGAAGAAGATCATCTCGCGCCTGAAGGCCTATCATGGGGTGACGGTCGCCGCCGCCTCCCTCACCGGCCTGCCGGCCAACCACACCGATTTCGACCTGCCGATCCCCAACATCCTGCACACCTCCTGTCCCCACTACTACCGCTTCGCCGAACCCGGCGAGAGCGAGGAGGACTTCTCGACGCGGATGGCGAACGAGCTCGAGGAACTCATCCTGAAGGAGGGACCCGACACCGTCGCGGCCTTCATCGCCGAGCCCATCATGGGTGCTGGCGGCGCGCTCGTTCCGCCCGCCGGCTATTTCGAGAAGATCCAGGCGGTCCTTGCGAAGTACGACGTGTTGTTCATCGACGACGAAGTCATCTGCGGCTTCGGCCGCACGGGCCGTCTCTGGGGGGCTCAGACCTACGCGCTCAAGCCCGACACCCTCTCCTTCGCCAAGGCGGTGACCTCGGCCTACATGCCGCTCGGCGGCGTCATGCTGAACGAGGCCATGTATCAGGCCATCCTCGACGAGAGCCGCAAGATCGGCACCTTCGGGCACGGCTATACCTATTCCGGTCATCCGGCGAGCTGCGCGGTGGGTCTCAAGACCATTGAGATCCTGCAGCGCGACCGCATCCTCGAGAAGGTGCGTGCCAAGGCGCCGAAGTTCGAGGCGCGGCTTTCGGCTCTGGCGGAGCACCCCCTCGTCGGCGAGGCCAGAGGCGTCGGGCTCATCGGCGGCCTCGAGATCGTCGCCGACAAGGCGACGAAGCGCCAGTTCGAGGCGAAGCGGAACGTCGCCGCGAAATGCGTGGGCTTCGCCCAAGGCGAGGGCCTGATCGTGCGCTCGCTCTCCGGCGACCGCATCGCGATCTGCCCGCCCCTCATCATCACCGAAGAGGAGATCGACATGCTGTTCGATCGACTGACCCGGGCGCTCGACCGCACCGCCGAATGGGTGCGGCAGGAGGGGCTCGGAGCTGCTTGATGAGAGTGAGGCGGGGGAGACAATGACCGGACGCCTGGCAGCCAAAAGCGCGATCGTCGTGGGGGCAGGCTCGGTCGGGCCAGGGTGGGGCAACGGCAAGGCGACGGCCGTGCTGTTCGCCCGCGAGGGCGCCCGCGTGCTCTGCGTCGACCTCAACGAGGCTGCCGCTCGCGAGACCGCCGAGCTCATCGCGTCCGAAGGGGGTGAGGCCGCCGTCTACCGCGCCGACGCATCGCGAGCCGAAGACGTGCAAGGGATGGTGTCGGCCTGTCTCGATCGCTTCGGCCGCATCGACGTGCTGGACAACAACGTGGGCATTGCCGAGGTCGGCGGGGTCGTCGACCTTGCCGAGGAGGTGTGGGACCGGGTGCTCGCCGTCAATCTCAAGAGCTGCTTCCTGACGATGAAGCACGTCATCCCGGTGATGGAGCGGCAGGGCGGCGGCGCCATCATCAACATCTCCTCGATCGCCTCCATCCGCTACACCGGCATCCCTTATGCCTCCTATTCCGCGAGCAAGGCCGCCATGAATCATCTCACGCGAACCACGGCCGCCCAGTATGCGCCGAAGAACATCCGCGTGAACGCCATTCTGCCGGGCCTCATGAAGACGCCCATGGTGGAGAGAAGCGCAGGCCTCGCGCAGAGCTATGCGGGCGGCGATGTGGAGGCCATGTGGCGGGCCCGCGCCGCGCAGGTGCCGATGGGCCATATGGGCGACGCGTGGGACGTCGCCCGGGCCGCCCTCTTCCTCGCCTCCGACGAGGCGCGCTACATCACCGGGGTCGAACTCCCGGTCGATGGCGGCATCACCCTGAAGTTCGCCTGAGGACGTCCGGCCGAAGGGCGGCTGCGCCGCATCCCACCGTTCGCCGGCTGAACCCCTGCTTAACGCGCTCTTAAGCTTCCTGATCGAAGCGTGACGTCACAATGACCGCGATCGTCACGGGCGTGCCGCAAAGGCGCCCACCGGCTGTCGCGAAGATGCGCAAAGTCATCACTGCGGCGCACGACGTCGAAGGGAAGAGGCTACATTTCAGCTATGGCTCAGAAGACGCATATCGTCCAGGTTCCATCGGATTCATCTTTGCAGCACGCTTCAAGCGGCGGCAGCGCGGGGTTCAAGCCGGTGGCGCTGCGGGCGCTCGCGGCGGCCGTCGAGGCCGGAAAGCGCAGCGGCACCCGGGCGTCCGCGCACCGGGAGGTGCCGCCGATTCTGCGGGAAGCCGCTCTGACCGACTGAGGGGTCTTACACGGCCGCGGTGACGCATCCTTTTCGGGTTCGAGGGATGACCCGAGAGGGTTCGGCGCCAGCTGGAGGATGAAGCGGGACCGTGGTCGCCCCACGTCTGACCCGCATCGGCTTGGAGGCCCGGGGCTCGCCGAAGAAGAGCCCCCGGGACGACGGTGGAGGGAAAGGCCGCGAGCCTACCACCTCCCGATCCTGCTTGTCCTTGCGAGATTCCCCAGGGCATCATGGGAAGACGCCGCAAAGTTGCGGCCAAGAACGATGCCAGGGGTGGAGATGTGAGCGAGGCAGGGAATCCGGCCGGTTCGCCCGGTCACGATCGTATCCAGCATCATCCTGTCCAGCATCACCTGGGCGACGCTGCGCCCGAGCAGATGGTGGAAGAGCTCGAGGGCCGGCCGATTGTCGGCGCAGTGCGCGTCGTGTTCGTGCTGGCGGCTCTCCTGACGACGGCGCTGGCTCTCAATCAGCTCCTCAACCTGCAGCTCCTTTCCGGCATCGTCTTCATCGAGAACCGCTATCTCTACATCCTGGCGGCGCTCCTTTTTCCCCTCGTGTTTCTGGTGCTGCCGGCCGGCAAGGCCGCGCCCCGAGGCGCGCCGGCCTGGTATGATTGGGCGCTTGCGGCGATGTCGGCCGCAATCCTTGCCTGGTTCGCCTTCCAGGCCCATCGCATTCTCTCGGAGGGCTGGGAATACAACGCGCCGATCGCCGCGAAGGTGCTCGGGGGCGTGCTCTGGCTCCTGGTCATGGAGGGGCTGCGGCGCACGAGCGGCTGGCCGATGGCGATCATCGTCGGCACGGTGTCGCTCTATCCCGTCGTCGCGGAGATGATCCCCAATCCCCTCAAAGGGTCGTCGCAGTCGCTGCCCGACACCCTCGCCTACCACTTCGCGAGCGCCGAGTCGGCGTTCGGAATCCCGATGCGTGCCTTCGCCGAGATCGTCATCGGGTTCATCCTGTTCGGCGTCGCGCTCAACTTCACGGGCGGCGGCAAGTTCTTCAACGACCTCGCCTTTGCGATGGTCGGACGGCTGCGCGGCGGCGCGGCGCAGGTCGGCATCATCTCAAGCGCCTTGCAGGGCTCGATCAGCGGCAGCGTCATCTCGAACGTGGTCTCGTCGGGCGTCGTCACCATCCCGGCCATGAAGCGCACCGGCTTTCGCGCCGATTATGCGGGTGCGGTAGAGGCGGTGGCCTCGACGGGCGCCGTGCTGATGCCGCCAGTGATGGGCTCGACGGCCTTCGTCATGGCCTCGTTCCTGGGCCGCTCTTACGGAGAGATCGCCCTTGCTGCGACGGTGCCGGCGCTTCTCTTCTACGTGGCGCTCGTGGTGCAGATCGACGCCTACGCGGCGCTGCGCGGCATCACGGGGCTCAAGCCCGCCGAATTGCCGCGCATGGGCGCAGTCATGCGCGAGGGCTGGTTCTACATCCCTGTCTTCGCGCTCCTCGTCCTCCTCATGGTCTCGCTTCAGGACGAGGCGATGGCGCCATTCTACGCAACGGCCCTGCTCCTTGCGATCAACCAGGCCTTGCCGAAGCACCGCATGAGCCGGGCCAAGCTCGCCGATTTCCTTGCCTCCGTGGCGCGGCAACTCGCGGAGCTCGTCGCCATCCTGCTCGCCATCGGCTGCATCATTGGTGCCCTGTCGATGACAGGACTCGCAGGCACGCTCGCCAATGATCTCGTCTATCTCGCGGGCGGCGCGCCGCTCGTGCTTCTCGTCATGGGGGCTCTGACGAGCTTCGTCTTCGGGATGGGGATGACGGTCACCGCCTGCTACATCTTCCTCGCCATCGTGCTCGCCCCGCCGCTCGTGAAGGCCGGGCTCGATCCGCTCGCGGTGCACCTCTTCATCATGTACTGGGGCATGGTGTCGTTCATCACGCCGCCGGTGGCGCTCGCCACCTTCGCCGCAGCCCCCCTCGCCGGCACCTCGGCCATGCGCATCGGGGTGCAATCGGTGCGGCTTGGGATGGCGATCTACGTCGTGCCCTTCTGCTTCGTGCTGAACCCCGCACTGCTCCTCAAGGGCAGCGCGACGGAGGTGGCGCTTGCGGTTGCGCTCGCCTTCGCCGGACTCATCCTCGTTGCAGCCGCGATGCAGGGCTATCTCGTCGGCATCGGGCGCATTCCGACCACCCCGCCCGGCTGGGCCGCGCGCCTCGCGCTGATTGCCGGCGGCTTCCTCTTGACCGTGCCCGTGCCGTGGCTCACCGGCCTGTCGCAGGGCGCCAATGTGGCGCTTGCCGCCGTTCTCATCCTTGGCGGCCTGATGCTACTCTGGCTTCTCACCAACGAACAACGACTCCGGAGGAAACCTGCATGAAACGCCGTCTTGCCTTTGCGATTGCCGCTGCCCTTGTGGCAACCCCTGCCGTCGCGCAGGGGATCAAGCTGCCAGAGACCCTGACCTGGACCGCCTATGATGTCGGCTCCGGCGGCTACAACCAGGCGGTCGCCATCGGCAACGCCCTCAAGAACAAGCTTCAGGTCAATCTCCGGGTCCTGCCGGGCAAGAACGACGTCTCGCGCACGGTGCCCCTCCGCGACGGCAAGGTGCCCTTCTCCGCGAACGGGGTCGGCGGCAGCTATCTGGCGCAGGAGGGGGTGTTCGAGTTCGGCGCCCGGGACTGGGGCCCGCAGCCCGTACGCTCACTTCTCGTCAACAACTCCGACGCGCTGCTCACCATCGTCACGGCCAAGGACGCCAACATCCACACCATCGCGGACCTCAAGGGCAAGCGCGTGGCTTGGGTGGTGGGTGCGCCGTCGCTCAATCAGAACATCACCGCCTTGATGGCCTTCGCCAACCTCACCTGGGACGACGTCAAGAAGGTCGAGTTCGGCGGCTTCGGCCAGGCGATGGACGCCATCATCGCCAACCAGGTGGACGCGGCCTTCGCCTCCACCATTTCCGGCAACGCCTACAAGATCGCCTCCTCCCCGCGCGGCATCCGCTACCCGGTCATCCCGCATGGCGACAAGGAGGGCTGGGCCCGCATCAACAAGCGGGCGCCGTTCTTCGTCCCGGCCTGGGGAGCGGAGGGCGCGGACCTCTCGCCTGAGAAGAAGGTCGAGGCTGCGACCTATCCTTATCCCGTGCTCATGACCATGGCCTCGGTCGACGCCGACCTCGTCTACAACATGACCAAGGCGATGGTGGAGCTCTTCGACGACTACAAGGATGGCGCGCCGGGCAATGTCGGCTGGGACATCAAGCGCCAGGTCTTCGCCTGGGCGATCCCGGTCCACGAGGGCGCGATCCGCTACTTCAAGGAGAAGGGCCTGTGGACCGACGAGCACCAGAAGCACAATGACGGCCTCGTCGAGCGCCAGAAGGTGCTGATGGCTGCCTGGCAGACCTACAAGGCGAAAGCCCCCTCCTCCGAGGAGGAGTTCGTCAAGGGCTGGATGAAGGCCCGCGCCGAGGCGCTGACCAAGGCCGGGATGGAGCCGGTGCTGACCGAGTGGTGAGCGGGCTCGTCGTTCCCCGGCCAGGGGCAGGCGGCGCAGGCGCGAAGCGCCCGGACCGAAGGAGCGGCGCCGCGATCCTTCCCCGCGAGGGAAGGTGTCAGCCGCAGGCTGACGGAAGGGGCGGCGGCGCCCACTTCCCGAGTGTTGGTGCTTCCACCCCGCCCCGCTCGGGCTTCGCCCGAGTCGGCCCTCCCCTCGCGGGGAGGGAGGGCGCCACATCCTTCCCCGCGAGGGGAAGGTGGCCGGAGCGAAGCGGAGGTCGGAGGGGGCGGTGCCGCGACGCCTGAGACGATGACGCTTCCACCCCACCCCGGTCGCGCCCGCGGCACGACTCGGCCCTCCCCTCGCGGGGAGGGAGGTTCGCTACCTCACAATGACCTTCGCGCCGAGCTGGGTGCGGTTGTAGAGGTCGATGATGTCGATGTTGCGCATCCGGATGCAGCCCGAGGAGACGGCCTGCCCGATCTTCTCGGGCTCGTTGGTGCCGTGGATGCGGTAGAGGGTGTCCCGGTTGCCCTCGAAGAGATAGAGCGCCCGTGCGCCGAGGGGGCTGTTGGGGCCCCCCTTCACCGGGTGCACATGGGGCCAGCGCTGCTTCATTTCAGGGGGCGGGTTCCAGTCGGGCCACTCGGCCTTGCGAGCGACGGTGGCCGTTCCCGTCCAGCCGAAGGCCTCGTCGCCCACGGCAACGCCATAGCGAATCGCGCGCCGGTTCGGCAGCACGAAGTAGAGCTGGCGCTCCTTGGTGTCGACGACGATGGTGCCCGGCGCCTCGCCGGTCGGATCGGCCACCTCGTAGCGCCCGAAGATCGGATCGATGTCCGCGTGGGGCATGAGCGCCATCCACTCGATGTCGCGCTTCGAGAGCGCGGGATCTGGCGTGCCCCTGAAGTTGCACCCGCCCAGGGCGGCGAGAAGACCGAACAGAACCGGAACAAGAGACAAGCGCATCGAACAATGCCCCGAGACCAAGCCCCTTGTCGGGCGCTTATGGTTAATTGGCGGTTAGCAGCCTGCCTCGGTTAAGCCGCGCGGGAGGGAACGGGAAGCGGCGATGGCGCCTGTGGGCGGCCAACCTCTCCAGCTGTTGCGCCACGGCCACAGGGCAGACCACGGGCCCTGCCCCCTCAAGCTTCGGAGCGATGGACAGAGCCTTGCCCGACCTGCGAGATTACCGCCCGAGGAAACGTCCAAGGCATTGGCATGTCGACCCTGTATCTTTTCCATCCGGCGGCGCTCGACCACAGGACGCCGCTCGGACATCCGGAACGTCCCGACCGCGTTCGCGTCATCGAGCGCATTCTGGAGGACGAGCGCTTCTCCGCCCTTGTCCGCGAGCAGGCGCCCATGGCGACGCCGGAGCTTGTCGCGCTGGCTCATCCCGAGGCCTATGTCGCCGCCATCGCTGAAGCCGCGCCGACGGAGGGCCTCGTCGCGATCGACGCCGACACCTCGATGTCGCCCGGCACCTACGAAGCGGTCATGCGCGGGGTCGGCGCCGCGGTCCAGGCCGTCGACGAGGTCATGACCGGGAAGGTCAAGAATGCGTTCTCCGGCATGCGGCCGCCGGGGCACCACGCCGAGCGCACCCGGGCGATGGGCTTCTGCTTCTACAACAACGCCGCTGTCGCGGCGCGGCACGCCCAGAAGGCCCACGGGGCGGAGCGCGTGGCGATCATGGACTGGGACGTCCATCACGGAAACGGGACGCAGGACATCTTCTGGGACGACAAGAGCGTCCTCTACGCCTCGACCCACCAGATGCCGCTCTATCCAGGCACGGGAGCCGCTTCGGAACGGGGGACGCATGACACCATCGTCAATGCACCCTTGAGGCCGGGCGACGGGAGCGAGGCGTTCCGCGAGGCGTTCGAGGTTGCGATCCTGCCCCGGATCGAGAGCTTCGCGCCGGATCTCATCGTCATCTCGGCCGGCTTCGACGCCCACTGGCGCGATCCGCTCGCCAACCTCAACCTGACGGAGGAGGATTTCGGCTGGGCGACTCGCAAGCTCCTCGACATCGCCGAGCGGCGCTGCGGAGGACGGGTCGTCTCGCTGCTCGAGGGCGGGTATGACCTCGAGGGCCTGGCGCGCTCCGTCGCCGCCCACGTCAAGGCGCTGATGGAAGCTTGAGAGTCCTCGTCAGGGGTTCGTCGCGGCGCCCTCCGTCTCAAGCCGCTCCTCGCCGAGAAGCTCGATGCCGAACCCGGAGAGGCCGATATAGGCGCGGCTCGATGCGGCGAGGTTGCGGATCGAGATGACGCCGAGGTCGCGCAGGATCTGGGCGCCGAGGCCCACCTCGCGCCATTGCTTGACGCGGGCGGCCTCGGAACCGCCATCCGCCTCGGCATAGGTCGTCAGCGGCACGCCCGCGGTGCCGTCCCGCAGATAGACCAGGATCCCCCGCCCCTCCTCCGCAAGGCGCCGCAGCGCGCGCCGGATCGTGTCGCCTCCTTCGAGGATGTCGGCCACCACATTCGCCCGATGCAGGCGCACGAGGATGTCCCTCCCGTCGCCGATGCGGCCATGCACGAAGGCGAAATGCTGCACGGGATCGAACGGCGTGGCGTAGGCGTAGCCGGTGAAGAGCCCATATTCGGTGCGCACGGGGAAACTCCCCAGGCGTTCCACCAGCTTCTCGCGCGCCTGCCGATAGGCGATGAGGTCGGCGACGGAGATGCGCTTGAGCCCGTGCGCCTCGGCGAAGGCGGCGATCTGCGGCCCCTTCATCACCGTGCCGTCATCGTTGGCGAGTTCGCAGATGGCGGCCACGGGAGGCAAACCGGCGAGCCGGCACAGATCCACCGCCGCCTCGGTGTGGCCGGAGCGCATGAGCACGCCGCCTTCCTTGGCGATGAGCGGGAAGATGTGGCCCGGCCGCACGAAATCGCTCGGCCCCATGTTGTGGTTCGCCAGCGCCCGGACGGTGTTGCAACGCTGCTCGGCGGAGATGCCGGTGGTCAGCCCGTGGCGGACATCGACCGACACGGTGAAGGCCGTGCCGAGCGGCGCGTCGTTGGACGCCACCATCGGGTCGAGCCGCAGGCGTCGCGCCTCCTCGGCCGTGAGCGGCGCGCACACGATCCCGCAGGTGTGCCGGATGATGAACGCCATCTTCTCCGGCGTGCAGAGCGACGCTGCGACGATGAGGTCGCCTTCGTTCTCGCGGTCGTCGTCGTCGGTGACGACGATGATCTCGCCCCGGGCGAAGGCCTCGACGGCTTCGGTGACGCTGTGGGACATCAACTCTTCTCAAACGGCCAGGCAGGACCGGTTCCCACCTGGCCCCGATGACGCAGATAGTGATCGGCGAGCACGCAGGCCACCATGGCCTCGCCGACGGGCACGGCCCTGATGCCGACGCAAGGATCGTGGCGCCCCTTGGTCACGATCTCGGTCGCCTCGTTGTGGCGCGTGACGGTGAGGCGGGGCGTGAGGATCGAGGAGGTCGGCTTCACCGCGAAGCGGCAGACGAGGGGCTGCCCCGTCGAGATGCCGCCGAGGACGCCGCCGGCATGATTCGACAGGAAGACCGGCCCGCCCTGGTTGCCGGGCCGCATCTCGTCGGCGTTGTCTTCGCCCCGCAGCGCCGCCGCCGCGAAGCCGTCTCCGATCTCGACGCCTTTCACGGCGTTGATCGACATGAGCGCCGCTGCAAGATCCGCGTCGAGCTTGCCGTAGACCGGGGCGCCCAGGCCCGGCGGCACGCCTTCCGCAACCACCTCGATGACCGCGCCGATCGACGAGCCCTCCTTGCGCAGGCCGTCGAGATAGGTCTCGTAGAAGGCGGCGGCCTTGGCGTCCGGGCAGAAGAAGGGATTGCGGCGAACCTCCTCCCAATCCCAATTGGCACGGTCGATGCCGTGCGGACCCATCTGTACGAGCGCGCCGCGGATGGTCACGCCCGGCAGGACCTTGCGGGCGACGGCTCCCGCCGCGACCCGCGCCGCGGTCTCCCTCGCCGAGGAGCGGCCGCCGCCGCGATAGTCGCGGACGCCGTATTTCGCCTCATAGACATAGTCCGCGTGGCCGGGGCGGTACTTGTCCTTGATGTCCGAGTAGTCCTTGGAGCGCTGATCGACGTTCTCGATGAGGAGGGCGATCGGTGTGCCCGTGGTCACCTGCTGCCCGGTGCGCTCGTCGACGAACACGCCCGAGAGGATCTTGACCTCGTCGGGCTCGCGCCGCTGCGTGGTGAACCGCGATTGCCCCGGCCGCCGCCGGTCGAGTTCCGCCTGGATGTCGGCCGCCTGAAGGGGGATCAGCGGCGGGCAGCCGTCGATCACGCACCCCAGGGCCGGGCCATGGCTCTCGCCGAAGGTCGTGACGCGGAAGAGATGGCCGAAGCTGTTGTGGGACATGATCAAGAGACCTGGGCGGCGTCATAGGCGCGCCGCACCCGTTTGTCATCCTTCGCTCATGCTGCCTGCCTCCCCGGCTCGCGCACCGGCGCTTGCGCCGCCGCATGCACGACCGGCACGGCGGGCGCGCCTTCCCATTCGGAATGGGCGGGGATGTTCTCGCCCTTCATGACCACTGTCAGGGGCCTCAGGCGGGCATAGTCGCCGACATGCGTGTCATAGAGCACCGTGGCGTTGGCGCCCACGGTGACGCCGCGTCCAAGCTCCACCCGGCCGACCTTCATGACCCGGTCCTCGTAAAGATGGGTCTGCAGGGCCGAAAGGGGGTTGATGACGCAGAAATCCCCGACGGTGACGCAGTCGAACTCGGTGATGTCGGTCGTGAGCATGCAAACGCCCCGGCCGAACCTGGCGCCGAACAGGCGCAGGCACCAGGGCAGGAAAGGCGTGCCTTGGAGATGTTCGAGCAGCACCTTGCCGCCGAGCCCCCAATAGAGCACCGCCACCGCCTCGGTGCGCATCGCCCACCACGACCACATCGGCTTCATGACCGGCTGGTAGACGCCCATCATCAGCCACTTGACCGCCACCACGACGAGGGTCTGGACGAGGGGGATGACAACGCTTGCCGCAACGAAGCTCATCGCTAGACCCGCCCAGTCGCGGTTCTGGATGGAGGGATAGAAGAAAAGATCGATCGCGAGGATCGCAAAGGTGATGAACAGCATCGACGGGAACGAGGTGTGCAAGGCCTCGAACACGCCGCGCCATATCTTCTTCGCGAGGCTTGGCTCGTAGGTCCAGGTGGCGCCGATGTCCACCTTCTGCCGCGTGGGGAGCCTGATCGGCGGCGAGCCGAACCAGGTCTCGCCGGGGGCCACCGCCACTCCGCTCGGCGGCTTCGACTTGATGCCGATCAGCACCCCTTCGGGGAGGGTCGTCCCGGGCGGCACGACGGCGTCGTTGCCGACGAAGACGCGGTCTTGCGTCCTCACCGGCTCGAGCGTCATCCAGCCGCGACGGATGTCCTCGTCCCCGAGGACGACCTCGTCGGCGATGAAGTTCTTGGCCCCGATCTCGGTGAGATCGTAACGGCCGGCCAGGTTCGTCGAGATCTCCGCGCCCTTGCCGATCCTCGCCCCCATGAGACGGTACCAGGATCGCATGTAGATGGTGGCATAGAGCGATGTGAGCGTCTCCAGCGTCACCTCGGTCGCCAGCGCCACGATCCATTTGCGCATGTAGAAGCCGCTGAAGATGGAATAGCGGCCCGAGCGCACCTTGGGCAGCACCAGCCAGCGGGCCGCCACGATCAGCATGACCGTCGCAAAGATCATGAGCAGCGCCGTCGGCCAAGCGAGGAGCGGCAGGTACCAGAGATAGCTGACGGCGAGGAACTCGGAGAGCGTGTCGTCGATCTGGTCGAAGAGGTAGAAGGCCGGGAAGATCGGCAACAGGCTCACGGGCGGGATGGCGGCGAGCGCCAGGGCATAGAGGGCGTCGAAGAGCGCCCGGCGCTGTGGCGCCGCTTCGGCCGGCGCGGGCAGCTGAGCGAGGTCCACCATCCCGACCTTGCGCCCGGGCGAGCCGTCCCACTTCTCGGCTGCGGCGACGACCGTCCCGGCCGGAATGGCGGTGAGGTCGGCAAGCTCGGCGTGGTCCTCGATGCGCACGTCATGGCCGATGACGCAGGACGAGCCGACATACACGTCGGAGCCGATGACGACCTCGCCGATGACGAGCTCGTTGCCGACCACCTCCACATTGGCGATCTTGGTCTTGGATCCGAGGGTCGTCCCTTCGCCGATGGTGACGAGGTCGATGGCGCCCGCGTCGATGTCGGCGATGATGACGTCGCGACCGACCTTGGCGCCCATGAGCTGCAGGTAGCGCCGGATCATGGGCGAGCCCTGCAGCCATTTCACATGGACGAGCGGCTCGAGCCGTTTCGCGAACCACCACCGGAAATAATAGACGCCCCAGAGCGGATAGCGGCCGGGCTTCGTTCGCCCGAGGATCAGCCACTTGCCGGCGACGGCGGCGAGCGCCGTGACGGCGTTGATGATGACGTAGACGCCGAGCAGCGCCAGCATCTCCGCCCAGAAGCCAAGCCCCTCCCCGGCGAGCAGGAGATAGGTGACGAAGATGCCGAGCCACTGCGCCGTGTTGAGGGTCAGGATCACAGGCAAGGCCACAGCCTGGGCGAGCCCGCACAGGAACCGCCGCAGCAAGGGCGGCGGCTCGAAGGACAGATCGCGGGCCACCGTTGCCGCCCCCGCTCCTCCCGTCCGCGCAATCAAATCGTCGGCAAGGGCCCGCAAGGTACGCTTGGCATAGACATCCTGCAGGGTGATGGAGGCAAGCGCCGGCGTCTCGCGCACCGCCGAGACGAAGCGCGCCGCAAGCAGCGAGTGGCCGCCGAGATCGGTGAAGAAGTCGGCCTCGAAGGGAATGGCCTGCTGGCCCAGGGCGCGCTTGGCGGCCACGAGCAGCGCCGCCTCGGTTTCGTTGCGGGGCTGCTCCTGGTCGGCGACGGGGTCGCCGACGGCGAGCGTCACCGCTTTCAGGGCTTTGCGGTCGACCTTGCCGGACGAGAGCCGCGGCAGCGCCTCGACGATCTCGAAATGGCTTGGGATCATATAGGGCGGCAGGTCCTCCCGCAGCTTCGCGCGCAGCGCCGCACGGTCGAGGTCGGCCCCCCGCTCCGGCGTCAGGAAGGCGACGAGCCGATCGAGGCCCTCGTCCTGGCGCAGCACGACCGCGGCCTGCGCCACCCCTTCGATCCGTGCGAGCTTCGCCTCGATCTCGCCGAGTTCGACACGGAACCCGCGTATCTTGACCTGGTCGTCGATGCGGCCGTGGAACACGATGGCGCCCCGGTCGTCGACGCTGACCGCGTCCCCCGAGCGGTACAGGATCGGGTCACGCCCGTCGGACGCGAAGGGATTGGCGATGAACTTCTCCGCCGTGAGCTCGGGGCGGTTGAGATAGCCTTGAGCGACCCCCGGGCCGCCGATCAGGAGCTCCCCCTGGACGCCTGGTGGCAGCAGGTTGAGTTCGCCGTCCACCACGTAGCAGGTGTAGTTGGGGATCGGCCGGCCGATGGTGACGGCCTCACCTGCCGTCATCTCAGCCGCTGTGGCGACGACCGTCGCCTCCGTCGGCCCATAGGTGTTGAAGAGCCGCCGGCCCGGCTTCACCCAGCGGGCAATGAGCGGCTCCGGCAGCGCCTCTCCGCCCAGAAGGATCAGCCGCAAGGAGGGAACGTCCCGGGGGAGGAGCCCGAGCAGCGTCGGAACCGTGTCGAGCACCGTGACCCCTGCCGTGGCGAGGATGTCCGGCAAAGCCTCCGCATCGCCGACCATGGCCGGGGTGGCGACAAAGAGCGTCGCACCGACCATGTAGGGGATCCAGATCTCCTCCATGGAGAGATCGAAGGCCACGGAGGCGCCCTGGAAGACCACGTCGTCCGCCTGGAAGCCATAGACCTCGTTCGCCGAACGCAGGAAATGGCAGATGTTGCGGTGAGTGACGACAATGCCCTTCGGCGTGCCCGTCGAGCCCGACGTATAGATGAGATAGGCGGGATGATCGGGAGTCAGCCCGCGCAGCTTAGGATCGACGGGACCAGCGGAGCTGTCGGCCAGGGCCGCGGACGAGTAGGCCGGGCAGCGGACCTCGACCTTGGGCAGCAGCGCCTCGCTCGTGACGAGCGCCTTGGCCTTCGCGTCGTCGAGGCACATGGCCATCCGGTCCATGGGCGCGTCGGCGTCGAAGGGCAGCCAGGCGGCGCCGCTCTTCGCGATGGCAATCTGAGCGATCAGGAGCTCGGCGCCTCGGCACATCCACAAGCCGACGACGTCGCCCGGGCCGATCCCGCGAGCGTTCAGCCCCCGGGCGATCGCATCGGCCCGCGCCTCCACCTCCGCATAGCTGAACCGCTCGGAGCCGAAGATCAGGGCCGGATGGCTCGGGCGCGCCCGCGCGGTGGCCGTGAAGAGATCCGTCAGGACCTCCTCGCGCAGGAGATCGGGCCGCAGCGGTCCTCGCAGCACCGCGGCCTCGACGACCTCGGCACCCGGCACCCGGAAATCGGCAGTGTCGGCGGGTTTGTTCATCGTCCGCGGCGGCCACCGGGAACGGAAACAAGGTCGCCCGACCGCCGGCCGGCACGACCATCATCGCTGAGACGCATGCGCTACTGGCACCCCCCGGGCCGGAGCTTCCGCTCGATCGATGCAAGGCAAGCGGCTTTCCGCCGGCGCTCCCTCCGAGCTCGACGCGGCTTGTATCATGTCCGCACGAGGGACTGAACAGGCGGTGAATACTGCCGGTGAAGGGTTTCCGGCGCCGCGGATCGCCGTTCAAACCCACATGTACTGGCGCTCGTTCAAGACGAGAATGCGACCCTGCCAGATGTCCACGCGCGGCGCTTCGTCACGCGGCGCGTGGCCGAGCAGGGCGAGGAACGCCCGCGCCACGCCCCCATGCGAGACCACGACGGCGTCGCGCCTCAGCTCGCGAAGGAAAGGGGCAACGCGCTCCGCCAGCATGGCATAGCTCTCGCCGCCGGGCGGCACGAACCCCCATTTGTCCTGCTCCCGGGCTCCGGCCGCCTCCGGCGCCAAGGCCCGGATCTCCCGCCACGTGCGCCCCTCCCATTCCCCGAAGGTCAATTCTCTCAAGCGGTCGTCCGTTCGATAGGCGGTGGGGTGAAGATCGATGGCCGCCCGCATCCGCTCCATCGTCTCGCGGGTCCGCGACAGAGGGCTTGCAATGTAGTCGAGGTCCTCGTAGCGGGGCACGAGGCCGCGCAAGCGCGCGCCGGCCTCCTCTGCCTGAACCCGCCCGAAGTCGTTGAGCGGCACGTCGCGCTGGCCCTGCAGCCGCGCCTCCGCGTTCCAGTCGGTCTCACCGTGACGGATGAAGTAGATCGTCGGCAGCACTCCGCGGTCAGTCCTTGTCGAGCGTGAGGTCGGGCGCCTCGGGATTCTTCATGCCGACGACGTGATAGCCAGCATCGACATGAAGGATCTCGCCCGTCATGCCCCGGGCCATGTCGGAGACAAGATAGGCGGCCGTCTCCCCGACCTCTTCGATCGTCACCGTCCGGCGCAGTGGGGAGTTGTATTCATTCCACTTCAGGATGTAGCGGAAGTCGCCGATGCCGGAGGCGGCCAGCGTCTTGATCGGTCCGGCCGAGATGGCGTTGACGCGGATGTTCTGCGGCCCGAGATCAGCGGCGAGGTAGCGCACCGAGGCTTCAAGCGCCGCCTTGGCGACACCCATGACGTTGTAGTGCGGCATCCATTTCTCCGCCCCGTAATAGGTGAGCGTGAGAAGCGAGCCGCCCTGAGGCATCAGCTTCTCGGCCCGCTGGGCGATGGCCGTGAAGGAATAGCAGGAAATGAGAAGGGACTTGGTGAAGTTGCCCTCGCTCGTGTCCACGTAGCGCCCGGTCAGCTCGTCCTTGTCGGAGAAGGCGATCGCGTGGACGACGAAGTCGAGGCCCCCCCAGAGGCGCTTCACCTCCTCGAACACGGCGTCGATGGTGGCGGGCTCCGTCACGTCGCAATGGCCGACCACCGCCGCCCCAAGCTCGGCGGCGAGCGGCTCGACGCGCTTCTTCAAGGCATCGCCCTGGTAGGTGAGCGCCAATTCTGCCCCGTGGGATCGGGTGGCGCGCGCGATGCCCCAGGCGATGGAGCGATTGTTCGCTATGCCCATGACCAGGCCGCGCTTGCCGGCCAAGATGCGCGACGCCGCTCCTTCAACCATGAGTCACCCTGCGCCAACCGATCGGATGGAAAAGCGCGGCATCCTTAGCCGACGGCGCCGTGAGACGGAAGAGAGGCCGGCGCGGGGGTCGGCCTCGCGCACCGCGGGGGAGATGTCAGATCGCCTTCTCCGCCCTGCGTTTGCGGGCGTAGTCGAGAAGGGCCTCGTCCGGCCGGTCGGGAAGCTTGATCTCGACTGTGACGAGGAGATCCCCGCGGCCTTCCTTCCCTGGCAGTCCCTTGCCGCGCAAGCGGAGAGTCCGGCCGGAGCTCGTCATGGGCGGGATCTTGACGTCGACACTGCCAGTGAGCGTCGGCACGCGAATCGTTCCGCCGAGGAGCGCGTCCTCGAGGTCGATGGGCATGCGCAGGCGCAGGTTGTTGCCCTCGACCGTAAACCGCTCGTGGGGAGCGATCCTCACGGTCAGGAGCGCGTCGCCGGGCTCGTTCAGGGGACCGCCGCGCCCGAGCCCGCGCAGGCGGATGACCTGGCCGTCGGTGACGCCCTTGGGGAGGGTGACCTCCACTTCCCGTCCGGTGGGCAGAACGACCCTCTTCTTCTTCTCCTCCGCAATGTCCTCGAGGGTCACGGTCAGGGTCGCCTCGACGTCCTCGCCGCGCGCAGCGCCCGAGCTGCGACCGCCGCTGCGCTCGGCCGCGCGGAAGGCCTCCCCGAAGAGATGGGAGAAGAGGTCGTCGGCACCGCGGGAGCTCCGCCGCCCGAAGGGGCCGCCCGAGCCGAAGCCGAAGGTGAAGCTTTCGAAATCGGCGCCGGGTCCACTCTGGCCGGCCCCGAACCCGTCGAAGCCCTGGAAGCGCGGCTTGCCGTCGGCGTCGATCTCGCCGCGGTCGAATTGGGCGCGCTTCTTCGGGTCGCCCAGGATTTCGTAGGCGGCGTTGATCTCCGCGAACTTGTCCTTGGCCTTCGGATCGTTGGCGTTGCGGTCCGGATGATAGGCTTTCGCCTGCTTGCGATACGCCTTCTTGATCTCCGCTTCGCTCGCCGTCCGCGGCACACCAAGAATGTCGTAAGGATTGCGCATGCGTCGTCCGTCCCGATCCACGCTTCGACCGTTGATATGGGTCGAGTGTTGCTGCAATGCAACGGTGCGGCCTGCGAGAGCAGGAGGCTGGCCTGATTATGCGTTCCGCGCCGGGGTGACCGCCTTGACGGCCCATTCACCCCCCGAGGGACGACAGGCCTTGCCGGCAAGAGACCGGCTCGTCCCCCGCCCCTCCAGGGTGGCCGTGAAGGCCCGGCAGATCTCGTCGTTCTCGACGAAGGGCTTCCCGGCGGGGGTGAAGCTGCCCTTGAGCCCGGTATCCGGGTTGTTCCAAGACACCGCTGCCCCGTCGCCCTGGGGATCGAGCGCCCCGGCAAGGGCGCTCCTTGCGCGCCGCCAATCCTCGGGGCCGAGCTCGGACGACAGCGGCGAGGCTGGTCTGACCTCGACGGTCCCCGTTGCGTCCGGGCCATCGTCGAGGTCGAGGGACGCGACCGGCAGGGCGAGGCTGCAGCCGCTGAGGCTCAAGGCGAACGCGGCAGCCACGAAAAGGCGGGCCAGCGCCGTTTCGCCGGCCGGCGCAACTGCCTTATAGACTTGCCGCGCATGGGGCCCTGTCACGCGAGAACCTGCGCCCGAAACACGAAGGAACGACCGCGAGGATTGAAGCCTTGAATGCGTTAACGAAAGGTGACTTCACCGAGCTGGACGATCCCTGGGCGATCTTCCACGCCTGGATGGCCGAGGCGGAGCGCTCCGAGCCCAACGATCCGACAGCCATGGCGCTGGCCACGGCCGACGCCGACGGCCTGCCCAATGTCCGCATGGTGCTCCTCAAGGCCGCCGACGAGCGTGGCTTCGTCTTCTACACCAACGCCGAGTCGAACAAGGGGCGCGAGCTCGCCGCCAATCCGCAGGCGGCGCTCGTCTTCCATTGGAAGAGCCTGCGCCGGCAGGTGCGCGCCCGTGGCCGCGTCACCAAGGTCAGCGACGCGGAGGCGGATGCCTATTTCGCAAGCCGCCCGCGCGACAGCCGCATCGGCGCCTGGGCGAGCCAGCAGTCGCGCCCCCTCGAGAGCCGCTTTGCTCTCGAGAAGGCGGTGGCCTTCTACGCCGCGCGCTATGCGATTGGCGAGGTGCCGCGCCCGCCCTACTGGACCGGGTTCCGCATCGATCCGATCGCGATCGAGTTCTGGCAGGACCGGCCCTTCCGGCTGCACGACCGGGTCGTCTTCACGCGTGCGCCGGAAGGCTGGACGAAGACGCGCCTTTACCCGTGACGTCGGGCCGGATGGACCTCGCCGCCGGGAGCCGATAGGTTCGCCGGCCCCTTGTCAGAACCATCAGGATCGCGCGTGGCCTCCTCCACCAATACCGGGCGTCGGATCATGCTTCTCACCGGTGCCAGCCGGGGCATCGGCCATGCCACGGTGAAGCGCTTCTCCGCGGCGGGATGGCGGGTGATCACCGCGTCGCGGCACCCCTTCCCCGAGAACTGTCCCTGGGAGATGGGCCCTGAGGACCACCTGCAGGTGGATCTCGCCAATCCCGACGACACGCTGCGCGCCGTGGAAGAGACGAAACGGCGGCTGGAGGCGGAGGGCGGTGTCCTGCACGCCCTCGTCAACAACGCCGGCATCTCGCCGAAAGGACCGGGGGGCCGCCGCCTCAATGCGCTCGAAACCTCATTTGAGGATTGGCGGCACGTCTTCCAGGTCAATTTCTTCGCGCCGATCATGCTCGCCCGCGGCCTGCGCGACGAACTGACCCGGGCGCGCGGGGCGGTCGTCAACGTGACCTCGATCGCCGGCTCCCGCGTCCATCCCTTTGCCGGCGCGGCTTATGCGACCTCGAAGGCGGCCCTCGCCGCTCTGACACGCGAGATGGCCGCCGATTTCGGCCCCCTCGGAGTGCGGGTCAACGCCATCTCGCCTGGCGAGATCGACACTTCGATCCTGTCCCCGGGCACCGAGAAGCTGGTGCGCGAACAGATCCCCATGCACCGGCTCGGCACGCCGGACGAGGTCGCCAAGGCCATCTACTTCCTCGTCACGGACGCGAGCTCGTATGTGAACGGGGCGGAGCTCCACATCAACGGCGGTCAGCATGTCTAACCGGAACCGGGCGCGGATTCTGGGGCTGGCCGGAGCAGCCCTCGCTGCCTCGGCCGCCCCCGCTGCCGAGACCGTCGCGCCCCTCTCCCTCGGGTTCCCGATCGAGGAACTACGCGGACCATCGAGCTATTTCGCCCGGTCGCTTGCCACCTCCCCCCTCCTGCAAGACAAGCAGCCCGAGGGGCGCGAGCTTGCCGCAGGCTGGGGAGCAGGGGGTGGGATAGCCTTCTATGTCGAGAATGGAGAGCTGCGGCAGGCGCGCTTCGCCAGCACTGGCGTTGACGGCCCGCCCCTGCGCGAGGCACCGGGCGACGCGATCCCAGGCTCGCGCATGCAGACCGCCGGCCCCCTCACCGTCTTCCTTTCGGCACCGCGCACGGACTATCGCCATGCGGTGCTCGGCGACGGCATCGAGGCCGGACAGATCACCATTTCCGAGCGCCAGCCCCTCAGCGGCGTCGTCTTCGAGCCCAGGCCCGTGCCGACCAGGGTGACAACCCTCTCCTCCGGGCCCGAGGCCGTGTTCGAAGACCTCGAGCCGCGCCTTGCCGACCTCGATGGCGACGGAAGGCCCGAGATCCTCGTCGTCAAGTCCTATTTCGAGAAGGGCGCGGCCCTCGCGGTGATCGCCAAGACGGGCGATGGATGGTCGATCGCCGCCGAGACGCCGCCGCTCGGCCAGCCGCACCGCTGGCTCAACGTCGCTGCCATCGCCGACTTTGATGGGGATGGGAAGACCGATGTGGCGCTGGTGCGCTCGCCTCATCTTGAGGGCGTGCTCCAGGTCTGGAGCTGGGACAACGGCCGCCTCACCCTCAAGCACGAGGCAGCCGGGTACTCGAACCACGCCCTTGGCTCGACCGCCCTTGACAACGCCGCCGCAGTGGATGTGAACGGGGACGGCCGCCCCGAGCTCGTGGTTCCCACCCTCGACCGCCGCGCTCTCGCCGTTGTCTCCCTTGCCGGAGGCATTCGCGAGATCAGCCGCATTCCCCTGCCCGGACCTGTCGGGAAGGGTCTTGCCGTCCTCGGCTCCGGCAAGGACTGGCACGCGCTGGCCGGCCTTGAGGATGGGCGGCTCGTTGCCGTGAAGCCTCGATGAGAGAGCCTCGGACCTATCCCGCACGCCCCTTCCTCGCCGCCTCGGTCGCCGTGTTCCGCGGCGACCGTGTTCTTCTGGCGGCCCGGGCCCATCCGCCGATGGATCGCCTCTTCAGCCTGCCGGGCGGTCTCGTCGAGCCTGGCGAGACGCTGGCCGAAGCGGCGCTGCGCGAGCTGAAGGAGGAGGTCGGGGTCGAGGCGGACCTGGCCGGCTTCATCGACCATGTCGAAGTGATCGAGCGTGATCGCGACGGCGCCGTTCGCCTGCATTTCGTGATCTGCGCGCACGCGGCGCGCTGGCGCGCCGGCGAACCGCGCACGAGCGACGAGGCGCCCGAAGTGCGCTGGGTGCGAGAGTCGGAGGTTGCGCAGCTCGTCACGACGCCAGGGCTCGCGCACATCCTGCGCAAGGGCTTCAGGCTCATGGAGGCGATGCCGGCATGAGGCGTGCGCTTCCTGCCGTTGCGGCGGCCCTGGCATTCGCGATGGCCGGAGCGGCCATGGCCCAGCAAAGCCGCACCTCCCCGCCGGCCCGCAACGCGCCCGCGCCGCCTCCTGCTGCTGCGGCCCCGTCGCCTCAGCCCGAGCCCCCGCCGCCGCCCTACGAGAAGGAGCTGCTCCGTCTCGCCGAGATCATGGGATCGCTCGCCTTCCTGCGCAGCCTCTGCAACGCGCCCGACGCCCTCGAATGGGAGAGGCGCATGCAGGCGCTCCTCGACGCCGAAGGCACGACGCCTGCCCGCAAGGAGCGCCTCGCCGGGGCGTATAATCGCGGGTTTCGCGGCTTTTCCCTCACCTACCGCATCTGCACCCCATCGGCCGTCGAGGCGACGACCCGCTACCTTCAAGAAGGCGAGGTCCTGTCGCGCAACATCGCCGGCCGGTTCGGCGGATAGGCTGGGCGCTAGGTAGTGGACTCATTAGCTCGGGTCCACAGACGGGCTGAGGCGAGGGCGACGGCTGAGAGGAAGTTGCGGGCGAGCTTGTCGAAGCGTGTGGCGATCCGGCGGAAGTGTTTGAGCTTACAGAAGAAGCGCTCGACGAGGTTGCGCTGGCGGTAGAGCGCCGGGGCGACGGAGCGTTGGACCTTGCGGTCGCGGCAGGTCGGGATGTGGGCCTCGCCGCCGGCCTGGCGCACCAGGTCGAGGATCGCCTGAGCGTCGTAGCCCCGGTCGGCGACGAGCGCCTTGGCGGGAGGCAGGTCGGCCAGCAGGACTGGAGCGAGGGTCTTGTCGGAGGCCTGCCCTGGCGAGACGACGAGGCGGAGGGGCAGCCCTTGCTCGTCGACGACGGCGTGGATCTTGGTCGTCAGTCCTCCACGAGAACGGCCGATGGCGTGATCCGCGCCCCCTTTTTACCGCCGGCCGCGTGCTGATGGGCGCGCACGATGGAGGAGTCGATCAGGTGCAGAGACCCTGGCGACTTGGCCGCGAGCGCCTCGAACACCTTGAGCCAGACGCCCTGCTTGGCCCACCTGTTGAAGCGGTTGTAGACAGTCGTGTACGGCCCGTAGCGCTCCGGCAGGTCGCGCCACGGCGAGCCGGTGCGCAGCACATAGAAAATGCCGTTGAGCACCCGCCGGTCATCGACCCGCGCCACCCCGCGCGGCTTGTTCGGCAGAAGCGGCTCGATCAACCGCCACTCCGTTTCCGACAGATCGTATCGCGCCATGACCAAGCCTCCCGTCCAGGAGCCTTGAATCACCCCACACAATCCGCTTCAACCTTTATGAGTTCAGAACCTAGAGTCTGTTATGGACCAGTTCTGCGGCTTGACGGAGCATGAGGCAAGCGAAGGCGACGACGTGGAGGCCTGCGAGGGTTGTGTGCAGGCGCTCGTAGTCTTTGACGAGGCGGCGGCAGCGGGTGGCCCAAGCGAAGGATCGCTCGACGACCCAGCGCCGGGGCAGGAGGACGAAGCCGCGCTTGGCCTCGGGCAGGCGCACGACCTCTAGGGCGATGCCGTGTTCGCTGGCGGCCGCGGCCGGCTTGTCGCCGGTATAGCCCTGGTCAACGAAGGCGATCTCGACGCTGTTGCCGGTGGCCTGCTGCACGGCGGCGGCCAGGCGCCCGACCTCGGCGCGGTCGTCCGCCGTGGCGGGGGTGACGTGGAGGGCCAGGAGGTGGCCGAGCGTGTCGACCGCCAGGTGCAGCTTGGAGCCCTTCTTGCGCTTGGCGCCGTCATAGCCGGCGCGGTGGCCGCTCTCGGGCGTGGAGCGCAGCGTCCGGCTGTCGAGGATGGCGGCCGAGGGTGCGGGCGGGCGCCCGGCCGCCACCCGCAACAGCACGCGCAGGTCGTGGGCGAGCGCCTCGAACGAACCGGCCCGCAGCCAGCGCTGCGCCTGCTGATACACGGCCGCCCAAGGCGGCAGATCATTCGGCATCGCCCGCCAGGCAATGCCGTTGCGGACAACATAGCGCAGCCCGTTGAACACCTCGCGCAACGAGTGCTCCCGCTGCCCCGCCGCCTCAGGCAAGAGTGCAAGATAGGGCGCAACCAGCGCCCATTCGTCATCCGAAACGTCCGAGGGATAAGACTTGCGAGCAATCATGCCCGCACCATAGCCGCACCCTCAGTCCATAACAGACTCTAGAGCACGCTCTGTTTAGACGGAAGCATAGCCGGCGTTTGTCAGGTAGTTGGCGCATTCCGTGGGTGGGAAGAGCTCGAGAAGGTCGCCCAGCTTTCGCCAGGTGGCCTCGACGGTGCGGGCTTCGGCCCTGCGGATCAGGTGCTTGAGCTTGGCGAAGAGCTGCTCGATCGGGTTCAGGTCGGGGCTGTAGGGGGGCAGGAACAGAAGATGGGCGCCGGCGGCCCGGACGGCGCGTCGCGCGGCTTGCCCTTTGTGGCTGCCGAGATTGTCGAGGACGACGACGTCACCCGGAGCGAGCGTCGGAACGAGCACCTTCTCGACATAGAGGGTGAACAGCTCGCCGTTGATCGGGCCGTCGATGATCCAGGGAGCATCGATGCGATCGGCGCGAAGCGCGGCGATGAAGGTGAGCGTCTTCCAGTGGCCGTGCGGCACGCGGGCCGCAAGGCGCTGGCCGCGCGGTCCCCAGCCTCGCAGGGGCGCCATATTGGTCTTGACCCATGTCTCGTCGATGAAGACGAGCCGCCTTGCATCGATGCGGCCCTGATGGGCCTTCCAGCGCGCCCGCCTGCGGGCGATGTCAGGCCGCGTCTGCTCGGCCGGCAGCACGGTTTTTTTTGAAGCTCAGTCCTTCGGCGTGCAGGAAGACCCAGACGGCGCGGCGGTCGCTCTTAATGCCGCGTTCGGCCAGTTCCATCACCAAGCCGCGGGTCGTAAACGGTCCGGACCGGCAGCGCTCGCGCAGCCACTCGGCCAGCTCTCCGCGGAGCTTGGGTTTCTTGTGGCCGCCGACTTGGTCGGGCGCCAGCGAGCCCGTCTCGCGCTTGCGCTTCATCCACTTCGAGATGCAGGACGGGCTGATCCTGAGCGCCGCCGCCACCGCCCGCGTCGTCGCGCCCGCCTCGTAGCGGGCCACAGCCCGTTCGCGCAAATCCTCAGAGTAGGGTCGTGTCATCCAATGCTGGCCTCCCCCAGCACAGATCTTGAATCACACCCCGACCTCAAACGGAATCCAATTCCGCTAAACCGAAGCGCGCTCTAAGGGTCCGCCCCAGAGGGTCGGGCTTGCCTCGATGGCGCTCAAGCGATGGTGCGTCGCCGCCACGCCTTCGCCGAACTGATGTGATCGAGAGGGATTGCAGCCGACCCCGCAGCAAGGTGCAAGCGGTCGATGACCAGGAACACGAGTGTCTTTGAAGGAAGGCGTGTCTTGCGGCAGGCCTTCCGCGACTTGGAGCAGGAGGTTCCGCGGGCGCTCGGCCGCGGGATCCGGCGGCTGCGGCACCCGAAAGCAAGGCTGGTTCGGGTGCCGGCAGGCCTGTTCCTCACCTTGGGCGGGATCTTCTCCTTCCTGCCGGCTCTCGGGATCTGGATGCTTCCGCTGGGCCTGCTCCTGCTCGCCGTGGACGTGCCGCCCCTGCAGAAACCCGTCGGACGGTCGACCATCTGGAGCCTGCGCAAATGGGCGGCCCTGCGCGAAAGGGTGCGGCAGAAGAGGTAGAGTTTCTCGCTCCCTCGGCGCGACGCAATCGGCGCGGCACCGCCATTTGCCGATGAGGATCATGTTCTCCGGCGAACCGGGGAGCCCTCCAGCCGTTCTCTTGCGAGACCCGAGCAGTCGCGCGCCAGGAGGAGAGCATGAGTCGGAGATTGATCGTCGGCATCGGCCTTGCCGCCGCGGTCCTGGGCGCCGGATCGACGCTTGCCCAGCCCACACCAGAGCCCCGCCAGGGCGCCCCCGCCGCTTCGTCGGGGGCCTTCCTCACCCAAATGCCGGCCCATGCCCTCCGCCTGTCGAAGATCGTCGGGCTCGAGGTTATGGGCTTGGACCACACCCGGCTTGGGGAGATCGACGAGATCGTCCTCACCTCCGATGGAAGGGCCGTGGCGGCCGTGATCGGCGTTGGCGGGGTGCTGGGCATGGGGGAGAAGAGCGTCGCCCTCCCCTTCGACCAGGTCCTGTGGAACACCGGCGATGTCGGGCGGGCCGCCCAGCCGAGCGCCAGCATGGCACCAGCAAACGCGCCCTCCGCCCGGGAGGTGGCAGCGCGCGGGCCCGAACGCATGCCCGGGGCTGAAGTCTCCAATGAAGTGCTCGGCGCCACAGACCGCAACGAAAGCGGCCGGGTCGCTCCAGGAAGCGGGCCGGTGACGACCGGCAGCACCGAGCCGGCGACCGTCCCGGTGTCGGACCCGACCGGGGCGCCCGAGCGGGCCCTGGTTCGCCTCACGCGATCCGATTTGGAGAACGCGCCGCAGTTCCGCTACGGCGAGCCAGGGCAGCGGAAACAATAGGTCGTTCGCGAGCACGAACTTGTTTGACAAAAAGAACGCCGTCGGCTAGATCTCGCCCTGCGCCGATTTGAGCAGCAGCTTGCGGGCGCAGAACAAGTGCAGCTAAAGCGCCGGGACTCACGCAACGCCGGTCACGATGGCGGTGCCGGTCGGTCCCTCGCGCCAGATGAGGGACAAGACCATGATCACACGCCGGATTCTTCTTGCCGCCACGCTCCTAGCGCCGCTCGGCACGTTCTCTTTGTCGAACGATGCGGCCGCTCAGGCGCCGCGCGAAATCCGCCTCGATTTTGCCACCTACAACCCGATCAGCCTGGTCCTGAAAGAAAAAGGATTTCTGGAAAAAGCCTTTGCAAAGGACGGGATTTCCATTCGCTGGGTCCAGACGCTCGGTTCCAACAAGGCGTTGGAATTCCTGAACGCCGGTTCCATCGATTTCGGCTCCACCGCCGGTTCGGCGGCCCTCGTCGCCAAGATCAACGGCAATCCCATCAAGTCGGTTTATGTCTATTCCCGGCCCGAATGGACGGCGCTCGTCACGCGCAAGGACACCGGGATCACCAAGGTCGCAGACCTGAAGGGCAAGCGCGTCGCGGTCACGCGCGGCACCGATCCGCATATCTTCCTGGTGCGAGCGCTTGCGGAAGCGGGCCTTACCGAGAAGGACGTGAAGCTCGTCCTCCTGCAGCACCCGGATGGACGCCTGGCGCTCGAGCGCGGGGATGTGGACGCCTGGGCGGGGCTCGATCCCATGATGGCCGCCACCGAAGTCGAGAGCGGCTCGGTGCTGTTCTACCGGAAACCCGAAGCCAACACCTGGGGCATCCTCAACGTGCGCGAGGAATTCGCCAAGAAGCACCCCGAGCTCGTCACCCGCGTGCTCGAGACCTACGAGGAGGCGCGGCGCTGGTCGCTCGCCAATCCGCAGGAGGTGAAGAAGATCTTCGCCGAATTCACCAAGCTGCCGCCGACGGTCGTCGACCGTCAGCTCGACGAGCGCACGGAGCTCACCCATAGCGTCATCGGCGAGCCGCAACGGGAGTCGATCCTCGCGGCCGGCCTTGCCCTCCAGGGCGCCGGCGTCATCCCGGCCCATGTGGACGTGAAGGCGGCCCTCGACGACCTCATCGACCCCCGCTACCTCTCCAAAGCGACGAACTAGAGGCGACTTCGCCCATGGCCGAGGCCGTTGCGCGAACAGGGGCGCAGACGAAGGATCGCGCCGGGCCCGCGCCCGGTGCGACGTCGTGGGTTCCGGGCACCCGATGGGCGCTCGGCCTCCTCCTGCCGCTGAGCCTCGCGCTGCTGTGGGAGGTCGCGGTCCGCTCGGGCCTCGCCGAGGGGCGGCTGATGCCGCCCCCGAGCCGGATCGCGGCGACCCTCTACGCCCTGACGGTCAGCGGCGAGCTGTGGACCCACGCCTTTGCCACCTTGTGGCGGGTCGCCGTCGGTTTCGCCCTGGGGGCGGCGGGCGGCATCGTTCTTGGCGCTTTCTCCGGCGCGGTCGAAGCCGGCCGGCGGCTTCTCGATCCGACCCTGCAGGCCCTGCGCGCCATCCCCTCGATCGCCTGGGTGCCGCTCTTCATCCTGTGGTTCGGCATCTTCGAGGCGTCCAAGGTGGCGCTGATCGCGGTCGGCACCTTCTTCCCCGTTTATCTTGGCGTCGCCGGCGCCATCCTGTCCGTCGACCGCAAGCTCGTGGAGGTCGGCCGCGTCTTCCGCCTGTCGCGCTTCGGACTTGCGCGGCGCATCCTTCTGCCGGCCGTGCTGCCCTCGACCCTGGTCGCGCTCCGCTCCGGGCTCGGGCTCGGCTTCATGTTCGTGGTCGCGGCGGAGTTCATGGGCGCCTCGGAGGGGCTCGGCTACCTCCTCGTCGACGGGCAGCAGCTCGGCAAGCCCGACCAGATCCTGGCCGCTATCATCGCCTTCGCGCTCCTCGGCAAGGCGGCGGACAGCGTGCTCGTCCTGGTCACAAGGCCGCTCCTGCGCTGGCAGGACGTGGCGCGGGAGCGCCTCTGATGCTGTCTCTGGAGCGCCTGTCCAAGACCTACGCCGACGGCACGCGCGCCTTGTCCGATCTCTCGCTCAAAGTGCGCGAGAGCGAGATCGTCGCCCTCATCGGCGGCTCTGGCTGCGGCAAGACCACGCTCTTGCGCCTCATCGCCGGCCTCGACCGGGCGACGAGCGGCGCCGTCCGGCTCGACGGCGAAACCTTGACGGAGCCTCATCCCGCGGTCGGCATCGTCTTCCAGGAGCCGCGGCTCCTGCCCTGGCTCACCGTCGCCGACAATGTCGGCTTCGGCCTATCCGATCTGCCCTCCTCGGAGCGCAGGGCGCGGGTGACGCACGCCCTCGAGATGGTCGGCCTTGCCGAGCACGCCGGACGTTGGCCGCGGGAGCTCTCCGGCGGCCAGCAGCAGCGGGTCGCCATCGCCCGCGCCTTCGTCACCGCCCCGAAGGTGCTCCTGCTCGACGAGCCCTTCTCGGCGCTCGACGCCTTCACCCGCGCCAGTCTGCACGAGCACCTGCTCGCCTTGTGGGAGGAAAGCCGTCCGACTGTCCTCATCGTCACCCACGACGTTCATGAGGGTGTGGCCTTGGCCGACCGGGCGGTGGTGATGCAGCCGAAGCCCGGCCGCATCTATGACGAGCTGCCCCTGCACCTCGCCCGCCCCCGGGACAAGACCTCCCCGGCCTTCGAGGCGGCGGCACGCCGCGTGCTCACCGCCCTCGACCGCTCGCTCCACGAGCCGCGCCAAGCGGCTCAGGAGCGCGATCGCGAGCCCGCCGGCTTGTGGTGGTAGGCGGCGGGCCGCAAGAGACGGCCCTTTCTCGCCGGCGTGGCACCCGAAGCTCGCGCTTTGCTGCAAGACGCCGAAGGCCACCTCGTCTCCGCTTCCACGAAAAAAAGGGCCGGCTCTCGCCGGCCCTCTGATCGCTTGTGCGGGTTGCATCCCGGATTCGCCCGCCTCGCGTCCAATGAAGCGGTGTCCGGGATGCGACTTCGCGTCAGAAGTCCATGCCGCCCATGCCGGCGCCCGGAGCCGCGGGCGCTTCCTTCTTCGGCAGCTCGGCGACCATCGCCTCCGTGGTGATGAGGAGGCCGGCGACCGAGGCCGCATCCTGGAGCGCGGCGCGAACGACCTTGGCCGGGTCGACGATGCCCGCCTCGAGCATGTCCACATACTGTTCGGTCTGGGCATTGAAGCCGAAGGTCGCGGACTTGTTCTCCGTGATCTTGCCGACCACGATCGAGCCCTCGACGCCGGCGTTCTCGGCGATCTGGCGGATCGGAGCCTCGAGGGCCTTCAGGACGATGTTGATGCCGGCCTGGATGTCCGGGTTCTCGTCCTTGAGCTTGGCGACCGCCTGCTTGGCGCGCAGGAGCGCCACGCCGCCGCCGGGAACGATGCCCTCCTCGACCGCCGCGCGGGTGGCGTTGAGAGCGTCGTCGACGCGGTCCTTCTTCTCCTTCACCTCGACCTCGGTGGCGCCGCCGACGCGGATCACCGCGACGCCGCCGGCGAGCTTGGCGAGACGCTCCTGGAGCTTCTCACGGTCGTAGTCCGAGGTGGTCTCCTCGATCTGCGCCTTGATCTGGGCGACGCGGGCCTCGATGTCCTTCTTCTTGCCGGCGCCGTCGATGATCGTGGTGTTCTCCTTCTCGATGCGCACCTTCTTGGCGCGACCGAGCATGTTGAGCGTCACGTTCTCGAGCTTGATGCCGAGATCCTCGCTGATCATCTGGCCAGCGGTGAGGATAGCGATGTCCTCGAGCATGGCCTTGCGGCGATCGCCGAAGCCGGGAGCCTTCACGGCCGCCACCTTCAGGCCGCCGCGCAGCTTGTTGACGACGAGGGTGGCGAGCGCCTCGCCCTCCACGTCCTCAGCGACGATGAGCAGCGGCTTGCCGGTCTGCACCACGGCCTCGAGGACCGGGAGCATGGGCTGGAGCGAGGAGAGCTTCTTCTCGTGGATGAGGATGTAGGGGTCGTCGAGCTCGGCGACCATCTTCTCCGCATTGGTGATGAAGTAGGGGGAGAGATAGCCGCGGTCGAACTGCATGCCCTCGACGATGTCGACCTCGGTGTCGGCGGTCTTCGCCTCTTCCACCGTGATGACGCCCTCGTTGCCGACCTTCTGCATGGCGTCGGCGATCATGCGGCCGATGTTGGTGTCGCCATTGGCCGAGATGGTGCCGACCTGGGCGACCTCGTCGGACGACTTCACCTTCTTGGCGCGCTTCTCGATGTCCTTCACGACCTCCGCGACGGCAAGGTCGATGCCGCGCTTCAAGTCCATGGGGTTCATGCCGGCGGCCACCGCCTTGGCGCCCTCGCGGACGATCGCCTGGGCGAGAACCGTGGCGGTCGTGGTGCCGTCGCCGGCAACGTCGTTGGTCTTCGAGGCCACCTCGCGCACCATCTGGGCGCCCATGTTCTCGAACTTGTCGGCGAGCTCGATCTCCTTGGCGACGGTGACGCCGTCCTTGGTGATGCGGGGCGCGCCGAACGACTTCTCGATGACCACGTTGCGGCCCTTCGGCCCGAGCGTCACCTTCACCGCATCAGCAAGAATGTCGACGCCGCGCAGCATCTTCTCGCGCGCGTCGGACGAGAATTTCACGTCCTTGGCAGCCATTGCCTCGAACTCCTGTTATCTGGATTGATCTATGGGATGAGCGCGCTTACGCGGCCTTCTTGGCGGAGCCGCTCGTCACGAGCACGCCCATGATGTCGGACTCCTTCATGATGAGGAGGTCCTCACCATCGATCTTGACTTCGGTGCCCGACCACTTGCCGAACAACACCCGGTCGCCCACCTTCACATCAAGCGGAACGAGCTTGCCGGTCTCGTCCCGGGCGCCAGGGCCCACCGCAAGGACCTCACCTTCTTGAGGCTTCTCCTTGGCGGTATCCGGAATGATGATGCCGCCCTTCGTCTTCTCCTCGCTCTCCACGCGACGGACGACGACGCGGTCGTGCAGCGGACGGAACTTCATGGATTTCCTCTTGAGCTGTGGGGCGGCGATGTCGCCCGCCTCCTGGCCTTGGCTGTTAGCACTCAATCTTCGCGAGTGCTAAAGCTCGTCGCGGAGATAGAAAACGCCTGCATTTCTGTCAAGGCGAGAGGTCCCGGAAAATGGTTGACGCGAACTTTGACCGGGAGCGGTCGAGCCCCGCGGCCGTGCGCACCGCGCCCCGATCAGCGGCGCGAGGCCAGGGCCGCGCCAGCAACGATCAAGGCGGCGCCGGCGACCGTCCCTAAGGTCGGCACCTCGCCGAAGAAGGCAAAGCCCAGCACGGCGCCCCAGATCAGCGCCGTGTATTCGAGCGGCGCAAGCCGCGCTGCCTCGGCCCTGGCGAAGGCACCGGTGAGAAGGAAATGGCCGCTCACTCCGAGCGCGCCGATGACGGCGAATAGCCCGAGGTCGGACCAGCTCGGCGGCGTCCACACCGTATGGGCGAAGGGCGCCAGGATCAGCGCCGGGCCAAGGTTCTGGAACAGGACGATGTAGACGATGGGGTCGCGCTGGGCGCGGGCCCGCAGGAGAACGAGGCCGAGGGCGTAGCAGACGGCGGAGGCGAGGGCGGCGACGACGCCGGACCAGGAGCGCGCCTCCCCGCCTCCGATCTTGTCAGAGACGACCACGAGCACCCCCGCAAAACCTGCCGCCAAGGCGACGAGGATGCGCCGGTCGGCGCGCTCGCCCAGCAGGACGACGCCGAACCCGGCGACGAACATGGGCGAGAGGAACGTCAGGACCAGCGCCTCCGCGAGCGGCAATTGGCCGAGCGCGTAGAAGAAGGTGGTGGCGGTCACGACGCCCAGCACCGCCCGGCCGGCATTGGCGAGGACGGTTTCGCGGGAAGGCAGCCCCGGCCTTGCCGCCACGAGCACCGCGCCCGCGACGACGAGCCCGCACGCAAAGCGCAGGAACGCCACCTCGAAGGTGGGATAGCGCGCCGCCACCGCCTTGATGAGGGCGTCCATGGTCGAGAGCACGCCGATGCCGGCGGCGCCGAGCAGGATCGCTTGCATCCTCATGAGAGGCAGGAGGAACCGACGGCCATGGGTCAGGGAGGGCCTGTGACGGGAGAGGCGGAGGAAGAGGTGCCGAGCCGAATCGGGCGGCCGCGGCGCCACCGTAAGACATTCTTTCAGGCGAAGCGCTAGGCTTGGCGGGCGGTCGCCCTCAAAGGCGCATGGCTGTCCGGCTCACCCGATGATCCTGATCCTGACCTTCCTCGCCAATGCGGGCCTGAGCCTCCTTCTCGGGCTTGCGGTGGCGCATGTGCTCGGCCCCGATGCGTTCGGCCGTTATGGGGTCGCGATGGCGCTCGCGGTGGTCGTCAACGCCGTCGGCTTCGAGTGGCTGCGCCTGTCGGCGACCCGCCATTATTCGGAGCGCTCCCGCCACGAGGACCCGGGCCTGCGTGCCAGCCTCGATGCGGGTTACGCGTTCGTCAGCCTGTCCGTCCTGGTGCTCGCCCTCGTGGCCTATGTCTCCGGGGCGGATCTTGGTCTTGCGGCCCCGCTGCTCCTGGCGACAGCTGCGGCCGGACTCGGCATGGGGATCTTCGATTACCAGGCTGCGCTGGCGCGCGCCCGTTTCCTCGAGGCAACCTATGCCCGTCTGGTGCTCTTGAAGAACGCCGCCGCCTTCCTCCTGATGGTCGGCGGCGCCTATGTGTTCGCGAGCCCGGCCGTGGTGATGGCGGGCGCGGCGTCGAGCACGCTCCTCGCAGCGCTTGCGGTCCGCCGGCGCCTGCGCGACGTCGATGCGACGCCGGGGCGCGCCGACCTGCGGCGACTTGCATCCTTTTCAGCCTATGCCGGCCCGCTCGTCGGCGCGAGCGTCGCCTATCAGCTCATGCCGCTCGTCAACCGCGGCGTGCTCGCCTGGCAGGAGGGCTATGGGGAGGCGGGCCAGTTCGCGCTTGCGGCCGATCTGGGCCTGCGCCTGTTCATGACGGTGGGCTCCGCCCTCGATGTCCTTCTTTTCCAGCTCGCCGTGCGCACGGAGGAGCAGCATGGGCGCGCCGAGGCCGAGCGGCAGGTGGCGCGCAACATGGCGCTTCTCATCGCCCTCATGCTGCCGCTCGCGGCCGGACTCTGGCTGACGCTGCCGGCGCTGAACGCCCTTGTGGTGCCCGGGGCCTATCGCCTCGCCTTCGAGAGCTACATGACGGCGCTCATCCCAGGGTTCGTGGCCTTCGCGATCATCCAGTACGCGCTCCATCCGCTCTTCCAGCTCCGCCGGACGACGGCACCGGCCCTCATGGCCGCGGCGGCGGCGCTGGCCGTCGACGCCGCGCTCGCCCTCCTTCTTCCGCGGCTGCTCGGGGGCATCGGCGTGGCGTTCGCGCAATCGGCCGGGCTCGTGGCCGGAGCCGGGATCCTGGCCGCCCTCGCGCTGCGCGCCGGCCTCGCCCTGCCCTGGCGCGCCATCGGCCTCGGCGCTGCCGCAACCGGCATGATGAGCGTGGTCGTCCTGCCGGTCCGGGACCTCGACCCGCCGGCCCTGGCGCTCACCGCCGCGGTGACCTTGGGCGCCCTCGCCTACGGCGCCGCCGCGTGGCTTACGGACCTCGCCTGCCTGCGCAGCCTCCTGAAGGCGCGCCTCGGCCACGCCCGCATCGCCGCGCCGGCCCGCTGAGGGCGTCGACGCCGGCAAGGAGGCGCGGCCTCAGTTGAACAGCGCGTCGATGTCGTTCTGGGAGACGTGGCCGGGGTCGTCCTCGAGCTTCGGCCCGTTGAGGAGGGCGCGGTCGCTGTCCGCTTCCTCCGCCGCGGCCGGCTCGACGGGCTGGTCGACGAGATCCTTGAAGGCCTCGAGGCCGCCCCAGACCTCGATCATCCTGTCGAGCCGCTCCTCGACGAACTTCAGCACGTTGACGATCTTCGTGATGCGCTGCCCGGTCAGGTCCTGGAAGTTGCAGGCTTCATAAAGCACCACTGTGCGATCGAGGATGGCGCCGACGCAATCGTTGTTGCCGGTCTCGACACCCGCCGAGCGCAGCATCTGCGCCTGCGCCTCGATCTCCTCCGCGGCGGCGAGGATGGTGGTCGTCGCCTGCTCGGTGGCCTCGACCACCGCGTCGAGCTCGCCCGCCACCCGGCGCATCCCCTTGCCGTGGAACTCGGACCGGTGAAGGGTCGCGATCTCGCGCTTCGTCGACGCGATGGCATCCTTCATCGCATCGAGCTCCGCCTTGAGCTGATAGACCTCGGCGACCTCCCGGCGATAGGCCTCGACCACGTCCTCCGCCATGCGATACGCCGGATCGAGGGCGCGCTTGAGATCCTTCACCGTGGAGAGGATCTCCCCGATGCGGTGATCCTCTCCGGCGGGCATGCGGATCGACCCGCTCTCCGGGCGGGTCAAGGTCTGCTCGATCCGATAGCGTTTGCCGGCGTGGGACATGGAGGGGACGCAACTCTCGCAGGGGTGTCCTCACCATCGGCGAAAAATCATTGCCATATGCTAAACGAAACCTCCCGGAGGGCTGGAACAAGCGCGGGATCGCGATTTGCAGATCGTTCACCCTCACCATCAGAAGGTCAGTAACCATAAGGAACGATCTCATCTTTGAACGGAGGATTTCAGCAGGTCGAGAGCCCGTGTGATTCACGAAATCCTTGCGCAGGGAAGCCACAACGCAGCTGAGGATGCCGCTGTCCGCCCGGGCAGCGGCGCGCGTAAATGCGTTGAGGCGGCCTGCGATGCGTCACCTGCTCTTGTCCACTGCCCTTTTCGGACTTCTCACGAGCGCAGCCGAGGCGCAGAGCTATGGAGGCGGCTTCATCGAGCTCCTCATGACCGGTCGCGATCCGACCCCTCATGTGCGCCCGGTCCGGCCAAACCCTGTCTTTGAGCCGAACGCCTGGGCCGCGCCCCCGCCGCGCCACCGCGTTGCCGCGCTGCCCGGCGCCTTCGAGGAGGAGCGTCCCCTCCGGCGCGTGATCCCGGAGCAGTATCGGCGGCAGGTTGTCGATTACGACGGGCCCCATGCGCCCGGCACCATCGTCATCGATACGCCGTCGCGTTTCCTCTATCTCGTGCAGCCGGGCGGCAAGGCCCTGCGCTATGGGATCGGCGTCGGCCGGCCCGGCTTCGAGTGGGCCGGGGTCAAGACCGTGACCATGAAACGGGAATGGCCGGATTGGCGTCCCCCGGCGCAGATGTTGAAGCGCCGCCCCGATCTTCCCCATTACATGCCGGGAGGCCCGGACAATCCGCTCGGGGCGCGCGCCCTTTATCTTGGCTCCACCCTCTACCGCATCCACGGGACCAACGAGCCCTGGACGATCGGCCAGGCGGTCTCCTCCGGCTGCATCCGCATGACGAACGAAGACGTGGTCGACCTCTACAACCGCACCAGGGTCGGCGCGAAGGTCATCGTGATCTGACCGAGGGGCTCGCCCGGATCGCGGCGAGGTTGGGCCGCATCAGGCCCAGTCGCCGCCCATGTCATCGCCCGCGTCGTCATCCCCGTCGGAGCCGTAGGACGCGTCCTGCGGCCCCTCGCTGCCCGGCCCGCCGAAGGGGCTGAGGTCGCTGTGATCACCCGCGGTGCCCGGCTCCGAGGCGCCCTGCTGCCCGAGCGCACCCAAGCCGCCGCCGCCTTGGCTGCCGCCGAAGGCGTTGGCGAGGGCGCTGCCCACCATCATGCCGCCGGCGACACCCGCCGCTGTCGCGAGGGCCGTGCCGAGGAAGCCGCCGCCCTGGCGCTGCGGGGCTCCGAACGGCCCGCCCTGCGGACCACCCCAAGGCCCTGGCTGGCCATAGGAAGGCTGCCCGCCATAGGAAGGCTGCCCCATGCCCGGTCCGCCGGCGGGGCCGCCCCAGGGGCCGCCCGGTCCCCCGACGCCGGGTTGCGGCTGGCCGAAGGGCGCAGCGCCAGGGCCGGGACGCTCCACCTCCCGCGCGCCGCCGCCGAACAGGCTCGACAGAAAGCCGCCCGAGCCTTGAGGCCGGCGGCGCAACTCCGCGTTCTCGGCCTGAAGGGCCTCGATCTGCTGCTGCAGATTCTGGAGCGCCTGTTCCTGGACATAGATCGCCTGCGCCATGGCGTAGGGCGCGTAGGGCTGCCGCTGGATCCGCTCCTGGATGAAGCGCTCCGCCTCGGGGTCGCGCGGCTGGTGGGCCACCTGCTCGAGACGCTGGAAGATGCCCGAAATGATCTGACGTTCCTGCTCGTTCATGGGCTCGATCCCTCTCCGGAGCCGCACTGGGCCGGCTCGCCGATGCAGATGGGGACGTCGGCACGTTTTGTCACGGCCCTGGGGGGCGCCGCCTACCCCCCAGCCGCACCGGTTGCGCAAGGACGGGCTTATCGGCGGCGCAACGCCCTGCTATGGGAGCCTATCAGCTGGCCAGCGCGCGACGAACAAGAAGAGCGGCGCAATGAGGGAGAGCGGAATGGAGCGGATCGCCGCGAGCGGTCTACAGGTCGCCAGGAATCTCTATCACTTCGTCGTCGACGAGGCGTTGCCCGGGACAGGAGTGGACGCCCATCAGTTCTGGACCGGGCTCGCCCGGCTTATACGCGACTTCTCGGCCCGCAATCGCGCGTTGCTCGATGTCCGCGACGCCTTGCAGGCCCGCATCGACGCCTGGCACCGCAATCATGCCGGCAAGCCGTTCGACGTCGCCGCCTATGAGCGCTTCCTGCGCGAGATCGGCTACCTCGTGCCCGAGCCCGAGCATGTGTCGATCCGCACCAGCAATGTGGATGACGAGATCGCCCGCGTTCCCGGACCCCAGCTCGTCGTCCCCGTCTCCAATGCGCGTTATGCGCTGAACGCGGCGAACGCCCGCTGGGGCAGCCTTTACGACGCGCTCTACGGGACTGACGCCATCTCCGAGGAGGGCGGCGCGGAGCGCGGATCGAGCTACAACAAGGTGCGCGGCGAGAAGGTGGTGGCGCGGGCGCGCCAGTTCCTGGACGAGGCGGCGCCGCTCGCCGAAGGAAGCCATGGCGAGGCGGCCTCCTATCTCGTGGTGAGCGGCGCCCTTGCGGTGATGTTGCGCGACGGCCGCCGCACGGGCCTCAAACGTCCCGAGCAGTTCGTCGGCTATCGTGGCGACCCGGGCGCCCCCTCGGCCGTGCTTCTGCGCAACCACGGCCTGCACGTGGAGATCGCCCTCGATCGCACCCACCCGATCGGACGGGACGATGCGGCCGGCGTCGCCGACGTGATCGTCGAGGCCGCGGTGACCACCATCATGGATCTCGAGGATTCGGTCGCGGCGGTCGACGCCGAGGACAAGGTCCTCGTCTATCGGAACTGGCTCGGCCTCATGAAGGGCACGCTGACAGCGCGCTTCGAGAAGGGGGGACGCGTCCTCGACCGCCGCCTGAACCCCGACCGGGTCTACACCAAGCCCGACGGTGGCGAGCTCAAGCTGCACGGGCGCAGCCTGATGCTGGTGCGCAATGTCGGCCATCACATGGACACGGACGCGGTGCTCGACGAGGAGGGCCGCCCGATCCCGGAGACGATCCTCGACGCGGCCGTGACGTCGCTTATCGCCATGCACGACCTCATCGGGGAGCGCGCCTTTCCGAACAGCCGCGCGGGTTCCGTCTATATCGTCAAGCCGAAGATGCATGGGCCCGACGAGGTCGCCTTCGCCGACGAGCTCTTCGCCCGGGTCGAGGACATGCTCGACCTGCCGCGCCATACCGTCAAGATGGGCATCATGGACGAGGAGCGGCGCACGACGGTCAACCTCAAGGCCTGCATCGCCGCGGCCGCCGACCGGGTCGTGTTCATCAACACCGGCTTCCTCGACCGCACCGGCGACGAGATCCACACCTCCATGGAAGCCGGGCCGATGATCCGCAAGAACGACATGCGGTCGACCCCCTGGATCAAGGCCTATGAGGACTGGAACGTGGACGTCGGGCTTGCCTGCGGCTTGTCCGGCAAGGCGCAGATCGGCAAGGGCATGTGGGCCATGCCCGACAGGATGGCCGACATGCTGGCGCAGAAGATCGCCCATCCACAGGCGGGCGCCAACACGGCCTGGGTCCCCTCCCCCACCGCGGCGACGCTCCATGCCCTGCACTACCACGCGGTCGACGTCTTCGCGCGCCAGGAGGAGCTGAAGGGCCGCCCGCGCGCCAAGCTCTCGGACATCCTCACCATCCCCGTCTCTCAGTCCAACTGGCCGCCGGACGAAGTGCGCCAGGAAATCGAGAACAACTGCCAGGGCATCCTGGGCTATGTGGTGCGCTGGATCGACCAGGGGATCGGCTGCTCGAAGGTGCCGGACATCCACGATGTGGGCCTCATGGAGGATCGCGCCACCTTGCGCATTTCAAGCCAGCACATCGCCAATTGGCTGCGGCACGGAATCGTGACGGAAGAGGAGGTGATGGCCGCCTTGAAGCGGATGGCGGAGGTGGTCGATCGCCAGAACGCCGGCGACCCGCTCTATCGCCCCATGACCGGCAACTATGACGGCCCCGCCTTCAAGGCGGCCTGCGACCTGATCTTCAAAGGTCGCGCGCAGCCGAACGGCTATACCGAATGGATCCTCCATGAGCGTCGCCGCGAGGCCAAGGCAGCCGGCGCCCCGAGCGAGCCGCACAAGGGCGGCGCTCCGACGGCGAGGGCATGACGTCCCTTTCGTAGGTCACGGCGATCACAAGCTGGAGAGAGCGCCGGATAGCCCTTCGGTGTCCTGCCGGGCCGTGCCGCTTCCGCCGCGCCCCTTGTCAGGAGGTGCGGAGCGCGGCCGTCGGCGCAAGGACTTGCTGCGAAGCAGCACCATTCCTTCCACAGCGCGGACGGAGCGCCTGATCCCAAAGGCTCATTGCGGCAAGCAAGCGGTTGGCGTAGATGAGGGGCTGATTCCCCGACGTGCTTTCACCCGGCCGCAACGCTTGTTCCGCTACTGCCCGGGTTCAGGCCCGCCCTGTGCGCGGCCGACCTTATGGGAACCGTCCGTGCCGCGCATTCTGACCTATAACGTGCACCGCTTCGTTGGTCTCGATCGCCGGACGGATCCCATCCGCACGGCCGAGGTGATCGCCGCCTCCGGCGCCGAGATCGTCGCGCTTCAAGAGGCGCGGGTGGGGCGGGGCCGGGTCGACGGGCTCGACCACACGGCCGCGGTGGCCCGGCTTCTCGGCATGGAGCTCCTGTTCGAGCCGACCTTCTCGGTCCTCGGAGAGCAGTTCGGCTTGGCCATCCTGACCGCCCTGCCCTGCCGACGGGTGAAGGCCGAGCGCCTGCCGACCCTGTCCGGGGGCAAGTCGCTGGAGACACGCAAGGCTCTATGGGTGCAGATCGAGGTCGATGGCGGTCCGCTTCACCTCGTCAACTGCCATCTGAGCCTGCTCAGCCGCCGCGAGCGCCTGCTGCAAGCCGAAACACTTCTGGGAGACGAGTGGCTCGGCAGCCTCACCTGCGGCAGTCCAACGGTGGTCCTCGGCGACCTCAATACGGGCGAGCGGTCCAAGGCCTATCGGCGCTTCGCGTGCGAGCTTCAGGATGTCCAGATCGCGGCCCCTGTGCCGCGTCTGCAGCCCACCTTCCATGCCCGCCTGCCGGTGCGGAGGATCGACCACATCTTCGTCAGTCCTTCGGTGCGGGTGTTGCATGCGGAGGCGATCCGAACCCCGCTCGCCCGCCTTGCGTCCGACCATCTCCCCCTGATCGCCGACCTGCGCCTGCCGCATGAAATGCCCGCCGCGCGGCCGGCCGACACGGAGCGGGTGGCGGCATAGGGCTCGCCCGCGGCGGGGTGGGCGGCCCAGCGGCCTGTCCGGTCCCGAGCCTTAAGCGGCCGCGGCTGGAGGGGCGCTCAGGACGCGGCCCGCCAGCCCTGCCCGCGCCAGCGCCTCCGGCGCCGGTCCGCCCGTCGCCCAATCAAGAAGCTCCACCGTGTGCACGATGGGGATGGCGGTGCCCTTCTCGATCTGCGTCATGCAGCCGATATTGCCGGTGGCGATGAGGTCCGGCCTGACGCTCTCGATATGCGCCACCTTGCGGGCGCGAAGCCGGGAGGCGAGTTCCGGCTGCAGGATGTTGTAGGTACCGGCCGAGCCGCAGCAGATGTGGCCTTCCGGCACGTCCTTCACGATGAAGCCCGCCTGCTTCAGGAGCTTCTTCGGCGCCTCGCGGATCTGCTGCCCGTGCTGCATCGAGCAGGCGGAGTGGTAGGCGACGACGAGGTCCGTCTCCCGCACCGGAGCGGCGAGGGTCAGGGCGGACAGGTACTCCGTGATGTCCTTCGCGATCTCCGAGACCCGCCGCGCCTTCTCCGCATAGGCCGGGTCGTTGCGGAACATGAAGCCGTAGTCCTTGATGGTCGTCCCGCAGCCGGACGCCGTGATGACGATGGCGTCGAGCCCAGCCCCGTCCATCTCGGCGATCCAGGCATCGATGTTGCGCTTGGCGAAGGCGTGCGCCTCGTCCTCGCGGCCCATGTGATGCACGAGCGCCCCGCAGCAGCCCTCCCCCTTCGGCAGCACCACCTCGACGCCGTGGCGGTTGAGGAGGCGGATCGCGGCCGCGTTGAAGCCGGGCTGCAGCACCGGCTGCGCGCAGCCGGACAGGAGCGCGATGCGCCCCCGCCGCTCCCCTTGCGCCGGAAAGACGCCCGGTGCCGCGAAAGGCGAAGGGCCGGGCAGCCGCGCCGGGGCCAGCGCCAGCATCGCGGCGAGGCGGTTCCCGACCCGCGGCAACGACCCGAGCAAGCCCTGCAAGGGCTTCGCGGCCATCGCCGCATAGAGCGCAGCGCGGAAGCGCTTGGGGTAGGGCAACACCCGGGCGAGGATCTCGCGCACGACGCGGTCGTGCCAGGGCCGGCGATGCGTCGCCTCGATATAGGCCCGCGCATGGTCGACGAGGTGCATGTAGTGCACCCCTGACGGACAGGTGGTCATGCAGGAGAGGCAGGAAAGGCAGCGGTCGATGTGCTTGACCACCGCCGGGCTCGCGGGCCGCCCGGACTCGAACATCTCCTTGATCAGGTAGATGCGCCCTCTCGGGCTGTCGAGCTCGTCGCCGAGGAGGAGATAGGTCGGGCAGGTGGCGGTGCAGAAGCCGCAATGCACGCAGGTGCGCAGGATCTTCTCCGACGATTGCATCGCCGGATCCTTGAGCTGCTCAGGGCTGAAGTTGGTTTGCATGTCCTACCGACCATGCGTCGCGCTGGGCGCGCCTCGCCTTGGGATAACCATCCGGCTAGATTCCCGCATACATCCGCCCCGGATTGAAGATCCTCGCCGGATCGAAGGCTGCCTTGATGTCGCGGGTGACCCGCATCAGGGGCTCCGGCAGCGGCTCGAACACCTCGACCGCCGCCCGCACCTCAGCGGGAGCGCGGATCAGGGTGGCGTGGCCGCCGGCCTGTTTCACCGCCGCCCGAACGACGGCTGCGCCGGCATCGCCGCTCGGCTCCGTTGCCAGCCACACCAGGCCGCCGCTCCAGTCATAGAACCAGCGCGCCTCCAGTCTCTGCGCGATGGAGAGGGCAAGCGCCGGCCCCCGCTTCGGCGCGGTGGAGATCCGCCACAGGACCTTGTCGCGCGGCTCTGCCAAGGGCATCGCGTCGCGCACTGCGCACCAGAGCGCATCCGCGACCGCGCCTTCGAGAACCTCCGCCGCACCAAATCGCCTGAGAAGGCGGCGCAGCTCGCCGAGCCGATAGTCGACCGAGAAGGAGAAGCCCTCGATACGGATGAGCGTGCGTGCCTCTTGTCCGAGCGCCACCGGTAGATGGGCCGCGCCCGTGACCTCGAAGGGCGAGGCGACCGCCGCGCAGAGCGCCTCGATGGCCCGGGCGTCGTCAAGGCCCGGGAGAAGGAGGGTCGCGACGCGCTCCGCTTCCGGCAGGACCTTGAACGTGACCTCGGTGATAAGCCCCAGCGTGCCCCAGGAGCCCGCCATGAGCTTCACGAGGTCGAGCCCCGTGACGTTCTTCATCACGCGCCCGCCCGACCGGACGACCTCGCCCCGTCCGTTGACGAGGCGGACGCCGATGAGGCTGTCGCGGACCGCGCCAGCCTGGATCCGGCGCGGCCCGGAGAGGTTTGCCGCAGCGACCGCGCCGATGGTCGGCTCGCCGGCGGAGCCGAGAAGGGCGCGATGGTCGGGCGGCTCGAAGGGCAGGCGCTGGTTCTTCTCGGCGAGCGTACGCTCGATCTCGGCAAGAGGCGTGCCGGCGCGCGCCGCGATCACGAGCTCGGCAGGTTCGTAGAGGGTGATGCCGTCAAGGCCTGCGGCGGACAGCGTCGCCTCCCCTTGAGCCGGACGGCCGATCTCGGCCTTCGTTCCGCCGCCCGCGATGCACAATGGCGTGCCTCGCGCCGCGGCATCGGCGATGACGGCGCAGGCCTCTGCCTCGATCCCTGGACGATAGGCGGTCATTGGAAAATTCGCGTCGGGCGGCGAGAAGTGTGCCGGACGCTAAGGATGCGGACCTCCTTTCGTCCGACCTCGTACGCCACTCGGTAAGGAAGCCGCGGGACGCTCACGATCCTCACGCCAGGAACGCGGCTCGGCCGGCCCAAGTGTTGATGATTCTCCAGAGCTGACGCGACGCGCTCGATCGCTGCGACGATCTCCCCAGCTGCCAGAGGGCTGTCCTTCGCCACATACCGGAAAATGGCATCGAGTTGTGCCCGTGCCCGGATCGTGAAGCGAACCCTCATGGGCGACGGTAACGGTCGAAGAGAGCCTTTATCTCCTCGTCCGTCGCGAACTCACCACGGTCAGCTTCCTCCTGGGCAAGCTTGATCTCGGCAATCTCCTCTTCAGACAACTCGCAGAGCTCAGTGCCCTGCTCTTCCATCATCAGCAGCATCTGGGCGGCATCCTCCTGCCGCTCCAGCGGCCAAGTCCGCACCCGCTCCAGGATTTCGTCGATCTGTTCCCTTGTCATGGTACCCATTCTAGCGCCGCCATGCTCACGCCGCCACTCGCCCTTCGAGCGGAAACACCTTCGCCGGATTGAGGAGCCATCCCGGATCGAACACGGCGCGCACGCGCATCTGCTGCTGCAATTCCGCCTCCGTGAACTGGCAGCGCATGAGGTCGCGCTTTTCGATGCCGACCCCGTGCTCGCCCGTCAGGCACCCGCCGACCTCGACGCAGAGCTTCAGGATCTCCTCGCCCGCCCTTTCCGCCTTCTCCATCTCGCCCGGCTTGTTGATGTCGAAGAGGATGAGCGGGTGGAGGTTGCCATCGCCGGCGTGGAAGACGTTGGCGACGCGAAGTCCCTTTGCCGTCACGATCTCGTCGATGCGCTTGAGGACGTAAGGGAGCTGCCCGGTCGGGATGGTGCCGTCCATGCAGATGTAGTCGGAGATGCGGCCGGTGGCGCCGAAGGCGGATTTGCGGCCCTTCCAGATGGCGGCGCTCTCGGCCTCGGACTGCGACACCTTCAAGGTCTTGGGGCGGTAGGGCTTGGCGATCTCGACGATGCGCCGGAGCATGTCCTCGCACTCGGCGTCCGAGCCCTCGACCTCGATGATGAGCATGGCTTCGACGTCGAGCGGATAGCCTGCATGGGCGAAGGCTTCGCAGATGTTGATCGCCGGCCGGTCCATGTATTCGATGGCGACCGGGATGATGCCGGCGCCGATGATGGCGGCGACGCACGCTCCCGCATCCTCCACCGTCTCGAAGCCCATGAGGGCCGGCCGCGCCCCTTCCGCGGCGCGCAGGATCCGCACCACCGCCTCCGTCACGACGCCGAGCTGCCCCTCCGAGCCGCAGATGAGGCCGAGGAGGTCGTAGCCTGGGCTGTCGAGATGCTCGCCGCCGATCTCGACGACTGTGCCATCGTTCATGACCAAGGTGACGCCGAGCAGGTTGTTGGTGGTGACGCCGTATTTCAGGCAGTGCGCCCCGCCGGAGTTCATGGCGATGTTGCCGGCGATGGTGCAGGCAAGCTGCGAGGAGGGGTCGGGGGCGTAGAAGAAGCCTTCATGCGCCACCGCCTGGCTGATGGCGAGGTTGGTGATGCCGGCCTCGACCCGCGCCGTGCGGTTCTCGAAGTCGACGGCGAGCACCCGGTTCATTTTGGCGATGCAGAGGATGATGGCGTCCTCTTGCGCGATCGCCCCGCCGGCCAGCGAGGTGCCAGCCCCGCGCGGCACCACCTTGACGCGGTTCTCGTGGCAGAAGCGCATCACGGCCGCCACCTCCTCCGTGGTGGAGGGCAGCACGACGGCGAGCGGGAGCTTGCGATAGGCGGTGAGCCCGTCGGTCTCGAAGGCGCGGCGCTCGTCCTCGCTGACGATCAGCGCTTCTGGCGCCACCAGCCGAGACAGGCCGCGCAGGATGTCCTCGCGGCGGGCGAGGATCGTCGCGTCAGGGGTCGGGAAGGCGATGGTCATGGCGCCGCCTCAAGCTCTTCTCTCGCGGCTCATTTAACCCAATCCAGGGCTGCTTGCACCGCATGCGGCGTCGTCGGTGGGCGTTTCGCCGCAGCGCGCGAGGCCAGGGCGAGGCGTTTCCCGGTTGGCGCGCCGCGCCGCAGGGTCTACATTGCCCATGCTCAAGCTTGAGGAGAGCAAAAGAAATGGGTTCGACGAGAATGCGTTCATGGGCTCTTTCCGTCATCCTCGTGTTCGCCGGTGCCGGTGCAGCCTCGGCCCAGGATGCGGCGAATGGGGAGAAGGTCTTTGCGCAGTGTCGTGCCTGTCATCAGATTGGCGAGAGCGCCAAGAACGCGGTCGGACCGCATCTGAACGGGCTGTTCGGGCGCAAGGCCGGTACGGTCGAGGGCTACAGCTATTCGGCGGCCAACAAGAACTCCGGCATCACCTGGGACGAGGCCACCTTCACCGACTACATCAAGGACCCCAAGGCCAAGATCCCCGGCACCAAGATGGTCTATGCCGGCCTCAAAGACGAGCAGCGCATCAAAGACCTCATCGCCTTCCTCAAACAATTCGATACCAGCGGAAAGAAGGCGGGCTCCTAGAGCCTCGTCGGATCGGGTTGGCGCATCTCCTCCCTTCTTCTTGCGAGGGAGGGAGATGCAGGCCGGGACGTCAGCACCCCGATTTGCGCGCAGCAGCGCTTATGGGTGGCGCCACGGAAGAAGGCGCCGCTTTCGCGGCAGGTTATTGCGCTTCCGTCCCGGACAGCCTTCCACTTCGCTTTCGCTCCGTTCCAGGCTTCCGGGAAAGGAGGGGGAGGGGTTCAGGTGGGAACTCCCCTGCCACCCTCCTCGGGTCTGGTGCCTTCGATCAGCGCACGATCCGTCCGACGATCTCCTCGCCGTCCTCGTCCTCGCAGAGGCAGCGGGCGCCGAGCGGTCGCGGCTCGTCGATGCGGCAGCGCATGGTGCGCGTCCGACACAGGGTGCCGTAGTCCCGCCCCGGACGCTCGATGATCACGCGCTCCCGCACCCGCGGCTCGGGGCGCTCGCAGGGCGGCAGGGGCGGCACGCCGCAGACATTGAGCTGGACCTGGGCCGCCGCAGGCACCGCCGCGACGGCGGACAGGCCGAGACCGAAGGCGGCAAGGACATGGGTCGTCTTCATGAGTCCTCGCAGGGTGAGTCCCCGGCAATCTGCCCGCTCCGCCCCGCTCGCGCAATGGCGGCCTGAGGCGCGCCGCGCTTGACCGGGCCCGCCGGACGTGGTCATCGAGCCTCGGCAACAAGAAACCCTTCCCCGCATGCCCAGCACCGGCAAGCCGCGCGTCGGCCTTTTCGTCACCTGCCTCGTCGATCTCATGCGTCCCTCGGTGGGCTTCGCGGCCGTGAAGCTTCTGGAGGAAGCGGGATGCCGGGTGGAGGTCCCCGTGCAGACCTGCTGCGGCCAACCGGCCTACAACAGCGGCGACCGGGGCACGACCCGCGACCTCGCGGAAGCCGTCATCGAAGCCTTCCGCGGCTTCGACTATGTGGTCGCCCCTTCGGGCTCCTGCGCCGGCATGATCCGAACCCACTATCCCGAGCTCTTCGCCGACGACCCCAACTGGCTGCCCAGGGCCCGAGAGCTTGGCGCGCGCACCTATGAACTCACGAGCTTCCTGGTGGACGTGCTCGGCGTGACGGCCGTGAAGGCCCGCTTTCCCGGTCAGGTCACCTACCACGATTCCTGTTCGGGCCTGCGCGAGCTCGGCGTGAAGGCGCAGCCGCGACGGCTGCTCGCGAGCGTCGAGGGGCTCGAACTCGTGGAGATGGACGACAGCGACGTGTGCTGCGGCTTTGGCGGCACCTTCGCGGTCAAGTACGGCGACATCTCCAACGCCATCGTGTCGGAGAAGACGAAGAATATCGCCGCCACCGGCGCGCCGACGCTTCTCGCCGGCGATCTCGGCTGTCTCCTCAACATGGCTGGCAAGCTCTCCCGGGAAGGACGAGCCATCGAGGTCCGCCATGTGGCGGAAGTGCTCGCCGGCATGACGGACGAGCCCGCCATCGGCATGCCGAAGGACCGCTCCCGCCCCTGATGCGGGACGCGCGGGCGCTGTTTCCGCCAACTCCAAGATCCATTCCTTGCGCGCCCCTTGCATCCGGCGCTGCCTCCGCCGACGATAGTTGCGTCGAGTGCAGACCGTCGCCCGTTCCGAGAGGCGTCGGCAGAGGGAGGATCACGATGAGAGCTTGGAGAGGGCCGCTCATGGCCGCCGTCGCCATCTTCGGCCTCGCGCAAGGGGCGGCAGCCTTCCCGGACGGGCGGCCGGTGACCATCATCGTGCCCTGGGCGGCCGGTGGCGGCGTCGACACGGTGACGCGCATCTTTGCCGAGGGCTTTGAGAAGGAGCTCGGCACCCCGATCAACGTCGTCAACCGAACCGGGGGCGGAGGGCTCACCGGCCACACCTTCCAGGCGACCGCCACGCCCGACGGTTATACCCTTGGCGTCGCGAGCCCCGAGATCGCGTTCTACAAATCCATGGGCCTTGGCGACCTCACGCCGGAGCAGTTCGACCTTTTCTCGCGGCTGTCCCTCATTCCCGCCGGGGTGACGGTGAAGGCCGACGCGCCCTTCAACACGCTCGAGGATTTCCTGAAGGCCGTAAGGGAGAACCCGAAGGGCAAGTTCACGGCCTCCGGCACCGGCACGGGCGGGTCCTGGCACATCGCGGCGGGCGGGCTCCTCAAGGCGGCCGGGCTCGAGCCGGACCGGCTGCGCTGGGTGCCGAGCCAAGGCGGCGCGCCCGCCCTTCAGGACGTGGCGGCCGGCGGGATCACCGCCTTCACGGGCTCGCCCATCGAGGCGAAGCCCCTGCTCGAGGCCGGCAAGGTGAAGACCATCGCCCTCATGACGGCGTCGCGCCCGGCCACCTTCCCCAACGTGCCCACCACCAAGGAGGCGGGGATCGACTGGGTCTACGAGAACTGGTTCGCCCTCGTCGGGCCGAAGGGCATCCCGGCCGACCGCCGTCAGAAGATCTTCGACGCGGCGCAGCGCACCATGGCGCGACCGGAGATCCAGGAGGCCATGAAGGCCCGCGGCATCACCCCTGTCTGGGACAAGCCCGGCGAGTTCGAGGCCTATGTGAGAGGCTTCGTGGAGCGGGGCAACGCCGTCCTGAAGGATCTCGGCCTCACCAAGGGGTGAGGCAGCGATCGCGGCGGCCCTCTCCTCACCTCAGGATTCCGAGCCCCAAGATCCCCACCAGGATCAGGTAGATGGCGACGATGTAGTTGAGGAGCCGCGGCATCACGAGAATGAGCACGCCGGCAATGAGGGCGACGATGGGCTGAAGGTTGGCGATGCTGATGGTCACGGGGTCGGCTCCTCGGCGCGCGGTCGCGCGCAAGGGCGCCAATACCTCTCCCGAAGGGAGAGGTCGAGTGCGCGGCAGCGGCGACCAGGTGAGGGCGTGTCTCTTCGGACACAGCGCGCAGCTGCCCCCTCCGCCACGCTCCGGGCGACCTCCCCTCGCAGGAGAGGTGAACGCCGCCGCTCATGCCACCGCCGGCGGCGCGACGGGGCTCGGCGCCGCGGCACGCTCCCCGAGCAGCCCAAGCTCCTCGCGTCTCACCCACCGCCCCAGCATCAGCACGGCCACCACCGCCAGCCCTGTGGCCAGGCCGATCCAGATGCCGACGCCTTGGAGCGCCGTCCCGAAGGCGAGCGCGACGCCGAGGGTGGCGCCCACGCCCCAATATCCCAGCGCCGCGAAGAGCATGGGCACGCGGGTGTCGTGCAGGCCGCGCAGCACGCCGGCGCCCACCGCCTGCGCGCCGTCCACCACCTGAAAGAGGGCGGCGAGCGCGAGGAAGGAGACCGCAAGCTCGACGACAGGGGCGTTGCCGGCCTCGCGCGCGTCGAGGAACAGGCCGAGCAGCGTGCGCGGGAAGGCCAGCATGACGAGGGCGACCGTCGCCATGAAGGCGACCGCCATCGCATAGGCGGTCCAGCCGGCGCGGCGCACGCCGTCCCGGTCGCGCGCCCCATAGGCGAGCCCGACCCGCACCGTCGCCGCCTGGGCGAGCCCCAGCGGCACCATGAAGGCGAGCGCCGCGATCTGCAGGGCGATCTGGTGGGCGGCCAGCGCCTCCGTGCCGAACAGCCCCATGACGAGGGCGGCGGCGTTGAACAGACCGACCTCGAACAGAAGCGTGCCGCCGATCGGCAGCCCGAGCCGCCACACCCGCCGGAACCGCGTCCAGTCGTGCCGCCAGAAGCGGCCGAAGAGCTGATAGCGGCGGAGCTTCCGGTCGAGCATGACCACCGCCGCGAGGCCTGCGAACATGAACAGGCTGGCGAGCGAGGTGGCGATGCCCGCCCCGACGAGCCCGAGGGCCGGAAACCCGAAGGCGCCGAACATCAGCACCCAGGCAATGCCTATATTCAGCGGCAGGGCGAGAAGGCCGATGATGAGCGTCCAGATCGGCCGCTCGAGCGCCGCGAGGAAGGAGCGCAGGACCACCGAGAGAAGGAACGGGAGGAGCGCCCATTGCAGGGCCCGCACATAAGGCCCGGCGGCCGCGGCGAGCGCCGGATCCTGGCCCATGAGGAGGAGCAGCGCCTCCGCGTGCCAGAGGACGATCCAGGTCGGAAGGCAGAGCGAGACGGCCGCCCAGAAGCCCTGCCTCACGGTGCGGCGCACATCGCGCACGGCGTTCCGCCTGCGGCCGAGCTCGGTCGCCATCATGGGGGCCGTCGCCGTCACCACACCCACGCCGAAGATCAGGAAAGCGAAGTAGACATTCGTGCCGAGCGCTCCGGCGGCGAGGGCTGCGGGCCCGAGCCAGCCCATGAGGATGACGTCGGCGGTGGTGAGCGCCGTCTGCGCCAGGTTCGTCAGGATGAGCGGCCAGCCGAGGGCCAGCGTGGCGCGCAGCTCCATGCGCCAGAGGCTCCCTCCCTTCTCGTGCTGCGTCGTCGCACCGGACATGGCGCGGCTTGTAGCCTCTGGATGTCGAAGCCGCCATGCGGCCGGATCATTGCTGCCCTGGCCCAGCCGAGTGTCATCGCGGGGCGAAGGCGAAGAGCCCGGACGGACAGCCACTCGCCTATTGCGCTGCCGCCGGCATCGTCTCCTCGCTCTCGCGGCCGAGGAAACCGCCCGACTGGCGGCGCCAGAGGCGGGCATAGAGGCCGTCGCGGCGCAGCAGCTCCTCATGCGTGCCCTCCTCCAGGATGCGGCCGCGCTCGAGCACGATGAGCCGGTCGAGGGCGGCGATGGTGGAGAGGCGGTGGGCGATGGCGATCACCGTCTTGCCCTCCATGAGGGTCGCCAGCGCCTCCTGGATCGCCGCCTCGACCTCCGAGTCGAGCGCCGACGTCGCCTCGTCCAGCACCAGGATCGGCGCGTTCTTGAGGATCACGCGGGCGATCGCGATGCGCTGGCGCTGGCCGCCCGAGAGCTTCACCCCGCGCTCGCCCACATGGGCGTCGTAGCCCCGCCGGCCGCGATGGTCCTCCAGTTCCATGATGAAGTCATGGGCATGGGCGAGACGCGCCGCGCGCTCGATCTCCTCGTCGGTGGCGTCCGGCCGGCCATAGGCGATGTTGTCCCGGATCGAGCGGTGCAGGAGCGAGGTGTCCTGCGTCACGACGGCGATCTGCCGGCGCAAGGAGTCCTGGGTCACGCGGGCGATGTCCTGACCGTCGATGAGGATGCGCCCGCCTTCGAGGTCATGGAGGCGCAAGAGCAGGGAGGCAATGGTGGTCTTGCCGGCGCCGCTCATGCCGACGAGCCCCACCTTCTCGCCCGGGCGGATGAGGAAGCTCAAGCTTTCGATCACTCCCTCCTCCCGTCCGTAATGGAAGGTGACGTTCTCGAACGCGACGGTCCCTTTCGTGACGACGAGCGGCTTGGCGTCCGGCGCGTCGACGATCGCATGCGGTGTGGCGATCGTCTCCATGCTCTCCTGGATGACGCCGATGTTCTCGAACATGTCGCGCACCGTGTGCATCACCCAGCCGGACATGGCGATGATGCGCATGATGAGCGCGAGGCCCGCCGCCGACTCGCCGCTCGTCATGGCGCCGCGGGACCACAGGGCAACGGACAGGGCGGCGGTGGCGAAGAGGAGGATGCCGTTCATCACCGACAAGACGCCGTCGACGCCGGTGATGAGGCGCATGAGCGCGAGGAAGGACTGCGTCCAGCGGTCGAGGGCTCGGCGCACGGCCGAGCGCTCCTCTTCTGCGCGGGCGAACAGCTTCACCGTCAGGATGTTGGTGTAGCTGTCGACGATGCGCCCGACCGCGACCGAGCGCGCCTCCGCATTGGCGAGCGAGCAGGCCTGCGCGCGGGGGACGAAGTAGCGCAGGAGCGCGACGTAGCCCACGATCCACAGCGCCATGGGAAGGGCGAGCCAAAGGCTCACGCTGCCAAAGAGGCCGAGGGCCGTCGCGGCGAAGATCGCCACATAGACCAGGGTGTCGAGGAGGGTGACCGCGAGCGAGCGGATGGCGGCGCCGGCCTGCGTGATGCGATTGGCAATGCGGCCGGCGAAATCCGTCTGGAAATAGCCGACGCTGTGGCCGAGCGTGTAGAGGTGCGTGCGCCAGCGGATCATGTTGGTGATCTGCGGCACGATGATCTGATTGCTGATCGCCGTCTGGCCGGTGTTGACGATCGGGCGCAGGACGAGGATCAGCGCCGCCGCCAGGAGCAGCTCCGTCCCGTGCTCGGCCAACAGGCGCTCAGGGGTCGAGCGCGCGAGAAGATCCACGAACCAGCCGATGAGGAGGTAGAGGGACGACTCGATGAGGCCGGCGGCGATCGAGGCGGCGAGCAGCACCCACAGCCAGAACCGCACCGGCTTGAGGTAATGCCAGATGAAGCCGCCGAGCGTGGCCGGCGGCATCGTCGCCTCGTCGAAGGGCGCGAAAAGATCGATGCGGCGTTCGAGCCAGTTGATCATTCCAATGCCTTCCTCATCGATCGCTGTCGAGGATCGCCTCGCGGTCGAAAGGCCATATGGCTCCGCGCACCCGGCTCCGCCACGGCAAGGACCCCGCCGGGCCGCCGCAACGGGCGGCCGGGCGGCGATGCCGCACTTGACCCTCGCCGGCCGCGGGCCGAAGAGGCGCCATGATCCGTCTCGCCCTCTACCAGCCGGACATCCCGCAGAACACCGGCACCATGCTGCGCATGGCCGCCTGCCTCGGCGTTGCGGTGGACATCGTCGAGCCCGCGGGCTTCGATGTCTCGGACCGCAATTTCCGCCGCGCCGGGCTCGACTATCTCGACCGCCTCGATGTGACGCGGCATTCCTCCTGGTCCGCCTTCGAGGCTTGGCGCGCGCAAACGCGCCGGAGACTGGTCCTCGCCACGACCAAGGCCGCCCTCCCCTATGTGGATTTCGCCTTCGATCCCGGCGACGTCATCCTAATGGGACGCGAATCCGCCGGCGTTCCCGCTGAGGTGCATGAGCGGGCCGATGCTCGCATCCTCATTCCCATGCGGCCGGGAATGCGTTCGCTCAACGTCGCGGTCGCGGCCGCCATGATCCTCGGGGAGGCCTTGCGCCAGACCGCCGCTTTTCCCTCCGGAGAGCCCGCATGATGGCCGATCCTGCAACCGTCGAGCGCCTCAAGGCCGAGATGCCGCTGTGGTGCGCCAGCCTGCGCGACCGGATCTGCGCCGCCTTCGAGGCGATCGAGGACGAGGCGACCGGCCCGTTCTTTCCCGAGGCGACGACCCCTGGCCGTTTCGAGCTGAAGCCATGGCAGCGGACCGATCACAGCGGCGCCGCAGGCGGGGGCGGCGTCATGGCGATGATGCGGGGGCGCGTGTTCGAGAAGGTGGGCGTTCACGTGTCGACCGTCCACGGCGAGTTCGCGCCCGAGTTCCGGGGCCAGATTCCGGGATCGGCCGAGGATCCCCGCTTCTGGGCGTCGGGCATCTCCCTCATCGCCCATCCCTGGAACCCGCACGTGCCGACCGTGCACATGAACACCCGCTTCGTCGTTACGACGAAGCCATGGTTCGGCGGCGGCGCTGATCTGACTCCGGTCCTTGATCGCCGCCGCACCGTGGATGATCCGGACGCGCAAGACTTCCATGCCGCCATGCGCGAGGTCTGCGCGCAGCACGCCGCCGTCGCGTCCTACGAGAAATACAAGGCCTGGTGCGACGACTACTTCTTCCTCAAGCACCGGAACGAGCCGCGCGGCATCGGCGGGATCTTCTACGACTACCACTGGTCCAGCGACGCGGAGGCCGACTTCGCCTTCACACGCGCGGTCGGCGAAGCGTTCCTGCGCATCTATCCCGCCATCGTCCGGCGCAACGTTTCGACGCCCTGGACGGAGGCGGACCGCCGCGAGCAGCAGGTCCGCCGGGGCCGCTACGTGGAGTTCAACCTCCTCTATGACCGCGGCACCATCTTCGGCCTGAAGACCGGCGGCAACGTCGAGTCGATCCTCTCCTCCATGCCGCCGACCGTGCGCTGGCCGTGAGGCGCGCAACCCCTCTCCCTCAAGGAGAGGCGGGGGTTGTTATCCTTCGATCTTCGAGAAATCGGCCACCTCGCGGGTGGCGGCGCGGAGCGCATTGAGGAGCTTCAGGCGGTTCTCGCGAAGCGCCGGGTCGTCGGCGTTGACGGTGACCTTGTCGAAGAAGGCGTCGACGGGAGCGCGCAGGCGCGAGAGCGCCAGCATGGCGCCCTCGAAATCCTCCCGCGCCACGGCCTCGCGCGCCGCCTGGCCCTCGATCACGAGCGCCTCCCACAGGGCAAGCTCCTCCGCCTGGCGCAGGTGCTGGATGTCGGGCGCGGTGTCGTAGGGGCGGCCGTCCTTCTTCTCCTCGATGCGCAGGATGTTGGCGGCACGGCGGAATCCGGCGAGGAGGTTCTTCCCGTCCTCCGTGTCGAGGAAGCGCCCCAGCGCATCGACGCGGCGAACGATCATGAGGAGGTCGTCGAGCTGGCCGCTCTCCCCTCCCCCTTGCCGGGAGGGGCCGGTGGCGGGGGGCATGCCGGATGAAACGCCATCGGCGCCTCCTGCACTCCCCCCCTCCGGCCGCTTCGCGGCCACCTCCCCCGCAAGGGCGGAGGAACGCTGCCCGAGCGCGAACACGGCGTCGATGAGATCGTGCCGCGCGCCCTTTTCGCGCAGATAGACCTTCAGACGGTCGGCGAAGAAGGAGAGGAGGTCGGTTTCGTCCGGGGTCCCCGCTGTTCCTCCGGTGCCGGAGGCAATCTGTCCGGATCGCACCGCAAGACGTTGACTCCAAGACCGAAACTGCGGCGCGAAAAAGAAACACAGCGGGAGCCGCAAGGCGTTCTCCAGCACCAACCTAATCACCCCGAGCGCCGCCCGCCGCAGCGCGTAGGGGTCCTTGCTCCCGGTCGGCTTCTCGTCGATGGCCCAGAAGCCGACGAGGGTGTCGATCTTGTCGGCGAGCGCCACCGCCACCGAGACTGGGTCGGTCGGCACGCGGTCGGAGGGGCCGAGGGGCTTGTAATGCTCCTCGATGGCGGCGGCGACGGAAGGAGGCTCGCCCTGGAGCGTCGCATAGTAGCGGCCCATGAGCCCCTGCAACTCCGGGAACTCGCCCACCATCTCGGTAACGAGGTCAGCCTTGGCGAGGCGGGCGGCGCGCTCGGCAAGCGCCGGATCGGCGCCGGTGAGGGGCGCCAACTCCTTCGCCAGCGCCGCGATGCGCGCGACGCGCTCATACTGGGTGCCGAGTTTCTCGTGGAAGACGATGGATTTCAGCTTCTCGAGCCGCGCTTCGAGCGGGACCTTCCGGTCGGTCTCCCAGAAGAACTTGGCGTCGGAGAGCCGCGCCCGCACCACGCGCTCGTTCCCCGCCACGATGGCGCGCCCCCCGTCCGACGCCTCCAGGTTCGAGACGAGGATGAAGTGGTGGGAGAGGGCCGCCTGCGCCCCTCCCCGTTCAGGGGAGGGGTCGGGGGTGGGGGAGAGTCCAGCGCCAGCCTCGCCCCCACCCGGCCCGGCCTGCGGCCGGTCCACCCTCCCCTCAAGGGGGAGGGTCGAAGGAGAGCGCAGGACGAAGCACTTCTGGTTGGCGCGGATGGTGGCGCGGATGACCTCGGACGGGATGGCGAGGAAATCCTCCTCGAACGTGCCCATCAGCGGCACCGGCCACTCGACGAGGCCCGCCACCTCCTCCAGGAGCCCCTCGTCCTCGACGAGGTCGAGCCCTCGCGCGAAGGCGAGGTTCTTCGCCTCGTTGAGGATGATGGCCTTGCGGCGGTCGGCGTCGAGGATGACCTTGGCGCGCTCCAGGGCCGCCACGTAATCCTCGAAGCGCCGCACCCGGATCTCGCCCGGCGCCAGGAAGCGGTGGCCATAGGTCACGTCGCCTGAGCGGATGCCGTCGACCTCGAAAGGCACCACCTCGGTGTTCTCCGTCTCCGGTCCGAAGGTGCACAGGATCGAATGCAGCGGCCGCACCCAGCGCAAGGAACCCGGCTCGCGCGACGCGGCGCCCCAGCGCATGGACTTCGGCCAGGGGAAGGCGCGGATGACGGACGGCAGGATCTCGGCGAGCGCCTCAGGCGTGGGCTTTCCCGGCCGCTCGATGAGCGCGACGTAGAACTCGCCCTTCTTCGGGTCCTTCTCGATCCTGGCCTGGTCCAGGGAGGACAGGCCGGCGCTCTTCAGGAACCCTTGCACGGCGGCCTCGGGCGCGCCGACGCGCGGGCCCTTGCGCTCCTCGCGCACGTCCTGGCCCTTGGCCGGCAGGCCGACCACGTGGAGGGCGAGCCGGCGCGGCGTCGCGTAGGCCTTGGCGCCCTCATAGAGGAAGCCGCGCTCCACCAGCGCATCAGTGACGAGCTTGCGCAGATCCTCCGCCGCGCGCCGCTGCATGCGGGCGGGGATTTCCTCGGAGAAGAGTTCGAGAAGAAGATCGGGCATTGGTCGCTGGTCGGCTCTGGCGCTGGCTCGCATGGCTCGTAGAGCCGCCGGCCTGCTCTGTCCAGAACGCAAAGGGTGCAGACGCCATTGCCGGCGGCCGAGCGCCGCTATACATGTATAGCTATCGCGTGGGCGATGACCGCCTCGTTGCCGCCTTCGAGGAGGACCGCTTCGTGGTCCTCGTCCTCCGCGTCGCCCACCGGCGCCAGGTTTACGACTGACGCTCTCACCCACGGGTGGCGGAGATTTCCAGCTCGCGCACGAGGTCGGCCTTGCCGTCGGCGGAGACGTCGCAGCGCAGGGTCAGGATGGCATGGCGCGAGCCGTGGGCGAGGTCGAGCAGGCGCATGAAGCGGTCGTTGGCGAGGAAGATGTCGAAGCGGTGCTCGCCGGCGCTCGACACGCCGAAATAGTCGCCCGTCACATAATCGAAGTGCCTCGGCCAGGTCTTGGCCCGCATCCGCAGGGGCTCCGTGGTCGAGCCCCAGAAGGTGAGGTCGACCTTGCCGATCTCCTCCTTCGCCTCGCCCGACTCGGGATCGACGATCTGCCCGACGCCGGTGAGCTTGGCGGTGCCCATGTCGGAGGTGACGGTCAGCACGAGGTCATAGGCGACCTGCGTGACGGCAACGCGCAAGGTGCGCGACTGGCGCGGCCTCATCCGGCAAGCCCTCCCCCTTCGGTCCTGAGCCAGGCCGCCCCGCAGGCTTTGGCCAGCTCGCGCACCCGCAGGATGTAGCTCTGGCGCTCCGTCACCGAGATGACGCCGCGAGCATCGAGCAGGTTGAAGATGTGGCTCGCCTTGATGCACTGGTCGTAGGCTGGCAGCGCCATCCTGTGCCGCCGGTCCTCTCCGGACGGCTCGCCGGCGTCCAGGTACTTCCGGCAGGCGGCTTCCGCGTCCCGGAACTGGCGAAAGAGCATCTCGGTGTCGGCGTGCTCGAAATTGTGCCGCGAGTACTCCTGCTCCGCCTGCAGGAAGACGTCGCCATAGGTGACCTTGTCCTCGCCCTCGCGCCCGTTGAAGTTGAGGTCGTAGACGGACTCCACGCCCTGCAGATACATGGCGAGGCGCTCGAGGCCATAGGTGAGCTCGCCCGAGACCGGAGCGCACTCGAATCCGGCCACCTGCTGGAAGTAGGTGAACTGCGAGACCTCCATGCCGTCGCACCAGCACTCCCAGCCGAGGCCCCAGGCGCCGAGCGTCGGGCTCTCCCAGTCGTCCTCGACGAAGCGGATGTCGTGGACGCGGGTATCGATGCCGATCGCCTCGAGGGACTTGAGGTAGAGGTCCTGGATGTCCGGCGGGCTCGGCTTCAGGATGACCTGGAACTGATAATAGTGCTGCAGCCGGTTGGGGTTCTCCCCATAGCGCCCGTCCTTCGGCCGGCGGGAGGGTTGCACATAGGCCGCGTTCCAGGGCCGCGGCCCCAGCGCCCGCAGGGTCGTCGCTGGATGGAAGGTGCCGGCCCCCACCTCCATGTCGTAGGGCTGAAGGATCACGCAGCCATGCTCCGCCCAGTAGCGCTGGAGCGTCAGAACAAGGCCCTGGAAGGAACGCGCGGGGCTCAAAGGCGCGAGTTCGACCGGCATCGCAACATCCCGTAACGGCGCAGAACCCTTTAGGGGCCCTCGACCTCAAGTCAAGCAACGGAAGGGATGGCGCGACCGTCCGTGCCGCCAATGTTTCTGACGCGCCGGCCGCGACGAAACCGTTTCGGTGCTGGAACGCACATCCCCCGAAACAATGCCGCGGCAGGCTGCACGGCGATCGAGGAGGCCGCGCGCCATCCTCGGCGGGGAGGTGACCATGCGGACCACCATCATTCGCACGGGCCAGCCGTCGCTCTTCAGCGGCATCGTCGTCGCGAGCGGCATCGCCGTGTCAGCCTTCGCGCTCGATGTCGCCGATGTGGCTGGCGGCCTGGGCCCTGCGCTGCGACTCGTGCGGGCGAAGGGCGGGTGAGGCGCGCCGAACGGCGCCCGCGAACGCTGCCGGCTCATGGCGGCGAAGGGTGCGGCGCCGCACCGCGACGGCAGCGCCTCCCGTCCCATGGTCCAGCCATCATGGAGCGCGCCACGGCAGCCCGCTCCGGGATGAGGGAGAGACCGATGACCCGCACCGCCCTTCTCGCCATCACCCTCTTGTCCGCCCTCGCGGCCCCGCTCGTGGTGCATGCGACGACGGCCGCATCGACGCAGGCCCAAGGCCCCGCGGCGTCCCCCGAGCGCGTCGCCCCGTCGGCTCGCGACAAAGCCGCTCCCGCAACGGGGTGCGCGCGCCGCGTCAAGGTCGTCTATCGCGGCTATGGGGAAGGCGCCGGAGATCCCTGCGGCATCGCAGCGACGGACGTCTCGCGCTAAAGCCCGAACCTCGCCCAGGCGGCCCGTTCCTCGAGCGCCGCGATCAGAGCCGCGGGGTCGACGAGGCCGGCGTGAAGGCTCGGCTCCCGTCGGTCGAACAACCGGCGCAGGAGATGAGGCCTCGCCAGCGGCACCGGTCGAAGCTGCACCTTCTCGCCGAAGCGCTGCCGCATCACGCTGCGCACATCCCCGAGCCCGTCCACGAGGCCAAGGTCGAGCGCCTCGCTGCCGCTCCACACCGCGCCGGAGAAGAGCGTCTCAGGATCCCCTTTCAGCCGCGCCCCGCGCCGCTCCTTGACGAGCGCCACGAAGGCCGCGTGCACCTTGGCCTGGATCGCCTTGAGGAGCGCCACATCCTCCGGCTGCTCCGGCCGGAAGGGGTCGAGCATGGCCTTGTGCGCACCCTCGGCATGGATGCGCCGCTCGATCCCGAAACGCTCGATGAAACGGTCGAGGCCGAAACCCGCCGAGACGACGCCGATGGAGCCCACGATCGAGGACGGGTCGGCGAAGATCTCGTCGCCGGCGCAGGCCAGCATGTAGCCGCCTGAAGCCGCTGCGTCCTCGGCAAACACGAAGACGGGCAGCTTCTTCTCCTCGGCGAGGGCGCGGATGCGGCGGAAGATGAGGTGCGACTGCACGGCCGATCCCCCGGGCGAGTTGACGACGAGCGCCACCGCCTTCACGCCGCGCAGCGAGAAGGCCCTTTCCAGAGCCGGCGCGCAGAGTGCAAGCGACAGGCCCTGGCGCAAGGGGATCGCCGCTCCGATCACCCCCGTCAGCCGCAGGATCGCCACCACCGGGCGCTCGGACCGGAATCGGGAGGGCAGGAGGGCGGCGAGGCGGTCGCGGAGGGAGGACCAGACGCTGGGCTCGGACATTGGCGAAGAGTTAGGCGGGATGGGAGCGCGTCACAAGTCGGGACCGACATGCAGCAGGGGCTGTTGCTTTGCGTTCATCTGCCGTCCCTTATGGTGGGGACAGGGCCAGTGGAGGGGCTCTTCATCGGCGCCTTTGCGCCAGGCCGCGTCCAACATGGAGGAAGCATGATGCGTTTTGTCAGACTGGCCGCCCTTGCAGCCGCCGTCCTTGGCGGCTTCCTGGCGATCAGCGGGCCGGCGTCCGCGACACCGCTCGCCGGCGCCCTGCCGGCCGGTGAGGCCGTCGGAAGCCCGCTCGTCCAGAAGACGCAATATTACTATGTCGGCCCGCGTCGCCGCTACCGGCCGTACGGGTACTATCGCCCTTATCGGCGCGTATACCGGCCCTATTACTACAGGCCGATCGTCCGCGGGCCGCGCGTCGTGTGCCGGATCCGCTATACCGCCTGGGGGCCGCGCCGGGTGTGCTGGCGGCGCTGGTAGGCGCCTTTCGCTGACCCGCGAGGAAGGGCGGGCGTCGCGCGACGCCCGCCTTTTTCGTCACGCGCACAGGAGCCTCTCGCCGCGGTGGACAGCGTCGGCCTCCGGCGTGAAGCCGCCGTCCGGTCCATGCAGGACGAGCGGCGGCAGGAGGGTGAGCGGCGTGCGGCTCCCCTTGCGGGCGATGATCAGGATGCGAATCGCCGCCTCCCCCGCCCGTGGATAGATCGGCCGCACCCGCAGCGCCCCGAAGCGGCGGTCGAGGAGCCGCAGGCACAGGTCGAGCCGGTCGGCGCGGTGGATCATGGCGAATCGTCCCTTCGGCCGCAGCACCTCGGCACAGGTCGAGATCCACTGCTCCAGGCCCTCCTGCGGCAGGTGGTGGGCCGTGGCGCGGCGGCTGCTCGGCGAGGCACGCGCCCGCCCCTCGTCGAGGAAGGGCGGGTTCGTGACCACGAGGTCTGCCGTCTCCCGCAAGAAGCCGGCGGCGCGGCGCACCGCGCCGGGCGCCAGGATATCCGCTTCGATCACCGCCGCCCGGTCGTGGAGGCCGTTGAGGGCGATGTTGGCGCGGCACAGCTGCGCCGCGAGCGCATCCCTCTCCACGAAGGTGATGCGCCCCTGCGAGCGCAGGCCCACGATCAGCCCGACGCCACCGACGCCCGCCCCCATGTCGAAGACGATCTCGCCGGGCCGCGGATCGACAGCGGCCGCAAGGAGCACGGCGTCGGTGCCGATGCGGTGGCCCCGTCGGGGCTGGCGCAACCGCACCCGCCCGCCAAGGAGCGTGTCTTCCGTGATGTCCTCCGATGGCGCCTCAGCCATCGCGCAGTTCCGCGGCGAGCCCGGCCTCGACGAGGATGCGCCGGGCCTGCATGTGGTGGCGATCGGGGACAAGCACCCGGCGGGGGAAGGCTCCGATCGAGCCCTCGACCACGCTCATGTGGCTGTCCGCGACAAGGACGGGGATGTCGGCGCTCTCGAGCAGGGACTGCACGAAGCCGATCAAGACGAGGTCGTTCGTCCTCACGAGTTCGACCATTCGCTCAACCCTCCGGTCCCGGCCTTGCGTCAAGCTGCCCGTTGTGGTGCAGGCTTTGTGGTGTAGGTTGCGACCATCGGGCCGGCAACGGCAGCCGGCAAGCGGGATATCGAGCGTGGGCGTCGTCTTATCCTTAGAGGACAAGTTTCCGGAGCGCGAAGCAAGTATCGGCCGTCTCGTCCAGCTGGTGGCGGAGGACATGGAGCGGGTCAATGCGATGATCCTCTCCCGCACCGGCTCGGACGTCGCGATGATCCCGGAGGTGGCGAACCATCTGATCTCCTCCGGCGGCAAGCGCCTGCGGCCCATGCTGACGCTCGCGACCGCCCAGCTCGCCGGCTACGACGGCGAAGGCCACGTGCGGCTCGCGGCGAGCGTCGAGTTCATGCACACCGCCACCCTCCTCCACGACGACGTGGTGGATGAGAGCGACATGCGCCGCGGCAAGGTGGCGGCTCGTGTCAAATGGGGCAACGAGGCGAGCGTGCTCGTCGGGGATTTCCTGCTCGGCCAGGCCTTCAAGATGATGGTCGAGGTGGGCTCCCTGCGCGCTCTCGAAATCCTGTCCTCGGCGGCGGCCGTGATCGCCGAGGGCGAAGTCATGCAGCTCGCAACCGCCAAGAACACGGAAACCAACGAGGACGAATACCTCGCCGTGGTGCGGGCCAAGACGGCGGAACTGTTCGCCGCCGCCTGCGAGGTCGGCCCGGTCATCGCGCAGCGGCCGAAGGCCGAGGCGGCGGCCTGCCGCAGCTACGGCATGAATCTCGGCATCGCCTTCCAGCTCGTCGACGACGCGCTGGATTACGGGGGGACGAGCGCCAAGCTCGGCAAGAACATCGGCGACGACTTCCGCGAGGGGAAGATCACCTTGCCCGTGGTGCTGTCCTTCCGCCGCGGCAGCGACGAGGAGCGGGCGTTCTGGAAGCGGACGCTCGTGGAGGGCGACATCGACGAGCGCGACCTCGACCGCGCCATCGCGATCATGCGCCGCCATCGCGCCATCGAGGACACGATCGAGCGGGCGCGGCACTATGGTGCGATTGCGCGTGACGCCTTGGCGCTGTTCCCCAAGAGCGCCATGAAGCAGGCCCTGCTCGACACGGTGGATTTCTGCATCGAGCGCGCCCACTGAGCGCCGCCACCTTCCCCGCGCGGGGAAGGTGGCGGCGCCAACGTCTCGAGTGTTGGTGCTTCCACCCCACCCCGGTCGCACTGACGTGCGACTCGACCCTCCCCTCGCGGGGAGGGAGAGGCGCCTCGTCCTTCCCCGTGAGGGGAAGGTGGCGGCCGAAGGCCGACGGAAGGGGCGGCGGCGCGACATTTGAGAAATAGCGCCGGCCGCTTCCGGGCCCGACCGAATCTCCCCTCCTCTCGCTCAGAGGGAGGCTGCTCGCCCTTGAAGGCGGGCCGGGAGGCCCCATATAGGGTCTACCCAGCGGACAGGCAGGCTCCAGAGCGCGCGTTCAGCGGCGTGCTCTGCGGCGCTCGGGTCAGGACGGATGGACTCCGGCCCGATCTGCTGTTCGGCCGAGCTGACGGCCGAAGGTCCGCCTGGCGAAGATCCAGCCCAGGCCCGTAGCTCGGCGTCGTGCGCTCCGCCTTCACAGGCCCTTGCGCGGCGCTGCCGGAGCCTGGGCTTTCTTATTCGCGCAGGCGCTCTCAGCGCAGGCGCGCGGCCCTCACCCACCAATGAGGTTTGGCGCGGCTGAGCAGCCCTGCCGCCGCCCGCGCGGCGTCGGCTTTGCCGAAGAGGGCGAAGACCGTCGACCCGGAGCCCGACATCCGGACGAGCCGGGCCTTGGGCAGCCGCCCGAGCGCGGAAAGCGCCTCGATGACCTGCGGAACGGTCTGGCAAGCGGCCCCCTCGAGGTCGTTCCGCGCCGCCTTCAACTCAGCGAACATCGTCTCGGCGGACAGCCCCTCCTTGAGGACCGGATGCGCCGTCCCGGCAAGCCTCTGGCCGGGCGCAAGACCGAGCGCCGCGAAGACGGTCCTCGTCGGCGCCGGCACGCCCGGATGGGCGAGCACGGCGAACAGGGGCGGCAGCTCGAGCGGCGGGCCAAGCTCGTGGCCGATGCCGCGCATCATGCGCGCGCGGGGCACGAGGCAGACCGGCACGTCGGCTCCGGTCGAGCGGGCGGCTTCGAGGACGGCAGGATCGTCGAGGGCAAGCCCGTTGTGCCGCGCCAGAAGCCGCAGCGCCGCGGCCGCGTCCGACGAGCCGCCGCCAAGCCCGGCCCCGACGGGGAGGAGTTTCCTCACATGGAAGGCGCCCACCTTGAGCGACGGCCTCTCGGCCAGGAGCGCCCGGGCGGCCTTGAGGACGAGATTGTCCGACGGCGGCCCTGCCGCGGCGGCGGTAGGACCGTCGATGGTGAGCATCAGCTCCTCTTGCGGCCTCAGGCACACCACATCGCCAAGGGCAGCAAAGGCCACGAGGCTCTCAAGATCGTGATAGCCGTCGTCGCGCCGCCCGAGCACATGGAGGGTCAGATTGACCTTGGCGCGCGCACGGGTGGCAAGAGGTCGAAGCATGGAACGGCAAGCGTCCGGCGGAGGCGTCTTTGATGCGCGCCGGGGGATGGATCAAGCCCCGTGCCAAGGCTTCAAGGCCCCGCCCCCTCCCCGGCAGCGCAGCAGAAGGAGGGAGGGCGTCAGCCGCCGTTCTTCTTGAGCTCGGCCCGGTCGCGGGGGTCGGTCTCGGCCGCCGCGGGGGCCTTCTCCTCCTCAAGGCCCTTCTCGAGCTTGACGAGGATCTTGGCGAGGTCTTCAGGCTCGGGATTGGAGTCCTTGGCGTGCTGCCATTGGAACTTCGCCTCGAGCCGCCGACCCACCTTCCAATAGGCGTCGCCGAGATGGTCGTTGATGACGGGGTCGCCGGGCTTGAGCTCGACCGCCTTTTCGAGCTCCCGCACGGCATCCTCGTACTGGCCCATGCGGTAATAGGCCCAGCCCAGGCTGTCGATGATCATGCCGTCGCGGGGCGAGAGCTCGACGGCGCGCTTCAACATCCTGAACGCCTCGTCGATGTTGATGTTCTGGTCGACCCAGGAATAGGCGAGGTAATTCAGGACCTGCGCCATGCCGTTGGTCTGGGTCTCGGGCACAAGTTCGAGCGCCTTCTTCAGATCGGCCTCGGCCTTCTCCCATTGCCTCGAGCGCTCGTAGGCGCTGCCGCGGTAATAGAACAGGGTCCAGTGGCTCTTGTCCGGCGTGCCGATCTTCTCGATGGCCTTGCTGTAGATGTTGGCGGCCTCCGCATAGCGCTTGCGCGAGCGCAACACGTTGCCGAGCGCCATGATCACGTCCACGTCGTCAGGACGCTTGGCGAGGAGTCCTTCCAGGTGCGCGACGGCTTCGTCGCCCTTGCCCATCTGTTCGAGATTGAGGCCGATCTGCACCTCGGCCGTGCCGTACACGGGCGAGCTTTCCGGGATGCGCGCGAAAAGCTCGTTGGCGCGATCGAACTGCTTCAGGCGCTCGAAGATGTCGGCCAGCGTCACGAGCGCCAGCGCATGGTCCGGGTTCAGATGCAGCGCGAGCCGCAGATACACGATCGCGGGGAGTTCGTCCCCCTGGCTGTTGCCGGCGGCCCCAAGGCCGTAGAGCACCTCGGCGGCGCCCTCCTGGGGAGAGGCGACGATGGGCGCCAGCGGGCGATTCGCGTTGAGGCTCTCGACCGCGTCGCGGACGATGGGATGGCGCGGCAGCACCTGCTCGAAGGCCTGATAAGTGGCGAGCGCCGTGTCCTTTTGGCCGCGGCGGGCCTGCAGCCGGGCATAGGCGTCGACGATGCGCAGGGTATTGCGCTCGCCTTCGTAGGCCGCCGTGAGGCGCTTCTCGGCCTCGGCCTTGTTGCCCACCAGCTCGGCGATGAGTCCGGCATGATAGTCGCGGAACACGGCATAGGCGCGCTCGCCCTTGAGCCGGTCGACGGCCTCGAGCGCCTTCTTCCCGTCGCCCGACCCCGCCCAGGCCCAGGCGGTCAGAAGCGTGGCCGTCAGATCCGCCGCCCGGCCACGGCCGCCACGCGCGAGGTGGTTGCGGGCCGTGACGTATTGCTTGGCCTTGAGGTGTTTGACGCCGAGGGCGAGATGGGCGAGGCCGTTCTGGTCGTCGCGGGCGATGACGCGCTCGGCGGCGCGGAACGCTTCCGACATGGCCCCATCGGCAAGGAAGGCGACGAAGGCCCGCTCCAGCACTTCCGGGTTGCGCGGATCGCCCCGCAGGGTCTCGCGGTAGAAGGCGGCCGCGGCCGCCGTGTCCCGCGCCGCTCCGGCGATGTAGGCGGCAAGATAGTTGCCCTCGAGGCTATCGGCCGGCTTGAACGCGGGGGGCGCCGGCGCGCGCGCCCCGGCGTTGCGGGTCGCCAGGGCCGGCGAGGCGCTCAGGACGGCGGCCGAGAGCAGGAGCGCCGGCAGGCCTCCGAGCAGCTTCTTCAGGACAGGCACGGAATTTGGCTCCCATGGTCGGGCCGATGCCGGACGGTCGTCAGCCCGGCCCGCAAATCGCCTTGCAGAATGGACGGATCCCACCACGCCAGCAAGGCGAGACTTTGACGCGTCGAAGCGCCACCGGCAGGCGCCGCCGCGGTCACATGTTGACGTAGTTCGGGCCCCCGCCGCCCTCCGGCGTCACCCAGTTGATGTTCTGGTTGGGGTCCTTGATGTCGCACGTCTTGCAGTGGACGCAGTTCTGAGCGTTGATCTGGTAGCGCACGCCCCCGGCCCCGTCCTCGATCCATTCATAGACTCCCGCCGGGCAATAGCGCCAGGACGGGCCGCCATAGACGCCGTATTCGGAGCGCTTCTGCAGCTCCATGTCCCGCACCTTGAGGTGCACCGGCTGGTCCTCCTCGTGATTGGTGTTGGAGAGGAACACCGAGGAGAGGCGGTCGAAGGTGAGCACCCCGTCGGGCTTGGGATAGGCGATCGGCTTCACCTCGGACAAGGGCTTGAGGCAGGCATGGTCCGGCTTGCCATGCTTCATCGTCCCGAAGAACGAGAAGCGCAGGAGCTCGCTCGTCCACATGTCGAGCCCGCCGAGGGCGACGCCGGCGAGCGTTCCGAAGCGCGACCACAGGGGCTTCACGTTGCGCACGCGGTAGAGGTCATAGCCGATGGCGGAGGAGCGCCAAGCCTCCTCATAGGAGAGAACCTCGTCATGGGCGCGTCCCGCCTCGAGCGCCGCGAACACATGCTCGGCGCAGAGCATGCCGGAGAGAATGGCGTTGTGGGTGCCCTTGATGCGCGGCACGTTCACGAAGCCGGCGGAGTCGCCCACCAGGCAGCCGCCGGGGAAGGAGAGCTTCGGCACCGACTGCCAGCCTCCCTCCATGATGGCGCGAGCGCCATAGCCGATCCGCTTGCCGCCCTCGAACACGTCCCGGATCTGGGGATGGGTCTTGAAGCGCTGGAGCTCCTCGAAGGGCGACAGCGTCGGGTTCTCGTAGTTGAGATGGACCACGAAGCCGACGGACACCAGGTTCTCGTCGAAGTGATAGAGCCAGGAGCCACCGCCGGCGTTGTTGGGCAGAGGCCAGCCCATGGAGTGCTGGACGAGGCCGCGGCGGTGCTTCTCGGGCCGCACCTCCCAGAGCTCCTTCACGCCAAGGCCGTATTTCTGGTGGTCCCGTCCGGCGTTGAGGGCGTAGCGTTCGACGAGCTGTTTCGTCAGGCTGCCGCGCGCCCCTTCCGCGAAGATGGTGTACTTCGCCTTCAGCTCCATGCCGCGGGTGAAGCTGTCCTTGAGCGATCCGTCCCTGGCGATGCCCATGTCGCCGGTGGCGACCCCGACGACCCGGTTCTGCTCGTCCACGAGCACCTCGGCCGCCGGGAAGCCCGGATAGATCTCGACCCCGAGCGCTTCGGCCTTGCGGCCGAGATAGCGGCACACATTGCCGAGCGAGCCGATGAAATTGCCGTGGTTGCTCATGAGCTTCGGCATGAAGACGTTGGGAAGCCGCACGCCGCCGCTCGGCCCAAGATACAGGAATTCATCGCGCGTCACTTGCGTCGTCAGCGGCCGATCGCTGTCGGCGCGCCACTCGGGCAAAAGGCGGTCGAGGCCGATCGGGTCGATGACGGCGCCGGAGAGGATGTGAGCGCCGACCTCCGAGCCCTTCTCCACCACCACCACCGAGAGGTCCGCGCCCTTTTCAGCGGCGAGCTGCTTGAGGCGGATCGCCGTCGCAAGACCTGCCGGCCCTGCGCCCACCACGACCACGTCGAACTCCATCGATTCCCGTTCGGGCAGCTCCATGAACGATCTCCTCGGCCGATCCGCTGGGATGGTTTACATATGAACCATCCCTTGTCTTCGCTCAACCGCTCCCCCGGGGGAGGGACGGCGCGACCTTGGCCGAACATTGCCCGCCTGTCACCAACTCCTTACATCGACGTCCATGCCCCATGACCTCGATCCCCGGGCCACTCTGCAGGCGCTCTTGGACTTCTACGTGGAGGCCGGCGTCGATGTCGCCCTCGACGAGGCTCCGCGCGACCGCTTCACCGACGATGACCGGGAGCCGGTCCCGCCTGCGGCGGCACGCACCGCTTTCGCGGAGCGGCCGCCCGCTCCGGTCCGCCAGCCCCTCCCTCCCACCGCGGCCGCCGCCCCCGCCGACGCGGTCGCCGAAGACGCCCGCGAGCGCGCCAGGGCCGCACGGACGCTCGAGGAGCTCGAGGGGATCCTCGCCGCCTTCGAGGGCTGCGCCCTGCGCTTCTCCGCCAAGAACCTGGCCTTCGCGGACGGCAACCCGCAGGCGCGGGTGATGATCGTCGGCGAGGCGCCGGGGGCGGACGAGGACCGCATCGGCAAGCCCTTCATGGGCCGCGCCGGCCAGCTTCTCGACCGCATGCTGGCCGCTATCGGGCTCGATCGCACCCAGGTGTACATCGCCAACATCGTGCCCTGGCGCCCTCCGGGCAACCGCATGCCGACGCCGCAGGAGGTCGCCATCTGCCGGCCCTTCATCGAGCGGCAGATCGAGCTTTCCGCGGCCGAGTTCCTTGTCTGCGTCGGCGGCGCCTCGACCCAGGCGCTCCTCGGGGTCAAGGACGGCATCCTGAAAACCCGCGGGCGCTGGTTCTCGTATCAGGCCGGCGGCCGCACGATCCGGGCCCTCGCCACGCTTCATCCCGCCTATCTCCTGCGCCAGCCCCTGCAGAAGCGCCTCGCCTGGCGCGACTTCCGGGCCCTGCGGCGGGCCCTCGACGGCCGCCCATGAGGCGCTGCCGGAACTGGGCTGCCGGCGCGGCGCTTTTACTCAAGGCGCGCCGAGGCTAGCTTGGCCGCCGCTTAACGAGGACCGACGATGCGCTGGGAAGATTTCGGGCAATCCGTCAACGTGGAGGACCGTCGCGGCGGTGGCGGCGGCGGCTTTGGGATTCCGATGGGGGGCGGGCTCGGCATCGGGACCATTATCGTCCTCACCCTCGTCGGCTGGGCGCTCGGCATCAACCCGGCCATCCTGATCGGCGGAGCGGAGATGGTCGGGCGCGGCCGCGAGGCTTCGATCGAGCGCCCGGCGCCGCGGCCCTCAGGCCCCATCGAGGACGAGGGCGGGCGCTTCGTCTCGGCGATCCTCAAGAACACGGAGGACGTCTGGAACGAGCTCCTGCCCGCCCAAACCGGCAAGCCGTATCGCGAGCCGAAGCTCGTGATCTTCTCCGGCGCCACGCGCTCGCGCTGCGGCCCGGCCCAATCGGCCATGGGGCCGTTCTACTGCCCGCTCGACCAGACGGTCTATATCGACCTCTCCTTCTTCAACGAGATGCAGCGCAAGTTCCGGGCCGGCGGCGACTTCGCCTACGCCTATGTCATCGCCCACGAGGTCGGGCATCACGTGGAGAACGTGCTTGGGCTCCTGGAGCGGGTGCAGCGCCGCCAGCGCGAGGTGAGCCAGGTGGAGGCCAATCAGCTCTCCGTCCGCGTCGAGCTCATGGCCGATTGCCTTGCCGGCGTCTGGGCGTTCCATTCCAACCAGCGCTGGAAATCGCTCGAAGAAGGCGATGTGGAGGAGGCGATGAACGCTGCCGCAGCCATCGGCGACGACCGCCTGCAGAAGCAGAGCCAGGGCTATGTGGTGCCGGATTCCTTCACCCACGGCTCGTCGGCGCAGCGGACGCGCTGGTTCATGCAGGGCCTCAAGAGCGGACAGGTGCAGTCCTGCGACACCTTCCGCGTCAGCCGGCTCTGATCCCGCTCGGGCCGCCGGTGCGGCGCTCGCCCCGCGAGCGGAACCGCCGGCGGCCGTCATCGTCCTCGGAGGCGCGGACGACCCACAGCCCCTCGAGCGCGATCAGGAGGTCGAGCGCCTCGCTCTTCAGCATCTCCCGCGCGAGGGTGAGGGCGTGGCGGATGTCGGTGGAGCGCACCCAGGGCAGGCGCGAGCGCGCGCATGCAAGCTGCAGCACCACCTCGTCCTCCAGCTCCCCATGGCAGGCGAGGATGGCGGCGCCGCGGTCGTAGGAGCCGTACAGCAGGTTGACGGCAATGCCTTCCGAGATCCCGAGGACGCGCCCCGCAAGCTGCGCCGCCTCGACGAGGCGACCGCCGTCGAGGATCTCGGCGAGCGCAGCACTCAAGGAGAGCTCCCCGTCGGCAACGAGCGTCCGGTAGCTGTCGACGCTCTTCGGGATGCGGCCGTTGCGGACCGCATTCATGAGCTCCGCCGCCGTTTCGCGCCCGATCTCCTCCATTTCGGCCGGGCTGTAGCGCCAGCCGGAGGCGATCAGCTGGGCTTGCTGTTCGAGCCTGAGCCCCGGCCACAGCTTCTCGACGACCGAAGCAGGCAGATCGGAGCGAAGGATGAGAGCGCTCTTCAAAGCCGCATCGGTGGCGGCAAAGCCCGCAAGGGCATTGAAGCTCGCGCGGGACAGGCGCGCGCTTTTGTTGCCGGCCAGACGCCGCATGGCCTCCCGGTCGCCGCGCAGGACGATGAGGTCGGTCACCCTTTCGGACAGCTCGCTGCGGCGAGCGGCCGCCCGCAGATGGGCCGGGGTCGCGTTCAACAGGATGCGGACGAGATCCCCGTTGCTGAGGTTGCGACCATGCTCCAGGAACGGAGCCGCGGTCGCGATGGGGCCTGCGGCCCATTCCATGAGCCGCCGGGCGGGAAGGGCAGGCATGGCGGCAAGCCGTCTCAATGGCTCGGCGGCCGCCTCGGCCGCCACCCGAGGCATCACACGCGCGATCAGGTCGAGGCAGAGCTCGCGCGTTTCCGGGAGCACGCTTTCATCCTGGAGCGAGAAGAGGTCCACGAGGAGATCGAGGATGGCCTCCGCAGGCGCAGCCGTTCCCGCCCGCGCGAGCGAATCGAGCCGATGAAGGAAACCACGCCGTGTCAGCGCCTCGAGCATCGCGGCGATCGGACCTCCGCTCCAGCTTATCTGACACGACTGCTTTAATGTTTTGGAAACGGCGCCCCTTCCGGTGGTCGGGACCCCGGCCGCAAAACCGTCTAAAGACTTCTTACTTCCTAAAGACTCTTCTTCTGGCAAGCGCGCGAGCTCATCCCATGGCCGGCATCGATCCCGATCGTCCTTTCATTCCCCTTGCCATTGCCGTGCTGACCGTGTCCGACACGCGCTCGCTTGCGGAGGATCGCTCGGGCGACGTGCTCGTGGCGCGTCTGACGGAAGCCGGGCACCGCCTGGCCGACCGGGCCATCGTGACCGATGACGTGGAGGCGATTCGGGAGAGGGTCCGCGCCTGGATCGCGGATCCGGCGATCGACGTGATCATCACCACGGGCGGGACCGGCTTCACCGGCCGCGACGTGACGCCCGAGGCGATCGAGCCGCTGTTCGAGAAGCGCATGGACGGTTTCTCGGCCGTGTTCCACCGCATCTCCTATGACAAGATTGGCACCTCCACGATCCAGTCTCGCGCCACCGGCGGTGTCGCGGGCGCAACCTACATCTTCGTGCTGCCCGGCTCTCCGGGCGCTTGCAAGGACGCCTGGGACGGCATCCTCAAGAGCCAGCTCGACTACCGCCACCGCCCCTGCAACTTCGTCGAGATCATGCCCCGCCTCGACGAGCACCTGAAGCGCGGCAAGGCGCGCAGCTGACGCGGCGCCCTGCCCCTTGGAGGGGAGGGTATGGGTGGCGCGCCAAAGAAGAAGGAGCCGCTGCGCGGCGAGTTATTGCGCTTCCGTCCCGGACAGCCTTCCACTGCGCTTGCGCTCCGTTGCAGGCTTCCGGCAAAGCGGGGAGAGGTTCGGGTGCGAACCTCCCACTGGGGCGCCGGCGTCACCCCGCCGCGCCTGTGCAGCGTCGATTCTCCCCCTCCAGGAGAGGGGGCGTTACGCTTTGCGCCGCAGCGGCGCGGGCTTGATGCGGACGGCGAGCCCGTGTGGCCGAAGCCGTTTGCGCAGGCCTTGCGGCCCGAAGAGGCTGCGGTGGACGAGATCGCCGGCACGCACCCGGCGCGTTCCAAGGGCGGAGTCGACCAGCGCGCGGCCGAGCGAGGGCGCACGCCGCAACCGGCCGACACGCTCTCCGCCGGGCGTCCCGGCGACGAAGCGGTCGAGGGCGTCACCCCATCCCTCGCCCAGAAGATCCCCGGCCTCGAGACACAGGAGCCAGTCCCGGCGCGCGACGGCTGCCGCCACCGCCCAGGGACAGGGCGCCTTGCCGACGACAACGACCCTGGCGCCGACCGCGTCCGCCACCGCCTCCACGTCCGGGTCGGCGACCGCCGTGAGCACCACGGCATCGGCGATGAGTCCTTCGGCGACTCCGGCGACAAGGGCGCTCAGCGTCGCCGCCAGGGCTTCCATGTCGCCACGGAACTGAATGAGAGCGGTGATCATCGCGGGCCTCGACCCGTTCAAGCCTTTCACGAGGGGCTGCACAAGCGTCTTGATTTTGATGTTCTATTTTTGTTCTATGTATGAGCCGCGTCGCATCTGATTCCGTAGGTCGGAGGTTCCGGTCATGGCCCTGCGTGCCCGACAGAGCGCGCGCGATCCGGTGGTCAGCGCCGAGGTCCGCCGCAGCCCCGGCCGCCTGGCGGAGGAGGCTCGCCAAGCCTTCCTTCATGACCGGGGCGAGATCGTCGAGGAGACGCTGCGCCGCGGCCGCGGAGCGGTGACCAATCCTGCGGCCCGATTTGAGCCCCTCGCGCGCGAGCACTTCGCGGACGGCTGGGACATCGCCGAGGAAGGACCGCCGCTCAAGACCGAAGTCATTATGGAGCGCGCGCGCTCCATCATCACCAGGAACGACTCGCCGGACATCTCCTTCGACCGGTCGATCAACCCTTATCGCGGCTGCGAGCATGGCTGCGTCTATTGCTTTGCGCGGCCGACCCACGCCTATCAGGGCCTGTCGCCCGGGCTTGACTTCGAGACCAAGCTCTTCGCCAAGCCGAATGCGGCGGAGCTCCTCCAGAAGGAGCTTGCCAAGCCCGGCTATCAACCGAAGACCATCGCGCTCGGCACCAACACCGATCCCTATCAGCCCATCGAGCGCCGCCTGCGCATCACCCGCAGCGTCCTCGAGGTCCTCAGCCGCGCCAGCCACCCGGTCGGGATCGTGACCAAGTCGGCGCTCGTGGCGAGGGACATCGACATTCTGGCGCCCATGGCCGACCGCGGCCTTGCCAAGGTGGCGATCTCGGTGACGACGCTCGATCCGCGGCTTGCCCGCACCATGGAGCCGCGGGCCGCGACGCCGCCGAAACGCCTCGAGACGATCAAGAGGCTCGCCGACGCGGGGATTCCGGTGAGCGTGCTCGTGGCGCCGGTCATCCCCGGCATCAACGATCACGAGATCGAGGACATCCTGCAGGCCGTCTACGCGGCCGGAGCCCGCACTGCGGGCTATGTGCTGCTGAGGCTGCCGAACGAGCTCAAGGAGATCATGCGCGACTGGCTGTCCGAGCACTATCCGGACAAGCTCAAGCACGTCTTCGCCCTCGTGCAGGACACCCGTGGCGGAAAGCTCTACGATTCGACCTGGCGCAAGCGCCAGACCGGCATCGGCCCCTATGCCTGGATGATCGGCCGGCGCTTCGAGACGGCCTGCGATCGCTTCGGCTTCAACAAGGTCCGCCGCAGCCTGCGCACGGACCTTTTCACGCCCCCGAAGCCCGAGGGCGCCGAGCAGCTCAGCCTGTTCTAGCCTTTGCTGGCGTTCAGAATGCTGATGAGATCGATGCCGGCATATTTCAGGATGAGAACGATCCCGATGAGGAGCATCGTGTAGGAGAATGCCGCGACAACGCCTCCGGGTATCTGCCGATACCATTGGAGCGCACTCTCGATGCGCCCTGTTATAGCCTCGCGCTGAATGTTGGGTGTCGCGCTCTTGACGACTTCGTCAGCGTAGGAAGCCAGAATGGATTCTGCCTGCTGTCGATAATCGCTGAGACGGGAGGATGTCGTCTCGCCGATGAGGTAGCTGCGCTCCTCTTCGGCGTTCGGTTCTCGCCCCTGCTGAGCCTTGAAGTCGATGATCCACGCTCGCTTGCGCTGCTTGTAGAGCGCGTAGGCGATGAGGCCAATCAGGTCATCGTCTCGAAGGACAAGTTTCTCGTATACGACATTATATCCAGGAGCGGGCTCTTTCATCTCTTCTTGGACGCGTTACGAAGCGTCGATTCGGCCGCTCGAAGCGCATCCTGATAAACGTCGTTTCGGATCGTGCGGCTCGTGACATTCCCCGGATAGTCCCGGATCGTGATGACGCCGGATGAGTCCCGCGCAGCAGAGCGCAGGCCGCGGTCGTCACGGCGCACCCACCCCAACGCGGTGGAACCGGCCTCGCCCGTTCGAACGTCTCGTTTGAGCCAACTCATCATTATACCTGTCAGGCTTGCATGATATTGGTGCCCACGAGCCGGTTTGGCAACTGCGCGTCGGCAGTGCCGGGCCGGCTTCAGGTGCCTGCGTCGACAAGTTTTCTGTGAGTCCTTTCGCCGCGCGGCGCGCCTGCGGCGTGACACGGGGCGGGAAAGGCGGTCTCGTCCGGTCATGGACGCGATTCGCTTGCCGGAGCGGCTTGGCCTTGGTCTTGCAAAGGAACGCCTTGGTCTTGCGAAGGAACGCAGGCTCCTGCGCGTGGGCCATCGGGTCATTGCCGGCATCGACGAGGTCGGGCGCGGTCCTCTTGCCGGGCCTGTGGTGGCGGCCGCGGTGGTGCTCGACTTGAGGCGTGCGCCGAAGGGGCTTGCGGATTCCAAGGCGCTCACCCCCGCCGAGCGGGAGGCCCTGTTCGAGGAGATCCTCGCCGCCGCCGAGGTCGGGGTCGCCTCCCTGTCCCACGAGGAGGTGGACCGACTGAACATCCGCCGGGCGTCGCTCCTCGCCATGGGCCGGGCGCTTGCCGCCCTGCCCTGCCGGCCGGACATCGCCCTCATCGACGGCAACGATCCGCCGGACCTGCCCTGCCCGGTCGAGGCGATCGTCAAGGGCGACGCCACGGTGGCGTCGATCGCCGCCGCCTCCATCGTCGCCAAGGTGGTCCGCGACCGCATGATGCGCCGCCTGCACGAGCGCTTCCCCGCCTACGGCTTCGAGACCAATGTGGGCTATCGCAGCCCCCGCCATCTGGCGGCGCTGACGAGCGAAGGCCCCTGCCCCTTTCACCGCCGCAGCTTCGCCCCCGTCCGCGGCGTCTGCGCGGTGTGAGCCGCCCCTCATTTCGCCCGTGCGGCGCCTCGACCCGCTCAATCCCTTGAAGACATAACGAAATCGCAACACATCGGAGGGGGTAGGCAAATTTTGCAGCCCCAAATCGGGACGCTCTTGCCGCGCGCGGGCAACCCGGCTTTTACCCTGACTCGCCCATGATCCGACCGTTCAGTTGCGTAACCGGTGTTCGGTCATGGGTACCCAGCGTACCGGGGCCGCCGGCGCCGCCTCCCGGATCCAGGTCTCGCGTACCGGAAGGCCCGCGCCGGCGCCTCGGACGGGCGCTCGCGCCCCTCATTGCGCCTCGCCTTCGAGCGGCCTGCCGCTCGACGAGATCATCGTCGGCGATTGCATCGCCGCGCTCGAGAAGCTGCCGCCGGAGAGCGTCGACCTCGTCTTCGCCGACCCGCCCTACAATCTCCAGCTCGAGAACGTGCTCACGCGCCCTGACGCCAGCCTCGTCGACGCCGTCGACGACGACTGGGACAAGTTCGCGAGCTTCGCCGATTATGACGCCTTCACCCGCGCCTGGCTCCTCGCCTGCCGGCGCGTGATGAAGAAGACCGCGACGTTGTGGGTGATCGGCTCCTATCACAACATCTTCCGGGTCGGCGCCGCCCTGCAGGACCTCAACTTCTGGATCCTCAACGACATCGTGTGGCGCAAGGCCAATCCGATGCCGAACTTCCGCGGCAAGCGCTTCACCAACGCCCATGAGACGCTGATCTGGGCGTCGAAGAGCCCGGACGCCAAGGGGTACACCTTCCACTACGAAGCGCTGAAGGCAGGCAACGACGACCTGCAGATGCGCTCCGACTGGTTCCTTCCCCTGTGCACCGGGGAGGAGCGCCTGAAGGATGCGGAGGGGCGCAAGGTCCACCCGACGCAGAAGCCCGAGGCGCTGCTCGCCCGCGTGATCCTCTCCTCCTCGAACCCGGGCGACGTGATCCTCGATCCCTTCTTCGGCACCGGCACGACCGGGGCCGTGGCGAAGAAGCTCGGCCGCCATTTCATCGGCGTCGAGCGCGACAGCGCCTATGCGGCGGCGGCCCGGGCGCGAATCGCTGCGGTTCAGCCGCTCGCCGGCGCCGCCGTCGCCGCGCCCCCGGCGCGCCGCGCCGAGGCGCGCATCCCTTTCCTGTCGCTCATCGAGGCGCGGCACCTGACCCCAGGCGAGATGCTCTTCGACGAGCGCCGCCGCCATCGCGCCACCGTGCGGGCGGACGGGGCGCTGGCGCTTGGCCCGGCCATCGGCTCGATCCACAAGATCGGCGCCCTGGCGCAGGGGCTGCCCGCCTGCAACGGCTGGACCTTCTGGCACGCCGAGCGCCAGGGCCGCCTGATCGTCATCGACGAGTTCCGCGCGAAGCTGCGCGCCGCGATGGAAGCCTGACCTCTCCCCCGCCGGGGGAAGGCGAGAGCGCATGCGCCAGCACCTTCTTCATCACCCCCGGCAGCGCCTCCTCGCCGAGCCTGGCGCGCGCCGTCCAGCGCATGCCGTCGGGGGCCGGGGTGTCGGCCGCCACCTGGGCGACATACACCGTGAGCTCGAGCGGAAAATGCGTGAAGACGTGGCGCACCGCGCCCGGCAGACGCCGCCAGCGCGCCTCGAGCGGCGCATCGAGGATCGCCTTGGCGAGGTCGTAATCGGCGGCCCATGCGCTCGTCGGCGGCTCGGCCATGCCGCCGAGAAGCCCTGACGGCGGACGGGTGCGCAGGAGGATCGAATCATCGGCCCGGCGCACCACGAAGGCGGCGCCCCGCCGCAACACCCCCGGCTCCTTCCGTGCCTTGCGCGGCAGGGCCTCCTGCAGGCCCTCCGCCCGCGCCCGGCACGGGATCATCCACGGACAGATCGCGCAGGCCGGGCGCTTCGGCGTGCAGAGCGTCGCGCCGAGATCCATGAGCGCTTGCGCGAAGTCGCCGGGCCGGTCGGCGGGCACGAGCGCGCGGGCAAGCTCCCGGATCGCCGCCCTCCCCTTGGGCAGCGGCTCCTCCACGAGGAACAGCCGCGACACCACCCGTTCCACATTGCCGTCCACGGCGGCCGCCGGGCGGTCGAAGGCGATGGCGGCGATGGCCGCAGCCGTGTAGTCGCCGATGCCCGGAAGCCTGCGGAGGCCCTCCTCCGTGTCGGGGAAGCGCCCGCCATGCTGCGTGACGACGGCGACGGCGCAGGCGTGCAGGTTGCGGGCGCGGGAGTAGTAGCCGAGCCCCGCCCAGGCCTGCATCACCGCTTCGGGCTTCGCGGCGGCGAGCTTCTTCACCGTCGGGAAGCGCTTGAGGAACGCCTCATAGAACGGCCTGACGGCGGCGACCGTCGTCTGCTGCAGCATGATCTCGGACAGCCAGACCCGATAGGGGTCCGGCCTCTCGCCCGGCTTCGCCCGCCAGGGCAGGTCGCGGCGGTGGCGGTCGTACCAGGCGAGCAGGTCCTGCGCGTCGGGCTTTATGGGCCGGGGATCAACCGCTAGCATGGGCGCTGGATAGCGGCTTCGCCGCATCCCTCCAACGCGGCGTTTGGACGTTTTCCGTCATGGCCCGGCCGAAGCCCCTTGCCGACCTCATCGACCGCTGCCTCGGGCGCACGCTCGCGGCCCAGGGCTTTGCGGCCTCCGACGTCATTCTCGCCTGGCCGGAGATCGTCGGCGAGCGCCTGGAGCGGGTGTCCCAGCCGATCAGGCTCGAATGGCCCCGTCGGGGCGTGCGGGGGGACCCGGAGGCGCGGCCCGAGCCCGCGACCCTGGTGGTGCGGGTCGAGGGGGCCTTCGCCCTTGAGCTCCAGCACCTCGCGCCGATCCTGATCGAGCGGGTGAACGCCTATTTCGGCTGGCGCTGCGTCGGGCGTCTCGTCCTCAAGCAGGGCCGGGTCCTGCGGCCGCAGCGGCCCGTCAAGGCGCGGCCGGAGCTTGCGGAGGAGGATCGCCGGCGCATCCGCGCGGCGACGGCGGCGATCGGCGACGAATCACTGCGGAGCGCGCTCGACCGCCTCGGCACGGCCATCGCCGCCGACCGGGGCCGCCCCACGAAGCCGTGACCGGCGGCCGCCTTGCCACAATCCCCTCCAGATCTTACCGCAGGGGCGAAACCACCTCTTCCTTTGGAGTCTCGTCATGATCACGCGGCGTGAGGCCCTGTCGCTCTTGGGCGCGGGCATCGGGGCGGCTGTCCTCTTCCCCAGCCTGCCTGCGGTTGCCCAGCAGACCGTTTCCCCTGAGGAGCTCGCGGTCCCCGGCCCGCTCGGCGATGTGGCGCTCGGCCCCGAGAACGCCAAGGTGACCATCGTCGAATACGCCTCGCTCACCTGCTCCCATTGCGCGGCCTTCCACAAGGACACCTTCCCGAAGCTGAAGGAGCGCTACATCGACACCGGCCAGGTGCGTTTCATCCTGCGCGAGTTTCCCCTCGATCCGCTCGCCACGGCGGGGTTCATGCTGGCGCGCTGCGAAGGCAACGCCAAGTACTACCCGATCACCGATCTCCTCTTCGACACGCAGCGGAGCTGGGCCTTCAGCGACAAGCCCCTCGACGCCCTGCAGCAGATGATGCGCCAGGCCGGGTTTTCCAAAGAAAAATTCGAGTCCTGCTTGAAGGACCAGAAGCTTTATGACGCTGTGAACGCGGTGCGCAAACGCGCCGAGGAGCGGTTCAAGATCAGCTCGACGCCGACCTTCTTCATCAACGGTCAGCGGCATGCCGGGAACATGTCCATTGAGGAACTCGAGAAGATCATCAAGCCGATGCTGGGGGTTTGACCGCCCCCTCCATGGGAGGGTGGAGGGGCGCCTGTGAAGCTTACGCGCCTGCGGCTCGTCGGCTTCAAGTCCTTCGTCGAGCCGACCGATTTCCTGATCGAGCCGGGACTCACCGGAGTCGTCGGCCCGAACGGCTGCGGCAAGTCGAACCTCGTCGAGGCCCTGCGCTGGGTCATGGGCGAGAGCTCTTTCAAGAACATGCGCGCGTCCGGCATGGACGACGTCATCTTCTCAGGCTCCGGCAGCCGCCCGGCGCGCAACAGCGCCGAGGTCCACCTCACCATCGATAACTCGGACCGCCGCGCCCCGGCCGCCTTCAACGATTCCGACGTGCTCGAGGTGTCGCGCCGCATCGAGCGCGAGGAAGGCTCGACCTACCGCATCAACGGCCGCGAGGTGCGCGCCCGTGATGTTCAGCTCCTCTTCGCCGATGCCGCCACGGGCGCCCGCTCGCCGGCGCTCGTGCGGCAGGGGCAGATCAGCGAGATCATCGCCGCCAAGCCCCAGGCGCGCCGGCGCATCCTCGAGGACGCCGCGGGCATCGCCGGGCTCCATGCCCGCCGTCACGAGGCGGAGCTGCGCCTGAAGGCGGCCGAGGACAACCTGACCCGCGTCGAGGACGTGCTGCGCGAGCTCGACATCCAGGTCGACAGCCTGAAGAAGCAGGGCCGGCAGGCCTCCCGCTACAAGAACGTCTCCGCCGAGATCCGCCGCCTCGAGGCCCTCCTTTACGCCATCGGCTATGCGGAGGCCCGCGAGCAGGCGAGCGCCGCCGAGGCCCAGGCCGCGGAGGACCTGAAAACCGTCGCCGACCAGCAGACCCAGCAGGCCAACGCCGCCAAGGCCCAGGCCATCGCGGCTCATGCGCTGCCGGCCTTGCGCGAGGCGGAAGCCGCCGCGGCGGCGGCGCTGCAGCGCCTGAACCACGCCCGGGCCGAGCTCGACGCGGAGGAGCGGCGCGCCAAGGAGCGCCTGGCGGAGCTCGAACGCCATGTGGCGGATCTGGAGCGCGACATCGGCCGTCAGACGGCCGCGCAGGCCGATGCGGCGGCGACGATCGCACGGCTCAAGGCCGAGGCCGAGGAGCTGAAGCACGACAGCGCCGCCGAGGCCGAGGCCCGCAGGGCGGCGGAGGAGCGGCTGCGCGTCGCCGAAGAGGAGCTGGCCCAGGTCGAGGCCGAACTCTCCCAGCTACAGGCGCAAGTCTCCGATCTTAACGCCCGACGCTCCGCCCTGGAGCGAACGCGCCGGGAGGAAGGCGAACGCGCCGCTCGCTTTGCCGCCGAGCGCGAGCGGATCGCGCGAGACCTTGCCGCCCTGAGCCAGGGGTCGGGCGGTGCGGCGATCGAGGGCTTGCGCGCGGACCTTGCCGCTGCCGAGGAGCGGCTGCGTGACGCCGACCGGCGAGCGGCCGAATCGCGCAGCGCGCTTTCGGCGGCGCGCGAGGCGGAGGCGAAGACCCGCGGTCCTCTGAACGAGGCGGAGCGGGCAGCGCAGCGTCTCGAGACCGAGGCCCGCACCCTCGCCAAGCTCTTCTCCACCGGCACGGGCGATCTGTGGCCGGCCATTCTCGACGCGGTGACGGCGGCCAAAGGCTATGAGACGGCCCTTGGAGCGGCCCTCGGCGAGGATCTCGAGGCCTCCTCCCATCCCACGGCCCCGATGCATTGGATCGACACGGGGGTCGGAGAAGGCGACCCGCCCCTTCCGGAAGGCGTGCCGTCCTTGGCCGAGTTCGTGCAGGCTCCGCCGGCGCTCGCCCGCCGCCTCAAGCAGATCGGCGTCGTCAACCGCGCCGACGGGCCGACCTTCCGGGTGCAGCTCAGGCCGGGGCAGCGGCTCGTCTCGCGCGAGGGGGATCTGTGGCGCTGGGACGGCTTCACCGCAGCCGCCGAGGCGCCCTCCGCCGCGGCGCGAAGACTTGCCGAGAAGAACCGTCTTGGGGATCTGGAACGGGAGGCCGCCCAGGCCAGAAAGGTGGCCGAGACCCGGCGTGCCGAAGCCGAGGCGGCGCAGGCGGCGACCCGCGCGGCGGCGACAGCGGAGGCTGCGGCTCTCGACGCCGCCCGGGAAGCGCGCCGCGCCTTCGATGCCACCCGCGAGCGCCTGACCCAAGCCGAGCGGCGCGAGGCCGATGCCGCCGCCCGCCGCTCGGCCCTTCAGGAGGCCCTCGGCCGAGTGGAAGGGAGCGAGGCCGAGGCCCGGGAGCGGGTCTGCGAAGCGGAGCGGGGCCTTCGCAACCTCGCCCAGATGCCGGAGCTGGAGGCGGGCCTTCTGAAGGTCCGTGCCGTCGTCGCCGAGCGCCGCGGCCGGGCGTCCGAGGCGCGGGTCGCCCTGCAGACGCTGGTGCGCGAGGCGGAAATGGCGGCGCGCCGACGCGAGGCGATCGCCGCCGAGATCAAGAGCTGGACCGAGCGCGCCGAGCGCGCCGGCGCGGCCGCCGCCGAGCTCAAGGCGCGGCTCGAGCGCCAGCAATCCGAACGCAAGGCCCTGAGCGAGGCTCCCGACGCCTTCATCCTGCGCAGGCGCGCGCTCCTCGGGCAGATCGAGGAGGCCGAGGCCAAGCGCAAGGCGGCGGCCGACCGTCTCGCGGAGGGCGAGACGGCGCTCGCCGCAGCGGACAAGGCGGCGCGGGAGGCCCTCGAAGCCCTCTCCGCGGCGCGGGAGGCGCGGGCCGCCTCGCAGGCCCGCCACGAAGCCCTGGTGCAGCGCCTTGCCGAGATGACGCGCGCCATCGCCGACAACCTGGACACCACGCCGGCCGGGCTCATCGAGCTTGCCGGCATCAAGCCGGACGCGCCCCTGCCCGCCATCGGCGAGGTGGAGGCGCGGCTTGCCCAGCTCAAGGGCGAGCGCGAACGTCTCGGGGCCGTGAACTTGCGCGCCGACGAGGAACTCGCCGAGGTCGCGGGAAAGCGCGACATGCTCGTCACCGAGCGCGACGACCTGGTGGAGGCCATCAAACGACTGCGCCAGGCGATCGGCAGCCTCAACCGCGAAGGCCGCGAGCGCTTGCTGGCCGCCTTCGACACCGTGAACGCCCATTTCCAGCGCCTGTTCACCACCCTCTTCGGCGGCGGCACGGCGGAGCTGACGCTCATCGATTCGGATGATCCGCTCGAGGCCGGCCTCGAGATCCTCGCCCGCCCGCCCGGCAAGAAGCCGCAGACCATGACGCTCCTGTCCGGCGGCGAGCAGGCGCTGACGGCCACCGCGCTCATCTTCGCGGTGTTCCTGACCAACCCTTCGCCCATCTGCGTGCTCGACGAGGTCGACGCCCCGCTCGACGACGCCAATGTGGAGCGCTACTGCGACCTCCTCGACGACATGCGCCGGCAGACCGACACGCGCTTCGTGGTCATCACCCACAACCCGATCACCATGGCCCGGATGGACCGCCTGTTCGGCGTCACCATGGCCGAGCGCGGCGTCTCCCAGCTCGTCTCGGTGGACCTGCAACAGGCGGAGCGCTTCCTGGAAGCGGTGTAGGCGCGATGTCGCCGTCCCAAGGCGGGTCTGCCGTGCGGGCGCTCTCTGGCCAGGACAGGCGGAATTGCGCCTCAACTTGCGACAAGCCATCCCAAGCAATCGCGCAAGAAGCCGTTTTCCCCGTCCTTCCAGCAACTTAGCATCGTTCGTCCGATTCTTGACACCTGAAAACCTCAAAACTATGGTGCGCCCGGCTTCGGGGGGCGCCCGGAACCGCTTTTGCTCTCGTGGCCGCGGGTTTCGCCATGAATGGTGACGACGCAGGAAGCGAGGGCGGACGGGGATCCGGTCCGACTTCCGAGGGCGATCTCTCCGCGAGGCTCAAGCGTCTCGAAGCGCAGCTCGACCAGAGGCGGGAAGCCGCCCCCGGGCCGCGGCAGCGCGTTGAGGACTCGACCTCCGGTCCCTCGGCGATTGGCCGCGCCTTCCGTTTGTCGACGGAATTCGTGGCCGGCGTCATTGCGGGCGGTGGCCTCGGCTGGCTGTTCGACCGCCTGCTCGGGACATCACCCTGGGGTCTGATCGTCTTTCTGCTGCTCGGTTTTGCGGCGGGCACCTTCAATGTGGTGCGCGCTGCAGGCGCGCAGAAGAGCTCGGACGCAAGCGGGGGATCGAAGCCGCAGAAGGAGTGAGCGGCGGGGGCGTCGGGGCGCCGCCCGTCCGGAGCTTGGGAAAGGACCTGAGGCGGCCATGGCCGATCCGATCCATCAGTTCGAACTGAAGCCTATCTTCTCGCTCGGCCGCATCGGGGGAAGCGAGATCGTCTTCACGAACGCGTCCCTGTTCATGTTCGGCGCGGTCGCCCTGGTCACCCTGCTGACGATGCTCGCCACGCGCAACCGCGCCGTCGTGCCCGGGCGGCTGCAGTCGCTGGTGGAGATGTCCTACGAGTTCGTCGCCTCCACGGTGCGAAGTTCGGCCGGCAACGAGGGGATGCGCTTCTTCCCCTTCGTGTTCTCGCTGTTCATGTTCATCCTGATCCTGAACCTCTTTGGGATGATCCCGGGCGGGTTCACGGTCACGAGCCACATCATCATCACCTTCGCCCTCGCCGCCCTCGTCATCGGCACGGTGATCGTCTACGGCTTCTGGAAGCACGGGCTGCACTTCCTGCACCTGTTCGTGCCGTCGGGCGTGCCGGTCTACATCCTGCCGCTCGTCACGGCGATCGAAGTGATTTCGTTCCTGTCGCGGCCGATCAGCCTGTCGGTGCGTCTCTTCGCCAACATGCTGGCGGGGCACATCACCCTGAAAGTGTTCGCCGGCTTCATCGGCATGCTCGCCTCGGGGCTCGGCGCCCTCGGTTGGGTGGTCGGCGTCCTGCCGCTCGCCATGACCATCGCCCTCACCGGCCTCGAATTCCTGGTCGCGGTGCTGCAGGCCTACGTCTTCACCATCCTCACCTGCATCTACCTCAACGACGCGCTTCATCCCGGCCACTGATCCAACAAGGCCGGTCCTTTCCACCACCCTCAAGGAGCTCTCATCATGGATCCCGTCGCTGCGAAGTTCATTGGCGCTGGCCTTGCTTGCCTTGGCATGGGCGGCGCCGGCGTAGGCGTGGGCCTCATCTTCGCGAATTACCTGTCCGGCGCCCTGCGCAACCCGTCGGCCGCCGACGGCCAGTTCGCCCGCCTGATCTTCGGCTTCGCGGTGACCGAGGCGCTCGGCATCTTCTCGCTGCTCGTGGCGCTGCTGCTCCTGTTCGTCGTCTAAGCGGGGGCGAGGCGGCGGGAGCGGCAGGGCTCCCGCCCATTGAGGTTCGTCATGGCTCAACCCATCGTGACGTCGACCGGCGCAACGCCGCCCGCAGGGGCCAAGGCGGCGTTCCCGCCGTTTCAGACCGAGACCTTCGCGTCGCAGCTCCTGTGGTTCGCGATCTCCTTCGGCCTCCTCTACTACCTCATGGCGAAGGTCGCGCTGCCGCGCGTCGGCGCCATCCTGGAGGAGCGCTCGAACCGGATCGCCAAGAACCTCGAGGAGGCGCAGCGTCTCAAGGAGGAATCCGAGGCGGCGGCCGCGGCCTATGAGAAGTCCTTGAACGAGGCGCGGGCCAAGGCCAAGGCGATCGCCCAGGAAACGCGCGACGCGCTGCTCGCCGAATCGGAGGCCAAGCGCAAGGCGCTCGAGGCGGAGCTCGCCCAGAAGATCGCCGCCTCCGAGGCCGCCATCAGCGCCCGCACCGCGGAGGCCATGGCGAGCGTGCGCGGCATCGCCGCCGATGCGGCCGCGGCGATCGTCGAACGCCTCACGGGGCAGTCGCCCGAGCGCGCCGCGGTCGAGGCGGCCCTCAACCGCGCGCTCGCCCACTGAAGGACCGACCAATGCTGCTCGAAGCCGAATTCTGGGTCGCCGTCGCCTTCGTCGTCTTCCTGGGCATCGTCTGGAAGGCGGGCGGGTTCAAGGCGATGACCGAGGCCCTCGACGCCCGGGGCAGGCGCATCCGGGCCGAGCTCGAAGAGGCGCAGCGCCTGCGCGAGGAAGCGGCCCAGCTCCTTGCGACCTACAAGAAGCGCCGCGACGAAGCGGAGCGGGAGGCCGCCGAGATCGTGGCCGCCGCCCGCGAGGAGGCCCAGCGCACGGCCGAGGAAGCCCATCAGCGGATGGCGGACTTCGTCCGTCGCCGCACAGCGGCCGCCGAAGCCAAGATCGCGCTCGCCGAGGCCCAGGCCATGGCCGAGGTCCGCTCCGCCGCGGCGGATGCCGCGATCCGCGTGTCCGAGATCATCCTGCGCGAGCGGATGACCGGCCAGGCGGCGCAGGACCTCATCGCCAGGAGCCTTCAGGACGTAAGAGCGAAGCTCAACGCCTGATCGGGGCCGCCGCAGGAGCCTTCCCGGAAAGCCGCCTTAGGGCGGCTTTTTTCTTGCGTTGCGCTCACGCCCCCTCCGGAGCGATAGTCGGGCTGCACCTTCCGCCAGGGAAGGTGGGCGCGCGGCGCCTTTTGGAGGGAGGCTTCCATGACCAACCGAGTCGAGCTTTCCAGACGTGAGTGGCTTCTGGGCTCGTCGACCCTCGCGGCGGGCCTGATCGGGGGCATGCCGGCGCTCGCCAAGGCCCCCATGCTCGGGACGCAGGCGCCCTACTGGTATCGCTTCAAGCTCGGGGAGTTCGAGGCCACCGTCGTGTCCGACGGCATCCTCCCGCTCGGCAAGCCCGAGGACAACTTCATCGGCCTGAGCAAGGAGGAGATGGCGCGGCAGCTGACCAGCAACTTCCTGCCCATGGACAATGCCGTGCTGGAGCAGAACGCCCTGATCCTCAACACCGGCAACCACCTCGTCCTGTTCGACACGGGCATGGGCTCGCTCGACATCTTCGGGCCGACCACGGGCAAGCTCCTTGCGAACATGAAGCAGGCCGGCATCGACCCGAAGGACATCGACGCGGTGGTGATGAGCCACGCCCATATCGATCATCTCGGGGGCAACGTGGCCGACAACGGGGCGATCAACTTCCCCAACGCCCAGTTCTACATCACCCAGGCGGACCACGACTTCTGGACGGACTACTCGAAGGTCCCGAGCGATTTCAAAGTCTTCGCCGACACGGCCAACAAGAACCTCAAGCCGGTCCGCGACCGCATCCACTTCATCAAGGACGGACGGGAAGTGCTGCCGGGCGTTCACGCCATGCTCGCTCCCGGCCACACGGTCGGCCACACCATCTTCATGATCGAATCGGCCGGCAAGCAGCTGTGCTACATCGGCGACCTCGCCCATCACCCGGTGCTCTTGCTCGAGAAGCCGCTGACCGAGTTCAAGTACGACACCGACCCCAAGCAGTCGGCGCAGACGCGGGTGAAGAACCTCGCCATGTTCGCCGAGAAGCGCATTCCGATCCTCGCCTACCACTTCGCCTGGCCCGGCATCGGCCATGTGGTGAAGCAGGGCGACGGCTTCCGCTATCTCCCGGCGCCCATGGAGATGAACCTGACGAGGAAGACCGGCTGACGGGACGTGCGCCTAGAGCACGCTCTGTTTAGACGGAAGCATAGCCGGCGTTTGTCAGGTAGTTGGCGCATTCCGTGGGTGGGAAGAGCTCGAGAAGGTCGCCCAGCTTTCGCCAGGTGGCCTCGACGGTGCGGGCTTCGGCCCTGCGGATCAGGTGCTTGAGCTTGGCGAAGAGCTGCTCGATCGGGTTCAGGTCGGGGCTGTAGGGGGGCAGGAACAGAAGATGGGCGCCGGCGGCCCGGACGGCGCGTCGCGCGGCTTGCCCTTTGTGGCTGCCGAGATTGTCGAGGACGACGACGTCACCCGGAGCGAGCGTCGGAACGAGCACCTTCTCGACATAGAGGGTGAACAGCTCGCCGTTGATCGGGCCGTCGATGATCCAGGGAGCATCGATGCGATCGGCGCGAAGCGCGGCGATGAAGGTGAGCGTCTTCCAGTGGCCGTGCGGCACGCGGGCCGCAAGGCGCTGGCCGCGCGGTCCCCAGCCTCGCAGGGGCGCCATATTGGTCTTGACCCATGTCTCGTCGATGAAGACGAGCCGCCTTGCATCGATGCGGCCCTGATGGGCCTTCCAGCGCGCCCGCCTGCGGGCGATGTCAGGCCGCGTCTGCTCGGCCGGCAGCACGGTTTTTTTTGAAGCTCAGTCCTTCGGCGTGCAGGAAGACCCAGACGGCGCGGCGGTCGCTCTTAATGCCGCGTTCGGCCAGTTCCATCACCAAGCCGCGGGTCGTAAACGGTCCGGACCGGCAGCGCTCGCGCAGCCACTCGGCCAGCTCTCCGCGGAGCTTGGGTTTCTTGTGGCCGCCGACTTGGTCGGGCGCCAGCGAGCCCGTCTCGCGCTTGCGCTTCATCCACTTCGAGATGCAGGACGGGCTGATCCTGAGCGCCGCCGCCACCGCCCGCGTCGTCGCGCCCGCCTCGTAGCGGGCCACAGCCCGTTCGCGCAAATCCTCAGAGTAGGGTCGTGTCATCCAATGCTGGCCTCCCCCAGCACGGATCTTGAATCACACCCCGACCTCAAACGGAATCCAATTCCGCTAAACCGAAGCGCGCTCTAGAGCCCGGCCGGTCCATTCCTGGTCCGGCCGGCTTATGCCTTGAAGGCGCTGCTTCGCAGCAAGTTCTTGCGCTTCCGTCCCGGACGGCGTTCCGCGCCTTTCAGGCGCTCCACGCATCCGGGAAAGCGGTAGAGGGTGGCAGGAAGGGGAGTGCCCGCTCCCTTCCGGCTCAACCCTGCGGCTCCTGCGGCGGGAGGGGTGTCGGCGGGGTCCACTTCAGCACCGGCTGGCGCGCGGCGCGGGTCTCGTCGAGGCGCCGGCGCGGCGCGTGATAGGGGGCGCCGAGGAAGCGCTCGGTGTCGCCGCGCCTCGCGCTCATGGCGAGATCGCGCATGGTCGCGATGAAAAGGTCGAGGGACGCCTTCGATTCCGATTCGGTCGGCTCGATGAGCATGGCCCCGTGCACCACCAGCGGAAAGTACATGGTCATCGGGTGATAGCCCTCGTCGATCATCGCCTTGGCGACGTCGAGCGTGGTCACGCCCGTGTCCTTGAGCCAGGCGTCGTCGAACAGGACCTCGTGCATGCAGGGCTTGTTGCCGAAGGGAAGCGACATGAGGTCGGCAAGGCAGGCGCGCACATAATTGGCGTTGAGCACCGCGTCCTCGGACGCCTGCCGCATGCCGTCCGCGCCGTGCGAGAGCATGTAGGCGAGCGCGCGCACATACATGCCCATCTGGCCGTGGAAGGCGGTGATGCGCCCGAGCGGCAAGGCATCGTCGGCGTCGGCCGCGTGTTCGACGAGCTCGTACGCGTTCCCCCTCTCCCGCTTGCGGGAGAGGGCTGGGGTGAGGGGAGAGTCCGCCGCGCTGCCCTCACCCGGTCGGCGCTGCCGCGCCGACTCGACCTCTCCCGCTCCCCGGGAGAGGGGACGCACGAACGGCACCGGGGCGAAGGGTGCGAGACGCTCCGAGAGCACCACCGGCCCTGCCCCGGGGCCGCCGCCGCCATGCGGGGTCGAGAAGGTCTTGTGCAGGTTGATGTGCATGGCGTCGACGCCAAGGTCCCCCGGCCGCACCTTGCCGACGATGGCGTTGAAATTGGCGCCGTCGCAGTAGAAGTAGCCGCCGGCCGCATGGATGGCGTCGGCGATCTCCACCACCTGCGGCTCGAACAGGCCGCAGGTGTTGGGGTTGGTCAGCATGATGGCCGCGACGTCGGGTCCGAGCAGCGGCTTGAAGTCGTCCACATGCACCCAGCCATCGTCCCGCGCCGGGACGGGCTTCACGGTGAAGCCGAGGAGCGCGGCGGTCGCCGGATTGGTGCCGTGGGCGGAGTCGGGCACGAGCACGATCCGGCGCGAAGCCCCCTCTCCCTTGGCCTCGATGGCGGCGCGGATGGCCATGAGGCCCAGCATCTCGCCATGGGCGCCGGCCTTCGGCGACAGCGCCACCGCGGGCATGCCGGTGAGCGTGCACAGCTGGCGGGCGAGCTCGCTCATGAGCTCGAGCGCGCCCTGGACGGTCGACAGGGGCTGGAGGGGGTGGATGTCCGCAAAGCCCGGCAGCCGCGCCATGCGCTCGTTGAGCCGCGCATTGTGCTTCATGGTGCAGGAGCCGAGCGGAAAGGGCCCCGTATCGATGCCGAAGTTCTTCTGGCTCAGGCGCACGTAATGGCGCAGGACCTCGGGCTCGGTGAGCCCGGGCAGGCCGATCGTCCCTTGGCGCTCAAGCCCGCCGAGGCGCGGGGTGAACGGCTCCGGCTCGTCGAGGTCGACGCCGGTGCACTCGAGCCGGCCGATCTCGAAGATCAGCGGCTCCTCCTGATGGAGCGCCCGGTTGCCGGTGAAGGTGGAACGATGGGCGCCCCCCCGTTCTCCCCGGCCCATGCGGTGTTCCTGAAGACGCGCCGCTTCATCGCCCATTCCGGCGGCCGGATCGGCGGTGCCGTGCGCCTGCGCGGACGTGGGTCGGCCCTGGCGGTTCAGCATCACACTGCTCCATGAGTCGCGTCGAGAGGCCTATACGGTGCTGCTTCGCAGCATCTTCTTTGCGCTTCCGTCCCGGGCTGCGTTCCGCGCCTTTCAGGCGCTCCACGCATCCGGGAAAGGGGTAGAGGGTGGCAGGCAGGGGGACGCCTGACCCACGAACCCGAGATGGCCGCGCCTTTCACCGGAGCACCTCCGTCAGATGCGTGACGAAGGCCGCCCGGTCCTCGGCCGTGTTCACCTCGGTCGAGGCGACGAGCAGGAGATCGTCGAGCCCCGCGCCCGGCAGGAGGCGCGAGACCGGCACGCCGGCGAGGACGCCGCGCTCGGCCAGGCGCTCCACCACCTCGGCGGCCGGCCGCTTCAGGCGTACCGTGAACTCGTTGAAGAAGGTCTCGTTCAGCACCTCGACGCCGGGCACGCCGGACAGCATCTGGGCGAGCGTCACGGCATTGGCGTGGTTGATGCGGGCGAGGCGCTTCAGCCCCGCCTCGCCGAGGAGCGTCATGTGGATGGTGAAGGCGAGGCAGCACAGGCCGGAATTGGTGCAGATGTTGGAAGTCGCCTTGTCGCGGCGGATATGCTGCTCGCGGGCGGAAAGCGTGAGCACGTAGCCGCGCCGTCCGTCCGCATCGACCGTCTCGCCGCACAGCCGCCCCGGCATCTGGCGGATGAACTTCTGCCGCGTGGCGAAGAGGCCCACATAAGGGCCGCCGAAGGAGAGCGCGTTTCCGATCGACTGGCCCTCGCCCACTGCGATGTCGGCGCCCATCTCGCCCGGCGGCCTCACGAGGCCGAGCGACACCGCCTCGGTGAAGACGGCGATGAGCAGCGCCCCGTGCCGGTGCGCCTTCTCGGCGATCGGGGCGAGATCACGCAGGTTGCCGAAGACGTCCGGCGTCTGGACGACGACGCAGGACACCGTCTCGTCGATGGCAGAAAGGAGGTCCTCGGCCGCCGGCACGTCGGGCGGCAGCGCCGCCACCTCGTCCCCGGCCATGCGCGAGACGGTCTTCACCACCTCCGCGTAGTGGGGATGCAGCCCGCCCGAGAGAACGGCCTTGCGCCGGCGGGTGACGCGATGCGCCATGAGCACCGCCTCCGCCGTGCCGGTCGAGCCGTCATACATGGAGGCGTTCGCCACCTCCATGGCGGTGAGATTCGCCACCTGCGTCTGGAACTCGAAGAGGTATTGCAGAGTGCCTTGCGCGATCTCGGGCTGGTAGGGCGTGTAGCTCGTCAGGAACTCCGAGCGCTGGATGAGGTGGTCGACGCTCGCCGGCACGTGGTGCTTGTAGGCGCCGGCGCCGCAGAAGAACGGCACGGAGGAGGCGGCCACGTTCCTCGCCGCCATGCGGGACAGGATGCGCTCGACCTCGAGCTCTCCCTTGCGCCTCGGCAGATCGGGCGGGCTCGAAAGGAGCTTGTCCTTCGGCACGGCGGCGAAGAGATCGTCGATCCGGTCGACCCCGATGCGGGCGAGCATCTCGCGCCTGTCGGCGTCGGAGAGGGGCAAATAGCGCATGGCGTTCAGAGCCTTGTCGTCAGGCGTGGGGAGAGAGCCCCGCGACCGTCACCTCGGTGCGGACGGAGTTGGCGATGTAGCACTCCTCGTGGGAGCGGTGGTGGAGTTCGGCAATGTCGTCGGGCGTGGGCCTCCTGGCCCCCGAGAAGTCGATCCTCGGATCGAGCGTCACGCGGGCCACATGGAGCTTGCCCCGCTCGTTCTTCGCCATCACCCCGACAGCATGGTCTTCGTAGCGGTCGACGATGAAGCCGCGCCTCGCGGCAAGATGCAGGAAGAACAACATGTGGCAGCTCGACAGGGCCGCCACGAAGGCCTCCTCCGGGTCCACCGCATCAGGGCGCGAGAAGGGCAGCGGGACGCTCGAGGGCGCGGAGGAGGCCGGCACCTCGACGCCGCCGTCGAAGGCCCAGACATGGACGCGGCTGTAGCGCTGGTCCGTGAAGGCTTCGCCCTCCTGGCGCGCCCAGCGTACCGTCGCCCGATATTCATGAGCCATCACGGAGCCCTCAACTGATCGACCGCACGTAGTCCTGGTACTGCGCCTCGGTCATGAGGGCCTCGAGCTCGGCCTTGTCCTTGATTTTCAGCTTCAGGAACCAGCCCTCGCCCACGGGATCCTCGTTGACCGTCCCGGGGGACCCTTCGAGAGCGGAATTGATCGCCACGACCTCGCCGGAGACGGGGGCATAGATCTCGCTCGCCGCCTTGACGCTCTCGACCACCGCCGCCTCTTCGCCCTTGGCGACGGTCTTCCCGATCTCCGGCAGCTCGACATAGACCACGTCGCCCAGCTGGCCCTGGGCGTAGTCGGTGATGCCGACGACGCCGACATCGCCCTCGATGCGAATGTATTCGTGGTCCTTGGTGTAGCGGGTCTCGGCCATCCATTCCTCCTCTCGCGTCTCCATGTGGTCATCCCGGCTGAAGCGGAGCCAAGAGCCGGGGTCGTTGTCCGGGCAGGCGCCCTCCCCTCGGGCGATCCCGGACGCGCCTGCGCCCGGGACGAGGCCCTATCCTCTCTTGTACCGGTGCGGCACGAAGGGCAGGGGCACGACCGTCGCCGGCAGCGCCCTTCCACGCACCGTCAGCGCGAGCCCGGTTCCAGGCGTCGCGACCTCGCGCGCCACATAGCCCATGGCGATCGGGCCGTTGACGCTCGGGCCGAAGCCGCCCGACGTCACCCGCCCGACCTCGCGCCCGTCGGCAGCGACGATGGGCGCTCCCTCCCGGGCCGGCGCCTTGCCCTCGGGCCTCAGCCCGACGCGGACCCGCGCCGGACCGTCCTTCAGCTCCTGTTGGATGCGGGCCGCGCCCGGAAAGCCCCCCTCCTGGCGCCGGCGCTTCTGGATCGACCAGGCCAGCCCCGCCTCGACCGGCGAGGTGGTGGTGTCGATGTCGTGGCCGTAGAGGCACAGGCCTGCCTCCAGCCGCAGGGAATCCCGGGCCCCGAGCCCGACGGGCTTCGCGTCGTCATCCTCCAGCAGCAGGCGCCAGAGCTCGACGGCGCGCTCGGCCGGCACGGACAGCTCGAAGCCATCCTCGCCCGTGTAGCCGGAGCGCGAGACATGCGCGGGGATGCCGGCGATCATGGTCTGCATGGCCTGCATGAAGCCGAGGGCCGCCACATCCGGCGCGCGGCGTGCAAGCACGGTTTCGGCCTTGGGCCCCTGAAGGGCGATCAGCGCCCGGTCGTTGAAGCGGCGCAGCTCCACCCCTGGGGGGAGCCGCTGAGCGATGTGATCGTAGTCCGCCTCCTTGCGGGAGGCGTTCACGACGAGGAGAAGCTCGCCGTCCTGAAGGGGGTTGGCGGGGCGGGTGACCATGAGGTCGTCCAGGATGCCGCCGGCCTCGTCGAGGAGTTGCGAATAGCGCTGCTGGCCCGGCTTCAGGTTGAGGATGTCAGCGGGGACGAGGGCTTCCAGCGCCCGGGCGGTGGTCTCGTGATCGGGGCCGACGAGCGCCGCCTGGCCCATATGCGACACGTCGAAGAGACCGGCATGGGAGCGCGTCCACAGGTGCTCCCCCAGGATCCCCGTCTCATACTGCACGGGCATCTCGTAGCCGGCGAAGGGCACGAGGCGCGCGCCGAGCGCCAGGTGCTCGCCATGGAGCGGGGTCTTGCGAAGGGGCTCGGCGGTCTCGGCCATGGGGCCCTCGGGCAGATCAGCTCGCGCGCTCATCCGGACCTTGCGATCCGTGAGCGCCCCCTCTGTCCCGGGACCTGAGAGATTTCCCCCCGGGGGCTCGAGCCCCGGGAGTTACCCCCGTCGGTGGGCGAGATCCTGCGATCCCGCCGCTTTCCAGAGCGCCAGCTCCCGCGCGGTCCTGTCGGCCTGAGCGTTTCCGGGGCGGTTGCGCCTTCGGCGCCGGGCGAGACGCCCGGACTCTCCCGCGGGGATCAACGGCTGGAGCCTGTCTGACCGAGGCTCGCGGCGATGTCAACGGGCGGTGTGCGGTAGATCACACCACCGGCTCCCGTGTTCTGGCACACTCGCGGCTCTCGGAACGTGCGCCGGGACGGCGCGCTCCCGACCCCGCGAAGATGAGGGAGGAGGCCATGAGACCGTTCGAGCTCGCCCGCGCGATGCCCGCCGCTCGCCGCCCCTTGACGGCGCTGAGGACGCAAGCCGCCGCCCTCGTCGCGGGCTTCCGCGGGCGGCGACAGGCGCGCAGGACCTACCGCGCCCTGGCCGCGTTGAGCGACCGCGACCTGGCCGATATCGGCCTCAACCGGACGATGTTGCTGAACGCGGACGAGCTGACCGACGACGGCAGCCGCTGAGCCGGTTCAATGAGGCCCGCCGGCCGGTTCAGGAACAGGCCGGCCGCAACGGTCAGGACTGCCCGCGCCGGCGCCGGTCCGGGGCGGCCCGCGCCGGCGCGACGCCAAGCCCGACCGCGATCTCATACTCGCCCGTGCCAGGAGGGACGACGAGCCCCTCCTCGACGGCGATGAAGCTGCCCTGGGCCTCCCCAGGGGGCACGGTGACGGCGACCCGCTGCGAGCGGGTCGCAATGATCCGCTCGCCGCGCTTGATGACGAAGGTCACGGGGGCGTCGAACCGACCCGCCGCTCCGGCCGGCCCGAGCAGCGCCCGGCCCTCCACCCCGACCTTCACGGCAATCGAGCCGTCTGGCCGGGCCGCGCACTCGCGCGCAAACTGCGCCAGGGAAATCTGGTGGCGCAGCGAAGCGGCATCGCCCGAACGGCCGCCCACATAGGCGCGAATCGCCGCGCCCCCGTCCAGCACGTCGACCGAGGGACAATATGCTTCGTCCCGCTCGGTCGGAGCAGCGGGCGGCTCCGTCGTCCCCCCGAAGAGGAAGAGGTTGCGCAGAGTCTCGCCGAAGCCCTGCGCCTGCACCGAACCGGCGCCGCCGACCGTCCCGGCCAGCAGCATCGCCCCGACCGCAAGCAGCCGGCCTCGTCCCCGTGTGGCCTCGCTCTTCATGATGCGCCCTCCCACGACGCCCTCGCCTGCCGGGCCGCCTCGGGGCCCGACACCCTTTCCCCAAACGTTACGGCAGGCTGTCGAATCCGGCTGCAAAGCCCTCAAGCGACACCGGAACGCCAACCCCCTCCTCCGGTGTCTGGAACAGAATGAAGGTGGCCGTTTTCCCGTTCTTGAGCTGGTTGAGCAGGGTGTCGTCGAGCACCGCTTCGGCGATGCAGCCCGTATTGAGGCAGCGTACATAGCCCGCTCGCCCGATGTCGGTCTCGTCGATCCGCAGGCCGATCCCGGCCGGGATCAGGATCCCGAGCGGCGCGACCATCCGCAGAAGCCGCGCCTTCCCGTCGGCCGTCTTCAGCGCGATGATCACGAGGGTCAGGTTCGGCCGATCCTCGGCCATGACGTTCTGCACGAGCGCGCATTGCTCGTTCTTTGCGCCTGGCGGTGTTTCGCAACGCTGCTGCCAGTCGCCATGCGTGCTCTTGATGACCCCTTGAGCCTCCACGCCCGGGGAGGCCGCAATGAGCGCGAGGCCAAGCGCCCCGGCAAGCGTGAGTTTCAACCGTGTGACCGGCATTGCGTGTTCCTGCCCGTAGCCTGTTTGTCAGGTGAGGCGCGGGTCGGCGGCGAGCGTTCCGACCACAGGCCGCGACGACCTGTCAAGCGAAGGTGCTTTCCAAGCACGAAATAGGGCGAATTCGGGCCCATATGACGCAGAGATTGCGACGCTGTAGCCGTTGCGCTTGCCCGCGGCTTGTGGTTGTTGGCCGCGATCAAAGCTGACAGCCTCGTTTCGGTCCCGCGCTTTCCCGCCCGTCGTCTCCCGACGCCCGCGCGGGACCTTGAGCCAAACAGGAGCTTCGAGAAGACCGATGCGGATCGCAAATGTTGGACATCGATCGGCCATGAGGCTGCTCTCTGCGGGCGTCGCGCTCATTGCTGGCGGCACGGCCGCCCTCGCGCAGACGGCGACGACGGCCGGGCATGGCGCGCCCAATCCCTGGCAGATCACCATGCAGGAGCCGGTCACCGAAATCGCGCAGAACATCAACCTCTTTCACAACTGGCTGCTCTGGATCATCACGGCGATCTCGCTGTTCGTCCTCGCACTCCTCATCTACGTGGTGGTCAAGTTCAACGAGCGCGCCAACCCGACGCCGTCCCGCACGACCCACAACACGCTCCTCGAGGTCGCCTGGACCGTCGTCCCGGTGCTCATCCTCGTTTCCATCGCCATTCCATCCTTCCGCATTCTGCGCCAGCAGCTCGTGATTCCCCAGCACGACGTCGTCGTGAAGGCCACCGGTCGGTCCTGGTACTGGGAGTATGAATACCCGTCCGATCAAGGCGGCTTCCGCTTCGAGCAGCGCATTATCGCCGAGGCGGACGACCAGGCGAAGGCCAAGCCCGGGCCGAAGGGCGAGCCGCGGCTCCTTGCCGTCGACAATGAGCTCGTCCTTCCGGTGAACAAGGTCGTGCGGCTGCAGGTGACGGGCGGGGATGTGCTCCACGCCTTCGCGATGCCGTCCTTTGGCATCAAGATCGACGCCGTGCCGGGCCGTCTCAACGAGACCTGGTTCAGGGCCGAGCGCGAGGGCGTCTACTACGGCCAGTGCTCCGAGCTCTGCGGCCAATATCACGCTTACATGCCGATCGCGATCCGCGTCGTCAGCGAGCAGGACTACGGCCGCTGGCTGGAGCAGGCGAAGACCAAGTTCGCCCGCATCGACGGGGCCGCCGACGTGAAGCTCGCCGCGGTCGCCCGCTGAACCCGAAGATAACGAGAGGACCTCGAGGTCTCGCCATGGCATACGCTGCTCACGCCGACCACGCCGACCATCACACCCCGACGGGGTGGCGGCGCTGGATGTATTCCACAAACCACAAGGACATCGGCACCCTTTACCTGATCTTCTCGTTCTGCGCGGGCCTCGTCGGCGCCGCATTCTCCATCCTGATGCGCATGGAGCTCCAGGATCCGGGGCTGCAGTGGTTCTCGAATCCTCAGGCCTTCAACGTGGTCGTCACCGGCCACGGCCTCATCATGGTGTTCTTCCTGGTGATGCCGGCGCTCATCGGCGGGTTCGGCAACTGGTTCGTCCCCCTCATGATCGGGGCGCCGGACATGGCGTTCCCGCGCATGAACAACATCTCGTTCTGGCTGACGGTGGCGGCGTTCGGGCTGCTCGTCTGCTCTCTCTTCGTCGAGGGCGCGCCAGGCTCGCTCGGCTTCGGGGGCGGCTGGACCGTTTATCCGCCCCTGTCGGTCGCCGGTCACCCGGGGCCGGCCCTCGACTTCGGCATCCTGGCGCTCCACCTCGCCGGCGCCGCCTCCATCCTGGGCGCCATCAACTTCATCACTACCATCCTGAACATGCGCGCTCCGGGGATGACGCTGCACAAGATGCCGCTCTTCGCCTGGGCGATGCTGGTGACCGCCTTCCTCCTGCTCCTGTCCTTGCCGGTGCTGGCAGGCGCGATCACCATGCTCCTCACGGACCGCAACTTCGGCACGACCTTCTTCGACCCGGCCGGCGGCGGCGATCCGATCCTCTACCAGCACTTATTCTGGTTCTTCGGCCACCCCGAAGTCTACATCATGATCCTGCCGGCCTTCGGCATCGTGTCGCACATCATCTCCACCTTCTCGAGAAAGCCCATCTTCGGCTATCTCGGCATGGCCTATGCCATGGTGGCGATCGGCGTCGTCGGCTTCGTGGTGTGGGCCCACCACATGTATACGGTGGGCCTGTCGCTCCAGACCCAGGCCTATTTCGTGTTCGCCACCATGGTCATCGCGGTGCCAACGGGGGTGAAGATCTTCTCCTGGATCGCGACCATGTGGGGCGGCTCGATCCGCTTCACGGCCGCCATGATCTGGGCGATCGGCTTCATCTTCCTGTTCACCGTCGGCGGCGTCACCGGCGTCGTCCTCGCCAATGCGGGCGTCGACCGCTACCTCCACGACACCTATTACGTCGTGGCTCACTTCCACTACGTTCTGTCCCTCGGCGCCGTCTTCATCATCTTTGCGGGAGTCTACTACTGGTTCCCGAAGATGACCGGCTACATCATCCCGGAGTGGATCGGGAAGCTGCACTTCTGGATCGCCTTCATCGGCTCCAACTTGCTGTTTTTCCCCATGCACTTCCTTGGCCTCGCCGGCATGCCGCGGCGCTACGCGGATTATCCGGACGCCTTCGCCGGCTGGAACAAGGTGTCGTCGATCGGCGCCTATATCTTCGCCGTTGGTCTCCTCGTTTTCATGTACGGTGTCTTCATCGCCTTCCGGAACAAGCAGCGCGCGGCGGCGAACCCCTGGGGCGAGGGGGCGACCACACTCGAATGGACGCTGCCATCTCCGCCGCCCTTCCACCAGTTCGAGATCCTGCCCCGCATCGCGGACACTCACCACTGATCGGGTCGGGCGGCCTCGCCGCCCGCTCCTCCCCCGAGGGCTCTTGCTGAGCCCTCCGGCGAGGAGCACTCTCACGTTCTAAGTCCGACCTCCGGTCGCAGGACCGAAGTTGCGGGGTTGAGGACCATGAGCGTGAGCCAGATCCGTCTGAGGTTCCAAGACCCGGTTCGCGCGGTCGGCGCTTCCGGGGCGACAAGCGGGTCTGACGGAGCCGGTCCTAGCGAGATGACGACACTCACACCCTCCATGTCCCCTGCCCCTGCCGAAGGCCTGGTTCCCGCCTCGGCACGGACCTCCACGGGAGATGTCTCCGACTACATCGCGCTGCTCAAGCCGCGGGTGATGTCGCTCGTGGTGTTTACAGCGCTTGTCGGCATGGTGGTCGGCGAGGCCCAGGTTCATCCGGTCATCGCGTTCGCCTCCCTCGTGATGATTGCCATCGGCGCCGGCGCGTCCGGGTGCCTGAACATGTGGTGGGACGCCGATATCGACGCGTTGATGACGCGCACGCGCAAGCGGCCCATTCCCGACGGCCGGATCGCGCCGGAGGAGGCGCTCTCGTTTGGGCTGACGCTTGCGGTGGGGTCAGTGCTGGCGCTCGGCCTCATCGCGAACTGGCTCGCGGCGGGGCTCCTCGGCTTCACGATCTTCTTCTACGCCGTCATCTACTCCATGTGGCTCAAGCGCTCGACGGCGCAGAACATCGTGATCGGCGGCGCCGCGGGCGCCTTCCCACCCATGATCGGCGAGGCCGCCGTCTCCGGCTCCATCGGTCTTGAGACGCTCATCCTGTTCCTTATCATCTTCCTGTGGACGCCGCCGCATTTCTGGGCGCTCGCCTTGGTGAAGTCGTCCGATTATGCGCGCGCCGGCATCCCCATGATGCCGAACGTCGCCGGGCCTGACAGCACGCGTCGACAGATCCTCCTTTACACGATCGCCCTCCTGCCCTGCGGGCTTGCGCCCCTGGCCTTCGGCTTTGGCGGCGTCGCGTATCTGGTCGTCGCCGGCCTGAGCAGCGCCGCCATGCTCGCGCTTGCCATCAAGGTCCATGTGCGGCGCGCCGGAGAGCCATCGAGCCGGGCCGCACAGCAGCTCTTCGCCTTTTCGGTGCTCTACCTCTTCCTCCTCTTCGCGACGCTTCTGGCTGAGCATGGGTTCGGCCTCATGCGTCCCCTCGGGTGGACATGATGGCTGGGGACGACCGCGATCCAGGGCCGGGCTTGAGCCCAGAGGAGCTGAAGCGGCGGCGCGCTCGCTCGGTCGCGATCGCGCTGGCGCTCGGCGCCTTAGCGCTCCTGTTCTATGTGGTCACCATCGCCAAGATGGGACCGCAGGTCCTCAATCGCCCCCTGTGAGGCGTCGGCATGCCCTCGTCCTTGACTCCTGAGCAAGCCAAGCGCATCCGCCGCACCGGCATGGCGTGTGCGGGGCTCGTGGCCGGCATGATCGGCCTCGCCTACGCGTCCGTCCCGCTTTACGACCTGTTCTGCCGGGTGACCGGCTTCGACGGAAGGCCGCTCGCGAGCTCCCGCCCGGCGAGCGGGACGATCGAGCGGACCCTGTCGGTGCGCTTCGACGCCAATGTCGCACCCGGCCTCAACTGGCGCTTTTCGCCTGAGACAAACGAGACCACGACCAAGGTCGGCCAGACGCAAACCGTCTTCTACAAAGTGCGCAATGCCGGCTCAGCTCCCACGGCGGGGATCGCCACCTTCAACGTCCAGCCGGCCCAGGCAGCCGCCTACTTCATGAAGATCGAGTGCTTCTGCTTCAACGAGCAGACGCTTAAGCCGGGCGAGACCGTTGATTTCCCCGTCGTGTTCTATATCGACCCGGAGATCGACAAAGATCCCAACCTGCGCGCTCTGAAGAGCATCACCCTGTCCTATACCTATTTCCCGGCCAAGAACGGCGCTCCGGTTGCGACATCAAGCGCAGCCGTTGCCAAGGGAAATTTGTGAAGTGGCGACGTGACAACGAGCCCGGAAGCGTCCTAAAGCGAAGCACGATCGAGGCGACGGAGAGTTCTGACATGGCCGAGGCGCACGCCAAGCCCCATCACGATTACCATCTCGTCGATCCGAGCCCTTGGCCCCTGATCGGCTCGATCGCCGCCTTCACCATGGCGGTCGGCTTCGTCCTTACCGTGAAGAGCATGGAGGTCGCCGGGCTTCGGATCGGCCCTTACGTGTTCGGCGCCGGCGTTCTCGGCGTGCTCTACACCATGCTGAACTGGTGGCGCACGGTGGTCCGCGAGGCGACCTACGAAGGTCATCACACCCGGGTCGTGCAGCTCCATCACCGCTACGGCATGATCTTCTTCATCGCCTCGGAGGTGATGTTCTTCGTCGCCTGGTTCTGGGCCTATTTCGACGCGGCCCTGTTTCCGAACGATCCTCTGCAGGTCGAGCGCGTCGCGAAGCTCGGCGGCGTATGGCCGCCGAAGGGCATCGAGACCTTCGATCCCTGGCACCTGCCGCTTCTCAACACCCTCATTCTGCTCACCTCGGGCACGACGGTGACATGGGCCCACCACGCCCTGCTGCATGGGGACCGGCAAGGGCTCAAATGGGGCCTGTGGCTGACGATCGGCCTCGGCGCCCTTTTCACCCTCGTGCAGGCTTACGAATACAGCCACGCTGCGTTCTCCTTCTCGGGCTCGATCTATGGCGCCACCTTCTTCATGGCGACGGGCTTCCACGGCGCGCATGTCATTATCGGCACGATCTTCCTCGCGGTCTGCCTCTACCGCGCCTATCTCGGCCACTTCACCCCGAAGCAGCACCTCGGCTTCGAGTTCGCGGCCTGGTACTGGCACTTCGTCGACGTGGTCTGGCTCTTCCTGTTCGCCGCCATCTACGTCTGGGGAGCCGGCTCGAGCACCGGAGGACATTAGCGTCGCATGGGGCGGCAAACCGGACACAGCCCCACCATATGCGGAGGGCGGCATTCGCCGCCCTTCTCTCATTTTGAACCATGGCCGATTCGTCCCTCCCCTCACCCTACGCCACCGGCCTTCGCGGCCGCTGCCCGCGCTGCGGGAAGGGGCATCTCTTCCAAGGCTTCCTCACGCTTCGCCCGCGCTGTGAAGTCTGTGGGCTTGACTATGCGTTCGCGGATTCGGCCGATGGTCCGGCCTTCTTCATCATGTCGATCGTCGGTGTCCTCGTGGTGGGGCTCGCGCTGTGGGCCGAATTCGCCTACGAGCCGCCGATTTGGCTGCACCTGGTGCTGTGGTCGTTCCTCGCTATCGCGCTGAGCCTCGGACTGGCGCGTCCGACCAAAGGCGTCATGGTCGCGTTGCAGTATTTCCACAAGGCCGAAGAAGGTCGTTTCGAGCGCTGATGTTGGCTCAACGTTCCTCCTGGCGCGCGCTTGCGATCCCGGGTCTCTTCACCTCGGTTGCCCTTGCCATTCTGGTTGCCCTCGGCGTCTGGCAGCTCGAGCGTCGCGCCTGGAAGGCTGATCTGATCGCCCGGATCGAGGCGCGCGCCTACGGGGAGCCCGTCCCCTTGCCGGCGGCGACGCTCTGGCCGGAGTGGAACGCGACGGAGCACGAATATTTGCGCGTTCGGGCGGCCGGCGTGTTCGACCATGGCGCCGAGACCGCCGTTCACGGCCTCATGGCGGCCGAACGAGGCCGGCCCGTCCAGGGCTTCTATCTCCTTACTCCCCTGCGGCTTCAAGACGGCTCGGCGGTCATCGTGAACCGGGGCTTCGTCCCGACGGAGCTCAAGGATCCCGCAGCGCGGCCGCTGTCGCAACCGAGGGGTGAGGTGACGGTCATCGGCCTCATGCGGGCGCCCGAAAAGCGCGGCTGGTTCGTCCCGGAGAATGATCCGAGGCACGAGGTCTGGTTCGTACGGGATGTGAGGGCGATCGCCGAGGCGAAGGGGCTCGGCCCGGTCGCTCCGTTCATCATCGACGCCGACGCCACCCCCACTCCAGGCGGCTGGCCGCGGGGCGGTCAAACGCGCCTCAGCGTCCCCAATGACCACCTGCAATATGCGCTGACGTGGTTCGGGCTCGCCTTGACCCTGATCGCCGTGTTCCTTGCCTTCGCCCGACGACGCCTCAAACTGGGCGCCGGCTGACCTTTGCTTGTCGAGCTCTCCCGCCAGACATAATGTCCCGCACCTTTTGAAGGAGGTCGCGCCCTTGCTCCACGTTTCCACCCGCGGCGAGGCACCCGTTGTCGGCTTTACGGAGGCACTGCTCACCGGTCTTGCCCCGGATGGCGGCCTTTATGTCCCGCAGCAATGGCCGTGCCTCTCACCTGAGACCATCGCGGAGCTCGCCGGGCGCTCCTATGCGGAGGCTGCCAAGCGCGTAGTGGGCGCCCTCGTCGGCAGCGACATTGCGTCTGCCGATCTCGACCCCATGATCGAGGCCTCGTACGCGGTCTTCCGCCATCCGGCCGTCTGCCCGCTGGTGCAGATCGACGACAACCTGTTCGTGCTCGAGCTCTTCCACGGCCCGACGCTCGCCTTCAAGGATCTGGCGATGCAGCTCCTCGGCCGGCTGATGGACCATGTGCTCAGACAGCGATCGGCCCGTGCCACCATCGTCGGCGCGACCTCCGGCGATACCGGGAGCGCCGCCGTCGAGGCCTTCCGCGGCCTTGAGCAGGTGGACGTCTTCATCCTCTACCCTCACGGCCGCGTCTCCGAGGTTCAGCGCCGGCAGATGACCACAGTCGCTGCCTCCAACGTGCACGCGATCGCCGTCGAGGGCACCTTCGACGATTGCCAGACGGCGCTGAAAGCCATGTTCAAGAATGTCCGCCTGCGGGAGGCGCTGAAGCTCTCGGGGGTCAATTCCATCAATTGGGCGCGCATTGCCGCGCAGGTCATCTACTACTTCACGGCCGCTGTCTCGCTTGGAGCCCCCCACCGACCTGTCTCCTTTGCCGTGCCGACGGGCAATTTCGGCGACGTCTTCGCTGGCTTTGTCGCCAAACGGATGGGCCTGCCGATCGAGCGCCTGATGATCGCGACCAATGCCAACGACATTTTGCACAGGGCGCTGACCACCGGAGCCTATGAGGTGCGCAGCGTGGTGCCCACGACGTCTCCCTCCATGGACATCCAGGTGTCGTCCAATTTCGAGCGCCTCTTGTTCGAGGCGTATGGCCGGGATGCGGCCGCTGTCCGTCATCTCATGGCTGGCCTCTCCCAATCCCGCTCCTTCACGATAGCGCCCGAGCCGCTCGCCCGCATGCAGCGCGATTTTTCGTCCGCCGCAGCAAGCGAAGAGGCGGTCGCAGCCGAAATGCGCAAGGTCTCGCAAAGCACCGGCTACCTCCTCGATCCGCATACCGCGACGGGCGTGCATGCTGCCCGGCGTCTTCTCGCGGAGCGGCCGGCCACTCCGGTCATCGCGTTGGCAACCGCCCACCCGGCGAAATTTCCCGACGCGGTGGAGCGGGCGACCGGCGTGCGCCCCTCCCTTCCGCCTCACCTGTCGAACCTGATGGAGCGAGAGGAGCGTGTTGCCGTGTTGCCCAAGGATCAGGCAACCCTCGAGCGTTTCATCCTCGATCGCGCCCGAGCCGCAGGGGCCGCCGCATGAACCATCATTTCGCGAGAAGTGCAGCGCCCGCGATCGAAATCACGCGACTGGCGAACGGATTGACGATCGTCTCCGAGCGGATGCCCCACATCGCCACCGCCACCCTCGGCGTCTGGGTGGGGGCCGGCTCGCGCCACGAGCGCGAGGTGGAGCACGGACTTTCGCATCTCATCGAGCATATGGCGTTCAAGGGCACCACCCGTCGCACTGCCCGCCAGATCGCCGAGGACATCGAGAACGTAGGCGGCGAGATCAACGCGGCCACCAGCGTCGAGTTCACGAGCTACACGGCCCGGGTGCTCGGGGAGGATATCGACGTCGCCCTCGACGTCCTCGGGGACATCCTCACGCAGTCCACCTTCGAGGAAGCGGAGCTCGCTCGCGAGAAGAGCGTGATCTTGCAGGAATATGCGTCTGTCCAGGACACCCCCGACGATCTGATCTTCGACGCGTTCATCGAAACCGCCTTTGCCGACCAGCCGATCGGGCGACCGATCCTCGGCACGCCGATCACGATCAGATCCTTCGACGGCGGCATGATCCGCACCTTTCTCGCCCGGGAATACTTGCCCGAGCGGATGGTCCTCGCCGCAGCCGGGGCGGTCGAACACGAGCGCCTTGTCGCTGCCGCGGAGCGCCATTTTGGCTCCCTGCGGGGTTCCGAAGGCCCTCCCTCCGATGGCGAGGCAGCCCGCTACACCGGGGGCGAACGGCGCATCCCGCGCAAGCTCGAGCAGGCCAACATCGTCATCGGCCTCCCGGGCTGCTCCTTCAAGCACGAGGACTACTACGCCACGCACATGTTCGCCCAGATCCTGGGCGGTGGCCTCACCTCGAGGCTCTGGCACGAAGTGCGCGAGCAGCGCGGGCTGGCCTACGAGATCGGCGCCTTCCACTGGCCTTTTTCGGATACCGGCCTGTTCGGCATCAGCGCGGGCACGGCCGGTGCGGACCTGCCCGAGTTGATCGACGTCACGCTCCGGACGTCCCGCGCCGCCGTCAACGATATCGCCCCGGGCGAGGTCGAGCGGGCGAAGACCCAACTCAAGGTCGCTCTGCTGACGGCGCTGGAGACCCCCGCCGGGCGGATCGAACGCAATGCAAGACAGCTTCTTGCCTGGGGTCGCGTCATTCCGAGCGAGGAAATCGTGGCCAAGGTGGAGGCGGTCACCGTGGAAGAGGTGAGAAGCGCAGGCCGGCGCCTTCTCTCAGGCCGGCCGACGCTCGCGGCCATCGGCCCGGTCCGCAAGGTCCCGCCTTTGGAGGCGATCGCGGAGGAGCTCGCGGCTGTCGACGGCGCCATCTCGTTTTAGCCGCAAAGCCTCGCCAAGGAGGTGCGAGGATCGGGCGGCGATCCCGTCCTCCTTTCGTCTGCTGCGGACAAGGCTCTTGCGCGCGCTCCTCTCGCCTTGCCCTCAAGCTTGTCCACCGATACCACTTGACGCTCACGCCCTTGTTCACCCGCGGTCGAGAGAATAACGCGTTGCGGTTCCTCTCCTTCGCCGTTGCGCTCGTGCTGGCCGCCTTGGCCCTTGTCGGGACCCTTGAGCCAGTCCGCGCGGTCGAGGCTGTACGCGTCAACCTGGACGTTGCGGCGATCGACCTCACCCCAGCTATCGAGCGCTACCGCTCCGATGGCGACGAGATCCGTATTTCGACGGCTCCAGGCCAGGACGGTATCGTCCGGCGCATTGCGGTGAAAGCGCGCGAAGCCGGCACTCGCCCGGACTGGATCGTTTTTGCACTCACCAACGACACCGATGAGCAGGTCGACCGCCTTCTCGTAGCCCCTCACTTCCGGCTCCCGGGCTCGGGCGTCTTGTGGCCCGATCTCGGCGGGTCGCGGATCGCGGCGATCACCGCAAGTCAAGGAATTCGCCCGGAACGGGAAGAAAGCCCGGACGCGGACATCTTCCTTGTCACGCTCGATCCCGGCACGACCGTGACCTTCGTCGCGGAGCTCGCGAGCTCGAACGTACCCCAGCTCTACCTGTGGGACGCGGACGCCTACCGGAAGAAGATCACCGGCTTGACGCTCTATAAGGGCATCATCATCGGCATCGCGGGCCTCCTGGCCCTGTTCCTCACCATCGTCTTCGTCGTGAAGGGAGCCCTCATCTTTCCTGCCGCGGCGGCGCTTGCCTGGTCGGTGCTCGCCTATGCCTGCATCGATTTCGGCTTCTTCCAGCGCGTCTTCCCGGTCACGGCGGTGGCGGAGAGGATTTATCGGGCTTCGGCCGAGGCGGTCCTTGCCGCGACCCTGCTCGTCTTCCTCTTTGCATATCTCAATCTCAACCGATGGCATGTGCGCTACAGCCACGTGACCTTCTTCTGGCTTGTCTTCCTCGCGGCCCTCGTCGGCCTTGCGGTCGTCGATCCGCCGGTGGCCTCCGGGGTGGCGCGCATTTCGATCGCCGCCGTGGCGGGGATCGGCTTCCTTCTCGTCGCGCATCTCGCGACCCATGGCTACGACCGGGCCATCATGCTCGTGCCAAGCTGGCTCCTGTTGCTCGCCTGGGTCGCTGCGGCCGCCTTCGCCGTCACCGGCCAGCTGACGTCGGACCTCGTTCAGCCGGCGTTGATCGGCGCCCTCGTCCTCATCGTCATGCTGATCGGCTTTACGGTCATGCAGCACGCCTTCGCGGGCGGCGTTCTGGCACAAGGGCTGATGAACGATACCGAGCGCAGGGCACTCGCGCTTACTGGAGCCGGCGACATCGTTTTCGATTGGGACGTTGTCGCGGACAAGGTCTTCGTCGGCGCCGAGGTCGAACAGCAGCTCGGTCTCAGGCGCGGTACGCTCGAGGGCGCGGCGTCTGACTGGCTCGACCTGATCCACCCCTTCGACGTCGATCGATACCGGGCCTCCCTCGATGCCGTCATCGAGGAGAGGCGCGGCCGCATCGTCCAGGATTTCCGCCTCCGCTCTGCCGGGGGCGCATATCACTGGTTCCGTCTCAAGGCCCGCCCGGTGGTCGGCACGGATGGCGAGGTCGTGCGCATCGTCGGCACGATCGCCGACGTGACCGAGATCAAGACGGCGGAAGAGCGTCTCTTGCACGACGCCGTGCACGACAATCTCACCGGACTGCCCAACAGGGAGCTTTTCAACGACCGCCTGCAGGCGGCCCTCACCCTGGCCTCGCAGGACGATGCTCTTCGCCCGACGGTGCTCGTGGCCGACATCGATCGGTTCAAGCAGGTCAACGACTCGATCGGCCTATCGGCAGGGGACTCGGTCCTTCTGACCCTGGCGCGGCGCCTCGGCCGCTTGCTCAAGCCCCAGGACACCTTGGCACGCGTTTCCGGGGATGAGTTCGGCATCATCCTTTTATCGGAGACAGATCCTGACCGCATTCTCGGCTTTGCCGATCTCGTCCGGCGCGCAATCGCAACCCCGATCACTCAAGCTGAGCGGGAAATCTTTCTTACCGCCTCCGTCGGCCTTGCGCTCTTCGACCCTCAAGTCTCGACGCAGCGGGACGAACTCGTCAGGAACGCCGAAATCGCCATGATCCATGCCAAGCGCCACGGCGGCGATCGCATCGAGGTCTTCCGACCGACGATGCGGGCGGCAGGCAATGACCGCCTGACGCTTGAGAGCGACCTGCGCCGGGCCATCGAGCGCGGCGAGATCAAGGTCCTGTTCCAGCCGATCGTCCGCTTGGAGGACCGCACCATTGCCGGCTTTGAAGCGCTCCTGCGCTGGGATCATCCCCGGCTTGGGCGCATCGGTCCCTCGACCTTCATCCCCATCGCCGAGGAGACAGGGCTCATCGTCAATCTCGGGCTCCTTGCACTCGAACGCACGGCCCGTGAACTCGCCGCCTGGCAGCGGGCTCTCGATGTCGAGCCGCCCATCTTCGCGAGCGTCAACGTGTCGAGCCGCCAGTTGCTTCGCCACGATCTCCTGCACGACGTGAAGACGGTCCTCGCCCGTACGGGCGTCCTCCCCGGCTCCCTGAAGCTTGAGCTGACCGAGAGCCTCGTGATGGAGAACCCCGAATACGCCGCCCAGATGCTGCAGCGCATCCGCGATCTCGGCGCCGGGCTGTCGCTGGACGATTTCGGCACGGGCTACTCGGCCCTGTCTTACCTGCAGCGCTTTCCCTTCGACACCATCAAGATCGATCAGTCCTTCGTGCGTCCTTCGGCGAATGGCACCCGTTCGGTGATCCTGCGCTCAATCGTCAAGATGGCGCACGAGCTCGGGATGGAGGTCGTGGCCGAGGGCGCGGAGACAGAGTCCGACGCGATCGAGCTCTATCAGATCGGTTGCCAATACGCCCAGGGCTACGCCTTCGGCGAGCCCATGTCCGCCCTGCAGGCGCGACAACTCGTAGGCGCGGCGCCGGAAGCAGCGTGAGGATTGCGTTTCAGGCGTGTCCGGCGTCCGAGGAGAGCATCGCCGGATCGATTCCGATCTTGCGCAGTGCAAGCTCATACTTCTGGTCAAGGTCGGCGTGGAAGATGAGCTCGGGATCGGCTGGGCAATTGATCCATCCGTTGGCTTGCATTTCGGTTTCCAGCTGGCCGGGAGACCAGCCTGCATAGCCTAGGGCCAGCACCGCTCTGTTCGGCCCCTCGCCCTTCGCGATCGCTCGCAGGATGTCTACTGTCGCCGTCAGACACACGCTATCGTCGATGGGCAAAGTCGACTGATCGATGAAGAAGTCGGGCGTATGAAGGACGAAGCCGCGGCTCGTCTCCACCGGCCCCCCGAGGAGCACTTGTATCCGGCCGACCTGCTGCGGGAGCCGAATGGCATCGGTCTCCTGAATAATGCCGAGCTGGACGAGGAGATCGCCCATGTTGAGATCCGCCGCCCGTCTGTTGACGACGATGCCCATCGCTCCTTCCGCCGAATGGGCGCACATATAGATCACCGTGCGGGCAAAGCGCTCGTCGGCCATGCCCGGCATCGCGACCAAAAGCTGCCCGTCCAAGTAACCCATGCTTTTCGCGCGTTGAGAGCCGATGCGCATCGTTTCATGCTACGCCCAGCACAGGGCTTGTCCACCCCGCGCCGACGAGAATCACGCGATCGTGGATGGTTCTAGCCGGTGCAGGACCTTAGATGAAGCTTGCTTGCTCCCTCCTGGTTCCATGCGCTTGTCCCGCAATCCCATCTTTGCTGCGCTCGTGCTCGCGCTTTTCAGCCTCTTGCCGGCGCCCGCCGGCGGCGAGGAAGCTTCGCCGTGGTATTTAGGGCATAAATCCCGCGCGCGGTTGATCGCCGCTGGAGGAGAGAGCGGCGCCGTGCGCCTTGCAGGGATCGAGATCGCCCTGGAGAAAGGCTTCAAAACCTATTGGCGACATCCGGGCGAGTCGGGCTTGCCGCCGACATTCGACTGGTCGGCGTCGGACAATGTCGCCGATATCGAGGTGCTCTATCCGGCCCCTCAGCGCTTTGAAGACGCGAGCGGCGTCACTTACGGCTACGACGGACGCGTCATCCTCCCCGTGCGCGTCAAGCCCAAGGATGCGGATAAACCGATCCGCCTTGGCTTAAGGCTCGGCTATGGGGTGTGTAAGGACATCTGCATACCTGCAGAAGCCGAGTTGAGCTTGAACCTCGCGGTGGCTGATAACACGCCGTTCCGGGCTGCGATCGAGGCCGCCATGTCCGAGGTGCCTCGCCCTCAGCCGCTTGGCGCTGACGCGGCCCTTTCGATCCTCAACCTCGAGCCGCGCCAGGTGGACGGCAAGACGCTCATCGCGGCGGCGGCGCGGATACCCGTCGGGGGCAAGCCCGTGCTGTTCGTGGAGGCGCCCGAGGGTTGGTACCTTGCCCCCCGGATGGGGCTTATGCCATCCGATATCCCCGGTGCGAGCGGCATCATCCTCATCGAAATCCAGGAGCGGCCTCCCGAGAGGAACGATGCCCTCGATCTGCGCCTGACGCTTGTCGCCGGCGGCCGGGCGATCGAGACGAGCGCGCATCTCGACACCGCCAAGCTGCCACGGTAACTCATCGCGCGAACTGACAACGATGAACGCTGTCGAGCGGAGACGAGCATGACGATCCAGGTCGGCGACCAACTGCCTCAGACCACCTTTCGGGTGATGACGTCAGACGGCCCAAAGCCCAAGACCACAGACGACATCTTCAAGGGCCGGAAGGTCGTGCTTGTGGCGGTACCCGGCGCCTTTACACCAACCTGCCACCGCAATCACCTGCCTGGCTACTTGGCTAAGGCGGATGAGCTCAAGGCAAAGGGCATCGACGCCATCGTCGTCACCTCGGTCAACGATGTCTTCGTCCTCGACGCCTGGGCGAAGGCGACCGGAGCAGAAGGCAAGGTCGAGTTCATCTCAGACGGCAACGCCGAGTTTGCGAAGGCGCTCGGCCTTACCATGGACGGCAGCGGTTTCGGGCTCGGCACGCGCTCGCAGCGCTATGCCATGCTGGTGGAGGACGGCGTCGTGCGCGTCCTCAATGTCGAGGACTCCCCGGGCAAGGCCGACATCTCGAGCGCGGAGAACCTCCTGAAGGCGCTGTAGCCCCCGACGTCCCCTGGCGGCCGAACGCCCGTCGGGACCCAGGAAGACCTTGCGAGCCGAGATGAGGCGCCCGGCTTCGTTGTAGTCGGTTCTGGAGCTGTTGAGGGTTGTGGGTTCCGGGCTCTCGCTCGCGAGCCCCGGAACGGCGGCGCGCCCTGCTTCCCTCACGCCCTGGTTCTCAGCCGCAGGTGGAACGACTTCGGGCGGGTGAGATGCTCATAGCCGAGGACGGAGAGCGTCACGCCCCGTCCGCTGTTCTTCACCCCTGTCCAGGCGAGCGCCGGGTCGAGATAGTCGCAGCGGTTCATAAAGACGGTACCGGTCTTGAGCCGATCGCCGATGGCGACGGCGGCGTCCTCGTCGGCGGTCCAGACGGCGGCGGTGAGGCCATAGTCGCTGTCGTTCATGAGCGCAATCGCCTCTTCGTCGGAGCGCACCTTCATGATCCCGACCACCGGGCCGAAGGTCTCCTCCCTCATCACGCGCATGCCGTGATCCACGTCGACGAGGATCTGGGGCGCCAGATAGGGTGTGCCCGGCCGGCTCTCGGGAAAGGCCTTCTCGTCGATCAGGGCCCTGGCGCCCTGCCGGACCGCCTCCGCCACCTGGGCGCGAACGAATTCGGCGGCGGAGGTGCGCACCATGGGCCCGAGGGTCACCTCCGGCATCGTCGGATCGCCCAGGACATAGCCGCGCGTCAGCGCCGCCGCCTGCTCCACGAAGGCGTCGAACAGGCACTCATGGACATAGATCCGCTCGATCCCGCAGCAGGACTGGCCGGAGTTGAAGAAGGCCCCGTCCATCAGGTTCTCGACTGCGTGGGCGAGGTCCGCATCGGCGCGCACATAGGCGGGATCCTTGCCGCCGAGTTCCAACCCCAGGCCGATGAAGCGCCCCGCCGCCGCCTGCTCGACAGCCGCACCGCCCGCCACTGAGCCGGTGAAGGCGACGTGGTCGACGCCGAGATGGCGGATGACCTCGGCCGTTGTCTGTTGAGACATGTGCAGGGCCGCAAGCAGCCCCTCCGGCAACCCTGCCTCCTCAGCCGCCTGCTGCATCCGCTCCGCGCAGAGCGGCGTCTGATGTGAATGCTTGAGGAGAACGGCGTTGCCGGCCATCAGCGCCGGCACGACCGCATTGACGGCCGTAAGATACGGGTAGTTCCACGGGGCAATGACGAGCACGACGCCAAGCGGGTCGCGGCGGATGAAGCGCCTGAAATCCGGCTTCGGCCCTACATCGATATCCGCGAGCGCCTGCGGCGCCACCGTGATCATGTAGCGGGCCCGCTCCTCGAAGCCGCGCACCTCGCTTGGGCTGTAGCGAATGGGCCGGCCCATCTGCCAGGTAATCTCCTTGGCAATGTCGTCGCGCTTCGCCACGAAGGCATTGACAAGGGCGGTGAGCGCCGCGGCTCGCTCTTCCACCGTCCGGCGCCGCCAAGCGTCTTGCGTGGCCCGCGCCTGTGCGATCGCGGCGGTGACCTCATCCCTCGTAGCAAGCGGCCGCTCCACATAGACCGAGCCGTCAATGGGCGTGATCGTGCGCTGGACATCCTTGCGGCCGGCTCCTGCCGGCATGGCGCTGGTCATAAGAGGCCCTCAGATGATCTCGAAATAGCGGGCGAGTTCCCAGTCGGTGATGTGCTTGCGGAACTCCCGTTCTTCCCATTCGCGGGTGGCGGCGAAATGCTCCACGAAGGCGTCGCCGAAGAGGGCGCGGGCGACTTCCGAGGATTTCAGGCGCTGCGCCGCCTCCCATAAGGTGCGGGGCAGGTCGAACTCCGGATTCGCCGGAAGCTCATACGCATTCCCTCTGACGGGCGTGTCCGGCTCCACCTTGTTCTCGATTCCCCACAGTCCGCTCGCGAGCGCCGCCGCAAGCGCGATGTAGGGGTTGGCGTCGGCGGCGGCGATCCGGTACTCGACGCGCTGCGCGCTCGGGCTGCCCGGTATGGCCCTCAAGGCCGTGGTGCGGTTCTCGATGCCCCAGGTGGCGCTGGTGGGCGCCCAGAAGCCGGGGATGAGGCGCGAATACGAATTCACTGTTGAGGCCACCATGGCGAGGATCGACGGCATCAGCCTCTGCTGGCCGCCGATGAAGTGCCGCATGGCCTCGCTGATGCCGTGCTCAGCGCCAGCGTCGTGGAACACGGGCCGGCCGCTGCCGAGATCCTGGAGGGACAAGTGGATGTGTCCGCTTTGGCCCGGCCACGTATTGGACCATTTCGCCATGAAGGTCGCCATGAGGCCACGTCGCTGGGCAAGGACTTTGGTGAAAGTCTTGAACAGCACGGCCTTATCGGCGGCGCGCAGCGCGTCGTCCACGCCGATCGCAGCTTCCAGCACGCCTGGCCCTGTCTCCGTGTGCAGGCCCTCCAGCGCCATGTCCATGACGCGGCAGGTGTCGAGGAGCTCGCGGTAGAACTCCGCATGCACCGAGGAGCGCAGCACCGAGTAGCCGAAGTAGCCCGGCGTCATGGGCTTGAGGTTGCGATAGCCCTTCTCGCGCACGGACTCCGGCGTCTCGTCGAAGAGGAAGAACTCGTATTCGAGGGCAGCGGAAGCGGAAAAGCCCATCTCCTCCGCCTTGCGCAGAATGCGGCGCAGGAGGCCGCGCGGGCAGATCGCCTCCGCCTCCTTCGCGAGCTCGCACAGGAAGAAGGGCGTGCCGTTCTCGAAGGGCATGATCCGCCCGGTCTCGGGCAGGATGCGGATCGGGGCATCGGGATAGGCGGTATGCCAGCCGGTGTAGGTGACATTGTCGTAGAGCTGATCGTTGGAGTCCCAGCCCACGATCACGTCGCAGAAGCCGAACCCCTTGTCCAAGGCCGAAAGGAACTTCTCGCGCGCGAGGTACTTCCCCCGCAGAATGCCATCGACATCGGTGACGCCCACCTTCACATGGGCATGGCCGCCCTCGTCGATGAGCCGCCGCGCATCCTCGGCGTCCTGCAGGCGCATGATCGGCTGACGATCGGCCACGCTTGTTCCCCTTGCCTTCTGGTTCGTCTCCTTCGAGTCCTAGAGGCATTTCAGGGGTCTGGCAATTTGCCACAAATAACCGCATTGTCGGGACGACATTTTGATCCCTCCTGACCTTCCCGCCATGGCCCGACCGATCGCTGCGCGCCGCCACGAGGAGATTCTGAAGCGGATCACTCATACCGGCACCGTGAGCGTGGAGGAGCTGGCGACGAGCTTTGGCGTCTCGCGCGAGACGATCAGGCGCGATCTCAAGGCGCTTGCCGACCGCGGCCGGCTCAGCGTCGTCCATGGCGGCGCGGCGCGGCGCGAAACGACAGAGCCGGCGCTTGGCGAGCGCGCACAGGAGAACATCGCCGGCAAGGCAGCGATCGGACGGACGGCCGCCAGCCTCGTCGAGGACGGCATGGTGGTGCTCCTCGACTCCGGCACGACCACCCTCGCGGTTGCCAGGGCGCTTACGACGAAGCGCAACCTTACCATCTGCACCAACAGCCTCGCCCATGCCCAGCTCCTCTGCCGGGCCCCTGGCAGCCGCGTTCATATGCTCGGTGGCGAGATCGACCCGACCGACGAGGCAGCGGTCGGCCTCGACGTCATTGAAGCGCTCTCCCGCTTTCGCGTCGACATCGCTTTCGTCGGCGCCGGCGGGCTGTCGCAGGATGGGGAGGTCACGGACTACACTCGCGCCGGAGCCGAGCAGCGCGCGCGCATGATCGCCACGGCGACCAAGGCCTATTTCGTGCTCGACCGCGGCAAGTTCGGCCGCCTCACGCCGATCCGCATTCGCGACGCGGACCGGGCCGGGCTCATCGTCGACGCGAAGCCGCCGCCGTCAATCGCCGAGGCGCTCGCTCGGCGCAGCACCGAGCTCATGATCGCTGTCGAATGCGATTGATGTGGCTTTTTGTGGTTTTTTGTGGTGAGGTGCGCTTTGCGACTGTCATGACGCGAGCGGAGATTTGACCATGAGCGAGCCCTTGCCGCCTCACGCGCAGGTCGTGATCGTGGGAGGCGGCATCGTTGGCTGCTCAGTAGCCTACCATCTGAGCAAGCTCGGCTGGTGCGACGTGGTTCTGCTGGAGCAGGGCCGGCTGTCGGGCGGCACGACCTGGCATGCAGCAGGCCTCGTGGGACAGCTCCGCTCTCACTCGAGCATGACACGACTCATCCGCTATTCAACGGAGCTCTACGCCTCGCTCGAGCAGGAGACCGGCCTTGCCACGGGGTGGAAGCAGTGCGGCTCTCTCACCGTGGCTCGCACGAGCGCGCGCATGACCTTGCTCCGACGGACCATCTCCATGGCGCGCTCGCAAGGAGTGGCGATCGAGGAACTGTCGCCCCGCGAGGCTGGGGAACGCTGGCCCCCGATGCGCATCGATGACCTCGTAGGCGCCGTGTGGCTTCCGGGCGACGGCAAGGCGAACCCGGCCGACATCACCCAAGCTCTCGCCAAGGGTGCTCGTGCCGGCGGCGTGCGCATCTTAGAGAAGACGCGCGTACTTGCCGTCGAGAATGGCAGCGCAGAGCGCCGCATCGTCACGAACCGCGGCGAGATCGCCTGCGAGGTCTTGTGCATCTGCGCCGGCCAGTGGTCGCGCGAGCTCGGGCGGCTCGTCGGCGTCACCATCCCGCTCCATTCCGCCGAGCACATGTATGTAGTGACGGAGCCGATCGCCGGAGTGAGCCCCGACCTCCCCGTGATGCGTGACCCGGACGGCTACATCTACTTCAAGGAGGAGGTCGGCGGCCTCGTTATGGGCGGCTTCGAGCCGGATGCCAAGCCCTGGGGCATGGACGGCATCCCGGCCGATTTCGAGTTCCAGCTCCTGCCCGATGATTGGGACCAGTTCGAGATCCTGATGACGAAGGCCATCGAGCGCGTGCCGGCGCTCGAGACCGCACCAATCAAACTCTTCCTCAACGGCCCCGAGAGCTTCACGCCCGATAACAACTTCATCCTCGGCGCGGCGCCGGGGGCGCAGAACATCTATGTCGCTGCAGGCTTCAACTCGATGGGCATCGCTTCCGCCGGCGGGGCGGGCAAGGCGCTCGCCGAGTGGATCGTCGAGGACGAGCCGACGCAGGATCTCTGGCCCGTCGATATCCGCCGCTTCGCCTCCTTCAACGGCAACCCCACATGGCTGCGCGACCGCGTCAAGGAAGTGCTCGGCCTCCACTACGCCATGCCCTGGCCGAACCGGGAGCTCGCCACCGCCCGGCCCTTCCGTCGCTCGCCCCTCTACGACCGGCTCGCCGGCAAGGGCGCAGTGTTCGGGTCGAAGATGGGCTGGGAGCGGCCGAATTTCTTCGCCGCGAATGAAGCGGAACGGCGCATCGACTACTCCTTCGGCCGCCAGAACTGGTTTGATGCCGTCGTCGCCGAGCAGCGCGCCTGCCGTGAGGGCGCCGCCCTCTTCGACATGACCTCCTTCGCCAAGCTCCTGATGCAGGGCGCCGACGCGGAGGCGGTGCTGCAGCGCCTCTGCGCCAACGACATGGCCATTCCAGTCGGCACGTCGGTCTACACGGGCATGCTCAACCGCCGCGGCGGCTACGAGAGCGACCTGACCGTCGCACGGCTCGCGCCTGACAGCTTCCTCCTCGTCACCGGCACGGCGCAGGCGACCCGCGACGCCGACTGGATCCGCCGCAACATGCCGGAGGATGCCCGCGCTGTCCTCACCGACGTCACCTCGGCTTATGCGGTCCTGGCGCTCATGGGGCCGCGCTCGCGCCAGGTGCTCGCCAAGGTGAGCCGCACGTCCTTCGCCAACGACGTCTTCCCCTTCAGTGCCATCCGCGAGATCGACATCGGCTATGCGACTGCGCTCGCCATGCGTCGCAGCTATATGGGCGAGCTCGGCTATGAGCTCTATGTGCCGACCGAGTTCGCCGCCACCGTCTACGAGACGCTGATGGAAGCCGGTGAAGGCGTCGGCTTGCGCGACGCCGGCTACTACGCGATCGAGGCCTTGCGCGTCGAGAAGGCTTACCGCGCCTGGGGCCGCGAGCTGAGCCCTGAGGTAACCCCCTGGGAAGCCGGGCTCGGCTTCGCGGCGAAGCTCAACAAAGGCGACTTCATCGGTCGCGACGCCCTCGTCGAAGCCTGCAAACGGCCGCTGCGCAAGCGCCTCATTGCCTTCTCGGGCGACGAACCGCAAGGCTCCTGGGCCTGGGGCGGCGAGCTGGTCCTGGCCGATGGAGCGCCCGTGGGCGAGATCACCTCGGCGGCCTATGGCGCGACGCTTGGCGGACTCATTGCTCTCGGCTGGGTGCATTCTACGGACGATGCGATCGACCAGGCCTGGCTGGACAGACGACGCTTCACCATTGATGTTGCCGGCGAAACGATTCCCGTCCGCGCCAGCCTCAGGCCCTTCTACGATCCCGACGGCCTCCGGATGAGGGGATGATCCGCTCCGCTCGATCGGGACGCCCTGGACCCGCGATGCTCATGTGGCGATCAGCAGTCGATAATCGGCAGTCGAAGGGCCCTGCCACGCCGGCCCGACTGCCGACTGTCCCGTGCCGACTGCCCGGTCTCCGGCGGCGTTAGGGGGTGGGATGACAACCACTTCAACCCTGGACCCAGCGGTCTTCGGGCTGGTGCTGATGGCAGCGGCGCTCCATGCAGGCTGGAACGCCTTCCTGAAGATCAAGCTCGAGCCCTTCCTCGCCATGACGCTGATCACGGCGGCGGGCGGAGTCATCGGGCTGCCGTTCCTCGTCTGGTTCGGCTTCCCGCGTGCTGAGGCCTGGCCCTGGCTCATTGCCTCGGTCGTCATCCATCTCGCCTATTACGTCGCCCTGGCCGAAGCCTATCGACGAGCCGATATGGGGCAGATCTACCCTATCGCGCGTGGCGGGGCGCCACTTCTCACCGCTGCCGCATCGCTCTTCCTGCTGAGGGAGCCGATCACCCTCCAGGGCGCTATGGGCGTCGCCGTGCTGGGAGTCGGCATCATCCTCATGGCCTTTCTCGGCAAGCGCAAGCACGCGGTCATTGATCCCGTCGCCATCGGCTTCGCGATGCTGACGGCTCTGATCATCTGCGCCTACACCCTCGTCGACGGCATCGGCGCGCGGGTAGCGAGGGATGCCCATGCCTATTCGGCGGCGCTCTTCGTCATCGACAGCGTGCCCCTGGTGGTTCTGGCTTGGTGGCTACGCGGACCTGAGGCGCTGAAACCCTTGCGGGCTTATCTTCCGCAAGGGCTCGCGGGCGGCGCGATGTCGCTCGGCTCCTACTGGATTGCCATCTGGGCCATGACGGTGGCGCCGATCGCGCTTGTCGCCGCGTTGCGCGAATCGAGCGTGCTTTGGGCGACCCTCATCGCCATCGTGGTACTGAAAGAGCCCTTCGTTCCGGCGCGCGGGATTGCCGTGGCGCTGATCGTGGCGGGCCTTCTCCTTATCCGCCTGCAGTAGGAGCTAGCCGCGCAGCGAGCAGGTCGAGAACACCCCGCACAAGGGGAAGACGCCGCCGCTCCTCGCGGCAGATGACGTATTCCGCGACGCCAAGATCGGCACCCGTGACGACGAGCTTGCGGCAGGCTGGATCCTGTCCGAACTCGCTGTCGAAGATGATGCCGATGCCGAAGCCGGCGGCCACCGCTTCCCGCACCGCCTCGCGCGACTGCACCTCGATGAGCGCGTGCGGCCGCACGCCTGCCTCGGCGAGGCGCATCTCGAACACCTCCCGGGTGATCGAGCCCCGCTCACGGATCACGAGGTCCTGCCCGGCGAGTTCGCTGATCCTGATGCTGCGGCGCCTCGCCCAACTGTGCGCGAGAGGCACGAACACCACCAGACGATCGGTGCGAAGCCGGACGCTGTGGAGGCGCGGATCGGAGGTCTGCTGGGCCGTGACGCCGACGTCGGCGGCGTAGTCGAGGATCTGCGCCACCACGTCGGACGAGTTGCCGATGCGCAGCGAGAAGGTGAGGCCGCCGTGCCGGCGCTTGAGTTCGGCAAGCAGCGGCATGACGTGGGAGGCGCTGTCGGCGGAGACCCGCAGATGGCCGCGCGTCAGCGTGCGCGCCCCGGCGAGAAGCGCCATGGCCTCCTCCTCAGCGGCGAACAGACGGGCAGTGACGCCGAACAAGCTCTGGCCCAGGGGCGTCAGCGCCACGGACCGGCCTCGGCGGTCGAAGAGGCGCGCGCCGTGCGCTTCCTCCAGCGCGCGCACCTGGGCCGAGATGGTCGGCTGGCTGACATTGCCGGCGCGGGCGCCTTTCGTGAAGCTGCCCGCCTGGGCGACAAGGTGGAAGGCGCGAAGGCCAGTCAAGGACATCGATAGACAAAACCTATTTCAGGCATCCAAACCTCATATTGGACCAATGGATTGGGCAGCGCTAGCGTCCCCGCAGATGGTGTCGTCGTTCCGAGACCTTGCATCGCGAGGAGCTTGGACGTCGCGGACGCCGACGCCGCCGAGCACGCGGCGCGTGGTCATGGATTTTCCAGCGTGCCTCGCGGTGCCGGGAACGACAGCAAGGGACGACCGATGCCAACCAACCTCCGTCGCGCCGCCTCCGAGACGGGAGATCCCCTTCTCCTCACGCCTGGTCCCCTCACAACCTCCAAATCCGTCAAGGAGGTCATGGTGCATGACTGGGGCTCGCGCGATGCCACCTTCATCGGCATCAATCAGGCGGTCCTCCTGGAGCTGACCCGGATCATCAAGGGCGAGGGCCGCTACGTGACGGTGCCGATGCAGGGCTCCGGCACCTTTGCGGTCGAGGCCATGCTGACGACCTTCGTGCCAAGGAACGGCAAGGTGCTGGTGCTGATCAACGGCGCCTATGGCCACCGCGCCAAGCGCATCCTGGACATCGCCAGCCGCAAGACCGTGGTGCACGAGACGCCGGAGGATTCGCCACCGGATCTTGCGACGGTTGAGCGCATCCTGAAGCGCCAGAAGAGCATCACCCATGTCTTCGCGGTGCATTGCGAGACGACGAGCGGCATCCGCAATCCGATCGAGGCCATCGCCGAGATCGCGGCCCGGCACGGCAAGCGCCTCCTCATCGATGCCATGAGCGCCTTCGGAGCGCTTCCGCTCGACTCGACCAACATCTCGTTCGACGCTGTCGCAGCATCCTCGAACAAGTGCATCGAGGGCGTGCCGGGCCTCGGCTTCGTGCTCTGCCACAAGGACTCGCTTGCCGAGACCAAGGGCAACGCCACGACCCTTGTCCTCGACCTCTTCGACCAGCACCAGAATTTCGAAAAGACGGGGCAATACCGATTCACACCGCCGATCCACGTCATCGTGGCTTTCCATCAGGCGCTCCGGGAGTTCTGGGCCGAAGGCGGCGTCGAGGGCCGCGGCGGGCGCTACGCCGAGAATGGAAGGGCCCTCATCGACGGCATGAGGGCGCTCGGCTTCGAGACGCTGCTGCCCGCCCACCTCCAGGCGCCCATCATCGTCACCTTCCACATGCCGCGCCATCCGAACTTCGTATTCCAGCGCTTCTATGATGCGCTGAAAGAGCGCGGCTACGTCATCTATCCCGGCAAGCTCACCGTGGCGGATTCCTTCCGCATCGGCTGCATCGGCCGGCTCTATCCGAAGGACATGGAGGGCGCGGTCGATGCCGTGCGCGAGGCGCTCGACGAAATGAAGGTCAGCCTCGTCGCCAAGGCGGCATGAGGAGCAGGCCATGAAAATCGACAACTCCTTCGGGACAAGCGTCACGGTGAATGGGCGCGAGTACCGATGGCCGAAGTCGCCGACCGTCGTCGTCTGCATCGATGGGTCAGAGCCGGGCTACATCGAGCGCGCCATCGAAGCGGGGCTCGCACCCAATTTCGACCGACTCATGAGCACGGGCACGAACCTGCTTGCGCAGTCGGTCATCCCGAGCTTCACCAACCCGAACAACATCTCGATCATCACCGGCCGCCCGCCTGCCGTCCACGGCATTGCCGGCAACTACTTCTACGATCCCGCCACCGGCGAGGAGGTGATGATGAACGATGCGCGCTTCATGCGCGCGCCGACCATCATGAAAGCCTTCCACGACGCCGGCGCCAAGGTCGCGGTCGTCACCGCCAAGGACAAGCTGCGCACACTCCTTGGTTATGGGCTCGATCCGTTAAGCGGGCGTGCCATCGCGTTTTCCTCCGAGAAGGCCGACAAGGCGACGAGGCCTGAGAACGGCATCGACAACGTCCTCGACTTCGTCGGCATGCCGCTGCCCGACGTCTACTCGGCGGAATTGTCCGAATTCGTGTTCGCCGCCGGCGTGAAGCTGCTCCAGACTTTCCGCCCCGACGTCATGTATCTCTCGACCACCGACTACATCCAACACAAGGCCGCGCCGGGCACCGAGATCGCCAACTGCTTCTACGCCATGCTCGACCGCTATGTGGGCGAGCTCGATGCGGCCGGTTGCGTTCTGGTCCTCACCGCCGATCACGGCATGAATGACAAGCATCTCGCCAATGGCGAGCCCGACGTGATCTATCTGCAGGAGCTTTTTGACGAATGGCTCGGCGCCGGCCAGGCCCGCGTGATCCTGCCGATCACCGATCCTTATGTCGTCCACCACGGCGCCCTCGGCTCCTTCGCCACCGTTTATCTGCCGGAAGGAGCCAAGCGCTCCGAGATGATTTCCAAACTTACATCCCTCGAAGGAGTCGAGGTCGCCATTGATCGCGAGGAAGCCTGCCGCCGCTACGAGCTGCCGCCCGACCGCATCGGCGACCTCGTCGTCATCTCGACCAGGCACAAGGTGCTCGGCACCGCCCGCGCCAAGCACGACCTCTCCGGCCTGACCGAGCCGCTGCGCTCGCATGGCGGCCTGACGGAGCAGACCGTGCCGATGATCGCCAACCGCAAGGTCGAGGTTCCGGCCGGCCGGACTTTGCGCAACTTCGACGTCTTCGACGTCGCCCTCAACAGGGTCGTCTGACCATGAACGCTCCCGTGAAGCCCCCTGTCCGTCGCGAGGCCATGCGCATCGCTGGGAAGAAGGTCGAGACCGGAGAGGTCATCGAAGTCTTCAACCCCTACACCAACGAGGTCGTCGGTACGGTGCCGGCGGCGCGGCCCGAGCATGTGCGCGACGCCTTCGCTAAGGCGCGCGCCTTCAAGGCGAAGCTCACCCGCTACGAGCGCCAGCAGATCCTGCAGCGCACGGCCGAAATCCTGCGCGACCGCAAGGAGGAGTTCGCCCGCTTGATTACTGCGGAGTCGGGCCTGTGCTGGAAGGACTCGCTCTACGAGGCGAGCCGCGCATATGACGTATGGTCCTTCGCGGCGCAGCTGACCATCAAGGACGACGGCGAGATCTATTCCTGCGACATCAGCCCGAACGGCAAGAGCCGCAAGATCTACACAACACGTGTGCCGCTCATGGGGGTGATCTCCGCGATCACACCGTTCAACCATCCGCTCAACATGGTGAGCCACAAGCTCGCCCCGGCGATTGCCACCAACAACCGCCTGGTGCTCAAGCCCACCGAACTCACGCCGCTGACGGCGCTGGCGCTTGCAGACGTGCTCTACGAGGCGGGGCTGCCGCCGGAAATGCTCTCGGTCGTCACCGGCAATCCGTCGACCATGGGCGACGCCATGATCACCGATCCCGACGCCGACCTCATCACCTTCACCGGCTCGGTCCGCGTCGGCAAGTATATCGCCGAAAAGGCGGGCTATCGCCGCCTCGTGCTCGAGCTCGGCGGCAACGATCCGCTGATCGTCATGGAGGACGCCGACCTCGACAAGGCGGCCGACCTCGCCGTGCAGGGCGCGACCAAGAACTCCGGCCAGCGCTGCACGGCGGTGAAGCGCATCCTCGTGGTGGAGAGCATGGCCGACGCCTTCGTCGAGAAGGTTCTGCCGCGAGCCAAGGCGCTCAAATGCGGCGATCCCACGGACCCGACCGTCGACGTCGGCACGGTTATCAGCGAGCGCTCGGCGATACTCTTCCAAAGCCGGGTTGAAGACGCGGTCACGCGCGGGGCGAAGCTGCTCCATGGCAACGACCGGCGCGGCGCCCTCTTCCCGCCGACGGTCGTCGATCATGTGCCTCACGACTGCGAGCTCGTGCGAGAGGAAACCTTCGGCCCGGTCATTCCGATCATCCGCGTGCCGGACAATATTGACGCCGTCATCAAGGTGTCGAACTCCACCGCCTATGGGCTTTCATCCGGGGTCTGCACCAACCGGCTCGACTACATCACCCGTTTCATCAGCGAGCTTGATGTGGGAACGGTCAATGTCTGGGAGGTCCCAGGATACCGGATCGAGATGTCGCCCTTTGGCGGCATCAAGGACTCGGGCCTCGGCTACAAGGAGGGCGTCGTCGAAGCCATGAAGAGCTTCACCAATGTGCGCACCTACTCACTGCCCTGGCCGGCATGAGGTGAGACGCACGGCCTCAGAAAGCGGCAGAAAGCCACAAAAGAGGTCTTGCGGGTTCTCGCGGTCCGGCGTGTAGTGGAGGGTGGCGGCTCGCGGCCCGCGCAGTGGAGAGGCGAAAAAGAGAGGGGATCGGGATGAAGACTTGGCTTGCAGCGGGCGCCGCTCTTGCGCTCGCGCTCGGCTTTGGCGCTCCGGCCGAAGCTCAGCAGAAGACGAAGCTCACCATCTACACGGCACTCGAGAACGACCAGCTTGCGCCGTTCAAGGCCTCGATCGAAAAGGCTGTTCCGGAAGTCGAAGTCGTATGGGTGCGCGACTCCACCGGGGTCATTACCGCTCGGTTTCTGGCCGAGAAGGACAATCCAAGGGCCGACATGGTGATGGGCCTTGCGGCTTCAAGTCTCCTAATGTTTGAGAAGGCAGGCCTTCTTGAGCCCTACAGGCCGAAGGGCGCCGATGCGCTCAAAGAGGTTTTCCGAGATCCACACGAGCCCTACACCTGGACAGGCATGGACGCGTATCTTGGCGTCGTCTGCTTCAACACGGCGGAGGCCGGCAAAGACAAGATACCGACGCCAACGTCGTGGAAGGACCTTCTCAATCCCGCCCTCAAGGGCAAGATCGTGATGCCTCATCCCGCCTCCTCGGGCACCGGCTATCTCATGGTCGCCGGCTGGCTGCAGAGCATGGGCGAGGAGGAGGGCTGGAAGTTCATGGACGGGCTGCACGAGAACATCGCGGCCTATCTCCATTCCGGCTCCGCGCCCTGCGTGCAGGCTGCCCGCGGCGAGCGTGTCGCGGGGCTCGCCCTCGACATGCGGGGCGCCTCCGAGAAGACCAAGGGCGCGCCGATCGAGGTGGTGGTGCCGAAGGAGGGCGTCGGCTGGGAAATGGAGGCGACCGCCATCGTCAAGGGCACGAAGAACCTCGACCTTGCCAAGAAGGTGGCCGACTGGGGCACGACGAAAGAGGCGAACGAGATCTACTCCAAGACCTATGCGATCGTGGCCTATCCCGGCGTGCAGAACACACCACCGAACTATCCGGCCAATGCCGAGAAGGCGATGATCAAGAACGATCTTGCCTGGATGGCCGAGAACCGCGAGCGCATCCTTGCCGAATGGTCGAAGCGCTATGAGTCGAAGGCTGCCCCGAAGAACTAGAGTCTGTTATGGACCAGTTCTGCGGCTTGACGGAGCATGAGGCAAGCGAAGGCGACGACGTGGAGGCCTGCGAGGGTTGTGTGCAGGCGCTCGTAGTCTTTGACGAGGCGGCGGCAGCGGGTGGCCCAAGCGAAGGATCGCTCGACGACCCAGCGCCGGGGCAGGAGGACGAAGCCGCGCTTGGCCTCGGGCAGGCGCACGACCTCTAGGGCGATGCCGTGTTCGCTGGCGGCCGCGGCCGGCTTGTCGCCGGTATAGCCCTGGTCAACGAAGGCGATCTCGACGCTGTTGCCGGTGGCCTGCTGCACGGCGGCGGCCAGGCGCCCGACCTCGGCGCGGTCGTCCGCCGTGGCGGGGGTGACGTGGAGGGCCAGGAGGTGGCCGAGCGTGTCGACCGCCAGGTGCAGCTTGGAGCCCTTCTTGCGCTTGGCGCCGTCATAGCCGGCGCGGTGGCCGCTCTCGGGCGTGGAGCGCAGCGTCCGGCTGTCGAGGATGGCGGCCGAGGGTGCGGGCGGGCGCCCGGCCGCCACCCGCAACAGCACGCGCAGGTCGTGGGCGAGCGCCTCGAACGAACCGGCCCGCAGCCAGCGCTGCGCCTGCTGATACACGGCCGCCCAAGGCGGCAGATCATTCGGCATCGCCCGCCAGGCAATGCCGTTGCGGACAACATAGCGCAGCCCGTTGAACACCTCGCGCAACGAGTGCTCCCGCTGCCCCGCCGCCTCAGGCAAGAGTGCAAGATAGGGCGCAACCAGCGCCCATTCGTCATCCGAAACGTCCGAGGGATAAGACTTGCGAGCAATCATGCCCGCACCATAGCCGCACCCTCAGTCCATAACAGACTCTAGTCCTATTGTGATGGCCGGGTTCCTCCCGGCCATCGCAGTTCGGAGAGCGCCGCTCGTAGAACTCAGATCACTGGGACCGATCGGCGGTGGCTGAATGAACGGGCATCGTTGCGAGTTCTGGACTCATGGCGGGCCCTGCTTTTGGGACGGCGAAGGCCAGAGCCGGCGGCGCTGCCCCGGTACGATGCGTGTGTCCGAGCGACATCGATGACCGACGAGGTTGCAGTGCCCTTCCTCCGCATCGAAAATCTGTCGAAGCGTTTCGGCGTCTTCACGGCATTGAGGGACATCAACCTGGAGGTACGGCGCGGCGAGTTCGTCTGCTTCCTCGGGCCTTCCGGCTGCGGCAAGACCACGCTGCTCAGGGCCATTGCCGGCCTCGATTTCCAAGACGAAGGTCGTATCGAGATCGGCGGCCGCGACGTTTCTCGCGCTCCCCCGGCCGAGCGCGATTTCGGCATCGTCTTCCAGTCCTACGCCCTTTTTCCCAACCTTACGGTGGCTCAAAACGTGGCTTATGGCCTCGTCAATCGCCGCCACTCCCGAGACGAGATCAACCGCCGGGTAACCGAGCTCCTCGCCCTCGTCGGCCTGCCGGATCAGGGCAAGAAATACCCGATCCAGCTTTCGGGCGGCCAGCAGCAGCGCGTGGCGCTGGCGCGCGCCCTCGCCACCTCCCCTGGCCTCCTCCTCCTCGACGAGCCGCTTTCAGCGCTGGATGCCAAGGTGCGTGTGCGCTTGCGAGACGAGATCCGCGCGCTGCAGAAGAGGCTTGGCGTTACCACCATCATGGTAACGCACGACCAGGAAGAGGCGCTCGCCATGGCCGATCGCATCGTGGTGATGAACCAAGGCGTGATCGAACAAGTGGGCGATCCGGCCGAGATTTATAGAGCCCCGGCAACCCCCTTCGTTGCCGATTTCGTCGGCCACATGACCTTCCTCGATGCTGTCGTAGTGGGGCCGCAAAGAGTGCGTGTCGGTGCGCTTGAGCTCGACGTCGCCGACGACGGGTTACTGCCCGCGGGCGCACCGGTGCGCCTTGCCATGCGCCCCGAAGATGTGCGGACCCGCAGCATTACAACGGAAACACCCAATCGTTTCGAGGCGCGAGTCGACACGATCTCATTTCTGGGCTCGTTCTGCCGCGCGCGACTTTCGCCGACGGTCTCGCCTGAGACCTCGATCGCGGCCGACTTCTCTACCAATGCCATGCGGGATCTTGGCATCACGGAGGGCGATATCCGGACGGTCGCCTTTCCCCCGGAGGCACTGCGGGTGTTCGCAGCACCCACAGCGAGAGCCTCATGAGCGAGGTTGCACTTCGCACTGCGCCTGCCGTGCAGGCGACCCTGCGGCGAAGGCTCACTGAGAATCAGGTTGCCGTGCTGGGCGTCATGATTCTCGCAGGAATCCTCGCCGTCATCATCGCCCTGCCACTCTGGGCACTTCTCTCGAAGAGTTTCCAGAACGATAGCGGCGCTTTCGTCGGCCTTGCCAATTTCATCCGCTACTTCTCGACACCGACGCTGATCGCCTCCTTGTTCAACAGCCTGTTCGTGGCTGCCGTCTCGACGGCGATCGTGGTGCCGCTCGCCTTCGTCTACGCCTACGGGCTGACCCGCAGCTGCATGCCGGCTAAGGGGATCTTCTACGGGATCGCGCTTTTGCCGATCTTCGCTCCCTCGCTTCTCTCCGCCCTGTCGCTTCTCTACATCTTCGGCAATCAGGGTTTCTTGAAGTCGGTCCTGATGGGCGCCTCGATCTACGGGCCTATCGGCATCATCGTCGCCGAGGTGCTCTACTGCTTCCCGCACGCCTTCCTCATCCTGGCCACTGCCCTCGCGCTGGCCGATGGACGCCTGTACGAAGCGGCGGCGGCCCTCGGAACCTCGCGCGCCCGCGTGTTCCGGACGATCACCCTGCCCGGCGCGCGCTACGGCGTCATTAGCGCGATCTTCATCGTGTTCACGCTGGTCGTGACCGATTTCGGCATTCCAAAGGTCATTGGCGGCCAGTACAGCGTCCTTGCAACCGACGCCTACAAACAGGTTGTTGGTCAGCAGAATTTTCCAATGGGCGCGGTGGTTGGGGTGATCCTGCTCGTGCCAGCCGCTCTCGCCTTCCTTGTCGATCGGATCGCAGAACGCAAGCAGGTGGCGTTGCTCTCGGCCCGGGCTGTTCCTTTCGAGCCGAAGCCAGAATGGGGGCGGGATCTCGCCTTCCTTGCCTATGCGGTCGTGATCGGCGGTTTGATTGTCGCCACTTATGGGGTTGCTGTCTGGGCGTCCTTCATTCGCTATTGGCCCTACAACCTATCGCTGACGCTCGACAACTACATATTCGAGAATGTCGAGCCGAGCGGCTGGGAGCCCTACAGCAACTCTCTTCAGATGGCCGCGAGCGCGGCCGTGATCGGCACGGGGCTTGTCTTCTCCGGCGCTTATCTCATCGAGAAGATGAAGGTTTTCCCGATCGGCCGTGCCCTCGTGCATTTTCTTGCCATGCTGCCGATGGCGGTGCCGGGTTTGGTGTTAGGCCTCGGATACGTCTTCTTCTTCAACGCGAGCTGGAACCCGCTCAACATCCTCTACGGCACGCTGACGGTGCTCGTCGTCAACACCATCGCCCATTTCTACACGGTGGCGCATATCACAGCGCTCACTGCCTTGAAGCAGATCGATCAGGAATTCGAAGCGGTTTCGGCTTCGCTGAAAGTCCCGTTCTGGCGCACCTTCAGCCGTGTGACAGTGCCCATTTGCCTGCCGGCGATCCTCGACATAGCGGTCTACATCTTCGTGAACGCGCTCACGACGGTCTCCGCCGTGATCTTCCTCTATGGACCCGGGACCAAGCTCGCCTCCATCGCGATCGTGCACATGGACGAGGCGGGTGCCATCGCCTCCGCCGCTGCCATGGCGACAACGATCATGGCGACAGCCATCACTGTGAAGTTCGTGCATCTCGCTCTGAACTATTTCGTGTTCGAGCGGCTGCAGGCGTGGCGGAAACGGTGATGAGGACTGCGTCCCCCTGCTCGTTTCGCCTTCAATGACCAGAAACAAGCGCCTGCGCCCGAGCGTCCACCGTTCGGTCATGCCATCTGAGGGGGACACCAACCTGACGAGCCGGCGCGCCCAATGGCAGGAGCGAACGCTCGATGGGGCAACGCGCGCGCTTCTGGCTCGCGACGAGCGTTCCTTCTTGCGCCAGTCGGTCTCAACCCCTTGCCTGAACGCTGTCGCCAAGGCCGAAGGGATCTGGATCGAGGACTTGGCCGGCCGGCGCTACATGGATTTCCACGGCAACAATGTGCACCACATCGGCTATGGCCACCCGCGCCTGAAGCGCGCCATTGCCGAGCAGATGGACTCCCTGCCCTTCGCGCCGCGGCGCTATGCCTGCGAGCCCGCCGTGGCTCTCGCCGAGAAGCTTGCCGCCATCGCGCCTGCCGGCCTCTCCAAGGTCTTGTTCACCACCGGGGGCTCGGACGCGGTCGAAGTCGCCGTCAAGATCGCCCGTGCCGCGACGGGACGCTTCAAGATCCTCTCCTTCTGGGATGCCTTCCACGGTGCCGGCATTGGCGCCTCCGCCCTCTCGGGCGAGATGCTGTTTCGGTCCGGCCCCGCAGCTCCCCTCGTCGCCGGGCCGATGCATGTGGCGCCCTTCGGCGGCTACCGCTGCCCCTACGGAGCGGAGAGCCCGGGGGCGAGCGGCGAGGCCTGCGCCCGCATGATCGATTACATCCTCTCCCGCGACGGCGAGGTCGCGGCTCTGATCGCCGAGCCGACGCGAGCCGTTCCTTACGTGGCGCCGCCCGGATTCTGGCGCCGCGTGCGCGAAACTTGCGACCGCCACGGCACTCTCTTGATCTTCGACGAAATCCCGACGGGCCTCGGCAAGACTGGGCGAATGTTCGCCTGCGATCATGATGGCGTGACGCCTGACATCCTCGTCATGGGCAAGGCCCTTGGCGGGGGCATCCTGCCCATCGCCGCCGTGCTCGCGCGGCCTGGACTCGACGTCGCCGAGGCCTGGGCCTTCGGCCACTACACTCATGAGAAGAACCCCGTGACGACACGGGCGGCGCTCACCACCATTGAGATCATCGAGCAGGAAGAGCTCGTTGCGAATGCGGCCCGGGTTGGCGAGGCGGCGCTCGCCCGCATGGATGAAATGAAGCACCGCCTTCCGGCAATTGGCGATGTGCGCGGACGCGGGCTCGTCCTCGGCATCGAGCTCGTGAAGAGCCGCGAGACCAAGGAGCCTGACAACGCTCTTGCCGAGGAGGTGCTCTATCGCGCGCTCGACGGCGGCCTCTCCTTCAAAACCACCATGGGCAATGTGCTCACTTTGACGCCGCCCCTTATTGTGAGCGAGGCGGAGATGATGCGGGCGCTCGACATCCTGGAGAAGGCGATTGGGGCCGGACGCTCATCGCTCTCATCCCGGAGCCGATGAAGCCGGAGCTCGGACTTTGCGATCAAGCGCCAGACCCATCACCCGGTCGTGGGCTCCCGGGATACAGCCAAGGGACAGAGGAACACCATGCAGCTTCGGGGCAACTGGAATTATCCGACATCAATTCGCTTCGGCGCCGGGCGCATCAAGGAGCTGCCGGAGGCAGTGCGGGCTGCCGGGATGAAGCGTCCCCTCTTTGTTACCGACCCGCGCCTCGCGGCGATGCCGATGGTCAAGAACGCGCTCGCCTCCTTGGAGGCGGCCTCGATCGGCTGTGCCGTGTTCTCGGACGTCCGGCCCAACCCGGTGGCTGCCAATGTCGAGGCAGGGGTCAGGATGCTGAAGGCGGGTGGTCATGACGGGGTCATCGCCTTCGGCGGCGGCTCGGCGCTCGATGTCGGCAAGGTCGTCGCCTTCATGGCCGGACAGACGCGGCCCATGTGGGATTTCGAAGACATCGGCGACTGGTGGACCCGCGCCGATCCGGATGGCATCGCCCCGATCGTCGCCGTTCCGACCACGGCCGGCACGGGCTCCGAGGTCGGCCGCGCCGGCGTCATCACCGATGAGGACACCCACACCAAGAAGGTGATCTTCCACCCCCTGATGATGCCGAAGGTGACAATCTGCGATCCCGAGCTCACGGTCGGCATGCCGCCTTCCATAACCGCCGGCACGGGCATGGACGCGTTCGCGCACTGCCTCGAGGCCTATTGCGGCCCGTTCTATCACCCGCTTGCGGATGGCATCGCGGTCGAGGGCATGCGACTTGTAAAGGAAACCTTGGACCGCGCCGTCGCTCGGGGGTCGGATATTGAAGCGCGCGCCCATATGATGTCGGCGGCGGCGATGGGCGCCACCGCCTTTCAGAAGGCGCTCGGCGCCATTCACTCCCTCTCCCATCCCGTCGGCGCGCTCTACGACACCCATCACGGCATGACGAACGGCGTCTTCATGCCCTATGTGCTCGCCTTCAACCGGCCGGCGATAGAAGAGAAGATCGCGCGGCTGGCAGCCTTCCTCGGGCTCGAGGCAAGTTTCAACGCCTTCCTGGAGTTCGTCCTGGACCTTCGCCAGCGCATCGGCGTGCCGCACACGCTGAAGGACTTCGGTGTGGATGACACCAAGGCGGATCTCATCGCGCAGATGGCGCCAAAGGACCCGACCGCCGGTGGCAATCCCGTTCCCCTCGACGAGGCGGGCGCACTGCGCATCTTCCGTGCGGCCTATGAGGGGCGGCTCTGAGCGCCCTTCTGGCCAAGGATCACCATCCACCACGGTGCCGACGCGGCTACTCTCCGGTCGCGATCACTCCACGCCTCTTCTTCCTGAATGGCGCCATTGCTGCCACCGCGAGCGCGTCAACGCGGTGGTTCAGCGGATCGTCGGCGTGACCCCGCACCCAGTGCCAGCGGATGTCGTGCCGCGCGCAGGCCTCGTCGAGCCGCCGCCAGAGATCCTCGTTCTTGACCGGCTTCTTGTCCGCGGTGCGCCAGCCGCGCGCCTTCCAACCTCGGATCCATTCGGTGATGCCTTGCCGGACATATTGGGAGTCCGTGTAGAGATCGACGCTGCACGGCCGGCTCAGCGCCTCAAGACCCTGTATGGCTGCCATCAGCTCCATGCGGTTGTTGGTGGTCAGCGGCTCGCCTCCCGAGAGCTCCTTCTCGCGGCCCCTGAACAGAAGGAGCGCCGCCCAGCCGCCGGGGCCTGGATTTCCCGAGCAGGCCCCATCCGTATAGATCGTCACTCGATCAATCATCGCTCGAGGCCGTATTCGGCCGCGTTGCGGACATGCCGGTGGAAAGCGAGCTTGCGGTCGTATTCAAGCGGGTCCTTCGGCTTCACGAGTGCCCCCGGCGGAACATTGAGCCAATCGACAAGGCGCGTGAGCATGAAGCGCAGGGCGGAGCCGCGGCAAAGGATCGGAAGCACTTCTGCCTCCGCATCATTCAAAGGACGAATGCGCTCGTAACCTACGATCATCGCCCGCCCCTTGGTGAGGTTGAACGAGCCGTCCGGCTCGAAGCACCAGGCGTTGAGGCATATAGCGAGGTCATAGGCCAGGAGATCGGTGCAGGCGAAGTAGAAGTCGATGAGGCCGGACACCTCCTCGCCGATGAAGAAAACGTTATCGGTGAAGAGGTCGGCATGAATGACGCCGATGGGCAGGCCTTCGGGCCAGCGGGCTTCGAGATAGGCGAGTTCGCGGCGCGTGCGTTCCGCGAGGCCCGGCGCCACCTGGTCCGCCGCGGCCTCGGCCTGGGCGAAGAGCGGCCGCCAGCTCTGCAGCGAGAGCCCGTTGGCGCGCCTCATGCCGAAATCGGCGCCCGCCTCGTGGAGTTGCGCCAGCGCCCGCCCGACCGCGTGGCAATGCCTGGCGTTCGGCCGCCGCACGGAGACGCCGGTGAGGAAGGTCACGATCGCCGCCGGCCGGCCGGCGAGCCGGCCAAGGGCGTGGCCGGCGCGATTGCGCACCGGCTGAGGACAGGTCAGGCCGCGGGCGGACAGATGCTCCATCAGGCCCAGGAAGAAGGGGAGATCCTCCTCCCTCACGCGCTTCTCGTAGAGGGTGAGGATGAAGGCGCCGGCCGTGGTCTGGAGGAAATAGTTCGAGTTCTCGACCCCCTCGGCGATGCCCTTGCAGGCCAGCACCTGGCCGAGATCATAGGCCGAAAGAAACGCTTCGAGCTCCTCGTCGGAAACCTCGGTGTAGACGGCCAAGACCCTACTCCGCGGCCTCGCCCCGCAGCTCGCGCGGCAGCGGGAAGAACACGTTTTCCGTGGCCGTCGACACGGTCTCGACGGTCACGGCGTAGCGCTCGGCAAAGCCGTCGATGATCTCCTCGACCAGCGTCTCCGGCGCGGAGGCGCCGGCCGTGAGGCCAAGGCGGCGGATGTTGCCGAAACGCGACCAGTCGATGTCCTGCGCCCGCAGGACGAGCGCCGTGGCTGGGCAGCCGGCGCGCTCGGCCACCTCGCGCAGGCGCTGCGAATTGGACGAGTTCGGGGAGCCCACCACCAGGAGCGCGTCCACGATCGGCGCCACCCGCTTCACGGCCTCCTGGCGGTTGGTGGTGGCGTAGCAGATGTCTTCCTTGTGGGGGCCCACGATGGCCGGGAAGCGCGCCCGGAGCGCATCGACGATCTCGCGCGTGTCGTCCACCGAAAGGGTCGTCTGGGTCACGTAAGCGAGGTTGTCGGGGTCCGCCGGAACAAGCCGCTCCACATCCGCCAAGCTCTCGATCAAGGTGATGGCGCCCGGCGGGAGCTGGCCCAGGGTGCCCTCCACCTCGGGATGGCGCGCATGGCCGATGAGAATGACGTGGCGCCCGCGCTTGTGGTGGATCTGCGCCTCGCGATGGACCTTCGTGACGAGCGGACAGGTGGCGTCGATGGCAAAGAGGCCGCGCTCGGCGGCCGCGGCCGGGACGGACTTCGGCACCCCGTGAGCAGAAAAGATGACCGGCGCAACCCCGTCCGGCACCTCGTCGAGCTCGCGCACGAAGACGGCCCCCTTCCGGCGCAGGTCCTCGACGACGTATTTGTTGTGCACGATCTCGTGCCGGACATAGACCGGCGGCCCGTAGAGCGCGAGCGCCCGCTCGACCGCGTCCACGGCCCGGACCACCCCGGCGCAGAAGCCCCGCGGGGCGCACAGCAGAATGTCGAGAGGGGGCTTCGAGCTCATCGCAAGCCATGTGCGAGAGCGCTTGGGGCCCTGTCAAGCGCGGCGGGCGATGACCGTCCGGCACCAGACCGGCTCCCGCCAGGGCGCGCGGCGCGCTAAGGGTTCTTGCCCGCCGCAAAGCCCCTCCCAGCCGGACGCCCCTGATGGCCGATGCCTCGCACACGAGCTTCCTTCCGCCCGTTCTCACCTTCTGCGCCGCGGCGGTGGTGGCCGTCCCGCTCTTTCGCGCCATGGGTCAGAGCGCCGTCCTCGGCTATCTTGCCGCCGGGGTCGTCATCGGACCGTCCGGGCTGTCGCTCATCGCCGAAACCGAGACGGTGCTCGGCGTCGCAGAGCTTGGCGTCGTGCTCCTCCTCTTCATCGTGGGGCTGGAGCTCAAGGTGTCCCGGCTTCTGTCCATGCGGCGGGACATCTTCGGCCTCGGCTTCGCGCAGCTTGCGGCCACAGCCGCCGTTTTCGGAGCGGCCGCGGTGGCGCTGGGGCTCACCCCGCAGGCAGGCACGGTGGTCGGGATCGCGCTTGCGCTCTCCGCGACGGCGATCGCCCTGCAAATCCTCGAGGAACGCGGCGAGCTGCAGGCGGCCTACGGGCAGCGATCCTTCGCGATCCTCTTGTTCCAGGACATCTCGATCGCCCCCGTGCTCGCCATGCTGCCGCTGCTGGCCACCGCCGGGGCCGTTTCGGAGGCGGACGCCTCTCTCGATGCGCTCGTCGGCGCGGGACGGGCGGTGGCCGCCCTTGGCGCCGTGGTGCTGGTGGGCCGCTATGGGCTGAACCCCTTCTTCCGCCTCCTCGCCGCAAGCGGGGCGCGCGAGGTCATGACCGCATCGGCGCTCCTCGTGGTGCTCGGTGCGGCCTTGCTCATGGACAAGGTGGGGCTGTCCATGGCCATGGGCGCATTCCTCGCCGGCGTTCTCCTCGCCGAGTCGGACTTCCGTCACCAGCTCGAGGCGGATGTGGAGCCATTCCGCGGCATTCTTTTGGGGCTCTTCTTCATGAGCGTCGGCATGTCGATCGACGCCACCCTCGTGCGCGCCCATTGGCCCGGGCTTCTTGCCGCGACCTTGGGCGTCGTGTTCGCCAAGATCGCCCTCACCGGGCTGCTCCTGCGCTCCTTCGGCTCGCCCTGGCGCGACGCGCTGCGCGGCGCGGCGCTGCTCGCCACGGCCGGCGAGTTTGCCTTCGTGCTCCTGCCCGAGGCGACGCATCTCGGCCTTCTCGCCGCCTCCACGACGCAGCTCTGCACGGCCCTGGCTGCCCTCACCATGGTCTTGGCGCCGCTCACGGCCAAGGCCTTCGACCTTGCCCTCGAGAAGACCCAGCGGGCGGAGGCCGAACCGGAGCCCGAGGGCTTCGAAGACAGCGACGGGCGCGCCCTGGTGATCGGATTTGGGCGCTTTGGACAGGTGGTCAATCAGGTCCTCCTTGCCCAAGGGGTGACGGTCACCGTGATCGACCGCAATGTGGACAGGATCAGAAGCGCGGCACGGTTCGGGTTCCGGGTGTATTACGGGGACGGCACCCGTCTCGACGTGCTGCGTGCGGCCGGGATCGCGCGCATGAAGGTGGTCTGCGTCTGCGTGGATGACCGGGAGGCGGCGCTGAGGATCGTGGAGCTCGTGCATCACGAGTTCCCGCAAGTGAGAACCGTCGTGCGGGCCTATGACCGCATTCACGCCATCGATCTCATGCGGCTGCAGGTGGACGTGCAGGTCCGCGAGACCTTCGAATCGGCCCTGAGCTTCGGCCAGGCGACGCTCGAGGAGCTCGGCGTCGAGCCGGCCGCGGCGGCCGCCGTCACCGCCGATGTGCGGCGTCGGGACATCGCCCGTCTCGTCATGCAGAAGAGCGAGGGCATCATGGGCGGGGCCGATCTCCTCCACGGCACGCGCCTCGAACCTGAGCCGCTCGTTGCACCGAAGCTCAAGCCGCATGGCTTGAGCCGCGAAACCCGGGACATCATCGGGGAGGACGAGTTCGCCGCGCCCTGAGGCGGACCCAAGACGAAGCTCGTCATTTATCCTTGCGTCGGCATCGTTTAGGGTGGTTCGGTCGAAACAGGGGACCTTCGAGCGTGTTCAATCCGCTGGATTTCTTGCGCGGCGGCGCAGCGGGGCTCGAGCCCTGGGCCCGTCAGTTCGGCCTGTCCCAGGAGGAGATGATGCGGGCGGTGGCCGCGCTGACTCCGGCCTTCCTCATGGGGCTGCAGCGGCAGGCGACGAACCCGGCAACTCTCGCCACCTTGTGGAAGAGCTGGGCCGCTCCGCAGCCGCAAACCTTCGACGATCCGGTGCAGGCGCTGGCGCAGGCGCAGCAGCAGGGAGCGCAGGCGCTGGCGCAGATCTTCGGCGGCCCGGACCTCAGCCGCCGGATTGCCGATGCCGCGGCCGCCTGGAGCGGGGTCAGCGCCCAGGCTCTCCAGCAGATCATGCCGGTGATCGCCGCCGCGATGATGAAAGGGGCGGCGGAGCAGGCTTCAGGCTTCTTCCCCGGAGCGGCGCAAGGCCAGGCGCCGGGCAGCCGGCCCGAAGGACCTTATGCGGCCTGGGCCGAGATGATGCAGCGCATGATCGCTCCGGGCACGCCCGGCGCCGCGGACCGCAAGAGCCCGCAGCAGGAACCTTCGATGGCGGCAGCAGCTGAGGCCTGGGCCGAGATGCTGCGCGCCATGACGGGCCAAGCGCCCGAGGCCGCGGGGAAGTCCGCGCCGCCCCCGGCGGAACCGGAAAAAAAGGCGGCGGCGGCCGGCTGGGAACAGGCCCTGGCGACCGGCCGTCAGGCCCAGGAGCAGTACGTCGAACAGTACCTGGCCACCCTCCAGAACATCTTCGATCAGGTCTGGGGAGCAAGCCCCGGCCGTCGATAGCGGTCGCGGAGCTTTGCTCACCGGCCGTCGTCACGGGCTGGGGCTGCTCACCCGAGCCGGGCAAGATCCATGGCGGCGCTCCACCCGTCGAACCCACAGCACTGCCGAGGGATCCACGTGATAGGGCTCGGCGAGCGCGCCGGCGACGTCGCTGCGGACGAGGCCGATATCCTTCAGCATGCGGTCGTCCAGTTCGGCAAGGCGCGCCACCTCGCGGCGGTTCCGCAGGGCAATGGCGAGCTCGATCGCCCCTTCAACCACGCAGGCGAGGCCGCGGCGGAGCGAATGTCCCGGGACGATCGAGACGTTTGAGAAGATCTTCCCAGACATGGCGAACTCCTGTATGATGCCGGCCGGTGGCGCGATTCGCGCGAGGCAACCTGCCCGGCTTGGGGCGGGAAGAGACTGGCACGGCCTGAGGCATGACAAAAGCGAATGATCGAGATATGACGGATCATTACAATTGATGACGGACGCCGGCCGTGCCCCATCTCCTCGACATCGAGCAGCTCCGCACCTTCGTCGCCATTGCCGACACCGGCTCCTTCACCCGTGCGGCGGAGCAGGTGCACAAGACCCAGTCGGCGGTGTCGATGCAGATGAAGCGCCTCGAGGAGAGGGTCGGCCGGCCGCTCTTTGCCCGCGACGGGCGTGCCTCGCGGCTCTCCGAGGACGGCGAGCGCCTGCTCGACTATGCCCGGCGCATCGTGCAGCTCAATGCGGAATGCGTCGCCTCCTTCAACGAGGAGGACCTTGCCGGCCGGGTGCGCCTCGGCCTGCCGGACGATTACGCCGACCGCTATCTGCCTGAGATCCTTGCTCGTTTCTCCCGCGCCAACCCCCGCGCCGAATGCACGGTGGTGTGCGAGCCGACGCCGAACCTGCTCGACCGCATCCAGAACGGCGACCTCGACCTTGCGATCATCACCCATGTGGACCGCCGCGGCCCCTCCGAGATCGTGCGCGTCGAGCAGCTCCTGTGGGTGACCTCGGCGCGCCACGCGGTCCATGAGGAAAGCCCGGTGCCCCTGGCGCTCGGGCGGCCCACCTGCGACTGGCGGCAATCGGCCTGCGAGGCGCTGGAGCGGGCCGGCCGCCCCTTCCGCATCCTGTTCGTGAGCTGGCATTCGACTGCGGTCGGAGCGGCGGTGACGGCGGGGCTGGCCGTGTCGGTGCTGCCGGAGAGCGCGATCCGCTCCGGCATGCGGGTCCTCGGCCCCTCCGACGGCTTCCCGGCCCTGCCCTCCTGCAAGATCGGCCTCGTGCGCAATCGCCGCGAGCCGAACCCCCTCGCCGACGCCCTCGCCTTCCAGATCCGGCAGAGCCTCGACAATCTCGGCGCCGGGCGCACGGCGGCGTTGGTCGAGGCGGCCGAGTAGCCCCCGCTGCCCTTTCCCGGATGCGTGAAGCGCGGAGCGCGGAACGCAGTCCAGGGCGGGAGAGGTTCAGGTGCGAACTTTATCATCGTGGTTCAGGCGCCCCCCCCCCCCCGGTCTTAGCCCTCCGGCGCAGGCTCCGGCGGCTGCCCTATCGCCGCAGCACCAGCACGTTGCCCGCGATGGCCAGGGCGGCGCCCAGGAGCGCGGGCCAAGTCCAGGCATAGCCCTCGAAGAGGGTCGAGATGGTGAGCGCCACGAGCGGGAAGAGCACGGTGGCATAGCCGGCCCGGGCCGCGCCGATGCGGCGCAGAAGCGTCAGGTAGCAGGCGAAGGCGATCACCGAGGAGAAGGTGGCAAGATAGACGAGAGAGCCGAGATAGGCCGGCGTCCCTTCGAGGATGAACGCCTGTCCCCGGACGAGGCTGAGGAGCGCCAGCGTCGCCACCCCATAGGTCATGCCCCAGGCGCTCGCCGCCAGCATCGAGACGCCCCGGCGCTGGATCACCGTCGAGACCATGTTGCCGAGGCAGAAGGAGAGCGTGCCCGCAAGGCACAGGCCAAGGCCGGCCAGCGCCTTGCCGTCGAAGCCCGCGCCGGCGATCTGGGGCGCATACAGAAGCCCGACGCCCGCAAAGCCGAGAAGGCCGCCCGCCGCCACCCGCCCCTCGATCCTCTGGCGCAGGAGCACGGCGCTGAGGATCAGGTTGAGGATCGAGGCGAGGGAGAACACCACCGCCATGAGGCCGGAGGGGATGTGCCGGCCGCCATACATGAACAGCACGAAGTTCGAGGAGAAGAGGAGCGCGCCGGAGAGCGCAAGGCGCCCATGGTCGCCGGCGGACAGGCGCAGGCGCTCGCCCCGCGCCCACGCCCACAGCCACATGAGCGCCGCGGCGAGCGCGAAACGCCACAGGGTCGAGACCTCCGGGGCCACCACGCCGAGCTGCATCTTCAGGGCGATCCAGCTCGTGCCCCAGACGAAGACGAGGACGGCGTAAAGGCCCGCATCGGCAGCCGACAAGCGGCCGGCCGGCGGCGACAGAGGCGGAGCATAGGCCTTGGCCATGGCCCGCGTTTTAAGACCCGCCGGTCATCACCACAAACGATGATCGGTGATGGGATTGTGAAGAAGGAGTGATCCCTGAACCGTGAGGAAAGCGGTCGAGGACGGCGGAAAGTTGTGATTTGACAATCATCCTATTTAGGATTATTTGCATCAGCCAGGAAACGGACGTTCCGCCCGTTCACGAAAGGAAGCCGCCATGAACCGCCGCCCCCGCCTGCCTATGGCCGACCGGAACGCGATCCTCGCCCTCGCCCGCGACCCCTCGCTGACCTTCGAGGAGATCGGGCGCGAGGTCGGCGTGTCGGCGACGAGCGCGTGGCGCTACGGACACGAGGTGCGCGCCGACGTGCTGGCGGCGGCGAACGCTCGGCCGGCGCCCCGCATCGGCCGAACGCCGGCGGCGGCAGCGCCGCCCCTCCCCTCGCAGGGCGAGCGCCGGCAGGAGCGGCTCGACCGCCTGTGGCGGGCGCTCGACGTCCATGCCCGCCTTCTCGAGGCCGCCGAGGAGCCGGACCCGGCGGCGCTCAAGACCGTCGTCGACGTGCTCGAGCGCCTGGAGCGCCTGGAGGCGAGCGCCCGCCCGGCGCCGTCGCGTCAGACGCTGGAGAAGGCGGAGAAGGACATGACCCCGGAGGAGCTCGAAGAGGTCTATGCGGATCTCGCCCGCGCCTTCCAGGAGGTCCTCGGCATCGACCCCGATGTTCCCGGGACGGCCGAACCCTCCGGGAGCGCGCGGCCGAGCGAGGCGGGATAGAGGCCCCCGCCCTTCCTGGCGGGCGGCATCACGGGTCTTCCTCTTGTGTGGCCGCCGTCAGGAGGTCGGTCCTCTGGCGGCGGGCAAGAGTTAACCCGCCAGTTAACCCGCCGTTAACCTTTCCGTCCCAATCTGGGACGCGACCAGGCCAGCTTGGTCGTTTCCTCCTGAGAACTTCCGCCCTCCTCCGCCGCCGCGGGGGAGGGTTTTTCTTTCAAGGCCGCGCTGAAACCCGCGCCACGAGGCCGCGTTGACCGGTTGCTGACATGGATGAAACCTCTTGAGACCGCACCCGCCTTGCAGGTCGTAAACCCTGGGGGCGGGGCCGGGGAGGCCCGGCCCGTCAAGGCCGGGCCTCCTTTCTTGGCTTGAGGCGAGCTCTTGGCTTGAGGCGAGCTCTTGGCTTGAGGCGAGCTCTTGGGCTTGAGGCGAGCCCGGCGGGGGCGTTGCGGTCGTGGTATCGACGGCGGAGCAGGTGGTGAGAGTTGCGTGGCCGCTCCTTCTTGGATTGTTGCTCGTCGTTCCCCAGGGCCAGGGCTGGGCCCAGCCGGGCGAGGGCCCTGCCGCCGGCCCGGCGGGGCGGCGCGAGGCGCCCCCAAGCTCCGGCGAGCCGGCCGGCCGGTCGGCGGAGCCTTCCTCCCCGAAGCGGTCCTCCTCCCCGCCCTCGGCGGCGCCGCGCTCCTGGGCGGACGAGGTGTCGAGGTCCCTGCGCGGCGAGGGCGATGGCGGGCCGCAGCGCGGCGCGCCCCGGCCTTGAGACGCGACGGGGCAAGTCGCGGAGCAAGACGCAGGCGAGGCTCCCGGCCAGGGGCCGGCCATGGTAAGATGACGGCGGCGTCGGAGGCCTCGAACAGGGGAGGCGCATTATGCCAAGACGCAGCCACAAGGCGGAAGCGGCCGCGGCGATCCGCGAGGACGCTCCTTTCCCCCGGCCGGCCGATGCGGTCGAGGAGGTGCGCCGGCACGTGAGCGAGGCGCGCGCCCAGATCGAGAAATCCTATCGTCTCCTCGACGAGGCCCGCGCGGTCCTGCGCTCGTCGAGCCGCTGAGAGGGGTCAGCTCGCCTCGACGTAAGGCGGCGGCTCCCCGTTCAGCACGAGCGCGCCCGGCGCCGCCACGGAGAAGACGAGGAGCATGAGCGCGGCGGCCACCGCCGCGATCGCGACTGCGTCGTGAAGCTGTGCCTGCATGGCGTCCTCGTTCGAGCCATCGACCGTCAGGCAGCCTCGCAGCAAAGGATTACCGCCCGATTACCGCACGGCAGCTTTCAGGTTTCATCCCGCCCCCGCCATGCGCCGACGCACATGCGGCGCGCGACCGGTCCGGCCGCGACCTCTCCAGGACTACATCCCCTCCGCGCCCCGGCTCATGGCGGCGATGCCGGTGCGGGAGACCTCGACGAGGCCGACGGCGGTCATGAGGTTGATGAAGCGCTCCACGTCGTCCGTCGCCCCGGTGAGCTCGAAGACGAAGGAGGTGAGCGTGGCGTCGAGCGTGCGCGCCCCGAAGGCCGAGGCAAGCCGCAGGGCCTCGACCCGATGATCGCCCGTGCCGACCACCTTCACGAGGCACAGCTCGCGCTCGATCGCCTCGCCCTGGAGGGTGAGGTCGACGACCCGGTGCACGGGGACGAGCCGCTCGAGCTGGCTCTTGATCTGCTCGATGACCGCGTTGGTGCCGGCGGTGACGATGGTGATGCGCGAGATGTGCTTCTGGTGCTCGGTCTCGGAGACGGTCAGGCTTTCGATGTTGTAGCCGCGGCCCGAGAACATGCCGGCGATGCGCGCCAGCACCCCCGGCTCGTTGTCGACGATCACGGCGAGGGTGTGCCGGTTGATGGGCTCGACGCGGGTGGGATCGGGATAGTGGGTGTTCATCGCGTTCATCTTGTCTCGCCTCTGCCCTTCCCCTGCAAGGGAGGGTTTGGGGTGGATCGCCCCATGAATGCGTCTCACGCCGCGCCCGCCATCCCTCCCCGCGAGGGAGGGCCGAGTCGCGCCGGAAGCGCGGCCGGGGTGGCGCGGCGGCGCTACGTTCTGAGACGTAGCGCCGCCGCCCCTTCCGACCTCCGCTTCGCTCCGGCCACCTTCCCCTCGCGGGGAAGGATAGCGCCGCCCCTCCCTCCCCGCGAGGGGAGGGCCGAGTCGCGCCGGAAGCGCGGCCGGGGTGGGGTGGAAGCACCAACACTCGAGAAGTTGGCACCGCCGTCCCTTCCGTCAGCCTGCGGCTGACACCTTCCCCTCGCGGGGAAGGATCGCGCGGCCGCCCCTTCCGTCGGCCTTCGGCCGCCACCTTCCCCTCGCGGGGAAGGAGGGGTCACGCCGCCTTGCGGTAGACCTCGATCGGTTCCTCGTCCACCTCGTCCTCCGGCACGATCCAGGGTTCTTCGAGGGCCGCGGCCCGCCATTCCTGGAACCCCTCGGTGCCCAGGATGGCGTCCATGTAGCGCCGGCACACCGGATCTGCCGGCAGCGAATAGGTCTCGAAGCGCGTCACCACCGGCGCGTACATGGCGTCGGCGGCGCAAAAGGCCCCGAAGAGGAACGGTCCGCCCTGGCCGAAGCGCTCCCGCGCCGTGGTCCAGATCTCGACGATGCGGGCCACATCCTTCGCCACCTCGGGACCGCGGTCGCGGGCCGCGAACTTCTTGCCGAGATTCATCGGACAGGCCTTGCGCAGGGCGGCGAAGCCGGCATGCATCTCCGCCGCGATCGAGCGCGCCATGGCCCGTGCCGGCCGTCCCTTGGGCCAGACGGGCAGGTCGGGATAGAGGTCGGCGAGATAGTCCATGATGGCGATGGATTCCCACACCACCGCGTCGCGGTCGACGAGGGCCGGGACCTTGCCGCCAGGCGAATACTTGCGGACCTTCTCCTTCCACTCGGCGTTGCCGATCGGGTCGGAGAAGGGGATCAGCACCTCGTCGAAGGAGATCCCGAACTCGCGCATGAGGAGCCATGGTCGCAGCGACCAGGACGAGTGGCACTTGTTGGCGATGATGAGCGTGGGCATGGGGCATCCTCGGAGCAGAGAAGCGGATGTCGCGAGTTTCCCCGAACGAGCGGCAAAGCGCCAATCAAAGGGCGTGGCCCGCGGCATCACCGGGGTGAATGCAGCATCGCTCCCCTCTCCCAGGCGGGAGAGGGGTTCGCGTGTCCATCACACCAGCATCTTGCCCTTCTCGTCGATGACCGAGCCGAGGTCGGCGCCGGTCTCGCCGAGATAATCGTTGAGCAGCATCTCGTTGTGGGCCTTGCCCGACGGGATCATCGGGAAGCAGTTCTCGGTCTTGTCGACGACGCAGTCGAAGATCACCGGCCGCTCCACCGTGATCATCTCCTTGATCGCCGCGTCGAGGTCTCCCGGCTTCTCGCAGCGGATGCCGACCGCGCCATAGGCTTCGGCGAGCTTGACGAAGTCGGGCAGCGAGGCCGAGTAGCTCTCCGAGTAGCGCCCGCCATGCAGGAGCTCCTGCCACTGGCGCACCATGCCCATGTACTCGTTGTTGAGGATGAAGACCTTGACGGGCAGGCGATACTGCACCGCCGTCGACATCTCCTGCATGTTCATGAGGATCGAGGCCTCGCCCGCGATGTCGATCACGAGCTTGCCCGGGTTCGCCATCTGCACGCCGATGGCGGCGGGAAGCCCATAGCCCATGGTGCCGAGCCCCCCCGAGGTCATCCAGCGGTTCGGCTCCTCGAACTTGTAGAACTGGGCCGCCCACATCTGGTGCTGGCCGACCTCGGTGGTGATGAAGGCGTCGCGGTCCTTCGTCAGCTGGTAGAGGCGCTCGACCGCGTATTGCGGCTTGATGACCTCGCTCGAGGGCCGGTAGGCGAGGCAGTGGCGGGCCCGCCAGCGCTCGATCTTGGCCCACCAATCCGCAATGCCCGCGCGGTCGAACTGGTATTGCGCGTCGCGGACCACCTTCAGCATGTCCTCCAGCACGAGGCGGCAGTCGCCGACGATGGGGATGTCGACCTTCACGTTCTTGTTGATGGAGGACGGGTCGATGTCGACATGGATCTTGCGCGAATAGGGCGAGAAGGCGTCGAGCCGGCCCGTGATGCGGTCGTCGAAGCGCGCCCCGATGTTGATCATCAGGTCGCATTCGTGCATCGCCAGGTTCGCCTCGTAGGTGCCGTGCATGCCGAGCATGCCGAGGAACTGCGGGTCCGAGCCCGGATAGGCGCCGAGCCCCATCAGCGTCGAGGTGATGGGAAAGCCGGTGAGGCGCACGAGCTCGCGCAGGAGGCGCGAGGCCTCCGGCCCCGCATTGATGACGCCGCCGCCCGTGTAGAAGACGGGGCGCTTCGCCGTGCGCATGAGCTCCACCGCGGCGCGGATCTTGTCCGGGTCGCCCTTGACGATCGGGCGATAGGTCTTGTGCTGGTTGTCCCGCGGGCGCTCATAGAGGCCGGTCTTGAACTGGACGTCCTTCGGCAGGTCCACCACCACCGGGCCCGGGCGGCCGTTGGCGGCCACGTAGAAGGCCTCGTGCAGGATGCGCGGCAGGTCCTCGATCGATTTGACGAGGTAGTTGTGCTTGGTGCAGTGCCGGGTGATGCCGACCGTGTCGCACTCCTGGAAGGCGTCCGAGCCGATGAGGTGGGTCGGCACCTGTCCGGTGAGGCAGACGAGCGGCACGGAGTCGGAGAGCGCGTCCATGAGGCCGGTGACGGCGTTGGTGGCGCCGGGTCCCGAGGTCACGAGCACGACGCCGACCTTGCCCGTCGAGCGGGCATAGCCCTCCGCCGCATGCACCGCCCCCTGCTCGTGGCGCACCAGCACATGCTTGACCTTGTCCTGGTGGAAAAGCGCGTCGTAGATCGGAAGCACGGCGCCGCCGGGATAGCCGAACACATGCTCGACCCCCTGATCCTGCAAGGCACGGATCACCATCTCGGCCCCGGTCATCATCTCGGACATCGCTTTTCTCCGTCTCGTCCTGTCTCGCTCCGACACGTCCCCTCTCCCGCTTGCGGGAGAGGCGCGTGCCACGACGCTACTGCCTCCCTCTCCCGCTTGCGGGAGAGGGTTGGGGTGAGGGCAGCGCCTCTTGCCCTCACCCGGTGCGCTTCGCGCACTCGACCTCTCCCGTTTCACGGGAGAGGAAGTTTGACGCGACGCTACTGTCCCCCTCTCCCGCTTGCGGGAGAGGGTCGGGGTGAGGGCAGCGCCTCTTGCCCTCACCCGGTGCGCTTCGCGCACTCGACCTCTCCCGTTTCACGGGAGAGGTGGTTGGTGCGGCCCTGCTGTCCGCCTCTCCCGGGAAACGGGAGAGGCGGGCAACAAAAAAGGGTCCCGAGGGACCCTGCATGCGCCACCGACCGGACCTGCGGACTATCTCCGCTCCGTCGATGGCGCTCCCGTTACAATAAGAACCGCGCGCATGCGCCGTGCTCACCTTGCCAAAAGTTCCGCGACGCTAGCGGAGACGACACCAGCGGTCAAGCGTCGCCGCGAGGCGGTTTCTTGCTTAAGCTGCGCAAGGTCACAGTCCCGCCAACGCCCTTCATGTCCGCCCCCATCGAAGCCTTGAGCCCCGAGACCCGCGTCACGGCCCGCGCCCTCCTCATCGGCGACCGCATCGACATTGCTGGCCTCGAGCGCAGCGACGTGCTGTCCACCAACCCGCTGGCCTTCCGGGTCGGCGCCAACGGCTTCGCCGCCCTGTTCCGCTACGGCGCGGTGGTCCTCGTCGGCCTCACCCCGCTCGAGGAGGACGACGTCATCCGCAGCGTCCGCCACCGGGTGCAGGGGGAGTTCGTCCGGCGCGAGGAGGAGACGGAGGTCATCGCCCTGTCCACGGACAAGGACGAGCAGATCCCGCCCGGCGGGCCGATCTATGTGCGCTCCCTCGATCCGGAGCGCCTGCTTCTCGTCGCCGACGCCCTGGCGAAAAGCGTCGCCCTCGCCCGCGACGAACACGAGGTGGCGGCGGTGTTCGAGGTGATCGAGCCCTTCGCGCGGGAGCTCGCCGAGAAGGGACGCACGCCCGGCGGGCGGCGCGCCATGCTGAAGCTCATCGGCAATGCGCTCCTCGTGCAGCAGCGCGTCTCGGGCCGCGTGGCGGTGGGCGAGAAGCCGGACGCCCTGTGGGACCGGCCGGACCTGGAGCGGCTCTATGCGCGGCTCGAGGACGAGTACGAGCTGAAGGAGCGCGCGGACGCGCTCAACCGCAAGCTCGCCGTCATCGCCGACACCGCCAAGGCGCTCACCGACCTCATCGACACGGAGCGCTCGATCCGCCTCGAGCTGATCATCGTCCTCCTCATCGTCTTCGAGATCGTGATCACCTTCTACCAGATGTTCACCGGCGGCGGGCATTAAGGCGCGAACCTCCTCGGCAACCTCCCTGCGCAGAAGCGCCATCGGCGCATCGACGCCCCGCCCCTGCGCTACCATCCCCCGCCCGGGGGCAGGGGATCTGCGGCGCTGCGCATGGCGGCGCGGACGACCTCGTGCGCCTCTTCCGGCGCGGCCGCAATCCAGCCCGGCATCTGGTGGCGGAACCAGGTGAACTGGCGCTTGGCGTAGGCGCGCGTGTCGGCCTGGCCGCGGGCGATGGCCTCCTCGAGCGTCATCTCCCCGCGCAGATGCGCCATGAGCGCCGGCACCCCATGGGCGCGCATCACCGGCAGGAGCGGATCGAGGCGGCGCTCGGCGAGGGCGCGCGCTTCCTCGAGCGCGCCTTCGGCGATCATGGTCTTGAAGCGGGCGTTGATGCGCTCCCGAAGCGCCGCTCGATCCGGGGCCAGGAAGACGCGCAGCGTGTCGTGCTCGGAGAGAAGCGCGCCGGACTTGCGGCCCTGGAACTCCGTGATGGAGCGGCCTGTCGCCGCATGCACCTCGAGGGCCCGCAGGATGCGCAGCCGGTCGCTCGGGGCGACGCGCGCCGCGGCGGCCGGGTCGCGCCCCATGAGCTGCGCATGGAGCTCAAGGGTCGGGCGGCCTTCGCCCGCCCGCCTCACCTCGTCGCGAACGGCATCCGGCACCGGCGGGATGTCGGACAGCCCCTCGAGCATCGCCTTGAAGTAGAGCCCGGTGCCGCCGACGAAGATGGGCAGCAAGCCGCGATGCTCCGCCTCCTCCAGCGCCCGGCGCGCATCGGCAAGGTAGCGGGCGACGGAAAAGTTCACGGCCCCGTCCACATGGCCGTAGAGGCGATGCGGAACCTGCGCCTCCTCGGCGGGCGTCGGCCGAGCGGTCAAGACTCGCAGGTCGCGGTAGACCTGCATGGAGTCGGCGTTGATCACCGTCCCCGCCCGCTCGCCGGCGAGGGCGAGCGCGAGGGCGGACTTGCCCGACGCTGTCGGTCCTGCGATGAGAACGGCCCTGATCGCCATGTCTGACGCTTCCGCTGCGAACGGCCGGATGTTCTACGTCGCCACCCTGATCTGCAATCCGCGCGAGCCCGTCATCACCCAGACGACGGCGCAGCGGGCGGCGGGCGTCTTGCCGAAGGCGCAGATCGCCGATCCGCGCCCGCCGCACACCTATCCCGTCGCCGCCCTCGACATCTTCGGCTCGTGGGAGGTCGATCCCGACGGGGGGCAGGCGCCCCTCACCGACCTCGCGCACAGGGTGCGCGAGGCGATCGCCCCGGCCCCGGTCGACGTGGTGATCCAGCCCCGCCATGCCCGCCGCAAGCGCCTTTTCCTCGCCGATATGGATTCCACCATGATCGGCCAGGAATGCATCGACGAGCTCGCCGACTATGTGGGCCTGAAGGCGGAGGTCGCGGCGATCACCGAGCGCGCCATGCGCGGCGAGATCGCCTTCGAGCCGGCGCTGAAGGAGCGCGTGGCGCTCCTGAAGGGCCTGCCGGTGAGCGTCATCGACGAGATCATCGGCCAGCGGATCTCGCTCACTCCCGGCGCCCGCACCCTCGTCCAGACCATGCGCGCCCACGGCGCCTACACCTGCCTCGTCTCCGGCGGCTTCACCCTGTTCACGGGACCGATCGCCGCCCGCATCGGCTTTCACGAGCACCGCTCCAACAGGCTCGCCATCGAGGGCGGGCGCCTCGCGGGCCGCGTCGAGGAGCCGATCCTCGGCCGCGAGGCGAAGCTTGCCGCGCTGATCGAGCTGCGCGAGCGGCTGGGGCTCGGGCCGGAGGAGACGCTGGCGGTGGGCGACGGCGCCAACGATCTTGCCATGCTCGGCGCGGCGGGGCTCGGCGTGGCCTTCCGCGCCAAGCCCGCGGTCGCCGTCGCCGCCCATGCCCGCATCGACCACGGCGACCTCACCGCGCTCCTTTTCATCCAGGGCTACGCCGCAAGCGAGTTTGCGCTACACTGACATAAGACCGAAGCTGGGGGAGCTGCCGCCCTCGAGGTGCCTCCATGGACGATCCCTTCGATTACCACAGCGACATCTACGCCTGGTCGCAGCAGCAGGCGTCCGTTCTGCGCCGGCTGGCGGAAAGACCGGACCTGCCGAACGAGCTCGATTTGGAGCATGTCGCCGAGGAGATCGAGGACGTGGGGAACTCTCAGCTTGCGGCGGTCGAGAGCTTCATCCGGCAGATATTCGTCCACCTCATCAAGGCCGTATCAGTTCCTCAGGCTCCTTCAGGGGAGCATTGGCGCGACGAAATCGCTGCCTTCTACGGCGAGCTCAGCGCCCGCTACACGCCCTCGATGGCGCAATGGCTCGATCTTCAACTCATATGGAGGCGCGCCATCAAGCAGGCGCGCGTCAGCCTCGACGCGCATGAAGAAGCCCTATCGCCGTCAGTCCCGGCCGAGTGCCCCTTCAGCCTGAGCGACCTTATCACCGACGACTTCGACATCCGGGAGCTGATGAAGCGACTCGCGCCGCCCGAGCCGGCCAACGAAGAAGGGCGGCGCTGAGGCCGCCCTTCCGTTTTCCGCTCTGCGCGCGCGCCTACTCGATCGACACCGCGACGAAGCGCACCTCGCCCTGGGCATTGGCGACGAGCAGGAGCGCCGACTTCTTGCCCTCCTTCTTCAGGGCCTCGATGCGCCGGCTCACATCGGCAGGCGAGGACACGGGCTCCTGGCCGACTTCGACGATCACCTCGCCGGCCTGGATGCGCTTGTCGGCGGCCGAGGAGGAGGGATCGACGCGGGTGACGACGACGCCCTTCAGGCCTTCTTTGATGCCGTAGCGCCGGCGCAGCTCCTCGGTGAGGCCGGACAGCTCGAGCCCGAGCGCCCGCCGCACCACGTTCGGCTGGTCGGCCGGCGGCTGGTTGAGGCTCGCCTGGCGGTCATTGTCCTCGAGCCGGCCGAGCGTCACCTTCTTCGTTTCCTCTTTGCCCTTGCGGATGATGGTGACCTCGACGGTCTTGCCCACCGGGGTAGAGGCGACGATGCGGGGCAGATCGCGCGACTGCTTCACCTCGACGCCGTCGAACCGGACGATCACATCGCCCACTTCGAGCCCGGCGGGCTTCGCCGGCCCCTTCTCGTCGACGCCGGCGATGAGGGCGCCGCGGGGCGCGCCGATGCCGAGCGCCTCGGCGGTGGCCTCGTCCACGTTCTGGATGCGCACGCCGAGCCAGCCGCGGCGCGTCTCTCCATATTGCCGGAGCTGCTCGATGACCGGCACCGCCATGGCGGAGGGCACGGCGAAGCCGATGCCGACCGAGCCGCCGCTCGGCGACAGGATCGCCGTGTTGATGCCCACCACCTCGCCGTCCATGTTGAACAAGGGACCGCCCGAATTGCCCTTGTTGATGGCGGCGTCCGTCTGGATGTAGTTGTCATAAGGCCCCGACTGGATGTTGCGGCCGCGCGCCGAGACGATGCCGGCCGTCACCGACCCGCCGAGCCCGAACGGGTTGCCGATGGCGATCACCCAATCGCCGGGACGCAGCTTCTCGGAATCGCCGAAGCGGACCGCCTTGAGCGGCTTGTCGGCCTTCACCTTCAGCACGGCGATGTCGAGCTTGGAGTCCTTGCCGACGATCTCGGCCTTGAGCTGCTGGCCGTCCGCGAAGATGACGCTGATCTCGTTGGCGTCGCCGATGACGTGGTTGTTGGTGACCACGATCCCGGAAGGATCGATGACGAAGCCCGAGCCCAGCGAATTGGAGCGGCGCGGCGGGCGCGGCCCGTCGCCCTGACCGCGGCGGTTGAAGAACTCCTCGAAGAGATCCTCGAAGGGGGTGCCCGGCGGGAGCTGCGGCAGGGTGCGGTTGCGGGTCTCGACCGTGGTCGAGGCGGAGATGTTGACGACCGCCTCCATCACCTGCTCGGCGAGATCGGCGAAGGATTCGGGCGCCCGCGCAAAGGCGTTCAGGGGCAGGACGACGATCAGCAGGGCGAACGCCCCGACGAGCGCCGCCAGAGCGCGGGCGGGCGGCGCCACCTGCCGCGCATGAGCGTTCACGACTTGAGCCATGGCAGATCCTCGTTCTGGCGATCCCTTATACATCGGCCGCGCACGCCTGCATTCAAGGCGGATTGCGGCAGAAGCGCGACCCTTGCTCAAGCGCCGAGCTTGCGCGCGGCCCAGACCACCACGACCCCGATGGCGGCGGAGAGGAGGCCGATGAGGCGCATCCGCTCGCTGGGAGTCTCGGCCGCCTCCAGCATCGCCCGCCGCACCGCGTCGGGGAAGGCCGCAAACAAGAGGCCCTCGACCGCCAAGGCAAGGCCGAGGGCTGCGATGAGGTCGCTCATGCGACGGATCTATTGCGGCGGCGCGCCGGTGGCGCCCGTCGTCGCGGCGCCGTTGTCGCCTCCCCGCCCTCGTCCCGTCGGGTCGTTGAAGTAGCGGAAGAACTCGCTGTTGGGGCTCAAGACCATGCGGGTGTCGCCGGGCCTGAGCCCGGCCTCATAGGCCTGCATCGACCGGAAGAAGGTGAAGAAGTCCTGGTCCCGCCCGAAGGCTTCGGCGAGGATGCGGTTCTTCTCCGCATCGCCCCGGCCGCGCAACTCCTCCGCCTGGCGCGTGGCCTCGGCGAGGATCACCGTGGCCTCCCGATCGGCCCGGGCACGGATGGTCGCCGCCTGCTGCTGGCCGTTGGCGCGCAAATCCGCCGCCTCGCGCTGGCGCTCCGTCTGCATGCGCTGATAGACCGCCTGGCTGTTCGCCGCCGGCAGATCGACCCGGGTCAGGCGCAGGTCGATGATCTCGACGCCAAGGTTCTGGGCCTGCCGGTTCACGTCATCTTGAATGCGGTTCATGAGCGCCGCGCGGTCGGTGCGCACGATGGCGTCGCGCGAGGCGCTGGCGAGCACGTTGCGCATCGACGAGTTCACGAAGCTCGCCAGCCGCTGGTTCGCGACCGGGATGGAGTTCACCGTCTGGTAGAACTGGAGCGGCTTCGAGATGCGGTAGCGCGCGAAGGCGTCGACCTCCAGGTTCTGCCGGTCGGCGGAAAGGACGGTCTGCACCGGCAGATCGAGGTCGAGGACCCGCTTCTCGAGAGTCACGACGTTCTCGATGAAGGGCCATTTGAAATACAGCCCCGGCTCGGTCACGACCGTCCGCACCCGGCCGAACTGGAGGACGATCACCTGCTGGGTCTGCTGCACGACGAAGGTCGCCGTGTAGAACACGACGAGCACCGCGGCGAGAAGGACGAGCGCGCCGGTGCGGATGAGGTTGGCGTTCATCGGACGGCTCCCTGCTGGGGCTGGCCGCCCGTCTGGGGCCGGCGCTGGAGCTCATTGAGGGGAAGATAGGGCACGACGCCTTGGCCTGCGCCATTGCCCTGGTCGATGATGATCTTGTCCATGCCGCCGAGGACGCGTTCCATGGTCTCGATGAACATCCGTTCGCGGATCACTGCGGGAGCCTTGCGGTACTCCTCATAGACCTGGTTGAAGCGCGCCGCCTGGCCGGTCGCCTCGGCCACCACCTGCTCGCGATAGGCTTCCGCCTGCTGCAGACGCTGGGCGGCCTCGCCGCGGGCGCGCGGCACCACCTGGCTGGCATAGGTGCGGGCTTCGTTCTGGACGCGCTCGGCGTCCTGCTGCGCCGCGTTCACGTCGAAGAAGGCCTCGCGCACCTGGGCCGGCGGTTGCACGGCGATCATCTGCACCACCTCGACGATGACGCCCGCCCCATAGGCGTCGAGGGTGCTCTGGACGATGTCCTTGACCTCGGCGGCGATGCTCGCCTGCTCGGTGGTGAGGATGTTCTGGATCTGGCGGCGCCCCACCACCTCACGCATGGCGCTCTCGGCCACGGATTTGATGGTCCCCTCCGGGTTCTGGAGGTTGAACACGAAATCCTGGGCGCGGGCCGGGCTCACGCTCCACTGGACGTCGAAGTCGATGTCGACGATGTTCTCGTCCCCGGTCAGCATCAGGCTTTCCTCGAGGACGTCGCGGCCGCGCCCCTGCGCGCCCGGACGGTAGCCGATGGGGATGGTCCGCCGCTGGCGGACATCGGGCTTCTCCACCCGGCCGATCGGATAGGGGAAGTTGTAGCGCAGCCCCTCCCCCGTCGAGCCGGTGTAGCGGCCGAAGATCATGTTGATGCCGACCTCGTTCGGCCGCACCGTGTAGAAGCCGGTGGCGAGCCAGAGAAGAAGCGCGGCCAGCACGATGACGGCGAGGCCCTTGCGGCCCATGCCGCCGCCGCCCGGAATGATGTTCCTGAGCCGGTCCTGGCTGCGGCGCAGGATCTCCTCAAGGTCGGGCGGCGCGCCGCCCCCTGACGGGCCCGAGCCCCACGGGCCGCCGCCCGGCCCGCGCTGGCCCCACGGGCCTCCTCCGCTCTGATTGCTCCAAGGCATGACGCCTGTCCTTTTTCCGGCTGCCCGGACTGTGCGTGATCGATCGTCGGGCGCGGTTGTGAGTGTTGTTTGACGCGCCTGTCAAGGCTGGCACATGGGAGCGCGCCCGAACAGCGTCAACAGGATGCGTCAGCTTAGCCCCGCCCGGGGCGCCTGCAAGGCGCGCTCGCGCCGTTTTCTGGAAGCGTGGAACGGAGCGTGAGCGGAGTGGAAAGCCGTCCGGGACGGAAGCGCCATAACTCTTGCCGCGCGGCTGCGCCTCTTCTGTGGCGCCACCCATAAGGCGCTGCTGCGCAGCAAGTGGTTGCGCTTCCGTCCCGGACTGCGTTCCGCGCTTCGCGCTCCACGCATCCGTAAAGGGTGGAGGGTGTGGAAAGGGTGGCGCCTGAGCCCCAGTGGGAGGTTCGCGCCAAGCCACGCCGGACGTTCGCGCCTGGCTCAGGCGGGCCCCAGCGGCTGCGTGCGCTCGAGCTCGACGAAGGTGAAGGGGTGCTCGTCGTCGGGTCCTTTCGGCCGCGCCTCGCGCCGCACCTCGCGGAAGGCCGACCGGTCGAAGTCGGGAAAGCGCACATCCCCCTCCGGGGCGGCATGGACGAGCGTCAAATGGAGGCGCGAGGCGTGGGGCAGGGCGAGCGCGTAGATCTCGGCGCCGCCCACCACCGCGATCTCCTGCGCACCCATCTCGCCGGCGAGCCGCATCGCCCGGGCGACGGCCTCGGCGAAACCGTGGGCCACCTCCACCCCCTCGGCCGAAAAACCCGGATCGCGCGTCACCACCACGGTCTTGCGTCCGGGCAGCGCCTTTCCGATCGATTCGAAGGTCTTGCGGCCCATGATCATGGGCTTGCCCCAGGTGAGCTCGCGGAAGCGACGCAGATCGCTCTTCAGCCGCCAGATCAGCCGGTTGTCGCGCCCGATGACGCCGTTCTCGGCGACGGCGACGACGATCGCCAGGGGACAGGGGCCGGCCGACGCGCTCATGGGGTCGCTGCTCATGGGGCCGCTCCTGGCGCCGCCGCCAGCCGTTCGAGGGCGTCCCCGTCGAGCCGGTTTCTGGTCCAGCCATCGACCGGGACGGCGCCGAGCGCACGGTAGAAGCGGATCGAGGGCTCGTTCCAGTCGAGCACGGACCATTCGAGGCGCGGCAGCCCCTCGTCGCGGCAGCGGCGCGCAAGGCCCTGCAGGAGCGCGCGGCCGAGGCCCCGGCCGCGATGGGCCGGCCGGACGTAGAGATCCTCGAGGTGGATGCCGTGCCGGCCGCGGAAGGTCGAGAAACTGTAGAACCACAGGGCGAAGCCGGCCGGCGCACCGCTCCACTCGGCGATGTCGCAGAACACGCGCGGGCTGTCTCCGAAGAGGGCCGAGGCCACCAGCTCCTCCGTCGCGTCCACCTCGTGGAGGAGGCGCTCGTATTCCGCAAGCTCGCGGATGAGCGTCAGCACGAGCGGCGCATCGGCCGGGCGGGCGGGGCGTAGGGCGGCGGTCATGAGGTTGTGAACGGGTCTTCCGAAGACGAGGCGGCAGGCGGGACCGGGCACCGCCGACGCTGTGTGTCATCGCACACCGGCGACGAAACACAACACGCAATAAGGGAGCAACCGGGCAAGGGTACTCACCCCGCCGTCGCTCGGTGTGGAGGTCGCGCCATGATGTCGGTTTCCGTTCTCAAGCGTCTTGCGGCGACGCTCGCCTGCCTGTGCCTCGCCTCCGCGCCGCTCCTTCTGGCTTGAACCTGCTGGGGCCGACCGCCATGACCTCCGCCGAACCGATCGATCCGAACCCGCCGCGCTCCCTGGCGCGGGCCTTCATCGGCTTCACCTGCTCGACCATCAGCCTGTGCGTGCTGATGGTGGTCCTGGCCGCGATCTGACGCCGCCGGGCTCTGCGGCACCGAAGGCCAGGCGCTCGCGCTCCGCTCCAGGCTTCCGGGAAAGGGAGAGAGACTCAGGTGCCAACCTCGGGTTCGTGGTTCAAGCGCGTTTTGGCCTCACGGCACGCCTACACCGCCACCGGGGCCTTGATGGCGGGGTGCGGGTCGTAGCCCTCGATGGTCACGTCCTCGTAGCGGAAATCGAAGAGCGAGCGCACCGCCGGGTTGAGGCGCAGGCGCGGCAGCGAGCGGGGCTCGCGGCCGAGCTGCAGGCGCGCCTGGTCGAGATGGTTGAGATAGAGGTGGGCGTCGCCGAGGGTGTGCACGAACTCGCCCGGCGCGAGCCCGGTCACCTGGGCGATCATGTGCGTGAGCAGCGCATAAGAGGCGATGTTGAAGGGAACGCCGAGGAAGACGTCGGCCGAGCGCTGGTAGAGCTGGCAGGAGAGCCGGCCCCTGGCCACGTAGAACTGGAACAGGCAGTGGCAGGGGGCGAGCGCCATGCGGTCGAGGTCGGCCGGGTTCCAGGCGGTGACGATCAAGCGCCGCGAATCGGGGTTGCGCCGGATCTCGTCCACGAGCCAGGCGATCTGGTCGACCGTCCCCCCGTCCGGCTTCTCCCAAGAGCGCCACTGCCTGCCATAGACCGGGCCGAGGTCCCCGGCCGCGTCCGCCCACTCGTCCCAGATGGTGACGCCGTTCTCCTGCAGGTAGCGCACATTCGTGTCGCCCGAGAGGAACCACAGGAGCTCGTGGACGATGGATCTGAGGTGCAGCTTCTTCGTGGTGACGAGCGGGAAGCCCTCCGCAAGGTCGAACCGCATCTGGTGGCCGAAGACCGACAGGGTGCCGGTGCCGGTGCGGTCGTCCTTGCGGACGCCCTCGTCGAGGATGCGGCGGAGAAGGTCGTGATACTGTCGCATTCCGTCCTGCCCCTTGGGCGCGATAGGTTCGATGGCTCGGGCGCGAGAAGAGGCGTCTTCGCCTCCGGGCGAGGTTAAAGCTTTTGCTGCGGCGGGTCAGGCCTTCATGATCCAGGATTCACCGTCTTCGTCCAGGGCGGGCCGCCGCGCCGCAGGGGGCGCGACCCTTCATGCGCGGCTGCGCGAGCTCTATTTCGGGGGTAGCGCGCGGGCCCGGCGCTTCCGCTATGGCCTCATCGCCTTCGACCTTGGCACGATCGCCGTGTTCCTCCTCGCCTCGGTCGCCCGGGAGGCCTGGTGGATGGTCCCGCTCGACCTCGCCTTGGCGGCGGCGATCCTGATCGAGTTCGCGGCCCGCTTGTATGTGGAGCCGAACAAGCGTCGGCACCTGCGCAGCCTCGCCACCCTGGCCGACCTCGTGGTCGTCGCCTCCCTGCTGCTGCCGAGCTTCGTCGACAATCTCGGCTTCCTGCGGGTGGCGCGGTCGCTGCGGGTGCTGCGCTCCTACCATCTCCTCCGGGACCTGCGGGCCGACTCGGCCTGGTTCCGGCAGCACGAGACCGTGATCGAGCGGACGGTGAACCTGTTCGTGTTCATCTTCGTCGTCACGTCCATCGTCTATGTGACGCAGAACGACATCAATCCCGGCATCGCGACCTATATCGACGCGCTCTACTTCACCATCACCACGCTCACGACGACCGGGTTCGGCGACATCACCCTCGTCGGGCCGGGCGGCCGGCTCATCGCCGTGGTCATCATGGTCGTCGGCGTCAGCCTGTTCCTGCGCCTCCTGCAGGCGCTCTTCCGCCCGCCCAAGGTCCGCCACGAGTGCCCGGATTGCGGCCTCCTGGCGCATGACTTCGACGCGGTGCATTGCAAGCATTGCGGGCGCGTCCTGCACATTGAGACGGAAGGAGCCGTGTGAACCCTCGCCGCCGTCCTGGCTGCGCCCCCGGACCGGCATTTGCGGCCCTTCCAAAAGCCGTCCTCCCCGCCTATATTCCCTTTCGCCGCCGGCAGGCGGCTATGGCGATAAACGGCCGACGGAATAAACCCATCGGACCCGGGGGCGGTACCCGGCGCCTCCACCAAATCCCAGCCCGCGGGCTGGGATTTGGCGGGGGCGAAATAGGATCGACGAGGGTGTAAAGGTCGGACTTTCGCCCGGCATGGTTCCGCCGTTATCGGGCCACGGCAATAGTTGCCAACGACAACTATGCTCCGGTTGCGGTGGCCGCGTAAGCGGTCCCCAAGACCACTCTGAAGTCCTGGCGGTCTAGCAACCGTTAGGCGGGGTTCGGAGGCACCTGGCAACAGAAGCCTCCACTCACATTCTCGCCTTGGGCCCCGCCCTGATGTCGAAAGACCTGATCCGCTACGATCTCCTCGTGCAGGATGCGCTCAAGGGCGTGGTGCGCAAGGTACTGGGCGATGCCGCCCGGGACGGCCTTCTCGGCGACCACCACTTCTACATCTCCTTCCGGACCGATTTCCCGGGCGCGCGCGTCTCGAGCCGCCTGCGCGAGAAATACCCGCAGGAGATGACCATCGTCCTGCAGCACCAGTTCTGGGATTTGTCGGTCACCGAACACGCGTTCGAGGTGGGACTGTCGTTCTCCGGCATCCCGGAGCGCCTCGTGGTGCCCTTCGACGCCATCACCGGCTTCTTCGACCCGTCCGTGCAGTTCGGGCTGAAGTTCGAGACGGGGGGCGCCGAACCGGCGAGTTCCTCCGAAGCCGGCGAGGCGTCCACCCAGCAAGAACCGAAGGCGTCCGCCGTGCCGGCGCCGGCGCCCGCTCCCGGCATCCCCGCCAAGCTTCCTCTCGATAGCGCCCGCCCGGCCGCGGCGAAGGGCGGCAAGCCCGACAAGGCACCCCCGCCCGCCAAGAAGGCGGCAGACGCGGACGAGGACGCTCCGCCAGCCGCCGGAGCCGAGGTCGTCAGCCTCGACGCCTTCCGCAAGAAGAACTGAAGCGGGCTCCGCCGCCCGCGGGAGGACGTCGTGTTCTCACCGCCTTTGAGCGGTGGAGCATGGCAGGGAGGTTCGCATCTGAACCTCTCCCTTTTCCCCTCAACGGCGAAGCCGCAGCACCATCGGCAGGCCGCCGCCCGGCCGCAGGGTCACCCGGTGCACCGGGGTGACCACGTGGCCCTCGACGAGGTCGAGCCGGGCGGCGCGGACGATCGTCGCCAGCACGATCATCGCCTCCTGCAGCGCGAAGCTCGCGCCGATGCACACCCGCGGCCCGGCCCCGAAGGGCAGATAGGCGTAGCGGTCGATGCCCTCGCGATGCTCCGGCAGGAAGCGTTCCGGGAGGAAGGCGTCGGGGTCCTGCCACAAGCGGCGGTGGCGGTGCAGCACGTAAGGGGCGATGGTCACCAGCGACCCCTTCGGGATCTTGAGCCGACCGATGCGGTCGGCTTCGAGCGCCGTCCGGCTCATGAAGGGCACCGGAGGATAAAGCCGCATCGCCTCCTCGATCACGGCGCGCGTGAAGATAAGACGCGGCAGATCCTCGGTCTCGACGGGCCGCAAGCCCAACACCGCATCCGCCTCCTTTTCGACGCGCTCGCGCGCCGCGGGGGCCTGCGAGAGGAGGTAGAGCGCCCAGGAGAGGGCGTTGGCCGTCGTCTCGTGCCCGGCGCCGATGAAGGTCACGATGTTGGCCCGCACCTCCAGGTCGCTCAGGCCCTGGCCGGTTTCGGGATCCGCGGCCTGGAGAAGCAAGGTCAGAAGGTCCTGCGGCGCCTCGCCCGTGCGGGCGAGCAGCGCCTTGCGGGTCTCGATCAGCTCCGTCACCACCTCGTCGAAGAAGCGCAGCGCCGGCCGGGCCCGCAGCCGCCCGAGGCGCGGCAGCCAATCGGGCAGACCGAACACGTCGAGGGGATCGATGGGCCCGAGCGCCTCGAAATAGCGGGTGACGGCGCGCCCGAGCGCGTCGGGGTCGCGCTTCAGCCCTTCCGTGAAGACGGTCCGCTCCAGCACGTCGAGGGTGACGCGCGTCATCTCCAGGGCGACGTCGAGGACGCGCCGGTCCCGTCGCCGCCACCGCCGCACGAGACGCTCCGCCGCCTCGGCCATGGCAGGGACGAAGCTTGCCACGCGGCGCGGAGCAAAGAGCGGCGCGAGCGTGCGCCGCTGCGCCCTCCACTCCTCGCCTTCGGCCGTGAGAAGCCCGTTGCCGAGGCCCGGCGCGAGCACACGCCGCTGCAGGTCGTCCTTGCGGTAGGAGGCGGCGTTGTCGACGAGGATATGGCGGATCGCCGCCGGATCGTGGACGACGGTCACCCGGCCGAGCACCCCTTCGCCGGCGATCACCAGCTGCTCGAAATGCGCCTCCGTCCACGTCGTCAAGGGATTGTCCCGGAGCGCCGCCAGGAGGTCGAACACGTCGGGCGGCGTGCGCCGGGGCGCCGGGGCCGGCGGGCGGAAGGGAGCGGTCACGGTGTGCACGAGGCCTCCCGAAAGGGTCGATGCGCCAGCCCTCGATGATTAAGTTAGGGCCGGCGCCCGCAATCCCAAGAGGCCACGATGTCGCCTGCCGCCCAAACCGCCGCTGCTACCCGCACCGAGACCGACACCTTCGGGCCGATCGAGGTTCCCGCGGACCGCTATTGGGGAGCCCAGACGCAGCGCTCGCTCCAGAACTTCCGCATCGGCGGCGAGCGCCTGCCGGCGCCGCTGATCCGGGCGCTCGGGCTCGTCAAGCAGGCCGCCGCCCTCGTCAACCGCGACCTTGGCGAGCTCGAGCCGCGGCTCGCCGAGGCCATCGCCCGGGCGGCCGCGGAGGTGGCCCAGGGCAAGTTCGACGACGAGTTCCCTCTCGTCGTCTGGCAGACGGGCTCCGGCACCCAATCGAACATGAACGCCAACGAGGTCATCGCCAACCTCGCCAACGAGATGCTGGGCGGCGCCCGCGGCCAGAAATCGCCGGTCCATCCCAACGACCACGTGAACCGCGGCCAGTCCTCCAACGACACCTTCCCCACGGCGATGCACATCGCCGCGGCGCGGGAGATCGTCGAGCGCCTGCTGCCGGCCCTGCGCCATCTCCACCGCGCCCTCGACGAGAAGGCCAAGGCCTTCGCCGATCTCGTCAAGATCGGCCGCACCCATCTGCAGGACGCCACGCCGGTGACGCTAGGACAGGAGTTCTCGGGCTACGCGGCTCAGGTGAGGCTCGGCATGGCGCGGATCGAGGCGACGCTCCCAGGCCTCTATGCTCTGGCCCAAGGGGGAACGGCGGTCGGCACCGGCCTCAACGCCCATCCCGAGTTCGCGTCCCGCTTCGCCGCCAAGATCGCCGAGCTCACGGGCCTGCCCTTCGTCTCGGCGGAGAACAAGTTCGAGGCCCTCGCCTCGCACGATGCCCTCGTCTTCACGCAAGGGGCGCTCGCGAGCCTGGCGGCCGGCCTTTTCAAGATCGCCAACGACATCCGCCTCATGGGGTCCGGGCCGCGCTCCGGCATCGGCGAGATCGCGCTGCCCGAGAACGAGCCCGGCTCCTCGATCATGCCGGGCAAGGTCAACCCGACCCAGGCCGAGGCGCTCACCATGGTCTGCGCCCAGGTGATCGGCAACGCCACCACCGTGAACGTCGCCGGCAGCCAGGGCCATTTCGAGCTCAACGTGTTCAAGCCGGTGATCGCCTCCGCCGTGCTGCAATCGATCCGCCTCTTGGCCGACGCGGCCGTCAGCTTCACCGACAACTGCGTCGTCGGCATCACGCCGAACCGGGAGCGCCTGGAGGAGCTCCTGCGGCGCTCGCTCATGCTGGTGACGGCGCTGGCCCCGAAGATCGGCTACGACAAGGCGGCCGCCATCGCGAAGGCGGCGCACAAGAACGGCACGACGCTGAAGGAAGAGGCCCTGCGCCTCGGCTACGTGACCGAGGAGGAGTTCGACGCACTCGTCAGGCCGGAAGGGATGCTGGCGCCGGGGTAAGCGCGCTGCTCTTCCTCTGCTTGTTGCAGAATGACGCAGGAGCTACATTTGCAAAATGAAGAGTGTGGCTGAGATCATCGAAGCATTGGGCGGACATCGGCGCGTCGCCGCAGCCCTGCAGGTGCCAAGCGGTACGGTGAGCGCATGGAAATCTCGCGGATCCATTCCAGCGCGCGTATGGCCGGAGTTGATCAAGCACGCGCAACGGGACCGCGTCCAAGGCGTCACCCTAGAAGCGCTTGCCGCCCTTCAGGCCGGTCCGAGAGCACGGAATGCTCAGCCAAGAAAGGATCACGCTTCGGAAAAGAGGCGTGTCCGCATTCATTTGGACGAAAGGCTCTTGGCGGAAGCGGCTGAGCTTGGGATCGACGTCCAAGCATTGACCGACGAAGCGCTCAGGCGGGCGGTCAAGCGGGAGAAGGACCGGCGGTGGCAGGCCGAACACGCTGATGTGATCGCCTGGTACAATGACCACATCGAACGGGACGGGATCTTCGGCGAGGAGTGGCGGACGTTCTGATGAGGCAGTGCGACGTCTTCGTGAATCCGAGCGAGCGCGCAAGCCCCGCCGTTCCCTTCGTCATCGTTCTCCAGTCGGACGCCATCTCGCATACCGCGACGGTCGTCGTAGGGCCGCTCGTGAAGGCTGACGGGCTCCGGGCGAATCAAGACATCTATCCGATCTTCCAGATCGAGGGTGTTCGAGTCGCGCTCTCCGTCACCGAGCTCGCTACTCTGCCGCGGCGTATGCTGAAGCATTACGTTACGTCACTCGACGAAGAGCGATACCGCATCATCAAGGCGATCGATCTCCTCTTCACGGGAGTCTAGGTGAAGCCATGGCCGACATCATCAATCTCCGGAAGGCGCGCAAGGCGAAGGCGCGGGCAGAGGAGGAGACGCGGGCGGCCGAGAACCGGGTGGTCTTCGGGCGCACGAAGGAGGAGAAGCGGCTGGCCCGGGCAAGGCAGGAGCTCGCCTCGCGTCAGCTCGAAGCGCACCGGCGCGGCAAGCCCGCTGAATGACGACGCCCGGGGGCATCGTCAAACGCTCGATCGCGATCGCCGGGCACCGGACGAGCGTGTCCCTGGAGGAGCCCTTCTGGACCGCGCTGCAGGGGATCGCCCGTGAACGCGGGCGCTCCATGGCGAGCCTGATCGCGGAGATCGACGCCGGACGCGGACCGCAGAACCTGTCCTCCGCGATCCGGGTCTTCGTCCTCGAGGCGGTCCGGAACGGCGCTGTGCCCGATCAGCCTGGCGGGCGGCCCTGAAGGGCCGGCGGGCGGATGTCGAGCGGAGGCGGCGTCGCAAGGGCGGGCGGCGGCGCGCGCAAGAGCTCCGGCGCGGCGCGGGCCCGCTCGGCCTCCTCGCGAAGACGCGCCTGACGCTCCGCTTCCTGCTGCTCCCGGAAGCGCGCCTGGCGCTCGGCCTCCGCCCGCTCCTGCTGTTCGCGAAGGCGCGCCTGACGGGCCGCTTCCATGTCGCGGCGGGCGTTCAGGCGCGCGCGCTCGTGGGCGTCGGCCTCGAAGGCCTCGATCTTCTCGAGCTCGCGCTTGAGAACGATGGCGGCAAGCCCGTTGGTGAGAGGGCCGACGTCGAGTTCCCGGTTCGGGGCGGCGAGCGGTCCCCGCCAGCCGAGCACCACATAGGGAGGCGCGCCGCTCCAGTCCTTCGGGTTCGAGCGGCTCGTCAGCGTGCCGCGGATGTCGAGGGTCAGGGTCTTGACGTCGAGGCCGACGGTGCCCTGCCAGAGGGCGGCGCCCGCATCCGCCGAAAAGGGGCTGAAGCGCATCACGCCGCCCACCATGGTGACGGGCGAGGTGGCGGTCTGCGCCAAGAAGGAGCCCTTGTCGAGTTCCTCGGCGACGCTCGCACCGATGCGCCGGGGATCCAACGGCTCGGCGCTGCCGAGGATGCGCGGCAGCGCACGATCGAGCGCGCGTGGATCCGCCTTCGGCGCCTCGAGCCCGTCGATCCGAAGCTCGCCGGCCCCGGCGAGGTTGCTGACGAGCGCCGCCATGGTCTCGCCCGAGGCGCCGAAGCGCAGCGCGCCGGACATGCGGCCCCGGAACGGGGTCTGGGCCAGCGCCGGCAGGGCGACGGTCTCGACCGTCCCTTCCCCTGCCACCGAGGCAAGGCTTCCCTGGCGCGTGACGGCGAGGCTGCCGGCGAGCCGTCCCTCGGCGAAGGCGGCGCTGAGGTTGCGCAGCGCAACGCCGTCCGGGTTGATGGCGAAGGCGAAGCTCGCCTTCGTCGCGCGCAAGCCCTGTCCCAACATCAATTCCTGCGCCTCGAACGACACCTGCCCGCCGCTGACGAGCCGGCCGCTCTGCCCGAAGCGCATGGTCGACCAGGGCGAGGTGGCGCGCGGGTCGGGGGCGGCGTTGAGGGCGAAGGAGGCAAGGAGCCAGGGCAGCGAGAGCCTCTCCACCGCGATGGCGCCGGAAACGTCCGCCCGAGAGCGCGCGGCGAGATTGCCCCGGACGGCGCTGCCGGCGATCCGTCCCGAAACGGACAGAAGGGAGGCGTCGCGCTGGCGCCCGAGCGTCACCTTGAGCTCGGCGGGTACCGGCGGTTCCACCCCCGCCCCGTCTCCCAGGAGCACCAGGAAAGGGGTCACATCCGCCGCGGAGAGGTCCACCTCGCCGCTGTCGACGACGTCGTCCCCGGCGCCGAGCGCGAAGGGCCGCGCGGTGCGGACCCGGATGCCGCCGATGTCGCCGGTTCCGACCACCGTGAAGAGGCCGGAGGGCAGCCGAACCCCGCGCAGCTCCAGATGCGACGGCCGGCGCAGGAGCGGAGCGTCAGGCTTGTCGACCCAGGCGCCCGTGTTCTGCGTGGCGAGGCGCACGGTCATGCTCTCGGTGACGCCCTCCGCGGACACCACCTCGGCCTCGAATGCTCCGCCGGCGGCGGCGCCCCGCACGCCCGTGCGCAGCCGCGACGCCGCCGCATCGGATCCGGCCCGCTCCGCGACCACGTCGAGATCGAGCTCGCCCTCGCGCAGGAAGTGCGGCACGAGCTTGGCGACGCCGCCGACCCACACGGCGCCGAGAAGATCGATGAGCGGCGCGGCGCGGCGCGCGGTGACCTTGCCGGCGATGCGCCCCGATCCGTCCGAGGCGATGCGGCCACTGACCCGCGCATGGGCCCCGGCGAGGTCGACGATGTCGAGGCTTTCGACGAACAGGGACGGCCCGTCCGACAGGATGCGGGCGGAAATCCGCCCCGCCCCTTCCCGGCCCCCATGGCGAACCCCGCGGGCGTCGAGGATGAGGCCGACATCGAGCGAGCGCGCGGCCTCGAACGCGCTGCCGAGCTGCGGGAGCTGGTTAAGGTCGAGCCCCTGCACGCCGATCTGGGCCTCCAGGCGACCGCGGGAGGAGCCCTCGGGCTCGGTATAGCGGGCGCTGCCGGTGATCGTCGCCTCGCCCACCTTCATGCGCAGATTGCGGAAGGCGGCGATGGGCGGCGCCACATTGAGATCGGCGGCAACTTCGAGCGGCTGGCCCTCGATGCCCTTGAGCAGGGGCGAGGCCAGGCCCAGCCGGCCGAGATAGCGCAGGAGCCGCTCGGTCGAGGCGGAGGCGATGGCAAGACGGCCGTTGACGCCGCTCTCCGTCGCGAGCCCCACCGTGCCCTCGAAGGCGACCCGCGTCTGCCCCGGAGCCATGAGATCGATGCGCTCGACCTGCGCCCGCCCCTTGTCGACGGAGACCCGCAGGACGAGGTTGGACAGCTCCTCCTGCGCCAGGCCGATGCTGGCCAGGGAGAGATCGAGATCGATGGGGATGGGCGCCGGCGGCACGCCCCATTCGGCGAGGCGCGAGCGGAACTCCTGCCCGGCGGCGGAGAGGAGGAAGCTGTCGAGCTCGAGGCGGCGCCCTTCGAGCTTGAGGGCAAGGCGCGGCCGATCGAGGCGAAGGGAGCCGGCGCCGGCAAGGCGCAGCGTCGTACCGCCCTCGCCCGCCTCCAGCGACACCGTCTCGAGCGCCAGGACATCGCCGGCGCTCTTGAACGCGGCCTGGAGGGCGACCGGAAGGGGAAGGCCGGCCGCAGCCGCCTGGGCCGGCGGGCCGAACAGGATCTTGGCGGTGCCGGACAGGCCAGGAAGCGCGGCCTCGTGCGCCGCCGCGAGCGCCACCCTCGCATCCACGTCGAAGCGGGGATGAAGGTCGCCGCCGCCGGCCAGCTTGACCTGGAGCGTGCGATCGGGGCCGAGTTCGCCGGTGGCGAGGCGGAACGGCATCCCCCCGGTCGTGCCCTCGACGCGCCAGGGCCCGACGAGGGACGGGGCCTCGATGCGGACGGCCTCGGCGAAGAACTGGTCCGTGCGGCCCGTCGCCGGCGCCGTCGTCGTGACGAGGAACTGCAGGATGCGCAGATCCTCAAAAGCCCACGCCCGGCGCAGATCCTCGCTCGAGGGCATGCCCGGCGGCAGGCGCCATCTCCCGTCGGGGGCGGTCGGAACGCGCAGCTCCGCCCGGCCGATGCGCGTCTCGGTGAAGCGCACCTGACCGCTGAGGAGCGGCATCAGCGCCATCTCGGCCTTGACGAAGCTCGCGACGAGCGCCGGCCCGTCCGGTCGCGACGGGCCGATCCGCAGCTCGTCGACGCGCAGCCGCGGCGAGGGCAGCAAGCGAAGCTCGATCCGGCCCTCGGTCTCGACCGGCGCGCCGGCGGCCTCGGAGAGGGCACGCTCGATCACGCCCCGCCGCGCCTCCCAATCGATGAAGGGCGGCACCACCAGCGCGGCGGCGAGCGCCAGGATCAAGAGACCGGCGATGACGGTGAGGATGTCGCGCAAGCGGTCGGTCCAGGTTTCTGACGTCTCTTGGCGAGTCTACCACCGCCCGTGGCGAGATGGTGACGGGATCCGGAGGCGGCCCTGCTCACAAGGCGACGATCTTGCCCGGATTCATGATGTTGTCAGGATCAATCGCGCGCTTCAGCACGCGCATGAGCTCGAGCGCCGCGGGCCCGTGCTCCGCTTCAAGATATTTCATCTTCCTCTGGCCGACCCCGTGCTCTCCCGTGCAGGTCCCCTCCATCGCGAGCGCCCGTTCCACGAGACGCTCGACGAACGCCCTGCAGCGGGCGACCTCCTCCGGGTCGTTCGGGTCGATGAGGGGCTGGACGTGGAAGTTGCCGTCCCCCACATGCCCGACGATCGGGGCGATGAGGCCCGAGGCTTCGATGTCCTGCCGCGTCTCCTCGACGCATTCGGCGAGGCGGGAGATCGGCACGCACACATCGGTGGCGATCGAGACTGCTCCCGGCCTGAGCGCATAGGCCGCCCAATAGACGTCGTGGCGAGCCTGCCACAGGCGGTTGCGGTCCTCCGTCTTGGTCGCCCATTCGAACGGGCCACCGCCATACTCCACCGCGATCTCGCCGAAGCGCTGGGCCTGCTCCTTGACGCTCGATTCGGTGCCGTGGAACTCGAGGAAGAGCATGGGCGTCTCGGGCAGGCCGAGCTTGGAATGCAGGTTGACGCCGCGCACCATCGCCGCATCGAGGAGTTCGATGCGCGCCACCGGCAAGCCCGACTGGATGGTGACGATCACCGCCTCGCAGGCGGCCTCGACCGACGGGAACGGGCAGACCCCCGCCGAGACCGCCTCGGGGATGCCGTGCAGCTTGAGCGTGATGTCGGTGATGACCCCGAGCGTCCCTTCGGACCCGACGAACAGGCGGGTGAGATCGTAGCCGGCGGACGACTTCTTGGCCCGCCGCGCGGTCTTCACCACCTCCCCGTTCGGCGTGACGACGGTGAGCGCCAGCACATTGTCCTTCATGGTCCCGTAGCGGACCGCGTTGGTGCCGGAGGCGCGCGTAGCGACCATGCCGCCGAGCGAAGCGTCGGCGCCAGGGTCGATGGGGAAGAAGAGGCCGAGATCGCGCAGATGCTCGTTGAGCTCCTTGCGGGTGACGCCGGGCTCGACGACGCAGTCAAGGTCATCCGGGTGCACGGCGACGATGCGTTTCATCTGGCTGGTGTCGATCGACACGCCCCCATAGGGGGCATTGGTGTGGCCCTCGAAGGAGGTGCCGGTGCCGAAGGGCACCACCGGCACCTTGTGCGCCGCGCACAGCCTGACGACGTCCTGCACCTCCTCTGTCGTCTGCGGATAGACGACCACGTCGGGAGGCTGGTTCTCGGTCCAGGTGAGCGTGTTGGCGTGCTGCTGGCGCACGGCGAGGCTCGTGACCGCCCGGTTGCCGAACCGCTTGTTGAGTTCGGCGATCACGGTGGCGATCGTGGCCTCGTCGGGGCGAAGCCGCGGTGCGAAGGCGGGTGCGTTCATGGCGGTGGCCGGGCTGTCAGAGTTCGTGAAGGCCCCCTCTATCAGACCTGCCGGCCCGGCAATACCCGGCTCGACGTCTCTCGTGCCGCCAAAGGCGCGGGACGCTGGCGGAAGGTCGAGCCGCTCGCATCGCAGCGCTTGCGTTGCGAAGGCCGGCAGGCGACGATCGCCGGCAGAGTTTGCGGGTGCGTCCCCGCTGAAAGCGTGGTAAGAACAGCGTTTGGGGGCAGAAGATCCGTGGCTTTCAATCGACGAACGGGGTTTCGCCGATGAGCGATGAGCAAACGGCTCCGGTCTTCTTTTTTGCGCCTTTCGTCTCGTCGACCATGCGCATCGAGCCGCAATGGATCGACTACAACGGCCATCTCAACATGGCCTATTACCACGTGCTCTTCGACCGCGCCGTGGACGAGGCCTTCGAGCTCGTCGGGCTCGGACCCGATTATGTGCAAGAGCGGCACGCCTCCTACTTCACCGCCGAGACCCATACCCTCTACAAGCGCGAGCTCAAGCTCACCGATCCCGTGCGCGTGACGCTTCAGCTCATCGACTTCGACGACAAGCGCCTGCACTTCTATGAGGAAATCCGCCACGCTTCGGAAGGCTGGGTGTCGGCCTGCGCCGAAACGCTCGCCCTGCATGTGGACATGAAGGCGAAGAAGGTGACGCCCTTCCCGCCCGACATCCTCGCCAATCTGGCCGTCATGAAGGCCTGCCATTCGCGCCTAGTGCGGCCGGCCGAGCTCGGCCGCACCATCGGCCTGCGCCGCCGCGACCCTTCGGCCGAAACCCTGCGCGCCACCGGCACCCGGCATTAGGCCCTCACTGATCGACCGCCGCACCTGCACGGGAAGCGCCACTCTCCTCCCACAAGCCTGGAACGGCCTGGGCGGAGCGGAAGGCGGGGTGGAGGCACAGCGACCTGCCGCGAAAGCGGCGCCTTCTTTGTAGCGCCACCCATAGCGCGCTGCTGCGCAGCAGAGGCCTTGCGCTTCCGTCCCGGACTGCGTTCCGCGCCTTTCAGGCGCTCCACGCCTCCGGGAAAGAGGGAGAGCGCGGCAGAAGGTTTGAGCGGCGGCGCCGCGGCAGGGGCGGCTCAATGCCCGAACGCGAGATCGATGATCAGCTTCACATTGAGGCTGACGATGATGCCTGCGATCGCCCCGGCGATTCCGGTCAGCCATCGCGGCGCGGCAAGTTCGCCCATCTTGCCGCGATCGGCGGTGATCAAGACCAGCGGCACGATGGCGAAGGGGAGCTGCAGGCTCAGGATGACCTGCGACAGGATGAGGAGCTTGGCGGTGCCGCTCTCGCCATAGGCGATGGTGACGGCCGCGGCCGGAACAATGGCGACCAGCCGCGTCACCAGGCGACGCAGCCAGGGGGGCAGACGAATGTCGAGGAAGCCCTCCATCACGATCTGGCCGGCCATGGTGGCCGTCACCGTCGAGTTGAGGCCGCAGCACAGAAGCGCGATGGCGAAGAGGGTCGGTGCAACCGCCGAGCCGAGCAGCGGTGAGAGAAGGGCGTGGACCTTCTCCAGTTCCTCCACGCTCGTGTGGCCGGCCGCGTGGAAGGCCGCCGCCGCCAGGATCAGGATGGACGCGTTGATCGTCAGCGCGAACATCAACGCCATGGTTGAATCGATCGTGGCGAGCTTCACCGCCTCGCGCTTCTCGGGCGGGGAAGTGCCGAAGGCCCGGGTCTGCACGATGCCGGAGTGCAGGTAGAGGTTGTGCGGCATGACCGTCGCCCCGATGATGCCGAGCGCGAGGTAAAGCATGCCGGGATTGGTGACGATCTGGGTGGTGGGGGCAAAGCCGCGGATGACCTGCCCCCAGTCGGGATCCGCCATGGCGATCTGGACCACGAAGCAGAGGGCGATCACGCCAAGCAGCGTGATGATGAACGCCTCGATCCAGCGGAAACCTTTGTTCTGCAACCACAGGATCAGGAACACGTCGAGCGCCGTGACGATGACGCCGATCTCCAGCGGAAGGCCGAACAAGAGGTTGAGCCCGATCGCCGTTCCGATGACCTCGGCGAGGTCGGTGGCGCAGATGGCGATCTCGGCCAGGAACCACAGCGGCCAGGCGAGCGCCCGAGGATAGGCATCGCGGCAGGCCTGCGCCAGATCCCGCCCGGTGGCGACCGCCAGCCTCGCGCAGAGGTGCTGGAGGATGATCGCCATGATGTTGGACAACAGGGCGATGAACAGAAGCGCGTAGCCGAACTTGGCTCCGCCGGCGAGGGAGGTCGCCCAGTTGCCCGGGTCCATGTAGCCCACGGCGACAAGGTAGCCCGGCCCGAGGAATGCCAAGAGCTTGCGCCAGACAGAGCCGTGGCTGGCCACTGCAACGGTGCGATGCACCTCCGAGAGGGAAGGATCGCCGCGCTCGCGTCGCCAATTCGACAGCGTGCTGCCTGCAGCGAAGTCAGCCACCCGCATGCTCTCACTCCAGAAGCCGCATCAGTTGCAGTTGCAAATCAATTGCAACACGGACGCAGCCCCCGCGCAAGCGGAAATTCGGGGCGGCCATGGATTTCTTCGGGTCTTGGACCCGTCTTGCGTCGCGATGCGCATCGCGTCGCGGCCTTAGGAAGGCGAGCGCGGCGGTGCGACCGTCAGGCGCTCGCCATGGCGAGGCGTGGCGCCGGGTGCCGGGCAGCCGCAGCTTCATGCCGCTTGCGTGCCGTTTCCGGCTTCGGGGACAGGGGGAGCGATCGAGCCCGGATGTCTCCGCAGCCTTTCCTGGTGTGCGGCGCGCCGAACCGAAGCCTTGCCGGACGCCGAGCGAAGCCCGAAACGCAAGGCACGAGGGCCCGCCGCGCTGCGGCGCCGGGAGTCGCTCAGCAGGCGATCGAGCCGGGCGGGCAGATGCGCCCCGCCGGCGGGGCGTTGAGGTCGCGCTGGAGCTGGTTGCGGAGCTGGTTCAACTCGAACTGGTTCTGCTGCTCGTAGCGGCGCTGCTGCTGCTGGACGCTGAGCGAACGGTTGATGTCGTCGATCTGACGCTCGGCGCGGCTCGGCGCCGGCAGCCGCGGGTCCTGGGCGAGCGAAGGAAGGGGCAGCGCGGCGGCAAGCCCCGCGGCGACCAGGATGAGGCGCATGGCCGCTCCTCTGTGGCGTGGCATGAGCGTTATGTAAGCGCGGCGCCTCGACTGTGCGAGGGCCGGCGCAGCCCAGCGTCCTCGCGCCGGCTCGACGCCGTTCGCGTTTTGGTCCAGAAGGCCTTGCATGAGTCGCCCCGACCCCATCGGCGCGCCGACGCCTCCCGACGGTCCGCAGCCTGAGCCTCGCCCCGGCTCCCTCGCCGCGCGCGCCCGCGCCGCCGTCGCGCCGCTGTCTGCGCCTTACCTTGCCGGACTGAACCCGGAGCAGCGCCAGGCGGTCGAGGCGACCGAGGGGCCGGTGCTGGTGCTGGCCGGCGCGGGCACCGGCAAGACGCGCGTGCTCACCACCCGCATCGCCCACCTCATCGCCACCGGCAAGGCGCGGCCTCATCACATCCTCGCCGTCACCTTCACCAACAAGGCGGCCCGCGAGATGAAGGAGCGCATCGCCGCCCTCGTCGGCCCCGTGGCGGAGGGCATGCCCTGGCTCGGCACCTTCCACGCCATCGGCACCAAGGTGCTGCGCCGCCACGCGGAGCTCGTCGGCCTCAAATCCGATTTCACCATTCTGGGCACCGACGACCAGCTCCGCCTCATGAAGCAGGTCATCACCGCCGCGGGCATTGACGAGAAGCGCTGGCCGGCCCGCCAGTTGGCCGGCCTCATCGACGGCTGGAAGAACCGCGGCCTCGATCCGGCGCATGTGCCGCCAGGGGAGGCGGCCGCCTTCGCCTATGGCAAGGGCGGCGAGCTCTACGCCGCCTATCAGGAGCGGCTGAAGACCCTCAACGCCGTCGATTTCGGCGATCTCCTCCTCGAATGCCTGCGCCTGTGGCGCGAGCACCCGGACGTGCTGGAGCAGTACCACAACCGCTTCCGCTACATCCTCGTCGACGAGTACCAGGACACCAACGTCGCCCAGTACCTGTGGCTGCGGCTTCTCGCCCAGACGCGCAAGAACGTGTGCTGCGTCGGCGACGACGACCAGTCCATCTATGGCTGGCGCGGAGCCGAGGTCGACAACATCCTGCGCTTCGAGCACGATTTTCCGGGCGCCAAGGTCATCCGCCTCGAGCGCAACTATCGCTCGACCGGGCATATCCTTGCCGCCGCCTCGGGGCTCATCGCGCATAACGAGGACCGCCTCGGCAAGACCCTGCGCACCGAGGACGAGGCGGGCGAGAAGGTCACCGTCACCGGCGCCTGGGACTCGGAGGACGAGGCGCGCCTCGTGGTCGAGGAGATCGAGGCGCTGCAGGCCAAGGGGCATCCCCTCTCCGAGATCGCCATCCTGGTGCGCATCTCGGCGCAGATGCGCGAACTCGAGGATCGGCTCGTGCAGACCGGCACGCCCTATCGCGTCATCGGCGGCCCGCGCTTCTACGAGCGGGCGGAGATCCGCGACGCCCTCGCCTATCTGCGCGCCACCGCCAATCCCGCCGACGACCTCGCCTTCGAGCGCATCCTCAACGTGCCGAAGCGCGGGCTTGGCGACACCACCTTGAACCTCCTCCACGCCCATGCCCGCCGCGCCAAGCTGCCCCTCATGGCGGCGGGGCGTTTCGTGGTCGAGACGGAGGAGTTGAAGCCGAAGCCCCGAGCGGCCCTGCGCGACCTTCTCGCCTCCTTCGACCGCTGGGCGAAGCTTCTGGAGGCGAAGTCCCATCCGGAAGTGGCCCAGATCATTCTGGAGGAGTCTGGATATACCGAGATGTGGCAGCGCGACCGCTCGGCGGACGCGGCCGGGCGGCTCGAAAACCTCAAAGAGCTCGTCCGCTCCATGGAGGAGTTCCCGGACATGGGGGCCTTCCTCGAGCATGTCTCGCTCGTCATGGAGGCGAACGAGGGCGAGACTGGCGAGCGGGTGAGCCTGATGACGCTGCACGCCGCGAAGGGGCTCGAATTCGACACGGTCTTCCTGCCGGGCTGGGAGGAGAACCTGTTCCCCAGCGCCCGCGCGCTCGACGAGAACGGACGCGCCGGGCTCGAGGAAGAGCGCCGCCTTGCCCATGTGGGCCTGACACGCGCGCGGCGGCGGGCCAAGATCTATTTTGCCGCCAACCGCCGCATTCACGGCCTCTGGCACTCGACGGTGCCGAGCCGCTTCATCGACGAACTGCCCGAGGCGCATGTGGAGGTCACAGAAGCCCCCGCCGCCTTCTCTCACGGCCCCTCCCGCTTCGACCGCCTGCAGCAGCCCTTCGCCGGCTCGTCCTACAACACTCCCGGCTGGCAGCGAGCGCAGGCGAACCGCCGCGGCGGCTTCAGCGAGTCCGGGAGCGGATTCGAGCCGGGCGCAGACGCCGACACGCCCTTCCCCGGGGTCCGCCGAGGCTGGGGAGGCGGGCTTAGCGCCCGCCCCGGCGCCAACACCCGGCGCGGCCCGGCGCTGATCGAGGGCGAGCTCGTGGCGAAATCCTCAGGCGCCGCCTCAGCCTTCGCCGTCGGCGCCCGCGTCTTCCATCAGAAGTTCGGCCCCGGCACCGTCGCGCTCGTCGACGGCAACAAGCTCACCGTCGATTTCGACAAGGCCGGGCGCAAGATGGTGCTGGATAGTTTCCTCGAGGAGCAGTGACGGCGCTTGGCTGTGGACAGCCGCGCTCGACGGGGACCTTGCCGCCCACGATTGTGGTGCTCTGCGGACCGCCTTCGAGACGCCACATGCTCACCAGCAGCCGCGACATCATCCGCCGCCTCGAACAGGAGGGCTTTCGTCTCGTCTCGGTGAAAGGCTCCCATCACAAGTTTCACAACCCGCAGACGAAGCGGACCGTCATCATTGCTCACCCTCGCCGCGACATTCGCATCGGTACGGTCAAGAGCATATTAGGCAGGCAGGATGGTCGAACGACTGAACCGATGACTCACTACATCGCCGTCATTCATAAGGAGCCTGGCTCCTGCTACGGCGTGTCCTTCCCCGACCTGCCCGGCGTCACCACGGCCGCCGATACGCTGGACGAAGCGATTTCGCAGGCTGCGGCAGCCCTCGCCTTCGCGGCAGAGGATTGGGAAGAGCTGACGGGAACGCCTTTTCCAGCGCCGCGCTCACTCGATGAGTTGCGCAAAGACCCGGCCTTCCAGCCTGACGCCGCGGAAGGCGTCGTCGCGGCCATTCCGCTCATGGCAGGAGAGCTCAGGCCTGCGGCCGAATGATTCGACCGGCCTTCGGCGTGTCCGGGAGCAGAAGTGGCGGCCATAGCGAGCGAAGCCCGAGACCTCGCTTCGCCATACAGCGGCGCGATGGTGCATCTGTTCGTCCGGTGCTAAGCCCTCGCCATGCTCGAAGGCCTGCACCCGAACCGTCCGACCCATGTGATGCGCCTGACGACGGACGAGCGCTCGGCGCGGGCCATGACGGACCTCTTGGGCGAGGTCTTCGACCCGGCCGAGACGGCCGTGGCGGCCTTCGAGGCGGAGGACGGGCGCACCTGGCTCCTGGAGGCCTATTTCGCCCATCCGCCCGACGAGGCCGCCATCCGCGACCTCATCCGCCCGATCGTGGGCGAGGAGGCGGAGCGGGCCGCCTTTGCGGGCCTGGAGGAGAAGGATTGGGTCAAGGCCTCGCTCGAGGGCCTCAAGCCCGTGCGCGCCGGGCGCTTCCTGATCCATGGGGCGCATGACCGCGCCGCTATCCGTGCCAACGACCTTGCCATCGAGATCGAGGCGGCGCTCGCCTTCGGCACCGGCCACCACGGCACCACGAAGGGTTGCCTTCTTGCGCTTGTTCGCGAGCTGAAGCGCCGCCGGCCGCGCCGCGTGCTCGATGTCGGCACCGGCACGGGAGTGCTTGCCTTCGCCGCCGCCAAGGCGCTCAGACGACCTGTGGTCGCCGGCGACATCGACCCTGTCGCCATCGCGGTGGCGCGCGGCAACGCCCGCCTCAACGGCGTCGCGCCTCATGTGAGATTGTATGTGGGCCCGGGCACGCGCCATCCCTTGGCGCGGTGGCGCAGGTTCGATCTCGTGTTTGCCAATATCCTGGCGGGGCCGCTCAAGCGGCTCGCCCAGTCGCTTACGCGGGCTCTTGCCCCGGGCGGGACGCTGATCCTGTCAGGCCTCCTCGCCCGGGACGTGCCGGGCGTGCTTGCGGCCTATGCGGCGCAGGGCCTGCGGCTCGAGCGCCGCCTCGACCTCGACGGCTGGGCGGCGCTCGTTCTCAAGGCGGGCGGGGCCGCGCCCCGGCCGCTCACACCCAGTCGCTCGCGAAGGGGTAGCGCTTGTGCGCCTCGCGCCGCATGCGCTGTGCCTCGATAAAGACTTCGCGCAGGGTGCGCAGGAAGGTCAAAAAGATCATGGTTGGTCTCCCCGAAAATGTGAGGGTTGTGCCTATTCCGTGAAGGGCAGGATGTCGGCGCGATTGAAGCTGATCTTGCGGTACTCGCCGAGGACCGGGTGCGTGTCCCCGAGCAGAGCGGCCCGCGCGCGAAGCTCGCGCTCCACGGACGCGATGCGCGACAGGACGATCGCGTTGATGACGCGCTTCCAGAGCGGCAGGCCGGGCTTCTTTGCAGCCTTGGCCGCCCCGGGCAGTCCGGCAACGGGATGAGAGAGTGCATACGCCATGGGTCCATCTCCAGCGCTAGCGCCACGACAGTCCCGGACGTTTCCCTTGTTCTTGTTGCTCCGAATGTATTTCGCAGGTGCAGCATGAGGGAGGGGACAGGCCGCATGCGAGCCATGCGCAGCACGCCGGGCCTGGTTAAAATCGGCTTAAATCTCCGGCGAATCGTGCATAGCTGATAGGCGGACTGCCCCAGAATTGAGCCCTGCTGCCGCCTCCTGGGCGGTTGCCGAGGCGGCGGGCCGGAACTAGCGTGCGCGCTCCACTGCCGGGAGCCATCATGGCGAGCCGTTTCCAGAGTTTCGACGACCCGACCGATCCGAGCCAAGGGCCGCCGCGTATCGCGCGGCTGCGCGAGGAGCTCCGTCGGCGCGGATTCTCCGGCTTCGTCGTCCCCCGGGCCGACGAGCACCAGTCGGAATACGTCCCGCCCAACGCCGAACGCCTCGCCTGGCTCACCGGGTTCACTGGATCGGCCGGCACCGCCATCGTGCTCACCGACAAGGCCGCGCTGATCGTCGACGGGCGCTACACCCTTCAGGCCGCAGAGCAGGTCGACACGAGCGTGATGGAGGTGGTGAAGCTCTCAGAGACGACGCCCGAGGCCTGGATCGAGGCGAACCTGTCGGCCGGCGCGACGCTCGCCTACGACCCGTGGCTTCACACGGCCGAGGGTTTGAAGAAGCTCGAAAAGGCGGCGGCAGCGGCGGGCGGGACGCTCGCCCCTGTCGATATCAACCTCGTCGACGTGATCTGGCTCGACCGGCCGCCGGCGCCCAAGGCCCCGGTGCGGCCTCATCCGGAGCCGCTCGCGGGCGAGGCGCGCGGGGCGAAGCTTGCCCGCATCCGTGAAAAGCTTGCCGAGGCCAAGGCCGACGCGCTCCTCGTCTCCGATCCGCACAACCTCGCCTGGGCCTTCAACATCCGCGGCGGCGACGTCTCCCACACGCCCCTGCCACTCGGCTACGCTCTTGTTCCGCGGGAAGGCAGGCCTTGTCTGTTCTTCGATCCGGCGAAGCTCACGAGCGAGGCCGGAGCCGCCATCGGCAGCGTCGCCGATGTGGCCGGCCCCGAGACCTTGAACGCGGCCCTCGACGCGCTCGGCGCGCAAGGGGCCAAGGTGCGGATCGACAGCGCCACCGGGGCGGTGGCCCTCATCCGTCGCCTGGAGGCGGCGGGGGCGAGCGTGGACGTGGGCCCCGACCCGATCACCCTCCTCAAGGCTCCGAAGAACGCCGCCGAGATCGCCGGCGCCCGGGCGGCGCATCTGCGCGACGGGGCCGCGGTCTGCCGCTTTCTCGCCTGGCTTGCGCGCGAGGCGCCCACCGGCGCGCTCACCGAGATCGACGCGGTCGAGCGGCTGGAAGCCTTCAGGGCCGAGACGGGCGCCCTGAAGGACATCGCCTTTCCCACTATCTGCGGCTCTGGCCCGAACGGCGCCATCGTCCACTACCGGGTCACGCGCAAGTCGAACCGCCGCATCGGCCCAGGAGAGCTCCTGCTCGTCGATTCTGGCGGACAATACGAGGACGGCACCACGGACATCACCCGCACCATCGCCGTCGGCGAGCCGACCGCGGAGATGCGGGACCGCTACACGCGGGTCCTCAAAGGTCACATCGCGATCGCCCGGGCGGTCTTCCCGAAGGGCACCTCGGGGGCGCAGCTCGATGCGCTCGCCCGCCTGGCCTTGTGGGAGGCCGGGCTCGATTTCGACCATGGCACCGGGCACGGGGTGGGCAGCTACCTCTCCGTGCACGAAGGGCCGCAGCGCCTGTCGAAGATCGGGACGACGCCGCTCGAACCAGGCATGATCCTCTCCAACGAGCCCGGCTACTACAAGACCGGATCCTATGGCATCCGCCTCGAGAACCTCGTCCTTGTGGAGCGCCGCGAGATCGCCGGCGCCGAGCGCGAGATGTTCGGCTTCGAGACGCTGACCCTCGTTCCCTTCGACCCCAAGCTCGTGGAGCCCGCGCTCCTGCGGCCCGACGAGATCGCCTGGCTCGACGCCTACCACGCATTGGTATGCGAGAAGCTCGGTCCAGTCCTCGATGCGGCGACGCAGGCCTGGCTTGCCGAGGCGACGCTCCCGATCGCCTGAAGCGTTCCCGGCGCAGTGGCTGCGGCTGAAGGTGAAGGCGCCGCTACCGTGATCTGGAGCGGAACCGGCGCCCGGTCAGGCGATCGCCCGCAGGGCGACGACGGCCGCGACACCGACGGCGATGGTGGCGAGGAGCGGCAGGCGCAAAGCGGCGATCGCCGTGACGACCGCGGCGAGCGTTTCCGGCCACCCCGTCGCCAGGGCGGTCGGGGCGATCACGGCGATCAGCACCGCCGGGGGAATGGCGTCGAAGGCGGCCTTGGCGCGGCCCGAGAGGGCGAGGCGATCGGCGAAGACGAGCCCCGCGACGCGGGTGGCATAAGTCACGAGCGCCATGCCGAGGATCGTGAACAGCGTGGTCGCATCGAGGCTCATGCGGCATCCTCCGGCCGAGCGACCGCATAGGCCGCGAGGATGCCGGCGAGCGCGCCGGCGAGCACATGCCAAGGGGCGCCGAAGGTGAGGAAGGTGAGCGCCGCCACGCCGCCGCTCGCCGCCACGGTGGCAACCGTGATCCGTCCCTTGTTGAAGCCGGCGATCAATCCGATGAACAGGGCGGCGAAGGCGAAATCGGCGCCGAACCGCTCCGGCTCGCCAAGGACCGCGCCGGCGAGGGCCCCGAGGGCCGAGGCGCCCACCCAGGCCAACGGCAGAAGCGCCGCCACGGCGAAGTAATAGGCCGGGGTGATGCGCGCATCCGTCGCCCGCTTCTCGGCCAGCGCCCACGCCTCGTCGGTGAGGAAGAAGAAGCCGAGATAGCGTTGCGGGCGGGAGAAGCCCGAGAGCTTCGGCGCCAGCGACGCGCTCATCAGCACGTGGCGGGCGTTGACGAGGAGCGTGGAGAAGAGGATCGCCGCCACCGGGACGGGATAGGTCCACAGCTCGATCGCCGCGAACTGCGCCCCGCCGGCAAAGACGAGCAGCGACATCAGCGCCACCTCTAAGACCGACAACCCTTTGCTCGCCGCGACCGCGCCGAACAGAAGGCCGATCGGCACCGCTGCGACCATCACCGGCGCGATGTCCCGCGTGCCCGCCGCCGCATCAGAGGGGAGCCGGGAGAGGAAACGGATGCGGTTCATGACAGACACGCTCGACATGGCCCATCCATGTGGAGGAACAGGCGGCGGCCGTCTTGGACAAAAATGCGCGCCAGCGCCGGGCATTCCTCCGGAGGCTGCTCGCGCAGCCCGCCGGGCATGTACATCGCTGTTCAAGCCGCCCGGTAAGCGCCGGGCGTCACCCGCATGCGCGCCTTGAAGACGCGGTTGAGATGGCTCTGGTCGCAGAAGCCGCAGGCAAGCGCCACCTCGGCGGGAGGCTCTCCCCGCTCGAGGCGCCGGCGTGCGGCCCGGAAGCGGCGGTCGATCAGGTAGGCGTGGGGCGTCATGCCGATCTCGCGGCGGAAGGCGCGGATGAGCTGGGTCCGCGACAGGCCGGCGATGCGGGCAAGCTCCGCAAGCTCCACCTCCTCGGTGAAATGGGCGTCGAGATAGTCGCGCGCCCGCCCGACCTGGGCGGAGAGCCCGCCCGTCGCCGGCGGCGACCCGCAATCGGCATGGCGGAGGATGAGACGGCCGAGGAACGCGAGGAGCAGTTCTTCCCCCTGCAGCAGCGGATGATCCGGCCGTTCGAGACAGGCATGCGCACTCACGAACAGCCGCATCAGGGCCGGATCCTGGATGATGGCGTTCTTGAAGTGCGGCGGGTGGAGCACCGGCCGGCCGAGCACGTCCTCGGCCACTTCCCGCATCAGCTCGACAGTCGGATACAGCGTCCGGTACTGAAAGGGCCCACCGTGGGGCGCCCCGTCATGGACCTCGTCGGGCTCGACCACCGCAACCGAGCCCGCAGGCGCGTAGCGCTGCTCGCCGCGATGGAAGAAGGTCTCGCAGCCTTCCACGATCGCCGCGACGGCATAGGTCTCGTGCGTGTGGCGCGTGTAGCTGTAGCGCTCGAAGCTCGCCCGCAGGCATTCGAGCGCATGGAAGCGCGGCAAACGCCAGAAATGCGCCACATCGCCGCCGGCGCGGAGCTCCGGATCGAGGAGGACTTCGGGGCTCTCGTGGGTCATCGCGCCATTATGACAGGACGGGCGGGCAAGGTCTTGGACGAAAGTGCGGCGGCTACGCCCCCTGCCCCGCGAGAGCGAACCAGGCGTCCTCGTCGATCACCTTGACCCCGAGCTCGCGCGCCTTGTCGAGCTTGGATCCGGCGCCGGGGCCCGCCACCACGAGGTCGGTCTTCTTCGACACCGAGGCCGCCACCTTGGCCCCGAGCCGCTCGGCCATGGCTTTGGCTTCGTCCCGCGTCATCTTTTCGAGCGAACCGGTGAAGACCACCGTTTTTCCCGCCACCGGCGAATGGCTCACCGCCTGCTCGACGGCGCGAGGCGTCACCTCGGCAAGGAGTGCGTCGAGCATCTCCTCGTTGTGCGGCTCCCGGAAGAACTCCACCAGCGCGTCCGCCACCACCTCGCCGATGCCGGCGATGTTGGTGAGCTCGGCATAGGCTTCGGAGGTCCGGTCCGCTGCGGCAAGCGCCGTCGCACGCAGGTTCTCGAAAGTGCCGAAATGCCGCGCCAGGAGCTTCGCCGTGGTCTCCCCCACATGGGGGATTCCCAGGGCGTAGATGAAGCGGTGGAGCTCGATCGAGCGCCGCGCCCGGATGGCGGCGAAGAGGTTGCGCACGCTCGTCTCCGCCCAGCCCTCCCGCTCCTCGAGGCGCAACTCGCCGTTCCTCCGTTCGAGAGCGAAGATGTCCTGCGGCGCGCGAACGAAGCCGGCATCGTAGAACTCGTCGATGCGCTGCGCGCCCAGGCCCTCGATGTCGAACGCGTTGCGCGACACGAAATGCTTGAGACGCTCCCTGGCTTGGGCCGGGCAGATGAGGCCGCCGGTGCAGCGGCGCACCGAATCCTCCTTGCCGGTGCGCGGATTGAGCTCCCGCACCGCATGGCTGCCGCAGGCGGGACAGACGGTGGGGAACTGATAGGGCTTCGAGTCCGGCGGCCGCTTCTCCAGGACGACGTCGAGCACCTTGGGGATGACGTCGCCGGCGCGCTGCACGACCACGGTGTCACCGATGCGGATGTCGACGCCGCCGCGAATCGGCAGCCCGTCGCCGCCGATGCCCTTGATGTAGTCCTCATTGTGGAGCGTCGCGTTCGAGACGACGACGCCGCCGACCGTCACGGGCTTGAGCTTCGCCGTCGGGTTGAGCGAGCCCGTGCGCCCGACGGTGATCTCGATGTCCTCGAGGACCGTGACGGCCTTCTGCGCCGGGAACTTGTGGGCGAGCGCCCAACGGGGGAAGCGCGAAACGAACCCTAGGCGCTGCTGAAGGCTGAGATCGTCGACCTTGTAGACGACCCCGTCGATGTCATAGCCGAGCGTGGCCCGCTCGGTCTCCAGCTTGCGGTGATAGGCAAGCATCTCGTCGAGGCCCGAAACCCGCTGCATCAGCGGGTTGACGCGCAATCCCCAGCGGGCGAAGCACTCGACCACCCCGCACTGGGTCTTGGCGGGCAAGGCGCTCATCTCGCCCCAGGCATAGGCAAAGAAGCGCAAGGGCCGCGAGGCGGTAATCGATGCGTCGAGCTGGCGCAGGCTGCCCGCCGCCGCATTGCGCGGATTGGCGAAGAGCGGCTTGCCCGCCGCCGCCTGGCGTTCGTTGATCGCCGCGAAGTCCTGGTGCGAGAGATAGACTTCGCCGCGCACCTCGCAGACCTCCGGGACATCGGGTCCGCGCAGGATCGGGGGAATATCGCCAACAGTGCGGGCGTTGGCGGTGACATCCTCCCCTTCCGTTCCGTCGCCGCGGGTGGCGGCGGTGACGAGCCTCCCCTTCTCGTAGCGCAGGCTGAGCGACAGGCCGTCGATCTTCGGCTCGGCCGTGAAGACGAGCGGGGCATCGGCTGGAAGATTGAGGAAGCGGCGGATGCGCTCAACGAAGGCGGCCACGTCTTCCGGGGCGAAGGCGTTGTCGAGGGACAGCATCGGCACCCGGTGCCGCACTTTGGCGAATTTCTCTGACGCCTTCGCGCCCACCTTGCGCGTCAGGCTCTCCGGCGAGGCAAGGTCGGGGAACCGCCGTTCCAGCGCCTCGTAGCGCCGGCGCAGGGCATCGTACTGCGCATCCGAGATGACGGGCGCATCCTCCTGATAGTAGCGCCGGTCGTGCTCCGCGATCTCGGCCTGCAGGGCCTGATGCTCTTCGCGCGCCTCTTCAAGGGTGAGAGCGTCGACGGCGGTGGCGCGGAGGGATTTGGGAGACATGGCGGCAGACTCGGCACAAGCGGGGCCGCACCTTAGCGCGAGCTGCGCCGTTCGCCATATCGATCGTTTGAAGGCTTATCGCTGCTCGGACAACGGCCGGCGGCGCACGTCGCGAACACGCACGATCCGGACCTCATCCGCGCCGATCCGATAGAAGACACGATAGGGATAGCGCGGCACGAGCTTGGTGTAATAGCCGGGACGGTTCGTCGCCTGCCCAGAGCGCGGAAATTCAGCCAGCATCGCCACAGTGGCGCGAATGGCCGCGACCACGTTCGCCGCCGCCTGGGGATTGTCCCGAGCGATGTAGGCATGGATAGCCTCGAGCTGAGCAAGCGCCCGCGATCGCCAGACGATCCTCACGTCCGCGTCAGACGGCGGAAGGCCGCCTCGACGTCCTCCTGCGGGACAACCGGGTCGCCGCGCGCGATCTCAGCTTCAGCCGCATCAAGATCCGCGCGATCGTCCTCATCGAGCAGATAAACGCCGCCCTGCTCCTCTTCCAGCGCCGTCAGCAGGCGTACAGCCTCCTCCTGGCGCTCCGCCGGCCAGGACCGGACGCGGTCGAGCACAGCCTCGATCTGATCCCTCGTCATGCGACCAATATATTCGCCGGAAGGGCCGCCGAAAAGGACCGCCTATCGCGCCCCCTCGAGGAGCCGCGCCGCGGCGGCGCGCGCTTCGTCGGTGATGGTGGCGCCGGCCAGCATGCGGGCGATCTCCTCCTGGCGCAGCCGCGCGGCGAGCGGCGTCACGCGGGTCGCGACCCGGTTCGATTTCGGCACCGGCTCCTTGGCGATCAGGAAGTGACTTGCGGCGCGCGCCGCGACCTGCGGGGCATGGGTCACGGCCACCACCTGGACGCGCTCGGCCAGGCGCGCGAGACGCTGGCCGATGGCATCCGCCACGGCACCGCCGACCCCGGTGTCGATCTCGTCGAAGACGAGGGTCGGCGCCGAGCCCTTGTCGGCCAGCACCACCTTGAGGGCCAGCATGAAGCGCGACAGCTCGCCGCCGGAGGCGACCTTCATGAGCGGACCAGGCCTGACGCCCGGGTTCGTTTGCGCCCAGAACTCGACCCGCTCGAAGCCCGCCGCATCGCGGCTCTGCTCGTCCGTGACGAGTTCGGTGATGAAGCGCGCCCGTTCGAGCTTGAGGGGCGGCAGTTCCTTCTGCACGGCCGCATCGAGGGCCTTTGCCGCCTTCCTGCGCGCCGCCGAGAGCGCGCGGGCGGCGGCCACATAGACCGCCTCGGCCTCGGCAACGGCCCGCTCCAGAACCGCCAGGCGCTCCTCGCCCGCATCGATGGCGGCGACGTCCGCCTCGTAATGCTCGCGCAAGGAAGCCAAGTCGTCGGCCGGAACGCTGTATTTGCGGGCGGCTGCGCGCAGCGCGAAAAGCCGCTCCTCAGTCTTCTCCAGATCGCGCGGATCGAACTCGGTCTGGCGGATGGCCTCCTCGAGGGCCGTTCGCGCCTCGTCGAGGGCGATCAGGGCCGCGTCGAGGGCCCTGACGCACGGATCGACGAGCGCGGGCGCCTGCGCCCCTCGCCGCTCGAGCTTGCGCAGGGCCGCGGCAAGCGTCGGTCCCGGCCCGCCCTGGCCGGCCACCGCCTCGTAGGCCTCCTGCAGGTCCTGGGCCACCTTTTCCGCCTGCATCATGACGAGGCGCCGGTCGGCGAGCGCCGCCTCCTCCCCGGGCTGGGGAGCAAGCGTCGTCAGCTCTTCCACCGCATGGCGCAGGAAGTCGGCCTCGCGCCGTGCGCGTTCCACGCGGGCACGATGCTCGTTGAGCCCGGCGCGCGCCTCCCGCAAACCGCGCGCCGCCTCCGCCACCGCCCGGACCTCGCGCTGATGACCGCCGAAGGCGTCCAGGATCGCCCGATGCGTCGCCGGATCGACGAGCGCGCGCTCGTCATGCTGGCCGTGGATCTCGACGAGCATGGCGCCGATGGCCCGCAGGACCTGCACGCTGACGGGCTGGTCGTTGACGAAGGCGCGGGTGCGGCCATCGGCAAACTGCGCCCGCCTCAGGATGAGGTCGCCTTCCGTGTCGATGTCCGCCTCGGCGGCGATCCGACGCGCGGCATGGTCGGCGGGCACGTCGAACACCGCCGTGACCTGCCCTTGCGACTCGCCATGGCGCACGAGACCGCCGTCGCCCCGTGCGCCAAGCGCCAGGGCGAAAGCGTCGAGGAGGATGGACTTGCCGGCGCCGGTCTCGCCGGTGAGGACGCTCAGGCCGTCCGTGAAATCAAGCTCGAGGCGATCGATGAGAACGATGTCGCGGATCGCAAGCTGAGCCAACATCCGGCGGACAGCTCACCTCGTCAAAGGGACGCCGTGCGCGTGAAGCCCTTGAAGGCGCGGCTGAGCCACGACCCGGTATCTTCCCGCGGCTCGAGGCCGCCCGACTTCAGAAGCGTATAGGCGTCCTTGTACCACGGGCTGTCCGGGAAGTTGTGTCCGAGGACAGCGGCCGCGGTCTGCGCCTCGTGGACGACGCCCAAGGCCATATAGGCCTCGACAAGGCGCATCAGGGCTTCCTCCACATGGCGCGTGGTCTGGTACTTGGCGACCACGTCCCGGAAGCGGTTGATGGCGGCGGGATATTGGCGGCGCTCCAGATAGTAGCGACCGACCTCCATCTCCTTGCCGGCGAGCTGGTCGCGGGCCACCTGGATCTTGTAGCGGGCGTCCGCCACATACTCGGACTTCGGGTAGCGGTCGATGAGCTCCTGCAGGGCAACGAGGGCGCGCTCGGTGCGCTCCTGGTCCCGGGTCACGTCCGGGATCTGGTTGTAGTAGGACATGGCGAGAAGGTACTGGGCATAGGCCGCGTCCTTGCTCGCGGGGTGAAGCTGCAGATAGCGCCGCGAGGCGGAGATGGCGTCCTCGTAGGCCTTGCCCTCGTAATGGGCGTAGGCCGTCATGATGAGGGCTTTGCGCGACCACTCCGAATAGGGATACTGCTTGTCGAGATCGGAGAACTTCTTGGCCGCGCCCTCGAAATCCTTGTTCTGCAGGCGGGCAAGGCCCTGGTCGTAGAGCTGCTCGGCCGGGACTTCCGGCACGATCTCCATCTTGTATTTCTCGGACTGGTCGAACGGGTTCAGCGAGGCCAGCGTATCGCAGCCGGCCAGGGCGACGCCGCAGACGATCGCCGCCACGGCATGAGTGGCGATCTTCGCGCCTCGAAACGCTCTCGCGCTGGACATTCCCGTGCTGGTCCTCTTCCCGTGCCCGCCGATCGCGGGCTCCCCTTCGGCTCTTTACCTCAGGCGCGCGGGGCGCGCCAAGCGATCATCGGCCGTCGGCCGGTGCTGATGCGATAGACGCGCGGCAAAAATCAGGCAAGGCGGCCCGGCGTCGCCTGCCCCGATGATGTCCCGCTGTGTTGATCAAACGTCGGGCGCGTAGGCCGGAACGGCGATGCTGTTGGCGATCTCGGCGTAGCCGACCTCGCGACGGGGCGCGCCTTCCACGAAGGTGTAGTTCGAGCGGTCGGAGAACAGCTCCTGCAGGACCGCGAAGTTGAGGCGATGGCCGCCGCAATAGGAGCGGTAGGCGCCGAGCAGCGGATAGCCGGCAAGCGCCAGGTCGCCGACCGCGTCGAGCATCTTGTGACGGACGAACTCGTCGGCGTAGCGCAGCCCCTCGGGGTTGATCACCCCCTCTTCGCCCACCGCCACCGTGTTCTCGAGCGACGCGCCGAGCGCGAAACCCGCCTTCCACAGGCGCTCCACATCCCGCATGAAGCCGAAGGTGCGGGCGCGGGAGATCTCCCGGCGGAAGGTGTGGTTGGAGAGGGTCAGCGTCTTGCGCTGGCGGCCGATGACGCCGTCGCCGAAATCGATCTCGACATCGAGGCGGAACTCGTCGGCGGGGCGCAGTTCGGCGAAGGCTTTGCCCTGGGTGACCCGAACGGGCCTGAGGACTTTGAGATAGCGGCGCGGGGCGCCGCAAAAGGCCAGCCCAACCTGATCGATGGCGTCCACGAACGGTCCGGCGCTGCCGTCGAGGATCGGAACCTCGACGCCGTCGATTTCCACCAGCACATTGTCGACGCCAAGGCCGTAGAAGGCCGACATCAGATGCTCGATCGTGGCGACGGCACCGGTCTCACGCTCGCCCACCACCGTGCACAGCTCGGTGGCCGACACTGCAAGATGGCTCGCCTCGATGAGGCGGTCCTGGCCGCCCGGCAACCCGGTCCGGAGGAAAACGATGCCGTGGTTGGCCTCGGCGGGATGCAGCACGAGACGAACGTCTTCCCCGGAGTGAACGCCACACCCTGTGAGCGTGACGGTATCGCGAAGCGTCGTCTGCTGGTTTTGTCTCATGCGCAATGAACCTCGGGCAAGCGTCCGCTTGCGTGACATCACGTCCGCGCCGCGTGTAACCTGTCCCGCTGTTTGACCCCTTGGCGTGCCCGCTCCGGACCGGAGCGCCCCGCCCTTTTTTTGACGTGGCCGCACCATAGTCGTGGCAATGAGCGAGGCCAAATCACGCTTTCTTACCGTCTGTTACAAACTGAAACGTGTCGACCCCGCCTTCCAATCCCCTGAAATCATTACTGTTTCTCTAAAAGGAGAGCCCCGGGCTCGCGCCCGGGGCATCAGGGTGAACACGGCCTTGACGCTAGGTCAGTTCGCCTGGCGGCGCAGGAAGGCCGGAATCTCGAGCTGGTCGTCCTCCGCCGGACGGGCGGGGGTGAGCCGCCCCTGGGCGTCGAGCGAGCCCTGCGCCGGCCGATAGCCCTGCGGCGCAGTGGGCCGCTTGGCGTATTCGGCATGCACCGGCGAGATCGCCGGGCGCGCCGGCTCGGGCGTGGGCGCCGCCGGCAGGGGCGCCACCTCGGCGGGCGGCGGCACTGCGGCCGGCTCTTCCTTGCGGCCGCCGAAGCCGACGGAGGCGAGGCGCTGCAGGAGCGTCATGCGCTTCTGTTCCGGAGCGACCGGTCCGGAAGCTCCCTCGCCGCGGCTCGCGCGGATCTGGGCCTGGGCGTGGATCGGGAACTCCTCTGTCCGCGGCATGCGGGGCGGCCGCAGGGCGCGCTCCGGCTGCGGCGGGATGAAAGGCTCGGTGGGCAGATCGAGCGCCGGAGCGGCCTGCTCGGGCGCGGCGGGCGGCTCGAAGGACACCGCCTGCTTCGGCTGCGTCGGCGTGAGGACGACATCGTCACGCACGATCGGCTGCGCCGGCTCGAGTTTGGACGGGTCGAAGCCGGGGGCGGCGGCCGCCGCGGCCGGCGCCTCGACTCCCGGACGCGCCTGGGCCTGCTGGGCGACGCGGGCGCGGGCCTCGGCGCGCAGGCGCTCCGCCACCTCGGCGATGCGCTGCTCGGTGGCGGCGATCTCGGGCGCATTGGCGATGAGCGCCTGGTCGATGCCCGTCGCCACGACGGAGACGCGGATGATGCCCTCGAGGCTCTCGTCGAAGGTGGCGCCGAGGATGATGTTGGCCTCCTGGTCCACTTCTTCGCGGATCCGCGTTGCCGCCTCGTCGAGTTCGTAGAGGGTGAGGTCGCGCCCGCCCGTGATGGAGATCAGGAGCCCCCGGGCGCCCTTCATCGAGACGTCGTCGAGGAGCGGATTGGCGATGGCGGCTTCCGCCGCACGCAGCGCCCGCTTCTCGCCCGAGGCCTCGCCCGTGCCCATCATCGCCTTGCCCATGCCGCGCATGATCGCGCGCACGTCGGCGAAGTCGAGGTTGATGAGGCCCTCCTTCACCATCAGGTCGGTGATGCAGGCGACGCCCGAATAGAGCACCTGATCGGCCATGGCGAAGGCGTCGGCGAAAGTGGTCTTCTCGTTCGCCACCCGGAACAGGTTCTGGTTCGGGATGACGATGAGGGTGTCGACCGCCTGCTGCAGCTCGGCGACGCCGGCCTCGGCCACGCGCGCGCGCCGCACCCCTTCGAAGTGGAACGGCTTCGTAACCACGCCGACGGTGAGGATCCCCATCTCCTTCGCCGCTCGGGCGATGACGGGAGCGGCGCCGGTCCCGGTTCCGCCGCCCATGCCGGCGGTGATGAAGACCATGTGCGCGCCCGAGAGCTGATCGCGGATCTCGTCGATCACCTCCTCCGCAGCGGCGCGGCCGACTTCGGGGTGCGAGCCGGCGCCGAGGCCCTGCGTCACGCCGATGCCCATTTGAATGATGCGCTCGGCCTTCGAGGAGGTCAGCGCCTGCGCGTCCGTGTTGGCGACCACGAACTCGCAGCCGAGGAGGCCCGCCTCGATCATGTTGTTGACGGCATTGCCGCCGGCGCCGCCGACCCCGAACACCGTGATGCGCGGCCTGAGTTCCCGGATGTCCGGAGCTTGCAGACTGATGGTCATGACCTCTTCGCCCTCTTGTGGCCCTTCCACTTAGCGCCTGGCGGGCGCGACTGTTTGCACAACACCCGCGGCGAACCGTGACGGCGCGCCGCTTCGACTCCACACGCTAGAAACTCTCCCGCAGCCATCGGCCGACCCGGCCGAAGTAGCCATCGCCGCCCCTGGCGGAGAACAGGCCGCTGCCTCGCGGTTCGAAATGCTCCGCATGCGCGACCTGGGGATAGACGAGGAGCCCGACCGCCGCCGAGAAGGCAGGGCCCTTCGCTGCCTCGGGCAGGCCCTTGATGCCGAGCGGCCGGCCGATGCGGATCTGCCCCTGCAGGATGCGCTTGGCCACCTCCGGCAGGCCGACGAGCTGGCTGGCGCCGCCGGTGAGCACGACCCGCCGGCCCGCCTGGGCCGAGAAGCCTGCCGCCTTCAGCCGGTCGCGCACGAGTTCGAGGATCTCCTCGACCCGCGGCTTGATGATGCGCACAAGGTGCGATTTCGGGATGTGGTGGGGAACGTCCCGCTCGTCTTCGTCCACCTGATGGATGGCGAGCATGTCGCGGTCGTCGGAACTCGTCGCGATGGCCGACCCGTAGAGCGTCTTCAGGCGCTCGGCGGCGGCGACGCGGGTGGTCAGCCCCCGGGCGATGTCCATGGTGACGTGGTGGCCGCCGACGGCGAGCGCGTCCACATGCACGAGATGCCCGCCCGCGAAGACGCCGACGCTCGTGGTGCCGCCGCCCATGTCCACCACCACGGTGCCCATCTCCGCCTCGTCGTCCACAAGGGCCGAGAGGCCGGCGGCATAGGGCGTGGCGATCACCGCCTCGACTCCGAGATGGCAGCGTTCGACGGCGAGCATCAGGTTGCGGGCCGCGGCGGCATCGGCCGTGACCACGTGGAGGTCGACGCCCAGGCGCTCGCCCACCATGCCCGACGGATCGACGATGTGGGCCTGAGCGTCCAGGGAGAAGCCGGTCGGCAGCGCATGGAGCACGACCCGGCCTGCCCGCACGCTGTGGGCGCTCGCCGCCTCGAGCACGCGATGCACGTCGGAGGGAGAGACCGTCCCGCCGCGGACATGGACGCCCGCCTCGAAGTGCTCGGAGGAGAGCCGCCCGCCGGTCAGATTGACGATGACCGACTGGATCTCGACCTTGGCCATGCGCTCGGCCGCGTGCACGGCCTGGCGGATGGCGCCTTCGGCCGCCTCGAGGTCGATCACCGCCCCGCCCTTCAGGCCGAGGGAGCGCTGGTGGCCGATGCCGATGATGCGGGCGAGATGCGTGCGCCCCCGCAGCGCCTCGAGCGTTTCGACCGGTTGGAGCTCGGCGACGATGCAGACGATCTTGCTCGTGCCGATGTCGAGCACCGACAAGGTCGCGCTCTTGCGCGAGGACAGGGGCTTGAGGCGGGGCGTGAGGCCCTGGCGCAGGAGGCTCATGTCTCGACCCCCTTTCCGCGCAGCGGCTTCTTCTTGAGCGCCTCGAGACGGGCCGCCATCGCCTCCTCGGTGATGCGGACCACGACCCGGTCCGGCATGCGCAGGTCGATGGCGATCACGTCCTTCTCGAGGATCTCATGCTCGGCGTGGAGCTTGACGAGGCGCTGGAGCGCCGCCCGCGCCCCGAGTTCAGGCAGGCGCACGTCGATGCCGTTGTCGGTCTTGAGCGTCCAGCGGCGACCCGCCACGAGGGAGCCGGCGCGGATGCGGTTCTTCAGCGGCCCCGCCGCATCGAGGAGGGCGAGATAGTCCTTGACCGCGCGGTTCGCCTCCTCGCCCACCACATGGGGCAGATGGGCGAAGCGTCCGTCCTCCACCTGGTCGATGACCGTGCCGTCGGCGGCGATGACGTAAAGCTCTCCGTCATGCTGCCACAGGGCGTGAGGCTCCCGCTCGGTGAGGGTGATGATCAGCTCGTCGGGATAGAGCTTGCGGACGGACGCGCTCTTCACGAGCGGCACCGCCTCGAGGCGCTGCCGGGCATCGGCGGCGCTCAGGAAGGGCAGCGCGACCTCCGGGGCCACCCCCGCCGCCTCGAGCACCTCGCTGACGCGCAGCTTGTCGATGCCGGCGATCGTGATCCGCTCGACCCCGAAGCCGAAGGCGCGGCCGATGAGATGGTGAGGCCCGCCATGGGGCCCGTAATACGCCTCCAGATGACCGCCGACCGACAGGCCGACCCCGGTGACAAGGGTGAGGAAGCCGAGCGCGAGCCCCGTGCCGAGAAAACGCGGCAGCCGCCGCCCCAAGGGCACCGCGACCGAGCGGCGCGGCCGCCACGGGGTGCTGAAGAGGCGCAGGCAAGCCTCGGAAACGGAGAGGTTCAGGGTGGTGAAGGGCTTTCTCCAAGCACCGTCGCCGCCGGCAGGGCCGGCGGTTAACGATCGCAGGAGGCGTCCTCCACCATCCATTGCACAAGCTCACCGAACGAATAGCCCGCATGGGCGGCCAGCTCGGGCACCAAGCTCGTCTCGGTCATGCCGGGCTGCGTGTTGACTTCGAGCACCACGAGCTCGCCGGTTCCCCCCGGCGTGTCGTCGTATCTGAGGTCGGTGCGGCTGACGCCCCGGCAGCCGAGTGCTTGATGCGCCGTTAACGCCAACTCTTGGACGCGTTGGTAAATATTCGGTTTAATTTCTGCCGGCAGGACGTGAATGGAGCCGCCTTTGGCATATTTGGCGTCGTAGTCGTAAAACAGGCCCGCCGCGGGCCGGATGTCGATGACGCCCAGCGCCCGGTCGCCCATCACGGCGCAGGTCAGCTCCCGTCCCGGGACGTACTTCTCGACGAGCACGAGGTCGCCGAAGGGCCAGTCCTCCCGCAGGAGCTCCTGCGGCGGGTGGCTGCGATCCTCGCGCACGATGATGACGCCGACGGAGGAGCCTTCGTTGACGGGCTTGACCACATAGGGGGGCGGCAGGACGTGGCGCGTCGCGGCCTCGCGGCGATGGACCGTGACGCCCTGCGCAACCGGAATGCCGGCGGCCTCGAACACCACCTTGGCCTTGTCCTTCTGCATGGCGAGGGCCGAGGCCAGCACGCCCGAATGGGTGTAGGGCAGGCGCATGATCTCGAGCAGGCCCTGGATCGTCCCATCCTCGCCGAATCGCCCGTGCAGGGCGTTGAAGACCACGTCCGGCTTCGGATGGATGTTCTCGATCACCGTGGCGATGTCGGGCTGCACGTCGATGGGAGTGACCTTGTAGCCGCGCTCCTCGAGGGCGGCGCAGCAGGCCCGGCCGGAATTGAGCGACACCTCCCGCTCGGCGGACCAGCCTCCCATGAGAACCGCCACATGCTTCTGTGCCGCCACCATCGCCTCCCGTGCCTCTCACGCCGGGCGTAAGCCGCGTTCCTGCGATTGGCAAGCGAGTGGCGTAAGCTCGATTTCGGGTGGTCGGCTCAGGGATCGGGACGCCGTCCTCCCGAACGCCGTCGAGATGAAATCGAATCGCCCGCCGGATCTCCTCTTCCGCATCCTCGACCCACCGGATCAGTTGCTCTCCTTCCGCAGCTTCAGCCCTGCTTCATTGAGAATGCTGTCCTAAGCGCCGTCCCAGTCCGCTTCAACCCCGATCCGCTTGATCTCCCATTCGAGCTCGATGCCCGAGTGCTCGTAGACGCGCCGGCGCACGTCCTCTCCGAGCCCTTCGATGTCGGCCGCGGTGGCGCTTCCCCGGTTGATGAGGAAGTTGCAGTGCATCTCGGACACCTGGGCGTCGCCGCGGGTCAACCCCCGGCAGCCGGCAGCGTCGATGAGCTGCCAGGCCTTCCGCCCGGGCGGATTCTTGAAGGTGGAGCCGCCGGTCTTCTCCTTGATGGGCTGCGCCGCCTCGCGCGCTTCCGTCACCCGCTCCATCTCGGCAAGGATGGCCGCTTGGTCGCCGGGCCGGCCCTGGAACAGGGCTTCCGTGAAGATCACGTCGGCCGGCGCGCTCGAGTGACGATAGGCGAAGCCCATGTCCGAGTGGCGGAAGACGCGCACCTCCCCGCGGCGGTCGACGCCGCGCGCCTCGATGAGCACGTCTGTCGTCTCGCCGCCATGGGCGCCGGCGTTCATGCGCAGGGCGCCGCCGATCGAGCCTGGGATGCCGCGGTAGAAGGCCAGCCCGTCGATGGCGGCATCGGCCGCGGCGCGCGCCACCTTCACGTCCGGCACCGCCGTACCGACGCGAAGGCGATGCCCCTCCTCCACAGCGATGGCGCCGAATCCTTTGCCGCCCAGGCGGATCACAACTCCCGGCACGCCGCCGTCGCGCACGATGAGGTTCGAGCCGAGCCCGATGACGGTGACCGGTACCTCGGCCGGCAGGCGGGCAAGGAAATACGCAAGATCCGCCTCGTCGGCCGGCGAGAACAGCGCCTGCGCCGGTCCGCCGACCCGGAACCAGGTGAGATCCTTGAGCGGCGCGTTCGCCATGAGCCGCCCGCGCAGCTCCGGCATCCGGGATTTCAGATCGGGGACGATGTCGGGAAAGGTCGTCACGCGGCCCTCTCCCCGAGCGCCTGAAGCTCGCCGGGCAGCGCGTAGGCCCATTGGGTGATGTTGCCGGCGCCGAGGCAGATGACATAGTCGCCCGGCTTGGCCAGCCCCTTGATCAGGCCGGCAAGATCCTCGGACTTCTCCAGCCCCACCGCGTGCCGGTGGCCGCGCGCCTTCAAGCCCGCGACGAGGCTGTCGCGATCGGCGCCGGGAATAGGCTGCTCGCCGGCGGGGTACACGGGGGCCACGATCACCGCGTCGGCGTCGTTGAAGCAGGTGCAGAACTGCTCGAAGAGGGAGGACAGGCGGGTGTAGCGGTGGGGCTGCACCACGGCGATCACCTGACCTTCCGTGGAGGCCCGGGCCGCCTTCAGCACCGCCGCGATCTCGACCGGATGGTGGCCGTAATCGTCGAAGATGGTGACGCCGTTCCATTCGCCGGTGCGGGTGAAGCGCCGCTTGACGCCGCCGAACCCGGCGAGCGCGCGGCGGATCGCGTCGGGGGCGACGCCGAGCTCATGTGCGACGGCAATCGCGGCGGTGGCGTTCAAGGCATTGTGCTTGCCCGGCATGGGCAGCACGAGGTCCTCGATCTCGGCGCGAAAGCCGGGCCTGCGGTCGCGGATCAAGACGCGAAAGCGCGAGCGTCCCCCGCCCTGCTCGACATCGAGGAGGCGCACGTCCGCCTGCGGATTCTCGCCATAGGTGATGATGCGCCGGTCCTCGATGCGGCCGACGAGCTCCTGCACGGTCGGATGGTCCGTGCACATCACCGCGAAGCCATAGAAGGGGATGTTGTCGATGAAGGCGCGGAAGGCGTCCTTGATGGCGTCGAACGAGCCGAAATGGTCGAGATGCTCCGGGTCGATGTTCGTGACCACGGCCACGTCGGCTGGCAGCTTGAGGAAGGTGCCGTCGGACTCGTCCGCCTCGACCACCATCCAGTCGCCCTCGCCCATGCGGGCGTTGGTGCCATAGGCGTTGATGATGCCGCCGTTGATGACGGTGGGGTCGAGCCCGCCGGCGTCGAGGAGCGTCGCGACGAGCGAGGTCGTCGTGGTCTTGCCGTGGGTGCCGGCCACGGCGACGCAGCTCTTGAAGCGCATGAGCTCGGCCAGCATCTCGGCGCGGCGCACCACCGGCAGGCGGCGCTCGCGGGCGGTGACGAGCTCCGGATTGTCGCGCTTGATGGCGGTGGAGACGACGACGATCTCGGCTCCGTCCACATTCTCCGCCCGGTGGCCGACGAAGGTCTTGATCCCCTTCTCCGCCAGGCGCTTGACGTTGTAGTTGTCGGCCGCGTCCGAGCCCTGCACGGTATAGCCGAGATTATGCATCACCTCGGCAATGCCGGACATGCCGATGCCGCCGATGCCGATGAAGTGGATGGGGCCGAGCTTGGGCGGCAGTTTCATGAAGGCCTCCCGGAAAGACTCCAAGATCAGAGAACCGGTCGTTCCGGGACGGCCCGACGAGGCCGCACCCTATCGCTCCGCCTGGGATGGCGGCGTGGCGAGGTGGAGGACCAGGGTGGAGAGCCGTTCGGCGGCGTCCGGAATGCCGGCGCTCTTCGCCGCTTTCGCCGCCTCGGTCAAGCGTTGCGGTTCCTTGAGGCGGGACGCGATCTCCTCGGCGAGGCGCTCGGGCGTGAAATCCGCTTGCGGGATGACGGTCGCGGCACCGATCGAGGCCAGCATCGCCGCGTTGGCGGCCTGGTCCTGGTCGAGGGCGCCGGGCAGCGGCACCAGGATCGCAGGGCGGCCGATGACGGCAAGTTCCGCCACGGTGGAGGCGCCCGAGCGCGAAACGACGAGATGGGCCTCCGCCATTCGCCGCGGCAGGTCCTTGAAGAAGGGCTCCACTGCGAAGGAGGCGACGCGCCCTTCATATGCGGCCCGCACCCGCGCCACATCCTCCGGCCTTGCCTGCTGCACGATCGACAGACGCGCCGCCAGATCGGCGGGCAGCCGCTCGATCGCGGGCGGGACGATGTCGCTCATCACCCTCGCCCCCTGGCTGCCGCCGAAGACGAGGAGGCCGAGCCTCCCGCCGGGATCGAGCGGCGGGTAGGGCGCCTCGGCGGCGGCCAGCACCGCGGGACGGATGGGATTGCCGGTGTGGGTCACGGAGGCTTTGACGCTGGCGGGGATGCCTTTCACCTCTCGGAAGCCGGTGGCGATCGCCGCCACGTAGCGGGCGAGCAACCGGTTCGCGCGGCCCATGACCCCGTTCTGCTCGTGGATGAGGGTCGGCACGCCAAGGATCGCGGCGGCGAGCACCGGCGGCACGGTCGGATAGCCCCCGAAGCCCACCACGACCGCGGGCCGCAGCTTGCGGATCACCGCGAGGGCCTGGAGAACGCCAAGCCCAAGGGTCAGGCCCGCCTTCGCCATCTGCACCGGGGCGCGGCCCGAGGGTGTGGCGGAGGCGATGGTCACTGCCTCGTCGGCCGGAAAGTCCGCGGCAAGCGCCCCGACCCGCTGGTCCGTGGCGAGCGCCACCCGGGCGCCGGCGCGCCTTAACGCGCCGCCGAGCGCCTCCGCCGGGAAGAGATGTCCGCCGGTGCCGCCGGCCGAGAGGAGGATCAACGGCCCCGTCATGGGCGGTCGGTCGCGAACTGGTCGAGCATCTCGGCCCGCGGCCGCCGCCGGGTCAGGGCGATCAGGAAGCCCATCCCGAGCGCAAGCGAGATGAGCGAGGAGCCGCCATAGGAGATGAAGGGCAGCGTCATGCCCTTGGCCGGCATGAGGTGGACATTGACCGCCATGTTGATGACCGCCTGCAAGCCGAACATCATCAGGAGGCCCGTGGCAGCAAGCCGGCTGAAGCCGTCCTCGTTGCGGCGCGCGAGCGCAAGCCCCCGCAGCACGATGAACGCGAAGATGGCGAGAACGAGGAGGCAGGCGATGATACCGAACTCCTCGCCCGTGACGGCGAAGATGAAGTCCGTGTGCGCGTCGGGCAGGCGGCGCTTGGCGATCCCCTCGCCGGGGCCGACCCCGAACCAGCCGCCGCGGACGAAACCCTCCATGGCGGTCTCGGTCTGATAGTTGTCGACGACCCGCGCTGCATCGCCGATCTTGGCCGCGTCGTCGCCGGCCATCTTGTGCAGGAAGCGCTCGATCCGGTCGCGCACATGGGGCAGGAACTGATAGGCGGCGACGATCCCGGCCGCGCCCCCTGCCCCCAGTCCCAGCACCCAGAACCAGTGCAGGCCGGCGACGAAGAACAGGCCGCACCAGATGATGGTGACGAGCATGGTCTGCCCGAAGTCGGGCTGCAGGATGAGCGGCACGATGGTGGCCGGCAAGAGCAGCATGGCGATGAACGCGCCAGGCATGTCCTTGCGCCGCGCCCCTTCCGCGAAGGCCCAGGCGGCAATGACCACGAAGGCAGGCTTGACGAACTCGGACGGCTGCAGCCCGACCCCCGCGATGAAGATCCACCGGTGGGCGCCCTTGATCTCGGGTCCGAAGTTGATGGCGCCGACGACGAGCGCCATGCCGATCAGGTAGAGAACGAGCGCCAGGCGCCGCACCTGCCGGAGGGAGAGGAAGGAGACCGCGACCATCAGGAGGACGGCGGGAGCAAGATAAACGACCTGCCGGCCGACGAAATGGAAGGTCGGCAGCCCCAGGCGCTCCGCCACCGGCGGCCCTCCCGCCATCAGGAGGACGAGGCCCGACACCATGAGGATGGCGAGCGCGATCAGCGTGGCGCGGTCCACCGTCCACCACCAGTCGCCGACGATCGTGCGTTCCGCGCGGGACATCATGCGTTGCGGCCTCCACTCCTGCTCTCGCGCCCGGGAGAGGAGGAGATGATTCGCAAAACAGCGTTGACAGGCCGTTTACCGCGATGACTTCCCGCTTCGCCAACGGGAAGAGGCAGGATCAGCCCTTCGCCTCGATGCCCGGCAGCCCCTGGACAAGGGTGCGGAAGCGGTCGCCGCGCTCCTCGAAGTTCTTGAACTGGTCGTAGGAAGCGCAGGCCGGCGAGAGCAGCACCACGGGCTCAGGGGCGGTGGAGGCGCGGGCATCCTCGGCCGCCGCGGCGAGGGCGCGCTCGAGTGTCCCGCAGCGCAGATAAGGCACCTCGCCCTCGAGCGTGCCGGCGAAGGCTTCGCTTGCCTCACCGATGAGGTAGGCCTTGTCGATCCTGGGGAAGTAGGGACGCAAGGATTCGATCCCCCCTTCCTTCGGCTTGCCGCCGACGATCCAGAGAATGCGATCGAAAGAGGCCAGCGCCTTTTCGGTCGAATCGGCGTTGGTCGCCTTCGAGTCGTTGACGAAGAGAATGTTGCCGAGGCGGCCGACCGCCTCCATGCGGTGCGGGAGGCCGGGGAAGGTGGACAGCCCCCGCTGGATCACCGCCTCATCATCATAGGCGAGCTCGTAGAGATCGGCGACGGCAGCCGCAAAGCACGCGTTCTGCGCATTGTGGCGGCCGCGCAGGGTCGAAATCCCGGCAAGGTTGGCGAGCACCCGCTTCTCGCCGGGATAGGTGCGGGCGACGATCATGTCACCTTCGAGCGAGATGCCGAAGTCGAGAAAGCGCTCGATCGAGACCGGGTAGACGCCCCCTCCGCCCCGGTGGCGTCTTGCCTCGCGCTCGTAGATCGCCGCGCTGAAGGGGTCGTCGACGCCGATCAGCGCGAAGGCCGCGTTGGCGACCAGCCGCTCCTTGATGGCGGCATAGTTCTCCATCGTCCCGTGCCGGTCGAGATGGTCGGGCGAGAGATTGATGAGGGCCCCGACGGAAGGCCTCAGCGACGGCGTGAGGTCGATCTGAAAGGACGACATTTCGATGACGTGAAACCGGTCCTCGGCGGGCGGGGCAAGCGACAGGATGGCCGTGCCGATATTGCCGCCGAGCTGCACATCGCGGCCTGCCTGGCGCAGGATGTGCGCGACAAGCGCCGTCGTCGTCGACTTGCCGTTGGTGCCGGTGATGGCGATGAACGGCGCCTGGGGGCTCAGCCTCTCGCGTTCGCGGCAGAACAGCTCCACGTCGCCGATGATCTCGACCCCCGCGCCTTGCGCAAGCCGCACCGACCAGTGGGGCTCGGGATGGGTGAGGGGCACGCCGGGAGAGAGGACGAGCGCCGCAAAGCGCGACCAATCCGCAGCCTTCAAATCCCTGGTGGCGATGCCCTGCTTCTCCGCCTCCTGCATGCGGGCGGGATTGTCGTCGCAGGCGACGACCGTGGCCCCGCCGGCCTTCAAGGCGAGCGCCGTCGCAAGCCCCGAGCCGCCGAGCCCGAAAAGCGCGACCTCCCGGCCGGCAAAGGTGGTGGCGGGAGTCATGGAACGAAACCCTCTCTTCCCCGCAGGGCGAGAGTTGGAGAGGGGCCTCGCCCGGCCTGGAGCGCCGGCGATGGAGAAGAGGACGCGCCCTGGAGCGAGAGGATGCCGGGGCGCGCCGCGGCGAGTCGTAGCGCCATCCCTCACCTCAGCTTCAGCGTGGCCAGCGCCACGAGCGCGAGCACGACGGAGATGATCCAGAAGCGCATGACGATCTGCGGTTCCTTCCAGCCCTTCTGCTCGAAATGGTGATGGAGCGGAGCCATGCGGAAGACGCGCTTGCCGGTCAATTTGAAGGAGGCAACCTGGATGATGACCGACATGATCTCGAGCACGAAGAGCCCGCCGGCGATGGCCAGCACCAGCTCGTGCTTGGTCGCCACCGCCACGGTGGCGAGAAGCCCGCCGAGCGCCAGCGAGCCGGTGTCTCCCATGAAGATCTGGGCGGGCGGCGCATTGAACCAGAGGAAGCCCAGGCCCGCGCCGATCAAGGCGCCGCAGACCACCGCCAGTTCGCCGGCGCCCGGGACGAAATGAATCTGGAGGTAGTTGGAGTAGATGGCGTTGCCGGAAAGATAGGCGATGAAGCCGAAGGTGGCCGCTACGATCATCACCGGCCCGATGGCAAGCCCGTCGAGCCCGTCGGTGATGTTCACGGCGTTGCCGGCGCCCACGATCACGAAGGTGCCGAACAGGACGTAGAACCAGCCGAGGTCGAAGAGGAGCTCCTTGGCGAAGGGCAGCGCGAGTTTGTTCGACAGCCCTGGCGTCGCGATCTGCGCGATCATGATGCAGGCGGTGGCGGCGATCACGGCCTCGATGAGAAGCCGGGCCTTGCCCGAAAAGCCCTTGTGGGACTGCTTCGTGACCTTGAGATAATCGTCATAGAAGCCGATCGCGCCGAAGCCGAGGGTCACGAACACCACGACCCAGACATAAAGGTTGCGCGGGTTCGCCCAGAGCAGGATCGAGACGAGGGTTCCGGCCAGGATCATCAGCCCGCCCATGGTGGGCGTGCCGCGCTTGGTGAGAAGGTGCGACTGCGGCCCGTCCTCGCGGATCGGCTGGCCCTTGCCCTGCTTGAGGCGCAGCGCCGAGATGATGGCCGGCCCGAACCAGAACACAAACAACAGCGCCGTCGCCGTGGCGCCACCGGTGCGAAAGGTGATGTAGCGGAAGACGTTCAGCGGACTCAATACGCCGCTGAACTCGGCGAGGTAGGTCAGCATCCCTTAAGCCTTCGCCGCCCGTCCCGCAGCCTCGCCGTAACGCTCCTTCAGCGCCTTGACGATCCGCGACACCAGTATGCCCTTTGACCCTTTCACCATCACCACGTCCCCGGCGCGGACGCTTCGGAGGACTGTTTCCTCCAGCTCCGCGGCCGTTTCCGCATAGCCGCCCCGCCGCTCCGGGGGAAGCGCCTCGATAAGGTGCGCCATGAGCGGGCCGGCGGCGAAGACCAGGTCCGCCCCTGCGTTTTCGACCGCCTCGGCCAGCGCGCGATGGAGCGCCGGCCCATCGGCGCCGAGCTCCAGCATGTCGCCGAGGACGGCGATTCGCCGCCCCCGCGGCCCAGGCTCGGTCAAGCCGAGATTGGCGAGAGCCGCCCGCATGGAAGCCGGATTGGCGTTGAACGCCTCGTCGATGAGGAGGAACGTCCCGCCGGCCACTTGCAAGACGGTGCGCTCCCCACGGCCAGGGGGCGGCGTCACGTCGCCAAGCGCCAGAGCCGCAAGCGCCACGTCTCCGCCCACCGCCTTCACCGCGGCGAGCACGGAAAGCGAGTTCAGCGCCACATGGCGGCCGGGCGACCCGACCCGGTAGACGAGAGGCTCTCCGAGCACGCGCGCCTCGACGATGGACAGGTCGGGCCTGAGAACGATGCGCTCGGCGCGCACGTCCGCGCCCTCATGTTCGCCGAAGGTGAGGATGCGCCCGGCCGCGGAGGCGAGCGCATGCGCCTTCACGCGCTCGAAATACGGATTGTCGCGGTTGAGGATCGCGACCCCGCCGGGCTCGAGCCCGTAGAAGATCTCGCCCTTGGCGTCGGCGATGCCGAGGATCGAGCGGAAGAACTCGATATGGACCGGCTCGACGGTGGTGATGATCGCCACGTGCGGGCGCACCATCCTCGTCAACGGCTCGATCTCGCCCGGATGGTTCATGCCGATCTCGAAGATGCCGTAGGCGGCGTCCTGGGGCAGACGGGCGAGCGTCAGCGGCACCCCCCAGTGATTGTTGTAGGAGGCGACGGCGGCGTGCGTCCGGCCAAGGCGCTGAAGGGCGAGGCGCAGCGCCTCCTTGGTGCCGGTCTTGCCGACCGAACCGGTGACGGCGATCGCCTTCGCTTGCGAGCGCCGCCGCGCCGCGATGCCGAGCCGGTGCAAGGCTTCGAGCACGTCGGGGACGGCGAGCAGCGGTCCGGCCTTTGCGAACTCCCCCAGGCGGTCCTCGGCGACAACCGCCGCGGCGGCTCCCTTCGCAAGCGCCTGGCGCACGAAATCGTGCCCGTCGTGAACATCGCCTTTGATGGCGAAGAACAGGTCGCCGGGAAGGAGCGTGCGCGTATCGATGGACACGCCGGTGGCGGGCCCGGGCTGGCCGACCGGCCGCGCGCCGGTGGCGGCGAGAATCTCCGCCGGGTTCCACAGGGGCATGGTCATCGTGACAACTCCGCAATGGCCGCCCTGACGACGTCATGGTCGGAGAACGGCAGGGTCCGGTCACCAACGATCTGGCCGGTTTCATGGCCTTTGCCTGCGACCACCAGCACGTCGCCGGGCTTGAGCTCCCTGACTGCGGTGCGGATGGCCTCGGCCCGGTCGCCGATCTCCCGGGCGCCTTGAGCCGCGGCCAGGATTTCGGCGCGGATGGTGGCAGGCGCCTCGCTGCGGGGGTTGTCGTCGGTGACGATGACGACGTCCGCCTTCTCCACGGCGATGCGCCCCATGATCGGCCGCTTGCCCTTGTCGCGGTCGCCGCCGCAGCCGAAGACGCACAGGAGGCGTCCGCGCGTGAAGGGGCGCAGCGCATCGAGGACATGGGCGAGGGCATCGGGCTTATGCGCATAGTCCACGATGCAGAGCGCATCGTTGATTTCGCCGACCTTCTCCATGCGCCCGGGCACGCCCTTCAGGTTCGGCAGGACCCGCTGGATCGCCTCGACGCCGAACTCAGGCTCGGTGGCGATGACGAGCCCGGCGGCGAGAAGCGCGTTCTCGACCTGGAAGGTTCCGATGAGCGGAAAGACCGCCTCGAAATCGATCCGCTCGGCGCCGGGGCGGCGCAGGCACAGGGAAAGCCGCTGCGTGAAGCCCTCCGTGTGGACATGGAGGAGGCGGAGCGTGTCGCCGGCGTGGCCTGTGGTCATGAGTCGCAAGCCGCGGGCTGCCGCGGCCTCGATGAAGGGCTCGGCCATGGCGCCATCGGCGTTGACAACCGCCGCCGCGCCCGGCGGCAGCAGCTCCTCGAACAGCCGGAGCTTCGCGTCCCGGTAGGCCTCGAGGCTGGCATGATAGTCGAGGTGGTCGCGGCCGAGATTGGTGAACGCGCCGGCCACAAGCCGCACCCCGTCGAGGCGGCGCTGGTCGAGGCCGTGGGAGGAGGCCTCCATCGCCAGATGCGTGATCCCCTCGGCGGCGAGCCGGTCCAGCGTCTCGTGCAAGGCGATCGGATCGGGCGTCGTCAGCGAGCCGTAGGCCGCACCGGCGCTCGTCACGACGCCGAGCGTGCCGAGGCTCGCCGCGGGCCGGCCGAGCGCGGCGAAGATCTGGCGGGTGAAGTCGGCGACCGAGCTCTTCCCGCTCGTCCCCGTCACCGCCACCGCGACCGGCGGCTGACGGGGATGAAGGCGCGCCGCGGCGAGGGCGAGCGCCCGGCGCACATCCGGGACCCGCACATAGGCGACCGCAGGGTCGAGCGTCGCCGGCCGCTCCGCCTCGGCCACGACGGCGACGGCGCCTGCCGCGACCGCCTGGGGCACGAAGCTCAAGCCGTCGGCCTTGGTACCCGGGATCGCCACGAAGGCGAAGCCCGGCCGCACGCGCCGGCTGTCGAAGGCAAGGCCCAGGACCGGGCGAGCCCGATCCGGGCCGGACGCGGCTTCGGGAAAAAGGTCGGCAAGGGTCGTCACGGCCAGGTGCCTAGCACCGACACCCTCGTCCCGGAAGCCCTCACCGCGTGCCCCACGCGCCGAGCTTGACCATGAGCGGGAACGGCTTCTCCGGCGCCTCGAAGCGCGGCGGGACGCTGAGCATGGGGGCCACGCGCTCGATGATATTGCCGGTGACCGGCGCCGCGTTCCAGCCCGAGGTGGTGAAGCCGTGCGTGCCCTCCACCGCCTGCGGCTCGTCGAGGATGGTGAGGAAGACGTAGCGCGGCTTGTCCATGGGATAGACGGCGGTGAAGGTGGTGAGGTTCTTGGTCTTCGAGTAGCGGCCGTTGATGACCTTTTCGGCCGTGCCGGTCTTCCCGCCCACGAAGAAGCCCGCTATGTTCGCCTGCGAGGCGGACCCTCGCACGGCGTTGAGGCGCATGACGTAGCGCATGGCTTCGCTCGTCTCGGGCTTGATGATGCGGGTACCGATGGCCTTCGCCTCCTCCTCGCTGCGCTTGAGGAAGGTCGGCTTGATGAGGATGCCGCCATTGACGAGGGCGCCCACCGCCATCAGCGCTTGCAGGGGCGCCACGGCGATGCCGTGGCCGAAGGCGATGGTGATGGTGTTGAGCTCGCCCCATTTGGGCGGGAGGATGGGCGCGGCGTTCTCCGGCAGCTCCGTGACCAGGCGCTCGAGCTGGCCGGCCTTACGCAGGAAGGCCTTGTGTCCTTCGACGCCGACGCCGAGCGCCATCTTCGCCGTGCCGATGTTGGACGAATGGACGAACACCTCGGGCACGGTCAGGACCCGGCGTTGGGCATGGTAATCGCCGATCCGGAACTTGCCCCAGTGGAGGGCCGAGCGGGCATCGAGCAAGGAGTTGATGGTGAACTTGCCGGAGTCGAGCCCCATGGCGAGGGTGAGCGCCTTGAAGGTCGAGCCCATCTCGAAGACGCCCACATTGATCCGGTTGATGCGGTCCTTCTCCAGCGCGTCGACCGGGTTGTTGGGGTCGAAATCGGGCAGCGACGCGAGCGCGATGATCTCGCCCGTGTTGACGTCCATGATGGCGCCCGCCGCGGCCTTGGCCTTGTACTTCGCCAGGCCCTTGGCGAGCTCGTCGCGCAGGGCGTGCTGGACGCGAAGGTCCAGCGACAGCTCCACCGGCTTGAGGTCCGCCGCAGTGATGGCAAATCCGGCGCCGTTCAGGTCCTGCAGGCCTTTGCCGTCGATGTACTTCTCGATGCCGGCGATGCCGACATTGTCGATATTCGCGAAGCCGAGGACATGCGCCGCGGCGACCCCGTTCGGGTAGACGCGCTTGTTCTCCGGCAGGAAGCCGATCCCGGGGATGCCGAGGCGATGCACCTCGGCCTGCTGCTTGGGCGTGATCTCGCGCTTCACCCACACGAAGCCGCGCTTGAGGCCGAGGCGGTGGCGCAGCTCCTTGGCGTCGAGGTCGGGCAGGACGGCGGTGAGGAGCTCGACCGCCTCGTCCTTGTCCACGATGCGCCGCGGGTCGGCGAAGACCGACACCACCTTCACGTCGGTCGCCAGCACCTCGCCGTTGCGGTCGACGATGTCGGGCCGCGCCGCGGCGATGGCGGGCCGCGCCGCCTTGAGGTCGGAGTCGGGGTCGGGCGACAGGGCGAGGACGACAAGACGCGCGCTGATGGCTCCGAACAGCCCGATGAAGGCGAGCGCCACCAGCCCTACCCGCGCCGTGCTCTTTTCGGCCCGAAGCCGGAACAGGTCCTTCGTGAAATGCCAGCTGCGCAGGAGAAGGCCCGAGGGCGGCGCCGCGGCGGCGGACAGGGACGTTTCCTCGCCCGGCATGGGTCACCTCACGGACGACGTCGTTGCCGGCGTGCGAGCCTCGCTCGCCCGCTTGTCCTTCGGCGTCGTGGTGTTGAGGAGGCCAAGGGCCTCGAGCTTCTTGGCGATGGCATCGTCGGTGCTCTTGTTCGGCAGGTCCGAGAGCCGGGCGAGCTGCAGGATGCTCATCGGCTGCAGGTCGAGGTGCTTGTCGGCGACCGCCTGCAGGCGGTCGGGCCGGTTCAGATGCTGCCACTCCGCCTTGAGCACGGCGATGGTGTCGCGCTCTTGGCGGATCCTGGCCTTCACCCGCGCGAGTTCCTCGGCCTGGTAGAGGGTGTCGTATTTGATGGAGTAGGCATAGCCCGCGGACGCGACGAGCCCAGCCATGGCGAGGAAGTGCAGCAGGCGGATCATCGACGGCTCCTCCGCTCGGCGCTTGGCAGCTGGGCAAGGGCTTCGAGCGCCGTCAGGGGCGGCTGGGGCGCCGCTGCGGTGCGCTCGACGGCCCGCAGCTTCGCCGAGCGGGCGCGCGGGTTCGCCCGGCACTCCTCTTCGGAGGGCGCAACCGGCCCCTTGGTGACGAGCGTGAAGCTCGGCTCGGCTCCCGCCGGCGTCGGCAGATGCCGCGAGGCGATGGCCGCCCGTCCCGTCCGGACGGCGAAGAACTGCTTGACGATGCGATCCTCGAGGGAATGGAAGGTCACCACGGCGAGGCGCCCGCCGGGCTTGAGGATGCGCTCCGCCGCGTGCAGGGCGCGCACGAGCTCGCCGAGCTCGTCGTTGACCGCGATGCGCAGCGCCTGGAAGACTCGGGTGGCGGGATGGATGCCGCCGGGCTCGGCGCGCACGAGCCCCGCCACGAGCTCGGCGAGCTCTCCGGTCGTCTCGATGCGGTGTTTGCGGCGGCGCTCGATGATGGCGCGGGCAACGGCGCGGGCGCGGCGCTCCTCGCCATAATGAAAGAAGATGTCCGCAAGCTCGGCTTCGGGGGCTTCGTTGACGAGGTCGACGGCGCTGCGCCCCTGGCGCCCCATGCGCATGTCGAGAGGACCGTCATGGCGGAAGGAGAAGCCCCGCTCGGGAGCGTCGAGCTGCATGGACGAGACGCCGATGTCGAGGGCGATGCCGTCGACCCCTTCTTCAACGCCAGCCTCGGCCACCACCGCTTCCATGTCGCCGAAGCAACCGAGCGTCAGGGTGAGCCGTCCCCGCGCCGACGCAGCAAGGGCTTGGCCGGCGGCGATGGCGTCGGGGTCGCGGTCAATGGCGAGAACGCGCGTCTTGCGACTGGCGGCGAGGAAAGCCCGGCTATAGCCGCCGGCGCCGAAGGTGGCGTCGACGAAGATGCCGCCGCGGGAGACAGCGAGCGCACCACACACCTCCTCCAGGAGCACGGGCACATGACGGGCCGGTCCGCCCGCGGCGCCGGCCCTGCCAACGCCGCGGCCCGTCATCGCGCCCGCGCTCCTGGTGAGGGACTCGTTACGCTCAACTCCAGACCGCGAGAGCCGAGGGAGCTCCTCAGTTCCCGCACCTTCGCGCGCGCCTCCTCCAGATACGCACGAAAGCGTTCCGGCTCCCAGATCTGGAACTTGTGGCCGAGACCAACGAATGTGACGGCATCCTTGATCCCGGCGTAACTCTTCACGGACTCGGTGAGGCTGACCCTGCCCTCCGGATCCACCTTCAGGATCTCGCTCGTGCCGAACAGGGCCGTGGCCAGCCGATCCCGCTCGTCCGAATAGGGCGACAGCGTCGAAAGGAAGGTGTCGATCTCGTTCAGAAGCGTGTTGCCCCCCGCATCCAAAGCCGGCGCGTCGAGCGCCGGGTGAACGTAGAGCCCCTCGAAGCCATCCCGGGCCAACACCGCCCGGAACGGAGCCGGGATCGACACGCGACCCTTCGAGTCCAACCGGTTCACGAAATTGGACACGAAGCGGTTCATGCGCCGCGCGGCCTTCGCTCCTGACAGCCTCCCCCCCGACGGCCCGACGGCCGCCATCCCTGCCCACGAGCACCAAGGCGCAATGAGGCACCTCGGCGAGGCAGCGGCTTGCGCCGCTGCGGCCAGCCGACTTGTCAAGCGGCACCGTGGACGGGATGGTTTGGGATAACATGGGCGAATATGGGCGTCAACGGAACGACACGGGTTTTCCGCCGAGCGTGTCCCGGCGGTGAACCTGCGAAGGCACCTTCGATGAGACGGGATTAGGGTTAAGGAAGCGTTGCCCGCCGCCGGCATCGCGACGAGGTCGAGCGCCGCCGCCGAGGTGCAGCCGCGCCTCCCCTCCCGTGCACGGGATGGCCTTCGTGTCTCACGAGAGGAGCGTCAGCCGGCCTGTAAGCCGGGTTCTGTAGGGCCCGGGATCGCTCCCGGACGTGGCGGCCATTCCTCTGGGGCGGCCGTTGCCGGCTGCCTCATGCAACCAACCCGGACGACGGACCCGGAGACCGGCCTGGCGCGAGGGCGCCGTGTCGTCCCTATTCGGTTTTGCTCCCGGTGGGGCTTGCCGTGCCGTCCGCGTTGCCGCGTCCGCGGTGCGCTCTTACCGCACCCTTTCACCCTTGCCCCGCGGCCTGAAGGCTTGGCGGGGCGGTCTGCTTTCTGTGGCGCTGTCCCTGGGGTTTGACCCCCGCCGGAGGTTATCCGGCACCGTGTCTCCATGGAGCCCGGACTTTCCTCCCGGAGCGCAAGGCTCCGAGCGGCCGCCCGGCCGGCTGACCCTTCCCATGTGGTGCGCCCGCCGCGCCGGCGTCAAGGCCGTCGACCCGAGGAGGCAAGCTTGACAGGAAGCGTGGCCCCCTTACACCCGTCAGCCCGGATGCCCGGGCGCTCGGAACCGATATCGGGCATGCGGAGTTTGCGTTCCGGCATGGCCAAGCTCGCCGGGCGGCCTGCTGCCGACCATTCGGCCCTCCTTCGACTCTACAAGGGAAGATCGCCATGAAGAAGATCATCAGCCTCATCGCCGCGGGCGCCCTCACCCTGTCGGTCACCGCCTGCTACACGCCCGAGGAGCGTGCGGTCGGCGGCGCAGTGATCGGCGGCCTTGCAGGCGCGGCGATCGGCGGCGCGGCGACGGGACGGGCCGGCGGCGCGCTCGCGGGCGCGGCGATCGGCGCCGCCGGCGGCGCCATCGTGGGGGCGGCCACCGCGCCGGCGCCGGGCGTCTGCCCCTACGGCTACTATCGCGCCCGCGACGGCCTCTATTACTGCCGCTGAACGCTCAGTCGCTCCGTCGATGAGGGCCGCGGTCTCTGCCCGCGGCCTTTTTGTTTGAACCGCAACGCCCGCCGCGGCTCCTGCTTGGCGCGGCTTGCGGCATCGCCCATATTCGCTCCATGGCCAAATCCCCCAAGAAGCCCAGGCTCTCGACCGGGAAGGCATCGAAGCCGGAGCTGAAGCCCCTCGACGAGCATCTCGCGGCGCTCCTCAATCCTGCGCTTAACCGGGAGCGCGCGGCGACCCAGGGGTTCGGCGAGCGGCCGCAGGCCGCCTACGACGCCGAGGTGACCACGGTCGACCCGGCCCTCGCCAAGAGGCTGGGCCTGCGTGGTCCTGACGCCGGTCCGGACGGAGCCGAGGAGGCCGGGGACCTCGCGCCGGAGGGCGAAAGTGGCGTCTCGGCGACCGTGGAGGCGCTGACGCGGCTCCTCACCGAGGGCAACCCGCTCTTCAAGCACGGCAAGCCCTGGGTGCCGCACCGGCCGCCGCGGCCCGAGAAATCGGAGGGCGGCAAGCGCTTCGTCATCAAGTCGGATTTCGAGCCCTCCGGCGACCAGCCGCAGGCGATCGCCGAACTTGTGGACGGCATCCGGCGCAACGAGCGCGACCAGGTGCTGCTCGGGGTCACGGGCTCCGGCAAGACCTTCACCATGGCCAAGGTGATCGAGGCGACGCAGCGACCGGCGCTCATCCTCGCCCACAACAAGACCCTGGCGGCGCAGCTCTACGGCGAGTTCAAGAGCTTCTTCCCGGACAACGCGGTCGAGTATTTCGTCTCCTACTACGACTACTACCAGCCGGAGGCCTACGTCCCGCGCTCGGACACCTATATCGAGAAGGAATCCTCCATCAACGAGCAGATCGACCGCATGCGCCACTCGGCGACGCGGGCCCTGCTCGAGCGCGACGACGTCATCATCGTCGCCTCCGTGTCCTGCATCTACGGCATCGGCTCGGTCGAGACCTACACGGCGATGTCGTTCACGCTGGAGGTGGGCGAACGCATCGACCAGCGCCAGCTTCTCGCCGACCTTGCGGCCTTGCAATACAAGCGCATCCAGTCGGATTTCGCCCGCGGCACCTTCCGCGTCCGCGGCGACGTCGTCGAGCTGTGGCCGGCGCACCTGGAGGATCGGGCTTGGCGCATCGGCCTCTTCGGCGACGAGGTCGAGGCGATTGCCGAGTTCGACCCGCTCACGGGCAAGAAGACCAACGACCTCAAATTCGTGAAGGTCTACGCGAACTCGCACTACGTGACGCCAAGACCCACCCTGCAGCAGGCGGTCAGGGGCATCAAGGAAGAGCTCAAGGCGCGCTTGGCCGAGCTCACCCGCATGGGCCGGCTTCTCGAGGCGCAGCGGCTCGAGCAACGCACCACCTTCGACCTTGAGATGATCGAGGCGACGGGCTCCTGCAACGGCATCGAGAACTACTCGCGCTACCTCACCGGCCGCAAGCCGGGGGAGCCGCCCCCGACCCTCTTCGAGTATCTGCCCGACAATGCCCTCGTCTTCGTCGACGAGAGCCACGTCACGATCCCTCAGATCGGTGCCATGTACCGCGGCGACTTCCGCCGCAAGGCGACGCTGGCCGAATACGGCTTCCGCCTCCCTTCCTGCATGGACAACCGGCCCTTGCGCTTCGAGGAGTGGGACGCCATGCGGCCGCAGTCGATCCATGTGTCGGCGACGCCGGGCGCCTGGGAGCTCGAACAGACGCAAGGCGTCTTCGTCGAGCAGGTCATCCGCCCGACAGGGCTGGTCGATCCCGTGGTCGAGATCCGCCCCGCCCGCACCCAGGTGGACGATCTCCTGGGCGAGGTGCGCGAGGTGGCCGCCAAGGGATACCGCTCGCTCGTGACCACGCTCACCAAGCGCATGGCCGAGGACCTCACCGAATACCTGCACGAGAACGGGGTGCGGGTGCGCTACATGCACTCCGACATCGACACCATCGAGCGCATCGAGATCATCCGCGACCTGCGGCTTGGCGCCTTCGACGTCCTCGTCGGCATCAATCTCTTGCGCGAGGGGCTCGACATCCCGGAATGCGCGCTCGTGGCCATCCTCGACGCCGACAAGGAGGGCTTCCTGCGCAGCGAGACCTCGCTCATCCAGACCATCGGCCGCGCGGCGCGCAACGTGGAGGGGCGCTGCATCCTCTACGCCGATCAGATGACCGGCTCCATGGAGCGCGCCATCGCCGAGACCAACCGGCGCCGCGAGAAGCAGATGGCCTACAACGCCGCCCATGGCATCACGCCGGAATCGGTGAAGAAGAACATCGCCGACATCCTGGAGAGCGTCTACGAGCGCGACCATGTCCGGGCCGACGCCGGGCTCGCCAGCGCCGACGTCACCATCGGCCACAACCTCAAGGCCGTCATGGCCGACCTCGAGAAGCGCATGCGGGAGGCGGCCGCCAATCTCGAATTCGAGGAGGCGGCACGCCTGCGCGACGAGCTCAAGCGCCTGCAGGCCACCGAGCTCGCCATCGGCGACGATCCCCTGGCGCGGCAGACGGAGGTCGAGCGCGAAGCGGGCAGGTTCGCCGCTCCCGCGCCCGGGAGAGGTCGGGCCGGCGAAGCCGACCGGGTGAGGGTCGGGCCGACGCCCCCTCACCCGAGCCCTCTCCCGCAGGCAGAACAGGGGGGCGCTACCCGGGTCCGCAAGCCCGGCCTCGACGAAATGGGCCCCGGCACGGACCGCGAAGTACCGCTGACCTGGAAGGAGCGGCCGGCCGGCCGCTCGACCCAGGGCTTCGCCGGCCAGCGCCCCAAATGGAAAGGCCGCCGGGGGCGTTGATCGCGCACCCCGACCCGTATCTCCCCCCCTCAGGCGCAGCGTCCCAGGTGGCGTCTCCAGAGGGCGCACAGCGCCACCCATCCGGCCCCAGCGGCCGCGCCCGCCAGGATGTCGCTCGGCCAATGCACCGCGAGCAGGACGCGGCTCAGCCCGACCGCCGCCGTGAGCCCCGCGGCGGCCGTGAAGACATAGAGCGAGAGCCTGGGCCTGAGGCGACGCGGCGCCATCTCCGCGGCGGCCGCCGCAAGGCTCACATAGAGCAGCGCCGCGAGCATGGTGTGGCCGCTCGGGAAGCTGGTGTTCAGCATGATGCCGTCCTGCTCGTGCGGCCGCAGAACGTCGAAGATCCGCTTCAAGCCATAGGCGACGGCGGCGCCGCCGCCGACGCTCGCCAGGAGAAAGAGCGTGAGATCAAGACGGCGCCGCAGGACCAGGAAGCCCGCGGCAGTGGCGCAGATGAGCGCGACCACCGGAGGACTGCCCAGGGCGCTGACGTTGTCGGCCAGGTGGGACAAGGCCGGAGGGGTCGGCGCTCCATCGAAGGGAGTGGGCAGTCCAAGCAGCAGGAGGCGATCAATGGGATGGGTTTCGCTGAGGAACTCGCCGACGGAGACGACGAAGGCAAGCGCAAGAGCCACCCACCCGAGCGCGGGACGTTCCCAGGAAGACGCCAAGGCCGAGGGCCTCGACCCCTCGACGGGGCTCCCGCGCCTGTCTGCCCTCCCGCCCACCATCCGCCCTGCCTCGCGGCGCTCTTCTCGCACCCTAGTCCTTACGAACCCGTCAAAGATGCGCCGGCCGAGCATGCCCTTCGCTTCATTTCGCGGACGCGCTGTCACAAGCTAAGGCTGCCAAGGCTGCAAGCCGCGGACCGAGGATATGCTCCCTTGGGTTTGTTCGACCCGTGACGGAGCGCCGATGGAGGAGAGACGCCCATGCTGTGGTCGATACCGATCGCCACCATCGCCGGCACGGTGGTGCGCGTCCATGTGACCTTCCTGCTCTTCCTTGTGTGGGTAGGCGCGACCCAGTGGCGGATCGGCGGGCGCGAGACAGCGCTCGAGGACGTGCTCTTCATCGTCCTTCTGTTCGCCTGCGTGCTGGCGCACGAGTTCGGCCATATCTTCGCCGCGCGGCGCTACGGCATCCGCACCCCGGAGGTGACGCTGTGGCCGATCGGGGGCGTCGCGAGCCTGGAGCGCATTCCCGAGAAGCCCTCCGAGGAGCTCGTGGTCGCCCTCGCCGGGCCGGCGGTCAATGTCGTGCTGGCCGCCCTTCTGATCCTGCTCTTCGGCGCCTCCTTCCAGGAGGCCGTGGCGACGGAGCTGGAGAATCCGCGCGCCCCGCTGATCGCGCGGCTTGCGGCAGCCAACCTCTTCCTTGTGGTCTTCAACCTCATTCCGGCCTTCCCCATGGATGGCGGTCGGGTGCTGCGGGCTCTCCTGGCCATGCGCCTCGGACGCCTGGAGGCGACCCGCATCGCGGCGCGGATCGGCCAGGGCGCGGCCTTCCTCTTCGCGCTTGCCGGCCTTTTCCTCAACCCGATGCTGATCATCATCGGACTGTTCATCTACCTCGCCGCCACGGCCGAGGCCCAGCACGTCGCCTTCCAGGACGGCACGCAGGGCCTGGCGGTCCGCGAGGCCATGATCAGCCCGGTGGACGCGCTCCTGCCCCACGAAACCCTGGAGGACGCTATCGACAGGCTCATCCGCACGGCCCAGAAGGAGTTCCCCGTCGTCGACAGCTTGGGCCGTCCGGCGGGGCTTCTCACGAGGGACGTGATCATCCGCGCCTTGAGGGATGCGGGCCCGACGGCCACCGTATCCGATCTCATGACGAGCGCCCCCACCGTCCCGTACTGGCGTCCCTTGGAGGCCAGCCTCGTGCTCCTCAACCAGTCGAAGGCGCCGGCGCTCCTCATCGTCGACGACCAGGGGCGTCTCGTCGGCCTCCTCACCCCCGAGAACATCGGCGAGATGATGCTGGTGCGCTCCATGCGGCCGGACTTCCGCTTCCGGCGGCCGCAAGCCGCCCGGCGGCTCGGGTGAACCGGCCGAGCGGCCGCTTGCGGCCGGCCGCGGGGCAAGGGTCACACCGCCCGGCTATGGGTCCTCGGGCCGAGGCCCCGATAGGCATCGAAAGCGCAGGCGACGGCCCGCACCAGCGGCTTCATCGACGCCGCCACCTCCACCCTTCCATGGTCGATCCGAACGACCCCGTCGGCTGCAAGAGGACCGAGTGCCGGGAACGCCTCCGTCGGGCGCGGCGCCGGGCGGCGGTGGCGGCCGAACACCTCCGCCAGGTCGACCTTGAAGTCGCACATGACGCGCTCGATGAGGTCGGCCCTGAGGCGGTCCTCGTCCGTGAGGGCGTAGCCCTTGGCAATGGGCACCTCGCCCGCCGCGACCCGCTCCGCATAGCGGGCGATCACCACCTCGTTCTGGACGTAGCCCTGCGGCAGGCGGCCGATGGCCGAGGCGCCAAAACCGAGGAGGACATCGGCGGGATCGGTGGTGTAGCCCTGGAAGTTGCGGCGCAAGGTTCCCCGCGCCTGCGCAACCGCCATCGGATCGGAGGGAAGCGCGTAGTGGTCGAGGCCGATGCGGCGGTAGCCCGCCCTCTCCAGCGCCGCCGCGATCGCCTCCGCCTGGCGGAGCCTTGCCGGACCGTCGGGCAGGTCGGCCTCCCTGATCTTGCGCTGGTGCTTCTTGAAGCTCGGCACATGGGCGTAGCCGAAAACCGAGAGCCGGTCGGGCCTCAAGGTCAAAGCCCGCGCCACTGTGTCGAGGCACGATGCGACGGTCTGGCCGGGCAGGCCGTAGATGAGATCGAAATTCACGCCCTGGATGCCGGCCCGCCTGAGGCTCGCTACCGCGGCCGCCGTCTCCTCGAAGGTCTGGACACGGTTGATGGCCTTCTGCACGGCCGCATCGAAGCTCTGCACCCCGAGGCTCGCCCGCGTCACTCCGCCCGCTGCGAGCGCCACGACCATGTCCTCGGTCAGCGTCCGCGGATCGATCTCAATGGCGACCTCGGCCTCGGGCAGGAAGGGGAACGTGTCCCGAAGGAGGCTGAGCAGGCTGCCCATCTCCTCCGGCGGCAGGATGGTCGGCGTCCCTCCCCCGAAATGGAGATGGGCCACGGGGAGCCGCACCCGCACGCTCTCGCGAACGAGGGCGATCTCGCGTCTGAGCGCCGCCACATAGCTCTCGATCGGCCCGTCCCGCCGCGCCACGGTGGTGTGGCAACCGCAATACCAGCACATGGAGCGGCAGAAGGGCACATGCACGTAAAGGGAGGCCGTCAGCCCCGGCGCGAGGGCCCCCAGCCAGGCGCGATACTCGTTCGCGCCCACTTGAGGCCCGAACTGCGGCGAGGTCGGATAGCTCGTGTAGCGGGGCAGCCTTTCGTCGGCGTAGCGGACCAGAACCTCTGTCGTCATCGTCCTTAACCGGGGGATGGGGGCCGGAATACCGGGAAGGGGGACCCGATGCCCAGGACCTGCACGCTTCGCCTACAACCTTCCCCGGGCCACGCATTGACGCAGCGCAAGGAGGCGCGCGAGGCGGAGCGCAAGGACAGGGCGTTTTCGCCGCATCGCGCCGCCGCTCCGTTTGGGTAAGCAGGAGCATTCGGCGCGCAGGCGCCGCACCTGACGGAGAACCCGTTGACCGCCGTCCCGGCCCCCGATCCTGCTCCCGTGCCGGCCCCGAGCGCCGACCTCCTGGTGGCCGCGGTGACGGATGTCGCCCTCTTCATGCTGGACGAGGGGGGCCGCATCGCGAGCTGGAACCCGGGGGCGGAGCGCATCATGGGCTGGCGCGCGGACGAGGTCCTCGGCCGGCACTTCTCGATCCTCTACCCGAGGGAGGACGTCGCCGAGGGCAAGCCTGAGCGGGAGCTCGAAGCCGTTCGCGCCACTGGCCACTTCCGGGAGGAGGGTCTGCGCGTCCGCAAGGACGGGGGCACCTTCATGGCGCAGGTCGTCGTCACCCCGCTGAAGGACGCCGAGGGCCGCTTGCGCGGTTATGCGCGGGTGACCCGCGACATCACCGAGCGGGTCGCCGCGGAGGAGGCGTTGAAGGCGCGAGAGGCGCATTTGCGCTCGATCCTGGCGACGATCCCGGACGCGATGATCGTGATCGACGAGGAGGCGCGCATCCAGTCCTTCAGCGCGACGGCCGAGCGCATGTTCGGCTACGGCGCCTCGGAGGTCATCGGCCAGAACGTCAACATCCTCATGCCCTCGCCCTATCGCGAGCAGCACGACGACTACATGCGCCGATACCTCGCGACCGGAGAGCGACGCATCATCGGCATCGGCCGCGTGGTCGTCGGCCAGCGCAAGGACGGCTCCACCTTCCCGATCGAGCTTGCCGTCGGGGAGGTGATCACGCCTCAGAAGCGCTACTTCACCGGCTTCGTGCGCGACCTCACCGAGCGGCAGAACACGGAAGCCCGGCTCCAGGAGCTCCAGGCGGAGCTCTTCCACATGTCGCGCTTCACGACCTTGGGCGAGATGGCCTCGACCCTCGCTCACGAGATCAACCAGCCGCTCACCGCCATCGCCAACTACCTCAAGGGCTGCCGCCGCATCCTGGAGCGCATGGAGGGGGACCCCGTCCCGATGCTGCGCGATGCCGTGAACCAGGCGGCGGAGCAGGCCTTGCGGGCAGGCCAAGTCATCCGCCGCCTGCGCGAGTTCGTGGCGCGCGGCGAGATCGGCCGCCATGTGGAGAATCTCCCCAAGCTCGTTCAGGAGGCGAGCGCGCTGGCGCTTGTCGGCGCCAAGGAGCGCGGCGTGCGCGTGGGCTACAGCTTCGATCCCGCGGCCGAGCTGGTGCTCGCCGACCGCATCCAGATCCAGCAGGTGCTCGTCAACCTCATCCGCAACGCCATCGAGGCCATGTACGATGCGCCCCTTCGCGAGCTCACGGTCGCGACGGCCAAGACGGACGGCATGGTCGAGCTCAGCGTCACCGACACGGGCACCGGCATCGCGCCCGAGATCGCGGCGCAGCTCTTCCAGCCTTTCATGACCACCAAGCCGCATGGGATGGGGGTCGGCCTGTCCATCTGCCGGACCATCGTCGAGTCTCATGGGGGCAGGATCTGGGCCGAGCCCCGTCCCGGGGGCGGGACGGTCTTCCGCTTTACGCTGCGGGCCGTGGAAGAGGAGGAGTTGAAGCATGCCGAGTGAGGCGATCGTGCATGTGGTCGACGACGACGTCGCCGTCCGCCAATCCCTCGCCTTCCTCCTGGCATCGGAGGGCTTCGCCGTGCGGCTGCACGAGTCCGCTTCGGCCTTTCTCGACAGCGTCGCCGACGCGAGCTCGTCCGGCTGCATCGTGTCGGATGTGCGCATGCCGGGGATCGACGGCATCGCTTTCCTGCGCCACCTGAGGCAGCGGGGTTTCGCCCTGCCGGTGATCATCATCACGGGGCATGCGGATGTGCCCCTCGCGGTGGAGGCGATGAAGGAAGGAGCCGTCGACTTCATCGAAAAGCCCTTCGACGACGACCTGTTCCTGAAGACGGTGCGTGCGGCGCTCGACCGGCAGCAGGCAAGCGCCAGGCGTGATGCGCAGGTGCTCGAGATTCAGGCGCGGATCGACGCCCTGTCTGAGCGCGAGCGTCAGGTCCTGGGCGGGCTCGTGGCAGGCAAGGCGAACAAGGTCATCGCCCACGATCTCGGCATCAGCCCGCGCACCGTCGAGATCTACCGCGCCAACGTTATGGCGAAGCTTCAGGCGGGCAGCCTGTCCGAGGTGGTCCGCATGGCGCTGCTCGCCGGCCTTCCCGCCGACGAGCCGAAGCGGGCGTCCTGAATCCCTTAAGGAGATTTCCGGAGGAGGCCGCCGAGGGGCCGTTGAGGCATATCAAGCCGCCTATCCGCAAGGTGAGTTAAGCCGGTGGCAAGCTCAGGATCAACAGGACTCGCGATGCCTTTGACCCGGGGACCGGTGATCGTCGTCGACGACGACGCGGCGGTCCGAAACTCCCTGAAATTCGCCCTCGAGCTCGAAGGAATGGACGTGCGCCTCTACGAGGATGGCGCGCAGCTCCTCTCGGAGGCCGAGCTGCCGGCGCGCGGCTGTCTCGTGCTCGACTACCGCATGCCCGTCATGACCGGCCTCGAACTGCTGGAGGCGTTGCGGGACCGGGACGTATCCCTGCCGGCCATCCTCATTACCGCCAAGGCGACCGAGGAGCTGCATGGCCGTGCGGCCCGCTCCGGCTTCCGTCGCATCCTCGAAAAGCCCCTCGAGGACAGCAAGCTCCTCGACAGCATCCGCAGCGCCCTCGCCGCCTCGTGAGGCGGCAGGCCGTCGCATCCGGGATTGTCCTTAGGCAAAGCATCTGAATTTTCGTGCTCGCCGGCGGCGGGTAGTCGTTGCTCAAGATCAACGACACGACCGACGAGACCGCAATGCAGGCCGCCCTCGCCACCACCGCACCCAACACGGCCAACCTCCTGCGGGGCCCTGTCCCCGCCGCCAGGTCGGCCGAGGCCCCGGCGCTCGGCTCCATCCGCCGCCTCGCCAAGGACGAGGAGCTGTTCGCCGAGGGCGATCGCGCCGCCTTCTTCTACAAGGTCGTCTCCGGGGCCGTGCGCACCTACAAGCTCCTCGGCGACGGCCGCCGGCAGATCGACGCCTTCCACCTCCCGGGCGACATCTTCGGCATCGAGTCCGGCGAGGAGCACCGCTTCACGGCCGAGGCGGTCGGCGACGCCGTCGTCATCGTCTACCGCCGCTGCAGCCTGGAGGCGCTGGGAGCGCGGGACGCGGACTTCGCCCGCCAGGTGGTGGCCGCGATGATGCGGGCCCTTGAGCGCGCGCAGGACCACATGCTCCTGCTCGGCCGCAAGTCGGCGCTCGAGAAGATCGCCACTTTCCTTCTCGACATGGCCGCGCGGCTCTCCGACGACGGGGCAGTCGACCTGCCCATGTCCCGCACCGACATCGCCGATCACCTCGGGCTTACCATCGAGACCGTGTCGCGCTCGCTGACCCAGCTCGAACGGCAGGGGGTGATCGAGCTTCCCTGCCAGCGCCGGAACATCGTCATCCGCGACAAGGTCGCGCTCGAACGCCTCAACGCCTGAGAAACGGAACGGGGCGGCGCAGGGCGCGGCCCCCAGCGACGACGCCGAGCGCTTCCATGATCGTCTGTTCCTGCAACGTGTTCTCGGATGCGCAGGTGCGCGCCTGCCTTGAAGGCGGCGGCCCGTGCCCGCGCACGCCCGCTCAGGTTCATCGCTGCCTGGGTTGCCAGCCGCGATGCGGCTGTTGCGCCCGGACGATCCGCGGCATCCTCGCCGCTCAGTCCGGCTCCGCCGCTGATCCCTGCGCGTCCTGTCCTGGGCAGACCTGCGGCCCAAGCGCAGCCGATCTGCCGGCCTGGCCGTCGCAAGAGGCGCTTGCAGCGGCTTAAGCGCCGTTCCCCGCTCGCCTCGATCGGCATGGCGGCATTCCCGATCGCGTATCGCCTGGCGGCATCGCGCCCGACGGAATAGGCTCGCATGCGGGTCCCTGAAGCGAGACGACGGAAGGCGCATGAACGCGCGGATCGACTACGAGGCCGAATACAACAACCGGGCCCGGGTGCCCGAGCATCCTGCGATCATGGAGGGCTGGCGGCGCGATGCCGAGGCGTGGCGGGTGGAACATCCTCCCCAGGTCGTTCCCTACGGCCCCGGCGAGCGGCAGGTCATCGACTTCTTTCCAGCGCTCTCCGGAGAGCCGAGCCGCGCCACGGTCGTCTTCATCCATGGCGGCTACTGGCAGGCGCTCGACCGCTCCTGGTTCAGCCATCTCGCCCGCGGCCTCCAAGCCCACCGGATCAATGTGGCGATCCCGAGCTATGACCTTTGCCCCGCGGTGCGCGTCGGCGACATCGTCGATGAGATGCGCGCCGCCTGCCGGGAGCTCGCCCGCTTCGACAAAAAGCTGGTGGTCGCCGGTCACTCGGCCGGGGGGCATCTTGCCGCCTGCATGCTGGCCACCCACTGGCCCGCGGTGGACGAGGGCTTGCCCGCCGGTTTCGTGACGGCGGCCTACGCCATCTCCGGCCTGTTCGACCTGAAGCCGCTCATCGGCACCAGCATCAATGGGGCGCTCAAGCTCGACGAGGCCGAGGCGGAGCTCGCAAGCCCGCTCTCCTGGACCCCTCCGGCGGGGCTTGCCCTCGATGCGGTGGTCGGGAGCGAGGAAAGCGCGGAATACCACCGCCAGAGCGCGACCATCGTCGAACGCTGGGGCGCGGCGGGCGTCGCCACGCGCTATGAGACCATTGCGGGCGCCAACCACTTCACCGTCATCGCTCCCCTGGCGGATCCCGGCTCGGCCATGACCCGCCGGGTCGCGGCGCTCGCCCTCGGATAGGCCTGTTCACTTGGCATCCGGCCGTGGCATAGAGGCGACAAGTTCGGTTCGGAGCCCGTGCGATGCAGACCTTCTTCGTCGAGATCAAGTGCAAGCTCGGCAAGACCTACCAGGTGGCGAGCGCGCTCGCCGATCGCGAGATCGCCTCCGAGATCTACTCGACGGCCGGGAACTACGACATCCTGGCCAAGTTCCATATCGACGACGGCGTCGACATCGGCCACTTCATCGCCGAGAACGTCCAGACCATCCCCGACATCCAGGACACGCACACCATCATCACCTTCAAGGCGTTCTGAGGGCCGCTCAGCTCTCGCAGCGCTCGACCAGGCGCTCCACGAAGGCGGCGCATCGCTGGAGCTCGCTGAGCGCGATCCACTCGTCCGCCTTGTGGGCCTGCTCGATCGAGCCCGGGCCCACGACGACGGTCGGGATGCCGGCGATCCGGTCGAAAAGTCCGGCCTCGGTGCCGAAGGCGACCTTGGCGTGGTCGTCGCGACCGGCCAGGGCCTTGGCGAGGGCGACCACCTCCGCATCGGGGCGCTGGTCGAGGCCGGGGAAGCCCGCGAAGACATCGAACTCGAAGCCGGCCGCCGGATCCACCGCCTTCATGCCAGGCTCGAGGACCTCGCGGGCGTGGCGCAGGATCTCGGCCACCAGGGCGTCGGGATCGTCGGCGCCGATGGTGCGCACCTCGAACAGGATTTCGGCCTCGTCCGCGACGATGTTGAGCGCCGTGCCGCCGCGCAGCACGCCGACATGCGCCGTCGAGTGGGGCACGTCGTAGAGGTCGTCGTAAGGCCCCTCGGCGGCGAGCCGCTCGGCGATGCGCCGGATCTCGGCGACGAGCCGGGCGCCCCACTCGACCGCGTTGACGCCCCGCGGGGCGAGCGAGGAGTGGCAGCTCAGGCCGCGAACGACGGCCCGCACGCTGCGCTTGCCCTTGTGACCGATCACCACCTGCATGCCCGTGGGCTCGCCCACGAAGCAGGCGAGCGGCCGCACCGGCTTCTCCTTCAGGCGTTCGACGAGACCTCGCGCGCCGACGCAGCCCACCTCCTCGTCATAGGAAAGCGCCAGGTGGATCGGCCGGCGGAGCCGGCCCGCCTCGACGCGCTCCATCACGGCGAGGCAGACGGCGAGAAAGCCCTTCATGTCGCAGGCACCGCGCCCATAGGCGCGCCCATGGCGCACCTCGAGCTTGAACGGGTCGCTCGACCAGGCCTGGCCATCCACGGGCACCACGTCGGTGTGGCCGGAGAGGATGTAGCCGGGCACGTCGCCCGGACCGACAGTGGCGAAGAGGTTGGCTTTACGGCCGCTGGCGTCGTCGATGCGCTCGCTCGTGAAGCCGAGCGCGCGCAGATGGTCCTCGGCCCAGTCGATCAGGGGGAGGTTCGAGTTCCGGCTCGTGGTGTCGAACGCGACGAGCGACGACAGAACCTCGAGAACCCTGTCCAGGGGCATCGCTTTCTCCCGATCAGGCCGCCGATCACGGCGACCTTGGCGCGCCGACGCTTGGCAGCCCCGAATCCCGCGCTTCTTGCCGGGCCGGCTTAACCGCTTCCCGCCGTTGTTCAAGCCCGAGCTTGCGTGGTAACGCGTAAGTGTGTTCGATCACGCACAAGCAAGGAAGCGGGCGCGATCCCGCGAAAGGTGGCAGAGGAGAACGGAATGAAACAGGGCATCAGGAGGCTCGCTCTGGTCGCGATGCCGTTTGCGGCCTTGGCCGCGGCGCCTGCGGCCGCGCAGGAACTGCGGATCGGGTTGGCCTCGGAGCCGACCTCGATGGATCCCCATTTCCACAATCTTGGGCCCAACAACGCCCTGAGGAAGCACATCTTCGAAGGGCTCGTGACCCAGGACGCCGAGCAGAAGATCAGGCCGGAGCTGGCCTCCTCCTGGCGGACCCTCGACGACACCACCTGGGAGTTCAAGCTGCGGCCGAACGTGAAGTTCTCCAACGGCATGGACTTCACCGCCCGCGACGCGATCTACACCGTCTGCCGGGTGCCGACCGTCGAGAACTCGCCCTCCTCCTTCACCGTGGCGACCCGGGGCATCGTCGGCATGGAGGCGCCGGACCCGCACACGCTCATCATCAAGACCGCCTCTCCGCAGCCGCTCCTGCCGAACAGCATGGCGACGCTCGGCATCCTCTCCGCGCAGGCGAACGGGGCGGAGAACGTCAGGTTCCGCGCCGGCGGCTGCGAGGGCCTCGGCACGCCGCCGAAATCAGTCGAGTTCAACGAGCCCGCGAAGGCGATCGGCACCGGACCCTACAAGCTCGCGAACTACACGCGCGGGACGCATATCGTGCTCGAGCGCAACGAGACCTACTGGGGCCAGAAGCCCCATTGGCAGAAGGTGACCTTCCGGCCCATGTCGAGCCAGGGGGCCCGGGTGGCGGGCCTGCTCGCGGGCGACGTGGACTTGATCGAGAACCCGCCGATCCAGGACTTCGAGCGCATCAAGGGCGCCGGTTTCGAGATCGCGGAGGGGCTGTCCAACCGCATCATCTACATCCATCTCGACCAGTTCAACGACCCGAATTGGAAGACGCCGGGCGTGAAGGGCACCGACGGCAAGAACCCGTTCCTCGACAAGCGCGTGCGGCAGGCCGTGTCGAAGGCGATCAACCGCCAGGCGATCGTCGAGCGCATCATGGGCGGCCACGCCGTTCCGGCGGGGGAGCTCCTGCCCTATCCCCTCTTCGGCGCGACCAAGGATTTCCCGGTCGAGAAGTATGATCCCGAAGGGGCGAAGAAGCTCCTCGCCGAGGCGGGCTATCCGAACGGCTTCGAGGTCACCCTCGGCACGCCGAACGATCGCTACATCAACGACGAGAAGATCGCCCAGGCCGTCGCCCAGATGCTGACCCGCGTCGGCATCAAGACCAATGTCGACGCCATGACCGCCTCGACCTTCTTCACACGGCGCAACAAGTTCGAGTTCTCCATGTATCTCGCCGGCTGGGGCGCCGACACCGGCGAGATGTCGAACTCCATGAACGCGCTCGTGGTGACGCTGCAGCCGGACAAGGGCTTGGGGGGCACAAATCGCGGCCGCTACTCGAACAAGCAGGTCGACGAGCTCGTCCTCAAGGCGATGGCGACCGTCAACGACGAGGCCCGCGAGAAGCTGCTGCAGGAGGCCTCGAAGCTCGCCATGAGCGACTACGGCATCATCCCGCTGCACTTCGAGGTGACGCCCTGGGCCTTCAAGAAGGGGCTGAGCTACAAGCCGCGGGTCGACCAGTACACGCTCGCGACGGAAGTGGCCCCGAGCGGGTCGTAGCGCCAGTTCGCCTCTCCCCGCCCTGCGGGGAGAGGATTGGGACCACGGCATGCTCGTCTATCTCATCCGCCGCATCGGACAGTCGCTGCTCGTCGTGGCGGTGATGGCGACGCTCGTCTTCCTGGCCATGTATGCGGTCGGGGATCCGGTCGACATCCTGGCGAGCCCCGATGCCGACGAGTTCGAGCGCCGGGCCATCGCCCAGCGCCTCGGCCTCGACCGGCCCCTGTGGGAGCAGTTCGGCATCTTCGTCTGGAACGCCCTGCACGGCGACCTCGGCCGCTCCTTCGTCTACAACGTGCCGGCCGTCGACGTGATCCTGCAGCGCCTGCCCGCGACGCTCGAGCTGGCGCTGGCCGGCCTCGTCTTCTCGATCCTCATCGGCATTCCCCTTGGGGTCCTCGCGGGGCTGAAGCCGAACTCGCTCATCGGCCGCAGCGTCATGTCGGGCTCGATCCTCGGCTTCTCGCTGCCGAACTTCTGGATCGGCCTCATGCTGATCCTGCTCTTTGCCGTGGAGCTGCGCTGGCTTCCCGCCGGCGGGCGGGGGCCGACCACCTCGGTGCTCGGCCTGCACTTCGCCCTGTTCACCTGGGACGGCCTGAAGCACCTTCTTCTGCCGGCCCTCACCCTTGCCCTCTACAAGTCCGCCCTCGTCATCCGCATCGCCCAGGCCGGCACGCGCGAGGTGATGCTGCAGGACTACATCCGCTTCGCGCGGGCCAAGGGCCTGTCCTCGCGCCGGATCGTGCTCGTGCACGTGCTCAAGAACATCCTGATCCCGGTCGTCACGGTGCTCGGGCTCGAACTCGGCTCCATGATCGCCTTCGCGGTGGTGACGGAGACGGTCTTCGCCTATCCCGGCATGGGCAAGCTCCTGATCGACTCCATCAACCGCCTCGACCGGCCGATCATCGTCGCCTATCTGATGCTGACGGTGGTGATCTTCGTCATCATCAACCTCATCGTCGACCTGCTCTACGCGGCCATCGATCCGCGCGTGCGGCTCTCGGAAGCGAAAGGCTGAGCCGATGGCCGACTATGGACAGATCGACTCCGTCACGATCGCCCCCGAGCTTCCCGCGCGAGCGCCCGAGCCGGTCGCCGAGCGCGGCGAGAGCCTGTTCGCCCGCCACGTCTCCGAGTTCATGCGCGCTCCGGGCGCAGTCGGCGGGCTCGTCGTTCTCGTGGCGCTCGTCCTCACGGCGGTCTTCGCCCCCTGGATCGCGCCGCAGAACCCCTACGACCTGTCCCAGCTCGACATCATGGACAACGTGCTGAAGCCGGGCGAGAAGCTCGGCTCCGGCATCACCGCCTGGCTCGGCACCGACGATCAGGGCCGGGACATGCTCTCCGCCATCATCTACGGCCTGCGCATCTCGCTTGCCGTGGGCGCCTCCTCGGTGCTGATCGCCTGCGCCATCGGCGCCTCGATCGGGGTGCTTGCGGCCTATGCCGGCGGGCGGGTCGAGTCGGTCGTCATGCGCATCGTCGACCTGCAGCTCTCCTTCCCCGCGATTCTCGTCGCGCTGGTGCTGCTGGCGGTCTTCGGGCGCGGCGTCGACAAGGTGGTGCTGGCGCTCGTCATCGTGCAATGGGCCTATTACGCGCGCACGGTGCGCGGCTCCGCGCTCGTCGAGAAGCGGCGCGAGTACATCGAGGCGGCGCGCTGCCTCGCCCTGCCGAAGCCTCGCGTCGTGTTCCGCCACCTCCTGCCCAACTGTCTGCCGCCGCTCATCGTCGTGGCCACGGTCCAAGTGGGCCATGCCATCGCGCTCGAATCCACCCTCTCCTTCCTCGGCGTCGGCGTGCCGGTGACCGAGCCCTCCCTCGGCATGCTGATCGCCCACGGCTACAACTACCTGCTCTCGGGCAAGTACTGGATCTCGACCTTCCCCGGCGTCGCCCTCGTCATCGCCATCGTCGCCATCAACCTGGTCGGCGACCGCCTGCGCGACGTCCTCAACCCAAGGCTCGCGCGATGAGCGCCGAGGCTAGCAGCCTCCCCTCCCCGCAAGGGAGGGGAACGCAGGGCGGGCGCGCCATGACACCGATCCTCTCGGTCCGCGATCTCGTCGTCACCTTCGCGATCCGTGAGGGCGTGGTGACAGCGGTCAACGGTGTGTCCTTCGACGTCCATCGGGGCGAGGTGCTCGGCCTCGTCGGCGAGTCGGGCTCCGGCAAGTCGGTAACGGGCCTTGCCATCCTCGGCCTCGTCGATGCGCCCGGCAGGATCGAGGCGGGCTCGATCAGGCTCGAAGGCGAGGAGCTCATCGGCAAGCCGGAACGGGAGCTTCGGCGCCTGCGCGGCAAGCGGCTCGCCATGATTTTCCAGGACCCGATGACCACCTTGAATCCGGTCCTGCGCATCGACACCCAGATGATCGAGGCGATCCGGGCCCATGAGAACGTCTCGGAAAAGGCGGCGCGCGACCGCGCCCGGCAGGCGCTCCTCAAGGTCGGCATTCCTTCCCCGGAGGAGCGGCTGACCGCCTATCCGCACCAGTTCTCGGGCGGCATGCGCCAGCGCGTCGCCATCGCCACCGCCCTCCTCCACCGCCCGGCGGTGCTCGTGGCGGACGAGCCGACGACGGCGCTTGACGTCACCATCCAGGCCCAGATCCTCGCCGAGGTGCAAGAGCTCGCCGCGGAGAGCGGCACCGCCATGGTATGGATCACCCACGACCTTTCGGTCATCGCCGGGCTCGCCGACCGCATCGCCGTGATGTATGCGGGCCGCATCGTCGAGACCGGCGCCGTCGCGGACGTGCTCGAACGCCCCATCCACCCCTATACGGCCGGCCTCATCGGCTCGGTGCCGAGCCGCAACAAGCGCGGCGTGCCGCTCGCCCAGATCCCGGGCATGACGCCGTCCCTCGCCAAGGTGCCGCCGGCCTGCCCCTTCAACCCGCGCTGCCCGCGCGCCTCCGTCACCTGCCGAACGATCATGCCCGAACCAACGCCGTATGACGGGGCGCGCATGGCGCGCTGCCATCACCCGCTCATCGAGCAAGCTCCGGCGGCCGCGTGATGGCCATGCCCGATCCCATCATCGCTCTCGAGAACGTCTCGAAGCGCTTCGTGAAGCCGCTCGACGCGGCCGAGAAGATCGCCAACCTCTTCGGGGCGGGCCTCAGCGAGCAGGTCGTCCGCGCGGTCGACAACGTGACTCTCACCATCGCCGAGGGCGAGGTCGTCGGGCTGGTGGGAGAATCCGGCTGCGGGAAGTCGACGCTCGGGCGGATCGTCGCCGGCATTCTGGAGCCGAGCGCCGGCACGGTGCGCTTCCGCGGGCGCGCCCTGGCGGAGCTGTCCGGCAAGGAGCGCCGCGCCGCGGATCTCGCCATCCAGATGGTGTTCCAGGACCCGATGGCCTCCCTCAACCCGCGCCGCCGGGTCGTCGAGATCATCGGCGAAGCGCCGGTCGTGCACGGCCTCGTGCGCCCGGCTGAGATGGACGCCTATGTCTGCGAGATCATGGCCCGGGTCGGCCTCGACCCGGCGACGCGGCGGCGCTATCCACACCAGTTCTCGGGCGGGCAGCGGGCCCGCATCGGCATCGCGCGGGCGCTCGCGGTGAAGCCCAAGGTGCTCGTCTGCGACGAGTCGACAGCGGCCCTCGACGTGTCGATCCAGGCGCAGGTCCTCAACCTGTTCATGACGCTGCGCCAGGAGTTCGGGCTCACCTACCTCTTCGTCAGCCATGATCTCGGCGTCGTCGAGCATATCTCGGACCGCGTCGCCGTGATGTATCTCGGCCGGATCGTGGAGCTGAGCCCCGCCGACGAGATCTTCCGTGCCCCGAACCATCCCTACACCGAGGCGCTGCTCGCGGAGGTGCCGCGTCTGGAGCCTAGGAAGAAACGCTTCTCGGCCCTGAAGGGCGAGATCCCGTCCCCGCTTCATCCGCCGAGCGGCTGCCACTTCCACCCGCGCTGCCCCTTCGCCTTCGACCGCTGCAAGGTGGACAGGCCGGCCCTGAAAAAGATCGCCCCAGGCCGCTTCTCCGCCTGCCACCTCAACGACGGGCCGGAGCCACGGCCGGGCAAAGCATTCAGCGACGGCGAGGCTGTGGCGGCTTAGGGCGTTGTCGGGCCGGGTCGCCGGATGTCCTCTCTTTCCTGCGGCGGTGGGCGCCACCCTTCCTGCCACCCTCCCTTCCCGGACGCGTGGAGCGCCGGAGGGCGCGGAACGCAGTCCGAGACAGAAGCGCAACAACTTGCTGCGAAGCAGCGCCGCATGGATGCAGTCGCGGTCTCGACGGGAGCGCCGTTGCCCGGTGAAGGCGGCGGTGAGCCAGACCGCGGCGCGGCCTTCAAAGAGAGGACACGAGGTGGCCCCCATCGACGGCGATCGTCGCGCCGGTCATCCAGCGCGAGGCGTCGGTGGCGAGCAGCAGGAAGGCGCCGTCGAGGTCCTCCGGCTGGCCGAGGCGCCGCATGGGAATGCGCTTGATCATCGCCTGCCCTGCCTCGGTCTCGAAGAAGCCGGCGTTGATCTCGGTGGCGATGTAGCCGGGCGCGAGGGCGTTGACGCGGATGCCGAAGCGGGCCCATTCGAGAGCGTGCGCCTCGGTCATGCGCACCACCGCGGCTTTGGAGGCCGCATAGGCCGCGATCCCGCCCGCCACCCGAAAGGCGGTGATCGAGGCGATGTTGACGATGACGCCGCCACGCTTGGCGTCCCGCCAGCCCGCGGCCGCCGTCGTCGACATGAGCCATACGCCGCGAAGATTGGTGGCGATGACCCGATCGAAGGCATCAGGGGGCGTGTCCAGCGCCATGCTCCCCTCGGCGATGCCCGCGTTGTTGACCAGCACGTCCATGGGGCCGAGAGCCGCCTCGGCCGTGGCCCAGGCCTGCGCCACCGAGCCTTCGTCGGCGACGTCGAGGTCGACGGCCATGGCGGCTCCGGCGCCGATAGCCGATATCTCCTTGAGGAGCGCATCGAGACGGTCCCGGCGGCGGGCGCCCACCGCGACGCTGGCGCCATTCCGCGCCAGAAGCCTCGCAAAATGCGCCCCAAGCCCGCTCGAAGCGCCGGTCACGAAAACGCGCTTGCCCCGAATGGCGGCGCCAAGATCCATGCTGTCTCCATCCTGCCGTAGGCGTTGGAACCGTTGCCTGAAGCTTGCCTCGTCGAGACACGCCCTCTCGTGCCGGCAGAGGCTCCTCATCAGGCGCCCCATGGTCAAGATGAGAGGGCGCATATTTTTCGGCCGCACCCGCGGCTGCCGCCGGCGAGCCTTCAGGAAACCGCTAGAAAAGGGCAAACGCATGGGGCCGCCCTCGGCACGCTCTTAGGGCAAGGCTCTTGGCTGCAGCGCCCTCCGGATGCTCACGCGGTGGCAGCCTCGCGTGGCGCTTCGGCGAGAACGCCGAGGTCGCTTGCCACATGCACTTTCAGCATCTCCTCGCGCCCGCGGATCGCCACCTCGCGAATCTCAGCTCCCGGAATCGTCAGACCCGAGGCGCGCAGGGCGGCGTCGGACACCACGAGGATCGAGCCGAACTCCTTGTTCAGGTTCTCCAAACGGCTCGCGATGTTGACGCTGTCTCCAAGGGCGGTGAGGCTCGCGCTGCGCCGACCGCCCACCCGTCCGAGCACCGCCGGGCCCATGTGAAGGCCAATGCCCATGCGCAGGCGCTCCATGAGCGTGGAGGCGAACTCGGCGTTGAGCCGCTCGAGAGCGGCGAACATGTCCCGCGCAGCGAGGAGGGCGTCGCGGCTGCCGGCCCCCTGCGAAGGCATCACCCCGAACAGCGCCATGATCCCGTCGCCGAGGAATTTGTCGACCTCCCCGCCGCGGCGTTCGATGGCCTCGCTCATCACCTCGAAATAGCGGTTGAGCAGGAACACCGAGTCGTAAGGGTAGAGCCGCTCGGCAAGGCTCGTGAAGCCGCGCAGATCAGCGAACATCACCGTGATCCGGCGCTCGACGCCCCAGCGATAGGCATCGCGGCTCGCGGCCGGCTCCGCCTCCCGCAGGGGAATGAGCGGCCGGACCGAAACGGCGTGAGTCGGCCGCACCTGGCAGGCGAGGCGCACGCCCGGCGGAGCGGCGATCCGATCGAGCGCCGCGCGCTCCGTCGCGTTCGGGGGAGGCAGCCGATCGCTCCCCTCGGTGACAAGGACGCGGCACGTGGTGCAGCGGCCCCTGCCGCCGCAGGCGGCCGCGTGCGGAACGCCGGCGGCGCGGCTGGTCTCGAGAAGCGTGGCGCCCGGCGCCGAGCGTACCGTGCGGCCGCCGGGATAGGTGACGGCGGGGCCGCGGCGGAGCCAGTCGAAGGCGCGCGCGGCGAGCATCGCGACGACGAGAAGCCCGAACGCGGTCCACACACCGCCCTTCGCCGCCCCGATGAGGCGCCCGCCTGCGTCATAGAGGGCGTCGCTCATCGGCGGCTCGGAAAACGTCTTCAGCGACAGCCGGCGCGCGGCCTCGATCCAGCCCGTGATCGACACCGTGGGCACCAGGACGGCGAGCACGAGAAAGACCGGGCTCCATCGCGCATACCAGAGCTTCGTCTTCATCCAGTGATGAAGGCCGATGGTGGCGTGCAGCCACACGATCACCAGAAGCAGGGACTGGTCGAAGGCGAGGTCCGGCCAGAGCAGACGCAGCACCACCGTGTACGTGTCGTCGAGGCTGTGGAAGCTGGCGAGCCCGCGGGTGACCGCCACATGCGCCGCCGCAAGGAACGGAATGGCAAGGCCAAGTGCGATCTGCAGCGCCTCCCAGGGCGCCATGCGCCACGTCCGGCGCCGGACGACCTTCCAGACGGCGAGCCCCACATGCACGCCGAAGGCGCCGCACAGGAGCAGCGTTCCCGGCCAGGAGCGCCAGAACCCGCGGCGCACCGCCTGCACGTCCTCCATCACCTCGACCGACCAGTGGCCGAGGGCATGGTTGAGGAAATGGCTCAGGACGAAGGCGAAGAGAACGAGGCCGGACGCCAATCGCCAAGCCTGGGCGTCCCGCCAACGCCGGCCGCGCAGCCAGCGGGGAAGGACGCGACGGGAGGCTCGTACAGCGCGAGCCATCCGCCCCTCCTCCGTCGGCGCCCTGTCAGGACCGGGACTGGCGGGCCAGTTGGGCGTTCGTCCGCTCGAGCCGCATGGCGATCTCGCGCATGACCGCCATTGCCATCTGCGGGAACTGCGTCAGAAGCTCGAGGAACACGCGCTTGTCGATGCGCAGCGCCGTGGTCGGCTGGGCCGCCACCACGGTGGCCGAGCGGGGGCTGTCCGAGAGGATGCCCATCTCCCCGACGATGGCGTTCTGTCCAAGCTCCGCCACCGTGATCTCGCCGTTCGGCGTGTCGAGCGACACGTTGGCCTTGCCCTCGAGGATCACATAGGCGGCGTCGGCCGCATCGCCTTGCGAGAAGAAGCGTTGTCCCGCGGCGAAGTGCACGCGCTCGCTCGTGAAGGCGAGGAGCTTGAGCCGCGCCGGATCGATCTCCCGGAACATCGGCACTTGCCTGAGCGACTGAACCTCCGTGTCCAATGTCATGCGACCTCTCCCGCGACCCGTTTCTCGCGGCTCCCGCCGTGCTGCACCGCCCCGTCCGTCGACGTTCGTCTGCCGCTCGGCTCGCCCACAACAACCCTCATGTCCTCGACCCGCAGGACCACGTCGAAGCTCTCGCTCTCGCGGTCGCTCGACAGTACCGCCACCATCGTCCGACCGCGAGAGGCTTCGAGCAGCGAGACCAGCAGATCCTTCCGCTGAGTCTCGCCAAAAGGCGCCAGCGCGCCGTCGAGGATGAAGATGTCCGGCCGCTTCGCAAGGCAGCGGCCGAGATTGATGCTCGCCCGCTGCGCCGCCGTCAGCATGCGGCCGGCAGGCCCGACCTGGTGATCGAGGGCGACCCGTTCGATCGCCGGCCTCAGCCCCATCTCCTCGACCACGCCGGTGATGGCCTCCGTCACGCGGACTTGAGCGTTGGCGGTGCGATGGCTGATGCGGCCGAAGAGCAGGTTGTCCTTGAGCGGAGCGGCGGCGCAGACGCGCTCCACGTCGTAGAATTCCACCCCCGGATCGCCCGACCGCTCGAGGCGATCGCGGACGGCGCGCCGCGCCTTGACCAGCCGCTCCTCGAGCGGAGCCTCGATGAGGCCGAGACGATGGCGAGGCTCGATATAGGCGAGGGGCAGGGCGAGGAGCCGCGTCAAATCCTGGCCCTTGAATCCATCGCGCCGACGGGCGTGCCGACGCAGAATGGCCTCATAGTCCGGCAGTTCCTCGGCGCTGATGAACGAGAACTGCTCGAACAGGGGATGGCCCGGGGGCAGGCCGCGGAAGATCTCGATCATCGTCTCGGCAATGCGGGCGCCCATCCGCGCAAGGTCGGCCGTCAGCCCCTCGGCGTCGAGCGCCTCCCGGAACACATGATGCTCGGCAAGATTGCGCCCCATCAGGGCTCGCGAGGTCGGGACGCCGAACAGGAGGTTCTCCGCGACCGTCGCCTGGCGATTGTAGCGTTCGACGTCGAAGGGCTCCACGAGGTCGGCCATGTCGGCGGCCGCAAGGCGCGTGCGCAGGCGGATCCGGGCGGCGATGATCTGGTCGGCGAGATCCGGGTGCCGGCCGGGATCGACCATCCCGGAGAGGCCCCACCGGTAGATGTCGTCCTTCAGTCCGAGCCGACGAAGAAGGTCGATGAGGAGGAGGTCGAGTTCCTCTTCGTCGGCGGCGCCGGCGAGCGAGACGTCGATCCAGCAATCGGCGATGTTCTCGATCGGGTTCCCGGTGCGCCTCGCCTCGACGAGGCGACGCGCCTTCTGACGGGCATCCTCTGCAGCGCTGCGCAACGGCCTGTGCCGCAGCCCATAGACGAGATTGTCGCGGACGGTGCCTGGGAAAAGGATGGCCTCGACGCCGGCATAGGCCATCCGCCGGCCGGCCGTCGCCCGCGACAGCTCGCGAACATCCCGGTCGCCGATCCTGACCTCGCCCGCGAACTCCGTCGTCTGGCGGGCGAGGATGCGCGCCAACGCGCTGGCGCCTGGCCCCCCGTCGCCCACGAGCGCGATGTGGGCCGGAAGCTCAAGGGCAAACGAAGCGCGATCGATCAGGGCCTGGCCGTGCAGGTCCCTTGCCGTCAGGTCCCGCACGGCGAGCTGGCCGACGAGCGGCCCGTCATCCTCGCCCTCCGTCTCCGGCTCGGGGGCCAGCCGCTCAGGCGCGAAATGCTGTGCCACCTGATCGTACTTCACCTGCACGTCAAGGCGCTGCTGATCCCAGTCGATCAGCTCCTTGAGCGGCGGCGGCAGCTCGCGATAGGCGGCGATCACCGCCACGAGCTGCCCGATGTCGAGCTGCCCGCGCAAGGCGAAGTATCCGCCAACCGCGTAGAAGAAGAACGGCGTGAGCTGCGCGAGCAAATTGTTGAGGAACTTGACCATGAACTTCCGCTTGTAGATGCGGAAGCGCAGGTCGAAGAGCTCGTAGAGGCGCTGACCAATCTCGGCGCGTTCCCACGCGTGGGCGTTGTGGACCTTGACCGCCTCGATGCCGTCCACGATCTCGCTCACCCGGCCCGCAAGCCGGCGCGAGGCGAGTTGCCGCTGCTTGCCGAGCCGCAGAAGCTCCCGGCGCAGGCGGGGGATGATCGTGAACTGCACCCCGACCACGGCCGCCGCAAGCAGACCAAGCCACAGATTCTGGACAAGGATGAAGATGAGCGCGGTCGCCGCCTGGGTTCCCAGGAAGAGCGGCAGGGTGAAGGCATCGCCGATGAAGCCGCCGATCGGCTCGACCTCATCCTTGATGATGGTCGCCGTCTCGGACGCCTTGACGTCGCGCAGGGCCTCCGGCGTGAACCGCAAGGTCAGGCTGAAGAGCTCGAACCGCATGCGGCGCAGCATCCGCTCGCCGAGCGCCCCTTTGGCGACGTTGATCCAGTACTTGAAGGCGCCGTTGACGAGCACGAGCAGGAGGAACAGTCCCGAGAGCCCGAACAGCAGCGTCAGGCGGTCAACCTGGAAGCCGCCGAACAGCTCGACCCTGTGTCCGAAAAGCCACTCCGACCAGGGGACCGACAGCACGAGGAACGGGGCTGTCTCCTGGCCCCGCTCGAAGGCGCGCCCTTGAATCGCCTCGTTCACGATCCGGCGAGGCAGATCGAGCGAGGCGAAATAGAAGGGCAGCGACGCCAGCACCACCGCGAAGATGATGAGCTGGTCGCGCCGGGAGTGCCGCCAGATGTAGCGGAAGAGACTCCGTTCCATTCGCGCGCAGCCTAGCCCAACAGACGGGTGCTGTCGCGGGTGGCCCCGGGAAAGGCCTGACGGAGGCCTCTCATTCGAGAGGCCATGCTTGCCGGAGCGATGCGTCGCGGCGTAGTAATCCCCGGCAAGGCAGGATTCCAGCAAAGCGCGATCAAGATGAAGAAGGCCTCCGACTATCGCCAGCATGCCGAGGAGTGCCGGGCGCTTGCAACGACAATGGAGGTCGGCGAGCATCGGGAACAGCTCCTCAGGATGGCCGAGACCTGGGAGCAGCTTGCCAAAGACCGCATCGCGCTGATCACGCGGCACCCGGAGCTCGCGCAGCCCGGCGAGTCGCTGGGCGACGCCTTTCACCCGACCCAGATCGCTGATGCGGAGAGGCCCGGGTCCGGCGCGCGGATCGGCGGACGGCAGCGGAGCGACCCGAGCTGACTGTGCATACAAGGGCAGACCGGGAAAGCCGCAGCGGCCGCTCTGGACCGAGGCCGCTTGCAACGGATTGCCGCGCGTGCCGTTCAGGATAGGATGGAGCCAGGAGCACCGTGCCACCCGTCGCACAGGGGAACGGCCGCCGGCCAGTTGGAAGCGGGACGAGGCAGAAGGGGATCATGCGCACCCTCCGATCCGACGCCGCCGGCATGCGCCCGCCGGCCTCGAGCGCCCGCGTCCTGATCTACAGTCACGACACCTTCGGCCTGGGCCATCTCAGACGCGCGCGGGCGATCGCCAACGCGCTCGTCGAGGAGCGCCCCGGGGTGTCCGTGGTGATCATCTCGGGCTCGCCGATCATCGGCAGTTTCGATTTCGGGAGCGGCGTCGATTACGTCCGCATTCCCGGCGTCACCAAACTCCCCGATGGAGACTATCGCAGTCTCAACCTCAACTTGTCGATCGACGACGCGGTTCGCCTGCGCGAGGCGTTGATCCTTCAGACGGCGCTCACCTTCGAACCGGACGTGTTCCTCGTCGACAAGGAACCCACGGGCTTCCGCGGCGAGGTGGTGCCGGCGCTCGAGCGTCTGAAGCAGCGCGGCTGCCATCTCGTGCTCGGCATTCGGGATGTGCTCGACGAGCCGGCCCTGCTCGTGCCCGAATGGGAGCGAAAGGGCGCCCTCGAGGCGCTTGCGCGCTATTATGACGAGATCTGGGTCTACGGCCTCAAGGACATCTACCGTCCCCTCGAGGGGCTCGCGCTCGCCCCGGAGCTCGAACGCCGCATCACCTACACGGGGTATCTGAGGCGCGACCTGCCGCAGCAATCCGTGCTGACGCGGTATCCGAAGATCACCAAGAGCCCTTTCATGCTCGTCACGACCGGCGGCGGCGGCGATGGCGAAGACCTCATCGATTGGGTGATTTCGGCCTACGAGACCGACGCGCGGCTCGACATGCCGGCGCTGATCGTGTTCGGCCCCTTCGTCAACCGCGACAGCCGGCGCAGCTTCCTCGAGCGGATCGGGCGCCACCCCAAGCTCGATGCCATCTCTTTCGACACCAAGATCGAGCTCCTGATGCACAGGGCCGCGGCGGTGGTTGGCATGGGCGGCTACAACACCTTCTGCGAGATCCTCTCCTTCGACAAGCGCGCCCTGATCGTGCCCCGCACCCGACCCCGCCGCGAGCAGCAGATCCGTGCTCTCGAAGCGGAGCGCCTCGGGCTCGTGCGGATGCTCGCCGAGGATGAAGAAAGGCGCGATCCGCTGCGCATGGCACAGGCGCTTTGCAGTCTGCCGACCCAGCCGAAACCCTCCGAGGTCACCATTCCCGGCCTTCTCGATGGGCTCGAGATCATCAAGGCGCGGTTCGCGCGCGGGCTTGAGGCGTCAAGCCGCGGGCGTTGCCTTCACGAGGCCGCCGAATAGGTGGGCCATGCAGGAGCCGGGAGAGGGCGGCGCACGCCTGGCCGTGATCGTGAAGGGCTATCCGCGCTTGTCCGAGACCTTCATCGCCCAGGAATTGTTGGCGCTCGAGGAGCGCGGCCTCACGCTTGAGATCTGGTCCCTTCGCCATCCGACGGAGCGGCACGTGCATCCGATGCACAAGAAGATCCGCGCCCGGGTGACCTACCTGCCGGAATACCTGTACCAGGAGCCGTGGCGAGTCCTCAAAGGGCTCGCGTGGAGCATCCGTCAGCCGCGCTTCACGGGGCTCATGGGCGCGTTCTGGCGCGATCTGAAGCGGGATCTCACCGCCAACCGCCTGCGGCGCCTGGGTCAGGCCCTGGTCTTGGCGCGGGAGTTGCCCTCTGCCATCCGCCACCTTCACGTGCACTACCTGCATACCCCGGCCTCGGTGGTGCGCTACGCGGCCCTGCTGACGGGCCGCACTTGGACGTTCTCGGCCCATGCCAAGGACATCTGGACGACGCCGGACTGGGAGAAGCGCGAGAAGATCGCGGCAAGCCTGTGGGGAGTCACCTGCACGAAGGACGGCGCCAGGAACCTCGCCGCCCTCGCCGGCAGCGAGGACAAGATCACCCTTGCCTATCACGGGCTCGACCTTTCGCGCTTCCCCCCGCCGCCTCAGAGCCGTCCCCCCCGCGACGGCGCTGATGCGGAAGACCCCGTCCGCATCCTGTCGGTGGGCCGTGCCGTCGCGAAAAAGGGCTTCGACGACCTGATGAGGGCGCTCGGCGCGTTGCCGCCGGATCTGCACTGGCGCTTCGTGCATGTCGGCGGCGGCGAACTCCTGCCCCGCATGAAGGAGCAGGTCCGGGCGATCGGCATTGCCGGCAAGGTGGCGTTTCTCGGCCCCAAGCCGCAGCCGGAGGTGATCGCCCTGCTCCGCGAGGCCGACCTCTTCGTGCTGCCTGCCAAGACCGCGAGTTCAGGGGATCGGGACGGCTTGCCGAACGTGATCCTGGAAGCCGCAAGCCAGCGCCTGGCCATCCTGGCAACCGATTTCGCCGGCATTCCGGAATTCGTGCGCAACGGGGTGGAAGGCGTGTTGACGCCCCCAGGCGACTGGGAGGCGCTCTCGAACGCCGTCAACCTTCTGGCCCGCGATCCGGAGCGGCGGCATTGTCTGGGAAGCGCCGCTTACGAGCGGCTGCGGTGCCATTTCGGCATGGACGGCACGATCGATCTCCTGGAGCGGCGGCTGCGCGCGGCCGTCGGCGCATCGCCGGGAGCAGGCGCCTGCGCGGCCGAACTGGCCTGAGCGATGTCCTCGATCCCGATCGCGTTCTACGCGCCCTTGAAGAGCCCGGATCATCCGGCCCCGTCCGGCGACCGCAGCATGGCGCGGCTTCTCCTGCGAGCACTCCGCCAAGCAGGTTATGCGCCGTGCGTCGCGAGCCGGTTGCGCACCTGGGACCGAAGGGGCGATCCCGCGTTCCAGGACGCTGTCCGGCGGGAGGCGCTCCGGGAGGCTGACCGGCTGATCGCGGCGTGGCTGGGCACGACCACCCGCCCTCGCCTGTGGTTCACCTATCACGTCTATTACAAGGCGCCGGACTGGATCGGGCCCCGGGTCGCCGACGCCCTGAACATCCCTTATGTGATCGCGGAGGGCTCTCGCGCCCCGCGGCGCGCTCAGGGTCCATGGGCGCTCGGGCATGGCGGTGCCGAGGCCGCGCTTGACCGGGCGGACATCATCTTCGTCATGACGGACGCCGATCGGCCTGCCCTCGAACGGGCGCGCCCCTTCCATCAGCGTCTCGTCGATCTGCCCCCCTTTCTCGATCTCGACGCGTGGTGCGAGGACAGCGCTCCTTCCGAAAAGGCGGAGGCGCGGCCGGAGGGCGATCTGCGCCTGCTCACCGTCGCCATGATGCGGCCAGGGGCCAAGCTCGCCTCTTACGACCTTCTGGCCAGAGCGCTTTCATCCCTCCAAGACGCGCCCTGGTCCCTCGACATCGTCGGGGATGGGGAAGCAAGGCCCCAGGTCGAGACCCTGTTCGCCCCCTTCGGCGAGCGCGTGCGCTTCCATGGCCGGATCGAGGACAGGCGCAGCTTGCGCGACCTTTACCAGGGGGCCGAGCTCTTCGTCTGGCCGGCCGTCGACGAAGCCTATGGGATGGCGCTTCTCGAGGCGCAGGCGCTTGGATGCCCCGTCGTGGCCGGTGCCTATGGCGGAGTGGCGAGCGTGGTGCGACATGGCCGGACGGGCCTCCTCGCGCCCCCGGCAGACGCAGCGGCCTTTGCCGAAGCTGTTTCGACGCTGCTTTCGGACCGCGCCCGCCGTCGCGAGCTTGCGGACGGGGCGCGCGCCTTCGTGCAGAGCGAGCGCGGTCTCGACAAGGCCTGCGCGATCCTGCGCCAAGCCCTGGTCCGGCTCGATGCGCATCGGGTGCGCGCATGACGTTGCGCATCCTCATCGCGGTGACGCACCTTCTCGGCGCGGGTCACCTGCGGCGTGCGGCAAGCCTCGCCCGGGCGTTCGCCGCCGAGGGGCACGAGGCCACCCTCGTCACCGGCGGCATGCCCATGCGGCTCGTCCCAACCGATGGCATCCGTCTCGTGCGGCTTCCTCCCGTGCGGATCGAGGGGACGGAATTCTGCACGCTCCTCGACGAGGCCGGTCGACCGGTTGCCGCCGACCGCATGGCGCAGCGTCGGGCCATGCTCCTTGCCGCCTTCAGGAGCCTGCATCCCGACGTCCTGATCACGGAACTTTTTCCGTTCGGGCGGCGCGTCCTCGCCGACGAATTCTTGGCCCTGCTCGAGGCGGCCAGGACGAGGGTTCCAAGACCCCTCGTCGTCGCCTCGCTGCGGGACATCCTCGCCACGCCGAAGAAGGAGCGCGTCGCGGAGACGCACCAGCGCGTCGCCGCCTTCTACGACGTTGTCCTCGTCCATGGCGACCCGCGCATTGTTCCGCTCGAACGATCCTGGCCGGTAGACATGGGCCTGAGGGATCGCCTTCGCTACACGGGCTATGTGGATGATGCGCCGGGCGGCGCGTCCCTGCCGCCCCGAGGGGACGAGATCATCGTCTCCGGCGGGTCGAGCGCCGCGAGCCTGCCGCTCTTTCACGCCGCGATCGAGGCCGCCCGCCTCGAGCCGCGCCACCCCTGGCGAATCCTCGTCGGCGAGGGAGTATCCGCCGAAGCCTATGGGCGCCTCGTCGCGGCGGCGCCCCTGCACGCCCTTGTCGAGCGCGCGCGATCCGACTTCCGCCCTCTCCTGGCGGCGGCGCGACTGTCCATCAGCCAGCTCGGCTACAACACCGCCGTCGACCTCTTGCGCACGCGGACGCCTGCGGTGATCGTTCCCTTCGAGGGCGGGCACGAAACCGAGCAGCGCCAGCGCGCCGAACGCTTCGCTGCCCTTGGCCTTGCCGGGGTGGTGCCGGAAGAGGCCCTGTCGGCGCAGGCCCTTGCCGAGGCGGTGCGCTCTGCCCTCGCGGCGCCGCCGCCGCCCGTCCTCGACGCCAGCCTCGACGGCGCGCGCAGGAGCGTCGCGATCATCCAGGACCTCCTGCGTGCGAAAACGCCCGTCCGCCCCGCCTCCCATCCGGCGAAACCGGACTGGTCCGGCCTTGACGACATGCTTCGCCGCCTGGCCGACCAGGAGCGAAGCCTCCTTTTCTGGTGGCGTGACGACGATGCCGTGGCGCATACGCCGGCCCTTGACCGGCTCCTCGCCCTCGCGAAGCGCTTCGGCGCTCCCGTGGCGCTTGCCGTCGTCCCGGCCTGGATCGAGCGGTCGCTGGTCGAGCGGCTTGCTCCTGAACGCTCCGCCCATCCCCTCGTTCACGGGCTCGCGCACGCCAACCACGCTCCCGCCGGCGAGAAGAAGGCGGAGTTCGGACCCCATCGGCCCTTGCCGGAGATGGCGGTTGACGCGGAGCGCGCCTTGGCGCTGGCGCGGGCGGCCTTCGGGGAGAAGCTGCTGCCGGTCTTTGTGCCGCCCTGGAACCGTTTCGACCGGGCGCTTGCCCCGGCCCTCGCGGAGCGCGGCTATCGCGGCCTGTCCACCTTCGGACGAGCCCAAGGGCAGACAACCGCGGGCTTGGCGGTCGTCAACACGCATCTCGACCCGATCGACTGGCGGGGCGGCGGCGGCTTGGCGGACGGCCAGCGGCTCGTCGACAGCCTCGCCCTGGCGGTGGCGGAGCGCTCGGCTGCGCCCGCGGCGCAGCAAGAGCCGCTCGGGCTTCTCACCCACCACCTCGTCCAGGACGAAGCCGTCTGGCGCTTCTGCGAGGATCTCCTCGAGCGGCTATCGGCGCATCCCAACGTGCGCTATCCCTTGCCGGAAACATTGTTCCGGTGTCCGCTGGAGCAGGCGCGATTGAACGGGACCCTGGGCGATGGATTATCCTGAAGCGTCCCTCTCTGCTCACGGAGAGCGCATGGATGTGCCGCTCCTGTCGGTCCGCGATCTGACGATCGACTTCGTCGCCGACGCCGGATCCTTCCGCGCCGTCGACGGCATCTCCTTCGACATTCCTCGCGCGAGGACGGTGGCCCTCGTCGGCGAATCCGGATCCGGCAAGTCGGTGACCGCGCAGGCCATCCTGCGCATCCTGCCCAAGGTGGCCCGGATCACGGGCGGCACCCTCCTGTTCCAGGATCCGACGAGCCGTCAGCCGCCGGTCGACATCGCGCGGCTCGATCCCGACGGCAAAGCCATGCGGGCGCTGCGCGGCGGGCGCATCGCCATGATCTTCCAGGAGCCGATGACCTCCCTCTCGCCCCTGCATACGGTGGGCGACCAGGTGACGGAGGCGCTCATCCTCCACCGGGAGGTATCGGCAGCCGAGGCGAAGGAGCGCGCCGTCGAGGTGTTCGCGAGGGTTGGCTTTCCCGATCCGCGCCGTGCGCTCGTGACCTATCCCTTCGAGCTCTCCGGCGGCCTGCGCCAGCGCGCCATGATCGCCATGGCGTTGATCACGCAGCCCGCCCTCCTCATCGCCGACGAGCCGACGACGGCTCTCGACGTGACCACCCAGGCCCAGATCCTCGACCTGATACGCGAGCTTCAGGCCGAGACGCACATGTCGGTGCTGCTGATCACCCACGACCTCGGCGTGGTCGCCAACATGGCCGACGAGGTGGTGGTCATGTACCGTGGGAGGATCATGGAGGCGGGATCGCGGGAGGACATCTTTCGCCGCCCGCAGCACCCTTATCTGCGCGCGCTGCTGCGGGCGGTGCCCCGCTTCGACATGAAGCCGGGCGAACGGCTGACGCCGATCCGCGAGGTCAAGAGCGACATCCTTGCGAGCCGGCTGCAAAGGGCAAAGCCCGCGGAGGCGAACGGTCCCGTGCTCGTCGCCGAGAACCTGTGCAAGACCTACACGCTGCGCTCCGGATGGTTCAGCGGCAAGATGCGCACGATCCACGCGGTGAACGGGGTGAGCCTGTCCCTGGCAAGAGGCGGAACCCTGGGGCTTGTGGGCGAGTCGGGCTGCGGGAAGACCACGGTCTCCAAGATGATCATGCGCGCGCTCACGCCCGATTCGGGCCGCGTGCTCTACGACGACGGCTCCGGACCGCGCGACGTGCATCAGCTCGAAGGCGAGGCCCTCAAGGCCTACCGGCGCGCGGTCCAGTTCGTCTTCCAGGATCCGTTCTCGTCCCTCAACCCGCGCATGACCGTCTACGAGATCCTGACGGAGCCCCTGCGCATCCATCGCATCGGCACACCCGACGAGCGCTTCGAGCGCGCCAAGCAGCTTCTCGACATGGTCGGGCTCGACCGGCGCAGCCTGCGCCGCTACCCGCATTCCTTCTCGGGCGGACAGCGCCAACGCCTCGGCATCGCGCGAGCCCTCGCCCTGGAGCCGCGCGTGCTGCTCTGCGACGAGCCGGTTTCGGCGCTCGACGTCTCGGTGCAGGCGCAAGTGCTCAACCTTCTCAAGGATCTCCAGGCAGCGCTCGGCCTGTCGTACCTGTTCGTGTCGCACAATCTCGCAGTGGTCGACTACATCGCCGACACCATCGCCGTCATGTCGCGCGGCTACATTGTCGAGGAGGCGCCCAAGGCGACGCTCTTCCGCAACCCCATCCACCCCTATACGCAAGCGTTGCTCGCCGCGGTGCCCGACCCCGATATCGACCGTCCGCTCGATTTCGCAAAGCTCAAGACGGACCGCTTTTCCGATCCCGCCCTGTGGCCCGAGCCCTTCCGCCTCCGCGCGGGCGAGACCGGCGCCATGATGGAGATCGAGCCCGGCCACAAGGTCCGGCTGACCTCGGTCACACTGAAGGAGGCCGCCTGATGCGTCTTGCGATCATCCTCGCGGCGGCGCTCGCCGCCACGCCTCTGCGTGCGGCGCCGGCCACCCCCGTCGAGACGCCCCTCTTCGCCGAACGTGTCCAGAAGGGCCAATTGCCCCCGGTCGTCGAGCGCCTGCCGAAAGAGCCGCTCGTCGTCGATCTTGCCGCCAAGGGGCGCGCGATCGGCCACCCCGGTGGCGAGGTGAGAAGCATCATCGCGCGGGCGCGGGACATCCGCTACATGTCGACCCACGCCTATGCCCGGCTCGTCGGCTTTACGGACAGCTTGGCGCTCGAGCCCGACCTTCTCTTGAGTGTGGAGAACGAGGATGATCGCGTCTTCACGCTGCATCTGAGGCCTGGTCACCGCTGGTCGGACGGCCACCCCTTCACGGCGGAGGACTTCCGCTACTTTTGGGAGGATGTCGTCCTCAACAGGGAGCTCTCCCCCGCGGGCGTTCCCGAGTTCCTCCTGGTGAACGGCAAGCCGCCCCGCTTCGAGGTGCTGGACGAGCGGACCGTCCGCTACGCATGGCACGCGCCCAATCCGCGGTTCCTGCCGCAGCTTGCCGCGCCGCGCGATCCGTACATCTACCGACCGGCGCATTATCTCAAGCGCTTCCATGCCAAGTACACGGACAAGGCAGAGCTCGAAGAGCTTGCCCGGAAGCAGAAGCTCAAGTCCTGGGCGGCGCTGCACAACCGCCTCGACGACATGAACGAGAACTCCAACCCGGACCTGCCGACCTTGCAGGCCTGGCGTGTGATGAACGCCGCCCCGGCCCAGCGCTTCGTATTCGAGCGCAACCCCTACTACCACCGTGTCGACGCCAAGGGGCAGCAGCTCCCTTATGTCGACCGCGTGGTGCTCGACGTCGCCGCGGGCGGGCTGATGGCGGCGAAGGCCAATGCCGGCGAGGTCGACCTTCTCTTCCGCGGTCTAAATATGAGTGATATCCCGATCCTCAAGGAAGGCGAGCGCGCCAAAGGCTATAAGACGCTGCTGTGGCCGAACGCCCGCGGCACCGAGATCGCGCTCTACCCGAACCTCAACACGGTGGATCCAGTTTGGCGGGCCCTCAACCGCGACGTCCGCTTCCGCCGCGCCCTGTCGCTCGGCATCGACCGCAAGACCCTCAACAACGCCCTTCTGTTTGGACTTGGCGTCGAAGGCAACAATACCGTGATGGAAGGCAGCGCGCTGTTCTCGCCCGAACTGCGCACGACCTATGCGAGCTACGATCCGACGGAAGCCTCGCGCCTTCTCGACGACATCGGCCTCACCAAGCGCAACGGTGCCGGCATCCGTCTTCTGCCCGACGGCCGCGAGCTCGAGATCATTGTCGAGACCGACGGCGAAGGCGGACTCATCGTCGACGGGTTGACGCTCATCGCGGAGTTCTGGCGGGAGATCGGGGTCAAGCTGTTCGTCAAGCCGCAAGACCGCACGGTCCTCCGCAATCGCGCCTTCTCAGGCCTGACCATCATGGTCGCCGGCCAAGGGCTCGACAACGCGATCCCGACGCCGATCATGCCGCCGACCGAACTCGCGCCCATGTCCCAGCAGTTCTACTCCTGGCCGAAATGGGGCCAGTATGTGGAAACGAAGGGCAAGACGGGCGAGGAATGCGACATGGCGCCGGCGCGTCGGCTGCTTGAGCTCTACGATGAGTGGATGTCGACGAGCGACCGCTCGGCACAGGAGCGAATCTGGCGCGAGATGCTCGCCAACCACGCCGAGCACCAGTGGTCCATCGGGACGGTGGCAGGCGCGCTGCAGCCGATCGTCGTCACGGACGGGCTGAGGAACGTTCCGAAACGCGCCCTCTACAGCTGGGAGCCGACGGCGATGCTGGGCGTCTACCGGGTGGACGAGTTCTTCTGGGATCGTAAACCCCACAAGGAGGCGGCAGTGCGATGATCCGCTATCTCGCCCGGCGCCTCTTTACCATGGCGGTGACGCTGCTGATCATCTCGGCTCTTGTCTTCTTCATCATCAAGCTGCCGCCGGGCGACTTCCTGACCAACCAGATCGCCGAGTTGAGGGCACAGGGCGAAGCCGCCTCCGCCGCCAAGGCCGAGTTCCTCATCAAGCAGTACGGGCTCGATAAGCCCGTCTGGGAACAATACCTGGTGTGGCTCGGCGTATGGCCGGGCCCGCAGGGCTTCTCGGGGCTGCTGCAGGGCAATTGGGGCTGGTCGTTCGAATTCGACAAACCCGTGGCCGAGGTGGTCGGCGACGCCCTCTGGCTGACGCTCCTCGTCAATCTGGCGGTCGTGATCTTCGTCCATCTCGTCTCGATCCCGATCGCCATCTACTCGGCCATCCGCCAGTATTCGGTGGGCGATTATCTGGCCACCTTCGTCGGCTATCTCGGCCTTGCGACCCCCAACTTCCTGCTCGCCCTGATCCTCCTGTTCTACTCCAATCGCTGGTTCGGCGTTTCGATCGGCGGCCTCTACGACCCGCAATACGCCAATGAGCCGTGGAGCTGGGGCAAGGTGCAATCCCTCCTCGCCCATCTTGTGGTGCCGACGCTCGTCATCGGCTTCGCGGGGACCGCGGCCATGATCCGCCGCATGCGGGCCAATCTGCTCGACGAGCTTGGCAAGCAATATTACGTCACCGCGAAAGCCAAGGGCCTGCCGCCGATGAAGGCGCTCCTGAAATACCCCTTCCGCATGTCCCTCAACCCCTTCATCGCGGACATCGGCAACCTGCTGCCGCATCTCGTCTCGGGCTCGGTTCTGGTGTCGCTGGTGCTCAGCCTCCCCACCGTGGGTCCTCTGCTGCTCGGGGCCCTGAAGACCCAGGATCAGTTCCTCGCCGGCTTCATCCTCATGTTCGTGGCCGTGCTGACGGTGGTGGGAATGCTGATCTCCGACCTCCTGCTGGCCTGGCTCGACCCGCGCATCCGGCTCGGGGGAGAGGCCCGATGACCGTGCAGGCCGTCGGCGGCCGCCGGCACTATGTCGATCCGGCGCCGTTCGACCCGGGCGCGAGCGAGCCTACCGGAGCGGAGAGCGAAGCCTTCTACCGGGCGTCCTCCTGGCGACTGATGTGGTGGAAGTTCCGCCGCCACAAGGTGGCGGTGGCCTCGGCGGCGGTGCTGCTCGCCTTCTATCTGATGGTTCCCGTCGTCGAGGTGATCGCACCCTATAACCACATGAAGCGCCACGGAGATTTCCTCTACGCGCCGCCGCAAGGCATCCGCCTGTTCCACGAGGGGCGCTTCATCGGCCCCTTCGTCTACCCTTACAGGTTCACCTTCAACATCGAGACCTTTCAGCGCGACTACGTGGAGGATCGGTCGAACCCGCAGCCGATCCGCTTCTTCTGCCGCGCCGAGGCCTATGAACTCTGGGGCGTCTGGACGATGGACGTCCACCTCGTCTGCCCGCCTCAAGGCGGAACCATGTTCCTCTTCGGCACCGACCGGCTCGGACGCGACCTCTTCTCCCGCATCATCTACGGAGCCCGCATCTCGCTCACCATCGGCCTCGTCGGCATCGCGGTGTCCTTCACGCTCGGACTCTTCTTCGGCGGACTTGCCGGCTATCTCGGCGGCTGGGTCGACCACGTGATCCAGCGCGTCATCGAAATCCTCCGTTCGCTACCGGAGCTGCCGCTGTGGCTCGCCCTGTCGGCGGCGCTGCCGCCCAACTGGAGCCCGCTGCTGGTCTTCTTCGGCATCACCATCATCCTCGGGCTCCTCGACTGGCCGGGGCTGGCGCGCGCGGTGCGCTCCAAGCTCCTGGCGCTCCGGGAAGAGGATTTCGTGCGCGCGGCGGAGCTCATGGGGGCGTCGAAGACGCGCATCATCGGGCGTCATCTCATCCCCAACTTCATGAGCCATCTCATCGCCTCGGCGACCCTGTCGATCCCCTCGATGATCCTCGGCGAGACCGCCCTGTCGTTCCTCGGATTGGGCCTCAGGCCGCCGGTGACGAGCTGGGGCGTGCTGCTCAACGAGGCGCAGAATCTTGCAGCCGTGCAGCTTCATCCGTGGCTCTTGTTCCCGATCCTGCCGGTCGTGATCGTGGTCCTCGCCTTCAACTTCATGGGCGACGGGCTGCGCGATGCCGCCGACCCCTATCATTGAAGCGGCACGGCCTCTCCCCGCTCGGCGGGGAGAGGAGGTTTTCAGCGGACCGCACGCTCGAGCCAGCGGATCGACTGGCCGTCGCGGCCCTGGCCTGGAAGCCGCACAGGCCCGTCCACCGGCCGGTCCCGGCGCGGCGCCGCGGAGCGCGGCGGATTGGCTTCCGGCTGCCGCTCCGGCGCGCGACCGCCGCGCCCTTGCGCGTGGCTGTGGCCCTGCTGCGTCCGGCCGTGGCCATGTCCGTGCCGCTGCTGCCCCTGCGGCCGGCCCGCGGCGTGATGCGGCGCGCTCTGGGCCGGCTCGGCGGGGAGCATCTCGATACCGTCCGGGATCGGCGCCACAGGGACCTTGAGGCGCGTCAGCTTCTCGATGTCGCGAAGGTAAGCCCGCTCCTCACCGTTGCAGAAGGAGATCGCAACGCCGGCGGCGCCGGCGCGCGCCGTGCGCCCGATGCGATGCACGTAGGATTCCGGCACGTTCGGCAGGTCGAAATTGATCACGTGCGTCACGCCTTCCACATCGATGCCGCGGGCCGCGATATCGGTGGCCACGAGCACGCGGCAGTGGCCGCTGCGGAACCCCGCAAGCGCGCGCTCGCGCTGCGGCTGGCTCTTGTTGCCGTGGATCGCCGCCGCCTCGATGCCGGCCCTGGCGAGATGGCGCACGACCCGGTCCGCCCCGTGCTTGGTGCGCGTGAAGACGAGCGCCCGTTCCATCGCTTCATCTTTGAGAACGTGGTGAAGCAGCGCCTGCTTTTGGCCCGTGGGGACGAACAGGACGTGCTGTTCGACGCGCTCGGCCGTGGTCGCGACAGGCGCCACCGCCACCTGGACCGGATCGGCAAGATACTCGCCGGCGAGCGCAGCGATCGCCTTGGGCATGGTGGCCGAGAAGAACAGGCTCTGGCGCTGTGCCGGCAGCAGCTTCACGATGCGCTTCAGGGCATGGATGAAGCCGAGATCGAGCATCTGGTCGGCCTCGTCGAGGACCAGGATCTCCACATGGCGCAGCTCGAGGCTGCGCCGGTCGACGAGGTCGAGGAGCCGCCCCGGCGTGGCAACCAGCACGTCGACGCCGTTCGCCAGCGCCCGCTCCTGGGCGCCGATGGACACGCCGCCGAACACCACCGCGGTGCTCAGGCGCAGATGGCGGCCATAGGCGCGAAACGAATCGGCGATCTGGCCGGCGAGCTCGCGCGTGGGGCTCAGCACCAGTGTGCGGCACCCCTTGCGGAGCGCCGGGCGCGGCGCGGCGGCCAGGCGATGCAGAATCGGCAGCGCGAAGGCGGCCGTCTTGCCGGTTCCGGTCTGGGCAATGCCGCACAGGTCGCGCCCGGCGAGCGCGTGCGGGATGGCCTGGCTCTGGATCGGTGTCGGCGTGGCATATCCTTCGGCAGCGAGCGCCTTCAGGATCGGCGCAGCAAGGCCGAAATCGGAGAAATTTGTCAAAGGAGGTTCTTTCAGACAGGGCTTGAGCCGCGCGCCACCAAGCGCTCGGGCTTTGCCGGCGAGAGCGGCGGCTCGAGGAAGACGACCCGCGTGATCAGGGTTGTCGGGGTGATCAGCGTTTGAAGATGGAGGCCCGGGCCCGTCTTTCGCAGGAACCTGTCACGCAGCCTCGCTCAAGCGGCTCATGGTGAGAGCGCCGACGCCGTGCCCCGCATATGGGCCAGGCCGTCCGTGAAGTCAATGGCGCCAGCAAGATGCAGACGCTCGCATGGCGTACTGCTTAACGGAATCTGTCGACGACGCGGCGCGGCTCGGGCATGGTGCGATGAGCCCGCCGATCCCGCGATGCCGCCCGAACATCCCGAACGCATGCCCTGGGGCTTCGTCACGGCTCTGTCCGTAGCGCAACTCGTCTCCTGGGGCATCGTCTTCTACGCCTTCGCTCTCTTCATCGAGCCGATGGAGAAGGACCTCGGCTGGTCGAAGCCGGCGCTCACCTTCGCCTACTCCCTCGGCCTTGGCGCGGCGGGGCTCACATCTTACGCCTGCGGGCGGCTCATCGATCTCGGCCGCGGCCGGCTGGTCATGACCACCGGGTCGCTCGCCGCCTCGGCGCTTCTCGCCTCATGGTCGCAGGTCGAGAGCTATCCCCTGTTCGTGCTGGTCTGGGTCGGGCTTGGCGCCACCATGAGCGCGATTCTCTACGAGCCGGGATTCGCGGTGCTCACGCGCCGCCTGGGGCCCCTGTCGCGGCGCGGCATCACGGCCATGACGCTCGTCGGGGGCTTGGCCAGCACCGCCTTCATCCCGCTCACCCATCTCCTCATCGCCACCCTCGGCTGGCGGGACGCGCTGATGGCTCTGTCCGCCATCAACCTCGCGGTGGCGGGGGCGATCCACGCCGTCGCGATCCCTGGGGAAGGAGCGCGGTCGCAGCCTGCCCTGGCCTCCTCGCCCGCGGCGACCTCCTCCGGCGCGGCGCGGCGAGTGTTGAAGCATCTGGCGTTCTGGGGCTTCGTCGCCGTCTCGGTGCTGCACAACGCCCTGCTCACCGGCTTCACCGTCCATTTCGTGCCTTTCCTCGTCGAGCGCGGCCTGTCGCTCGACGGCGCCGTGGCGGCCTTCGCGCTCGTGGGCCCGGCGCAGGTCGCGGCGCGCATCGTCGTGGCTCTCGCGGAACGGCGGATGAGCATGCGGGCGGTCGGGCTTGTGGCCTGCGCCCTCACGCTGGCCGCCTTCTCACTCCTGCCCTTCCTGCGGCCGGAGCCGTGGCTCGTGGCCGCCTTCGCCCTCCTCTACGGAGCGGGGAACGGCATCATGACGATCGTGCGCGCGGTGCTGCCGGCGGAGATCTTCGGCCGCCTCGACTACGGCGCCATCCAGGGGCTCATCAACGCGCCGACCATGGTGGCGCGCGCGGCGGCGCCCTTCGCCTTCGGCGCCGTGTGGGCGATCACCGGCACTTACTCGCTGGTGGCGGTCCTCGCGGTCGGGCTCGCGCTTGCCTCGGCCCTGGCCTTCGCGGTCCTCGTGCTGCCGGCCCGCCCGGAGCTGAGCTAACGCGGCACCACCGCCGTCGCCTCGATCTCGACGCGGGCCGCCTTTTCCACGAGCCGCACCACCTGGACCACGGCCATTGCCGGGTAGTGAGGCCCGATGATCTCGCGATAGGCGCGGCCGAGGTCCTTGAGGCTGGCCATGTACTCGTCGATATCGACCACATACCAGGTGAGCCGCACGAGATGGCGCGGCTCGGCGCCACCTTCGGCGAGGATGTCGCGGATGTTGGCAAGCGTCTGGCGGGCTTGAGCGACGAAGCCGTCGGGGAATATGCCGTTCGCGTCCCAGCCGACGACGCCGCCGGTCACGACGATCCGCCCCTCGGCCATCATGCCGTTGGCGTAGCCCTTCGGCGTCGGCCAGCCCTTCGGCTGCAGGGTTACGGGTCCGTCGAGAGGACGAGGATTCGGAAAAGTGACAGCCGTCATCGGCACCGCTCCTGATAGCACTCGAGCGCCGCTCGAAGATCATTGGGAAGGGGAATGGCGCGGGCTTCGTGGAGATCGGTGGTGACGATGACGAGCCGCGCCGTGAGGATCAGCTCCTCCCGCCGCATCGCCGGGAGCCGGAGCGTCACGGAGGCATTGCCGATCCGGTCCACCAGGACGGCGAACACGAGTTCGTCGCCCTGCAAGCCTGGCTTGAAGAAATCCGCCTCCGCATGGGCCGGGCCGAGGCCGATCCGTCGGTCGCGGATGAAGGCGCGATACTCGAGCCCGAGCGCGCCCGGAAACCAGTCCTCGACGACGCCATTGAAGATGTCGAAGTAGCGCGGGAAGTATACGATCCCCGCGGGATCGCAATGCGAGAAGCGGATCTTCACCGGCGTCCGCCACGCCCTGGCCGGAATGGGCGCGGCGGCCGCATGCTCGCTCACCGCTGCACTCATGCGGCGCTCGCCGGCGCGGCCACCGCCTGCGCCATGCGCCTCAGCTCGAAGCGCTGCAGCTTGCCCGTCTGCGTCTTCGGCAGCTCGCTCACGAATTCGATGGCCCGCGGGTACTTGTAGGGCGCGATCTCGGCCTTGACGTGATCCTGCAGCGCCTTCACCAGCGCCGCATCCGGCACATGGCCCGGGCGCAACACCACATAGGCCTTCACAATCATGCCGCGCTCCGGACAGGGCGCGCCAACGACTCCGCATTCGGCGACGGCGGGATGGGTGAGGAGGGCCGCCTCGACCTCGGGTCCTGCGATGTTGTAGCCGGCGGAGATGATCATGTCGTCGGAGCGGGCCTGGTACCAGAAATAGCCGTCCTCATCCATGCGGTAGGTGTCGCCAGTGACGTTCCAGCCGTTCTGGACGTATTTCGCCTGCCTCTCGTCGGCAAGGTAGCGGCATCCGGTGGGGCCGCGCACGGCAAGTCGTCCGACGGAACCGGGCGGCAGATCGCGCCCCTCCTCGTCGATGAGCTTCGCTTCATAGCCCGGCACCGGCTTGCCCGTGGCGCCAGGACGAATCTCGTCTTCTGTTGCAGCGATGAAAATGTGCAGCATCTCGGTGGCGCCGATGCCGTCCATGATCTTGAGGCCCGTCGCCTTCAACCAGGCCTCGAAAGTGGCCTTCGGCAGGGCCTCGCCGGCCGAAACGCATTTGCGCAACGAGGAAACGTCATAGCGATCGAGCTTCGAGAGCATGGCCCGGTAGGCGGTCGGCGCGGTGAAGCACACGGTGACGCGATGCTCCGCGATCGCCGGGAGGAGATCCTCGGGCGTCGCCTTCTCGAGGAGCAGCGTCGAGGCTCCTACATGCATCGGGAAGAGCACGATGCCGCCAAGGCCAAAGGTGAAGGCGATCGGCGGCGAGCCGGTGAAGCGGTCCTCCGGCCTCGCCCGCAGGATGTGCCGCGCATAGGTATCGCAGATCGCGAGCAGGTCGCGATGAAAATGCATCGTGCCCTTGGGCTCGCCGGTGGTGCCGGAGGTGAAGGCGATGAGGCACACGTCGTCTGCCGCCGTCTCCACGGCGGCGAAGTCGGGGGAGGCGTCCGCCATCAAGGCCTCGAGGCTGTCCTCCGCGCCATGACCCCAGTAGACGACCCGCTTGAGCTCCGTCGACAGCGCCCTCGCCTTTTCCATCTCATCCGCGAGGCGATGGTCGCACAGCGCGAGCGCGATCTTGGCCTTCTCCAGCGGATAGGCGATCTCGCGGCCGCGCAGGAGCGGCATGGTCGCGACCACGATGCCGCCTGCCTTGAGCACGGCAAGATAGGCGGCGACCATCATCGGATTGTTGGCCGAGCGCAGAAGCACGCGACCGCCGGGCACGAGCCCGAGCTTGTGGACGAGCACGTTCGCGATGCGGTTCACACGCTCGAAAAGCTGGCGATAGGTCAGCGTCTCCGAGGGGCTGATAAGACAGGGCGCATCGCCGCGCCCTTCCGCGATCCAGCGATCGAGGAAGCGCGTCACGCAGTTCAGCCTGTCGGGATATTGCAGCTCGGGGAGCGCGAAGACGAAGCCGGGCCACTGCTCCTTCGGCGGCAGGTTGTCCCGCGCGAAGGTGTCCACATGCGCGGTGTAGGTCATGGTTCCTCCTCCCTATCCCAGTCGTGCCCGCTCCTCCCCTACAGAGAGGGCTGATGTGGCGATCCCTTCATCAGCTCGCGGGCAATGACGATCTTCTGCACCTCGGTGGCCCCCTCGTAGATCCGCAAGGCCCGGATCTCGCGATAGAGCTCCTCGACCTTCACGCCTCTCGTCACGCCGAAGCCTCCGAAGATCTGCACCGCCTTGTCGATGACGCCCTGCGCCATTTCGGTGGCGTACATCTTCGCCATCGCCGCCTCGCGGGTGATGCGCGGTGCGCCCTGGTCCTTGGTCCAGGCGGCGCGGTAGACGAGGAGCGCCGAGGCATCGACCGCCGTCGCCATGTCGGCGAGCGCGGCCTGCGTGAGCTGGAGCTCGCCGAGGGGGGCGCCGAAGAGCTTGCGCGTCCGCGAGCGCGCGAGCGCCTCGTCGAGGGCGCGGCGGGCGAAGCCCAGCGCCGCCGCGCCCACCGTCGAGCGGAAGACGTCCAGGGTCGCCATCGCGATCTTGAACCCCTCTCCCGGCGCGCCGATGCGCTGCGCGAGCGGCACGCGGCAGCCCTCGAAGCGCAAGGTGGCGAGCGGATGCGGCGCGATCACGTCGATGCGCTGCTCGATGGTGAGGCCCGGCGCATCGGCGTCGACCATGAAGGCCGAGAGACCGCGCGCCCCGGGCGCCTCGCCCGTCCGCGCGAACACCACGTAGTGGTCGGCGATACCCCCGTTGGAGATCCAGGTCTTGACGCCGTCGAGCCGCACATGGTCCGGACCGTCCGGCGTCGCGGTCGTCGCGATGGCGGCCACATCCGAGCCCGCCTCCGGCTCGGACAGGGCGAAGGCGGCAATCCGGACGCCTTCGCAGACGGGCGAGAGATAGCGCCGCTTCAGCTCCTCCGACCCGAACAGCGTGATCGGCCCAGTGCCGAGGCCCTGCATGGCGAAGGCAAAGTCGGCAAGTCCATCGACCGCGGCGAGCGTCTCGCGGGCGAGGCAAAGGGTGCGCACGTCGAAGCCCGGCGCGATGCCCCCATAAGCCTCAGGAACGACGGCGCGGAGCCATCCCCCCTCCCCGAGGCGCTCGACCAGGCGGCGACAGGAGCCGTCCACGTCGTCATGGTCGACCAGCGGCGGCACGGTCTCCCGCGCCCAGGCGCGGAGCTCCCGCGCGAAGCGCCGATGCCGCTCCTCGAAGAAGGGCCAGTCGAGGAAGGATTCGTCAGGCATGGCGGGCGCTCCGGAATTCCTCCGACCGCCTGCAGGCCGAGGAGGATGGCCGTGGCTCGACGACGCTCATTGCTAATTTCCCTCGAAGACCGGCTTCTCCTTTGCCGCGAAGGCGCGGTAGGCGCGGGCGAAGTCTTCGGTGGTCATGCAGAGCGCCTGCGCCACGGCTTCCGCCTCGATCGCCTCTTCGACCGACATCGCCCACTCCATGGCGAGCATGCGCTTGGTCATGGTGTTGGCGAAGGTCGGGCCCGCGGCGATCTCGGCCGCGAGCTTCTTGGCCTCGGTCAACACCTCCTCCGGCCCGGCGAGCCGGCTGAAGAAGCCCCAGCGCTCGCCTTCCTCGGCCGACATGAAGCGACCTGTGTAGAGAAGCTCGGAGGCGCGGCCCTGGCCGATGATGCGCGGAAGGATGGCGCATGCGCCCATGTCGCAACCGGCAAGCCCCACCCTGTTGAACAGGAAGGCGACCTTGGCTCGCGCCGTGCCGATGCGGATGTCGGACGCCATGGCGATGATCGCTCCGGCTCCGGCGCAAATGCCGTCCACCGCGGCAATGATGGGCTGCGGCGCGGCGCGCATCGCCTTCACGAGTTCGCCAGTCATGCGCGTGAAGGCGGTCACGCCTTTCGTGTCCATCTGCACCAGCGGCCCGATGATCTCGAACACGTCGCCGCCCGACGAGAAGTTGCCCCCGGCGCCGGTGACGACCACAGCCTTGACCTCGTCGTCCTTGGCGCAGGCGTGAAAGAAGTCGGCCAGCTCGCGGTAGCTCTCGAAGGTGAGGGGATTCTTCCGCTCGGGGCGGTTCAGCGTCACCGTGGCGACGCGGCCATCGACCGAGAGCAGGAAGTGGGTCGGCCGGTAATCGGACAGCGGCAGCGTGACCGCGTTCGCCGCTCCGCGTGCGACGGGCATTGCCGGCCGCTCCACACTCGATCCGGCCTTGGCGGCCTCGCTCATGGTCTTGCTCCCTCGATGGCTCGGCGGGTCGACATCTTGGTCTTGGCCAGAAGCCGCATGAGATCCTCGCGCTCGCGAGGGGTGAGCTCGCAGAACATCTCGGCGATCCAACCCTCGTGCTCTTCGGCCATGGCACGGAACTCGGCGCGGCCGAGGGGGGTCAGCCGGATGACTTGCGCGCGCCGATCGGTCTTCGAGGTTTCACGAACGAGATGGCCCGATTCGACGAGCCGTTCGACGAGCCCCGTCACGTTGCCGTTCGAGACCATCATGCGCTTCGACAGCTCGCTCAAGGTGAGCCCGTCCGGCGCCTTGTCGAGTTGCGCCATGAGGTCGAAACGCGGCAACGTCACGTCGAAGGAGTCGCGCAGGCGCCGACGGATCTCGCCCTCGATCAGCGTCGTGCAGGTGAGAAGGCGGAGCCACAGGCGCAGATCGTCGTGGTGGTCTTCCGGCCGTTCGACGGCATGGGCCTCGGCGTCGAGCGGGATGACGTGCTCGTTCATCCTCAGACCTCCCCGCCAGCGACGGCTATGGCCTGTCCGGTGATGCCGCGGGCACCCTGGGCGCACAGCCACAGCACGGTATTCGCAATCTCGTGGGGCTCGATCAGTCGTCCTTGCGGGTTGCCGCGCACAAGCTCCGCCAAGGCCTCCTCGCGGCTGCGCCCGGTCTTGGCGACGATGCGGTCGAGACTGGCGGCAACAAGGTCGGTGTCGGTGAAGCCGGGACAGACCGCATTGACGGTCACTCCACTCTTCGCCGTCTCCAAGGCGAGCGCGCGAACGAAGCCGACGACCGCGTGCTTTGCCGCGCAATAGGCGGTCACATAGGGATATCCCTTGAGGCCCGCCGTCGATGCGACGGCGATGATGCGGCCGAAACCGCGCTCCGTCATGCCGCCGAGCACGGCGCGAGCGGCGTGGACGACGCCCATGAGGTTGACGTCGAGCATGCGGCGAAACAGTTCATCGTCGCTCTTGCCGAACGGTGCTGATTCCGCGGCGCCCGCGTTCGCGACAAGCACATCGATGGGGCCACGTGCGGCGACCGCCGCGTCGATCGCCAGGCCCAGGCCCTGCGGCTCCGTCACGTCCGCCGTCACATACCCCGCGGCGTCCCCCTCCGTGACGGCCTGCTCCAGCCGCTCTCCATCGCGCCCGAGGACCGTTACGGTCGCCCCCGCCGCGGTGAGCGCAGCGGCGACCGCACGGCCGATGCCCCGGCCGCCGCCGGTGACCAGGGCATGTCGATCTTGCAGCGACGCGGGCATCGAACCCTCTTAAGTCCCTCACTTCGGCTCTTGCACCTTTATCGAGTTATTTTAAACTTAAAATATCCAGAGGCAACGGGTGCAGGCCGGCACGCGCAGGACTCATCGGCAAAGAGGGCTTTGCGCCGATGATTTTACAGTCCACGATGAAGCGGGGAGCCGGCCTCCACCGCGCAGGCTCGCAATGGGAACGGCGAAACACGGGAGACAGGAGATGAAACACCACATCATAGCCGCCGCCGCGGCCACCGCCTTCGGACTCGCCGCGTCCGCGGCGGTGGCGCAGGACAAGGTCCGGGTCGGACTGATCCAGACCCTCTCGGGCCCAGCCGCGACGCTCGGTCAGCAGGCCCGCGATGGCTTCAACCTGGCCGTCAAGGAACTCGGCGGTAAGCTCGGAGGCAAGGACGCGGAGGTCATCGTCGCCGACGACGAGCTGAAGCCTGACGTCGCCGTCACCAAGGTCCGTGGGCTCGTGGAGCGCGACAAGGTCGATTTCGTCGTCGGGCCGATCTTCTCGAACGTTCTGCTCGCCATCCACAAGCCGGTGATCGATTCCGGCACGATCCTGATCAGCGCCAATGCCGGTCCGTCGAGCTTCGCCGGCAAGGAGTGCCACCCGAACTTCTTCGTGACCTCCTATCAGAACGATCAGGTTCACGAGGTCCTGGGCAAGGTGGCGCAGAACCGGGGCTACAAGCGCGTCTACCTGCTGGCGCCGAACTATCAGGCCGGCCGCGACTCGATGGCCGGCTTCAAGCGCCACTTCAAGGGCGAGATCGTCGAGGAGTCCTACGTTCCCCTCAACACGCTCGACTTCCAGTCGGAGCTCGCCAAGATCGCGGCCGCGCAGCCCGACGCCATCTTCACCTTCATGCCCGGAGGGATGGGCGTGAACCTGGTCCGCCAATACGACCAGGCGGGCTTGAAGCAACGCATTCCCTTCCTTTCCGCGTTCACCGTGGACGAGTCGACCCTGCCGGCGCAGAAGGACGCTGCCGTCGGCATGCTCGGCGGCATGACCTGGGCGCCCAACATGGACAATCCGGCGAACAAGAAGTTCGTCGAGGCCTTCGAGAAGGAGTATGGCTACGTGCCGGGCTCCTACGCCCAGCAAGCCTATGACACCGCGAAGCTGATCGACAGCGCCGTGAGGACCGTGGGCGGCAACCTCTCCGACAAGGCCAAGCTGAGGGACGCGATCAAGAAGGCCGACTTCCAGTCGGTCCGGGGCGACTTCAAGTTCAACGTCAACAACTATCCGATCCAGGACTTCTATCTGGTCAAGGTTGCCAAGCGCCCGGACGGCAAGTTCCAGACGGAGATCGTCGAGAAGGTCTTCGACGATTACGGCGACGTCTACGCCAAGGACTGCAAGCCGGCGAGCTGAAGGACATTGTCGTTCCGGGGCGGCGCGAGAGCCGCGCCCGGAACCCATGCCCGTTACCGCAGCAAGGTAAATCGAGCGGTGCCGCTCGACCTTGAGAAGGCCGTGTTCATGGGTTCCGGGCTCTCGCGGAGCGTGTCGTCGGGCCGGCCTGAGGCTGGCTTCGATGGCGAGCCCCTGAATGACACCGATGCGCCTCCGATCACGGCCTGAATGCGATGATCACCACCCTCTTCCTCATCCAGGTCCTGAACGGACTTCAGTTCGGGCTGATCCTGTTCCTCATCGCCGCCGGGCTGACGCTCGTCTTTGGCGTGATGGACTTCATCAACCTGGCCCATGGGGTGCAGTACATGGTGGGGGCCTATTTCGCCGCCGCCTTCACCGCCTACACCGGCAACTTCTTCTTCGGCCTCCTGATGGCATTGCCGGCGGCGCTGGCGCTTGGGCTTGTCCTCGAACTCCTGGTCTTCCGGCATCTCTACGGGCGCGACCATCTCGACCAGGTGCTCGCCACCTTCGGCATCATCCTCTTCTTGAACCAGGCGGTGAAGTTCATCTGGGGAGCGGCCCCCTTGAGCGTGCCGGTGCCGGAGATCCTGTCGGGCTCCGTCTCGCTCGGCAACCTGTTCTATCCCGTCTATCGCTTCGCCGTGATCGGCGCGGGGCTTGCCGTCGCCGCCCTCCTCTATGTCCTCGTGAACCACACCCGGGTCGGCATGTTGGTGCGGGCCGGAGCCTCGAATGCGCCGATGGTGTCGGCGCTCGGGGTCGACATCCGCCGCCTGTTCACCATCGTCTTCGGCTTTGGCGCCATGCTGGCGGGCTTCGCCGGCGCGATGGTGGCGCCGATCCTCTCCGTCGAGCCCGGAATGGGCGACAACATCCTCATTCTCGCTTTCGTGGTCATCGTCATCGGCGGCATCGGCTCGATCCGCGGCGCCTTCCTCGCCGCGCTGCTCGTCGGGCTCGTCGACGTGGTCGGCCGCTCCTTCGCCCCGAACGTGCTGCGAGCCTTCCTCGACCCGTCCATGGCGAGCCAGACGGGGCGCGCCATCGCCCCCATGCTGATCTACATACTGATGGCCGCCGTCCTGTTCTTCCGTCCTTCGGGACTTTTCCCCGTAAAGCGTTAAGGCGGCCCGTGAGCGAACTTGCCGAAACCGATCTCGCGCGCCCGACCATCCCCACGGGGCTGCGCCGCCATGCGATCCCGCTGATCCTTTTCGCCCTGCTGGCGCTGGCGCCGCTGGCAGCCCAATGGGGCGCGGCCGGCTACATCCTCTCGCTTCTCACCCGCGTCATGATCTTCGCCATGGCGGCGGTCTCGCTCGACCTGATCCTCGGTGTGGGAGGCCTCGTCAGCTTCGGGCATGCGGCCTTCCTGGGCCTTGGTGCCTACGCGGTCGGCATCCTCATGAGCCACGGGGTGAGCGACGCCCTCGTTCATCTCGTCGCGACGGCGGCGGCCTGCGTGCTGTTCGGCGCGGCGACGGGCGCCGTCTCGCTGCGCACCCGCGGCGTCTACTTCATCATGATCACGCTCGCCTTCGGGCAGATGCTGTTCTTCCTCGCGACCTCGCTTGCAGCCTATGGCGGCGACGACGGGCTGACGCTGCCCTCGCGGAGCCTCGTCTTCGGGAGCAAGCTCCTCGAGAACGCGACCGCCTTCTATTACGTGGTCCTGGCCGCGCTCCTTGGCACCTATCTCCTCTGTCGCGCCATCGTGGCATCGCGGTTCGGCCGCGTGCTGAGAGGCACGAAGGAGAACGCCGTCCGCATGCAGGCCATCGGCTTCGGGCCGTTCCGGTTCCAGCTCACGGCCTACATCATCGCGGGAACTCTCTGCGGAGTGGCAGGCTTTCTCCTCGCCAACCACACGGGCTTTGTGAGCCCCGCCTACATGACGTGGCAGCGTTCGGGCGAGCTCATCATCATGGTGATCCTCGGCGGGCTTGGCTCGCTTCACGGCGCGATCATCGGCGCCGCCGCCTTCGTTCTTCTCGAAGAGATGTTGGCCGGCTTCACCGAGCACTGGAAGATGATCTTCGGGCCGCTCCTGGTGCTGGTGGTCCTCTTTGCCCGTGGCGGCATCCTCGGGCTCCTGCGGGGGGAAGGCCGTGGCGGCTGAACCGCTTCTTCGCCTCGACCGCCTGCGCAAGGCCTACGGCGCGCTCGTCGTCACCGACGACGTGTCCCTCGCCGTCCAGGCAGGCGAACTCCACGCCATCATCGGACCGAATGGCGCCGGAAAGACGACGCTCATTCACCAAATCTCGGGCCTCGCCGCCCCCGATTCCGGGCGCATCCTGCTCGACGGCGAGGACATCACCCATGTTCCCATGCACCAGCGCGTGCGGCGGGGACTGGCGCGTTCCTTCCAGATCACTTCGATCCTGCCCGGCTTCTCGGCCCTCGAAAACGTGGCGCTCGCCGTGCAGGCGCGGCTCGGCTCGAGCTTCCGCTTCTTCGGCAGCGCCGCGGCCGAGGAGGCCCTGAACCGGCCGGCCATGGAACATCTGGCGACGGTGGGTCTTTCGGGCCGCGCCCACGTGCCGGCAGGGCTTCTGTCCCATGGCGAGAAGCGGCAACTCGAACTTGCCATCGCACTTGCCACCGAGCCGAAGCTCCTCCTCCTCGACGAGCCGCTCGCGGGCACGGGTCACGAGGACGCGGAGCGCGTCATCGCCACCTTGCATCAGTTGAAGCGCCGCTACGCCATGGTTCTCATCGAGCACGACATGGACGCGGTCTTCGCGCTGGCCGATCGCATTTCGGTGCTGGTCTACGGCCGCGTCATCGCCACCGGCACGCCCGAGGAGGTGCGCGCCAATCCGGACGTGCGCTCCGCCTATCTCGGCGAGGAGGCGGCCTGATTTTCCCGTGAACGGGAGAGGGGATAACCGGCCCATGCTGACCGTCTCTCATCTCCAGGCCGCCTATGGGGCCGCGCAGGTGTTGTTCGACATCTCCTTCGAGGTGGGCGGGGGCGAGGTCGTGACGCTGCTCGGTCGCAACGGCATGGGCAAGACGACCACGGTCAAGACCATCATGGGGCTCCTGCGCCCCAAAGGCGGCGAGATCCGGTTCGACGGCAGGCTCCTGTCCGGCCTCCCTCCCTTCCGCATCGCTCAGCAGGGCATCGGCCTGGTGCCGGAGGGACGGCAGGTGTTCCCCACCCTGACCGTCGAGGAGAACCTCGTCGCCACGGCCGCGTCCCGCTTCGGGCCCCCAAGCTGGACGCTCGAGCGCATCTATGAGCTCTTTCCCCGCTTGAAGGAGCGGCGCGGCAATCTCGGCTCGCAGCTTTCTGGCGGCGAGCAGCAGATGCTTGCGATCGGCCGGGCGCTGATGACGAATCCGAAGCTCCTCATCCTGGACGAGGCGACGGAGGGGCTTGCGCCGTTGATCCGCGCCGAGATCTGGGATTGCCTGCGTCGTCTCAAGGCCGAGCGGCTCGCCATCATCGTGATCGACAAGAACGTCGACGCGCTGGTGAGCCTCGCCGACCGGCATGTGATCGTGGAGAAGGGTCGCGTCGTCTGGAGCGGCACCAGCGCGGAACTTCGCGCCGACCCGACCGTGAAGGACAGGTTCCTGCATGTGTGATCATTCCCTCGCCCGCGCGGGGAGGGACGGAGCCAGCGTCGTGTCACAAGGAGGACCGTCATGAAACCCGAGACCGCCGGCATCACCAGGGCCAATGAGGGGCTTGAGGGCATCGTCTGGAACATCCTGGGCCAGACCTACGTGCCGAAGCAGCTCACCGAGCACTCCTTCTCCTGGCATGCGACCTTCCCGGCCGGCACCTTCGTGCCGCCCCATATCCATCCGACCCAGGACGAATACATCTACATGCTGGAGGGCCGCCTCGACTTCATGCTCGACGGTGAGGAGACCTACGCCACTGCGGGCGATCTCGTGCGCATGCCCATGGGCAAGCCGCACGGCATCTTCAACAAGTCGGGCGCTACGGCGAAATGCCTTTTCTGGGTAGCGCCGACGCGCAAGCTCTATGACCTGTTCTGGGGCATCCACAACATGAAGGACCAGAACCCGGCGGATGTGGTCGCACTCTCCGCCAAGCACGAGGTCGAGTTCCTGCCCCCGCCGGCGAGCGCTTAGAGCGCGCTTCGGTTTAGCGGAATCGGATTCCGTTTGAGGTCGGGGTGTGATTCAAGATCCGTGCTGGGGGAGGCCAGCATTGGATGACACGACCCTACTCTGAGGATTTGCGCGAACGGGCTGTGGCCCGCTACGAGGCGGGCGCGACGACGCGGGCGGTGGCGGCGGCGCTCAGGATCAGCCCGTCCTGCATCTCGAAGTGGATGAAGCGCAAGCGCGAGACGGGCTCGCTGGCGCCCGACCAAGTCGGCGGCCACAAGAAACCCAAGCTCCGCGGAGAGCTGGCCGAGTGGCTGCGCGAGCGCTGCCGGTCCGGACCGTTTACGACCCGCGGCTTGGTGATGGAACTGGCCGAACGCGGCATTAAGAGCGACCGCCGCGCCGTCTGGGTCTTCCTGCACGCCGAAGGACTGAGCTTCAAAAAAACCGTGCTGCCGGCCGAGCAGACGCGGCCTGACATCGCCCGCAGGCGGGCGCGCTGGAAGGCCCATCAGGGCCGCATCGATGCAAGGCGGCTCGTCTTCATCGACGAGACATGGGTCAAGACCAATATGGCGCCCCTGCGAGGCTGGGGACCGCGCGGCCAGCGCCTTGCGGCCCGCGTGCCGCACGGCCACTGGAAGACGCTCACCTTCATCGCCGCGCTTCGCGCCGATCGCATCGATGCTCCCTGGATCATCGACGGCCCGATCAACGGCGAGCTGTTCACCCTCTATGTCGAGAAGGTGCTCGTTCCGACGCTCGCTCCGGGTGACGTCGTCGTCCTCGACAATCTCGGCAGCCACAAAGGGCAAGCCGCGCGACGCGCCGTCCGGGCCGCCGGCGCCCATCTTCTGTTCCTGCCCCCCTACAGCCCCGACCTGAACCCGATCGAGCAGCTCTTCGCCAAGCTCAAGCACCTGATCCGCAGGGCCGAAGCCCGCACCGTCGAGGCCACCTGGCGAAAGCTGGGCGACCTTCTCGAGCTCTTCCCACCCACGGAATGCGCCAACTACCTGACAAACGCCGGCTATGCTTCCGTCTAAACAGAGCGTGCTCTAGCCCCCTCTCCCGCTTGCGGGAGAGGGTCGGGGTGAGGGCAGCGCCTCTATGCCCTCACCCGGTCGGCTGTGGTTCGCCCTCACCCGGTCGGCTTCGCCGACTCGACCTCTCCCGCGTCGCGGGAGAGGTGTCACGCCGCCTTGACCTGTTCGGGCGCAAACCCCGCCTTCTGCGCATAGCCGCGCACGATGGCCTCGCGCTCGGCGTAAGGCAGCACCGCCTCGATGTCCTCGAAACCGTCGGGCGCCAGCGCTTCCACCGCGTCGATGACGCCCTCGGGCCCGCCCTTGCGGTTCGAGCGCACGATCTCGGCTGTCAGCGGCAACCGCTCGGCCTCGTAGGCCGCGAGCGCCGCCATCGGACTCTCCGCCTTGACCAGCCAATCGGCGAGGCAGCGGGCATCGAGGATCGCTTGGCTCGCACCGTTCGAGCCGACCGGGTACATGGGGTGCGCCGCGTCGCCGAGGAGGGTCACGCGGCCATGCGACCAGCGTGGCAGCGGATCGCGATCGCACATGGGATATTCCCAGAACTCGGGCGTCGCCGCGATGAGCGCCTTCACGTCCACATGGGGGATCGCGAAGCGCGCCACATGGGGCATGAGCTCCTCGCGCAGGCCCGGACGCGACCAGTCTTCTTTGCGCGGCGGTGCGCCGCCCTCCCCGATCTTGGCGACCACCGCCCAGTTCGTGAGCTTGTGCCCGGGCTTCGTGCCCTCGGCGATCGGATAGACCACCAGCTTCGCCGACAAGCCTCCGGCCACGATCATCGAGCGGCCAGTGAGGAAGGCAGGCCAGTCGGCGGCGCCGCGCCAGAGCATGAGCCCGTTCCAGCAGGGCGGGCCCTCGTCGGGGAAGAGCCTCGACCGGACGAAGGAGTGGATGCCGTCGGCACCGATGAGGACGTCGCCGTGGGCCGTCGCCACATGCGCGCCGCCGCGGTCGAAGAAATAGGCCGTGACGCCGCCCTCGTCCTGTGTGAAGGCGCCAAGCCGGCAGCCGGTGCGGACGGCGTGTGCGCCGAGGCGCTCCTTCACCGCCTCGTAGATCACCCCCTGGAGCCGCCCGCGATGGATCGAGAATTGCGGCACGTCATAGCCGGCGTCGAGGCCGCGCGGTTCGCGCCAGATCTCCTGGCCGAGGCGGTTGAGGTAGAAGAGCTCGTAGGTGCGGATCGCCACTGCGTCGAGGCGCTCCAGGAGCCCCAAGCCTTTGAGCTCCCGGATGGCGTGGGGCAGGGTGTTGATGCCGACGCCCAGCTCGCGGATCGCCTCCGCCTGCTCATAGACCTCGCAACCAAGGCCCCGCTCATGGAGCATCAAGGCCGTCACGAGCCCGCCGATGCCGCCGCCCACGATGATGGCTTTCATTGAACGCTCCTCCCTCTCGCTTCTCTCCCCGCCATGCAGGAAGAGGGTACAAGCGCATCATCGACGCTGCCGGCCTCTCCCCTCGCGGGGAGATACGGTTCACTCCGCGGCGAGCCTGCGCTCAGCCTCCCGCTCCGCCTTGAGCTCGGCCCGCGTCTTCGGCTTGGCGCGGATCTTGAGATCCTCGAGATCCGCCCGGTCGCGCACGCTGTTGCGGAAGATCTGGTCCCTGCCCGGGTGGTACTGCGGCGGGCAGTGGATGGCCGGCACGCCGTACCAGGCCGCCGCTTTCATGGTGAAGAACGGGTCGACGAGATGCGGGCGCCCGAGGGCTACGAGGTCGGCTCGGCCGGCGGCCAGGATGGTGTTCACCTGGTCGGCGGTGGTGATGTTGCCGACGCACATGGTCGCCACATGCGCCTCGTTCCGGATCTGGTCCGAGAACGGCGTCTGGAACATGCGGCCGTAAACGGGGCGGGACCAGGTCACCGTCTGACCTGTGGAGACATCGATCAGGTCGACCCCCGCTTCCGCAAAGGCGCGCGCGATCTCAACGGAATCCTCGCCGGTCGTACCGCCCTCCGCCCAGTCGGTCGCAGAGATGCGCACCGACATCGGCTTGTGCTTCGGCCACACCTCCCGCATGGCCCGGAAGACCTCGAGCGGAAAGCGCAGGCGGTTCTCGAGCGAGCCGCCATATTCGTCGCTGCGCTGATTGGTGAGCGGCGAGAGGAAGCTCGCGAGGAGGTAGCCGTGGGCGCAATGCAGCTCGACCATGTCGAAGCCGGCCCGCTCCGCCCGCTCGGTCGCCATCACGAACTGCGCCTTGATCGTGTCCATGTCCGCCCGGGTGACCTCGCGCGGCACCTGGCTGTCCGGGAAGTAAGGGATGGGCGAGGCCGAGCAGATCTCCCAGGCGCCTTCCTCCAGGGGCCGGTCCATGCCCTCCCACATGAGCTTGGTGGCGCCTTTGCGCCCGGCATGCCCGAGCTGCAGGCAGACCTTCGCGGCGGAATGGGCGCGGATGAAGGCGAGGATGCGCGCCCAGGCGCGCTCCTGCTCGTCGTTCCATAGGCCCGTGCAGCCGAGCGTGATCCGCGCTTCGGGCGAGACGCAGGTCATCTCGGTGAAGATCAGCCCTGCGCCGCCGATGGCGCGCGAGCCATAATGGACGAGATGCCAATCCTGCGGCACGCCGTCGACCGCCGAATACATGTCCATCGGCGACATCACGACCCGGTTCGGCAGCACCATGTCGCGAAGCCGGAAGGGCTGGAACATGGGCACGAAGGGCTTCTCGACATTGACCTCGAAGCCGCTCGCCTTGACCTGCCTGGCGAAGTGTCGGTCGACCTTGTCGACGAACTCCGGCGCCCTGAGGCGAAGATTGTCATAGGTGATGGCCTTGGCGCGCGTCATGACGCCGAAGGCGAACTGGATCGGTTCGAAATCCCAGAAGCGATCCACATGCTCGAACCAGACGAGCGACACGTCCGCCGCGTGCTGCGTCTTCTCCACCTCCTCGCGCCGGGCCGTCTCGAAGAGGGCGAGCGCGCCCTTGACGGTCCCCTCCTGTTTGAAGGCCTCGTAGAGGGCGATGGCGTCCTCCATGGCGAGCTTGGTGCCGGAGCCGATGGAGAAATGGGCCGAGGATTTCGCATCGCCGAGGAGGACCATGTTGTCCTTCACCCAGCGCTTGTTGCGGATCATCGGGAAGTTGCGCCATAGCGACCGGTTCGTCAGCACCGGGTGGCCATCGAGGAACCAGCCGAAGATCTTCTCCATCAAACGGGCGGACTGCGCCTCGTCCATCCGGTCGAGGCCGGCCCGCCGGAAGGTCTCGGGATCCGTCTCGAACACCCAGGTCGAGGCGCCGGCCTCGTATTGGTAGGCGTGAGCGATGAAGGGGCCCCACTCCGTTTCCTCGAAGAGGAAGGTGAAGGCATCGAGCGGCCTCGTCGAGCCCATCCAGGCGAACTTGTTCGGGCGCAGATCGACCTCGGGCTGGAAATGGTCCCGGTGCTTCTCCCGCATGCGGCTGTTGATGCCGTCGGCCGCGATGACGAGGTCGGCGTCGGCGAACTGGCTCTCGTCCTCGATCTCGGCCTCGAACACGAGCTTCACGCCGAGTTCGCGCGCCCGTTCCTGGAGGATGAGGAGCAGCGTGCGCCGCGAGCAGCCGCAGAAGCCGTTGCCGCCGATGCGGTGGACGGTGCCTTTGAAGTGGATGGCGATGTCGTCCCAGTAGGCGAATTCCTGGGTGATGCGGCGATAACTGGGCAGGTCGTACTTCTCGAAATTATCGAGGGTGGCATCGGAGAAGACGACCCCGAAGCCGAAGGTGTCGTCGGCCCGGTTGCGCTCGTACACGGTGATGTCCGTGCGAGGGTCGAGCTTCTTCATGAGGATCGAGAAATAGAGCCCCGCCGGGCCTCCGCCGATCACCGCGATCTTCATCGACGCGCTCCCTCTCCCGGGTTGATGCCGACCCAATTATTTTAAGCTTAAAACATTTCCGCCGCAAGCGTGAGGCGGCCGTTGCCGCAAGGAAGAGAGGGCAAGGGGTTGATCGGGCCGGCGCGAGTCTAGGGTCTCGGGGCCTTCTCGGCCCGAGCTGTGGGAGATCGAGGCATGCGGGGCGCGACGGACGCTTTTCCCGGCATGCAAGGAGAGGAACGCGCGAACTCCCCCAAGCGAGCCCGCATCGCCCGCGATGAAGCGACATTCCCGCCCGCGAGGGGAGGGCCGAGTCGCGCCTCAGCGCGGCCGAGGTGGAGCGGTAGCGCTCCGGCTCGAGACCATGGCGCTGCCGTCCCTTCCGCCCGCCTACGGCCGCCGCCTGCCACGTGGGAAGGACGGCGCCGCGCCCCTTTCCGCACGCGCCTTAGGGCCCAGCGCCTCTTCTCTTCCGGGCTGCGAAGCGGGCTCAGTTCCGGGTCTTGTCGACGAGGGCCTTCTGCTTGATCCAGGGCATCATGGCACGCAGCCGCTCGCCGACCTCCTCGATCGGATGGGCCGCGCACTTGGCGCGCATCGCCTTGAACGAGGTCTGGTTGACGCGGTTCTCCAGCATCCAGTCGCGGGTGAACTTGCCGCCCTGGATATCGGCCAGCACGCGGCGCATCTCCGCCTTGGTCTCCTCGGTGATGATGCGCGGACCCGTGACGTACTCGCCGTATTCGGCCGTGTTCGAGATCGAGTAGTTCATGGTGGCGATGCCGCCCTCATAGATGAGGTCGACGATCAGCTTCACCTCGTGCAGGCACTCGAAATAGGCCATCTCGGGGGCATAGCCCGCCTCGACCAGCGTCTCGTAGCCGGCCTTGATGAGCTCCACGAGACCGCCGCACAGCACCACCTGCTCACCGAAGAGGTCGGTCTCGCACTCCTCGCGGAAGGTGGTCTCGATGATGCCGGCCCGCCCGCCGCCGATGGCCGAGGCGTAGGACAGGCCGAGGTCATGCGCATTGCCCGACGCGTCACGGTGAATGGCCAGGAGGCACGGCACGCCGCCGCCGCGTTGATACTCGGAGCGCACCGTGTGGCCAGGGCCCTTCGGCGCCACCATCAGCACGTCGAGATCGGCGCGCGGCTCGATGAGGTTGAAATGCACGTTGAGGCCGTGAGCGAACATGATCGCCGCGCCCTCCTTCATGTTGGCGTGCAGATGGTCGCGGTAGATGTCCGCCTGCAGCTCGTCGGGCGTCAACATCATGATGACATCCGCCCATTTCGCGGCTTCCGCCACCTCCATGACCGGCAGGTTCTCCTTCTCGGCCTTGGCAGCGGAGGGCGATCCCTTGCGCAGGGCGACCGCCACCTCCTTGCAGCCGGAGTCCCGCAGGTTGAGCGCGTGAGCATGGCCCTGGCTGCCATAGCCGACAATGGCAATCTTCTTGCCCTTGATGAGATTGAGATCGGCGTCGCGATCGTAATAGACGCGCATGGCAGCCCCTTTTCGTGACCTGTTGGAAAGATGCCTCGGCCACCAAGGGCCTTCGAGCTTCGGGGCTTTTAGCGGCGACGCCGCAGGAAGGGAAGCGTCGGCGCAAGCCTCGGCGACAGATCACAACCGCGGCCGGCCGCGAAACATTCATGAAATGCTGAAATCGGGCGGAAACCGTATTTCCGTTGCGCCGGAGTCACCCGAGGCCTAAGCCCGACGCCTCGACCTTCCCGCCTTCAAGCACAGGGTGACGTCATGCGGCGGATCGACCTCGGCTTTCTTCTCCTTGCGGCGGCGTGCCTCGTGACGGGCACCGTGATCGGCCTTGCCATGGGCATCGCGCACGAGTTCCAGTTCGCCCCTGTCCACGCCCATCTCAACCTTCTCGGCTGGACCTCGCTTGCCCTCTTCGGCTTCGCCTACAAGCTCTATCCGATGCTCGCCCAATCCCCTCTCGCCACGGCCCATTTCCTGGCCTCGGGCGTGAGCGCCGTTCTCTTTCCGATCGGCGTCTACGCTTCCATCGCCTATCACAACCCCGGCCTCGCCATCCTCATGGCGTTCGTGTGGCTTCTCGGGGCCGTGCTCTTCCTGGCCAATCTCGTGCGCGTCTTCCTCCTCGCACGCGAGGGGCGCGGCGCCCCTGTCAGGGACGTCCCGACCTCCCCCTGGCCGGCGTGACCGTTGCGGCGGCGCGGCCCCCTTGCCTTCCTGCACCCTGCCCGGTTTCCTGTCGTCGTGATGGGAGAGACTTCGATGACGCGGCTCGCGACCATCGACGAGGTGATCGGCTTCTGGCGCGATGCGGGCCCGCAGAAGTGGTTCGCGAAGGACGAGGCTTTCGACGAGGCGTGCCGCCGATTCCTATTGACCCATGAGGCAGCCGCGCGGGGCGATCTCAACGACTGGGAGCTGACGCCGGAGGGGGCGCTCGCCCTGGTGCTGCTGCTCGACCAGTTCCCGCGCAACATGTTCCGCGGCACGCGCCGGGTCTACCAGACCGACCCGGTGGCCCTCATGGTGGCCGATCGGGCGATCGAGCGGACGTTTGACCAGGCGGTCGCTCCGGAACTGCGCCGCTTCTTCTACCTGCCCTTCATGCATTCCGAGAACCTTCCCGACCAGGAGCGGTCGGTGGCCTTGAACGAAGCGCTCGGAGAGGCGGAGTCCATCCGATGGGCTCACCACCACCGTGACATCGTCGCCCGCTTCGGCCGCTTTCCGCATCGCAACGCCATCCTCGGCCGGGCCAGCACGCCGGAAGAGGAGGTGTTCTTGGCCGAAGAGGGAGCATTCAAGGGCTGACGCTCCCCCGCGGCGGCGGTCGAGACCCGCCTGATCCCGACCCTGCCACGCTGCTCGATCAGCGGGCGGCGGCGCGCTCGGCTGCCATGAGGATTTCGAGCGCCCGCCATGGCTTTGGCATGTAAGTGGCCTCCACCGGCAGATCGTCGAGCCGATCGCCGGGATCGCCGGAGGTCACGACGACCTTGATCCAAGGCCAAGCCGCATCGATGCGCTTGGCAAGTTCGACCCCGTCCATGCGATCGGGCAGGCGAATGTCGGCAAGAACGAGGGCGACCTCGCGGGCATGGCGGCGCAGAAAGGCAAGCGCCTCCTCGCCGCTCGTGGCCTCGACGACCTCGAGCTCGGTTTCCTCAATGAGAGCGGCGGCGAGGCTGCGGACATCAGGGTCGTCTTCCACGATCAATGCAAGACGTGGGGGCTTGTGGATCTGACCCATGACGCGTCCCTCCTGGCTCTTGGAATGGATCTACTCGGAACAAAGGTCCCGCTGCGCGAGCCTCGCGAGGATCGCGGCAAACGGCTCCGGCAGGGGCTCCTGGACGGGAACGCCGTAGACGCTTCGCAGCTGACGCCCGATGGCGGTCAGACGCGCCTTTTCCGGCGACGGGAAGGGATGAAAAGGACAAACGTCATCCGTCGCGCTCCCGGCGACCGCCTGCGTCGGGCGTCCCTCCGCATCATCTGCGGGCGGAAAGCTGGGCCGCACTTCGTCTCTCCGCGGCAATCCGGGAACACAACCAAACAAGAAAGACCACGGTTTCACCGTGGCCGTGATTTTGTTGGTTTCAGCTCGGCCGAGCCGCTAAGCGGCCCGCCCTGCCACGACCTCGGCGAGCCGCTTCTGCTGGGCCACGAAGGCTTTGGCCTCCGCGGTTTCGAACATGGCATGGGTCTCGACTTCGTCCTCGAGCACAGGAGTGAGCGCCTCGTCCATGTAGTCGTAGCGACCCTTGCCGAAGCGGATCGACTTGTACAGCCGCCGGGTGCGGGCCCACAGCCAGATCCAACGGAACTGCTTCGACACGGTTTCGGCGATGAAGCGGGGATAGAAGGTCAGCGCCGGCTCGATCGGGAAGCCTGGGCGCCGGTCGCGGCGGTATTTCAAGCGCACGAAGCCGGCCTCGAGCGGATGGATCTTCTCGATGCGGATCGATCCCACGAACCAGTTGAGCACGAACAAGGTCTTGCCGACGCTGGTCTTGGTCGCGGCGGCGCGACGCAGGACACGCTCGATATGGTCGTCGGAGTAGTAGGTCTCCCACGCCATGCGATACGCGGCTTCCCACTCCGCCTGGCTCATGAGCGGGTGGGTCGTCACGGCGTGGTTGAGGTCGTACTTGTTGAGGTCCGGGTCCATCCACACGCCCTGTTCGAGGAGCCTCTTGTGGTCCTCGGATCCGGGGAGGGGCGTCAGGAAGAAGAACTCCAGGAGATCGACGGGGAGCTCCTTCTTGATGACCTCGATATCCCGCTTGATGCGCTCGGGGGTGTCGTTGGGGAACCCTAAGATGTAGCCGCAATAGGTGATGACGCCGACGCTCTTCCACGCCAGGAGCATCTTGCGGTATTCGGTGATCTTGTTCTGCTTCTTCTTGGCAGCGACCAGATTATCCGGGCTGATGTTCTCAAGCCCGATGAAGACACGCCGCACGCCTGCCCGCGCCGCCTTCTCGATGAAGTTCGGCAGCCGGTGGCAGAGCGTATCCACCTGGATGATCAGGCGGATGTTGATGCCCTCGACCTCGCGCAAGTGGATGAGCCGGTCGAAGATCGACTCCCAATCCTTGTTGCGGGCGAAATTGTCGTCGGTGATGAAGAAGTGGAAGACCCCCTGCTCCGCGTGCTCGCGGATGATGCGCTCGACGTCATCGGCAGAACGCCGGCGCGATTTGCGGCCCTGCACGTTGATGATGGTGCAGAACGAGCATTGGAAAGGGCAGCCGCGACCGGCGTCGAAGCTGGCATTGGTGCCGTAGGTGCGACGGATGACGGAAGCCGGCAGATGGGGCGTCGGGACCCGCTCGATGCCCGGCAGATCCTTCATGAAGTTGTAGATCGGCTTCAACTCGCCGAAGGCGGCGTCCTTCAGGATGAGGTCGAGACGGCCTTCCTCCGCCTCGCCGGCAAAGACCGAGCAGCCCATGTCGAGCGCCCGCTGCACGTTCGGCTCGATGCCGGGCAGCATGGCCAGGGTGCCGGAGACGTGGAACCCGCCGATGCCCACCTGGATGCCTGCCGCCCGCAGGGGTGTCGCAATATCGAGCGCCCGCGGGAACTGGTTCGACTGTACCCCGACGAGCATCACCAGGCCGGCGCCGGCCTCGCGAATGCGGCGGGCGATCCGGTCCGGGCGGACGCGCGTGTTGGTCTCGTCGATGGCTTCGATATCGAGGTCGAAGGAAGGCGCCAGCGCGTCACGCGCCTTGGCGTCGCGGGCAAGACCATAGAGACAGGCGAGCGAATTCGCCGGGATCGGCGAGCGCAGCCATTGGATAACATAGCCGTCATCGTCGTAGTGCGACGGCTTGATCAAGATCAGCCGAAAGATCTTCCGGCCGTTCGCCCCCTGGACCATTAAATCCCCTTCCCACACGCTTTATGGCGCGAGACTAGATGACAAGTGCGTGTCAGGAAAGAGGCGTTGAATTTTTTGAAAGAAAGCTGAGCCGTAAAATTCGTGGCGCCCGTCACCCGTCAGAACACGCATTCTTCAAAGGCTGGGCCGACCGAGCCGCCCCAAGGCCCATGGAAGCGCTCGAGCAGACGCTCGGCCGGGGTGAGCCCCGAGGCGACGATCTCGTCGAGCGGGTCGAGGAAGTGGCTCTCGTCGCGGCCGCCGCCGTTGAGAAGCGCACGCCGGCTTAATCCTGAGCGGGAGAAGGCGAGCGCGTCGCGCGCAATGTCCCGGACGGTGCGGCCGGCGATCTCCGCTTTCAGCCCCAAGCGCGGCACGTCGGCGCGAAGCTGCTCGCGCTCCTCAGCCGTCCATTCCTTGACGAGGTCCCAGGCGGCGTCGAGCGAGGCCTCGTCGTACAGAAGGCCCACCCAGAAGGCGGACAGCGCCACGATGCGCTCGGGCGGGCCGACATCCGCGCCGCGCATCTCAAGGTAGCGCTTGAGCCTTACCTCGGGGAACACCGTCGAGACATGGTTGGCCCAGTCCGAGCGCGTCGCGACCTCGCCCGGCAGTTCCTTCAGGCGGCCGGCGAGGAGGTCCCGGAAGGAGGCGCCGGCAACGTCGTGATATACCCCGCCCCGCTTGACGAAATACATGGGCACGTCGAGCACCCATTCCACATAGCGCTCATATCCGAACCCCTCCTCGAAGGCCTCTGGGAACATCCCCGTGCGGTCCGGGTCGGTGTGACGCCAGATCTGCGAGCGCATGGACAAAAAACCATTCGGCCTGCCCTCGGTGAAGGGCGAGTTGGCGAACAGGGCCGTGGCGACGGGCTGCAGCGCCAGCGATACGCGCAGCTTCCTCACCATGTCGGCTTCGGAGGCATAATCGAGGTTCACCTGCACCGTGGCGGTGCGCAGCATCATGTCGAGGCCGAGCGTCCCGACCTTCGGCATGTAGTTCATCATGATGCGATAGCGGTTCTTCGGCATGACCGGCGTCTCCGCCCGCGTCCATTGCGGGCTCATGCCGAGCGTCAGGAAATCCATGCCGAAGGGGGCCGCCACACGCTTGGCTGCGGACAGGTGTCGGTCGAGTTCCGCGGCCGTTTCATGCAGGCTTTTGAGCGGTGCGCCCGAGAGTTCGAACTGCCCGCCGGGTTCGAGCGAGATCGCTGCCCCGGCCGCGTCGTCGGCAAGGCCGATGGGATGGTTGCCTTCGAGGATCGGTGTCCACCCCGTCTCGGCCTTGAGCCCGTCGAGCAGGGCACGGATGCCGCCTTCGCCGTCATAGGCGACCGGAGTGTGAGTACCCCGATAGAAGGGGATCTTCTCGTGCTCGGTGCCGATCCGCCAGGCATCCCGCGGCTTTTCGCCCGAGGCGACCCATTCGATCAGCTCGTGGCGCGCGCCGATGGGCGTTGCATCGGATACGTCACGAGCCATGCGCCACCTCTTCCTGACGAAGCGCGCGAACGCCGTGCGCGCCGGGGCTCGGTACATAGGCGGGTCCCTGCGAAGCCGCAATGACGCTCAGGCGCAGGAGCTTGCATGCATGCAAGCGTAGCCGAACAGCCCCCTCGTCCTTCCAGAGCCTTGTCCGGTCGGGTTGGCGCATGCTGCGACGCAGCACCCTATGAACGGCATCGCAAGTGCGCACCTTCAGATCCGGCACGCCGCGAAGCGGCGCGCCGGAACGACGGCACCCGCTTGCTCAATGCAGGGCCGGCTGCAGCCCCGCCGTCTCGGCGCAGAGCCAGTCCACGACGTCGGCGAGCGCGTCCTTGCTCGACAAGCCGCGGCCGAGGGCTTCGGTGTAGATCGTGAGCTGCTTGTCGGCACTGGTGCCGCGGGCGACGATCCAGCGGGCAAGATCGAGTTCGCGCTCGCAACCGAGCGCCTTGCCGTCTTCGGCCACGAGGTCGAGCACCTCGTTCAGCACCTCGCCGACCGGCCGGGCCGTGCGCGTCGCCTCGTCCACGAAGCTGCCGTGGATGCCGTAGCGCTGGGCCCGCCAGCAGTTCTCGCCGACAATGGCGCGGGAGGCCCCGGTGAGCGAAGCGTTGAGCTTGCGGTCCCGGGCGAGACGACGGACGAGGCAACGATAGAGGGCCGCAATCGCCAGCGTGTCGTCGAGCCGGGTGCAACTGTCGGCGATGCGCAGCTCCAGGGTCGGGTGCTTGAGAGAAGGCCGGATCACCCACCAGACGAAGCTCGAGTCCTCGATGGCGCGGGCGGCGACCAGAGTGTCGATGTAGCGCTGATACTCCTGCACCGTCTCGAACATGTCGGGCAGTCCGGTGCGCGGCAGTTCGCGATAGGCGGCCAAGCGATAGCCAAGGAGGCCCGTGCGTTGCGCCTGCCAGAAGGGCGAGGACGTGGACAGGGCGAGGAGCAAGGGCAGATAGGGCAGGATGCGGTTCATGATGTCGACCCGCTCCCCGAGGCTGCCCACCTCCACATGCACGTGGAGGCCGCAGACCATGTTGCGCGAGCCGAGCATCTGCAGGTCGTGCATGAGCTTGCCGTAGCGGGGCTGGCGGGAGGCGCGCTGGCGCGTCCAGACGGCGAGCGGATGCGTGCCGGCTGCCATGATGGACAGCCCCTCGCTGCGCGCAATCTCGCCAAGTCCCTTGCGCACGGCGGCGAGGTGCTTGCGCGCTTCCGCGAAGTCAACGGCCGGAGGCGTCACCACCTCGATTTGAGGTTCCAACATCTCGCGCTGGACCTCGTCCTTGAACTCTTCTTTGGCTTTCTGGAAGAATTCCTGAATTCCCGCCCGGGCGGAGTCCCGCTTTGCCGCGCTGTTCACAAAATATTCTTCTTCTATTCCAAACCTGTAATCCCCAGACATGCCCTTGTCTCCAGTTGTATTTCCGTGCTCTTGCAACGCGACACTGCAAATCAGCGCTCATCACGCCAGCGAAGCTCGGCTGCAATGCGGCCGGATTGCGGCGCCCAGCGCGGCAGCCAAGCGGTCTTGTCAGGTCAGTGTCGCAGGGAGGGTGTTGCGCCGCGCCCCCTTAGCCCGTCGTCGTAGCCGGCGCCTCGCGCCAGTCGCCGAGTACCGCCTGCACCAGGGCGAGCGCCGCGACGGCCGCGGTGTCGGCACGGAGGATCCGGGGACCAAGAGAGACGCGAACCACACGGGGATGACGGAGGGCAAGCGCCCTCTCCTCTTCTACAAACCCGCCTTCGGGCCCCACCATAACCGCCAACTTGGCCGGACGGTTCCCGCAACGATCGGCTTCGGCGCTCAAGGCCGCGATCGGATTGGCGATCGGCGCCTCCTCGTCGCAGAAAACGAGGAGGCGGTCCGGATCGAGCCCGGCGAGGGCCTTCTGAAAATCCGTGTCCGGGAGGATGTCGGGAACGGTCAGGATTCCGCACTGCTCTGCGGCTTCGATCGCATTGGCGCGGAGCCGCTCAAGATTGACCCGGCTCGCCTGCGTGCGGCGCGTATGGATGGGCTTCAACGCGCCCGCGCCCATCTCGACCGCCTTCTGGGCCATGTAGTCGAGGCGGGCATGCTTGAGCGGCGCGAAGAGATAGAGGAGATCGTTCGGCGCCGTCTGCGCCCGCGTCCGCTCGCCGACACGCAGGCTCGGCGATTTGCGCCCGTCCGACTCGACGAGCGCGCGCCATTCGCCGTCGCGGCCATTGAAGACCAGGATGCCGGCCCCGGCCTTGAGGCGCAGGACGTTGAGGAGATAGTTGGCTTGGGCGCGGTCCAGGGGGAGCCGCGCTCCTTCCGATAGCGGAGCGTCGACAAACAGGCGTTGTGCGGAAAAGTCGTAGGCGGCCACGGCGGTGCTCCGGTCCGTCGCCCTCCTGACGGCGGGCAAGCCCAGGTGTCAACGGGGTGTCTCCACTGTTGGACGCCCGCGGCGCCATGGTCTATGTGATCGCTGACGAGTGGAGGAGTCGCCCTTTCGGCGACGGCAGATGCCTGTGTTGAACCGGTTCGACCACGGCGGCGGCGAAGCCATCGTGGAATATCTCGACAGCAACCTGAAGGTCATCCGGCCGGGAGCCTTCGTGCGCTGCGCGGTCACCGGCGAACCGATCCCCCTCGAGCAGCTGCGCTACTGGAGCGTCGAGCGGCAGGAGGCCTATTCCTCGCCGGAGGCGGTGCTCAAGCGGCTCGGGGTCGCCCGCGAGCCGCGGCGCTAGCATGTACCAGCCGCCCCATTTTCGCGAGGATCGCCTCGAGGTCCAGCACGCGCTGATCCGGGATTTTCCGTTGGCGACTCTCGTCACCGTCTCGCCTACGGGGCTGACGGCGAATCACATTCCCTTCATTCTTGATCCCGCCGCCTCGCGGCTTGGAACGCTCCGCGCTCATGTGGCGAGGGCCAATGCGGTCTGGCGGGAGGCCGACGGCCAGGAGGTGCTCGTGGTGTTCCAGGCGAGCGAGGCCTATGTCACGCCCTCCTGGTATGAGACGAAGCGGGAGACCGGCAAGGTCGTCCCGACCTGGAACTACGCCGTCGTCCACGCCCATGGCCGTCTGCGCGCCGTTGCGGACGAGGCTTGGCTGCGCGCCCAGATCGGCGCGCTGACGCGGCTCAAGGAGGAAGGGCGGCGCGAGCCGTGGCAGGTGGGCGACGCGCCGGAGCCCTTCATCGCCGCCCAGATCAAAGGGATCGTCGGCATCGAGATCGAGATTGCGCGCATCGAGGGCAAGTGGAAGGTGAGCCAGAACCGACCCGAGGCCGACCGCCGCGGCGTCGTCGAGGGGCTGCGCGGGGAGCCGAACGGCGCCGCCATGGCCGAGCTCGTGGCCGCCTTCGGCGGGGTGAAGTGACGCTGCTGACCTCTCCCGAGCCGGGAGAGGTCGGCGAGCAAAGCGAGTCAGGTGAGGGCAGCGCCCTTGTTCGGAGAGGTCGCACACCTCGCCCGCCGCTTCGCGGCGACCTCTCCTGAACTCAGGAGAGGTGGACGGCGGCGCGCCCGTCGGCCCTCCTCCGGGCGAGGCATTCCCCGAGCAGCGCCCTCACCCGCGCGGGCTCGGCAAAGGCGAGCGTCACCGGCAGGGTTTTGATGCCATCGGCAAGATCCGGCCGGCCGAGCGCCGCGATGCGGACCGCGTCCTTCTCCGTCGTCACCGGCGTCAGGCCGTTCGCCCTCGCCTCCTCCACCATGCGCTCGATCTCGGGCACCGCATATGGATGGTGATCGGAGAAAGCGCGTCGCTCCACGATCTCCGCCCCGCAGCTCTCGAGGCTTGCGAAGAATTTCTGAGGCCGCCCGATGCCGGCAAAAGCGAGCACGCGGCGGCCGCGAAGATGCGCCCTCGCCTGCGCGTCCGGCTGAAGCGTGGCGGCAAGCAGCGGAATCCCGCGCGCGGCCGCTTCTTCGGCCGCCGCGCCTGCGCCGCAAGGCTCGCCGAGGACGACGACCGCATCGACGAGGGGCCATTGCGCGGCCATCGGCGCCCTGAGCGGCCCGGCCGGAAGGCAAAGGCCGTTGCCAAGCCCCGCCTCGCCGTCGAGGACGGCGAGCGACAGGTCCTTCCGCAGCGAGGGGTTCTGCAGCCCGTCATCCATGAGAATGACATTTGCTCCCTGCGCCACGCACAGGCGCGCCCCCGCAGGGCGATGGCGGGCGACGATGGTGGGCGCGACGCGCGCGAGCAGAAGCGGCTCATCGCCGACGTCGCGAAAGCTGTGGGTGGTCCGATCGACCACGACCGGCCCCGGCAAGGTCCCGCCATAGCCGCGGGTGAGGAAGGCCGGCGTTTGGCCCATCTCGCGCAGGACATGGGCGAGCGCGATCGCCGTCGGCGTCTTGCCCGCCCCCCCGACGGTGAAATTGCCGACGCAGACAACGGGCGCGTCCGCCCGCATGCCGGGCCGCTTGAGGCGATGGGCGGCGACGGCACCGTAGAGAAAGGCGGCCGGCCGGAGGAGATTCGCAGCAAGCGTGGCTCGGCGCGCGCTCCAGAAGCCCGGAGTGCGCATCACAGTCCCTCGAGCTTCATGTGGAGGATGAAGGGCTCGATCGACTGCATCGTCCGTTCGAGCGCACCCCCGAGGCTCGCCACCGCCTCCCCCGCCGCCCGCGCCATGTCGCGCATCAGGGCGGCATCGCCGAGGAGATCGGCCAGGATCCGCGTCAGGGTCGGCCCGTCGGCGACCGGCAGCGCGCCCCCGGCCCGGTCGATGGCAGCGTAGACGTCGGTGAAATTGTGGACATGGGGGCCGTGCAGGATGGCGGCACCGAGCTTTGCCGGCTCGATCGGGTTCTGGCCGCCATGCGGAACGAGGGAACCGCCCATGAACACCAGGGGGGTCAGGCGATAGAAGAGCCCGAGTTCGCCCACCGTGTCGGCTACATAGAGCTCGACGCCTGGCTCCGGCAGCGCCTGTTCCGAGCGGCGCGCCGCCTCGAGCCCCTCCGCTCGGGCAAGGTCCTGGATGTCGCCGCCGCGCTGGGGATGGCGCGGCGCGATGACCGTCAACAGGCCAGGGTAGTGGGCGGCGAGCGCCTGGTGGGCCGCGATGATGTGCTCCTCCTCGCCCGAGTGGGTGCTGGCGGCGACCCACACCGGGCGGCCGGACATGAGACCTGACAGGCGGGCCAGGGCCTGCGGATCGGCAGGCGGCGGCGTGACGTCGAATTTGAGGTTGCCGACGACCGCGACCCGGGGCGCGCCGAGCCGCGCGAGGCGCTCGGCGTCGGCCTGGCTCTGCGCCAGACACAGAGCGAAGCGGGACAGGAGGGCGCGCGCCGCGTCCGGCGCGCGCGACCAGCGGCGGAAGGAACGCTCCGAGAGGCGGCCATTGACGAGGACGAGGGGCACGCCGCGGCGGTCGAGTTCGAGGATGGTGTTGGGCCAGATCTCGGATTCGGCAAAGAGCGCCAGATCCGGCCGCCAATGGTCGAGGAAGCGGCGCAGGTAACGGGGCACGTCGACGGGCATGTATTGGTGGAGGGCTCCGGGGGGCAGGCGCCGCGCCACGAGCTCGGCGGCCGTGCGGGTGCCGGAGGTCATGAGCACCTGGAGGCCGCGGCGCAGCAGGCGCTCGACCACTGGCATGAGCGAGATCGTCTCCCCGATGCTCGCCCCGTGCAGCCAGGCGAGGCGGCCGGGGGGCCGCGCCCGGCTCGGCAGGCCGCGGCGCTCCTTGAGCCGCGCCTCGTCCTCCTTGCCCCGGCGCATGCGCCATTGAAGGACGGCGGCCGCGCCAGGCTCGAGAGCGACGAGACCCGCCCGGTAGAGCCTCAAGGACAGAGGCAAGCGGCCGTTCACGCCGCTTGCCCTCCGGCAGCGGGCGCCTTCAGGGCGGCCCCCGGATCGCGCGCGCCGACGAGGGCGTAGGCCCGCTCGTGCACCCGGTCGAGGCCGGCCTCCACCGCCCGGCGCGCCTCCCCGAGCGCCGCGGCGTCAGCATGGCGCGGAACGAAGATCGGATCCCCGAGCACCATGGCGCCCCGGCCGAAGGGCAGGCCGAGGCTCGCCCGGTCCCAGCTCTGGAAGACGATACGGCGGCTCGTCACCACAGCCACCGGCACGATCGGCCGCCCAGACAGCTTGGCGAGCGTGACGATCCCTTCGCCACAGATGCGGGCGATCTTCGGCACATCGGCCGTGAGCACCACCATCTCGCCATCCTCGAGCGCCCGCAGCATGGCGCGCAGCGCCGAGACGCCGCCCTTCTCGCGGAAGTCGCGCCCGCGGGCGCCGGAGCCCCGGATGGCGCGCACCCCGACATGGCGCAACGCCACGGCGTTGAGTTCGCCGTCGGCGGAGCGGGACACGAGGCTCGCCGCCCGATCCTCGGGGCGCTTGGCGAAATGGATCATGAAATGCTGGCCGTGCCACATGGCGGCGATGACCGGCATCAGGGGGCCGATGCGTTCATAGGCATCCGCCGGCTCCATGACCCAGCGGTTGGTGCGCCGCACGAGCCCGAGATAGCGCGCCATGGCGAAACCGAAGATCTCGCGCGCCGCTCGGGTCCGGCTCAGCCGCTTGAGGAGATCCATGGCCACACGTCAAGCCGCCTCGGGATCGAGGAGCCGGTGCAAGTGAACGATGAAATAGCGCATATGGGCGTTGTCGACGGTGGCCTGCGCCTTGGCCTTCCAGGCGGCGTGGGCGGCGGCGTAGTTGGGATAGATGCCAACGATATCGAGCTTGGAAAGGTCCTTGAACTGCGTGGTCTCAAGGTTCTCGAGCTCGCCGCCGAAGACGAGATGGAGAAGCTGCTTCTGGGTCGCCATTGCGTGTTGTTCCTCGCCGCGGCCGTCACCGGCACGTGATTGGCCCGGCCCTTCTTGCGGGAAAAGGTCCCTCAGCGGGAGAGGGCCTCCCGCCGGTGCGCCGTCATGGCCTCAACGAGGCGCGGATGCAACTGGCGCGAGGCCGCCAGGAGCTCGCCATGGGCGGGATCGGGCTGGTTGTAGCGCGGGGGCGAGCGATCGAAGGCCGTCAGGGTGCCGCCAGCTTCGGCGAGGATGAGGTCGGCGGCGGCGATGTCCCAGTCCCGCGCGTTCGACGAGGCAAGGCCAAGGTCGACTGCACCTTCAGCGACCCGCACGAGGCGCAAGGCGAGGGAGGGAATCTTCTCGACCCGGCGCAGCGCTCCGGCGGCGGCCTCGAGTCGGTCGACGAGCGGCTTCGGCCCGGCAACGCGGGCACCGCCGAGATCTCCTCGCCGGGAAGCCGCGATCGGCATCCCGTTCCGGGTCGAGCCACGGCCGCGCACCGCCTCGTAGAACGCCTCATGCGAGGGCGCGTAGACGAGGCCGAGGGCCGGCACGCCGTCGATCAGGAGAGCAATGGCCACCGACCAGTCCGGATGGCCGGAGAGGAACGCCCGGGTTCCGTCGATGGGGTCCACGATCCACAGATGCCGGGCGCCGAGGCGCGCTGGATCGTCGGCTGTCTCCTCCGAGAGCCAGGCGGCGTCCGGAAGGGCGGAGGTGAGCTCGACCTTGAGAAAGGAATCGACGGCGACATCGGCCTCCGTGACCGGCGAGCCGCCTTGCTTCGACCAGATCCGCGCCGCGGTTTTTTCGCCTGGTCGGAAGTAGCGCTTGGCGATGGCGCCTGCCTCGCGGGCGACGGCGCGGATGCGCGGCAGGAGCGGATCGGTCAGATCGAAGGGAACCATCCGCCGCGAGATAGGCGGTCGCGGCGCCCTTATCCAGATCAAGGGGCGCTCAAAGCCCGCTCGACATCCTCGCGATCAAGACGGCATAGGGTCCTCGAGGCGCAGGCCGCGCTTGGCCTCCTCGAGAGCCGCCTTTCATACGAATCGATGCCGTCCCGGCAAGCTTCCGTTCAGCATCGGATTCGAAAGCGCTGCCGCAAGAAGCCCTTAACCGTGCCTTTTAAGGTCTTTCGGGCCTCTCCCCGGCCATGATCCCTCGCAAGCGAGCGGCCAGAGAAGCCGCCGCAGCCTCAACAGGGCGTCACAGATGAAGACAGGCGTCACCCCGACAGCCGGGGCCGTCTCTCCGCGCGAGAGCGGCCCCGGCGCATGCGATCCTCTTCCGGCCTTTCCCATCCCGGGGCTGATCTCCCCCGCCTTGCGCCTTGCACAGGCCCGGCCCGCGGGCGTGGCGCTGCGGCTTCTCAGCGAAGCTGACGGACAGGAAGCCTTCGAGATCGCGCTCGTGGACGACAAGGGCGGCCGCCTCGCCTGTCTCGGTCGGTATGGGGAGGAAGACGTGGTGGCGGTGTGGCGAGGTCTTGGCGCCGCTTCAGGGCTGCCCTTGATGATCGCGCGGGCCGACGGCTTCCTGCAGACCGCCTATCCTCAGATCGGCCGCCTCCACCTCGGGGCCGTGCGCATCCGACGCCGGCATGGGCTTCTCAACCATCGCCGGCCGCGCTTCCTCACGCGCCGCAAGCCGGGGCGCCTCCCGGTCCGGCCGCAGATCCATCACGAGCGCGAGATCATCGGCGGCGGCCGAAGCTGACCCGGAGGTCAAACCCGGCCAAGCGCAAGGTCCTCTCGCCTAGAGCGCGCCCTGGGGAATCTTGTAGGAGCCGGTGAGGCCGTCGCCGCCGAGAAGGCCGCTGCCCTGCTGCTGGCGCGCTTTCTTCTCAAGCGCGGCCTGCTGCGCAGCGGCCTTGCAGGCCTTGCCCCGCACCGAGACAGCCTGCTCGTGATCCTTGCGGATGTTCTCGACGAAGGCCTCCGGGATCTGGCACCAGTCCTTGTTGGCCTCGAGCCACTTCAGGGCCGCGCTGCCGTTTTCGACCAGGTTGCCGAACATGGAGCAGGCCGCCTTCGGCTCGAGCTTCTTGTTCTTGCCTGTAGCCTCGCTGATGCGCTGAATGAGCGTCTTGCGCTCGTTCAGGGTCTTGCCGAACTCCTGGCAGGTGGACTGCGCGAGAACCGGCGCGGCGCTCGCGACGAGGAGCGGGATGCCGGCGGCGAGCGCAAGAAGCGCACGCGGCGCCAAGCGTCTCAGAATCGCTGAAGGCATGGTCTCGTCCTCGCGTCGGGCCGTTTCTCGGCTCATGGAAGGTCGCGCATCGGGTGCAGGCCGCGTGTCATAGCAGGCAAGAGCCTCCACCGCCAAGCGCCGCCTCAAGTGCTCACGCCCCGGCGCCTGCACGCGGCGCCGGGAACCGAATCGCGCCCATGAACAACGGGAATATGGCGGCTTTGGTACGCCAGCCGCGGACGCGTTCAGGCGGCGCGCCGCCCGGCAGAGCGCGGGAAGGGCAGGGTGTCGACCATGCGGCCCTGGCGGTCGTGGATGCTGACGATCCATCCCGACCAGTCCATCTCCGGACCGAGCGGCGCCATCAGCTCCGCGGCGACGGCGAGCGCGCGAGCGTAGAGCTCCTGTTTCGACCGGGTCTTCGCCCCGGTCCGGTCGAGAACGAAATCGGTCCCGTCCGTACAATGGAAGTAGTGCAACGCCATACCGCCCCCCTTGGACGGATCAACGACTGCCGCGCCTGCTGAGATTGACGCTCGCGACAATGACAGAGAAGTGTCGGCGTTCCGCGGAAGAGCCGAACTCAAGCAGTGCCTACCTCCTTGTGCGCACAATCCACCGAATCCACAGCCACGCCATTCGGCAAGGTCGTGTCTCAGTTGGAGGGGAACGGCCCCCTTGGAGCGCTGGACCGCGATCGGCGCTCCGCTCGTTCTCTCACGTGTGCTCATGCCTCGAAGAGGCTCGGCTGCCCCGCCGGCGCCGGCTTGCGCTTTGGCTTCGGGGCACCGTCGGCGACCGCGCGCAGGGCGCTGTCCGCGAACTCGATCGTGAGCGCTTGTCCGGGCGAGACCAGCGCCGCCCGCGGCAGGGGGGCGCCCTCCCCGTCGCGGACGACGGCGAAGCCGCGCGCCAGCACCGACTTGTAGCTGAGGCTCGCCAGGAGCTGGTCGAGAGCCTTCAAGCGCTGCCGGCGTCGTGCGAGCTCCGTGGCAAGGGCCTGATCCAGGCGCCTGCCCAACTGGGGAAGCCCGTCCTTCTTGATCGTGACGAAGTTCTGGAAGGTGGAGCGCGGCCGGTCGCCAAGGCTGAGGAAGCGGGCGCGCAGCTCGCGAAAGCGCCCCTCGGGTGATTGCCGCAACAGCCTCTGGGCGAGGGCCGCGAGCCGCGCCTCCTGCACGCGCAGAAGGCGCGCCAGGGCCGGTTTCAGCCGCGCCGTCGCAAGGTCGAGGCGCTGCCGGCCGAGGCCAAGGAGAGCGTCGGGTCCGGGAAGGGCGCGGGCGGCCGCCCGCAGATCGGCGCGTCGGTGCTCTATTGCCCGCTGCACGGCCCGCAGCTGACGGCCGCCGAGCTCGCGGATGTCGGCCAGGAGTTCCGCCCGCACCGGCACCACCATTTCGGCTGCGGCCGTTGGAGTGGGGGCGCGAAGGTCGGCGGCGTAGTCGATGAGCGTCCAATCCGTCTCATGGCCCACGGCGGAGACGAGGGGAATGGCGCTTTCCGCCGCCGCCCGCACCACGATCTCCTCGTTGAAGCCCCAGAGGTCCTCGAGCGAGCCGCCGCCCCGGGCGACGATGATCACGTCCGGGCGCGGAATCAGTCCGTCCGGGGCGAGCGCATTGAAGCCGCGGATGCCGGCCGCCACCTCCTCGGCACAGGGATCCCCTTGCACCCGGGCCGGCCAGACGAGCACGTGGCAGGGAAAGCGGTCGGCCAGCCGATGCAGGATATCGCGTATGACGGCCCCTGTCGGCGAGGTGACGACCCCGATCACCTGCGGCAGGAAGGGCAGCGGGCGCTTGCGGGCGGCATCGAACAGCCCCTCCGCCGCAAGCCTGCGACGCCGTTCTTCGAGCATCGCCATGAGCGCCCCGACACCCGCCGGCTCAAGGGAGTCGACGACGATCTGGTACTTGGACTTGCCCGGGAAGGTGGTGATCCTTCCCGTGGCGATCATCTCGAGGCCTTCCTGAGGCTTGAACTTGAGTTTGGTGAAGCTGCTGCGCCAGATCACGGCGTCGATGCAGGCGCCCTCGTCCTTGATGGAGAAGTAAGCGTGGCCGGAGCCGTGGGGGCCCCGATAGCCGGAGATCTCGCCGCGCAGGCGCACATGACCATAGGCGTCCTCGAGCGTGCGCCTGAGCGCCTGCGCGAGGGCGGTGACCGTCCATTCCGGAGCGTTGGTGGCAAGCGGCGCGACAGATTCGAGGAGCATCGGGCAAAGCTAACCCGGCCTGGCGGCGGCGGGAAGGCGACCCCGGCCCGTATCCACTTTGTTCTGGCGAGGCGATACGCCAGCGACACAGCCTCGCCATGGGGAGAGGTCGAGTCGCCGCGGCAGCGGCGACCGGGTGAGGGGCGCGCCCTATCCGGGAACGGGCTCTCCTCTCATCCGGCCGCTTCGCGGCCACCTTCTCCCTCTCGGAGAAGGAAAGGGAATGCGCCTACCCCCTCGCCCGGGAGCGGATCATGAAATTGTCGAAAGTGTATTCCGCCACCTGCCACCAGAGATATTCCTCGTTCCGGAAGGCGCGCAGGCTGTCATACATCTTCTTGAAGTCGGGATTGCGGGCCGAGATGTCGTCGTAGATCTCGTTGGCGGCCTTGTAGGCGGCCTCCAGGATCTCCTGGCTGAACGGCCGCAGCTGAGCGCCAGAGCCGACGAGACGGCGCAGGGCCGCCGGGTTCTTGGCGTCGTATTTGCCGAGCATGTCGAGCCCCGCATAGACGCAGGCGTTCTCGACGATCGCCTTGTAGTTCTTGGGGAGGGCCTCCCATTTCGGCTTGTGGAACCAGTGGTGGACGGTCGGCCCGCCTTCCCAGAAGCCCGGATAATAGTAGAAAGGCGCCACCTTGGCGAAGCCGAGCTTCTCGTCGTCGTAAGGCCCGACCCACTCCGCCGCATCGATGGTGCCGCGCTCCAGCGCCGGATAGATCTCGCCGCCGGCGATCTGCTGCGGCACGACGCCGAGCTTTTGCATGACCTGGCCGGCAATGCCGGCGATGCGGAACTTGAGGCCCTGCAGGTCCTGGACGGTCTTCACCTCCTTGCGGAACCAGCCGCCCATCTGGGTGCCGGTGTTGCCCGCCGGGATCGCGTAGACATTGTGCTTGGCGAGGAACTCGTTGACGAGCTCATTGCCGCCCCCGTGGAACAGCCACGCATATTTCTGGCGCGCGTTGAGGCCGAAAGGGATGTCGGCAAAGACGGCGAAGGCGGGATCCTTGCCCACATAGTAGTAGCCGGGCCCCTGGATCATCTCCACGGTGCCGTTTGAGACCGCGTCGAAGGCCTGGAAGGTGCCGACGAGCTCGCCCGCCGCGAAGGTCTGGACCTGGAACCTTCCGTCCGTTGCCTCTGAAACGTATTTCGCGAAGGTCTCCGCAGATCCGTAAAGGGTGTCCAGGGATTTCGGAAAGGTCGAGGACAGGCGCCAGCGGATCTCGGGCATGGATTGCGCGACGGCGGGCTTGGCGACGGCTCCCGCGGCGATGCCGAGGCCGGCGGCTTTCAGGAACTGACGGCGCTTCATGAGGTCTCACTCCCTAGCTGAACCGCGTCGGCATTCGCCGGCCGACTTGACGGTCTTCAACGGCCGAACCCCGAGGGCACCCGAGCCGGGCCGGAAGGTCCCTCTCGGCGCCGCTGGTGACGTCCTGCCGTTGATGCCAGCGTGACGAGGACTTAAGACCCCCGTCAAGAGACGGGGTCGGGATGAACATTCTTTTGATCGGATCCGGGGGGCGCGAGCATGCGCTCGCCTGGAAAATGTCACGCAGCCCCTTGTGCGGCCGGCTCTTCGTCGCCCCGGGCAATCCGGGCACGGCCGTGTGCGGGACGAATGTGGCGATGGACCCGGCCGATCACGCGGCTGTCACCGCCTTCTGCAAACAGGAGAGCATCGGCCTCGTCGTGGTCGGACCGGAGGCGCCGCTCGTCGCGGGCCTTGTCGACGATCTGAGCGCGGCCGGCATCAGGGCCTTCGGTCCACGGAAGGCGGCAGCGCAGCTTGAGGGCTCGAAGGCCTTCACCAAGGAGCTCTGCGCCGAAGCCGGCATTCCCACCGCTGCGTTCCGCCGCTTCACCGATGCGGAGCGCGCCAAGGCCTATGTGCGCGAGACGGGCGCGCCGATCGTGGTGAAAGCCGACGGGCTCGCCGCCGGCAAGGGCGTGGTCGTGGCGGCGAGCGTCGACGAAGCGGAGGGGGCCATCGAAGCGATGCTCGGCGGCGCGCTCGGCGCCGCCGGCGCCGAGCTCGTCATCGAGGAATGTCTTGTCGGCGAGGAGGCGAGCTTCTTCGCCCTCTGCGACGGCTCGACCGCGATCCCGCTCGGCACCGCCCAGGACCACAAGCGCGCCTTCGACGGCGATGAGGGTCCCAACACCGGCGGCATGGGCGCCTATTCCCCCGCCCCCGTGCTAACGCCGGACCTCGAGGCGCGCGTCATGCACGAGATCGTGCAACCGACGCTGCAGGCGCTCAAGAGACGCGGCACTCCCTATGTGGGCGTGCTCTATGCAGGGCTGATGGTCACCGCCGAGGGACCGAAGCTCATCGAGTACAACGTCCGCTTCGGCGACCCGGAATGCCAGGTGCTGATGCCACGTCTCAAGACCGACCTCGTCGCCGCCATGCTCGCCGCCTGCGACGGGGCGCTCGAGGGCTTCGGCGTCCGCTGGTCGGAGGAGGCGGCGTTGACCGTGGTGATGGCGACGAAGGGTTATCCTGGCCCTTACGCCAAAGGCTCCGAGATCAAGGGCGTCGCCAAAGCCGAGGCGATGGAGGACGTGCTCGTCTTCCATGCCGGCACGGGGGAGGAGAACGGACGCCTTCTTGCCCAGGGCGGGCGCGTCCTCAACGTCACCGCCATGGGCAGATCCATTGCCGAGGCGCAGGCCAAGGCTTATGCCGCCGTGGACGCCATCGACTGGCCGGAGGGCTTCTGCCGACGCGACATCGGCTGGCGAGCGGTGAGGCGATGACGCGAGCTTTGCGCCGAGGGCCGTGTTGTATATACTCATCAGGGAGAGGTATATACTAACACCCATGGCGATCCTCATCAGAGACAAGGAAGCCGACCGAATTGTTCGTGAGCTTGCCGCGCGCACGGGCGAGACGATCACCGAGGCCGTCAGGAAAGCGGCGCAGCAGCGGCTCGCTGCCTTGCCCCCTAAGCGGGGGCGCATCGACCGCAAGAAGCTCGCGGAGGCGCAGGCCTATTTCGCCTCACTGCCCCGCACCGACGAGCACCGTACCGCTGACGAGATCATCGGCTACAACGACGAAGGCCACTTCGATTGATCGTGGTCGACACATCCGCGCTCGTCGCCCTCTTCCTGGCGGAGCCTGAGCACGAGGCCATCGCCGACGTCATCGATGCTGCGGACGCAGCGCAGATGTCGGTCGTGACGCGCGTCGAGCTGATTGCTGTCCTCTGCGGCAGCCGTCATGGCGCCGAAGCTGCTCGTGTGGCGGAGTTTATCGACGGATTGAATCTCGACCCTGCTCCCGTGTCGATCGAGCAGATGACTTTGGCGGTCCAGGCCCTCCTTTCCTTCGGCAAAGGCCGACATCCTGCGGGCCTCAACTTGGGCGACTGTTTCGCCTACGCTCTGGCAAAATCGCTGGGCGCGCCGCTCCTCTTCAAAGGTGACAATTTCGCCAAGACCGACATCACGCCGGCCTGGCAGCCGGAGGCCTGAGCAATGACCGACGACCTCTTTCCCGGCTTCGCCTCGCACTGGATCGACACGGAAGCGGGACGCGTCTTCGCGCGCTCGGGCGGCGACGGGCCGCCGGTCGTTCTCCTGCACGGCTTCCCGCAGACGCATGCGTGCTGGCACCGCATCGCGCCGAAGCTCGCCGAGCGCCACACGGTCGTGTGCATGGACCTGCGCGGCTATGGCTGGTCCTCGGCGCCACCGGGCGACGCGGCCCACGAGACCTATTCCAAGCGCGCCATGGGGCGGGACGTCATCGCCGTGATGGAACGTCTCGGGCATGTGCGCTTTGCCATCGTCGGGCACGATCGCGGGGCGCGCGTCGCCTACCGGCTCGCGCTTGATCATCCTGGCCGCGTCGAGCGCTTGGCCCTGCTCGACATCATGCCGACGGTGAGCTTCTGGCAGAAGATCCGCTCGGGGCAAGCCGAGGCGCCCCACTGGGAATTCCTGGCCCGCCCTGCGCCTGAGCCCGAGGAGGAGATCGGCAGGAACCCCCTCGCCTATTTCGACGGGCTTCTCGCGAAGTGGTCGCGCCACGGCACGCTCAAGACCTTCGACCCGCGTGCCCTCCACGCCTATCGGCAGAGCTGCAACGAGCCCTCGCGCATCCATGCCTTCTGCGAAGACTACCGCGCCGGCGCGACGGTCGACCTCGCTCAGGACGAGACGGATCTTGCGGCCGGCCGCAAAATCGCCTGCCCGGCGCTGGTGGTGTGGAGCGATTATCTGGCCCGCGGCGGCGCGACGGAGACGCCGCCTCAGGTTTGGCGGCGCACCTTCGCGCCGCACATCGCCGAGGCCCGAGTCGAGGCCGGCCATTTCGTGGCCGAGGAGGATCCGGATGGCACCCTTGCCGCGCTCGCGCCCTTCCTGCGGGGGAACCCATGACTCTCGATCGCCAGGCGGCCTATTCCGGCACCAAGGAGGTCCCGCCGAATCTCGCCTTCGACACCGCGCGGCTCGAGGCCTGGCTCAAGACCCGCATTCCCGGTTTCAAAGGGCCGGTCGAGGCGCGCCAGTTCAAGGGCGGCCAGTCGAACCCGACCTATCTCCTCACGACGCCGTCGCGGCGCTACGTGCTGCGCCGCAAGCCGCCCGGCAAGCTCCTCGCCTCGGCCCATGCGGTCGACCGGGAGTTCCGGGTGCTGTCCGCCTTGCACCGGGAAGGCTTCCCGGTCGCGCAGCCGCTCGTTTATTGCGACGACGACAGCGTCGTCGGCACGGCCTTCTACGTCATGGCCCATGTGGAGGGGCGCGTCTTCTGGGTGCCGGCCCTGCCGGGCCTCGAACCTTCCGACCGCGCCGCCATCTACGACGCCATGAACGACACCATTGCGCGGCTGCACGGCTTCGACCCTGCCGCGATCGGCTTGGCCGATTTCGGACGGCCCGAGGGCTATGTGGCGCGGCAGGTCAAGCGCTGGTCGGAGCAGTACCGGGCAAGCGAGACGGAAACGATCCCCGAAATGGACCGGCTGATGGCATGGTTGCCCGAGCACGTGCCGCCGACCTCGCGGCCCGCTCTCGTGCATGGCGACTACCGGCTCGACAATCTCATTCTGCATCCCAGCGAGCCGCGGGTGCTGGCCGTGCTGGATTGGGAACTCGCCACCCTTGGCGATCCCAATGCCGATTTCGTCTACCACCTGATGACCTGGCTCATGCCGGTCGAGAAGGGCGGCGGCACCGGCACCCTCCTCGGCCTCGACCTCCCGGCCCTCGGCATCCCGACCCTCGAGCAGTATGCGGAGGCCTATGCCAGGCGCATGGGCCTGTCCGAGATCCCGTATTTCGAGACGCTGCTCGCCTACAACTTCTTCCGCCTCGCGGCGATCCTGCAAGGCATCGTCGGCCGGGTCCGCGACGGCACCGCTTCGAATGAGAACGCCGCCGCCATGGCCGCCGAGGTCCGGCCGCTCGCGGCCACCGCGTGGGCATGGGCGTGCAAGGCCGGCGCTCCGGGGTGAGCAGCACGGCTCATCAGGCAGAGGACGCGAGGGAGCCGACCTTCGCCGTCGCGCTTGGCGCCGGGGGCGCCCGCGGGCTGGCCCATATCCCCATCCTCGAAGCCTTCGACGAGCTCGGGCTGAAGCCCGCGGCCCTCGCCGGCTCGTCCATGGGGGCGCTGATCGGTGCCGCCTACGCCGCCGGCATGGAAGGCCGCGCCATCCGCGACTACACCTTGCGCACCCTTCGCGACCGCTCGACATTGATGGCCGCGGTGCTCAAGGCCCGCGTCGGCCGGCTCGTGGACATGGTGTCGGGGGGCGGGCACCCCTTCACCGTCGACGCCGAACGGCTCCTCGATCTCCTCCTTCCGGATGTGGTACCCGAGCGCTTCGAGGAGCTCGTCATCCCGTTTCGCGTGGTGGCCACCGACTATTTCGCGCGCGCGGAAGCCGTGTTCGCGGAGGGGCCGCTCCTGCCGCCGGTGGCCGCCTCGATCGCAATTCCGAGCCTCATCCGCCCGGTGCGCGTTCGCGAGCGGCCGCTCATCGATGGCGGTGCCGTCAATCCCCTCCCCTTCGACCATCTCATCGGCCGCGCCGACGTGCTCATTGCGGTCGACGTCACCGGCGGGCCGGTTCCCCATCCGGCGCGCACGCCCGGCGGGTTCGAGCTCATGTTCGGCGCGTTGCAGATCATGCAGGGCGCGATCGTCGCCGCGAAGCTCAAGATCTACCGCCCGCAGATCGTTGTGCGTCCAGCCGTCGACCGATTCCGTGTCCTCGACTTCTTTGAAGCCCGCGCCATCCTGGCGGCTGCGGAGCCCGCCAAAGACGAACTCAAGCGCGAGATCGAGCGGCACTTCGCCCATTCGCGCCATGCCCGCCCTCCCCTGTAAAGGCAGAGGCTGGCAGTTGGACAGTCGTCGCCGGCCTTGATCAGCGACGACCGGGTCGTCGGGATAATCCTCCCGCCGCGCTTGCGAGGGGAGAATCGGTCACCCTGCGCGTTCGATGGCCCGTTTGACCACCTGTTGCACCTCTTCGTTCGAAAGGAAGAGGTCGTGGTTGATGAGGCCGCCGCCATAATCGGACGCGTCCGCGATGCGCACGCCGAGCGCCTCCAGGGAGGCGAGCTTCTCGCGCTCCGCCGCACCGGCCCGGACCGCGCCGGCCAGGCGGCCCGAGAGGGCGAGCGCTCTGTCCTTCGTCGAGGAGATGACCGTGAGCTTGCGTGCATCAGGCCCGAGCCGCTCGACGCCGCGCATGAAAAGATCGATGTCGATGTCGGGCGAGGCCAGCACCACGGCGCCGATACGCGCCATCGCCGACGCGCCGCCCGAGGCGCGCAGCATGCGCAAGGTCTCGAGCGTCAACAGGGTACCCATGCTGTGGGCGACGATGTGGATGCGCCCGCCCGAATCCGACTGCGCCAGCGCCAGAAGGAGTTCTTCAAGCGCATCGCGCGACCACATGGCGCTCTCGCGGTCGTGCACGTAATCGAAAGTGGCGCCGGCCGAGGGCCAGGAGAAGAGCCCCGTCGCCCCTTGGAAGCGGATTCCGTCGGCGAGCTGCGCGGCGCTCACCGCCGCCGACTCGAAGCTCTCGCGATAGCCGTGGACATAAAGCAGCACGTCGCGCCCGAAGGCCGCCTTGGCAAAAGCTTGTGCGGCGCCCTCCTGCGTCGCCCCCTCCACGGAGGAGATCGACCAGCCCCCCGACACCACCGAGGCGACGCGGCTGACCAGCGAGCGTTCGGGCTTTGCAAGCCTCGCCTGCGCGAAGGCGAGCCCCTTGCCGCGCTGGCCCGTGAACCAGGGACGCTCGCCCGACGGCTCGACCCGGCGCGTCGTTGCGACAAGCAGCGTCGGCGTTTCGGCGGGAAGGCTCTCGCGGGTGTCCGAGGCGATGCCTCCCGTGACAGCGCCGTCGATCCCCCAGCAGCCGGACAGGATCAGCGCGAAAAGCGTCGCGGCGGCGGCCCGCAAGGCGCGATGCGAACTCAATGGCATGGTCGAGACGTGACCCCCTTGGCCGGTTCCCATCCGGCAGATTCGTTAACAGGTTCTGTTGGCGATCGATCGTGGCGAGGGGAAGGCGTGCACGGCCTGCGGATTTCACGGCCGCGGCGATTGTGGCCTCACCGTCGCGGTGCTAGCCTCCCGCCACCATACAAGTGAGGGCTCGAGGCCCCGGAGAGACCAGGAGGACACGCCATGGCGGCATTCACGAGACGCGGCTTCATTGCGGTCGGCGCGGCGGCGGCCGGCGCCGGGTTGAGGATCGGCCCGGCGGGCGCGCAAGGAGCTTATCCCAGCCGGCCGATCACCATGATCTGCCCCTGGGGCGCGGGTGGGGGCACGGACGCCACGGCGCGTATCGTCGCCTCGCTCCTGGAGAAGGAGCTCGGCCAACCGGTCAACGTGGTGAACCGCACCGGCGGTTCGGGGGTCGTCGGCCATTCCGCCATCGCCACCGCTCCCGCCGACGGCTACACGCTCGGCATCATCACCGTCGAGATCTCGATGATGCACTGGCAAGGCCTCACCGACCTGACGCCGGCGAGCTACACGCCGCTCGCGCTCATGAACGAGGACCCGCCGGGCGTGCAGGTTCCGGCGAGCGCGCCTTACAAGAACGTCAAGGAGCTGGCGGACGCCATCAAGGCCGCGCCTCCGGGCAAGATGAAGGCGTCTGGCACCGGCCAGGGCGGCATCTGGCATCTGGCGCTCGTCGGTTGGTTGCAAGCCATGGGGCTGAAGCCCGACCACGTCGCCTGGGTGCCCTCCAACGGCGCCGCCCCGGCCATGCAGGACCTCGCCGCCGGCGGGCTCGACATCGTCACCTGCTCGGTCCCTGAGGCGCGGGCGATGATCGAGGCCGGCAAGGCGAAGGCGCTCGCCGTCATGGCGTCCGAGCGCAACCCCGCCTTCCCGAACGTGCCGACCCTCAATGAGGAACTCGGCATCAACTACTCGACGGGCGCGTGGCGCGGCTTCGCCGGCCCGAAGGGCCTGCCGCAGGACATCGCGACGAAGCTCACCGCGGCGCTCAAGAAGATCAATGAGTCGAAGGAGTTTCGGGACTTCATGGCGGCCCGCGGCTTCGGCGTGAAATGGGCCGACGCGCAAGGCTTCGCCGATTTCATGGCCGCCGGCGACAAGCAGATGGGCGAGGCCATGAAGGCCGCCGGCCTTGCGAAAGCGTAACCGCCGCTAACTGTCATCCCGGGACTGCGCAGCGCGACCCGGAACCCGCGACGGTGAGACCTTTGGAGTGTGTTCGCGGGTCCGGGCCCATGCCTGCCGCATGTCCGGAACGACGTGCGTTGACGTGCCATGCACCTTTCCGACCGCTTCACCGGCCCGTTCCTCATCGCACTCGGCGCGCTCGCCGCTTATGGCGGCTCGCGCCTGCCGCCCGTGCCGGGCCAGCAGGTCGGGCCGAACGTCTTTCCCATGGTGGTGGGCGCCGGCCTCGTGCTGTGCGGCGTCCTCATCGCCCTGGGCGTTGGCCGCCGCTTCGAAGAGGAGGCGGAAGCGGACCTTGCGGCGCATGAGAACCCGCCACCCCCGGAGGAGGCGCGCCATGGGCGCTGGTATGGCCTGCGCGCGCTCATCCCGCCGGCCCTCCTCGTCTTCTACTACTTCGCCGTCGACCGGATCGGCTTCGTTGCCACCGCCGCGGTGATGGCGCTCGTGGCTGCGAAGGTCCTTGGCGCAAGCTGGCGGCTTGCCCTGCCGCTCGCGGCGCTCGCCCCGATCGGCGTGCATTTCCTGTTCTATAAGCTGCTGCGCGTGCCGTTGCCCGCCGGCCTCATCCCCCTGCCTTGGTGACGCTGGGTCGGTGATATGGACACGCTTGCTGAAGCCATCCGCCTCGTCGCCGCCCCGGATGTGCTGATCGCCATCCTCTTGTCGTCGATCTACGGCCTCGTGATCGGATCGCTGCCGGGCCTGTCGGCCACCATGGCGACGGCGCTCCTGGTGCCCGTCACCTTCTACCTCTCGCCGATCGCGGCGGTGGCCACCATCATCAGCGCTTCCGCCATGGCGATCTTCTCGGGCGACATCCCGGGCGCGCTCCTGCGCATTCCCGGCACGCCGGCCTCCGCCGCCTACACGGACGAAGCCTATGCCATGACCCGCAAGGGGCAGGCGGAGCTGGCGCTTGGCGCGGGGCTGTGGTTCAGCGCCATCGGCGGCATCGTGGGAACGATCTCGCTCATCGTCATGGCGCCCGCGCTCGCCGAGATGGCGCTGCAGTTCTCGACCTTCGAGTATTTCTGGCTCGCCTTCCTCGGCCTCATGTGCGCGACGCTCGTCGCCCGCTCCTCACCGGTGAAGGCGATCGCGAGCATGCTCATCGGCCTCCTCATCGCCTGCATCGGCATCGAGAACCCGGCCGGCACGCCGCGCTTCACCTTCGGCATCACGGACCTCCTCGGCGGCGTGGAAGTGATCCCGGCGCTCGTCGGCATGTTCGCCGTCTCCGAGGTCATGCGCGCCATGGTGACGCCGGACCCGCCGCCCATGCCCCGGCGCAAGTTCGGCAGCATCCTGAAAGGCCAGTGGGAGCTGACGAAGAAGTATGTGGCGCCGCAGGTGCGCGGCAACATCGTCGGCATCATCATCGGCGTGCTGCCCGGCGCCGGGGCCGACATGGCAGCCTGGGTCTCCTACGCCATGTCGAAGCGCTTCTCCAAGGAGCCGGAGAAGTTCGGCACCGGCCATCCAGAGGGCCTCGTGGAAGCGGGGGCCAGCAACAATGCGAGCCTTGCCTCCGGCTGGGTGCCCTCCCTCCTCTTCGGCATCCCCGGCGACACCATCACGGCCATCGCCATCGGCGTCCTCTACATGAAGGGCCTGAACCCCGGCCCGACCCTCTTCACCGAGCGCGCGTCCAGCATGTACGCGCTCTACATCATCTTCATCCTGGCCAACATCCTCATGATCCCGCTCGGGATCCTGATGATCCGCGCCGCAAGCCACATCCTGCGCGCGCCGCGCGCGGCGGTGATGCCGGTGATCCTCCTGTGCTGTGCCGTCGGCCCCTTTGCGACCGGCAACAACCTGTTCGCGGTAATGTCGGTCGCCTTCTTCGGCGTCCTCGGCTTCGTCTTGGAACGCAACGGCTATCCCGTGGCGGCGCTGGTGCTCGGCATCGTCATGGGCTCGATGGTGGAGCAGAACTTCGTCACCTCGCTCATCAAGTCGGACGGAAGCCTGCTGCCCTTCTTCGACCGTCCGGTCGCGGCGGTGCTCGCGGCCATGACCATCGCCTGCCTCGTCTGGCCGATCGGCGTGTGGGCCCACCGCCGCTTCTTCCGCCGCCAAGCCAGCGTCGCGCCGGCGGGGTAAGCGCCAGCGCCCGCTGCGCAGCCGCCCTGAACATGCGGTGTCACAGAAGGCGCTGCTTGCGCGGCGTCTTATTGTGCTGGGCCCCGACAGCCTTCCGCGGCGCTCGCGCTTCGCTCCAGGCTTCCGGGAAGGAGGAAGTTCAGGCAGGAGCCTCTCCACTGCCTTGACACCCGCCGCGTGCGACAGCAGCGGCGCTTGATCGGCGCCGCTGTCGTCGACAGGCTGTCCACCATGCTTGCCGCAATCCTCGCCCGCACTCTCCTGGCGGTTCTCATCCTCTTCCTGCTTCCGCTCGCCGCCCACGCCCTCTGGTGGTGGACGCGCGACGACCTCTCCCTCTCCTGGGCGCGGGCGGACTGGTCGAGTGCGAAGCTCCTGCCGCCGGCCTCCCTGAAGTCCGAAGCCGTGATCCACGTCTACGCAGCGCGTACGGGGCGGTGGAAAGGCATCTTCGCCCATCACTCCTGGATCGTGGTCAAGGACAAGGACGCGCCCCGCTACAGCCGCTACGACAAGGTCGGCTGGGGCCGGCCGGTGAGGACAGACGGCTGGCCGCCGGACGGGCGCTGGTTCGGCCACGACCCCGAGCTCGTCGTTGCGATCGAGGGCACGGCGGCCGAGGCCCTGATCCCCCGCGTCCGCGCGGCTGTCGCGCGCTATCCTCATGGCGAATGGGGCGGCTACCGCGCCTGGCCCGGGCCGAACTCCAATACCTTCGTGGCTCACGTCATGCGCGAGGTGCCCGAGCTCGGCGCAGCGCTGCCGCCAACCGCCATCGGCAAGGACTGGCATCCGAGCGGCGATCTCGTCTCGCTCACCCCGAGCCGCACGGGCGTCCAGCTCTCGATCCGGGGCCTTCTCGGCATCGCCGTCGGCTGGGTGGAGGGAATCGAGTTCAACCTCCTCGGCCTCGTCGCCGGGCTCGACATCCGCCGCCCGGCCGTCAAGCTGCCCGGCTGGGGGCGGATCGGCGTCCCGGCCGCGCCCGCCGCATGACCGAGGATCTCGACGCCGGCGCCGCGACCCGGCACAAGAGGTCGATGGCAGGCGCAAGGACCACGATCGACCTCGACGCTCTTCTGCGGGGAGACCGGGCGAGTCTTGCCCGCGCCATCACCTTGATCGAATCGAAGCGGCCGGACCATCGCGCCGCGGCGCGGCAGCTCCTCGACGCCGTGATGCCGCGGACCGGCGGCGCGGTGCGGGTCGGGATCACCGGCGTCCCGGGGGTTGGCAAATCGACCTTCATCGATGCGCTCGGCTCGCATCTCACAGCCCAGGGCTCCAAGGTGGCGGTGCTTGCGGTCGATCCAAGCTCGATGCGCACCGGCGGCTCGATCCTGGGCGACAAGACCCGCATGGCGCGGCTGGCCGTCGACCCGAACGCTTTCATCCGCCCTTCTCCCTCGTCGGGGACCCTCGGCGGCGTCGCGGCGAAGACCCGCGAGACCATGCTGCTCTGCGAGGCGGCAGGGTTCGACGTGGTGCTGGTCGAAACCGTCGGCGTCGGGCAGTCGGAAACGGCGGTCGCCGACCTGACGGATTTCTTCCTCGTTCTCGCTCTCCCGGGCGCCGGAGACGAGTTGCAGGGCATCAAGAAGGGGGTCCTGGAACTGGCGGACATGATCGCCGTCAACAAGGCGGATGGGGACAACCTCGCCCGGGCAAAAGCGGCAGCCGCCGAATACCGGACGGCGCTGCAGATCCTGACGCCCGCCCAAGGGGCCTGGCATCCGCCCGTCTTGACCGTGTCGGCCCTGACCGGCGATGGTCTCGATGACCTCTGGCGCAAGGTGCTCGACCATCGCAATCGGCTGGCGGCGACGAGCGCGCTTGCCGCCAAGCGGCGGGCGCAAGACGCCAAATGGATGTGGGCGCAAGTGAATGAGCGCCTCCATGCCCGGCTTGCCGGCGACAAGGCGCAGCAGGCGCGTATCAAGCGCATCGAGCACGCCGTCGCAGCCGGCGAAATGTCGCCGACCGCCGGCGCGGATGAGATCGCAGATATCCTTGGCCTCTAGCCTCAAGGGCCTGCCTTAAAACCACGGCTCTGCCCTCGTGAGGCCACGCTTCTTCGCCAAACCGGGCCTCGAAGGCCTATCCATGCCAAGTCGAACCGGCCCATGACCACGACCCCAAGGCCCCGAGCAGGCCTTCTCTTTGCCGCCATTGCGACCCTCGGCTGGGGGCTCGCGTTCGGCTTCCTGTGGATGTGGACCTCGGAGCGGGTGGAGCACGAGGAAGCGCTTCGGCAGGCCCTTGCCACGGGGGATGCGCTTCGACACGAGCTCGAATTGGAGCGCCGTGCGTCAGGAACGCTCGCCGACGTGGAGCGGCGGCAAGAGCGGACCCGCGCCGAGCTCGACCGGCTCGAGGCCGAGCAAACGAGGGTTCAGACCGCCCTGCAACGCCTCAGCGGCGAGAGGGAGCGCGTGGAGGCGCATCTGGCGGAGCTCTCCCGTCGGAGGGACGCCATCGGGGCCGAGCTCGCCCAGCAGGAAGCTCGGGCGCGGGAGGCCGAGCAACGCCTCGCGGTGGCGCGCAATGCGGGTGCGGCGCTGGAGAACGCCATCGCCGGGCACATGCGACAGATCTCGGAGCTTAGGGAACGGCGCGAAGCGGAGGAAAAGGAGCTCGCGCGGCTGCGCGAAGCGGTCGGGGAAGCCGAGCGCCGCGCTGAGGCTGCCCGCGCCGAGCTTGCCGCGATCGAGGGCAAGCTCGTGGGCGGCGAGGAGGCGCTCGCAACCGCGAAAGACCGACCAAGCGGGGATGCGGCTTCGCCCGAAGCGATGCCCCTCGAGCGCGGACAGCTGCAATGAAAGCCGGAGCCCGCCCGAGAGCGGTCAGATCCGGCCCATCAGCAGCAGGATGAGCACGATGACAAGGACCACCCCGACGATCCCGCTCGGGCCGTAGCCCCAACCCCGGCTGTAGGGCCAGCTCGGGATCGCACCGATCAGCAACAGGATGAGGATGATGAGGAGGATGGTGCCAAGGCTCATGCGTCTCTCCTGCCCTCACATCTCGCCGTGCTCATGGTCGACGGCCGCGCTTCAACCATCGGCATAACTTGACAGTTGGAGGTAAGTTCCGGTGCAGCGGTCGAACAGGGCGAAGCCGCGGATCCTCATCACCGGCTTCGGCCCGTTTCCCGGGGTCGCTCGGAACCCGAGTGAGGCTGTCGCGCGGCGCATGGCCGCCTCTCCGCGATGGCGGTGGCTTGGGATCGAGGCGACGGTGCTGATCCTGCCGACGACCTATGCGGCGCTGGCGGAGCGTCTATCCCCTGCCCTCGTGGGCGGAGGTTTCGATGCCGTCCTGATGATCGGGGTTGCCGGACGAGCCAAGCGGATCCGCGTCGAGCGCCGGGCCTTCAACCGTGTGAGCCGTCTCATGCCGGACGCGTCCCAGCGGTGCCCGGAAGGACTGACCCTGTCGAACGGTCCATCCCAGCGCCGATGCGCGCTCAGCGCCGACGCTATCGCAAGAATGCTGCAAGGTCGTGATCTGCCGGCCTCCGTCTCGTCCGACCCGGGGCGTTATCTCTGCAACGCCAGCTACTTCGCGGCCCTCGCGCAGCCCGCCCCGACCCTCTTCCTGCACATCCCGCGCCCGCCGCGGCGCAGGCCAAGGCCCCTGCCGAGGAAAAAGGCCTGGTCCGGATGGGAGGAGCAGCTCTCGCGCGCGTTCGTCGAGGTCGCCATTGCGCTGGTCCGGCGTGCTCGGAACGGCCGGCGATGCCTCAAGCAGTGAGCGCTCCGCTGGCCGCACCAGTTGCTTGGAACCGCCCGACCGCAACGCCCGGAGCGGACGGGCGGAAGAACAGCCCGGCCTGCAGGCTTTCCCCGATCCGGTGCGCGCGCTCGCTCAACGCTCCAGCAATGTCCGGGGCGAAACTCTCCACCGCTGTCTCGTCGAACAAGGCGAGCCAGCGCTGGAAGTGAGACGGCTGCAAGTTCTTGCCGAGATGGGCGGCGAAGGGATTGCCCTTGTACCTGCCTGTCTTGAACAGGATGGAAGACCAGAAATCGCAAATCGTGGCCAGGTGCGCAGGCCAGGCCCCATCTGGAATCGCCGCAGCGAAGATCGGCCCGATCTCCGGGTCGCGGCGAACCTTGACATAGAACGCGTCAAGGAAGGTGGCGAGGCTGCCTTCGCTCAGTTCATGCGCGATCATGCCCAGAGCGTCTCCAACCCCCGCCGGGCGCCCGACGAGGTATCCTCGATCCCGACCTGGCGCAGGCACCATTCCTCCAGTCCCTTCTCGTCGCGAAGCACAATGCCTCCGGGCCCGGCATAGGCCTGCCACGCGGGCAGCAGCGCCTCCCCGACCGCCACGATCACGGGAATGTCGGCCAGGACGGCGGCTGCAATTTCATCGAGCAGCCCGCGACCCTCGGCTTCCTCCCGGCCGAAGCGGTTGACGAAGAGGATCTCCGGATGAGCCTCGACCGCTTCGCGCAGCAATTCGGCCGCCTTCGCAAGGCCCGCGGGATCGAGCCGGCAGCCGCGGGCATGAGCGCCCCGATCCTGAAAGATCTCCACCTGCTGTCCGGTCGCGATGTCCTCGAGCTTCAAGCTCGCGCAACAGTCCTCCGCGTCCCCCTTCACCTCCTGAAGGAGGCCCCCCACTCGAACCCCGCGCTCCTTCAGTCGCCTTACGACGCTCGCGAACATGGCGTCGGGCCGGTTACCGCGGTCATACACCACAATGCCGAGGCGAGGTTCGTCCATCATGCACAGGTCCTGGTTCAGATTGGTCGGGATGCGCAGGCGATGCGAGGATCGAGATCGATCCTCATATCACCGATGAGTTCGAGGCAATAAAGCATCGCAGGCAAGATCGCGAGAAGCCTTGTGGGACCATGGAGGGTCGGCCTGGAGGAGGTTGGCTGGAGTGCCCTGCCGGAAACGCCGGTGGTCTGATGCGACCGCGATGATGTTGCCCGTTTGGATCAAGGGTCTCGCCACCGCAACGACTTGCGGCAGAGAAGATCAATCGTCCATCAGGACACGATATTCGGCGCCGTCGATATCATCGTACTGGCCACTGCGGAGCGCCCAGAGAAAGGCGGCGAGACCCATCGTCCCGAGAAACAAGGCGATGGGGATCATGAAGACGAGGACGTCCATGTTGCACCTCACGCGGTACGCGGCTGAAAGGCTGCGGACGGCGCGCCGGCGCGATCCGCGCGCTCGCCGGCGGGTACTGCTCCGCCATGGGAGCGGGCACGAAGCGCATTCAACGTGACGACGACCGACGAGCCCGACATGGCGAGCGCGGCGATGAGCGGCGTCAGGTATCCGGCCGCCGCGAGGGGCACCGCGGCGACGTTATAGAGGGCCGAGAAGACGAGGTTCTGCTGCATCAGGCGCCTGGCCGTGCGCCCTGTCGCCAGCGCCGTGAGCACCACGCCGAGGCGGCGGCCCATGAACAACGCATCCGCTGCCGCCTGGCTCACATGAGCAGCCGTCACCGGCGACAGGGACACATGCGCCGCCGCGAGCGCCGGCGCATCGTTGACGCCGTCGCCGACCATCAACACCGTGCACCCCTGCGCCTTCAGGGCTTCGATGCGCGCAATCTTGTCCTTCGGCGACAATCCGGCGGCCCATTCGGATACGCCAAGCGCCTCTGCCGCACGGCTGACCGCGTCGGCACGGTCGCCCGAGAGGATGAGCACGCGATAACCTGTCCTCCGGAGAGTCGTGACCGTGTCCACAGCGTCGTCCCGCAAGGCTTGGCGGACGAGGAACACGACCGGGGGGGCCTCCCCATGACGGAAGCAGATGACCGAGGCATCGGGCTCTTCACAAAGGGCGGCCTGAGCCTCTCGCTCCGCATTGCAGAAGGCCGGAGAGCCAAGCCGAGCCTCGATGCCATCGATCACGGCTGAGACGCCACTGCCGGCGAACTCGCGGGCGTCAGCGAAGGTTTGGCGGCTCTCTGCGGCGTCGGCCAACGCTTTTGCAAGCGGATGGCGGCTCGACAGGGCCAAGCGGGCAGCGGTCTCCAGCACCTGCGGTGCGCAAGACGATGGAAGGAGGCGCGGCTCTGGAAGGGTCAGCGTGCCGGTCTTGTCGAAGACGACCGTGTCGACCTCGGCCAACCGCTCGAGCGCATCGCCGCTGTTGAGGAGCACGCCCTGTCGGAAGAGAGCGCCCGCGGCGACGACCTGAACGGCAGGAATGGCGAGGCCGAGGGCGCAGGGGCAGGTGATGATCAGAACTGCGACGGCATTGAGGATCGCCGCATGCCATCCACCGCCCGCGACCAGCCAGCCGATGGCGGTAAGGGCCGCCGCCGCATGAACAAGCGGCACGTAGAGGCGCGTTGCCTTGTCCGCAAGAAGAAGGACTTCGGACTTCTTCTCCAATGCCCGGCTCATCAACGTCTCGACCTCGTCGAGGAGCGTGCCGGCGGCAGCGGCCGTGACGCGCAAGGTGAGCACCCCGCCGGCGTTGAGAGCGCCGGCGTAGACGCGATCCCCGGGGCGGACCGGGGCCAGCGCCGTCTCGCCTGTCACCAAGCTCTGATCGACCTCGGACGTTCCCTCCTCCACGACGCCGTCGACGGCAATGCGGTCTCCGGGCCGCACCAGCACCCGGTCGCCCGGTGCAACGGCCGATAGGGGCGCATCGTGCACGCTGCCATCGGGGAAGATCTTGGCCGCGGTCTCACTGCGCAGGGCGGACAGATTCTCCGCCAAGGTGCGCGTGCGGCGGCGCATCATCTGGTCGAGGGTACGCCCGATGAGCAGGAAGAACAGCAGCATGACGGCGCCGTCGAAATAGGCGTGTTCAGCGCCGTTCAGGGTCTCGACGACCGACATGATGAGCGACAGCACCACCCCGAGAGTGATGGGGAAATCCATGTTGACGCGGCCCGCCCGCAAGCCCCGGAAGGCGCTCTCATAGAAGGGTCGGCCGGCATAGGCCGCTGCCGGCAGGGCGATGATGGCCTGCATCCAGTGGAAGAAGTCTCTCGTCTCCGGGGTGATGTCGGACACGTTGCCCGCCCACACCGAGACCGCGAGCAGCATGATGTTCATGGATGCGAAACCGGCCACCGCCAGCGCGCGGATGAGCCGCTTCAACTCCTGCGTCTCGGTGGCGTCGGGGCGCTTCGGATCGAAAGGATGCGCCTTGAAGCCGAGCGCCTCAAGACGGTCAAGCAGCGTGCGAACCTCGAGGTTGCCCCGCCACTCCACGGCAAGGCGCCGGTCGGAGAAGTTGAGCCTCGCCTTGCTCACTCCCGGCAGGGCACCAACACCCTTCTCGATCGTCTGCATGCAAGACGCGCAGCGCACGCCTTCCACGGCGAGCTCGATTCGGCACGAACCCTCCTTCGTGCGCGTCACGAAACCGGAGTAGTCGCGCTCAAAGGCGCGGCGTGCACCCTCCGATGGGGAAGGCTTTGGCCAACCTTCGGCACAGGCGACTGGCAGATCGGCGCAGCACATCTCGGGCGCTCCACTTCGTGATGCGTCAGGGAAGGACGACCCGCGTCTTCTGGCGATACACGCGGTCGCCTCCCTCCAGGACGTCGACAACGAGATCCCACTGTCCTGGCGGAAGACCCTGGAGCCAGGCCTCGTAGGAGCCGGCCTGCTTCTCCGTGAGTTCCGCCTCGCGGTCCTCGCGCCTGTCGGTTGGGCGTTGCAGGGTGGCCCGAAGCAACCGGCCGGCGAGGGCCGCGCCCTCCCTGTCGCGAGCCTCGACGAGAACGCGTACGCTCGCGCCCTCTGTCCGCTCGACCCCCGTCCTGAGCCGCCAGCCGCGCGCGGCGGCAGCGCGCGCCTGGGCGATCTCATCATTGTAGAGCTGGCCAGCCCGGTAAGCGCTCGCCGTCTCGACCCCAGACCAGGTCCGCACCGCCGAGACGACCAGGATCGCATCGGCGCTCGCAATCGTCCCAAAGAAAAGGACAAACATCACGAACACCTTGCGGCCGGTCAGCACGGGGGCAGCAGCGGTCGATGGCATGATGACCCTCATGGAGCTTTGAACAGATCGGCGACGCTGGCGGTCTCGCCCGAGGCGAGATCGACAATGCGGAACACGATGGGCGTTGACGGATCGAGATGGGCGCCCTGAGGGCCGAAGACGAGCACGCGTACCTCCTCCGTTCGATCCGGCCCGACCGTGAGGATCGGCTTGCCGTCTCTGGCCTCCACGGCGCCTACGGCTTCCACCCGCGCGCCAGGAAGGCCGTCGACCTCGAGCGTGAAGCGGCGCTCGATCGGACGCTTGTTCAAGAGGCGCAGGGTGTAGCCGTTGCGGATCGAGCCGTCGGCCAGCGTCACATAGATGGGGTTGCGGTCGTGGAGCGCGCTCAGGCCCGTGAAGCTGCGCGTGGCGAGCGCGGTCAGCATGGCGATGCCGACGCCGAGGATCAATACCGCGTAGAGCAGGCTTCGCGCCCGCAACACCTTGTAGACCGGCGGCTCCCCGCGCATACGCCGCTTGATGTTGGCATCGGTGTCGTAGGCGATGAGGCCCGTCGGACGCCCGAGCTTCAGCATCACGGCATCGCAGGCGTCGGCGCACAGGCCGCACTGGATGCACTCCATCTGAAGGCCGTCGCGGATGTCGATGCCGGCAGGGCAGGCGGCAACGCATTGGAAACAGTCGACGCAATCGCCTGCCGGCAGACCTTGCGCCTTGAGCTGAGCGCTCTTCTTCACCGAGCCCCTCGGCTCGCCGCGATCGTAGCGGTAGCTGATGTTGAGGGAGTGCTCGTCGGTGAGCGCGCCCTGAATGCGCGGCCAGGGACACATATAGGTGCACACCTGCTCGCGCATGAAGCCGGCCAGCACGTAGGTGGTGAAAGTGAGGATACCGATCCAGAGATAAGCGACGAGCGGCGCCTCGCCGGTCGCGAGCGCCTTCACCAAGGTGGGCGCGTCGGCAAAATAGAGAACCCATGCACCGCCCGTCCACCAGGCGATCATCAGCCAAAGCGCATGCTTGGCCGCCTTCTGCCCGATCTTCTTGGCGGTCCACGGCGCCGCGTCGAGCTTGATGCGCTCCCGCCGATCACCTTCGATGACACGCTCGACCCAGAGGAACAGGTCGGTCCACACCGTCTGCGGGCAAAGATAGCCGCACCAGATCCTGCCAGCCACCGCGTTCATCAGGAACAGGGTGAATGCGGCCAGGATCAGGAGGCCCATGATGTAATAGACTTCCTGCGGCCACAGCTCGATGAAGAAGAAGTAGAAGCGGCCGTTGGCGAGATCGATCAGCACGGCCTGCGAAGGCTCGTGGGGACCGCGGTGCCAACGGAGGAAGGGCAGAAGATAATAGATGCCAAGGGTCACCCAAAGGATGGCCCACTTGATGCTCCGGAACTTGCCCTTGACGCTCTGCGGATGGATGCGCTTGCGCGCCTCGTAGAGCGTATATGTCCTCGGCGCTGCCTGCGCTTCTGCCATGGTCCCATCTCAGCCCGTCCGGGGGAGTGGCGGGCATGAGGCCTTCTGGCGCTTGCGGGCCTCGCGCGCTTTGACCTAGCGCAAGTGACGCCGCGCCCTGGCGAAGAGCCTGCTTCACAGCTCGGCAAGAAGATGCGCCGGAGCGGCGTTGCCACTCCGGCGCTTTCGCCAAAGAGCTCCCCCGAGACCCTTCGGCAATCCGGCTCGCTACTGGCCGCCGCCGAGGCTGTGGACGTAAACGGCGAGAGCCTTGATGGTGACCGGATCGAGCCGGCCCTCCCAGGAGGGCATGACCCCTTTCCGGCCGTTGTGGATGGTCGCCATCACCTGCTCAGGGCTTGAGCCGTAGAGCCAGATCGCGTCGGTGAGATCGGGCGCTCCCATCTCCTTGTTGCCCTTGCCCGTCTCGCCATGGCAGGCGGCGCAGTTCTGGGCAAAGATCGCCTGCCCGTCCTCGAGCTTGAGCTTCGGATCGAAGGCCCTGCCCGAGAGCGACAGCACGTAATTGGCAACTGCGCGGATCTCCTCGCGCTTCAGCATGCCGTCGCGACCGAAGGCGAGCATCTCGCTCTGGCGCGTCTCCCCATGGCCGGCACGAGCCCCGACACGGATCGTCTGATAGATCTCCTCCAGCGTACCGCCCCACAGCCATTCGTCGTCCTGCAGGTTCGGATATCCGGTGCGACCCGTCGCGCCCGTGCCATGGCAGGAGGCGCAATTGTCGCCGAACGCGGCCTTGCCGTTGGCGAGCGCCAGCTTGAGGAGTTCCGGGTCCTTGCGGATCTCCTCCAGAGGCGCGCTTGCCAGCGCCTTGCCGAGTTCTCCGCGGGCGGCCCTGGCGGCCTCGACCTCGTTCAGCACCGCGGCCCGCTGGGAGTAGCCAAACAGGCCGTGCGTGTAGTCCCTCACGAGCGGCCAGGACGGATAGACCACCCAATAGGCGATCGACCAGACGACGGTCGCATAGAGGAGCCACAGCCACCAGCGCGGGAGCGGATTGTTGAACTCCTCGATGCCGTCCCACTCATGGCCGGTCGTCTCCTGGTCGGCAAGGGCCTCCAGGTTCTTCTGGGAAGCGTGGGCCATTGGTCAGTCCTCGGCAAGGGGCAGGCGAGCGGCGCGTTCGAACTTCGCGCTGTTGCGAGGACGAAGCGCGTAGATCGCCACCGCCGCAAACAGCAGCATGAAGTAGATGAGGCCGCCGGTCTGGGCGAATTGCGACAGAACGTGATAGGTGGTCACGACCTCACCTCAAATTGTCCTGGGCTTTGCCGTCGTAGAGCTTGAAGTCCACGAGCGTGCCGAGCATCTGCAGGTAAGCGATCAAAGCGTCGAGCTCCGTCACGCGTTTGGGATCGCCATCGAAATCGCGGGCCACGGCCTTCGGATAGCGCTTCTGCAACTCCTCGACGCCAGGACTGTCGGGCGAAGCTTGCGCCAGGAGGTCGGCGCGGGCGCTCTCCACCATGTCGTCCGTATAGGGCACGCCGATGGCTCGGTTCGCCTTGAGGTCCGCGGCGATGCCACGGAAGTCGAGCTCGCGATCGAGAAAGGCGTAGGAAGGCATGATGGAGGTCGGCACCACCGACTTCGGATCCTTCAGATGGTCGCGGTGCCACTCGTCGGAGTACTTGCCGCCGACGCGTGCAAGGTCAGGCCCCGTGCGCTTCGAGCCCCACTGGAAGGGGTGGTCGTACATGCTCTCGGCCGCAAGCGAGAAATGACCGTAGCGCTCGACCTCGTCGCGCATCGAGCGGATCATCTGGCTGTGGCAGAGATAGCAGCCCTCGCGGATGTAGATGTTGCGCCCGGCGAGCTCGAGGGGCGTGTAGGGGCGCATGCCCTCCACCTTCTCGACCGTGCTCTTGAGGTAGAAGAGCGGCACGATCTCGATGAGCCCGCCGATCGCGACCACGATCAGCGTGCCGATGAGAAGCACGATCGAGTTCTTTTCGAAGAACTCGTGCTTCTTCCAAAGCCCTGTTTGAGTGGCTGCCATGGGAATCCCCTTATTCGGCGGCGATGGGCAGGGGCGCAGGCGCGGGAGCGAGGACCGGAACCTGCTCCTCTTCCTCGGCCTCGGAGCCGCGCACGGTCATGTAGAGGTTGAAGGCCATGATCAGCGCACCGGTGAGGAACAGGACGCCCCCCAGCGCACGGACCAGGTAATAGGGCTGCATGGCCTCCACGGTCTCGATGAAGGAGTATTCGAGGAAGCCGAGCGCGTTGTAGGCGCGCCACATGAGGCCCTGCATGATGCCGGCGACCCACATCGAGGTGATGTAGAGGACGATGCCGAGCGTCGAGACCCAGAAGTGCCACTCGACCAGCTTCAGGGAGTAGAGGCGGGGCCGATTCCACAGCCACGGCACGAGGCAGTAGAGGGCGCCAAAGGACACATAGGCGACCCAGCCGAGCGCGCCGGAATGGACGTGGCCGATGGTCCAGTCGGTGTAGTGGGAAAGCGAGTTCACCGCCTTGATCGACATCATCGGACCTTCGAAGGTCGACATGCCGTAGAAGGCGAGCGACACCACCATCATGCGCAGCACGGGATCGGTGCGCAGCTTGTCCCAGGCGCCCGACAGCGTCATCAGGCCGTTGATCATGCCGCCCCAGGAAGGCATCCACAGCATGATCGAGAAGGTCATGCCGAGCGTCTGCGCCCAGTCGGGAAGCGCGGTGTAGTGAAGATGGTGCGGACCGGCCCAGATGTACATGAAGATCAGGGCCCAGAAGTGGATGATGGACAGCCGGTAGGAATAGACCGGTCGCTCCGCCCGCTTCGGAATGAAGTAGTACATGATGGCGAGGAAGCCGGCGGTGAGGAAGAAGCCGACGGCGTTGTGGCCGTACCACCACTGGATCAGGGCGTCCTGCACGCCGGAGAAGATGGGATAGGACTTCGAGCCGAACACCGACACCGGCATCGCCAGGTTGTTGACGATGTGCAGCATCGCGATGGTCACGATGAAGGCAAGATAGAACCAGTTCGCGACGAAGATGTGTGGTTCCTTGCGCTTCCAGATGGTCCCGAGGAAGACAAGGAGATAGACGACCCAGACGATGGTGAGCCACAGATCCGCATACCACTCGGGCTCGGCGTATTCCTTGGACTGGGTGACGCCGAGGAGATAGCCCGTGCCCGCGAGCACAATGAAGAAGTTGTAGCCGAGCACGACGAACCAGGGCGCCAGTTCTCCGGCAAGGCGGGCGCGGCAAGTCCGCTGGACCACATAGAACGAGGTGCCGATGAGCACGTTGCCGCCGAAGGCGAAGATCACGGCAGACGTGTGCAACGGGCGAAGACGTCCGAAATTCGTGAAGGGCAGCCCGAAGTTGAGCTCCGGCGCCCAGAGCTGAAAGGCGATGATGACCCCGACGAGAAAGCCGGCGATGCCCCACACGACCGAGGCGATCACGGCAAACTTGACAGGCCCGAGATTGTAGTTGGGCTTGCCGTTCACCTCCTGAGGCACCGGGCTCGCGTCGCGGCCAGCGAAATGGCTCAGCACGAGCATCAACCCGCCGAGGGAGGCCGCGGCCGAGAGATAGGCATGGAAAGCAAAGGCGGCGTCCTCGGCCCGCGCGGCGGCGAAGAGGCAGACGAGCACGCCCGCCAGCAGCGCGGCCGAGAGCCCGCCCTCGCCTTCCGTCATGTATTTCACGTGCGCCCTCGCAGCCATGACTCTTTCTCCGCGCCCGCAATCGCGTGTTGCTTTGCCGGAGGTTCCTATGACTGCACTGGCGAAGGGAAACTTTGATTTGGGTCAACAGGCCTGCCGACCAGGCGGACGCGAGCGCCAAATGGCGGTGAAGAAAGCGCGGTTCGGACAGAATGGCGGCGCAGCCCGGGCCTTCTCGACCACTTCAAGCCAGCGTCCGCAGGCGTCGGCCTGCGCACACCGCAAACAGCGGCCAAGCGCCGCGTCCAACTCTTGGCGCGGGATGCAAGTCGGGTCGTTCGCGATCGCCAACCTGTCCATCATGGCCGCAAGAAAGCAGGCCCGACGGGCTGCGCGACGTCGCATCGGCCACTTCATCGTACTCGCCCCCTCGGTTATTGGCTGTGAAATGGGCGGCGGCAGACACGGGTCGGGGAGGTCTGGAAGGCAGGGCACGACCTGCGGACCGGCGCGCCCTGGCCCCTTTGACCGGGGTTTTCGTCGTCGCCAACTGAACTTATCCTGGCCGGATCCGCGGATACGCCATGGCTTCCCTCGACCGTTCGCTCATTGCCGGATTGCCGCTCTTTGCTGGGCTTCGACCCGAAGAGCTCGATGCCGTGCTGAGTGAAGCGCGCTCCACGCGCTATCCGAAACATACGGCGGTGTTCGAGCAGGACGAGGAAGCCCATTCCTTCTTCCTCTTGCTTCATGGGCATTTGCGCGTGGTGAAGCTCACCCCGGACGGGCAGCAAGTGGTGGTGCGCTTCGTCGCCCCGGGCGAGATCTTCGGCGTTGCCATGGCGATCGGCCGCACCACCTACCCTGCGACGGCCACGGCCGTCGTGGACAGCGTGGCGCTTGCATGGCCTTCTGCCGCATGGCCCCGGCTTGCCGCGAGCTTCCCCACCCTCGCCGCCTCGGTCTTGCGAACCGTGGGAGGTCGCCTTCAGGAAGCCCACACCCGAGTTGTCGAAATGTCGACGGAACAGGTGGAACGGCGGGTGGCGCACGCCCTTCTCCGGCTCGCCAAGCAGGCGGGACGCAAGATCGAAGCGGGCGTCGAGATCAACTTCCCCATCAGCCGACAAGACGTCGCGGAGATGACCGGCACCACGCTTCACACCGTCAGCCGCATCCTGAGCGCCTGGGAGGACGAGGGACTGGTTGCGGGAGGCCGTCAGCGGATCGTGCTGCGCGACCCTCACAAGCTGCTCCTCCTGGCGGAGGGCCTGCCGGACTGAGCGGCCCCGGCCCTCAGATCCGCGAGAACGGTCGCCATATCGAGGCGATGCTCCCGGCACGCGTCCTCCACCGTGTGGAAGCAGGCGATCGGGCATCCGACGCAGCGCATCCGATAATCAAGGAAAACACGGATCGTCTGAGGCCAGCGCCGCATGACTTCCTCCACGAGGTCATGGGCGTTGACGGACATGATCGCCTCCGCCGCGTTCGGCCGTTATGCGGTGCCGACCGGTTGCGCCGTCCCCTGGCGCAGGGCGTCGATCGTCTCTGCGTTGGGACAGTAGGCACGATAGGTCTCGGACGCCTGCCCAAGATCGAGCCTACGGCGGCAGCTCCGCACCACAGGGCATTCGGAGCATACCGCCTGCATGTCGCGAAGAACGCCGCAGTGACGGCGCAAGATCACGTCCCGATCGAGCGAGAGCGCGTGCAAGAGCCGGGGCAGTTCCTCGCCTGCCCGCGAGCCGCGAGCGAGCGCGCGCTCGAGACGATCTTCAGCCACGCCCACATCGCGCGCCAAGGCCTCCCGCTCGGCCCGGTCGAGGGCCAGGAATTCGCGTTGCGCGCTCCAGTCGGAGCGCCATTGCCCGAATGCTTCCATGAGCCGCATCGCCGCCTCCGTCGCTTCTCGAGGCAGCATGCCCTGCGGCAACAAGGGACACCTTGCGCTGGCTCAATCTCCCGATGAATACGTCAGGCGCGCAGGCGCGGACGCGTCAGGACATTCCAATAGATCATAGCGAAGCCGAGAAACGCTGCTGCCCAAGCTATGCCGGCAGCGGGCAGCAGAGCTTGGCTCCACTCGGGATGGACTCCAGCACACACCCTCGCCACTGCCGCCACAAGGGCGAGTGCATAAACGATCTGGGTCGGCATGGAGGCGACCAGCGCGCGACCCGTATGGCCAAGGCTTGCGCGCGACATGACGGCCAGCGTCATGAGGCCGATGGCGCCCCCTGTCCAGGCATGAACGCCTGCGCTTGCCGGAACAAGGCTGAATGCGGCAAGCCCGACCAGGACGAAGCCGATGGGCACGAAGGCGTACGCCACGTGAAGGACGAGCACCAGGCGGTCGCGGGAGGTGCGATCGCCCGCCCAGCGGGCAAGCCGCGCCGCCTGGAGAAAGCCCGCCGCCATCAGCGCCGCACCCGTCCACCACCCCAATGGCTCGACGACCCAGGTCAGGAGCGCTGCCGCGGACAGCAGCATGGCCGCGACATCGAAGCTCCCGAAGGGCGCCGGAAGGCGGCCCGGGTTCTCACGCACCAGCCAGTTCCGGGTGAAGCTCGGCACGATGCGACCGCCGATCAACATGATAAGGGCGATGCTCGCCGCAATGCCGATGCGCGCCCCATACTCGGCGTGGCCCTGCAAGCCTGCCTCGAGGTGGAATGCCGCGTTGCCTGCGAACAGAACGGTGAGGATGAGGAGCACCTTGAGATTGCGCCAATTCTTCCCGGCGAGGATTTCGCGCGCGGTGGCAAGCCCGACAAGAAGAAGGAAGGAGCTGTCGACGACCGCTGCGAAGACCCACCCCGTCGAGGCGGAAACGGCGATGACCAACCGGCCGGCAAGCCACACCACCACCAACACCAACAAAGGCGGGCCCTGGATCGGCAGGCGGCCGGTCCAATTCGGCACAGCGGTCAGAAGGAACCCGGTGATGACGGCGGCGAGATAGCCATAAAGCATCTCGTGGATGTGCCAGTCCCGGGGCGCGAAGGCCGTGGAGAGCTCAAGTTCCCCATAAAAGGCCGGCAGCCAAGCGAGGATCGCCAGGCCCGCATAGAGCGAGCCAAAGAGGAAAAACGGGCGGAAACCGTAAGAGAGGAGCGCGGGCCCATGGTAGTCGCGCAGCCGGGGAATCGCCATGGCTGAACCTCCCTCATTCGCAAGCGAAGACCAACGCCCAAAGACGGCCTTCGGCGGTTCAGGGGGCATGTAGCGCCACGGGGACTTGCTCGGTTTGATGCGACGCAAACAAATCGGCGTCATGCGAAGGGCGATCCTTTCGGCACAGGGGCGCGGAGCGGTGCGTCTTCATGATGCAGGGCTCGCCACCGTCGGAGCGCTTGAAGACCCTCCCTTGATGGTCAACAGGGCTTTCGTCACGTCTGGGGTGAACCTGGCGCGCGGAGGGCGCACCCCGTGGGTCAGGAGCGCTCGTCTGACGGGAGGCCTCGCTCCTGCGATGTAGACCGCCGCACCTTGCCGCGCCGCCTTGCGCAGAAAGCCTTCGACCGTCACGGCCGCGGTCGAATCAAGGACGGGCACCGCGGAGAAGTCGAGAACATAGACCTTCGGCTGCGCCCCGATCCGGTCGAGGACGGCAGCCACTTCCGCCGCCGCCCCGAAGAAGAATGCGCCTGAAATCCTGAACACGACAACTTCTGGGTTCGTCGCGACCGCAGCATCATAGGGGGTGCGGCCGGGGACGGACCTGTCGGCCTGGTCCAGCTCGATCAACGGTACATGGGTCTCGATCTCCACGGATTGAGCCATGCGGTGCAGGAAAACGAGGGCGCCGAGCGCGAAACCTGCGAGAATGCCCTCCGTCAGGTCGCGGAAGATCGTGAGCAGGAAGGTGGCGAGAAGCACGACGGCGTCGCCGCGGGAGGCGCGCAGCAGGGTCATGAACTCGTGCTTCTCGGCCATGTTCCATGCCACCACGGCCAGCACGGCGGCAAGCGCTGGAAGCGGGATGTAGCTCGCCAGCGGCGCCGCCACGAGCATGAACATCAACAGGAACACGGCGTGCATCATGCCCGCGACCGGCCCCCTCGCCCCTGACCGGACGTTGGTCGCGGTCCGTGCGATGGTGCCGGTCACACAGAAGCCGCCGAAGAGGCCCGAGGCCATGTTGGCAACGCCTTGCGCCACGAGCTCGCAATTGGACCGATGCCGGCGTCCGGTCATGCTGTCCGCCACCACGGCCGACAGGAGGCTCTCGATGCTGCCGAGCAGCGCGAAGGAGAGCGCGTTTGGCAGAACGGCGACGACTTTTTCCATCGTCACGGGAGGCAGATCAGGCGTCGGCAGGTAGTTCGGGATGCCGCCGAAGCGCGTCCCGATGGTCTCGACGGGAAGCTCCACCATCCAGGCGAGGACGGAGGCCGCCGCGACCGCGATGAGGAACGCCGGCCATCCGGGCCGGTAACGGCGGATGGCGGCGATGACAAGGACCGTGAGAAGAGCGACAGCGGGCGCCGCGCCGGTGAGGCTGGGAAGAGCGGCCGCGAGGGCGGCCACCTTTGGGATGAGCGGACCCGGTTCCCTTTCCAGGGCAAGCCCGAGCAGATCCTTGATCTGGCTGGCGAAGATGATGACGGCAATGCCGGTCGTGAAGCCGACCGTGACGGGATAGGGAATGTATTTGACGAAGGTGCCGAGCCGCAGGAGGCCGACCGCCAGCATGACGACGCCCGACATCATCGTGGCGATGATCAGTCCTTCGACGCCATGCTGCGCCACGGTCGCTGCCACGAGCACGATGAAGGCGCCCGCCGGCCCGCCGATCTGAAAGCGGCTGCCGCCGAGAAGCGAGACGAAGAAGCCCCCGACAATGGCCGTATAGAGCCCGCGGTCGGGGGTCACGCCCGATGCGATCGCGATGGCCATGGACAAGGGCAGCGCCACGATCGCCACCGTCAGGCCGGCGACGATGTCCGCCTTCAGATCGCGCCAGCCATAAGACTCCCGCAAGACGGTGACGAGCTTGGGGGTGAAGAGTTCGACCAGCGTCGGGTCAGCAGATCGGGCGGCCATGGTCCCATTCCCGGAGGCCGGCCATGCGCCGGCGAAAAGAAGGTCAGGTGCGAGGATTGGGGCGGGCGGCAGCTTTGAAACGGACGCCTCGCCCACCCCCGCTGCTCACCGCATGGTCTGCGATGAGCTCGATACCGGCGCGATCCAGGGCTTCAACCACCTTCGTCAGGGTTTCGACGATGCCGCGGACATGGCCGTCGCTCGCCTCCATGCGCTGAATGGTCGGCAACGACACCCCAGCCATTTCGGCCAGGGTCCTCTGGTCGATACCCAGCAGCGCCCGAGCGGCGCGAAGTTGTGCAGCAGTGATCAACGATGCCGTCCAGAATACCAACAGTCACATGCACGATATTGACCGTGATGTCAAATGCATCATATTCGATGCGGCGGCCGCAGAAGCAATGGAGTTTGCCGCTGGCCTGCCGGCTCTCGGCTCCAGGGCAGGTGCCGGACACGCAGCAGCTCTTAAGGCCCTACTGCCTGCCGCATCTGCTGCGCCTCCACGAGGAGCTGCCGTAAGGGAGGCAGCGTCCCGGCGGCGAGGCTCTTGACCCAGGCGTCGGCGCTTCCCTCGCTCGCGGCGTAGATGCGCAGTTCCTGCGCCAGAGCCTCCGTCTGAAGCTCGGCGTAGCGCCGGCTGAGGGCGAGGAAGTCGAGCGGCTGGAGATTGTCGAGAAGGGCCTGGTGCTCGAACTCCATGACCGAGGGAACGGCGGCCCCGTTGTCCCGCGCGGCGCGCTCGAGGGCAGGAATCTGCCCGCGCCGGAACTCCACCATTCTCTGAGCGAAGCTGCGGGCCTCCGGCCTCGTCTCGCGCGATGAAGCGAGCTCCGCCGCGCGAAGCTGGAGAGTGGCGGAGCTGTGAGCAAGACGCACGAAGGTTGCGGCGTCCAGAGGCTGCCCGCCTGACCCCGAGGAGCCGGGCTGGGCCAAGACTGCGCCGACCCGCGGCACCATGCCGGCAGCGGCAAGGGCGAGACCGGCCAGCAGCAGCTGGCGGCGCTGCAACGGCATGCGCGTCACTCCCATCCCGGAACACCGGACATGTTCGGCAGCTTGTGGGCGATGCCCTTGTGGCAGTCGATGCAGGTTCTCTGTCCGGTGAACAGGAACTGCTCATGGGCGCGGGCCGCGCGCGGATTCTGCTTCGTCAGATCCATCGACTCGGCCGAGTGGCAGTTGCGGCACTCGAGGGAGTCGTTCGCCTTCATGCGCTCCCATTCGCGCTCCGCAAGATGACGTCGCAGGGCCAGGAACTTCTCGCGCGTGTCGATCGACCCGAAGATGTGCCCCCAGACCTCCTTGGAAGCCTGCATCTTGCGGGCGATCTTGTTCGTCCACTCGTGCGGGACGTGGCAATCCGGGCAGGTGGCGCGCACGCCGGAGCGATTGGTGAAGTGGATCGTGCCCTTGAGCTCCTCGAACACGTTCGTTTCCATCTCATGGCAGCTCACGCAGAAGCGCTCGGTGTTGGTTGCCTCGAGCACGGTGTTGAAGCCGCCCCAGAAGATGACGCCGGCGACGAAGCCGCCGAGCGTCAGGAAGGCGAGGCTGAGGGTCCTGGCGGGAGAGAAGGCCTGCCGCACCCATCCGCCAAGCCGCGATTGAGAGAGGCGCGCGACGAGGGTCGCCATGTCAGCGCCGTCCCTGGCGCTCGGGCTCGGCGAGCTCGCGGATGTCGGTGAACAGATTTTCCACGAGCGGCTGCGCCGTCGTCTGCGGCACGTGGCATGTCAAGCAGGCGTAGCGGCGAGGAGCAAGCTCGCCCAGGAAGTTGCCGTTGCGATCCTGGTAATGGGTGACGCTGATCATCGGTGCCTGGCTCTGCTCGGTGAATTGCCGGCTGTGGCAGGAGAGGCACTTGTTGGCGTTGAGATCGAGCGCGTAGCCCTCGATCGCATGCGGAATGAGCGGCGGCTGGTCAGGGTAGTTGCGGCGCCGCCGTACGTCGTCCGTGATCTGCCGCTGCATGGGCGGGGCTGGCGTGTCCCGGGTGAAGGGCTCGGGGCCGCGTAGACGCGGGGCGTCGCGACCTGGACCGCCGATCTGTTGCGCGAAGAGCGCCCCGGCGGCGAGGCACGGCAGAGCGGAAGCCAGGGACAGAAGGATCACGCGTTTCATCGCACGCTGCTCCGCCCCGGTGCAGCCGCGGGTTCGCTTTCCGCCACGGTCACAGCGGCGACCTTCACGGCGCACTTCTTGAAGTCGGTCTGCTTCGAGATCGGGTCGGTGGCGTCGAGCGTGACCTTGTTGATGAGCTGGCTTGCGTCGAAGAAGGGCACGAAGACCACGCCTCGCGGCATCTTGTTGCGGCCACGGGTCTCGAGACGCGTGCGGATCTCGCCCCGCCGGGAGGCGACCCTGACCTCCTGCCCGCGATGGAGGCGCCGCGCTGCGGCATCGTCCGGGTGCATGAAGAGCACAGCGCCGGAGAAGGCCTTGTAGAGCTCGGGGACCCGCAGCGTCATGGAGCCGGAGTGCCAGTGCTCGAGGACGCGCCCGGTGACGAGCCAGAGATCGTATTCCTGGTCGGGCGCTTCCGCTGGCGGCTCGTAGGGCGCGCCGATCAGGTTCGCCTTCTTATCGGGGTTGCCGTAGAACTGGAGCCCGGCGCCCTTCTCCACATAAGGGTCGTAGCCCTCCCGGTAGCGCCATCGCGTCTCCTTGCCGTCCACGACCGGCCAGCGCAGCCCGCGCACCTCGTGATAGGTGTCGAAGGGGGCGAGGTCATGGCCGTGACCGCGGCCAAAGGATGCGTATTCCTCGAACAAGCCCTTCTGGATGTAGAAGCCGAAGCTCTTCGCGTCGTCATTGGCGTAAGTGGGGTCGGCGTCGGAGAGCGGGAACCTGTTCACCTCTCCGTTGGCGAAGAGCACGTCATAAAGCGTCTTGCCGCGGTACTCAGGCGCCTTGGCCAGGATCTCCTGGGGCCACACCTCGTCGGTGGTGAAGCGCTTGGAGAACTCGACCAGCTGCCACAAATCGGACCTCGCGGCGCCGGGTGGCGGCACGAGCTGATGCCAGAAATGGGTGCGGCGTTCGGCGTTGCCGTAGGCGCCCTCCTTCTCCACCCACATGGCGGTCGGCAGGATCAGGTCCGCGGCCATCGCGGTGACGGTCGGATAAGCGTCGGATACGACGACGAAGTTCGCCGGATTGCGATAGCCGGGATAGGTCTCGTTGTTCGTGTTCGGCGCCGTCTGGAGGTTGTTGTTGCACATGATCCAGTAGGCATTGAGCTTGCCGTCCTTGAGCATGCGGTCCTGCTGGACGGCGTGGAAGCCGACCTTCGCGGGCAGAAGCCCCTCGGGCAGCTTCCATATGTGCTCCGCATGCCTGCGATGTTCGGGATTGGCCACCTGCATGTCGGCCGGGAGCCGGTGCGCAAAGGTGCCGACCTCGCGCGCCGTGCCGCAAGCGGAGGGCTGCCCCGTGAGGGAGAACGGGCTGTTGCCCGGCTCCGCGATTTTTCCCGTGAGAAGGTGGAGGTTGTAGACCATATGGTTCGCCCAGACGCCGCGGACATGCTGGTTGAAACCCATGGTCCACAGAGACATGACCTTGGTGTTGGGATCGGCGTAGACGCGCGCCAGCGCCTCGAGCTGCTGCCGCGACACGCCGGAGAGCTCGGAAACCTTTTCGACCGTGTATTCCCTGACGAGCCTTGCGTAATCCTCGAAGCTTGCGGGATGGGACACCTGGGCATCGTTGGCGTGCTGGGCGCGCTGCTCGAGCACATGCTCTGGACGCAGGCCATAGCCGATGTCGGTGTTCGCCAGGCGGATATTGACGTGCTTCTCGATGAAGTCGCGTTTCACCGCGCCCGTCTGGATGATGTAGTTGGCGATGTAGTTCAGGATCGCCAGGTCCGTTCCTGGCTTGAAGATGATGGCCGCGTCCGACAGGTCGGTCGTGCGGTGCTCGTAGGTCGAGAGCGTGTGGATGCGCACATGCGGGGCCGAGAGACGCCGATCCGTCACCCGCGTCCACAGCACGGGATGCATCTCCGCCATGTTGGAGCCCCAGAGCACGAAGGCGTCGGCGTGCTCGAAATCGTCATAGCAGCCCATCGGCTCATCCATGCCGAAGGTGCGGATGAAGGTGACCGCGGCGGAGGCCATGCAGTGCCGCGCGTTCGGATCGAGGTTGTTCGACCGGAAGCCTGCGCGCATGAGCTTCGTGGCCGCATAGCCCTCCCAGATGGTCCATTGGCCGGAGCCGAACATCCCCACAGCCTCGGGGCCTTTCTCCTTGAGCACCCGCTTCCACTGGCGCGCCATCTCGTCGAAAGCGCGCTCCCAGGAGACGGGCTGGAACTCGCCGTCCTTGGCGTACTGGCCGTTCTTCATGCGCAGGAGCGGCGTGGTGAGCCGGTCGGCCCCGTACATGATCTTGGACAGGAAATAGCCCTTCACGCAGTTGAGGCCGCGATTGACCTCCGCCTGCATGTCGCCATGCGTGGCGACCACCTTGTCGTCCTTGACGCCCACCATGACCCCACAACCGGTGCCGCAGAACCGGCACGGAGCCTTGGACCATCGCATCCGCACCGCCGCGCCCGTCGAGAGGTTCTGGGCCTCGGCCGGCAAGGCGATGTTGGCGGCTGTTGCGGCGGCGCTCGCCGCCTGTGCTTTGAGGAAGGCGCGGCGTGACAGGTCCATGACGCTCATTCCCGATGCGCCGGCGCCTCGGGATCGGCGACGGCTTCAACATGATGGAAGACAAGGGCGGCCGACATGACGCCCTCAAGGAGGGAGATCTCGTTGAGACGCGTGACGATCTCGGCTTCGGACTCGGTTTCGAGAGTGACGACGGTCTTGCCGGAAGCGGTGGCGTGGATTTCCACGCCTCGCATCGCCTCAAGAGCCGTCAGGGCAGCGGTCGCCTGCTCGGGGCGGATGTGGACGACGAGACTTGAGATGTGCACCTCGCGTGGCGAAGCGGTCTTGCCGGCCAGAAGTTCGCGTCGGGTGGGAGGGGCGGCAGGTCTCATGAATAGGTCTCAGACAGGGCCGGGAGGACCGGTGAAGAGGTAGTACATCCACACGACGAAGCCCCAGCCCGCAACAATGCCCACCGCGATGAAGGGCCAGATCAGGACCGCCAGGACCAAGAAGAGGATGCGCTCGGAGCGCCGCAGGGCGGCTTCGTCGTCAGGTCCCGGCATCATGAAGTCCCGGCATCACGCTCCAATTCCGGAATAGCCCGGCCCCTCCCACGCGCCCGAAAAACGATTCCCGACGTTTGTAGTTCCAGCCTCGTCGCCTCCCGGCCAGGCTCATCAAACCCGCCACCTGCGAATGATGCTCGATCATTGAGCTTCATCAAGGAGTCTGCCAGCGAGCGGCTCCATCCTGCGCAAGGCCCTGGGAGGATACGATGATCTCACGCGTGTCGAGTGAAAGCCATGCGGACCGCGGATGGCCGATGGCGAGGCGCGTCGAGCGCCAAGCGCGCCTGTTGGGCGAGATGATGGACCGGCTCGCCATCGACCCTGGCGCCGCGGCGCGGGAGGGACGAGGCACCGGCTTTGCGGCGGCCAGTCGTCGATGCCTGCTGTGCGCATCGTCCACGGCATGTCGCCGATGGCTCGATCAGGGCGGCAGCGGTACGGCGCCTTCTTTCTGCCCGAATGCCGCGTTCTTCGAGCGCGTGCGCGTCGCGGCCTCATAGGGTGCTGCGGCTGTTGCTTTAGGACGCGAAGGCGCCCGATGGGCAGAGCACAGCGGCGCCCTGCAGCCTCCCGGCGCGAAGGTCGGCCAGTGCCTCATTGGCAGCTTCGAGCGGGTAGCGGACGGTTGCCGTGGTGACGCCCGCTTGCGGCGCTATGGCCAGAAAGTCGACGGCGTCCTGGCGCGTCAGATTGGCGACAGACACGATCTGCCTCTCTTCCCAGAGGATACGGTAAGGGAAGCTCGGGATGTCGCTCATGTGGATGCCTCCGCACACGACCCGTCCTCCCTTGCGCAGGTGACGCAGCGCCGTCGGAACAAGCGCGCCGACCGGTGCGAACAAGATGGCAGCATCGAGCCGGGTTGGCGGATCTTCATCGGACCCTCCGGCCCACACGGCGCCGAGACTTCGCGCGAAGGCTTGCGCCTCCTCGTCTCCTGGCCGAGTGAACGCATAGACGGCCCGGCCCTGCCAGCGGCAGACCTGGGCGATGATATGGGCGGCGGCCCCAAAACCGTAGAGCCCGATGGCGCCGGCCTCTCCTGCCGCGACGAGCGAGCGCCAGCCGATGAGGCCCGCGCACATGAGAGGCGCCGCGGCGACCGGGTCCGCATAGCGTGCCAGCGAAAAGGCGTAAGCGGCGTCAGCCACGGCGTATTCGGCAAAGCCGCCGTCACGCGTGTAGCCGGTGAAGATAGGCTCGTCGCACAGGTTCTCCCGGCCTGAGGCGCAGTAGGAACACCGGCCGCAGGTGTGGCCAAGCCAGGGAATCCCGACCCGCTCGCCAGGGGCAAAGCTGCCGACCGCGCTCCCAAGACGATCAACCACGCCGACGATCTCGTGACCAGGAATGAGGGGGAGCTTCGGGCGGGGAAGATCCCCGTCGACGACGTGAAGATCCGTCCGGCAGACCGCGCAGGCTTCGATGCGGACGCGGATCTCGCCCGGCCCAGGCTCTGGCAAGACTCGTTCTTCGAGCCGAAGCGGTCGTCCGATTTCGGCCAGCACCATGGCCTTCATGCGGCCCGCGGTCATTTCCGCCTCATAGCGCGGCCGGTCCATCTGTCCCGGCCTGTTCCGGCGAGGAGATGGCGTGTGGGAAAGCAAGCTTGTGGCGGGCCAGGACGGACCAAGCCGCCTCCGCGTCGTCCGCAAACTCGAAGATCCCAAGCTCCTCCCGCCCGAGCATGCCGAGTTCCACGAGCCGCTCGAAATGGATCACGCTCCGCCAATAGGCCTCGTCGACAAGGAGGATCGGGATGGATGGCGACTTCCCCGTCTGCTTGAGGGTCAGGATCTCGAACAACTCGTCGAGGGTGCCGAAGCCGCCAGGGAACACCACGAGCGCGTTCGCCCGCATCGCAAGATGCATCTTGCGCATCGCGAAATAGTGGAAACGGAAGGTCAGCTCCGGTGTCGAGTATGGGTTCGGCTCCTGCTCTCGCGGAAGCCCGATGTTGAAGCCGATGGACGGCGCGCCGGCATCGTGAGCGCCGCGATTGGCCGCCTCCATGAGGCCTGGGCCCCCGCCGGTCGCGATCACGTTGTCGCGAAGGCCGTCCTTCTGATCGAGCGCCCCGCCCCGCTCCGAGACGATGCGACCGAACGCCCGCGCCTGCCGGTACCATTCCCGGTGCAGCGAGGGGCCGTCCTCGCGGACGCGGGCGCTTCCGAAGACGACCACGGTGGAGCGAATGCCCCAAGCGCGGAGCATTTCCTCCGCCTTGGCGTATTCGAGCTGGAAACGCACGCCGCGCATGGCGTCGCTCAGGAGGAAGTCCGTGTCGAGGGCCGCGAGCCGATAGGACGGGGACTGCAGCTGCGCGCAGTTGCGCTTTTCGGGCGCAGACCCGCTCATGCTTGCTCGCCCGCTGACTTTCCGGCAGCGCGGTCGGCGAGAAGCTCGTCCCGGTGCTCGCTTGCGAACTTCCGCAACGTCGCCAGAAGCGCGCGCGCATGCTCTTTGTCGCCCCGCTTCACCGCCGCGCGGAAATCGTCGACGAGCATGTCGCGGATGCGGGTCACCCCGCCAGGTTGATGAAGAAGCTCCGTAGCCAGCGCAGCAGCGGCGATCTCCGGGATCTGCTCATGCTCGGCGATCCCGGCCACTTCATCCTCCTCCAGCCCGCACAGGGCAATGCAGTCCTGAAGCGTGATGTTCATCGCCACCTCCCTCGGCCCGACACGGCCCAGGGCTGCAAGGCCCAGCTTGCAGGCGCATCGAGCGTCATCAACGGGCCGGCACCCTACACCTTGAACACGGACCGCGAGGGCGCTCAAGCCGGACCGACATGCCTCACGCGGAATGTGTGCATGTCGCCGTCATCGTCGCGGATCGAGACATATTCGCCTTCAATGAGAACGTGCTTGTCAAGGCGGAAGCCGGCCTCATCGTCGAGCCTTGAGCGGTCGTCGTAGTCGATGAACCAGGTCGCGCCGTCCGCGCCGCCGGGGCGGTGAACGAGGCGGCCGTGGCGGTCCGGCTCTCCGGCCCAGATCCGGCGCACCCGGCAGCGGTCGCGCAGGTCGCGCCACGCTTCCGAATCGAGGCGCCCGGCCGCATCGAGGGGGGCAATGATGTCATAGCCGTGACGGTCGCTGCCCTCAGGGTGCTCTGGGCTTCGCGCCAAGCGCAGTGAGATCTTCTTCAGCATCGCGTGTCACCTCCTCGCTTAGGCGCGCGCCTGGGCGGCGCTGACCTGCAGGGCATGGGCGATCTCGTCCTTGAGGGCGAGTCGGCGCCGACGCAGCTCTGCCTCGCGCTCCTCCGAGCTCGGCTCGATCCTGGTCTCCAGGCGATGAATGGCCCGGTTCACCTCGCGATAATCCTCGGCGAGCCGGGCGAAACGCCGGTCCGCCATCTTCAGCGCATGGATGCGCTCGGCATGGTCGGGAAACTCGTCGACAAGCTCATGTGGAACGTGGGACATGATCGCTCTCCATTTCCCGCCAAGATCCGGATCTCCTCGGAACGTGCCTTGCGCTATCTCAATGAGGGTGGCCATCCGCCTGGAGCACTGAAGGTGTGATGCGGCACCACATCGGAGTAAGCAGGCGCTCGGAGAGCCTGGGATCAAGGCCCCCTGGCGCGGAGGGGAGCGGCCGCATGAAGCCGCCCTCCCCGCCCGTTTGGCACGCGCTGTCGATCGAAGACTGCTGCGCTCGCCTGAACAGCTCGGCCCGCGGCCTTACCGCCGTCCAGGCGGCGGAGCGGCTCACTCGCCACGGCCCGAACGCCCTTCCCGAGCCGGCACGCCGCAGCCTCGCGGCCATTGCCCTCAGCCAGCTCAAGAGTCCTCTGATCTACCTTCTTCTCGGGGCGGCGGTGGTCGCGTTGAGCCTCGGAGAGATCGAGGACGCCGCCTTCATCTTCCTGGTCCTTAGCATCAACACCCTCATCGGCGCCGTCCAGGAGGCGCGAGCGGAAGCCAACACGGCGGCGCTCCGGAGGGCGATCCCGACCGTGGCCCGAACCTTGCGCGACGGCGTCGTCGAGCGCATCGACAGCATCGATCTCGTTCCCGGCGACATCGTGCTGCTGGAGGCGGGCGACCGCGTCCCCGCTGATCTGCGGCTTCTCACGGCGGCCGAGGTCCAGGCCGACGAAGCGTCCCTCACCGGCGAATCAGTGCCCGTCGACAAGGCGGCCAGCGATGCCTTGCCCGAGGAGACGCCGCTCGCGGACCGCCTGAACATGCTCCATGCGGGCACGACCCTGCAGCGGGGGCGCTGTCAAGCGCTCGTGGTCGCGACAGGGCGCGACACCCAGCTCGGGAGGATTGCAGAGGAACTGGAGGCGCCCGCGGTCGAACCTCCTTTGATGCGCCGGCTCGACCGGTTCAGCCGCAGCCTGGGCGTCGTCGCAATCGCGCTCGTCGCAGCCATCGTCGGCCTGCAGATCGCCGCCGGTGCGCCTTTGCGGGACACCTTTTTCGTCGCCGTCGCCCTGGCGGTTTCCGCGATCCCGGAGGGGCTGCCTGTTGCGGTGACGGTCGCTTTGTCTCTCGCCACCCGCCGCATGGCGCGCCGCAATGTGATCGTCCGCCAGCTTCCAGCCGTGGAAGGGCTTGGCGCCTGCACCGTCATCGCCACGGACAAGACCGGCACGCTGACCGTCAACCAGTTGACCGCAAAGCGCCTGTGGCTGCCCGGGCACGGGATCGTCTGCGTCGGCGGCGAAGGCCATGACACGACGGGGTCATTCGTTGCAGGAGAGACGCCTCTGCCGGAGGCGGCGCGCCGTGCACTGCACGAGCTTGCGCGCTCCGCAGCTCTTTGCAACGACGCCTCCTTTGATCCGTCCCGTGGGGCGGCGGGGGCGAGTGGCGACACGGTCGATCTCGCCTTTCTGGTGCTTGCCATCAAGGCCGGGATCGACATGGGGGCGCTCCGCACCGCCATGCCCCGCCTGGTAGAGATCCCGTTCGACCCCAGCCGAAAATTCGCGGCGAGCCTCAATCGCGACGGGAAGGAGCGGCGTGTGCACGTCAAGGGCGCCGCGGAGGTCGTCCTACCTCTTTGCGCCGGCATCGACGCCGCCGAGGCGCTCCGCTCCGCAGAGGCGATGGCCTCTGAGGGATACCGCGTCCTTGCGGTCGCCACCAAAGTCCTCGGTGAGGCGAGCGACGACTGGGAGAACCTCGAGGGGGAACTCGACCGCCTCACCTTTCTCGGGCTCGTCGGCTTCATCGATCCGCTGCGCCCGGAGGCGCGTCAGGCGGCCGCCGACTGCCGCCGGGCCGGCGTCGCCGTGAAGATGATCACTGGTGACCACGCGGCCACCGCTCTTGCGATCGCCCGTGAGCTCGGCATTGCACGCTCGCCCGACGAGGTGGTCACAGGCCGCGAGCTGTCCTCCGGAAGCCAGGACCCAATGGCGCGGGCGCGCATCACGCATGCGAGCGTGTTCGCCCGGGTCGAGCCGACGCAGAAGGTGCAGATCGTCGACCTGTTGCGCGCCGAAGGGCATGTCGTCGCCATGACGGGCGATGGGGTGAACGACGCCCCCGCGCTGCGGCGAGCCGATCTCGGCATCGCCATGGGCCGGGGCGGCACCGACGTTGCGCGCGACGCCGCCGACCTTGTGCTCACCGACGACAATTTCGCCTCGATCGTTGCCGGGATCCAGGAGGGCCGGGCGGCCTATGCCAACATCCGCAAGGTCATCTATCTCCTCATCAGCACGGGAGCGGCGGAGGTCGTGCTGTTCCTGCTATCCGTGCTCGGCGGCCTTCCCCTCCCCCTTGGGGCCGTGCAGCTCTTGTGGCTGAACCTCGTCACCAATGGCGGCCAGGACGTCGCGCTCGCCTTCGAGCAGCGCGAGCCGGGTCTTCTGGACCGGCCGCCGCGACGGCCGAACGAGCCCATCTTCGACCGGCTGATGATCCGGGAAACGGCTCTCTCGGGCATCTACACGGGGGTCGTCGCCTATGCCTTCTTCGCTTGGGCGCTCGCGGGGGGATGGAGCGAGTTCGAGGCACGCAACATGCTGCTCTTCCTCATGGTTCTGTTCGAGAACGTGCACGTCTTCAATTGCCGCTCCGAGACGCGCTCGGCGTTTCGGATCCCGTTGAGCAACAACTGGCCGCTGCTCGCCGCCGTGATCGGCGCGCAAGGCCTCCACATCATGGCGGCCTATGTGCCAGGCCTGCGCGACGTCCTGCAGGTGGCGCCGATCACGTTCGAGGCCTGGCTCCTCCTCGTTCCGATCGCCGCCTCCGTGCTCCTGGTGATGGAGCTTGACAAGGCGCTTCGGCGGCGCGCCGAATACGAGCGGAGGTGAGCCTCGACGCCCCGCTTGACCGCCCGCGCGCGGGTGTCGTCCAGGGGCTCCCATACGACTCCGTTGATGGGCAGGAGCGATGCCGGGACCCATAGGGCTTCAAGGACGCTGCGTGCCGCCGCTGAGCGGTTGAAGTCCGGCGACCGCCTCGATCGCGCCACGGGCAGAGCTCCGAACAGCCAGAAGCGTGCCCAGCCTTCCGCGTCCACGTAGCCGTCCGATCCGGTGATCCGCGTCAGCCCTGAGCCGATGGTCGGCATCTACACGAAGCCGTGCGGCGGGGCGATGATCTCGCGGGCGCGCATCGGCCGGTAACCAGGGTTTTCCTTCGGCCCGAGGCCGATCTCGCCGTCCATGGCGATCTCCGCCGCGAACCGCAGCGCGCAGCCGGCGCGATGCAATGCAGAAAGTAGCGGCGCGCCGGCTCTGGCAAACCATTGGCCATGTGGGGCGCAAAACGCACGGGTGCCTTCAGAGCAAGCTCGCGAAGGCGAGCCCATGCCGCACCCGCGTGCCGCTGACCAGCCATGCAAGCGGCTCGTCCCGTGAGCACCGCGGCGGCTGCTCCAAGTCCCGCAGCGGCAAGGATGGGGATCCCGACCATGGTTCGGGCGTTTCCGTCCCCCCCTGGACGGCTTCACGGAGCCCGGCCGCGCCCTTCGAGGGTGACGAGGTAGGCGATCAGATCGTTGATTTGCGCCGCATCCAGGCGGAACTCCGGCATGGAGGGGTGGCCGGTGACAATGCCCTCGGCAAGGGCTTCGGCGAGCGATTCGACGGGATAGCGCTGGTGAAGAGTTCGAAAGGGCGGCGCGATCGCGAGCGGGCTTTCCCCGACCGGCCCGATGGCATGGCATCGGGCGCAGTTTGCCTGCGCGAAGGTTCGGCCCCGCTGTGCCCGCGGGTCGCCCTGCGCGAGCGCATCAGCCGCGTTTGCCAAAAGAAGCAGGGCGATAAGGATTCGGATCATAAGGGTCTCCAGACCGGCTGCCCGGGAAGAAGGGGCCTTTTGTCGAGGATGGAGCATCCCAAGCTGTCCGGCCCGTTCCTGCTCCACGCAAGGGAGAGGGAAATGGCGCCGCGGCGGCTATCACCGGCCGCGGAAGCGAAGCTGCCGGCGGCTTACGCCGGTCTTGACCCGCCCTTGCCCCAACCATTGCCGAAGAGCATAATCTGCCTTCCTTCGGGACCCAAGCGGCGGCGCATGCGGAGTTGGGATGGCGTTGCAACTGAGCGAAGAGGAGCTCGGCGAGTTGCAGGCTGAGCTGGCCCGCCTCAAGGAGGAGCATCGGGACCTGGACGGCGCCATCGAGGCTCTCGAAAGCATGATCGCGGGGGATCAGCTCCAGATCCAGCGCCTGAAGAAGCGCAAGCTCGCCTTGAGGGACCGGATCGCTTATCTCGAGGACCAGCTCACGCCCGACATCATCGCCTGAGCGTCGCAGCACGACCCGGCGCAACGGGCAAGGCGCCTCAGGAGCGCCTCGCTCTTGCGGCCTTGTCGCGGTACATGGCCCGGTCGGCCCTCATCAGGGCGTCCTCGGGCGCGTCGTCGGCCCGGAGCGTGGTGACCCCGATCGATGCCGCAAGCCCGATCTTTATCCCGCCAAGCATCAGGGGGCTTTCGACCAGGATTGTCTGGAGCGAGCGGGCCTTCCGGCGTGCGGTTGCCGCGTCCACCTGCCAGATGATCAGCCCGAACTCATCGCCGCCGAGCCGCCCGACCGAGTCGGAGGCCCGCACGTTGTGCCGCAGGATCCCGGCCACATGCGCGAGTGCCCGGTCGCCGACGTCATGCCCATAGGAATCGTTGATCGGCTTAAAGCGGTCGAGATCGGCGAGCATGAGCGCCACCGGCGTTCCATAGCGGGCGCGATAGGCGCAGGCGCGGGCCAGATCGCGCAGGAAACCCCGCCGGTTGAGAAGGCCCGTCAGGGCATCTTCCAGAGCGAGCGTCTCCAAGGTGGAGGCGCGAGCACGCATCTCCTCGAGCTCGGCGGCCAGCCGCTGGACCTCGGAGCGCAGCTCATCGAGCTCGGCGCGGAGGTCGCCGCCGGAAACCGGGCGGGCGAACGCGGATTTCATGATCCGACCATACTACAGCTCAAAGAGGCCAACCGCATCATCTTGCCTGTGAGTAAAGGCTTCGCTATTGCGCCCAGTCTCTTTCACCGGAAGCGATGGCGGAGCACAGGATGGCCACGGCGCCCGTTGCAGTGATCATGGGCAGCCAGTCCGACTGGGCGACCATGCGGCACGCTGCCGAGACGCTTTCTGCCCTCGGCATTGCCTACGACGCCCGCATCGTGTCCGCCCATCGCACCCCTCAGCGCCTCTACGATTTCGCCGCCGGCGCCAGGGAGGCCGGCTTCAAGGTGATCATCGCGGGGGCTGGCGGAGCGGCTCATCTTCCCGGCATGACCGCTGCTCTGACCACCCTGCCGGTCTTCGGCGTGCCTGTGGAGTCGAAGACGCTGTTGGGGCAAGACAGCCTGCTCTCCATCGTCCAGATGCCCGCGGGCGTGCCGGTGGGGACGCTCGCCATTGGCCGTGCCGGGGCGGTGAATGCCGCCCTCCTCGCGGCAGCCGTGCTGGCCTTGAGCGATCCCGCCCTCGCCCAGCGGCTCGAGGCGTGGCGTCGGGCGCAGACGCAAGCCGTCGCCGAACGACCCTCCGATGACTCCTGAAACCTCGATCGCGCCGGGCGGCACGCTCGGCATCCTGGGCGGCGGACAGCTCGGCCGCATGCTCGCGCTTGCCGCCGCCTCCTATGGGCTGAAGACGCACATCTACGCCCCGGACCCGGAAAGCCCCGCCTTCGACGTGGCCGCGCGGCACAGCTGCAAGCCGTACGACGATGAGGCGGCTCTCATCCGCTTCGCGCAAAGCGTGGACGTCGTCACGTATGAGTTCGAGAACGTGCCGCGGCGGACGGCCGAGATCATCGCCGCTCATGCCCCCTTGCGGCCGAATGCAGCGGCGCTCGCCACAACGCAGGACCGCTTCACGGAAAAGAGCTTCGTGGCGGGGCTGGGGATTCCCACCGCTCCCTTCGCGGGGGTCGGGAGCGAGGCGGACCTGCAGCATGCCCTTCGTGAGATCGGAAGACCGGCGGTCCTCAAGACGCGCCGTTTCGGCTACGACGGCAAGGGCCAGGTGATGATTCACCCGGCCACCGATGTCGCTGATGCGTGGCGGACGCTGCGCGGGGCGCCTTGCATCCTGGAAGGCTTCGTTCCCTTTGAACGGGAGGTCTCGGTGGTGGCCGCCCGTGGCGTCGACGGCTCCTTCGCCGCCTATGACCTCTGCGCCAACACTCATCGCCACCACATCCTCGCTACCACCGTCGTGCCGGCCGGAGTCGACGACGCGACCGAGCGCAAGGCCCTGGCCATCGCCCGGCGCATCGCCGAGGCGCTCGACTATGTGGGCGTGCTCGCGGTGGAGATGTTCCTGCTGCGCAGGGGCGACGGGGAAGAGCTCATCGTCAACGAGATCGCCCCGCGCGTCCACAACTCGGGTCATTGGACGATCGAGGGCGCCGAGACTTCGCAATTTGCGCAGCATGTGCGCGCGGTGTGCGGCTGGCCGCTTGGCTCCACCAAGCGGCGGGGACGGGCCGAGATGCGCAATCTGATCGGCCATGAGGTCGACTCATGGGCCGAACTCCTGCAAGAGCCGGGCGCCCATCTGCACCTTTACGGCAAAGCCAGGGCACAGCCCGGCCGGAAGATGGGGCATGTCACCCGGATCTCGCCCGAGCACGCCCACCCGGGAGAGCCAGTCTAGGGTATCCGACGACCTGCGCCGACGCTGGGCCTCGCCCGCAAGAGGCGGAGCCTGCCCGACCCGGCGTGGCTGTGGACAGGCACCCCCGATTCTGGTATTGGACGCTGTTACGGCGAGGGCGCACGTTTTTGCGCCCCCTTCGTTTTTCCAACATCGTCAGACGTTCAAGAGAGGAAGGCATCGCGTGCAGGTTCTCGTCCGGGACAACAACGTCGATCAAGCGCTTCGCGCGCTCAAGAAGAAGTTGCAGCGCGAGGGCATTTTCCGCGAGATGAAGCTGCGCGGACATTACGAGAAGCCCTCGGAGAGGCGGGCCCGCGAGAAGGCGGAGGCCATCCGCCGCGCTCGGAAGCTTGCCCGCAAGAAGATGCAGCGTGAGGGCCTCTTGCCCGTCAAGGCGAAGAATGCGGCCGCTCCGGCCCGCTCGCCCCGCTGAGAGCGGCCTCTTCTCCTGACGGATTCGTCGGCGCCTGTCGCGCAAGCGGGGCGCCGATCGCATTTTTGCAGTTAGCGCCACGTAAACGCCATCAGCCTCATATGAATCGCGGTTGATTCGAAGCGGGCGGACAAGGACGCCTGCCGCTCGAAGAAGCGGGGAGAAGAGAATGACGAGCGGAATGGCTCGCCAGGCGAGGGGTCGATGGGCCTGGACGGGACTCGCGGTGCTGGCTCTTGCCGGCTGCGACACCTTGGGGCGGGTCGCGCCCGCCCAGCAGGTGGCGGTCGTGGAAGAGGAGAGCAAGGAAGCGGTCGGGGCCAATCTGGCCTCCTTGACGGAGGTCATCCAGCGCAACCCCAACGATCCTGCGGCCTATAATACCCGCGGCGCGGCCTATGCCCGCGTCGGCCGCTACGCCGACGCCATCCGGGATTTCGACCGCGCTGTCCAGATCGATCCGAATTTCGCCCCGGCCTACGCGAACCGCGCTCTCGCCTATCGGCAGACGAACCGGAACGACGCGGCGCTCGCCGACTTCACCCGCGCCATCACCGCCGACCCGAGCTATGCGCCGGCCTATATCGGCCGGGCCAACCTCCTGCGGGTCCAGGGCAACTATGCGGCAGCGCTGGAGGACCTCTCCCAGGCCATCCGCATCAACCGCGAGTCGGCGGAGGCGTTCCACGCCCGCGGCCTCGTCCATCAGCGCATGGGTAATCATCGGGAAGCGATCTCGGATTTCGACGCCGCGATCGACCGCAACCCCTTCGTCGGCGCGCCCTATGCGGCGCGCGGCCAGAGCCTGGTGGCCCTTGGCCAGTATGAAAAGGCGGTGGAAGACCTCAACGCAGCGCTGAACGTGGACAATCGCGATGCCGATTCATGGGCGTGGCGCGGCCTCGCCTTCGAGCGTCAAGGCAAGCGCCAAGAGGCCCTCGAAAGCTACCAGCGGGCGACCAGCATCGAGCGCAGCCACGCCATCGCCCGGGAAGGCTTAGGCCGCCTCCAGGGCGGGGTCGCGGCGCTCTTCCGATAAGGCCCCCGTGAAAAGCGGGATTGCGGTGGATCATAGGGGCTTCGCCAGGGCGCGAGCGTAGGGAGCGAAACCGAAGTCCTCGTAGAGGCGCTCAGCGCGGTGGTTGCCGGCGACGACGGTGATCATCAGCCGCTTCAGGCCTTTGGCGCGTGTCAGCCGCTCGGCCTCCGTCAACAGCGCGCGGCCCACTCCGCGGCCGCGCCATGCTTCGGCGACCACGAGATCCGTGACGTAGCCGTGCCGGCGCACATCCTCGCGCACGAAGACGTGGTTGTCTTCCACGATCAGCCCCAGCATGCCGATCACCGTCCCCTCGGCTTCAGCGACCAGGAGCCGCCCCTCCTGCCGTGCGATCCGGTCGATCAGGGTCGGATAATAGGCTTCGGCGGCTGCGCGCGTGACGAGCCGATCCTCGATCACCCCTGCCTCGAAGACGTTCAAGACCTGGATCAGTTCGATGATCGCGCCCTGGTCGGTCGGCAACGCCGGGCGGATGCGTATGGTCGCGGCGCTCATGAGCCCAGGCGCTCCTCTGCTGTGCCAAGGAAGCCCCGCACAGGGTCGATGCCCCCGGCCTCGAGCGCGCTCACATGATCGACGCCCGACAGCCTCACGAAGCGTTTCGGCTCCGGCGCGACTGCAAAGAGCCGCTCGCCCAGCGCAATGGGAACGACCCGGTCCCGATCCCCGTGCAAGACGAGCACCGGCGCCCGGACGCGCCCAATGAGGTCGATCGACCGGTACTGGTCGTGCATGAGCCAATCCACCGGCAGGAACCAATAGCTCAGCTTGGCCACGTCGGCGGCCGAGGTGAAGGGCGCGTCGAGGATGAGACCGCCGATCGGCCGCTCGCTCGCCAGCCACACCGCGACGCCGCTCCCAAGCGACTCCCCATAGAGCACGATGCGAGCCGGCGCATAGGACCGTATCAGCCATTCATAGGCCGCCTGGGCGTCGGCGCGCAGCCCGGCCTCGGTGGGAAGGCCGGTGGAGCCGGAATAGCCTCGATAGCTCAGGAGCAGGAGGCCGCGGCCGTCCTCGGTCAGGAGCCTGGCACGGTCGCTGCGATGGAGGAGGCCGCCGCCATTGCCGTGGAGGTAAAGCACCACGGCCCGGCCGGGCTCCGGCGGCTTCCACCAGGCCACGAGGCGCTCGCCGTCGGCGGTCTCCAGCGTGAGTTCTGCGAAATCGGGCAAGCCCGCCTCGGCCGGGGGCACCCGCTGGACGCTCGGGACATATTGCAGCGACCGCTGCGCGGCGAAGACCACGCCGAGGAGGGCACCGTACAGCACAGCCACCGTCAAGACGATCTGGGGCAGCGAGCGCATCCCACCTCCATCCCCTCGCGAACCCGGCATCATACCACCGGGAAACTGGCGTGGCTTCGTGCGGGCGCGCTCGGTCTGCGGACGCGGCGCGCAAAGCGCGCTCAGAGGCTCTTCACGATGTCTTCGACAACCTTCTTCGCGTCTCCAAAGAGCATCATGGTATTGTCGCGGAAGAAGAGCTCGTTTTCCACGCCGGCGTAACCTGACCCCATGCCGCGCTTCACGAACAGCACCGTTTTCGCCTTCTCCACGTCGAGAATGGGCATGCCGTAGATGGGCGACTGCGGGTCCGTCTTGGCGGCCGGATTGGTGACGTCATTGGCGCCGATGACAAAAGCCACGTCCGCCTGGGCGAACTCGTTGTTGATGTCCTCCAGCTCGAACACCTCGTCATAGGGCACGTTGGCCTCGGCCAGGAGCACGTTCATGTGCCCCGGCATGCGCCCGGCGACCGGATGGATGGCGTACTTGACCTCGACCCCCTCCTTCTTGAGGAGGTCCGCCATCTCGCGCAGCGCGTGCTGGGCCTGGGCGACGGCCATGCCATAGCCCGGCACCACGATGACTTTCGATGCGTTCTTCATGATGAAGGCCGCATCATCCGCCGATCCCTGCTTGACAGGTCGGGTTTCGATCTGCCCGACAGGACCCGCCGTCTCTCCGCCAAAGCCGCCGAGAATGACCGAGAAGAAGCTTCGGTTCATCCCCTTGCACATGATGTAGGAGAGGATGGCGCCGGAGGAGCCGACCAGGGCGCCGGTAATGATCAGAGCGAGATTGCCGAGCGTGAAGCCGATGCCTGCGGCCGCCCAACCCGAATAGGAGTTCAGCATCGACACCACGACGGGCATGTCGGCGCCGCCGATCGGGATGATCAGGGTCACGCCAAGGACGCACGCAACCAGGACGATCAGCCAGAAGGCGACGCGGCTCTCGGCGCCGACCAGCCACACGATCAGGACCAGAAGCAGAAGCCCGAGGCCGATGTTGAGGAGGTGGCGTTGGGGCAGCAGGATCGGCTTGCCGCTCATGTTGCCGTTGAGCTTCGCCGCGGCAATGATGGAGCCGGTGAAGGTGATGGCGCCAATGGCGACCCCAAGGGCCATCTCGAACAGCGAGCCGCCGCGGATCGCGCCAACGGCGCCGATCCCGAAGGCTTGCGGCGCGTAGAGCGCGGCCGCCGCCACCGCAACGGCCGCTAGGCCGACGCCCGCGTGAAAAATGGCGACGAGCTGGGGCATCTGCGTCATCGCCACCCGCCGCGCAATCACCGCGCCGACGCCCCCGCCGAGGGCCAGGCCGAGGATCACCAGGAGCCAACCCGACACGCCGGCCGGCGGTCCGAACGCCAGCGTCGTCACGATGGCAAGCCCCATGCCGATCATGCCGAGCAGGTTCCCCTGCCGGGAGGTCGTCGGGTGGGACAGGCCGCGCAGGGCGAGGATGAACAGGACGCCGGAAACGAGATAGAGAAGGTTCGAGACGCTCGCCGACATCGCCTCAACCCTTCTTCTTGTACATCCCCAGCATCCGCTGGGTGACGAGGAAGCCGCCGAAAATGTTGATGGAGGCAAGCACCAGGCCGACGAAGCCGGCGAAGCGAGCAAAACCGGTGCCCTCAGCCACGAGCGGCACGCCGACAGCGAGCAGCGCCCCTACCACAATGACCGAGGAGATCGCGTTGGTGACGGACATCAAGGGCGTATGCAGCGCCGGCGTCACCGACCAGACCACGTAATAGCCGACGAAGATCGCAAGCACGAAGATTGCGAACCGGAAGACGGTCGGATCGACGGCGCCGTCGGTCGCCGCATGGGCGACGGATCCGAGCGCCGCCGCTGCTTGATCGACATAAGCTTGCGTGACCTCGGCCGCCTCGCGCGCCGCCCGGGCCGCGGCCCGGGCCTGCTCGAGGGCCTGTTCGGACGTGGTGGCCATGGATCTCCCCCGTTCAAGACTCAGGCTGTCGGCTGGAAGGCCGTATGGACGATGGCGCCGTCGCGGGTGAGGCAGGTCGCCTTCACCAACTCGTCGTCCCACTTCACGGCAAGCTCCCTCGTGTTCTTGTCGACCAGCGTCTCCACGAAGGCGTAGATGTTGCGCGCATAAAGGGCTGAAGCGCTCGCCGCGAGGCGGCCCGGCATGTTGAGGTGGCCGACGATCTTGACGCCGTTCGGCGTGGTGATGGTCTCTCCAGGCTTCGAGAGCTCGCAATTGCCGCCGCGCTCGACCGCCAGATCGACGATCACAGAGCCCGGCCGCATCGACTCGACCATGGCCGCCGAAATCAGCTTCGGCGCCGGACGTCCCGGGATGAGGGCCGTCGTGATGACGATGTCCTGCTTGGCAATGTGCGAGGCGACGAGCTCCGCCTGCTTCGCCTGATATTCCTTCGACATCTCCTTGGCATAGCCGCCAGCGGTCTCCGCCTGCCGGAACTCCTCGTCCTCCACGGCGACGAACTTCGCCCCGAGGGACTCGACCTGCTCCTTGGCCGCCGGGCGAACATCCGTCGCCGTAACCACGGCGCCGAGCCGACGGGCGGTGGCGATCGCCTGCAGGCCGGCAACGCCGGCCCCCATGACGAATACCCGCGCTGCCGGCACCGTTCCGGCCGCGGTCATCATCATGGGGAAGACCCGCCCGTACTCCGCGGCCGCGTCGATCACCGCCCGGTAGCCGGCAAGGTTCGCTTGGGACGACAGCACGTCCATCACCTGGGCGCGGGTGATGCGCGGCATCAGCTCCATCGCGAAGGCGGCGACCCCGGCCTCCGCCATCGCCTTGACGGCTTCCGTCTGGCCGTAGGGATCCATGATCGCGATGACGACGGCGCCTCGCTTGAGGAGCGCGAGGTCCGGCTGGCTCGGCCGCCGGACCTTCAGGACGATGTCCGCATCGGCGGCCGCATCCCGGGCAGACGGCGCGATCGTTGCGCCGGCCGCCTCGAACTCGCCGTCAGGAATCCCAGCGGCGAGCCCCGCCCCGGCTTCGACGACCACGTCGGCGCCGAGCGCCTTGTACTTCTTGACCGTCTCCGGCGTCGCGGCGACACGCGTCTCGACCGTGTCGGCTTCCGAGAGAACCGCGATCCGCATCAGTACCCCCTCTCTGACGAGCGCACCGGCCCGGCCGGGCTACGAGAGTTGACGGTGTATGGGGAGGCGGCGGCCTTAGCCAGGCCGACCCGCCTTAGAGGAAGATGAGCATGAAAAGAAGGATCGCGAATGCGACCGCACCCGGCTTCCATTTCAAAGAGGGCGCGAAGAGGCCGATCACGGCCGCGATGTGCACGATGATGATGCCGATGATCGCCCACCCCCAGGCGTGCTTGATGCCGCCGACGGCAAGCCCGGTCACGCAACCCGCGGCGAAAAACACCGCCACCGTAAGAAAGTGGAGGAAACGCTGATACATCGCCTCATGCGCCGGCCCGTCCATCTCCGGACTGTAGCCCCCGTGCGGCGCGTGCTTCGTGTCGGCCATCATTGCGTCCTGGTATACCACAGAAATCCCCGCACGGCCTTTAGCGCAAGCGCGGCTGGCCCGCAATCGGCATCGCGCGGGCGGAGCGTCGAAACACAGATCGCGGCGGGCGACAGTCAGCCCGGCGGCGCCAGCCTTGCCGTTTTCAGGGCGGTTGCCTGCCGTTGCGCCACCGCTTCCAGGGAAAAGCGCTCGATCTCCGCCTCGAACAGGCGGTGAAAGTTGAGGGCCGCCTTCAAATGCAGGAACACGCCGCCAAGGCCGATCGCAGCCCGATCCATGAAGACGAACTCGCGAGGGACGGTGACCGGCCCCTTCTCCTTCAAGGCCCGGTGGACCTGGAAGGCTTGCTTGCGTCCGTACTCGGCGGGGCTCACGCCCTCGGCGATGGTCCTGACCCGATCCTCCAGGAGCGGCCCATAGATGAAGCGGGCCCAGATGTTGAGGACGTCGATGAGCTCGCTGGACAGCCGCTTGAAGCCCCATGTCTCATAGGCGTGCACGATACGGTCGCGGTCGCCATGCATCAGACCGCGGTAAAGATCGACGACGCCGCCGACAAAACGCGCCGGGAAGATCCGGATGCAGCCATAATCCAGGAGGTTGATCCCCTGCGCCTCCCCCGCCTCCGAAAATACCGTGTAATTGCCAAGGTGCGGATCGCCGTGAATGACGGCGTAGTGGCTGAAAGGATGCCACCAGGCCCGGAACATGGCTGCAGCCAGCCGGTTGCGGACGGCCTGAGAGGCGTCGACGAAGGAGAGGATCTTCTCGCCCTCGAGCCAGCGCAAGGTGAGAAGGCGGCGGGTCGACAGCCCGGCGAAGACCTCCGGCACCCGCACCTCCGGCACGTCGGCCAGGATCTCGGCATAAAGCCGCACATGCTTGGCCTCACGCTCATAATCGAGCTCTTCCCGCACCCGCTCGCCAATCTCCTTGGCGATCTCCCGGGTATCGATCGCAGGGTCCATGCGCCGATGGATCGCGAACACGAGCTCAAGCTGTCTCAAGTCGGCCTCGACGGCCGACTGCATGTCCGGATACTGCAGCTTGCAAGCGAGCGGGGTGCCGTCCTTGGCCGTCGCGCGATGCACCTGGCCGAGCGATGCCGCTGCAGCCGGCTTCAAATCGAAGGATGCAAAACGCTCCTGCCATTGCGGCCCGAGTTCCGCCTGCATCCGGCGCTTCACGAAGGCGGCGCCCATCGGCGGCGCCTCGGACTGGAGCTTCTGCAACTCGGCTGCATATTCGGGCGGCAACACGTCCGGGATGGTCGCAAGGAGCTGCGCCACCTTCATGATCGGACCCTTGAGCCCGCCGAGCGCCTGGGCCAGCGCCAACGCGTTCGACGCGTCGCGGCCTTCGCCCCCGAACAGGCGAGAGCCGGCGATTCGCGCGGCCACCCCGCCCACATTGGCGCCGACGCGCGCATAGCGCGCCGCGCGGGCGGAAAAGCGATTCGCTTCGCGGTCTGAGGGAGGCATCGGCGTCCTGGCGTGGCGGCGGATAGGCCGTAGATAGGGTGAGCCGGCGCCCGTGTCAGGAGCTCAGCGTATGGGCCAATTGTCCCGGACCAGCGGGCAAGCCCCTCCTCATCGAGATCGCGGACGGCAACAGCTCGGATCATCACGACCGCCTCGGCCTGGCCCGCGGCAAGGTCGAGCCCGTGCCATGGGAGGAAGGTTACGGCCCCCAGGAGCGCTGGCGCCCGCAGCCTCGATCGGAATGAAGGACTCCTTTCACGCCGTCTCCATCGCCTCGAGTTCACCGATCAGGCCCTCGATCATCGACAGGCCGATCTGCCAGAAGGCGGGGTCTCGCGCGTCGAGGCCGAAGGGGGCAAGGAGATCGGTGTGGTGCTTGGTGCCGCCGGCGGAGAGCAGTGCGAAGTAGCGCTCGACGAAATCTTCGCTCGCCGTCTGGTACACCCCATAAAGCGAGTTCACGAGGCAGTCGCCAAAGGCGTAGGCGTAGACATAGAAGGGCGAGTGAACGAAGTGGGGGATGTAGGACCAGAAGGTCTCATAGCCCGGCCCGAGGCGGACCGGCGGCCCGAGGCTCTCCTCCTGCACGGACATCCACAGGGCGCAGAGATGGTCCGAGGTCAGTTCCCCTTTCCTTCGCTCCAAATGAACCTGCCGCTCGAAGCTGTAGAAGGCGATCTGGCGCACGACCGTGTTGATCATGTCCTCGACCTTCTGCGCGAGCATTGCCTTGCGCTGGACGGGATCAGCCGTTTCCTCGAGAAGGCGGCGGAAGGTGAGCATCTCGCCGAACACACTTGCCGTCTCGGCCAGGGTCAGGGGCGTCGGCGCCATCAACGCTCCGTTCGGAGCGGCCAGCACCTGGTGCACCCCGTGCCCCAGCTCGTGGGCGAGAGTCATCACGTCCCGTGGCTTGCCCTGGTAGTTCAAGAGGACGTAGGGATGGGCCGAAGGAACGGTCGGATGCGCGAAGGCGCCCGGCGCCTTCCCCGGCCGGACCGGCGCATCGATCCAGCGCTCGTCGAAGAAGCGGCGCGCGATATCCGCCATGCGCGGCGAGAAGGCGGCATAGGCGGACAGCACCGTGTCCCGCGCCTGCTCCCAGGGTATCGTGCGCTGCTCCACGGCAGGCAGGGGCGCGTTGCGGTCCCAGTGGTCCAGCCGGTCCTTGCCGAACCAGCGCGCCTTCAGGGCATAGTAGCGGTGGGACAGGCGCGGATAGGCGGCGCGCACCGCCGAGACGAGAGCCTCCACCACCTCGCGCTCCACGCGGTTTGCCAGGTGCCGCGAATCAGCCACGTCCTCGAAGCCGCGCCAACGGTCGGAGATCTCCTTGTCCTTGGCGAGCGTGTTGGTGATGAGGGTGAACACGCGCAAATTCGCCTTGAACACGGCGGCAAGCGCATCCGCCGCGTCCTTGCGCATGCTCTCGTCCGGGTCCTGGAGACGGTTCAGCGTCGGCTCCAGGGTCAACTCCTCGCCACGGACCTTGAAGCGCAGGGAGGCGATCGTCTCATCGAAGAGCCGGTTCCAAGCGGCCCGCCCGGTGACCGATTTCTCGTGGAACAGCCGCTCGAGCTTGTCGTCGAGCTGGTACGGCTTGTCCTTCCGAATGTCCTTCAGCCACGGGCTGTAGCGGGCCAGCGGCTCCCTCGCCATGGCGGCGTCGATCAGGGCGTCGTCGATCCGGTTCAGCTCGAGGGTGAAGAACAAGAGGTCGCTCGAGGCTGCGGTCAGGCGCTCCTGAGCATCGCCGTAGAACTTGGCCCGTTCCGGATCCGACGTGTCCCCCGAATAAACAAGGCCCGCATAGGACATGATACGTCCGAGCAGGTCCTCGATCGCCTCGTAGCGACGGATGGCATCATAGAGCGCTTCCGACGCGTCGGCGGCGCGGGCCAGGGCATCGAGACGGTCGCGATAGGCTTCCGCGAAAGCCCGGCACTCCTGCTCGGCCCGCGCGAGATCCTCGGCGAAGGCCGGGCTCGCCATTCCGGGATAGAGATCGGAGAGGTCCCATTCCGGAAGCTTTCCGAGCGCGGCCTCCCTGGGCGCAGCAACCGTCGCCTCGCGGGGCGCGCGCGGAAGAACAAGAATGGAACACGAGGGCATGGGCTAGCGTCCGAGATGACAGCGTGGCGAGATATCGGCGGTAACGGCTCGGCAATCAAGCAGAGCGACTGCAGCCAAGCGAGGGCCGCACCGCCGCCTCGCCGTTAACAGCAGCTTTACCCTTGTCCCTGAGCATCGCGCCGAAACGATACAGCCGTTGGAAGCCTCCCCCTCATGTCGGGCACCCTTCTCCTCGTCGACGACGATCCCGTTCAGCGCCGTCTGCTCGAGGCCATGGTGCGACGCTTCGGCTTCGAGGCGCTTGTTGCCGAAGGCGGCGAGCAGGCGCTCGCCATCCTGCGCTCCCCGGAGGGGGCCCGCGTCGATGTGGTCATCCTCGATCTCGTCATGCCGTCCCTCGACGGCCTCGGCGTGCTTGCCAAGATGCGGGAGGCCGGGATCGAGACCCCGGTCGTCGTGCAGACGGCGCATGGCTCGATCGAGACTGTCGTCTCGGCGATGCGGGCCGGAGCGATCGATTTCGTCGTCAAGCCGGTCGGGGCGGAGCGCCTCCAGGTCTCGATCAAGAACGCGATGCGCGTCAATTCGCTCGAGGGCGAGGTCCGGCGGCTCGGCCGGCGGGCGGCTGGCGCCCTCACCTTCCAGGACCTGGCAAGCAAAAGCCCGGACATGATGCGCGTCATCCGGCTCGCCGAACGCGCCGCCAAATCGAACATTCCTGTCGTGATCGAGGGCGAGTCCGGCGTCGGCAAGGAGGTGCTCGCCCGCGCGATCCAGGGCTCAAGCGACCGCCGCGGGAAACCCTTTGTCGCGGTCAACTGCGGTGCGATTCCCGAAAATCTCGTCGAATCGATTCTCTTCGGGCATGAGAAGGGCGCCTTCACCGGCGCCACGGAGCGGCATGTCGGCAAGTTCGTCGAGGCCTCCGGCGGCACTCTGTTCCTCGACGAGATCGGCGAGTTGCCGCTCGAGGCCCAGGTGAAACTCCTGCGCGCCATCCAGGAGGGAGAGGTCGATCCCGTCGGCGGCAAGAGGCCGGTGCGAGTCGACATCCGCCTCATATCGGCCACGAACAGGAGCCTCTTGGATCTCGTGAAGCAGGGCCGCTTCCGGGAGGACCTCTATTACCGCCTCAACGTCTTTCCCATGACGCTGCCTCCGTTGCGAGCGCGCCGGGAGGACATTCCCGACCTCGCCCGCTCGTTCCTGGCGCGCTTTGCCGCCGAGGAGGGGAAGCGTGTGCGCGGCCTCTCGGCGGAGGCTCTGGCGTTGCTCACCCGCTACGAGTGGCCGGGCAATGTGCGCCAGCTCGAAAACGCCATCTTTCGCGCCGTCGTGCTCGCCGACGGCGATGAGCTGACGGTTGCCGAATTCCCCCAGATCGCCGCGCAGGTCGACGGGTTCGACGTCCGGATCCCGCCCGCTCCGGCAGCGCCCGAGGGCGGGCCGGCCCCCGTACGGGAGATCGTCCGGGTCGAGGTGCGCGACCCGCACAGCCTGAGCCTCGTCGATGCTGGCGGCGACATCCGCAAACTCGATGAGCTCGAAGGGGAGATCATCCGTTTCGCGCTCCAGCACTATCGCGGTCACATGTCGGAGGTGTCCCGCCGCCTTGGCATCGGCCGGTCGACCCTCTATCGCAAGCTCAAGGAGCTCGGTCTCGACGGGAGCGCAGAGGCTGCGGCATGAACGCGGCGCGACAAGCGGAGCCGTTGAGCCTGATCTGCGTTATCATGATGGTGCGTCGCCCTCGCGAAGGTCGCTCTTGCGCAGTGTCGGCCTTCGTCGAAGAAAAGACGCGTCTGAGCCGTGCCTGCGTCGCCCGGCAGGATCGAGGGGATTGACCATGGGCCTGCCGCGATCAGCCTTCATAGCGCTCCTCGTCACCCTCATGGCCGCGCCCCGCGCCGAGGCCACCGATTCCTCCGGGCCGGCGGAGATCGTCAGCCTGCCTCCGCCGCCTGACGCTCCCGTCGCCTTCACCCTCGCGGATCTCTTGCCGGATGCCATCGCGCGCCACCTCGGCGATCCTCAGTTCCAGATCCATCCCAAGCTGCCGCGCAAGGAACGCGAGGCGATCGCCGCCTTCTATGCACTTGGCGGATTCAAGCCCCTCTGGATCGGGGGCGAAGGGACCTGGACGCCAGCGGCTCGTGCCCTCATCGCCCAAATCAGGAAGGCGGAGGAAGACGGCCTCGAAGCCTCGGACTACCCGATACCGGTGCCTCCCGAACCGACGCGGGGCCAAGCGGCGGCCGAGATCGCTGCAGCGGAGTTGAGGCTCAGCGCCACGGCGGTGCAATATGCTCGGGACGCGCGCGGCGCCCGCATTGAACCGGCGCGGCTGTCACGGCTGATCACCCCTAAGCTCGACCTGCCCTCAGGCGACGCCGTCCTTACCAGGATTGCGGCCGCCGCCGACCCTGGGGCGGCGCTCGCGTCCTATCAACCGCCTCACTCGGGCTATCTCGCGCTCAAGGCGAAGCTCGCAGACGTCCGCAGCGGCAAGGCTCCGGCTGGCGAGGGCAGCCGCTCCCTGTCGCAGCTTGAAGGCGACATCATCGCCAATATGGAGCGTTGGCGCTGGCTTCCTGCCGATCTCGGCCGCCGACACGTCTGGGTCAACGTTCCGGAATTCAAGCTGCGCCTCGTCGAGAACGGGCGCCCGATCCACGAGGCGCGCGTCATCGTCGGCAAGCCCGAGACGCCGACGCCGATCTTTTCCGACGAGATGGACCACGCCGTCGTCAATCCGTCCTGGTATGTGCCGCCCTCGATCTTTCGGAACGAGTTCCATTCCGATCCCGCCCTTGCTGCCGCGCGCGGCTACGAGGTCAGGCGTACGAAGGATGGCGGATGGTCGATCCGGCAACCGCCGGGCGAGCGCAACGCGCTTGGCTTCATCAAGTTCATGTTCCCGAACCAGCACTCCGTCTATTTGCACGACACGCCGAATCGGAACCTGTTTTCGGCCGAGCGCCGGGCGTTCAGCCATGGCTGTGTACGCCTCGACCAGCCCTTCCGCTTCGCCGATTTTGTGCTCGGCGCCGAGTGGACCGAGGCGCGGCTAAAGAGCCTCATCGGCAAGGGCGAGCGCACCATCCGCCTGCCCGAAAAAATCCCCGTGCACCTGACTTACTTCACGCTGGCCGTCGGCAACCGGGGCGAGCTGACGCGGGTCGCCGATCTTTACGCCTTCAACAACAAGGTCCGGGTTGCTCTGGGGCTTCCCAGCGACGGCACGGCCGTGGCCCAGACCGCCCCGAAGGCGACCGAGGCCACACGCGTCCGGACGGCGGCCCGCCGCGCGCCGCCTCGACGGGCGCAAGCGGCCGTTCGCTATGCTTATCCACCACCCTATCCCTACTATACGCCTTACACTCCATCCTATTTCTGGTGGGTGACACGATAGCCGCCAAGCCGCATACGGCATTTCCCGCGTCAAGTGCTGGCCCGCAAAGGCAGGCAGCATATGCGCGCTTGATCATCATGACGCCCATGCGGGCCATCCCGTCCTGCGCCCACAATGGTTCAGCGCATCGCTTCAGCAGCTATGTGCCGGGGGGCCGCGGCACGCACTCCCGTTTCCTCCCCTGGCCGCCGGCAGCTGTCGGATTCCGGCCTACCATGACGCCAGCAGAGAACCGTAGGATCTGCCCCTTGGGGCATTTTCCATTGTCGACGAAGACCACCTCGCCACTCCGCAGGCCTCCGACCGGCGGCTCGTTCTTGAGAACCTGCTGAGCGTCAGCGACACCTGCCGGCGTGGAAAGTGCAACGGCAAGAATGAAAGCATTCGGCCGCACGGCTTGTCCTCCCTCTTCCCTCACGGAAGGAGAGCTTAAAGAGGTAGCCGCCGTGAGCGATAACAAGCGTTGCATGCCGGGGCATTATTTCGCCATCTTGTCACCCTAAGCGGGGCTGTGTGGGACAAGGCGGGCTCTTAACGGGACGGTAAGCCTTCTCGGCAACTCTCCGTTCACCGTGAACGCCGCGCAGGACGCGGATGCAAGGGGCGAGTTTCGGCGTGGATCAACCGCGATCAGGTGGTGCCGCGACTGCGGCCCGGGCGAGCCGGCGCGCCGTCAGGGCTGCCGCCTTGGGGTTGACGACGCTGGCCCTCCTCTTGAGCGCGACGAGCGGAACTCAAGACGCCGTGGCGAACGGCGACACGCGCACTCTCACCCTCTTCCATGAGCATCGCAAGGACTCGCTTACGGTCACTTTCAAGCGCAGCGGATCCTACGACTCCTCAGCGCTCGCTCAGCTCGACTATTTCCTTCGCGATTGGCGCACCGATCAGCAGACGCAGATGGATCCGCGCCTGTTCGACATCGTCTGGGAGACCTACCGCTCCGTCGGCGCGCGGGATCCCGTCCATGTCGTCTCCGCCTACCGCAGCCCCGAGACCAACGCCATGTTGCGACGCCGCTCGCGGCGCGTGGCCGAGTACAGCCAGCACATGCTCGGCAAGGCGATGGATTTCTATCTTCCGGACGTCGACATGGCGCGAGTCCGGGCCATCGCCATGCGGCTGCAGCACGGCGGCGTCGGCTTCTATCCTTCGTCCGCCCATCAGTTCGTCCATCTCGATTCAGGCAGCGTTCGCGCTTGGCCGCGGATGACCCGCGAGCAGCTCGCCCGTTTGTTCCCCGACGGCAAGACGGTCCACCTGCCTCGGGACGGCAAGCCGCTGCCGGGCTACGAACTCGCCAAGGCCGAGATTCTCGCTCGCGGCGGCACGGTCTCCGGCGCTTCGGCCTACGCCTCTGCCGAGGAAAGCGGTGGGCGCAGGCGCAGCCTCTGGGCAGCCCTGTTCGGCGGCGAAGACGACGAGGAGGATGGCGAGTTCTATGGGCTGCAGCGCACGCGCACCGCGCGCGGCCGCAGCGTGGATCCAGGCGTCGTCGCTTATGCATCCTCCGCCAACAGTGACGATGCCGGCATGTACGCCTTCCTCACCGGCAACGAACGGGCGGCTTCCGCACGCGCTCCTGCACCGCAGAAGCGGCAGCCCGAAGCGCAGGTCGCCGCCGCGGAGGCGAGCGTTCCACCAAGCACCGCCGCGGCTGTCGATCCCCCCGTCGCCCTTGTTCCCATGCCGCCGAAGCGCCCCGACGATCTCATCGAAGAAGGCGTGGCCGTCGCCTTCGCGCCGATGCCGCCGGCGCGGCCGGTCACGCTCGCCTCGGCAGGTCCCCTGCCTCTGATCCCGACGGCCGAGCCGACACCGCCGTCCCGACCGATCGGGCCAAGAACGGACGATCGTGCGCAGTTGCGGGCTCTCTTCGCGGCCGTCGCCAGTGCTCCAGAGCCAACCACGCCAGTGAAGGTGGCAACGGCCCGCGCCAAAGCGCAACCGACGGCTCCCGGCGGTCTCGTGGCCGCGCCGGTGGCTGGTCTCGCCCTGGGCTTTTCTCCCAAGCCGACGAGCGATTTGAAGGCGGACCGCTTTACCGGTCCCGCCGTGCGCCCCTTGCCTGTCTTGCGCTGACCTGAGGGGCTGGAGAGCCGGCCCCTTCCGAAGATCACGCTAAGGCAGAGGCGTGGCGCAGAAAGTCGAGGTCGCAGCCTTCGTCCGCCTGGAGCACGTGGCCGTGGTAGAGCTGCGCCCACCCGCGGACGGGCGCGGGCGCGGGCGTCACCCTCCTCGCCCGGCGCTTCTCGAGTGTCTCCTGGTCGACGAGAAGATCGAGCCGCCGCTCGCGCACGCTGAGGCGGATGCGATCGCCGGTCTCGACGAGCGACAGCGGCCCGCCGTCGGCCGCCTCCGGCGCAATGTGCAGGACGATGGTGCCGAAGGCGGTTCCGCTCATGCGGGCGTCGGAGAGGCGAAGCATGTCCTTCACCCCGGCCGCGGCAAGCTTCTTGGGGATGGGGAGATAGCCCGCCTCCGGCATGCCGCAGGCTTTCGGACCGGCGTTGCGCAACACCAGCGCGTCCTCTGGGGCGACATCGAGGTTGGGATCGTCGATCCGGTTTGAGAGGTCCTCCAGGGAGTCGAACACCACGGCGCGGGCCGTCGTCTCGAACAGCCGCTCGTCCGCTGCCGCCCGCTTCAAGATGGCGCCCTTCGGCGCCAGACTGCCGTAGAGCGCGACGAGGCCGCCCTTGTCGCTCACCGGATTGTCCGCGGGCCGGATGACAGCCGAGTCGATGAAGTCATCATGCGGCGGCACCCAGTCGGCCAAGGTGTCCCCCGTCACCGTCCGGGCCTCGAGGTCGAACCTGGCGCTCATGCGCCTAAGCAGCGCGCCAACGCCGCCGGCCGCGAAGAAATCCTCCATGTAGCCTTCGCCTGTGGGCTTCAGGTCCACCAGCACCGGCGTCTCGTCCGAAAGGGCGTTGAGGCGGTTGAGGTCGAGCTTGAGCCCGAGACGCCCTGCGATGGCGGCAAGGTGCACTACCGCGTTGGTGGAACCGCTGACCGCAAGCAGCGCCCGCATGGCGTTGTCGATGCTCGCCTGCGTCACGACGCGGTCGATGGTGCGGTCTGAGCCGATGAGTTCGACCGCCGCCCGCCCCGTCGCCTCGGCGGCCCGCAGACGGTCGGCGTGCACGGCCGGGATGGCCGCGGTGCCCGGCAGCATCAGGCCCATCACCTCAAGAAGGATCGCCATCGTGGAAGCCGTGCCCATGACGGCGCAGGTACCGGCTGTCGTCGCGAGCCTTCCCTCGACCGTCTCGATCTCGTCGGCATCGATGCGCCCCGCCCGGTAGTTTGCCCAGAAGCGGCGGCAATCGGTGCAGGCGCCCAGGCGCTCGCCGCGGTATTTCGACGTCATCATCGGCCCGGTGGCGAGTGCGATTGCCGGCTTGCCGGCAGAAGCCGCCCCCATCACGAGAGCGGGCAGCGTCTTGTCGCAACCGCCGATGAGAACGACCGCGTCCATGGGCTGGGCGCGGATCATTTCCTCGGCGGCCATGGCCATCAGGTTGCGGTACATCATGCTGGTGGGCGAGAGGAACACCTCGCCGAGCGAGATGACGGGAAAGTCGAGCGGCAGCGCCCCGGCGGCAAGCACGCCCCGCTTGACCGCCTCGACGAGGTCCGGCACGCCGCGATGGCAGTTGTTGAACCCGCTCGCCGTCTGGGCGATGCCCACCACCGGCTTGCTCAAGAGCTCCCGCGAGTAGCCCATGGAGCGGGCAAACGAGCGGCGCAAATAGGCGGCGAAGGCGGGATCGCCGTAGTTGGTGAGGCCTCCTTCGAGGCCCTTGCCCTTGCGTTCGATCATCCCTCCTCCGTGCACCATTGCGAGACGCGGATCAACGGTTGACGACAGCGGCGCCGCGGGCGGCCGCACGGCGGACCGCTCCGGCAGGCGGTTGCTTTCCATCAGCGACCGCGCCACACCCGCCTCAGAATTCGGAGCGCCCCATGCCACCCTTCCGCGATGCCCTCTCGCCCCTGCCGCTCGTCGCCATCTTGCGCGGCTTGAAGCCGGAGAACGCCGAAGCCATTGGCGGCGCGCTGGTCGAGGCGGGCTTTCGCATCATCGAGGTGCCGCTGAACTCGCCTTGTCCTTTCGAGAGCATCGAGCGGTTGGCGAAGGCGTTTGCCCGGCAGGCGCTCATCGGCGCCGGCACGGTGCTCGACCCGGACGACGTGGGGCGGGTGCGCGACGCCGGCGGGGGGCTCATCGTGATGCCCCATTCCGACCCGGCGGTGATCGCCCGCAGCACGGAGCTTGGCCTTGCCTGCACGCCCGGCGTCGCAACGCCGAACGAGGCTTTCGCGGCGCTGAAGTCCGGAGCGACCGGGCTCAAGATGTTCCCGGCCGAGAACCTGCCGCCGGTCGTCGTGAAGGCTTGGCGGGCGGTCCTTCCGCCGGACACGATCCTTCTCGCGGTCGGCGGCATCAAGCCGGACACCATGAAGCCCTATGTCGAGGCCGGCGCCGACGGCTTCGGCCTCGGCTCGGCCCTGTTCTCGCCCTCCGCCTCGCCGGCCGAGGTGCGCGAGAGCGCGCGGCGCTTCGCGGAGGCGTGGCAGAGCCTGCGGGCGCGTTCCGGCATGTTGACGAAGTGATCGTCTGCTTAGGCTGGCTACGGCCTGGAGGCTGGCGGCTTTGGTTTCATGGTGTCTGAGCGAGGCGGAGCGGCCGACTTCGAAGCACTCGTGGTCGAGCGTGTTCGACCCTGCAGCCCGGGGGCGCGGCCCTTATGGGCCAGGTTCCGCATAGGGCACTCGAACGACAGAGGCGTCCATCCAAGAATTACATCGATCTTATGAGGCCGCGCGACCTGACGGCGCCTTTATTGCTTGCGTAATATCTTATCCATTGTTTTGCCTTTCGCAAGTTCATCAATCAGCTTATCCAAATAGCGAATCTCCTTCATGGTTGGCTCCTTTATCTCCTCCACCTGGACACCGCAGATCACACCTTTGATCGCAGTTCGGGCCGGGTGAGGCCGTGGAGCTTCTGCAAAGAAGGTTTCAAAGTCTGTCTTTTTGTCCAACTGCGTTTGCAGCTCGCTTCGACTGTATCCCGTTAACCAGCAAATGATTTCATCAACTTCCGCCTTCGTGCGCCCTTTCTTCTCCGCCTTGGCAACATACAACGGATAGACGCTTGCGAAGCTGGTCTTATAGATTCGATTATTCATCATGATAGATTCCGCTTTGTCCTTCAAAGGAAATGCCCTCCGAAAGCGATGGCTTGTCTGTCCCTCTCTCGCAAGAGAGTTGCAGGAGCGTGAGCCTTTCCTCCTCTGGCAGAGGCGGCGCTATAGCCGGTAAACCCGCACCGCGTTGTCGTGGAGGAGCCTGCGCCAATCCTCCGGCGGCCGGTCCGCGATGGCCTGCGCGAAGACGCTGACGACGTCCTCGAAACGCGCGGTGAGCCCGTCCACGGGGAAATTCGAGGCAAAGAGGCAGCGCTCGACGCCGAAAATCGCGATCGTGTCGCGGATGATCGGCCCGTTCGACTCGAGCGTCCAGGCCTTCCCCGGCTGGCCGAGGCCCGAGATCTTGACGCACACATTCGGCTCCTCGGCAAGGCGCCCCATGGCGCGGCGCCAGCCGGCGAGGCCCTCGTCGCTGCGGTCGGCGGGAAGCCCGGTGTGGTTGAGGATGATCGGCGTCGCGGGGAAGTCGCGGGCGAGTTCCGCGGCGGCGTCGAGATGCCACCAGGGCGTCTGCAGGTCGAAGGAAAACCCGTGGCGCTCAAGGAGCGCATAGCCCGCCCGCCATCGCGGATCGTCCATGGAACCTGGCGCGCCGCGCTTCGCCTCCCCTGGGGACGAGACCGCCGCCGGCTTGTGGCGGATGCCGCGCGCAAGCGGCCGCGCCGCTTGCGCGGCCAGCACCTCGGCCACGTCCTCCCGGTCGAGCGCCGCATGGGCGACGCAGGCGCTCGGCAGGCCGTGCTCGGCGGCGACTGCCTCCAGCCAGCGCGTCTCGGCCACCGGATCGGCGCGGTCCCACTCCGCTTCCATATGGACCGTCGCGACGATGCGGCAGCACGCGGTGTCCCGCCGGTAGTCGGGCGGCAGATAGTTGCGCCTCAGCGCGGAGTAGTCGCCGTAGCGAAAGGGGATCGGCTCCGGGTCGCAGAGCCAGGGGTAGGAGTTGCGGGACAGATCCCAGAAATGCTGGTGGGCGTCGACGATCGGCGTCGCGGCGAGGATCGCGCGCCAATCGGCGGTCATGTCTTCTGCTCGTAAAGGCGGATGACCGAGAGCGACTCGGCCATCTCATTGCCCTGGGCCACGAAGCGGCCGTACTGCTCGGTTGCGGTCTCCACCACCGGCAGCGCGAGCCCGAGACCGCGGGCGAACTCCTTGACCGCCTTCAGGTCCTTCAGGAGCTGGCGCGCATAGGCCCGCGGCGGATCGAAATCCCGGGCCTGCATGATGGGATAGAGCTTCTGCAGGAGCGCGGAATCGGCGAAGCCGCCGGCAAGGCATTGGGGCAGGCGCGCCGCGTCGATGCCGGCCTTCTCGGCGAGGATCAGCGCCTCGGCCATCAGGACGAAGCCGGTCCCGACGATCGCCTGGTTGATGATCTTGGCGGTCTGCCCGGCGCCGTTCGGCCCCATATAGGTGAAGTTGCCGGCCATGTCGGCCATGAGCGGCCGGATGCGCTCGATGTCCGCCGCCTCGCCCCCAGCCATGACCGTCATGGCGCCCTCGCGGGCCAGCATCGGCCCGCCGGAGACCGGCGCATCGACCCAGCCCATACCGGTCTCGCGTCGCAGGCGCGCCGCCATCTCCGCGGTCGCGGCGGGATCGGCGGTGGAGAAGTCGACGAGGAGCTTGTCGGGCCGCCCGGCGGCGGCGACGCCCTCGGGACCAAAGACGCAGCTCTCGACGGCGGCCGTGTGCAGCACGCACATCAGCACGATGTCGCTCGCCTCCGTGACCGCCTTCGGGGAGGGCGCCGCGACGGCACCATAAGGGACCACCGTCTCCAGCCGCTCGGGCTCCAGATTCCACACCGTAACCGGCCAGCCCTTGTCGAGGAGCCGCCGCGTCATCGCCTCGCCCATCAGCCCGATGCCGATGAAGCCAAGCCTCGCCTTGCCGGTCATGGGCCCCCTTCCCGCTCGCTCGGGCGGAGATTACGCCATCCCGAGCGCTTGCATATAGAGATCGAGGATCGCCTCTTCTTCCTGCCGTTCGGCAAAGTCCTTCTTGCGGATGGCCACGATCTTCCGCATGGCCTTGGTGTCGAAGCCGTTGGCTTTCGCCTCGGCATAGACCTCCTTGATGTCCCCTGCGATGGCTGCCTTCTCCTCTTCGAGGCGCTCGATGCGCTCGATGAGGCTCTTCAACTGATCCGCGGCGACCGACTCGGTGGCCACGGGATTCTTGTCGAGCATGAGGTCCGTCCCGCCTTGATGGATTCGTCGACTATCCCGCGTGCCCGCCCGCTTGCGTGACGTCAAGCGGGCCGATGTGCCACTCGGCGAGCTGTGATGTGAACTCCGGGGACGGCGCGAAGGGTGGTGCGATCCGGGTGCGGCGACGCGCCTCTCCTGCAGGAGGCCCCCAAGCGCCGCCTATGCGCCGGTCAGCCCTTCATAGGCCTTTCTCAGTCCGGCAATGTCGAGCTTCACCATCTGCAGCATGGCTTGCATCACCCGCTGCGCTCTGGCTGGATCTTTGTCGCCCAGCATTTCGCCGAGCACGGTGGGCACGATCTGCCATGGTACACCGTAGCGGTCTTTGAGCCAGCCGCACTGCTCCACGCGGCCGCCTGCGGAGAGCGCCTCCCAAAGCCTGTCCACCTCCGCCTGATCCGCGCAGTCCACGTGGAACGAGATCGCATGGGTATAATCGAAAGGCCTGCCCCCATTCAGCGCCAGGAAACGTTGCCCCGCCAGCGTAAACTCGACGACGAGGACCGACCCTGCGCGTCCCGCCGGGCTGTCCATCACGTTCCGCTGCACACGGTCGATGCGAGACTCGGGAAAGAGGGAGACGTAGAACTGCGCGGCCTCCTCGGCCTCGTCAGCGAACCACAGGCACGGAGAGATCTTGGACGATATCCTGGACATGGATTTCCCCTTGCAGCATCGGGCCCGTCGCCACGATCGGCGCGGCAGCCGTTGCGCTCCAAGGACGGTCGAGGTGCCTCCGCCCCGACACTGCCGCTGCGCCTCCCTGGCCTGACGCCCCTGACGGCCTGCAGAGGGCAGCTCAATGGGATGGTCTGTTCTTCTCGAACTCGCGCAGCTTCTCGGGCGAGGCCTCGCCCTGGTGGCGTGCCTTCCACTCCTCGTAAGGCATGCCATAGACGTGTTCGCGGCTCGCCTCCTTGGAGAGAGGAATGCCGCGCGCATCGGCGGCTTCCTTCAGCCAGTTGGAGAGGCAGTTGCGGCAGAAGCCGGCGAGGTTCATGAGGTCGATGTTCTGGACGTCGGCCCGCGCGCGCAGATGCTCCAGGAGCCGCCGGAAAGCCGCTGCCTCGAGCTCAGTCTGCATCTTGGAATCGATGCCTTTCATGACCAATGCCTTTCCGCGATACCCTCTCGGTCGGATCGAGCCGTTGCCGTCTCAAAGGGGTGACGAGGGGCTTAAACTCTCATAGAGGTGCTGACAACGCGATCTTCGGACCTGATTCCTTCATGTCGGCTTGATGGCTTCGAGCGACGCTGCCACGCGCCGGGTCGAGACCGGCCTTCTCCCTGCATTCGTGGCGCTCGTCGCGGGTGCGGTCGCGCTTGGCTTTTCGGCCATTTTCGTCCGCTATGCGGCCGCGGCCGAGATCGGCCCGTTCGCCAGCGCCTTCTGGCGCGTGGCGCTTGCTCTTCCCGTACTGTTCCTCTGGATGCGCCTTGAAGAGGTGGGCGAAGGCAGACCCGCGCCACGGCCCCTTGGTGGCGCGACGGTGCTCGCAGGGCTTGCCTTCGCAGGCGATCTCTTCTTCTGGCACCTGTCCATTCTTCACACGACCGTCGCCAACGCCACGTTCTTCGCGACGACGGCCCCGTTCTTCGTGGTGGCGATCGCCTGGCTCATCCTGCGGCAGCGCATCGCGCGCGGAACGGTGCTCGGCCTTCTCTTGTGTCTTCTCGGCGGCCTTGCGCTCATCGGCGCGAGCCTTGAGGCCGACCCCGGACGGGTAAAGGGCGACCTGCAAGGCATCGCCACCGCTTTCTTCTTTGGGCTCTATTTCCTCTTCGTCGAGCGCGCGCGCCAAGACGGAGGCGCCGGGCGCGTGACCTTCGAGGCAAGCGCGATCACCGCGGCTGCCCTCCTTCCCGTGGCGCTGATGCTGGAACCGCGCGTAATCCCAGCGGACACCCCCGGTTGGCTTGCGCTTATCGGCCTCGCCTGGATCAGCCACGCCGGCGGGCAGGGGCTCCTGTCGGTCGCGCTCGGGCGGCTGCCGGCCACCTTCTCTTCCCTCGTCATCTTCCTGGAGGCGGTCGCGACGGCCGCCTTTGGATGGGCTTTGCTTGGTGAGCGTCTCACCCTGATCCAGGGGCTTGGCGGCGCACTCATTCTGTTGGGAATCTGGGTCGCCCGCCCGCAAGCGTCCGGAGCTTCCGCATGACGGGCCCTCTCGAAGCCAAGCGGCAGACGCTGCGGCGCATGTTCGACGCCGCCGTCGCCGCAGCTCATCCGAGCGTCTGCCTGCCGCCACACTTACCCCCACCTCCTCAGACAGGGCGCTTGATCGTCCTCGCCGCCGGCAAAGCGGCCGCGAGTATGGCCGCCGTGGCCGAGCGCTTCTACCGCGCCCGTGGCCTTGGTCCGGAGCGGCTCGTCGGCCTTGCGGTGACTCGCCATGGCTATGGCGAGCCCGCCGGGCTGATTCCGGTCGTCGAGGCGGGACACCCGGTACCTGACGCCGAGGGACTTGCGGCTACCGAGCGGACGCTCCTGCTTGCGCAAGAGGCCCGTGCGGGCGATCTTGTCCTGGTGCTGCTGTCGGGGGGCGGCTCGGCCAACTGGATCGCCCCTGCCGGAGCGCTCACCTTATCGGACAAGCAGGCCTTGACCCGGGCCCTTCTCCGGTCAGGAGCGACCATTCACGAGATCAACACGGTCCGCAAACACCTGTCGCGCATCAAGGGCGGGCGGCTGGCGCGGCTTGCGGCCCCGGCCAGAATCCTCACCTTGGCCATCTCCGACGTGCCCTTCGACGACCCCGCAGTGATCGCGTCAGGCCCAACGGTCCCAGACCCGTCGACCCTCGCCGAGGCCCGCGCCGTCCTCGATCGGCACCAGATTACGGCTCCGCCGGCAGCCGCGGCGCTTCTCGCCGACCCGTCGAACGAGAGCCCGAAGCCCGGCGACCCGGCCTTCGAGCACGCCGAATACCGGATTATCGCCCGGCCCTCAGAGGCCATCGCCGCGGCTGCAAAAGAGGCCGAGGCCGCGGGCTATGAGCCCGTCGTGCTCGGTGCCGACCTGGAGGGAGAGGCGCGCGAAGTCGCGGCTGCCCATGCCCGGCTCGCGCAAGAGCTCAGCGCCGCCGGCCGCCGCGCCGCCATCTTATCGGGCGGCGAGCTTACCGTGACCATCAAAGGCAAGGGCCGTGGCGGTCCCAACCAGGAATATGCGCAGGCACTCGCCATCGCCCTTGACGGAGCCCCAGGAATTGCCGCGCTCGCCGCCGACACCGATGGAACCGATGGCGGCGGCGGCGCCGCCGACGACCCGGCCGGGGCCCTCATTGACGAGACGACGCTTGCCCGGGCAAGAGCTCTCGGGCTCGATCCGGAAGCCTTGCTGGCCGCCAATGATTCGACGAATTTCTTCGCGCGATTGGGCGACCTCGTCACGTGCGGACCGACCCGAACCAACGTCAATGACTGCCGAATCATCCTGGTTGGCTGACTGGGCCTGCCGGCAGGCGCGCCGTCTGTCCGTGAGGCGTGCCCCCCGCTCCAATCGGCGGAGCGGCTCTCGGAGACTGTCTTGGTCGAGCGCGCTTGTCGTCCTGACGATCGTCCTTGCGGCGCCGGCAGCTCACGCCGATCTTCGCCTGTGCAACCTCACCACGAGCCGCGTCGGCATCGCTCTTGGCTATCGCGACGCGCAAGGCTGGGTGACCGAAGGATGGTGGAACCTGAACCCGCGTGCCTGCGAGACCCTTCTGAAGGGCGACCTCGCAGCCCGCTACTACTACATCTACGGCGTCGACTACGATCGCGGCGGGGAGTGGAGCGGGCGTGCCTTCATGTGCACCAAGGATCGCGAGTTCACGATCCGCGGCGTCGAGGACTGCCTGGCGCGGGGCTTTGACCGGCAGGGTTTCTTCGAGATCGATACCGGAGAGCAGAAGCATTGGACGATCCAACTCACCGACCCGAACCGGCCGGGCGCCGCCTCCCGTTGAGGCGCCAGCCGGTTGTCGCGCGACAGGAGGAGAAACGGATGAAGCGTTCGCGGCGGACGAAGATCATCGCCACGCTGGGCCCGGCCTCCGAGAAGCCGGAGATGATCGCCAAGCTCTTCGAGGCAGGAGCCGATACCTTCCGCCTCAACATGAGCCATCTCAGCCGCGACAAGCTGCGCGAACGGGTCGAGGCTATCCGCGACGTCGAGGCGCGCTACAAGCGCCCCATCGCCATCCTTGCCGATCTGCAGGGACCGAAGCTGCGGTTAGGCGCCTTCTCTGGAGACGGCGCCGTGTTGAAGGAAGGCAGCCGCTTCGTTCTCGACTCCGACGAGTCGCCGGGCGATGCAAAGCGCGTATTCCTGCCGCACCCGGAAATCCTCAACTCGCTCGAAGAAGGACACACCGTCCTCATGGACGACGGCAAGCTCCGCTTGACCGTCGAGGAGGTGAAGAAGGGACGCGCCGTGACGCGCGTCGACGTAGGCGGCAAGATCTCGAACCGCAAGGGCGTCAACCTGCCCGACACCACGATCCCGGTCGCCGCCATGACCGAAAAGGACCGCACCGATCTCGAGGCGGCCATCAACGCCGGCGTGGACTGGATCGGCCTCTCCTTCGTGCAGCGGCCCGAGGATATCGCCGAGGGACGCAAGATGGCGCGTGGCCGCGCGCTCATCATGACGAAGATCGAGAAGCCGCAGGCGATCACTCGGCTCGACGAGATCCTCGAAGCATCCGACGCGCTCATGGTGGCGCGCGGAGACCTCGGCGTCGAGATGCCGCTCGAAAAGGTGCCTGGTCTGCAAAAACGCATCACCCGCGCCTGCCGCCGCTACGGCAAGCCGGTGGTGGTCGCGACGCAGATGCTGGAATCGATGATTTCAAGTCCGGTGCCGACCCGGGCCGAAGTGTCGGACGTGGCGACGGCCGTCTTCGAAGGCGCCGACGCCATCATGCTCTCCGCCGAGAGCGCGTCCGGCCAGTATCCGATCGAAGCGGTGGCGATGATGAACCGCATTGCCGAGGAGGTAGAGCGGGATCCTCATTATTGGAACATCATCGCGGCACAACGGGCTGAGCCCGAAGCGACCGGCTCGGACGCCATCGCCGCGGCCTCGCATCAGATCGCCGACACGCTCGGCCTCAAGGCCGTGGTGGCCTGGACCTTTTCGGGCGCTACGGCCCTGCGCCTTGCCCGCGAGCGGCCGAACTCGACGGTGCTCGCTCTTACCCCGCGTCGGGAAACGGCGCGCCGGCTCGCTCTCGTCTGGGGTGTTCATGCGATCGTCACCAAGGACGCGAGCGACGTGGATGACATGGCCTTCCGCGCCTGCAAGTTCGCCGTTCGGGAGCGATTCGCCGAAGTCGGCGACCGGGTGATCATCGTCGCGGGAGTCCCCTTCGGCACTCCCGGCGCTACCAACATGGTGCGCATCGCCTTCGTCACGCCGGAGCACGCCGCCCAGGCGTAAGGGTGACCAGGGCGCGCGTCTTGCGGCGCCCTATTCGAGGCTCGTCGGCGGGGTGACCGGCGGCGGCTCCTCGACCACGATCTTGGGCGGCTCGGCACTCTGCGGAAGGATGGGCGTCACCCCCTCGATGACCCGCACCGGCCGATTCGGCGCCTGTTCCGCTGTCCTGTGAGCTTGCGAGGCGGCCTTGTCCTCCGGCTTGGTTGCCTCGCCTTTTGGGGTTGCGGCCTCCGATGGCTCCATTGCTGCGCCGGCCCGCGGCATCGCCCCCGGCTCGGCCGCCTTTGCTGGAGCGCTGGGAAGAGCGGCCGTCGCCGGTGCCTTTCGCTCAGTCTCGGGCTTCTTCGCCTCGACGGCAGGCTTTGGCGCGGTCGGGGCTGCTCCCGAGCCCTTCGGGGCTGGCGTCGGCTCCGCTCGCCTCGCCTCGCGCTGACGTGGGAATTGATCGTCCCGATGGCCCTGCGTGAGCGGAGGGGGCGCAAGCTCGCCACGATCGATGCGGCCCCGCGCTTGCGGCGGAGGAGGAAGCTCCTCGTCGAGATCGAAGGCGTCGTCCTCGCGAAGTTCCTCGCCATACGGTTCGCCCGGGAGGCGGCGGGCCATGCGTTCCCTGCCTATGTCGCGGGGCGGCACGAGGGCCTCGTCGAGAGGGGTCCGCGTCAGGACCATGCCGTCATAGGCGTCGATGACGAGGCGCACCCGGATGCCCCGGGCATTCACGCCCGTCACGACATAGACATCGCCGCGGAAGCGTGGAGGATCGATTTCCAGAAAGCCGCGCCGCATCAGCATGCGGGTGACCGCATCGGCCGGCAGCGGCCCGCCTCGGTCGAACCATTGCGCAACAGCCCCCGTCGTTCCGACGAGCGCAAGCCCGGCGCCAAGGGCGACGATGCGCGCAATACGACGCGCGCTCACGCGCAGCTCGGACGAAGCCATAGCCTTCCCCGCATTCCCTTTGTGCATTGTTGCGCTGGACCATCGCGGCCAATTGAGGCGAGCCTGCGGCAGACCCAGACCGTGCCGCCTCATCCGGCGCTTCAGGCGCCGGCTTTGCTCGCGGCGGCCTCGGCAATGCTGAGGAAGCGCCTTACATCCTCCTCACAGGTCGCGAACGATGTGACGAGCCGAACGAGGATCTCATCCGCTCGGACCTGCTCGCCAGGCGCGAGGCTTGCACCGGACCAGGGATGATAAACGGCGCCGGCGGATTTCAGCGCCGCATCCATGCTCCGGGGCAGGATCGGGAACACCTCGTTCGCCTCCGTGGGCCATGCGAGCCGCACGCCCGGCAGGCTCCTCAGCCCCTGTGCAAGCCGCGTCGCCATGCGGTTCGCGTGACGGGCGTTGTCGAGCCAGTGATCATTGGCGAGATAACCTTCGAGCTGGGCGGCAAGCAGGCGCCCTTTCGACAGGGTGTGGCCGGAGCGCTTGCGGCGATACTCCAGGGTCCGCGCGAGCTCCGGATCGAAGACGACGATCGCTTCCGCGGCGAGGCAGCCATTCTTCGTGGCGCCAAAGGAGAGGATGTCGACGCCGCTCCTCCAGGTCATCTCGGCGGGCGATGAGCCGAGCGCCACGAGAGCGTTCGCGAAGCGCGCGCCGTCCATGTGCAGGCGCAATCCATGACGATGACAGACATCGGACAGGGCGGCGATCTGCTCCGTCGAATAGACGAGCCCGCATTCGTTCGCCTGCGAGATGGTGAGCGCCTTTGGCGGCATCTGGCGCACATGGCTCGTCAAGCCACGAAGATACGACTCGAGATCGTCCGCCTTCACCTTCGCGCCCACGCCGTCGAGCCCGACGAGCTTCGCCCCATGGGTGTAGAACTCCGGCGCACCGCACTCGTCCTCCATCACATGGGCTTCGCGGTGGCACAGGCAGATGCCCCAGGGCGGCGTCAGCAACGACAGCGCCAAGGCGTTCGCGGCCGTGCCGGTCGCCACCAGCGCCACAGTGAGCTCCCGCTCGAACAGCTCGGCGAGGCGGCGCTCCACCGCCCTGGTGATCGGATCGCTGCCATAGGCCGGCAGCGGCCCGTCATTGGCGCGCAGGAGCGCCTGCAGGACCTGTGGGCTTGCGCCCATGACGTTGTCGCTGGCGAAGTTCATCCGCCCAGGGTCTTGGCTGCGCGGTTCCTGTCAAGGCATGACCGAGCTGCAAGAGGATTGCTTTGTACAAGGATCACGGCAGCGCGAACCGAAGCTTGCGCGGGCGCGGGCGGCAGCGAAATAAAAATTCGATGCACGGCCAGATTCCCGCTTGTGCCGGCCCCAAAAATCTGACAATGTCGCCGGAGATAGGACAGTGTTGCTGTCCCAAATGGAGCGTTGGCGCTCCTTTGAGTCGAGGGTCGACGGTGGTTCGTTCCGTGACGAACAAACGAGATTCGAAAGCGGCGGCCCGCACGACGCGGGCTGAGCGGGCGCACCTCGGCTGAACCTCAGCCGCGAGACGCCCGCGGGGAGCGGGCGCAAGAGACAAGCGGCCGATCCCTCCAAGAGAACGAAGCGGCGGGCGTCCGGTACTGTCCTGGACGACGTCAGCCGCAAGAGACTGCAACGCCTGACTCCCGGGGCCGGGGTCGAGGAGCGCGAGGTGGGCCATGGCCAATCTGACGACCGAGCCGCATTTCGGCGAAGAGGACATCTTTGGCTGGAGCGAGCCTGTCAAGCCGCGCTGGTCGGCGCCGCCCCTTGCCGTCCGGGATCCTGGTCTTCCCAAGCCCGGCGGACTGTATGACCCGGCCAGGGAGAAGGATTCCTGCGGGGTCGGCTTCATCGTCGACATGAAGAACCGCAAGTCGCACAGCATCGTCCAGCAGGGCTTGGCGATGCTCCGTAACCTCAACCATCGCGGCGCCGTAGGCGCCGACCCCAAGATGGGCGACGGCTGCGGCATCATGGTGCAGATCCCGCACCGCTTCTTTCAGGAGGAGTGCGGCAGGCTCGGCATCGATCTGCCGGAACCTGGCCATTACGGGGTCGGGCACCTGTTCATGCCGCGCGACAAGGCGGGGCGGAAGCGCGTTCAGAAGATCGTCGAGAAGGCGATCCGGGACGAGGGTCTCACGCTTCTTGGCTGGCGCGACGTGCCCGTGGACAACGCGGATCTGGGCGAGACGGTCAAGGCGACCGAACCGGTCCATCGGCAGATCTTCGTCGGCCGCCCGAAGAGCATTGCCGACGAAGAGACCTTCGAGCGGCGGCTGTTCCTTGCCCGCAAGGTCGTGTCCAACGCCGTCTATGGCCTCCAGGACCCGGCGACGGCAGGCTACTATCCCGTTTGCCTTTCCTGCCGGACCATCGTCTACAAGGGCATGGTCCTGGTCACCCAGCTGGGCACTTACTACAAGGACCTGCAAGACGAACGCTTTGAAAGCGCGCTTGCGCTCGTTCACCAGCGTTTCGCGACCAACACCTTCCCCACTTGGCAGCTCGCCCACCCCTACCGGATGGTGGCCCATAACGGCGAGATCAACACGCTGCGCGGCAACGTGAACTGGATGGCGGCGCGCCAAGCCTCAGTCGACTCCGAGCTGTTCGGCAACGACATCTCGAAGCTGTGGCCGATCTCTTACGAAGGCCAGTCGGATACCGCTTGCTTCGACAACGCCCTCGAATTCCTGGTCCGGGGCGGCTACTCGCTCGCCCATGCAATGATGATGCTGATCCCGGAGGCCTGGGCGGGCAACCCGCTGATGGACGAGGAGCGGCGCGCTTTTTATGAGTACCACGCCGCGCTCATGGAGCCATGGGACGGCCCCGCCGCCATTGCCTTCACCGACGGACGCCAGATCGGCGCCACGCTCGACCGCAATGGCCTGCGTCCCGCACGCTATCTTGTTACGCGCGACGGACTCGTCGTCATGGCCTCGGAGATGGGCGTGTTGCCGATCCCCGAGGAAACGATCGTCGAGAAGTGGCGCCTTCAGCCGGGCAAGATGCTGCTCATCGACCTGGAAAAGGGCCGCATCGTCCCGGATGAGGAGATCAAGAGAGAGCTGTCCCGCGCCCACCCCTACAAGGAATGGCTGAAGCGCACGCAGATCGTCCTTGAGGAGCTGAAGCCGGTGCAGGCGCGCGAATCGCGCACCGACGTGTCGCTTCTCGACCGGCAGCAGGCCTTCGGCTACACGCAGGAGGACCTGAAGCTGCTCCTTCAGCCCATGGCCGAGACCGGCCAGGAGGCTGTCGGCTCCATGGGCACCGACACGCCCATCTCCGCCCTCTCGGACAAGCCGAAGCTGCTCTACACCTATTTCAAGCAGAACTTCGCCCAGGTCACGAATCCGCCCATCGACCCGATCCGCGAAGAGCTCGTCATGAGCCTCGTGTCCTTCATCGGGCCGCGGCCGAATCTCCTCGACCTCGAAGGGACCTCACGCCGCAAGCGCCTGGAGGTGCGTCAGCCCATCCTGACGAACGAGGATCTCGAGAAGATCCGCTGCATCGGCCACTTCGAGGACTCCTTCGACACCAAGACGCTCGACATCACCTATCCGGTCGAGCTGGGCGCCGCGGCCATGGATGGAGCGCTCGACCGCCTGTGCGACCGCGCCGAGGCGGCGGTGCATGGGGGCTACAACATCATCATCCTCTCGGACCGCCTCGTCGGGCCGGACCGCATCGCGATCCCCGCGCTTCTCGCTACGGCAGCTGTGCACAACTACCTGATCCGCAAGGGGCTCCGGACCTCCGTGGGCCTGGTGGTCGAGTCAGGGGAGCCCCGCGAGGTGCACCACTTCGCCTGTCTTGCGGGCTACGGCGCCGAGGCGATCAACCCCTATCTGGCCTTCGAAACCATCCTTGACCTGCACGCCCGCGGCGAGCTGCCGCCCGAGGTCGATGCCAAGGAGGCAGTCAAGCGCTACATCAAGTCGATCGGCAAGGGGCTACTCAAGGTGATGTCCAAGATGGGCATCTCCACCTACCAGTCCTATTGCGGGGCGCAGATCTTCGACGCAGTCGGTCTCAAGTCCGAGTTCGTCAATCGCGACTTCTTCGGCACGGCGACCACGATCGAGGGCGTCGGGATGGCCGAGATCGCGGAAGAGACCGTGCGCCGCCATCAAGACGCGTTCGGCCACAACCCGATCTATCGCAACGCCCTCGATGTCGGCGGCGAGTACGCATTCCGCTTCCGGGGCGAGGCGCATGTCTGGAATCCTGATACGGTCGCAAGCCTGCAACACGCGGTGCGCCTCAACGCTCGCGACCGCTATCGCGAGTTCGCGCGCCTCGTGAACGAGCAGGACGAGCAGTTCAAGACCATCCGCGGCTTGTTCCGGATCAGGACGGCGGAGGAGGTGGGACGGCGACCAGTCCCGATCGAGGAGGTCGAGCCGGCGTCGGAGATCGTCAAGCGGTTTTCGACAGGGGCGATGTCCTTTGGCTCGATCTCGCGCGAGGCGCACACCACGCTTGCCATCGCCATGAACCGTATCGGCGGCAAGTCGAACACCGGCGAGGGCGGCGAGGAGGCGGACCGCTTCAAGCCGCTGCCGAACGGCGACTCCATGCGCTCGGCGATCAAGCAGGTGGCCTCAGGCCGTTTTGGCGTCACGACGGAGTATCTCGTCAACTCCGACGTGATGCAGATCAAGATGGCGCAAGGAGCGAAGCCTGGCGAAGGCGGGCAGCTCCCAGGCCACAAGGTCGATGCCGTTATTGCCAAGGTCCGCCATTCGACGCCGGGCGTCGGCCTGATCTCACCGCCGCCGCACCATGACATCTATTCGATCGAAGACCTGGCGCAGCTCATCTTCGATCTGAAGAACGTCAACCCCCAGGCGGACGTCTCGGTGAAGCTCGTCTCGGAGGTGGGAGTCGGGACCGTGGCTGCGGGCGTCTCGAAGGCTCGTGCGGATCACGTCACCATCGCGGGCTTCGAGGGCGGCACGGGTGCCTCGCCCCTTACCTCGATCAAGCACGCCGGCAGTCCGTGGGAGATCGGGCTTGCCGAGACTCATCAGACGCTCGTCAAGAACCGGCTGCGCGGGCGCATCGCCGTGCAGGTCGACGGCGGCTTGCGCACCGGCCGCGACGTGGTCGTCGGCGCGCTGCTTGGGGCCGACGAGTTCGGCTTCGCCACCGCGCCGCTGATCGCCGCAGGCTGCATCATGATGCGCAAGTGCCACCTCAACACCTGTCCGGTGGGCGTGGCGACGCAGGATCCCGTGCTGCGCAAGCGCTTCAAGGGTCAGCCCGAGCACGTGATCAACTATTTTTTCTTCGTGGCGGAGGAAGTGCGCGAGTACATGGCCCAGATGGGCTACCGCACCTTCTCGGAGATGATCGGCCAGATGGAGATGCTCGACAAGCGCCCCGTGGTCGAGCACTGGAAGGCGCGCGGCCTCGATTTCTCGCGCCTGTTCCAGAAGCCGGACGCCGCACCGGGAGTTGCGATCTACAACTGCGAGCGGCAGGAGCACAAACTCGACGACGTGCTCGATCGTCAGCTCATCGCTGAAGCCAAGGGCGCCATCGAGTTCGGGCAGAGGGTGGTCATCTCGAAGAAGATCACCAATGTGGACCGGGCGACAGGCGCCATGCTCTCGGGCGAGATCGCCAGGCGCTACGGCCATGCCGGGCTGCCGGACGACACGATCGTGGTGAAGCTCAAGGGAACCGCTGGTCAGTCCTTTGGCGCCTGGCTCGCGGCGGGCGTCACCCTCGACCTTGAGGGGGAGGCGAACGACTATGTCGGCAAAGGCCTTTCGGGCGGGCGCATCGTGGTGCGCCCCCCGGCCGAGTCCGGTATCGTTCCAGAGCGCTCGATCATCGTCGGCAATACGGTGCTCTACGGGGCGATCTCGGGCGAATGCTACTTCCGCGGCGTTGCCGGCGAGCGCTTCGCCGTCCGCAACTCCGGAGCCGTCGCGGTGGTCGAAGGCACCGGCGACCACGGCTGCGAGTACATGACGGGCGGCGTCGTCGTGGTGCTGGGCCCCACGGGCCGCAATTTCGCGGCCGGCATGTCGGGCGGCATTGCCTACGTCCTCGACGAGGAGGGAGACTTCGCCAAGCGATGCAATCTCTCCATGGTCGATCTTGAGCCCGTCACGGAGGAGGAGGAGCTGATGCAGCGCCTCCACCACCATGGCGGCGATCTGGAGTTCAAGGGACGCATCGACGTGCTGGCCGACATGTCAGGCCACGATGCCGAGCGCCTCCACCAGCTCATCGCCGACCACCTCCGCTACACCGGATCGACCAAGGCGAAGGAGATCCTCGACAACTGGTCGGAGTACCGCACCCGGTTCGTCAAGGTGATGCCGGTCGAGTATCGCCGGGCGCTGCAGGAAATCGAGCGTGCGCAGCGGATGATGAGCGTGGCGGCGGAGTAACGCGGCGGAGGGGACAGGTCGTCCCGGACGGCGCCGCAGGCGAGGATCCGGGATCGTCTGAAATCGATTGGAATGCGTTCCCGGACCGATGCGTCCCATCATCCGGGATGACGGAAGAGTGAAATGGGCAAGGTCACAGGTTTCCTCGAGATCGACCGGCGGGATCGCAAATATGCGCCGGCCTCGGACCGCATCCGGCATTACCGCGAGTTCGTGATCCCGCTCGGCGAGGAGGGCACGCGCGAGCAGGCAGCGCGCTGCATGAACTGCGGCATTCCTTATTGTCACAACGGCTGTCCGGTGAACAACCAGATCCCGGACTGGAACGACCTCGTCTATAACGGCGACTGGCAGGAGGCGCTGCGCAACCTGCAGTCCACCAACAATTTCCCGGAGTTCACCGGCCGCGTCTGCCCGGCGCCCTGCGAGGCGGCGTGCACGCTGAACCTTGAGGACGCGCCCGTCACCATCAAGACGATCGAATGCGCGATCGCCGACCGCGGCTGGCAGGAAGGCTGGATCGTTCCGGAGCCGCCAGAGAGACAGACGGGCAAGCGCGTTGCCGTCATCGGCTCAGGTCCCGCGGGGCTTGCAGCCGCGCAACAGCTCGCGCGCGTCGGACACGAGGTGCATGTATTCGAGAAGCACGCCCGCGCCGGCGGCTTGCTCCGCTACGGCATCCCCGACTTCAAGATGGAGAAGAGCCACATCGACCGGCGCATCCGTCAGATGGAGGCGGAAGGAGTCGTCTTCCATTATGGCGCTCATGTGGGCGTCACGATGCCTGCCAAGGAGCTGCTCGACGCCTACGATGCCGTGCTGCTCGCGGGCGGCGCCGAGAAGCCGCGCGACCTCGACATCGAGGGCCGCGACCTCAAGGGCATCCATTTCGCCATGGACTTCCTGCCCCAGCAGAACCGCCGGGTCAGCGGCGAGAACACGGACGTCACCGATCCGATCCTCGCCTCCGGCAAGCATGTGGTGGTCATCGGCGGCGGCGATACGGGCTCGGACTGTATCGGCACCTCGATCCGCCAGGGTGCCCTTTCGGTCACCCAGCTCGAGATCATGCCCATGCCGCCGGAGCGGGAGAACAAGCTCGTAACCTGGCCCTATTGGCCGCTGAAGCTGCGCACTTCCTCGAGCCACGAAGAGGGCGCAGAGCGCGAGTTCTCGGTGATGACGACCCGCTTCTCGGGCCGGGACGGAAAAGTGACCCGACTCCACTGCGTTCGGGTCGATTCTTCCTTCAAGCCGATCCCGGGTACGGAGTTCGAGCTCAAGGCCGATCTCGTGCTTCTCGCCATGGGATTCATCCATCCGGTGCATGAGGGGATGCTCAAGGAGCTCGGTCTCGACCTTGACCCGCGCGGCAACGTCAAGGCCGACACGCGCTCCTATCGGTCATCCATCGACAAGGTCTTTGCCGCTGGCGATATGCGTCGCGGCCAATCGCTGGTCGTCTGGGCGATCCGGGAGGGCCGGCAGGCGGCAAGGGCCATCGATGAATACCTGATGGGCTCGAGCGTCCTGCCGCGATGACCTGCAGGAAGCCTTATTGTCCGGCGGACCGAACGTGAACTGCGGCCCCGAAGGCGAATGAGGTTCCTGACGGAATTGGCCGGATCAGTACCGGATCAAGTCCGGCCACGACCCCCGTCAGGAGCGGGGCCACTTGAAGTCGTCCGCACGGCCGGGACGCGGCGGGGGCGCGATGCCCTCGCGAAGAGCGCGGTCGACAAGGTAAGCATCCCCATCAAGACGGGGCCGACCAGAGATCAGGGCGCCACCGGGCGACGTCTCGGGCCGGGTCAGCGGAATCACCGGACCGGCAATCGGCTTCTGAGGCAGCGACGGCAAACCCTGCGGCTCCGGCAGAGCCGGCAGAGATGCGCTGATCAGGCGCTCGATATCCGTATCCTTCGGGGGAGCTTGGCCGGGCGTCGGGGTCGCCATCGCCGGGCCGCGCTGCTCCATGAGCCGCTTCAGCTCCACATCCGCGAAATGGGCGGCCTTGCGCGCCCCGGCCCGCGTGAAGTGGACGCCGTCGCCGGTGCGCAAGCGCACCACCTGCCCTTCGACATCGGGCCCTGTCGCCGCATATCGGTTCTGGTCGTCGACGAAGCCCTGCCAGATATCCACATACACTGCGCCGGCACGCTGCACTCGCTCGCGATAGATCTCGTTCATCGCCATGAGGTCGGCTGATACGCGATCGTTCTTCATCGGCGGTGCGCCAACCCAGAGGAGCGGGATCCGGCGCTCGGCGAAGATTCGGATCACGTCATCGACCCGCTGCCGGTAGAGTTCCTTCCAGCGGTCCGATAGGGGCTCGTGCGCCGTCTCGCCTTCGCGGATCGCCTGGCGGTCATTGGCACCGAACATCACGACCGCGACATTGATCTTCTGCCCGGACGCAAGGAATTCCTGGATGGTCTTCGGCCAATCGTGGATCTCGGTCCGCACAAGGCCGCTGTCGCCACGGGTCTTGCGGACCACGCCGACATCCTCATTGTCCTCCAGCGCCGTTTCGAGGCCCTGGCCGAGAAGCTCGGCGAGGGAATCGCCGAACACCACCACATAGGTCGAGGGCTCGACCTCGGGCTCCTCGGGCTTGCCGACCTTCGGCGCTGCGGGAACGACCCGCCGTACGCGCCGCTGTGGCGCCTCATAGCTGCGTCGCACCTCCCGGCGCGGCGTGACCTCCCGCCGCGGTTCGGCATAGGCCGGCGGCTCGCTCGGGGAGGAAAAGAACGGAAAGATCGAGCGGTAGGCCGGCTGCGCAGGCGCCGCCTGTCGGGGGTCGTAAGCCGGTCGACCTGCCGTGCGCGGGTCGTAGACTTGGCGGCTTCCGCTCCGAGGATCGTAATAGTAGTAGGTCCGCGTCTCGGCGGGCCGGCCATAACGGTAGGGTTGCGCCTGAGAGGTCTCATAGCGGGTGGATGGGCGCTGTCGGCTGGCATAACCGCCCTGCCGATACGACTCCAGCATGGGATAGCGCACGTCCGTTTCCGCGAACGAGACCGGCCCGCCGGTGATGAGCAGGAGAAGGCTTGCGAGGCCAAGCCCTAGCGCCGATCGCCACTGCATCGTCACTGAGATCCTTCCGGCCGTCCAAGCCTATATAGCGGCTCCGGCCGTCGGCGTCAGCGGGCGGCGCGCAACTCCTTCAAAACGGCCCAGCTTGCATAGCCATCGGCGATCAGGCCGCGCTCGAGCTGGAAGCGCCGGACGGCTTCGCGGGTCTTGGACCCGAACCGTCCATCCGCCTCCCCGGAGTAGAAGCCGAGCGCTCCGAGACGCTTCTGCAGCTCTTCGCGGTGATCCTTGGCAAGCATCGGCTCGTCCGAGGGCCACCGCGCCTGGATGGGCGGCCCGCCCAGAGCCAGGTCTCCCAGGTGAGCGACTCCAAGCGCATAAGCGTCAGAGGAATTGTAGCTCTTGATGACATCGTAATTGCCCGTCACCAGGAAAGCCGGCCCCCGCGCGCCCGCGGGCAGGAAGAGCGTGGCCTCCCCCTGGCGGGGCATGGGCTCGCCATTCCGCCGGCCCACGCCAAGCTCCGCCCAGCGGGCGAAGCTGTGGCGGTGATGGCGAAAATCGAAACCTTCGGGCAGTTCGACTTCAAAGCCCCAAGGAAGGCCCGGCTGCCAACCGTTCTGCCTGAGATAGTTCGCGGTCGAGGCGAGCGCGTCGGCGACCGACAACCAAATGTCGCTGACCCCGTCGCCGTCTCCATCGGCGCGATACTTGACGTAGCTCGACGGCATGAACTGGGTGTGGCCCATGGCCCCCGCCCAGGAGCCCGTAAGGTCAGCCCGGCTCAAGCCGGCCTGGAGGAGGTCCAGGGCAACGAGCAGCTCGCCCCGGAAAAACTCGCCCCGGTAGCGGGCTGCGGCCAGGGTTGCGAGGGCGCGGATCACGTCGGTGCTGCCTTTTGCCGCGCCAAAATTGGTCTCCATTCCCCAGATGCCGAGGAGAATGGTCCGTGGCACGCCGTAGCTCCGCTCGATCGCGTCGAGAGCCGCCGACCATTGCCGGGCCGCCTCCTGGCCGCGCGCCACGCGCGCGGGCGAGGCCGCCGCTGCAACATAGGACCAAATGGGCTGAGAGAACTCCGATTGCTTGCGCGTGAGGGCAAGAACCTTGGAATCAGGAGAAAGCCCGCTGAAGGCCTGGTCGAAGACGGACCGGGAGATGCCGCGCGCCTTTGCCTCTGCCCAGAGTCCGTCCACGAAGCTGCGAAACGGGTCGTGCTCCCCCTGCGTGACAGTCGGCTCAGGAGTCTGGCTGAAGCTCGCGCCAGCTCCGGACAAAAAACAGAAGGCGACCATGACCGCGCGGCCAAGGCGGCCGATGATTCCGTCCCCCTTCATGGTTCTCCCCCCACGGGCTTTTTGGCCGTTTCCCGCAGGAATGGGACATTATCATGATGAACACTCGGTTGACTGATGCGGCTGTGCCACAGGATCAGCGCAGATTGCGCTGCTTTAGGCTCCTCTCCCAGGCAAGCGCCTGGGCGACGATGGCCTCCAGATCGTCGTAGTGCGGCCTCCAGCCGAGGCGCTCGCGGATTCTGTCCGCTTTGGCAACGATTTGCGCGGGATCACCCGGACGGCGCGGCGAGATCCTGACCTCGAAGTCGACGCCTGACACCCGCTTCACCACCTCGATGACCTCCAGGACCGAGTAGCCCCGACCGTATCCGCAGTTCAGGGTCAGGCTCTCACCGCCCTTCCGCAGATGCGCGAGCGCGCTCAGATGGGCAGCGGCGAGGTCGCTCACCTGGATGTAATCGCGCACGCATGAACCGTCCGCGGTGGGGTAGTCGGTCCCGAACACCTCCATCCGCGGCCTGTCCCCGAGGGCGGTCTGCGCGGCAACCTTGATGAGATGAGTGGCGTTCGGTGTCGATTGGCCTGCGCGGCCCTGCGGATCGGCCCCCGCCACGTTGAAATAGCGCAGAACGACATAGCGGAGCCCATGGGCATAGGCCGCGTCCGCCAGCATCCACTCGGTCATCAGCTTCGAGCGGCCGTAAGGCGAGACGGGGCTCAGAGGAAGATCCTCCGGCACCGGCACCACGGCGGGCTCGCCATAAACCGCGGCGGTGGAGGAGAAAATGAAGTGCGCGACGCCGGCCCGAACGGCGGCCTCGATGAGGGCGCGCGACTTCACCGTGTTGTTGAGGTAATAGCCGAGCGGATCGGCGACCGATTCCGGGACCACGATCTTGGCCGCGAAATGCGCGATGGCGTCGACGCCGCGGCGACGGATCACACCCTCAACGAGCGCCTGATCGCCCATGTCGCCAACCACGAGCTCGACCTCCGGCGGCAGCACCCAGTCGAAGCCGGTGGACAGGTTGTCGATAACGACCACCTCCTCACCCGCATCCAACAGGGCGAGCACCATGTGGCTGCCGATGTAGCCGGCCCCACCCGTCACCAGAACCGTCATCCGCTCCCCCGCTCTCTTGCCCGAGAATAACTCTGAAGGCTTTCATGACCGACCAAGGAGGGTCCCTCCTGCCCGGACCTTGCTCCATAGACAAGGCCTGGAGGGCAGTTGAACCGAATCACGGCCTTATCCGTTGATGGCGGACTTCCCACCTTGGCGCTTGGCGGCTACTCCTCGCCACCGAATCCCGCTCCGACACACAACCAGACCTCCCATGAAGCGCATCCGCAAAGCCGTCCTGCCCGTTGCCGGCCTCGGCACCCGATTCCTCCCGGCCACCAAGGCCGTTCCGAAGGAAATGCTGACCGTCGTGGACCGGCCCGTGGTGCAGCATGTGGTCGACGAGGCGCGGGAGGCAGGCATCGAGCATTTCGTCTTCGTCACCGGACGCAACAAGGGCGTGATCGAGGATCATTTCGACATCGCCTATGAGCTCGACCGCACGCTCGCCGAGCGCAACAAGACGAAGGAACTCGAGGCGCTGGCCCGCGACCTGCCGGCCGCCGGAGCGACGAGCTTCACGCGCCAGCAGGCTCCGCTTGGCCTGGGCCATGCCGTCTGGTGCGCGCGAGAGATCGTCGGCAACGAGCCCTTCGCCCTGCTCCTGCCGGACATGCTCCATCATGGGCCATCCTGCCTTGCCCAAATGGTCAAGACCTATGAGCGCACCGGCGGCAACATCGTCGCCGTCTACGAGGTGCCGGACGATCAGACGCATCAATACGGCATCTGCGGGGTCGACGCCGACATGCGCATCACGCAGATGGTCGAGAAACCGCCCAAAGGGACTGCGCCCTCCAATCTCGCAATCTCAGGCCGCTACATCCTGCAGCCGGAGATCTTCGCGATTCTCGAGGGACAGGAGCGCGGCGCCGGTGGCGAGATTCAGCTCACCGACGCCATGATCAAGCTCGCGCAGACGCAGCCTTTCCATGCGGCGCGCTTCGACGGCGAGATCTATGATTGCGGCTCCAAGCTCGGCTTCCTTACGGCCAACGTCGCCTATGCGCTCGACCGCGAGGAATTGGCGGAGCCGCTCCGAAGGGAGTTGGAGAAGCTGCTGACGCGCTGAGGCCGCGCTTTCCCACCGGCTACGGTTGAAATCGCAGTCCCAGGAGGAAGACGTCGGCGCTGTAGTCGGAGCCTGGGGCGGTGCTCTTCAGGCGCTCGTGGGTGAAGCTGGCGCGCAGCACGACGGAGCGTGTGAGCTTGTAGTCGGCCCGGATCGTCCCGGTCAGGGTCTCCTCCCGCAGGCTGACGCCCTTGTAGTCGCTCTCCGACAGGGTGAGCCCGGCGGTGACGCTGAGGTTGCGCCGCAGGTCATGCTGCACCTCGAGCCCGGCGCTCTGCACGAGGATTCCGCTGGCATTGGCGATGTTTGTCTCATCGACCCGGCTCTGGGCCCGCAGACGAATGGTCGTCAGCGGGCTCGCCGACCAGACGATGGCAGCATCGACCAGCGGGCCGCGAAGATCCTTGAGAACGGGGTCGTCGTAGGTGCGCTGCTGGACGCCCACTGCCGCTTCGCCGGTGAGCGTCCGGGTGATCTCGAAGGTGGAGCCGGCTCTCGCGCCGACCCCGTCCGAATCGCGTCGAAAGCCTGCTCGGTCGATCCGGTTGTCATGCACCCGCCTGTCGGCGAGCCCCTCGACGAACGGGATCAGGCCTGGCGTCACCTCATAACCGATCCGGGCCCGCACCCCGTATTGCGTATTGTTCCGATCACTCTGGTCGAGGATGCTGCCGTCGGGAAGCGTGGCGTCCTCGTAGAGGGTCCGGTCCACGGTGCCGCGGAGCCCAACGAGCAGGCGGTTGAAACGCTGCGTCACGCCGAGCGAAGTACCGGCGACCGCGACCAGCGGGCGCTCGCGCACCGCAACGCCGAGTTCCGGGCTCCCCGGCCGTTCGGTGTCGAGGCGCCCATGTCCCTCGATGTCCAGCTGCGTGTCACGGGTTGCATCGAGCCGCAAGGCGATCCGCCCCTCTCCTTCGGGACGGTCTGCTCCTCTCACCTCGGGATAGGCGCTGTAGCTCCCGCGCAGAAACCCGGTGAGCGCGTGGGTCGGCCAGTCGCTCCGGAGCACCACCTCGCCCTCCGTCCGCGAGACAAACGAGCCCTTGCGGCCCGCAGAGGCACGATTCGGGTTCGAGTCGTAGCCAACACTCTCCTGGAGGGCAGGCAGAACGGTGATCCCGCCGAGCCGCAGGCCAAGCTGCGCATAAGGATCCTCCTCCGCTGGCCGGCGCCGACGCCGTAGCGGAGGTGGCGGGGGATCCGGCAAGCCGACGACCATCGGCTGCACCTCCCGTGCCAGGTTGGGGGAGATCACCGCGGCCCGGACTCGGCGGGCGCGGACCTCCCCTACAACTGGCGAGCGGGCGCGGCGTGTCCTGAGCCGGGCTGAGGAGCGCAACGGCAGGCCAACCCGTTGCGCGCCGGTGCCGGCCTCAACGTTCAGCGCCGAGGCATCATGAGGGGCCAGCGTCGGCAGGGCGGTCGGGGAACGGACATTCGCAAGACCGCGCAGGCGCATCTCGCCGATCTCCTGTGCAAGAGCGTCCGACAGGCCCGTGAGGGCTGTGCCGAGCATCAGCACGGCGACGACGCTCCGCAAGGAAATCGACCGCTGGACGGTGACGGGCGGCATGGGCTCCGCGCACGGCGAGCCGCCGGCGGGCGGCAGTATGGTTAACAGCGCTACAATGCAGACGGTTAACGGGGGGTAAGCGGAGCTGGCGTTGGGGTCGCCTTGACGCTCGTGCCCATGCTAGAGGGCGCCTATGGCGCTGCCACAGACGAAATCCGATACCTCCCCCCTCGCCTCGGCGCTGCGGACGCTCGCCACCGAGCGCGACGGTCTCACCATTCTCATGAAGGCGATTGAGGACGGCCTTGGCGAGCCCTTTGCCGAGGCCGTCACCACCATTGCAGCGGCCAAGGGCCGGGTGATCGTCACTGGAATGGGCAAGTCAGGCCATATCGGGCGTAAGATCGCGGCCACCCTCGCCTCCACCGGCACGCCGGCCTATTACGTCCACCCCGGCGAGGCAAGCCATGGCGACCTCGGCATGGTGCAGCCGGAGGACGTGATCCTTGCCCTGTCCTGGTCGGGCGAGACGACCGAGCTTTCCGACCTCATCGCCTATGCCAAGCGATTTCGCGTGACCTTGATCGGCTTGACATCGAACGCAACGTCGACACTCGGACGTCAGGCCGACATTCGGCTGGTCCTGCCGAAGGCGCCCGAGGCCTGCCCCAACGGGCTTGCGCCCACCACCTCGACGACGATGCAGCTGGCGCTCGGCGACGCGCTTGCCATTGCCCTCCTCGAACGGCGCGGCTTCTCGGCTCAGGATTTTCGCGTGTTCCATCCAGGCGGCAAGCTCGGCGCGCAGCTCAGGCTGGTGCGCGACATCATGCATGTCGGCGAGCGCCTGCCCATCGTGCCGATCGGGGCGCGCATGGAGGAGGCCATTGCGGAGATCAGCCGAAAAGGCTTCGGCAGCGTCATCGTCGTGAACGAGGATGGGACGCTCGCCGGCATCGTCACCGATGGTGACCTGCGCCGCCACCTGACGCCCGACCTGCCCATGCTGCCGGTAACGGCGGTGATGACACGCACGCCGCGCACCATCCGCCCCGACGCGCTGCTCGCCACGGCGCTCGAGATCCAAGAGCGCGCCAAGATCACCTCGCTGATCGTGGTCGAGGACAACCGGCCGATCGGCCTCGTCCACTTCCTCGACCTGTTGCGGGCAGGAGTGGCATAAGCGGTCACACCATTTCGGGTCTGTCTGCGCGCGCCCGGATGGACAAGGGCGGAATAGCGGCTACGCGCGCTCCACAACCAGGATGGCGCCATCAGCGCGCACGACCCGGACGCGGGTGCCCGCCGGCGCGTCCGGTCCGACGACGCGCCAGGACGAATCATCGACCCGGACACGCCCGCTCCCACCCTCGATGGCCGTCTCAAGGGTGAACTCTCGGCCAATGAGCGCATGGGCGCGTCGGTTGAGGGCTGCAGGAGCAGCCGCCTCCTCATCCCTTTGGCGTGTCAGCACCCGGCCAAGGAGCACAGCGCCGACGGCGAGCAGGGCGAAAAGCAGGGCCGAGCCCTGCCAGGACAGGTCGAGGGCAGCATCCGCGAGCCCCGTGAGCACCGCGGCAAGCCCAAGCCAGAGGAGAAACACTCCCGGCGCAGCAAGCTCCAGGCCGATCAGGACAACCCCGAGGATGATCCAGCTCCAGGGGCCAAGGTCGAGGATGACGCCGATCATGCCCGCGCGCCCTCACCGCCCGGGGCGGACTCCGCTGGTGCGGGCGGAAGGCTGCGCGGCGGGCGTGCCTGGGACCCAATCGCGCCGTCGCCGAACACCGCCCGTGTGATCTCGGCGATGCCGCCGAGCGTGCCCGCAATGCCACCAAGCTCGGTGGGGAGGATCAGCACCTTCTGGTTCGGTGCCGTGGCGAGCGCGCGGATGGCCTCGATGTATTTCTCGGCCACCAGGAAGTTGGCGGCCGAAAGGTCCCCTCTTGCGATCGCCTCGCTCACCATCGCCGTCGCCTTCGCCTCCGCTTCCGCCAGGCGCTCGCGGGCCTCCGCATCCCGGAAGGCAGCCTCCTTGCGGCCCTCAGCAGCCAGGATTTGCGCCTGCTTCTGCCCCTCGGCACGCAGGATCTCCGCCTGACGCAGACCCTCCGCCTCCAGCACCGCGGCCCGCTTCTCGCGCTCGGCCTTCATCTGGCGGGCCATTGCCCCGGCAAGATCGGCAGGCGGCAGGATATCCTTGATCTCAATGCGCGTGACCTTGACGCCCCAGGGCGCGGCCGCGGCGTCCATGACCCGCAGCAGGCGCTCGTTGATCTCGTCGCGATGGGAGAGCAGCTGGTCGAGATCCATGGAGCCGACGACCGTGCGGATGTTCGTCATGGTGAGCGTGAGCAGGGCGTTCTGCAGGTCGGCCACCTCATAGGCCGCCCGCGCCGGATCGAGCACTTGGTAGAAGGCCGCCGCGTCGATGGTGACGGCGGCATTGTCGCGGGTGAACGCTTCTTGACTTGGGATGTCGAGCACCTGCTCCATCATGTTCATCTTGTGCCCGATCGTCTCGACGTAAGGGATGATCAGCCCAAGCCCTGGTCCGAGCGTGCGTGAATAGCGGCGGAAGCGCTCAACCGTATAGGCATAGCCCTGCGGGACGGTGCGGACGCCGAGCGCGATCGTGACGATGACAAGCAAGACGAGTGCGATGACGAAGATATCGAAGCCGAACGAAAGCGGCATGGCGCCCCCCAAGGTGATGCCGCTGTCGCGCGGCCAATCGCTCTCGTTATATCAGAGCCTTGCCTGACCCGGTGCTGCCCTTGCGCTCGCCCGGGACGCGTGCATGTTGGGGTATGGCCTCCCGCATCGAGGACTACGCGATCATCGGGGATCGCGAGACGGCGGCGCTCGTTGCGCGCGACGGCTCGATCGACTGGTTGTGCTGGCCGCGGTTCGACAGCCCGGCCTGCTTCGCCGCCCTTCTCGGTACGTCCGACAATGGGCGCTGGCTCATTACGCCTCGCGATCCGCATCCGAATGTTGCCCGTCGGTATGACGACGGGACGCTCGTTCTCCAAACGCAATTCGAGACCGCGACGGGCACTGCGACGATCATCGACTTCATGCCGACCCACGGCAACGCGTCTGACCTTGTGCGTATCGTCGTCGGCGAACGCGGCACCGTTGAGTTCGATTTCGAGCTTGTCCTGCGCTTCGACTATGGAAGCACCGTGCCTTGGGTGAACCGCCAGCCCGATGGCACGCTGACGGCAATCGCCGGCCCCGACCTCGTGCTCTTGAGGACACCGGTCGCCATCCACGGTCAGGACATGCGCACCGTCGGGCGCTTCACCGTGGCAGCGGGGGAGCGGGTGCCCTTTGTCCTCACCCACACCTCTTCCACAGGCCCACTGCCGCCTCCCCTGGATCCCGAAGATGCGCTTCTGCGAACGCAAGCGGCGTGGCGGACGATTGCGGACCGCTGCGCTCCGGTCGGACGGTGGCGCGAGCCGGTCCTGCGTTCCGTCCTCACCCTGAAAGCCCTGACATATGCTCCGACCGGAGGCATTGTCGCGGCGGCGACCACGTCGCTTCCCGAAAGGATCGGAGGAACCCGCAACTGGGATTACCGCTATTGCTGGCTACGCGACGCCACGTTCACGCTGCTTGCCCTCATGAATCTCGGCTATTTCGAGGAGGCACGCGCTTGGCGGGACTGGCTTCTCAGGGCCGTGGCGGGAAGCCCCGCCCAGATGCAGATCATGTATGGGCTCGCCGGCGAGCGGCGGCTCCTCGAATGGGAGGTACCGTGGCTCGCGGGCTATGAGGGCTCGCGCCCGGTGCGCGTCGGGAACGCAGCTTTCAATCAACTGCAGCTCGACGTATTCGGCGAAGTGGGCGACGCCCTGTTCCAAGCCGCGCGGGGTGGACTTGAGCCTCATCCGCGGCAGCACGAGATCCGCCGCGTGGTCCTTGAGCACCTGGAAACGATCTGGCGCCAGCCCGACGAGGGAATCTGGGAGGTACGGGGGCCGCGTCAGCACTTCACCCATTCCAAGGTCATGGCCTGGGTCGCCTTTGATCGGGCGGCGAAACTTGCGAGGGGCCACGGCGCGCAGGACTCGCCCGCTGACCGTTGGCGGCGCGTTGCTGACGAAATCCATGCCGAGGTCTGCGCCAAGGGCTTCGATCCCGCGATCAATTCCTTCGTCCAGGCTTACGGTTCCCGCACCCTCGACGCGAGCTTGCTCCTCATTCCTCTTGTCGGCTTCCTGCCGCCTGAGGATACCCGCGTCCTCGGTACGGTTGCAGCCATCGAACGCACGCTGGTGCATGACGGTCTGGTGCTCCGCTACGATACGGCCGCGACCAATGACGGCCTGCCGCCCGGAGAAGGCGCCTTCCTCGCCTGCAGCTTCTGGCTGGTTCAGGTTTATGCCAAACAGGGGCGTCGCGAGGAAGCCGTTCGCCTGTTCGAACGTCTGATTGCACTCGGCAACGATGTCGGCCTGTTCGCCGAGGAATACGACCCGAGAGCGGGCCGCATGCTTGGCAACTTCCCGCAGGCCTTCAGCCATGTGGGCCTCATCAACGCAGCGCTCGCCCTTGCCGGCCAGGAGCGGGCGGATCGCAGCAAGAGCCCGTAGCTCGTCTGCCGTGATGGTTCAGCCTATAGCCATCCCTGCAGTTCGCGCTCGACAATGTGGCAAATGACGCGCATGCCCTCGTCGCTGTCGTTGAGGCAGGGCAGATAAGCGAACCGTTCGCCGCCATTCTCCTCGAAGAAGTGGCGGTTCTCGCCGTCGAGCTCTTCGAGCGTCTCCAGGCAATCGGCGGAAAAGCCCGGCGCGACGACGGCGAGCCGCTTCACGCCGCTCTTCGCCAATTCCTTCACGGTTTCGTCCGTATAGGGCTTGAGCCACTCCTCATTGCCAAAGCGCGACTGGAAGCTCATGCGGAAGCGCTCCTCCGGCCAGCCCATGGCCTCCCGCATCAGCCGCCAGGTCTTGTGACAGTGGCAGTAGTAGGGATCGCCCTTGAGAAGGTAGGACTTCGGCACGCCGTGGAAGGAGACCAGGATCACCTCGGGCTCGAAGTCGAGCTTGCCAAGCTCACGCCTCATGGCCGAGACCACGGCGTCGATATAGACGGGATCATCGTGATAGGGCGGCGAGACGCGGATGGTCGGCTGCCAGCGCATCTCCATCAGCGCCCGAAAGGCATGGTCGCAGGCCGTCGCCGACGTCGCCGCCGAGTATTGCGGATAGAGCGGCACGAGCAGGATACGGTCGCAGCCCTGACGAAGCAGGTTCTCGATCGCGGCCTTGATCGGCGGATTGCCGTAGCGCATGGCCCAGTCGACGAAGACCCGGTCGCCCGCCTGCGTCGCAAGATGCTCGGCCAGCTTCTCGGCCTGGGAGCGGGTGATGGTCTTGAGCGGCCCTTCATCCCGCTCCTTGTTCCAGATCGAAGCGTAGTCGCGGCCTTTCGGGCCCGGGCGCTTGGTCAGCACGATGAGGTTGAGCACCGGCCACCAGATCAGCCGTGGCGTCTCGATGACGCGGCGGTCGGAGAGGAACTCCTTGAGGTAGCGGCGCATGGACCAGTAATCGGTCCCGTCCGGCGTGCCGAGGTTCATCAGAAGCACCCCGATCCGCCCGGAGCGGGCGGGCGGGTGATCGGCCGGGCGCGGCGAGCGGACGTCGAGGATGGCTCGGTTCTGACTCATCGGGATCGCGGGGGTCTCTTCGCGGCGCCCCGTCAGGACGCCGTCCCTTCACATAGCGCCCGCCTCGTCCCAATCCAGACCGCCACGGCGCGGCAAAGGGACGTACCGGCCTATTTCCAGCCAAACACCTGGATGAGCGCCGGCGTCATGATGACCACGAACAAGACCGGCAGGAAGAACAGGATCATCGGCACGGTGAGTTTCGGGGGCAGGGCCGCAGCCTTCTTCTCGGCCTCGTTCATGCGCATGTCGCGGCTTTCCTGCGCCAGGACGCGCAGCGCCTGGCCGAGAGGCGTGCCGTAGCGCTCGGCCTGGATGAGGGCGGTGGTGACCGCCTTCACGGCCTCGAGCCCGGTGCGGTTGGCAAGGTTTTCGTAGGCGGCGCGACGCTCAGCGAGATAGGACAGTTCGGCGGTTGTGAGCGTCAGTTCCTCCGCCAGCGCCACACATTGCACACCGACCTCGACGCTGACACGCCGGAAGGCCTGCTCGATCGACATGCCGGATTCGACGCAGATCAAGAGCAGGTCGAGGGCATCGGGCCAGGCGCGGCGGATGGCAAGCTGCCGCTTCTTGATGGTGTTCGCCAGATAGATCTCCGGCGCCTTCACACCAAGGAAGGCGGCGCCGATCACGATGCCGACACGGACGAAGAAGGGCGCATCGACGACCTTCAGAACGAAGACATAGAAGATCGTGAGGAGCGTCAGGATGATGGGAACGACGAGGCGGAAGAAAAGGAACGCGATCTCCGCCGACTGGCCGCGATAGCCCGCCATCTGGAGCTGGTGCTTCGCCGTTTCCGTTCCAAGCCAATCGTGGAGCTTGAAGCGCTCCACCACCTGTTTCATGTAAGCTTTCGGCTCTTGGCGGAGGGACACCTTCTGCTGCTTCGCGAGCCGTTCGCGCTCGCGCGCCCGGATCTTCTCGCGCTCGGTGGCGACCGCCTTCATCCGGCGGCCCAGAGCATCGGTCTCCACGAAGGGTGCCGCAATGGTGAGCACGGTCGCCGCGGCCGCAATGCCGACCAGGATCATCGCAATGAACTGCGGATCGCTGAGCTTGCTGTAAAGGAGCGAGATCATTTCGGCCGCTAAAAATCGAAGTTGATCATCTTCTTCATCACGAAAACGCCGGTCGCCATCCACAGGGCGCAGCCGACCAGAGCCACCTTGCCCACATCGGTCTTCCATAGGAGCTCGATGTAGCTGGGGCTTGAAAGATAAGTGAGCAGCGCCACGGTGAAGGGAAGGCAAGCGATGATCGCGGCCGATGCCTTCGCCTCCATGCTCATGGCCTTGATCTTGTCTGCCATCTTGCGGCGGTCGCGTAGGACCCGGGAGAGGTTGCTCAGAGCCTCCGACAGATTTCCGCCGGACTTCTGCTGGATGCCGATGACGATGGCGAAGAAGTTGGCTTCCGGCACCGGCACGCGCTCGTAAAGCTTCGCCACGGCCTCGCCGATCGGAATACCGACGCTCTGCGCCTCGAGAATGGTCCGAAACTCCGTCTTGAGGGGTTCCTGGGCCTCGTTGGCGATGATGCGCATGCAGTCGGCGAGCGGAAGGCCGGAACGAATGCCGCGGACGATCACGTCCATGGCGTTCGGCAATTCATTGAGGAACCGCTTGATACGGCGGTTCTTGAGGTAGGACAGAATCCATCGGGGCAGGCCGAACCCGCCGGCGAACGCACCGCCGAGCGCAAGGAACGGATTGGCGCTGATGACGAACAGGGCAAACGCCACGATGAGGCCCAGGATGCCGCTCGTCACGAAGAATCTGTTCTTCGTCCAAGTCAGGCCTGCCTGCGCGATCCGGCCCTCGATCGTCACCTTGTGCCGAGCCTTCTCGCGCGCCTCGATGTCCTTCAGGCTCTGCGCGACCTGGTCCCGGCGGCTTGCAGTGACGGTGCGGTCCCGACGCCGCTCGGAGTCCTTGCCGATCAGCGCCTTCTGACGCTTCTCGGCCCGTGCTTCCCCGGAGAGGAGCGGATAGAGAAAGACATAGGCGACCCCGCCTGCCGCGATCGAGGCGAGCGCGACCGCAGCGATCGAGCTGTTCATGGGGCGATCCCTCGCGGCCTCATACCTCGGCACCCTCGTTGCGCACCTCCATGGCATCGAGCGCGGCGGCAAGATTCTGCTCCTCGCCATAGTAGCGGGCTCGTTCCCAGAACTTTGGCCGGCCAATGCCGGTGGAACGATGTTTGCCGATGATCTTGCCGGACGCGTCTTCGCCCAGAATGTCGTAGACGACGAGATCCTGGGTGATGATCACATCCCCTTCCATCCCCATCACTTCGGTGATGTGGGTGATCCGCCTCGAACCGTCGCGCAGACGCGCCGCCTGGATGATCACGTCCACGGACGCGCAGATCATCTCGCGGATGGTGCGCGAGGGCAGCGAGAAGCCGCCCATGGTGATCATGGATTCGAGGCGCGACAGACACTCTCGGGGCGAGTTCGCGTGCAGCGTACCCATGGAGCCGTCGTGGCCGGTGTTCATGGCCTGGAGGAGATCGAAGGCCTCCGGTCCGCGCACCTCGCCGACGATGATGCGCTCGGGCCGCATGCGCAGACAGTTGCGCACGAGGTCGCGCATGGTGACCTGCCCCTGCCCTTCGAGGTTCGGCGGCCGTGTCTCGAGGCGCACGACGTGGGGCTGTTGGAGCTGCAACTCCGCCGCGTCCTCGCAGGTGATGATCCGCTCATCGTGCTCGATGTAGCGGGTGAGGCAGTTGAGCAGCGTCGTCTTGCCCGAGCCCGTGCCGCCGGAGATCACGACGTTGCAACGCACCTTGCCGATGATCTGGAGGATGCGAGCGCCCTCGGGCGAGATGGCCCCGAAGCGCACGAGCTGATCGAGGGTGAGCTTGTCCTTCTTGAATTTGCGGATGGTCAGCGCCGGCCCATCGATCGCCAGCGGGGGGGCGATGACGTTGACGCGCGATCCGTCCGGAAGCCGCGCATCGCAGATGGGCGAGGACTCGTCCACCCGGCGGCCGACCTGGCTCACGATCCGCTGACAGATGTTCATGAGCTGCTGGTTGTCGCGGAAGCGGATGTTGGTGAGCTGGATCTTTCCGGCGACTTCGATGTAGGTCTTGTGGGCGCCGTTGACCATGATATCGGCGATGTCGTCGCGCGCGAGAAGCGGCTCGAGGGGGCCATAGCCGAGAACGTCGTTGCAGATATCCTCGAGCAGCTCCTCCTGCTCGGCGATCGACATCACCACGTTCTTGAGCGCGATGATCTCGTTGACGATGTCGCGGATTTCCTCCCGCGCCGCTTCGCCCTCGAGGCGCGACAATTGCGCAAGATCGATGGCCTCGATCAGCGCGCCGAAGATCATGCTCTTGGTCTGATAATATTCCTCGGACTTCGGCGCCTCGTGCACGACCACGGCCGGCTCGGGCGCGCGGGCCTGCGGCCGCATGGGCTGATGCTCTCCATCAGCCAAGACCGGCGCGACCGGAGCGCTCGGGGCCACCGAACTCGCAACGCGCGCGGCCGCCACGGCCGGCGCTGGATTCGGCGCTGCTCCGGAGGCTGTGCGCTTGCCGAACATGCTGCTCAACCCTCCCTCGGGCCGCTATGACGCCTTGCGCCAGGCGAGCTTGGCGAGAAGCGGCTCGATCAGGCTGGCCTTCGATCGTTTCGGCTCCGCGCGCCCGGTGACGGCGGAAGCGAGCTCTGCAAAAGTCTCGGCGACTTTGCCCGATGCCTGCACCTCGGCGATCATCTGGCCGTTGTTCGCCGCGGTCCCGAAAAGCTGGGCGTCGAAGGGCAGGACGGCTGCGAGCTCGGCGCCCACGGCTTTGGCGAACTCCGACGCCGCGATCTCGGGGCGCTTCGGCACGCCGACCTGGCTCAGGACGAGGCGAGGCTTGCCGTCATTCGGGCGAGCCTGGCGCAGGGTGTCGTAGAGGTTCTTGGCATTGCGCAGGCTTGCGAGCTCGGGCGCCGCGACAATGACGATCTCGTCCGCGCTGATGAGGGTGCGGCGCACCCAGGCGGTCCACAGATGCGGCACGTCGAGGACAATGCAAGGGGTCGAGGCGCGCAGGATGTCGATGAGGGCGTCGAGCGCCGTCTCGGTGAGGTCTACGGTGCGGTCAAGCATCGCGGGCGCCGCAAGCAGGCTCAGGTTGTCGCTGCATTTCGAAAGCAGGCGGTCGACGAGATTGGCGTCGAGCCGCTCCGGCGCGAAGATCGCCTCGGCGATGCCTTGCGGGGGATCCTGATTGAAGTCGAGCCCGGCGGTGCCAAACGCGATGTCGAGATCGACGATGACCGTCGAGAGCGAGAGCTGGCGCGCCGCCGCCCAGGCGAGGTTGTGGGCGACCGTCGATGCCCCGGCCCCGCCCTTGGCCCCGACGACAGCAATCGTCCTGCCGACCGGACCGGCGCCCGGGGCGGAGAACAGCTCCGAGACGGCAGCGACCACGTCCAGCACGGCCACGGGGGCGATCAGATAATCGCTGACGCCGCGACGCATGAGTTCCCGGTAGAGGATCACGTCATTGACGTGGCCGATCACCAGCACTCTCGTTCCGGCGTCGCAGACCTCGGCCAGCGCGTCGAGCTGCGCAAGAAGGGGGCCGCGATCCCCGTAGGACTCGAGAAGGACCACGTTGGGCGTCGGGTTGTGCCGGAAGGTTTCGACGGCAGCGGGCGCGCCGCCCATCTGCACCTTGACCTGGGCCTTCTGCATGCGTCGGTCGGCCGCGGCCGCCTGAACGGTGGCGGCGACGTCCGGGGTCTCGCAGAAGGCTTGCAAGGTGATGCGCGGAACCGGCGCAATCACGCGCTCTTCGCTGGCGGTTGCATCGGACATACTGGTCGCGCCTCCTCGCTCCGGGTCCTACTGTCCGACCTGCTGGTTGATCTTGGCTTTCTCGTCGCTGCGGTATTGCGTGGACGGATCCTTGCCCTGGCGGATGTTCTCGATGTCCTTCGCCCGGCGGATGGTGTCGATGCGCCCTTCCTGGCGCCCGCGGACAAGGTCGATGGGGTCTGCGATCTGCGCCGCGACGTTGTTCTGGAGCGCGCAGCCCTGGTTCCAGTAAGGGGCGTTGTTGGCGTCCGCCCGCATATTGCTGACGCCGAGATCCTCGGGCCATTGGCCGCACTTGCTCCCCACCTTCGCCTGCAGGCGGCGGAAGGACAGGCGGATCGCGGAGGCCGCGCGCGGATCGGCGACCATGTAGGTGGAAACGGCAAAGTGGCTCGGCAGGCCCGCATCGGCAAGCGCCGCGCGCACGGCATCGAGGGTCCGGTGAGCGCGGATTTCGGCGCCGGAGCCGACCGGCACCTGCGCCGTCATCGGCCCCTGGCCGTAGCGGCGATGCTCGACCGCGAAGGCGACCACGTCTTCGCGCTGCCGGGGATCCAGTCCTCCATCGCCGTTGATGAAGACGTCGAGGGCGCGCGGCGCGTCGGTGAGCACGATCGGGTGCCGCTCGCGGTAGTCATGAATATGGGTGGAGCCGGTCACCACCCGGTCCGCCCCGCAGGCGGCAAGGGGCAGCGCGAGCGCAGCGGCGGCAAGCCGGCGATGGACACGGCGCGGGGGAAGCGGGCTGGTCATGGGATCATCCGAAGTCGTGTCGCGAAGGCGGCCGTGAGCTCTAGTCGGTGATGAAGCCGTAAGCGCCCTTGAGCTTGGGCGGGGCAGCCGAGGCGCCGACCACCCCGTAAAGACGGTTCAGGCGCCCGAGCAGGATCGTCTGTGCGTCATGGGCCTCGACGAAGCCGTCGTCCGGCCGCGCCACCTGGTCGGCCTCCATGGGCTTGGCGATGTAGGGCGTCACCATGATCATCAGCTCGGTCTCCTTGCGCTGGTAGTCGCGGGAGCGGAACAGCGCGCCCAGCACCGGTAGGTTCATGAGGCCGGGCAGGCCGGCCACGGCCTGGGCCGAGTTCTGGCTGAGGAGGCCTGCGGTCATCATGGTGCCGCCCGAGGGCAGCTCGACGCTGGTCGAGGATTTGCGCACCTTCATGCCAGGCACGTTCACCTCGGAGAAGCGGAACTGGTTTTCGTAATCGAGCTCCGTCACCTCGGTGGAGACCCGCATGCTGATGCGGTTCTCGGAGAGCACGACGGGCGTGAAGCTCAAGGTCACGCCATAGGGCTTGAACTCGAGCCCGATCTGGCAGGAGCGGCGGTTGGTGACGGGGTCGACGGTGCAGTCCTGGCTCTTGGGGATCGGGATTTCGCCGCCGGCGGTGAAGTTCGCCGACTCGCCCGAGATCGCCACAAGGGTCGGTTCCGCCAGGACGCGCGACACGCCCGCCCGCTCGAAGGCCTGGAGCACGGCATTGGCGGTGAAGGCCCCGCGCTGGAGCAAGTTCTTGCCTGAACCGCCATCGAGCGGGTGGATCACCCTCGACCCGAGCGCGTTGCTGGCCGCCAAATTCTGCGGCGAGATCGGGAACACCGCATTCGTCGCAAGATCGAGCGTGTTCCAGCTGCCGCCGGTGTTGATGCCGAACTGCTTCAGCACGCTGCGGGCGACCTCGACCACGGTGACGCGCAGCATCACCTGGTCCTTGCCCTTGATGGTGAGTGAATTGATGACGGCGCCCTTGGACGCGCTGAAGAGGCCGCCGGAGACGCCGACGAAAGCATTGGCGATGTCGACCGCCTGCTGGGCTTCCGAGGCCGAGTTCACGAGGCCGGTGAGAAGGATCGAGTCGCCCGCGGGCTTCACCTCCACATGTGCGTTGGGCAGGGCCGAGCGGAGCGTCTGGCGCAGCACGTTGAGGTCGCGGCCGACCGTCACCTCCAGCGCCGCGATCTGGCGCCCGTCCCCGTCCATGACGAAGACCGAGGTAGCGCCGTTGTCGACGCCGATCAGGAAGAGCTTGCGCGTCGAACGCACCACGGCGTTCGCCACCTTGGGGTTCGCCACGAACACTTCCTTCGCGTCCCGCGGCAGGTCGACGATGATGGAGCGGCCGATGGAGAGGTCGATGCGGCGCGCCACCGCCTGCTCGTCGGGGCCCACATGGAGCACGGGCGCAGCGGCCACGGAACCGGCGGGCGGACCGTTGGCGATGGCGGCGGTCGAGGCCAGCGCGCTCGTGGCGGCCACAGCCATGAGGCGTCCGAGCGGCCACAGGCCTGCACGACGCCCGAAGATCCGTCCGACCCACCGCATCCCTTGAACCCTCGTAAGCCTGAGGACCTTCACCACGTACTTCCCGCCCGTCTGCGCGATCATCGACGGGGCGCCTGCTTGGCGACGCCGTAGCGGACCACCGTCAGCGCGCCCTCGCCCGTATCCGCCTGCTGCAGGCCGCGCGGCTCGTTGGTGTCGGCGATGCTGCGCAGGACCAGCGACAGCTGCCCCACCTTCTGCGCCAGCGCCAGGATCTCGGCCTGCTGCGGCGTCACCTCGAGCGTCGCGGTCTCGCCCGTGACGACCTTCTCGCCGTTGCGCTCCTGCACGTTCTGGCCGATGGCGAGGACGCGGATGTTGGTGAGGATCGTCTCGGCCATGTGGACATCGACGCCGCCGGAGCGGGAGGCTTCGTCGTCGCGATAAGTGCGCAGCACGTCGACCCGGTCGTTCGGCAGGATGAAGCCTCCGGCGGAGGTGGCGCCGCGGGTGTCGATGGAGATGGCGATGGCGCGCATGCCGGACGGCAGGATCGCCGACATGAAGCCCGAGCCGTCGGCCTTGATGAGCTTCTCGCGCCGGATCGGCTCGCCGCCGAGGAAGGAGCTGCGGGCGATCGAGCCCGTCGTCTCGTCGAGCGCGTTCGGCGCCTCGCTCCGCTTGATGACGCCGCTCCCGGCGCTGTCGGCGGGCCAGGCGGCCCAGCGCAGATCCGCCGCCTTGAGGGACTGGCCCATGGGGATGTCGGCGGCGGCGACCAGCACGTCGACCGTCTTGATGCTCGGCGCCGCCTCGACCACCGGGAGCGGCGGCGGCGGAGGCGTCTCCCCGCCCATCATCAGCATGGCACCGATGCCGGCAGCGACGGCGATGCCGAGAACAACGAGACGGGCTGGCTTCATGGGACGCTGGACCTGGCACGCGAACGGGACGGTTCGACGCCGCTACTCCAGCAGCCAATCGTCAAATTATGGTTAATCGGTCGTGTGCGTTTGCGGGTAACGAAGGGTTACCGCCCCCTTCCGCGGGTCATCACAGGCTCGCTCCGGCGATCCAGCACCATTGCCATGGCCCCCTTGTCTCACAGGGCTTCACCCGGTGACCAACATCCCTTGTCGCTTGCTCCTGCGCTTGTCATCACCGGGCTTGACCCGGTGATCCAAATCCCCGGGACGAGCATGCATCCGGCCCTGGGTCTGGATGGCCGGGTCAAGCCCGGCCATGACGAGAGAGGGCGTGCGGCGCTGGAAGGCTGGATGGTCGGAGCAATCCCGGCCATGACACGGAACGGGGGCAGAGCCGCAACCCCGACAGGGTGCGCCGTTTACGCTCCGAAGGCCGCCATCCAGATGGAGCTTTTCGGGTAGACGATGAGGCCGGCCGCCGCGAGAGCGATGCCATAAGGAATGCCCGTCTTCGGGTGGTGAAGGCGCACGACCCAATCCCAGCCGAGCGCGAAGGCGGGCAGCGGCAGCTTGCGCATGAAGAGCAGCGCCAGGGTGAGAGCGCCGCCGAGAACCGAGGCGATCAGCAAATAATCCATCAGCGAACCGAAGCCGAGCCAGAGTGCGGTCGCGGCTGCAAGCTTGGCATCGCCGCCGCCGATCCAGCCGAGCGCGAACATCGCAAAGGAGATCGTCAGCACAAGCGTACCAGCGGCAAGGTGCATGGCGACGTCATGCCACGACAGCCCCACGACAAGCACGAAAACTCCAAAGGCCGCGACCAGCGCAAGCGACAGCCTGTTGGGAATTGTCATCGTTAGAAGATCGCTCGCGGCCGCGAAGGCCATGAGCGCAGGGAAGGCGACGAGCAGGGCGAGGTCAGACATGTCACTATCTCTGGCTCACACCGTCGCAAGTCTTTCCCTGATCTCGGCCTCAGGCCCGACTACTGCGGGTAAGCGCCAACAATCCGGTCGTAGAGCGCAGAAAGGGCAGTGCGCAGGTCTGTCACACCGGCAATGATACCCACACCCAAAATCAGCGCGATCATGGCGTACTCGATCGACGTCGCGCCGCTGCGATTGTAAAAAAACCTAGCGACCAGCGCGTCCATCTGGACCTCATCGGCAGCCTGAGCCCAATTCTGTCAGGCGCAGAGCAAAGAACGATTGCGTGCAAGGCAGTTGAGAGTGGTACCCCGTGATATGCGAGCTCACGGCCACTGCGCTTAGCTGCGACCGCAAGCCGATATACACCACTCGCCTACTGCAGCTTATCTGAAACTGCCTTGAAGGTGGTGCCAAGCTTTTCGCCAAGTGTGGTCATGGCAGCAATGGCTGCGACAGCAATCAGGGCTGCGATAAGACCGTACTCGATGGCCGTCGCGCCCGACTCATCCTTAACGAAGCGATTGATGAGCGACATCGTTGGACTCCTGAGCTATGATGAATGTCCCAGTCAGGATCGTGCTTCGCCAAGCCACGCGGCACGATCCTGATCAGGGAACACTCCAAGAAAGCTTTACTTCAACTTGTCCGAAACGGCAGTGAAGGTGGTGCCGAGTTTAGTGCCAAGAGTCGTCATGGCGGTGATAGCCGCCACCGCGATCAGCGCCGCGATCAGCCCATACTCGATGGCGGTGGCGCCGGACTCGTCCTTCACGAAACGGTTGAAGAGGGTCTTCATGGAAAGCTCCTTGCCTGGTTGCTTCACTGCCGTCCGTCGACCGTGACCACCAGCCGATCGGAACCGGTGCCACCTTAGAGCCAGGCGCCTTGCGACAGAGTTAAGATGGTCACGCGCAAAGTCGATATCAGCCTGAATACATCAGATGGTTAACGAGATTTGGCCTGGCAACTCATGACATCTCTCATAATTATTCGGACAGCGCTCTTGAAAATACGATGTATATCGCAGTTGACGGGCCCTGGAACGCTGCGCTCAACGACATAGCCTTTGTCTTCTTGCTCCAAGCCGGTGCCCGAACCGTGCCAACGCACGCGCCGTTCTCAAGAAGAACCAGCATGATGTCCTTCACTCCGCAGCCCCGTTAAAGGATCCTTCACCAAGATCGGCTGAGATGGCGGCCATCGCCTCCTTTGGATGCTTCAGGTCAGCTTGATGAGCGCCCGTCGCTTCAGCCTTCGTCCGCTCGCCGGTCTCTGCGGGGCCGCGCTTGCCCTCTTCATCCTCGGCCGGGCGGCTGCCGCAGCGCCGAACGGGCCGCGGGACACCGTCACGGTCATGATCGACCACGCCAAGGTCGTGCGGCTGCCCGAGCGCACGCAGACGGTGATCGTCGGCAACCCCATCATCGCCGACGTCACCGTGCAGAAGAACGGCGTCATGGTCGTGACCGGCAAGAGCTACGGCGTGACGAACCTGATCGCGCTCGATGGTGCAGGCGGGCTCATCGCCGAGTCGCTCATCAGCGTCCAGGCGCCGACGGAAACGCTTGTCACCGTCCAGCGCGGCCTGGAGCGCGAATCCTATTCCTGCACCCCGAGCTGCCAGCCCTCGATCCTGCTGGGGGACTCGAAGAAGCACTTCGACGACATCGGCGGCCAAGCCACCCAACGCAACTCCCTCGCCACCGGCCGCTAAGGGCTTTGCCCCGGAGCCTCGCCCAACCGCCATCGCGGGGGGCGGCTCGGAATCACCGGTCCGGCGGCGCGAGCGACGTGCCGTTGAGCTCCGCGACGATGTCCGAAAGCATCGGCACGTAATCATCGCCGCGTCCGGTGTTCACGGCGGTCGCAAAGGCGTTCTTGGTCGCGTTGCCCATCGGGTTCGACAGGCCGACGGAGTCGGCGAGCGCCTCGAGATAGCGCATGTCCTTGTAGGCGTTGCGAAGCGTGAACTTGTGGGCGTCGCGGTCGCGCGCGAGCACGTATGTCATGAAGGTCTCGTAGAAGCCGCACGACATGCGCCCGCCGCGGATCACGCTGTCGATCCGGTTCGGCTCGATGCCGACCTTCTGCCCGAGCGCCAGTGCCTCGGCGTAGGTCGCGGCATAGCTCATGGCGATAAAGTTGTTGATCAGCTTCATCTTGTGGCCGTCGCCGACCTTGCCGATGTGGGTGATGCGGCCTGCCCAGGTCTCGATCACGGGTTTGAGACGCGCGAAGGTCTCGTCGTCGCAGCCAACCATCGTGTCGAGCGTGCCTTCCCAGGCCTCCTTCGGCGTGCGCGCGAGCGGCGCATCGACGAAGGTCACGCCCGCTGCCGCGAGTTCGTCGGCGAGGGCCAAGGTCGAGGTCGGGTCCGAGGTCGAGGTGTCGACGATGATCGTCCCCGGCCGCGCGCCGGCCCTGAGCCCGTCGGGGCGGCGCACGAGGGATTCCACCTCCTGCGATCCCGTCACGCACAGGAACACGATCGTCGACGCCTGAGCGACCTCGCGCGGCGTCCTCGCTTCCTTGGCGCCCCGTGCGAGCAGGTCATCCACGGGCGTCCGGTTGCGATGGCCCATCACGGTGAGGGGATAGCCCTTCTCGACGATGTTCTTGGCCATTCCGTGGCCCATATAGCCGAGCCCGATGAAGCCGATGCGTTCCGCCTTCGATGTCATTTCGTTTCCCTTGTCAGCAACACGTCGCCTGATCGCCTGGATGAGGGCCGCGACAATCTTGGATTCCACCGGCAGCCTAAAGCACAGGGGCTGAGAACCTGCACCGCCTTGAACTGCGCCGAGGCCATGCGTGGCGCGGGATCTTGCCAATCGAAAGGCGCCTCACTCCTTCACCGCGCCGGTCATCGCCGCAACGTAATGCTCGACGAAGAAGGAATAGAGCACCACGAGCGGGAGGGAGCCGACGAGGGCGCCGGCCATCAGCGAGCCCCAACGATAGATGTCGCCGTCGACGAACTCGTTCACGATCGCGACCGGCACGGTCTTGTTGGTGGTCGAGGAGATAAAAGTGAGCGCATAGATGAACTCGTTCCAGCACAAGGTCAGAGCGAAGATCGACGCCGAGATCAGGCCGGGAACGGCGAGCGGCAGGATGATCTTGGTCATGATCTGCCAGCGGCTCGCGCCGTCGATGAGCGCACACTCCTCGAGCTCATAGGGAATGCTCTTGAAGTATCCCATCAAGAGCCATGTGGAGAAGGGGATCAGGATAGTGGGGTAGACCAGGATGAGCGCAAAGACGGAGTCGAACAGCCCGTATTGGTGGATCACCGTCGAGAGCGGAATGAACAGGATCGAGGGCGGCACGAGATAGGCGAGGAAGATCGCCGCTCCCACATAGCTTGCGCCCCGATAGCGGATGCGCGTGATCGCATAGGCGGCGAGCACGCTCGCGAAGAGCGACAATGCGGTCGCCGCGACGGAGATGAACATCGTGTTCCAGAGCCAGCGGGGATAGGCCGTCTCGAACAACAGCTTGTAGATGTGTTTGAAGGTGGGCGCGGTGACGAAGAACGGGTTGTAGCGATCGAGGTCGAGGAGCTGCTCGTCCGGTTTGATGGCTGTCAGCACCATCCAGTAGAACGGGAACAGAAGCACGATCATGATGAGCGCAAGGGGAATGTAGGTCGTCACAACGCGCTTCGGCAGCGTGTCGAGATAAGCCATCCCCTCGACGTGATCTTCCATGGCGACCGTCTGCTTCGCAGGTGCGATCAGCGCCTGAGCGACATCCGTGCCGGCCTCAGCCCCGCGATCGGCGATGGCGGCGGCCTTAGTCATCGCGCCCTCCGTGCTGCCATTTCCGGCGCTGGAGGCCGAACCATGAGATCATGATGGCGGCGAGGAGAAACGGCACCATGGCGGTGGCGATCGCCGCCCCCTCCCCGAGCCGCCCGCCGAGGATCCCGCGCTGGTAGGACAGGGTCGCCATGAGATGGGTGGCATTGACCGGACCGCCCCGCGTCAGCGCCCAGATGAGCTGGAAGTCGGTGAAGGTGAACAGGACCGAGAAGGTCATCACCACTGCAATGATCGGCGTCAGCAGCGGATAGGTGATGTGGCGGAACATCTGCCATGGCGACGCCCCATCGAGGGTGGCGGCCTCATAGAGGGAGGGGGGCACCGTCTGCAGGCCGGCGAGCAAGGTGATGGCGATGAAGGGCACGCCGCGCCAGATATTGGCGAAGATCACGCTCGCCTGCGCATGGAGGGGCACGCCGAGGAAGTCGATATTGCCGGTCATCAGGCCGAGCTTCCGCAACGACCAGGAGATGATCGAGAACTGCGGGTCGAAGATCCACCAGAAGGCGATGGCCGAGAGCACCGTCGGCACGATGAAGGGGATCAGGATCACCGCCCGCACGATCGCCCGGAAAGGGATGTAGCGGTTGAGGAGGATCGCGAGATACAGCCCGATGGCGAATTTGAAGACGCTCGCTACGACCGTGTAGGTGATGGTGAAGAGGGTCGCGTTGACGAAGCTGCGGTCGTCGAGGAGCCATTCATAGTTCTCAAGGCCGATGAAGCTGCCGCTGCGTCCGATCCGGGCGTCAGTGAAGCTCATCCAGATGCCGAGACCGAGGGGGTAGGCCAGGAACAGGAGGAGGAAGCCGGCGGCCGGTAGCATGAACCAGAAGCCGAGCCATTCCCGGTTTGTGCGCAGCCGATCCCAGAATGAGACCTCGCGAACCGAACTCTGCACCCGCAGCGTGCCCGCCGTGATGTCGCTCATGACGCCTCTCGAAGGGCTGCACGCACGGGAGCGTGCAGCCGATTCCCTGGCAGAGAGCCGTAGGCCTTAAGCCCGGTAGATCCGCTGGAGCTGGCGCTCCGCCATCTTCATGGCACTCTTCGCATCCTCGCGGCCGGTGCAGACATTCGCGAACATGTCGAGCACCACGAAGTCCGCGATGGCTGTCGCCGCCTTCTCGCCGACGGAACCGAGGCCGCCTGCGGTGAGGCTTCTCTTGGCCACATCGCGATAGGGCGTGCGCTTCGGATCTTCCGTCCAGACCGGATTGGCGTCGTACGCATTGAGGCAGTGGGTGAGATAGCCCCGCGCCGCGCTGATCCACTTGTTGAACTGGTCAGCCTCGAGCATGAAGGCGATGAGCGCCTTACAGGCCTGCGGATACTTGGTGTAGTTCATCGCCAGGATCGGATACATGAGGTGAAGCTCGGTCGGCCTTCCGATCGGGCCCACCGGGAAATAGGCGTGGTTCATGTCCTCGGCGATTTCCTTCTTCGTCGGGTCATTGCTGGCCGCGACGTAGATGGAGATGCCGTTGTTGGTCCAATGGATCTCGTTGGCGAGGAAGGCCTTGTTGTTGAAGGCATCGTTCCAGGAGGCGACGCCCGGAATCATGTATTCGTAGAGCTGCTTGGCGTAGAGCAGCGCCTTCTCGGTCTCGGGCGAGTTGATGATCACCTTGTCGTTGGCGTCGACGACGTTGCCGCCGAAGGACCACAGGCACCAGTGAACCCAGGTGTTGCCGTCGCCGGACGCATGGCCAAGCGCGAAGCCGCCGGGCGTGCCGTTCGCCTTCATCGCCTTGGCGTATTCAAGGAAGGCGTCCGTGGTTTTCGGGAATTCCGAGAAGCCCGCCTTCTTCGAGGCGGCGATCCGGTAGTTCATCAGCGCGCCCGAGTAGCAGACCGGGATCGCGATCCACTTGTCGCCCCCTGAGACCTTTCCGTATTTCTGGGCGCTCTCGACCCATCCCCCATATTTCTGCCCGAGATAGTTGGCGACGTCCGTCATGTCGACGCACTTCTGCGGGAAGAGATGGGGCAGCGAGTAGAGGCCCCAGAACAGGTCCGGGCCGGTGCCGGTATTGGCGGCGACGGACGCCTTCGGCTGAACGTCCTCGTAGGATTCGCGGGTGATGTCGACCTTGACGCCCGTCGCCTGGGTAAAGGCATTGATGAGCGCCACGAACGCGTCGTCCTCGGATTGAACGAAATATTTCCATCGCAGCATGGAGAGCTGCGCATTGGGCTCCGGCTTCCAAGGTGCGGTCTGCGCCCAAGCTCTCGCAAAATCGAAGAGGGTTGCGCCGGCAGCGCCAAGCGCAACTCCGCCTTTGAGAAGTGAGCGACGATCCAAGTCCATGGGCGTGTTCCTCCGTTCAGGATCTTTCCAGGTGAAGCGCCGCCTTCTGCGTGCGGCGCGTCGTTGCCTCTACGCAGTCAGCCGCCTTCCGGTCTGCTCGTCGAAAAGGTGAACCAGTGCGGGCTCCGGCGCGATGCGAATGGTCTCGCCCGGCTTGGCGGTAACGCGCTCGCGGAAGACGCATGTGATCTCCTGCCCTCCCGCCTCTACGAACACCTGGGTTTCTGAGCCGGTCGGCTCGACCACCACCACCTGTACCGGCACACCATCGCCGGACAGCCGGAAGTGCTCCGGCCTGATGCCGTAAATGGCCCGACGACCCGTAGCGCCCTGCGGCGCTCGGGCGAGCGGCAAGGTCACGCCGCCGTCGGAGACGAACCCCTGGCCCTCGATCCGACCCTTGATGAAGTTCATAGCCGGCGAGCCGATGAAGCCTGCGACGAACAGGTTATCGGGCCGGTCGTAGAGCTCAAGGGGAGCGCCCATCTGCTCGACAATGCCGTCGTGCATGACCACGATCTTGTCGGCCATCGTCATGGCCTCGATCTGATCATGCGTCACATAGACGGTCGTGGTCTTGAGCCGCTGGTGCAACTCCTTGATTTCGGTGCGCATTGCGACGCGCAGCTTGGCGTCGAGATTGGAGAGCGGCTCGTCGAACAGGAACACCTGCGGGTCGCGGACGATGGCGCGGCCCATCGCGACGCGCTGGCGCTGCCCGCCGGAGAGCTGACGCGGATAGCGGTCGAGGAGTTGGGTGAGGCCCAGGATCTGGGCAGCGCGGTTGACGCGCTCCTGAATCTCCGCCTTGGGCGCCCGCCTGAGTTTGAGGGAGAAGCCCATGTTCTCCGCCACCGTCATATGCGGGTAAAGCGCGTAGTTCTGGAACACCATGGCGATGTCGCGCTCTTTCGGCGGCACGTTGTTCACCACGCGATCGCCGATCCGGATCTCCCCGCCCGTGATGTTCTCGAGCCCCGCGATCATGCGCAGAAGCGTCGACTTTCCGCAGCCCGATGGTCCGACGAGGATCACGAACTCGCCATCCTGGATGTCGATCGAGACTCCATGGATGACCGGCGTTGCGCCAAAAGCCTTGCGAACGTCCCTGATCTCAACTGCGGCCATGTGCTCCTGCCCTGTTGTTGCAACTTCGGACGGCACCACTCAGCGCAGCGCCGGCGGCTCGGCACCGTCAAAGATCTGCCCTAACGGAGATTCCAAATTGCGGCGGAACTCCTCCCCGGGCCCTCGGCCGCGGTCCGCCACGCTTTCCTCCCTCAATCGCCACAAATCGCGCCGGGCGGCTTGCCGCCTCTTTGTTTGGCGTCCATCATCCGCGCGGGCTGCCGCAAGATCAAGCGTCAATTGCATCCGCCGATCCGGCCGAATGGAAGCACCTTGTGCAAGGAGTAAGGTTCATTGAAGAACATCGACGTGCTTATGACAGCGCCGATGATGCCTCTGATCACGAACGGCATCAGCGAGGCTTTCACTCTGCACCGTTCCTGGGAGGCGCCTGACCCCGAGGCCTTCCTCGACGAAGTGGGTCCTCGGATCCGGGGGCTCGCGGCAGGCGGCCACGTCAAGGTCGATGCCGCCTTCCTGGACCGCCTTCCGAAGCTCGAGATCATCAGCAACTTCGGCGTCGGCTATGATTCCATCGACGCCATTGAAGCGGGCCGCCGCGGCATTATCGTCACCAACACACCGGACGTGCTCACCGACGAGGTCGCGGACCTCGCCGTCGGGCTTCTCATCTGCACCGTGCGCGAACTGCCCCAGTCCGACCGCTATCTGCGCGCCGGCAAGTGGCTGGAGAAACCCTATCCCCTCACCGCCACCTTGAGGGGACGCAGGATCGGCGTCCTCGGCCTAGGACGCATCGGCAAGGCCATTGCCCGGCGCCTCGACGCCTTTGGTCTCGAGATCGTCTATTGCGGCCGCACCCGGCAGAACGACGTCCCTTATCGCCACTACCCGTCGCTCTTGGACATGGCGCGCGATGTCGATGTGCTCATGTGCGTCGCGCCGGGCGGGCCTGCCACCAAGCACATGGTCAATGCCGAAGTCCTCGAGGCGCTCGGGCCGAGCGGCATCCTGATCAATGTGGGGCGCGGCAGCGTCGTCGACGAGAAGGCCCTGATCGAGGCGCTGAAGAGCAAGACCATCCTCTCCGCAGGGCTCGACGTGTTCGAGGACGAGCCGCGCGTGCCGGCCGAACTCATCGCCATGGACCATATCGTGCTCCTGCCCCATGTCGGTTCGGCCTCGGTGCATACGCGCAGCCTGATGGGCCAGCTGGTGGTGGACAATCTCATTTCGTGGTTCTCGGGAAAGGGGCCGATCACACCGGTGGCCGAAACCCCATGGACCGGCGGCGCCGCATAAGACCTTTCCTGACCGCGGTCTCCGCAGTCACGTGTCTCTCGGGCGCCTCACCGCCGGCGCCGACCGACGTCGTCGCCATGGCTGGCGCTTGGGATGTTGCGCTTGAGGGATCCCATCGAAAGTGCCGCATCACGCTGGGGCTTGAACCGGCGTCCCTCGGGCGAGGACTCCGCTTCCCCGCCGGCTGCCGGCGGGCGCTTCCGGTGCTTCGCACCGCGTCGGCCTGGCTTGTCCCAGAGCGGGGCCTGATCCGGCTCATCGACGCGGCCGGCGATGCGGTCCTGGAGTTCCGACCCGACGGGCCGGACCGATTCCTCGGAAGGACTGCCGCGGGGGAGACTTATAGGCTCGAACGCCAGGAGGACCTGCGAATGGTAAGCCTTCCGCCCGCTCCTGTGCCAATCGGAGTCCCTCAGGTTACTCCCATTGATCCTGCCAAGGCCCCGCCCTTTGCCGCCGTTCCCGGGCGGTATGTCGTCGACCGCTATACAGAAAAGGATGTCTGCCGCCTCGCGCTGACGCCTACGATGACGAGGATGGCTGGCCGCTATGAAGCGCAGCTCCTAGAAGGCTGCCGGGATCAGGGTTTGCGCATCTTCGATCCAGTCGCTTGGCGTTATGAGGGCGGGCGCCTCACCCTCACCTCGCGCCGCGGCCACGAGGTGACGCTCATCTCCGAGCGCGAGGGGCAATGGCGGCGGGATCCAGAAGTCGGCGCGACGCTCATCCTGAGGAAGGCAACGCCGTAAGCCTCTCCGCGCTTGCGCGGAGAGGAGAGACATCAGTTTACGAATCGTCCGCCGAGTTCGTCCTCGATATGGACGCGGATGATCTCGTCGAAGGTTTTCTCGGCCTTGAAGCCGAGGCTCTCCGCGCGTGAGGCATCGAAGTTGCGCGGCCAGCCCTCGACGATGCGGATGATGGCAGGATCGGGCTCGCGCCGGATGCGGGCCACGACCTTGTCGCCGGCGACCCGGCGCAGGGCCTCGATCTGCTCCGCCACGGTGACGGAGAGGCCCGGCATGGTGAGGTTTCGCCGCGGCCCGAGCTTCGCCGTATCGAGCGTCGCTGCATGGATCAGGAAGCCGACTGCCGAGCGCGGGCTCGCGTGCCAGTGGCGCACATCTTCCGAGACGGGCAGCACCGCCTCCTCCCCGTTCAGCGGCTCGCGGATGATGTTGGAGAAGAAGCCCGAGGCCGCCTTGTTCGGCTTGCCCGGCCTTACGCAGATCGTCGGCAGCCGGATGCCGACCCCGTCAAAGAAGCCGCGCCGGCTGTAGTCGGAGAGAAGCAGCTCGCCGATTGCCTTCTGAGTGCCATAGCTCGTGAGCGGCGTCGTGAAGAACTCGTCGTGGATGGCCTCGGGAAAGGGCGCTCCGAAAACTGCTATGGAGGAAGTGAAGACGAGCCGCGGCCGGTAGCCGTCGCCGATGAGGCGCACGGCATCGAAGAGATGGCGCGTGCCGTCGAGATTGATGCGATAGCCCTTGTCGAAATCGGCCTCCGCCTCGCCCGAGACGATCGCGGCAAGATGAAAGATCACGTCGGGGCGCTCGGCGACGAGCTTCTCGGCCTCGCCGGGAGCAGCGAAGTCCGAAGCGATCGTCCTTATAGCGAAGGGTACGTTCGCCGGTGCTTGCGGCTCCACGATGTCGTGCAGCGTGGCCTTCGCGATCGCGCGCCCGCCGAGCGCGCCGTCCCTGGCCAACCGCTCCGTGAGCTTGCGGCCGACCATGCCCGCTGCACCAAGAATGAGGATATGCATGGATCTTACCCTGTCATCCCGGGCGAGCGGAGCGAGACCCGGGCTCTCCTGCCGAAAAAGGCGCCATGTCCGTCCTGAGCTCCCGGCTCTCCGCTTCGCTCCGGCCGGGACGACGGCGCGTCAGAGCGCAAACCCTCCATCCGCGAGATGGATCTGCCCGGTGGTATAGCTGGCCTCATCCGACGCAAGGTAGACGGCAAGCCAGGCGATCTCCTCGGGGGTGCCGAGGCGGCCCATAGGCTGGCGGTCGATGAAGGCCTGGCGCACCGCCTCGACGCTCTGGCCCGTGGTCCTCGCCTGCTCGGCGATGCGCTCGTCGAGGGAGGGCGACTGGATCGTGCCGGGGCAGATGGCGTTGGCGCGGATGCCCCGCTTGATGAAATCGGCCGCCACTGCCTTGGTGAGCCCGATCACCGCCGCCTTGGTCGCGCCGTAGACGTAGCGGTTCGGGATGCCGCGCACCGAGCTTGCACCCGACGCGATGTTGACGATGGAGCCGGCCCCCTTCTCCAGCATGCCTGGCAGATAAGCCTTGATCGTCCGGTGCATGGACTTGACGTTGAGGTCGAAGGAGAAGTCCCAGGCCTTGTCGTCGCAATCGAGGATCGTGCCGTGATGGACGAAGCCGGCGGCGTTGACGAGGATGTCGATCGGCCCGGTCTCGGCCGCCAGCGCCTCGACCGCCGCGGTCGAGAGCACGTCGAGCTTGCGGCGTTCGGCGCCCTCAAGACCCTCGAGCTTGGCCACGTCGAGGTCCGTCGCCCACACCTTCGCCCCTTCGCGGACGAAGGCCTCGGCGATCGCCCGCCCGATGCCCTGCCCCGCTGCGGTGACGACCGCGACCTTGCCCTTCAAACGATCTGCCATCCAGATCTCCCCCTTATCCGATCGTCTTGCTCATATGCACGATGCGGCGATCGTCCAGTTCCTCGATCCGATCGACGCCATAGCCGTGGCGCGCGTACCACTCCACATTCTGGGTCAGCCTCTCGCCCGTGTAGAGGCGCAGCGTCGAGAGGCCAAGCTGGCGCGCGCGACCTTCTGCGGCCGCCAGCAGCTTCCGGCCAACCCCTCCGCCCCGCACCTCTGGCGCTGTCGCGACGCTCCAGATGAGGAGATGGTCGGGATGGGGATCGAGGATCAACGCACCAGCAAGCCTGCCACCATCTTCGGCAAGCCAGACCTCGTGGGTCGCGAGGATCGAGTCGTAATCGACGAGAAGCGGCAAGGGCTCGACGCCGAGGCGGTCGCGGTTCTTCGCGTAGGCTGCCCGCTGCAACTCGCCGAGGGCCGAGAGATCAGCCGCCTCGGCCGGACGAAGAAGAATCGGACTGTCCGGAATCGCCCGGGCGTTCAGGGCGGCCAAGGCGAGGCGCTGGCGCCCCTCCGCATCGAAATTCTCAGGGTCAAGCCAGCGCTCGAAGGCCCGCCGGCGGGCCGGCCATTCGTGATCGAGCATGGAGAACCACGCCGTGTCGCGGTTCTCCCCCTTCACCACCATGTGCTGACGAAAGACACCCTCAAAGGTGAAGCCGAAGCGGAGCGCCGCCCGCTTCGACGGCTCGTTGCGGTCGTTGCACTTCCACTCGAAGCGCCGGTAGCCGAGGTCGTCGAAGGCGTGACGCGCCTGGAGGTAGATCGCCTCGGTGGCGCCGCGGCTGCGGGAAAGGCAGGGCCCGAACAGGATGTGTCCCGTCTCGATCACCCCATGGGCCGTGTCGATGCGCAGGAAGGTGAGCCGCCCCTCGGGGCGCCCGGTCACCTGGTCGACGACGGCGAAATAAAGGGGATCCTCGGAGGCGGCAACGCGGGCGAGCCAGGGCGCGAAAGCTTCGCGATCGCTCGGCGGCGTCTCGGGAAGGTAGCGGAAGCGCTCATCGGCACCGGGACCGGTGCTCGCTTGGAACAAGCCCTCGCCGTGCCGGGCCGGATCGAGCGGCTCGAGCCGGACGTAGCGGCCTTCGAGCGGGCGCCTTTCGGGCCGCGCCCGCGGCGTCCAATGCGAGAGGTCTCTCATCCTTGCCGGTCTTTCAAATCCTGCCGAAAGAAGGCGTTGAGATCGGCAAAGGACACCGAGCCGTCGAAGCCGGCGAAGCTGCCCTCCTCCGCGATGAGCTTCGCGGCGCGCATGAACCCCGTCCACGCGGTCCGCGCCAGCGAGGAGCCGACGCTGATCCGCCGCACGCCGAGCGCCGCGAGGTCCGCGACCTTGAGCCCGGTGTTGGTGCTCATGAGGAGATTCACGGGCTTCGGCGCCACCGCCTCGACGATGGCCTTGATGTCGTCGCGCTTGCGCGGTCCCGGGGCGTAGAGCACGTCGGCCCCCGCTTCCGCATAGGCTTCAAGCCTCCGGATCGACTCTCCCAGCGGCTCGGGATGGCCGACGAGGAAGCACTCGGCGCGGGCGGTGAGCAGCACGTCCTCTCCGGTTTCATCGATGGCGCGCCGCGCCGCCCGGATCCGTTCGACGGCAAGGTTGAAGTCGTAGAGCGGCTTTTCCGGATCGCCGGTCGCATCCTCGATCGAGAGCCCGGCGACACCCGTGGCGATGCACAGCTTCACGTTCTCGGCAACGCCTTCCGGCTCATGGGCGTAACCCGCCTCGAAATCGGCGTTCACCGGGAGCTCGGTCGCAGTCACGATTTCGGCGATGTGGGCGAGGGCCATGTCCCGCGGCACCGCCCAATCCGTATCCGGCAGGGCCTTGGAGAAGGAGAAGCCGGAGCTCGTGGTGGCGAGCGCCTTGAAGCCGAGATGTCGGAGATAGCGCGCGGTGCCCGCGTCCCACGGGTTCGGAATGACGAAGCAGCCGCTCTCGTGGAGCTTGCGGAAGGCGGACCGGCGTTCCGAGAAGTCATTCATGGGTCAAGCTCCGCGCGCCCAAATCCCTGCGACGGCGATATCACCCGAGCACGCTTGCGAGAACCCGGCTGAAGATGGCGCCTTTATCTCCTCTCCCCGCACGATCTCGGCTGCTGCCGAGATCGGTCCTGGCATGCGCAAGCCGGAAACATCCGACTTGCGTACGGGGAGAGGGTGGACGCTACGGCTTGAACACGAAGCCGGGCTTGATCGCCACCTCCTCCGGAATCGGCGGCAGGTCGGAGAAGAGCTGCGGGTGGTTCTTCATCACGTTGAGGATGTGTTTCGGCTCTATGTGCTTGTTCACGTCGAAGGTTGCCTTGATGAAGCCGAGGCGGTGAAGCCGATCCTGCGCGCTCCACAGGGCGCGGTAGTTGTTGGCCGAGAGGCGGCGATCCGCCTGCTGGATGTTGAACTCCATGGCAGCTTCCGCGACGTCCTGCTTGAGGCCTGGGATCCAGCGCGTCGCCACTTGAGCCGCCTGCTTCGGGTTGGCGCGCATCCACTTGTCCGCTTCGGAAACCGCGGCGAGGAATTTCTCGATTGTGTCGCCGTTCTTCTCGATCCAGGGGCGCAGCGCCACGTTGAAGCCGAGATAGGAGATGACGTCGCCGCCCCGGATCACCTCGATGGCGCCGGGAACGTCCTTCATTGCGACGATGGGCCAGGGATCCCAGCCGGAGAAGGCGTCGATGCCTTTAGCGAGGAGCGCCACGGTCATGTCCGGGGGCGGCGTGTTGACGAGCGTCACGTCGTTTGGCGTCAGCCCCGCCTTCTCCAGGAGCGCCAGGACGTAGAGGTGGTTGATGGTGCCGAAGGAGGCGGCGATCTTCTTGCCCTTGAGGGTCGAGAGATCGCCCTTCTTGATGCCGGAGTCCCCGCGGGCGATGAGCGCCATGGTGGCGTCGGAGCCGAGCTTCGTCGCGTTGCCGCTGTAGTTGCCGAGCGCCACGAGGTCCATGCCGCGCAGCACCGCCCCGATCATCGGCACGCCCACCTGCACGATCTCGCTCTCGCCCGCTTGCAGGGCGTTGAGGGCGTCGACGCCGGTGGCGTAGGGCCGCGCGATCTCGACGTCGAGCCCGTACTTCTCGAAAAAGCCCCGCTCCAGGGCGATGGGAAGCCCGATCTGGTCGATGCCGGTCACCATGCCGGCCTTGAGCTTCACGAGCGGCTGCGCATGAGCGGCGATGGGCGCAGCCAACATGCACAGGAGAGCCAGGGCGCGTTTCAACATTGCGATTCATCCTCCCATCGGCAGCGGTTCGACCCGCTTGACCCAGTAATGTCTGGCGACCGCGCGCAGCTGCGCGCGGTTCACGCCCCGGACCTCGACAGTATTCCCGTCGGTTCCCGATACCCTACCATAGCGTTGGAAGACGAGGACGTGAAAGCGCTCCGGGGGGAATGGCAGGGTCACAAGGATGTTGACGCGCTCGCGGTCGGGCGGGAAGCCCGGCGCGATCTTGCCTGGCGCTTGAAGGGTCAGCCACACCTGCCAGGCGGCGTAGGCGAGGATGAGGGCGGCGATGATGCGGCCCCTGGGCGAACGCAGCGCGGCGCCGAGCGCCTTCATGCCGAGCGCACCAGCTGCAGGACCTGGCCGGACAGGGTCTTGAAGCGGTCATCCTCGATCAGCGCATCCCATCGGCGGGGCCGTGGCAGGTCGATGTCGATCTCCTTGAGGACGCGGCCCTTGGAGAGCACGACTACGCGGTCGGCCAGGAACACCGCCTCGCCCACGTCATGGGTGATGAAGAGGATGGTGGGGCGCCGCTCCTGCCAGATGCGCGTCAACTCCTCCTGCAAAGTCATGCGCGTTTGCGCGTCGACGCTGGCGAAGGGCTCGTCCATGAGGAGCACGTCGGGATGGTTGGCGAGCGCGCGGGCGACGCCGACCCGCTGCTGCATGCCGCCTGAGAGCTCGTTCGGGTAGCGGTCGGCCGCATGCGAAAGGCCAGCGAGCGCGATGTATTCGCGGGCGATCGCTTCCCGTTCGGGCCGCGGCAGGCCCCGCATCTTGGGGCCGAAGGCGACGTTCTCCAGCACCGTCTTCCAGGGAAAGAGGGCGTGCGACTGGAACACCACGCCCCGGTCCGGCCCAGGTCCCTTCACGGCGCGTCCGTCGACCAGGATCTCGCCGGCCGAGGGCGGGATGAAGCCGGCGATCATGTTGAGGATCGTCGTCTTGCCGCAGCCCGACGGCCCGACGATGGCGACGAACTCGCCTTCCTTCACCTCGAGGGAGACGTCCCGCACGGCGGTCACATGGGCCGCCGCATAGGCGTCGAAATAGGTCTTCGACAGGTTGCGGATGGCGAGGCTCTTCATCGCGTGGTCAGGCCCCAGCGCTGCCCAGTGGCCCGCTCGATGGGCGCCAGGATCCAGCTGTCGACGATGTACCAGAGGATGCCGAGCACGATCATGCCGAGCACGATCTCGACCACCGAGCCGGCGCGGCGGGCGTCGAACATGAGAAAGCCGATGCCGCTGGTGCCGACGATCATCTCCGCGGCGATCAAGGCGCGCCAGCCGTAACCTAGACCGTTGCGGAGCCCGGTCATGATGTTCGGCAGCGCTCCTGGCAACATCACCTCGGTCAGGAGCGCGAAGCGCCCGGCCCCGAGGCTCAAGGCGGCACGGCGAAGGTCGGTCGGCACCGAACGGACGCCGAGCACCGTGTTGAAGATGACCGGGAACATGACCGTGTAGACGATGACGAAGGTCATGGTTGTCAGGCCGAAGCCGAACCAGATGAGGAGGATCGGCAGCCAGGCAATGTCGCCGATCGCCTGGAAGAACAGGACAATCGGCCACAAGGCCTTGTAGGCGCGCGAGCTCAAGCCGACGAGGAGGCCCAGGGGAATGCCGATGGCCATCCCGGCAGCGGTGCCGACGAGGAGCCGCACCACGCTGTCTTCCAGGTATTCGGGCAGGATTCCCTTCTCGATCAGCGAGACGAAGGTGCGGGACACGTCCGGGGGGCTCGGAAAGAAGGCGCGCGGGAAGACGCCCGCCTCGGCCACGATCCACCACAGCGCCACCACCGGCACGAAGGGTACGAGGGAGCGGACGGCCGGCCAGCGGGCGGTCAGGCGCACATACCAGCTCCAGGCGGCGAGGAGCGGGCTTGCAGCCGACGCCGCGGGCGGAGACGCGATGTCAGCGGCTTCCCTCATGCGGCGCGCACCAGACCCCAGCGCTCGATCGTCGCCCGCTCCAGGGGCGCGAGGAAGAGCCGGTCGATGAGAAGCCACAGGAGCCCGATGACGATCATCCCGAAGACGATCACCTCGGTGCGGTAGAAGTCGCGGGCGACGAACAGCATGTAGCCGAGGCCGACATTGGTGGCGATCATCTCCGCCGCGATGAGCCCGCGCCAGGCGAAGCCGAGGCCGGTGCGGATGCCCGTCACGATGTTCGGCAGCGCGCCGGGAAGGAGAACCTCGGTCAAGGTGGCCCAGCGTCCGGCGCCGAGCGAGGCGGCGGCGTGGCGCAGCGACTTGGGAATGGTCGAGACGCCGAGCAGCGTGTTGTAGGCGACGATGAAGAAGACGGCGTTGAAGATGACGAAGACGATGGCGCCAAAGCCATAGCCGAACCAGAGCGTCGCGATCGGGATCCAGGCGATGCCGGCGAGCACCGAGAAGAAGCGGAAGAGCGGCGTCAGGAAGTCGGACACCGCCTGGCTCACCCCCATGGCGACGCCAAGCGGCACGGCGACGAGGACGGCGAGCGCGGTGCCCAGCGCCACGCGGGCGAGGCTCGCGCCCACATGCGCCGCAAGCGTGCCGTCGCGCAGGCTTTCGAGGGCCGCGTGCCCCACCGCCCCCGGCCCGGGGAAGACGCGTGGATTGACGTCGAAAGCGTGGACAACAACGACCCAGAGCACGAGAAGGCCAAGGAGCGGCGCCGCGAAGGAGGCCGCTCCGAAGATGAGGCTGAGCGCGCGCACGGGGACGCTCCGGTGATGCAGGTGGTCAGTGATTGTCCCGTGGCACGGAGGTCTGGGCGATCTTCTGGTACTTGACGGCCGGTTTCAGCACCATGCCCTCCGAGAGCTGGTCGACCATGGAGCGCTGGATCTCTTGCCAGGGGGTCTGGCTCGCCGGGTACGCGTAGCCGCCGCGCGCCTCGAGGTCCTTGCGGCGGCGCTCCAGCTCCTCGGGGGGCAGGAGGATGTCGGCGGTGCGCTTGTTGAGGTCGATGCGGATGCGGTCACCGGTCTGAAGGAGTGCGAGGCCGCCGCCAGCGGCAGCCTCGGGCGAGGCGTTGAGGATCGAGGGCGAGCCGGAGGTGCCCGACTGGCGCCCATCCCCGATACAGGGCAGCGAATGCACGCCCCGTTTGATGAGAGCACCGGGCGGATGCATGTTCACCACCTCCGCCGCGCCCGGATAGCCGATCGGCCCCGCCCCGCGCATGATCAGGATCGTGTGCTCGTCGATCTCGAGGGACGGATCGTCAATGCGCCGGTGATAGTCCTCCGGCCCGTCGAAGACGACGACCCGGCCCTCGAAGGCGTTGGGGTCCTTGGGGTTCGAGAGGTAGCGCTCCTGGAACTCCGGGCTGATCACGCTCGTCTTCATGATGGCCGAGTCGAAGAGCGTGCCTTTCAGGTTGAGGAAGCCTGCCTTCTCCCGGAGCGGCGCCTCGTAGGGCTTGATGACCTCCCGGTCCCAGGTGAACTTGCCGCGGTAGTTCTCGCCGACGGTCTTCCCGTTGGCCGTGATGCAGTTCTCATGGATCTTGCCGGCTTTGATGAGCTCGGCCATGACGGCGGGCAGGCCGCCGGCGCGATGGTACTCTTCGCCGAGATACTCGCCCGCCGGCTGCATGTTGACGAGGAGCGGAATGTCGAAGCCGATCCGCTCCCAATCGTCGCAGGTGAGTTCCACGCCCACATGCTTGGCGATGGCGTTGATGTGGATCGGCGCGTTGGTCGAGCCGCCGATGGCGGAGTTCGCCACGATGACGTTCTCGAAGGCCTGGCGGGTCATGATGTCGGAGGGTTTCAGGTCCTCCCACACCATCTCGACGATGCGGCGGCCGGTCTCGTAGGCCATCTGGCCGCGCTCGCGATAGGGTGCGGGAATTGCCGCCGAGCCCGGCAGCGACATGCCGAGCGCTTCGGCCAGGGCGTTCATGGTCGAGGCCGTGCCCATGGTGTTGCAGTGGCCGGGCGAGGGCGCGGAGGAGGCCACGATCTCCATGAACTGGTCGTAGTCGATCTCGCCTGCCGCGTGCTGCTCGCGCGCCTTCCAGACGATGGTGCCGGAGCCGGTGCGCTCGCCCTGATGCCAGCCGTTGAGCATCGGGCCGACATTCAGGGAGATCGCGGGGATGTTCACCGTCGCCGCCGCCATGAGGCATGCCGGCATGGTCTTGTCGCAGCCGGTCAAGAGCACGACGCCGTCGAGGAAATAGCCGTAGAGCGTCTCGACGAGGGAAAGATAGGAGAGGTTGCGGTCGAGGCAGGCGGTCGGGCGCTTGCCGGTCTCCTGGATCGGATGGGTCGGGAACTCGAAGGCAACGCCGCCCGCCGCCACGATGCCCTCGCGCACGCGCTTGGCGAGTTCGAGATGGTGGCGGTTGCAGGGCGAGAGGTCGGAGCCGGTCTGGGCGATGCCGATGATCGGCTTGCCGGAGCGCAGCTCGGCGGAGGTGAGCCCGAAGTTCAGGTACCGCTCCAGGTAGAGCGCGGTCATGCCCGGGTTGTCCGGATTGTCGAACCACAGCTTCGAGCGGAGCTGCTCAGGCTTCACGCGCCGGCGCGTCTCGGCCATTCAAACCTCCCAGGCGGCGGCTTGTCACAGCGCCGCGCTACCATACAGGAGGCGGAATGTGGACCGGAGCGCGGGGAGAAATCAACCACGATGTCCGCGCTCGGGGCCCGCATGGCGGGCATGGCTCTGCTGTTCGCTCAACGGACGCGGCACAGCCTCAAGATGGCCTCGGCGATGCGTGAGGCGGTGGAGCCGCTGATCTCGTCCCCGCCCACCTCTTCGATCACCTCCATGATGTCGTCCCGGCTCGGGCCCGAGGCGCGCGCCAGAGCGATGAGCCCGAGGATCTCGCTTGCTTCGGCCAGAACCGCCGGGGCCTTCTGGCCGATCGCATAGGCAAGCGCTTCGATCCGGGTGTGGGGAGAGCCGGGGCCGTGGGCGGAGGCTGCTTCCGCTTCCCGCCGCAAGGCCTCCACATCGAAACGGGCCTGGACCATGTCCAACTCCTCGTCTTCCGGACACGGGTTTCGCGTACAGGGGACCATAGAGGCCAGTTCTTGCGAGGTGATGGGGCGCACAGGCTCAACCGTTCGTTCCATCACCGAAATTACGGAACATGCTTGCCAGACGATGAACCGCACCTCGCCCTTGGAGGCGCCGCAGGTTTGACTTGCCTCCCGGCCGTCCGGCATGAATGCCGGCCGAGCCGACATCCGACGAGAGCCCTATGCCGCACCTGGTCCCCGCCTTCTCCCGCATCGGGGAGGAAAATGCCTTCGCCGTGCTTGCCCGCGCCACCGAGCTTTCGGCTCAGGGCCGCGACATCGTCAATCTCGGCATTGGGCAGCCGGACTTCCCGACGCCGCCGCACATCGTCGAGGCGGCGGTCAAGGCGCTGAAGGACGGGCATCACGGCTACACGCCGGCGACGGGCATCCTTCCCTTGCGCGAGGCGGTCGCCGCCGACCTTCATCGCCGTTTTCAGGTCGAAGTCTCGCCTGAGAGCGTGATGATCGTGCCTGGCGGCAAGGTCACCATGTTCATGGCCATCCTGATGTTCGGCGAGCCGGGGATCGAGATCCTCTATCCGGACCCGGGCTTCCCCATCTACCGCTCGATGATCGAGTTCACCGGCGCGACGCCGGTCCCGGTGCCGATCCGGGAGGCCAACGGCTTCGCCTTCTCGGCCGAGGAGACGCTCTCGCTCATCACGCCGAGGACGCGGCTCCTCATCCTCAATTCGCCGGCGAACCCGACCGGCGGGGTGACGCCGAAGGCCGAGATCGACCGCCTGGTGGCGGGCCTTGCCCGGCATCCGGAGGTCGCCGTCCTCTCGGACGAGATCTACGGGACCATGACCTATGACGGCGAGACCCATGTCTCGCTGCTGCAATACCCCGAGATCCGCGACCGGCTCGTTTTTCTTGACGGCGCCTCAAAGACTTACGCCATGACCGGGTGGCGGCTCGGCTGGTCGGTGTGGCCGAAGCCCCTCTACGACGCCGCGCGCAAGCTCGCCGTCAACAGCTATTCCTGCGTGAACGCGGCGACGCAATGGGCGGGGATTGCCGCCCTCGAAGGGCCGCAGGACTGCGTGGCCCAGATGGTGGCCGAGTTCGACCGGCGGCGGAAGGTGGTGGTCGAAGGGCTCAACGCCCTTCCCGGCATCTCCTGCATCACGCCGAAGGGGGCCTTCTATGCCTTTCCCAACATCGTCGGCACCGGCTGGAAGGCCAAGGCGCTGGCCGCGGCCCTCCTTGAGGAGGCGGGGGTCGCCACCATCGGCGGCCCCGATTTCGGCGTCTACGGCGAAGGCTATCTGCGCCTTTCCTACGCCAATTCCACCGAGAACATCCGGCGCGCGCTCGACCGGATGAGGGAGTTCCTGACGAAGCGGCGCGCGGCTTGAACGCAGCCGGCCGGCGGTCATCCGGAAACGGCCCATGGGCAACCGGAAACGGCCACGACGCCGCTATCCGGATGACAGGACGACGGGCGTCTTCCTGGGTCCAAAATCCCGGCCCACGGCTCGCGCGGCGGCCCGGGGGAGCCCCACGCGTCGCCTGCCCCGGACGTGCTACGGGCCCGTCACCTTGGCGGCGCTCGCCGCCTCGTCGATATGGGCGCGCAGCTTCGGGTCGAGGTCAAGGGACTGGGCGAGCTGGCGCAGGAATTCCCGCTCCTGCAGGGTGTCGGGCTCGATCGCGACGCGGGCGGCGGCATAGATCTGCGCCGCCTTCTCCGGCGAGTTCACCCGGTCGGCGATCTCCTCGACCGTGGCCGGGTCGGCGAGCTCCCGCTCGAGCCAGCGGGTCGTCTCCTCGTCGATCCCCGCCTGAGCGAGCCCGCTCACGATCCGATTGCGTTCCGTCTCGTCCATGTGTCCGTCGGCGGTCGCGGCGGCGACCATGGCGCGGACCATGAGGAGCGCATCGTCTTCGGTGACCTCTCCCGGATCGAAGGCGGTCGGCTGCGGCAGGGCGGCCGCGCCCGCGGCTCCCCCGGCGCCGGCGTCGAGCAGCGGCTTGCCGGCCTGGTGATTCTGATAGGCGCGGTAGGCGAGCCCGCTGACGAGGGCAAGGCCGCCGAGCCCGGCCAGACTCGAGGCGATGCCCCTGCCCCGCCGCGTGCCGAGGAGCAGCCCGGCCACGCTCATCAGCGCCGCCTCGGCAAGGCCGGGATGCCGGTTCATGAACTCCTTCGCCTTCTGCGCCAGCTCGGCGCCGGATTGCCCGCCCGCCGCCTGCCGGGCCGCCTGCCCCATGGCCTGGTCGACCTTGGTGCCGACGCCGCCGGTGGCTTCATTCGCCGCCTGCGCCATGTCCTTGAGCCCGCCCGTCGCCTGGCCGAAGAGTTGACCGAGCGTGCCCATGAGATCGGCGCCGGCTTGACCGGGCCTGCTGCTTGCCCCGACCAAGAGGTCCATCAGTTTCCGCGCATCGACCATCGCCGTCACTCCCGGGCCCGCTGCCTCAAGCTTCAACGAGCGCGGCGCCGGTTGGTTCGACGGCTCACGCCGTCGCCGGGGCGGCGGCGCCGACCCGGAGCTGCGCCGCCCGGCGGGCGAGCTCCGCGATCCGGTCGAAGGCGCCGCGGCCGATGTCGGCGGCCGGCGCCATCCAGGCGCCGCCCACGCACACGACGTTGGGCAAGGCAAGGTAGGCGGAGGCGCTGTCGGCATCGAGCCCGCCGGTCGGGCAGAATCTCAGGTTCGGCAGCGGACCGGCCACCGCTTTCAGCCAGGCGGGGCCGCCGGAGGGGGCCGCCGGAAAGAACTTGAGGACCTCGAAGCCACAATCCGCCAGGGCCATGGCTTCCGACACCGTGGCGCAGCCCGGCAGGGCCGGGACCGGCGCCTCGGCCAGCGCCCGCGCGAGCTTGTCCGTCGTACCCGGAGTGACGATGAAGCGCGCCCCGGCCTCGATGGCCTCCGCGATCTGGCTCGTGGCGACGACGGTCCCGGCGCCGATGACGGCCTCGGGAACGGCCTTCGCCATCGCCGCGATGGCGTCGAGGGCGGCGGGCGTCCGCAAGGTGACCTCGAGGACGGGCAGCCCGGCATCGACGAGCGTGCGGGCGAGCGGAATGCTCTGACGGGCATCCTCGATGGTGAGGACGGGGATGACGGCGGCGCGGTGGACGATCGGCGCCAACGCCTCGGCCTTGGCTTGACTCATGGTCGGCTCCGCGAAGGGCAGGTCCGCCCTCAGTAGAAGCGGACGAGAGCCCTGCCAAGCCGCACCCCTATTCCGCGGCGATTTTTGTCGGCTGCGCGGGATAGGGCACGACCTGATTGCCGAGCCGCGCCCCCGGGGTGACGAGATCCTGCGCCTCAGGCTCGTCCCTCGGCCCGACGAAGCGCCCGAAGAGACGGGTGAACAGGCGCGACAGGTCGTCCATGAGGACGAAGAAGGCGGGGACGAAGACGAGCGAGAGCATGGTCGACACGATGAGGCCGCCGATCACTGCGATCGCCATCGGCGCGCGGAACTCGCCGCCGGCCCCGAGCGCCATCGCGCTCGGCACCATGCCCGCCACCATGGCGATGGTGGTCATGACGATCGGGCGCGCCCGCTTGCGCCCCGCGTCCACGATCGCCGTCATGCGATCGACGCCTCGGGCGATCTCCTCCACCGCGAAGTCCACGAGCAGAATGGCGTTCTTGGTCACGATCCCCATGAGCATCAGGAAGCCGATCACCACCGGCAGGCTGATCGGCTTGTGCGCGATCACGAGCGCCAGGATGGCGCCGCCGATCGACAGGGGCAGCGACAGGAGGATCGTGAAGGGCTGCAGGAAGTTGGCGAAGAGGAGGATCAGGAGCCCCAGCACCATCATGACGCCCGCGCCCATGGCTTTGCCGAAGCTCTCGAACACCTCGGTCATGATCTCCGCATCGCCGGTCTGGCGGATGGAGACGCCGGGCGGCAGGCTCTTGGCCGTGGGCAAGGCATAGACCTGGTCCAGGACTTCCCCCAAGGCATCCGTGCCGACGAGGTCGGCCTCCAAGGCGACGCGCAGCGACCGGTCATAGCGGTCGATGGAGGTCGGGCCGCGCCCGAGCTCGATATCGGCGACGGCCGACAGGGGCACGGCGGCGCCGTTCTTGGCCGGGACCTTCAGGACTTCGAGGAGGCGCCGGTCGCCGCGCACGCTCTCCGGCAATTGCACGCGGATCGGGATCTGCCGGTCGCCGGCATTGAACTTGGCAAGGTTCGCGCCGATGTCGCCGATCGTGCCGACGCGGACCGTCTCGGCGATCACGTCGGTCGAGACGCCCAGTTCGGCGGCGACGGCGGGCTTCGGCCGGATTCGGATCTCGGGCCGCTCCAGAGGGGCCGTGGAGACCACGTCCACGAGGTTCGGGAGCGTCGACATCTCCCGTTGCAGCTTGGCGGCGGTCTCGACGACGACGGCTTCGTCGGGACCGCTCACGATGAGCTGCAGGCCGCGCAGGCCGTTCTCGTTGAGGGCGTAGAAGCGGATGTCCGGTTCGTCCCGGAACATGTCGTTGATGCGGGCCTCGAGCGCCTTCTGCCTCAGCTCGCGCTCGCCCTTCGGAATGTAGACGACGGTGAGGGTGGCGAGCCGCACCTCCTTCTTGCCCGGAAGCTGCACGCCGCCATTGACGAAGACGGAGCGCACCTCGGGCAACTCGCGCAGGCGCGCCGCCATCTGGTCGGTGACCGCCATGGTGTCCTCGAGCCGCGCGCCCGGGGGCAGTTCGGCGACGAAGAGCGAGCGCCCTTCGTCGGCATCGGGCAGGAAGCCCGAGGGCAGCAGGCTGGTGGAGGCGATCGACCCGGCGAAGAAGAGGAGGCCGAGCAGGAAGGTGACGTATTTGTGCCGGACCGACCATCCCACGAGCCGCGTATAGGCGCGCATGACGAAGCCGTCCCGCACCTCCTCGTAGTGGTGGTCGCGCATGAAGTAGGCGGCGAGCATCGGCGTGATGAGCCGCGCCACCAACAGGGAGAACAGGACGGCCGCGGCGACCGTGATGCCGAACTGCTTGAAATACTGTCCGGCGATGCCGCCCATGAAGCTCACGGGCGCGAACACCGCGACGATCGTGAAGGTGATGGCGATGACCGCAAGCCCGATCTCGTCGGCGGCCTCGAGGGCGGCGCGGTAAGGCGACTTCCCCATCCGGATATGGCGGACGATGTTCTCGATCTCGACGATGGCATCGTCCACCAGGATGCCGGTGACGAGCGTGATCGCGAGCAGGCTCACCAGGTTGAGCGAGAAGCCGAGGGCATCCATCGCCCAGAAGGTCGGCAGGACCGACAGCGGCAGGGCGATCGAGGAGATGAGCGTTGCGCGCCAGTCCTTGAGGAACAGGAACACGACGAGGACGGCGAGAGCCGCACCCTCGATCAGGGTGTGCATCGCCGACTCGTAGTTGCCGATCGTATAGGTGACCGTGGTGTCGATGAGGTCGAAGCGCATGCTCGGATGCGCCTCCGCGATCTCCTTGATCTTCTGCTCCACCGCCTCCCCGACCGATGCGTCGCTCGCGCCCCGCGCTCGCGAGATCGCGAAGGCGACCACGGGCTCGCCGTTGAAGCGGGCAAAGGTGCGCGGCTCCGCCCAGGCGTCGGTGAGGGTGGCGATCTCATCGAGGCGCACCCGCCGCCCGCCGGGCAGCACGATGTTGGTCGCGGCCAGCGTCTCGATGGTCTGCGCGCCGGCAAGCGTGCGGATCGATTGCTCCTGCCCGCCAAGCTCGCCGCGGCCGCCGGCGAGGTCGGCGCTCGTGGCGCGAAGCTGGCGATTGACGTCGGCGGCCGTGACGCCGAGCGCCAGCAGGCGGTCGGGCTTTAAGGTGACCCGGATCTCCCGGTCGACGCCGCCTACCCGTTGCACGCCGCCGACGCCCTTCACGCTCTGAAGCTGGCGCGCGACGACGTCGTCGACGAACCAGGACAGCTCCTCCGGCGTCATGGCCGGATTGGAGGCGGCGTAGGTGACGATCGGCAGCCCCGCGATGTCGACGCGTTGGATGATCGGCTCGTCGATGGTGCGCGGCAGGTCCTGCCGGATCTTGGCGATGGCGTCCTTGACGTCGTTGACGGCACGGTCGCTGTTCGTCTCGAGACGGAACTCGATCGTGGTCGTCGACAGCCCCTCGGAGATGGCCGAAATGATGTGCTTGACGCCGTTCACCCCTGCGACGGCGTCCTCGACGCGCTTCGTCACCTGGTTCTGCAATTCGGAGGGCGCGGCGCCCGCCTGCGTCACCGTGACGGTGACGATGGGGATGTCGATGTTCGGAAAGCGCGTGATCGGGAGCTGCCGGAAGCTGAAGACTCCCAGGATCAACAGGACGAGGAAGAGCACGATGGAGGGAATGGGCTTTCGGATCGCCCAGGCGGAGATGTTGAGCCGCATCAGCGCACCCCCTCCGACTGGGCGGTGCGGCTCTTCTCGCCCGCGGGCACAGGACGAACGATATCGCCGTCGCGCAGGAAGCTTCCCGCCCGCGCGACCACCCATTCACCGGCCTTGAGGCCCTCCACGATCTCGACGAAGCTGCCGGCGGCAAGGCCGGTGCGGACGCGCCGGAGCTCGACGCGATCGTTGACGACCGCCATGACCCTCGGCCCCTCCGGCGCATAGAGGACGGCCGATGTGGGGACCGCGACGCCCGTGCTGCGCGCCACCTCGATCGTGCCTTGCGCGAAGGCGCCGATGCGCAGGGCGGGGTGCTTCGGCAGGGCGATCCGGACCTTTCCGAGGCGGGTTGCCCGATCGACCTCGGGGAAGAGGTTGCGCACGCGGCCCGTGACGACCTCCTGCGCCGTCACGCGCACCTCCGCACTCGCCCCTTCCTTGAGGCGCGGCATCTCGGTCTCGGGCACCTCTCCCTCCAGCTCGATCTCGCCCTGGGCGATGATGCGGAACAGCGGTTCGCCGGCGGCCGAGGCGGTGGCGCCGACGCGGGCCGTCTTCCGGCTGACGATGCCGGCCGCCGGCGTGCGCACCTCGGTGCGCGACAGACGCCATTCGATCTCGCGCCGTTGCGCCTCGGCGGCGGTCCGTTCCGCCTCGGCCATGCGCAGGCCGTCCCGGGCGGCGGAGAGGCGGCCCTCCGCGGTGCGCGCCGCAGCGATGCGCTGCTCGAGCACGGCTTCGGTCGTGTTGCCGCTCTTCATCAGGGCACGGGCGCGTTCGAGCGCCTGCTGCGCCTCGAAATGGGCGGCCTCCGCCTGGACGATCTGGCTGCGGGCCTGGGCGACCCCGGCCTCGGCCCGGGCGCGCTGGGCATCGTTCTGGGCGAGCTGCGTTTCGAGGACGTCCCGGGTGAGCCGCGCCAGCACCTGGCCCTTCTCGACAAGGTCGCCCTCTTCGGCCAGAACCTCCGCGATACGGAAGCCCTCGATCTCCGGGGAGACCAGGATCTCGTGGCGAGGCACCAAGGTTCCCGTCACGATCGTCTGCTCCGTCAGCTCCCGTTCGGCCGCCTGCACCACGGTCACCGCGGGAGCGGCCGGAGGCGCAGACTGCGCCGACAGGCCCGCTGGGCCGAGAACCGACAGGGCGGCGGCGGCCGCCAGCATTCTGAAGGACGACATGTTCCAGAATCCTAATCAGCCGGGGCCTTGCCGCCGCTCGGGAAGGAAAGGCGGCCATCGCACGCGGCCTCGATGACCGCCATCACATAGGCGATTTCGCGGGAGGGGTCGAAATCGGGCATCAAAGCGCGCCGAACGAACAACCCGTTGGCAAAGGTGGAGACCACCACCGCGAGCGCCTTCGGATCGACGCCGGGAGCGATCGCGCCGCGCTGCTTGGCATCCTCGAACAGCCCCGTCAGACGGGCGATGACGTCATAGTCGAAATCCCGCGTCGTCTCGGCGACGGCCGGGTTGCGGGTCGCCTCCGCCCAGATCTCCAGGCAGAGGACGGCCTTCTCCCGCGGCGCCTCGGCCAGGTGCTTGCGCCCGAGCGCCGCAAGGGTCGCCAGGAAATCGCCGGCATCGACCATGCCGGCGAAGTCCTGCGTCATCTCGGCCCGGTCCCGTTCGGTGAGACCGGCGACGAGGCTGTCCTTGGAGGGGAAGTAACGGTAGAGGTTGCCGGGGCTCATGCGGGCCTCGGCGGCGATGTCCTGCATGGTGGTGCGGTGGAAGCCCGAGCGCACGAAGCAGCGCTCGGCCGCGTCAAGGATGCGCGCGCGCCGCTCAAAGTGAGCTTCGTCCTCTGCGGACCGGACCACCGGAACCACCACCCCGACCATCACGAGAATGAACGTTCATTCTCATACCGGATCGCGGCCAGCGACGCAAGCTCTGCCGCCTTCTCGGCGCAGGTGAAGCACTGGCTCTGTGGCGCCACCTGTTCGGAGCTGCTGCGCAGCAAGTTGTGGCGCTTCCGTCCCGGACTGCGTTCGCGTCTTTCAGGCGCTCCACGCATCCGGGAAAGAGGGTGGAGGGTGATGGAGAGGTTCGCGCCTGAGCCACGGCTGCAGGTTCGCGCCAAATCTCGATATCCGGAAAAGGGCTCGCCCCTCGCCCGGTCACGCCTGCCGGCGTCACTCGACCTTCCCTTCAGGAGAGGTGGGGCGTTCCTGTCACACGCAGTTCTGGAAGAGATAGAAGCCGTTGAAGCGCACGCCGACGGCAGCGGCGGCTTCGTCGAACCCGAGCGGCCCGGGCCCCACCCCGTCGATCTTGCCCTCGAACTCCCAGGCCTGAGCGTTGAGGAAGCGCGGGACCGCCCGGTCCTCAGGCACGGCGCAGTAGGTCTGTGCCTCGTGCTTGGCGCGGAAGACGTTGTAGATCAACATGGCCTCCTCCGGCGGGTTGCTGCTCCCGGCCGTGCCTAGACCCGTAGGATGTCAGAACTGTGTCGGGTCCTACAGCCAAGCTGCCCCGATCCTGGCTTACTGTCCTGACAAGAAGCCCGCACTCTGAGTCGTTCTCGCGCAATCACCTGCGCGGATTCCACGAACACACATTGTCCAACACACCCGCCAGGAGCGAGGGCTGACGGCCTTTAGCTCCAAGGCCGGGGGCAGGACCAGCTTCCGCGGCTCGACCGCGTGGATCAGGGGGCCATGGGGTGAAATTCACTGTCTCCACCTTGCTGCGGGCCGAGGGAGCCGGCGAGCTCCGGTCGGCCTTGGACGGCTGCCGCAGCGCCTTTCTCGGCGTCGCCCTGATGAGCGCGCTCATCAACGTGCTCTATCTGACCGGCTCGTTCTTCATGCTCGAGGTCTACGACCGGGTGCTGCCGAGCCGCAGCGTGCCGACCCTCGTCGGCCTCGTCATCCTGGTGGGGGTCCTCTTCGCCTTCCAGGGGGCGCTCGACGTTCTGCGCAGCCGCGTTCTCGCGCGCATCGGCCGGTCGCTCGACGAGGCCCTGAACCGGCGGGTCTTCGACCTCGTGATCCGCCTGCCGCTCAGGCTGCGCGGCCCAGGGGACGGCTTGCAGCCGGCGCGCGATCTCGACCAGATCCGGAGCTTCCTGGCGAGCACCGGCCCCACCGCCCTGTTCGATCTGCCCTGGATGCCGTTCTATCTCCTGATCTGCTTCGCCTTCCACGTCTGGCTCGGGGTGACGGCGCTGATCGGCGCCCTGATCCTGATCGGCATCACGCTCCTCACCGAAGCCCTGACGCGCGAGCCGTCGAAGCAGGTGGTCGCCTCCGCGCTGGCGCGCAACGGCGTCGGCGAAGCCAGCCGCCGCAACGCCGAAGTCCTCTTCGCCATGGGCATGGCCGGACGGGCCCGGTCTCTTTGGGACGAGGCGAATGCAAGGCTGCTTGCCGTCCAGGAGCGGGCCTCGGACGTGAGCGGCGGCTTTGGCGCCCTCTCCAAGGTGCTGCGCATGGCCCTCCAATCGGGGGTGCTGGCGGTCGGCGCCTATCTCGTGATCCTCGACCAGGCGACCCCGGGGATCATCATCGCCGGCTCGATCCTCACCGCCCGGGCCTTGGCGCCGGTCGAGCTCGCCATCGCCAACTGGAAGGGCTTCGTCGCCGCCCGGCAGAGCTGGCGTCGGCTCTCCGACCTCCTGACCGCCCTGCCCGAGAAAGACCCGCCCCTTCTCCTGCCCCGCCCGTCCTCGACCTTGCGGGTCGAGAGCGTGGCCCTCGTCCCGCCCGGCGGACAGCGCTTCGTGGTGCAGGACGCCACCTTCGGGATCGGAGCCGGCCATGCCCTCGGCATCATCGGGCCGAGCGCGTCCGGAAAGTCGTCCCTGGCCCGGGCCCTGGTGGGCGTGTGGAGCCCTGTGCGCGGCAAGATCCGGCTTGACGGCGCGGCCCTCGACCAATGGGACCCCGAAGAGCTCGGCAAGCACATCGGGTACCTGCCGCAGGACGTGGAGCTCTTCTCCGGCACCGTGGCGCAGAACATCGCCCGCCTCGAGCCGGAGCCGGACGCCGAAGCGGTCATCGCCGCCGCCAAGGCGGCCAGGGTCCACGACCTGATCCTCCGCCTGCCGGACGGCTACGAGACCCAGATCGGGGAAGGCGGCATGGCCCTCTCGGCGGGGCAGCGGCAGCGCATCGCCCTCGCGCGGGCCCTCTACCGCGACCCGTTCCTGGTGGTGCTCGACGAGCCGAACTCCAACCTCGACGGGGAGGGCGAACAGGCACTGACCGAAGCCATCCTGGGCGTTCGGGCCCGCGGCGGCATCGCGGTGGTGGTGGCGCATCGCCCCTCCGCCCTCGCCGGCGTCGATCTCGTCCTGGTGATGAACGAAGGCCGGGTCCAGGCCTTCGGTCCCAAGGACGAGATCCTCAAGAAGGTCATGGGGCGACCGCCCGGACCGCAGCCCGTCCTCCAGCCCTTCGCGGGAGCGGGAGGAGGCGCCGTCCTCAAGGTCGTGGAACGTCGGGGGGCTGGAGCGTGAGCAGGACGAGTCGGGCGCGGGAATCGATCCGCCGCCATCTTATGGCCGGGGTCGGCGCCGCGGTGTTGCTGGTGGGCGGGGTGGGCGGCCTTGCGGCCACGACCGAGCTTGCCGGCGCCGTGGTGGCGCCCGGCACGCTGGTCGTCGAGTCGAACAGCAAGAAGGTTCAACATCCCACCGGCGGCGTCGTCGGCGAGATCCGCGTCCGCGACGGCGACCAGGTGAGAACCGGCGACGTCCTGGTCCGTCTCGATCCGACCATGACGCAGGCGAACCTCGCCATCGTCGAGAAGACCCTCACCGAGCACCGCGCGCGCGAGGCGCGACTTGCGGCCGAGCGGGACGACGCCGAGACGGTGGTCTTTCCCGACGACCTCGTGGCCCGGAGCGACGACCCGGAGGTCCGGCGGGTCCTGACCGGCGAGACCAACCTGTTCGAGCTGCGCCGCCGCGCGCGGGCGGGGCAGAAGGCGCAGCTGCGCGAGCGCATCGCGCAGCTGTCGGAGGAGATCGAAGGCCGCAGCGGCCAGGCCGCCGCCAAGAAGCGCGAGATCGACCTGATCCAGACCGAGCTCGAAGGCGTGCGCGAGCTCTTCCGCAAGAACCTGATCCCGATCCAGCGGGTGACGCTGCTCGAGCGCGACGCGGCGCGCCTCGAAGGCGAGCGTGGCCAGCTGATCTCGTCCATCGCCCAGGCGCGGGGCAAGATCAGCGAGACCGAACTGCAGATCATCCAGGTGGACCAGGAGCTGCGCAGCGAGGTCGCCAAGGAGCTGCGCGAGGTGCAGGCGAAGATCGCCGAGTATGTGGAGCGCAAGGTCGCAGCCGAGGACCAGCTGCGGCGCATCGACATCCGCGCCCCCCAGGACGGCTTCGTCCACCAGCTCGCCGTCCATACCGTCGGCGGCGTGATCAGCCCGGGCGACACCCTCATGCTGATCGTTCCGGCGTCCGACGCGCTGACGGTCGAGGCGAAGATCCCGCCTCAGCACATCGACCAGGTGCGGCCCGGGCAGGCGGCGGTGCTCCGCTTCTCGGCCTTCAACCAGCGGACGACGCCGGAGGTGAAAGGCGAAGTGCTGCGCGTGTCGGCGGACCTGACCACGGACCAGCGGACCGGTCAGAGCTACTACACGGTGCGCATCGCCCTGCCGCCGGCGGAGATCGCCCGTCTCGGCAATGTCCGTCTCATGCCCGGCATGCCGGCGGAGGCGTTCATCAAGACCGACGAGCGCACCCTCCTCTCCTATTTCGTGAAGCCGGCGACCGATTACCTGAAGCGCGGCTTCAGGGAGCGGTAGGCGATCCTGGCCGGCCTTGGCCTCTACCGAGGTCAGGGCCCGTAGCGCGCTCCTGGGCCTTGCCCGTCAATCGATGTCCGGCGGCAAGCCTTCCCAGACCTCCGCCACGTCGAGCCGGCGCGGCAGCAGGCCCTGCTCGTCCGCATAGCGCAGGGCGAGGCGGATCGCGGGCTCGAGCTGAGCGCGCCCCGCCGCGAGCGGAGCGGGCGGCCGAGCCCCCGGCGGCGCCTCCTGCTGCGCCGCCCGAAAGAGGCGCACGAGCTCATGGACGACATCCGGCCGGCGGAGCGCCAGGTCGCGCCGGACCGTCACGAGGTGGTTGACGGGCACGAAGCCGTGCCGCTGCCAGAAGGACTCGGCGGACGCCCGAGGATCGGGGAAGACGGTGCGGAGGGACGGGTCGTCCGGCACCTCGTTGCCAACGATGACCGCATCGAGCTCGCCCTCGCGGAGCATGCCCATCAGGTCCTTGCCGGGCGCTGCCCGCTCGGCGAAGGGGGGGTCCCGGTATTCGGCCACATGGGCGTCCTCGAAGGTGATCCAACGGACCGCCTCGCTGCGCACGCCATAGGCGTCGGCCAGGATGCCCCGCAGCCAGACGCCGGTGGTCTGGCTGTAGGCCCGCACGCCGACCCGCCGTCCGACGAGGTCTTGCGGGCCGCGGATGGGGCTGTCCGCCCGGCACAGCAGGGCCGATTCCTGGAATCGCGCCGCGAGGACCACGGGCAACAGCACGAGGCCTTTGCCGTAGGCCGTCGCCTGGAGGAAGGTGGCGATCGCCATCTCGCTCACGTCGAAGCGCTGCTCCCGCACCATCGGCGCGAACGCGCGATTGATCGGCGCGATGTCCGCAAGATCGAGCGCAAGACGGTCGGACGAAAGGCGGCCGGATCTCAACGCCTCCGTGTGCAGATACCGGCCGATGGCGGCCCGAAGCACGACCCGCTCGGCCGTCTTTTGTCCGTCCTCCCGCGCCATCGATCACCTCCGTCCACGGCGGCCCCTCAGCTTGGTGGTTCAGGCGCCACCCTTCTCACACCCTCCACCCCTTATCCCGGATGCGTGGAGCGCGAAGCGCGGAACGCAGTCCGGGATGGAAGCGCAAAGAAGATGCTGCGAAGCAGCGCTATATGGGTAGCGCTATCAAGAAAGCGCCACTGCGCGGCAGCTTATTGCGCTTCCGCCCCGGACAGCCTTCCACTTCGCTTGCGCTCCGTTGCAGGCTTCCGGGAAAGGGGGAGAGGTTCGTGCGCGCGCTAGCTGTCGAAGCTATGAAGGTTGTTCATCCGGGGCTGAGGTGTGAGGCTGGGGTTGCGAAGCCAACCAACCCCGACCGGAGCACCCGGATGAACGTTCACCAGCATGCCCGCATGACGGTCCATGGTCGAGCCCTTCTCGTGTCGCGCATCCGCCAGGAGGGCTGGCGCGTGAGGGATGCGGCTGGCGCCGCCGGCGTCTCGGAGCGAACTGCCTACAAATGGCTGGCGCGCTTTCGGGCCGGCGGCGAGCGGATGCTTCACGACAGGAGCTCGGCGCCGGCCCGGCCGCGTCGTCGCCTGTCGCCCGAGACCCTCGCCGCCATCGAGCGGCTGCGCCGCCAGCGCCTCTCCGGCCCGGCGATCGCCCGCCAGCTCGGCCAGCCGCGCTCCACGGTCGGCGCCGTGCTGCGCCGCCTCGGGCTCGGGCGCCGCGCGGCCATTGAGCCCAAGCCCCCGGTTGTGCGTTACGAGCGGGAGCGGCCCGGCGAACTCATCCATCTCGACACCAAGAAGCTTGGACGCATCGCCAGGCCAAGCCATCGCGTCACCGGCAACCGACGCGATCGGGTCGCCGGCACAGGGTGGGAGCACCTGCACGTCGCCGTGGATGACGCCTCGCGCCTCGCCTACACCGAGGTGCTGCCGAGCGAGCGCAAGGAGGACGCCGTGGCCTTCCTGTCCCGGGCGCTCGCCTTCTTCGCAGCCCACGGCGTCCGCGTCGAGCGCGTCATGACCGACAACGGCTCGGCCTACAAAAGCTTCGCCTTCCGCAACCGCCTGGCCGAGGCAGGCCTGCGCCATATCCGCACCAAGCCCTACACGCCCAGGACCAACGGAAAAGCCGAACGCTTCATCCAGACCAGCCTCCGCGAGTGGGCCTACGCCCGAACCTACCAGACCTCTGCCGAGCGAGCCCACGCCATGCAGCCCTGGATCACCGCCTACAACTCCACCCGACCCCACTCAGCCCTCGGCGGAAAACCACCCCTCAGCCGCCTGAACAACGTGCTTGGATTCGACAGCTAGCGCACGCGTTTGATGCTGACGATGTTGCCTTCCGGCAGAAGACCTTGCTCCTGACGCTCTCGGGCGATCGGGCCGACAAGGTAGTCGTCGCTCGGCTTGCCGTGGTTCTCGACCACAAGATAAGCCGTCCGTCCGTCCTCGTAATTCACAGCGAACATCACGGATTTGGCGGGGGAGGTTCTCCTGAAGCTGTACATGGCGCCCTCGATTGGCGGAACGAGGCTCGGCAGGTCGAGCCGATAGAGGTGGCCGCCCAGTCAGGGCGGAATGGAAGCCGGTCGGGCCAGCGCAGCCGAACGTCGATGTTCTTTGAGCTATGCATTGTCTTGCATCTTTGCAAGGCGACGCGGCCGCACGCCGCGGCGGCTCCGGGCCTTCGGCAAGCCCGATATTGAGAATGCTGCAAGATTTCCCGTGGCATCCTCTCCGCCAGGCGCCGAGGGGAGAAGATGACGAGAACGCCCGCGATCACGACGCGCGCTGTTCGCGAGCGCCGGGCCGCCGCAGGGCCGGGCCGGCGGCACACTCTCACCAGGCTCGTGTGGGTCGTCGTGGCGTTCGCCTGTGCGGGCCTCCTCGTCTTCGCAGGATGGGCCGCCTGGAGCGGCCATCGGCGCGCCGTCGAGCAGGCGTCCGTCACCTCCCAGAATATCGCGCGCGCCCTCATGCAACACACCGAACGCATGATCGACTCGGTGGACATGCTGCTGAAGATGACGGCGCGCGAGCTCGGGCCCGACGCGGCCGATCCGGTCCGCAGGAGCAGCGTCACCGCAACCCTGGCCTATGTCACGCAGAACCTCCGGCACGTTCTCGCCGTCCGGGTCCTGGACGGCCAAACGGGGGAGCTCCTGTTCGATTTCGTCCGCTCCCGCGAGATCGGAGAGGCCGGCGACCGCGCCACCGTCGCTGCTCACGCCCGCGAAACGATCGAGGGCCTCGTCGTCGGGCTGCCGACCTTCGATCCGGTGAGCCGATCCTGGCTGACGCCGGTCAGCCGCCGCATCGGCGGTCGCGTCGGCATCGCCGGCAACATCGTGGTGGCCCATATCGCCGTCGAAGCGATGGTGGATGTCCTGCGCGAGATCGAGCTCGGCGAGGACGGCGTGTTGTCGATCATCAGGACCGACGGACGCATCATCGCCCGCCACCCCTTCAACGCCGCTCACATGGGGCAGGATGTTTCCGCCTCTCCCCTCTTCCGGCGCCTCCTGCCCAAGGCGCCTTTCGGGACCTACGACCACGTTGCGGTCAGCGACGGGGTGCGGCGCATCTTCGCCTACCGGCGTCTCGAGGCGGCGCCGCTCGTCGTCACCATTGGCATTGCCCGCTCGGTGGTTCTCTCCGCCTGGATGGCGAATGCGCGCCGGGACTTCAGCATCGCCCTGGGGGCCATGCTGCTTCTCGTCGTCGCCGGCGTCTTCCTGTCGCGCGAGGCGCGCCGGCGGGACGCCGCCGAGTGCGCCCTCGTGGCGAGCGAGGAGCGCATGCGCCTTTCCCTCCAGGCGGCGCGCATGGTGGCCTGGGAGCAGGATCCCTCGACCGACTTCGTCATGCGTTCGGACAACGCCCGCGAGCTTCTCGGCTTGGGGTCTGGCCATCTGCAGGACTATCTCGAACGGGTGCATCCGGAGGACCGCGTCGGTCTGTTGACCAGCGCCGAAGGGGCGACGGGGGAGGCCGCCGTCGAATACCGCTACCGTCAGCCGGACGGAACCGAGATCTGGCTGGCCAGTCGTGGAACCGTGCTGCAGGGGGACGGGGCTGCCCCCCGCCTCGTCGGCGTCACCTTCGACATCACGGACCGCAAGCTCGCCGAGGAGGCTGCCTGGCGCGCCGCTCATCACGACGTCCTCACGGGCCTCGCCAATCGCGCGCTCTTCCAGCAGCGGCTCGAAGAGGCCCTAGGGGCGGCCGCGCGGAACGGCCATGGGCTGGCGCTGCTCCTCGTCGACCTCGACGATTTCAAGAGCATCAACGACACCCTCGGCCACGACGCCGGCGACGCCCTCCTCAAGGCGACCGCGGAGCGCCTCAAGGCGGCCGCCGGCGAGGCCGCGGTGGCTCGGCTCGGCGGCGACGAGTTCGCCGTCATTCTGATCGGCTGCGACGCCGCGCGGAGCGGCGCCGAAGCGGATCGGATTCTCAAGGCGCTGCACGAGCCCTTCGCCTATGAAGGGCTGACGCTGGCGAGCCGGGCGAGCATCGGGATCGCTGTCTATCCCGACCATCACACCAGCCCTTCCGAGCTCATGAAGGACGCCGATATGGCGCTCTATGCCGCCAAGGAAGGCGGGCGCCATCGCGCCGTGATCTACGCGGCCCATATGCGGCAGTCGATCGAGCACCGCATGACGGTCGCACGCGGCATGCGCGCCGCGCTCGCGGAGGGCGAGATCCTGCCCTACTACCAGCCGAACATCTGCCTTGCGACGGGCCGGATCATCGGGTTCGAGGCCTTGGCGCGTTGGCGCCATCCTCGCAGGGGACTGCTCACCCCCTCGGCCTTCGCCTCGGCCTTCGAGGATCCCGAGCTCGCCGTCGCCATCGGCCAGCGTATGATGGCCGAGATCGCCTCCGACATCCGGCGCTGGCTGGGCCAGGGCCTCGACTGCGGCCGGATCGCCCTCAACCTGTCCACGGCGGAGTTCCGGGAGCCCCACCTCGCGGACGCGCTCCTCGAAACGCTGGCCGCCGCCCAGGTGCCGACCCGGTTCTTCGAGGTGGAGGTGACGGAGACGGTGCTGCTCGGCCACGCCATGGAGCAGGTTTCGGCGATGCTTCATCGTCTCCGCGACGGCGGTGTGCGGATCGCGCTCGACGACTTCGGCACCGGTTACGCGTCCCTGACCCACCTCAAGCAGTTCCCTGTCGACGACATCAAGATCGACCAGAGCTTCGTGCGCGATCTCGAGCGCGACGAGGACGATGCGGCGATCGTCGCCGCCGTCATCGGGCTCGGCCGCAGCCTCGGCAAGCAGGTCATCGCCGAGGGCGTCGAGACCGAGGGTCAGCTCCGCTACCTGCGCGAGCGGGGCTGCAACAGCGCCCAGGGCTATCTGTTCGCCAAGCCCATGATCGGCTCGCGGGTCGAGGGCTTCCTGCGGGGCCACACGCCCGAGCGATGGCTGATGACGGAAAGGCTGATCCCGGCGGCGTGAGCCGGCTCGAGCGCCCCGCGGTCAGCGGCCGCGGAGCGCCTGCAGGACCTTGGCGCCCGGACGACCGGTCGGCGCCATGCCGATCTGCCGTTCGACGTCCTTGATGGCATCGCGGGTCTTCTGCCCCACCTTGCCGTCGGGCTCGCCGACATCGTAGCCGCGGGCGATCAGCAGCCGCTGCAATTCGCGGCGCTGCGCCCGATCGAGAGGGGGATCGTCCGTGGGCCAGGGCGTGCGGATGCCCGGCGCGCCACGCAAGCGGTCGGACAGGAGCGCGATGGCAAGGCCATAGGATTCGGCCGCGTTGTAGCTGTACAGCGCGTCGAAGTTCTTGGTGACGAGGAAAGCCGGCCCGTCCCGGCCGGCCGGCAGAAGCAACCCGGCCTGGTAGTCGCCCGAGAGCGGCCGCCCGTCGATGCGCGTGAGACCGGCCGCGGCCCATGCGGAGAGCGGCCGCCGGTTCTTGCGGCCGCTCGGGCCGCTGTAGCCTTCGGGCAGGCGGACTTCGAAGCCCCAGGGCAGACCGGGGGTCCATCCGGCCTTGCGCAGGAAATTGGCGGTCGAGGCCAGCGCGTCCGGAACGGAGGCGACGACGTCGCGGCGGCCGTCCCCGTCGCCGTCGACGGCCAGCCGCTGGAACGTCGAGGGCATGAACTGGGTATGGCCGAAGGCGCCGGCCCAGGAGCCGCGCAGGCTCTCGGCGGCGATGTCGCCGTCCTCGACGATCTTGAGCGTCGCGAAGAGCTCGCCTTTGAAATAGTCCTGTCGGCGGCGACCGTAGCAGGCGATGGTGGCGAGCGACTGCACGAGGGGACGCCCGCCAATGTCCTTGCCGAAATTGGACTCCACGCCCCACACCCCGGCGATCACGTGCCGGTCGACGCCGAACCGGCTCTCCGCGGCGGCGAGCGCGTTGGCATATTGGCGCATGGCAGCGCGCCCGTCGGCGACCCGCTCCTCGTCGACAAGAAAGCCGATGTAGTCCCAGATCGGCGTCTTGAACTCGGGCTGGTTGTCCATGAGTTCGAGCACCTTCAGGTCCGGCTCGACCCCGGCGAAGGCCCGGTCGAAGGTGGCGCCCGAAATGCCCCGCGCCGCAGCTTGGGCCCGCAAGCCGGAGAGGCACGATTGGAAGTCGGCGCGTGCCACAGCGGCCGGCGGCCCGAGGAGGGCGGCCGCAAGCAGGGTCGGGACAAGCAGTCGGTTCGGCATGCGGGTCTCCGGAATCGGCGGGAGCACTGCACGCCTTCGTGGTTAATCTTTGTTTACCGCGGCACGCCTTTCACCGGGCGGGTCATGCCCAGGCGCGCTCCGCGAGCTTCCTCTCATAGGCGTCGATCTTGGGCGCCTTCTCCAGCGTCAGGCCGATGTCGTCGAGGCCATTGAGGAGGCAGTGCTTCCGGAACGGGTCGATGTCGAACGTGATCGTCCCGCCGTCGGGGCCGCGGATTTCCTGGCGTTCGAGGTCGACCGTGAGCGTCGCATTGGCCCCGCGCTCGGCGTCGTCGAAGAGCTTCTCCAGATCCTCGGGCGACACCTTGATCGGCAAAATGCCGTTCTTGAAGCAGTTGTTGTAGAAGATGTCGGCAAAGCTCGTGGAGATGACGCAGCGGATCCCGAAATCGAGCAGAGCCCAGGGCGCGTGCTCGCGCGAAGAGCCGCAGCCGAAATTGTCGCCGGCGACGAGAATCTGCGCGTTGCGGTAGGCCGGCTGGTTCAGCACGAAATCCGGGTTCTCGGAGCCGTCCTCCCTGTAGCGCATCTCGGCGAAGAGCCCCTTGCCGAGGCCCGTGCGCTTGATGGTCTTCAGGTACTGCTTCGGGATGATCATGTCGGTGTCGACATTGACGATCCGAAGCGGGGCGGCAACGCTGGTCAGGGTCGTGAAGGGCTGCATGGTGATCCTCGGAGCCTTGAGGCCCGTCTGTGGCGCTGTTTAGCAAAGGGCTGAGCGCCCGCCTATCCTGCGCAAGGGCCATGGCCGGCCAAGCCGCGCGAGCGCCGCAGAGGATGCCCGACCAGCGCGCCAGACCGGACCTTGGGAGGGCGGGCCCCCGGCGACCTCCAGACGGGGACGCGGACCGTCAATACTGCAGCGCAGCCTTGGCCTCGCGCAGCTCGGCGATGGTGGCTTCGGCCGCATCGCGCGCGGCCTGGTCGTGGCTCGCATCGCGAAGCATTTCCACGTGCAGGATCTCGCGATCGATGCTCTCCGGCGTGAGTTCCGTCGCATCGAGCGCCCGTTCGGCGAGGACGGTCAAGCCCGACGCGGTGATGTCGGCGAAGCCGCCGCGGACCAGCATGCGGGTGCCGTGGTTCTGCTTGTCGGTGATGACGATGAAGCCGGTCTTGAGCGCGGTCATGACCGGGGCATGGCCCGGCAGCACCGTCATCTCGCCTTCCGTGCCGGGCAGAAGCACCGCGTCGACCTCGCCCGAGTAGAGCACGCGTTCAGGCGCGACGAGTTCGAAATGAAAGGTGGCCATGTGATCTTAGCGATGGCGAGTAGCGAAGAGCGAATAGGTGCTGGGCCATCCGCCTTCGCCTTCCCTCTCTTCGCTACTCCCTGTTCACTCTTCGCTCGTGTCAGGCTGCTTCGGCCGCAAGACGCTGGGCCTTCTCGACCGCCTCCTCGATGGTGCCGACCATGTAGAAGGCCGGCTCCGGGAGGTGGTCGTATTTGCCCTCGACGAGGCCCTTGAAGCCCTTGATCGTGTCCTCGAGGGCCACGAACTTGCCGGGCGCGCCCGTGAACACCTCGGCCACGTGGAAGGGCTGGGACAGGAAGCGCTCGATCTTTCGGGCGCGGGCCACCGTCAGCTTGTCGTCCTCGGAGAGCTCGTCCATGCCGAGGATGGCGATGATGTCCTGTAGCGCCTTGTAACGCTGGAGCACCTGCTGCACCTGGCGGGCGACCTGATAATGCTCCTCGCCGACGATGCGCGGGTCGAGCATGCGGGAGGTGGAGTCGAGCGGGTCGACCGCCGGGTAGATGCCCTTCTCGGCGATCGAGCGCGACAACACGGTGGTGGCGTCAAGATGCGCGAAGGAGGTGGCGGGCGCCGGATCGGTCAGGTCGTCGGCCGGCACGTAGATCGCCTGCACCGAGGTGATGGACCCCTTAGTGGTCGTCGTGATGCGCTCCTGCAGCGCGCCCATGTCGGTGGCGAGCGTCGGCTGATAGCCCACCGCCGAGGGGATGCGGCCGAGGAGCGCCGACACCTCCGACCCCGCCTGGGTGAAGCGGAAGATGTTGTCGACGAAGAACAGCACGTCCTGGCCCTGGTCGCGGAAATACTCGGCGACGGTGAGGCCCGTGAGGCCGACGCGCGCGCGGGCGCCCGGCGGCTCGTTCATCTGGCCGTAGACGAGGGCGCATTTCGAGCCGGCGGCAGAGCCGTGCTTGGCCGGGTCCTTGTTCACGCCCGACTCGATCATCTCGTGATAGAGGTCGTTGCCCTCGCGCGTGCGCTCACCGACGCCGGCGAACACGGAATAACCGCCATGCGCCTTGGCGACGTTGTTGATGAGTTCCATGATCAGCACGGTCTTGCCGACGCCGGCGCCGCCGAACAGACCGATCTTGCCGCCCTTGGCGTAAGGAGCGAGGAGATCAACCACCTTGATGCCGGTCACGAGGATCTGCGCCTCGGTCGACTGCTCCTGGTAGCTTGGGGCCGGCTGATGGATGGCCCGCGTGGCGTCCGCGGCGATCGGGCCGGCCTCGTCGACCGGCTCGCCGATGACGTTCATGATGCGACCGAGCGTGCCGTCGCCGACCGGGACGGAGATGGGGGCGCCGGTGTCGCGCACCTCCTGGCCGCGGACGAGGCCCTCCGAGGTGTCCATGGCGATGCAGCGCACGGTGTTCTCGCCGAGCTGCTGGGCCACCTCGAGCACGAGCCGGTTGCCCTGGTTCTCCGTCTCGAGGGCGTTCAGGATCTCCGGCAGGTGTCCGTCGAACTGCACGTCGACGACAGCGCCGATGACCTGGGTGATGCGCCCGACGGCATTGGCGCCGGGCTGCCCGGCGGTCGGGCGTGTCATGGTGAGTTCAGCCATGGTGTCCTCGTTCCTGTCGTTTCGTCACAGCGCCTCGGCGCCCGAGATGATCTCGATGAGTTCCTTCGTGATCATGGCTTGGCGCGTGCGGTTGTAGGTCAGCGTCTGCCGCCTGATCATGTCGCCGGCGTTGCGGGTGGCGTTGTCCATCGCCGTCATGCGCGCGCCCTGCTCCGATGCAGCGTTCTCCAGCAGCGCCCGGAAGATCTGCACCGTCAGGTTGCGCGGCAACAGCGTTTCCAGGATCTCGTTTTCGCTCGGCTCGTAGTCATAGACCGCGTCCGTGGCCGCGCCGCCATTGCCGCCGATCTCCGCCGGCACGATCTGCTGCGCGGTCGGGATCTGGGAAATGACCGACTTGAACCGCGAATAGAACAGGGTCGCGACGTCGAACTCGCCGGCCTCGAAGCGTTCCAGCACCTTCTTGGCGATCATGTCGGCATGCTCGAAGCCAAGCACGCGCACGCTGCGCAGCTCCACGAAGTCGATGATCTGGTCCGGGAACTGCCGGCGCAGGATGTCGTGACCCTTCTTGCCGACGCAGAAGATCTTGACCGTCTTGCCCTCGCTCATCAGGCGGGTGGCGTGCTCGCGGGCAAGACGCGCGATGGCCGAGTTGAAGGCGCCGCACAGGCCGCGCTCGGCGGTGCAGACGATGAGAAGATGCACCCTGTCGGAGCCGGTGCCGGCGAGGAGCCGCGGCGTCTCGGGTCCGGGCGTCAGGCGGCCGGCCAGGTTCGACAGAACCTGCGACATGCGCTCGGCATAGGGGCGTGCCGCCTCCGCCGCGGCCTGCGCGCGCCGCAGCTTCGCAGCGGCCACCATCTGCATGGCCTTGGTGATCTTCTGCGTCGCCTTCACGGAGGCGATGCGATTGCGCAGATCTTTCAAGCTCGGCATCGAGCCACCTTCTCACCCTCACGGCAGGCTCGCACCTGCCATCCGGACCCTGGCGGGGCGGACAAGAGACGTGGGCGGCCGGGACGAGCCCGGCCAGGAACCAAATCAGGCAAACGACTTCGCGAAAGCCTCGACGGCGCTCTTCAGCTTGGCGGCCGTCGCATCCGAGAGATCGCGCGTGTCCCGAATGTCGGCGAGGATGTCCGCATGCTTCGAGCGGATCGTCGACAGGAGGCCTTCCTCGAAGGCGCGCACGCGGTTGACGGGCAGCGGATCGAGGTAGCCGTTCACGCCGGCATAGATGACGACGACCTGCTCCTCCATCTTGAGCGGCGAGAACTGCGGCTGCTTGAGCAGCTCGGTGAGGCGCGCGCCACGGTTGAGGAGGCGCTGCGTCGCCGCGTCGAGGTCGGAGCCGAACTGGGCGAAGGCGGCCATCTCGCGATACTGAGCGAGCTCGCCCTTGATGCGCCCGGCGACCTTCTTCATGGCCTTGGTCTGGGCGGCCGAGCCGACGCGCGACACCGACAGGCCGACGTTCACCGCCGGACGGATGCCCTGGTAGAACAAATCGGTCTCGAGGAAGATCTGGCCGTCGGTGATCGAGATGACGTTCGTTGGAATGTAGGCGGAAACGTCGTTGGCCTGCGTTTCGATGATCGGCAGCGCCGTCAGCGAGCCCGCCCCGTTGGCATCGTTCATCTTCGCCGCGCGCTCAAGGAGCCGCGAGTGCAGATAGAACACGTCGCCCGGATAGGCCTCGCGGCCCGGGGGACGGCGGAGCAGCAGCGACATCTGGCGGTAGGCGACGGCCTGTTTCGAGAGGTCGTCGTAGATGATCACCGCGTGCATGCCGTTGTCGCGGAAGAACTCGCCCATGGCGCAACCGGAGAACGGCGCCAGGAACTGCATCGGCGCCGGATCCGAGGCGGTGGCGGCGACGATGATCGAGTACTCCAGCGCCCCGTTCTCCTCGAGCGTCTTGACGAACTGCGCCACCGTCGAGCGCTTCTGGCCGACTGCCACATAGACGCAGTAGAGCTTGACCTTCTCGTCGCCCGTCGCGTTGAGCGGCTTCTGGTTGAGGATGGTGTCGAGGGCGATGGCCGACTTGCCGGTCTGACGGTCGCCGATGATGAGTTCACGCTGGCCGCGGCCGATGGGGATGAGCGCATCGACGGCCTTCAACCCTGTCGCCATCGGCTCATGCACCGACTTGCGGGGGATGATGCCCGGCGCCTTCACGTCCACCCGCCGCCGCTCGGTCGCCTGGATCGGTCCCTTGCCGTCGATGGGGTTGCCAAGCGCGTCCACGACGCGGCCCAGCAGCCCCTTCCCGACGGGCACGTCCACGATGGCGCCCGTGCGCTTGACCGTCTGCCCTTCCTTGATGTCGCGGTCGGAGCCGAAGATCACGACGCCGACATTGTCGACTTCGAGGTTGAGCGCCATGCCGCGGACGCCGTTCTCGAACTCCACCATCTCGCCTGCCTGGACCTTGTCGAGGCCATAGCAGCGAGCGATGCCGTCGCCCACCGAGAGCACTTGGCCCACCTCGGTGACCTCGGCCTCCTGGCCGAAGTTCTGGATCTGAGCCTTGAGGATGGCGGAGATTTCAGCGGCGCGGATGTCCATCAGCGGACCTCTTTCTGAACGGTTGGAACGCGAGCTTGGCGGCGACCCTCAGCGGGCCTCCCGCATGGCGACACGCATGGCGTTGAGCTTGGAGCGGAGGCTGGCATCGACCATTCGGCTGCCCATGCGCACCACAAGGCCGCCGATGAGCGAGGGATCCACCTTCACATCCATGTCGACCTCCGCCTTCGCCACATCCCGGAGCGCGGCTCTGATCTCGCTCAGGATGCGATCGGACGGAGGCTCTGCGACGCGCACCTCGGCCCGCACGATCCCCTTCGCATCGGCGACGAGCGTGCGATAGGCCTTGATCATGTCCGGCAGCGCGAACAGGCGCCGCTTCGAGGCGACGAGGCGGATGAAGTTGCCGGCCAATCCGCCGATTCCGGCACGGTCCAGCACCGCGCCGATCGCCTTCAACTGCTGATCGGCCGTGAAGACGGGGCTCTTGATCAGACGCTGAAGCTCGGGGCTCTCCTGAAGGAGAGCGTCGAAGGCGTCGAGATCCCGCCCGACCTGATCCATGGCCCGATTCTCGCGCGCCAGGTCGAACAGCGCGGAGGCGTAGCGTCCCGCCACGCCCGAGACCATCGTTCCGGTTTGCGAACCGTGCTGAGCCACCGAAGACTGCTCTCTTTCGTCTCACGGCTTCGCTGATCATCGCCGGGAGGGCGGCGCGAACCCGAGAGATTATGGGAATTGGAGTGCGGCGCCGAGGGTCGACCCCTCGGACGGCGCCGGTGCGATAGCATGGGTTTTCAGGGGGTGCAAGGCGAACGGGACCGCGGCTTCCCGCGTTCGAGCGCCCATCCGAGCGCGCGTCGGCCCTTCAGTTCGCCTTCAGCGACCGGATGCGCTCCACGACGGCATTGCTGTCATAGGGCTTCACGATGGGCGGGCCGGCATCGCACAGGTCCTCGGCCAGTTCGGCCGCGCTGTGCAGCCCGGTGCTGACGATGACCTTGACGCCGGCGTGACGGCGGCGGATCCAGCGGGCGAGTTCAAGGCCGCTCGAGCGGCCCGGCAGTTCCAGATCCGTGAAGACGATATCGATCTTGAGAGGCGAGTTGAGGAGCTCGATCGCGTCCTCGGGGCCGCCCGCCTCGAAGACCCGATAGCCGCAGTCCCGTAGATAATCCGCGATGACCACGCGGGTCATGATCTCGTCATCCACCACCAGGACGGTCGGAACGTCAGGAGCGCGGTAGGCCATGCCCAAGCTTGCAGTCATGGCCCGCCAACGCGCCGCAGCCGAGCTTTGTTCCACGCCTGCTCACGGCGCGGGCCTCCGGGACGACCGGGCATGCCTGCGGCATCCGCCCTCTTCATAAGAAACTCTGCGGGTCCACATCGATGGCTACCCGCACGCTGCCGCGCGGCTTGGGACTGCGAAAGAGCCATTCACGCAGGTAGCTCTGGAGATCGACCTGGCGCCTGCTCTTGACGAGAAGGCGGAAGCGGTAGCGGCCGCGGATGAGGGCGAGGGGCGCCTCCGCCGGCCCCAAGACCATGACCCCGGGCGGCGGATCGGCGGCCACCGCCATGGCGCGCGCATGGCCTTCCGCCTGCTCCCGCTCGCTCGCCGAGACGATGATGGCGGCAAGACGCCCGAAAGGCGGCAGGTCCGCCGCCTCTCGGGCGCGGGTCTCTTCCTCATAGAAGCGCTCGACGTCGCCCGAGAGGAGCGCCGCCATGACGGGATGCTCGGGCTGGTAGGTCTGGACGAGGGCGCGGCCGCTCTTCTCGCCTCGGCCGGCCCGGCCAGTCACCTGCTGCAGGAGCTGGAAGGTGCGCTCCGCCGCCCGGGGGTCGCCGGAGGTAAGACCGATGTCGGCGTCGAGCACGCCCACGAGCGTCAGGCGCGGAAAGTTATGGCCCTTGGCCACGAGCTGCGTGCCGATGATGATGTCGAACGCCCCTTCCGCGATAGCCTTGAGCTCCTGCCTCAGCCGCTCCGTGCCGCCTGGGAAGTCGCTCGAGAGCACGATGCTGCGCCGGTCAGGGAAGAGCGTGGCCACCTCCTCCGCGATGCGCTCCACGCCAGGACCGCACGAGACGAGAGCGTCCAGCGTGCCGCACTGGGAGCAAGCGTCGGGCCGACGCTCCACATGGCCACAGTGGTGGCAAATGAGCGCGCGGCGGAAGCGATGCTCCACGAGCCAGGCCGAGCAGTTCGGGCAGTGGTAGCGGTGCCCGCAGGCGCGGCAAAGGGTCAGCGGCGCATAGCCCCGGCGGTTCAGGAAGAGGAGCGCCTGTTCGCCCGCCGCCGTCGTCGCACGCAGGGCGGCGACAAGGCTCGGCGCGATCCAGCGCCCGCGCGGCGGCGGCTCTCGGCGAAGATCGATCGCGGCGATCGCCGGCAGGCTGCGCCCGCCGAAACGCTCGGGAAGCGTCACGCGCTTGTAGCGTCCCCGCTCGGCATTGACGCGCGATTCCAGGGACGGCGTCGCGGAGGCGAGCACCACGGGACAATCCTCCATCCGCCCCCGCACCACGGCCATGTCGCGGGCGTGGTAGCAGACCCCGTCCTCTTGCTTGTAGGCGGCCTCGTGCTCCTCATCGACGACGATGAGGCCGAGCCCGGCGAAGGGCAGGAACAAGGCCGAACGGGCGCCGGCCACGACCTGCACTTCGCCTGCGGCCACCCCTGCATAGATGCGCTCGCGCTTGCGCGCCCCCACCCCGGAATGCCAAACGGCCGGGCGCACGCCGAAGCGCGCTGCAAACCGGTCGAGGAACTGGGCGGTCAGCGCGATCTCCGGCATCAGGATGAGCGCCTGCCGCCCGCGCCGGACCGCCTCGGCCACCGCCTCGAAGTAGACCTCCGTCTTCCCCGATCCCGTAACCCCTTCGAGGAGAATGACGGGCGCGCTGCCATGACGGCGCAAGCCGCCCCCTGTCGGGGGGAGATCCGGCCGCGGGCTCCCCTCCCCGGCCCGAGAGGAGACCCTGCCGTCATCGCCCTCCGGAGTTGTCCGAGCGGACGAGCCCGGCTCTTCGGGGCCAAGGCGGGCGATGGCGCTCGTGGCGACGGCGGCGGCCAGGACATGCGCGGCGGCGCGCTGCGCCGGCGACAGGGCCGGCCGTCGATGGTCCGGATCGGGAGCCTCGGCCACCGGCTCGGGCGCGAGCGCCACCGTCTCGAGAACGCCGTCGTCGATCAAGCCCTCGACGACGCTGGCGCTGACCCCGGTGGCCTGGGCGAGGTCGCGCTTCAAATGGACGAGACCGCCTGCCGCCGCCGCGAGGACCCGCGCCCGCGCGGGGGTGATCCGCTTGGGCTGAGCGCCTGTGGCGCGCACCCCGATCCGAACCGTCTCGGCCCGTCCGCCCTCCGGCACGCGCAAGGCGAGCCCCAACGCCAGTCCGCGCGGAGCGAGGGTGTAATGGGCGAGCCAGTCGAGGAACCGGCGCAGGCGGTCGGGCAGGCGCGGCGCGTCGATCACCGCCGTCAACCGCTTCAGATTGGCCCCGCCGCCCTCGCGCAGGCCCCACACGACGCCTATGGTCTCGCGCGTGCCGAGCGGCACCTGGACCACATCGCCTTCCGCCACCGGAAGGTCCGGCGGCACCGCATAGCTGTAGGCGGTATCGAGGGCGAGCGGGATCAGCACATCGGCGATCAAGGCAGCGGCCATGCGGGCTGAGCGCTCAAAAGAGATCGATTCGGCGCAGGCGCCGCTCATCAGGATTGGTAACCCCTCGCCTGTAGGAGTCGAGAGGTGCGGACGAGGGCCCGAATCGATGCCGAAGGCGTCTCCCACTCCGAAGGAAGAACAACCCGCCGGGCTCATCCCCGGCGCGCCCGATACGCAGGCTGTCGCCATGGCGTGGCTCAACACCCTCGCCCGCGAGCGCCGGCTGTCGCCCAAGACCGTGGAAGCTTATGGCCGGGATCTGCGCCAATTCCTCATCTTCCTGAGCGCCCATCTCGGCGAGCCGCCGACCATCCGGGCCCTCCTGCGCCTCAAGCCCCTCGATATCCGGGCCTTCCTCGCCGCCCGGCGCAAGGAAGGGGTGGAAAGCCGCACCCTGATGCGCCAGCTCGCCGCCTTGCGGTCCTTCGCCCGGCATCTGGAGCGGGACGGGCACGGGACGGCCTCGGCCTTTGCCGCCATCCGGTCGCCCAAAGTCGCCAAGAGCCTGCCCCGGCCTCTGGCGGCGGCGAGTGCGGTCGCGCTCACGAGCGTGGAGGCACGAGCCGGCGAGAGCCGGGAACCCTGGATCCTCGCCCGCGATGCCGCCGTGCTCGCCCTCCTCTACGGAGCGGGCTTGCGCATTTCGGAGGCGCTCGGGCTCACCCGCCAGGACGCGCCGGTCGGCGCGGCGGATACGGTGACGGTCACCGGCAAGGGGGGCAAGGTCCGCACGGTCCCGGTCATCGCGCCTGTCCGGGAGGCCATCGCCGACTACATCCGGCAATGCCCTTACCCCCTCCCGGCGCAAGGGCCTCTTTTTGTCGGGGCGAAGGGCGGGCGCTTGTCGCCCCGAATCATCCAGCTCGCCGTGGCGGAGCTGCGGGGAGCGCTGGGTCTGCCCGAGACCGCCACGCCTCATGCCCTGCGCCACTCCTTCGCGACGCATCTTCTGGCCCGGGGGGGCGACCTGCGCGGCATCCAGGAACTTCTCGGGCACTCCTCGCTGTCGACGACCCAGCTGTATACGAAGGTGGACGCGGCGCGCCTCCTTGCGGCGTACGACGCTGCCCATCCGCGCGCCCGCTAAAGACGGGCGGAGCGCCACCGTCCTACATGTGGATGGCGCGCTTCTCCACGGCGAGGGCAGCCTCCTTCACTGCCTCCGAGCGCGTCGGATGGGCATGGCAGGTGCGGGCGAGGTCCTCCGCCGAACCGCCGAACTCCATGAGCACCGCCGCCTCGTGGATCATCTCGCCGGCCTCGGCGCCGATGATGTGGACCCCGAGCACCCGGTCGGTCTGGGCGTCGGCGAGCACCTTCACGAAGCCGTCCGTCGCCCGGTTGACCTTGGCGCGGCCATTGGCGGTGAAGGGGAACCTGCCGACCGTGTAGGCGATGCCGGCCGCCTTCAGCTCTTCCTCGGTACGTCCGACGGACGCCACCTCGGGGAAGGTATAGACCACGTTGGGGATGACCTCGTAGTTCACATGCCCGGCCTTGCCGGCGAGGATCTCGGCCACCGCGACGCCCTCGTCCTCGGCCTTGTGCGCCAGCATCGGCCCGGCGATGACATCGCCGATGGCGTAGATGCCCGTCACATTGGTCGCGAAGTGCTCATCGGTGAGGATGCGGCCCTTGGCATCGCGCTGGACGCCGATGTGCTCGAGGCCGAGCCCCTCCGTGTAGGGCACGCGCCCGATCGCCACGAGCACCACGTCCGCATCGATGGTCTCGGCGTCGCCCCCCGCCGCCGGCTCGACCGAGACCTTGAGGCCCCCTTTCGTCTTCTCCACTCCGGTGACCTTGGACGACAGCCTGAAGGCGATCCCCTGCTTGCCAAGGATGCGCTGGAACTGCTTCGCCACCTCGCCGTCCATGCCCGGCAGGATCCGGTCGAGGAACTCGACCACCGTCACCTCCGACCCGAGCCGCCGCCACACGGAGCCGAGCTCGAGCCCGATCACGCCCGCGCCCACGACAAGGAGCCTCTTCGGCACCCTCTCGAGCTCGAGCGCCCCGGTCGAGGAGACGACCGCCTTCTCGTCGATCTCGATGCCGGGCAGCCGCGCCACGTCGGACCCTGTGGCGATGACGATGTTCTTCGCCTCCACCATCTGATTGGTGCCGTCCTCGCCCCGCACCTCGACCTGGCCGACCGCCGCGATGCGGCCGACGCCGTGAAAGACGTCGATCTTGTTCTTCTTGAGCAGGAACTCGACACCCTTGACGTTGCCCTCGACGCCCTCGTTCTTGAACGCCATCATTCGCTTCAGATCGAGCTTCGGGGCTCCCACCCCGATGCCCAGCTCCGAGAGATGGTCCCTCGCCTCCTCGAAGAGATGGGAGGCGTGGAGAAGCGCCTTGGAGGGAATGCAGCCGACATTGAGGCAAGTGCCGCCATGGGTCTTGCGCTTCTCGACCACCGCCGTGCGCAGGCCGAGCTGCGCGGCGCGGATGGCGCAGACATACCCGCCCGGCCCGGTGCCGATAACAACGAGATCGTAGGACATGATGACCCCCCTCACGCGCCATGGCCGGGCTTGGCCGGCCATCCCGTCCCGAAGGAAGCGCCCTCACGGGATCGAGATCCCCGGACAAGCTCGGGGATGACGCTGGTTGAACTCCAGAAGATTGCTCAGAGGTCGAGCACGAGCCGCGCCGGGTCCTCCAGGGCCTCCTTGACCCGCACCAGGAAGGTGACGGCCTCCTTGCCGTCGACGATCCGGTGATCATAGGACAGGGCAAGGTACATCATGGGCCGCACCACCACCTGGCCGCCTCGCACGACCGGGCGCTCCTCGATGCGGTGCATGCCGAGGATGCCGGATTGCGGCGCGTTGAGGATCGGCGTCGACATGAGCGATCCGTAGATGCCGCCATTGGTGATGGTGAAGGTGCCGCCCTGCATCTCCTCGATGCCGAGCTTGCCGTCGCGGGCGCGGCGGCCGAAATCCGCGATCTTCTTCTCGATCTCGGCGATGGAGAGCTGATCGGCGTCGCGCACCACCGGCACCACGAGGCCCTTGTCGGTCCCGACGGCGATGCCGATGTGGTAGTAGTTCTTGTAGACGATGTCCTGACCGTCGATCTCGGCGTTGACGGCCGGGAGCTCCTTCAGGGCCTGGACGCAGGCCTTCACGAAGAAGCCCATGAAGCCAAGCTTCGCTCCGTGCTTCTTCTCGAAGGCGTCTTTGTAGTCGGCGCGCAGCTTCATCACGGCGCTCATGTCCACGTCGTTGAACGTGGTGAGCATGGCGGCCGTGTTCTGCGCGTCCTTCAGGCGCCGCGCGATGGTCTGGCGCAGCTTTGTCATGCGGACGCGCTCTTCGCGCGCGGCATCGTCCGGGGCGGAGGGGGCCCGCATCTGGATGGGCGCTGCCGGCGCCGGCGCCTGCGCCGCGCCTGACGCGATGGCGGCCAGCATGTCGCCCTTGGTCACGCGTCCATCCTTGCCGGTGCCGGCGACCCGGGCCGGATCGAGGCCGCTTTCCTTCGCGAGGCGTGCCACGGCGGGGCCGTGCTCCTTCTGCGTCCCGGGCGCGGCAGCCGGAGCGGCAGGCGCCGATTTCGCCGCCGGGGCCGGGGCGGGTTTCGGCTCGGGCGCAGCGGCCGGGGCAGGCGCGGCGCCGGCACCGTTGCCGTCGAGAATCGAGCCCAGCACGGCGCCGGGCGCCACGGTCGTTCCGTCCTTGGCGAGAATGTCGCCGAGCACGCCGGCCGTCGGCGCGTTGACCTCGAGGGTCACTTTGTCGGTTTCGAGCTCCACCAAGGGCTCGTCGGCCCGGACCGGGTCGCCTGGCTTCTTGAACCAGCGGCCGATCGTGGCCTCGCTGACGGACTCCCCGAGGGTGGGAACGCGGATTTCGGTGGCCATCGTTCGATCTAAGCTCTTTCTGTCGGTCGTCCCGGGGGAGTTGCGGACCCCTTTGGGACCTGAGGCATCGGGCGAGGGCGCGTCTGGATACCGGCTCTTGCGCCGCGCAGGGCCGGGACGCCCGCCCCTGCGCCGGTGCGCTGCTTTACTAGGAAGCGAAGGCCTCGTCGAGGAAAGCCTGCAGCTGCGCGAGATGTTTGGACATCAGGCCGGTCGCCGTGGCGGCGGAGGCCGGGCGCCCCGCATAGCGCGCCCGCTTCACGGCCGAGCCGGCGTGGGCCAGGACCCATTCGAGGTAAGGCTCGATGAAGCTCCAGGCGCCCATGTTCTTCGGCTCCTCCTGGCACCAGACGACGTCGGCCTTCGGGAAGCGCGCGAGCTCATGGGCGAGGGCCTTGAGCGGAACGGGATAGAGCTGCTCGACGCGCAGAAGGTAGACATCGTCGATGCCGCGCTTTTCCCGCTCCTCGAAGAGGTCGTAATAGACCTTGCCCGAGCAGAGGATGACGCGCCGGATCTCGTCGTCGCGGACGAGCTTGACGCCCGCGGCGCCCAGCTGCGCGTCGTCCCACAACACCCGATGGAAGGTGGAGCCCTCGGCGAGTTCGTCGAGGCGGGAGACGCAGCGCTTGTGGCGCAGGAGCGACTTCGGCGTCATCAGGATGAGGGGCTTGCGGAAGTCGCGCTTCAACTGCCGCCGCAGGATGTGGAAGTAGTTGGCCGGCGTGGTGCAGTTGGCGACCTGCATGTTGTCTTCCGCGCACATCTGCAGATAGCGCTCGAGCCGGGCGGAGGAGTGCTCCGGCCCCTGCCCCTCATAGCCGTGCGGCAGCAGGCAGACGAGGCCTGACATGCGCAGCCACTTGCGCTCGCCGGACGAGATGAACTGGTCGAAGACGACCTGGGCGCCGTTGGCGAAATCGCCGAACTGCGCCTCCCAGCAGACGAGGGCGTTGGGCTCCGCGAGGGTGTAGCCGTACTCGAAACCAAGCACGGCCTCCTCGGAGAGCATGGAGTTGATGACCTCGTAGCGGGCCTGGGCGTCCTCGCCCTCGCGGATATGGTTGAGCGGCGTGTAGCGCTCCTCGGTTTCCTGGTCGATCAGCACCGAATGGCGCTGCGAGAAGGTGCCACGCTCGCAATCCTGACCCGAGAGGCGGACGCGGTGGCCTTCGAGAAGGAGCGAGCCGAAGGCCAGGGCCTCGGCCGTCGCCCAATCGATGCCCTCCCCGGTCTCGATCGCCTTGCGGCGGTTCTCCAGGAAGCGATGGATGGTGCGGTGGATGTGGAAGCCCTCCGGCACCCGGGTGATCCGGGCGCCGATCTCTTTCAGGGTCGCAGCCGAGACGGCGGTCTGGCCGCGACGGGCATCGTCGGCGTCCTCGCGGACGGCCTTGAGGCCGGACCAGGCGCCGTCGAGCCAATCCGCCTTGTTCGGCTTGTAGCCCTGGGCGGTCTCGAACTCGGCGTCGAGCTTGGCCCGCCAGGCGGCCTTCATCTCGTCGACGTCGGCCGGGGTGACGACACCTTCGGCGATCAGCTTCTTGGCGTAGAGCTCAAGGGTCGTCGGATGCTGCCGGATGACCTTGTACATCTTCGGCTGCGTGAAGGCGGGCTCGTCGCCCTCGTTGTGGCCGAAGCGCCGGTAGCAGAACATGTCGACCACCACCGGCTTCTGGAAGCGCTGCCGGTACTCGGTCGCCACCTTCGCCGCGAACACCACCGCCTCGGGATCGTCCCCGTTGCAGTGGAAGATCGGCGCCTCCACCATCTTCGCCACGTCGGACGGATAGGGCGAGGAGCGCGAGTAGCGCGGATCGGTGGTGAAGCCGATCTGGTTGTTGACGATGAAATGCACCGAGCCCCCGGTGCGGTGGCCTTTGAGCCCCGACAGCCCGAAGCACTCCGCCACGACACCCTGGCCGGCGAAGGCTGCGTCGCCGTGGATCAGGAGCGGAAGCACCGCAATGCGGTTGTCGGGCGTGCAGCCGTGCTGGTCCTGCTTGGCGCGGACCTTGCCGAGCACCACCGGGTCGACGATCTCGAGATGCGAAGGGTTGGCGGTGAGCGACAGATGCACCGAATTGCCATCGAAGACGCGGTCGCTCGACGCTCCGAGATGGTACTTGACGTCTCCGGAGCCCTCGACGTCGTCGGGCGCGAAGGAGCCGCCCTTGAACTCGTGGAAGAGGGCGCGGTGCGGCTTGCCCATGACCTGGGTGAGCACGTTGAGGCGGCCGCGATGGGCCATGCCGATCACGATCTCCTTCACGCCGAGGTTGCCGCCCCGCTTGATGATCTGCTCCAGGGCTGGAATGAGCGATTCGCCGCCGTCGAGCCCGAAGCGCTTGGTGCCCGTGTATTTGAGATCGAGGAACTTCTCGAAGCCTTCCGCCTCGATGAGCTTGTTGAGGATGGCGCGCTTGCCCTCGCGCGTGAAGCTGATCTCCTTGTCGGGCCCCTCGATCCGCTCCTGGATCCAGGCCTTCTCGGCCGGATCGGAGATGTGCATGAACTCGACGCCGAGGGTCTGGCAGTAGGTGCGCTCGAGAATGGCAACGATCTCGCGGATCGTGCCGAACTCGAGGCCAAGCACCTTGTCGAGGAAGATCCGGCGGTCCCAATCGGCTTCGGTGAACCCGTAGTGGGAGGGGTGGAGCTCGGCCTCGTTCTGCCGGGGTTCGAGGTTGAGCGGGTCGAGCTTGGCATGAAGATGGCCCCGGACCCGGTAGGCGCGAATGAGCATCAGTGCCCGGACCGAGTCGCGGGTCGCCTGGAGCACCTCCGCCTGGGTGATCTCGACGCCCCTGGTTTGCGCCTTCGCCTTGATCTTGTCCCCGACCGCGCGCTCGATCTGGGCCCAGTTGCCGTCGAGGGCCGAGACCAGCTCCCCGTTCAACGGCACCGGCCAGTTCGGCCGCTTCCAGGAGGCGCCCCGGGCATTCTTCTGCACGAGGCTGGCATCGTCCTTCAGGGAGGCGAAGAAGGCCTGCCACTCGGAGTCGAGCGAGGCCGGGTCCTCCTGGTAGCGGGCGTAGAGATCTTCGATATAGGCGGCATTGCCGCCGTAGAGGAAGGAGGTCTGGAGAAAGGTCTCGTTGGCGTCCTGGCGTGCCATGGATGTCTCCTGCGGCGCCACCCCAGAGCCGCGACCCGGGTCCACGCCCGGGCGCCTCCGGGTCCCGAAACGCAGGCAGCGCCCCAAGGGGGCGCCGGCCATGCGTCTCAGGCCCGGGTCCGGATCTGGTCCGTGCCCGGGCTGACGGATTCTGCGGTTCAGCGCTTCACAGCGCGCGATGATGGCCTTTTGGCGTCAACCCCTTAATACTTCGACAAGGGTTTTGCCAAGGCGCGCTGGCGACGGAGACACCTTGATCCCGGCGGCTTCCATGGCGGCGATCTTGTCCTCGGCGCCGCCCTTGCCGCCCGAGATGATCGCTCCGGCGTGCCCCATGCGCCGCCCGGGCGGCGCGGTGCGCCCGGCGATGAACCCGACCATCGGCTTCTTGCGCCCTTTACGCGCCTCGCGGGCGATGAAGTCGGCCGCCTCTTCCTCGGCCGAGCCGCCGATCTCGCCGATCATGATGATCGATTCGGTCTTGGGATCGGACAGGAACATGTCGAGCACCTCGATGAACTCGGTGCCCTTGACCGGGTCGCCGCCGATGCCGACCGCGGTCGTCTGGCCAAGGCCCTCGGCCGTCGTCTGGAACACCGCCTCATAGGTGAGGGTGCCCGAGCGCGACACGATGCCGACGCTGCCGGGTTTGAAGATGTTGCCCGGCATGATGCCGATCTTGCATTCGCCCGCCGTCATGACGCCGGGGCAGTTCGGCCCCACGAGGCGCGACTTGGAGCCGCAGAGCGAACGCTTCACCCGCACCATGTCCGCAACCGGAATGCCCTCCGTGATGCAGACGATGAGCGGAATCTCGGCGTCGATCGCCTCGCAAATGGCGTCGGCCGCGCCTGCCGGCGGCACATAGATCACCGTGGCGTCGGCGCCCGTCCTCTCCTTCGCCTCCGCCACCGTGTCGAAGACCGGCAGGTTGAGGTGGGTGGAGCCGCCCTTGCCCGGGGCGACGCCGCCAACCATCCTCGTCCCGTAGGCGATGGCTTGCTCGGAATGGAAGGTGCCGTTCTTGCCGGTGAAGCCCTGGCAGATGACCTTGGTGTTCTTGTCGATGAGGATGGACATCGTCTGATCCCTGCTCAGGCGGCCTTCAGGCCCTTGACCGCGTTGACGATTTTCTGCGCCGCGTCGTCGAGGTCGTTGGCTGAGATGACGTTGAGCCCCGACTCGTTGATGATCTTCTTGCCGAGCTCGACATTGGTGCCCTCAAGCCGGACCACGAGCGGCACCTGCAGCCCCACCTCCTTCACCGCGGCGATCACCCCCTCAGCGATGACGTCGCAACGCATGATGCCGCCGAAGATGTTGACGAGGATGCCCTTCACGTTCGGGTCGGCGGTGATGATCTTGAAGGCTGCCGTCACCTTCTCCTTCGACGCGCCCCCGCCGACGTCGAGGAAGTTCGCCGGCTCCATGCCGTAGAGCTTGATGATGTCCATCGTCGCCATGGCAAGCCCGGCGCCGTTGACCATGCAGCCGATCGAGCCGTCGAGGGCGATGTAGTTGAGGTCGTATTTCGAGGCCTCGATCTCCTTCTCGTCCTCCTCCGTCTCGTCGCGGAGCGCCACGATGTCGGGGTGGCGGTAGAGGGCGTTCGAGTCGAAGGCGATCTTGGCGTCCAGGCACAGGAGCTTGCCGTCCCTCGTGACGATGAGCGGGTTGATCTCCAACAGGCTCATGTCCTTGGCGACAAAGGCGGCGTAGAGCTTGCCGATGAGGTCCGCCGCCTGCTTCGCCAGGTCCCCGGAAAGGCCCAGGGCCCGGGCGACGGTCCGGCCATGATGGGGCATGATGCCGGTGGCCGGGTCGACCGAGAAGGTATGGATCTTCTCGGGCGTGTCGTGAGCGACCTTCTCGATGTCCATGCCGCCTTCGGTCGAGACGACGAAGGCGACGCGGCTCGTGGTGCGGTCGACGAGGGCGGACAGGTAGAACTCGGAGGCGATGTCCGACCCCTCCTCGATGTAGAGGCGGTTCACCTGCTTGCCGGCGGGACCCGTCTGAAGGGTCACGAGCGTCCGGCCCAGCATCTGCTGGGCATAGGTCTTCACCTCCTCGATGGAGCGGGCAAGGCGCACACCGCCCTTGTCGCCCGCCTCGGGCTCCTTGAACTTGCCCTTGCCGCGCCCGCCGGCATGGATCTGGGCCTTCACCACCCAGACCGGACCGCCGAGCTCCCTCGCCGCCGCCTCGGCCTCGTCGGCGGACATGATGGCCTTGCCACGGCCGACCGGCACGCCGAACTCCCGGAGCACCGCTTTGGCTTGATATTCATGGATGTTCATCGATGGTGTTCCTCTCCCTACCGCCAAGCGCTGCCGCCTGCGGCGCAGGCCTTCTCGGCTGCTCGTTCGGCCAGGAGAGCCCCGGCCGGCCACCGCAGATATATTGTATACCAGCGCGTCACGGCGTCACAGTCAAGCGCCGATGGCGGAGGGGGCGCTCAGGCGAGCGCCCCGTTGATCTGCTTGCACGCGTCGACCAGGCCCCGGACGGAGGCGATCGACTTCTCGAACATCGCCCGCTCCTCGGCGGAGAGCTCGATCTCCACGACGCGCTCCACCCCCCCGGCGCCGATGACGATCGGCACGCCGATGAACAACCCGTTCACCCCGTACTGCCCGGTCAGATAGGCCGCGCAGGGGAGGACGCGCTTCTTGTCCTTGAGGTAGCTCTCGGCCATGGCGATGGCCGAGGCGGCCGGCGCATAATAGGCGGATCCGGTCTTGAGCAGGTTGACGATCTCGCCGCCGCCCTTGCGCGTGCGCTCGACCATGGCGTCGAGCTTCTCCTGGGTGAGCCACCCCATCTTGACGATGTCGGGCAGCGGAATGCCCGCGATCGTCGAGTAGCGGACGAGCGGCACCATGTCGTCCCCGTGGCCGCCGAGCACGAAGGCGGTGACGTCCTCGACCGATACGCCGACGGCCTCGGCGAGGAAATGGCGGAAACGGGCGGAGTCGAGCACGCCGGCCATGCCGACGATCTTCTGCGGCTCAAGGCCCGAGAACTTCTGCAGGGCCCAGACCATGGCATCGAGCGGGTTGGTGATGCAGATGACGAAGGCGTTGGGCGCGTATTGCTTGATGCCGTTTCCGACCGCCTCCATCACCTTGAGGTTGATGCCAAGAAGGTCGTCGCGGCTCATGCCGGGCTTGCGGGGCACGCCCGCCGTCACGATCACCACGTCGGCGCCGGCGATCGCCGCGTAATCATTGGCGCCGACATATTTCGCGTCGAAGCCGTCGACAGGTCCTGACTCGGCGATGTCGAGACCCTTGCCTTGAGGGATGCCTTCGGCGATGTCGAACAGCACGACGTCGCCGAGTTCCTTCAACCCGATCAGGTGGGCGAGCGTGCCGCCGATCTGTCCGGCGCCAATGAGCGCGATCTTCTTGCGAGCCATGAGCGTTTCGATCCTTGGGAGGGGGCGCGGCGCGCCGAATGCGCGCCTCTTTGACTCAGAAAGCGCAGCGCTTCAACCCGACAAGTGGAGGGTGGCGAACGGCTGAGCCGAAGCGAACGGGCCCCGCCCCGGCCCGTCCTCGCCCTCAAGCGGAGCCCGATGCGCCCTAGAAGCGTTAAGCGGTCGCAAATGGGCCTTCTTGTACAGCTTTGATTCACGAAGCTTCGCGCCTCATGGGGCCGACGGCATGCCATGAACCCCATTCTGGTCAAGATCTTCGCGACGGCGCTGACCTTCAGCCAGGTCACGACGCGCCCCGACGCCGTCCGGACCGAGTTCGATCCCCTCCGTGACCGGGCGGAGGTGGTTGAGATCCTGCGCGATGGTTGCACTCACATGCGCAAGGCCTTCGGCATCGAGGATATCGATCTCGACGGGCTGATCGCCACGGCCATGGAAGACCCGCAGGCCGTCGCGGGCGACGTCAAGATCCTGCAGGGGGTCAATCTCGGGGAGCTGCACGCCTCCTATCGCCAATTCTGCAAGAACGAGACCGTCGAGCCGTCGCCGGTCGATGTCGGGGCCGTGATCGCCTACTACAACGCGGCGCTGCGCGACCTGCCTGACCATACGGCCCTCAAGGGTCGGACGCTGCCCGGCGTCAGCCTGGTGCTTGACGGCAAGGGCGAGCCCTTTGCCGAGGTCTTCGAGGCCGATGCCCGGCGCATTTCCGTGCCTTTGCGCGAGATCCCCGAGCATGTGCGGCAGGCCTTCATCGCCGCCGAGGACAAGCGCTTCCGGGAGCACCGCGGCATCGACGAACGGGGCGTCATCCGCGCCTTCATCGGAAATCTGTCGCGACCGGGACGGCCGCAGGGCGGCTCGACGATCACCCAGCAGGTGGCGAAGAACTTGGTGGTCGGCGACGACGTCACCTACGACCGCAAGATGCGCGAGATGATCGTCGCCGCCCGCATCGAGAAGACCCTCTCCAAGGACGAGATCCTTGAGCTCTATCTCAACACCATCTATCTCGGCCGCGCTTCCTGGGGCGTCGAGATGGCGGCGCGGAGCTGGTTCGGCAAGTCGGCGAAGGAGCTTACGCTCGCCGAAGGGGCCCTGCTCGCCGGGCTGACCAAGGGCCCGAACTACTACAGCCCCGACCGACAGCCCGAGCGGGCGCAGGAGCGCTTCGCCTATGTCCTGAGCCGCATGCAGGAGGACGGCGTCATCGCCGCCGATGAGATGAAGCGGCTCGCCGCCGAGCGGCCGCGGACGATCGCCTGGGACCGGCTGCGCCGCGAGGCCGGCTTCCATTTCGTCGATCATGTGGCGCGGGACGTGCGCACGCTCGCCGGAATCGAGCGGATCACCGCAGGCTCCTACACCGTCCGCTCCACACTCCTGCCCGCGCTGCAGCGGGAGGCGGAGGCGGCCCTCCAGGAGGGTCTGGCCCGCTACGAACTCAACACCGGGCGCTTCCACTTCGCCGGCCCGGAAATGAACCTGACGGAAGCGATCCAGAAGCTGGAGACGGCCGCGCCGCCGGGCTCAAGACCGGCCTGGCAGCGGGCGCTCGAGCAGGCGCGCCTGCCGCTCTACGACGTGCACTGGCCCGCGGCGGTCGTGGTCGAGAAGCGCCGCGGCAAGGATGGAGACGTGATCCGCGTCGGCCTGAAGGATGGCAGGATTCTGCCCCTCACAACCTGGAGGGCCTCGATCCGACAAGGGCTCAAGCTCCACGACGTCGTCCATGTGCGCGTCGTCGAAACGAAAGGGCGCAAGGGGCAGCCCGGCGCTCAACGGGCGGAGCTGCGCGTCCGTCCGACCGTTCAGGGCGCAGCGATCGTGCTGGAGAACAAGACGGGCCGCATCCTCGCCATGGTCGGCGGCTTCTCCTATCCTTTGAGCCAGCTCAACCGCGCAACCCAGGCCCATCGCCAGCCGGGATCGGCCTTGAAGCCGCTGACCTATCTTGCCGCCCTCGCCACCGGCCTTCAGCCCAATACCCTCGTCTGGGATGCCCCCGTGGCGCTGCCCCCGATTGGCGGTTCGGGGGATTATTGGATGCCGAAGAACTATGATGGCGCCGCATCGGGCCTCGTCACCCTGCGACGGGCGCTGGAGAACTCGAAGAATCTCGTCACGGCGCGGCTCCTCGACGGCGGCATCGCCGCGCAGCCTGACCGCAGCCTCGCGCGGGTGTGCGAGCTTGCCCTCGAAGCGCAGCTCTACGTCGAATGCGAGCGCTACTACCCCTTCGTGCTGGGAGCCCAGCCGGTCAGGCTGGTCGATCTCGCCGCCTTCTACGCCGCCATTGCCAACGAGGGGTTGCGCCCCGCACCCTACGCGGTCGAGGCTGTCGAGCAGGGCGGGCGCGAGCTTTACCGGCGCACGCCCCGGGCGCCAGTGGCGATCGGCTCCGCCGACCGGGTGGCCTTCTATCAGCTCAAATCCATCCTCCAGGGCGTGCTGGAGCGTGGCACCGGACGGCCGATCCGGCATCTCGCCCCTTACGTCGCCGGCAAGACCGGCACCACCGACCAGGAGAACGACGCCTGGTTCGTGGGCTTTACGAACGAGGTCACAGTGGCCGTGTGGGTCGGCCACGACAACGCCGACGGCAAGCGCCGCACCCTCGGCCGTGGCCAGACGGGCGGCAAGGTGGCCTTGCCGATCTTCGAGAGGATCATCGAGGCCGCCTGGACCCATCACGCGCCGCGCACGCCGCTCGCTCCGCCCTCGCCGGAGGTGGAGAAACAGCTCATCGCCCTGCCGATCGATCTACAAAGCGGCGAGCGGGTGCATGATCGCCGCGCGGCCTTCATGGAGCATTTCCGCCTCGACCGCTCCGGGCGCCTCGCCGAGACGCAGTACCGCCTCGTGCCGGAGGCGCGGGCCTATGCTCTGCGGCGGCAGGATCCGTGGGACGATGGGGAGGCAGCAGGCGGCTGGGGGGACGGCTTTGACCGCGGCCCTTATGCGCAGCCGCCCCGCCCGGCGGAGCCCTATCCGATCTGGCCGGGACAGCCGCGTGGAGAATCTCGCCCTTGGCTGGGGCCCTATGGGCAGACGCCCTGGTATGACGACGACGAGCGATTCCGCCGCCGCCCCCGGCGCGTCGATCCCGACTACCCCTGGGGCCGCTGGATCTATTGATGCCCTCCCATCGATCCTCCTCGCCCGACGTCGCCCTCTTCGGCCCAGGCGCTGTCTCCTCCCCCGCGGGGGAGTGCAGGGAAGGCGGCACCCACGGTCCCGCCAGATCATCCCGGATGCGCCTAGCGCAGCCCGGGACGGAAACGCGACCTGGCCGTAGGGTGCTTCGACCTCCCTCGCGCTTCATTCGCCCGCGATCGCGCGGGTGGATCCCGGCCCTCCGCTCCGCCTCCGCCGGGGTGGGAGGCGAGATTGGCCATGATGCAGGCTGGATCCCGTTCCTCTCCGCCTTGCTTCGCGCGGCGCCACGCTGGATCGGCGTCGCCGCGCGGGCCGCTGCCCTGGCCGCCTCGTTGCCCGCGGTCCTGGCACCAGCCCAGGCACAGGAGTTCCGCGTCGAGGATGTAGCCTCGGCGGCGGCGCTCGCTCCGGCCCGCCTCAAGCCGAACACCATCGCCTTCTCCGACCACAAGGACGACGAACTCGCCGACCCGACCATGGGGCTCGTCAAGTTCGAGGACTGGGAACGGGCACGGCCCGCCGTGAAGCAGGCACTGAGCCTGTACCCCGCCTATGAAGAACCCATCGTCGAGACGACGACAGGCGGCGTCGCCCGAAAGCGCAAGCGCAAGCTCCACGTCTATCTTGCCGAGGCTCGCTTCATCATCCCGAAGCCGGCGAGCGCCGTCGATCTGCCTCGCTTCGTCAAGCTCGCCGTGATCGAGAAGATCGACCCTGCCATCAAGCATAAGGAGATCGCCCCTGCCTCGGTCGCGCCTGTGAAGGACCCTGAGGCGGCCGCCAACCGCCACCCCGACAGGCCCTGGTGCGAGCCGCGGGAGCGGACGCTGTGCATCGAGTCCCATTATCAGCTCGAGGGCAAGCTGCCGATGGGCATCAGGCTCGCCAACAAGCTGGATGACGGCGGCAAGAAGATCGACGAGTTCCTCTCCTTCCAGAGCGAAGTGCGGGTTCTGTCGCCCCAGGAGATGGAGCGCGCCGCTCTTTCCCGGCTCACGGGCCTTGAGACGCCCGTTGCGGGCGCCCTCGAACAGAGCATCTTCCACGTCAACCAGGTGATGCAGTTCGGCAAGTTCCTGGCCGTGCTGCAGCCTGACCCCTCGGATCAGGGCAAGACGGTGGTGACCGCCTTCATGGCGCTCGCCGTCAAGACGGATGTGCTCGAGCGCAAGCGGGAATACGAACGGGTCCCCGTGCTGCGCAACCTCGTCCCGGCCCAGGTCCTGATGGGCAAAAGCTCCTTCAACACCGGCTCCTCCCTGAGCGCTGGTTTGCCGGCCTATGCCCGCAACCGCGTGCAGATGATCGCCGAGCTCTTGGCACGCCCTTGAAGGCGAGCTTCGACCGAGGGCGCCGCGCCGTCCTCGGTCGGAACGAGCCGGCTCCACCTCATGGAGGAAGCGGCCGAAGCAAGGCCGGAAGGCGCTGCAGTGCAACGCAGGCATCATCCCGACCGGCGCCGGGGAGCGGCGGAGAGGCGGGGATTGACTCTCCTCGGCCTTCGGCGTGACAACCAAGAGGACCGCGTGTCCGGAGCCTGCCGGGATGCCGACGGCGCACACTCATCGCCGTGTTCCTCCGCAGCGCCGCGGCGCCGCTGCCATATCTGCGAAGCGCGGCGCCGCTGCAAGCGGTCGGGGCGTCGTCATCGCGGCGGCGGTCGCCTCTGCCCTGATGCTCGCCTGGGCGATCACAGCCACCTGGATCGCCGTGGACAGCCGGAGCACCATCGCCCAGCTCGTGGACGAGCAGGCGGAGCTTCGCCGCTCCTATGAGGAGAAGGTCCGGGCGCTGACGCGCAGGCTGGTCGGAGTTGCCTCCTCGCAGGTTCTCGAGCAGGACGGCCTTGAGGGGCGCATGGCCGACCTCATCACGCGTCAAGTGCAGCTTGAGAACCGGCAGGCCGTCCTGACCTCGCTCGTGAGCCAAGCGGGCATTTCGACGGCTGCCGTCGAGGCGGCACCCGCCGCGGTCCAGCCGCCACGATCCCGGCTGCCGGAGCCTCTGCCCCCTGCGCATGCCCTCGACCCGCCATCGGTTCCACCAAGAGGCGCCTCGCCCGGCAGTGCTGCCGTGCCGAGCTTGCGTCTTGGCTCTCCGGACGCAGCCATCAAGGGTCCGCCCGCAGCGCCGCCGGCCCCCTCGCCCATTCCCGCGCCGGAGGCGCCTGCTCCCATCCTTCCGGTCGAGCCTTCCGACCAGCTGCTGCGCCCGCAGTCGCACCTTCCCCTCAAGGAGCGCTTCGCCCTGCTCGAAGCGTCCATGAGCCGGGTCGACGTGAACCAGCGCCGCGCCCTCGAAGGCCTCACGCAGGCATCACAGGGGCAGGTGGCGCTCATCCGCGCGGCCATCGCCGAGGTCGGTCTCCAGCCCGACCGGATCGAGCCACCCGCGGCGAAAGTCCCCGCCGGCGGGCCGCTCATCCCGATCGGAGCGAAGGGCCCGACGGATGCCTTCGAGGCCGGCGTCCTGCAGGTGCAGAGGGGCCTGGCGCAGCTCCACCGCTGGCGCCCCGTGATCACCGCCCTGCCCTTCCGCCCTCCGCTCGAGAGTGGCGACGAGAGCCTCACGAGCAATTTCGGACCTCGCGCCGATCCCTTCACCGGCGCCACGGCCATGCATAGCGGCATGGATTTCCGCGCCACCGAGGGCACGGCGGTGCGCGCCGCCGGATCCGGCAAGGTATCGGTCGCCGAGGCGAGCGGCGGCTATGGAAATCTCGTGGAGATCGACCATGGCCACGGGGTCTCGACGCGCTACGGCCATCTCTCCTCGATCGCGGTCAGCGAAGGGCAGACCATCGCAGCAGGGAGCGTCGTCGGGCGCGTCGGCTCGACCGGCCGCTCGACCGGGCCGCATCTCCACTACGAAACCCGCATCGGCGGCGCGGCCATCGACCCGGCGCGCTTCCTGAAGGCCGGCGCCAAGCTCACGCTCCCCGAGGCGCGGCGGCCGGAGTAATGCTGCGGGAGCCGTTCAGTACCGGAACTCGACCCCGGCGCGCGTACGCGCGCTCAGAAGCTCGGGGCAATTGGCGATGGGCGTTCCGCTGTTGCCATTGCAGGCAAGAACGTCGTTGAGAAGGAGACGGCCGACCTCGGCACAGGAGGCTTCGGCAAGATCGAACAACACGACCTTGGTCCGGTTGGGGCGGATATCCGAGAAGGTCAATGCGACGCGGCGTAGGATCGTGCCGGACCGGTCGAACAGGAACACGTCGATCTTCAGCTCCTTCACCCCCTCAGCACTACCGTTCTCGACGATGAAATAGCCTCGGCACGCATTCGGCACGCTCTCCAGCTTGTTGAGCTCGATCGCGATCCCGGCGGGCTTCGGTGGAGCGATACCGTTATTGCCCGGTGCGCTCGCCTGCGAAAAAGCCGCGGCAGGAAGGAGCGTGAGAAGAGCCGCAAGACACCGAGGGACGAAAACGGTCCTGACGGTCATGAGCATCTCCTGAAGGCAAGCAGGACTTGTCTGACCCTTGCGAGGCCGCCTCTTGGGAGGCCGAACGTTCACCCCTTGAGGACGATGGATTAGCATGGGGGCGTGACGACGCGAATGCCAGATGTCCTGGCGGAGCCAAGGCTGGCAGAGCCGCCCATGCCCTGGCGAGGGCGGCTGCTGCCCTTGGCCTTGTCGCTCGCTTTCCACGCCGCGGCGATCGCGGCGCTGCTTTTCGTGCGGCCGCAACCCCATGACCCTCCCGAGCAGGCGCCGCTTGCCAGCGTCATTGTCGACGTCGTCGCGGAACGCCCGATCGAGGAGGCCGCGGCCGCCGATGATGCGCCCGTGGCAGCGGCTGTCGCCTCGGCGGGGGCGCTGCCGTCCCCCATCGCTGCTTCTGCCCGGAACAGCCCAATGCCGATCGGGCCAAGCGAGGCGAGCCCCGCCGCCGCGGCCATCGAGGCCCCCCTGGTGCAGCCTGGCGGACGGCCTCGACCAGCGGCGGTCACGGAGCTTGTCGTTCCCGCCGAGCTTCCCGCAAGTGCGGCGGTGGCGCTGCGAGAGCCTCCCCCCGTCCGGCCCGCCGATACGCCAGTGGCGTTGCAGCCGACGACGGCTGCGCCCGCGGTCATCCTCGTAGGAGACACCCCCGCAAGACCTGGCGGGCCGGCCGCGCCGGGCGCGATGACCTTTGACCCAGGAGATGCCGCGATCAGGACGGCGAGCGCAGCGCCCTTCGATGCCCCCGTCCTGCCGGTCGCCGCGGCACAGCCGGCGCAAACCGTCGCGGCTTTGGACGCGTCGCGACCCGTCGCCGCGGCGGGAACCGCTCCATCCAGCGCCCTCCCACCGCCCGCGACGACGCCCGTCGGCGGGTCCGAGCAGCTCGCCTCCCTGCTCGCCGGGCCCGAGGCAGCAGGGCGCGGCCGCGAGCCCGAGCGGGAGGTCGACGAGATCCTCGCCGGGCTTGGCTGCGCCCGGGTGGGCGCGCGGCTTGATGCGGCCTCCGGTACGGTGATGCTCTCCGGTCACGTGCGCTCCGAGGATGAGCGGGCTCGCGTTGTGCGTCGGCTTGGCGCGGTCGCGGGCGTTGCCAGGGTCGCGGCGGAGGAGGTCCGCATCGTTGGCGAGCCCTACTGCCAGATCCTGACCTTCCTTGGTCGGGCGGAGTTCCGGCCCGGGACCGGCGAGGCGAGCGCGGTCGCACCGCTCGGCCTTCCGGCCGAAGCCGGGGTGGCGCACTTCGTCGCCGGCATGCCGCTTGAGCTCGCCATCGCAGCGCCCGCCTTCGATGCATTCCTCTATGTCGACTACTTCACCGCCGACGGCCGGGTCTTTCACCTCCTGCCGACGGAACGGCCGGACAACCGGGTCACGGCCGGCGAGCGGTTTGGGATCGGCGAGAGACACGGACGCGGCCGCCCCGCGGTGATCGCGCCGCCCTTCGGCCTCGACATGGTGGTGATCTTGGCAAGCTCGGAACCCTTGTTTGCGGCGGCGCGGCCCGCGAGCGAGCCGGCGGCGGCGTATCTTGCGAGCCTCGACGCCGCCCTCGCGGCCTTGCAGGCGCGCGGCCTGACCCCAAGGCTCGAATACGCCTACCACCTCATCCACACGGGACCGCGAAATACCTCCCGGTGAGGCGCGGGAAGCAACCGGCCGGCCGAAGGTTCAAGCGGGCGTCGCCTCTTCCACTTCGGGCGCCGCCCTCGTCTCGCCGGGCGGCCAGGCCGGCGCAAGGGGATGCGCGGCGCCGTTCCAGGCGTAGACGAACTGGCCGTTCTCGATCGACACCCGCGCCTCGGTCAGCTCTTCCTTGGCGAGCGAGCGCTTGAGGAACTCGCGGGAGAGGGCCGGCAGGATGGTGTTGGTGATGATGTTGTCGATCATGCGCCCACCCGTGTCCGGGTCATTGCACAAGGAGACGATGTGGTCGACGACCGCGTCGTCGTAGACGAAGGCGGTGCCGTGGTTCTCGCGGATGCGCGCGCCGATCCGCCCGAGCTGCAGGCGCGCGATCCCGGCGAGCATCTCGGGCGACAGCGGCAAGTAGGGGATCGACACGATGCGACCGAGAAGGGCCGGCGGGAACACCCGCTGCAGCTCCGGCCTGAGCGCGGCTGCAAGGACCTCCGGATTGCTGGCGTAGGCCGGATCCTTGGCGAGCTCCATGATGAGCTCGGTGCCGACATTCGTCGTCAGGATGATGAGGGTGTTCTTGAAGTCGATGCGCCGGCCGGTGCCGTCCTCCATCACGCCCTTGTCGAAGACCTGGAAGAAGATCTCATGCACGTCGGGGTGCGCTTTCTCGACCTCGTCGAGGAGGATCACGCTGTAGGGCTTGCGCCGCACCGCCTCGGTCAGGCGGCCGCCCTCGCCATAGCCGACATAGCCGGGAGGCGCCCCCTTGAGAGTCGAGACGGTGTGCGCCTCCTGGAACTCGGACATGTTGATGGTGATCATGTTCTGCTCGCCCCCGTAGAGGGCTTCGGCGAGCGCCATCGCCGTCTCCGTCTTGCCGACGCCCGAGGGGCCGCACAGCATGAAGACGCCGATCGGCTTGTTCGGGTTGTCGAGCCTGGCGCGGCTCGTCTCGATGCGCCTGGCGATCATCGTCAGGCCGTGCGACTGCCCCACCACGCGCCGGTTCAGGATCTCCGGCAAAGCCAGCACGGTCTCGACCTCGTCGCGGACCATGCGGCCGACGGGGATGCCCGTCCAGTCCGAAACCACGGAGGCGACGGCCTGCTCGTCCACATGGGCGTAGATCATGCGCTTCTCGGGGTCGATGCCCTCGAGGGCGCCGGCTTTCGCCCGCAGCTCCTGGCGCTTGGCATCCGCGTCCTCCGGCCGCTCGGCAAGGATGTCGCGGAGGCTCCTGATCTCCTCCACCATGGCCTTCTCGTTGGCCCATTCCTCCTCGAGCAGGGCGAGCTTGTCGCGCAGTTGGCCGATCTCCTCGGAGAGCTCGGCGATGCGCTCCTCATCGGCGACGCCAAGATCGCGCTCGGCCTCGAGGCCGATCTTCTCCTTCTCACGAGCGACGATCGCCGCCCTTGTGTCCTCGATGGCAGCGGGGGTCGCGCTCTGGGTGATGGCGACGCGGGCGCAAGCGGTGTCGAGGAGGCTCACCGCCTTGTCGGGCAGCTGCCGGGCCGGAATGTAGCGGTGGGAGAGCTGCACGGCGGCGACGATGGCGGCATCCGAGATGCGCACCCCATGGTGCTTCTCCATCGGCCCGACGAGGCCGCGCAGCATGTCGCAGCAGCGTGCCACGTCCGGCTCGTCCACCTGGATCGGCTGGAAGCGGCGGGTGAGCGCCGGATCCTTCTCGATGTGCTGGCGGTATTCGGCCCATGTGGTGGCGGCGATGGTCCTCAGCGTGCCGCGGGCGAGCGCCGGCTTCAGGAGATTGGCGGCATCGCCCGTGCCGGCCGCACCGCCGGCGCCGATCAGCGTGTGGGCCTCATCGATGAACAGGATGATTGGCTGCGGCGAGGCCTGCACCTCGTCGATGACCGAGCGCAGGCGCTGCTCGAACTCACCCTTCATCGACGCGCCGGCCTGCATCAGCCCGATATCGAGGGCGCAAAGGCGCACGCCGCGCAGGGGCGGCGGCACGTCGCCGGCCGCGATGCGCTGGGCAAAGCCTTCCACCACCGCCGTCTTTCCGACGCCCGCTTCGCCGGTCAGGATCGGGTTGTTCTGGCGGCGACGCATGAGGACGTCGATGAGCTGACGGATCTCCTCGTCCCGGCCGAGGATGGGGTCCATTTCGCCCGAGGCCGCCCGCGCCGTGAGGTCCTGCGAGAAGCGGTCGAGGGCGGTGGCGCCTTTCGTGCCAAGCCCCGCCTCGGCGAGGGACGCGCCGGCGGCGGTCAGGCCCGAACCATCCATAGGACGGAGGTTCTCTTCCTCCGAGCCGGCCCAGATCGAGCGATGCTCGTTCATCAGGGTGTCGGCGGAGATCTTGGCGAACTCCCGCGAGACGGCCACGAAGGCGCGGCGCAGCTCGAGCGACTTCAAGCCGCTGACCAGGATATGCCCGCTGCGGATCTGGGTCTCCCCGAAGAACAGGGTGGCATAATGCCAGCCGCGGTCGAGAAGATCGATCACGGCATTGGAGACGCCGGGCAGTTCGGTCTCGTTCTTGCGGAAGCTCTCGATGACCGTGTTCACCTCTGTCAGGAGCTTCGCGCGGTCGAGGTCGAAATGGTCCGCCGTCAGCGCAATGTCGGAGCGATCCTTCTGCAGGAGGTGGAAGAGCCAGTGGGCCAGCTCGACATTGCGGTTGCCGGCGCCTTTGGCGTGGCGCAACGCCTGGATGAAGGCATCGTATCCGAGCCGGTTCAGCTTGCCGGTCACTGCCTCGAGGCTGATGTCGGCCATGGTCCTTCTCCTTGGCGGTTCTCGTGCGACGCCCTCCGGCGCTGCCGCCGCAAGCGCTCCGCGGGATGGAAGCGCGCATCGCGCCGCATGGACCCGTCGCCCGACCAGTTCGGCGCCATCCAGCTTGTCCAGCCGAGGCGCCCGAACTTCGCGAGGCGGATCGGCTCCGCGGCTCCGGCCGGGAGAGCAAGCTCAACGTCCCAGTCGAGCTGCTCGCCGTTGTAGAACGACACAAGATCGGCGAGTTGCTCACACCACTCGCCCGAGGGCAGGAAGCGTTCATACTGCGCCAGATCGCGGGTGATGATGCGCAGGCGAATCTTGTCCTGGACGCTGAACACGCTGCCGCCGACGAGGGCGTCGACGCCGAGTTCGCAGAAGCGTCGTCCAAGCCGAGTGCGCTCCGGTTCCTCAAACACAAGACGCGAGCCGACGAACTGGTCGATCTCCGCCTCCACCTTGAAGATGCCGCAGATCATGTGCCGCAGGCGGGAAGCGGATTTCGCCTGCGGCGCGGCAAGACCGGCATAGGCAAGCTTTTCAAGGTCGGAGACGCTGTCGAGATCGCGGTACAGCCTTGAGCCGATGCCGATCATCGACCCGACATAGGCTTCAAAACGGTCGTCCTTCGGCCGGTCATGTTGCGCGACGGGCCGCGAATCGGCCCAAGCCCGAAAGAAGAGTTGCAGGAAGCGGTGATTGAAGATGTCGAGGAAGCGGGGGAAGGCCTCGTCCCGGGCAAGCCACCAGGCATAGGCCTCCTCGGTCGTGGCAAGCGGCAGAGCACCCTGGGGCCCAAGAAACCCCAAGAAACGCGATAAAATCCGCAGGCGGCCTTCGGCATCCACCTCGGCCCGGCTCAGTGTCGAGGCCGGAAACTCAAGGTAGGGATCCTGCCCGAGAAGGACGTATTCGTCCCGCAGGGCGGCGCTGTCGCCGATGCGCGGCCGATCGGGATGGCTGCGTTCGAGACGGCGCAGGACGGCGAAGAAGTCGAAGCGCCAGGGTTCCGCCAGGAGGTCGCGCGTGAAGCTCACAGGGGCCTCCGCATGCCCGCCCGGGGCGGCCAGCGCATGATCTCGCCCCGCTCGACGGTGCGGATCACGGTCTGGGTGAAGTGGTTGAAGGCGGCGTACTCAGCGAAGAAGCGGTCGAGGATGGCCCCGAGGAGGAAAGCGCCGCTGCCCTCGAACGCCTTCTCGTCGAGGGTGACCGCGACTTCGAGGCCGCGCGCAGCCCCCATGCCGGCGCGCTCGCGGATGCGTCGCACGATCGGGCGGCTGCCGACGCGGCGCACACCGCGCACGCGCCGCTCGGTCGTGCTGTCGGAGAGATCGGCGAAGAGGGCGAGGACCTCCCGCAGCGACTGCCCGTCGCCGCCGGCGCCGCGCTCGACGAGGCCGAGCTGGTTGAGGCTCAGCATGTTGATGAGGCGCCAGGTGACGGCGCCGGCATGGGCCGCCTCGCCGCGGCCTCTGAGCTGCGCCACCACCGGTTCCCGGGGCAGCGTCGGCCCTGCGACGCATGCGATCTCGAGCGTCACGTCGTCGAGCAGCCGGAAATCCGCGCCGCCTTCGCCGACCGGCAGATGCTCGGTGAGGTGCCGGTTCGAGCAGAGCGCCCGTACGCTCAACTCCGCCGCCCCCTCCTCCTCCCCCACGGCCGTCGGGTCGGTTAGAGCGATGAACATGTCCGTGCCGGTGTAATCGGATTCGGCGCCGTATTTCCGCTCCTCGGCCATCCGGCGTCGGGGCAGGCGTCGCACCGTGTAGAAGAGGCCGCCCTCCGGCACGGCCCCTTGCGGGCTCGAATAGAGCGGCGCCACCGGCACCTTGTCCCGTCCGCCGGCATAGTGAGCGTACACCTCCAGGACGCGGTGCGGCTCGAAATCGAGGTAGCGGCTGCGGTCCGGCACGACATGGTATTCGTGCTGGTTCGCCTTGATGGCGATGCGGTCCGTCGTCTTCTCGAAGAGGTTCACCGCCGGCGCCGCATACAGCGCGAACATGGCAGGGCGCACAGCCGCCGACAGGCGCGCATTGGCCTCCCGGAAGGCGATCACGATGTCGGCCGTGCGCGCCCTCACGCGCGGCAACACCTCGTTGAGGCGCGTGAGATTAAAGCCGAGGAACTTGCGCGGGAACATGAAGTACTCCCGCAAGAGATCGAAGCCGCGGAAGATCCGCAGGTCGTTCGGCAGCAGCGCCTCGTTGTCGTCGAAGCCGATCTGGGCCACACAATCGTCCGGCGCGCGAAGGACGACCGGGTCCCCGAACTCGTCGAGAAAGCGGATGTAGACTCCGACGCGATGCGCGAACATCTGCTCGTAAAGGGCTACCGCGTCGGCCTCGGCCCCGAGGATGAACACGGGCAGGTCGCTCGGGCGGCATTTCGACAGCGAGATCTCTGGCTTGGCTGCGATTTCGCTGTCCGGCGGCTCGTCCTCGCGACGGGCGGCACTGCGATAGGTGAGCGTCAGCCGGAGGCCGGCCACCGCCTCGGGGCCCAAAGCCAGGCCGAGCGCCTGCATGGGGCCGGGGCTCGCAAAGTACTCGGCGGCCGCGATCTCGAACGGCCACAGGACGACACCGGTGCTCAGCCGATAGCGGCATGCGATGCGCCGGTCGCGCTGGCGGTAGGTCGCGTCGATATAGGCTCCCCGCGCGATCCGCCGCCCTTCCCGCAGCGCCGGGTCAGCGTAGGTCGGGGTGAACCGGGCCAGAAGGCAGGACGGGGTCGGGGCGAGATAGTTCGGGAGAAGCTGCTCGAGAAGGTTGTTCGTGAACTCGGAAAACTCGTGCTTCAGCTTGAGCTGAACCCGGGCCGCCAGGAAGGCGGCGCCTTCGAGCAGGCCGCCCACCATCGGATCCATGCGCTCGGCGACAAGGCCGCCGAGGCGCTCCGCGATGCCGGGATACTCCTCGGCGAACTCGGCCGCTTGCTCATAGAGGAGCTTGAGCTCGCGGTTGTAGAAATCGAGGAACTCCCGGTTCATCTAGCGTCGGCTGATCACGATCTTGCCGGTGTCGATCTCAAGGTCGGCCACGAACTCGACCGGCACGTTGACGGGTTCGCAGCACAGATCCGCCCGCACGACGAACCTCACCTTCAGCGCCGCGGGATCGATGCTGTCGTCCCGGGAGACCTGGAGCGATTCAGGCGCCAAGCGCGGCTCGAAATGCGCCAGGGCGGTCTCGATCTCGCCGCGGATGTCATTGACGCCCAGCTCGTCGATGGAGCGGTGAACGACGTCGGGGAAGCCATAGTTCAGAATGGAGCGCGCCACGAACTCATAGGTGTGGAGATCGATGCTTGCGTCGAGATTGACGGTGTTCATCAGCGTCTCAAGGTCATGGGAGACTTCCCGTCTCAAAGCCGCCTCGGTGATGGCGATCCTCGCGGGCACCCGGCGTCCGGCGATCAGGCGCTCGCCGGCCTCGTCGCGCAAGTCGAGCTTCTTCTTGGCGTCCTTCGCGTGATGCGCCTGCCGGAAGGCATACAGGAAAGGGGAGCTGATCCGGTTCTTTCTGATCGCGGCGGACACGTTCGATCTGTCCTCTGCAACACGTCTTGGCTCGGCCTGTCGCCGTGATGGAGGGACGACGGCCGCACAGCCGAGAGCGGACGGGCCGCTCTCGGCGCAGCCGCCGCGGCAGGCGCTAAACCTTCTTGTGGGCCTTGATGTCCCAGCCCATCTCGACCTCGGAATCCTTGCTGCCGTCGTCCTTCTGCGGCGTGTAAGTCACCTTCACCTTCGCGAAATTGAGGGACACGTTCTCGGTCAGACGCTCCTCGCCGCCCGAGCCTCCGGTCGAGACGCTGGCGATGACGATGTCGTCGAGCTCGATCTTGACGTATTCGAGGGGATTGCCCCCCGCCTTGCGCACGACCAGCGTGCCCTTCTTGATGTGCTCGCCCTGCGCGCATTTGAGCATCAGGGTCGGGCTCGACTTGTCGATGAACTTGGTGACGCTCAGATCCTGGACGTTCACCTTGCCGGTGCCGCCGCCCCCACCTTGGGCCATCGACCCGGTCTGGGACATGCCCCAGGACCAAGCGAGAACGTCAATCTCATCCTTGTGCTTGTCGTCGCGCGACTCGCCCTTGATGCCGTCCAACTTGAGGAACATGTCGACTGCCATGGGTCACCCTCCAACCGCGTGGGTTGTTCCGAAGAACGCGAACCGGAAAGCAGGCTACCGGTGATCCTGGCGGTCGTACCCGGCCGGTGGGCTTGCTTTGCTCGCGACCCTATCTGAGCAGATGGGGTCGCGAATGGCTGTGACCTGCCGCACCTACTGGACCTGCTCGGGCAGGCGCGACACCAGGCTCATGCCGATGTCGATGCCTTCGAGCTGATAGTGCGGCCGGAGGTAGAACTTGGCGGAGTAGTAGCCAGGATTCTCCTCATTCTCGAAGATGTCGACGCGCGCTTCGGCCAAGGGCTTGCGGGCCTTGGTGGCCTCGCTCGAATTGACGGGATCGCCGTCCACATAGCCCGTGACCCATTCGTTCAGCCAGCGGCGAAGTTCTTCCTTCTCCTTCGTCGAGCCGATCTTGTCGCGGACCATGCACTTCAGATAATGCGCGAAGCGCGACACCGCGAACATGTAGGGCAGGCGCGCGGAGAGGTTGTCGGAGGCGGTCGCCTCCACGCCGTGCTTTCCGTAGTAGGTGGAGGGCTTGTACAACGACTGGGCGCCGATGAAGGCGGCCTTGTCGGTGTTCTTGCGGTGGATGAGCGGGATGAGCCCCGCCTTGGCGAGCTCAGCCTCGCGCCGGTCGCTGATCGCGATCTCTGTGGGACATTTCAGGTCGACGCCGCCATCGTCGCTCGGGAAGGTGTGGGTCGGCAGGTTGACCACCTCGCCGCCTGACTGCACGCCGCGGATGCGCGTGCACCAGCCCCACTCCTTGAAGGCGCGGTTGATGTTCACCCCCATGGCGTAGACCGCGTTCATCCAGGCGTATTTCTCGCCCTTGTGGCCGTCGGTCTCTTCCTCGAAGGCGAATTCCTCGACCGGCTCGGACTTCGCCCCGTAGGGAACGCGCGCCAGCACCCGCGGCAGGCACAGCCCCACGTAGCGAGAATCCGGCGACTCGCGCAGCGACTTCCAAGCCGCATAGTCGGGCGTGTCGAAGATCTTGCCGATGTCGCGCGGATTGACGAGCTCGGTCCAGCTGTCCATGCCGAGAAGCGTTGGATCGGCTCCGGTGAGGAACGGAGCGTGAGCCGCGCCGGCGATCTTGCTCAAATCGCGCAGGAGCTGCACGTCCTGCGGCAGATGGCTGAAATAATAATCGGCGATGATGCACCCGTAAGGCTCGCCGCCGAGCTGGCCGAACTCGTACTCGTAGATCTTCTTGAACAAGGGGCTCTGGTCCCAGCGCGCCCCGGGATAGAGCTTCAGGTTGCGATAGAGCTCGTTCTTCGAGACGTTCATGACCCGGATCTTCAGCATCGAGTCCGTCTCGGAGTTGAACACGAGGTAGTGGAGGCCGCGCCAGGCGCTCTCGATCTTCTGGAACTCCGGCGCGTGCAGCACCTCGTTCATCTGCGCGGAGAGCTTCTCGTCGATCCTGGCGATCATCTCCTCGATCGTATCGAGGACGTCCTCCTTGATGAGGCTCGTGTCCGCGAGCGCCTGCTGCACGAGCGTGGCGATCGCATTCTCGACCTCCGTTGCCGCGCGTTCGGTGCGCGGCTTGAAGCTCTGCTTGAGGATGGAGGCGAATTCGTCCGGATCGCGCGTCTCGGTGACGGCGGCGCCTGCTTGCCGTTTGGCTTCTGCTAGATCTGCCATCAAACCCTCGCTCGGTTAGTGCTCGCCGTCCGTCTGCTCGTCCGTCCGCGCCGCCATGCGGTCCTTGAGCGCCGCCATGAGCTGCGGGTCCTTGAGCAGAGCCTTGACCTGGTCGCTGGCGGCCACCTTGCCGTCCATGTAGCGGAGGAGATTGGCAAGCTGCTGGCGTGCTTCGAGAAGCCTTGCCATCGACGGCACCTGCCGGGCGATCGCCGCCGGCGAGAAATCGTCCATCTTCCGGAAGCGCAGATTGACCGAGAGCTGTTCGCCCGTCTCGTCGCCCAGCTTGTTCGCCACGCGGAAGGACACGCCGGGCTCGATGGCGGCCATGCGCTGGTCGAAGTTGTCCATGTCGAACTCGACGAAGGTGCGCTCGTCGATATTCGGCTTCTCCACGCCCGGGTCGTTGCCCGACAGGTCGGCCAGAACCGCCATCACGAAGGGCAGTTCGATCTGCTTCTCGGCGTCGTAGGGATCTTCGTAGGAGATATGCACCCGAGGGGCGCGATTACGCCTGATGAACTTTTGACCGGTGTCGGCGGCCATGGGATCGCCTCCCTGCGCTGTGCCCCCAGGCCTCGACGGCTGTCCCTGAGGGCATTGAAGATGAATTTCGGTCAGCCGTCAATTTTGAAGCCATCAGTTGTCAGTGTTCGTCGTCCTAAGACTCACGCCGGGAAGGACATCTTTCAGTATACTGAGAAAGTCCCGTTGCGAGAGGTCGCGGGCGCGGTCGGTGAGGAGCGGGATCGGGCTTGAAGGCTCGCGGGCGCGATAGAAGGCGCCGACCTCATCGAGAAGCATGGTTGCCTCTTGCCGCGTCTCCGCCCGAAAGCACGCGCTGTCGTCGGACGGTCCGGCAGAGGCGTTCTCCGCCTCGTCCGTTCCTTCGGTCCCCACGGGATTCTCCTCAGCACCGTTCGCCGCCGACACGGCCGACAGCTGGTCGGCGGTGAGGGCGAAGGCCCCGTCGGCGCCGATCTGGATGATCGCCCGGTCGGCATGCGAGGGAACCAGAATGCGCATCACCTCCAGAAAGGACTTCCCCATCAGCTGCTCGGCCTGCTGGACGAGGAGAGCGGCCGGACTTGAGGGCTCGAAGGCGTTGAAATAGGCCGAGACCGCGCGCAGCGCCTGCGCGGCGTCGCGCGCCGACCTGATGCGCCCGCCCCCCGTGGGCTGCGGCGCTGCGGATGGGAGGGTTTCGGCGGCCGCGGACGTCCCCGCCGGCGTCGCAGCTTCGCGCTTCACGGCCGCGCTCGGGTCGCGCCGGGTCACCGCCGCATCGAGTAGCGTGAACATTCCTTGCGCGAGCGGCGCCAGCTTGTCGAACCGCACCGCCTGCTCGTGGTCCGCCTTCTCGGCGCAGGCCGCTTGAATGCGACGAAGGGCCGAGCACAAGGCGTCGAGCTGCCGGCGCGTCGCGTCGAGCTGCGTAAGATCGGCCTCCGCGAGCGCGGTCTCGATGCTTGCCGCGTCGGGCACGTCCTCCCCTTCGCGGGCGCGCGCCTCCCCCTTGGCGATCAGGTGATGTCGATAATGGATCGGGCCGAAACGGCGGCTCGTGACCAGCGGGATGTGCTGGAGCGGCAAGATGACGGTCGGCTGGTCGTCGAGGGCGCCAAGGGCGACCATGCGCAGGGCGTAGTCGCCGTCCTCGCCCTGGGGGTGCAGATGGTCCCAATAGGCATCCACCAGCGAGGCCATGCAGGTGACGCAGGACGCGAAGCCGGTAAGGTCGCGATGCAGCGCCAGGAAGCGGGCGAGGATCGTGAGAAGGCGGATGTCGCGCGTCTGGGCGAGGAGCTGGACCACCTCCTCGAACTCTTTGTCGCCGATCCGCGTCCGGTCGAACACGCCGGTGACGTTGCCGTCGCGATCGCGCTCGAAGAAGGAGCTCGGAAGGAGTCCCTCGGCCCGCGCCACCACACGCAGGTAGACCGCATCCTCGGCACGCTCGAGATCGGGCCCGCAGGGTTCCACATCCGAGATCGGCGCCGCGAGCGCCGCAAAGTCAATGACTGGCATCGCCGAGCCGCCCCGCTGCCACGACCCGCGATCCCGCCCGCGCCGCCCCTCCTACTCGGACCGCAAGCGGGTCTCCACGCGCCGGTTGGTCGGATCGAACGGATCCGGCGCCCGCGGCTTCTGCTTTCCATATCCGCGGGCGGAGAGCTTCGAGGTGTCGACCCCCTTCTGACTGAGGTAGCGCACCACGGCCCGCGCCCGGCGCTGCGACAGGTCCATGTTGTAGGCGTCGCTGCCCTTCGCATCGGTATGCCCCTCGACCACGAAGGCCGCCGCCTTGAGGTTCGGATGGCGCAGCGCCTTGGCGAACTCGTCGAGGTTCTCCTTCGCCGGACGCGTGAGGACGTCTGAATCGTAGTCGAAGGTGACGATCAGATCGAAGGAGACGTTTTTCGTCTTGGGGGCGGTTGCCGCGCATTCGGCCTCCGTGCCGATGCAGAGCCCTCGCGTCGCGCCAAGCGCCGGCGCGAAGGTCCTGACGATGTCCTCTGCTTTGTAGGCCGGATCAGCGGCGGCGAACTGTGCGGTCGAGCACAGGCACCAAATCAAGGCCGGTGCAAGAATGTACCCGCGCATGGCTGGCGTCCTCGAGGAGCCTTAACTCTCGACTATGCCGGAGGCGCTATGTATCGTCAAGTTTAGCGCACGTCCCGACGTAGCGGCACCCAAGGGTATGTCGATGAACGACGAGCTCAGACAAGATCAAAGAATAGCGTCGTTCAACACGCCTCTGGGCAAAGATGTCCTTGTACTTACGCGGTTTGAAGGTCAGGAAGGGTTAGGCGAGCTGTTCGAGTTCCGCATCGACGCCCTGAGCAAGCGGGAGAACATCGACTTCGATCCGGCGATCGGGCGCAACTGCTCCGTGGAGTTCGTCACGTACACGGGCGCCAAACGAGCCTTCAACGGCGTGCTCGTCGAGGCGCAATGGACGGGCATGCAGGAGCGCTTCTTCTCCTATCGCCTGATCCTGCGACCTTGGCTGTGGCTGCTCTCGCAGCGCGCGGACTGCCGGATCTTCGCCAACAAGACCGTTCCGGACATCATCAAGGACGTCTTCAACCGCGCGGGTTTTTCAGACTTTCGCGACGGCCTCACCGAAAACTATCCGGAACTCGAATACTGCGTGCAGTACCGCGAAACCGACCTCGCCTTCGTATCGCGTCTGATGGAAGAATACGGCATCTACCACTTCTTCGAGCACACCGCCGACAAGCACACGCTCGTGTTGGCCGACGCCAAGTCTTCCCATAAGCCGATCCCGCGCGCCGAGACGATCCCGTTCATCCCGCTCGTCGCCCAAGAGCGACGGGACCGCGAGCACATCTACCACTGGATGAGCGAGCGCCGGTTCCGCACGGGCAAGGTCGTGCTGAACGATTACGACCTCCTCCAGCCCAACGCGCAGATGCAGGGGCAGGCTCAGAAACCGGAGCCCTACCGCCATTCCGATCTCGAGGTGTACGATTATCCAGGCCGGTATCCGCGCAAGAGCACCGACACCAGGAAGAAGACCAAGGACGGCGACGACCTTGCCAAGGTGAGGCTGGAAGCGGATCAGGCCATGGACCGCCGCCGTCACGCCGCCGGCGACGCGATCAGCGTCTTTCCCGGCGGCCTCTTCAAGCTCATGGACCATCCGAGCGGGGCCGAGAACCAGGAATACCTGGTCGTGCGCGCCTCCCACGCTTTCGTGCCCGAGCATTACCGCTCCGGGGCGGGGTTGGAGACCGGCGAGATCTATTTCGGGCACTACGAATTGCTGCCGAGCGAGCGTCGGTTCCGAGCTCCCCTCATCACGCCGAAACCCATCGTTCAGGGACCGCAGACGGCCAAGGTGGTGGGTCAGGACGGCGAGGAGATCGACGTCGACGAGCATGGCCGCATCAAGGTCGCCTTCCATTGGGACCGCGAGAACAAGCAATCGCGCCGCGTGCGCGTGGCGCAGATGTGGTCCGGCAAGAAGTGGGGCTGGCAGGTCATTCCGCGCATCGGCCAGGAGGTGGTCGTCGAGTTCATGGAGGGCGACCCGGATCGGCCGATCGTGGTGGGCACCGTCTACAACGAGGAGAACAAGTATCCTTATGACCTGCCGGCCAACAAGACGATCTCGGGCGTGAAGTCCGACTCGACGAAGGGTGGCGGCGGCTACAACGAGTTCCTCTTCGAGGACAAGAAGGGCTCCGAGAAGATCGGCATGCACGCGCAGAAGGATCTCGACGTCGTCGTCGAGAACGACGAGACGCGCCATGTCAAGAACACGCAGAAGATCGACGTCGATCGCACGATCACCGTCACCGCCGGCGAGAAGATCACGCTCAAATGCGGCGAGAGCACCATCGTCATGGATCCGACGAGCATCACCTTGAAATCCCTCACCATCAAGGTCGACGCGCTCGAGACGACGGTGAACGGCTCGGCCACGTTGACGCTGACGGGCGGATTGGTGAAGATCAACTGAGGCCGCCATGTCCCGCCTGCGCTTCGCCACTGCCCGCGAGGTCTTCGAGGCGTTTCCGACGGCGCGCGACGACATCCAGGCGGCGCCAGACGACGAGGCGCCGCTCGCCTTCGCGCGAAGGCTGAGCGAGAGCCCGACGCCGGAGGACGCCATCAGCTTCTGCGCCTATCTCCTGCCGCGGCGCGAAGCCGTGTGGTGGGCCTGTCAATGCCTGCGGCGGCTCCTGCCCCATCCGGGGAGCGAGGAGGAGGCGGCGCTGAGCGCCGCCGAGGCCTGGGTGCGCGAACCGGAGGAGGGGCGCCGCCGCGCCGCGCTCGCCCTCGGGATGCAGGGCGACCGGCGCTCCGCCGCGACCTGGGCGGTGCTGGCGGCGGCATGGTCGGGCGGCAGCATGACCGATGGCGGCCATCCCGTCCCCGCGCCGCCGCACCTCACCGCCAAGGCGGCCCGGGCCGCGGTGCTCACGGCGCTCGCGCGGGTCGGCGCGAGGGAACGCGCAAGCCGCCTCAAGGCCTGTCTCGAGGGCGGGCTGCAACTCCTCTCGGACGAGCCTGCCGGGCGGGCCTGAGGCGCTGCAAGCCCTTTGCGAACGCGCCGCGGCGTGGTCAGATGGTTTTCATGGCACAGGAGAGGGGCCGGCAAGGGCGATGGCGCTCACGCTCACCATCGTGAACGAGACGAGCCTGCCGGACGGCGGCCCCTTGAGCGTCACCGTGACCGGCAAGCGCGGCATCGACATCGGCCGCGACCAGCATCTCGACTGGACCCTTCCCGACCCGACGCGGGTCATCTCCGGCCGCCACTGCGAGATTCGCTACCGGGACGGCGCCTACTGGCTGCACGATGTTTCCACGAACGGCACCTTCCTCAATGGCAGCGACCGCCGCATGCAAGGTCCGCACCGGCTGCGTCACGGCGACCGGCTGGATATCGGCCACTACATCATCGCGGTGACTCTGGACGGCGAGGAGGCGGCGCAGACGCCGGCCGCGGCCGCCACGCCGGCGCCTTATGCCGCGCCCGAGGGTCTGTGGGCGCCGGCAGGCCAGGTGGCGCCGCCGGCCTCGCCCAAGGATTTCCGCCCGCCCCAGCAGCTCAAACCCGTGAGGCCCGATTTTCTCGATTGGGCCGTCGACACCCCGCCGGATGCGGGCCCCTGGCCTGCGCTCGATCCGGTTCCTCCCCCCTCGCCCGCTCCCCGCCGGCCGCCTCCTGGGGCGGAGGAGGACATGGCCTGGGCGAAGGCGGCACCTGTGCCTCCTGCTCCCCCCGAGCCCCCTTTGCCCACACCCCGGCGGCCCGCGAGCCCGGGCGAGGCGACGGGACACCCCTGGACCGCGACGGACGCAGAGCCGGCGCTGCCGCGTTTCGATCCGCTGCCCGACATCCCCTCTCCGTCACAGGGGCCTGACCGAAGCGCGGAGCTGGCGCGGCCGGCGGCACACGCCCGGGCCGAGGCCGCAGCGCCGGACGCGAGCGAAATCCTGCGCCGTTTTGCCAAGGGCGCCGGCCTCCCGGAGGATTATCTTGCCGACCAAGACCCCCGGGAGCTCGCGGAGGAGCTTGGCGCGCTCATGCGCCTCGTGGTGACGGACCTGAAACAGCTCCTCGCCGCCCGCGCCGAGTCGAAGCGCATGGCGCGCAGCACCAACCAGACCACCATCCAGGCCCTCGACAACAATCCGTTGAAATTCTCGCCGACCCCCGAGGACGCGCTGCGCATCATGTTCGGCCCTCCGGCGAGCGGCTATCTCGACGCCCGCCGCGCCATCGAGCAGGCCTTCAAGGACCTGAAGGTGCATCAGGTGAAGACCTATTCCGCCATGCAGCACGCCCTGCGCATGCTGGTGGAAGACCTCGACCCGCAGGCGATCGAGGAGACGACCGACACCGGCGGCCTCGGCGCCCTCATCGGCTCGCGCAAGGCCAAGCTCTGGGACACCTATGTGGCCCGCTGGCAAGGCCTCACCGCCCCCCACGACGACGGCATGGTGGACGCGTTCATGCTGTTCTTTGCGGAGTGTTATGACAGGGGTGGGGGAGGCGGACGGTAATTTTAGTCGGAAAGAAGGTTGTTCAAGTGCTCGCGAACCCTATTGAGGAGCTCGTCACCGTCTGGGTCCGAGGTGAATAACCAATTACCTACTGATGAGTAGTGATTGAGCTCGACTTCAACCCCGTTGATCCTCAAGGTCCATATTCTTGCATCAGGTCCATCCACCTTATTAACAACGGTGGCCTGGAAAGCCTCCATGAGGATTTCTGACACCCGTATGAATTGCTTATCCGTCGTAATGGGGAAGAGGTCTAGCTTGATGCCCCCTTCTACGACTTTTGGCGCCGCAACTTTCATTTTTGCCTCTTGATTCCTAAGCGAGCGTCCACTTCTGGATTAGATTTTTGAGAGCTTTCGATGATGGATCGCCAGAGCTCGTCACCATCGAGGCCCTGCGCACGCTTCTCCGAAACGATTTGCTCCCAAGACTTGTTGGGGCGCGTTCGATGAAGATGCTCGGCCGTAGCCCTGTCCGTCATAGCGTCACGTGCCGCAGTACGAATTTCGTTCCGAAATGCGTGGGCCTGCTTCGCTTGCGTTTCAAGGTCGGCGCTCTTGTCGATGATCTGCGGGATGAGGTCTTCATGCGTGTGATACCATTGCCGCGCCTCTTCGTTGGTCATCGAGCCTGCGGGCGGCCGATCGTACGTTTTCGGGGGCGGTGAACCGCCCTTTGTCGCGGCTCCTTCTGAGCTGTCGGCTTTCGAAACTTGAGGGCCAGCAGTCTTGCCGGCGCCATTTAGTGCCTTATCGCGGGCGGGGGGCGCTTGCGCAGCATTTGAATTAGCTGGCGGCTTCGGCTTCTCAGCAGGCCGAAGCCCGATCCCCGGCTCGCCGGATCCGATGCTCGTCTCTTTTGACGCAGGCGGCGGCTTCTCGGCTGGCGGTTTAGGTTGCGGCTTCGGCGACGGCTTGGCGGGCGCATGATCCCGCCGGGGGAGCTTGCCCCTCGTCTTGCCGCCTCCCGCCACGCGGCCGGCGCCCCGGGTGATGGCATTGACGAAGGTCCTCACGCCGATGGCGGCGATCGCCAGCGCGAGGAGCGCCGCGGCGGCGTCGAGATCGTCCTCGGTCTTCGCATGAAGCACGCGCGCCAGGAAGAGGCGGATGGTCTCGACCGCCTCCATGATCGCCTGGCCCATGAAGAACAGGCCGGCCCCGAGCAGCACCGCGTCGACGACGAAGCCGACACCGAAGACATGCGAACCGGCCCACACCGCGAGCACCGCCACCGTCATGCCGATGGCCGCCGGGTCAAGCAGCGCCTCGAACTCGCCGCGCATGTCGGCGGGAAGGCGGGGCAAGGTCCGGTGGAGCACCTCGGCGATGCGCTCCTCCAGCGACATGGCGTCGACGCGCAGCGCCTGCGCTAGCCCCGGGCTCGCCGCTGTGCGGCCGACCGAGACGGGCGCGAGCCGCTGCGTCGCCATGGCCACGAAGCGGCCGGGATGATGCACCGGGGCAGGCCGCCCGGTGCGACTCGACGCGGCGCCCGGCGCGAGCGCGGCACGCGGCGTGAAGCCGGCGAGCTTCTGATGCGCCCGCTGGGGGTCGGGGCGCTCGACATATTTGAGATCTGCGTTTGGAGCGACCAGCACGGCGAGGCGCCCGCAGCGAGCAGCCGCCGCCACCCGGTCCACAAGCATCCGGTTGTTGGCATAGGCGATGCCGTCGCCGCCGATGCGCCACCTCATCCAGAAGGATCTGAGCAGCGCAGCATCCCCCGGATCGCTGAGCATCTGCTTGAGCCGCCGCCGGATCTCCTCGTCGCTGTCGAGCGCGTGGCGGGCGCCCTCCCCGAACGCCGCCCGCGGGCCGATGAGCAGGGTATCGGCAAGGCCGCGCAGGACCAGGATGTCAGGCGAGAAGCGCACGCGAGCCGCCCCGACGGAAAAGGCGTCGATGGCGTTATTCTTCGCCTCAAGAACGGAGCCGGCAAGTGCGGCACCTCACCGACCGGACAACAACGTCAGGCCAGAGATGACGGAAGTTGCCGCCGCGTTTATAACTATCGGCGGGTGGACCGGCGAGAGTAATGGATGTCCTGGTACAGCAAGGTCGTCTGGTCGGAGGGCCTGTTCCTCAGGCCCCATCACCTGCAGCAGAGCGACCGTTATCTTGAGAACCTGGTCGAGGCCCGCGTCCGGCACATCACACCCTATCCTTGGGGCTTCTCGGCTCTGGAGATCGACCGGGACCTCGCGCAGCAAAGCCGCTTCGGCCTGCGCCGCGCCGCCGGGGTGATGCCGGACGGCACGCCGTTCAGCATCCCCGACGACAGCCCCGCGCCCCCGCCGATCGAGGTCCCCGACACCGCAGCGAAGCAGCTCCTCTGGCTCATGCTGCCGCTCGCCTCGCCCAACACGCGCGAGGTGGAGGACGGCGAGGCGGACTCGGCCAGCCGCTTCGTGCCCGGCACCGAGATGCTGATCGACTCGACCTCGCCCCTGCGCATCGAGGAGGAGATCGACGTCGCCCATCCCCGGCTCTCCTACGAGATCCGCAAGACGGCGAAGCCCGGCTATGTGGGGCTTGCCATCGCCCGCATCGTCGAGGTCCGCGACCGGACCATCGTCTTCGACGAGAAGTTCGCCCCGCCGATCCTGTCCTGCGCCGCCCACCCGGTCGTCGACGGCTGGATCGACCGGGTCATCGGCTGGATCGACAACAAGCTCGAGGAGCTCGCCCGCTACGCCGCCGACCCCACCGCCGGCGGCGGCCTGCAGAGCGCCGACTACTTCGTCCTGCAACTCCTCAACCGTCACATCCCGGTGCTCAAGCATTTCCGCCGCTCGCGCTATGTGCATCCGGAGCGGCTCTACGAGGAGTTCCTGCGCATCGCCGGCGAGCTTGCGACCTTCGCCACCGCCGAGCGGCGGGCGCGCAACTACCCGCTCTACGATCACGATAATCTGGAAGACACCTTCGCGCCGCTGTTGCGCGACATTCAGGATTTCTTGAGCGCGCATCTCGGCCGACGCGCGATCCGTCTCGAGATCATCGAGCGGGCGCAAAACGCCTTCATCTCTCCGATCCGCGACCGCAACCTCATCCGCAACGGCACTCTCGTGCTCGAGGTCTCGGCGCGCCGGCCGCTGACGGAGATCCAGAACCAGTTCCCGCACCTCTTCAAGGTCGGGCCGAACACCAAGATGAACGAGATCGTTCACGCCCATCTGCCCGGTGTGAACCTGATCCATCTGCCGACGCCGCCGCCGCAGATCCGTGCCATCACGGACCACGTCTACTTCTTCCTCGACCGGCAATCGCCCCTGTGGCCCGAATTCTCGACGGCCAGCTCGATCGGCATGCACTTCTCAGGAGACTGGCCCGAGCTCGAGCTTGAGCTGTGGGCGATCCTCGAAGGTCGGCGATGACGAACGCGAACGACCCCTTCGGCCGCGGCGACCGGACGATCATCCGCCCCAATCCGGCGGGCCGCCGTCCGGCGCCGCAGCCTGGGTCGCCAGCGCCGGGGTCCGCGCCCCTTCCCTCTCAACCGCCCCCGATCACGCCGCCTGCTCAACCGGGCCACGCGGCGCCTGCCGCCGCCCCCCTCCCGCCGCAGCCCACCGGAGACGAGTGGGTCGCGTCCGTTCAGCCTTCGCCGCCCCCGCCGCAGCCCCCTCCTGCTCGGGCCATGGTGCTCAAGCGCGATGTGCCCGTCGCGCCGAACGCGAACCCCATCATGCGAGCGGCCGGACCGCTCCTTTTGCTCCTCGGACGACTGAGAGCGGCCCTCACCCGGGCCTCCTTCGCCCATCTCATGGAGCAGGTCGCGGCGGCGATCGACGATTTCGAGAAGGAGGTGCGGGCGGCCGGCGTGCCGGAGAACAAGGCATGGATCGCCAAATACGTGCTCTGCGCCACCGCCGACGACATCGTGCAGAACCTGCCCGGCGAAGACCGGCACGTCTGGACGCAGTACAGCATGCTCAGCCGCTTCTTCGGCGAGCGCATCGGCGGCGTCCGCTTCTTCGAGGAGCTCGACCGCGCCAAGATCGACCCGTCCGGCAACTACGACCTGCTCGAGCTGATGCACGCCTGTCTTGCGCTCGGCTTCCAAGGCATCCACCGCACCTCGGCCGGCGGCGCGGCCATGCTTCAGCAGATCCAGCGCAACCTCTACGAGGTGCTGCGCCGGGTGCGCAGCCCCCATCGCGAGGTGTCGCCGCGGTGGCAGGGGCAGATCCTCGCCGCCGACAGCGGGCGCGCGCAGGTTCCGGTCTGGGCCGTGGCCTCGATCGTGGGGGTTTCGCTGCTCGCGCTCTACCTCATCTTGCGGGCGCTCTTGGGGAGCGGCGCGGAAGCCGCGGCGTCCGCCTTGCTCGCCGTCCATCCGAGCGGCGAGGTCAGCATCCAGCGCCGGGTCTTCGCGCCTCCGCCGCCCCCGCCGCCGAAGTCGACGCAGGCCCAGTGCATCCAGTCCGCCTTCGCGAGGGAGGTCGCCGCGAAGACCATCACCGTGGAGGAGACCGCGAGCACCGTCATCATTCGGGTGGCGAACCTCGTCCTCTTCGGCTCCGGCGATGCGACGGTGAAGGACGATTTCAAGGCCATCCTCCAGCGTCTCACGCGGATCCTCGAGAACGAGCCCGGCCCCATCCGGATCATCGGCCATACCGATGCCGCGCCGATCCGCACCGCGCGCTTCCCGTCGAACTTCCACCTGTCCGTGGAACGGGCCAGGGCGGTGTCGGTCCTGGTGAAGCAGGGCCTGTCCAACCCCGACCGGGTCGAGATCGAGGGCAAGGGCGCCGACGCGCCGCTCGCGCCGAACGACAGCGCCGAGGGGCGCGCCAGGAACCGCCGGGTCGAGATCCTGATCCCGCGGACCGGCGCCGAGCGGGCCTGCGCGGCTTGAAACAGGGAGAGACACGCCCATGAAGGCCGCGCTCGCTCTCCGCCCCATCGTCACCGCGCTCGGCGTCCTCGCGCTCGCCGCTCTCGTCTGGATCGCAGGGCCCCTCCTCGCGATCGGCGACATGCGCCCTCTCGACGGAACGTGGGAGCGGGTCGGGGTCATCGTCCTCATCGTGCTGATCGCGGCCGGCGCTGTGGCCTACGACATCATCAGGCGACGCAGGGCGGCCGCCGCGCTCGAGAGCGGCATCGCCGGCGACGACGAGGAGGAAGGAAGCGACGCCCTCGTCCTGCAGGAGACCATGCGGGACGCGCTCGCTACCTTGAAGCGGGCGCGTGGCGGCAAGGGAGACTATCTTTACGAGCTGCCCTGGTACGTCATCATCGGGCCGCCGGGCTCCGGCAAGACCACGGCGCTCGTCAATTCGGGGCTCAAGTTTCCGCTCACCCGCGGCGCCTCGCCGGAGGCGGTCGCAGGGATCGGCGGCACCCGCTACTGCGATTGGTGGTTCACCGAGGATGCGGTGCTGATCGACACCGCCGGGCGCTACACCACCCAGGACTCCGACCCCCGCGGGGACCGCGAGAGCTGGCTCGCCTTCCTCGACCTGTTGAAGGAGAACCGGCCGCGCCAGCCGATCAACGGCGTGCTGGTGGCCATCAGCCTCGAGGACCTCCTCACCGGCAAGGAGGAGGAGATCAACGCCCACGCGGCCGCGATCCGCAAGCGCCTCCTCGAGCTACATGACCGGCTCAAGGTGGATTTCCCCGTTTATGCGGTCTTCACCAAGGCGGACCTCGTCGCCGGCTTCATGGAGTTCTTCGGTCATCTGTCGGAGGCCGACCGCCGCATGGTGTGGGGCCACACCTTTCAGACGGCGGACAAGACGCGCAACATGATCGGCGAGGCGCCGGCCGAGTTTGACGCCCTCATCGAGCGCCTCAACGAGCAGCTCGCCGACAAGCTGCAGGACGAGCCGACCCCGACCTCGCGAGCGATCTTGTTCGGCTTCCCGAGCCAGATGGCCGCCGTGAAAAAGCCGGTGATCGACTTCCTCAACCGCGTCTTCGAGCCGACTCGCTACCATTCGAACGCGACGCTGCGCGGCTTCTACTTCACCTCCGGTACGCAACAGGGAACGCCGATCGACCAGCTCATCGGGGCGCTCTCCAAGAGCTTCGGGGTCGAGGAGCTCGGGGCCTCCGGCTACTCCGGGCTGGGCAAGAGCTTCTTCCTGACCGATCTCCTCAAGAAGGTGGTGATCGGCGAGGCGGGCTGGGTGTCCACCAACCGCGCCGCGGTGCGCCGGGCCGCGGTTCTCAAGGCGGCGGCCTATGGCGGGCTCGCGGTCCTCTCCCTCGCCGCCATCGCCGCGTGGTGGGTCAGCTACTCCAGGAACAGCGCCCTCATCGCCCAGACCAACACCGCCCTTGCCGAATACCGCACGCTTGCGGCGCCGGCCCTGCGAGAGGTGGTGATCGCCGACCGCGACTTCGCCAAGGTCCTGCCGCTCCTCCACAAGCTCAGGCACATGCCGACGGGCTACGCCACTCGCGAGGAGCCGACGCCGATCGCGGCAACGGCGGGGTTGAGCCAGAGGGAGCGCCTGCAGTCGGCGTCCGAGACGGCCTATCAGGCCGGGCTCGAGCGCCTGTTCCGCGCCCGCCTCATCCTGCGCCTCGAAGAGCAGCTCGAAGCGAACCGCGCCAATCCGAGCTTCCTCTACGAGGCGCTCAAGGTCTACCTGATGATCGGCGGGCGCGCGCGCCTCGACCGCGACCTCGTCGTCGCCTGGATGCGCCGCGACTGGGCGGAGAACCTCTATCCCGGGGCCGCCAATGCCCGCGGCCGCGAGGCGCTAGAGGAGCACCTGCTCGCCATGCTCGACCTCGAGCAGGGCCGGGAGCCGGCGATCGGCCTCAACGGGCCGCTCATCGAGGAGGTGCAGCGCACGCTCGCGCGCCTCAGCGTCGCCGAGCGCGCCTACGAGCTCCTGAAGTCGCAGGCGCGCGGCGCCACGCACAGGGATTGGGTCGCCTCCTCCCGGGGCGGTCCCGACGCGAGGCTCGTCTTCGAGGCGACCGGCGGCGAGGACCTCGACACGGTCCGCGTGCCCTACTTCTTCACCTATGAGGGCTTCCATGAGTCCTTCATCGATCGGCTCGCCGATATCGGCGAGGAGATCCATCGGGAGCGCTGGGTGCTGGGCGAGGCGGGCGAGCAGGCGGCCGTGCAGGCGCAATACGGGACCCTCTTCGCCGACCTCCTCAAGCTCTACACGCGCGACTTCGTCGAAGCCTGGCGGCGCGCGCTCGCAAGGCTCAAGCTGAAGCCCCTGACCACCGACAAGCCGCGCTACGTGGCCTTGAGCGCCGCGTCCGCCGCCACATCTCCCATCAAGCAGCTCCTGGAATCGATCCGCGACGAGACGCGTCTGACCCGGGAGCGTCCAAAGCCCAAGGAACCGCCCGGCGGCCGCGCCGCTGACGGCCAGGCGGCGGCCGCCGGGCGCATGGCCGGGGTCGCGATCGAGGAGGCGGGGCGTGTCTCCTCTGCGGCCGGTCGCGTCTCCTCGGCGATCAAGAGCGGCACGGCAGCGGCCGGGCGCCTGCAGCAGGCGACGGGCGAGAACCGCACGGATAGCCCGCAGGCGCCACCGATCGGCGGATCGCTGCCCGGCGAAGCGCCGGGGGCCAACATCGAGACCCTCTTCAAGCATTTCCACGTGGTCGTGGAGGGCGAGGGCGGCCGCAAGGCGATCGACGTCATCCTCAATGACCTCAACGAGATCCACCAGAGCCTTCTGGTCGCGGCGAACTACCCCGCCCAGGCGCAGGCTGCCAACAACGCCCTCGTCACCCAGGTGGCGAGCTTGCGGGCGAATGCCGGACGCTTTCCGGCTCCCTTCAACGACATGCTGCGCAACGCCGCCGGCGAGTTCGAGGGCGACGCCACCGGCGCGTCGGTTGCCCAGCTCGCCCAGGCCCTCGGGGATCAGGTCACGCGGGTGTGCCAGCAGATCGTCACAAACCGCTACCCCTTCATGCGCGGCAGCGACCGCGAGGTGCCGATCGGCGACTTCGGCCGTCTGTTCGGACCGAATGGCATCATGGACAAGTTCTTCCAGCAGCACCTCGCGCCGCTCGTCGACCAGTCCAAGAAGGTGTGGACGTGGCGGCTCGACAGCCGCCTTGCCCGCTCGCTCTCCCCCGGAACGCTGCGCGAGTTCCAGCGCGCGGCGGAAATCCGCGACGCCTTCTTCCCGACGGGAGGTGTGGTGCCGTCCGTCGGCATGACGGTGACGCCGCTCACCTTGAGCGCGGACGCGGCAAGCGCCAGGTTCGAGATCAACGGCCAGGCGGTGAACAGTCAGCAGGGCGTCAACGCCCCGATGAGCCTGCAATGGCCGGGCTCGGGCGTGGGCCGCACGGCGATCACCCTGATGAGCGCGGGCGGGGGCTTCTTCGGCGGACCGCCGCAGCAATTGGGGGTGCTGGAGCAGCAGGGCGCCTGGTCCCTGTTCCGGATGCTCGACCGGGCCTCCCTCCTCAAACAGGGCGACGGCATGGTGGCGAGCTTCGTGGTGGGAGGACGGGAAGTGTCCTATCAGTTCACCTTCAACTCGGTGATCAATCCCCTCACCTTGCCGGCCCTGCGGGAGTTCAGATGCCCGGCGGGCATCTGAGCCGAGCCATGCGCTGCGGATTGTTCGGCAAGCTCCCCTCGAAACGCGACTTCGTCGCCATCGCGGCAACGCGGGAGTTCCTCTCCGCCTGGGAGCGGTGGCTGCAGGGCGGCCTGTCGGCAAGCCGCCTGCGCCTTCAGGACGCCTGGCAGGAGGCCTTTCTGCGGGCGCCGATCTGGCGCTTCTGGCTTGGCGCCGAGGCGAGCGGCCACCCGGTGCTCGGCGCCTTCATGCCTTCGGTCGACGGCGTCGGCCGTTACTTCCCGCTGACGGTTTTTGCCTGCGGCGAGGCGCTGCCTCCGCCCGAGTTCGACCTGCAGGAAACCTGGTTCTCGGCCGTGGAGGACCTTCTTCTGTCCGCCCTCGAGCCGCAGGCGAGCTTCGAAGCCCTCTCGGCGGCGCTCGCCGCCTTGCCGCCGCCCCAAAGCCCGACCTTTCCGGACGTGGAAGGGATGAGCCGCCTTCCGCACAGTGCCATTCTGCTGCGCGGCGCGCCGGAGCGATGGCCCATCGCCTTCGCTGACGCGCGGCGGGCGGACCATCTGCGGACCTATGCCCGCGACACGTTCTGGTGGACGCTCGGCGGCGAAGGCTTTCCGCCCCTCGCCCTCGTCAACCGCGGCATGCCGGACCCTTATGTCTTCGCTGGCATGCTGACCGGCACCTTCGAAGACGGCGTCGCGATGTGACCCGCAGGCGAGGCGAGACAGGAACGGCCATGTTTGAGACGGGCGTCGCGACACATGCCGGCCGGGTTCGCGAGAGGAACGAGGATCTCTACTTCGTGCGTCCCGACACGGGTGTTTTCGCGGTCGCCGACGGAATGGGCGGGCACGAGGACGGCGCGCTCGCCAGCGCGCTCGTCATCGACGGGCTGAGATCGATCGGCTCTCCCGCGTCCGCGCCGGACCTCCTGGCGCGTCTTGAGGACCGGATGCTCAAGGCCAACCGCCGCTTGAAGGAGATCGCCCGCGAGCGCGATCGCGCGGCGATCGGCTCGACCCTGGCAGTGGTCCTCGCCTTCGCGCCCCATTATGCGTGCGTGTGGTCGGGCGACAGCCGCGTCTACCTCGTTCGCGGCGGCCACATCACGCAGCTTTCGCGCGACCACACCGAGGCGGAGGATCTCGTCGACCGCGGGGTGCTGACGCGGGAGGAGGCCAAGCGCTGGCCTCGGCGCAACGTGATCACCCGCGCGATCGGCGTGCATGACGACCCCGAGCTCGAGCTGGAATACGGCGCGCTCGAACACGGGGACACCTTCGTGATCTGCAGCGACGGCCTCACGGCCCATGTGCAGGACGCGGAAATCCGCGACTGCGTCACCGGTCGGGCGCCGCAGGAGGCGTGCGATGCGCTCGTCGCGCTCACCCTCGAGCGAGGCGCCGCGGACAACGTCACGGTGGTGGTCGCCCGTTATACGGCCGACGGCGATGACGGCCTCCTTGCCGAACCTCATGTCGCCGGCCATGGAGCTGCGCCATGAATCCCGAGGCAACCCAGCTCTCGGTGCCGCGGGTCCCGCCGGGAACGCGGCTCAACGGCATCTTCGAAATCGAGAAGCTGATCGCCACGGGCGGCATGGGCGAGATCTACAAGGGTCGCGCCATTCAGACCGGCGACCCCGTCGCGATCAAGGTGGTGCGCCCGGATCTCGCCGAGAACGAGGCGGCGCTCGCGCTGTTCCGGAAGGAGGCGGCGGCCCTTCACAACCTCTATCACGAGGCGATCGTCCGCTATTACGTCTTCACCATCGATCCGGCGCTCGGACTGCCTTACCTCGCCATGGAATATGTCGAGGGCCGCTCCCTGTCGGAGCTCATTCAGAAGGGGCCCCTCGACTTCGAGTCGGTGCGCATCCTGCAGCGGCGGCTCGCAGCCGGCCTTCATGCCGCCCACGAGGTCGGGATCGTCCATCGGGATGTCTCGCCTGACAACGTCATCCTGCCCGGCGGCAACTTCGCCCGGGCCAAGATCATCGATTTCGGCATCGCCAAATCGAACCGCGGCGACGGCACGGTGATCGGCAGCGGCTTCGCCGGGAAGTTCAACTATGTCTCGCCCGAGCATCTCGGGCTGTTCGGCGGCGAGGTGACGGCGAAGTCGGACATCTACAGCCTCGGCCTGGTGCTCGCCGAAGCGCTCCTCGGCCGACCGCTCGACATGGGCGGAAGCCATGTCCAGGTCGTGGAGAAGCGGCGGCAGGTGCCGGACCTGAGCCGCATCGACGCCCGCATCCGGCCCCTCCTCCACCGCATGCTGCAGCCGAACCCGCGCGACCGGCCGGAGAGCATGGCGGAAGTCGCGGCATGGGAGCCAGGAGCAAGCACGGGCGCGCGCGCCCTGCCCGCCGCACCGGGAAGGCCGCGCCGGCGCGCGTTTGCGGTCCTCGGCGGCGTGGCGCTCACTGGCGGGCTCGTGGCGGCGGGGCTGTTCGTCGCGCCGCGTCTCTGGCCGCCATCCCAGGAAGCGGGAGCGCCGGTCCAACGGGAGCCGCCGGCCCTCGATACCTCCTCTCCCTCCTCGCGACCGGCCGATCCGGGCACAACCTTGCCGCGCCCGCCGGTGCCGGACCTCGCGCCGTCGCGACCGCCCGACCGTCCCGCAGATCTGAACCGCCCTGCACCGCCTGCGCCTGCGCCTTCGCCGGACCCGGCTCCTTCGCCAGCGCCACCGGTGCCGGCAAACCGGGTGGCGGAGATCATCCGCTACGTGAACGAGTACAATGGCGGCGACTGCTTTTTCGTGCGCCCCACCAGCGTCACCGAGGGCTCGGCCGAGATCGAAGGCTTTGGCACCTCCCCGCGACCTTTCATGGCGTTCGATGAGGCCTTCAAGCGCGCCAATGGCTTCGAGGCGCAGATCGGCTTGAGGCAGGTGACGGCGGCCCAGTGCCCCGCGGTGGAGCTTCTACGTGCGGTCCGCGACGGCGGCCCGGCCACGCCGCGCCTCGAGCTCAACGCCGTCAACATCAAGAGCGGCCAGACGCTCTCGGGAACGATCGAGGCCGGCGGAGGGCTCACCTACGAGATCCTGCTCGTCGCCGACGACGGCAAGGTCTACAACCTCTCCAGCATCGCACGCCGTCAGGCGGACCTTTTGACCTTCGCCCTGCGGCTCGATCACACGGGAGGGCGCGCGCCCAAGCCGCAGCTCATCGTGGCGGTCGGGAGCACGAGGCCCCTCCCTCAGCTTGCCGGCCGGGACGTCGTTCCAGCCGACCGGCTCTTCCCGCAGCTCGTCGGAGAGATTCGCGCCGGCCTGCCGGTGGCCGTGGCCGTCAAGTACTTCAAGCTCGAGGGCTGAGACCCTGGGGCGCAACCGGTCCGCGGGTGCCAAGACGACATCCGGGATCAACAGGGAGCACGACAATGCCCAACCGCTTTGAAGAGGTCGAGACTCCGCAGCCCGACGCCATCACGCTCGCCTTGCACCGGAAGGACGGCGCGGCTTACGGAACGGTGGCCTGCCCCGCCGCCATCAGCGGCGGCCGGTTGCCGGCGGACGTGACGAGCTCGGAGATGCCGGCCGTCGACGCTTTCCGCTCCGCCATTCGCCTTGCCAACGAGATCAGGGCGCCGGTGGTGGTGATTGATCCCGACAAGACGTGGGATCCCAAGTGGGGAGAGCTCTATCAGGAGGTGTGAGCGGCCCCGCTGCGAGACTTCGCAAGCTTGGGGACTTCGCCTCGGGCGCGCCGGCTTGCGACATCCAGGCTCCGGCAAGGGCAAGGGCTGCCAAGGCATAGACGAGGCCCACCGGCACCCCCATGATCAAGCCTGCGAGCTGCTGGTCCTCGAGGGGTGCGAGCCCCCAGGCCGGGGCGTTGGCCGTCTGCAGGGGAAAGACCTGATGCGGCGCAAGGGCGAGGAGGATGCCGAGCAGGCTCGAATGGAGCGCGGTCGCCAGGAGGTAGAGGACGGCCGCGCCATAGCCCCGACGGCGCGCCGGCCCGAAGATCAGGGCATGCCAGAACAGAAGCGCGGTCGCAAGGAAGCTCACATGCTGCAGCCAATGCAGGCGCAGGTCGGCAAGCGCGGCCTGATAGAGCCCCGGCCCATGCCAAGCCCATAAGGCGACGGCGTGGAGGCAGGTGGCGACGGACGGTCGCACGAGAACCCTCCACAACCCGGCGAGAGGCCGCCAGCGCCCAAGGCCGCCCAAGGCCCGGCGCCACCCGGACGGCAGCGCCCAGAGCGCCGGCCCGCCGGGCCGTGCCAAGACGATGAGAGGAGCGGCCAGCGTCATCAGGATCTCGTGCTCGATCATGTGAGCGGTGAAGAGGCGCTCTCCGAGCCAGTGCAGGGGCGAGACGAGCGCGCCGGCCAGAAGAAGCCAGCCGAGCGCGAAGCTGAACGCCTGCCACGGCCGAACCCCTCGCCCGGGGCCGGCCCGGCGCCACAGGCGGGCCGCTCCGAGGACGTAGAGAAGGCCGGAGATCGCGAGCGGCAGGATGACGAGGGGATCGAAGGTCCAGGTCGCTGCGATGTCCCACCAGTGGACATGTCCGGCATGGGCCCATGCCGGGGCGGGCGCGACAACCATGCTCCCGAGTTCAAGAACGCGCCTCATCTCCCCTCCCGCCGAGCCTTGCATTGTAGAACCGGATGGCCGGAGGACGAGGGCGTGATCGGTCTGTGGGAGGAGGACCGGAGCCGTCGACAACGGCGATTGTGCTGCTGCGCAGCATCTTCTTTGCGCTTCCGTCCCGGACTGCGCTCCGCGCATCCGGGAAAGAGAGGAGAGGGTGTGAAAAGGAACGGAGCCTGAGCCACGATGACAAGGGTCGCGCCTGAACCTCTGCGCGCCCCCCTCGGAAGGAAGAAAGACAGCGCCCGCCTGGGACGGCCGAGCCTAGGGCTCGTCGGAGGTAAAGAGCGCCGGATGGCGGGCAGCAAGGGTCGGAAGCGAGATGATGATTTCGCCGAGATGCTGATGCATCCCATGCGCCGCCCTGTCGGGGTCTCCTGCCAGGACGCCTTCGAGGATGTCGCGATGCTGGGCGATCAGGCGCTCGACCGGCGTCGCGTCGGGAAGGCTCAGATATCGGACCCGGTCCATCTGCCCCTTGACGTCCTCGATCGTCTTCCACGCCGGACCGCAGCCGACGGCCGCGGCGAGCGTGCGGTGGAAATCCTCGTCGAGAGCGAAGAAGCGCCCCGAGTCGCCCCGCGCCGCCGCCCGCTCCTGATCGCGAAGGATCTCCTTGAGGAGGGCCTGGCTGTGCTCGGGCAACCCGGCGCTCGCCCGGCGCACGATGGCGGTCTCGATCGCCTCGCGCACGAACTGGGCCGAGCGCACCGCCGTCGGCGAGATCCGCGCCACGAAGGACCCGCGGGTGCCCCGGGCCTCCACGAGGTCCACGTCCCGCAGGCGCAGCAGCGCCTCACGCACCGGCTGGCGGCTCGTTGACAGCGCGTCCGCGAGCTCCTGCTCGGTGAGGCGGGCGCCCGGCAGGAGTTCCATCCGCACGATGGCGGAGCGCACCGTCCGGTAGACCGCATCCGCCACCGAGGCGGAACGGGCGCCCAACGCCAGGGCGAACGGCTCCCGAAGGGTCTCGAACGAGGCTGCTTGCGCTTCCATACTCACCATACTAAGCTTGATTGCAACGGGGCCGTCAACGCCCTGATCTCGGGAGGAGAGCTCATGTCTACCCGCCGCGCCTTCGTTGGCGGCGTCCTTGCGACGCCCTTCATCATCCGCACCGCTGCTGCCCAAAGCTTCACCCTCAACGTGAATTCCGCTCTGACGGCGGACGATCCCCTTTTCAAGGGGCTCGAGGCTTTCAAAGCGGGGGTCGAGTCCCGGTCTGGCGGCCGCATCACGGTCCGCCTCTTTCCCAGCTCGCAGCTCGGCTCGGATGAGGATGTTCTGGAGCAGGCCCGGGCCGGCGCCGGCGTCGCGGTCGTGGTGGATGGCGGCCGTCTTGCGCCCTTCGTCAAGGAGTTCGGCATCCTTGGCGCTCCCTACATTGCAAACGGGTTTCCGGAGCTGCGCAAGGTCGTGACCTCGCCCCTGTTCGAGCGTTGGGTGGAGAAGCTCCGCAGCGCCTCCGGGCATCAGGTGCTGGCGTTCAACTGGTTCCAGGGAGAGCGTCACGTCCTCACCAACAAGCCGGTCGCCAGGCCTGCGGACCTCCAAGGCTTGCGCATGCGCACCCCCGGCGCCCCGATCTGGCTCGAGACCATCCGCGCCATGGGCGCGACGCCCACCCCTCTTCCCTGGACGGAGGTCTATTCCGCCCTCCAGCTCAAGGCCATCGATGCGGCCGAGGCCCAGCACCCCGCCGTTTACGGCTCGCGCCTTTACGAGGTGGTGAAGTTCATCACCAAGACCGCGCACATCAACCTCATCACCGGGCTCGTCGGCTCGCGCGCTTGGTTCGACAGCCTGCCGCAGGATCTGCGGACCCTCCTGCGAGAAGAAGCGGTGAAAGGGGGCGATGTCGGCTCGCAGGCGACCATCGCGTCGCTCACCGAGTACGAGACCAAGATGAAGGGTCATGGCGTCACCATCGCCGAGATCGACGTGACGCCGTTCCGCGACGCGACCCGCGTCGTCTATGACAAGCTCGGCTACGCCGATCTCCGGCGCGAGGTCGACGCTATTTTGAAGGTCTAGGTGTCGAATCCAAGCACGTTGTTCAGGCGGCTGAGGGGTGGTTTTCCGCCGAGGGCTGAGTGGGGTCGGGTGGAGTTGTAGGCGGTGATCCAGGGCTGCATGGCGTGGGCTCGCTCGGCAGAGGTCTGGTAGGTTCGGGCGTAGGCCCACTCGCGGAGGCTGGTCTGGATGAAGCGTTCGGCTTTTCCGTTGGTCCTGGGCGTGTAGGGCTTGGTGCGGATATGGCGCAGGCCTGCCTCGGCCAGGCGGTTGCGGAAGGCGAAGCTTTTGTAGGCCGAGCCGTTGTCGGTCATGACGCGCTCGACGCGGACGCCGTGGGCTGCGAAGAAGGCGAGCGCCCGGGACAGGAAGGCCACGGCGTCCTCCTTGCGCTCGCTCGGCAGCACCTCGGTGTAGGCGAGGCGCGAGGCGTCATCCACGGCGACGTGCAGGTGCTCCCACCCTGTGCCGGCGACCCGATCGCGTCGGTTGCCGGTGACGCGATGGCTTGGCCTGGCGATGCGTCCAAGCTTCTTGGTGTCGAGATGGATGAGTTCGCCGGGCCGCTCCCGCTCGTAACGCACAACCGGGGGCTTGGGCTCAATGGCCGCGCGGCGCCCGAGCCCGAGGCGGCGCAGCACGGCGCCGACCGTGGAGCGCGGCTGGCCGAGCTGGCGGGCGATCGCCGGGCCGGAGAGGCGCTGGCGGCGCAGCCGCTCGATGGCGGCGAGGGTCTCGGGCGACAGGCGACGACGCGGCCGGGCCGGCGCCGAGCTCCTGTCGTGAAGCATCCGCTCGCCGCCGGCCCGAAAGCGCGCCAGCCATTTGTAGGCAGTTCGCTCCGAGACGCCGGCGGCGCCAGCCGCATCCCTCACGCGCCAGCCCTCCTGGCGGATGCGCGACACGAGAAGGGCTCGACCATGGACCGTCATGCGGGCATGCTGGTGAACGTTCATCCGGGTGCTCCGGTCGGGGTTGGTTGGCTTCGCAACCCCAGCCTCACACCTCAGCCCCGGATGAACAACCTTCATAGCTTCGACATCTAGGCCGTCACAGGCGTCCTCTCATCAGGAGCCGCTCGCCGTGCAACATCTCGAACGGGCCGAGGAGGTCGTGGGCGTCCTCCTCTTCGCGGCCATGGCCGCCCTCGTGTTCATCGGTGCCATCGGCCGGACCCTTGGCACGCCCCTGATCTGGGCGATCGACTTCGCGCAGCTCTTCTTCGCCTGGTCGGCGGTGCTCGGCGCCGACGTGGCGCTGAAGCGCAACCAGCATATCGAGATCGATATCCTGGTGCGGCGCTTCCCGGCCGAGGTGCGGCGCCTGCTTGCCGTCGCGTGGCTCATCGTGATCGCCGCCTTCCTCTCGGCGCTGGTATGGCTCGGCAGCCGGCTCACCCTCCTCAATCTCGAGCGTGAGCTTGGGGACGCCGGCATCAGCTATGGCTGGGTGACGGCGGCGATCCCGGCGGGCGCGCTCCTCCTCCTCATTACCGCCGTCACGCGGCTCGTCCGCGGACTTGCGGGCCGCGAGACGCTTTCCCTCGAAGGCCGCGACGGGACCGTCCTATGACCGCCACCGTCACCTTCCTCTTCCTCGGCCTCATGTTCCTCGGCATGCCGGTCGCCTTTGCGATCGGGACGGCCGCCTTCCTCTTCTACATCTTCGGGCCGATGCCGCCGTCGATCGCCGTGCAGAAGATCGTCTCGGCGACGCAATCCTTCCCCCTGCTCGCCGTGCCGCTCTTCGTCTTCGCCGGCCATCTCATGAACGAGGCCGGCATCACCGAGCGGCTGATCCGCCTCGCCACCGTGCTCACCGGCTGGATGAAAGGCGGGCTTGCCCAGGTCGCCATCGCGCTCAGCGCCCTGATGGGCGGCGTGTCGGGCTCGGCGGTGGCGGACGCGGCCATGGAGGCGCGCATCCTCGGGCCGGCCATGCTGGAGCGGCGCTATTCGCGCGGCTTCACCTGCGCGGTGATCTCGGTCGGCTCGCTCATCACGGCAACGATCCCGCCGAGCATCGGCCTCATCCTCTACGGCTTCCTCGGCAACGTCTCGATTGGGCGCCTGTTCGTCGCCGGGATCGTCCCCGGTCTCCTCATGACCGTCTTCCTCATGGCGACGACGTACATCGTCGCGGTGCGGCGCGGCTACGAGCCGGAGCTGAAGAAGCTGCCGGCCGGCCGCGAGGTGCTCCTCGCCATGTGGGAGAGCAAGTGGGCGCTCCTCTTCCCGATCATGCTGATCGTCGGCATCCGCTACGGTCTCTTCACCCCCTCCGAGGCCGGGGCTTTCGCGGTCGCCTACGCCATCGTGATCGGCGCCTTCGTGCACCGGCAGCTCAAGTGGCACTCCCTGTACGGCGCCCTGCGCCACAGCGTCACCGACACGGGCATGATCATGCTGATCATCATGTTCTCGGCGATGCTCGGCTACATGATCACGCTGGAGAGCGTGCCCCAGCAGGCGACCTCGTTCCTGGCGGGCCTCACCAGCAACAAGTACGTGCTGATGGTCCTGCTCGTCGCGTTCCTGACCGTGCTCGGCATGTTCCTCGAATCCACGGTCATCACGCTCCTGCTGACCCCGATCCTGGTCCCGGTGATCACCCGGCTCGGCATCGATCCGGTGCATTTCGGGCTCGTGATGATGACGACGGTGACGCTCGGCGGCATGACGCCGCCGGTCGGCGTCGCCATGTACACCGTCTGCGGCATGCTGAACTGCCCGATGGACGAGTACACGCGAGAGGCGCTGCCCTTCCTTGCGGCCGTCATCCTCCTGGTGATCGTGATGATCCTGTTCCCAAGCCTGGTGCTCGTCCTGCCGGATCTGATCTTCTGACGGGACGGGGAGCACCCCATTGAGAAGAGAGCATCGTGGAAGAGACCTGGCGCTGGTTCGGACCGGCTGACGACATCACCCTCGCCGAGATCAGGCAGACCGGCGCCACCGGGATCGTCACCGCCCTGCACGAGATCCCCTATGGCGAGGTCTGGCCGCTCGAAGCCATCGCGGAGCGCAAGGCGGCGATCGAGCGGGCCGGCTTTACTTGGAGCGTGGTCGAGAGCCTGCCCGTCCACGAGCGCATCAAGCTCGGCGAAGGGCCGCTCGAGCCGCTCTTCGCCGCCTATCGCGACTCCCTTCGCAATCTCGCAGCGGCCGGGGTGCGCACGATCTGCTACAACTTCATGCCGCTCCTCGACTGGACGCGCACCAATCTCGACTACCGCCTGCCGAACGGGGCAAGCGCCCTGCGGTTCGACGCTCATCTCTATGCCGCCTTCGACGTATTGATGCTGGAGCGCCCCGGCGCCGAGGCCGAGCACGCGCCGGCCACCATGGACGAGGCCCGGCGCTGGTTCGCCGGGGCGAGCGAAGCGGACAAGGAGAGGCTCCTGGCCACCATCATGGCGGGGCTCCCCGGCGCCTTCGAGCGCTACGACATCCCGGGCCTCAAGCGCATGCTCGACCGCTACGAGGGCATCGACGCCGACGCCTTGCGCGCCAACCTCGCCCGCTTCCTGCGCGAGGTCGTCCCGACCGCGGAGGAGCTGGGCGTATGGATGTGCGTTCATCCGGACGACCCGCCGCGGCCGCTTCTCGGCCTGCCGCGCATCGTCTCCAGCGCCGAGGACCTCGCCTTCATCGTCGAGGCGTGTCCCTCCCCGGCCAACGGCCTCACCTTCTGCACGGGCTCCCTCGGCGCGGGCGCCCACAACGACGTGCCCGCCATGGCCCGGCGCTTTTCCGGGCACATCCGCTTCGCGCATCTGCGCAACGTGAAGAAGGAGCCCGACGGCTCCTTCTACGAGGCCGACCATCTTGGCGGCGATGTCGACATGGTGGCCGTGGTCGAGGCGCTCCTGGCGGAGGAGAAGCGCCGCAGGGCCGACGGCCGCCCGGACTGGATCATCCCCTTCCGGCCTGACCACGGCCATGTCCTTTTGCAGGACGCCGGCCGGCCGACCCATCCAGGCTACACGCTCATCGGCCGCCTCAAGGGCCTCGCCGAGCTGAGAGGCGTCGCGCTCGCCCTGTCGCGGTAGCGCCTGCAACCGCTGCTCAGGCCGCCCGCACCTCGTTGAGGAAGGCGGTCACCTCGCGGCTGAGGAGCTGAGCGCCGCGGGACAGCTCGCCCGCCGAGGCCAGCACCTGCTGGGCGGCGCCGCCGGTATGGGTCGCGGCGTCCCGCACCTGGCCGATCCGGTCGGTCACCTGGTGGGTGCCGCGCGAAGCCTCGTGGATGTTGCGGGCGATCTCCTGGGTGGCGGCGAGCTGCTCCTCGACCGCGGCCGCGATGGAGGAGGCGATGCCGTTGACCTCCTCGATGGTGGCGCCGATGCCCTGGATCGCCTGCACGGCGCCGGTGGTCGCGTTCTGGATCTGGGCGATCTGTGCCGCGATCTCGTCCGTCGCCTTGGCCGTCTGGCTCGCCAGGTTCTTGACCTCGCTTGCGACGACGGCGAAGCCCTTGCCGGCCTCGCCCGCCCGCGCCGCCTCGATGGTGGCGTTCAAGGCGAGGAGATTGGTCTGCGCCGCGATCTGGCTGATGAGCTGGATCACCTCGCCGATCCGCTCCGCGCCTTCGGCAAGGGTGCGCACGGTGCCGTCGGTGCGCCGCGCCTCCTCGACGGCACGGGCCACGCAACGGGCCGATTCACTCACCCGCGCCCCGATTTCCTGGGACGATACGGAAAGCTCCTCGGCGGCGCTCGCCACGGTCTGGACGTTGCCGGCCGTCTGCTCGGCGGAGCTCGCCACCGCGAGCGCCTGCTGGTTCGTCTGCTCGGCCGTTGCCGACATGGATCGGGCCGTCGCCTCCATCTCCGTTGCGGCGGCTTCGAGGGACGCGACCAGGCCGCCGACCTTGGCGTCGAAGGCGGCGGCAAGATCGGCCATGATGCGGCGCTTCTCGGCCGTCGCGGCGGCGTCGCGAAGCTTCGCCTCCTCCTCGAGCCGCTGACGCTCGAGGGCGTTCTGCTTGAAGACCTCGACGGCCTTGGCCATCTGCCCGATCTCGTCGCGACGCCCTTGGCCCGGCACCCGCACCGTATTGTCGTTTTCGGCGAGGCGCCGCATGGCCTCGGTCATGGAAACGAGCGGCTTGGCGATGGCGCGCGCCACCACGAAGGCGGCCATGGCCGTCAGGAGCAGCACGACGGCGATGGCGCTCCACATGAGGCGCGTGGTGGCGAGGCGGCTTTCCGCAAGCTCCCGCTGCGCGGCGGCGAACCGTTCGTTGGCCGCGGCCGCGAGCTCGTCGAAGATGGGATCGAGCGCCGCATAGGCCTCCGACAGCGCCTTCTCCGCCTCTTCGGCCAATGTGCGTCCCTCGACATAGGCCGCAAAATCGCGCTGGTAATCGGCCATGCGCTGGGCGACCTCGGTTCGCATGCGCGGGGCAATCGGAGCAGACGGCAGAGCGGCGTTGAATTCGGCCGCCAGCTTCTTCATCGCCTCGAGCGACCGCTGCGAGGGCTGAAGAACGAATTCCCGCTCATGCCCGCGCATGGCGAGCATGAGGTTCTTCAGGATGAGCTCGTCGATGTCGGCAAGGCGGGTCTCGATCGCCTCGACGGATTTCCGCAGCGCGCCGCGCAGTCCTGAGGCTTCGTCAAGGCCGAGCTGGCGCTCCATGGCGACAAGCGCGCGGAAGGCGCGCAGATAGTGATCAAGCCGTTCGCGGATGGTCTGGGCCTTCGCCTGCAGCTTGTCGAGCTCAGGGCGCTGCGCCAGCACCGCCTCCACCGCGGCGAGGCTCTCGCTGGCGGCGCGGCTCATCTCCCCGTGACGGGCGATCTCGTTCTCGCGCTTGTGCAGCAGGAAGTCCTTTTCGGCCCGGCGCGCTTCGAGGAGCGAGGAGTCGAGCTCGGCCACCGCATTGCGCAGCCGCACGGCCGTGTCGCCTGCCTCCTGGTGCCGCTCCTGCCGTGAGGAACCGAGGGTCAACACGGCGGCCAAAGCCAGGATGCCGAGAATGCCGATGGCGCCGATGAGGCCGATTTGAACCGTCAGGCTGAAGCGAGAGAAAAGGCGGGACATGAGTTGTTCTTCGGTTGGCGTGCGAAGGGCTGCCAGGACGCAAGGTGGCAGGCTCCACGGGGCCCGAGCCTGGCACGGGGGAGCTTAAGAAATCGTCCAACGGCGGCAGAAGATCGAAGGCCGCAACCTGCGCGGGCGCCGGGCTGTCCTGCCCTGCGTCATCCTGCCTTGGCGCCAAGGGTCGAAATGGCGCTTGACCTTCCCATCATTGGAAGACCCAGAAAGGCGGCCGATCGGATCCATCCGAAGGAGAGGTGCCATGGCTGCCGCGCCCGCCATGCCGGACCACCCAGGTGCGACGCTCTCGTTCCGCATCGCAGGCATGAGCTGCGCCTCCTGCGTCGGCCGAATTGAAAAGGCCTTGGCCGCCCTGCCGAGCGTAGGCGCGGCCCGGGTCAACCTGGCCACCGAACGGGCGGAGGTGAGCTTCAACGGCCGCCCCGACCCCGACGGAGTTGCCGAGGCCATCGCCAAGGCAGGCTATGCTGTCCCCGAAGAGACCACGGAGCTTGCCATCGAGGGCATGAGCTGCGCGTCCTGCGTCGCCCGGGTCGAGAAGGCGCTGCAGGCTGTGCCAGGCGTGCGGGGCGCCGTGGTGAATCTCGCAACCCGGCGCGCCACCATCCGTCACCTCTCGGGGACAGCCCCGCACGCGGCCCTCGTCGCAGCCCTGCGCGCGACGGGATACGACGCCCATCCCATCGTCGCCACGGACAGGACCGACCGCGAGCGCCAAGCCCGCGAGCAGGAGCATCGCGCCTTGTCGCGGGCCCTCGCCCTGGCGGCTGTGCTGACCCTTCCCGTGGCCGTCATCGAAATGGGCTCGCATCTCGTGCCGGCCCTGCACGACGTCGTGATGGCACGGATCGGCCACCGGGAGAGCTGGCTCATCCAGTTCGTCCTCACCACGCTGGTTCTCTTCGGTCCGGGGTTCGTCTTCTTTCGCAAGGGTCTGCCCGCGCTCCTGCGCCGTGCCCCCGACATGAACTCCCTCGTGGCGCTGGGAGCGGCGGCGGCTTACGGCTATTCGGTGGCGGCGACGTTTGCGCCGCAGGCGCTGCCGGCCGGCACGATCCATGTCTATTACGAGGCGGCGGCCGTGATCGTGACGCTGGTCCTTCTGGGGCGCCTCCTCGAAGCGCGCGCCAAGGGGCGGGCCTCTGAGGCGATCAGGCACCTGCTCGGCCTTGCCCCGCCCAGCGCGCGGGTGATCCGCGACGGCGCGCCGGTCGAGATCGCGCTCGAGGACATCCGCGTCGGCGACATCGTCGAGGTCCGCCCGGGCGAGAAGGTGGCGGTCGACGGCATCGTCATCGAGGGCGCGTCCTTCATCGACGAGTCGATGATCACCGGCGAGCCGGTCCCCGTGCGCAAGGCGGCAGGGGACCCGGTGGTGGGCGGCACCATCAACACGACGGGAAGCTTCACCTTCCGCGCCATGAGGGTGGGCGCCGACACGATGCTCGCCCAGATCGTCCGCCTCGTCGAGACGGCGCAAGGGGCGAAGCTGCCGATCCAGAGTCTCGTCGACCGGGTGACGGCCTGGTTTGTTCCGGCGGTGATGGCGGCCGCGGCGGCGACCTTCGTCGCCTGGCTCCTCCTCGGTCCGGAGCCGGCGCTCGGCTTTGCGCTCGTCAACGCGGTGGCGGTGCTGATCATCGCCTGCCCCTGCGCCATGGGGCTTGCGACACCCACCTCGATCATGGTCGGCACCGGCCGCGGGGCCGAGCTTGGACTCTTGTTCCGCAAGGGCGAGGCCCTGCAGAGCCTCAGCGGCGTCGCGGTGGTGGCCCTCGACAAGACCGGCACCCTCACCAAGGGCCGCCCCGAACTGACGGACCTTTTGGTCGCACCCGGCGTCGAGGAGGCCGAGGTCCTCGCCCTTGCCGCCGCGGTCGAGGCGCGCTCCGAGCACCCGATCGCGCGAGCGATCGTGGAGGCGGCAAAACGGCGGGGCTTGAGCCCGCTGGCGCCGGACCGCTTCGAGGCGATCCCCGGCTACGGCGTCTCGGCCGTCGTCGGCGGCCGCCGGGTCGAGATCGGCGCCGACCGTCTGATGGCAAAGCTCGGCTATGACCTCGGCGGGCTTGCGGCGGCGGCCGAGGAGCTCGGCGGGCTCGGCAAGACGCCTCTCTATGCGGCGCTCGACGGGCGCGTCGCCGTGGTCCTCGCCGTGGCCGACCCGATCAAGCCTTCGACCCCTCTGGCGATCGCGGCCCTCCATCGGCTCGGACTGAAAGTGGTGATGGTGACCGGCGACAACCGCCGCACCGCCGAAGCCGTCGCGCGTCAGGTCGGCATCGACGAGGTGGTGGCGGAGGTCCTCCCCGAAGGAAAGGTGGCGACGATCAAGCGGCTGGCCATGGGCGGGCGGCGGACCGCCTTCGTCGGCGACGGCATCAACGATGCGCCGGCGCTCGCGGCGGCCGATGTCGGCCTCGCCATCGGAGCCGGCGCCGATGTGGCGATCGAGAGCGCGGACGTCGTCCTCATCTCGGGGGACCTGACGGCGGTGGCCGACGCTATCGCCCTGTCGCGGGCGACGCTGCGCAACATCCGGCAGAACCTGTTCTGGGCCTTTGCCTACAATGTCGTGCTGATCCCGGTCGCCGCGGGCGTCCTCTATCCGGCCTTCGGAATCCTCCTGTCGCCGATCGCGGCCGCCGGGGCGATGGCGCTGTCGAGCGTGTTCGTGGTGGGCAATGCCTTGCGGCTGCGCCGCTTCAAGCCGCTGGCGCGGCCTCACCTGTCGCAAGGGAGCGAGCGATGAACATCGGAGAAGCCGCAAGGGCCTCGGGCGTCTCGGCCAAGATGATCCGCTATTATGAATCGATCGGGCTCATCCCGAGGCCGGCGCGCACGCAGGCAGGCTATCGCGTCTATTCGGCGAACGACGTCCATCGCCTCGTCTTCATCCGCCGCGCCCGGGATCTCGGCTTTTCCGTCGAGCGCATCGCGGAGCTCATCGCGTTGTGGAGCGACCGGGACCGCGCGAGCGCCGACGTGAAGCGGATCGCGCTGGAGCAGGTCGAGATCCTGGAGCGCAAGGCCCGCGAGATCGAAGCGATGGCCGCGACCTTGCGGCATCTCGCCAAGAGCTGCCACGGCGACGACCGGCCCGACTGTCCGATCCTCGAAGGCTTGGCCTCAGGACCGCCGACGGGGACGGCCGACCACGGCAGCCACCGCTTCGGAGCAGGGCTCAGACCGCCCAAGAAGGGGACGATGCGCGCCGATCGCAGGGCGTGAAACGAAGCGCCCTCGCGGCGAGGGGCGGGTCACCGCCCGCGCCGCTTGAGCCACTCCTGCATCTCGGTGATCTCCCGCTGCTGCTCGCGGATGACGTCGTTCGCCCACCTCTTCACGGTCTCGTCCTTGCCGTGTTGGAGGACGATGCGGGCCATGTCGATGGCGCTCTGGTGGTGCGGGATCATGCCCTTGACGAAGGCGACATCGGGATCCGGCTCCTGCAGCCCCTGCATCATCGGGCCATGCATCTTGTCCATCGCGGCCATGTAGGCTTTGGTCGCATCCGACGCGCCGCCGGCCATCGGGGGCGCTGTTTGCGCACCCGCTGAGTGGCCATGCGGATGGGGGGACTGCGCGACGGCCGGGCCTGCAAGCACCAGCAACAGGACTGCGGCAAGGGCGGAGGGTTTCATCCTGGGCTCCTGATCAAGGCGGCATTTCGGAAGGCGAAGAGGTGCGTCCGGCGAGGTCCGGCCAATCGCCTCGTTCAGGCGAGGGCCGTCTCGCTCGGCGTATAGCCGGCGCCCGCGATCAGCACCCGCACGGCGGCGAGGTCCCTCGTTCCGCGCACCCGGACCATCTTCGACGCCGGATCGGCTTCGACGACAGCCCCCGGGATCCCGGCCTCGACGGCCCTGGTGATCGCCGCAGCGCAGTGCCCGCAGGTCATGTCCTCGACCCGCAGCTGGAGGACATCGCGGCCGTCCTCCGCGGCGGCTCGGGACGGACCCGTGTTGCATCCACACATGAGCAAGCTCCCCCTCGGCGGTACTGAGCGGAGTCATGCACCTTGCCATCGTGGCAAGGTCAAGCGGCATCGTGGCAGCCGCCGCCGATCAAGGCGCCGGCGCGTCCGGGACAAGAACCCGCGCCGAGGCGAAGTTCATGAACTTGCCCACCAGAATGCGCCGCGCCTCGCGCAGATGATTGATCTGGATCCGCAGTCTCACCCCCACAGCCTTTCACAGCACGGCTCCCGCTCTCGGGGGCAAAGATCTCCTTGCAGGAGAGGTGAACGGGCGGCAGCGCCAGACCAGCGCGGGCCCCGCGGCGTTAACCCGCATTGCGGAACGCTCCCTCTTCCCCCTCGACGCCGCCCCGTTTTCCCGCTTTGATGGGGCTCGGATGCGGCCTGCCAGCGGGACTTGTAGCGTATGTCCTCGCCCTCCGGCCTTCTGCCCGCATCCTCCGCGTCCGCTCAGCTCACCCTCGAACTCCCCGCGCCGCCGGCGAGCGCCGAGACGCCGCTGGTGCCGGCGCGGATGGTCAACGAGTATGTCTATTGCCCGCGCCTCGCCTTCCTCGAATGGGTCGACGGGGAATGGGCGGAGTCGGGCGACACGGAGGAGGGGCGGCGCGCCCATGTGCGCGTCGATGCGGGCGGCGGCAAGCTCCCCGCGCCCGCCGAGGCGGAGGAAAGGCCGGATTTCGCCGCCCGCTCGGTGACGCTCGCCTCGGAGAGCCTCGGCGTCATCGCCAAGATGGACCTCGTCGAAGGCGAGGACGGCACTGTCACGCCCGTGGACACCAAGAAGGGCAAGCGCCCGCATGTGGCCGCCGGCGCCTATGAGCCCGAGCGCGTGCAGGTCTGCGTCCAGGCCCTCATCCTGCGCGAAGCGGGCTACAAGGTGAGCGAGGGGGCGATCTGGTATGCGGGCTCGCGCGAGCGCGTGCGCATCGCCCTTGACGACGCGCTGGAAGCCAAGACCCGCGCCGCCATCGCCGAGCTTCGGCTCACCGCCGCCGCCGGCCGCCTGCCGCCGCCGCTCGTCGACAGCCCCAAATGCACCAAATGCTCGCTCGCCGGCATCTGTCTGCCGGACGAGGTCGCCTTCTTCCGCCGCGGCCTCGCCCCCCGCCCGCTCAATCCCGGCGCCGATACGGCGCTGCCCCTCTACGTGCAGACGCCCGGCGCCCGCGTCGCCAAATCAGGCGAGACGCTCGTCATCGAGACCGAGGAGGGCAAGACCGAGGTGCCGCTGGGCGATGTCTCGGAGCTCGTGCTGCATGGCCCCGTGGCGCTCACCACCCCGGCGCTCGGCGCGCTCCTGCGCGAGGAGGTGCCGGTGACCTGGGCCTCGTCCGGCGGCTGGGTGCTCGGCCACACGGTCGCGACCGGCCACCGCAACGTGGCCATCCGCATCGACCAATACCGGGCCGCCTTCGACGAGCGCCGCCGGCTCGTCTTCGCCCGCAGCCTCGTGGCCGCGAAGATCCGCAACGCCCGCGTGTTCCTGCGCCGCAACGCCAAGGCGGGCGAGGAGGCGGAGCGCGAGGCGGCGCTCGAGGCGCTGTCGCGCCTCGCCGACCGGGCGCTGCACGCCGCCAGCGAGGCCGAGCTCCTCGGCCTCGAGGGCGAGGCCGCGTCCCGCTACTTCCGCCTGTTCCCGACCATGCTGGGCGAGGCGGCGCGGAGCTTCCCCGCCTTCGCCTTCGAGAAGCGCACGCGCCGCCCGCCGGCGGACCCGGTCAACGCCCTGCTCTCGCTCGGCTACGCCCTGCTCACCCGCACGTGGCTCAGCGTCCTCTCCGCCGTCGGCTTCGATCCCTACCTCGGCTTCTACCATCGCCCGCGCTTCGGCCGCCCGGCGCTCGCCCTCGACATGATGGAGCCGTTCCGGCCGATCCTCGCCGATTCCACCGTCCTCCAGGTGATCAACAACGGCGAGGTGAAGGCCGACGGCTTCATCTCGGCCGGGCCTGCCGTGAACCTGAAGCCCCATGCCCGGCGCGCCTTCATGGCGGCCTATGAGCGCCGCCTCGACCAGGAGACCACGCACCCGCTGTTCGGCTATCGCGTCTCCATGCGCCGCCTGCTCGAGGTGCAGGCCAGGCTGCTGGCGCGGCACCTGGCGGGCGAGATCGACGACTATCCCCATTACCTCGTGCGGTGACGGAGCGCGCTGATGGCGGACGAGCGGCTCTATATCGTCGCCTACGACATCGCCCATGAGCGCCGCTGGCGGCGAGTGTTCAAGCTGATGCATGGCTATGGCCGCTGGCTGCAGCTCTCCGTGTTCCAGTGCCGGCTCACCGCGCGGCGCCGGGCCGAGATGGCGCGGCGGCTGGAAGAGACGATCCACGGCACGGAAGATCATGTGCTGATCCTCGATCTTGGGCCTGCCGACGCCGTGGACCCGCGCGTCGAGAGCCTCGGCAAGAGCTTCGAGGCGATGAAGCGCGCCGCGGTGGTGATCTGATGTGGCGTTGGCGGCCTGCGGGATCACCGCGACGGTGGCGCTTGAGGCGATGACGCGCGCTGCGGTGGTGATCTGATCCCAGGCGGCGTTGCGCTTGTTCACAGTCTTCGGCCCGGCCGGGCGGTGAAGCGCGCCGTGGCGATGGTATGATGGGATGCCGCGGGGTTGGATTCGCCGCTGCCCTGCGAGCGCTGCGGTGGCGCGCCAAAGGCCGGCAGCGCTCGCGCGGGCGAAAGGTCCTTGATTCTCAAGGCGCTGTTTGACATCGTGAGCAAGGTGAAGAGGATGGCCATAAGCCTGGGCGGAGCGTTCGGCGCGAGCGCTCGCAACCACCCGCCAAAGCCGGCCTCTTCCAAAGGGTTAGCGGCAGGCCCCTTCCGCAGCGGAAACGCTGCGGCCTCATTGAAGTCAAGAAGACCGACGCCTACCAGGGCCGGCGCTCGACTACGCCTTCCGCAGCGGAAACGCTGCGGCCTCATTGAAGTCAATGGCTGAGCCTCTTGAATCGCTTCGGGTCGAGATCCCTTCCGCAGCGGAAACGCTGCGGCCTCATTGAAGTAACTACTGGTACAGCGGATGGCTCGCGACCATCGGCCTTCCGCAGCGGAAACGCTGCGGCCTCATTGAAGTGTGCGGTTGGCGACGTAGTGGGTGACGTTGTCGAACTCCTTCCGCAGCGGAAACGCTGCGGCCTCATTGAAGTGATCAGCGGCGTGATCTGTGGGGCAATTTCCGCGGCTGCCTTCCGCAGCGGAAACGCTGCGGCCTCATTGAAGTGGGTCGACGCGGCGCAGACGCTCACCGCGGGAGAGCGGCCTTCCGCAGCGGAAACGCTGCGGCCTCATTGAAGTGGCTTGATATCGGCCGGGTCTGGAACGGCATTCGTTCGCCTTCCGCAGCGGAAACGCTGCGGCCTCATTGAAGTAAGCAAATCATGGGTCACGAAAGGAACCGCTCGAAGTGCCTTCCGCAGCGGAAACGCTGCGGCCTCATTGAAGTTCCGACCCGACATGGAACTCATGAGCTGCCGTGATCGTGCCCCTTCCGCAGCGGAAACGCTGCGGCCTCATTGAAGTTGCCTCTTTGCGCTCTTTTTCGTTGTCGCATGACGCCCTTCCGCAGCGGAAACGCTGCGGCCTCATTGAAGTGGTTTGCTTTCATCACATTCGGACTGCCGACATCGAGGCCTTCCGCAGCGGAAACGCTGCGGCCTCATTGAAGTAGCTTGTCGGCGGCGATGCGCAGCGCCGGAACGGCGAAGTCCCTTCCGCAGCGGAAACGCTGCGGCCTCATTGAAGTCACCGAGACCTGTGGATTGGGCAACGCAAACATCAAAGCCTTCCGCAGCGGAAACGCTGCGGCCTCATTGAAGTTGAGCTCCCTCCGGTCGGCGGCCTTCATGGTGAAAGCCTTCCGCAGCGGAAACGCTGCGGCCTCATTGAAGTGACGATGTTGGCGAGCGGGGGAACAATCCCGCCGCGCGCCCTTCCGCAGCGGAAACGCTGCGGCCTCATTGAAGTCTGATCATGGCGGAGCGCATGGGGCGGGAAGCATTCGCCTTCCGCAGCGGAAACGCTGCGGCCTCATTGAAGTCTTCTGACCTCTGCGATAATGCGCTCGTATTCGGCCTCCTTCCGCAGCGGAAACGCTGCGGCCTCATTGAAGTGACTTCATCGAGAACTTCAATCGCAAGATCAGGGATCCGAACCTTCCGCAGCGGAAACGCTGCGGCCTCATTGAAGTGGCGAAGAGGTTGAACTGAACACCGGCCCGTTTCGCTGCCTTCCGCAGCGGAAACGCTGCGGCCTCATTGAAGTCGCGTCCGATGGGAATGGCTACTTGAGGGCGAGGGAAACCTTCCGCAGCGGAAACGCTGCGGCCTCATTGAAGTCCTAACCCGCGCTCCGGTCATCGCCATCGCAAGCGTGCCTTCCGCAGCGGAAACGCTGCGGCCTCATTGAAGTGGCGTTGGCCGGTCGCCACCGGTTGAACCACACCCCCCCTTCCGCAGCGGAAACGCTGCGGCCTCATTGAAGTGCAAGCTCCGCACCCGCAGCGCGAGACGCTTCGACTACCTTCCGCAGCGGAAACGCTGCGGCCTCATTGAAGTAAGAGAAAGGCGTTCCAGCTTGGCTGCGCCGCTCAGCCTTCCGCAGCGGAAACGCTGCGGCCTCATTGAAGTCATCCGGAAGACGGCCGTCTTCCGGCATGTCGGCTTCCCTTCCGCAGCGGAAACGCTGCGGCCTCATTGAAGTTAGGGCGGCAAGACAAAAGCTCGAAGAGCCAGATCTTCCTTCCGCAGCGGAAACGCTGCGGCCTCATTGAAGTAAGAGACGCGCCCTCCTCAACGTGTTCCGCGGACACGAGCCTTCCGCAGCGGAAACGCTGCGGCCTCATTGAAGTAGGATGTTCTGATGTCTCTTACGCCGTCCGCGCTATCCTTCCGCAGCGGAAACGCTGCGGCCTCATTGAAGTAAGTGTCGATGACTACGCGAGCGGGTTCGGCTTGTCTTGCCTTCCGCAGCGGAAACGCTGCGGCCTCATTGAAGTCGGGCTGTCGCTTACCGAGGTATAACGGCTGGCGCGCCTTCCGCAGCGGAAACGCTGCGGCCTCATTGAAGTGCTCCTGCTCCTCCGAGCGCACGCGCCCGGCGCATGTGGCCTTCCGCAGCGGAAACGCTGCGGCCTCATTGAAGTAGGGACTTGCGCCGCCTGCCCGTCGTCTTGGCGTCCCTTCCGCAGCGGAAACGCTGCGGCCTCATTGAAGTCCCATATAGGTCGGGACCGTGAGCTTGCCCTGGCTGCCTTCCGCAGCGGAAACGCTGCGGCCTCATTGAAGTAGGGACGCGAGGCGGCGGAGGCTTTTGGCGTCTCCCTGCCTTCCGCAGCGGAAACGCTGCGGCCTCATTGAAGTCAACACGTCCGCAAACTCGGCCCGGCACTTGCGTCCTAAGCCTTCCGCAGCGGAAACGCTGCGGCCTCATTGAAGTCGTCGGCCTCGCGTCCTTCCGGAGCCTCATCCCTGCCTGAGCCTTCCGCAGCGGAAACGCTGCGGCCTCATTGAAGTCACCGCAATGACGGGCGGGCTTTCTGGAATACCGAGCAAGCCTTCCGCAGCGGAAACGCTGCGGCCTCATTGAAGTATGTCCGCCTCGAAGTAACCGAAGTTTTCGGAGGGGCTCGCGCCTTCCGCAGCGGAAACGCTGCGGCCTCATTGAAGTATCTCAGGGCCTTCGGACATGGGCCGGGACACGGCCTTCGGCTTCCGCAGCGGAAACGCTGCGGCCTCATTGAAGTCGCTATCGTCGAGGTCAATGATTTTGGGTTGCCCGACCTCCTTCCGCAGCGGAAACGCTGCGGCCTCATTGAAGTATGCTTGGAGATCCTCCACCCACTTGCACAGCGCCACCCTTCCGCAGCGGAAACGCTGCGGCCTCATTGAAGTCATCAGAGACGCTCTCCCTCGTAGAAAGCGACCGCGACCGGCCTTCCGCAGCGGAAACGCTGCGGCCTCATTGAAGTGTTGTCATCACTCATAGACCAAACTATGATTGAACCCTTCCGCAGCGGAAACGCTGCGGCCTCATTGAAGTACGGCGATCTGCTTCACTAGTTCTGAATTGTGGGTCGCCTTCCGCAGCGGAAACGCTGCGGCCTCATTGAAGTGAGGCGTGGAAAGCTGGCGAATTGCGAGGCAAAGCGGCCCTTCCGCAGCGGAAACGCTGCGGCCTCATTGAAGTCATCCCACGACGCGAGAGCAAGCAGGTCTTGCCCCCACGCCTTCCGCAGCGGAAACGCTGCGGCCTCATTGAAGTCCCTCCGCGCCCGCGGCGCAGCCTTACGCCGACTTCCCCTTCCGCAGCGGAAACGCTGCGGCCTCATTGAAGTATCGATAAGAATGATGCTCGCCAACGCGGCGTCACCTCCTTCCGCAGCGGAAACGCTGCGGCCTCATTGAAGTCCGAAGCCGAGCCCGTCTATTGCGAGACGGGGAGCCCTTCCGCAGCGGAAACGCTGCGGCCTCATTGAAGTGTCAGAGGTGTTGTCGTAGGGCGTGGTCATTCGCGCCCCTTCCGCAGCGGAAACGCTGCGGCCTCATTGAAGTAGCTGCTGCCATGTCGTAGAGCGTCGCCGTGCGCCACCCTTCCGCAGCGGAAACGCTGCGGCCTCATTGAAGTCATGGAAGCCTCGGGGAGTTAGCCGCGCGGCGCCAAATGCCTTCCGCAGCGGAAACGCTGCGGCCTCATTGAAGTCGCCTCGTTGATCTTCATCTGCAGTTGGGCGTCGGTCCTTCCGCAGCGGAAACGCTGCGGCCTCATTGAAGTCCTGAATCTCTGACGGTTCGAGGATCTCGCGCACCCCCTTCCGCAGCGGAAACGCTGCGGCCTCATTGAAGTGAATGCGACCGTTGGCGTCGCGCCTGTAGATCGCTTCCGCAGCGGAAACGCTGCGGCCTCATTGAAGTGGCAGCGAAGCGCTCCGCGGCGTCGCCGACGACTATAAGCCTTCCGCAGCGGAAACGCTGCGGCCTCATTGAAGTGTTGAGGGCGCGTTCGGCCTCGGAGCGCGCCTCGGGGGCCTTCCGCAGCGGAAACGCTGCGGCCTCATTGAAGTCGCTCGGCATCGGAGATCTCGCCGGCGTCGTCGAGCTCCCTTCCGCAGCGGAAACGCTGCGGCCTCATTGAAGTGGCTCGTCTGCGCTCGCGTTCTCGCGCGCGCCGACGGCCTTCCGCAGCGGAAACGCTGCGGCCTCATTGAAGTCAAGAGGAGTTCGTGCGGCCTCTGCTGCGAAGGAGGGCCTTCCGCAGCGGAAACGCTGCGGCCTCATTGAAGTTGACGGGCGCAGCCGGCCGTGCGAGGGGCGGCAGATCGGCCATGACCGGGTTTGGCCTTCCGCAGCGGAAACGCTGCGGCCTCATTGAAGTAGGGGAGGACCCATCCTCGCCATTTTCAGACGTTTCAGCCTTCCGCAGCGGAAACGCTGCGGCCTCATTGAAGTCTCGTTTGCGGAGTGGCGGCGCTAACTAGCTGATTCCTTCCGCAGCGGAAACGCTGCGGCCTCATTGAAGTCGCCGGGTTTTCCTTGGTTGACGCGACCTCGATGGCCTTCCGCAGCGGAAACGCTGCGGCCTCATTGAAGTGTCGCCGCCAAGCGGGAGCCCGGCCTTCGGCATCTTGAACCTTCCGCAGCGGAAACGCTGCGGCCTCATTGAAGTGACGCGGGTCCGTACCAGAGAGCCGCGATGAGACTGGCCTTCCGCAGCGGAAACGCTGCGGCCTCATTGAAGTGGCGCGCGCAACCGTACGAACTTCGTGAAGTTCAACTTCCGCAGCGGAAACGCTGCGGCCTCATTGAAGTCCGCGAACAGCCTGTTGCTCCCCGACGGCGGCGCGCCTTCCGCAGCGGAAACGCTGCGGCCTCATTGAAGTCGGCTTCTTCAGGAAGGTAGACGCCCTCGATCGTGCCTTCCGCAGCGGAAACGCTGCGGCCTCATTGAAGTAGGCCACCCGCCAGCCGCTCCGTCCCGGACGCGTCGGCCTTCCGCAGCGGAAACGCTGCGGCCTCATTGAAGTACCTACACGGCCATTCGTAAGGATGATGTCGATGTCGAGCCTTCCGCAGCGGAAACGCTGCGGCCTCATTGAAGTGCGTCTTCGACGCGCGCCTGAAGGATCTTGGAGCCAAGCCTTCCGCAGCGGAAACGCTGCGGCCTCATTGAAGTCCTGACCATCCCGCACGGAACTCAAAGCGTCTCCCCTCCCCTTCCGCAGCGGAAACGCTGCGGCCTCATTGAAGCACCTCCGGCTTGCCGCTCAACCACCAGATGGTCCGACAGCCTTCCGCAGCGGAGACGCTGCGGCCTCATTGAAGCGAGGACTTCGTCACCATCATCCATGAAGTGGTTGGACTGACCCTTCCGCAGCGGAGACGCTGCGGCCTCATTGAAGCAATGTCACCGACGACTTCTACATCCAGGCTATCTGACCTTCCGCAGCGGAGACGCTGCGGCCTCATTGAAGGATCGATCCGCAGCTGACCATTCCGGGGCTCCCCGATCCCTTCCGCAGCGGAGACGCTGCGGCCTCATTGAAGGGCCATGGGCTGCCTCGCGGCGCGAGCGCTTGTCAGCCTCCCCTTCCGCAGCGGAGACGCTGCGGCCTCATTGAAGGTCCAATAGCCTTCCCGACGGCTGTTATATCGCTCGTCCCCTTCCGCAGCGGAGACGCTGCGGCCTCATTGAAGCGACCCGGAGACCGGGAATCGGATCGGCCTCGCGACGACCTTCCGCAGCGGAAACGCTGCGGCCTCATTGAAGCGCGATCGAAATCTCCATGCGGTGAGCGGTCTCCTTGTCCCTTCCACAGCGGAAACGCTGCGGCCTCATTGAAGCGTGGCGCCGCCGCGGCGCCCTTCGATAACGCCGCTCGCCTTCCGCAGCATCACCGCTGCGGCCTCATTCACGCAACACCGAATCGGGGACGCTGCGCTTCGTTCTGGTCGGCCTTCCGCAGCATCGCCGCCGCGGCCTCGTTGAAGCGCCCTGCATGTCAGTCCTTGCCGAACAGGAGGTCGGGGACGAACAGCACGACTTGCGGCAGGAAGATGAGGACCAGCGTCACGAGGCTGACAGCGATGAGGAAGGGCGCGGATTCGCGCGCATAGGCGGCGACCGGGCATTTCAGGATCGAGCAGACGGCGTACATGGCCGCGCCGACCGGCGGGGTGAAGTTGCCGATCGTCGCGGCGATGATGAAGATCAGCCCGAAATGCACCGGGTCGCCGTCGAGGTCGCGGATCAGCGGCAGGAAGATCGGCGTCAGCATGATGATCAGCACCGTGCCGTCGATGAAGCAGCCGGCGATCAGGGTGAAGAGGACGATAAGCGCCATGACCCCGGAGAGGCTGTCGGTGAGCCCGAGGATGCCGGCCGAGATCACCTCCGGCACGCGCTCGAACACGATCCCGTAGCTGAAGATGCCGGAGAGCGCGATGAGGAACATGACCGCGCCGATATCCGCAAGGCTCATCTCCATCGCCTCGACAAAGCCCGCCCGCCGCAGCTTCCGGTAGGCGAAGAGGCCGACAAGCACCGCATAGACCACCGCAAAGGCGCCGATCTCGGAGGGCGTGAAGACGCCCATGCGGAGCCCGAAGAGCAGGAAGACCGGGAACAGGAGGGCCCAGAGGCCGCCGCGCAGCGCCGCGCCGACCTCGCCAAGGCTCGGCCGGCGCTGAAGCTCGGCTTCGATCCCGCGGCGCTTGGCCGTGTAGGCGATGGTCGCGGCCAGGGCCGCCCACAGGATCAGCGCCGGCGCGAGCCCGGCGGCGAAGAGGCGACCGATCGAGACCTGGCCGACCGTGCCATACAGGATGAAGCCGATGCCGGGCGGCACGATGGGCGTGAGGAGCGAACCATAGGAGAGGACGCCGGCGGCATAGCCGCGGGAGAAGCCGCGCTTCAGCATCTCCTCGCCGAGCATGCGGCTTTGCATGGCGGCGTCCGCGATGCAGGAGCCGGACACGCCGCCCATCAGCCCGGCGAGCGCGATCGAGACCTGCGCGATCCCACCCCGCAGGCGGCCCGTCAGCACGGCCGCCAGGTTCAAGAGCTGCTCGGTGATGCCGGACTTGTTGAGGAAGTTGCCGGCGATGACGAAGAGCGGCACGGCGAGCAGCGCGAAGTTCTGCGTCTGCGTCACCGTGAGCTGGACGGGAACCGTCCAGGGGAGCTCCGGATGCTGCAGGAAGAACAGCGCTCCGGAGATGCCGATGGCGAAGGCCACCGGCATGCCCATGAGGAGCATCAGGAGGAAGGCGCAGGCGACGAGCGTCATGGGCGGCGCGGGTCGGATCAGGAAACGGCTGGCGGACGGGGCAGGCCAAACCGTCCGCCGGGCCTGCGCTCCTCGGCGATCTTGAGGACGGCGGTGAGGAGGAGGAGCGCCGCGCCCACCGGCAAGCTCATCGTCACCCAGGAATAGCTGATCTCCGGAATGCCCTGGAAGCTGCGCGCACGGCTGACCCAGGACAGCCACACGCCCGCCACCATGAGATAGACGAGGAAGCCGATGATCAGGGCGTAGTTGGCATACGCGCAAAGGCGCTGCAGCGAGGGCGGCAGCCGGTCGGTGACGAGATCGATCGACATCAGGCTGTTCCTGCGCCAGGCGATGTCGGCGCAGAGAAAGCAGGCCCAGGCGAAGAGGCAGGTGGCGATGTCCGTCGCCCAGTTGAGGGGGTGGCCGAGGAGCCGCGCCACGCCGCTCGCGAAGATGAGCGCCACCATGGCGACGAGGAAGACGCCGGCGATGACCGCCTCCGCCTTCCACACGATGGCGAGGACGCGCGCCATGCGCAAGGTCCGCCCTGTCCCTTCGCCGCCGCGCTTACTTGCCGATCTCCTTGTGCACGGCGTTCTTGACCTCGGTGAGCTTGAGGGCTTCGTAGGCCTTCTCGCCGGCCTTGCGGAAGGCGGCAAGGTCCACATCCTCGACCACCGTCATGCCGCGGCCTTTCAGCTGCTGCTCGACCTCGCCCTCCAGGGTGAAGATGCGCTTCGAGGTCTCCTCGCCCGCCTTCTCGCACTCCTCGCTGAGGACCGTCTGGTACTCCTTCGGCAGCTGGTCGAAGAAGGCCGACGAGATCACCTGGAAGTTGATCAGCATGATGTGCTTCGTCTCGTTGGCGTATTTGAGCACTTCGTAGAAACGTCCGGCCGGGATGTTGTTGTAGACGAGCTCGACCCCGTCGATCGCCCGCTGCTGCAGGCCCGGATACATCTCGCCGAAGGCCATGGCGACGGGGGTGGCGCCGAGCGCCCGGATCGACTCCTGCCAGATCGGCGCCGGCGGCGTGCGGATGCGCAAGCCCTTCAGGTCCTCGGGTGTCTTGACCGGCTTGTTGGTGAAGAAGTGACGATAGCCCTGCACCCAGTTGTAGCAGACGACCTTCAGCCCGTGCTTGGTGGCGAGCTCGTCGAGCCAGCCATTGACGGTCTTCGACTGGCGGAGCTTCGCCACGTCCTCCAGGCTCTCGGCAAAATAGGGGCCGTTCATCACGGCGATCCCCGGCACGTAGTTGCCGAGCCGCGCCGAATCCGTGTTCTGGCCCACATTGGCGCCCTGGCGGATCTGCTCGATGATATCCTCCTCCTTGCCGAGCTGGGAGGAGTGGAAGACGTCGATCTTCAAGCCTCCGTTGGTGCGCTCGGAGACGCGCTTCGCCCAGGTGAGGAAGCCCTCGTGATAGGGCTCGCGGGCGCCGAGCACGTGGTTGAACTTGATGGTGTAGGTCTTCTGCGCCTGCGCCGACGCCTCCGGCGCGTCGAGCGCCATCAGGCCGAGCGCCGCGCAGGCCGACATCAGGGCTTTCAGGCTTCTCATGGACCACTCCTCGTCTCGTTCATGACCGCGGCCTCGCGCGGCTCGTCGCGCCAGGTCCTCCGCGCCATTCGTCAGCGCTTCCTCGATCAGGCGCTCTTGTCCGGCACCCTGAAGGTAAGATATCAGATACCAGCTGGCCCGCAAGGGTGCGGCGAGAGGGAGGGCGGCCGCCGGTCTTGCGGGCGGCCGGCGGCGAACGGGTTCACCGCCTCATGGCCATTGCGCGTCCGAAATCCTTGACCGAACTCGTCATCGACGACTTGCGCGCGCGCATCATCGACGGGCGGCTGAAGCTCGGCGAGGCCTTGTCGGAGAACGCGCTCGCGGCGGAGCTCGGCATTTCGAAGACGCCCGTGCGCGAGGCACTGCTCCATCTCAAGCTCGATCGCCTGGTCGAGGTGCTGCCGCAGCGGGGGACCTACGTCTTCCGCATGTCGGCCGACGAGGTGGCGATGATCAGCGAGCTGCGCGAGATCCTCGAGGTCGCGGCCGCCGCGGCGGCGCTCGCCCGCAACCACGCGGCGCTCGTCGCGGCGATGACCGGCATCTACGAGAAGATGCGCGCCGCCTACGAGGCCGGCGACATCGCCGCCTACCGCAGGCTCGATGGCGAATACCACCAGGCGATCATCGACCTCTCGGGGAACCCCTATATCGGCGACGCCTACGGCCCGGTGGGCTTCCGCATCCAGGCCCTACGCTCGCGCCTCTCCACCGAGGCCACCCTCAACCGCCTCTCGCTGAAAGACCATCGCGAGATGCTGCGCCTCGTGAAGGCGCGCGACGCCGAGCGCCTGCAGGCCCTCCTGCGCGCCCACATCGCCGAGACCCGCAACTCCTACCTCAAGATCCTGGCGCGCCGCGACGTCCTGGCCGAGGAGATGGCGTCCTAACCCTCGTCCCGCAGCCCCCGTACGCCCCTCCTCATCCCCTGAAAGGCGAGGCACCGCCGCCCTTCACCTCTCCTGGAAGGAGAGGTCGCCGCGCAGCGGCGGGTGCGGTGTGGGCCAGATCCGGGACAAGGCTCTTCCCCTCTCACCCGCGCCTCGGCGAGACCTCTCTCGCTCGGAAGAGGTGAGAGGCGGCGCGTCGCGCGTCACGCCGACATCGGTCCGGCGCTCGTCTTGACAGACGCCCGCCTTCCTGCTTATTTTCCTATATGCGACCTTATAATCCTCTCTCCCCCGCCCTCGTCCGCATCTGCGGCCCCCATGGCGAAGCGCCGCGCGTGCAGCGCCAGGAGCCGCATCCGCCCTCCACCGTGGCGCAGGTGAAGCACCTCGTCGAGACGACCGGGCTGACCTTCCGCGACATCGCGGCGCGCACCGGCGTCAACAACGGCACCATCTCCCGCTGGGTGGAGAAGCACGGCTGGCAGCGTCCGCCCGGCGCCTGGCCGCGGCAGCCGCGGCCCGACAAGCGCTACCGGCCCGTCCTCCGCGGCCGCGTCCTGGCGCAGCGCCTGCGCGTGCAGGCCGAACGGCTGGTGAGCGACATCGAGCGCGCCCCGAGCGTCGATCCCGCCCGGCTCGCCGAAGCGTTGCGCCTCCTCGCGCAGGCCCGCGAGGAGCAGGGCGTCCGCCGCACGCGCAAGCGCCGGCCGCCCGAACCGGCGGAGGCGGCGGACGCGCAGGCGGGACGGGAGGCGCAGGAGCTCGCGCCTCTCACCCGCGCGCGGGTCAGGGAGACCCGGCGCCTTGGCGCGCGCAAGGGCTGGGTGAAGCGCTGGGCGACGCAGGAGAAGCCGCCGCGCTGGATGCGCCGGGACCCGGCGCCGGAGCCGATGCTGGCGCCGCGGCGGCGCCGCGGCCGGCCGCAGCGCGAGCCCGACCCGCTCCCCTCCCCGCACCTCCCCGGCGCGACGGCGCCCGAGGCGGCGGAGCCCGAGCTCGCCCGCGCCTCCTGGGACCGCCGCGCCGCCGCGCTCCGCGGCTGGAAGCGCCGCTACGCGCGCCGGCGGGAGACGACGGGGGAGACGGAGTGAGGGCGAGCGGGTCCTGGCGCTTCCGCGCGCGAGCGCCGGCGGCCGCCTGTTCAGGCGGCGCGCGGCCGGCCCGCCCGGACGAGGTCGGCCTCAGGCGCGAGTGCGTCCGGCTCGCCTGCCTTCAACGCGCGCTTGTGCCAGAGGATGAGTTCGGCGGTAAGATAGACGCCGAACGCCTCGCGGTCCTTGCGCTCGATGATCGGAAAGGTGGAGAGGATGTAGCGGATGTCGTCCTCGTCGGTGACGCCGTAGAGGAGGAAGTAGAGCGCGTCGAGCCGGGCCCTGAGCTGCCGCCGCTCGGCCTCGTCCCAGACGATCGGCGGCTTCACGCTCCCGTCCGGGTTCACGTAGCCCATGTCGCGCGCAAAAGCCGCCATGTCGTGCGCAGTGTAGGTGAGGGTTCGTTTCTGGCAGAGTGACGAACGTTGCCTTGGAGATAGCTACGATACGCAATGACCGAGCCCGCCATCCCCCTGTTACAAGCTTATGCACGTCGCATTCGAGAACTCCGAAGGGCAGACCCGGATGTTCCGGAGACGGCGCTCGCCCCAGCTTTTCAGCAACTGCTCGACGGCTTGATTCCGCTCCTGCCGCTCGCGCCGCGGCTCACCGTCTCGCCCGAGTATCGTAGGGCGGGCGTCGGGCGGCCGGACATCGCGCTCGTGCGCCACGGCGCGCCGCCGCGCGCCTTTGTGGAGTTGAAAGCGCCCAACAAGCCGGCCGATCCGGCGCGCTGGCGCGATCACGACCGCCGCCAGTTCGAGCGCTTCAGGGAGCTGCAATGTTGGGCGACCTGCAATTTCGCTGAGTTTCGCCTCTTCTATCGGGATGACGAGCGCGGCGCGGCGACAGTAGTCCCGGAGAGCGCTCTGCGTCCCGATCGGGATGATGCGCGCGCCGACCGCGCGGTCGCCGGTCACGATCCGGTTCCCTTTTTGCGTCTTGTCGAAATGCTCTGCGCGGGAGCCGGCCAGGAGCCGAATGCGCGCGACGCCGAGCATCTGGCCACCCTCATGGCGCATTCGGCTCGCCTCGTCCGCGGCATCGTGCGGGACCGGCTCGCCGAGCTGCATGCCGCGGGAGTCGTAAACCACCCGCTCTTGCACGTCCGGCAGACATTCAGGGATGTCCTGTACGCGCATCCGGAAGCGGGCGGTTATCCCGCCGCCGATTTCGACGCGCTCTTCTCTGGCGCCTTCGCGCAGACGCTCGCCTTCGGGCTGCTGCTCGTTCGCGAGGAAAATGGAGATCCGGTCGGCCAGGACGCGTGGCGGCGCATGCCCGAAGAGCACCCGCTCATGCGCACGGCTCTGCGCGTGCTCAGCCAAGACGAGATCGTGCAGGATATGGGCATCGGCTTCGTCGTGATGTGCGACACCGTCAACAGCTTCACGCCGGAAATCCTCGCGGTCAGGAACGGTCACGACCCGATCCTCTATTTTTACGAAAACTTTCTGCAGACGTTCGACCCTGAAGCGCGCGAGCGTTATGGAGTATACTACACACCGGTTGAGGTCGTTCGCTATATGACGGCATCGCTCGATCGAGCGTTGCGCCAGAATCTGCAGCGCACTGAGGGCTTGGCCGATCCAACAGTAACGATTCTCGATCCCGCTGCCGGCACCGGCACTTTTCTCCTTGGCATCGCCGAGCGGGTGAGGGCTCAAACGGAAACCCAAGCCGGAGCGGGGATGGCGGCATTGGCGCTCCAAAAGCTCGCCGGTCGAATGTTCGGCTTCGAGCTGCTGATCGGCCCCTACGCGGTCGCACATTACCGACTCCACCATACGTTGCGTGGTCACTTCGGATCAGAGCCGCTCGAGCTGCCGAGGCTTGGTGTTTATCTGGCCGATACGCTAGCGGAGCCGGGTGCCGCTACTTCGATCGGCTCTCTTGGTTTCGTTTCACAAGGAATTGAAGATGAACGGCGGGCTGCAAATCACATCAAGGAACACGAGCAGATTCTCGCAATCATCGGCAATCCGCCTTATCGCCGACTAGAAGCAGGCGAGAACGAAACCCTTGTCGGCCGCTGGATGGATGAACTCTGGGACGACCTCAAGGCTCCGGTGCGAAACGCTGATCAAGGCAATCAGCTCAACACATTTCCCGAACTCTCAGTCGCATTCTGGCGCTGGGCGATCTGGAAATTGTTCGAGGCGGAGAATGCGCCGGGGCGCGGCGTCGTCGCCTTCATCAGCAACCGCAAGTTCCTGACCGGCTGGCCCTACGCCGGACTTCGCAAGATGATGCGCGAGCGGTTCGATCGCATCGAAATCATTGATCTTCGCGGGGACGTGCGACGCGGCGAACGGGCGGGCGTCGAGGCGATCAAGGCGTGTTCAACATCATGGTCGGAACGGCCATCACGCTGGCCATCGCGGACGGCAGCAAGGCTGAAGGCGAACTGGCCGAGGTCCACTACAACGACAGTTGGATGCACGGCTTCTTCCCTCGCCGGGCGAAGCTCGAGTGGCTCCTCAGCGGAGCCGATGCCGGACAACTACCGGGCGCCGTGGTGGTTGAACGTGCTGCCCTGGACGATATGCGACCCCGACCATTCCTAAATGGAGAGTGGCTGAGCATTCGGGAAGCTTTCATCTTTTCGAAATCAGGCATGAAGAGCGGGAATGACAATGTGTTTGTCAGCGTGACGCGATCACGTCTACGCAATTCAGTTCCTCCCCTTTTAAGAGCACGTGCAGATCCTTCTTACGATCCTTCGCTGGAGACGTTCTACTCGTATCGGCCGCTAGACAGACGTTGGTTCTTCAACGACCTAACACTTCTTAATCGACCAGGACCCATCATGCAGCGGGTGTGGGGTTCTAATAACGTCGGCCTTTATGCGCTTCCGTCAGGAACTGGCGCAGGACCAGCGGTGTGGTGCCATGGCCTTCTTCCCGATTACCATGCATTTCGCGGCAGTTACGGCGGCTACGCCTTCCCGCTCTACGATCGTCGGCAGGGCGGCAATGTCTCGAATCTCTCGCCGGCGCTGATCGCCAGCTTGAGCGCCGCCTATGGCGCGCCGGTCACGGCCGAGGACGTATTCGACGCCATTCTCTGTCTGCTCTCAGCCGCATCCTACACACTTCGCTTTGCCGAGGACCTAGAGGACGTGTTCCCTCACGTGCCCTTCCCCGCTCAGCATGAGACCTTTCAGGAGGCCGTCCGTATCGGCCGCGAGATCAGGGCGGTGGAGACTTTCGCCCGCCAGCCGGGCGAAGCCTATCGCTGGCCCGAGTTCTGCCGCGTCGTCACCCAGCCGCGCGGCGTCGTCGCGCCTGTCGAATACGCCGATGGAGAAATAACGCTCTGCGATGATGGAACTGGGCGAATCACCGGGATTCCGCAGGCGGTGTGGACCTTCGCGGTCAGCGGTTACCGGGTCCTCCCGCGCTGGATCGAAGGCCGGACCGGTCTGCCCGCCGACTTTAATCTTGTGCGTGACTTGCGCGATGTCGCAGCTCGCATCGCCGAACTGATTGATCTCCTCGCCCAGGCCGATACGGTGCTTGAGGCTACGTTGGCCCACACGCTGACGCGTGAGGCTTTGGGTTTCGGTCCTTCGGAGGGAGATGCGGATGACGGAGCAGACTGACCTGTTCGGCCACAGTCCGGCGCAGGGCAGCCTTTTCGGCGACGGCGAGGATCGCATGCAGGCGCCACCTCAATCCTTTCTGCCCGATCCCGAGGACATTCGTCGTCGCCTCACGCTTCTTTTGGAGAAGGCGCGGTCCGCCGAGAAGATGCCCTGGTCCGAACGCGATGCCCGCATGTGGCAGACCGTGTTCCCCAATATGGCCAAGTGGTTGCCGGAGGAGGAAGCCGAGCAACTGCGCTTCGAGTTCGCCCGTGAAATGCAACGTCTCACGCTCGCAGCATAACAGTTGATGCGGACGCGGCGCCCGTCCTTATTCCCTTCTCCACCCGCCGCGCGCGACGGGAGAGGCGCGGCGGCCGCCTGAAGAACCCCGCGTCGCCGGCCAGCGGCGGCATGAGCGCCGGATGCCTCTTCTTGAAATGCTGAAACGGCGCCGCGCCGTTCCCATCCATTCCAGCCTCCCTTCCCGACCTCTTCCGGAACATTCCTGAACATTCCTCCGGGCGCGCACTGCTCTCGCGCTTCTGCCCCGTTCGCGCTAGAGAGCAGGGCCATGACGCTCCATCCCACCTCTCCTCACTTCAAGAAGAACGCGGCGCGGGCGCTCGGCGACGCCGAGCTGCAGGTCGCCCTCTCCAAGGTGAAGCGCGGCTTCATCGACAAGCGCGTCGCCGCCGCCGCAAGGCTGCCCGAGTTCGAGGCCCTGCGCGACCAGGCGCGGGACATCAAGAACCACACCCTCGCCCATCTCGACCTCTACCTGGAGCGCTACGAGGAGAAGGTGACGGCCTCAGGCGGGCATGTGCATTTCGCCCGCACGGCCGCGGAGGCGCGCGACATCGTGCTCGCCATCTGCCGGGAGGCCGGGGCGCGCACCGTCACCAAGGGCAAGTCGATGATCGCCGAGGAGATCGGCCTCAACGCCCATCTCGAAGCGGCCGGGATCACACCGGTCGAGACGGACCTTGGCGAATACATCATCCAGCTGCGCGGCGAGCCGCCGAGCCACATCATCGCCCCCGCCGTGCATGTGAACGCGACCCAGGTGGAGCAGGATTTCCGCCGCGTCCACAAAGGCTTGGACGAGAAGCGCGATCTCTCCGAGCCGGTGAAGCTCCTGGCCGAGGCGCGCGCCGTCCTGCGCGAGCGCTTCCTTGCCGCGGACGTGGGCATCACGGGGGCGAACTTCCTCGTCGCCGAGACCGGCACCTCAATCATCGTCACGAACGAGGGCAACGGGGATCTGACGCAGATCCTGCCGAAGACGCATATCGTGCTCGCCTCGATCGAGAAGGTCGTGCCGACGCTGGAGGACGTCTGCCAGATCATCCGGGTGCTCGCCCGCTCGGCGACAGGGCAGGACATGTCCGTCTACACGACCCTCTCCACCGGCCCGCGCCGGCCGGGAGACCTCGACGGGCCAGAGAATTATCACGTCATCATCCTCGATAACGGCCGATCGTCGATGCTGAATACTAATTTTCAAGACATGTTGAGATGTATTCGCTGTGGGGCTTGTATGAATCACTGCCCTGTATACCAAGCTGTTGGCGGACATGCTTACGGGTGGGTCTATCCAGGCCCCATGGGAGCGGTTCTCACCCCAAGTTTGATTGGCGTCGACAAGGCTGGACACTTGCCGAATGCATCCACCTTCTGCGGCCGCTGCGAGAGCGTCTGCCCGGTGCGCATCCCCTTGCCGAAAATGATGCGCCATTGGCGCGAGCGGGAGTTCGAGCGGCATCTGTCGCCGGCGGCCATGCGCTCGGGCCTCGCCTTCTGGGGCTTCTTTGCGAGGCGGCCGGCCCTCTACACGCTTGCGATGCGGTTCGCGGTGAGCGCGCTCGCGCTCGTAGGCCGATCGCGCGGCCGCTTCCAACGTCTGCCCCTGGCGTCGGGCTGGACCGCGGGCCGCGACTTTCCCGCTCCGCAAGGCGGCACCTTCCAGGCGCAGTGGCGGCGCGAGCGCCGGCGGAGCGTGGGATGAGCGCCCGCGAGGACGTGTTCGCCAGCATCCGCCGCTCGCTCGGGGTGACCGGGAACGAACTGCCGCGCCGCCAGGTCGTGGCCGATCGGATCGAGCGCGCCCCGAAAGGGCTGATCCCGGGGCGGGGGCAGGTGGAGGGCGATGAGCGCATCGCGCTCTTCCGCCGCGAGGCGGAGCTTGCGCTTGCCACCGTCGCCGAGGTCGAGACCGCGGCCGACGTGCCCCGGGCGGTCGCCGACTTCCTGCGCAATCACAACTTGCCGGCCGCGATCCGCATGGGCGAGGACCTGCGCCTGAGGACCATGCCCTGGGAGGAGACGGCGCTTGCCGTCTCGCGGGGGAGGAGCGACGGCGGCGACATCAACGCGGTCAGCCACGCTTTCGCCGGCGTGGCAGAGAGCGGCACACTCGTCATGGTCTCGGGCCCGGAGAACCCCTCGACCCTCAACTTTCTGCCCGACAACCACATCGTGGTCGTCGCGGCGAAGGACCTCGTCGGGGACTATGAAGAGGCCCTGCGCAAGGTCCGCGCCACTTATGGCAGGGGCCAGATGCCGCGCACCGTCAACTTCATCACTGGCCCCTCCCGCTCCGGCGACATCGAGCAGACGCTGCTCCTCGGCGCGCACGGGCCGCGGCGGCTGCATGTGATCGTGGTGAGGGGATAGGCCCTTCGTCCATCAAAGGCGCTACGCTTTCTTAATCGCCCATCAACCATGCTGCGGCCGTTCGCGTGCGGTTGTGTGTCATGGTGGCGTTGCGTCCTGGGTTCTTGGCGGCCCTTCTCCTCACGGGCCTGAGCGGCCCCATGCTCGCCGCCGAAAAGCCGAACGCGGTCCTGCCTTCGCCTCCCCCTGCAGGTGCCTTTGCGCTTCCCGCGGACCGGGCCGAACAGGCGCCAGCGCCCCAGCCGCAGCCGGCGACCGCGGCGACCGCGGTCAAGAAGCCGACCCTCACCTTCGCACCAGTCTCGAAGGATGTTCGGCCGACCCTTAGCCCGGCGACGTTCATCGACACGCTGCGCGCCGCGGAGCGCTACCACGCCATCGCCGAGGCGGGCGGCTGGGGCGTGCTGCCCAAGGGCGCGCCGATCAAGGTCGGCGACCGCGGCGAGCCCGTCATGCGCCTCAAGGAGAGGCTCGCGGCCGAAGGCGATCTCGATCGAAGGGCTCTTCCCGGCGAGGTGTTCGACGAAGCGGTTCTCGCCGCCGTCAAGCGTTTCCAGGCCCGCCACGGCTTGCCCGAGACGGGCCTCGTCGGGCCGAAGACCATCGACGCCATGAACGTGCCGGCGGCGGCGAGAGCGCGCCAGCTCGCCGCCTCGGCGCAGCGCCTTGCCGGAACGCGCTTTCCGTTCGGAGAGCGGTATGTCGTCGTGAACATCCCCTCGGCGACGGTGGAAGCGGTGGAGAAGGGCGAGGTCCTGCGCCGCTATGTGGCGGTGGTCGGCAAGAAGGATCGCGCCTCGCCCACTCTCATGGCCAGGATCACCGAGATCAACTTCAACCCGAACTGGACGGTGCCAGCCTCGATCGTCCGCAAGGACATCATCCCGCAGATGCGCAAGGACCCCGAGCATCTCGCCCGGATGAAGATCCGCATCTTCGACGGCCATGGGCAGGAGGTCGACCCGAAGACGATCGACTGGTCGACCGACCGGGCCGCGAGCTACACCCTCCGGCAGGATCCGGGAGCGGCGAACTCGCTCGGTCAGATCCGCATCGACATGCCGAACCAGCATGCCGTCTACATGCACGACACCCCCTCCAAAAAGCTGTTCGCGCGGAACGACCGCTTCCACTCTTCCGGTTGCGTACGGGTGGGGGACGTCAAGAGCTTCGTTGCGTGGCTGCTCGAGGGAACGTCCGAGGGCGGCCCATGGAACGAGGCGGCGATCGACGCCGCCATCGCGGCCGGCCATCGCCAGGACGTGAAGCTCGTTCGCCCCGTCCCTGTGGCCTGGGTCTATCTCACCGGATTCGCCACGCCCGACGGCGAGGCGCATTTCCGGGACGATGTCTACGGGCTCGACGCGGAGAGCGCATCTATCCCTGCAGGCGACCCGCTCGTTACCTCATCCGTCACGCGACCCATGAGGCCTGCGCCGCCTTAATAGCGTTCGAGATCGCGGCCCTTGACATGCACCAGTGCCGCCGGATCCAACGCCCCATCCGGCGTGTAATAGCCGGCCGCCTTCTTTGCCTCGATCTCCACGCTCGCATCCGGCGGCACGAGTTCGGGGGGGATCGGGACCCGCTCCACGATCTCGATGCCAGAGCCGGTAATCGCCTCGTACTTCATGTTCGACATCGACATGAAGCGGTCGATGCGGCGGATCCCGAGCCAGTGCAGGATGTCGGGCATGAGCTGCTGGAAGCGGGCGTCCTGGACGCCGGCGACGCACTCCGTGCGCTCGAAATAGGTCGCCGCCTGATCGCCGCCCTCCTGGCGCTTGCGGGCATTGTAGACGAGGAACTTGGTGACTTCGCCGAGCGCCCGGCCTTCCTTGCGGTTGTAGACGATGACGCCGGCGCCGCCCTTCTGGGCTTCCTTCACGCATTCCTCGATGCCGTGGACGAGATAGGGGCGGCAGGTGCAGATGTCGGAGCCAAACACGTCCGACCCGTTGCATTCGTCGTGGACCCGGCAGGCGATGCGCCGCTTGGGGTCGGCGAGCGCCGCCACATCGCCGATCACATAGACGGTCATCCCGCCGATCGGCGGCAGGAACACCTGCATGTCGGGCCGGGTGACGAGTTCCGGAAACATGCCTCCCGTCTGCTCGAAGAGCGTGCGGCGGAGCTCGCCCTCCGAGACGCCGAACCGGGCGGCGACGCCCGGAAGGTACCAGACCGGATCGACCGCGATCTTGGTGACGGAGATGTCGCCCGAGCCGTGCAGCACGCTGCCATCGGCAGCAAGCCGGCGGGCGCCCATGGCGGCCAGGATCTCAGGCATGTTGAGCCGCGCCTTCGTGATCGCGATCGTCGGCCGGATGTCGACGCCGCTTGCGATCTCCTCCGCGAAGGCCTCGCCGACGAGATGCCCCCAAGGATCGAGCGATACGATCCTGTCCGGATCGCACCACTGCGGATGAGGGCCGATCTGCGCCGTGGGATGGGTGTTGCGCAGGTCGGGGCGGGCGAGCGGGTTGAGGGCCCGGGCGGTGATGGCGAGCGCCCGGTAGAGCGAGTAGGACCCGCCATGCGCGCCGATGACGTTGCGGTCTGCGGGGTTGGTGGTCGACCCGATCACCGGGCCGCGCTGCTTGGGATGGGGCGCGCCCCAGCGGATCGGGAACCGAGCCGTGCCGCCGCCGGGCTCCGGGTGGGAGGTCAGGCGGATATGGGTCGAGCGGTTGGGCGTGGTCATGACGACATCCTAGCCGGCCAACGAAGAAGGCTCCCCGTGCGCTTTCCGCCGGAGAGCCTCATTCTCTTTCCGAACCCGTGCGACTGTGAGGCAAGAACGCCGGTCCGTCAACGTCTTGGCACGGCCAAGCCTCCCTCGCCGAGGACCAAGGCGCGAAGCCGCGGGAACGCCGCGGCTCACGCGGCGATTGAATGGAAGGGCCTGCGCGCCCAAGCTGGCCTGCAGCGATGAGGAGGGATCGATGCCTTTCTTGCGTATCTTGGGTCATGTCGCATGGCTGGCGCTCGTCTGCGCTGCGGGCGCGGCATCGGCCCAGAACCGGGCGACGGAAATGGGCCATCCGCAGATCCAGCCGAACTACGGTGGAGGCGGCTGGAGCGCGCCGCCCCCAGGCGCCTATGGGGGCCCCCGCCCCTGGCGCGACCCGTATGGCAGCCACTATGGGCCGGGCTATGGCTACGGGCCTGGCTACGGCGGCGGCTATGGGCGGCGAGCGCGTCTTGGATCGGTGTGCGTCACCTCGCGCGGGTCCTGCCCGACTGGGGCCTATCTGCCCCTCAGCACTCCCTGCCAGTGCTATATTCCGGGCTTCGGTCGCAAGCGCGGGGCGGTCGGAGGATGAAGATGGAAAAGCCCCGCGCTTGGCCCAGCGCGGGGCATCGACAGTCCGTCCTGCGACGCTCGAGATCCGGGCGGGACCGTCCCGCTTGGGTCGCTTGCCGGTCGAGGGTGATCAGGCCTGCCGGCGAGGCACGGATCCTTGTTTGAGCAAGCCTGCATCGGAATGCGTTAACAATCCGTTATCTAACGCACAGGGCGAGGCGCCCTGGCGAGGGGCTGCAAGCCTGCGGCGCTTTCGCCCACGCCGGGCAAACATGGTCGCGCGGCGATCATCTTTGCCGTAGGAGCCAATGCGACAGGGGGCGTGAGCCTCGCGAGGACAAATGTATATGATTGACGATCTCCCAGAAGTCCGCGAGCAGCTCCAGAAGCATTGGCAGACGGCCGGTGTCGACCTCGTCAGGCGGGGCTTTCGGCCCGAAGCCGTGTTTGAGACCATGCTCACGGTCGGGCTCGCCGGCTGGGTGGAGGTCCATGGCCGTGCGACGGTCGCCGAACGCCTGATGCTTATGGCCCAGCGCCTCTCCGAACAGGTCAGGGAAGAGGCCGCGGCGATCGCCGAGGCGGCCCATGCCACCAAGAATTGAGCGCAGCCGGCACGGGCCCGCGCCGCGGTTGTGATCTTGGCGTCGCGCGGCACAAGAAAATCTCGGCGCGCCGTCTTTCTTGGTTGACGTTCGACGGCAAGGCTGCCCTACCCTGACGTCATTGCGATTCGCAGTGTTTGCAGAAAAGCGTTCACGCGGCCCGCGGAACGCAAAATGAAGAGTGCTGGGGGTGATTGCGGTTTCTCCGCTGCGGCGTGCGCGCCCGGGGTTGGGCGGAAAGCCGAGCCTGCCTGTCCCGGATGACCGTTCGGGCGCTCCGGGCGCTGTTTTGCCATTGCCCTCCCCTGTCGTCGGCCTCAGGCGCGCGCCGGCATGCTTCTCGCTCAGGAAGCGTCTTGTTCTCCTCTCGCTCCTCGCGTTCCTGCCGGCTGTCATCATCTTGGCCTATTACGAGCTTGATCTGCGGCGGGCGCGGGAGGCGGAGGTCCGCGACCTTGCGCTTCGTACAGCGCGGCAAACCCAGGCCGAGATCGAGCGCATCTTCGAGGGCGTGGAGAACCTGCTGCGCGCCGTCGCCCACATGCCCGCCGTCCTGGCCTCCGATCCGGCCGCGTGTTCCGCATATCTCAGCACCCTGCAGCGGCATGTGCCGCACCTCCTGTCCCTGTCCGTGCTCGACATGGGCGGCCGCGTCGGCTGTCAGCACCAGGCGCCGCGGGACGAGCAGCGCTACCATCTGCGCTCGTATTTTCGTGACGTGCTCGGCGGGCGACGCTTTGCGGTCGGCACCTTGTCGAAGACCGCAGGCAGCGAGGCGCTTGTGCTGCCGCTCGCCGTGCCCATCCTGTACCAGGGCGAGTTCCGCGGGGCGGTCGTCGCCGGCCTCGACCTGGCCTGGCTTGCGGAGCGGCTCAAGGAGCGCGGCTTCGTCGCCGACGCCGAGATCACCATCACCGACCGGGATGGCGCCATACTCTTTCGGCAGCCGGCGACGCTCGGCACCGTCGGCGAGCGGATTTCGGACGCGTATCGACGTCTCGTTCATGCGGAGGAGCCGGCCACCATCGAGATCCTCGCGGACGACAATTCGCGCCGGATCCTCGGATACCTCCCGACCACCGGGGCGGGCGGCGTGGCGATCATCGCGAGCGTCTCGCGGGAGGCCGCCTTCGCTCCGCTCGACCGCGCAACCCGCAACGGCCTCACCGTCATCGGAATCGGTTTGCTGATCGCGATGGCAGCCGCCTGGCTTGCAGGCCGGGTCTTCATCCAGCGGCCGGTTCACCGCGTCCTGGCCACCCTCACCGCCTGGCGACAGGGCGACCATACCGTCCGGACAGGGATGGACTCCACCGAGGGCGAGCTCGAAGCGATTGGAGCGGCGCTCGACCGCCTTCTGGAGGAGGTCGAGGCGAGGCAGGCCGAAGCGGCGGCGGCGGCCCGCGCCAAATCGGAGAGCGAGGAGCGCTACCGGAGCCTGATCGAGCTGAGCCCCGACGCCGAGTTCGTCGACGTCGACGCGCGCATCGTCTACGTGAACGCGGCCATGGTGAAGCTCATGGGCGCGACAGGCCCCGACGATCTCATCGGGCGGCTCTCGCTCGATCTCATCGCCGAGGAGCACCGAGAGATCGCCCGCCAGCGCATTGCATCCTTGCGAGAGACCGGTCTTCCCAATCCGCCTGTCGAGCAGCGCTGGATCCGCCTTGACGGCCGCCCTGTGAACGTGGAGGTCGTCTCAGGCCGGGTACCCTGGAACGGCGCCTATGCGAACCAGGTCATCTTGCGCGACGTCGCCGCCCGCAAGGAGGCCGAGGAGCGGCAGCGCCTCCTGCTCCATGAGCTCAACCACCGCGTCAAGAACACCCTCGCCACGGTCCAGTCCTTGGCGCTCCAGACCTTGCGCAACGCGGCGAGCCTCAAGGAGTTCGGCGCCAAGTTCATGGCCCGCCTCCTCGCCCTTTCGGCGACGCAGAACCTCTTGACGCAAGGCAACTGGGAGCGGGCCCCCCTGTCGCAGCTGGTGCTCAACGAGCTGAAGCCCTATGGGGACGAGCGCTTCTCGCTGACGGGCGAGGACATCCAATTGCCGCCCCGGGTGGTGTTGCCGCTCGGCATGGTGTTCCACGAGCTTGCGACCAACTCCGCCAAATACGGGGCCCTGTCCTCCCCGACGGGCCGGGTCAGGGTGGTCTGGACCAGCAGCGAGGAAGGCCTTCTCAGCATCGACTGGCTCGAAGAAGGGGGACCGCTGGTGCGCGCCCCGCTCTCGAGCGGCTTCGGATCGCGTCTTCTGGACCGCACCGTGTCCGGTGAGCTGGGCGGGCGCTACGAGCGGATTTTCCGGCCCGCCGGGCTCGTCTGCCGGCTCAGCATCCCGCTGCCCAGGGGTGAGGACGAGGAAGCCGAGCGACGCGCGGCTTGACGCCTGCCGCGAATGCTCACGCGCGCGAGGCCGAGGTGCTGCCGGCCGTGGTCGCTTCCTCCTTGCAGCTGCGCAGCTTGAAGCCGAGAATGAGGAGCATCACCCCGAAGGCGAGCGCATAGCCGCCGAGCCACCAGGTCAGCACTACAAGGCCTGCGACGGGCGCGATGACAAGCAGCACCCCGAAGACGATCGAAACGACTCCCCCAAGGGCGAGCCACCAGCGCCCATAGGCCTTGTCCAGGCGGAATGCAGCGACCGCCAGGAGGGCGCCGGTCAGGATCGCCCAGGCCGCAATCACGAGCTCGAAGGCGAGCGCGGCGGCGGCCGGCCAGAGGAGCGCGACGACGGCGACGATGAGGTTGAGCACGCCCTCCGCAATGAGCAGCCCCCAGCGCTCTCCCGCACGGGCCGCGCGGACCCCGGCCAGAATGCCGAGAACGCCGTCCACGAACATATAGGCCGAGAACAGGAGGACCAGGGAGAGGATCGCCGCGGCCGGCGCAAGGATCGCGATGGCGCCGAAGATGATGGCGCATACGCCGCGCAGCACGATCGCCCACCAGTTGTGGGCGAGAAGCGCGCCCATTGCCGCCGATCGCGGGACCGGCCCGGGAGAGGCGGACGGCGCCGGCGTGCCTGTTCGCAGGTCGGGACTCATGACGACCTCCCCTGGCGGTCGATCCGCGGCTGAACCGTATCCTCAACCTTGGCCTTAGGGATGAGTTCCCGCGCGGGGGTGTCGGACAAGGCCGAGCCGTCAGCGCGATCTCGTCGCCTCCTCGAGGAAACGGACCAGGGCGGCCCGGTCGTCCGGATTGCTGATCACCTGCTCCGGCATCTTGGTCCCCGGCGTGTAGCGTGATGGACCAAGCTCGAAGAGTTTCGCGATGGTTTGCGCGTCCCACACGATGTTCATTCGCTTCAGCGGCTCGGAATAGTTGTAGCCGGGCGCAGTGGCGATGCGGCGCCCGAAGACGCCGTGGAGGGTGGGGCCGGCGCGGTTGCCGCCGTCGGGAGTCAGGGTGTGGCAGGCGGCGCAGGCCTGGAACAGCTCGGCGCCGCGGCTGCCCTTGAAGGGCGCCAGGAAGTCCTCAGGCCGCGTCATCGCGACCGCCCCGATATGTTCGCCCGTCCGCAGGTCCCAGCGCCGCACCGCCCGGTCGCTGCCGCCGGTGAGGAGTTCGGTGCCGTCAGGCTTGAAGGCAAGCGACCATACAGGCAGGCCGGGCCCGACCAGCCGGAAGGAGACCGTTCCGGACGCGCGATCGACGACCGCAACCGCGCCGCCCACCGTCGCAGCGGCGATCCGCCTGCCATCGGGCGAGAGAGCGGTGGCGATGATCGGAGTCGGCCCCGCTTCCACCTCCGTCCGTGGCTGGCCGTTGGGCCTGAGAAGATAAACGCGCCCGTCAGCCCCGCCGGCCACAATCTCGCCGTCAGGCGCGACCGCCACGGCGTTGAGGGGCGTGGGCAGGGTGATCACCGTCGGGGCGCCTTCGTCGAGAGGCCAGATGCGCAGGGTCGCGTCATAGCCCGCTGTAACGACGCGCCCGTCCGGCATGAAGGCGACGCCGTTCACGTTTCCCTGGTGACCGTTCAGCACGCGGATCTCCTTGCCCGCGAGGGCGATGACCCGCGCCGTCCCGTCCCACGACGCTGTGGCAAGGCGCCGCCCGTCGGACGAAACCGCAAAGCCGACGATGGGGCCTTGGTGCACCTCGAGCGCCTGCTGCGGATCCCTGCCCTCCGGCGTCCACACCCCGATGCGTCCGTCCTCGCCTCCCGTCACGAAGCGGCCGTCCGGCAAAGCCGCCGCCGCGTTCACGGCGCCCTCATGGAAGCGCAGCACGGCGACAGCTGCGCCCTGATCGAGGGCCCAGAGGATCGCCGACTGGTCGAAGCTGCCAGAAAGCGCAAGCCGCCCGTCCGGCGCCACGGCCAAGGCGCGCACCGGACCGCCATGCCCTCTGAGCTCCGCAGCCGCAGGGCTGAACGCAGCCATGAGCCAAAGGAGGATCAAGGCCATGAACTGTCCAACGGTCGAGCGGCCGACGGGGCGGCCCCGAGGGCGCCCGGTCATGCCCCCTCTCCCCGCTTGAAGCCAAGCTCACGCAGGACCTGGGCCACGGCTTCATCCTCCAGGAGTTCGATGAAGGCTGCGACAGCGGGGCGATCGCGCCGCTCGGCAACGATGACGAAGTCGTAATGTTCCTCCGCGAGCGGCAGGAAGCCGAGCCCATAGGCCCTGGCGGCCGGCGCGATGGCCACGCCCCAATCGGCCCGCCCTTGGGCGACCGCAGCCGCAACCGCGTTGTGGGAGCGCGGCTGGTTCCAATAGCCGTCCGGTTTGGCTCCGGCGAGGAGGCCGTCGATGAGGACCCGAGTGCCGGCGCCGTTGTTGCGATTGACCATGAGGCAGGCGGGGTCGGCGAGCGCCGCCGCTACCGCCTCGGTGGCCGTCCGGTCCTCGAACCGCGCGTCCCCGGGGCGGAAGACGACCCCCTGCATGCGTCGCCAGCCAGGGACAAGCTCCAGGCCCGGCGTCAGGAACGGACGGTTGTAGAGGCCGGTCTTCGGGTCCATGAGGTGGATCGGCGCGACATCGCATTCCCCGCGCCGGGCGGCGGCAAGCCCGCCGAGGCTGCCGACGGCCAGAAGCCGCACCATGCGCCCGGCCGCCGTGAGCCGGGTGACGATGGCATCGAGGCCGAGATCATGGCTTCCCATGATGACGAGGTCGGCGGTGCGCAGATGGGGCGTGAACAACCGCACCTCCACCTCGGCGCCCGCAGGCAGCGCATCGGCGAGGGAGTCGATGGTGACGAAACCGTCCGCCTGCGCGAAGGCGGTGACGGCCCCGGAGCCCTTAGGTGTGGGATAGGCCGCAAGGCCTCCCTCCCGCTCGATGAGCGAGACCATCACGAACTCGGTGCGGCCGAGCTCGGAAGGGACGCGCACCGGGACGATGGCCCGCTCCGCCGCATCCTCCCGCGGCGGGAGGCCGGCGAGGCGTCGCAGGACGGGGGCGATGACGTCATGAAAGGTGAACATGGCGGAGGTGGGGAAGCCCGGCAGCACCACCACCGGCTTTCCATCGCAGACGGCGAGGCACAGCGGCTTCCCGGGCTTGAGCGCCACCCCGTGCGCAATGATGCCGGGGGAGCCAAGCCCTGCGACGAGGCGATGGGACAGATCCCCCGCGCCCTTGGAGGTGCCCCCCGACAGAATGACCATGTCGCATTCGGCGAAGGCGCGGGCGATGGCGGCTGAGAGCGCTTCTTCCTCGTCGGGATACGCCCCATAGAAGATCGGCTCCCCCCCGTTCTCCGCCACAGCCGCTGAGACGATGGGGCCGTTGGCGTCGTAGATCGCCGCCGCCCGCCAGGGCGCGCCGGGCGGGAGGAGCTCGTCTCCCGTGGACAGCACCCCGACCCGCGGCTTGGCGTAGACCTCGATCTCGCCGAGGCCGCAGGCGGCCAGCATGCCGATCTCGCGCGAGCCGATCAGCGTGCCCGGTCGCAGCACGGTCTCGCCGCGGGCGAGATCCGCGCCGGCAAAGCCGATGAACTGGCCCGGCGTTGCCGGCCGGCGGACGGCGATCCTTGCCTCCCCGCCCTCGCCGGTCGCCTCGGTATGCTCGATCATCACCACCGCGTCGGCGCCGCGCGGCACGGGTCCGCCGGTAGCGATCGGGGTAGCGGTGCCCGGGGCGACCTCGAGCCGCGGCATCATTCCGCAGGCGATTGCCTCTGCGTTGAGCCTCAGGACGGCGGGAGCCGTCTCGCTCGCCCTGAGGACATCGGCCGCCCGCAGGGCGAATCCGTCGACGCTCGCCCGATCGAAGGGGGGCACGTCGATCGGCGCCTTCGCCTCCTCGGCCAGGACCCGGCCCAGCGCGCAGGCGAGGGCCACCCTTTCCCGCCGCAACGGAACGGGCCCGAGCGCCGCTTCGAAGCGGCGCACGGCCTCTTCCCGCGAGAGCACGGTCAGGAACTGCTCCTGCGAGAGGCCGCCCGGTGGCGGGCGGAAAGCGTCGGGCCCTTGAGGCTTGGTCATGAAGCGCTTTCTCTCACAGGGGAACGGCATCGACCAGTTCGCCCGGCGCGAAGCCCTCGCTTTCTGGAGGCACGGCGAGCCAGCACTCGGCGGCGGCAAGCGCCGCCAGGTCGAACGCTCCGACGCCGAGGGGTTCGAGCGCACCGCCTGCCTGGCGCAGCAGGACAAGTTCGGTCAGGCCGAGGTGGGACGCGATCTTGCGCGCGAGCGGCGCCCGCCGAACGGCGCGCCCTTCCTTCACCCCGGTCGCCCGTTCGAGACAGGGCTGAAGGAGGACGAGGCCGGCCGCGAGCGCAGCGTCCAGACGGGGCGGAACGATCAGGACCGGCCGGCCGTCGACGACGAAGCACCCCACCCCTTCCCCGGGGCGCAAGGCCAGGGCCGGGGCGGCGAAGGAGGCGCGGCGCGTCCACTCCCGGAGGGACGCGGCATTGGGGCCCACAGAGACGATCACCTCTCCGGCGCCGGCCGCCGCCAAGTCGTGGGGCCGAAGCGGCTGCGCGACGACCTCAGCCCCGCGGGCGGCGGCAAGACGCTCGAAGCACGCGGCGAGGGCAGCGGCAGCCTCGCCGGCCAGGATGCAAAGCCGCGGCCGCCGCACGAGGCAGGTCGCGATGCCAGCGCTCGCTGCCGCGGCAGCACCGACGGCCGACAAGCGGGCCCCCTCCGGCGCCAAGACCTTGCCCTCCGGCGCATCCTCGCCGATGCGGCGCACATTCTCCCCGGGTCCAATCGCGGTCGTGACTTCGAAGCCGCCGGGCGCCTCGCTGAGCGCGTCCCCAGGCAGGAGGGCATCTGCCCCTTCCGGAAGCGCCTCCCCCGCGGCGACCCAGAGCGGCGGCTCGAGGAGGAGCGCAGGCGTGTAGGCTGACGCCCCGGCGGTGCTGTCGGAAGAAACGGCCCACCCGTCGCGCAGCGCGATGGCGCGTGGGGGCACCGGTCCTGGCACAATCAGCGATTCGGCAAGCACTTTTCCCGCCGCCTGCTCCACCGGCACTCTTTGCGGCGCAGCCTTGCCAATGGCCGCAAGAAGGGGGGCGAGGGCGGTTTCGACAGGCGTCAAGGTCAGGGGGCGGGAGAGGGACTCGTCCCAGCCCCTGCCGGCTCCACTCGGGCGGGCCACGGTCGGTCGTATCACCACCACCACCTTCAAGGGCGCGCCAGGGCGCGCCTTCAGCGAAGCCCATCCTTTGCGACACCTTTCCCCTTGTCCAGCGACAGCAAGACGCGGCATGGAGTTTCCCGGTCACCGCCCCGGTCAGCACCATGCACGAAACCCGTCTCAACCTTCGCGGGCTGAAGTGCCCATTGCCCGCGCTGAAGACGCGCAAGGCCCTGCAGCGCCTTGCGCCGGGGGACGTTCTCGTCGTGGAATGCACCGATCCCCTGTCGGCCATCGACATCCCCGCCCTCCTGCAGGAGACGCGCGACCACCTGGAAGGACGGGAGGAGGCCAATGGCGCCCTCCTGTTCCGGATCCGGAAGGCGGGGCCATAACGGCGCAAGCCCGGCCGAAGCCGGGCTTGTCCTGTCGAGGTCTGTCCGACCTGCCCCGTGGGGCAGGGATCACTTGCCCCGAAGCGTGTCCTTGATGCCGCCGACGGTGTTCTGAACCTTGCCCTCGGCTTTATCCATCTTGCCCTCGGCCTCCATCTTCGAATCGCCGAGCACCTTTCCGGCACCCTCCTTGAGGCTGCCCTTGATCTTCTTCATCGAACCTTCAACGCGATCATCGTCGGCCATCTCTGCCTCCTTCGTCCAAGTCCGCCGGGTCAACGTCTGCGGCGAGGGCCCGTTCCGAACCGGCGGCGGGTGGGCCAGGGTGTCGCATGGAGGCCGCCGCGCCTTACGGCGAAGGGGCTTGGCCCTTGCGTTCCGCCGATTTGCCGCTAACAGACCCCCTCTCATGGGGCGAACGCCTCGACGGATCGATGATGAGAACTGCGGCCCGCCCCCCCACACTGGCAGAGTCGGCTCAAGTGGCACCGCTCGAGGCTCGTTCCAGCGACATTCGCGTTGCCGTGGTGGGCTGCGGGTATTGGGGCCGGAACCACGTCCGCAACTATGCCGAGCTCGGCGCCCTCGCCGGCCTCGTCGACAACCATGAGGAGAATGTCGCCAGGCTCGTGGCAGCCCATGGCGGCCGGGGAATGACCTTCGACGAGGTGCTGGACGATCCGACGATCACGGCGGTCGTCTGCGCGACCCCCCCTGGACGCAACTTCGCGCTGGGAAAGCGGGCGCTCGCAGCCGGCAAGCACCTCTTCCTCGAGAAGCCGCTCACCTTGAGCGTTGCGGAAGCCGAGGAGCTGTGCGTGCTGGCCGAGCGCCAGGACCGGCGGCTGATGGTCGGGCACATCCTCCTCTACCACCCCGCCTTCCTCAAGCTTCTGGAGATCGTCCGCGAAGGGCAGCTCGGGCCAATTCAGTTCATCCTTTCGAACCGGCTCAACTTCGGCAAGATCGCCCGGGAAGAGGACGCCCTCTGGTCGCTCGCGCCCCATGACCTTTCGATGATCCTTGCCCTCGTCGGCGGGGATCCGGTGTGCGTCAGCGCCACGGGGAGCGCCTTCGTCAATCCCTCGATCGCCGATCTCGCCACGATGCAGCTCGCCTTCCCGAGGGGGGAGCGGGCGCAGATCTTCGTCTCCTGGCTGCACCCCTACAAGGAGCATAAGCTCGTGGTTGTGGGCACCGAGGCGATGGCCGTGTTCGACGACGGCCTCTCCTGGGACCGCAAGCTCCTCGTCTATCCCCAGAAGGTGGCGTGGCACGGGGACATCCCGTTCGCACAGAGCGCCGAAGCGCTTGCCGTGGCGGTCGAACCGCGTGAGCCCCTGAAGGAGCAGTGCCGGCATTTCCTTGACTGCATCAGGACCGGCGCCCGCCCGCGCACCGACGGAAGAGAGGGCGTGCGCGTGCTGCGCGTCCTCGAGAAGGCGAGCCACAGCATGGCGGCCGCGGCCACGCGGATTGCGGGACTCGGCGCGGTTCCGGCGAAGCGCTGCTGCGCCTGAGGGACACCCATGAACGCACCGCTGCCCTTCATCGACCTCGCGGCCCAGCGCGAGCGCCTTGGCCCTGCCGTGGAGGAGGCGATCCTGCGGGTCGTCCGCCATGGGGCCTACATCATGGGCCCCGAGATCGTGGAGCTCGAGGCCGAGCTCGCGGCCTTCTGCGGCGCCAAGCATGCGCTCACCTGCGCGAGCGGGACCGACGCCCTCGCCATGGTGTTGATGGCGAAGGACGTAAAGCCGGGCGATGCCGTCCTGTGCCCGAGCTTCACCTTCGCTGCCACCGCCGAGGTGGTCGCCTGGCTCGGGGCGACGCCCGTGTTCGTGGACGTCCGCGAGGACAGCTTCAACCTCGATCCTCAGAGCCTCGAGCTCGGGTTGGCGAGCGCCCGCGCGGCGGGGCTGAGGCCCGTGGGCGTCATTCCGGTCGATCTCTTCGGCCAGCCCGCGGATTACGACGCCGTCGCGCCTATTGCCGAGCGCGAGGGGCTGTGGATGCTGTGCGACGCCGCCCAAAGCTTCGGCGCGACCTATCGCGGGCGCAAACTGGGCTCCATCGGCTGCGCCACGGCCACCAGCTTCTTTCCGGCAAAGCCGCTCGGTTGCTATGGCGACGGCGGCGCCGTGTTCACGGACGACGATGCCCTCGATGCCGTCCTGCGCTCGATCCGCATCCACGGCCAGGGCGCCGACAAGTACGAGAACCTGCGCGTCGGCATCAACGGGCGTCTCGACACCATCCAGGCTGCGGTGCTCCTGGAAAAGCTCAAGATCTTCCCGTCGGAGATCGCAGCCCGCGAGCGCGTGGCCCGGCGCTACAACGAGCTCCTGCGCGAGGTCGCCATCGTGCCCGAGGTTCAGGAAGGATCCACCTCCGTCTGGGCGCAATACACCTTGCGCATTCCCGGCGCGGACCGGGACGCGTTCCAGGCGGCTCTCAAGGCCAGGGGCATTCCAACCGCCGTGTACTATCCGAAGCCCCTGCACCTGCAGCCGGCCTATGCACGTCATCCCCGGGCCGGCAACGGCCTGCCTGTGTCGGAACGCCTTGCTGGCGAGGTCGTGAGCCTGCCGATGCACCCCTACCTCACCGAGGAGGCGCAGGATCGCATCGTCGCGGCCGTGAAGGAGGCCCTCGCGGCTCAGCGCGTCCGCATCGCATCTTGAGCCGTCCATGACGGACGCGGCAGGATCCGATCCGCTTCCCCGCCTCTCGCCGGCCGCGGCCGACCTCCTGCGCCGGATCGAGGAGCGCAGCGCGCTGATCGGCGTCGTCGGCCTTGGCTATGTGGGCATGCCGCTGGCCCTCGCCGCGATGCAGGCCGGCTTTCGCGTGCTCGGATTCGACATCAACGGTCCGCGGGTGGTCCAGATCAACCGCGGCGAGACGCATATCCGGCACATTCCGGCAGCGGCGGTCGCGGCGGCGGTCGCGACCGGCCGCTTCGAGGCGACGGCCGCGTTCGAGCGTCTCGATGAGCCCGATGCGGTGCTGATCTGCGTACCGACGCCCCTGACCCGGCATCGGGAGCCGGACCTCAGCTTCGTGGCCGGCACCGCCCGCGCGATCGCCGCCCGCCTGCGACGCTCGCAGCTCGTGGTGCTGGAATCGACGACCTACCCCGGCACCACCGAGGAGGTGGTGAGACCCATCCTGGAGGAAGGGGGGCTCAAGAGCGGCGTCGATTTCTTCCTCGCTTATTCGCCCGAGCGGGAGGATCCGGGAAATACGGATTTCGCCGCTCCCGCGATCCCGAAGGTCGTCGGTGCGGACGGCGCCGAGGCGCTGCGGCTGGCAGAGGCGCTTTATGGATCCTGGGCCGCGCGGACGGTTCTGGTCTCCTCGCCGGCAACGGCCGAGGCCGTGAAGCTGACCGAGAACATCTTTCGCGCCGTCAACATCGCCCTCGTGAACGAGCTCAAGGTCGTTTTCGACGCCATGAACATCGATGTCTGGGAGGTGATCGAGGCCGCCAAGACGAAGCCTTTCGGCTTCATGCCGTTCTATCCAGGGCCCGGACTGGGGGGGCACTGCATTCCGATCGATCCGTTCTATCTCACCTGGAAGGCGCGCGAGTTCGAGATCCCGACCCGCTTCATCGAACTGGCCGGGGAGATCAATACCCGCATGCCGCTCTTCGTGGTCGACCGGCTCGCGGCAGCGATCGACCGCCGACTCGGCAAGGGGCTCTCCGGCGCGGCCGTTCTTCTCCTCGGTCTCGCCTACAAGAAGAATATCGACGACACGCGGGAGAGCCCGGCCCTCAGGCTCATCGAGCTGATCGAAGCCCGCGGCGCCACGGTGGCGTATCACGATCCCTTCGTTCCTGAGATTCCGCCGACGCGCGAGCATGCGCGCCTTGCCGGACGCCGGTCCGTGCCGCTCGATCCCGAGGTGATCGGGCGCTTCGATGCGGTGGTGATCGTGACCGATCACGACGGGGTCGACTATCGTCTTGTGGTCGAGCATGCGAAGATCGTGGTCGACACCCGCAACGCCTGCGCCCGCGCCGGTCTGACGAGCGACACGATCGTGAAGGCGTAAAGCACCAGGGATGGCGCAAGAGGAGGGCATGTCGGACAACGCCCACGACCGCGGGATCACGCTCGTCACCGGTGTTGCCGGCTTCATCGGCTTCCACGTGGCACGGCGGCTCATGGCGCTCGGGCGCCCCGTGGTGGGCGTCGACAACCTTTCCGACTACTACGAGGTGTCCCTGAAGGAGGCGCGGCTGCGCGTGCTCCAGGAGGAGAACGGGCCTGGGCCTTTCACTTTCGAGCGCATGGACCTCGCCGACCGGGACGCCGTGACGGCTCTGTTCGCGGCCCATGCCCCACGGCGCGTCATTCATCTCGCGGCGCAGCCCGGCGTGCGCTACTCGCTCAAGAACCCGCACGCCTATGCTGAGGCGAACCTCGTCGCCTTCCTGAACGTCCTCGAAGGCTGCCGCCACGGCAAGGTCGAGCACCTCACCTACGCCTCCTCGAGCTCGGTCTACGGCGCCAATACCGCCATGCCCTTCTCGGTCCACGACAATGTGGACCATCCCTTGAGCCTCTACGCCGCCACCAAGAAGGCGAACGAGCTCATGGCGCACAGCTACAGCCATCTGTTCGGCCTGCCGACCACGGGGCTTCGCTTCTTCACCGTCTACGGGCCCTGGGGCCGGCCCGACATGGCCGTGTACGCCTTCACCCGGGCCATCGCACGGGGCGAGCCGATCCGCCTCTTCAACCACGGCCAGTCGCTGAGGGACTTCACCTATATCGACGATATCGTGGAGGGAGTGGTGCGGGTCTCGGACCGGGCTGCCGCGCCGAACCTGGAGTGGAGCGGCGCGCGCCCGGACCCTGCCTCGAGTTTCTCCCCCTATCGCGTGTACAACATCGGCAACCACACCCCGGTGCCGGTCACCGAACTCGTGGCGCTGATCGAGGCGGAGCTCGGCCGCCGGGCCGAAACCATCCTGCTCGACGCAGAGCCCGGCGACGTGCCCGCCACCTTTGCCGATGTGGACGACCTCATGCGGGATGTCGGCTTTCGTCCAGCGACTCCGCTGGCGGAAGGCATTAGGCGTTTCGTCGCTTGGTTTCGGGAGTACGAGGGCGCGCCCCCCTGAGGCGGGAGGCCGCCGCCTTATCGGCGTTGCGCGCGATAGGCGCTGGGGCTCATGCCCATGATGCGCCGAAAGCGGTGGTTGAAGGTCGAGAGGTCCTCGAACCCTGCGTCGAAGGCGATGGCGGAAATAGCCTCGTTCGTCCGGCGAAGCCGCAGCGCCGCCCGGTGCAGGCGCGTGCGCAGCACATACCGGTGCGGCGTCATGCCGACCACCTGCCGGAAGCTGCGCAGGAAGTGGTAGGGGCTCATGCCCGCCGCCCGGGCGAGCTCGGCGAGGGAGAGGCGCTCCTCCGCTTGCCGTTCGATCCGCCGCAGCGCCGCGGTGATGCGGCGCTCGTCGCGTCGGCTCGGGGCCGACGGCTTTCGCGGGCTGTCGGCGAGCGTCGCGGCAACGGCGACGGCGAGCTGGACGGCAATCTCTTCCAGCGCCGCCCCGTCGCTATCGTCCCGCGCCGCCTCCGCGGCGGCGACGAGACCCATCAGCGTCTCGAGCGGCGGCAGTCGCGGGAGGGAAAAGGCGGTTTGCCTGACGCCCGGCACCCCGGCCACGATCTCCTCCAGGCGCTCCGGCTCGAACTGGAAGGCAAGGCAGCGGTCGCCGGCTGCATGCTCATGGCCGCACTCGAAGCAGGCGCCATGGTTGCCGAGGAGGAGGCTGCCAGGGGCGAGCACCGCCGCCCCTTGCGCCGAGCGGTACTGGAACGTGCCTTCCGTCACCGCCGCGATCGATACGGTCTCGTGACGCTCCTCGAAGGGGCGATCCTGCGGACCGGCAGTGCAGACGACATCCATCACGCGCCAGCCGGGGCCGGACGCGAGGAGGCGGGAGGCGGTGGTTCCCATGCGCCGATCATAGCAATTTTCCCCAAGCGGCGGCGAGCCGCGCTCGGCTAGCTCAGGGCATCGGCCTTCGGAGAGAACGCCATGCCCGCCAGCTTCATCGACGCCCTGCACACCGACCGCCCCGCCCCCGACCGCGCCGACAAGATGGGCCTTTATGGCTGGCTCATCGGGAGCTGGCGGATGGACGCGATCATTCACGCGGATGACGGCTCGGAGCATAGAGGCTCCGGCGAGATCCATTTCGGGTGGGTGCTGCAGGGCCGCGCCATCCAGGACGTCTGGATCCTGCCCGGCGTCTTCTACGGTACGACGCTGAGGGTCTACGATCCCGGCCTCGACGCCTGGCACATCCTCTGGAACGACCCGCTGAAGCAATATTACACGCGCCAGATCGGCCGGGCGCGCGGCCGGGACATCGTCCAGGAGGGCAGGCTCGAAACGGGCGCCCTCCTGCGCTGGAGCTTCACCGAGATCGCCCCCGACTCGTTCCGCTGGCGCGGCGAACGCTCCCTCGACGAGGGGGCGAGCTGGCAGCTGCAGGCGGAGTTCTTCGCCCGCCGCGCCGCGGCCCTCGGTGCCGGCGGTCGCGACAACGGCAAGCCGGGCCTGCGGGCGGACTATGGTCCCGACTACGACGCAGCCTTCGTGGTCGATCCCGACGGCTACCGCAGCGAAGCCTATTGCGGAAAGAAGGAAGGTTAACGGGATCCGGGAGCCCTCTCTGGCCAACGTCACTTCGGGCCCAGCCCGACCCACCCATGCGACAGGAGCATATCGCCCGGCGTCCTGCCCCACATCAGGGGAATCGCATTTGGATTGTTGCGTGGTGGGGTGAGGTGGATTCTGTTGTCGGCTTCTCTGCTGGGGGGAGCCGATGGGCTGGTTTGGGGAGTGTTTTGGCGATCTGCCGGACCCGCGCCGTGGCAACGCGCAGCGTCATGATCTCCTCGAGCTTGTGACGATTGCGCTCTCGGCGACTCTGTGTGGGGCGGAGAGCTGCGTCGATTTCGAGCTGTTCGCGCGCTCGAAAGAGGGGTTCCTGCGCGAGTTCCTGGCTCTCGAGGGAGGGATCCCGAGCCACGACACCTTCAGCCGCGTGTTCCGGCTCCTCGACCCTGAGGCCTTTGCGGGGGCGCTGACCCGCTTCGCGGATGGGCTTTCCCAAGCGGCGCGGGAGAAGGGCGTGGTCGCCCTCGACGGCAAGGGCCTGCGCGCCGCCGCCTCGTGACGGCCGACGCCATGCATTGCCAGCGTGAGACGGCGCAGGCGATCGTCGACAGCGGCGCCGACTACGTGCTCGGGCTCAAGGCCAACCGCTTCGCCATGTATGACGACGCGGTCCTCTTCCTCGACGACCCAGCCGTCGCAGCCGATGACGCCGCCGAGACGGTCGATGCCGACCATGGCCGCATCGAGACGCGCCGCGCCCGTGTCGTGGATGATGTCGCTTGGCTGGCCGAGCGCTACCGCTTCCCAAGCCTCGCGGCTCTTGGCGAGGTCGTCGCCGTCCGGGAGGAGAGTGCCGGCAAAACCATGACGAGCCGACGGCTCTTCGCCCTCTCCAAGCCGCTCAGCGCCGCTGCCCTCCTCGCTGCCGTGCGAGCGCACTGGAGCATCGAGAACCAACTCCATGGGGTGCTCGACGTCGTCCTCGACGAGGACAACGCCCGCGCCAGGCGCGACAACGCGCCCCTCAATCTCGCCGTCCTGCGCCGCCTCGCCCTCAACATCGCCCGAAGCAACCCCGCCAAGGGCTCGATCCGCGGAAAGCTCAAGCGCGCCGCATGGGACCACGCCTTCCTCTCAACCCTCCTCGCCCAAATGCGATAGCCCTGGCCCCACATAGGTTGCAGGCGCCGGGAGGCGTGCCTATAGAGTTGGGACGGCGCTGTTTTTAGAAAGCGTTCCGGGCGGTTTGGCGATGAGCGAGAGGATGGTCGAGGAGGCAGGGCGGGCGGATGGTCTGGCGGGGATGAGCCCGGCGCGGCGGGGCTGTCCGTTGTCGGATCTGCGCGACAAGCTGCGCCGGGTGGGGCTGCGGCCGACGCGGCAGCGGATTTCGCTCGGCTGGCTGCTGTTCGGCAAGGGCGACCGCCACATCACCGCCGAGGCCCTGTTCGAGGAGGCCACCGCCGCCCGCATCCCGGTGTCGCTGGCCACCGTCTACAACACCCTGCACCAGTTCACCGAGGCGGGGCTTTTGCGCCAGCTCGCGGTGGACGGCGCCAAGGCCTATTTCGACACCAACCCTTCCGAGCACCACCATTTCTTCATCGAGGAGGAGGAGAGGCTCGTCGACGTACCCGGCGAGGCTGTCAGCGTCGGCAACCTGCCCCAGCCCCCCGACGGTCTCGAGATCGCCGGCGTCGAAGTCATCATCCGCCTCAAACGCAAGAAAACCTAAATACTCCCAACCACGCCACGGCCGAGAAAGCCCGTCTTCGGCTCTCCTCTCGGCCGCCAGCGGATCCTTCGCTCGGTCCTTCCTCAGGCTTATGGTCGGAAATGGCCGACTCGCCCTACACCATCACGGGCACGACGACCCTGCACGAGGGCTGGAGCAGGCTGGTCAAGCTGCATCTTCGGCTCCCGGACGGCGAGACTGTCGAGCGCGAAGTGCTGGATCGCGGAGCCGCTGTCGCCGTGCTTCCCTATGACCGCCATCGGCGGACTGTCGTCCTTGCCCGCCAGTTTCGGCCGGCGGTGCTTTATGCCGGCGCGCAGCCCCTTCTTCTCGAAGCTCCCGCGGGCGTGCTTGACGACGAGGATCCGGAATCGTGTGCCCGCCGGGAGGCCCAGGAGGAAGTCGGGCTCACCCTGCGCTCGCTCGAACCCGTCGCCGTCGTATGGTCCTCGCCGGGGGCCTACACGGAGCGCGTGCACCTCTTTCTTGCTCCCTATGCCCCGGAGGACCGCGCTTCCGCCGGCGGCGGGCTCGAGGAGGAGCACGAAGACATCGAGGTCGTGGAACTGCCGATCCGCGAGGTGATGCGGATGATGGACGCCGGCGCCATCGCCGATCTCAAGACCCTGGCCCTCCTCCAGGCCCTCCTCCTGCGCCACCCGGACATGGCTGTTTGAGGCGATGGCGCATGCTGATGGAAAGCAGCGCCGTAGATGCGCCTTTTGAATAAGGCAGGCCGAGGGGCGGGCCTCGCCTGCGTGCTTGCCTGCGCTCGCCGGCGTGCCTAGAAGGGGCTCACCGTCGCGTCGAGGGACGTTTGGCGGATGATGAGGCTGTGGTGCAGCTTCGAGCGAGGATGTCGGGCTCGGTCACTGGTTCATGTCGCTCCGAAAATCATTCCTCGACTCGGCGCGAGGGAAGATCCTCCCCCTCATCGTCTCTCTCGGCTGCCTGGGGATTGCCTTCGGCGCCGTCCATTCCCGCGGTGTCGTCGACGCGTTCACGCGAATGGGAGCCGCCGGTCCCGCTGTTGCATTCCTCCTCATCCTAGCGACCCTGCAGCTCGCGGTCCTCAGATATGCCATCATCCTGGGAGGCTTCGGGGCGATCGTGCCCTGGACGGTGGTGTCCCGGGCCGTCAACCTGAGCGCCCTTGCCGCGTTGGCCCCCGTGTCGGTCGTCGGCCAGACAGTAACCCGTTGGGTGATCCTACGGGGCTCAGGAGTTCCCACCGCCGTCACCGTCGTGTCGAGTCTTTACGAGCGGCTCCTTGCCCTCGGAGCCTTGGCGGCGTTCGGGTTGGTGGCCCTGTTCGCCCTCCTCGCCCGGGCCGACGTCATCCCCATTCCGCCCGCCGAGACGCAGATCGGGCTCAATCCGACATCGCCGATCGCGCTTGCGCGCACCCTGGCCGTCGTCGTCATCGTGGCCGTAGCTGTAGGCCTGACGGTCCTGCGGCGCCCTCTCGCCGCGTTTCTACGCCGCTATCTGCCCGGGATGCAGCCTGGCGCGGTGGCCATGCACATCGTCATCAGCCTCGGCATCCACGCTGCGACGATCGCGGCCTTTTACACCCTGACTCAAACGATCGCCCCTCAAGCGCCGAGCTTCAAGGTCCTTGGCGCGATCATCCTCGTGATGCTCGCCGGGAGCTTTCCGATCAGTCTCGGCGGGTGGGGCTTCCGCGAGCTGGCCGCCATCTTCGCCCTTCGCGAGATCGGCTTGAGCGAGGCCGAGGCCCTTGCCGTGTCGATCGGCATCGGCGCCCTGTTCGGCCTGGGCGTGGCGTTCTTCGCCTGGCTGTCCCTCTTCTCCTGGAATGCGAAGTCCGCGGGCGCACAGGATGTGCCGGCCAGGCCGCGGCAGTGGCGGTCGGCGCGCGTGCTCGCCGTCGCGGTCCCGGTGCTCACGGCGATCCTGGTTATGTTCAGCGTGTGGATTCCGCTCGGACGGAATCTCCTGAACGTCAACCTGGCTGACCCCATCGCCGCCGTCGGCGCGGTGATCTTCCTTGCCTGGTGGCTGCCGCAGATCAGACGGTCATCACCTTACGACCGGCTGTATCTCTCCTTCTTTGCGGGATCCTGTGCCGTCATCCTTGTCGCCCTGCTCATCGGCTATGCCCGTTTTGGGTACAGTTCCTGGGCGTTCGTGAACCGGGGCTTTGGCTGGGGCATCGTCCTCGCCTATTTCGCGACGGGCAGCCTTGCTGTCCTTACCATGCGCCGGGTTGGCCTGAGCGTCATCCTGAGGACCCTTGTTGTGGCGCTCGGCTCCGTCGCTGTCATGGACTACCTGATCCATCTGAGCGTAGGGTTCGGCCTCCTGCCGCCGATGACCGAGTGGCCGGACCGGATGGCGGGGGAGACCGGCAACCCTGCCGCCTTCGCCTTTCATTGCCTGTTGGTGCTCGGCCCAGGGGTCATTCTGCTGACCCGGGCGCGCGGGCGCGAATGGGTGTGGTTCTATGCGGTCGTGACGGCCGCGGTCACGGCGCTCGTCGCCTCCCGCGTGCGCGCGGGCTATGCGACCTTCGCGCTCGTGGCCGCCCCCACCGCCCTGCTGCTCGCCCTCCGCTACCGGGTTCAAACTCTTGTCGGTCTGGCAAGGCCGCTGGTGCCGGTGCTGCTGGGAGCCCTCGTCCTACTCGCCATCGGTCACCTTGGCTTCAACTTGGAGCCAGGTCCGATGCTGCGGCCCAAATCAGATGGATTGCGGCTTGGGACGATCCTTGGCGGCCTTGACCTGTTCCGTGAGCATCCGCTTTTCGGCGCCGGCCTTGGCGCTTTCTGGCACACGCGCCTGTCGTCCGGGATCGAACCGCTTCTCGTGATCCATTCGGTGCCGATCTGGATCCTTGCGGAGTTCGGATTGTTGGGGGCTGCGTTCTTTGGCTGGTTTTTCTTGAGCTGCGGCGGATGGTTCCTGAAGCGGCTGCGTAAGGAGAGCGCTCTTGCCGCCTATGTGGGGCTGTGGTCGCTCGGCGTCTTCCTGGTGTTCGGCCTGGCCCACGACATTTTCTATCAGCGTCTGTTCTGGTTCATGCTCGGCGCCTGCTTGACTGCAGCCCGGCCGGACTGGAGCTTGGCGCCGAGGCGGTTCGGCTTTCGGCGCAGCGCCCCCGTTCCAAAGGCAGCGCCAGGAGGTCAGGAAGCCTTCGTAGCAAGGTCTCTCACCGGCGCCGCTCCATAAGGCCAACCCGGGTTAACCCAGACGGCGCGCTTGTCGTGAGCGTCAGGCGGAATGTCGTAAATCGGCACTCGCTCCCCGAGGCAGCGATCGGGGCGGGCGGTATTCGGGCACGAGGGCCGAGAGGGTGCGCCGAAGCCCTTCCTCGTCGCGTTTGGCGACCCCCTCCTCCAGCGCCGCAAAGTGCGCCTGCAGGATCCGGGCTTCGATCGGCCGTGAATCCGTCGCCTGCACGCCGGCGATCGCGGTCGGTCGCAGCTCCTCGCCCGTATATTCGAGCGCCTCGCTCAGCCGCTCTCCGGGTCTCAACCCCGTGAAGACGATGTCGATGTCCCGGTCGGGCTCGAGGCCGGCCAGGCGGATCATGCGTCGGGCAAGGTCGAGGATCTTCACGGGCTTGCCCATGTCGAGAACATAGAGGGGCGAGCTCTCGGTGCTCTTGACGCCCTCGGCGGAGGCCAGCAGCACCAGCGTGACCGCCTCGCTGATGGTCATGAAATAGCGTTCCACCTCCGGATGGGTGATGGTGATGGGCCCGCCCGCCTTGAGCTGCTCCGCGAAGAGGGGGATCACCGAGCCGCTCGAGCCGAGCACGTTGCCAAAGCGGACGGCGAGGAAGCGTGTGCGCCGCCCCATTTCGCGGGACAGGCGGTCACTCGTGGCCCAGTAGAGCTCTCCCGCCCGCTTGCTGGCGCCGAGCACCGAGACCGGGTTGACGGCCTTGTCGGTGGAGATGAACACGGCGCAGGCCGCGTCCACCTGCATGGCCGCCTCAGCCACGTAGCGGGTGCCGAGCGCATTGGTGTGCGTGGCCGCGACCGGGTGCTGCTCGGTGATGTCCACGTGCTTGAGGGCTGCGGCGTGGAAAACGAGCTCGGGGCGGAACTCGCGGAAGGTGTCGAGCACGTCCGTGGGATCCGCGACGCTGCCAAGGTGAGCCTCGAGGGTGAGGTCCTTGTGCCGTCGCCGCATCTCCTTGGCGATGCTGTAGAGCGCAAACTCCGATTGCTCGAACAGCATGAGCGCCGCAGGCTCCATGGCAGCGATCTGGCGGCAAAGCTCCGAGCCGATGGAGCCGCCCGCGCCGGTGACCACCACGCGCCGCCCGGTGATGAAGGTCCTGAGGCTCGTCAGGTCAAAATCACGCGTCGAACGCCCTAAGAGATCGTCAAGGGAGATGGGGGCGAGCTGAACCGGGTCCTGACTGGCCTCCGTCAGCACGCGGGAGGAGCGCAGGGTCGCGATCCCGAGCCGCTGCGCCGCGCCGATCAGGTGGTCGACCGCATCGCCTGCCCTCAAGCTGTCGCTCGTGAGGATGATGCGTCTCGGCTTGATGCTTCTCGCGTGCAAGTCCTCCAGCGCCTGCTCCAGCTCGGTGAACAGGCCGACGACAGGGACGTCCTGGATGCGCTCGCCCAGTTGCCGGGGCTTCGATGTCAGAAGGCCGACCGGCTGCATGGCGGTGACCGCGTCTCTTTGCAACCGCCGGATGAGCTGCTCGGCCTCGTACCCCGTCCCGGCGATCAGCACCGGCACACGATAGACCCCCTGAAACGCCTTCCGCTCATTGCGGCGGCTGCGATAGGCGCGGTAGAGGGTCCGCGCCCCCGACAAGGCGAACACCTGCACCAGCCAGAAGATGGCGGGCACCGTCCGCGGCACGAGAAGCGCGCCGCCCGAGACGAAGTCGATGACCGCGAGCGCCACCGCCGGCACCAGGCTCGCGAAGGCGATCGTCGTCACGTCGGTAATGGAGACGAACTTCCAAGGGCGCCGATGCAGGCGCGCGACCCAATAGGTCACGCCCGCGACGGGCATGACCATGGCACAGACGAGGGAGATCACGTCGAGGCGCGCCCAGAATTCCGCCGCGCCCCAGCGCAGAAAGAAGCTGATCATCACCGCGGCGGCGGTCATGATCAGGTCGGCAACGATGACAGCGAGGAAGCGGTAGTTCACTGAACCCCCGTGAACGCTGAACGGCCGCCGGCGGCAATGCCTTGCAGATGCGCGGCCCGGCCGCTCCTGGTCGCCCTAAGGGCGGATGGCGGAGCGCATCGCCTCCATAGCCCGGATTAGCCCCGTCTCAAACCCCTCCCGTGCCACGGGCGGCAGGCGAGCTGAGCGGCCGCTGGCCGTTCAAGGGCGCTCGACACTGTCCGGCGCGGGTCCGAGTTTGCCCGACAGCCCGTCCCGAACCCCCTGAATCAGTGCCTGGCGGCTTCGCGCGTCGAGCAGACGGAAGGCCAGGACGAGCAGGACCTGGCTCGCCAGGCGGCCTCCATAGAGGAGCCGCCAGCCGCGGCGGGAAGGGGTCGAGCGCAGGAGGTCCACCGCGTTGCGCACGTAATAGTAGTTCCGCAGCGGGGAATTGCGCAGGATCTGAGGGACCTCCCAACCAAGGCCGTCCACGGAGACTCCCCAGCGGTGGATCATGGCGAGATCGGCGGCGATGAGCGAGAGATAGCCGAAATGGGCCGCTCGCAACCCCCATTCCACGTCGATGCCGCCGATGAAGTAGTCGCTCCGGAAGGGTCCGACCTCCCGGAACGCCGAGAGGGACAGGAGGGAGCCGGAGGTCGGAACGAAAACCGCTTCTCCTGTCTCCTTGCGACGCCAATGGTATTGGATCGGGCGGTAACCACTGTTCGGAGGGGGTACAAGCCGCGGCCCCACCACGGCCACCTTCTTGCCCTGCTGCTGCGCGAGCCAGAACCGCTCTCGAAGCTGCTCGGCGATCTCTGGGCTTGGGCCGCTGTCCTGGTCGAGCAGGAACAGGTGCTGGAAGCCCTCCTCCATCGCTCGCCGAGCGACCGCGTTCAGGCCTTCGCCGAGGCCGACGTTCTGGGCCGACCGCAGGATGATGGCATTCGCGAGGCGCGCCAGCCGTTCCTCCACCTCTGCCGCCAGAGGCCCGTTCGCAAAGAGAAACAGGCGGCGAGAGCCCTGCTCGAGGGCGGAGAGCTGGGTGTCGAGCAAGTGGAGATCGGGATGGTGCAGCACGATCGCTGCCGGCACCTTCGAATCGATCGGAGCGTCGCTCACGCCGCGGCCTCCTCGAGGGCAGGGTGAGCGGGCGCCAGCAGGAGGCGGCCGGCCGTGTCGCGCACGGTAAACCCGTCCGCGATGGCGACCGTCGGGAAGAGCCGCTCGACGGCATGATGAAGGGCGCCGTCCGTCTGCCCTGCTTCCGGCTCGAACATTTCCGCGAGCAAGCCGAGCTCCTTCAGCCGCCGCAGCGCTGAGGGCCTGACCCAGAACATCGAACCTTCGAAAAAGGTCGGAATTTCGGGCCGCGCGACGCCCATCCTGTCGGCAAGGGCCTCGACGCGCGACCGGTTCAACATCCAGAAAAGCACATGGGATCGCCAACTCGGCCGCCAGCCGACGAGGCCTGTCGACGGATCCGCGAACAGGGCGAGGACCTGCGCGACGCGCCGGCGCGAACCGGCCAGGGTCGTGAACAAGAGGCGCCGGCGGATGTCGCCGTCCCTCAGATGCGGGCTCCGCTTGGTGTGAAGCTTCAAGACCACGTCGTAGCGGTCGAGTTCGCCGCTGTTGAGGAGAGCAAGGAACGGGGCGATATCGCGGCCGCGATTGGCGACGGGGACCACCCGGGCGCCCTCCTTTTGAGCGAGCACCTCGCGCACGCGCGGGGCCCGGTCCAGGGGCGTCGTCACGATCAGGTCCGCGCCGGGCGGCAGGCAGGCATGACAGCCGAGGATCTCGCCAAGGAGATCCGTGTAGAACACATGGGCCACAAGCGCCACCCGGCCTGCCACGGCCGGCGCCTGCGCTCCAGTCGCATGGTCGCGCCAGCGACGCCACCGGGCAGCAGCCTGCGACACGTAAAGCGCGCCCAAGGTGAGGGTGGCGACCTTCGCGACAAGTTGACGGAGGAGCGCACGCCGAACCACCCACGGCGGCACGATCTGATCATTCGCGAAAGGTCGCTGATGAAGCACAGATCCGATCCAGAAAACAGGCGGTCGCCGTGGGCCCGAACCCGAAACGAGCGGCGCACGCCCTCGTAAGTTCCGATGAACCCGCTCCCGCGCAGCGCGGGTTGCGCTGGCTCTTTGAAGCCTTGGAGCACCTTTGTCCAGGCCCGGGACCCGAGCGCCTTGTTGCGCCTGCGTCCTGGCACCCAGGCCCCGAGGGCGAGCGGCGGATGGTGCATCGGACCGCGTTCATGATAGAGACGACGCCACCTCAACCCGCGGCGCTCTTCTCGGGGCCGCGTTCGGTCAACCTGTGGAACGGCGTCCAACGTCTGGGACGGCCTGATTGCAAGCCTCATGCGCGTGCTGGGACTTGAGACGACCTGCGACGAGACGGCCGCCGCGGTCGTCCGCTTGAGCGAGGACGGACACGGCGAAATCCTCGCCAACGAGGTCCTGAGCCAGATCGCCGAGCACGCCGCTTACGGCGGGGTCGTGCCGGAGATCGCCGCCCGGGCCCATGTGGAGGCGCTCGACCATCTGATCGACCGCGCGCTCGCCCAAGCCCGTCTCACCCTCGACGACCTCGACGGCATCGCGGCGGCGGCCGGGCCCGGGCTCATCGGCGGCGTCATCGTGGGCCTCACGACGGCGAAGACCCTGGCGCTCGTCGCCCGCAAGCCGCTCCTTGCGGTCAACCACCTCGAAGGCCACGCCCTGACCGCCCGCCTCACGGACGCCATCGGCTTTCCCTACCTTCTCCTGCTCGTCTCGGGCGGGCACACCCAGCTCATCGCCGTGAAGGGCGTCGGCGACTATGTCCGCCTCGGCACCACGATCGACGACGCCATCGGCGAAGCCTTCGACAAGGTGGCGAAGCTCCTCGGCCTGCCCTATCCCGGCGGTCCGGAGGTGGAGCGCGCCGCCGAAGGGGGCGACCCGGACCGCTTTGCGCTGCCGCGCCCCATGCTCGGCCGGCCGGATGCGAACTTCTCCCTCGCCGGCCTGAAGACGGCGCTTCGGCTCGAGGCGGAGCGCATCGCGCCCCTCACCGACGCCGACGTCGCCGATCTGTGCGCCAGCTTCCAGGCTGCGGTGGTGGATGTGGTGGTCGACCGCACGCGGGTCGGCTTGCGCCTGTTCCGCGAGGCGGCGGGGCATCCGACCGCGGTCGTCGTGGCAGGCGGGGTAGCGGCCAATCAGACCATGCGCCGTGCCCTCCAGCGGCTTGCGGCCGAAGCGGGCTTGCGCCTCCTGGCGCCGCCCCTGCCCCTGTGCGGCGACAACGGCGCCATCATCGCCTGGGCCGGGATCGAGCGCTTGAGGCTTGGCCTCGTCGACGACATGACGGTGCCGGCGCGGGCCCGTTGGCCGCTCGACGCCGGCCGCGACGAGGCAGGAGAGAAGGCGTGAGATCGCCGGCAGTGTTTCACCTGGTCCTCGCCGGCAGGAACGGGCGGCCCTGATGCCCTTCGATCGTATCGCCGTCCTCGGCGCGGGCGCCTGGGGGACCGCGCTCGCCAATGCCGCGGCGCTCGCGGGACGGGAGGCCATCCTGTGGATGCGGGATGCGGCGGCCGCCGAGGGCATCCGCGCCGCCCGCGAGAACGCCCGCTACCTGCCAGGCGTTCGGCTCCATGAGCGCGTCTCGCCCACCGCCGACCTCGCCCCGTTGGCACGGGCGAAAGCGGCGCTTCTCGTCACGCCCGCCCAGACCACGCGGGCGGTCGCGGAGCATGTCCGTGCGGCGCTCCCGCCCGAGGCGCCGCTCGTCCTCTGCGCCAAGGGCATCGAGCAGAAGACGAGGAGCTTCCTGAGCGATGTGGTAGCGGCCGTTCGGCCGGGAGCCCCCGTCGCAGTCCTGTCGGGACCGAGCTTTGCCGACGATGTGGCGCGCGGCCTGCCGACGGCGGTGACGCTCGCCTCCGGCGACGTTTCGACGGCGGCCGCGCTGGCGGCGGCCCTCTCCGGCCCGACCTTCCGGGTTTATCACACCGCCGACGTGCGCGGGGTCGAGATCGGCGGGGCGGCGAAGAACGTGCTCGCCATCGCCTGCGGCGTCGTCGTCGGGCGGGGCCTCGGCGAGAGCGCCAAGGCGGCCCTCACCGCCCGCGGTTTCGCCGAGCTCAGCCGTTTCGCCCGCGCCTATGGCGCGATGCCCGAGACGCTGATGGGCCTGTCGGGCCTGGGCGACGTCGTGCTCACCTGCGGCTCGCCTCATTCGCGCAATTTCGCCTTCGGCGCGCGCCTCGGCCGCGGGCTCCCGGTGGCCGAGGCGGCCGGCGGCAAGCTGGCGGAGGGGGCATTCACGGCGAGCGTGCTCGTGGAGCTCGCGCAACAAAAGGGGGTCGAGACCCCGATCGCGGCGGCGGTGGACGCGGTCATCGCCGGGCGCTGGACCGTGGATCAGGCGATCGAGGCTTTGATGAGCCGGCCGCTCAAGGCCGAGCCGGAAACGAGGGGCGTATGAGGTATTGGCTGTTCAAGTCCGAACCGTCGAGCTGGTCCTGGGACCAGCAGGTCGCCGCGGGCGCCAAGGGGACGTTCTGGAACGGAGTGCGCAACCACCAGGCCAAGCTCAACCTGCAGGCCATGAAGAAGGGCGATCGCGGCTTCTTCTACCACTCGAACGAGGGCAAGGCCGTGGTCGGCATCGTCGAGGTCATCAGGGAGTACTATCCCGACCACACCGACGAGACCGGCAAGTTCGGCATGGTGGACGTGAAGGCGGTCGAGGCCCTGCCGAAACCGGTGACGCTCGATGAGATCAAGGCTGAGCCGAGGCTGAAGGACATGGTCCTCGTCAACAACTCGCGCCTGTCCGTGCAGCCTGTGACCCCGGAACAATGGTCGATCATCTGCCGCATGGGCGGGCTGGACCGCTAAAGCCTTGTCCAATCGGGCTGGCGCTGTCCTCTCTCCTTGCGACGCATAAGCCGTGAAGGAGCGGGCCTGTCGCTCCTGAGGCCTGGAGAATGGCGTCGCGGTTGAGAAGCAGCGCCTTAACAGCCGCGGCAAATGCCGCGGGTGGCGGCGCGGCTGCGCTCTTCGGCCCGGCGCTCCCGCTCCGAGAGCCGCGAACCGGAACCGCCTGACGTTCCGATCCGGGCAGCGCCTCCCGCCCCGGCGGCGGCGGCAGATGACCCAGGCTCCGTCCCGCCGGGAGCGGCACCGCTTGCCGGCCGGCCGCTCGAGGCTTCACTACCCGGTGCTGGAAGGGGCCCGCTCGGAGCGGGCGTGCTCGGTGAGACGGTCGAAGGCGACCCGGACGGGCTTGCCGTCGTGGCGCCTGAAGAGGTGGCCCCGCCGGACACCTGGGCGCAGACCGGAGGGCTCACCGCCCCAAGCATCAAGGACGCGAGAATGGCGGCGAGCGATGGTCGCATGGGAGCGCTCCCAGGCTGTGCGGAGCTAACGTTCCAGCGCCGCCACGGTTGCAAGAGGCTTTCGGCCGAGTGCATCGCCCCAAGAGCCCAGCAGGCCGGCGTGCCTGGCCCGCCCCTTTGCATGGCAGCACGCCCTGGTGGCGGGCGGAATGGCAGGTCGACGGCGGCCGCGCCTCAAATCCGTCGTTTTCCCCTGCAAAATCAAGGCCGTTCACCCCACATCAGCCCTGTCGTTGTGCGGCGCGACCCGATCGGCTAGGTTGCCGGCCAGCGGACGGCCGGTCACTGATCCACGACCGCGCCCCGCCCCGCCGCGGGTTTTTGTGTCATACGGAGCCTCGGCCCACCCAATGGACTTCCTCAAACCACGGTACATCCCCATGAACCGCCGCCGTCGCATCTACGAGGGCAAGGCGAAGGTCCTCTATGAGGGGCCGGAGCCCGGAACGCTCATCCAGCACTTCAAGGACGACGCGACTGCGTTCAACGCCAAGAAACACGAGGTCATCGACGGCAAGGGCGTCCTCAACAACCGCATCTCCGAGTTCGTCTTCCAGCACCTCAACGATATCGGGGTCCCGACCCACTTCATCCGCCGCCTCAACATGCGCGAGCAGCTGATCCGCGAGGTCGAGATCATCCCGCTCGAGGTGGTGGTGCGGAACGTGGCCGCAGGGTCCCTTGCCCAGCGCCTGGGCCTCGAAGAGGGCACGCAGCTGCCGCGCTCGATCATCGAGTTCTATTACAAGAACGACGCGCTCGGCGACCCGCTTGTCTCCGAGGAGCACATCACCGCCTTCGGATGGGCGACGCCCCAGGAGATCGACGACATCATGGCGCTCGCCATCCGCGTCAACGACTTCCTCTCCGGCCTTTTCCTCGGCGTCGGCATCCGCCTCGTGGATTTCAAGATGGAATGCGGCCGTCTCTGGGAGGGCGACATGATGCGCATCGTGGTCGCCGACGAGATTTCGCCGGATTCCTGCCGCCTCTGGGACATCAAGAGCCAGGACAAGCTCGACAAGGACCGCTTCCGTCGCGACCTCGGCGGCCTGATTGAGGCTTATTCCGAGGTCGCCCGCCGCCTCGGGATTCTGGGCGAGAACGAGAAGCCCGCCATGGGCGGCCCGCGGCTCGTCCAGTGACGGGCTTGCTCTCCTCGTGCCTTCGGACGCCCGGCCCGATGCCGGGCGCTTTCATCTTCGCCCTCTCCCGACGAGGGAGAGGGTTCAGGGCATAGGGTTGCCTTCCACGCTCGCCGCATCGAGCGTGCACCGATTCGCCTTTTGACCTCGCGTGCCCCGTCCAACCCCCCGCTTCGGCCAACGCCTTCTCGCCGCCTCGCCCTTGGTGGCCGCGCTGGCGCTCGGGAGCTGCATCTACCTTCCGGCCCATATCGACGAGATACCGGCGGGCGGGGGCTGGATGACCCTGCCGCTCCGCGGCTGGATCGCCGAGGGTGAGATCAAGGCGGAGGGGATCGGCGCCTGTCTTGCCCCGGACTGCGCGCCGCGCGTCGGGATCGCCGTGTTTCGCGCCACCGACGCGGCGGCGCGCGAGCTTGCGACGACCCTCGAAGACCCGCAGCGCCTCGTCCGCTATCTTCAGGAGCGCGATGCGGCCGACACCGCTCCGCACCGCAAGGCGATCCGCACCGTGGCGACAGCGCGCCCGTTTCACGAGGGCCGCCTCTCCGGCTTCTCCATTACCCTCATGCGCGCCGATGGTTCGCGGCCTGCCCACGCGGTCGCGCTCGGCCTGCCGAATGGCGACACCCTTCGCGTGGCGCTCGTCATCGGCGAGAGCGAGGACGGCGTCAGGCTCGCCGCCCGCGAGGTCGCGGCGCGGCTGCGCTGACCGCTAATCCTTCCTCCACCCTCGCACCCCCGCGGGAGGGATGGAGTCGCGCGGCGGGCTGTGCTAGGCGGCCCTGTCCTTCACCTGAAAGACCAGCGCCGCCATGAAAGCCCGCGTCACCGTCACCCTGAAGTCCGGCGTCCTCGACCCCCAGGGCAAGGCGATCGAGGGGGCGCTGAGATCGCTCGGGATCGAGGGCGTCGCCAGCGTCCGCCAGGGCAAGCTGTTCGACGTGGAACTCGACACGACGGACAGGGCCAAGGCTGAAGCGGCCCTGAACGAGGCCTGCGAGAAGCTCCTCGCCAACACGGTCATCGAGAACTACCGCGTGGAGCTGGCGTGAGGCCATGAAAGCCGCCGTCGTCGTTTTCCCCGGCTCCAACCGCGACGGCGACGTCGCGCGCGCCCTGCGCCTCGCGGGGGGCGAGGTTGCGACGGTCTGGCATGCCGAGGACGAATTGCCGAAAGGCACGGACCTCGTGGTGCTGCCGGGCGGCTTCTCCTATGGCGATTACCTGCGCTGCGGCGCCATTGCGGCGCGGACCATGATCATGGATGCAGTCAGGGCCCACGCGGCCCGCGGCGGCCTGGTGCTCGGCATCTGCAACGGCTTCCAGATCCTATGCGAATCGGGGCTGCTGCCGGGCGTTCTCATGCGCAATGCGAACCTCAGATTCATCTGCCACTGGCAGCACCTGAAGGTGGAACGCACGGACACGGCCTTCACGCGCCGCTACGCCCCGGGCCAGGTCATCAAGGTGTGCGTCGCCCATGGCGAGGGCAACTATTTCGCCGACGAGGCGACCATCGGCCGCCTCGAAGGAGAGGGCCGCATCGCCTTCCGCTACTGCGACGAGGCGGGCAACGTGACCGCCGACGCCAACCGGAACGGCTCCCTGAACGCCATCGCCGGCGTCTATTCCGAGAAGTTCAACGTGCTCGGCCTCATGCCGCACCCGGAGAACCTCATCGACGACCTCGCCGGCGGCACCGACGGGCGCGGCTTGTTCGAGAGCCTCGTCGCGAGGGCGGCGTAGCGTCCTCTCTCCCCGCACGGCGGGGAGAAGAGGTGTCCTCACACGCTCAGCCGCGTGCCCGAGATCTCGCGGATGATTGCCTGGAACACGCCGTCGAGCTTCGAGGGATCGGTCACGTCATAGTACTTGTCCGGATCGCTGGCGCAGTTGCGCAGGAGGTCCGCGTTCCCTTCGACGAGGCGGATCGTGTAGACCGTGACCACGCCCTTGGCGGTCTCGCAGGCAAGGCGCGTGCGGGCGTCGATGACGCTGCGTTTCGTATTGACGGCGCCGTTGACGAGGCTTTGCGTGTTCTCGCCGTCCGTCAGGACGATCATGAACTTCTTGACGCCCTTCGTGCCGACGGGCTCCGCCTCCGAGAAGGCATCCGACTTCGTGAGGGTCGCGAGCCCCCACACGACACCGAGCGTGATGTTGGTGTTGCCGCGCGGGCGCATGGCCGCAACCGTGTCAGTGAGGGCCTGATAATCGGCATAGCCGTAAAGAGAGGTGAGCGGGCGGATGGCGGCGATGTCGCCGCGGCCGGTACCGGTGCCCGCCGGGTAGCGGCTCACCCGCCGCGCCCGGTGCTTCGTCGCCGCGTCGCCCGTCGCGGGAGCGGCCGTCACGTCGTGCGGCTGGTCGCGGTCCTCCACATAGCCGGTCCAGGACAGGCGATCCGCGGGGTTCTCCCAGCGCAGCCAGCTCTCGTTGCGGTACTTGGTGTCGAGGCGGACCTCGGTGTCGAACGGGACGATCGAGACCTTCACCGTGTCGGGCTCCTGCGCCACGGCGCGCAGATCCTCCAGGAGCCGGCCGGCCGCCGCCTTCAACTCGTCGATCTTGCGCTTGCCCTGCGGGCTCTCGTTCATGGAGCCGGTGTTGTCGAGGACGAGGGCGAGCTCGATCTTCTGCATCCCCCAGGTCGACTGGGCCTCCGAGGCGATCTTCATGGACGCGAACCCAGCGACACCCATGAAGGTCGTCGCCACGGTCCCTTCGGCGGCGACCCGGATCCTTCGCCCGTCGCGGCTGACCTCGATGCGATCGAGCGACACGCCGCGCGCCACCCCCATCAGGCCCTTGACCACCTCGGTTCCCTGACGCTTCAGCTCGGCGTCCTTGAGGGCGGAGGCCTCGCGCACGAGAAGCAGCGCCGCATCGTCCACCGCCCGCTGCAAATGCATGCGGGCGGCCGTTGCGCGGCCGTAGTCGATCGCAGCCCCGGCGAGGCCCATGACCGGCACGAGCGCGAGCCCGAACATCACCGCCGTGGCGCCCCGCTGATCCGTCTTGAAACGCTGCCAGATCGCCATCGGTCGCCTCCTCTTAACCGCCGCCGCGGATGCAGCCATGGCTGCGAGAGGCGTGCCAGCGCACCTTGTCCCGCTTTGACACGGTTCGGCGGAAGGGCGGCTGCTCCCCGTAAACGCGCTGGAAAGGCTCGGGGCGACGTCCGGCGCCGTTGCCAGGGCGGGCCTTTAGGGGCTATGGCCGGGCCGACCCCGAGCCCGACCCGTTGAGACGCCGATGATCCGCAACGACGCGCCCATCACCCCGGAACTCGTGAGGGAGCACGGGCTGAAAGAGGACGAATACGAGCGCTTCAAGGCGCTCATCGGCCGTGAGCCGACGCTTACCGAGCTCGGCATCGTCTCGGCCATGTGGAACGAGCACTGCTCCTACAAGTCCTCGCGCATTCACCTGCGCACCTTGCCGACCAAGGCTCCCTGGGTGATCCAGGGCCCTGGCGAGAACGCCGGCGTCATCGATATCGGCGACGGGCAGGCGGTGGTCTTCAAGATGGAGAGCCACAACCACCCCTCCTTCATCGAGCCCTACCAGGGCGCGGCGACGGGGGTGGGCGGCATCCTGCGCGACGTGTTCACCATGGGCGCGCGGCCCATCGCGGCGCTCAACTTCTTGCGCTTCGGCGCGCCCGACCACCCCAGGACGCGCCATCTCCTCGCCGGCGTGGTCGCCGGCATCGGCGGCTACGGCAACTCCTTCGGCGTGCCCACCGTCGGCGGCTCGGTCGGCTTCCACGAGCGCTACAACGGCAACATCCTCGTCAACGCCATGGCCGTCGGCCTCGCCAAGGCGGACGAGATCTTCTACGCCAAGGCGACGGGCGTCGGGAACCCGATCGTCTATCTCGGCTCCAAGACCGGCCGCGACGGCATCCACGGGGCGACCATGGCCTCGGCCGAGTTCGACGACACGTCCGAGGAGAAGCGCCCGACCGTCCAGGTCGGCGACCCCTTCGCGGAGAAGCTCCTGCTCGAAGCGTGCCTCGAGCTCATGAAGTCGGGCGCCGTCATCGCCATCCAGGACATGGGCGCGGCGGGCCTCACCTGCTCCGCCGTCGAGATGGGCGCCAAGGGCGACCTCGGCATCGAGCTGTGGCTGGAGAAGGTCCCCTGCCGCGAGGAGGGCATGACTCCTTACGAGATGATGCTCTCCGAGAGCCAGGAGCGCATGCTCATGGTACTGAGGCCGGGCTTGGAAGCCGAGGCGGAAGCCATCTTCCGCAAATGGGGCCTCGATTTCGCGATCATCGGCAAGACCACGGACACCTTGCGCTTCGTCGTCAAGCACCACGGCGAGATCGTGGCCGACCTGCCTATCAAGGAGCTCGGCGACGAGGCGCCGGTCTATGACCGCCCACACATCTCCAACGTCTTCCGGCAGGCCATCGCGCCCGAGACGGTGGCGGCACCGGTCTCGAACGTGGAGGCGTTGAAGCGGCTCGTCGGCTCGCCGGACCTCTGCTCCAAGCGCTGGGTCTGGGAGCAGTACGACCATCTCATCCTTGGCAACACCGTGCAGGCGCCGGGCGGCGACGCCGCCATCGTGCGTGTCGAGGACGGGCCGAAGGGCCTCGCCCTCACCACCGACGTGACGCCGCGCTACTGCGAGGCGGATCCGGTGGAAGGCGGCAAGCAGGCGGTGGCAGAGGCCTGGCGCAACATCACCGCCGTCGGCGGCAAGCCGCTCGCCGTCACCGACAACCTCAACTTCGCGAGCCCCGAGCGGCCGGAGGCCATGGGCCAGCTCGTCGGCTGCATCCGCGGCATCGGCGAGGCCTGCCGCGCCCTCGACTTCCCGGTCGTCTCCGGCAACGTCTCCCTCTACAACGAGACGAACGGCCAAGGCATCCTGCCGACCCCGACCATCGGGGGGGTCGGGGTGCTGGACGATGTGCGCAAGCACGCCACCCTCGCCTTCAAGCGTGAGGGGGACGTCCTCATCGTCATCGGCGAGACGAAGGGCTGGCTCGGTCAGTCCCTGTATCTGCGCGACATCTGCGGGCGCGAGGAGGGCGCCCCGCCTCCCGTGGACCTCGCCGCCGAGAAGCGCAACGGCGATTTCGTGCGCCATCTCATCAGCTCTGGCCTTGTCGACACGGTACATGATTGCTCTGACGGGGGCCTCGCCGTCACCCTCGCCGAGATGGCGATGGCGGGCGGCATCGGGGCCCTGGTGCCGGAATGCCCCGTCGACCTGCCCTGCAACGCCTTCCTTTTCGGCGAGGATCAGGGCCGCTATGTCATTGCCGTCGATGGGGATTCGGCGCCGGACATCCTTTATAGCGCCGCGTCCAAGGGCATCCCGGCCGTGATCCTCGGCATGACCGGTGCCGATTCGTTGACGCTTCCTGGCGAGGAGCCCATATCGGTGGCCGAACTGCGCACCGCCCATGAGCGCTGGCTTCCGGCCTATATGAGCGGCGAGATCGCTCCCACCCCATAGGCTGGCCAAGACGCCAAGGAGAGACCCCCATGCCCATGGACGCCCGCGAGATCGAGAGCCTGATCAAGGCCGCGATCCCCGACGCCACGGTCGAGATCAAGGACCTCGCCGGCGACGGCGACCACTACGCCGCCACCGTCACCTCGGCCGCCTTCAAGGGCAAGAGCCGCGTCCAGCAGCACCAGATGGTCTATGCCGCCCTGCAAGGCCGCATGGGCGGCGTCCTGCACGCCCTTGCCCTGACGACCGCGACGCCCCAGGATTGAGCGACTTCCTGGAGCCGAGGGATGGATTTCGCAGCGCTCTACACGGAGGATCGGGAGGCCTGGGCCGAACTTCAGGTCGCCGCCCTGCGTCGCCTCGCCACCACCCCTGGCGTCTGGGCGAACACCATCGACTGGGAGAACGTCATCGAGGAGATCCAGGACGTGGGGTCCGACCAGCGCCGCGCGGTGGAGAGCCTCCTCACGAACGCCCTGGCGCATGGGCTGAAGATCATCGCCGATCCGGATTCCCTGTCGGCGCAGCAATGGAGCCGGGAAGTCCGATTCTTCCTCAGCCAGGCGCAAGCCAAGACCCGGCCGGCCATGCGGCAGCGGATCAACCTGGAGGAGGTCTGGGCGGAGGCTTGCCGGCGGGCCGCCCTGGCCTTGGAAGCGTTCGATCGCGCGGTTCCTCAGCTTCCGCCACGGTGCCCCTTGTCCTTCGACGACTTGCTGGAAGGGGAGTTCGACCTGATCGCCCATCTCAAGGCTGCGCTCGCCCGAAGGGGGCCGTAACCGTGAAATCCCTTTACGACACCGACATCCTCCGCTGGTCCGAGGAGCAGGCGACCGCGCTTCGGGCGCTGATCGACACGGAGGTGGCGTCCTCGGGAGATTGGGAGCGCGTGGCGAGCGCGATCGAGGACGTCGGCCGGTCAGCGCTTGCCCACGCCGAAACCGGGCTGCGCGAGGTGCTGGTCCAGGCCATCGCAGGCTATTGCGATCCGGACTCGCTCCTGCGGCACCAGCGCATCAGCCGGACGTTCGACGGAAAAGACGAAGCGAGGCGCGAACTCAGCCCCACGATTCGGGCGCGGCTCGACCTCGATCGGCTGTGGCGGCAGGCGTTCGAGCAGGCGATGCGGGAGATCCCACGTCGCCCCCTCGGCGTGCCGCCCTCCATTCCGCGGACTTGCCCCTTCAGCCTCGATGAACTCCTGGCCGACGACTTCACCTATGATGTCGCCGTTGAACGGCTATATATCCTCCTGACCTCGTGGCGACCAAAGGCCGAGAAGGACCCGTAGACATGACCGACGTCCACACCCGCATCGACAACGAAGTGAAGTCTAACGACGTGGTGCTCTTCATGAAGGGCACGCCGCAATTCCCCATGTGCGGCTTCTCGGGCCAGGTGGTTCAGATCCTCGATTACCTCGGGGTCCCCTACAAGGGCATCAACGTGCTCGAGGACCAGGACATCCGCCAGGGCATCAAGGATTATTCCAACTGGCCGACGATCCCGCAGCTCTATGTGAAGGGCGAGTTCATCGGCGGCTGCGACATCACGCGCGAAATGTTCCAATCGGGCGAGCTGCAGCAGCTTTTCGCCACGAAAGGCATTCCGGTCAGGCAGTCCGCCTGAAGCCGAGGGGCGTCGCGGCTCAACGGCTGAAGCGCAGGCGGCCGAGGTCGTTGGCGATGAGCTGGAAGATGTTCTTCAGCTCGCCCGTTGAGGGCGAGTTGTAGTAGAGCTCGGGCTTGGTCGCGCAGTCGCGGAAGAGCGCCTGCCCGGTCGCAGAGTTCAGCTCGAAGGTGATCGTGTAGACGCGGATGTTCTTCGCCTTGATCTTGGCGCAGAGCGCCGCGACTTTCTCGTTCACCTTGGCGACGCCCTGCGTCTTGTCGGTGGTGCCGAGGCGGTTGACCCCGAGATAGTTGTAGGACGAGTAGTCCGACCGGTTGTGGTTCGACCAGCCGCCATAGACCTCGTTCTCGCCGTCGGTGAGCACGATCATGGCCTTCTGGGTCGTCGGATCGTCGTAGGGGACGCCCTCCGTGAAGGGGATCTCGGGCGAGAGCACGCTCCAGCCCCACACCATCCCTTGCGCGATGTTGGTGCCGGAGTTGTTCCATGGGCGCATGGCGGCGATGCGCGTGCGCATGAGGTCGGCATCGTTGGTGAGGGGCGTCAACGGCTCCGGGCAGCTCTTGTTGGGGCCGGAGGTGTCCGAGGGGGTCTGATCGATGGTGGCGTAAGAGCGCTTGTTCCGGTACTTCGTCGTGTTGCGCTGACGGTCGGGAGCGGTGGTCTTCGGATCGGTGCCTTGGGGCACCGTGTAGTCGTCCGGCATGTAATTGTTGTTGTAGGCCGTGCCGGCCACATAGGCGATGCCGGAATCCGGCTCGTCCGGCCAGAACCAGGGCACGAACAGCGTGTCGGGAACGCTGGGGTCGGGGGGCGTGTCCTCCACGTCATAAGGTTCGGCCCGCGCCTCGACGCAGCCCTTCCAGCCGCTCCCGTCGGTCCTGTTGAACAAGTCGTTGAACAGCTTGATGTGGCTGGTGCGCTGGCCGTTCGTCAGGTTGAAGTTGATGCCGTGGTATTTCGCCTTGGCGCCTGTGTCGATCCAGGCCCAGTCGAACACGCCCGGCACCTTGATGTTGACGGTCGTCACGAAGGGGACGAGCGCCGTCTTCACCATGTCCTTGGCGTTGGGCGCAGCATAGAGCGAATCGATGAGCGTCCTCGCGGCGTCCCTCAAGGCGCCGATCCGGTTGTTCGTCGCCATCGAGCCGGTCGTATCGAGGACGAGCGCCACCTCGAGCTTCTTGTGACGCGCGACCTCGGTGGAGGTGCTCATGGTCATCTCGGGGATGCCCATGAGCCCGAGGAACCTGGTCTGAACCTTCAGCTCGGCCGTGGCGGACACGCGACCATTCACGTCGGCGGCGGTGACGATCCGCCACTCCTCCGGCTTGATGCCGCTCGCGGTAAGGCGCTCGGCCGTGGCGTTATGGATGGCCGTCTGGGTCTCCGTCGCCGCCATGGGCGCCTGCCGAGCCACCGCCATGGTCGCCCCGTCGAGCGCGATCTGAAGCTCCGTGCGGCGGCGCAGGGCCTCTGCGTAATCGACCGCCCCGCCCGCCGAACCGATGAGCGGAACCAGCGCGAGGCCGAACAAGAGGAGCGCGTTGCCGCGCTCATCCTTTGCGAAGCGACGGACGGCGCGCCCCAGCATGGCCTCACAGGCCCTGGCCTGGCATCCCGCTCTGCGAAACGGTTCGGCGCGCGGGCTGAGGCGCCGCGGGCGCGACGCTTGCCACATTCGCGTTCACGGGCAAGGCCTGCCCCTGGGCGGGCACCGCATATTCGCGGCGTTCCATGCCGCGCGCGACCCGAACCGTGACAGTCGAGGAGTTCGTCGGCTCGCCCGTGCCGATTTCTCCGAGCGCCACCCGGCGGGCCGGCCGCGCGGCGACTTCGCCGGCCCGGCGCAGGACCAGCGACAGCGCCCCTGCCTTGCTCGCAAGCGCCACCTTCTGCGCCGCGATCGGGGCGACCTCGACCGTCACGGCGTTCACGAGGGCCGGCTTGTCGGCCCGCTCATCGGCGATCTGCCCGGCGGCGAGCACGCGCACATTCTGGACCACCACGTCGGTATAGGAGGTGGAGGTCGGCGCAGCCCCCGGACCACCGTCTCCGCTCGTCTCATGGCGGGTGACGAGCACGTCTACCCGATCCCCCGGAAGCACGAACCCCGCAACGCCGACGACCTCGTTCACCTGGATCGTCACGGCCGTCATGCCCTCCTCGATGAGCGCCGAGAGGGTGCCGCGCTGGCCGGGGCCGGTGATCTTCGCCGGCAGCACCGGCTCGTTCGGCTCGATGGCGGCGAGCGCCACGCGCCGCCCGCCGGCGCCGATAATCTCGCTCACGCTCTTGAAGGCGCCGGCCGGAGCGAAATCGGCCGGCCAGGCCACCTCGCGCAGGTTGCGGGCGTGGATGTCGTCGCCGTAGCGGATCGGTGACGCCGCCACCACGACCGTCGTCATGGCGACAGCAGGCGGCTGCGCCGCGGCGACCTCCTGAGGCCTGTGGAGGGCCGCCTGCCGCGCGAGGTACTTCTGGCCCGCCAGCATGGCAAGACCGCCAAAGACGATCGCCAGCCCGACCATGACCACCGTATGCATCCGCATCGTCGCACCCTTGCTCTTGCGGCAGTCTGGCAGCGCGGGGCTCGCATGCGGTTAAAGCAATCCGCCGGATTCGCATCATCGGGATCCGGCCTTGATCGGATGACGAGAGGTGGAGCGCTTGAAGCGCGATCGCGAGCGCTAACCTGCAAGAGCGGCGCGGATGAGCTTCACGGCGTCTTCGCTCCCCCAATCGGCAGCGCCGCTGAGCTGGCCGAGCTCGCAACCCTGGGCGTCGAGGAGAAAGGTCGTCGGCATCCCGACTGCCTTCCCCGCTTGGCGCAGGTCCTGGAAAATCTTGGCCTGGGGATCGGCGTAGTAGGCGAGGTGCTTCACCCCGACCTCCCCGAGCCATGCCTTGGGCTTATCCAGGTTGCGGGTATCGATGTTGACGGCGACGACCTCGAAGTCCCGCCCGCCGAGTTCCGCTTGGAGCTTGTCCAGGGCCGGCATCTCGTGTCGGCAGGGTGCGCACCAGGTCGCCCAAAGGTTCAGGAGCACGGTGCGGCCTTTGAAATCGGCGAGCGTCAGGGGCTGCCCTTGAGGGCTCTGAAACGCGATGCCCGGCAGCGGTTTCGGGGCGCTCGCCACCTGGAAGGCCGCGACCTCGCCGCGGGCAAGCGGCTTCAGGCGCTCGACGACGGGCGCAGCGGCACGGCATTCGGCAGCGGCGCTGTTGCTCACGTCGGACATTGTCCCGTATAGGGCGGCGCCCAGCCCGATCAGCGCGACAACGGCGAGGCCCGCGAGCAGCGGAGGGCGGGAGCGAGGCTTGGCGTCGGTCATGACGGATCAGAACGGACGAGGTCGATGAGCAACCGGATGTGGGGCGGCCGCTTCGCGAGCGGCCCGGCGGAGATCATGGAGGAGATCAACGCTTCCATCGACTTCGACAAGCGCCTTGCGCCCCAGGACATCCGCGGCTCTCTGGCGCATGCGGCCATGCTGGCCAAGACCGGCATCCTGCCGCGCGAGGATGCGGCCGAGATCGAGCGCGGCCTCAAGACGGTCGCCGAGGAGATCGCCGAGGGCAGGTTCAGCTTCTCGCGGGCGCTCGAAGACATCCACATGAACGTGGAGTCCCGCCTGAACGAGCTCATCGGTCCGGCAGCCGGACGGCTGCACACAGCGCGCTCGCGCAATGACCAGGTCGCCACCGATATGCGGCTCTGGGTGCGCGACACCATCGACGCCCTCGACGGCCAGCTCGCCGAGCTGCAAATGGCCTTGGCCGAGAAGGCCCTCGCTCATGCGGGCGCGGTGATGCCGGGCTTCACGCATCTCCAGTCGGCGCAGCCCGTCACCTTCGGCCATCATCTTCTCGCCTATGTGGAGATGCTCGCCCGCGACCGCGGCCGCTTCGCCGACGCTCGCCGGCGCCTCAACGAATGCCCGCTCGGCGCGGCGGCGCTCGCCGGCACCTCCTTCCCGATCGACCGGTTCATGACGGCCGAGGCCCTGGGCTTCGACCGGCCCACCGCCAACTCCCTCGATTCCGTCTCCGACCGCGATTTCGCGCTCGAGACGCTGGCCGCCGCCGCGATCTGCGCCGTCCACCTGTCCCGCTTTGCCGAGGAGATCGTGCTGTGGGTGACGCCCCAGTTCGGTTTCGTGCGGCTCTCCGACCGGTTCACCACCGGCTCCTCGATCATGCCGCAGAAGCGCAACCCGGACGCGGCGGAGCTCGTGCGCGGCAAGGCCGGGCGCATCTTCGGCGCCCTGCAAGGGCTGCTCGTCGTCATGAAGGGCCTGCCGCTCGCCTATTCCAAGGACATGCAGGAGGACAAGGAGGGCGTCTTCGACGCGCTTCACACCCTGTCGCTGTGCATCGCGGCCACCGCCGGCATGGTGCGCGACATGGAGCCTGACACGAAGGCGATGAAGCGCTGGGCGGGCGCGGCCTACGCCACCGCCACCGATCTTGCCGACTGGCTGGTGCGGGCGTTGAACCTTCCCTTCCGCGCGGCCCACCACGTCACCGGCCGCCTCGTGGCAATGGCCTCGGAGCGGAAGGTAGGGCTCGAGAAGCTCACGCTCGACGACATGCGCACGGTCGAGCCGCGCATCACGGAGGAGATCTTCGGCGTGCTGGGTGTCGAGAAATCCGTTCGCAGCCGCACGAGCTATGGCGGCACGGCGCCCGCCAATGTCCGCCGGCAGGCGAGGCGTTGGCTCATGCGCTTGAAGCGCGAACGGGACGCGCCCGCATGAGCGAGAGCCGCAAGGCCGCCACGCTCCTCGTCCTCAACGGCGCCGTCATCGCCGCCCATACGCTGCTCGCCAAGGGGGCGAATGGGAGCGGTGCCTCGCCGATGCTCTATGCCTTGGCGAGCGCGGCCGGGGCGACGCTCGTCCTGGGCCTCGCCCGCCTGCTCAGCCGCACCGGCCGCCCCCTTCCCCGCGGCATCGCGCTGTACGGCCTGATCGCCGGGCTCATCTCGGCCGCCATCCCCCAGACGCTGATCTACAGCGCCTCCGCCTATGTGAGCGCCGCGGTGGCTTCCCTCGCCTACGCCTTCCCGACCCCGCTCACCTTCGTGCTCGCCGCCCTCTTCGGCCTGGAGCGCGCGTCCCTCGGCCGGGGCATCGGCATCGCCGTCGCCTTCGGCGGCGCCGTCCTGCTCGCCCTGTCCCGATCGGGGAACCTGTCGGGCGACGGGCTCTGGGTCGCGCTCGCCATGCTGGCGCCGTTCTCGATCGCTTTCGGCAACATCTATCGTACGCTCTACTGGCCACCTGGCGCCGTCGCCTTCGACCTGGCTCTCGCCACTTCCGCTGGCGCGGCGCTGTGGCTTGGCGCCGCCCTTGCCCTCTCCGGCGGTTTCGCCGCGAGCGCCCCGTCCCCAACGGGTCTCGCCTGTCTTGCCGCTGCGGCACTCCTCGCCAGCTTCGGCAACATCATCTATTTCGAGCTTCAGAAGACCGGCGGCATCGTCTCCTTCAGCCAGATCGGCTACGCCGGCGCGGTCCTGGGCCTCTTCGGAGGCTTCCTGATCCTCGGCGAGCGTTACACCGTCCTGACCTGGGCCGCGGCGCTCGTCATCGCCCTCGGCATCCTCGTGTCGGAGATCGCGAAGCGGCGCACCGGTAGTTCATAGAGCCCCGCGAGGGCTCGCCGTCGGGAAAATCCGGCGCGCCGGGTCTCGCCTCCCGCGCGGTTATGCTTTATCTCGGCGCCGATGCTCCGGAGCCTTGTACCGATGACGAGCCTGTCCCGCGGCGGGCGCACCCTTCTTCTCGTTGGCCTCGTGGCCTTGAGTCTTGCCGCTTGCGGCCGGCGGGGACCGCTGGAACTGCCGCCCGAATCGGCCGCTCAGACGTCCCGGCCGCGCGCTCCCGGCGCAACCACCGTCGGCCAGACCCAGATTCAGGCGGTTGGGCAGACGGGCCAGAGCGAGGGCAGCGCGCGCGCTCCGGAGATGGACGACGAGGAGCCGCAGGCGAAGGGCACCCTCCCCTCCCCGGTCCCGACCTCCTCCGGCGGGCGGCGACGCGGCCCCGTGATCCCGAAGGAGCCCTTCATCCTCGATCCGCTGCTCTGAGGCGCCCGGCAGCGCTGCTGTCGCCCGTGAGAACCCATGCACCATTTCGCCTATCGCGCCGGCGTCATGCACGCCGAGGATGTCGATCTGAGCCGGCTCGCAGGTGAGATCGGCACGCCCTTCTATTGCTATTCGACCGCCACCCTCGAGCGGCACTTCCGCGTCTTCACGCAGGCCTTCGCTGACCGCGACGCTCTTGTCTGCTTCGCGGTCAAGGCGAACTCCAACCAGGCGGTGCTGAAGACGCTGGCGCGCCTCGGCGCGGGCATGGATATCGTCTCGGAAGGGGAGCTCCGGCGCGCGCTGGCGGCCGGAGTGCCTGGCGAGCGCATCGTCTTCTCCGGGGTCGGCAAGACCCGGGAGGAGATGGCACTGGCTCTCGACGCCGGCATCCTCTGCTTCAACGTCGAGTCGGAGCCGGAGCTCGCCGCCCTCTCGGAGGTTGCCGTCTCCAAGGGCGTGCGCGCGCCCATCTCCGTCCGCGTCAACCCGGACGTGGACGCCAAGACCCATCGCAAGATCTCCACCGGCCATTCCGAGACCAAGTTCGGGATCCCGATCGCGCGCGCCCGCGCCGTGTATGCCGAGGCCGCCCGGCTGCCGGGGCTGAAGGTCGCCGGTGTCGACATGCATATCGGCAGCCAGATCACCGACCTTGGCCCCTTCGACAACGCCGCAGCGCTCCTTTCGGAACTCGCCCGGGACCTCTTGGCCGACGGGCACCCCCTCGACCATATCGATCTCGGCGGCGGGCTTGGCATTCCCTATCGGGAGGACACGGAGCCGCCCCCCGACCCGCAGGCCTATGCGGCCATCGTCAAGCGCCACACCCAGGGCCTCGACCTGAAGCTCGTCTTCGAGATGGGCCGCATGATCTGCGGCAATGCCGGCATCCTCGTGACCCGCGTGATCTATGTGAAGGAGGGCGAGGGCAAGACCTTCATCGTCGTCGACGCCGCCATGAACGATCTCGTCCGGCCGACGCTCTACGACGCCCATCATGACATCAAGCCGATCGTGGAGCCCCGCCGCGACGCGCCGTTCATCACCGCCGATGTGGTAGGCCCAGTGTGCGAGAGCGGCGACTATCTCGCCCTGTCGCGGACTTTGCCGGCCGTCCGTCCCGGCGACCTCCTCGCGGTCATGACCGCCGGTGCCTATGGGGCCGTCCTAGCGAGCACTTACAATACCCGCCGCCTGGTGCCCGAGGTCCTGGTGCGCGGCGGCGAAGCGGCGATCGTCCGCCCGCGCCAGACCTACGAGGAACTCATCGGCCTTGACCGTCTGCCCGGCTGGCTCGCCTGAGAGCGCGCCTCATGCGGCCTGTCCGCGGCCCGGCTGCGGCCGGCGCCTCCTGAAATAAGGTGAAGCAAGCGCCCGGCGGGCGGACAAGACGGGCTGCGCGGCGCGTTCGCGCTTCAGGGCCTCGATATCCGCCATGAGGGCTGCCACCTTGAGCATCAGCGGCGGCGCCTCGGCGCCCTCCTCACGCTGCAGGCCCGGCTGCCCGAGCCCCTGATGTGTTGACGTGATCCGCATGCGGCGACGCACCCTGTCGTGGATGATTCGGACGGGCATGATCAAACCCAGGATCGCGGCGACCGGCTGGCAAAAGGCAGGCGAAGACCAGGCAGGAGCAACAAGAAGGAACAGGTCGGCGCCGGCCGGTCATCACTGTTGCGCGAGAACGGATCCGTTCCGCCGAAGCTGCGCCGATTTGGCGCTGGTTTGGGATTCCGCCCGTGTTACGCTGATGGACCCAGGAAGAAGCGCTGGACGTTAGGCGCACGAAGGCTCCCCGGAGGCTTGCCGAATGAGCGCTCGGGCATGAGGTATAGGGCATGAGCGACGGCCCCCGCCCGGCCCCGGGCGCAAGCACAACCACCTCGTCGGAGAGCGCGTCGCTCGGCGGGCGCCGCCTTGCACAGCCATTATGGCGGCAGCGGCTCGACCGGCTCGTCGGATTGGCCCGCGCGGCCCTGTGGTGGGAGCGTGCCTGGCCCGCCCTGTGGCTGCCGCTCGCGGTCCTGATCGCCTTTCTCACCCTGTCCTGGCTCGGGCTTTGGCTTGATCTCCCGCCCGAGGGGCGGCGCGTGGGGCTGATCCTGTTCGGAGTTGCGGCAGTCCTTTCGTTCTGGCCGCTCATCCGAGTCGCCTGGCCGGGGCGAACGGCCGGGCTCGATCGCCTGGACCGCGACAGCGGCCTTCGGCATGGCCCTGCCCGGGCGCTCGAGGACACCCTCGCCCTCGGCAAGGAGGATGTGGGTTCGCGCGCCCTGTGGGAGCTGCATCGGCGCCGGGCGCAGGAAGCGGTCGACCGGCTTCGCCTCGCGCCGCCCCACCCCAACATGGCGGGCCGGGATCGCTTCGCGCTGCGCGCGGCCGGCGTCGTCGCGCTCGTCGCCAGCGCCTTCGTGGCAGGGCCGGAGATCGGGCAGCGCCTGGTGAGCGCCTTCGACTGGCGGGCTCCGGCCCCCCCGTCCCCCAGTCTGCGGGTCGACGGCTGGATTGATCCCCCGCTCTATACCCGCGCCCCGCCGCTGATGATCGATCTCGCCGCCGGCCAGCAGCACCTGCGAGCGCCGGTGAAATCGACGGTCGTCCTCCGGGTGGCGGGCCGCGGCGACGTCGCCATCGCCCCCGGGCGCGGCTTGTCCGCCCTGCCAGCGCCCGAGAACCAGCGTCCTGACCTGCGCGAGCAGCGCTTTGCGCTGACCGGCGACGCCGATCTTTCGGTGCGCACCGGACTTGCTTCCGGCGTGCGCCTGACCATCGAGGCGATCCCCGACCGGCCGCCGGATATCTCCTTCTCCGCGCCGCCGGAGGTGAATGTCCGCGGCACCTTCAACCTGACCTACCGCGCCAAGGACGATTACGGCCTCGTTTCGGCCGAAGGCGTCGTGGAGAAGGGCGAGGGCTTCGCGGGCCGCCGGTCCCTGGTGCCGCCGCCGCGCATCGCCTTGGCGCTCCCGGCGGATGCGCAAGGCGAAACCGACACCAAGTCGCCGGTCGACCTCACGCAGCACCCCTGGGCGGGCGCTCGCGTCAGGCTGACGCTCCTGGCCCGAGACGAAGCCGAGCAGGAAGGACGGAGCGACACCATCGACTTCACCCTGCCCCAGCGGCCGTTCACGAAACCCCTTGCCAAGGCGCTGGTGGAGCAGCGTCGGATCCTCGTGCTCGACCCGGACGACCGCAAGCGCGTCCAGGTGGCGCTCGACTCGCTTCTCATTGCTCCGGAGCGATATACGCCGCAGTGGGGTGTCTTCATCGGCTTGCGCATCGCCGCGCAGCGCCTGCGCGCCGCCAAGACCGACGCCGATCTCGTGGATGTCGCCGAGTGGCTGTGGCAGATGGCCCTGCAGATCGAGGACGGCGATCTCTCCGACGCCGAACGGGAGCTCAGGGCGGCGCAGGAGCGCCTGCGCGAGGCCCTCGACCGGGGCGCGGACGAGCAGGAGCTCAAGCGTCTCACCGATGAATTGCGCCAGGCCATGGACCGCTTCCTGCGCGAGTTCGCCGAACGCATGCAGCGTGAGCAGCAGCAGGCGCAAGGGGACCAGCCCAACCAGCGCACGCCCGACCGGACCATCACCCAGGACGACCTCAACCGCATGCTCAACCAGATCGAGGAGATGATGCGCCGCGGCGATGTCGCCGAGGCGCAGCGGCTTCTCGACCAGCTCCGCAACATCCTGGAGAACCTGCAGACGGCTCGCCCCAACAGCCGCATGACCGATCCCCTCGCCCGGGAAATGAATCGGGCGATGGAGGACATGGACAACATGATCCGCGAGCAGCAGCAGCTGCGCGACGACACCTTCCGCCAGGGCCAACAGCGGCGCATGCAGCAGCGCGGCCAGCAAGGGCAGCGCCAGCAAGGACAGCAGGGGCAGCGTGGTCAGCGGGGCCAACAGGGCCAGCAAGGTGAAGGGCAGGAGCAGGCCGAGGGTCAGGACGGGCAACAGGGCGATCTGGGCCGGCGGCAGCAGGCGCTGCGCGAGCGGCTTCAGGAGCTCCAGCGGCGTATGCGCGGCATGGGCATGCAGGGCGAGCAGGGCCTCTCGGACGCCGAGCAGGCCATGCGCGACGCGGAGGGTCAGATCGGCCAGGGCCAGGAAGGCCAAGCGGTCGACTCGCAGGGACGGGCCCTTGAGGGCCTGCAGCGGGGCATGCAGGGCATGGCCCAGCAGATGCAGCAGATGATGGGCCAGGGCGACGGGACCGAACAGGCGGGGGATCAGCCCGGGGACGGCACGGCCGAAGGCCGCAGCCGCGCCGGCCAGCGGGACAACGACCCCCTCGGACGCCCGACGCGCTCGCGCGACTTCTCGGACGGCCGGGTGAAGGTGCCCACCGCCGACGAGTCCGCCGCGCAGCGGGCGCGCCGCATCATGGAGGAGCTGCGCCGCAAGCTCGGCGACCCGACGCGTCCGCCCGAGGAGCTCGAATATTTCGAGCGCCTCTTGCGGCGGAACTGACGGCGGGAGCCGCGAGCGCGTGGGGAGCCGGCGGGAGCACACGACCTTTCCATGGATATGGTGATCAACGCCCTCGTGCCCGTCGCGACGGGTCTCGTCGCGGTGGTGCTGCTCCTGGGGCTCGTCAACATGATGCGTGGCGGCAGCGCGGCCACGTCCCAGAAGCTCATGCGCGCCCGGGTGCTCCTCCAGTTCATCGCCATCGTCGTGATCATGGGCGTGCTGTGGTGGCGCGCCTCGTAGGGCGCGCTCGCCCTTGCCTCAGGGGTGACACGATTTAGCCACACTGGCCGCCAATCGACCGCGTCGCGACCTGACGGGGCTGGCTCTGCCCGGCGCACGTGCTAAGAAATAGGCAAAGAGGGGGTGTGGATGGTGGTTCGTCCGATCGCCGGACTGGCGATCGCCTTGATCATGTATGAGGTCGCCGGCAGCGCTGATGCCGCCGATGTCATCGGCCCGGCCGCCTATCCGCCGCCGGCGCGGCCGATGAGCTTCGTCTCCGAGCTCAGGGTGGGCGCCTCGGTCCAGGACCCGTGGGGCCCGGAGGCGGGCTCGGCCAACATCACCGGTGAGATCCTCTTCGCCAAGCCGTTCACCACGGCGGACCTGTTCACGAGCTATTTCGTGCCGCGGCCGCATCTCGGCGGCAGCCTCAACACCCGCGGCGACACCAGCTTCGCCTATGCGGGCCTCACCTGGACCATCGATGTGACGCCTCGCTTCTTCGTCGAGGCGAGCTTCGGCGGCGCCGTGCACAACGGCAAGACGGGGGATGTCGTGCCCGTCGACCGGGCCGCCCTCGGCTGCTCACCCCTGTTCCGCGAATCCGGCAGCATAGGCTACCGGCTCAGCGCCAATTGGAGCGTGATCGCGACAGTTGAGCACCTCTCCAATGCGGGGGCTTGCGGACAGAACCGCGGCCTGACCAATATCGGAGCCCGTCTCGGCTACACCTTCTGACCGCCGTGGTCGCGCTCACCCGCATCTACACCCGCAAAGGCGACAAGGGCACCACGGCGCTCGCCACGGGGGAGCGGCGCAAGAAGCACGATCTTCGCATCGAAGCCTACGGCACGGTTGACGAAACCAATGCCTGCGTGGGCCTCGCCCGGCTCCACACGGAGGGCGAGCTCGACGCCATGCTCGCGCGCATCCAGAACGAGCTCTTCGACCTCGGCGCCGACCTTGCGACCCCGGAAACCGGGAAACCCCTCCCTTACGAGCCGCTGCGCATCCTCGACTCGCAGGTCGGGCGGCTCGAGCGGGAGATCGACCAGCTCAACGCGGAGCTGTCGCCGCTCCGCTCCTTCGTTCTCCCGGGCGGCACACCGGCCGCCGCCG